>NZ_CP118494.1:0-3517500 GCF_028885395.1 Roseovarius tolerans
ATGACGCAAGAACAATGGGGCCGGCTGAAGCAGAAAATCCAGGACTCTGTCGGGCAGAGCAATTACCGAAACTGGATCGAACCACTGGAACTGGCCGAAGTGTCAGGCGGCATTGCGACGTTTCAGGTGCCCACCAGCTTTCTCGGCAATTATGTCTCGCAGCATTACGGTGATCTGATCCTCTATCAGATCTCCAGCATCGACCCGAAGGTGCGCCGCCTGAATTTCCGTGTCGCCGCCAATTGCGCGGCCCGCCCGTCACAGCCCGACGCGCCAAGGACCGCCGCCGCCGTACAGCCGGTCCGGACCGACGGTGCCCTGCCCTCCGCCCCGCTGGACGATCGATTCCGCTTCGAAACCTTCGTCGTCGGCAAGCCCAATGAGCTGGCCCATGCCGCCGCCAAGCGCGTCGCCGAAGGCGGGCCCACCACCTTCAACCCGCTGTTTCTCTATGGTGGCGTCGGACTGGGCAAGACCCACCTGATGCATGCCATCGCCTGGGACCTGACCACCGCGCGCCCCGACATGAACGTGCTCTATCTCTCGGCGGAACAGTTCATGTACCGTTTCGTGCAGGCCCTGCGCGACCGCAAGATGATGGATTTCAAGGAGCTGTTCCGCTCGGTCGACGTGCTGATGGTCGATGACGTGCAGTTCATCGCCGGCAAGGACAGCACGCAGGAGGAATTCTTTCACACCTTCAACGCGCTGGTCGATCAGAACAAGCAGATCGTGATTTCTGCCGATTGCGCCCCCGGCGAGATCGCCAATCTCGAAGACCGGATCAAGTCGCGCCTGCAATGCGGCCTGGTCGTCGATCTGCATCCCACCGATTACGAACTGCGCCTCGGCATCCTGCAATCCAAGCTGGACCGCCACCGCGAGCAATATCCCGACCTCATGCTCAACGACGGCGTGCTCGAATTCCTCGCCCACCGGATCAGCACCAATGTCCGCGTGCTCGAAGGCGCGCTGACCCGGCTTTTCGCCTTTGCCTCGCTGGTGCGCCAGCCGATCACCCTGGAACTGACGCAGGACTGCCTTGCCGACGTGCTGCGCGCCTCCGAGCGCAAGGTCTCGGTCGAGGAGATTCAGCGCAAGGTTTCCGATCACTACAACATCCGCCTTTCCGACATGATCGGGCCCAAGCGCCTGCGCGCCTTCGCCCGGCCGCGTCAGGTGGCGATGTACCTGTGCAAGCAGATGACCTCGCGCTCGCTGCCCGAGATCGGTCGCCGGTTCGGCGGACGCGACCACACCACCGTGATGCACGGGGTCAAGCGCATCGAGGAGTTGCGCATTCAGGACGCGCAGATCGCCGACGATCTGGAGCTTTTGCGCCGCACGCTCGAAGGCTGAGCGCGGCTTTACCGCCGCAAACGCCCCCCGCGCGGCATGCCGCGGGGGCTGTGGCCCTTGACGCTGCCGGATTTCCAGCCGAAAACACGATAAAGCGCTTGAGCCGCAGGGGAATATTGCTACCGTGCCCCTCCCGGCGCAAGACCGGCACCTGACAGGAGCGAGGGCATGAAACTCAGCATCGAACGCGGCACGTTGCTCAAGGCCGTGGCGCAGGCACAATCCGTGGTCGAGCGGCGCAACACCATCCCGATCCTCGCCAATGTGCTGATCGAGGCCGAAGGCGACGCGGTGCATTTCCGTGCCACCGATCTTGACATCGAGGTGGTCGACAAGGCCACCGCACAGGTCGAACGCGCCGGTGCCACCACCGTCTCGGCGGTGATGCTGCATGAAATCGTGCGCAAACTGCCCGACGGCGCGCTCGTCACGCTGGCCGATGACGGCAGCGCCGGTCGCCTCACGGTTCAGGCCGGCCGGTCGAACTTCAATCTCGCGACCCTGCCCAAGGAAGACTTCCCGGTGATGGCCTCATCGGAATATGCCAGCAACTTCTCGGCCCCCGCGCCGGTGCTGCGACGGCTCTTCGACAAGTCGAAATTCGCCATTTCCACCGAGGAAACCCGCTATTACCTCAACGGCGTCTACATGCATGTCTCCGAGGTCGATGGCGGCAAGGTTCTGCGCTGCGTCGCCACCGACGGCCACCGCCTCGCCCGGATCGACGCCGACCTGCCCGAGGGTGCGTCGGACATGCCCGGCGTGATCGTGCCGCGCAAGACGGTGGGCGAATTGCGCAAGCTGCTGGAAGATGACGAGATGAAGATCGCAGTCTCGGTCTCCGAGACCAAGATACGCTTCGCCACCCCCGACATCACGCTCACATCCAAGGTAATCGACGGCACCTTCCCCGACTACACCCGCGTCATTCCGCAGGGCAACACCCGCCGGATGGAAGTGGACGCTGCCGAATTCGCGCAAGCCGTGGACCGTGTGGCGACCGTCAGTTCCGAACGCTCGCGCGCGGTGAAACTGGCGCTCGACGAGGATCGGCTGATCCTCTCGGTCAACGCCCCCGACAGCGGCGCCGCCGAGGAAGAGCTGGCCGTGGCTTACGGCGACGAGCGGCTGGAAATCGGCTTCAACGCCAAGTACCTGCTGGAAATCGCCAGCCAGGTCGACCGCGAGAACGCCGTGTTCCTGTTCAACTCCTCGGGCGATCCCACGCTGATGCGCGAAGGCAATGACACGACGGCGGTCTATGTCGTCATGCCGATGCGGGTGTGACATCTGTCGGAGCCTCCGGCGGGAGTATTTTCGGAAAGATGAAAGGGCGGTGAATGCCCGGCCTCTACCTGTCGGAATTGACCCTTTCGCATTTCCGCTCGCATAAATCCGGGCGGCTCACGCTCGATGCGCGTCCCGTTGCGATCCACGGCCCCAATGGCGCGGGCAAGACCAACCTGATCGAGGCAGTCTCGCTCCTGTCGCCCGGACGCGGGCTGCGGCGCGCTGCGGCGCAGGACATGGCGCGGCGGCCTGAATCCCTTGGCTGGAAGATCACCGGCCTCCTGCACTCGCTGCAAAGTGTCCACGAAGTCGAAATCCTGTCGGAGGAGGGCGCGGCGCGGCAGGTGCGCATTGACGAGAAATCCGCCACCCAACTGGCGCTTGGCCGGATCGCCCGTGTGCTCTGGCTGATCCCGTCGATGGACCGGCTTTGGATCGAAGGAACCGAGGGGCGCAGGCGCTTTCTCGACCGGATGACGATGAGCTTCCTGCCCGATCACGGCGATGCGGCGCTGGCCTATGAAAAGGCGATGCGCGAACGCAACCGCCTGCTCAAGGACCAGGTGCGCGACGCGCATTGGTATCTGGCGCTGGAGCGTCAGATGGCCGAGGCGGGCGCGCAGATCCACGCCAATCGCAAGCACGCACTTGCGCTCATCGCGGGCGCGCAGATGCAGGCCGAAACCGCCTTTCCCACCGCCGAACTGGAGCTGACCCAGACCGAGGGCGAGATGCCCGAGGGGGCCGATGACCTGCGCGAGGCACTGGCCGAGAGCCGGTTTCGCGATCTGATCGCCGGGCGCACCCTCGTGGGTCCGCACCGCGCCGATCTCTACGGGGTCTATGCCGCCAAGGGCGTGCCCGCCGCCGACTGCTCCACCGGCGAGCAGAAGGCGCTGCTGGTCTCGCTCATCCTTGCCAATGCCCGCGCGCTCGCCCGCGATTTCGGCGCGCCGCCGATTTTGTTGCTGGATGAGGTCGCGGCCCATCTTGACGCCACCCGCCGCGCGGCGCTCTATGACGAAATCTGCGGCCTCGGCGCCCAAGCCTGGATGACCGGCACCGGGCCAGAACTCTTCGCCGAACTTGGCCCGCGCGCGCAGCACGTTCACGTCACCGACACCGACGGCACCAGCCGGATCACATCAGAGGCCCCATGACCCCGCAACGCGTCACCCTCATCACCCTTGGCGTCGCAGATCTCGACCGTGCGCGCAGCTTTTACGCCGCCCTTGGCTGGGCCCCGGCAGAATCGCTGGACAAGGTTGCCTTCTACCAGATGAACGGGCTGGTTCTGGGGCTGTTCGGCACATCCGACCTCGCCTCCGATCAGGGCCGCCCGAATGCCACGCTCGGCACCGGCGCAATGACGCTGGCGCAGAACTTCATGACCGAGGCCGAGGTGGATGGCGCCTATGCCACCGCCCTTGCTGCCGGGGCGACTGCGCTCAAAGCCCCGGAAAAGGTGTTCTGGGGCGGCTATTCCGGCTATTTCTCCGATCCCGACGGCCATGTCTGGGAACTGGCGATGAACCCGTTCTGGCCGCTCTCCCCCGATGGCAGCCTCACCTTGCCCGACACCCCATGACCGTCAGCCTTTTCGATCTGATGCTCTACGCCGCCGCCATGGCGGGCCTCTGGGCGGTGCCCGGCCCGGTCTGGGTGGCGCTGACCGCGCGGTCGCTTTCCGGGGGCATGGCCGGGGCCTGGCCGCTGGCGGTGGGCGTCGCATTGGGCGATCTGATCTGGCCGCTCTGCGCGATCCTCGGGCTTGCGTGGGTGCTGTCGGTCTATGGCGACGCGCTGGAACTGCTGCGCTGGATCGCGGCGGGGGTGTTCATCGTGATGGGGCTCTTGCTGATCCGCGCGCCCTCGCGTCCGCCAAGCGCCGACAGCCGCATGACCCGTCCCGGCCTCTGGGCCGGGTTCTCGGTCGGCATGGCGGCGGTGATCGGCAATCCCAAGGCGATCCTCTTCTACATGGGTTTCCTGCCGGGCTTCTTCGATCTCTCGACCGTCACCGTGCCCGACATCGCCGCGATCCTCGCGGTTTCGGCCATCGTGCCGATGCTGGGCAACCTCGCGCTCGCCTTCTTTCTTGACCGCGCGCGCCGTCTCTTGCAGAGCCCCAAGGCGATTAACCGGCTCAATTTCGGCTCTGGCATGCTGCTGATTCTGGTGGGGCTCGTGATCCCGTTCACGTGATCCCATGACATACGCAAAATATAGCGGTTGGGCGTGACATTCCCCCCAATAAAACGTATAAAATCACAAAAATACGAAGGAACACACGCATGTCCGAACCCGCTGTCGCGCCCGAAGAATACGGGGCCGATTCCATCAAGGTTCTCAAAGGGTTGGAGGCTGTCCGCAAACGCCCCGGAATGTATATCGGGGATACCGACGACGGCTCCGGTCTGCATCACATGGTCTACGAGGTCGTGGATAACGGCATCGACGAGGCACTCGCCGGTCACGCCGACGCGGTCAACGTCACGATCCACGCCGATTCGAGCGTCTCGGTCAGCGACAATGGCCGTGGCATCCCGGTGGACATGCATGAGGGCGAAGGCGTCTCGGCCGCCGAGGTCATCATGACCCAGCTGCATGCGGGCGGCAAATTCGACAGCAATTCCTACAAGGTCTCGGGCGGTCTGCACGGCGTCGGCGTCTCTGTCGTCAACGCGCTGTCGGAATGGCTCGAATTGCGGATCTGGCGCAACGGCAAGGAACACGTCGCCCGCTTCGAGGGCGGCTTTACCACCGAGCCGCTGCGCGTCGTGGGGGACGCCGAGGGGCGTAAGGGCACCGAGGTGCGCTTTCTTGCCTCGCTTGAGACGTTCTCGAACCTTGAATACAGCTTCGAGACGCTGGAAAAGCGCCTGCGCGAACTGGCCTTCCTCAATTCCGGCGTGCGCATCATCCTGCGTGACGAGCGCCCCGCCGAACACCTTGAATCAGAGCTGTTCTACGAAGGCGGGGTCAAGGAATTCGTCAAGTATCTCGACCGTCACAAGACCCCGGCCATGCCCGAGCCGATCTTTATCACCGGCGAGCGGGACGAGATCGGCATCGAGGTGGCGATGTGGTGGAACGACAGCTATCACGAGACGGTGCTGCCCTTCACCAACAACATCCCGCAGCGCGACGGCGGCACCCATATGGCGGGCTTTCGCGGTGCGCTGACCCGCACCATCAACGCCTATGCCCAGACCACCGGCATCGCCAAGAAGGAAAAGGTCAGCTTCACCGGTGACGATGCCCGCGAGGGGCTGACTTGCGTGCTCTCGGTCAAGGTGCCCGATCCGAAATTCTCGTCCCAGACCAAGGACAAGCTCGTCAGCTCCGAGGTGCGCCCGGCGGTCGAAGGCCTGATGAACGAAAAACTCGCCGAATGGTTCGAGGAAAATCCGCAGGTGGCCAAGGTCATCGTCTCCAAGATCATCGAGGCCGCCCATGCCCGCGAGGCCGCCCGCAAGGCCCGCGAACTCACCCGGCGCAAGAACCCGATGGATGTCAATTTCCTTGCTGGCAAGCTCAAGGATTGCTCAAGCAAGGACCCCTCCAAGACCGAACTGTTCCTCGTCGAGGGCGATAGCGCCGGCGGCTCTGCCCAGACCGGGCGCGACCGGGGCACGCAGGCGGTGCTGCCCCTGCGCGGCAAGATCCTAAACGTCGAGCGGGCGCGCTTTGACCGGATGCTCGGGTCACAGGAAATCGGCAATCTCGTGATGGCGCTTGGCACCGGCATCGGCCGCGACGAATTCGACATCTCGAAACTGCGCTACCACAAGATCGTGATCATGACCGATGCCGATGTCGACGGCGCGCATATCCGCACGCTGCTGCTCACATTCTTCTACCGGCAAATGCCCGAACTGATCGAGGGTGGATATCTCTATATCGCACAGCCGCCGCTCTACAAAGTGATGCGCGGCAAGTCCGAGGTCTATCTCAAGGATCACCCCTCGCTCGAGGATTACCTGATCGACCAGGGCACCTCCGATGCCGCGCTGCGCCTCGGCTCGGGCGAGGAAATCGCCGGTCCCGATCTGGTGCGCGTGGTCGAAGAGGCGCGGCAGGCCAAGCGCAGCCTCGAGGCGTTCCCGACGCATTACCCTCGCCACATCCTCGAACAGGCGGCCATCGCCGAGGCGTTCCTGCCCGGGCGCGTCGACAGTGACCTGCAAGGCGTCGCCGATACCGTCGCCGCCCGGCTCGACATGATTTCCAACGAGTACGAGCGCGGCTGGCAGGGCCGCCCGACGCAGGATCAGGGCCTCCGCCTGACCCGCGTGGTGCGCGGGGTCGAGGAAATGCGCACGCTTGACGGCCCGGTGCTGCGCGGCGGCGACGCCCGCCGCCTCGCCCAGCAGACCGAACAGCTGCGCGCCGTCTACCGCGAACGCGCGACATTGCTGCGCAAGGACCGCTCACAGCCCATCTTCGGCCCGCTCGACCTGCTCGACGCGATCCTGAAAGAGGGCGAAAAGGGCCTGACGCTGCAACGCTATAAGGGCCTCGGAGAGATGAACCCCAATCAGCTTTGGGAAACCACGCTCGACCCGGACGCCCGCACGCTTCTGCAGGTCAAGATCGACGACGTGGCCGAGGCCGATGATCTCTTCACCAAGCTGATGGGCGACGTGGTCGAGCCACGCCGTGAGTTCATCCAGGCCAACGCCCTCAACGTCGAGAACCTCGACGCCTGATCGCATGTAGGCGCGCGCGTAGTTTTTCGCCGCGCACATAGTTTTTCGCGTGATGAGGTCGGGGTGAGACCGCGTTTTCTATGTATCTCAAATGGTTAGCGCGAAATCTTGGCCTTCGCGGTTTTTGGGACTGCTTCGCGCAGGGCGCGTAGGACAGCGTCTGCAAAACGAACGAGCTTTGCCTTTCTGTCTCGGTTGATGTGCATTGCCCATCAACCGAGACAGAAGCCTCCTTCTCCGCGGGAAGAACTTGAGCTTCAGCGCAGCGTTGGAAGCCGGCTTGGCGACCGCAGGGAGCGCACGTAATCTTCAATCGCGGCCTCGGGCTTGATTTGACTGGATGTTATGTGCCTCATTTCCAAGTTCGCGAAAGAGGTGCCTGATGCCAGACTTGGACCCCAATATAGCTTTACCGATCGCCGTCCTGATATTCCTGATCGGTTTTCCACTTTTTCTCATTCTATTCCTGGTCGCACGACGGCGGGCAAATAGCCTCGGTCGCGAGCTCACTCAGGAGAAGACCCGGGCCGCCGAAGACCGCGACCGGATCCTCGCGGAGGAAAAGGAGAAACGGCAGGCGATCGAGCAGAAATACTCGCCGATCATCGATATGGAGGCCGAGGTTGGGCGGTTGAAAGCTGAATCTGAAGAGTTCGCCAGGAATATCGACGAACTGCGATCCAGCTACGCCAGTACACCGATGGTCCGACTTCAGTTTCGGCCCGTGGCTGACCGAAGCGGTCGCCCGTATGCCACGAAACAAAGCGGCCATCGCACTTGCCAACAAACTCGCTCGAACCGCCTGGAGCCTTCTGCGGCACGGCGCCCGGTTCGACGCGCCAAAAGACGCGACCATGGAAGTGATCTGACGCCTTCCACGGTCACAAAGGAGTTCGCGATAGAGAGGACAGCATGGAACGGAGAAGATACGCCCCCAGAGTCTGACGGCCCATTGGGTCATTATAGACCTTGCCGCTAATGAGACCAAGGCGCGTGCGTAACCCCATCAAGGCCACGGCCCGCGAGCCGATCAACAGGCCGGATACATATGAGCGATTTCCGAAATCGTGCCAAATTCTCGATTGCGAACAGCAGCCGACACATACATCTGGGCCGGGAGTGACGATCTTCACAAGCTGGCGGATTCCGGCCATTCTCTGCAACTGCGAAAGGCTCGCCCCCCTGAGGAATAAGCGGTCGTTCACCCCCCAAAGACCATTACGTCGATGCTGCGCTATGCACCAAGGTCAGCAATGCGCAGAAAGCGGAGTTTGCAAAGTTGTGGGCCGCTTTGACGATCCTCGCGAGAGACAGCATACCAACCCTTGAGAGTTCAGTTCTGGTATGTGCGTCGTCAGATAATTTGGGACATCAGAGCGTGCTTTCGTTTGGAGGCTCTGGCTCATCCTTGATTAAGTTTATGCGTTTTCAGTTTCGTGGCGCAAGCGCCGCTTGAGCATGGTTTTCCGTTTGATCTCCTCTCGCTGTTTCAGGATCTTCTCTGCGCGCCCGAAGTAGACGTCGGCGGGCGTCAGGTTTCCAAGGCTCTCGTGGTAGCGATGGTTGTTGTAATGTTCGACAAAGGTGCCGATCTGGCGCTCGAGGTCTCCGGGCAGGAAGTAATGCTCGAGCAGAACACGGTTCTTCATGGTCTGGTGCCACCGCTCGATCTTGCCCTGTGTCTGGGGGTGGTAGGGTGCGCCGCGGACATGATCCATGCCTTTGTCATCGAGGTAATCTGCCAAGTCCCCCGCGATGTAAGACGCGCCGTTGTCGCTAAGAAGTCTTGGCTTGGCGACAACGGCCGCGCAGTCACATCCTGAAGCCTCCAGCGCCAAATCGAGCGTGGCGGTCACGTCTTCGGCTTTCATCGTGGTGCAGAGCTTCCAGGCGATGATGTGGCGGCTGTAATCGTCCAGGATGGTCGACAGGTAGAACCAGCCCCAGCCCAGGACCTTCAGATAGGTAAAGTCAGTTTGCCAAAGTTCGTTGGGCCGTGTGGTCTGGTCCTTGAACTCATTGGACGCCTTCATCACGATATGCGCAGGTGCCGTGACCAGGTCTTCCGCCTTCAGGATGCGATAAACCGATGATTCTGAGACAAAATACTGCTTCTCGTCGGAGTATTTTACGGCCAGCTCGCGGGACGTCAGATCCTCATGTTCGAGCGCGAACTCGATAATGTCCGCCCGGGTCTCTTCCGGAAGGCGGTTCCACACAGACCCCGGATGGGGTGCCGTGTCCTCGAGCGCGTCAAGCCCACCCTCGGACCAGCGGTCATACCAGCGGTAATAGGTCGTGCGTGGAATGCCGAGCATGGCCAGCGTCTGACGGGCGGACAGATGCGAGGCTTCGACGGTGCGGATGATCTCCAGCTTTTCCGATGCAGGATACCTCATGCCTCGCACTCCCCATCCCCGATCATGCTTTTTTTGAGCAGACGGTTTTCCAGGGTCAGGTCGGCGACGACTTCCTTGAGCGCGGTCGATTCCGAGCGCAGCTCCTTGACCTCAGGCGATGTCGCCTGGCGGGCGGTATCCCCGGCCAGGCGTTGCTTGCCCGCCTCGAGGAATTCCTTCGACCAAGTGTAATACAGGCTCTCGCTGATACCCTCGCGTCGGCACAGCGCGGCAATGCTCTCCTCGCCGCGCAGGCCCGCCAGCACGATCCTGATCTTCTCTTCCGCCGAGTAATGCTTGCGCGTCTTGCGCTTGATCCCTTTGACCAGCTTGTCAGCCGCGTCCTTCGATGTTCCGGATTTCTTGTTCATCTTCGCTCCTTGGTGGCTGCGATGAACCAGAAATCCTTCTGTAATCGGGCCTGGTTATGCAAGGAATTAGCGCCTGAAGGTGCATGCTTCTGTCCGTGATCTGCGCATTGCACTCACATGATGCGGTTGGCTTTGGCTCAGGAAAGCCCATCTCCGTTGCGACTTCATATTCAAGTCAGGATTTCTGTCGGCTTTTCCCTCACCACGTCCCTTCAGGGCCGCCTTCCTTGCGGAAGCTCTGGTGTTGTTTGTCTGTCAGGCGGTTTTGAACTCTGTGCCGTCTATCCACATCCGATGCATGATGACAGCCAGTTTCCGCGCAAGGGCAATCTTGGCGCGCTTTGCGCCCCGTCGAGCAGCAACGCGCATCGCCCATGCCCTGAGTGGGGTCCATCTGGTGGTTCTAACCAGCATCACATGCGCGGCTTCATAAAGCGCAGTCCGCACACTTGCATCGCCAGCCTTGGTGATCGATGTAACCCGATCAGTTTCGCCAGATTGGTATCGTCGTGGCGTCAGGCCAAAGCAGGCCCCCACCGACTTTGATGAACGAAATCGTTTCGGGTCGTCGATAGCCGCTCGGAACGTCATCGCCACCACGGCACCAACGCCGGGAATGGTCATAAGGCGACGGCAGACGTCATCGTTGCGAGACTGATCCCGAACCAGCTTGTCCAATTTGGCAAATTCCGCTGCCATCGCATCCCGTGCTGATAGGAGCGGGGAGATTGCCGCTTCCAGCAGCAAGTTGCCTGCGATCAGGTCGCGAACCAATTCACAAAATCGGCCTCGCGCTCCTGTGGGAACCCTCAAACCAAACCCTCTAAGAAGGCCGCGAACCGAATTGTCGAGTTCACGGACGCGACGACCCAAACTGTCCCGCGCCGACAGCATCACCCGCAGATCCCGGGCGGCAGGGGTCTTCAAATGCACAGGCTGAAACCAGCCCATTCGAAGAAGCTCGGCGATGCCACGGGCATCCCGCCGATCCGTCTTGACCGGAATGGCGGATAAAGCGGCATGAACCCTGCGCGTCTCCATCAGAACGCTGTGCAAGCCTCTTTGCTTGAGGCCCTCAACAAGGAAGCCCGACATGGGCCCAGCTTCGAGACCGATCCCAGCAATCTGATCAGAAAACGGATCCAGCGCATTTGCGAGATCCTCAGGATGGCTCCGCGCAGAAAACTCTCTCTTGACGCAACCATCTGCGTCGATCACGCACACGGCCGTACTCTCAACTGAAACATCAAGTCCTATGTAATACGTCATGGTCATCTCCTCTTTCCCGAAAACCACCACAATAATGGTGGCGAATCGGCCCGATGACCGCATCTCCGTTACGAAAACCTCAAATCTGTCCCATAGGCGCTGACGTCAGACAGCGATCGCCGACGTCGGGCATGGTGGGCATTTTTTCGGAACGCAACACACGCTCGACCGTTTCGAGACGGCTTTCTATTCGCCCCTTCTGTCAGATTGGTCCAACTATGAAAGCTGGAGCGAACGAGGCGCCCTGACCGCCGCAGACCGCGCGCATCAGATCTTTTCCCAGACCGTAGCGGCGCACGAGCCGCCGCCGCTCGACACTGCCCGGTTGGAAGAGATGGACGATTTCGTGGCGCGGCGCACGGCAGAGGGCGGCGCAGATATTGAACGGTAGCCGGAGTGTGTGGGCCGCAGAAGGCCTGTCGTGCGCAGGCATAATGTGTGCGGCCCGCAGGCACTGCGGCGTTACCGCCGTGCCTTATCGTGGTCTTCGATTGGCTTATTCGGTCGCAGTGACCGACAGCCGACGACCTACTGGTAGAAGGGCCCTCTCATTGAGCAGAAACGTGCGGAGCAACGCAACGGCGACGGCGAAAAGCATGAACATTAAGCGCCCCCGGTCGTGAACAACGCGGTTTTAAGCGCTCCACGCGATGTTCTGAATCGGAGCAAGTCCACTCTTGGCCAACCCTTGGTCAAGGTTTGGGTAGACCGCCTTCCGGTAGCGTGGCGGAACCGCGAGCCGTAACTCGAGCATCAGACTTGAGTGAGACTCATCGGCCTCGATGAGAGAGTACTGCAGGTACTAAAAGTCGCAAAGGAGCCCTTCGCAATGCTGTCTTCGAAGATCGGCTCTGGGCCGAAGTGGACCGGGCTGACGGGACCCGGCACTTATCGCGTTCGGTCCGATTTCGCCTTCATCGCGCTGCGCACCAGCTTCCCAAACGCGCGGTCTTTCTCGCGGCGTTCGGCGAGGCTGGCGGAGTTGAAGGCGTCTTCGGCCTGAAGCTTGCGCCAACGCGTTATGCGAGCCGGGTCGAGGCTGCCGTCCTCCATGGCGGTCCTCACGGCGCAGCCTGGCTCGGTCTCGTGCTGGCAGTCGGTGAAGCGGCAGTCTGCGGCCAGCGCCTTGATATCCTCGAAGACGTCGGCGATGCCCTCCGCAGCGTCGGTCAATTGCAGTTCGCGCATGCCCGGCGTGTCGAGCACAAGGCACCCGCCGGGGGTCGCGTGCAGTTCGCGGCGTGTCGTCGTGTGCCGGCCCTTCGCGTCGTCCTCGCGGATGCCTTGCGTGGCGATGGCCTGCGCACCAAGAAGCGCGTTCGTCAGGGTGGACTTGCCGACGCCTGACGATCCGATGAAGGCAACTGTGCGTCCGGGCCTGCACCAGTCGGCGAGCGCCTGCACAGGCTCTTCGCCGCGGGCATCGAGCGCCACCACGAGCACCCGTTCCGATATCGCCTGCGCCGCTGTGACATAGGACGCGGGATCCTTCGCGAGATCCGCCTTGGTGAGCACGATCACCGGCTCGATATCGGCATCGAAGGCCAGCGCGACGTAGCGCTCCAGCCGGGCGATGTTGAAATCGGTGTTGCAGGAGGTGACCACGAAAACCGTGTCGATGTTCGCTGCGATCAGTTGCACTTCGCGCCCCGTGCCCGGCGCGCGACGCTTGATCAGGCTCTTGCGCTCCAACACCTGGCTTGAACGTGGACGCGCGCGATCTAACAGCAGCCAGTCGCCCACCGTGGCCTCAGGCCCCGGCGGGATGGTCTCGTCGATGCCGTCGCCCGCCACCTGCAAACCGCTTCGATGCACGGCGACCACGCGCACCGGCGGCGTCGCGGTCAGCGCGTCGGCGTCGATCTGCCGGGCGAAAACCGGGCCCCAGCCGAGGCTTTCCAGTGCCGTGGGCTCTCTCCGTCGTGGTATGCCACCCGGCAGGAAGGCGGAGTAGTCGCGGACCATCGGCCTACCAGAGCGCCGGATCGTTGAAGGCAGCGACACAGCGGACCGGACCGCTCACGGGCGTCAACGGCTCGGCCGTCAGGGATTGAGCAATCCAGCCCTCTGGCTGCTGGAGCGGTTGCGGCGCGGGAAGATCGGCCTCCAACACGGGTTTGAACCCGGCGCGTCCGTAGAAAGCCGGATCGCCATAGGTGACCGCCATGTCGACGCCCCCCTGCCTGAGTGCGTCGAGACCTTGGGCGATCAGCCGCTGCCCTGTGCCCTTGCCCTGATGCGCCGTCGCCACCGCCACGGGAGCCATCATGAAGACCGTGCGCGCATCGCCCTCGTATGTGAGGCGCGTAAAGAAGATGCCGCCGACGAGCATGCCGTCCTCCCAGGCGGTGAACACGCGCAGATCCTCGGCGGGTGTCTCGGCGATCAGGCGGCGCGTAAGGGCGCGGATCAACTCGCCTTCCTCCGCGCCTTCAGAGGCGGTGAAGGTCGACGCGAAGAGCTCTGCGATGGCCTCGGTGTGCGGGGTGAAATCCTCGACATAATCCATGTCTCAATCCTCTCTGGTGCCAGGCGGGCTCAGGCCCGCTCCAGCACGAACATCTCGTAGCCGAACTGCCCGCGCTCGGCCTCGAGTACGGCGATCTCGCGGCGAAGGTCGTCCAGGACACGGCTCCCCGCGAGACGCGGCTCCAAAGCCTCGAGCCGCGCGGCCAGCGGCCGATAGTAGGTCTCCATCCCCTCCGGCCCGATGTCGAAATGGCCGAGAACGCGGTAGCCCGCGCGCTTGGCCTGCGCGACACGGGTCGCGGACGTCTTCATCGCGGGATATTCTGCGTCCCAGAAGGCGCGGATCTCGTCGTCGGGCGTGTCTGTCCGCCAGACCATGTCGGAGAACACGAGCGCGCCGCCGGGGCGCAGGAGCGTGCGCCAGTCGGCAAGCGCCTTTTCCACGCCGAAGATATAGGCGCTGCCCTCGGACCAGATCACGTCCCAGGGGAGCTCGGGGGTCGGAAGTGCGGCCATGTCTACGTTCTGCACCTCGATCCGGTCGGTGAAACCGCCCGCCGCGATCCGCGCGCGCAGTTTTTCCAGCGCGACCTCGGCCGTGTCGATGGCGGTAATCCGGGCCGTGCTCGCTTCGGCCAGCGTCATCGTCGCCATGCCGGGGCCGCAGCCGATCTCGAGGATCGTTTCGGGTGCAAAGGGCATAATGCCGAGCGCCCGGCGTGTCGCCTCGGCCGTTCCCGGGCCCCACCAATCGAGACCGGCAAAGACCTCCATGAAGCCCGCCCTGTAGGCGTCGTGGGCGTTCATGTCCTTGGATACCAGCGCGACCAGCCCGGCCTCCGCGCTCGAAAATCCCTGCGACATGAGCCAGGCGCGGTGCATATCGGGCGCGACGCGCTCGAGCTCTTCGTGCCAGTCCTTGAGGCTGGACTGTCCGAGCAGAGCCGCCAGAAGGTCGCGCGAACGCGTCTTCTCGGCGATCTCCGCGTCCAGCACGGCGAGGCGCTGGCCAAGCATGTCATGGTCGAGCTTGCCATCGAGGCAGGCCTGGCACTCCTGCAGGCTGAGCCCGCCCGCCTGAAGCTGCTGCATCAAACGCAGCCGCTGCCGGTCGGCATCGGAATAGACGCGATAGCCATTCGCCTGGCGCTTGCCCTTCAGCAGCCCGAGCTTCTCGTAATAGAGCAGCGTCGCGCGCGACAGGCCCACGCTCTCCGCAAGTTCAGAAATCCGCACCATCCGCCGCCTTGTCCATTCACACCGATTCTTCGCTGTTGTGGCATTCCTAAAGTGTGAAGCCATAGACAGGTCAAGCTTCGGTGTGCATGAGAGTCGGTTTTGTCCGCTCTACTGACCTTCATCCTCCAAAAATGCTGCGCCATGGACGAATGGCCGGTCTGGTGAAGCTGCGGCGCGGCATCGGCGTGGTAGGTAGAAGGCAGCTCTGGGCCGTCCTCGCCCTTGATCAGGCCCCGTGAGGGGCCGACGCTGCATCACATACGCACACGGTGACTTCCTGCGCTTGCACTCGCTCGAGGCCACCTTCGACGACGGTGTTCAAATCACAGTTTTCATTCTATGGTCGCCAATATCTCAGCCAAAGGGTTTCAATGTGCCGAGCTCAATTATTGAAGAAGATCTGATGATCGAAGGCAACATCAGATCAAGCGAGGGCAGTGTCGACATCAAAGGTCGCGTGGTTGGGGATGTCACCGCTGAGATGATCACCGTTCAGCTGAGCGGTTCGGTTGACGGGGCAATGTCGGCAACGAAAATCGCGGTTGAAGGCAGCCACACTGGCAGTGTGAAGTGCGACGATCTAAAGCTTGCATCGACCTCACAGGTTCAGGCTGATGTCGTAGCCAAGGGGATGGCAACGGAAAGCGGCGCCAAAGTTAAGGGCACGATCGATATCACAGGGCGGCAATAGGACAATTCCAGTATCGCTACGCGGTAAAGTCACATTTGTGCTTTTGCAGCTCGATCACTCCAAATGCGGCGCGATGCGGCTTTGGGTCAGGCGGCGAGTGACCGGTTTGGGCCGTTCACGTCGCTCAAGCAGGAGCGGCGGAAACCGGACCTTAGCTGCGTCTGCGAAGGACCCATACCAAAAAGGCAAAAGCGGCCCTTCACGCCTTGGCAGGCGCCACGAGCCTCGGCGGCCGCAATGTCCTTGTCGAGCTGGGCCTCGGGGGCGTCTGCCTTCTCGATCTTTTCGAGGAGGTTGTATTTGCCAGCGGGGCGAGGCTCTGCACCGATCCGCTCAAGGCCGAGAAATCGACATCGTATCCGAATTTCAGCAGATACTGCGCAAGCGCCTCTTCGGTCTCTACAGCAGCATTTAGCGGCGCAATGAACCGCGCCATTTCCGACAAGACTGATTTCACAAAATCAGGCACGGGCTCCAACCAGTCAGCGACAAAGCGGCTGTTTGCAAAGGACTTCAAAATAGCTTTGGAGATCAGCCTAAGCGGCAGCCGCAAGACCTGTCCAGAAAAATCCCGACATCCCTTAGGTTGAGCAGATTTCCGGCGAAATGACGCCCATGCGCCACCCTGTGAGACAACCTATCGGAATCGCGGCGTGATGCACTATATTGCGCAACAGACATGCCACGTACGTCTCAAACCCAAGAAAGGACGCGACATGCCGACCAGTTTCTTCACCCGCCGCGCCTTTGTCGCCGCCGGATGTGCCATCGCCGGGGGCGCGGCCTCCGGCCTGATCGTGCCCGCCCGCGCGGCGGGGCTCGACCCCACCCGCACCGTGCGCGGCGGCGCCAACAACTACCTCCCCGATGCGCCCATCGTCGACCGGATCGGCGGCGGCGGCTTCTGGATGACCGGCACCGTGCGCCGCGCCGGTGACGGCGCGCCGCTCTCCGGTCAGCGCATCCAGATCTGGGCCCACACCACCGAAGGCCACGAACGCGACCCGCACAGCCACGGCGCGACGCTCACCGATGAAAACGGCCAATTCCGGCTCGAAATGCCGCAGATCGTGCCCGCCTTCGGCCAGCCGCACGGCCATCTCGCCTATGACAGTGGCGACTTCGAGACGGTGTTCCTCCGCCCCGTGATGCCAAGCGCAAGCGACACCAGCCTCGAGGCGCATTTCGTCCTGCAACCCGCCTGATCCGGCGGATTGCAAGGCATGCCGCATATCCGGACCCTCATGATCTGGGGCGGGCTTGGCCTTGCCACCGCGATCCCGCTCATCGCCGCCGGTCAGAGCCCGCTTCTGGCATGGCGCAGCCCGGTCTATATCGCGGCCGGGTTCGCCGGGGTCGTGGGCCTTGTTCTCATCCTGCTCCAGCCGCTGCTGATCGGCGGCTACCTTCCCGGCCTCTCGCAAACCCGGCGACGCCGCCTGCATCGAATCGTCGGCACGCTTCTCCTGATCATGGTGATCGCCCATGTCGCGGGCCTCTGGATCACCAGCCCGCCCGATGTCGTCGATGCCCTGACATTCACCTCGCCCACCTCGTTCTCCGCTTGGGGCGTGATCGCCATGTGGATGGTGTTCCTCGCCGCACTCCTGGGCCTCGTCCGCCGTCGCTGGCCGTGGCGCCTGCGCAGCTGGCGGCTTGCCCATACCGCCACCGTAATGGTGATCGTGACCGGCACCGTCGTGCATGCGCTGCTGATTCAGGGCACGATGGGGACACTCTCCAAGACCATTCTTTGCCTGCTTGCGCTGATCGCACTCGCCAAGGTCATCTTCGACCGGCGCGTCTGGCGTTCCGGTCTGCGCCTGGGCGGCTGAACCGCGCCCTCAGCCCGCGATACGCGGTCGCCCACTCGCCTCAACCACGATCTCGGCCTCCAGAAACACCCGCCGCGCCTCGGCCTGCGCCTCCTTCACCTCGCGTCGCGCGGTGACATGGATATCCACCGCCCCCGCCGCCTCGGCCTCCGCCCGCGCCTCGGCGCTCAGCGCCGCCTCCAACGCGTCCATCGCCGTATCAGAGCCTGCATAATCCTCCGGCCCGCTCTCCAGATGCACCCGGTATTTGCCCTCGGATGGCGAGGTCACCGTGCCGCCCCGCCGGATCGTCACCCGCCCGACCACGGCCCCGATGGCATTGGCCACCCCGGCATGCTCCGGCAGAATCATGTCACAGCCCAGCCGCGCACCCACCGCCGGGTAATAACATGCCGCCGAGGCCCCAAGCCCCACCACCGGCACGCCCAGCCCGCTGTCGAGACGCACCAGCCCATGATGCCGGTCCAGCCCCTTCTGCATCAAAACATGCGCTGCCAGGGCCTCGGGCGGCAGGCCAAACTCCACGTCATCTTCGGCAAAAGCAGTCTCTAACAAGGCCAAACTTGTCTGATACGTCAATCGGTCCACGATCATCCGCGCCAGTTGCTCCGCCCCCTGCGCCAGCCGATTGCCCGATCCCGTCCGCTTGCGCGCCACCACCTCCAGCGCCATCCGCGCGGCCTCGGCATCCCATCCCGCTTGCTGCCCCAGAACATGGCTCGCATCCGACGGCGTGACGCCCGCTACCTGCACCAGCCCCCGCCGCACCAGCCGCGCCAGTGCGGCATGGTCCATCCGCGACCGCAACACCTTGTCCACCGGCATGATATCGTCTCTGATACGGCCCAAAAGCGTGGTTTCCCGCTCGCCCAGCCCTCCGGCCTCGATCCCCGGCACGGCCCGCACAAACCGCGCGTCATGCTCTCCCGGCGCGCTCGCGCGCAACTGATCCTCCAGCGCGGCATGCACCGCCGCGCCCGCCTCCAGCGCCATCAGGCTCACCGGCACCACCCGGCGCGGGCCAAGGGTCACGCCACCCGTAAGCCCGGCATCCTGCACATGCACCTCGCTGTCGCCGCCCAGACCGAAGGTGCGCATCGCCACCGCCTCGACCATGGTGCGCCACGGCCCTACCCGTGCGCCTTGCGGATCAATCGCGGGCCGCCCGCCGGTCAGCACCGCCACGTCCGTCGTCGTCCCGCCGATATCAGACACCAGCGCATGATCCGCCCCGGTCATCCAGCGCGCGCACACAATACTCGCCGCAGGCCCGCTCAGGATCGTCTCTATGGGACGTTCCCGCGCCTGATCGGCACTGATCAAGGCCCCATCGCCACGAACCACCATCAAGGGTGCAGTGACACCCAGGTCGCGCAGCTTGCCCTCCGCCCGGTCGATCAACCGCGCGATCATCGCAATCAACCGCGCATTCAAGAGCGCCGTCAGCGCCCGCTTCGGCCCATTGAGCTTGGCCGACAGGTGATGTGACAGGCTCACCGGCTTGCCCGTGACCTCGCGGATCATCTCCGCCACCGCCAGCTCATGCGCGGGGTTACGGGTGGCAAAGAGCGACGCCACCGCATAGGCCGACGCGCCTGTATCAGTCTCTAACCATGCCAAAAGCGCCTCTCGATCCAGCAGCGCGGCCTCGCTCCCCGCATGGCTGTGCCCGCCCGCGATCACCAGCGCCGGATCGCCACCCAGTGCCTCGGCCAGCCCATGCGCCTGCAAATCCGCCGCTCGAAACCCGATATAGACCAGCCCCGCGCGCCCGCCCTGCCCCTCGACCAGCGCATTCGTCGCCAGCGTCGTCGACAGCGACGCCAGCCCGATCTCGGCCACATCCACACCGCTCGCCGCCAGCACCGCCTCCACCGCCGCGCCGATCCCCACCGCCAGATCATGCCGCGTGGTCAGCGCCTTGGCGCTCGCCACCACCTCGCGCTCATCCCGAATGAGCACGGCATCCGTATAGGTGCCGCCCGTATCCACGCCCAGAGCCAATGCCATGCGTCCGCACTCCCGTTCCGCCTTGCCAGCGGTGTACCGGGTTTCCCGCGCTATTCCAGCCCGTTTGCGTCACGATCCAGTCGCTTGACCGCCCAACGCGCCGCATCGGCCACCGCCTCGTCCGCGTCTTCGCAATGCCCCTGCGCCACCGCACACAGGGACGCATCCCCCGAATTGCCGATCGCATAAAGCACATTGCGCAGAAACCGATCACGCCCGATTCGCTTGATCGGACTGCCCGAAAACCGCGCCCGAAACCCGGCATCGTCCAGCGCCGCCAGATCCGCCAGCTTCGGCGCCACCAGATCGTCGCGCGCGTGATACTTCACCTCCCGCGCCTCGACCGCGAACTTGTTCCACGGGCAGACCGCCAGGCAATCGTCACAGCCATAGATCCGATTGCCCAGCAACGGCCGCAACGCCTCATCGACCGGCCCTTTATGCTCGATCGTCAGATAGGAAATGCAGCGCCGCGCATCCAGTTGGTAGGGCGCCGGAAAGGCATCCGTCGGGCAGATATCGAGACAGGCCCGACACGACCCGCAATGGTCGATTTCCGCCGGATCAGTCTCTAAATCCAGCGTCGTGAACACCGACCCGATAAAGAACCAGCTGCCCAGATCACGGCTCACCAGATTGGTATGCTTGCCCTGCCACCCGAGCCCCGCCGCCTCACCCAGCGGCTTCTCGGGCACGGGGGCCGTGTCGACAAACACCTTCACCTCGCCACCCGCCTCACTGATCAGCCAGCGCGCCAGCCGCTTCAGCCGCTTCTTGACCGTATCGTGATAATCGCGCCCGCGCGCATAGACCGAGACATTGCCCCGATCCCGCTGCGCCAGCCCCGCCAGCGGGTCCTCTTCGGGTGTATAGCTTTCACCCAGCACGATCACCGTGCGCGCCTCAGGCCAGAGCACCTCCGGCGCCCCGCGCCAATGCGCGCGCTCCTCGAGCCAGCCCATCTGCCCGTGATAGCCCTGCTCCAGAAACGCCGCCAGCCGCTCCGGCACATGGCCCACATCCCACGGGCGACACAGCCGGCAGGCATCGAACCCCTCGGCCCGCGCCTGCGCAACCAGTCTCTGTTTCAGCCCATTCTTCATCTTGCCAAGAAATATCCCGGGGTGAATTGGCCGAAGGCCAAGAGGGGCAGCGCCCCTGAACCTGAACTAGAAGTCCAGATCGGCATAATGCGCCGGCGGCGGAAACCCCGAAACCTGATCCGCCAGGATCCCGCGAAACGCCGGGCGCGACTTGATCTTGGCATACCAGTCCTTGACCGCCTCGCTGCGATGCCAGTCCACATCCGAGATATAATCCAGCGCCGACAGATGCGCGGCGGCGGCGAAATCCGCCAGCGTCATCACATCCCCCGCCAACCAGCGCCGGTGATCCAGCAGCCAGGCCATGTAATCGAGGTGATACTTGATCGCTCGCGCCCCATCCTTGACGTGGCGACTGTCGGGAAAGCCCTGTTTCATCACCTTCTTGTTGACCCGCTCATAGAGCAGCTTTGACGTCACCTCGTGATGAAACTTGTCATCGAACCACGCCACCAACCGCCGCACCTCATAGCGCGATTCGGCGCTTTTCGGCATCAGTGCCGGTTCGGAATATTTCTCTTCCAGATATTCGCAGATCGCCGCGCTTTCGGCCATGGTCTTGCCGTCGATCTTCAGCACCGGCACCTTGCCCGCCGGGTTACGCCGCAGGAAATCCGGGTCCTGTTCCCAATAGCGTTCCTCGGCCAGTTCGCATTCGATCTTCTTCTCCGCAAGGCTCAGCCGCACCTTGCGGCAAAACGGTGAGAGCGGGACGTGATAGAGCTTGGCCATCGTCAGACTACCTTGGAAAACGGGAACCGCCCCTCAATGCCCCCTTTGGGCCGGATTTTCAATCCTCGAAACAGGCCGCGCGCCCGTCCCGGTCAATCGTCGCCGCCCCGTCCATGATGCTGGCCGCCCGCTTGCGCAGCCCCGGTCCGGGCGATTTGGCCGAGCGATCCTTGGGGTCGGGCAGCACGGCGGCCAGGCGTGCCGACTGCACCGCGCTCAGATCGGCGGCGCTCACGCCGAAATAATGCCCCGCCGCCGCCTCGACGCCGAACACGCCCGCGTCAAACTCCGCGACATTCAGATAGACCTCGACGATCCGCCGCTTCGGCCACAGCGTCTCGACCACCGGGGTCAGCACCGCCTCCAGCGCCTTGCGCGCCCAGTTGCGCCCGTGCCAGAGATAGACATTCTTCACCACCTGCTGGCTCAGCGTCGAGGCCCCACGCCCCGAGCCTTCGGCAATCGCGGTGCGAATGGCCCCCATGTCAAAGCCCCAGTGCTGGCAGAAATTGGCATCCTCCGCCGCCACCAGCGAGCGTGCCATCACCGGCGCGATCCGCGCCATCGGCACCCACTCATGGCCGATCTGCCCCAACCGCCGCTCTTCCTGTCCCATGAAATAGGTGCGCGGCGGCTCGATCACCCGGTGCGCCGCGATCACGCCGGTCACGATCAGCGCCGAGAGCAGCACGTAATACGCCACCCATCGCCGCAACCAGCGCAGCGGTCGGATGCGATCCTTTCGCGTTGATCGGGATGATGTGCGCGCCCGTGCCATGGCCTAGCTATAGCCGCCCGATGCGCGCGGCAAAACAGCTTTGGCACGCTAAGGCCCGTTTTCTTGAAAAGAAAACGAACCGGATCCCTTGAAAGGATCCAGCCCAAATCAGACCCTATTCTGCCGCAATAGCCTCTGGGCGCATGCCCATTCGATCTTCATCACTCGGTTTTATCGGTCTCAATCAAACCCCGGAGCCGGTCCTCCTCTTCCCCGTCAAGCGGCGACTGGATCAAATGGCCCTTCGGGGGAAAGGCGGCGATCTCCTCCAGCAGAGCATCGGTATCCATATCGCGCACCAGCAGGCAGAGGGCCGAACCACCCTTTGGCAATTTGTCGGCGATCTCTTTCAGGAATGCGCTGTCCACGCCGGGATCGCGAAACTGTCCCACCACCGCGCCCGTTGCGGCGCCGGCCACCGCGCCCGCGACCGGCACCAGAAAGGCCGCCCCCAGGACCAGACCCCAGATCGTGCCGCCGACCACCTGCATCGCTGGCACATTGGCAGGCCCATGAAGCTCCACCGCGCCGGTCTCGTCACGGGTCGCCACCTTTATGTCTTGCGTCTCCAGCTTTTGCAGGCGGCGCAATCCACGCAGATGCGCGTCAAGCTCAAAGGCCCCGTCGGATGTCTCGAAGGCAATGATCAGCAGGTCAGACACGGGATCGTTCTCCTCTGGGCTTGGCGCGGCACGATAAGACGGGGCGGATCAGCCCCGGCACGTGCCTGCACAGCCAAGAGTAACGCAGCAGGCAAGGACGGAAAACCCGGCCCTGCCTGTCAGGCGCAACGCCTCCGCCTCATTCCGCCGGAACGGCCTCCGGGCGCGTGCCCAGCGGATGCTCCAGCTTGTCGAGCATTTCCTTCGGGCAGAACTGCACGAAGCGGTCCTTTTCGAGATCCCAGTATTGCAGGATATCCTGCCCGCGCTGCGATCCGGTCTCGGCCACGTGCCGCTCGATCAGACCCTTGAGTTCGGCCTCCCAATGCGGCTCTGATACGGGGCAACTCACCAATGTCTCGCCATTGACCAGCGTTTCCGCGCGGTCGTCGGGATCATAGACATAGGCCATGCCGCCGGTCATGCCCGCGCCGAAATTGGCCCCGATCTCGCCCAGGATCACCGCAGCCCCCCCGGTCATGTATTCACAGCCGTTGGAGCCGCAGCCCTCGATCACAACATGCGCGCCCGAGTTGCGCACCGCGAACCGTTCCCCGGCACGCCCGGCGGCAAAGAGATAGCCCGCTGTCGCCCCATAGAGCACCGTATTGCCGATGATCGTGTTCTCGGCCGCCACCAGCGGGCTCGCCATCGGCGGGCGCACCACGATTGTGCCGCCCGACAGGCCCTTGCCGACATAGTCATTGGCGTCGCCACTGACCTCGATCTTCAGCCCCGGTGCCGCGAACGCGCCCAGTGACTGCCCGGCACTGCCGGTCAGCTTCACCGTCAAGTGATCGGGTTGCAGCGAATTGCGCATCCCGAATTTCCGCACGATATGGCTCGAGACCCGCGTGCCCACCGTTCGGTCGGTGTTCTGCACCGCATAATGCAGCTGCATCTTCTCGCCGTCATTCAGGAACCGCTGCGCATCGCGCACGATTTCTGCATCCAGCGTGTCGGGCACCTCGTTGCGCGGGCGGTTGCGGTCATAGCGAATGTCCTTCGCCCCATCCACGGTGATCAGCATCGGGTTAAGATCAAGATCATCGAGATGCGCCGAGCCACGGCTGACCTGCGTCAGCAGATCCGCCCGCCCGATCACCTCATCAAGACTGCGCGCCCCGATGCTCGCCAGCAATTCCCGCACCTCCTGCGCGTAAAAGGTGATGAGGTTCACCACCTTTTCGGCATTGCCGGTGAACTTGGCACGCAAGTCCTCGTCCTGCGTGCAGACCCCGACGGGGCAGGTGTTGCTCTGACACTGCCGCACCATGATACAGCCCATGGAAATCAGCGCAGCGGTGCCGATGCCGTATTCCTCGGCCCCCATCATCGCCGCCATGACGATATCGCGCCCGGTGCGCAACCCGCCATCGGTGCGCAGCGTGATCCGCTCGCGCAGGTTGTTCATGCTCAGCACCTGATGCGCCTCGGTGAGGCCCATCTCCCACGGCAGCCCGGCATATTTGATCGAGGTGGCGGGCGAGGCCCCGGTGCCGCCATTATGCCCCGAGATCAGGATCACATCCGCCTTGGCCTTGGCCACACCGGCGGCAATCGTGCCGACACCCGACTGCGCCACCAGCTTGACCGTCACCTTCACGGTGGGGTTGATCTGCTTGAGGTCATAGATCAGCTGCGCCAGATCCTCGATGCTGTAGATATCGTGATGCGGCGGCGGGGAAATCAGCGTCACACCTTCCGTCGAATGCCGCAGCCGCGCGATCAGCTTGGTCACCTTCATCCCCGGCAACTGCCCGCCTTCACCGGGCTTGGCGCCTTGCGCGACCTTGATCTCCAACTCCTCGCAATGGTTCAGATATTCCGCCGTCACACCAAAGCGGCCGCTCGCCACCTGCTTGATCTTGGCAGAGGGGTTGTCACCATTCGCCTCGGGCGTGAAATGCGCCGGGTCTTCACCGCCCTCGCCACTATCACTGCGCGCGCCGATCCGGTTCATCGCCACGTTCAGCGTCTTGTGCGCCTCAGGCGACAGCGCCCCCAGCGACATCCCCGGCGTCACGAACCGCTTGCGAATCGCGGTCACGCTTTCGACCTCTTCCAGAGGCACCGCCTCACCCATCGGCTTGATCGCCATCAGGTCGCGCAGATGCGTCGGCGGGTTGTTCTGCATCGCCGCCGAATAGCGCTTCCACAACTCATAACTCGCCTTGTTGCAGGCCATCTGCATCATGTGCATGGTCTGCGCGCCCCAGGCATGGGTCTCACCCGATTTGCGCGCCTTGTAAAAGCCGCCGATGGGCAGGATATCCTGCCCGCCCTTGAAGGCCCGGCCATGCACATCTTCCAGCTTGGCCTGAATGCCCGACACACCGATGCCCGAAATCCGGCTCGTCAGCCCCGGGAAGTACTCGGCGCACATGGCGCGAGACAGCCCCACCGCCTCGAAATTCAAACCGCCACGATAGGACGAAATGACGGATATCCCCATCTTCGACATGATCTTGAGCAGACCCTGATCAATCGCCGAACGATAGCGCGCCACCGCCTCGGTCAGGCTGCCTTCGATCAGACCCCGGTCGATCCGGTCACTGATGCTGTCCTCGGCCAGATAGGCGTTGACCACGGTCGCCCCCGCGCCGATCAGCACGGCGAAATAATGCGGGTCGATGCACTCGGCAGAGCGCACGTTGAGGCTACAGAAGGTCCGCAGCCCCTTCTGCGTCAGATGACTATGCACCGCACTCGTCGCCAGAATCATCGGCATGCCGACACGGGCTTCGCCAAGGTTCTGATCAGTCAGGATTAAGTGCCCGGTGCCCGAACGCACGGCATCCTCCGCCTCGGCCCGGATCCGCTCCAGCCCCTTTTGCAGCGCGTTCTTGCCCGCGCCAAAGGTGCAGTCGATCACCGCCACATCGGCATTGAACTGCCGGATCATCTCGTCCCATTGCGCATTGCCGACAAACGGGCTTTCCAACACCAGAATCTCGGTCTGCGCGCTGCTCTCGTCCAGCACGTTCTTGAGGTTGCCGAACCGCGTCTTGAGGCTCATCACCCGGTATTCGCGCAAACTGTCAATCGGCGGGTTCGTCACCTGGCTGAAATTCTGCCGGAAATAATGGCTCAGCGGGCGATACTGCTTGGAGAGCACGGCACTCGGCGTGTCGTCGCCCATGCTGGCAATCGCCTCCTTGGCGTCCTCGGCCATCGGGGCAAGGATCTGCTCCAGCTCCTCGATGGTATACCCGGCGGCGATCTGACGCTTGCGCAACTCGCCCGCCTTGTAGATCGGCACCTCGGTCACGGCGGCGAGCTTTTCATCCAGCTCGTTGATCTTGCCGACCCACTCGCCAAACGGCTGCGCATTGGCCAGTTTGTCCTTCATTTCCGCGTCGTGATAGAGCTTGCCTTCTGCCATATCCACGGCCAGCAACTGACCGGGGCCAAGCGCGCCCTTTTCCTTCACCTTGGTCTCGTCAATCGGCACCATTCCGGCCTCAGACCCGGCAATCAGCAGCCCGTCGCCCGTTACCACATAGCGCATCGGGCGCAGCCCGTTGCGGTCCAGCCCGGCACAGACCCAGCGGCCATCGGTCATGGCAAGGGCTGCGGGTCCGTCCCACGGCTCCATCACCGAGTTGCAGTAGGAATACATGTCGCGCCACGCCTGCGGCAGTTCCTCGCGCTGTTTGGACCACGATTCGGGCACCAGCATGGTTTTCGCCATCGGCGCATTGCGCCCGGCCCGCACCAGCACCTCGAACACGGCATCGAGTGCCGCACTGTCCGAGGAACCTTGCGGGATGATCGGCTTGATATCCTCGGCCCGCTCGCCAAACGCCGACGACGCCATGCGGATTTCGTGGCTCTTCATCCAGTTGGTGTTGCCCTTGAGCGTGTTGATCTCACCGTTATGCGCCAGCATGCGGAACGGCTGCGCCAGCCACCATTGCGGGAATGTGTTGGTCGAATAACGCTGGTGATAGATCGCGAAGGCGCTCTTGAACCGCTCGTCCGTCAGGTCGGGGTAAAAGACGGCTACCTGCTCGGCCAGCATCATGCCCTTGTAGATGATGCTCCGGCACGACAGGCTCGCAATATAGAGACCGTTGATCCCGGCGGCCATCACGGCCTTTTCGATCCGGCGGCGGATCACGTAAAGCTCGCGCTCGAACTCCTCTTCCTCCATCCCCTTCGCATCGGAAATCAGGATCTGCTCGATCTCGGGCCGGGTCGCATTGGCCTTTTCGCCCAGGCAGGTGATATCGACCGGCACGTGCCGCCAGCCATAGATCGTGTGCCCCATGCGCAGCACTTCGGTTTCCACGATGGTCCGGCACTGCTCCTGCGCGCCGAAATTGGTGCGCGGCAGAAACACCTGCCCGACCGCGACCAGACGGCTTTCATCCGGCTCGTGCCCGGTGCGGCGGATCTGATCATAGATGAACGACACCGGGATCTGCACATGGATACCCGCGCCATCGCCGGTCTTGCCATCGGCATCGACAGCACCCCGGTGCCAGATCGCCTTGAGCGCATTGATCCCCGCCTCGACCACCCGGCGCGACGGCTTGCCATCCACCGACACGACAAGGCCGACACCGCAAGAGGAATGCTCTTCCTCATGGGCATACATGCCATTCTCGGCCATCCAGTCGCGCTTGGCCGCCTCACGTGCTGCCCATGTGCTATCGAAGTTTGACATCGCGATCACTCCTCATCCTGCGCCGCAGCGCATCCGTTTTATTCCTCATCACAACCGGTTCGGCACGGCGCGCTCGGACGCCTCGTAGTCGACCCGCGTCACGCGCTTGTGTCCGCCCGCCAGCGTTACGCTGGTAAATGCTTGGTCGATGTAAATCTCGTGCGACAGGGGCAGGCCCCGCGCGTCGTCGAACAGCCCCGGCATCAATTCATATGGACCGTCATCATCCTTGATCCAAAGTTGCGTGCCACACGCAGAGCACCAGGCGCGTTCGGCAAAAGACGATGAACGATAGTGCTGCACGGGCCCTGCGACCTCGACCGATTCCACAGGAGCCTCCAGAACCCACATCGCGGCACCGCTCCAGCGGCGACACATAGCACAGTGACAGGCACTGACGGCACCGGCATGCGACAGCACGGTGAGTGTCACCGCGCCGCACAGGCAATGTCCTGTCAATGCTCCTGTCATCGGTCTTCACCCTTCCTTTACCTGGTGGGTCAGATTGTCTGTCTTATCGACTCAAAGCGTTCCGCCGGGGCACCGCCGGAATACCGACGTAATACCGGCGCTTTACCGCTATTCCGCCGCAACCGCCTGCGCATCGCCCAGATAGTCGAGAATCGCCGCCGCAGAATCGCGCCCGTCCCGGATCGCCCACACCACGAGGGATGCGCCCCGCACGATGTCACCGACGGCGTAAACACCCTCCATCGCGGTCTGCCCGGTGGTGAATTCCGCCTTGACGGTGCCCCAGCGGGTGACCTCCAATTCCTTTTGATCCCAAAGGGTTGGCAGGTTTTCGGCCTCAAAGCCAAGCGCCTTGATCACCAGATCGGCAGGCTCGTCATGCTCGGCGCCTTCGATGGGTTCGGGGCTCTGACGGCCCGTCGCATCCGGCGCGCCAAGGCGCATCTTCTGCACCTTCACGCTCGTCACCGGGTCACCGGCAAAGCCAATCGGCGCGCTAAGCCATTCAAACTTAACGCCTTCTTCCTCGGCATTGGCCACCTCACGCTGGCTGCCGGGCATGTTCTCACGGTCACGGCGATAGAGGCAGGTCACCGATTTGGCCCCCTGCCGGACCGCCGTGCGCACACAATCCATAGCGGTATCGCCACCGCCAACCACAACAATTCGCTTGCCGGTCGCGTTCAACTCGCCGCTCTCATATTCCGGCACCGTGTCGCCAAAGCCGACGCGGTTGCTCGCCGTCAGGTAATCAATCGCCCGCACGATGCCGTCCGCACCCGATCCCGGCCCTTGCAGATCACGGCTCTTGTAGACCCCGGTCGCGATCATTACCGCGTTGTGTTTGTTACGAATTTCCTCGAACGTGATGTCCGTGCCAACGTCACAGTTCAGCACAAATTCGACGCCACCCTGCTCCAGTTGATCAACCCGGCGCATCACCACGTCCTTCTCCAGCTTGAAGCCGGGAATGCCATAGGTCATCAGCCCGCCACCCCGGTCATAGCGGTCATAGACCGTTACCTGAACGCCCGCCCGCCGCAGCACGTCAGCAGCCGCAAGGCCGCCCGGACCGGCACCGATTATCCCAACAGATTCAATACGTTCCGCCGACGGTTTGATTGGCTCGACCCAACCTTCTTCCCAGGCCGTGTCGGTGATGTACTTCTCCACCGCGCCAATCGTGACCGTCCCATGCCCCGATTGCTCGATCACGCAATTGCCCTCGCACAGCCGGTCCTGCGGGCAGATACGCCCGCAAATCTCGGGGAAAGTATTGGTCAACTGACTGATTTCATAGGCTTCCTTAAGCCGCCCTTCAGCAGTGAGGCGCAGCCAGTCGGGGATATTGTTGTGCAGTGGGCAATGGGTCTGACAATAGGGCACGCCACATTGGCTGCACCGCCCGGCCTGTTCCTTGGCCTTGGCATCAGCATACTCGGCATAGATCTCATGGAAATCCTGCCGACGCGCCTCTGCATTCCGTTTCTCAGGCATGTCCCGCCCGACACTCACGAATTTCAGCATGGGTTGCTTAGCCACAACGTGCCCTCCCGAAGTCTTTGCACCGCACGTCTCTACTCCAACGCTCATGGGATTAAAAGTCAGAACATGTGACCTATATGCAAATTATTCGCCGGGCGGTTTTCATAAAAGTAAAAATTTCATGAATACTAGGTCCGATTCGGACCCGTATTGCCGATTGCGCCACAAACACAAAGGTTTATAGCTGCACGCGTAGTAAGCAGGGCCTCCAAGAATGACGTTATTTCATATCTTCCTCGTCGCCATCATTCAGGGAATCACCGAGTTTCTGCCGATCTCCTCCTCCGGTCATCTCATCCTTTTGCCGAAACTCACCGGCATGGCCGATCAGGGTCTGGTCATCGACGTGGCGGTGCATGTCGGCACGCTCTTCGCCGTGATCCTCTATTTCTGGTCCGACGTGCGGAGCGCTTTGATCGGCCTGCCGCGGGCGCTTTCGGGCCGGGCTGACACCCCCGGCGCGCGTTTGGCGCTCCTCCTGCTGATCGCGACGATCCCGGTCGTGGCCTGCGGTCTCTTGCTCAAACTCTCGGGCTATGACGAGTACATGCGCTCCATCACGGTGATCGGCTGGACAACCATCATCTTCGGCCTGCTTCTTTATTGGTCCGACCAGATCGGCAGACGCACTAAAACCACCCAGGACTGGACGATTTCGGACGCGATCATCATTGGCCTCTGGCAGGCCATCGCGCTCATCCCGGGCACGTCGCGCTCGGGCATCACCATCACCGGCGCGCGCTTTCTGGGATATCGACGGCAAGAGGCCGCACGCATCTCAATGCTGATGTCGATTCCCACCATTGCCGCAAGCGGTATTCTGCTTGGCGCCGAAGCAGCGCTGGAGGCCGAATCCACCGTCCTCATCAGCGCCGCGACCGCCGCCACATTCGCATTTCTGGCAGCCCTCGCCGCGCTTGGCCTGATGATGCGCCTTTTGCAGAGCGTCAGCTTCACACCGTATGTAATCTACCGGCTGGTGCTTGGCGTGATCCTGCTGGGAATTGCCTATAGCTGATGGTCAGAGAACCCGAAGGTTCTTGGCCGATTCCTTGATCGCCTCGTATTGCCCGGCAGGTCGAAACCGCCAGAGGTAATCGGGCAGCACCGCCTCGATCGCCGCAGGCTCGATGCCCAGATCAGCGAAACCCTTGGCCCCCTCGCTCGCCACGTTATCCACCCGCAGGCTGCGCACCTGGTCACGAGTGATCTGTGGCGGGATCAGGCCAAATGTCACCGTTTGCACCAGTTCCATCACCCAGGCCATCGCGGCGGCGATGCCAAAAGGAATATTCAAGATCAGGCGGCGCCTACGGATGATCTTCAGCATCACCTTCATCAGGTCGCGGAACGTCGCCACCTCCGGCCCACCAAGCTCGTAGATGCCCGGGCCGGCACGGCCCTCGGCACCCAATGCCGCGGCATGGGCCACGTCATCGGCATAGACCGGCTGAAACTTCGTGTCGCCGCCCACCACGGGCAACACTGGGCCAAAGCGCGTCATCGCCGCGAAGCGATTGAAGAACTGATCCTCGGGGCCAAAGATGACCGACGGGCGCAGGATCACGGCCTGCGGGAAATGCTCGAGAATTCCGGCCTCCCCGGCCGCCTTGCTTTGCGCATATTCACTGTCCGATTGCGCGTCTGCCCCGATGGCCGACAGATGCACGAGTTGGCTCACCCCCTCCTCTGCGGCAAGACGCGCGATGCGCGTGGCACCCTCGGCCTGCACGGCCTGGAAATTGTTGCGCCCCTTGCGGTCAAATGTGCCCACGCAGTTCACCACCGCATCTGCCCCGTGCATCACCGCACGCACGCTGTCATCGTCACGGATGTTGCAGAATACCGGCTCGACCTGGCCGACATTGCCATAGGGTTTCACGTGCATCGCCTCGTTGGGCCGTCGCACCGCGACCCGCACCCGCCATCCCGCCTGCGCCATGCGGCGGGCGATGTAGCGGCCGACGAAACCTGATCCGCCATAGATGGTGACAAGCTTGGACATGTGGGGCCTCCGGAATGCGCGCGTTCACTCCCTTTCCTATCCCCCAACACCGCGCTGGACAAGATGATAAGGCAGTTGCGACAGATCGCCTAAAATCGCCGTTGACACCGGATCGGTCGACGTCTAAACGCCTGCCTCACGACACCTGCCCAGGTGGCGGAATGGTAGACGCGCTGGCTTCAGGTGCCAGTGGCCGCAAGGCCGTGGAGGTTCGAGTCCTCTCCTGGGCACCATATAATTCTTGTAAGTATTTGAATTATATAGATAAAGACGACATTAGGTGTTGGCTTATCCCCCTAATTATACACCCTTTGCCGGTCGCCAGCGCGTCGCGGCCATTGTCGGGAAGGTAAACTGCACCTGATACGCCATCCGATGCCCGAGCGGTGAAGGTGTCCGCAGATTCGCCCGGTTCGCGCACAAGCCCGCCGCCACCCATCACCAGCGCCCCGCCCGGTTCGCCCGTTGTGGCGTCGCAAAGGAAAATCACGGTAGGGCCAGCATCAGCGCCGCCATGCTTGGCTTCGAGCCGGTCCAGCCGGGTGCGAAGTGTCGCCCTCATCGCGCGGCCCCCGCCAGCATGTCGATTTCGGCTTGCGCGGTTTCATCCCCCGAAGCCTTGCGCGCCGCCAGCCGGTCGAGCGCCGTCACCAGAGCCGTGAAGCGCGCAGCCTTGTCAGCGTCAGGTCGAGCGCCCCTTGCCCCTTCCAGCCGCGCCAGTCGCCGTTCAAGCGCCATGTCTCCTTCACTTGGCTTTCATCAAACCCAATAGTAGCGCCAGTTTGCCCATAAGTTACATGAGTCAATCTACTGGCTGAAAGCGTGCGCCCTGCCATCGCCCTACCGTGCCATCTGAAGGCGGCTCTAGCGTATAGTATGAGAATTCGCGATCTTCCCTGAACCACTTGTAGTCAACCCGCGTAAAGCGAAGCTCCAATAGTGTATCTCTGACTGTCTCGTGAAAATCTGCGATGTTGCGATTTGCGGCAAACAAAGCGTTCACGATTTCGATTCGGCGATATCCTGCCCCGATCGTGCTCGCATGTCCGTCGTGCTCCCACAACCTCTGCCTCAGCAAAGGCCCATACGCATCCCGAACGACAGGGAAAACAGCAACCTGATTTCTGCTCAGCGTTTGAAGCAATTCCTGACGCACTTGTTCTTGTTCGGGTGTGAGTTCGAAGTCCCTCCCTTCTTCGATCAGTTGCGCCCATCCATTTATCAAAAAGAGATATGAAGCTATCGTATCAATACTATCTGTAAATTCCTGCGCTGAAAGCTCGCGAACGATAGCAATCTGGCTCTCAACAAGTTCAACATATGAAACGACTGCCGCCGCCGATTCAGCCGCAGCCACCGCTTCAGCCGCAGCCGCATCATCAGATTCTTGTTGCGCCCGCACCGCCGCAAGCTCTTCGCGAGAAGACACCCCCGCATCTGTCATCTCTTGGTTTTCCGCTGCGCGTTCAACTCCTGGGCTAGCCATAATGGCGACGACAAATATTGCAAAGGTGATTCCAGCAATCTTAACTCGGCGCACCCGATTGCCAGGGAAAATCGCAAATACTAGCGCCCCTAGTGCCCAAATCAGTGCCAAGATGCCGATAAATGGCAAAAAAGAGTTCAAAGTTTGCATGCGACTTCCTCAGCAGCGTGATTTTGCCTTTGTCTCCTAACTCTAGGTGCGCAGTGCTTCGAGGGCAATGGCATGCTGCGTCAGCAGTCATCCTCAAAAAAGTTAGGGCGGGGAGTGCAAGCCACGGTCCACGCAGCGCCCCTTGCCCCTTCCAGCCGCGCCAGTCGCCGTTCAAGCGCCATCGCTGGCCCCTTCCAGCGCCGCCACGCGGGCTTCGAGTTCGGTTGTTTCCAGCGTGCGCCGGAAGCCTTCCACTAGCGCCATCAGCGATGCGCCTTCGCCGGGCGTCAATTCCCCTTCGGCCACTGCGCCCAGCACCGCACCAGCGGCCTTTGCAGCATCGCAGGCGGTTCCCATCGTTGGCAGGTCGAACGTCACCGGGGCGTCGCGCCGGGGCGGGGCGATGCGTTCAAGGCACAAGCGCAGCGCCGTTGCATCGCCGCCCAGCGCCATTGTCACGGCTTGGCGGGTCAGGGCTTCGGCTTCACCGTCCAGAAGCGCCAGCGCCGCTTGTGTCGCCTTGTGACGCGTGCCCTTGGGCTTGCCGGAATTGCCGGGGCCAAAGGTGCCATCCGTATTGCGTCCGCTTTTACGGGTCATATCGCCCCCTCTTCATCCGCCAAAGCCACCAGCGCTTCGAGGTCAGCATCGCAAAGGCTACGCGGAAAGGTGCCATCCGCTTTGGCTTGCATTACGCGCGCCACCACATCAGGGGCGAGCCCTATCAGATCAAGGGGCGGGGATACGCCCAGCGCTGGGCGCTTTGCTTCCAGTCTTGCCAGTCGTTTACCTAGCATCGCGCACCTCATGTGTTATAGTATAACATATCTGTGCGCTGGGCGCTATGGCATGTCAGGCGGCAAAGCGCCCGCCTTCGATGATGCGGGCTTGGCCAAGGGCGGCAAGGCTTTCCAACAGGGGTTGCACCGATCCGGCGCGGCCCCGTTGGAAGGTGCGGGCCACTTGTTCGGGGGTGGCGGTGCCAAGGTCGGACAGGGTGGCGCGCACGGCGGCGATTTGTTCGGGCAGGGTTTTGGGCCATGGGGTCTTGGCGGTGGTCACGGTGGGGCCAATGTCCATTGTGGATTGAACGCCCTTGGCCACGGCGGCATGGCCTGCGGGGTTTTGGTAGTCGGGGCGCAGCCAGCGGATATGGCCGCGTGCTTCCTCGGCTGCCCTTTCGCGGTTCAGGTCCACCAGATGGTGCAGGATTTCATCATCGGTCAGGGTGGCGGGCCAACCGTAGGCGGCGGCCACCGCCGTATCAATTTGATCGTGTAAGTCGCGCAGGATGCCGATCAGGCCTTGGTCATAGATTTCTTTATCGCGCCCTTCGATCCGCTGCCCCGCGCGCAGCTTTTCCAGCACGTTATACATGGCGGTCAGGGTCAGCTTGGGGTGGGCGGCCTGTTGCGCCTTGCGGTGCGCGTCGAGTTGTTCGCCAACGCTGCGCAGGTGGGTTTTCTGCGTTTCGGTGGGGTCCGGGAAGGGAAAGGGGTCGAAGCACACGGATTTATTGTATCGGGGCCGATCTTCTAGAGTCCCGCCCGCGTTGAGCGCCCAAGTTACATGAAATCTAGATGACAGCACCGCCAGTGCGGCTGCATCATCAAGGCCAATAGCGACAAGCATATTGTCCGGTAATGTCGAGCCTTCGAGAAATTGAAAGTTGCGGTGTTTGGTTGTTTCTACAGTAACAATGAAGCGGCTTAGCCCATCAAGTGCAGGACGGATTTCACTTCTAGGTCTGCCAAAAACCCACCAATTCTTCTTTATCGACAGATCACGGTTTTCGTCGCGTTCCGGCTTAACATTGTCTGAAATGTGTTGATAGACAGCAGGATATCGGTTGCGCACTTCGCTTTCAGTCAGCCCGAAAAGGTCGATGACCATTGCGCCGCGCGAATTGGCAGTGAGGTCACGCCCGTTGCGATAGTGGCGAATATGGTTTTCAAGCCCCGGCACGCTCCCAAGGCCAAGGGTGTGCGCTTGCTCTGGTGAAACTATGAATCCAGCCCCGAACAACATGACGCCGCGAGATGAAAGGCCTTCATGCGCCTTCAATGGCACAGCCCCCGCCACATCCGCCCCGATGCGCAGATTGGCGAAAATCTTGCCCTTCTGGATATCAAAACGCACGGTGCGGCCCTCGGCCTCGGTCTGGCCTTTTACTTCCTCGGTCACGGTCAGCAGCCGCCCCGTCGCCTTGCTACGTTCGGCCACCGTCATGGCAATGCGCACCGCCGCCCCGTCGCCTGCATCCACCCAAGGGTGGTCGGGAATAGCGAAGGTCAGCGAAAGCCCGGTTTTCGGGTCGGCCAGATGCGGTTCCAGCACCTTGCGGTTGAAGGTCTGGCGCAGGGAATTGGTGGTAATCAGCCCAAAGCGGCGCGTGCCCTTGGCCCGTGTCTTTGCAGTCGCCGGTTTCCAGCCCCGCGTGGCCAGCGCCGCCTTATCCCACCAGAACATGACAAAATCGGCGCTATGCGGCATTTTCGGATAAGCTTTCCAAAGCGCCTCGGCGTAGCCATCGCCCAAGGCGTCGCGCATCCGGCTGGCCCCGATGAATGGCGGGTTGCCCACGATGAAATCGGCTTGCGGCCATGTGGCGGGGGCGGGTTTCAGGTAATCCAGAACGGGCGTGCGCGCGGCTGCATCGGGCACCTGTTCGCCGGTCACGGTGTGGGTCGTGGTGGTGATGCCATCCCAGCGGGTGACGGGCGCGCCTGCATCATCCAGCCGGGGCCGCGTGCCCTGGCAGGTCAGCACCGCGTCGCGATTCTCGATATTGCGGAAGTCGCGCAGCACGGGTTCGGCCGGGCTGGCCTTGCCATGGGTGCGGAAGTGCCATTGCAGAAAGCCGATCCACAGCACCAGTTCGGCCACCGCCGCCGCCCACGGGTTCAATTCAAGCCCAAGGAATTGGTGCGGGTCCACGGTATGGCCCGCCAGCGACAGGGCGTCTTGATCTTCGCCCAGATCGGCCAGAAGGGCGGTCACTTCGCCTTCGAGCCGTTTCATCAGTTCAAGGGCGACGTAAAGGAAATTGCCCGAGCCACAGGCCGGGTCCAGCACGCGAACCTCGCACAGTCGGGCATGGAAGGCGCGCACGGTATCGCGGGCTTTGTCCTCGCGCCCTTGGGCCGCCAATGCTACCGCAGCGGCCTGCACATCGCGCCAATCGCTGCGCAGCGGGTCGATGATGGTGGGCACGACAAGGCGTTCGACATAGGCGCGCGGCGTGTAATGCGCGCCCAGCTTGTGGCGTTGCCGCTTGTCTAGCGCGCGTTCCAGCAGGGTGCCGAAAATGGCGGGTTCCACGTCGCGCCAATCGCAGGTGGCGGCGTCGATCAGCAGGGACAGTTGCACTTCGGACAGGGGCAGTGCGTCGGCTTCCTTGAACAGGCCGCCGTTGAAGCGTTTGAGGTCAGTTGTCAGAACGGCGGAAAAGCCGCCAGTATTCATGATTTCCCACAGGGCCTTGAGCGCGGGCGCGGCATGGGCCGGATGCCCGCGCAGGCGTTTCAGCAGGTCGGAAAAACAGCCGTGTGGGATAAGGTCCACATCCTCGGCAAACATCGTGAACAGGCAGCGCATCAGGAAGCGGGCCACCTGTTCGGGCTCATGGCCTTGGCCCTCAAAGGATCGGCCAAGGGCGGCCAGACGGTCGGCGACTTCGCGGGTGACTTGGGCGCTGATCTTGGACGGGTCGAGCGCGTGCGGATCAGTCCAGATTGTGCGCAGGCGTTCACGGGTCTTTTCATCGCGCAGATCGTCCAAGGTGATGCGATAGCGGTTGCCATCGGGATATTGCGTGTAGCCTTGGCCTTGGCCCGAGAAATCGGAATAAAGTTCGATGACGTGGCCCACGTCCACAATCATCAGGAAGGGCGGCCAGCCATCGGTGCGCGACACGGCGCGGGCGTAGCCATCGGCTTGAGCGCGGGCGCGCAGCATGGTGTCATCCCACCGCCTTGTGCCGCGCGCGCCATGGCCTTTGCGGGTGGGGGCGGGCAAATCGGGGATAAGGGCGGGCTGGGGCGCATCCTCGGGGCCAGTGCCACCTGTGCCTTGCTTGGCTTCCATGACAAAATGCCCAGCGCGGTAAAGGTCGATAAAGCCGCGCGATTGGGTGGTGGTGTGGATGAAGGTCACGGGATGTTCGAAACAATAGGTGTTATCGCGCATGGCTTCGGTTGCGGGTGCGGGGCGCGCCACGCCCAGAATGTCAGTCAGTTCGTTCGCGAAGGTCTGAAAGTTCGCCCGTTCGCTGCCGCCGGATGCCTTCCAGCGGGTGATAAATTCCTCAATTTGCAAAAGCCTGCCCCAACTACCGGATTGTTCAACCTGCTAACATTCTTGCACCGCCACCGGAATATTTGAAAGCAAAGAAGGTGCTTGCGCCGATTATGGATCTTCCCATTGTTTTGTGATGCCGCTCCAGAGCCGCCCGTTCTGCCCGTTCTTTTCCCAGTCCGCAAAGGTCACGATGCGGCCCGTCCCTGCCTTTTAATAGTCGGTAAAAATTCCCTGCATCAGGGAAAGCCCCCGGCCCGGACGGCGCGCGCGGGTTTCGGTTTCTGGCGCGGGGGGCGTTGCGACACTTGCGACAACTGCGACACAGTAATTACTGACACGTCACAGTAATTACTGAATTGCCGCCCCGTGTCGCAGTTGTCGCGGATGTCGCAAGGGGGTGCCACGATTTCCACCAGCTTGGCGAAGGCGTCAAACCACATCGCCCGACCCTTTCACGATGCGCCACGCTTCCTTGCGTGCAGCCCCGCGCACCACGGTTCCGGGGTCGAGCGGCACAATCCAGCCGTGTTTTTCGAGGATGCCCAGCGCCGCCCGCGCCTTGGGGCTTTCGCGCAGCGCGTTCGGCCCGAGCCGCACCACATCGCGCACCAGCACGTCCGATTCCTGCCAGCCTTGTAGCAGCCAGCGCCGCAACGCTTCGGCCTGGTCGATTTCAGCAGAGACAAGCGCAGCGCTTGCCAGCCGTGAAGCTTCGGACAGGTAGAATTGCGCCAGGTTGATTGCGTCGACCATATCGCCCGGCTGCACCTCGGGGGCGGCTAGATCGCGCCAGAGGGTCAGCACGCCCGCGATGCGCGCCGCCTGTTCCGCCGCCTTGGATGCCGTGCCCGTGATATGGTCCAGATCCCCACCGGGGGCCTGTGCCGCTTCGATAGCATCCGAAAAGGCCACCAGCCGCGCGCGGGCGTCAGGTGCCAGTTGCAGCGTTCGTGGGCGCAGTTCGCGGGTGTCCGGGTCCATTGGCATGGCCGCGTCGAGTATGGCGCGCAGCCGCCCGCCAAAGGCTGCCAGCGCCGCTGCATCAGGCCGGGTGTTCGCCTGCATCCGGGTTCCGATGGTGCTGGGCGGTTCGCACATCAGGAAACGGGGCAGAAAGCCCGTGTCCGCCGCCAAGGGGTCGGCCATGAAGCCCCGCGCCACGGTCGGTTGCACCATCAGGTGCACCGCCAGCCGCCGCCCGTATAGCGTTGCGTGCCCGTCGCCTGCCCGCGTCCGCCGTATAGGGTTGCCCTGCCAGAGGTCATTGAACGCCGCCAGCGTCTTTTGCCTGTTTTCGGAGTTCATGGCGTGCCCGCCCAGGAATTGCCCGCCTTCATCACTGAAAAGCCCGAGGCTGGGGCTTCCATGCGCGAAAAGTTTGGTCAGCCCTTCAAAGGTTGGTTCCGTTACGGTCCTGTCAGCGCTGGGCGGGGCCGCCGGTTCCGGTCCAAGCGCTTCAAGGTCCGCCGCCGCCGTCGCGCGCTTTTCGCCCTTGCCGGTCACGATTCGGTCGCGGTCCTTTTTCCACAGCGCGTGCGCGTTCTCCCAACTTCCAAGCGCGTCACGCTGGCCTTGGCCCGCTTCGATTTCATGCGCACGCAGACCGGCCATCAAGGGCTTGTCACAGGCTGATTTCCGTTCACCACTTCGCGCAATGGTCAGCGCGTAAAGCGACAACGGGCGCGTGCCGCCCAGTGTTTCCACATCTGCAAAGCCCTGCACCGCCAGCGATGCCACGGCCAGAGCCGACTGCGCCGGAATTGCCACCGGGGCTTGGGTCGCGCCCTGCACCGCGCGCACCGCGTCGCGCAGCGGCCCGAGCGATGCCACCGGATAGGCTGCACCGGGTGCGATTTCGCGCACTAGCGGTTGCGGCCCCTCAGGGGTGAAGGCGGTTTCTTTCATATGGAGTTGCGGCCCTTTGGGCATTCCGTGGACGGCCACCTTCGCGGGGAAGCCGGGCATTCCGTGGTGCGCGGTCATGCTGCCACAGCCTTTCCTGTCAAAATGTCGTTAAAGTCGGCCCCGTCGCCGGGGTCGCAGGTGGACACTTGCCAGCCCAGTGCAGATGCCCGTTCGGCCAAGGCGTGCGCGGCGGCCAGGCCCGGCGTGTCGCCATCGCAGGCAATGGTCAGCCGCCCCAGTCGAGCCGGAAGGTGCAGCCCGCGAAGGCCAGAAGTCGAAAGCCCGGCCCATATCGTTGCGGGGCCATCCAGAAGGCCACAGGCAAGCGACAAGCCGCTTTCAATACCTTCCGCCACCACCAGCCGCCCCGGCCCGTCAGTGAGCCGCACAGCGCCGCCAGCGGTTGCCCCAAGCATCAGCTTGTCGCCGCCTTCCAGCCCGGCCTTGCCCGAACCATCAGGGCGCAGATAGGTGCGATGCACCGCAAAGCTGCCGCCCTCCACCGCCGCCACCATCGCCGGATAGCGCTGGGCGGTCGGCCCGTGCCAGCAAGCGGGATGGAAGCGTAGCGCCGGGGGCAATGCGCATGTGATGCCCCGTGCCCTTAAATAGGTTTCCGCCGCCGTGCCCGCGATGGGTTGAGCTTCCTGCCAGATGCGTTCGGCTTGCCCCGCCCGGCGCTGGGCGTCGGCCCGCCGTTCGGTTTCGCGCTGGGCAATCGTCGCCGGGTCCGGGGCGCGATAGGCAACGCCGCGCAAGCTCGCCATCGCCATTATGTCCCGGAAGGTGCAGTCGGATTTCTTGCAATTTGCCATCAACCGACCGTTGTCGCCATCTGCCAAAGTTAAGGCGTTTTGCTCTTTGCGGCCTGCCTGTTGGCATACAGGGCACGGGGCGGTTCCGTAGCTTCGAAACCAGTCGCCGCCCAGCGATTCGGTCATTGTGCGTGCGTCGGTCATACGGCACCCCCGTGAAGTTCGAGGAGATGGGCCAGCTCGCGCAACGCGTCCGCCGTCTGAGCGGTGCCGCAATGACTGGCCATCTTGAGCGCAGCGGTTAATTGCAGGGCTTTGAGCGCTTCACCCAAATCAACCCCGTCCGCAACATCCCACGCCACGACCATCTCGGCTGCATGGTGCATCTGGGGCAGATCGGCACGCTTGGCGTGGCCTTCGGTGGGTTTCATGCTGCCCCCCAAATCAAAGATGCCAAAGCTAAGGCGTGCGCTTCGGTCAAACCGTAGGCCAAGCGAAGGCGTGAGGCTTGGCGCAGGTTGTGGTTTTCTGATATAGCAAGAATGTGAGCCGCTATCGCATGGCGCTTATTCCGGCCCGGGTCCTGTTCGCGCAGGTTCCGGGCTTCTTCTTTTCCGCCGCCCATCCTAAGCGGCCTCTTCGCGAAGATTGCGCAAATGGGCGTCAACATCGTCTTGCGGCCAATACAGTTTTCCGCCAAGTTTCACTGGCTTGGGCAGTCGGCCCGCCTCTAAATCCAAATAGATTGCCGAGCGTGAGCGATTGCCAAGCTTGGCGCGTAGTTCGTTCAGGGTCAGATAGGTTTGCATGTCTTGCACCTCGTCCTTTTAGAGTTCGATAAGTGCAGTGGTGCCCCAATTTGTTTAGCCCAGTCATACAGAACAAATGGTGGGGGTTTTTCTTTATGGAGCGCGGCTGTCAATCTTCTTCGCTAAAGTCCAGCATTCCAACCGCTTCGGCCAATGCTCTAAGGTCGGCGTGGCCCACGTCATAACAAAGCGAAACCAACTGCCCATAAGTTTCGTGATGTCCGCATCGCGTGAAAGATTCTGCTACGGCGTCGCAAGCAGAGAATCCAAGCGTAGTGTCGTGTTTTTCTTCGCGATTTCGGCCCAAGGGCAAGGGCGTGCATTCTGCCATATACCGACAGAGCGAATATTTCCAAAGTCGTAAAGCGGTATCGCCAGCACGCGGTCTGCCCGGTTGGGGTGGGCGTTGGATTTCACCAGTCAGCGCTTGCGCGCCGAAACTGCGCAAAGATATGGGGCAGTCTGGCGCGCCAGGAATGTGGCCTATGGCAAATAGCATTCCGGCCAAATACGATGCAGCGTCAAATGCGTGGGGATTAGTTTCGGCCAGATTAACCAGCACCGCCGCCTTTTCTTCGGTCAGCGTGAGGATTTCGGCCTGCCCTATGCTCACAATGTGCGGCCCAAGCGGCCAAAGGATATGCGGGCCCGGCACAGTCTTCTTCCCCGCGCTATGAGTAAGTATGCCCGCCACATTCCTATCAAGGCCCGCTTCGATTTCTGCCCGGCTAGGGGCTTCCGCTGTCGGTGTCGCAGGGGTTAAGTCAGTTTTGTCGGTTTTGTCCCGAGCCATCAGCGCGCCCCCGCCAGCTTCACCACCTGCCCAGCGCCGCCGGTCACATGGTCGGCCCAGCGGTCCATCAGCTTGGCGCGCTGTTCCAGATAATCCGTGCGGCGATAGGCGCGCACCACTCCGCCATCCACCAAATGGCCCAGCATGGTTTCCGCCACTTCATGCGGGGCGTCGGTCGTTTCGGCCAGCCATGTCCGCAGGCTTGTGCGAAAGCCATGCGGTCGCGCGTCCAGCCCGCGCCGTTCCATCATCCGCGAAAGGGTCATGTCGCTAATCACGCCTTGCCGTGCGTTCGAAAACAGAAAGCCGTTGCGGGCGTGCGGGCGCGCAAGGTCAATCATACGCTGGGCTTCGCACGACAATGGCACGCGGAAAGCTTCGGTTGCGCCTTTGCGGCCCTTCATCGCTTCGGCTGGCACGGTCCAGACGTCGCCCTCGATCTGGTCCAGCCGGATAGTGCGCAGCGGGTTTGAGCGTACGCCGGTCAGCATCAAAAGGCGCAAAGCCAGATGGGTTAGGGTCGGCTCTTCAAGGCTGGCATAGAAGCCCGGCACATCGGCCCAAGCCATCGCCGGAATGTTCTTTGGGACGTGTCGGGTTTTCCCCAGAAGCGCCTTTGCTTTTTCTGTTGCTTGTAAATCTACGTCCAAGCCCAGCGCCGCCGCGTGCTTCATTACGATTGAAAGCCTGTTCATTGCTTTGCGTGCCGTGTCGGCTTTTGTGTGCCAGATCGGTGCAAGGGTGTCGCGAATATCGCGTTGATCGAGGTCAGTCACGGGCACGCGGCCAAGCTTGGGCAAAACGTGAATGGTCAGGGGGGATAGCCACCGGCCTGCTGTTCCATCCCCTTTCAATTCCGCTTTGCGAGATTCAAATGCATCAGCGGTTAATATCGCAAGCGTTATGTCTTCGCGTCGCGCGGCCCGCTCTTCGGCTTCACGTTCCTTTACCGGGTCACGGCCAGCCGATGCCACATTGCGCCAGCGTTCGGACAGCTTGCGGGCGTTCGCCAGCCCGAGCGCAGGATAGCCCCCCAAGCCCATTTCCCGCCGTCGCCCGTGAACGGTTACACGCTGAACCCATTGCGCCCCGCCATCATCGCGCTTCACCAGCCAAAGCCCGGCTCCATCGCAATATTTACCGACGGGGGCAGTTTTCACGAATTGAGAAGAAAGCCTGTTCGTTGCCCGCATTTTCCATCCCCCTAAATATCCACCCTAAGTTAGTGGATGGAGACGGGCAGGGCAAGACAAGTTCGGACAGTTGCACCCATGTTTTTAGGGGGATACACGCAAGGATGGACAAATAAAAACATTGTAAAACAATAGGTTGGTGCCTCTCCTGGGCACCACTCATCACGCATTAAGTCGTTGAAATTAAACGTCTAGTTACGGTGTATGCTCTTGTGAGGTCCACGATTGGGTCCACAAAGACGATGACTAGAAGATTCATGACCAAGTATGTTCGCATCGACGGGCGCGGAAATTACAAGTATCGGCGCAGAGTCCCTCAGGAATTGCAGCCGGTGCTCGGAAAAAAGGAGTTTGTAAAGAGCTTGGGCGCTTCTGAAGCCGAAGCCATGCAAAACTACAGCGCGTATCACGCACATGTGGAACGACTTCTTTCATCTTCGACGCCAGTATCGGAACTTTCCGAGAAGTTGGAAATTGCGGCTTCGTTGGAAGCTCAATTCGCCGAGGTTCAAGCTGATTCATTTTCCTCAGGCCGGTCTGAGAGCGAGCGAATGGCGAGACAAGAGGAAGTGGACAGGATCTTACAACGTTATCCAATGGACCCAGAAACTGGGTAGCCAGCGCAAGATAGACTGACATTGAAAGACACGATGACAATTCAAGCGCTTCAGTCAGGCACCCGAGCGGTTGTTCCTGAGCCAACTATCAAGAATGCCTTTGATTTATACTTAGCCGAGAAGGATGAGCCCGATCCCGTTAAACGCAAAAGCCAAGTAAATCGAGTGCGCCGCATTGAGCGTGAGCTCCTAAACATACTTGGGAAAGACCTCCCTATCTCTTGTGTCACCAGAGAACATGCGAGAGATTTCAGAGATCACCTGAAAGCTCAAAAAACATCAACGTCTACGCATGGCAGTTGGTTATAGACAGACAGCGGAAACTCAGGGGCCTCTCAGCGAGGCTGTAACGATGTCTGAGGCGGTCTCCATCTACCTCAAGCTCCAAGGCAAGGACCGCCCATTGACCTTCCATCGGGGCGCAGAGCGGTCGTGTGGTTACGTGATCGACGTTACTGGCGATAAACACCTCCGGTCCTATACGAAAAAAGATGCTAACCAGTGCCGCGATGCACTCATTGAGCGTGGCCTCGCAGGCAGTAGCATCACTCGCATCCTTGGCACCGTCCGCTCTGTCACCAACTTCGCCGCGAGCGAGATGGGCATCTCAATCACCAACCCCTTCGGCGGGGTCTACTTCGACCGGAAGGCCGGAGTACAGGAACGGCAACCTTTGCCAAAAGAGGCAATCTATGCGGTCCAGAAGGAGTGCCAGAGATTGGATGATGAGCTGCGGTGGCTTGTAGCTTTAGTCTCTGACACTGGCATGCGCCTTGCGGAGGCGACCGGTCGACGCTGGGTGATCTTGTCGTAGATCCTCTCCTGCCGCTCTGAGCGGTAGCCCCGGCACCATCCGCGTGATCGGTGGCGTCATTGGTTGCTATCTTCGCTTCCGCAGCATGTCCGGCGACCGTGTTAGCGAACTGAAAGCCACCATTCCGCGCGCAACCCAGACAAACGCCTCATCCATGTGATCTGGGACAACGCCGCTTACCCCAAAGGGCCAGACGTTCGAGACTTCCTGGCACGGCCGGACTGCTGCATCCACCTGATCCAACTACCGCCCTATTGCCCCCACCTGAACCAAATCGAACGGTTATGGGCCGTCATGCATCAATGCGTGACCCACAATCGCCACTATCCGACGCAGAAGCAGTTCGCCAATGCGATCCTGAAATTCTTTCGCGAAACCATCCTGAACGAATGGAAAACCTTCCGAAGCCAAATGTGAGACAACTTCGGGGTCATAACCCACGAGAAATTTCGGGTTCTTGGGTGAGCGCGGTATAGCAAAATTTTAATATTGATTTAGGGCCCATGGACAATCATCTTGATGCTATGAGTGCTGCTACGAGGTTCCAACACGCTGCGTAGCTACAATCCGTTTTATCGTATCTTGTGGCTATCCCTCTGAACTCTTTGATCTTTGCGAAGTAATTCTCCACCAGATGCCGCCACGTGTAGATCTCCGCGTCATGATTGCGCTGTATTTTACGGTTGGCTTTGGGAGGGATCACAGCGGTTGCACCGCGCTGGTCGAGGTCTTGCAGCAGCCAGTCTGCATCGAACGCCTTGTCCGCGAGCAGTGCGTCAAAAGAAACGCCTTTGATCAACGGTGCGACACCTTTCATGTCATGCGCTTGTCCCGGCAGCAGCAGGAAGCGGACCAGATTGCCGAGCGCATCCACCAACGCCACGATTTTCGTTGTCAGCCCGCCGCGCGAGCGCCCGATGGCCTGAGTCTGAGTCCCCCTTTTGAGCCGGTCGCCTTCTGGTGAACCTGAACTATCGTTCCGTAGGTGAATGCATATTCGAGGTCGACGTCTTCGCTCATAGCTTTGAAAAGACTCTCGAAAACTCCGGACCTGGCCCACCGGCGAAACCGCCGGAACTGGCTGTTCCAATGGCCAAAGGCAGGTGGCAGGTCGCGCCATACCGACCATGAACCCTGCGGCGAATGCCGTGTTACTCATAGCGCGGGACATGCGCTGTTTCTTTGAAGGCAATACCGTCATGCTTTTTTTGGTTGGAACGGCTCTGGGTCTCATCCCAGGTGACCTTTGCGAGTGTAGCATTCAACATGATAGACGAAAGAAGGAACCCTTGGCCCCGAGACGTCTATCACCTCCAACAAATGCGAGAGTGACTGCGCCAGTCGGTCGATGCGCATGACGACCAGCGTGTTGCCGTTGCCGATTCGTTCAAGTTCGCCGGTCAGAACCGATCAGGCGCTACGCGGAATGCACCCATAGGAGGAATTGATTTTGACGGAACACGTTTTGTGTTAGTCTCGTTTGAGATACGACCATAATTTCGCCTAATTGTAGCCATCTTGAGAACAATGTGTTGAATGTCCGCCCCTCCCGACCGCTTGCCGCGAATGCCTGATTGTGGTATCAATTCTTACGTAAAAATAATTGAATTCAACGCGCAGTGCCTTTCCGTCATGATTTGTGTGGAGTGGCTTACTGATAATTAAAATCTGCCTGGGGAGAGGAGATATCTCATGAACCCGACTGCAACTATCGACTCCGGACGCAGCATGGCGTCGCTCGGGGCCCGGCCATGGGCTTTCATTGCGGCGCTGATGCTGTCCGTGGGCCTGTTCGGCGGTTCTGCCGCCAACGCGGCAGGCTCCGTTCAGTTCAATAGCCCTGCCGATGGATCGTCGGCGGTTGTGAATACAGCCATTACGCCGACCGGCTCGGCCAGCATCACTGGCACGACCGGCGACGGTCTCGATCTGGTGCTGGTGCTGGATAGTTCAGGCTCCATGGGTGGCTCTCGTGCGGCTGCACAGCGGGCCGCTGCCAAGGCGCTTGTCGCGTCACTGCCCACGTCCACGTCATCCGTTTCAATCGTGGAATTCGACAGCGACGCGAACTTGGTGATCGGACTTACGCCGCTGACTCCCGCCAGCAATATCACAGCGATCAACGCTGCCATTGATGTCGTCGATGCGTCGGGCGGCACCTTCATCGGTAGCGGCATCGACGAAGCGACCGGCATACTGACCGGCGCCGGCGCAACGGCGAGCCGCTCGCAACAGATGGTTGTTCTGTCGGACGGGGCTCCACCTCTGGAGATCCCTCCGTCAATGCAGCCGCTGCACTGGCCGCCGGCGTGGAAAACGTTCATGCGGTGAGCCTGCCCGGCGCCAACGACGCCACGATGCAGGGTATCGCTACCGCAGGCAACGGGGTCTGGTCGGACGGCACTGATCTGAGCACGCTCGAAGCGATCTTCAACGGAACGGGGGGCAGCTTGGTGGGCATCGACAAGATCGTCGTTACCCTGCCCGATGGCACCCCTATCGATCCAAACGCTGTCTCCGGCATTGGAGCGTTCACCGTAGACTCGCCCTTCAACATCGCCCTCGGCCCGAACACTTGGAGCGTTACGGCGTTTTTCACCGACGGCACGTCAGCAACGGACACGGTGACGGTCAATGGTGTGACCGCTGCCATCCCGCTGCCGGCAGCCTTGCCTCTGTTGCTCGGCGGTCTTGGGATGCTTGGTCTGTTTGGTGCACGCCGCCGCAAGAGCTGAGCCCAAAAGCGTAGGCATGCCATCGCTTTAGTATGAAAAATCCGGGGCGCCAGTTTACTGGCGCCCCTTCTTGTCAAGTCTTGCCGCTACCTTTGCCCATAAAATTGGGTAGAAAGGGAAAATTCCATGCGCTTCGTCATTCCTTTCCTGTCCGTCTGGCTTGCCGCGACTGCGCCTCAGGCGGCTACCTTCTCCGAAGATGTCCTGCCAGGGATCGGGTCGGGCGATCTGATTAACCAGAAATTTGGCGCGCAAGGCCTCGACCTGATGCGGTCGCCGCGTGATCTCATGCTGCAGATCGCACAACAGAATTTTGAGAAAGCCATCGAAATCCTCGGCCGCGAGTTGGCCGAGCGCGCAGATTACGCCAGCATACTTGAACTTGCCCCGCAAATCCGTCAGGTCATGACTGAAAATCCGCACATTCTGTGGCTCCATGCGCTGGCGCTAGCCGCCAACCAGGAAACCGATCAAGCAGCGGAATTGCTGGAACTCGACGCGGCGGCAGATCGGACCGGCGACAGCCCACTGCCGCTTTTGGCACAGGCGATGTTGGCGCTGCGCACCGACGGTGCCGATGCGGCCTCGGATTACGTGGCGCAGGCGATCGCGCGAGCACCCGATCACGCTTATGCGCACAATCTTGCCGGTATCATCGCTTCGCAGCAAGGCAACATGGACTTGGCGCGAGCCAGCTTTGCCGAAGCTGTGCGGCTTGCACCGGAAAGCAAAATTTTCTGGCGCAATCTGGGACTTGCAGATTTCGCCGGCGACCGGATCGAGACCGCTGCCGACTGGCTTCAGAAGGCGCTTGATTTGGATGGCAGCGACTGCGTGTCGCTGATTGCACTGGCGCAGGTGTATGAAGCGTGGCAACGCTTGGGCGAGGCTGAAGACCTGTTGCGGCGCTGCCTGGCCTCCGACCGGCCCGACACGCGTGCCGCGGTCCAGCTGATCCGGCTTCAGGTGGCCGGGAACCGGTTTGAGGCCGCGCTTGAGACCGCCACCGGCCATGCTGCGGCTCTGGTCGATCCAGCGGCGGTGGTGGCCGAAATTCATCTGTTGAGAAACCGTCCTGATCTGGCGCTCGCCGCGCTGGACGCCGCCGCCGGTCCGTCCCGAATTCAACGCGCCTTTGCACAGGCCATGACCGGAGATCCGGCCGCGGCCCTCGCGCAGATACAGGGTATGTCGGCATCCGGTTCCGTCGGTCCGGCCCAAGCGCTGGCCGAAGCTGCGCTTGCGGCAGCGCAAGGCAGTCCGGTGGGGGCAGCATCCCGCGAGGTACTTGCGGCCGACAGCCAATCACGTGCCCGCTTGGCCTGGTTCGACGCGCTGAGCCGCAGTCGCGCCGAAGGTGCCGGTGCGGCCGCCGAAACCGCACGTGCGGCGGCCGATATGATGCCGGGCGTCCGCTTTGAAGGTGTGCCCGAAGACGATTGGGCGGCGCTGAGTGATGGCGAGAACCGAGTGCGAGCGGCACTTGGTATGCTGTGGTTTCTGCGGGGCTACGATTTGGCCTCGCGCGACGTGTTCGCTAGGCTGCTGGCCGATGCCGACATCCAGCAGGCTCGCTATTTCACCGCCTTGGCGGACGTGCGTCTCGGCAATCTGGCCTCAGCACGCACGAGGCTTGCCGAGGCCGTCTTTGCAGCGCCAAGCTATTATTCCGCCCAGAACCTGCTGGGCGAGGTGGCGCTTAATCTTGGCTACCACACCGAGGCTCTTGAAGCCTACCGCAAAGCAGTCGCAGTCGTTGAGGATGGTGGCGCGTTGATGAAGGTGGGCTTGCTTGCCGATTTTCTCGATGAACCGGCCATCGCCGAAGACGCATTGCGCCGATTCATTGCGCTCCACCCGAAATCATTCATTGGCTACAATCAACTCGCATGGGTCATGGTACAGCGTGAAACCCGTCTGGATGAGGCGCTGCAACTGGCCGAGAAAGCCGACAGCTTGAAACCGGGAAACGCTAGTATACTCGACAACATCGGCTGGATCCATCACCTGAGAGGCGATGATCGCAAGGCCCTGCCTTTGCTGCGCGAGGCCAATAAGCGCTCGGGCAATATGAACCCTGACATACTCTACCACCTCGCCGTGGTAGAGGCTAAGTCGGGCTCGGTAGTAGAAAGCTTGGCCTTGCTCGACCGCTTCGTGGATGTTGCTCCTGCCAGCCATGTGGCAGCGGCTCGTGCGAAGGAGTTGCGCGCACGGTTGGAGTGAGAAGTACGGGACGATAGATATTTTTGGACTCAAGCAGGGCAGTGTCTCAGTCCGTGGTGTAATTTCACCGACGCGTTTGGTGTAATCCCAGGAGGCCATCAAGGTGTATGGTCGAGGTGGAGTTTGGTGACTTCAACGTACATCCTCGCCCGCAGGTGGAAACCCGAAGACCCGGCCAAGAAGGCTAGCAAACATTCGATCAGACGAAACGCTGATCATCATCGACCCCGTCTGGTTTCCTGCGTCAATTATCCAGGCTGACTGTCCTGGTCACCGCATCAGGCTCCACCTGACGCGTCCAGAAACAACCTCACAAGGGCGACATTGATGTAATAGTTGCTCTTTCCGGATCGGTGCTTTTCAAAAAAGTCCTGTTCGGCCAAGGTGTCGAGATACTTTGCCGCCGTCTGCCGTATGACATTCAGATCGTTCTGTACGTACTGCCGCTAATCCTCACCCATCACAGGCGCAGCCTTTGCCTTTCCGGCATGTGTAACTGCGATTTATGCACGAGTTCCCGCACGCCTTGCCCTTCCGGCAAACCTTGCAGCATGCCGCGTTGAAGTACTGGCTCTCTCTGTTGCTGGTGACGTCGAGCAGCTTTTGAACATAGCTTTTTGGCGCGGCTGGGGAAGCCCAAGGCACGGCAGACATTGAGCCTGCAGCGCCCGCTATTGCAGGAAGCCAACACACTACTACCAGCAAGAGTGCTTTGGTCGGCCACCTCACAGCCAGGTTCTCTCCTTGCTCAGGCGTGCTCCAGTTCCGGCTTCCTGTCAGACTGAGCCAAGCTTTTGGGCTTGGTCACCGGCCAGCCTTTGAAAACTCGTTCGCCGACAGATACGCTGATCTGTCCGTCCTCGTGTGCCTCAACAATCAGGCCTTGAACCTGACTGTACGCATTCAAAATGAGCGTTGCGAACATGCTGCCCTCACATGTTATTGTTGATTGTGGTTCTATCTATGATTGCGCGACACAACGCCAAGTGCAACGGAATTCACACATCGACCGTAAACTTTTCAGGAGGCACAAATGACCGATGCTGAGGCTCTAGCTGCCTGTAGGAAAAAAATGAAAAGCTGATGGCGATCCTCGCTGAATACATCGAGCGCTATGGGCTGACAGAACAGGCGAGGGCCTATTTTTTATAACCTGCCGTGCCCCCATCACCTTAGGTAGTGGCAAATTTATTGAGTTTCATAACGATTTTGTTGAGAAAAATATCCGAAGTGTTGAACACAGAGTCTCCAACATTTCCGTTATGCAATGTAGGAGTAATGGGGAGAGAACGGCTAGGAACGCGCGGCGGGATTGCTGTCAATTCCCTACCGCGCGCTTTTGTGCAACCACAACTGCCATCTGAAGAAGACTCATTACTTCGCCAAAAGCGAACTGGGACAGATCAGTGAAACAGCCCTCATCTGGTTAGCGGGTTGGAGCCGAAAAGTATTTCAGCCGTTGAGGTTTCATCTGGCGTCAAGGCCCCTTCAAGAACGCGCATCGTAGCCGTCGAGGGGAGGCCGGTTGCAGTCCCTACCAAGTCAGCCAATGCGCGGCGCAAGGCCGGGTCATTCTCCCCCTGAACCGTTTGCTGGTAAAGGTTCGCCGGGATCTCGAGAACCGATCCATACGGTTATATCGAACTTGAGCGAGCGCCCGTCGCTAGTTGCCTTGCGCTCAATCGTCTTACCGTGCGTATCATTCCTGGTGAGGCTACAGCGCCTATTTGACTCCAACCTTCCGTTCGGGCGGGCGACAGACAAACCTCAGGTCAGTCCGCATATAGTCTTTCCGTTGGAGGGACACCGGCACAAGCTGGCGCGCGCGCCCCCTGCTGTGGTAGTAGTCGGTCATCATTGGAGATCCTCTGTTGTCGGGAACAGAAAGGACAGAAACGAATGTCACTGCGAAGCCGCTTTGCCGCCCTAGTCCTTTTCATCACGGTCCCGCTGACCGCTGCCTCACAGGAACCAACCGTTGTTCAGCCCTTTGCGGGTTCCGAAGCGATAGGAAGTCAGTATGCAACGGACTTTGATGTCTTGCGGTACATCACCAGTCTCGAGGAAGGCGCAATCGAAACAGAGGAGATCGAAGGCCAGCTTCTGTCGAGCCTCTATCGCTGGCCGGAAAGCAAGAACAGGATCGAGATCCAGCGCAGTTTCGAGCGGGCGGTGGAGGAGGCAGGTTTCGACGTTCTCGTCAGCGCCGATATGCCGGGCGCGATGGTGAGAACGGCGGTGCAAAACTCGGCCACGGTAGCGGCGGGATAGTCCTGCTGCGGGCGGTGTAAAAACCGGCCATTTTGCTCTTCTTGTGACGGCAAGAGGGGGCGTGGAGATGCATACCGTGGATTTGTATTTGAAGGTTCGCCTGGCGTGTGGCGAAGGCATGAGCCAGCGAGAAGCAGCGCGTCATTTCAATGTTTCGCGCGACAGCGTAGCCAAGATGCTGGCGTTTTCAGCGCCGCCCGGTTACCGGCGCCAGAAGCCGATCAAGCGCCCGAAGCTGGACGGGTTCACCGAGATTATCGACGCGTGGCTGGACGGGGATCGTGAGACCCACCGCAAGCAGCGCCATACCGCCAAGCGGGTATATGACCGGTTGCGCGAGGAGCACGGTTTCACCGGCGGCTACACGATCATCAAGGACTATATCCGGGACCGCGAGCGGCGTGGACGTGAGATGTTCGTGCCGCTCGCCCACCCGCCCGGGGATGCCCAGGCGGATTTCGGCGAAGCCATGGTGATCATCGATGGCGTCGAGCAGAAGGCCCATTTCTTCGTCTTGGATTTGCCGCACAGCGACGCCTGCTTTGTGCGGGCCTATCCCGCGGCGACGGCGGAGGCGTGGATGGATGGCCACGTCCACGCCTTTGCCTTCTTCAGCGGCGTCCCGCACTCCATCCTTTATGACAACGATCGTTGCCTGGTCTCGAAGATCCTGGCCGACGGGACGCGCCAGCGCGCCACGCTGTTCAGTGCCCTGCAGTCGCATTACCTGTTCCATGACCGCTACGGGCGGCCGGGCAAGGGAAACGACAAGGGTAAAGTCGAGGGCATCGTTGGTTACGCCCGCCGGAACTTCATGGTGCCGGTCCCGCGTTTTGCCAGCTGGGACGCGTTCAACGCGGATCTGGAGGCCCAGTGCCGCAATCGCCAGAACGAGATCCTGCGTGGCCATAAGGAAACGATTGGCGAACGGCTGCAGCGCGATCTGGCGGCGATGAAGCCACTGCCCGGGGCTCCATTCGAGGCTTGCGCGCAAGCCAGCGGCCAGGTCAGTTCGCAATCGCTCGTGCGCTACGAGACCAACGATTACTCGGTTCCCGTCGCCTATGGTCATCAGAATGTCTGGGTGCGCGGCTATGTCGATCAGGTCGTGATCGGCTGCCGTGGAGACGTGATCGCCCGGCATCCGCGGTGTTACGCGCGCGAGGATGTGGTCTTCGATCCGATTCATTATCTCCCGCTGATCGAACGCAAGATCAATGCCCTGGATCAGGCTGCGCCCTTGGCAGCGTGGGATCTGCCCGAAGAGTTCCAGACCCTGCGCCGCCTCATGGAGGCACACATGCTGAAGATGGGACGGCGTGAGTATGTGCAAGTCCTGAGACTGCTGGAGACATTCGGCCTCGACGACCTGCATGGCGCGGTCAAGGAGGCCCTGCGCCTGCGCGCGACGGGCTTCGATGCGGTCAAGCACATTCTGCTCTGTCGGATCGAGAAGCGCCCGCCCAAGCTTGACTTGGCCAGCTATCCCTACCTGCCGCGTGCCGATGTTGGGACGACCTCGGCTGCCAGCTACATGACCCTGATGACAGAGGCGACGGGATGACGGAGGCTCCGCAGATCCTGCTCAACCATCACCTGAAGACGCTGAAGCTGCCCACCTTCCTGCGCGAATACGAGAAGCAGGCACGTCAATGCGCCACTGAAGGGCTGGATCACGTCCAGTTCCTGGCGCGCCTCGTCGAAATGGAAATGATCGACCGCGAACGGCGGATGATCGAGCGTCGCATCAAGGCCGCGAAGTTCCCGGCCGCCAAGAGCCTGGACAGCTTCGACTTCAAGGCGATCCCGAAGCTCAACAAGATGCAGGTGTTGGAATTGGCCCGCTGCGGATGGATCGAGCGGCGCGAGAACACCATCGCCCTCGGGCCAAGCGGCACCGGCAAGACGCACATCGCCCTGGGCCTCGGGTTGGCGGCCTGCCAGAAGGGGTTGCCCGTCCGCTTCACCACCGCCGCAGCGCTGGTCAATGAATTGATGGAGGCCCGCGACGAGCGCCGTCTGCTGCGCCTGCAAAAGCAACTGGCCAGCGTCAAGCTGCTCATCATCGACGAGCTGGGCTTCGTGCCGCTCTCCAAGACCGGCGCCGAGCTGCTGTTCGAGCTGATCTCGCAGCGCTACGAGCGTGGTGCCACGCTGATCACCAGCAACCTGCCGTTCGACGAATGGACCGAAACCTTCGGCACCGAGCGCCTGACCGGCGCGCTCCTCGACAGGCTGACGCACCACGTCAACATTCTCGAGATGAACGGCGAGAGCTATCGTCTCGCTCAAAGCCGCGCGCGCAAGTCCAACAACAACGCCTGATCCAGCCTATCCAGATTTGGCCCTGACGGGCCAAAGCGGCCAGTCAACCGCCAGCTATTTGGGAAGCGCGGCTGACTGGCCGCCGCCTCGTGCCGCGCGTTACGCCCAAACCCAAAGTGGCCGGTTTTTGCGCCGCCCTGTGGCTGGATTTTACTCCGGCGTTGACAGTGCACAATGATTTTGTAGCACTCATTGCGCAGCAAGAGGTCCGCCCCAGCATCAGGATCCGGCAACGGTTTCTCACCTCGGCTCTCCAGCCGTGCGTTGATGATATCGTAAATTTCCATGAGGTCGACATGCCCCGCATTCTCTTCCAGATACTTCAGAGCATGCTGTTTAAAACTCCGTTCTACGCGTTTCTCGCGCTCGTCGCGGGTCGGGCAAGCCAAGATGACGTCTGACATCGACATGCGGTCGGCGAGCAACGAAATCAACAGGTTCCGATCCTCAAAGCCTTTGCGACCGACGCTGGTATTAAAGTCCTGCAGGTCTTCACCGAGTTCTCGCATCCGCGATTCGAGTAGCCCATATACGCCCCAGACAGACCAATCCTTGGTCCGTTCGTCGAGCAGTTCTTCGATTTTCAGGACATCTGATTTCTTGCTTCTTCCCATGACTTCTGCCCTCACACACCCTCAGTAATAGTCAATCTGTTCGCCGAAAATGGTCGTCCCTGGCTCGACCTCGTGCCAATGCTTATTGACGGGGAGCGTCTTGGAGCGCTTCTCAATTTCATCGAAGGAAACTGGATAGAAATCCCACACATCAAGACCGACGTTGACGCAGTTTCGCGTGCCTAGAAAGTTGTCGTGCACATGACCGAACAGGCAGTATGCCCCGCGCCGAGAATTGTTCCATGTGTGCATGGGATAATGAAAAAGCGTGTTGAACTGCCGCTGTGCTCCGTCCCGAACCTCGGCGATATGTGAAACGCTTGCCCACGGCAGAGATTGGATGATTTCGTCATCATGGTTGCCGACAATCAGGTGCTGTTCAGCCCCCGGTAGTCGATCAAACATCTCCCGAAGCCATTTTTTATCCAGCTTGCGTCTGCCCAAGGCGAAATCTCCCAACAACCACAATTGGTCTTCAGGTCCGACCCGCTCATGAAGGTTTCTCAGGATGATTTCATCCGCTTCGTCAGCATTTTTGAATGGCCGATTGCAAAACTCGACAATGGCATCATGGCCAAAGTGAGGATCCGCGCAGTACCACTTTTTTTTGTGTAACTCGTTTCTTCGCATGTCGATTTCTCCTTAAAAACAAGGCGAGCGACAGCGTGAACGTTGGCTATTTTGGAATGTGACACAAGCAGACGAACACCAGTCGCCCGCAGTTAACTGGGGGCGATTAGCTGGTTGTTGGTATCGTCGTCAGATGTGCCGTTACGACACACCTACATCAGAACTTCGCGGATTTCCAGTACTGCATCGGTGTGAAATCGCTACTATTGGCCTACGCCAATCAACCGCTGCATCCACCTGAAGCCTGGAGCCTCTCGGTCAGGCGCTTGCTCCAGAATAGGATGTCCTTGCAGAAAGTGATCGTTTCCCTAGCGTGCCCTACGTGAACGCAAGACCGTAGCCGACCTGGTAATTGAAAAGATCAAATCCTTTGTGGAAACCTTCGTCGAAGGGGTCGATTAGACAACGGCGCCTTGATGACCTTCACTTTGCATTCGGAAATCTCGGTCGGATTGTTGCAGGGCCATAAGAACAGCGCTTACGGCCAATCGCGGTTTACGAGGAACTTCTTCGCTGTCACCCCGCGCTTGGCACCGGCATCCGCCGTACTCTGGAACGGCGGATACGAGCCGGGCGTGTGAAAAGGTCTTTATATCCTGAAGGATAAATTTCACACATAATAGACGCAGGAGCAGCATTTTTATCCTGCGCGATAAAATGGTCTTGATATCGCCCGAATGGCCCCCTATTTATCCCACATGATAAGGAGGCGACATGAAGCAGTCGACTGAAACTCTGGCATGGGCAGAAAAAATCGGGGCACGTATCAGGTCGCGGCGAAGAAGCCTCGGCCTGAGCCTGGAGGATTTGTCGCGCCTCTCTGGCTCCACCGTGCCGACGCTCTCGCACATCGAGCGCGGCAAACGAGACCTTAAACTATCTACTCTGGTGTCTCTTTCGCTTGCGCTCAGGACCGAGCTTCCAACTCTCTTCCAGGCCGACACGCTCTCGTCCGCCAAGACGACTTCGTCTGATCCTGGGCAGGACGGCTACGACTTGGAGGATGACTGATGGCGGGGAGCGAAACGATCATCATCTTCTACAAGAAATTTGCCATCGGGAGCATTAATCTCTCTGCAAGCGGAGAGCTCTCCTTCGAATATGATTCTCGATGGCTCGGGACTCGCGGCAACTTCCCACTGTCGTTAACGCTTCCGCTTCAACCTGGCCTTTTTGCCCACAAGATCATCACGCCCTGGTTGGCGAACTTGCTGCCCGAGGAAGAGCAACTTGTCTCATTGTCACGTGCCTTAGGGCTTGCGACATCAGATGCGCTCGCCATCCTGCGCGAGATCGGCGGAGATACCGCAGGCGCAATCTCGATTGGTGAGCCGAGTATCCGAAAGGACTGGAGCTACGCGAGCTTGCAGGATCACTACGGCAGGACCACGGAAAGCGAAGCTCTGGCACGCCACTTCGAGGATCTCGGAAAGCGACCATTTTTGGCTGGTGAAGATGGGGTGCGCCTGTCACTCGCTGGCGGTCAGAAGAAAACCGCACTGGCCGCACTCGACGATGAGGGGAAGCCAAGGCTTGGCCTGCCGCAACCGAGAGATCTCCTCGCGATCCCGAAAAATGGAGCGCCCTCAACCATCATCATAAAGCCCGACAATCCCCGCTTGCCCGGCATCGTGGAAAACGAGGCATATTGCTTGACGCTGGCTGGCCTGATCGGCCTGCCAGTCGCTGAGTGCACCATACTTGAAGCTGATGGCCGGACCGCGCTGGCCGTCGCCCGCTATGATCGCACCCTGCGCTCTGATGGCACCCTTCGCCGCCTGCACCAAGAGGACTTCGCTCAGGCTAGCGGCATCTATCCGGGGCAAAAATACGAGCAGGGCACCGTTCCGGGCCTCGACATGGCAGGCCTCCTGCTGACAGGTGACCACCTGCCGCCGACCGACGCTCTCGCACTCCATGACCAGGTGATCTTCAACATCCTCATCGCCAATACTGACGCGCACGCCAAGAACTACTCCATTCTCATTGGCAATGAGACCTCCATGGCTCCGCTTTATGACGCCTCCTCGGTGCTCCACTGGGATCACGTTAATCAGTATCACGCCCAGAAGATCGCTGGTAAACGGCGCAAGCCAGCCGATGTCGCTCCGCGCCACTGGGACGAGATTGCCCGAAGCGCCGGACTGAACGCCTCCGCCCTTCGCCGCAGGGCAAGCGAGATCATCGATGGTATGGTCGCAAATCGCGTCGAAGCAACCAAACGCATCTCGTCTCTTCCCGGAGCGACGCCCGAGATGGTCGAGCATGTGGCAAATCTCGTGGAAGGCAACGCGTTGCGTGTCGGCGGACGCCTCAAATACAACTATTCCCTGTAGTTGAGATTCCTCAAATCAAGAGAGACTGTTTGCGGTAAATAGGGTCATTAACAGTATGAAACTCATCTTGGGCCAGGATACTCACCTATCCGTCCTGAGCGGGTCATGGGACCGATAGAGGCGTCGGACGGGTCGCACTGCGACAGATACTCCACATCGTGGCTGGAGATTGACGGCCAGCACATGCAATCTGTCACTGGGACGGCGGTGTGGGCATCAGCGCCAATATCCGACGCGATCTCGCGTGCGACGTCGAGCATGGCCATGGTAGCAGCGGCTTCGGCCAGATTGTGATTTCAACCTTGCCGACCTGCTTCCAGCCAACCCCATCGTGAGCCAATGAGCTCGAAGAGAACGAAGGCAACCTCGGACATCGACGGAAATCGAAAAGCGCATTGACAGATTAGAGAACAAAATACGCCCTCCCCGCCAACGATGCACTACCCACCCGGTCCATCTAGCATCAGCCAGTAACGCGTATATCGGCGTTCGCCGGTGCGTGTGAGAGCACCGATTTCAACAAGATCCTGGAGATCTCTCGTTGCCGTCGCTCGCGATGTCCCCGTGATCGAGATATAGTTCTCGGCGCTCAGTCCACCCTTGAAGCCATCTGGACCTTCGCGGAACATTCGCTCGATCGCCTTGGACTGCCTGACGTTTAGGTGCTCACGCTGCCTGTCAAAAAAATGTGCCTTGGCAATGACGAAGCCCACGCGGTCCAGGGTGACCTGCTGCGCTTCCAGAACGGTCTCTGCAAACCACATCAGCCAAGGCGTGACATCCAGTGTTTTCTCGTGCCGCTCAAGCTGATCGTAATAGTCCTTCCGTTTTCGCTCGATGGTGGAGGCGAGCGCGATCAGGCTAGGTTGGCCGATATTCTGAGCCAGGGACTTTTCGGCCAAGGCCCGACCCAAGCGACCATTCCCATCTTCAAACGGATGAATGCTCTCAAAGTAGAGATGGCTGAGACCCGCACGCGTCAGTGCCGGCAAGGGCTCTACGACACCCGGCCCTGTCCGATTGAGCCAGTCAACATACCGGTCCATCTCATCTGGAACCTGCGCGGATGGCGGGGCGTCAAAATGCACGACCGGACGATCAAGACGGCCAGAGACGATCTGCATGGCGTCCTCGTGCTGCCGGTATGACCCGATGGCCTCGAGGCGCTTGTCGAAGGCCAGAAGCATCTCATGCCACCGAAAAAGCGTGCCATGCTCGAGCGGCTCCGCATAGGTCGAGTAAACATCGACCATCATCTCGGCCACACCCTGCTCGCGAGGTTTGTTCGGATAGCTGTCAGGTTCCAATCCAAGGTGCCGACGGAGTGAGGATTGCACGCTGCGCCGGTCCAGCATCTCGCCCTCGATGGCACTGGTCTTCATGGCTTCATCGCTCAGAAGGTCGATGCAGAGTTGATCACGCTCGGACGGGTTCACATGGTGGAGGGCCCCCAGGACTTCGCCCGACGACATCAGGAAGCGCTGCTCGAGCGGTGCCAGTGCGGCCTCGTCATACCGGAATTCCGGCCAACCGGATATCTGCCAGTTCCATGCCATGAGTTATAGAATCCCTTTCTATAACTCACTAATAGACCGCGTTTGGGGTATAGAAGTCAATTCTATGGCTCACAGGGTCGTGAGGTAGTTTGTGAACTGGCCCCCATTTCGACCGGACACCTTGGCCTGAGCAGGGAGGCTTAGCCATCACCTCAGCCAAATCCACCAACGGCAGTTCAGGAGTTTCCTGTCTGTCAAAGTCCGTCAGAGACTCGGCCATCTTGATCCACCACGGCCGCAAGTATGTTGCGAACGATCTGATAGGTCGGCAGAAGCGGACAAGGACACATGTCCTGCATGGCGTTCCAATCAAAGACGGCCGGTATGAATCTCAAGTAGTATATGAACTGATGCGGTGGATGCCCCCACGCGCCGGCATCGCTTACCATGACGGTTTTATATACGCTTAGTGGAGGGCATATCGATGAAAACAAAGATCAGTATTTTGGCGATCGACTTGGCAAAAGGCAGTTTTCAGGTCTGCGCAGTTGGGCCTGATGGGGCGGTTGTCTTCAACCGGTCTGCGTCGAGAACCCGGCTGGCGATGCTTTTGGCCGACCAGCCAGCCTCCCGAACAGCATAAAGGGATCAAGCGCAAGACGCGCAAGCATTACTCAGCGGAAGAAGATCAGGTTCGTGCTGGCGGGCCTGCGCGGCGATGCCGTTTGGGGGAGGACGGCAACCACCCCACCTCCTTGGTCAGGTCAAGGTGTCCGGTCGAAATGTGGGCCATTTCACATGGCTATGTGTTGTAATTTTGGAACCCGGATATCTTCTTTTTCAGCGTACTGCGGATAGAATTGTCTGAAAAGAAACAATGCTTTAAGAAAGCATTGAAATTCATAGAGGCGAGCAATGACCAATAACCTTTCGCAGATCATTGTAGCTGTAGTTCTCTTGGGAATATCCACAGCGGCCTCAGCACAGAACCCTTATGTGAGCTTTGGTATCGTTGGAACACGGTCGCTCGTAGACTTTGGTGGGGTCAATACCAGCGGTAGCTTTCCCAACACGGACCAACAACGGGAATACACCTCTGGTGTTTCGCTGGCGTTCGGCTTGCAGGATCAGTTTGCGCTGGGCAATACATCCATAACGCCAGAAGTCGATTTCGCGTGGTATAGGGATTACAACACTCAGTCCGCAAGTTTTCCGGGTCTCCCTGCGCCAACCGCTTTCTACGACAGTTCAATCGAAACAGGCCGCTTCGGTGTGAACTTCTGGACCCCGTTTCATGCCGACGAAATCTGGCGCATGGAAGCAGGCGTGGGTTTTGGCGCAATGTACCGTGACATTTCAACGAACGACACTGTCGTACAAGGCCGGAAAGACGACTATGTGCCTTATGGCAAACTCGGACTCCGGTTTCTTAGAGAGGTGAGTGACAAAGGCTCTCTAACGTTTGGCACCAGCTACCTCTTCAGCGATAGCACAACTGTTCCGCTAAGCACGGTTTTCGGAGGTGCGCCTGCTGCCGGTGACCTTGAAGTTGAAACAGATCACGTCGAGATCACTATCGGCTACCAATTCAGGTTGGGAAAATAACAACTGATCTTGAGCTTATGGGATGAACTGCCTTCCCGACGAAGAGCGATGTCGACCAACCGCAGTGGCTGGTACATAACCAAGAAAATGTGATCGCGGGCACAATGGAATCTGCGGGCGACGAGTAGATTGATCAACGACTGATCGTCGTCTTGTAAGTCTGGACGGGGGCATGACCCTTGAGCGCCAATGAGCTAACGATACATGAGGCCACGCGACCTGCAATCTTAGCCAGGGGCAAATCAAAGATTCCCGGGTAACACCGAACGCATAGAAGCAGGAAAAACTCTCGCCAAGGGCGGTAAAAGGTTCGGGGTCGGACCAATAATCCAAACGGCTCTGGTTCCTACTGGACGCAAGTTCAGTGGCAGATCTAAAGTTGATGGTCTCGAGCAAATCCGGCGCCGATTCAATCAGCAGCATCAGGGGCGGGCGCTACCCTGCAGCAGATGAACCGCAAAGGTTCAGACGGCGGCCTTGCGCCGCCGAAGCGCCGCCAACCCACCCAACGCACCCAAAAACAGCAGCCCTGCCGCCGGCAGCGGAACGGGTGTAGCCGTCACCAGGTTCTGCTTCTTGGCGGCGCCCTCGCCCGTACTCTCGAAGAACGTCAAATTGAAAACTTTACCACCCTTGTACATATTCGCATCGCGAAGAAAGTAATTGGCCTGCTTGATGATGTCGGCCCCATACCCGTAACCATATCCGGATGATATCCTGAAATCGCCGGCACTCGCATCTCCATCATCGTCATAAAGTGCGTCCCACAACGCCACCTGGAAGCCTGCGGCCTCGATGCCGTCGGCGATATCGAGCATCCCATAATTCGCGTCGAAAACACTCTGAACGCGGCCACGTTGGTCCGGATCGAGGCCGAAACTGTTGCTGAACGGAGTGTTGGTCACTTTGTACTCGAAGGAACCGTTCGTTCCTAGGTTGCTACCTATATCGAGGCACCAGGCAAGAAACTCGGTCAGCGGATCGACGGCATCTGTTCGCATCTTGAACCCGAAGGCACCGGCAATCAGCGGCGTGTTGGCTCCCGAAGTAGCCGGGGCATTCTTGATTTTGACACCCTTGGCGTCATTACCAGAGCTTGCGCCGTGATACGTCAGATCAACCGTGCTAGCCGAAGCCCCGGCTGCCAGAAAGGACAGCGCGACAGCGCTCGCCAAACTCATTTTTTTGAACTGATACGACATGAAAACCCCTAGTTTCGATTATGTTTCGCCTTAGTATGGTCACAATTGCGCCAGCAGACAATCCCACCCTAAATCACAACCAGATTTTCAACCTCTGGGTATGATGATTGTTGCCCAGCACCTCGCCTATCCGCGACAAGCCAACGAACCAATTCCGATAAAGAAACAATGCGATGGCCATGGCATCACCCAAGGTGCGAATCGCCTCAGTCTGTCAGAGGTGGCTCGGTTGAGTTGAACAGGTTCCGTTTGGTGGCCTTACACCCCGCATCACGCCATTCAGACCACGGCCTTAGCGCCACTTCTCGTGCTGTGACTCCAGGGGCGCAGATCACGCCAGACATGCTATCTCACGCACCATTTCTGGCAAAGACAAATTGTTCCAATCCTTTGGCCCGTTCCAATTCATATGGCAGCACTGTATGCGACTAGGCCGCTCACTCCTTTGCCACTTGGCCCGCCACAAACGTGCTGGCCCGAATTCCTTCTTTCGCGCAGCAGCGCTTGATCTGATCCGAGTCTATCATCGGCTGTCTCTCTCGTCGCGCCTCGTCGAGCGCGACCATACAGGCAACGTTAAGTATGAGTGGGTTGCCTTGGCTGACGAGATAAAGCTCTTTCAAGGCTTTTGGAGTAAACGGCATCGTTTTGAAGCCAGCCACTGCGCAGCGATGATGCACATAGTCCGATGTATCCTCTTCCGACATCGGCCCGAGCTTCACAACAGGACTGTAAAGTGACCTTATTTCCGGATTCAGTTTATGGTCAAAATCTTCCCGACCAACCAACACAAGCTTGACGAGCAACCCCTCTTGCGTTGTTGCACAGATATCAAACAGCCGCTGTAGAGTAGACGCTTGGATCTCGTCCGCGTCGTCGATCATAAGGGTAGGCAGGCCATGTTGCATGTTGGCGCGTATCATGGTTGCGTCGAAAGTCGCCTTGTCCAGATCCGTATTGTTTCGAGGGGCAGACGCGCCGAGCGCTCGGAAAATGGCTGCGCGTGGCGTCGATTCAAGAACGGAGTAGTGCGAAAGAGTCCCTATAAGCCGCTTTGAATTTGTCTCGCTCGCAACTTTGCGTACCACCGTCGTTTTGCCAGAACCTTCGGGCCCAATGAACAGCGTCAAAGGCGCAGCGCTATTAAGCGCGAAATCCAACTGCTCGGCGGCAAGGCAATGCGCGTCACTCCAGAAATCGTACCTTTTCTCGGACGAAAAAAAGGGATTGTCTGCATCACTTGTCTGGCCTTTGTCAGATCTACCCAAAATGATCGCCTATTACGCTAGTCGTGAGAATTCCGCGCCAATTGAAAAGACAGCCGGTGATTGATTTTCATGTAGGATAACCGAACTCGACTATTCGCGCCCAATATTCAGCGTTCAGATCCGCAATTTCCTCCAGCGATGTCTCGATCGCCTTGTTGGTGTCGGAATCGAGCGCGGACATCTGTCCGACTTTGACAGCGTTCTTCCGATCTGCAATGCGAACTTTCGCGCAGTATATTGCCAAATCAGTCGCAGACAGCATGACACGAGCGTTCCGGGAACAGTAGAGAGGCCAAACACCACACACCTATTGAATAGTGGTCACGAAGACCGGAACTGGGATGGGAAAACCAGATAGGGCCTACGAGCTCAAAGCTCGATCTACAGATTTGGACCCGTTCCGCGGATCACGATATCGGCCAGCGGCTTCTGATAGCGCCACGTTGACAGGCCTTACAAAAGACTGCATTCGATCACATGCCAATAGGGTCAAGAGCTACTTGAACTACGGGCGGCAACCACAGAAGGCCCTAGTCGCCGCAGGAAGTGGCAAAATTCTTGAGTTGCATAACGATTTTGTTGAGAAAAATATACGACATGTTGAACGCAGTTCGTTCAACATTTTCGTTATGAAATGAAAGAGTAATGGGGAGAGCAGGGCTATCTTTGCGTTAGTTGCTGCACGCGTGCGGTGCTCTAGCCCTATGGTTTCAGGTGTTTTCCTCTACGCTTCCGCCAACGCCGTGACACTCGCACCATACTTTGGTCTGAGCTGACCCTTCGAGACAGCCTGTACCAACGGTGTAGCGTTCTGAGCCGTCTCCATTGCTGGTAGGCAGTCGGAATCAACTCGAGTATGGATCGGTTGGAATGAGTCAGGGCAAGGCCGAGAGGATCAAGAGGCGCAAGGCCAGATGTCTTACGCTCCTTTCTGAAAAGCTCTCAGAAAAGGCAGACACGTCATGCCGCGGCATGGCGGGATATTCTGTGCCTCGCGGCGTGCCATTTTCCGGATACAGGCAGGTATTCGTCACGTTTGGGCGGTCTTTTTGAGTATGCACGAGATCCGGTGCCACCGTCTGGCCAGTCGCACGACCTTTGCGGCCGACGATCAATACGCAGGTGATTTTCCCAATGCCTTCGTGACCGATCCGGGGTATTTCAGAGGGATTGTTCAGCATTCGTTAACAGTATGGTTAATTTTCTGACCGAAATCCGTGATTTTTCCGGGTGCAGAGGTTGCAGTGAATCACATGGGCAGGCAGGCTCGCCTTGTTTTCGCCATAATATGTCCTGCGGTGCGGGGCGTCCTCTGACTAATGGAGTATCAGATGAAGTTTTGTAACTCCCAAGCACCCTCTCCGATAAGGTTGTGCGGGGGGCTGCCTTCAGAGCCGAGCGATGATCTGAGATGGTGACAGGGTCAGGGTGTCGAGGACATTGAGCCCGTGTTTTCTGGCCGTCGAGATGACGGACCTGATGTCGGCGAAGACCTGCGCACCCTCAACTGTGCGGAAGGTGCCCGAGATTTTCATGCGCAGCTTCATCATGCGCAGGTCCTGTTCAGCCTGGTTGTTGGTGAAGGGGACTGCGAAGTCGGCGAGGAACCGCAGGACGTCGTCGCGGTAGTCACGCAGGCGGATGAGCAGGTTATGGCCTGGCCGCCTGGCTTGTCGGCCGCGGGTGCCGGGGCTTTTGGCCAGTGGGGGCTGACGTTCGTGGAAGGCGAGCCCTTCGGCGAGGATCGCCATGTATCTGGTGACGATACCCTGGCGAACCGGTTCCGGAAGTTCGGTCTCGCCTCGGTGCTGAGCCTCGCACCTGAGCTGATTGGCGCGGTTGAGCACCGCGCTCACCTCTCTCGCCCACGGCTCCTTTTCGATCTCTTCGATGGCCTTGAGTTCGCGCAAGTGATGCGCCCCGCAGAGGGCGTGGGCGTCGACCCCACTCATATGGGCGTAGTAGGGTTTCCAGTGATCATGAACGATCGTCCCGCCGGTCAGGAAGGTTGGAACGGCACCGCGCCTGGTGTCGATGCGGTAATGCGTGAAGGCGGTATCGCAGATCGAGTGCAGCCAGTGCAGCTTGCCGGCAACACGAAGTCCGGTCTCGTCCAGATGCCGAACGCCGCCTTTGGTGAGGCGGGCAAGAATGTGCTCGACCACGCCACCCAAGGTGTGCGCCGCGCGGTTCACCCAGTTGGTCACGCTGGCTGCGCACAGGCTGGTGGCCCCAAACAGGTCGCGCAGGAGCAGGCAGACCCGATCCTCGGGTATCAGCTGCTGAACATTGCAATAGACCGCCGCCGCCCGCATGCGCGTGCCGTATTGCACATGCGCGTTCACGCCATCGGGAAAGCCAGCCGTCGTCATGGCTCGACAATGGTCGCAACAATAAACCGCCGCCTGATGCTCGGTGACCTCCAGGCGCGGCGCGGGCAGGTCGAACACCTGACGCTTCTCCATCCCCTTCGTCATCTCCGCCGTCAGGGCGCGTTGACACGCGCCACAACGCGTCGCTTCATGCCGTTCGACAAAATCGGGTGTTGGCGTCTGGCGCAGGGTGTTGCCCCGGTGGCCAACCTGGCCGCCGCTTTTCTTGCCGGACTTGCCACGCAGGCTGCGCGGTGACGGTTTCTTCAGGCCATCACTCGAAGGGGGCTTGCTGCTATTGTTGCTGTTCTTGGCCAACTGTCGGCGCAGATCCGCGTTTTCTTCCGCCATGGTCGCCAACGCGGCTTCAAGCTCAGTGATCCTGCGCAGAGCCGTGGCGAGTTGTTGTTCAAGGGTGGTAAGCCGATCCATGCCACCACTGATTCAGAGAAATCGACCCGGCGCCACGGAATTCAGCCCGGAACGAAAACTTCACGCGCCGAATGGCAAATTGGACTCACCCCGAAACTGACAATAACCCCTACCGCGGGGGTGCTTGGGAGTTACGAAGTTTTTCAAAATTGCCGGAATGGTTCCTGCCTTGGCCGTTGTGGGGCTATTCGGGATTAGCGCCGATGTACAGGCTTCAACCATTATAACAAGTCAGACCTTTGATACAGACCCGCCCCTGTCCGCAACGCAGGAAGCGGGCAAGTGGTACACTGATCGCTTTGCTCCGGCGGGTTTCGAATCCGAAGTCTTCATGGGCGACGAACGGCTCGCACACACCATTTCCGAGGGTGACGGCGCGACCGGACGTCCTTCAAGTTTCTCCAGCGGGTTTTACAATACCCAAGGCCGTAAGTTTGATACGCCGGGCGCGACAAGGTTGTCGATCGACATGTTCATCGCATCTGAGTTCGAGGATGCAGGACGGATCGGTGGAATCTGGGGCACCGGTGTCGATGAAACAGATGCGATCACATCTTTCCCGATTATCGAATTTTCCGATAATGCGTTTCAAGTGTGGGATGGCGCTGCGTTCCAATCCGTGGGCACACCAACGGGTTTCGCTTTCGGTGAGTTCGCCAATCTGGCGATTGAGATCGTCATGGGCGGAGCCGAAATCAACTTTTCGGTGAACGATGAGCTTCTACTGACGGCGTTCAACGGCAGCGGAACCAAGACGTTCGCAAACGCTATTCTTCAGAACATCAACACAACTGACGGGGTCAACCGGACCATCTACTTCGACAATTTCGAAGCCACGGCGGCTGCCCCCATCCCGCTTCCCGCCGCCGGCTGGCTGCTGCTGAGCGCCATGGGCGGTCTGGGCATCGCCGCGCGCCGTCGTCGCAAGGCGGCCTGAACAGGGCTTTTGACGGGGCTGAGGCCCTGATCTCATGATAAGGGCCGTGGCTGTGAAGCTGCGGCCCTTTTGCCGTTTTGCAGGCTTTGCTGTTGCGCGGAAGACTCAAGACGCTTGGAAATGCCGCCCTCAGAGGGTTTCGTAACGGTTTTCTGACAGAATTATGCCGCAATTGTGCTTAGCTTTGGTCTCAAAGTAGGATTACCTTTACATGGGCGAGTTAGGTGCATATCTTCAATCATAGGTTGTGAGCATAAGAGAGGCATTCCATGATCATCGGGCTTATCCTGATCGGAACAGTGCTTGGAGGTACCGCAGGTGCCAGTGCTCTGCTGCTTGGCTACTCGATCTGGATTGCACTTTTGATCTATACCGCCATAGGCGCGACGAGTGTTTTTGGGCTGGCCGTATGTGTCGCCCTTCGCCCAGATCCTCGGGAAAGTGCCGAACAGGCCAAACCCTATGCCCTTACCGACCCGCAAGGCAGCTGATCCGAGCCAAGAGCAGCGACAAACCCGAATCATGTGCGTCATCATATTTCTCGGATAGCGAACAAACCGCTGCCTTTGCCTCCAAATCCTTAAAAAATTCAGCGCACGCGTGTACGTGCTCCCCTGAGCGGCCCAATAATTCTTCCAAGGGTTGCATATTGGCGGATTCCTTTAACTCCATATCAGAATATGGGCTCCTGCTAATTACAGCGCTCAGGGGTCTCGGCCTCACCGCCCGCCGTCGGCGCAAGGCTAGATGACAAAAGCTCCCACTCACAATCATGGCGGAAGCCCCCTTTCGGCGGCTGTTTTCGTTCATTTGCCGCGTTTGGGTAGATTTCTGCGCGAAAAGCAGCCGAAGATCGGGTTTCCGCCATAAATTCGCCATTCCGCTGTGGAAAGTCTGTAGACAATCGCGCGACAGGGACAGGATTGTCGCTTAAAGTGAGCGCGAAACTGGTAGGCAGTACAGGCATTGGCGGAGCGGCATGCGGCATAAGAAATCGACGAAAAATGCTTATCTAGAAGCGTTACGGGGGCTGCGCAGGACATTCGTGCTGGTGGGGCTGTTCAGCGCCGCCATCAACCTGCTGATGCTGACCGGGCCGATCTACATGCTGCAGGTCTACGACCGTGTGCTCTCGTCCGGATCGGTGGCAACGCTCCTGGGGCTCTTCGGAATCGTCATTCTGCTCTACAGCTTTCTGGGGCTCTATGACTTTCTGCGAGCGCGTCTCTTGTCCCGTGCTGCGTTGCGTCTCGATTCCAGAGTGGGGGACGAGGCGTTTCGGTTTGCCCTGCGCGCAGGGTCTATCGGGGCGCGCTCACGGGTTGACCCGCGTGCACAGCCGGTGCGCGATCTGGAACTGGTGCGCGGCTTCATGAGCAGCCCGGCGGCTACCGGTCTCTTCGATCTGCCTTGGATGCCGCTCTTTCTGGGGCTGGTCTTCCTCATTCATCCCTGGCTGGGCTGGCTGACGCTGGCCGGGGCCGGGATCGTGGCGGCGGCGGCACTGCTCAATCAGATCATGGCCCAGAAATCGATTCACCAGGCGATGTCGATGGAAGGATCAGAGCGCAACCTTGTCGATCAGGCCCGCAATGATGCGGAAACTCTGCACGCGCTCGGCATGCGCGAGCGTCTGGTCGCGCGCTGGCGACAGATGCATGATGCGACCCTGGCGACAGGCCAGGTGGGCAGCGATCGCTCCGAAGGTTTCGCCTCCTTCTCGAAATCCTTTCGGCTGCTTTTGCAATCGGCACTTTTGACCCTCGGGGCGTTCCTGGCCCTGCGGCAGGAGATCACCCCGGGCATGATCATCGCCACCTCGATCATCGCCGGCCGGGCGCTGGCACCGGTCGATCAGGTGATCGGTCAATGGCGGGCCATCGGGCGCGCGCGTGAGGCACATCGCCGTCTGCGCGATATCTTTGGCCAATTGCCCGCCGAGAAGCCGCGGGTCGATCTGCCCGCACCTGCGGGTGACCTCCGGGTGACAGCCCTGACCAAACTGGCCCCGGCCGGACCGGAAGCGCAGGCCGATCGTGCGCGTATTCTCGACCGGGTCACTTTTGCCTTGTCGGCGGGTGACGGTCTGGGTGTCGTCGGCAACAGTGCAGCAGGAAAATCCACGCTCGCCCGCCTTCTGGTCGGGGCCTGGATGGCGGATGCGGGCGAGGTGCGGCTTGACGGGGCCACGCTCGATCAGTGGACCCCGGAGGCTCTTGGACGGCATATCGGTTATTTGCCGCAATCCCTGCACATGCTGTCTGGCAGCGTCGGCGAGAATATCGCGCGGTTCGATCCCGAGGCGAAAGACCCCGATATCATCGAGGCCGCGCGTATCGCCGGGGTGCATGAGATGATCCTCGGCCTGCCCGACGGCTATGCCACCCATATGGACCGGATGACCCATCCCCTCTCGGGTGGCCAACTTCAACGACTGGGTCTCGCGCGGGCCGTCTATGGTGCGCCGCGTCTCATCGTTTTGGACGAGCCCAATTCCAATCTCGACGCCAATGGCGACGATGCTCTGGCGGAGGCGATCCGCACGATGCGCGCCAAGGGCTGTGTGGTGATCGTGATGGCCCACCGGCCAAGCGCTCTTGCTTCGGTCAACAAGATCCTGCTGTTGCATCAGGGACGGATGGCGAAATTCGGCGACAAGGATGAGGTGCTGCATGGCACTCCCCGTCCGGTCTCAGTTGTGGCGCAGTGAGGGCATCGAGATGACCGCAGACGCATTTTCCGCCCCGCCCCTCAAGACAGACCTGACGCGTGCAGGCCGTCTTGGCATCCTTGCCGGTCTGGCATTGCTGACTATGGTCTTCGGCTGGGCCTATATGACGCCGATCAGCGGCGCGGTCATTGCCTCCGGCTCGGCCGTCGTGCGCGGCAAGCCGAAGATAGTCCAGAACCTCGATGGCGGGATCGTCGAAGAGATCCGTGTCAACGATGGTGACCTGGTGCGCGCGGGCGATGTACTATTACGGCTCGACCCGACACTGCTGCGCATCAATCTGGAAATGTATCGCAATCGCCTCGCCGAAACCCGCGCCGAGATCAGCCGATTGCAGGCTGAACAAATGAATACCGGGGATGTGGTCTTCGATTACGACACCACATATCTCGACGGGCTGCCGCTGGCGCAGATCAATGCAGGGCAAGCGGAGATTTTCGACGCCCGACGCGAGGTGATGAAGGGCCGCAAGGATCAGCTCCGCGAGAAGGTCGCGCAGTTCTACAACCAGATTTCCGGTGTCGATGGGGTGATCAAGGCCAAGCGCGATCAGCTGACCTTTATCGAGCAGGAGCTGGGAGATGTCAGTGCGCTGCACGCGGAAGGGCTGGCGCGCGAGGGACAGGTGCTCGAACTGCAGCGCTCGCGAGCGCGGCTTCTCGGCGAGATTTCCGAGCATCAATCGGAACTGGCCCGAATCCGCAATTCCATTCGCGACACCGAGCTTGAGATCCTCCAATCGGAACGGCAGTTCAAGGAACAGGTGGTCACCGACCTGCGAGAGGCGGTGATGGAGGGCGAAGAGCTGCATTTGCAGATCGTCACCGCCCGCAAACAGCTTGACCGGATCGAGGTTGTTTCACCGGTAGATGGCATCGTGCATGAAATGCAGGTCTTCAATTCCGGCGGCGTCGTGCCGCCGGGCGAGACGATCCTGCAGATCATTCCGATTTCGGACGGGGTGGATTTCGAGGTGCGTGTCGATCCAAACGCGATTGACCAGGTCATACAGGGGCAGACGGCCAAGGTGGTGTTTACCACCTTCAACGCCCGCACCGCCCCCGAAATATTCGGCGCAGTCTCAAGTATCTCACCTGACAGCATTACCGATCCGGCGACGCGGCAAAGCTATTACCGTGTGACCCTGGCCATTCCACCCGAGGAACTGCAAAAGCTGGGATCTCATGACATCCTGCCCGGCATGCCGATCGAAGCCTATCTCCAAACCGGCGAGCGTACGGTATTGAGTTACCTCACCCGACCGCTGAGTGACCAGCTGCGTCGCGCCTTCCGGGACGATTGAGCCCTCCTGAAGTGATGCGTCAATGGCACAAGCTGCGATCTTCATACAGTAAATCTTGTTTTAAAAGGCATTTCAGGGCATGCTGAACCAGAGTGGTCGTGTGTGATCAACCGGAGCCAAAATCCGGAACGCATGCGCAATGAGGCAGGATATTTATTATGGTGGGCCGGATCGGGCGCAGGGCGTCACCCATATTCGTTGCTCTGACTGGGCTGTCATTCTTGGCAGGCTGCTCAAGTGAGCCTTACAAGGCACCCCTGTTTTCTTTCCTGTCCTCTTACAAGTCCGCAAAGAGCGGAGCCCCGGTGCTGCTCAGCAATACCGACTGGTGGACAAGGTTCGAGGATCCCACTCTGAACGCCCTGGTCGAGACCGGGTTGGAGGGAAATCTCAATCTCGACATCGCCAAGGAGCGGGTGAACGAAGCAAAAGCAATCCAGCGCAGCGTGCCGACATCGGCGTTTCTTTCGCCGCGGGCCGGGGCCCGTCGCGAACGCGACGAGTTCGGGCGCACCGATACTGTCGGCGAAGCCTCATTGGGCTTTGAATGGATCCTCGATATCTATGGCGGACGCCGGGCCCAGATCGATGCAGCCGGTGCCCGGATAGAGGTCGCCGATGCCGAAGTGGATGCCGCCCGGCTCCTGCTGCTGCTCAATATTTCCAACGCCTATGTGGACCTGCGCTATCAACAGGCGAGCCTGCGCCTGCGTCGCTCGGAACTGGCTTCGCGGCAACAGACGCTGGAGTTGATCGAGCGCCTGCAGGAAGGTAATGCCGCCACCCGGGTCGATGTGGTCAAGGCGCGTGCGCTCGTCTCCGAGACCCGGTCCGAAATTCCCGGAATCAAGGCCGCGATCGCTGCCGCCAAGAACGAGATCGCGGTGCTCACGGGCAAGGTGCCCGGAACGCTCGCGCTTGACCTCGATCACGCCGCGCGCCAGCCGCGCGTCTCGCTCTCCCCCGAAGTGGGCATACCAGCTGATCTCCTGCGCAATCGCCCTGATATCCGCGTGGCCGAGCGCAGCTACTATGCGGCCTTCCGCGATGTGGCAGGCGCGCGGGCCGATCTCTATCCGCAACTGTCCCTCAGCGGCACGATCACGCAGACCTCGTTATCAGGATCTCGAGGAACCGAGTATTTCTTCGGCCCCGCGCTCACCTTCCCGATCCTGCCGAACAGCGCCCGGCGCGCCACGGTTGATCAGCGCGAGTCTCTGGTCCGGCAAGCCCACACACGGTGGCAACTGACCGTGCTTGAGGCCATTCGCGATGTCGAAACCTCATTGGGCGATTATTCTGCGGCGCTCTCGGCGCAGCGCGCATCGGAAGAAACCGTGCGGCTCTACAAAGAGGTGGTCACGCTGACCCGCCAGATCGTCACTGGAGACGGCGCCACCATCCGCGACCTGATCGACGCAGAACAAAGCGTCGCCACCGCCAACACCGCCCTCGCCGAAACCCTCCGCCAGGTGGGACGCAGCTTTGTGGAACTCAATGTGAACCTGGGGTCGGGACATGCAGTGGGGGAGGAGGTCGCTGCGAAGTAGGCGGCTTACTGCCCAAAACGACACAGAATCAAAACAACCTTCCGCCATAGTACTGTCTCAGATAGGCCACTCTCGCTTGTTCTATTCTCAGCGAGAGAGACGAGTCTCATCCCATGACACAGGCGGAGTCCCAAATGTCCAAAATCTTTTCGGTTTCAAACTCGGAAGAACTCATGAACGCCCTAGCTTCGGCCACGGGTGGCGATACGATTGAGTTGGCGGGGGCAGATTATGGGAATCTGAACCTGAACCATCAGACCGACTTTGATTTCACCTATGACAGTCCCGTTACCATCGTTTCCTCTAACGCAGACAGCCCAGCTTCGTTTTCGTCGATGAGTATGGTAGGCGCGTCCAATATTGTTTTCGATAGTATCCAATTCGATTATACATACCAAACGACTGACGCGCTTTGGCATAAGCCATTTTCAATTTCCGACAGCAATAACATTACTATTAAGAATTCGGTGTTCGATGGCGACGTGGCCTCGGAAACTGGAACTTTTTCTGATGGCTATGGTACTGGCTTCGGCTTGACCGTTTGGTCATCATCAGACGTGACAGTTGACAACACCGAGTTCAAATCCTGGTGGAAGGGAGCGGCATTCTCCCGCTCGACAGATCTTACAATAACGAACAACGACATTCATGACATTCGTTCAGATGGTGTAAACTTCTCGGAGGTCCAGTCAGTACTTTTTGAGGGTAACCATATTCATGACTTTAGGGTTTCCAAAGAAAGTGGTGACCACGCCGACATGATTCAGGTCATTTCGACAACCCACGCAGAAACAACGACGGCAGATCTGACAATTCGTGGAAACATCCTGGACATCGGTGAAGGTGACGTCACCCAGATGATCTTCATGGCGAATGGCAAGTATGACCTGACCAAAGACAATGCGTGGCTCTATCAGGACATCACAATCGAAGACAACTTGATCCAAGGATCGCATATACACGGGATCTCGGTTGGGGCAACTGACGGAGTGACCATCCGCAACAATACGATGCTTGATGCCAAACATCCTGACGGGGCTGCCGCACCTGTTATACGTACCAATCAGTCGATCAACGTTTTGATTGAGGATAATGCTGTGCCTGGGATTGCGAATGCTGATAGTCCAGACCCAACTTGGACCATTCAGAACAATCTAATCCTGCAGACCGTTTCATCAGGGCTTCCCGGCTACGACGACGACCAGTTCATCACATCTTCCACAACTGGTGGGGTCGGAGCGTTCATTCTTGATCCCGATGGGGAGCTTGCAACATCAGGTGTAGGCGTTACCTGGATGGGCCTCGATGCATCGCCTGACACACTTGCGCCCCAATTTGATGTCCACTCCAAAGGTACGGACAGTCAGACTTTGGTCTTTGACGCGAGCCACACCTATGGTCCGAGCGGGGCAATTACCGCAGATGATGCAAAATTTTACTGGACGTTTGGAGATGGCACCAAGGCAACTGGCCAGATCGTTGAGCACAAGTTTGGAGCGGCTGGCATCTATGATGTGACTTTGGAAGTGGCCTTGAAGGACGGAACGACGGGCACGGCTGCAAGCAATGCGCGTGTTATCGGAGGCGATGTGCTTACATTCAACTCTGACGATGGAACGTTTTATCTTCAGTCTTACGGCGAGGAGGAAGCAATTGCGGGAACTGATGTCGCCTCCGCCAGGGGAGACAGCGGTGGGATGACGGTTGACTTGAGCGCGTCAGAAAGTTTGACTGAAATTCGTGCAAATAATCTCAACAATTTTCTTGGAAGCAAGAGTTTTGACCTCTCAATGTCATTTGAGGCCGATCAACCCGGTATCAGCCAAGGTTGGTTGCTTCACCACCACAGCGTTCTTACGGTTAAGATGGATAAATTCGGCGATATTCTAGTTTCTCTTTGGAATGATGCAGGGACAACGTTCAACCTTAAGAGTGCTGGTCTGAACCTCAATGACGGTGGAGTCCATTCTTTCGAGATTCATCTGGACGATGAGAGTGATACCATTCAGCTCTTAGTTGATGGCGCGCTCAGAGACAGCACCGAGTTCAGCGGTGAGTTGTCACAGGGTATCAATCACAGTTTGAAGTTTGGAAGCCCGTGGGGCGGGTCCTTCGATGGACAGATGCATTCCTTTGATTTGGATATTACTGCGTCAGATTACTCCGTCTACGAAGGGACAACTCCTTTGACCTCTGAAGAGGGGAAGCCTGATGCACCTGTGGTTGAAGAAGAAGGTCAAAGCGATAATTCGGTAGAGGCGGCTCCTGATTCTTCAAACAGCCCGACAGAGACACCTGAGTCAGAGACCACTCCGGATGAGGGATCAGACACGACTGCACCCGAAAGCTCACCCGATAAGGACGCTAGTGCACCGCTGTGGAAACTTGACGGTTTCGAGATCTTTGAGCACCTTGAGAAGCCGAACCAAACTGTAAAGTTTGGCGACGATGCGCATGTTGCTGATCTTCTGGACCAAAGTACCCTGATCCTTGATGGGGACAAAGACCACATCAAGTTGGGTCGTATTGAAGAATACGAAACCTCCGACAAGATTACTGTCGATTTGGAGTTCCAGCGCGGCGATGCGGACGGCCACGACATTCTTTTCTGGAACCATGGACGGCTTGGGGTCTCAATGAACGGCGACATGCTCGAGGTTCGGGTTGGACAGGTAGATAATCCGTTTCACAGTGGGTTCAGGATCATGAATTCGGGATTGAATGACGAAGACACCCACAGCCTCCGGATTGTTGCTGATGGCGAGTCGGATCGTTTGCAGATCATTGTCGACAATGAGATCGTACTGGATGACAGCAGTCGCGACCTTGATCTCATTCAGGCTGACTTGGGCCAGTGGGGTTATATGATCGGGACACCTTGGGCCTCGACATTTGACGGCGCGGTAACCGGGCTTGAGATAGACGATAGTGCCCAGTTCATCCCTGAAGATCCGATGTTGAGTGTGTGAAAAATCCGAGGCGGGTTTGCCCTTGAAACGGGCGATCGGACCAGGGGTTTGCCTCCATTTTGAACCATGGAGGCAAACCCGTCGCGGGTCACGACCACCATACAAAACTCGGCACTCAGCGACCAATAGACGTTTAGTTCTAGAACATTGCTTGATTTGAGAAGATATACCGCTCAAGCAAGGGATACTGGCCAATAATGGTGAAAGAGTTAAGACTCTTTCGGGTTCAAACAGAAATTTTGCGAGATGAGTGCTGAACGTCAAGGCTCAAGGGACCCCGGGATCAGGGCAAAAATCAGTACTGGCGCGCTTCTCCATTTTGGCTCCAGCGTCGGGGTGCGGCTACTGGGCATCATAACGGTTGCTGTTCTGGGGAGACTTCTGACACCTGCGGATTTCGGCATCTTCGCGTATGCAGTCTTTGTCAGCACGCTTACGGATTCCTGCTTCTATCGTCATTTCCATTTCTCCCTGGTGCGGTTGCCGCAGGTAACAGAGAAACATCTCGACACACTCTTTACCTTGCGCCTGCTGACCGGCCTGATCATTGCGGGCGGGATTGCTCTGTCTGCAAAGCCGGTGGCGGTATGGGTCGATTCACCTGAACTCTATGCTGTTTTGAACTGGATCGCGATTGCCCAGATTATCGGGACGTTTTCGAGCCCACGCTTCATGCTCTTGGAGAAAGAACTGAGGTTTGCCCCTGCCGCATTTCAGGTCATTTTGGTACGAACCCTGACCACTTGTTCCGCGATTGCACTTGGCTTTGCCTGGGGCAATTACTGGGCGCTGGTAACGGGCCTCGTCCTGATGCCAATCATTACGCTTCTTCACTCCCATTGGGTTGCACCGTATCGTCCACGGGTGAGTTTGGTAAAATGGCGTGCTTTCTTGAGATTCGGGCTTTGGGTGATGTCCGGCAATCTGTTCAACTTTCTCTCGATACGCGTAGACCGACTACTCCTTGGTCCCTTTGCAGGGATCGCCGCAGTGGGTATTTACCGGATGGGGGTAGATATTGCTGAACTTGGAACGCAGCAATTCGCCCAACCGATGGAGCGGGTGATATACCCGGGATTGGCGACCAAAGGTCAAGACAAGTCCTCATTGATGAATGCCTATCTCGAGACCCAGTCGGTTGTCATAGGTGTGGTGCTTCCAATGGGTCTGTTGACGGCATTGAGCGCCTCAGAGATCATTCGGATTGTGGCAGGCCCTGATTGGCTGGCAGCCGCTCCTGTGATGTGGATTCTGGCCCCCCTTATTGCCCTCACTACGCTCGAGGGTGGTGTCAAGGCCCTGATCTATATTAACAATGCACCCGAGAAGATCTTCTTTCGGAATCTGCTCATCTTTTGCGTTGCCATGCCCCTCCTTATCGCAGGCGTAACCCTGGGTGGTTTCGAGGGGGTCATTGTGGCGAGCGCAGCTGTCAAGATCTTCGCCCTGATATTGACCCTCAGGCTTGCGGACAAGGCAACCAATACAAGTTTCTTTGCTCCGTTCCTGCGCGCCTGGAGGAGCTTTTTCGCAGGGGCCTGCATGGTTCTGGCCATTGCCTTGGTGATAAGCTGCGGGCCATCGACTACTGCCGATACGAGCGTCTCAGCGGCTGCGGTGTTTCTGGCATTCAAGGCCAGTCTGGGTATTTCTATCTATCTTGCTATGCATTTCATACTCTGGGCTATGAGTGGGTGCCCCAATGGGATAGAGAGTTTGGCTGTTGCTCTGCTACGAAGAGCCAAGTCTCGGGTTCTACGTCCGGCAGCCAGATGAGATGAGCTATTCGGGATTTTGGGTGACGCGGCTTGACCACTCCGCCGGTATTGTACATGATCTTACAGCTTATTCAGGGGTTTCGCAGTGATCAGATCATTAACAAAGAATTATCTTGAATACCTTATCGGTGAGATAGGCGCGAAAGTTGGTGACGCCCTGAGGGGCGGCATATCATGGCGGTGTTCAGACGCCGCGATTCTCTGCTGAGAAAAGGATATGCCCCATGTCAGAGACTACCATTACTCAACTGCCCGATCCATCGGGATTTAGCGCCGATCCGTTCACGGATGTCATCCGCGATGGCGCGCGCAAGCTGATTGAACAGGCGATCCACGCCGAGCTGGCCACACTCATGGCGGCCTTTTCCGGAGAAAGACTTGAGGATGGGCGGGCACGCCTGGTCCGTCATGGTCACTTGCCTGAGCGCGAGGTAATGACCGGCATTGGTCCGGTGCCCGTGAAGGTGCCGCGGGTTCGGGATCGGGGTGCTTACGAAGACAAGATCACCTTCACGCCCAGCATCCTGCCACGTTACCTGCGCAAAGCGAAATCTATCGAAGAACTGCTGCCTTGGCTTTACCTCAAGGGCGTGTCCACGGGCGATTTTACCGAGGCACTTGAAGCGCTGCTGGGCCCGAATGCCAAGGGTCTATCCGCCAAGACCATCACGCGCCTGAAAGCCGATTGGTGGCAGGACTACGAGGCTTGGCAGAAACGCGATCTTGGCTCGCGGCGGTTTCTCTACATCTGGGCAGACGGAGTCTACTTCAAGCCGCGAATGGCTGAGGAAAAACAATGTGTTCTGGTGGTTGTGGGCGCAGACGAATATGGCCGCAAGGAACTGCTGGCCATGACCGACGGCTTCCGCGAGAGCACTCAAAGCTGGCGCGAGGTTCTGCTTGATCTTAAGCGGCGTGGCCTGAAGCAGGATCCAAAGCTGGCTATCGGCGATGGTGCCATGGGGTTCTGGACAGCCCTGCGCGAGGTGTTCGCCACGACGCGGGAGCAACGCTGTTGGGTCCACAAGACCATGAACGTGCTGAACGCGATGCCGAAATCCGTGCAAGCCAAGGCCAAGGGTCATCTGCACGACATCTGGCAGGCAGAGACAAAAGCCAAGGCCAACGCAGCCTTCGATTTTTTCGTCGAAACCTACGGCGTGAAATGGGACAAGGCGGTCGCCAAGCTGGTCAAGGACCGGGATGCGCTGCTGACCTTCTACGACTATCCGGCGGAACAGTGGAAACACATCCGAACGTCAAACCCGATCGAAAGCACTTTCGCCACGGTCCGGCACCGCACGAAACGCACCAAAGGATGCCTCAGCCGCAAGACCGGGCTGGCCATGGCCTTCAAGCTGATGATGTCAGCGCAGAAGAAATGGCGCAAACTCGACGGACAGAACCGCCTGCCCGAGATCATCCAGGGGGTTGAGTTCCGCGATGGGATCCGCCAACTTCAAACTGCCGCCTGATCAGGCATCACCAACTTTTGCCCATATCTCCTTATCGGTTCTAAGAAGGCACTGAATTTCTTTTTTCGGATTATTTCTCAAAATGGTGCACGACTCTACACTCGATCAGGCGACGTTGCATTTGTTTATGACCCCTCAGAGTTTATTGGCCGGAATATTTTCGAGAATGGAGAGTTCCAACGCGCCGAGATCGAGAACATCGCCAAGATAGCTGTCACTGAGCGCCGAAGCGATGGTGTGATGCTGGAGATTGGCGCCAATATTGGCACATCGTCAATCTACGCAGGCCTAACTGGTCGATTCACCAAGATTTTAGCTGTGGAGGCCGATGCCAGAAATTTTGACCTCCTGTGTACTAACATCCGGATCAATAACCTGCAGGATGTAATTATGCCAGTTTACGCAGGGGTCTCGGATCATATGGGTGAAGGACTTCTGCAACGCCATGCTCTGCATTCAGGCATGTCAACTCTCGAACCAACGGAGAATTTCTTTGCCCAAGGTACGGTTTCTGGCGAGCAAAGCGTTTCCTTGCGAACAGCGGATGATATTCTTAGAGAGGCTGGAATAGAGCCAGAAGACGTAACTCTCGTTTGGATGGACATCGAGGGGCATGAACCTAAGGCATTTGTCGGCATGTCGGAACTTTTGTCGCACAAGCCGGTGATCTATTTTGAATATTCACCTCACCGCTATTCGGATGACGAAGTGAATTGGATACAGAAAAATGTCGTCGATGCCTATGACAAAGCAAGGTTATATTCGGACCAATGGTATGATCTACCGGAAAACGGATTACACGGATTGAACCCAGAGGAACACAGGTTCCACATGAATGTGCTGGTATGTTAAGCCTGATAAGTGAGATCTAGGCCTAGATGTCGGCTCGCTTGTTAACCTTGGATGCCGAGCGATTATCAGATGATCTACCTTCTCATCCATTTTCGAAATGCCTCGGCCCTCAGGACAAGATGCGGTACCGGCCCTGCGGGTTGGGCCTGAAACGGCCCCGGGGCCAGTATTTCTTCCCCACCTGTCCTGCGCTTGAATCGGGTTACGTCAGGATTGCTCTCTTCGTCTATCCCGCCCAAATCGAATGTCTCCATGCCCTCAGCCAGACCAATCAGAATAGCATTCCAAATCACGAAATAGCCGGCATTCAATCGCCGCCCAGCCTCTGGTGTCGCTCCGAAAAGATAGACCATTCTACGCCCGGCCCGGCCAACCGTGATTGTGGCGAGGTCTTTACCCTCCCGGTGTGCGATCAGAACGTCATGGTCAAAATCCGGTCCACTGAGTTGATAGTAGAAATCCGGAGGGATATCGGGCTGGAAGCCTTTGACCGTCTGCACGGCGTCATAGAGCGCTGCAAAGCGTCCAGATAGCTCTGACATTGGGCCTCGGTCCAGCTTAATCTCGTTCTTCAACGCACTCCTGAGGATATTGCGCCATTTCCCATGCAGGCCCCGCATAAGCGCCTCTTCACCCGGCTTGAGGTCTATCAGGACTGTGCTATAGGCCGCCGCACGATCCGTTTCTACAAACCCTGAACTCAAGGCCAGATTACTCAGCGCAGCGGCATCGCCTTCTGCAGCAATGGGCAGACGAAGCCTAAGAATATGGCCTTTCTTATCGCAGATGTGCTCTCGAAGCGCCGTGAGTATTGAGCCCAGGTCATCATGTCGACCTGTGAGCGGCTGAATGAGCGGCCCTGAAGCAATCCAGGCAATCCCTCGCCCCAATCCAGGCAGCGTCTTGATCCGAAGGCAAGCGGCGGCCACTGGGCGACCGTCTCTCTCCAATACCACAAATTCCGCCTTGGCGCCAATACGATGTGCCGCAGCGACGCCATACGTCAGCGTTTGTTCATATGATAGGTCTTGAAAGCCCGCAGTTACTTGGGGCCAAGCTTCGGCAGGTATGTTGCGCACAGTCAGCATCTTGCCTCCCTAGAACCGGCTGCGAATCCAGGCCCGCCAGAGTGGCCGGGGCCCAAATCCAAATCGAGGGATGATTTTCAGGAACCAAAGCCGATAATAAAACAAATGTAGAAGATCAGACCAAACCATGAGCATCTTCACTCGGCTGCGGGCGAGAAGGTTCCTCCTGCTGACAAGAAGATCGTGGATTGGAACCAGTTCACCGCCATAAGCGAGTTTGTATTCATACTCGCCAGCCCCCGCATCGACGGTCCGAACCCCGGCCCGTATCAAGTCGCCAACCCTCTCAACCAAGCCAACCCGGCCCAGCCCTATCTTGGCAAACTCAGGCGCTGTAGATCGCGCGTTCAGCCACCAATAGGCCTTCGCACCCTGAGAATACCGCAACTGGCTGGACAGCAGGGTCTTGCCCAGCCAAAGCTCGTCGAGCCCAGCCTGCTCAGATGGCGACAGACGTTCGAGAAGATCCCGATAAAAGGATTCAGCCAGAGGCCAGTCCGAAAAATGCCCACCCTTGCCCTTTTGTTCCCATTGTTGCGTATGCTGGGCGACAAAACGGTCCATAGCTGCTTCCACGATTTCTGGCGTTGATCCGCGCGTTTCTAGAGGATCCACTTCGGTCAATCTTTTGACATCCCGATTGTGCTCTCGTCGACGGCTCTTGGACAGGCTTGCTAGAAAGGCTTCAGGCGTTCCGGGCAGATCCATCAAGGTATGATGCCGTTGGCTACGGTCCCGGCAAAGCACGACCTCACTGCTTTTGGCAATGGCCGTTCGCACAGCGGTCAACTGTGTCGACCGCTCTGAAATCGGCGAAAAGCTTATAGCGTCGCATTTAAGGCCACTGGTCAGATGACTGAAGGCAGCCTCGAAAACGTCGGCTGCATACCCCTCTGCTATGGGCAGGTTCAGGACGGCGAAATTCGGATCCACTCCGGCAAGCCGCGCCAAGCGCACGGGGATGGGTCCCAGCCAGAAACGCTCGATGCAAAACGGGAGAACCGCCACAATTTTCGTTCCGTCGCGAACAACCAAGGTTGCGGGCCGGCGGCTGCGCGCAAAAGACTTTCCGTAATGCGCCCACCAGGCTGCGCGCCAGGATTCAGTGAAATAGATCTCTGCTCCGGCCTGATCAATCAGGGCGGCGCTCTCTGCGTCCGTCTTCGCTTCTTCCGCACTTGAGGTTACGGTTACAGTATAATTCATGATACTGGTTCTTGACCGGCCAGATGGTAAACCAAAGCCGCCTTGGCCAACCGAATTTTTGCTTTGGCTTCAGCGCCGGGGCGCACCAAACCCAGAACACCAAAAACAGTCCCACGCATCAACGCGCCGACTACGAACACTGTTCGCGCACTCAACTCTCCAATGCGCCCGTAGTGTTTGCGGACATATATCGTCTTGCTCTTCTGCATCTGAACATACATCCGGGATCGGATTTGCACGGTGCTCTTTGAGCCACCGTCCAGATGTAAGATCCGTGCCTCCGGCGCAAAGACGCAACGCCAGCCTGCATTACGTATACGGCGGCACCAGTCAGCCTCTTCTGAGTAGACAAAAAAAGCTTCATCCATGGGGCCGACAGCTTCAAACACCGCACGCGGTACAAGCATGAACATGCCCGAGACCACGTCTACCGTCCGGGTTTCCGTTCTTTCCCAGCCGGTATATTCAGTTCGTCCGAACATCGGAACCCAGCGGGCAAGCCGATACAGGTTGAATTCTCCGATTGCCAAGTTAAGCGGATGAGGATCCGCGAAACAGGTGTGCTGAATCGTCGTTTCGTCCTCCCAGACCTGACAGCCGACACAGCCAACATCAGGATGCTTATCGAGCCAGCAGATCATGCGGTCGATGGCTCCGTCCAGTATGATTGTATCTGGGTTCAAAAGAAGAAGCTTGGTGCCCTTGGCAATCTCGAGGCCCTGATTGTTGGCTGCGGCAAAGCCGACGTTCTCGGTATTCGCAATGAGCGTGATGGCGGGAAATTCTTCCTTCAGCATGCCTTGGGTCCCGTCGGTCGATGCATTGTCGACGACGATCACTTCATGGGAGGCGTGTGTTTGTTGGGAGATAGAGGTTAAGCAATCCCGTAAAATTTCCCGCGTGTTCCAACTGACTATAACAATCGAGACATCATAGCGGGCGACCTCTGGTTCAAGCGACCGGCCCATAATTTCTCCCATGAATTCTGCCATTTCAAAGTTAGCGGCATCCTATGAATGTCACATCACGTGAGATAGTAAGGTTGTTTTTTGAACGCGCCTACCTCAAGTCTGGGCTAATCCTTTATCACCTGCAAGAGCGTCTTGCCAGCTAAGGCAGTCGCACCCCTACTGGCGATGAAATAACCTATGTATTGTGTTCTTATTTCACATTTTCTATGAGATTTTGATGACTAAACCTGATTTACCTCCTTCCCCCCTCTCTTATCCCTTGGGCCAGCAGTCCCAGGCTAGGGCAATATTTGAGGAGGATGGCACGACTGCCTCAAACCTTGACCGGGTTGATGACCTTTTCGCAGGGCGTCGAGTACATTTCACCTTCAACACCCGGACGGCCATCCGCTCCGCCTGTGATGCTTTGGGTCTCGCCTCCGGTGACGAGGTGCTTGTGCCCGCTTACAATTGCGGATCAGAAGTTGACCCCCTTCTGCATGCAGGGCTGAGAGCAACCCTCTATCCGGTAGGCCGTGATCTCGTTGCAGATCCGGATGTAATAGCCAAGCTTATTTCTCCGCGAACACGGGCAGTTTATGTCACCCATTACTTTGGGCTGTTACAGCCGCGACTGGCCGAGATCAGAGCGCTCTGTGATGCTCGTGGTTTGCGCCTGATGGAGGATTGCGCCCTCAGCTTGTTGAGTGGACCGCGCCCTGTTGAGGGTAGAACCGGAGATGTATCGTTCTTTTGCTTTCACAAGTTTTTCTCGGTGCCAAGCGGCAGCGCATTGGTGATCAACACGGATGATTTACCCTTGTCTCCGTCCTTTGACCGACCTCCTCTGCGTCGGCCAGATCTCAAATTTCTGGCTCGATGGTATCTTGAGGCAACGATAGGGCTTGATCGTTTGAAGAAAGCGAAACGCACCTTTCGCAAGGCATCAGTTGATCATGCGTTTGAACCTTCAGGAATAGAGCAGGACATCCCTAGTCATTATTATTTCGATCCGGACCTGATGGGCAGAGGAATGAGTGGTCTTACGGCCAATGTTCTTCGACATGTCGATCTGAATGCGGCCCTGCAGCAGCGGCGCCAAAACTGGCACATCTACCGCGAACTCCTCGCCCAAGTTCCTCAAGCGGAACTGCTGATTCCCCATTTGCCACATGATATCTGTCCGCATTCGATGCCAGTTCTGATACCCAATCGGGATCGGATAGTAGCTGAATTGCAAGCGGCTGGATTTGACGTCACGGCTTGGTGGGCTGGTTTTCACCAAGGGCTTGATTGGACCGCAGCGGGAGGGGCTTTGACACTGAAGAATAACGTTCTGTCTTTGCCCTTGGATCCCCCCCTGACCCAATCTGACCTCGTTCGGATCGTGGGACAGATGAAGGCGACGCTTGCCGCGTGAAACGCGAGTAGGGGAGCCCTTTTCGGTGCATCTCATCCGGATCGCTTTGAAGCGGATCCGGCAGTTTTTGGTCGTCTCTCCAGTCCAAGATCCAAATACCGCTCGCGATTAGGAATAACAGTAACGCATAGACTGAATCCCAGAAATGTACTGTCCATCCGACTGCAAAAAAGCCGAGCATCGAACAAACATATCCCATACGGTAATTGTGTACGCGATCACTTTGAATCTTACGAAGAGCTACGGGAATAAACACACTGAAGAACAGGACGAACCAGAGGATCCAAGCCGGAATCCCATGCGCCATTCCGGGTACGATCCAGAACATGTCGACGCTTGACGAGTTCATCCACCAAGGTCTTTCCCACTCACCACTCAGACCGATTCCGATGAGCGGATTCTCCCAAATACTCTTCGTGCCCCAGATCCAAACCAGGATACGACCGTATGCAGTGGCAGCGTTCATTGCAAAGTATGCAATAAACACTTCAAAAGGTGAGCGGTTCGAGTAAATATCGACGGCTATATAGGCGAGGACGCTCAGGATAAGGAGAAGTTTCCACCTAGATTTAAAAGATGAAAGTATCCTATCCCACAAAATAAAGAAGGCTTGCATGGTGATCGCTGCAAGTGGGCCAGAAGACAGAGCGCCAGCGCCAATTAACGCAACCAAGGTGGCGCGTAAAACCCGCCCGAGCCACGAGGCATGATAGCCGATCACATAAAAGACCAACCCTATTAAACTACCAAAAAAAACACCAAAATGGATCGGATGGCTGAATGGTCCTTGGACGCGCTCAAACCCCAACCGTTGCTCCTTGAGCTGGTTCGTATAGCTGTCCCCAAATTTATCAAAAAACTCGATCAGCACGTTTCGGCCTGTTTGCAACTCGATCAAGGTTGAAGGGATCAGCACAATAGCGATCCAGAAAAAGAGCTTGGACATCTTCAGGAATGCATCGGGCGTCCTGATATAAACCCGGGCGATCAAGTAAGACCCCCATACTTCCACCCAAACAATGCCAACACGCTCGATCATGGGCTGGACACCATACAATACAAAGTACGAGATTGAGGTCCAAACACAGATCAGAATAACCGCAATATCGGACAAGCGAATCCGCCCCACCTTGCCACTGAACAATGCAAAAATTGCTGGAAATAGAAAAATCAGCAGGATAACCCGATAGACCGACATCCGCATCGGTCCGATATTAATAAAGAAGGGAATGACCAGCCCCACGATAAATAGGACCGCTGGCCAAGGGAGTTTCGAGCTGGCCGCCGTCTGGATTCTCAGAGATCCGTTCGTTGTGGATGAATCTGCCAAAGTTAGGCTCTCGAAGGGCTTGTGTCGAAGGTTTCCATCACCTTTGCATAGAGGTCAAAATCTTGTGCATAATAGTTTCGCACGAAATCAATAACCTCATCGCTGAACATGTATATGTCGCTGCTGTTCTTAAGCGGTTTCATCAAGACCTGTCGCACAACGTTTCGTGCATAACGCGCTCTACCGGGGCCCAGAGTCCGTTCGCCGACCCATTTTCCCGCCAGAGCCAGGTTTCGGAAAGCATCAAATCTGAAAACCATTGTTGGATTATCATTCCCAGCCTGACCCAAATCTTCACGGGTCAGTTTGCTCAATTCTTGGACCATAGTGCTCACTTTGGAAACTGGATAGATGGTTTCCACCAGTTGCTCATCATCACAGAAAATAAATTCTGATTGGCGGGCGAAATGGATGAACTCCGGAGTATGGGTCGCATCTGGCTCTTGCAAGGCTTCTACAACCTGCAGCGCTAAACGGTTGACATCGGCTCGGTCGTGTTGTGCCAATTCACGTGTACTATACATTTTGAGCCGTTGGGACAGGGCCGACACAAATCTGGCCTGAGGATCTCGGATTAGGGTAAAAGCCTTATAATCTATGACCTTCTTAAAGTCTTCCGGAGCAATACGACGCAGTACCTCCAAGGGCAAATGCGTATAGTCGAGGCGACCCAACTCAGGATGATCATGCACCCTGGATTCGTATTTACCGCCTGTGTCATCAAGCCGCCCAAGAAGGTTGCGTACCGTCGTTCCTGCGCATTTTGGGATATGAATGAATACGAATTTATACCGATCAGAGATAATGATGTGACGTCCCTCACTTCCACTGACAATCGGATTACTCGGCTGTTACAATACTTATCGCTGCCTCTGTCAACGGCAAAGCAGGATCGGTTCTTTTGAAGTCGTCTGTAAACTGATTTTGCGATGACATTAGCACTTCTCCTAGGCTTCCAAAGTTACCAAGCGAAGCGTCTACAAATTTAGGGGCACCTCAATCACGTAAAACTCTGTGCAAAGCGCCTCGGTAGATACCTTAGCGCCCCTAATCCGGAATACGGTTGCGCACGAAGAAACACGCCGAAGCAGCGGATAGCATCGTCGAGCCGGGCCTGCCGCAACAACCGGACCACTTCCCCCGGCATGGCTTGGCCGTAATGTGACTTCCAGCGCTTGAGGATCCGCGAGAGGTAATCTGCATCTTCAAGAAAACCCCCGGGACCGAAATGACGCCTCAGAACCCGCGCGTGATTGGTGTAGAGTTTTGACGGAGATCGGGTCTGTTGGCCTTGATGTTTTCGGTAGGACATAACCAGCTCACCATGGCAAAATCCCGCCAGACGATCACCCAAAAGGCGGATATTCAGGTCATGATCGGCACAGTTCAGCGCCTCGGGGCGAAAACCACCAATCCGGTCCAGTGCCGATTTTCGGTACATGCATTGCGAAAAGGACGGTGTCGTGTTCATCGCGACATCCCGACCAGAAAACTGACGAACGGGCTGCCGGTTCTCACCCAAAACCTTATCCGTTTCCGATATCTGCAGGTTGGACCCAAACACCATATCAATTTCGGGGTTATCTTCGAAAGCAGAAGAATGCAGAGAAATCGCCGTGGGGTGCAGGACATCGTCATGATCAAGGAAGAGAACAAAGTCACCGGTTGCCCGGGCAAGGCCTGTGTTTCGAGCGGCCGAGTCTCCGGCATTGTCCTGCTTAATAGCCAAGATACCGTCGAATGAGCTGGCAACATCAAAACTATTGTCTGTCGAGCCATCGTCGACGACAATAATCTCGTAACCGTCCACATCTTGGGCCAACGCGCTCTGAATGGTTTTAGCTAGGAATGGCCCTGAATTATATGCGGGAATAACGATAGAATACTTGGTCATCTGACCCTTTGCGCCAACATGTGTAATCACGCTTAGTATTGCCGCATGTCTGCCTGCAATCAAACGATTTGATAAGCCGTGACTATTTGGAAAATACATGCTCCTAAAAGATAACCAATGGCAACCTTCCTCCACACGAAGCCGAGGAGGTCGACCAAGAGGCCCTCATCAAAATCAGAAGATCTGGCGCTGTTCTCTCCGTTGTCAATTCATTCGGATGGACGTTTGGACAACAAAATCTTCTGATATTCATCATCACACGAGCCGGCCAAGCTATAAGGAGGGACTATGATATGACAGCCTACCATCGGATCAATCTGGTTCTGAGGGCGCTTCGCCGGGGCGATTTATCGGGCAGCATACAGACGATCTGGAGGATTGGCCGCGACCGGATTACGGGTCAATACAGACTGCTTTTTTGTATGAGCGGAGACAAGGCTCGGCAGGTTGATCTTGGCACTAGGAAGCTGACGGTCCTGCGTTTCGATGATTGGTCGGATTTTGACACCAAGAGCCTCGACTTTCTTGAAGCCAATCACGACAAGATTCAGTGGGATGTCAGAAAGCATCTCAAAGAGGGAATGTCAGTCTGGGTTGGCTCGTTTGACGGGGCGCCAGCCACGATTGCTCAGACACGCCCCGGCCAGAATGTACGTCTCTATTTCTTTCCGATGACAGAGCGCTGCGCGCTCATATCGCATTGCTTTACCGCCCCCGAGCAACGCGGACAGGGTTTTTATGTCGCAATCCTCAAGTATGTCTGCCGGTCGCTAGGGGAAAAAGGGTTCTCGAGGATTTACATTGATTGTAGCGACAGCAATCTCTCCTCCGAGCGCGGCATTCTGACGGCAGGATTCTTACGGATCGGTCGTGCCATCCACAAACGGAACGGAACAACCGTATGGTATCAGGAAACACCACCATCGGTTACGAAGCTAGAAGAGCAAAGCAACGCTAAATGAATCACCCCAGATTTGCCGGAGAGAATTTATTCAAACCTCCCGGTCACTTCCAGTCTTGTCGACATGAAGAAGATTTTTCACGATAGCCAGTGTTTCACCCTCCCACTGCCATCGTAATTTTTGCACAGGCGCGGCACCGCTGTCGATGATCGGCGCTACAAGCGAGATATCGCGATTACGCAATATGCAGTCCTGCACGATATGCGGGCCATGACATCCGATCTTGGGGACAGTGCACAGCATCCTGCCAAACGGCTGACGCATGTAGCCCAAAAGCTCAAACAATGTGTGACACCAGAAATAGGAGTGGGGGGTCTGGCGATTTTCCCAATAGCGGAAGCTGTAGCTTTCCCAATCAGAGATGATCGGGTTCCCCGGTTCAGAGGCCAGAAACCAAGTGGCAACTTCCCGGTGGTATCCGGGCCAAGTGAACCAATGTATTTCTGGGGTCCAGAAAAAGGCGAAGAAGCCACGCTGCGCCACGATCGGCAACCATTCATCCAAGGGACGAACGCAATAGGCGGTCGCGTCAACCCAGACCCCGCCGTGCTCCTTCAAAAGCCGGAGGCGTAAAAGATCTGAATAGGCCTGAACAGGCATTTTCGATAAACTCTCAGACATGGAAATGAATTCAGAGACCGTGTCTTGGTCGAGAATATGAACCGCCCAACCAGGGTTCTTTGTCTGCCATGACTCGATACACATTTTCACGACCTCGGGGGCAGCACCAAGACCGCGGTCTCAATATATCCAGACATTGCGTGGCAGAACACGTGGTGCAGACCACTCGAATCCATCCTCCTGCCGTTTGCCAAGCTTCCGGGCCAGCCGTCGTAATATGCTGCGGAACTGCTTTGCTTTCACGAGGGCCACGAACAAGGCGATCCAAGAGTTTTTAGCCAAGATGAGGCTCCTTAAATGTCCGGTATTGAAGATTTAACCGCTGACCCCTTACCGCGCCACAGATTATCGCGCAGACAGCGGCTTGCTGATTATCTTGTGTTCCACGGGCATCGGAACGGACGCGTCCTTAACAGGGTCAGAAACCATGGCCGATCTTAATTCCTTTTGGCTCATGGATAACACCGCCTTAAAACTTCAGCAGTTCCGTGGTCTGCAACTGCTCGGCACGCCGCGCCCCGACTGCATCCCAGTCGAAATAGGGAACGCGTTCGCGGGCGCGCGAGCCTAGCGCCTGGCGCAGTTCAGCCGAGCGGATGACTTGGTCCAATGCATCCTCAAACGCATCGCGGTCTGATGGCTCGACAATCAGCATCGTGCCATCCTCGTCGCCCAGACGACTGGCCCCCATTGGGGAGGCTATGATTGGCAACCCGTGCACCGCGGCCTCATACGTTACCTGGGGTCCACCCTCTTCCAACGACGGCATCACAAAGGCGTCCGCCCTTGCGAAGTAGTGGTGCACATCATCAACACAACCCACCAACTCGACCCTGCCGCTGTTGAGCAGCGTCGCATAGCGCTCTGCTATGATAGGCTCGACATCGCCAACAATCTGCAACCGATGCGGTCCCGGTATGTTTTGCCAGGCATCAAGGAGAAAATGCATGCCTTTGCGCACGCAGGCATAGCCGCAAAACATGAAAGTCAGCGCTTCTTTGGTGGGATAGTCCCGGGGAGGAGAGGCTTTCTTCGTATCCACGCCATAGCTCGAAGGTAGAATTCTGTTCTCCAGCGGAGACCCCACCAAAGCGCTTTCGACGTGCCGGTTCGGGGCAAAAATTGCTTGGGAATGGTGATATTTCTCTTCTTCCTCGGCTATTCGTGCATCGGTAATTCCGTGGATCGGTTCAACACCAAAGTCCTCATAGGCAGCATCAAGAATTCTTCGGGCTGAGGCCATACGTGTATTGATCCCCTCCAGCACAACCGGGATTCCCCGTTCATTCAGGAGGCGGTGCACTTTCAAGGACGCCGCAGGCCAGAGATAGGCAATGTCACCAGGCTGAATCGATTCGAGAAAATGGTTTTCCAGAATACGAGAGGCTTGGGAGACGACTTTTCGATAGGGCAGTGTCGCCAAAATTGGTCCCGGCAACGACAAGATCATAGGAACGTCCGGTCTCTTGATCCGGCGACGGTTGGCAAAAATATCAACTGTATATCCAGCCCGATGGGCCCCGCTCATGATATTGATGCAAGTCTGACTTGGCCCGCCCCCATCACAGGCCATTGCCAAGAGGGTCCGGATGGATCGTTTTTTGTATTTAAGGGGCTGAACCATCGGTTGAAGACCTAATAAATACCCGAACTTGAATCAGGAGGAAATGCAGTCTGCCCCGGGAACAAGGCAGAGATTTCGAGGCAACCACATTACTTTGTCACCGTGATGTAAGCGTAAGATCCAAAAGGCGTCAGATCGGTTTTTCGCAAGAGGTTGCGGGTCGTTCGCTCAAAGCCTTTCAAAACCGGGATTTTCTGAAAATAATGATGCCCATAGAAGCGGTCAATGTGAACAGCGGAATAACCTAGTTCTTTCAACCGCTTCTGCATCGCGCTGTTGCTGCCCCGACACCACGAATAATGCGCGGGGAATTTCACCTTCATCTTGCCACGACTAGGGTTAACCACGAACAAGACTTGACGAGCAAATGTCTCCGGCACGAGCCAGTTTACAAAGAAAGGCAGCGAATAAAGGGTCGGTACGAAATGAAAGGCTGTGCCGCCAGGACGCAGCATTGACAGGATGTTCCGATGCATCTTTTCTCCGTCGCGCACATGTTCACCAACAAAGCGCGAAAAGATGATGTCATAGCTGTTATTCAGATGCTCGACTGTGTCGCAGATATCAAAACACTGGGTCTTGTTCTGTGCCGGTGCAAGATCAAGTTCCTGTTGGTCGATATCGTTTATTGTGTAACTATTGAGATTATCAGGCCATTGATCCGGCATAAACAAAGGTCGTCGTCCACCACCTATTTCAAAAATATCTGGGTGCTCATAGGACGCACAAATCTCTCGCACCGTATCGGGGAAGCCATGAAAAGCAACGCGATAATCTTTATCCGGATAGTCGGTATTCAATGTCACTAAGTCCATCTGAGTTATTTGCAGCATGCAAAAAGGAAAGTACGCTTGCCAGACATACATTTCCAGTCTGATGCCACACTTCAGTCGTTCTGCCAACTAGGTATAAGCGCGGCACGCTGCTGGTGAGTATATAATTGGCATCACGTTGAAAGCGCTCTATCCAGTCCGGGAACACCACCACCTGAAGCATGAGGGTCATGATGACAGCGAGGGCATTCAACTTTCATGGTATTGGTCAGCCGGGGCCGGAAATTCCGGAAGATGAGCGCCCTTACTGGATCAGCGCGACCGCGTTGGAAACGTTTTTGGACATCTTCGCCTCATATCGAGACCGACAGAAGATTGTGATCACGTTCGATGATGGGAATCGTTCTGATCTGGAAATCGCGGCACCACTTTTGATGAAGCACAGGCTCGACGCCCGTTTCTTCGTACTTACCGGCCGATTGGACCATCCCGCCTATCTGAACCGGCGGAGTGTTCAGAATCTGCGGGGCATGGGCTTCACTATTGGCGCGCACGGAATCAACCACGTGGATTGGGCACGACAGGATGTGTCCGGGCTAAACCGGGAATTGCTCCGGTCCCGGACCGTCCTGGAAGAGATTCTCGGCGAACCGGTCACCGAGGCAGCCATCCCTTTCGGAAGCTATCGACGCAGGGTATTAAGGTGCCTGCGCTCCAACGGGTATACAACGGCTTGGAGCAGCGATGGCAGCGCAACCACGCTCAGCGGGTTCCTGCGGCCACGTCTGTCCATCCGAAACGATACCCGACCCGATACAATCACACGCCTGCTCGATATGGGTGACGGGATCCGATGTCGTTGGCGCCAAAAACTGTCCATTGCACGTAAATCCCTGTTTTGAGACTTGTGCCGTCGTTGGGTCAGCACTTAAAATATCATCATCACCAAACCGCTCTTTCCCCTGTTCCTGATTATTCCGCAACGGACAGCCCTCTTCAAACGCAGAGCCGCAAACTGGAGAAATATGAAAATGCTTAGAAGACTTCGGGACTTCTCTTATACTCTTCTCCCCGTTCAGTACAGGTTTAGTCGGATATACAAATATAATCGTTGGGGCAGTGATGAAAGCAGATCCGGGGATGGCTCGACATTCAGAAGCACGGAAAACCTGCGTAATCTTCTGACTGAAATAATATCAGATTCGAACGTCGAAAGCATTGTCGATATTGCTTGTGGTGATTTTAATTGGATGTCTGATGTAATGAAAGATGTCGATATTAAGTACCTAGGCCTCGATATTGTTCCAAGCGTAATTGAAGACAACATAAAGAGCTATGGATCGGAGCGGATTGATTTCAAGGTAGCAAATGTTATCCGAGAAATCCCCCCCAAGGCAGATCTGGCGGTCTTCCGTGATTGTATGTTGCATTTGTCTTTCGCCGACGGACTTTCGGCGCTAAAAAACATCAAATCGTCTGGATCCCCGTTTGTTTTAATGTCTACCTGGCCAAGCACATCAAAAAACGAGGACATCTTGTCAGGACACTGGCGCCCTGTGGACCTTCGTGAGCCGCCATTCAGTCTTCCTGAGCCTATTCGGATTATTAAGGAAAACGAATCCGGAAAACATGCGGGGCTTTGGAAAACATCTGATATGTAAAATGCTGAATGAAAGGTACAAGACAATCGAGTGATGTTGATCCGCGAACCTTAACTTATATAGGTTGGCTCCCTTTCAAAAGATACAACCACTTTGCCTCCTAAAAAAGGCCGTCGAAGAAAATCTTGTGGCCCTTTCTTCAGGCCTGTGAGGGGCGCATCTAAAGGTAGAACATGAAAATAAACCCACATGTGATGGCCATCGCGTCAGCCGGGGGACACTGGGTGCAGTTGATGAGATTGCGCCCGGCCTGGGCGGGACTCCGCGTAACCTATGTCACAACCGACGCGGATTTTCACCAGACGGTCCGCCAACATGCAGAACAGGATGGAGAACCAACACCCGGCTTTCATACCGTCACCGAGGCCAATCGCTGGCAAAAATGGCGGTTGATCAAGCAGCTTCTTGGCATTGCGTTCATATTGATACGTATTCGCCCCGATGTCGTTTTGTCCACTGGCGCAGCCCCGGGGTATTTTGCTCTGAGGATAGCAAAATTGCTCGGCGCGAAGACCATCTGGATTGATAGCATGGCAAACGCGGAAGAGCTCTCCATGTCGGGCAAGCGCATCGGAAAGTATGCTGATCTGTGGTTGACGCAATGGGAACACCTTGCCAAACCGGAAGGACCGAAATATCTGGGATCAGTTTTGTGATATTCCTGACGATTGGTACGCATGAACCCTTCGACCGGCTCGTACAGGCTGTGGATGAATGGACCAGCGATAAAGGTCAGGGACATGAGGTCGTGGCTCAGGTCGTCTCCCCCGTATCAGATGCCTATATTCCCAAGAACTTCGAGATTACCCCACATCTATCCCCGCGTGATTACGAGGCGTTAATTCTGCAAGCAGACCTTATTGTGTCACATGCTGGCATTGGGTCTATTCTTACGGCCTTTACCCATGGCAAGCCAATCGTCATCATGCCGCGACGAGGGCACCTGCGAGAAACGCGGAATGACCACCAATATACCACGATGAAAAACCTCAAGAAGAGGCCCGGCCTTTTCATCGCAGAAGATGAAACCAAGTTTGCAGACGTCGTCGAGGCGGCACTCTCAGAAAGTCACAGAGATGGGCAACCACAGCTGCAATCTGTTGCAAATCCAGAATTCACCGATGCCCTGCGCCGTTTCATACTTTCTTCCAAATAGCGCTGACTTAGAGTGACCAAGAACCAAAATGTCATACCAGATCAGGAAATGGAGTTCCGGTGTCGCACAAATTCTCTGAATACTTGCTGACCAAAATCGAGTCTGGCTCAGCGAAGATCGCAATCCTCGGCTTGGGATACGTGGGCCTGCCGTTGGCAGTTGCGACGGCCAAAGGAGGTTTGCATGTCACAGGTTTCGACATTGATCCTGAGAAAGTAAAACGGCTCTATGCTGGTCAGAGCTATATCGGAGCGGTTTCGGATGCGGATCTGATCAGGTTGCGTGATACGCAGTGTGTTGCCTGGACAGACGACTTTACGCAACTCGCGGATATCGATGTGTTCGTAATCTGTGTGCCCACGCCCCTGACCGATCATCGTGAACCAGATTTGTCCTACGTCATCTCCACGACAAAAGAGATCGCTCACCACATCAAGCCAGGGGCGCTTGTCATACTGGAATCCACGACCTATCCCGGCACGACCGACGAGGTTCTTACGCCAATCTTTGCTCAAGCTGGTCTGACGCCTGGTCAAGACATTTTCATCGGGTTTTCTCCGGAACGCGAAGATCCGGGTAACGCACATTTCAGTACCAGCACGATCCCCAAAATCGTCGCTGGGGACGGAGAGCATGCAGGACAGCTCACAGAGGCCTTCTATCGCAAGTTTATAGACAAGGTGGTGCCAGTTTCCAAAACGCGCACAGCAGAGGCGATCAAGATCACAGAGAATATCTTCCGGGCCGTGAACATTGCGCTCGTGAACGAGTTGAAGGTCATCTTCGATGCCATGGATATCGATGTGTGGGAGGTGATAGACGGGGCCGCGACCAAACCCTTTGGCTTCATGCCTTTCTATCCCGGCCCGGGTCTCGGCGGACACTGCATCCCGATTGATCCGTTTTACCTAACCTGGAAGGCGCGCGAATATCATCTGTCCACACGTTTCATCGAACTGGCGGGTGAGATCAATTCGAACATGCCGGATTACGTTGTCTCAAAACTGCGAGAAGTGCTCGATCGGCGCCTCGGCATCGGCCTTTCGCGGTCACGGATCATGATCATGGGGATCGCCTACAAGAAGAACATCCCAGACATGCGCGAAAGCCCATCAGTCCGGCTTCTGTCACTGTTGCGTGCCGCCGGAGCGCAGGTGGCATTCCATGATCCGCACGTCCCGGAAATCCCCCGCATGCGCGAATACTCAGAGCTGAAAGGCTACAAATCCATTCCGTTCGCAGAGATTGACCCAACCGATTTCGACGCGATTCTGATCGCGACGGACCATGACGCCATCGACTATGCGGCGCTTGCGGCGATGAACCTGCCAATCATCGACACGCGCAACGCCATGCAACGGCGCAACCTGCCAATGGAGAATGTCGCCAAGGCATAAGGATCAAAGCAGGTCGGAGCGCTCGCGCACCCACCATCCTGCGGCCCAACCCGCCAGAAAGCCGCCCAGGTGGGTCTCCCAGGCGAGGTTGCCCCCCATCGCGAAATACATGACGACATTGAGCCCGACGAGCAGGCCGATCACCCGCAGCACGGGCCCCATTCCCTCGCGTGCGAGACGGCGCGCAGTATATTCCCAGCTGGTAAGCACCCCAGCGAGGCCAAAGAGCGCCCCGGACGCCCCCACCATCGGCTGCACCGCCGTGGACAGGAGTGCAAAGCCCAAGGCCCCGCCCAGAAGCGAAAGGGCATAAATCACTGCGAACCGCCATTGCCCCACCCGCTCGATCACCAGACGCCCGAGCGAGACGAGCGTGATCATGTTGACCAGAAGATGCGCGGCCCCACCGTGCAGAAACCCGTAACTTGCGAACATCACCACGGGCTGAGCCGCATAGTTGGGTTGCCAGTTGTCCAGAAGTCCTCGCCAGAACCCCCCATATTGATAGGTCAGTCCACGCCAGCGAGGAGATCCCCAGAGCCCGTAATCAGCCCCTTGCAAGATGACCTCAAACGCCACGCAAACCAGAACGATCGCCAGTAATACGCCATGAGCGGAAACCCATGCCCCAAAAGGCGAGTGTTCTGATACTGCGTGTCGTTCATCCATTATCACTGGATGCGCCAGGGATACGAGAAACTCAAGCCAAACGGGCGTCATAATACAAAAAGGCGGCCCTAAGGCCGCCTCATGAAGATCACTGAAGTATCTTGAGATCAGGCTGCGATGTCACGACGACGGCGCAAGCCCATCAGACCCAACAGACCAAGTCCACCGGCCATCAAAGGCAGAGCTGCAGGCAGCGGCACCGGAGCGATAGACTTGCTCAGCGTGTAATCGGCGCTAAGTGTGCCAAGGCTGTTGATGGTCAGGCCGAACGCATCGGAATCCAGTCCGGCCAGAAGCGAATTACAGATGCTCGCGAACCCGCCAAAGCTGCCACAGGGATCGGTGCCGAGGAACAGATCGAACGCAAGCCCGGTCAGTTGATCCGTGTTGTCGTTGATCAGGTCGAGCGCAAAGGCTTCGATATCCCCCAGAATGCCAGGCCCGGTGATGCTCAAGGCGTAATCGGCCATGATGACCTCGCCACCAGACTGAAGCTCACCGTTGTAATCGAAAACGGAGCTGAATGGCCCAATCCCACCTGTAACATTGACTATTGCATCCCCGGTCTCGAACTGGTCCTGCACGAGATCACCAAAGCTGAGCGGCGTGCCAAGAAGCGGTGAGCCGTAATCGAAAGCGAAGATGTCGCCCAAAGGCAGATCAGGGCTGCGAACCGAGCCTTCGAACACCGTACCAAGCCCAGTCAGCGGAACGGTGGGGCTGACGGTGATGGTTTGCGATGCCAGAACAACGGGAGGGATCGCCGGGATGGGGATGATGCATCTGGGACCGATGGCAAAGGCGCAGCCTGCCGGAGACCCCTCGGAAAGCACAATCTCAGGCGTCGTGATCGTGACATCCGGTGTTACGGTGAGTGTGCCAAAGCTGAGGCTGGTGCTGAAAGTATAGCGTTGGGGTCCCAGCGGCGGCGCGCGATATTCGGCGCGCAGATCGCCTTCGGCCGTAAATCCCCCTGCGCCACTGAGCGATAGAACGCCATTGGATTCCAAGAGAGCCGTGGGCGGCAGCGTACTGGCAACGGCAGGGCTGACTGCCAATGCCAAAGAGGCAATGGCAGCATAGCGCATGATCTTCATGCTACTATGTATCCTTCTGACTTTTGAAATGACTACGCGTGTAGGACGTTGAATTGAGGAACGTGCCCTCACAAAGATTTTACCTATAAAAGCCGTAATGACACCACTTTTTTGCCACTATTTCAATTTTCCAAGAAGCGATGTCCGCGGTGCAACTTCATGCCGAAACGATGAGTCATTTTGTGCGTTATTGTTTCCAAAACGTACGGCCACTCACTCCGGCACAAACCTCGGTAGCTTGGGCAAGCTCTCCCGCATCAAGCGTTTCAGGCGCGCATCGGCAGCGCCTTCGGGCTCATCCTTCAGAATCGGAGTGATGTAGCGCACGATGGCGCCGTCGGTGCGGTCGATCATTAGGCTGTCATAGACCACGCTCATCTTGGCCTTGAAATCATTGGTCATGCGCTTGCCGCGCTGTTCGAACCAGTAATAGACCAGCTGTTCCGACAGCCCCTGCTGGATCACCGCGCGGTTGATATCAAAGGTGCCGTAACCGGTGCCCTCCATATCCACTGGCACGGTCTCGAAACTGTAGATCTCCCAGCCACCCGAAGGCAGGCAGACCTCTGGCGAGTGGATACCATCACCCTCGGTCTGCCTTTCATAGAAGGCCATGAAAAGTTCCACCGGGGCCGACTCTGCCGGATTACGATAGGACGCGGCGAGGTAATCTGTCGCGCCCAGAACCCGCTCGATTTTGGGTTCCAGCATCGAGAAGGTGCCCGACCATTCGCCAAGCTGGCGTGGATAGAGCGTGAAGGGGTCGCGGTCGAGCGGCGCGGGCTCATTGCTCTGCTGCAACGCCCATCCCGCCGAGACCCCGAGCGTCAGGAGTGCAGCCACTGCCAACCCACGCGAGGCGCGGATGCCGGTGATGCGGGCGGCAATCGCGCCGAAGCCGGTGGTGTCGAGATCGATCGCCTCCGACAGCGGTTTGGGATCCGCGGTCAGCCGTTGCAGCGCCACGGCCATCAGGAAGAGGATCGCAATACAGGCGCCAAATATCACCCAGCCTTCGAAATAATGCAGGAAGCCTTCGGCATGCTCGATGCCGTAGCTGTTGACCAGCACGCCAATCACCCCGATGCGGAAAGAGTTCATCAGCACCGTGAGGGGGGCCGCCGCCAGCAGCAGCACCGCCTTGTGCCAGATCGGCCCGCGATAGAGGATCGCGAAGAGGTAGGAAAAGCTGAGGATCGGGAAGAGATAGCGCAGCCCTGAACAGGCCTCGGCGACCTGCAGCTTGTAGACACCCAGATCGATCACGTTACCTTCGAGAAAGACCGGCACCCCCATCAGCGCCACGAACCAGACGCCGATCTCCGACGAGATCGTCTGCAGCACGATGGTAAGCTTGAGATAGACAAACTGCGGCAGCGGCAGCATGAAGATCAGATGCACCACCCCCAGCTGGTGCAGCTTGCCGCGCTCCCAACCAAAGATCGTGAGCACCACGCCACCAACCCAGATGATGAAGGCATAGGTCACGATATCGGGAATGCGCGTCAGATTGCCGGCGATCGCCAGCAGGAGCCCAAGGGTCAGGATGACAAGGCCCGGGCCGCGATCCCGAACCACCGGTTTTGGTGGCGGCAGGCGACGCAGCTCGCGCAGGAAAAGATAAAGCGAGATCAGCGGGATCAGCGGACCGTGGCTGTATTCGGCCGTGGACCAGGCCTGCACCAGAGACACGAAACCGATCCAGAAGATCGGGATCGATCCGGCCAACAGAAGCGTGAACCACATAATGCCCGCCGGGTTGAGCGGGCGGGCAATCATCCCAGAACCAGCCTGATCCGTCACCGACATGGTGTCACACTCCACTTTTCTATTTCACCATACCCCAAAGAAGGGCCTGCCTTTCCCGAATTTCTATCGGAAAACCCGAAGCAAGGCGATTCAAAACAGGCCCCGAGGCCAAAGAAGGAGCGACTAAAACAGTCTGTTTTTCAATCGCATACAGTACCCGGACTCACGGGCGCAGTACGAAATTCCGCTCAAGCGTCAGAAAGATGCGGTTCGACGTGGCCGAGCCAACACTGTCCTCGTCGCGCATGCGATATTCATAACCCGAGGAAAGCCGCCAATCCTCGGTGATCTCGCGAGAATAGGCCGCGCGCAGGTCGGCGCGGACGGTATCGTTCACCGCCGGTCCACCCGACTGCGCAAGCTCTGCGATATTCGCCGAGAACTCCAGGGCCGACAGCGAGTTGATCTCGTAATTGTATCCCAGCGAGGCGCGTGTGGTCCGCAACTCGTTCGAACGCGAGCTGGTCGTGACCTGTCGTTCCAATGACGCCGTCAGAGTGCTGCGCTTCATCTGATGGGTGAAATCCACGCTGCCCACGGGAATAATCGAATCGTCGACATCGCTGGTCACCCCGACGCTGATCCCGATCGCGCCACGCGGCAAGGGCATGTCACGGCTGACAAGCCAGGTCGCAGTCCGGCCGTTTTCGCTCTCGCTCACATCAAATGTCGTGCCGATCGTGCCCCGCGCCAGATCACGGGTGAGGCCAATGTTGCCAATCACACCGCTCTCCCGGTCTACGCTCCGCACACCGCCGATGGTTTCCTCTGTCTCGATATCCTGAAGCCCAAGCGACACATCGAGCGTGTCGACCTTCGACAGCGCCTGCGTCAGCCCCAGATTGACGCTGCTGGTCTGCCGGTCGGTTTGCGGCACATCATCGGCGCTGTAATCCTCATAGCGCAGAACCACACGCGTTTCGGTGACCGGGCTCAGTGTGAAACGGGTCGTGGCGGACAGATTGAATGTCTCGGTGTCGAACAAGTCCGGGTCGGTTGTGTCCGTAAACGTCTGCTCCCGGTAGCGCCCATCAAGAATGAAGCCCACCGGATCATTCAACCCGCTCTCAAAGCTGAACCTGGCCCCGATCTGTTCACGGTCGCCACGGTCTTGCGTCAGGTCGCTCTCTTCCAACGGGTCATCTTCGAAGAAAGGATCTTCGTCGAACGGATCAAGCGCATCCACCGAGGACAGCGAGTAATCTGCACCAAAACTCAGCGTGCTGTTCACTCCCTGCCTGTCATAGCCGAAACGTGCCCGCTGATCGTCGAATGTTCGGCTGCCCCCCGGTGGCTCGGTTGCGCGCAACACCCCGCTCAGATCGAAACTGAGCACATCATTGGCACGCCGCTTTTCATAGCCGAAGGACAGCCGGTTGTCGAAAAGTTCGGCGTTTTCGCTATTGTTGGGTTCGAGGTTGTAATTGTCCGTCGCGCTGAGCGTCGAACTTATCCCGAAAGTCAGAACCGGGCCGCCAGCCTCAGGGCTGCTGCCCTGCTGCGCCAGCATCGGGCCCGCGCCCAGAAAGAGCACGGACAGACAACCAGTACGGATCAGACCTTGCGCGCGTCTCACAACCCGCCCTTATTCGAAAAGGCGCCGCTCCGGAACAACGATCACGTCGCCCGGGGCCAACACCGTCGTACCACTGATGCTGTCGCTGCCGCCCATGCTGCGGTAGTTGAAACGATAAACCGTCTCCTGCCCACTCTGGGGATCGACGCGCCGCAACTGAATGCGTTTCTCAGCCGCAAAGCGCGACAGCCCGCCCGCTTCGGCAAGAAACTGCAAAAGCGTGGTGCCGGGCAGCACTTCCTTGCGACCGGGCTCATTCGCCTCGCCGACGATATAGACATTCATCAGGTCCGGTTCGGCCTCGGCCCGGGGTGTCCTCGGGGCCAGGGCAGCGACCGAGACAAGTACCGTCGGCTCGACTGCGAAATTACTGGCCATCTCCGAAGACAGCGTGCGGGCCACGGTATCGACGCTGCGCCCCCCCGCCTTGACTGTTCCGGCCAGCGGAAAGCTGATCGAGCCATCGGGCAAGACCAAAACACTGCGGTTGAGATTGGGGTCCTCCAGAACCTCGACTTGCAGGGTGTCACCCGGCTGAATGCGATAGTTGCTCTGCGCTGTGGCCACCCCGGCCAATCCCACCATGAGAAGAAGCGCTGTTAGAAATCTGATCATCCCGTGCCTCTGTCGGTTTTTCATTTTGCGTTGAACTTACGGTATTTGCCGGACCAGCAAAATACCTAAGAAACAGAAAGCGCTAGGCTGCGGCAGATTTGTAGCAATTTCAGGGTATTTTTTGTCAGTTCTGCGCGTCGTCATCCCCGACAGCTGCCTCAAGGCGCTCGATTTCCGCCTCAACCTCGCCCATGAATTCAGGCGGTGGCCTATCGCCCACGGCCTCGACCACCTTGCGAAACTGTGCAAGAGCCTCGGCCTGCTCATCTCTCGCGACATAGGTCCGCGCGAGATGGTATTGCACCGTGGGGTCGCCCGGAAGGCCAGCCGCCGCAGGCTCCAGCGCGGAAAGCGCCGTGTCGAGATCACCTCGGCGGAACGCGATCCAGCCATAGGTATCCTGAAAGGCCGGCACTGCGCGATCACGCAGGCGCCGCGCAATTTCATGCGCCCGATCAAGGCTCTCGGCATCTTCGCGGCCGGTCGCCAGCAGGCTTGCGAGATTGTTGGCAATGATCAGGTTGTTGCTGTTGGCGGCATAAAGTTTCTCGTAGATTTCGATGGCACCAGACACGTCACCTTCGCGCTCAAGAATGCCAGCGAGCGCCCAATTGAGGCGCAGGCTGTCGGGCGAGGCTTCCAACCCATCCCGCAGCGCTTGCCGAGCCGCCTCGCTATCTTCCTGTGCCGCACGAATATTGTAGAGCGCCAGCCAGAAGCGTTGATCCTGCGGCGTTTTTGCAGCGAGGTCCTGAAACGTCGCCTCGGCGGCCTCGATTTCACCGGTCACCGCCTGCACCGACGCCATCAGGAACCGTGCATTGGGGTCTTCGGGATTCGCGTCGAGGGTTTCGCGCGCATATTCCTGCGCCCCCTCCACATCGCCCTGTGCAAGACGGGCACGCACGATCGTCGCGGCCGCTCCCAGACCACTGGCACCCTCGCCCGCAAGCGTGTCGAGAAAGCTCAAAAGCTCGTCCTCGCGATCCTGTGCCGCGAGCTGACGCGCTGTCAGTTCGTTGGCGAGGCGCTCGGCAGAGGGCCCCTCCTGACGGCGCAGGGTCTCTATCACCTGCGTGAGGCGGGGCCAGTCCTGATCCCCCATGTAAACCTCACCCAGCGCACTCAGTAGTGCGACATTGCCAGACGCTAGCCGTAGCGCGTTGATCAGGACGGTTTCCGCCGATCGCAGATTGTCCTGTCCGATCAGATATCTGGCATAGCGCAGCGATTCCTCGGGCGCGTTGCGCGATGCGTCTACCGCACGGCTCAGCATGTCGGCCATCAGATCGCGATTGCCCGCGCGCTCATGTGCCTGTGCCATCAGGGTCATCGCCGCGGCATCATTCGGAGTCTCACCGAGAACAGAGCGCAGAGCGACGATCGCTTCATCGGTGCGATCGCTCTCGATCAGCCAGCCCGCCCGCATCTTGAGGGCGTCAGGTTGGCTTTCATCTTCTTCCAGTGTCTGCTCGACCAATGCACGCGCCCCGACATTATTGCCGGTCGCATCCAGCATCCGGGCGAGCATGACCATGATGCTGCGCCTCTCGTCGGAAGGCTCCATCCCGTCGATCACGTCTTCGAGTTCGGTGATGGCTCCATCCTGCTCACCCAGATCAAAGCGAAAGCCAGCGCGCAGCGCGGTCAACCGCTCGACCTCGGGCGGGTCGCCTTCAAGGATACGTTCAAGCTCGGCCAGGGCCAATTGGTTGTCACGCGCTTCGGCAAGAAACCGAATATAAGTGACGATATCGTCTATCTCCCCGGGGTCTTCGTCGGCGCGCTCCTTAAGAAAGGCCTGTGCCGCGTCCACATCCCCTTGAGACATGTACCAGCGCACCAACGTCGCCAAAACGTTCGGATCTTCTGGGAATCGCTCGATCATGTCCTCGAGCTGTGCGCGGATTTCGCTGGTCTCACCCAATTGATTGAGCACCCCGAGACGGATCGTGTAGAGTTGCCGGTCGTCCGGTTCCCGTGCCAGCGCCGCATCTATCGCTGACAGCGCCGCCGTCCAATCCTGATTTCGAATGAGATCGTCGATCACCACCCGTCTCGCGATCATCAGGTCCGGGTCCTCCGACACAAGGGCTTGCGCCTTGGTAACCGCTGCGCGCCGGGCGGCATCATCCCCCGAGCCGGTCAACGCATCGCGATAAGCGATCGTGGCATTCACCGCCTGAACCACGGGATCTTCCGGGGCAAGCTCCGCTGCGGCGGATGCGTGCCGCTGCGCCGCGTCCCAGTCATTGACCGTGAGTGACATCTCGGCCAGGGCGCGCTGTCCGGGCAAACTGTCGGGATATTGTTCCACCAGTCGCAGATACTGGCCATAGGCTTCACGGATATTGCCACGCGCGCGCTCGGCCTCTGCATAGCGCAACCGTGCCTCGCGATGCGTGCCGTCCAGCTTGAAGACATTGCGGAACTCGACCAGAGCACGATCCACATCGCCCTCCTGCAGCAACTCCAGGCCGGATTGGAAGTGCCCGTCGGCGCGTTCTTCAGCCGTGTCACAAAAGGATAAGAGGCCAGCGGTGGCCAGAGCCAGAAAGGTCGGTTTTATCATATCGCTACTCTTGCATGTTCGGGCGCGGGCAACAATCCTTGCGTGCCAACCACCCGGTCTGGACAAACCATATTTCGACTATTCCAGCCGGGACGGAAAGTGTCCAGATCACGCAGGCAAACGCGCCTGCGTCAGTATCCGGTTCCGCGCAGCACCACGGTTACAGTCCGCAACAGGATCGCCACATCCTGCGAGAGTGACAGGGTCGCCAGGTACCGATTGTCGAAGCCGGCCCGCTCGGCAAAGCTTGTCTCATTGCGCTCCGAAATCTGCCAGAGACCAGTAATGCCCGGGCGCAGATCATAATAGGCTTTCCCCGGGTAGAGTTCCTTCTGGTCCACCATCATCGGGCGCGGCCCAACGAGGGACATGTCGCCCTTGAGCACATTCCAAAGCTGCGGCAACTCGTCGAGAGACGACTTACGCAGGAAGCAGCCCGTCCGTGTAATCCGAGGATCGCGCTTGAGCTTCTGGGTCTCATCCCACTCACGCCGCGCCTCTGGATTCTTGCGCAGATGATATTCCAGCAGAGCATCCGCCCCAGCCACCATGGTGCGTATCTTGACCATGTGAAAAACACGCCCGCCGCGACCCAGACGTTTCTGCCTGTAGATCGGGCTGCCTCCGTCAAGCGCCACAAGGCACATCATGCCCAGAATGAGCGGCAACGAGATCGGCAACGTCATCAGAACCAGAACGACATCAAGGCAGCGCTTTGCCCCGATGCGGTATATGGCACGGCGGCTGCCAGAATGCGGCGTGGTCGAATCTACCTTAATTGTCGTATCGGAATAATCCCGGAAGGTCATATAATATCCTCAACTCACATATCACACGGATGAATTCGAACTCACCAAACCGATGAGTCTCTTTTTAACCAAATCCACTAACCAGCAGCTCATGATCCGCGTTTACGCCCCCAAACAAGTGAACATTTAAGGGCGGTCCAAAACAAGACATAATTTTGCCCAAATCTCAAAATTCGAGGTGCAAATGTTTGAAAGCCTTGGATTTAAGCCTCTTAACCCTGAAAAATAAAAATAGCATTCGAACATCTCGAGAGCGATTGTCGATCCACGCGAAACAGATAACTGAAACATGGCTCATCGTCTCTTCCTTACTCTACATGATTCGCCGCTTTTCAGGGTGAAAAAAGGCGCTGCGGTCGCATAGCCTCGAAAATTTCTTGCTTGTGCCATGAATGCGAAGGATTTGTCTGTTGCATGGGATGTGGCGAAAGGGCAGACCCCAAGGTGACTGGATAGAGGTATTTTATGCTCTTAATTCCAGCGGAACTCTGCCATATTCTCAATGTGTTGAGAGTGAGTTCTGGATAAGGATGTTATGTGAAAGATGCATATGAAACCGGAGACCCTTTACGCAGAATTTTTCGGCATGTCCGAGCGCCCGTTCACGCTTTTGCCCGATCCGACCTTTCTCTACTGGTCCAAGGCACATCGTAACGCCTACACGATTCTGGATTATGGGATCTTCTCGCGTGCCCCCATCACCGTCGTGACCGGTGAGATCGGTTCGGGCAAGACGACGCTGGTGCAGCATCTTCTCAAGAACACCGACGAACAGATCACAATCGGATTGATCTCAAATGCGCAGGGCGGACGGGGTGAACTCCTGCAATGGGTTCTGAATGCACTGTCGGTCGATGTGCCCAATGATTCCACCTATGTGCAGAAATTCCAGACACTTCAGGATTTTTTGATTGCCGAATATGCCGCAGACCGGCGCGTTGTGCTGATCTTTGACGAGGCACAGAACCTGTCGGTGGAAGGTCTGGAAGAGTTGCGCATGCTTACCAACATCAATGCCAACAAGGATGAGTTGATCCAGTTGATACTGGTTGGGCAGCCCGAACTCCGCGATGTCATTCGCAGCCCGAACATGAAACAACTGGCACAACGGGTCGCGGCAAGCTTTCACATCCCCGCGATGGACGCCGAGAATGTCGCACAATATATCCGGCACCGACTGAAATCGGTCGGTGGGGACGGGGATGAATTTACCGATGGCGCCTGTCAGATGGCGCATGAACAGACTGGCGGCGTGCCCCGGCTTGTCAATCAGCTCTGTGATATCGCGATGGTCTATGCCTGGAGCAAGGAACAAAAAACTGTGACAGAAGATACGCTGAATAGCGTGCTCAATGACGGGCTGTTCTTTGCAGCCACCATGGGCACCGAAGAGACGGACGCAACATGAGCGAACTTAAATACTACTTCTCGATCTTTCTTAGACGCTTGCACTATTTTTTGTTCGTATCGGTGATCGTGTCTGCCGTCGCTGGGATCGCGGCTTTCGCCCTGCCGCCTGCTTACGAGTCGCAGACCCGTCTGCTTCTGGAAGGGCCGCAGATTCCTTCGGAACTGGCCAGCTCGACAGTCATGGTGGGCCTCCTCGAGCAAATCGAGATCATCGAGCAGCGGCTGATGACGCGCGCCAACATGCTCGACGTGGCGCGTAGCCAAGCCGTGTTTAAGGATATCCAGAAGATGACCGCCGACGAGGTCGTAGGAGCGATGCGCGCTCGAACAATCATTGTAAAACCCAGAGGCCGCAATCCAACTCCGATTATGAATATCAGCTTCGAGGCGCGCAGCCCGCAGATCGCAGCCGGCGTGCTGAATCAATATCTCACGCTGATTGAACGACAGAATGCCGAATTCCGCACGTCGCGGGCTGGGAATACGCTGGAGTTCTTCCAGCAGGAGGTCGAACGGCTGGGCCAGGATCTCGATGCGCAAAGTGCGCGCATCCTGGAGTTCAAGACCGCAAATTCTGGGGCCCTCCCAGAAAGTCTCGACTACCGGCTGGACCAGCAAGCCACGTTGCAGGAGCAGGTGCGCCAGATTGATCGGGATATTACCTCCCTGCGCAACCAGCGCACCCGTCTGGTGGAGATTTTCGAGGCTACCGGCCAACTGACTCAGGAACAAGCGACGCCACAGCTGTCCCCCGATGAACAGCGGCTCCAGGAACTTCAAAGCCAACTCGACGAGGCGCTGTCGATCTACTCGGAAACAAACCCGCGGGTGAAGATGCTGCAGGCGCGTGTCGCGCAGCTCGAAGAGCGAATCGCAGCAGCACCCGAGCCCTCCGCCGAAACCGACGCGGAAACACCAAAGAGACGCGCCGGATCGACCACACTTGACCTGCAACTCAGTGAGATCGACGCACGTATCTCGATCTTGCAGGAGCAGCGCGGCGAGACCGAGGAGCGGCTGTCTGCCCTGTCTGACTCGCTCGCGAAAACCCCGGCGAACTCGGTTGCTCTGGAAGAGCTGACGCGGGCCTACAACAATATCGAGGAACAATATAACCTTGCCGTTGATCGCTTGGCCAAGGCCAGCACCGGCGAGCGGATCGAATCGCTCTCGCGCGGGGGCCGTATATCGGTCATCGAACCGCCCGCCGTACCCAACGCGCCAACCAAACCAAACCGAATGTTGATCGCGGGCGGCGGCACGATGTTTGGCATCGTCGCTGGCATCGCTTTGATCGTGCTGATCGAGCTGCTCAACCGCACCGCCCGACGTCCCGAGGATATCGTGAAGCGTATCGGCGTGCGCCCACTGGCGACACTTCCTTACATGCGCAGCCGGTCCGAGATCTTCTGGAAACGCCTCATCAAGCTCACAATCTATCTGGCGATCCTTGTCGGGCTGCCCGCCGTAGTCTACGCGGTCCATCTGTATTACCTGCCGCTCGACCTTCTCGCCGATCGGGCCATGAACAAGATCGGGGTCCGCTGGTGATCGGTCGCAAACATATCAGGAGCGCTTGAGATGGAACGCATTCAGGAAGCCCTGGCCAAGGCGCGTGCGCAGCGCCAGCAGGGCAGCACGACACGCACGCAGCATGCCGCGACACCCGGTCCGAGCCAACCCGTTGAGGAGTCTTGGGCGGCCCTTGCGCCGTTCAAGCTCAACCGCGCCGCGCTCAAGCGCAATCGGGTGGTCGCCTCCGAACCCGGACGGGACGCGGCACCCTATGATCTTCTGCGGACCAAGATCATTCATCAGGCACAAACCAACGGCTGGCGACGCGTGGCGATCGTCTCGCCCGATATGGGGGCCGGAAAATCGACCACACTGGCGAATCTCGCCTTCAGCTTCGAGCGGCAGCGCGACATGCGCGTCATGTGCATCGATCTCGACCTGCGGCGTCCCGCGCTACATAAGGTTCTGGCGCAGAAGCCCGATCATTCCATGGCCGAGCTGCTGGATGGTCACCTGCGCTTTTCAGAACATGGTCTGCGTCTCGGCGAACGCGTGGGTTTCGGCCTCAATAACGGGCCCGCGTCGAATCCATCGGAGCTGTTGCTGAGCCGTGCGGCTCGGGAGGCACTGGATGGGATAGAGCAGGATTATTCCCCCGATCTGACATTCTTTGACATCTCCCCGCTCAACGCCAGCGACGACAACATCGCCTTTCTCCAGAATGTCGATTGCGCGGTGATCATTGCAGCGGCCGAATCAACTCCGATGAGCCGCATCGACCAAGCCGAGCGTCAGGTGGCGGAATTAACGAATGTGATGGGGATCGTACTCAACAAGTGCCGCTACGTAAGCGATGCCGAAGGGTATGATTACTACTGACCTCCTGAACGGAGAGGACGATGCCCGAGATTGCCATCATCATCCCGCATTACAATGATGTGGTGCGGCTCGAGCGCTGCCTTTGCGCACTGCAGGAGAACGATCTTTCAGGCTGTGAGATCCTCGTGGTCGATAACGCCTCGACGCAGTCGCTGACCAAGGTGCAAGAAAAGTTCCCCGATATTCGTTTCGTCACCGAACCCGAGAAAGGCGCTGCCGCAGCCCGCAACAGGGGCGTACAGGAGACCTCGGCCCCTTGCCTGATGTTCATCGATGCCGATTGCGTGGCCGCCCCTGACTGGGTCACGGTCGGGCGGTCGGTCGCGGACAAGGCCGATCTGATCGGTGGTCGCGTCGAGGTGTTTGATGAGACCCCCCCGCCGCGAAGCGGGGCCGAAGCCTTCGAGGCGGTCTTCGCCTTCGATTTTCGCCACTACATCGAGGCGCAGGGATTTTCCGGCACCGGCAACCTGATCACCAGACGTGATGTGTTCGAGGATGTGGGTCCCTTCCGCGGCGGCGTATCCGAGGATACCGATTGGTCCTTCCGCGCCACGGACAAGGGCTATCAGTTGATCTATGAGGACAGGCTGCGTGTCGGCCATCCTTCACGACAAGACTGGCCAGCACTACGCACAAAATGGCGGCGCCTTACCCAGGAACAGTTTGGCTTGAAGGTACAGGGCCCGAAAACCCGCCTGCTCTGGGTGATCAAAGCACTGGCAATGCCACTTAGCGCGATAGCACATCTACCAAAAGTCCTTCGCAGCCCTAAACTCACAACCGCCGGTGACCGCTGGCGCGCGGCAGTCACCCTGATCCGCCTTCGCCTTTTGCGCATGGTCTGGATGCTGCGCCAGGCTGTGGGGCTGGACATCTGAGGCGCACGTGAAAAAGGGCCGCACGAGGCGGCCCTTTGTCGAAAGTCTGATACATAACTCGGGTTACGCAGCCTTGCGCTTACGACGCAGGACGGTCATTCCACCAAGTGCAGTGATTAATAGTAAGCCTCCGGCAGGCAGCGGAATGGCGGAGATTATGAACTCTGCGCTGCCATTGTTCGGCTCGTTCCCTTCCGAAAACATCAAGACGTAGGTGCCCGCACCGAACCCATCAATATCATAGGAGATCGGCGGTACAACAAACGGCGTTCCATCGTTATCGGCACCGGTCACAAGAACGCAGTCTGTCGAGCCGAAACTGGTCAGAACGTCAGAGCCGCATGCCGGTTCCGAATTCGGAGTATGAGGCAGGATGGGCTGAAGAGCGCCCCCGAAAGAGCCGTAGTATATCTGAAAGCCGCTGCGTGCCCCAGGACCAACGGCCAAATCACTCTCCGGTGCGTAATCCTGAAACGTAAGCCGGAAAGACCCATTTGTCGTGAACTCAGAATACGCAAGAAAATTGTCAGGGTCCGTATTGAACCAAGTAAAGTCAATGTTCGCCGTACCGTTACCCAAATTGTTCTGCGAAACAGCCCCAAAACCACTGACGATCGAGCCGACGTTGCCGCCCTCTCCATTAGTGAAAGTTACAGTCGCCGCGTCCGCTTTTTCTGCGCCGAGCACAACCATTGCTCCCAGCGCCAACGCTGCTAGGCCACTGTTGTGTAAAGTTTTACCTATGAATTCCATTTCAATTCCCCCTAACAGGATCGTTCATCACCATTACAAGATAAGCTATCCAAAGCGTTCTGGAAAGAAAAACATCCGAATTACGCCACATTTCCGCCTCAATCTGGTAGAGTTCGAGGGGGGCTATGCAACTGGAAAGCGAGCACTGCGGGCTGAAGCGCGAAATTCGCACTAATTGATGATTTTAACATGAACTGTTGCAGATACAGAAACGGTAACTGACGCGAATCACCCCGACCTGCGGACAAAGAAAAACGGCCGCAAAAAGCGACCGTTTCCAAGTGAGCGCGCAAATGTGATTGTCGCGTTCAGACAGTGCGCCTGCGACGGCGCGAAGAGGCCGCGCCAAGGCCAGCCAGCGCGGTGCCGAGCAGCAGCAGGGACGCCGGGATCGGCACGGCCGCAACCTGCAGCCCATCGATCGAGAAGCCGTCATTCTTCTTGAACGTCGTGCCACCCGACGTGGTGAAATTACCCAGCAAAATCTCGGCCGATGTGACCGCTGCCCCAAAGTCGATAATCACCAGCTTGTCATTGCCACTGGGCAGCGTCCCACCTGTGCGCACTTCGGCGCTATCGGTACCGGTGGTGATGCGCAGATACGCCCCCTGATCGCTGGCATCGCTGAGCGCGAACATGATCTTGCTGAAGGCCCGTCCGCCAGCAAGCGCGACATCCCAGTCCATCCCCCAGGTGTCATTGCTGTCGAGGAACCACGAGCCACCAACAGGCGTTATATTTTCGCGACCGAAGACATTGCCATCCCGCAAGGCCAGGAGTTCGCCCGAGTTCCCGGGCAGACCGGTGACTGTGCCGCCGGTTCCTTGACCACCCAACGTCGCGAAGTTGCCGACCGCAGTCGCAAATCCATTGGCCACCTGACCCTCGCCGTTCGTGGCGCCGAGGGCTTCGAAGTCTTCACCCACATTCGATCCCGAGTCAAAGCTGCCATTATAGGCAGCTGCATCGAGGACCGATACGGTGATCGTCGCCGCCTGCGCCGGAGCGGCCATAAGTGCGCCGGACACAGCCATCGCGCAGGTCACGGCTTTCAATTGAAAAACAGACATAGGTCTCTCCAAAGTCAATTATTCAACAATATTACGTGAGTTTTCTTAATTCGGCTAAAATATTCCCGGTTTGCGACACGAAACAGTCTTTTTCCTGCCATATTCGTTATCAACTCGCTGATTAAAAAGAGCCTCTACCATAGGATGAGTGTTTGACTTTGTTGCCATTTTTGCATCAATGTCATCAATTTATTTTGATTGGGACGCTTTAGGAAACGCGGGTTTCAAACGACACAGATTCGTCTACTCCGCCGCATCCAAACCCTGTGTTTTCATCACGATCCGAGGGGCCGCGCCGGGGGCGCGCTCCACGACATATCGCACCGGCGCAGTACCTGTTTCGGTCTGCCTTTGCCCGGCGGCATCAAAGCGCATCGCGCCATCGGCCCCCTGTCGGTCCCAACCCAACAACGCGCCCGCCGGGTCATAGCGATAGACATCATGCCACGCACTCTGCGGAAAAAGCACAGGGTCGGCATAGCCCCCCTCCGGCACCCCCAGATCACGGCGCTCGATGCGCATCTCGCCATCGGGACCAGGGGCGTAGCGTCGCGTTTCGTGCTGCGGCAGCAGGATCGAGATCAGGCCGGGTGTGCTGTCGTGATCCCCGCTGCGGGCAAATACACCGATATCCACGCGGTTCGAGCGAATGTCAGGCTGACCCGGCACCGGGCGCGGCAACTGCCAGTCCACGGTGATCCGGGCACGCAGGCCACGATCATCCAACGGCTCGATCAGGGTGCGCGCAGGATCTCCGCGCAAAAGACGCCATAGAAACGTCGGCCTGCGCCCCTGCGGATCACGCGTCGCCTCGACCGAGACCACCATGCTGCGGCGATGCACATGACTGCGCCAGAGCCGGGCAACGGCCACGGGCGTGTCGAGCAGCCGCTCGCTCAGCCCCTCGCCGAAATAGTCGATCCCTTCGGTGGCGTCCGTCTCGGACAGAACTGCGAGTCGCACCATCGGCGGCACCGTCTCGGGCGTGAGCGCATTGGCCAGCTGCACCATACGCATCAGATTGATCTGGTTAGCCGGTACGACCGATGGATGCGCCTGCCCCGACAGATAGGCCTCGCGGCTCAGTACCGGTGCAAGGCTGCGTCGAAAGATCATCTGCACGGTCGGCGCCAGAAGCTGGTTTTCGTGCAGATACCTCTTGGTCTCGGGACGAAAGGCCGCAAGGATCATGGCCAGCGCTTCCAGATGAGGTCGATCAGACCCGGACGAGCCTTGCGAAATCAGAAAGAAAGGCGTGTTGGCCGGAATGAGATCGCCATGTTCCGGATCATGATCGCGATGCTCCGGGTAGACGTGGATCTGCCCGGCCAGGTAGTTCTGATAGAGCGTCAGCGGCCCGTCTTCGCGGGTCAGTGCCATGCGCGGCAGCGACCGCCAGAGCGGGCCGTTTTTCACAGCCGTGGAGGAATTGCCTATAAGCGGTGCATCAAAGATCACCGGCCCGGCAAGGCCGTAATCGAGCCCCGCCTTACGCATCTCCTCGTCATAGGCGACATGGGTCAGCTGCGGATGCGCCTCGGACGGCAACAGGGAATGCGCTCGATCACGGTTTTCATAGAGATCGCCATGATTGCCCGCCGCACGCCCCTCGAAGACCAGCCGCCAGAGCAACCGATGCCCCGCCGCTCGCGCCTCGGACCCAAGCACCGGGGCGCTGGTTTCGGGGATTCGCACCCGCGCCAGAAGCCGCCGCCCAGGCAAGAGCCGCGACAGCGACGAGAGGCGCAACATGACCTTGCCGCCCTCAGCCTGGATGGGCTCCCCACCGGGCAAACCCACCTGAGAGGTCGCCGCGCCAGGCAAAAGCCCGAAACCGGCGAGGTATCTGAGCAGTTTACGACGCGTGACGGTAAGAGGCATCTGGCATTCCAAGTCGTGACTTTCGGAGTTTAGGCGATTGGCGCGCATTTCTCGACGTCTAACACTTGGAAAGATGCTTTCTCTGGAATTTCGATTAATTCTCAGGCGGTGTGACCATTTATATGAGATCTGTTGCGGGATTGATTTTCGGCAGCCTGATCATTCTGGGCGGGTCGCACACAGCGGGTGCCACAACGGTGGACACAACACTCATGACCGATTCGTTCAACGGCAGCACTGGCTTACCTCTAGTGACACGGCAAACGTTGTGGGAGGCCCGGTAAATTACGTGCGTGTCCCTGCCGACCGAATTCCTTATCACGTTAAAGTACAATCAGATGCGTGTCTTTGATGCCACCGTACAGAACGACGCGCTTCTCAGCGAGGTCAGCTCTCTCGCTCAGTCACGCTGGAAGAGGTTGGAGCGACAAGTTTTTGGACAGAAACACGATCTCTGGCTTAGCCACCAGACAGACGCTCGATGATGTCATCGGTTAATATCACGATCCGATCCGACGCAGCCAATCCCCCTGCCTGCCGGCATCATCCTTCTGCTCACCGGGCTTGGCGCGCTTGGCCTCGCCGGCCGCCGCGCCGCAGCCTGACCCGCATTTCGCCACTATCCGCTCGAGACCGTCATGGTGCTGGCCAACCAGCACCTGCCGAGAGGTCATTCGTCAGGGTGTGAGTGCAAGCAGGGCGCGCAGGATCACGGCCTCTTCATCGGTCGGTATCACGGCGGTGACGACACGGCTCTCGGGGGCCGAGATCACTGTGTCCTGCGCCTGATTGGCCGCCGCGTCCGGCACAAGGCCAAACCAACCCAGCCCGTCCATCACCCGTGCCCGGATCTCGGGCGCATGTTCACCGATCCCCGCGGTGAAGACCAGCGCGTCTAGCCCGCCGAGCGTGGCGGAGAGCGCGCCGATCTGGCGCAGGATCATATGCACGAAGAGCGCCACGGCCTCCGCCGCCTCGGGCGCGGGGCTGGCCAGCAGGTCGCGCATGTCGGGGCTGATCCCCGACACCCCCAGCAGACCGCTCTCCCGCCCCAGGAGCCGCTCCAGCCCATCCGCATCCATCGCCTTTTCCCGCATCAGGTGCAGCACCACGCCCGGGTCGATCTGCCCACAACGCGTGCCCATCATCAGCCCGTCCAGCGCGGTGAAGCCCATCGTGGTCTCGACACTCTTCCCGCCCTGCAACGCGCACAGGCTCGCCCCGCTGCCCAGATGCGCCACGATCACCCGGCCCTGCGCCAGCCGCTCGCTCAGCACATCAGGCAGACGCCCGGCGATATGGTCATAGGACAACCCATGAAAGCCGTAGCGCAGGATGCCCTCGTCGCTCAGCGCGCGCGGCAGCGCATAAAGCTGCGCCACGCGCGGGCGGCTCTGGTGAAAGGCGGTGTCGAAACAGGCGATCTGCCTCGTGCCGGGCCAGTGCCGCGCCACCGCCTCGATCCCGGCGAGATTGTAGGGCTGATGCCCCGGGGCCAACGGGCAGAGCCTGCGCAGCTTTGCCATCACCGCATCGGTGATCTGCGTCGGCGCCGCGAACTCACGCCCGCCATGCACCACGCGATGCCCGGCGGCGACCACTTCCATCGGCCCCAAAGCGTCGCTCAGCACCGTTAGCAGCCAGTCGATCAGCGCCTCTGTCCCGGCATCCTCCGCGAAATCTGGATGCATCTCCTGCACCTCTCCTGCGCGATGCAGGATGAGACGCGGCGCGCGGCCGACGCCGTCGATCAGACCATGCGCGATCCGGGCCTGCCCATCCTCGCCATGCAGGGCGAACTTGATCGTCGACGACCCGGTATTGAGGATCAGCAGGACACGCGACATCAGCTGGCCTCGACCGGCTCCGCCGCGGCCGCCAGCAACCGCGCCAGTGCCGCCGAGGCGAGCCGTGCCGCCGCGCTGTCCGAGCGGCTGGTCAGCATGATCGGCACCCGCGCCCCAAGCGCCACGCCCGCTGCCTCGGCCCCCGCCAGATGGATCAATTGCTTGGCGATCATGTTGCCGCTTTCGAGATTGGGTGCCACGAGGATATCGGCGCGCCCCGCCACGTCCGATTCGATCCCCTTGGCCGCCACCGCCTCGGGCGAGATGGCGTTGTCAAAGGCCAATGGCCCGTCAACCAGCCCGCCGGTGATCTGGCCCCGGTCATGCATCTTGCAGATCGACGCAGCCAGCAGGGTCGAGGGCAGTTTCGCCGTCACCGTCTCGACCGCCGACAAAAGCGCGGCGCGCGGCACCTCGATGCCGAGCGCGATGGCCAGATCAAGTGCGTTCTGCACGATATCGGCGAGCGCGGGCAGATCGGGGGCGATATTGATCGCCGCGTCGGTGATGAACAGCATGCGCTCGTGATCCGGCACATCGAGGGCAAAGACATGGCTGAGACGGCGCTCTGTCCGCAGCCCCTGGGCATGATCCAGGACCGCCTCCAGCAACTCGTCGGTATGCAGCTTGCCCTTCATCAACGCCTTGGCGCGACCCTCATGCACCAGCGCCACGGCGGCCTCGGCGGCGGCATGGCTGTGCGGCGCGTCGATGATCGTTTCAGCATCCAGCGTGACACCCGCCTCCGCAGCTGTGGCGAGGATCTTCGCACTCGGTCCAACCCAGAGCGGTGCGATCAGCCCCGCCGCCTCGGCCTGTAACGCGCCGGTCAGGCTCAGCGCATCGCAGGGATGCACCACCGCCGTGGGCAGGGGCGGCAGGGCGCGCGCCCGATCCACCAGCGCCCGGAACCGCGCGCCGGGATTGTGCAGGCGCACCATCGGCAGGGCGGTGACCGCGCGGCTGACCTTTTGGCGGGGGGCAAGCACCTCGGCCTGACCCTCGATCACCACCTGCCCATGCTGATTGCGGCACTGGCAATCGAGCGTCACATGGCCGCTCTCAGGGTCGATCTGCGCCACGCTTACCCGGACTGTAATGCTGTCCCCAATTGCGACGGGCCGCCGGAAATGCAGCGATTGGTCGGTGTAGATCGTGCCCGGCCCCGGCAGGCGCGTGCCCAGCACCGCCGAGATCAGCGCGCCGCCCCACATGCCATGCGCGATGACATGGTGAAACGGCGTGCCGTCGGCATAGGCGGCATCGAGATGCGCGGGGTTCACATCGCCCGACATCACCGCGAACAGCTCGATATCCTCCTGAGCCAGCACGCGCACCATCTCGGCGCTCTCGCCGATGCGCAACTCGTCCAGCGTGCGGTTCTCGATCATCTCGGGCATGGTGTCACATCCGGACATGGCGTCCTCCATCTATATGGGTGGTGGTGCCGGTCACGCCCGATGCACCCTCCGAGGCGAGAAAGGCCGCGACCGAGCCGACCTCGTCTATCGTCACCAGACGCCGTTTCGGGGGCCCGGCTGCGGGCGTCTTCCATCAGCTCATCGAAATCCTCGATCCCCGAGGCGGCGCGGGTCGCAATCGGGCCGGGCGAGAGCACGTTGGCCCGGATCGCCTGCGGCCCCAGTTCCGCCGCGACATTGCAGGTCACGGCCTCCAGCGCGGCCTTGACCGGGCCCATGATGTTGTAATGATCGACCACTTTCTCGGCCCCGTAATAACTGACCGTCAGCAGGCTACCACCGCCCTGCATCAAAGGCTCGGCCTTTCGCACGAGGCGCAGGAAGGAGTGGCACGAAATATCCATCGCCTGCCCGAAGCCTGCCGCCGAGCAATCCACCACCCGCCCGTGCAGATCGTCCCTGGGGCAGAAGGCCACGGAATGCAGCAGGAAATCAAGCCGCCCCCAAAGCGCGGTGATCTGATCGAACACCGCATCAAGCTGCGCGGGCTGCGTGAGGTCGAGCGGAATGAGCGCCTCGGCCCCGACCGCCTTCGCCACCGGCTCCACATGCGGCAGCGCGCGGTCGTTCATATAGGTCAGCGCCAGCCGTGCCCCCTCGCGCGCGAAGGCCGTGGCACAGCCCGCCGCGATGGAGTGATCATTGGCGACCCCGACCACGAGACCGACCTTGTCCTTGAGCATCATGGCCTGTCCTTACCTCTGAAACACATAGCTGCCGGGCGCATCGCAAATCGCCTCATACCCCGCCTTGGGCCGTCCCATCGGCGGCGGCGCGACAGGGTCGCCAGACCGCGCCCGAAGCCATTCGGCCCAGCCGTCCCACCACGACCCTTCTTGCGGGGCCACGGCGGCAACCCATGCCTCGGGGTCCTGATAGCGGTCGGCATGCGGGTGGGTGGCGATGCGGTAATGGCGGTGGCGGTGCCCCGGCTCCGAGATGATCCCGGCATTATGCCCGCCGCTGGTCAGCGCAAAGGTGACATCGGCGTCGGTCAGGTGATGGATCTTGTAGACCGATTTCCACGGGGCCACGTGATCGGTCTCGGTGCCCACGGCAAAGATCGGCAGGTCGAGATCGGTCAGCGACAAGGCCTTGCCGTCGATCCGGTATTTGCCGTGCGACAGCCGGTTTTCCAGAAACAGCCCGCGCAGGTATTCCGAATGCATCCGGTAGGGCATGCGCGTGGAATCGGCATTCCATGTCATCATGTCATTCGGCTCGGTCTGCTCGCCCATCAGCTTTTCATGGATCATCCGCGACCACACCAGATCGTTGGAGCGCAGCATGGTAAAGGCCCCTGCCATCTGATCGCCGGTCAGATAGCCCTGATGCCACATCAAATCCTCCAGCAGGGCCACCTGTGCCTCCGACACGAAAAGTGCCAGTTCTCCGGCCTCCGAGAAATCCACCTGCGCCGCCAGCAGCGTCATCGAGGCCAGCCGCGTATCGCCTGCCCGCGCCATCGCCGCGGCCTGTATCGACAGCAGCGTGCCGCCCAGACAATAGCCCGCAGCGTGTATACGCTCCGCCCCGGTGATCGCGTCAATGGCGTCAAGCGCCATGCGCGGCCCCTGATCCAGATAATCCTGCATCCCCAGATCGCGATCCTCGGCCCCCGGATTGCGCCATGAGATGACGAACACCGTATGCCCCTGCGCCACCAGCCAGCGCACCAGCGAATTATGCGGCGAGAGATCGAGAATGTAGTATTTCATGATCCATGCAGGCACGATCAGGATCGGCTCGGGATGCACCGTGTCGGTGGTCGGGCTGTATTGGATCAGTTCCGCCAGATGGCTGCGCGCCACCACCTTTCCGGGCGTCGCGGCAATCTCTTTGCCCAGCCTCAGATCGGACGGCATCTCCTTGGGGGCCCCGACATCGGCAACCGTGTTCATCAGCCCCTGCATGACGCTGCCGCCCTGCGTGTCACGCGCGCGGGCCAGCACCTCGGGGTTGAGATGGGGAAAATTGCTAGGTGCCATCGTATCGAGCGCCTGCCGCACGGCAAAACTCAGCGCCGCCTCGTTGGCGGGGGTCATGCCGCGCACATCGGTGGTCGCGGTCTGCCACCACTCCTCGGTCAGCAGGAACCCGTCGCGCAGCGTCGAAAACGGCGGATTGTTCCAGTGATCAGACGCGAACCGGCGATCCTGCGGCATTGGGTCCGCCGTCTCGGCGTTGAGCGCGCGCTTTGCGAGGATCGCGGGGGCTTGCATGGCCTTTTCCGCCAGCTTGGCCTGCTTTCCCGGTGCGGTGCCCAGATGCACCGACCAATCCGCCATCGCCTGCCACAGCGCCGACGGTGCCATGCCGCCGGTCATCTGCGCGATCATCATGCGCGACATGCGGTCGGCGAAATCATGGTAATCGGTATGGTCATCCGGAGATGGTTGCCCTGCGGTCATAGTAGCCCTCACATTTCTTTCGGCGTCCTTGCCTCGCAGCTTTATGTAACAGGGACAATGCAGTCGCAGAAAAACTGGCCGGAACGGCGAAACAGGGCCATGCACCATGGCATCTGCACAAAAATCCACCGCTCTGCGGTCAAGGCGTTCGTGATCCGGTCTGCTTGACCCGGCGCAACGGGATCGAGCTTTCGATCTCGGCGACCCCCTTGACCCGAGTCAGGCTGCCGACAAGGAACTGTTCGAATTCGGACATCGACCGCGTGACCACTCGCAGCAGATAATCGCGGCTGCCGGTCATCAGCCAGCAATCGACGACCTCGGGGAAGGCGAGGATGGCTTTCTCAAAGGCCTGCAACGCGTCGTCGATCTGCCGGTCGAGCTTGACCGAGACAAACACCGACACATCGAAGCCGAGCGCGGTCTCGTCGATCATGGCGCTGTAGCCGGTGACGATCTCGCGCTCTTCCAGACGCCTCAGGCGGCGCGCGACCGGTGTCGGGCTCAGCCCCACGGCATCGCCAAGCGCCTGAACCGATATCCGCCCATTTTTCGTGATGATGCGCAGGATTCGTTTATCGAAGTCGTCAATATTAGTGGAATTCGCCATAGAGTTCACATTATGCGCTGGAATCCAGCGCAACAAGTGCGTTTTGACAACGCATTCGCGGATTACCCGTCCCGACTATCATGTAGGACAGACCCAACCGGAGGACCTGCATGACAACCACCCATCTCAAGACCGTCGAACAGCGCCTGCTGTGGCTCTCGCACTGGATGATCCACCACGCCAACCACATCCGCCCCAAGGTAGACGGGATCAAGGTGGGCGGACATCAGGCAAGTTCCGCCTCGATGGTGTCGATCATGACGGCGCTCTATTTCTCGGCCCTGCGCCCCGAAGACCGCGTCGCGGTCAAGCCGCATGCCTCGCCGATCTTTCACGCGATGCAATACCTGTTGGGCAATCAGACCCGCGACAAGATGGAGAACTTTCGCGGCTATGGCGGCGTGCAGAGCTATCCCAGCCGGACCAAGGATGTGGATGACGTGGACTTCTCCACCGGATCGGTGGGCCTTGGCGTGGGGGTCACCGCGCTTGCTGCGATGGTTCAGGATTACATCACCGCCAAGGACTGGGGCACCGATGCCCCTGCCGGCCGCATGGTGGCCCTCGTCGGCGATGCCGAGATGGACGAGGGCAATGTCTACGAGGTGTTGCAGGAAGGCTGGAAGAACAACCTGCGCAACACGTGGTGGATCATCGATTACAATCGCCAGTCTCTCGACGGGATCGTGCGCGAGGGGCTGTTCGGACGGATCGAAAAGATCTTCGACGCCTTCGGATGGGATGTGGTGCGGGTGAAATACGGCACCCTGCAACGCGCCGCCTTTGCCGAGCCGGGCGGCGAGGCGCTACGCGCATGGATCAACGCCTGCCCCAATGCCGAATATTCCGCGCTGACCTATATGGGCGGCGCGGTCTGGCGCGAACGGCTGATGAACGATCTGGGCGATCAGGGCGACGTGACCTCGCTGATCGAGCGGCGCAGCGACCGCGAACTGGCCGACCTCATGGAAAATCTCGGCGGCAACTGCGTGGAAACCATGGCCGAGACCTTTGCCGCCATCGACCACGACCGCCCGACCTGCTTTCTCGCCTACACGATCAAGGGCTGGGGCACCCCCATTGCCGGGCACAAGGACAATCACGGCGGGCTGATGACCAAGGCCCAGATGGCCGACTGGCAGGCCCATATGAGCGTGCCCGAGGGGCAGGAATGGGAGCCGCTGGCGACCATCGAGGACGTGGACGGCTTCAAGACATTCCTCGCGCAGGTGCCGTTCTTTGCCCAGGGGCCGCGCCGCCATGCCGATGCGCGCCTGCCAGTGCCCGCCATCGCGCTCGACACCAGCCGGGACATCTCGACCCAGATGGCATTCGGCAAGATCCTCGACGATCTGGCACGCGGCGACAGCGATCTTGCCGCCCGCATCCTCACCACTTCACCGGATGTCACCGGCACCACCGGCCTCGGGCCATGGGTGAACCGGCGCAATCTCTTCTCGCGGACCGAGCAGAAGGACGCGTTCATCGAGCATCGCATCGCCTCGACCGCGAAATGGAACTTCTCACCCGAGGGCCAGCATATCGAACTGGGCATCGCCGAGATGAACCTGATGCTGCTTCTTGGGGCGGCAGGTCTGGCGCACAGTCTCTGGGGCAAGCGGCTCATCCCCATCGGCACCCTCTACGATCCCTTCGTCAGCCGTGGTCTCGATGCGCTCAACTATGCCTGTTATCAGGATGCGCGGTTCTTGCTGGTGGGCACGCCCTCGGGTGTCACGCTGGCCCCTGAAGGCGGCGCGCATCAATCATTGGCCACCCCCCTCATCGGGATGAGCCAGGACGGGCTTGCCGCGTTCGAGCCCGCCTTTGCCGACGAATTGGCGGTGATCATGGAATGGGCCTTCGACTACATGCAACGCGAGGGCGAGGGCGACCCGGACGAGCGCACATGGCTGCGCGATGAAACCGGCGGCTCGGTCTATCTGCGGCTGACCACCAAGCCGCTGGAACAGCCCGGCAAGCGCGCCGATGACGCGTTTCGTCAGGGCGCCATCGACGGGGCCTATTGGCTGCGCCCACCGGGGCCGGGTTGCGATGTGGTGATCGCCTATCAGGGGGCCGTCGCGGATGAGGCGATTGCCGCCGCCGGGATGATCGCCGGGCATCGCCGAGACGTCGCCGTGCTCGCCGTCACCTCCGCTGACCGGCTCAACGCCGGGTGGACCGCCGCGCAGCGCGAGCGCACGCGCGGCAACGCCAAGGCCCAGAGCCATGTCGAACAGCTATTTGCGACGCTGCCGCCGCATTGCACGCTTGTCACCGTGATCGACGGGCATCCGGCCACGCTCGGCTGGCTCGGCTCGGTCGCGGGGCATCGGACGATCCCGCTCGGGGTAGAGCATTTCGGCCAGACCGGCACCATCGGAGATCTTTATCGCCATCACGGGATCGACGCGCGTGCCATCGCCGACCGGGTCGCCGCCCTCACGCCCGGGCGTCGGATCATGGCGTGACCGGCACGCCGCGCCTCAGACGGTGTCGGGGCGATAGGTGCAATCGGCCAGCGTGCTCCGGTTGAGATCGGCGATGAACGCGGCCTCGGCATGGGCAAGCCGGGATTTGAGCCGACAGCCCGGCATCAGGGTGCAGCCATGTCCGCCCGGCGCGAAACACTCGACAACGGCCTGATCCGATTCGAGCAGGGCCACGACATCGCCGATACGGATCGTCTCGGCGGGCCGTGCCAGCATCGCGCCACCGCCGCCACCACGCCGTGTCTCCAGCAGTCCAGCGGCGGCCAGCACCGAGACGACCTTGGCCAGATGATGCCGCGACACCCCGAATTCCGCCGCAAGATCGGTGGTGGAAAAGGCGCGCTCCGGCGCGCCCGCAAGGCGCATCAGCACGCGCAGCCCGTAATCGGTGAAAGAGGTGAGGCGCAAGGTCGCGTTCCCTGATTGTGTTTGCAAATCCGAGTATAGCAGTATAATCGGTATTTGAAATACTTATTCATGCAAAAGGCCTCGCCGCCATGACAACCCGTACCCCAACCCCCACGTGGCCCAGCGCATGAGCACCGACCGGACATATGCCTCGCCCCCCTGCCTCGCCGCCGAGGTGGACCCCGCCTACTCAGACCCGAGTGCGGATGCAGCGGACGATGTGGCCCGCTGGCGCCGTGACACGCGTGCGCAGCTGCGCACGGCCCGCGACGCCCTGCGCGTAACCGAGCGGGATACCATATCCCACGCGCTGCAAGCACATCTGCGCACCCTGCTGACCCAGCGTTTCGGCAGCGTTCGGGGCCGCATCATCTCGTTCTACTGGCCGATCAAGGCAGAGCCGGACCTGCGCCCGTTGATGGCAACCCTGCACCAAGAGGGCGCGGTGATCGCGCTGCCGCTGGTCGAGCAAAAGGCCACGCCACTGGTCTTTCGTCACTGGACGCCCGAGACACGCATGCAGCGCGGCGACTGGAACATCCCGGTGCCGCCCCCCGAGGCCGACCGGCTGACGCCCGCGATCACGCTCGCCCCGCTGGTCGGTTGGGATGACGATGGCTATCGCCTCGGATATGGCGGCGGCTATTTCGACCGCACGCTGGCCGCAGTGTCGCCGCGTCCGTTCACCATCGGCATCGGGTATCAGGCGGCACGGCTGACCACGATCCACCCACAACCCCATGACATCCCGCTCGATCTCATCCTGACCGAGGCCGGTATTGCAACCGAAAGGACAGCGTCGCAATGACCGCAACAACCTCCTCGCAGATGCGGGCCTGGACCGGTCCGGCCATCCTGACCTATGGGTTCCGTCCGTTCTTCTTCGGGGCGGCGGTCTGGGCGGCGCTGGCCATGGCCCTTTGGGTGCCGATGCTGTCGGGGCATCTGGTGCTGCCCACTGCACTCGATCCGGTCAGCTGGCACGCCCATGAATTCCTGTTCGGCTATCTCGGCGCGGTGATCGCCGGATTTCTCCTGACCGCGGTGCCGAACTGGACCGGCCGTCTGCCGATCGTGGGCTGGCGTCTCGGGGCGCTGGCTCTGGTCTGGGGCGGCGGGCGACTGGCGGTCGCCCTCTCGGCAGACGTGCCCCCGGGGCTTGTGGCCGGGGTCGATCTGGCCTTTCCCGTCGTTCTGGGCCTCGCCATCCTGCGCGAGATCGTGGCAGGCAAGAACTGGCGTAACCTGCTGGTGCTGATGATGCTCGCGGGCTTTACCACCGGCAACGCCCTCTTCCACTGGGAGGCCGCGCAGGGCACTTACGCGGCACAAGGCTACGGGCTGCGGCTGGGCCTTGGGGCCGCGATCCTGATGATCGCCGTGATCGGCGGGCGGATCGTGCCCTCCTTTACCCGCAACTGGCTGGTCAAACGCGGCGCGGGGCGGCTGCCTGCCCCACCGATGCAACGGTTTGACAAACTCGCCCTTCTGGCCCTGCTGGCCACCATTCTGCTTTGGGTCGCACTGCCGCTTGGCGTGCCGACCGGCGTGGCCCTGCTGGCCGCCGGGGCGCTGCAGATCTGGCGGCTGGCGCGCTGGGCGGGCGACCGCACCGCGCGCGAACCGCTCGTGCTCGTGCTGCATGTCGCCTATGCCTTTCTGCCTTTCGGCGCGCTCGCGCTGGGGGTCGAGGCGATCTGGCCCGGCAGTCTGGGCGGTACGGCGGCGCAGCATCTCTGGATGGCAGGCGCGCTTGGCCTGATGACGCTGGCGGTGATGACCCGTGCAACGCTGGGCCATACCGGACAGCCCCTGACCGCCGGGCCGGGCACGGTCGCGCTCTATATCGCCCTCGTTGCATCGGTTCTGCTGCGGCTTGCCGCCGGGCTCTGGCCTGACGCGGCCCCGTTGCTCTACGCCGCCTCGGGGCTGGCCTGGATCGCGGCCTTTGGTGGCTTTGCGCTGCTCTATGGCCCGGCCCTGCTGCGCGCCCCAGCGGCCAAGGCAGGCTGACCATGTTGACGGGCTGGCTTGAATTCGTGGCGGCGTTCTTCGTATTCTTCCTGTCGCATTCACTGCCGGTACGCCCGCCGCTGAAGCCGTGGTTGCAGGCGCGGCTGGGGCGGGTCGGGTTCACGCTATTCTATTCATTCCTGTCGCTCGCCGTTCTGGTCTGGCTTATCGGCGCGGCGGGCCGTGCGCCGTTTTTGCCGCTCTGGGGATGGTCCCCCTGGCAGAACCACGTGACGCTGGCGCTCATGCTGCTGGTCTGTCTTTTGCTGGCCACGGCACTCGCACGGCCAAACCCGTTCTCGTTCGGCGACGCGGGCAATGCGCGCTTCGATCCGGCCCGGCCCGGCATCGTTCGGCTGACACGCCACCCCCTGCTCGTGGCACTCGCGCTCTGGGCCGGGGCGCATCTCGTACCCAATGGCGATCTCGCTCATGCGCTTCTCTTTGGCACCTTCGCCACCTTCGCCACGCTCGGGGGCCGGATCATCGACCGACGCAAGCGCCGCGACATGGGCGCCGACTGGGACCGGCTGATCGCGGCAACGCAGGCCGCGCCACCGCGCCCCGCATCATGGCTGGCGACTGCAATACGCGCCGTGCTGGGGCTTTTGCTCTATGCCACGCTGATCTGGCTGCACCCGCATCTGTTCGGGGTCAGCCCGCTGCCCTGACCCCGCACGCCGAGGCCTGTGGTCAAGCGCCTGCATCGCCGTTACCTTGCGCTTATGGCAAAGCTGCTCATCGTCTATCACTCGCGCACCGGCGGCAGCCAGCAAATGGCAGAGGCCGCGTATCACGCCGCCAGGGCCGAGGCCGAGACCTCGCTCCTGCCCGCCGATCAGGCCGGGCCGGAGGATCTGCTGGCGGCGGATGGCTATCTCTTCTGCGCCCCGGAAAACCTCGCCGCGCTGTCTGGCGTGATGAAGGATTTCTTCGACCGGTGCTATTACCCGGTGCTGGGCCGCATCGAGGGGCGCGCCTATGCGCAGATGATCTGCGCCGGATCAGATGGCGAAAACGCCGCCCGCCAGACCGCCCGCATCGCCCAAGGCTGGCGGCTGCGCGCGGTTCAGGACCCGCTGATCATCTGCACCCATGCCCAGAGCCCCGAGGCGATCCTTGCCACCAAGACGATCCCCGAGGCGGATCTGGCGCAATGCCGCGACATCGGTCAGGCGCTCGCCGCCGGTCTTGAGATGGGCATGTTCTGAGAGGGCCTTCAAGCGTCCGAGAGGCTCACACGCCGTGCAGCGCCCGGTCCGCCATAACGGCGGCAGAGGTGCGGTTGTCGACCCCCATCTTGTGAAAGACCTGTTCGAGATGCTTGTTCACCGTGCGTGCGCTCAGCGACAGGATTTCGGCGATGTCGCGATTGGTCTTGCCATGCGACAGCCACAACAGCACCTGCGCCTCGCGCGCGGTCAGGGCGAACACCTTGGCCAGACGCTCATCCTCGCTGATCTCCGGCTCGTCTTCCTTGAGGCGCACCACGATCTCACCCTGAAACTGGCCCAGATAAACCAGTTTCAGCCGCCCCTCGACATAGGGTTTCGCGGTCGACATGGGCTGCGAGCCAAGCCGCTCCAGCCAGGCCTGAACCGGCACGGACGCAACCCCGCCTGCCGCCAGCGGCGTCTCCGAGAGCCGCTCCACCGCCTTGGGCGTGCCCCAACTGATCCGGCCGTCCATGGCAAAGGTCACCACCGTCTGACCGGCATAATGCAACGCCGCCCGCGCCGATTGAATCGCGCGCGCGTTCAGGACATGCGTGGTGATCCGTGCCAGCAATTCCTCGACCACGACCGGCTTGGTGATATAGTCCACGCCCCCGGCCTGAAGCCCCTTCAGAATATGCTCTGACTCCGACATGCCGGTCATGAAGATCACCGGCGCCGCCATCGCATCCGGTGCGATCTTGAGCCTGCGACAGGTCTCGAACCCGTCCAGACCGGGCATCATCGCATCCAGCAGGATGACATCGGGCTGCACCCTCTGGGCCAGATCAATGCCATCCTCGCCAGAGCGGGCGACCAGAACGGTCATGCCGTTCTCCTCCAGCGCGCGGGACACCAGCCCGAGCGTTTCCGGCGCATCGTCGATCACCAGCGCGATGAAACGGCTGGCCGAGACGGGATTGGACAGGGTGTCAGCGTGCATCTTGCATCATCTCCTTCAACAGGCGGGCCGCCCCCGGCAGATCAAACGCATCGAGATGGCGGCGCAGGCGCGCGACCTGCCCGGTCTCGGCCTTGTGCCCGCCCGTCGCCGTATCGAGTTCCCGATTGAGTCCGGCGGCATGACCGATCTCGGCCAGCCGGATCATCCGCTCTAGCGCGTCCCCCGGAATGCCACTGGCCCTTGCGGTCTCCTCTGCGTCGTCGGTGGTCAGGTCGACCTTCATCAGCCCGGCCATGCGAACCAGAAAATCGCTCAGCGAATAGGGTTTGACGATGAACGCATCATAAAGCTGGCTGCGGTCGATGGATTGCCGCGCCTCCAGCGCATGCCCCGTCACCATCATGATCGGCGTTGACAGATGCGCGCTCCGGTCGCGCAGGGCCTGGGCCAGATCCCAGCCGGTCATGCCCGGCATGTCGATGTCGAGAATGAAGAGGTCCGGCGTCACGTCCTCCAGCGCGGACAGCGCGGATTCGGCATCGGGCAGCGCCTGCACGAGAAACCCCAAAGGCCGCAGCGTGGTTTCCAGCAGACGCAGATGGTCGTGATCGTCATCCACCACCATCACCGTCTTGAGCGGTCCGACATAGCCCGCCGCCATGATCCGCTCTTTCATGGTCCAGGCCGCGCTCGGAATGGCGCTCTCGCGCAGCGAGGGCAGCATCAGGCGCACGGAAAAGGTCGTGCCCGCGCCCGGCTCGCTTTTCACGGTGATCTCACCGCCCAGAATCTCGACCAGCAGCCGCGTGATCGTCAGCCCCAAACCCGACCCCGCCGAGGTCTTTTGCGCGAACCTCTCGAACGGCTTCCAGATCCGGTCGATGTTTTCCTCTTCGATCCCGATGCCGGTATCGCTCACCTCGAGAAGCGCGACCTCGTTGCGATAGTGCAGATGCAGCGTGACCGTGCCCGACGGCGTATAGTTGATGGCGTTGGACAGCAGATTGATGATGATCTGACGCAGCCGCTTTTCGTCGAACTCGATCCATTCCGGCGGGTTGCCGGAGGTCTGGATCGCGAAATCGAGGCCCTTTTCGCGCGCCTGTCGCTGAAACACCGCCGCGATCTGACGCAAGAGCGAGGGCAGGTTGATCCGGTCACGGTAAATCTCCAGCCGGCCCGCCTCGATCTTGGAGATATCGAGCAGATTCTCGATCAGCGCCGCCAGATGCTCTGATCCGCGCCGGATCGCCAGCACCGCCTCGCGCCGACCGGCCGGAATATCACGGTCCTGCTCCATCAGCTGCGCATAGCCGTAAATCGCGTTCAGCGGCGTGCGCAACTCGTGACTGATCCCGGCCATGTAGCGCGTCTTGGCCAGGTTGGCGGCCTCGGCCTTTTCCTTGGCTGACTGCAATTCCGCGTCGGTGCGTTCATGCGCGCGGATTTCCTGCAACAGCCGCTGCGTCTGCACCTCGGCCTCGTCCCGGGCCTTGTTATGGCTTTCGCGGATCAGGATGAAGGTCCAGACGATGATGCCGTTGACCACCAGCACCGTGCAGAAAATCACGGTCAGCACCGCATCAAGCTGCGCTGTCTCCGCCTTCGACCGGATCAGCAACAGCACCCCGGCAAAGACCGAACTCGGCACGGCGGTGGCGATGAAGAACACCGACAGCCGCGAGATCAGAACCGAAAAGACCCGGCGCGGCAGGATGCGCCGCAGGGTCGACACCCACATCACCGCGTAGGTCGCGTGCGGTTTGCAACTGTCCCGGCACGACGCATCGAGCGTGCAGCACAGCGAACAGATCGGCCCCGCGTAGAACGGACAGTCGGTCATGTCCTCCGGGTCGAAACGGTACTCGCACACGCAACAGGTCTGGGTGCCTTCGGGCGTTGTCGGCCCGGGCGCGGTGACCGGGCGGGCGATATAGTACTTGCCCCCCGTCCCCCATGCGATGACCGGTGCCACGACAAATGCTGTGGCCAGCGCGATCAGTGACGAAAACGGCTGAAGCGTCTCGCCCGTGCCGCCCGCCAGAACAAGGATCGACACCAGCACCGCGATCAGCATCGCCCCTGTGCCGACCGGGTTGATGTCATAAAGATGCGCCCGACGGAACTCGATCCCCTTGGGACTGAGCCCAAGAGGTTTGTTCACCACCAGATCCGCCGTCAGCGCCCCGATCCATGCAAGCGCCACGTGAGAGTAAAGCCCGAGGATCGATTCGATCACATGAAACACCCCCAGTTCCATCAGCATCAGGGCGATGGACACGTTGAACACCAGCCAGATCACCCGCCCGGGATGCGAATGCGTCAGCCGCGAAAAGAAATTGGACCACGCGATAGAGCCTGCATAGGCATTGGTCACATTGATCTTGAGCTGCGACAGGATGACGAACGCCCCGGTCAGGACGAGCGCGAGAAACGGCACGGTGATCACCTGATCGAAGGCGGTGAAATACATCTTGGTCGGGTCGGTGGCATCGCGCGGCGGCACCGCCGCACCAATGGCCAACGTCAGCAGGAAAGACCCCAGAAGCATCTTGATCACGCCCAGAACGGTCCATCCCGGCCCCGCCGCCAATAGCGCGATCCACCAGCGCCGCCGCTCGGCTTTGGTCTTGGGTTCACGCAGAAAGCGCAGGAAATCCACCTGCTCGCCGATCTGTGCGATCAGCGACAGAACCACCCCCATCGCGGCCCCGATCATCATCAGTGTCGGCCCTTCGGCGCCGCGTTCACCGGTGAACCCGGTCCAGCTTTCAAGATCGACGCCGGAATAGGCCAATAGCGCGAAGGGCAGGATATGAAGGATGATCCAGAACGGCTGCGTCACGGTCTGAAACGCCGAGATCTTGGAAAATCCGTTGATCACCAGCGGAATCACCACCACCGCCGACAGCAGATAGCCAAGCCCGAGCGGCACACCGAAACAGAACTCCAGCGCAAAGGCGAGGATCGCGGCCTCGAGTGCGAAAAAGATGAAGGTGAAGGTGGCATAGATCAGCGAGGTGATCGTCGAGCCGATATAGCCAAACCCCGCGCCACGCGTCAAAAGGTCGATATCCACTCCGTAGCGCGCCCCGTAATAGCTGATCGGCAGGCAGGTCAGGAACAGGATCAGCCCCGCCAGCATGATCGCGAGAATCGCGGCATCGAACCCGTAGATCAGCGTCAGCGCACCGCCGATCGCCTCGAGCGCCAGAAACGAGATCGAGCCGAGCGCGGTATTGGCCACGCGCGCGTAACTCCAGCGCCGCGCGCGCCGCGCGGTGTAACGGAGGGCGAAATCCTCCATCGTTTCATTGGCGACCCAACGATTGTATTTCCGTCGGCCGCCCGTGGCACTGAATGATATGGCCATGGGCCTCCAGGGTCCTGAAGAGCGGCTGCGAGGCCGCGGAAATCTTGTGGCGCGAACCGCACCGTTCAAAGAGCACGAACACGGCGCGACTACGCAAACAGCCGCATCGGCACAGCGCCGGAAACAAGGGCCATTGTGCAGGGTAAAAACGCCCAACCATATACGTCATTCAACGTATACTGCATTGCAGCATTTCCTGCCAGCTTGCTTGTCAGAGGCACAATCGTGCCGTCTCAACGACAGTTGCACTGATAAGGAGGCACTATGACCGATACGAAAAAATCACCCGAAATCAGCAACCTGAGCCGTCGCACCGTGTTGGCGGGCGGGGCTGCTCTTTCGGCATCGCTGTTCACACCCAAGATGCTGCGCGCGCAAGATTTCCCCACCGATGTGGTCAACACCACCGGGCTTGCGGTCACCGACACGACCGTGACCTGCGGTATCCTGCACTCGATCACCGGCACCATGGCGATCTCGGAAACCGGCTCGGTTCAGGCCGAAAAGCTGGCCATCGAACAGATCAACGCCCAGGGCGGCATCCTCGGACGCAAGATCGAGTTCATCCAGGAAGACGGCGCATCCGACTGGCCCACCTTTGCCGAAAAGGCCAAGAAACTCTTGGTGCAGGACAAGGTCGCATCGGTCATGGGCTGCTGGACATCGGCCAGCCGCAAGGCGGTTCTGCCGGTATTCGAGCAGTATAACGGCTTTCTCTACTATCCCACCTTCTACGAGGGTCTCGAGCAGAGCCCCAACGTCATCTACACCGGGCAGGAAGCGACCCAGCAGATCATCGCCGGTCTCGACTGGGTCAACAAGACCAAGGGGGCCAAGACCTTCTACTTGCTGGGGTCGGATTACATCTGGCCGCGCACCTCGAACAAGATCGCGCGCAAGCATATCGAAAACTTCATGGACGGCTGCAAGGTCGTAGGCGAAGAGTATTACCCGCTCGGCCACACGCAGTTCAACTCGGTGATCAACAAGATCCGCCTGCGCAAGCCCGACGTGATCTACGCCATCGTCGTGGGTGGCTCGAACGTGGCCTTCTACAAGCAGCTGACCGCAGCGGGCATCGACCCGACCGAGGAAAGCCCGATCGTTCTGACCATCTCCGTGACCGAGGACGAAATCCGCGGCATCGGCGGCGAGAACATCGACGGGGCCTATGCCTGCATGAAGTATTTCCAGAGCCTCGAAAACGAGAACAACCAGGCATTCGTCAAGGCGTTCAAGGACATGTGGGGCGACGAGATCGTCATCGGTGACGTCACGCAGGCGGCCTATCTCGGGCCCTGGCTGTGGAAGGCCGCCGTGGAACAGGCAGGCTCCTTCGACGTCGACAAGGTCCGCGAGGCCAGCCCCGGCATCGAGCTTACTTCCGCGCCCGAGGGTTACGTCAAGGTGCATGAAAACCATCACCTGTGGTCCAAGACACGTGTCGGCCGCGCCAAGGCGGATGGTCAATACGAAGTCGTGTTCGAGACCGCCGATCTGGTCGAGCCCGATCCGTTCCCCGAAGGCTACCAGTAAGGGCTGTCCGCTATCCGCCCGCACCAGACCTGGGCCGGATAGCGCGCCCCTCCTGCGCCGCGTTGGTCCCACGCGGCGCAGCCCCCTGACCTTTCTCCCGCTGCCATCAGAAACGGAAGACATGCCATGTTTGCAGACTATTCCACCAGCGACCTGATCGCGATCTTTGCCATGCAGGGCTTTGCCGGTCTCATCCTGTTCTCGGTCTTCGTGCTGATGGCGCTCGGTCTCGCGATCATCTTTGGCCAGATGGGCGTGATCAACATGGCGCATGGCGAATTCATGATTCTCGGTGCCTATGTCACCTACCTAATGTCGAACCTCTTCTCCGCTTACATGCCCGCCCTCTTCAGCATGTATTTCTTCGTCGCGATGGCGGTCGCCTTTGTCGCGGCGGGCGCGCTCGGGATGCTGGTGGAATGGGCCCTGATCCGGCATCTCTACAAACGCCCGCTCGACACGCTGCTGGCCACATGGGGGCTCAGCCTGATCCTGCAACAGACCTACCGCACAGTCTTCGGCGCGCGCGAGGTGGGGGTGTCGATCCCCGACTGGATGATGGGCTCGCTGCCGATCACCGACCTGATCGAGGTGCCGATCAACGGCATTTTCGTGATGGTGCTCGCCATCAGCATTTCCGTCGGCGTCTACGTGATGATGTATCGCTCGGGCTGGGGCAAGCAGGTGCGCGCAATCAACAACAACCGCCAGATGGCCGATGCCGTGGGCATCAACACCGCCTGGACTGACCGGATGACCTTCGCCATCGGATGCGGCGTGGCGGGCGTGGCGGGTTCAGCCTTCACGATGATCGGCTCCACCGGGCCGACTTCCGGCCAGCTTTACATCGTCGACACCTTCCTCGTGGTGGTCTTCGGCGGCGCGGGCAGCCTTCTGGGCACCATCGCCAGCGCATTCTCGATCAGCCAGGCCCAGTCGATCATGGAATTCTTCCTGTCCGGCTCGATGGCCAAGGTTCTCACCCTGCTGACCGTGGTCGGCATCCTGATGCTGCGCCCGCAGGGCCTCTTCTCCCTGAAACTGCGCAAGTAAGCCGGAGGCAACGATGCACCCCATGCCGATCAAACACTCCTTCATGACCCGGCGCGATCTTGTCGGCTATGCCATCCTCGCGGCGATCATCTTCATCGTGTTTCCCGCACTGCTCGAACCCTTCCGCCTGAACCTCTTCGGCAAGTATCTGACCTACGCCTTCGTCGCCATCGGCCTCGTGCTGTGCTGGGGCGTGGGCGGCATTCTCAGCCTTGGTCAGGGCGTCTTCTTCGGGCTTGGCGGCTACTGTATGGCGATGTTCCTCAAGCTCGAGGCCTCCTCGCCCGAAAACACCGCGATCCAGTCCACCCCCGGCATTCCGGATTTCATGGACTGGAACCAGATCACCGCCCTGCCCTGGTGGTGGGAGCCGTTCAACTCGCTGGCCTTCACACTCGTGGCGGTGATCGTGGTGCCGGTCGTGTTTTCCTTCATCATCGGTGTCGCGATGTTCCGCCGCCGGGTCGGCGGGGTCTATTTCGCGATCATCACCCAGGCTATCGCGGCGATCCTGACGATCCTGATCATCGGGCAGCAGGGCTTTACCGGCGGCGTCAACGGCATCACCGACCTGCGCACCCTCAACGGCTGGGACATCCGCACCGACGAGGCCAAGACCCTGCTCTACTTCGTCAATGGCGGGTTGCTGTTCGTGGTTCTGCTGATCGCGCAATTCGTCCGCAAATCCAAGCTGGGCCGCCTTCTGATCGCAATGCGCGATCAAGAGGACCGGGTGCGGTTCTCGGGCTATGACGTGGCCAATTTCAAGATCTTCATCTTCTGCCTCGGCGGGGCCTTCGCCGCCATCGGCGGGGCGATGTTCACGCTTCAGGTGGGTTTCATGTCGCCCAGCTTCGTGGGCATCGTGCCCTCGATCGAGATGGTGATCTATGCCGCCGTCGGCGGGCGGCTGTCGATCCTCGGGGCGGTCTACGGCACGCTTCTGGTGAACTACGCCAAGACCAGCTTTTCCGAGAGCTTTCCGGAATTGTGGCTGTTCGGCCTGGGCGCGCTCTTCATCGCCGTGGTCATGGCCTTTCCCAACGGTCTGGCCGGCCTCTGGTCCGAGCATATCGAGCCGCGCCTGATGCGCCTCTGGCCCGGTGCGGCGAATGACACCGCCGCATCCACGGCCGAAAAAACCCCCGCGGAATGAGGTGAGCCATGCTGGACTACAACAACAAGAACTTCGTTCTGATGGTCGAAGACCTCACCGTGTCCTTCGACGGGTTCAAGGCGGTCAACGACCTCAGCTTCTATGTCGAACCCAATGAATGCCGGGTCATCATCGGGCCCAACGGCGCGGGCAAGACCACGGTGCTCGACCTGATCTGCGGGCGCACCCGCGCCACCTCGGGCTCGATCGCATTCAAGGGCCAGAACCTCTTGAAAATGCGCGAGGACCAGATCGTGCATGCCGGGGTGGGCCGCAAGTTCCAGACCCCCTCGGTCTACGAAGACCTGAGCGTCTTCGCCAATCTCGAAATCAGCTATCCAAAGGGGCACGGGGTCTTCGGTGCCCTGTTCTTCCGGCGCGACGCCGCCGTGCGCGAGCGGATCACGGAAATCGCCGAGATGGTCTTTCTTACCGAACATCTCGGCCAGAAGGCGGCCTTCCTCAGCCACGGCCAGAAACAATGGCTCGAAATCGGCATGCTGCTGATCCAGGACCCCGAACTCCTGATGCTCGACGAGCCGGTCGCAGGCATGTCCGTGGCCGAGCGCCGCAAGACGGCCGATCTGCTCAACCGCATCATCGCCGACCGGTCGGTGATCGTGATCGAGCACGACATGGGCTTTGTCGCCGATATCGCCACCCGCGTGACCGTCCTGCACCAGGGGCAGGTCCTGTCGGAAGGGTCGATGGAGCATGTGCAAAACGACCCCAAGGTCGTCGAAGTCTACCTCGGACACTGAAAAGGAGAGCACCATGTTAAACGTCAAGGAACTCCGCTCGGCCTACGGCGAGAGCGAGGTGCTGCACGGGCTCGATCTCGACGTCGCCCCGGGCGAGATCATCGCGATCATGGGGCGCAACGGCATGGGCAAGACCACGCTGATGAAGACGCTGATGGGCATCATGCCGACCAGATCCGGCACCGTCACCGTCGAGGGCAAGACTGTCACCGACCTCAAGCCGCATCAGCGCGTGGCCAGCGGCATCGCCTATGTGCCACAGGGCCGGATGATCTTTTCCTCCATGACGGTGCAGGAAAATGTCGAAACCGGGCTGACCGTGACCGGCGAAAGCACCGTGCCCCCGGATATCTACGAACTCTTCCCCGTGCTGCTCGACATGAAATCACGACGCGGCGGCAACCTGTCGGGTGGCCAGCAACAACAGCTGGCCATCGCCCGCGCGCTCGCCTCGCGCCCCAAGGTGCTGCTTCTGGATGAACCGACCGAGGGCATCCAGCCGTCGATCATCCGCGAGATGGCGCGCACCCTGCGCCGGATCCGCGATGAAAAGGGCCTGTCCATCGTGGTCTCCGAACAGGTCCTGACCTTCGCGCTCGACGTCGCCGACCGGGTGGTCGTTCTGGAAAACGGCACCTTCGTCCATGACAGCCCGCGCGAGGGCATCGACGAGGCGAAAGTCTCGAAATTCCTATCCGTTTGACCAAAGCAAAGAGAGGACAACATGGCAGATACGCTTATTTCGGTCGATCTTTCCGAAAGCCCGCACACCAACGAGGCGGTGCACAACCGCTGGCATCCCGATATCCCAATTGCCGTCTGGGTTGAGCCGGGTGACGATTTCAAGATCGAAACCTATGACTGGACCGGCGGCCAGATCAAGAATGACGACGATGCCGCCGACGTGCGCGACGTTGAATTGGAACAGGTGCATTACCTCTCCGGCCCGATCGGCGTGAAAGGGGCCGAACCGGGCGATCTGCTCAAGGTTCACATCCTCGATATCGGCGCCAAGGAAGAGATGAACTGGGGTTTCAACGGCTTTTTCTCCAAGCAGAACGGCGGCGGCTTCCTGACCGATCATTTCCCCGAGGCGCAGAAATCCATCTGGGATTTTCATGGCATGTTCACCTCGTCACGTCACGTGCCGGGGGTGAAATACGCAGGGCTCATTCACCCGGGCCTGATCGGCTGCCTGCCGGACCGCAAGATGCTGGACATGTGGAACAGCCGCGAAAAGGCACTGGTCGACACCGATCCCGGGCGCGTGCCCCCCTTGGCCGCCCTGCCCGACACGCAGTCCGCGCATATGGGCAAACTCACCGGCGACGAAAAGATGAAAGCCGCGTCCGAGGCCGCGCGCACCGTGCCGCCCCGCGAACATGGCGGCAATTGCGACATCAAGGATCTGTCGCGCGGAGCGACCTGCTATTTCCCGGTCTACGTGGACGGGGCGGGGCTTTCGATGGGCGACCTGCACTTTAGCCAGGGCGACGGCGAGATCACCTTCTGCGGTGCCATCGAGATGGCCGGCTGGCTGCATATCCAGGTTGAACTGGTCAAGGGCGGGATGGAGAAATACGGTATCAAGAACCCGATCTTCAAACCCTCCCCGATCACGCCGAAATACGACGATTACCTGATCTTCGAGGGCATCTCCGTCGATGAGAGCGGGCATCAGCACTATCTCGACGTGCATGTTGCCTATCGCCAGGCCTGCCTGAACGCGATCGAGTATCTCAAGAAGTTCGGCTATACCGGCGCGCAGGCCTACGCCATCCTCGGCACCGCCCCGGTGCAGGGCCATATCTCGGGCGTGGTGGATATTCCCAACGCCTGCGCGACGCTCTGGCTTCCGAACGAGATTTTCGAGTTCGACATCATGCCAGGCTCTGACGGGCCGACCAAACATCTCGACGGCTCAGTCGATATTCCGCTCGCCCCGGATCTCTGATCACGCGTTCGGGCGGGTCACACATGATCCGCCCGGCCTCCAAACCCGGAGACAGACATGCCCTATTATGACTATAGCTGCCCCGATTGCGGTCCGTTCACCGGCTTTGCCGCCATGTCGGATTTCGATCAGCCCTGCGCCTGCCCGACCTGCGCCGCATCCTCACCCCGCGTGCTGCTGCGCGCCCCGGCCTTCGCCAACATGGACGGCACACGGCGCACGGCCATCGCCACCAATGAACGTGCGCAACATGCCCCGAAATCAACGAAATCCCACGGTCCCGGCTGCTCGTGCTGCGGGTCGGCGTCAAAGAAATTGCCCAGTCGCACACTGCACCGCCCCGATGGCTCCAAGAGCTTTCCGGCGGCGCGGCCCTGGATGATCTCGCACTAACCCGACAGGCCACACCGCCCGCCATCGGACGATGAAACAGTCCCTATTCCGCCGCAATCGGCGTCGTGTCTGCCGCGCGAAATAGCGCCCGGTGCGCGCGGGCATCCTGCAGGATCGGCGGCGTGTCGATCATCTCGGGCGTGGCCATGACATGACGCAGTCCGCGCCACTCGCCCAGACTCAGCCCCGACAGCATCGACAGCGGCACGGCGGCAATCAGGCTGATCGCGATCGGCAACAGCCAGAGCGATACCGTGCCCGCCGCCATGCCGATGACAAGCAGCGCCCCGCTCACCGTCTCCAGCAGGTGGAATTTCAGGACCGTGCCGGGGCTGTAATCCCCACCCTTTCGCGCCTGCGGTGACCAGATCGGGCGCATGCCGATGACCGAGCGCAACACCGCCACAAGCTGTTGCACCATCATGATCGGCGCGAACAGGATCGACAGCAAAATCTCCACCACCAGCGACACGGTGAACCGCACCGCCCCGCCAAAGCTGCGGATCGGCACATCCGCCAGCCCAAGCGCCACCGCGCCCATCAGCTTGGGGGCCAGCAACATGCCATACATGAACAGCAGAATCAGAACCGAACTCACCCGGGTCATTTCCGGCCAGACCGGGTAGAGCGGGTTCTCCAGCGAGAAATAGGTGATCACGCTGTTATGCCCGTTTCCCAGTAGCGCCCAGATCACCAGCAATCCGAACCACGCAGGCGACAGAAGATAACTCATCGCGCCGTGAAACAGGTGAAAGCGCGACACGGCGTGAAAGCCACGCGTCGCCAGCAGGCTCAGATGTTGCAGGTTGCCATGGCACCAGCGCCGGTCGCGCAGCGCATAGTCGATCAGGGTGGCAGGCGGCTCCTCGTAACTGCCCTTGACCGAGGGCATGAAGCGCACGGCCCACCCGGCCCTGCGCAACAGCCCCGCCTCGACGAAATCATGGCTCAGGATCAGCCCGCCCTTCCCTGTCAGCGACGGCATTTCCGGCAGCCCCGCGCAATCGGCAAAGGCGCGGGTGCGCAGGATAGCATTATGTCCCCAGTAATTTCCCTCGGAGCCGGTCCAACCGGCCAGCCCCTCGGACAGCAGCGTGCCGTAAACGGCGGCAGAAAACTGCTGCATCCGCCCAAAGAGCGTGTCCGACCCCACCACCATCGGGGCAGATTGAATCAGCCCCGCCGTAGGGTCGGCCGACATCTCGTCCGACAGCGCGACAATCGCCTCGGCACTCATCAGGCTATCGGCATCGAGCACCAGCATCGCGTCATGCGCCGCGCCCCAGTTTTCCAGCCATTGCCCGATATTACCCACTTTGCGCCCGGTATTCTGCACCCGGCGGCGATACCAGACCGCGCAATCAGGCGGCAGCGCCGCGCGCAGCGTGGCAAAGGCGCGCTGTTCGGCCATGGCGACGGCGGCATCCTGCGTGTCCGACAGGATGAACAGCTCAAAGCGGTGCGCGGCCCCTGCCGCGCGCAGCGCCGACATCATGGCACAGGCGTTGCCGAACACCTCAGACGTGTCCTCGTTATAGATCGGCACCAACAACGCCACGTTCAGCGGCGCGGGCGTGGCACGCGCCTGCGCGCGCTTATGCATCATGTGACAGGCCAGCCCCAGCGTCGCCGTGCCCACCGCCAGCGCAATCCAGAAGAACGTGACCATCACCAGCGCCAGCAGCACCCATTCCAGCCACCACATGCCCCCGACAGACAGCCAGTCGCCAAAGGCAAGGCCCAGCGCGCCAGTGGTCAGTGTGGCAGGCAGAAAGGTGGCCGCCCGCCGCCACCAGTAATTCAGATTTGGCCGCCAGGCGGGCGCGTTGGGGTCGTGATGCACCCGGTTCAGGCTCTGAATCGGGTGATCCAGAGGGGCAGGCGGCGGCATATGCGCCGCGCCGGGAAAGGGGGTCAGGCGGTCCATCGGTAGAGCCACACTTCTGACACGCCGCGCCCCTCGTGGAACAGCTGCGCCCGGATTTCCGCCGCCGTCACCTCGCCGGGGTCAAACGAAAACGCAAGGCGCGGGCCGCCGGTTTCCGGGTTGCGCTGCACCTGCCCTTCCGAGGTTTCCAGCCGGTTGGAATAGACGTAGAGCACCAGATCGTCATACGCCTCGGGCAGCGCGTCATGCGGGGCAAAATCGACCGTCACCACCTGACGCATGTCATTGGGAAAGCCGCGCCCGGCCCGGGTCTCGATCACCCGCGCCACCGGCTTTTTCTCCTCGATGCCGCCGGTCCACGTCATGCCATAGCTGAAACTGTGCTCGGCCCCCTCGGCCAACGGCTCGCGCGGGCGCCAATATGCCACGATATTGTCGTAGATTTCCTTGTCAGTCGGGATCTCCACCAGCGTGACCGCGCCGCGCCCCCACCCCTCGCCCGGGGTGATCCACAGGCTCGGGCGCTCATGGTAATGCGCCTCAAGATCGTGGAAATCCGAATAGGCGCGCGACCGCTGCGACAGGCCAAAGCCCTGCGGGTTGGTATCCACGAAGCTCGAAATTTGCAGATCACGCGGATTGCCCAAGGGCCGCCACAGCATTTCGCCATTGCCGTTGAGAATGCTCAGCCCGTCGCTGTCATGCACAGCGGCACGGAAATCGTCGAACCGATGCCGGTTGGTGGCGTCGAAATAGAACATCGAGGTCAGCGGTGCGATGCCCACATTCTCCAGCGCCACGCGCGGCATCAGCGTGCAGCGCACCTCCACCTCGGTCTCCGCCCCCTCTGGACGCATCGTGAAATGGTAAATCCCGGTCACCGAAGGGCTCTCCATCAGCGCATGCACCGTGTGCGTGCTGACACCGGGGGCGGGTTTTTCGATCCAGAACCGGGTGAAATCGGGAAACTCCTCACCCTCCGGCCCGCCGGTATCTACCGCAAGGCCTCGCGCCGACAGGCCATAAACCAGATCGCGCGCGATCACGCGGAAATAGCTGGCCCCCTGAAACACCGCGTATTCCTGAAAAATCCCCGGCTTTTCCAGTTCCGCCCGCAGGCGCAGGCCGGAATAGCCCAGATGCCCGTCAAGCGGCAACTCGGGGGCCTTGTCGGTCTTGTCGAACAGCGAAAAATCGAACGGCAGTGTGCGCGTCATGCCATCTTCGACAAGGTTCACCTCGACGGTATGCGGGAAATAGAGCCCCGGCAGAAAAAGATCGAGTTCAAGCGTGCTATCGGCCTCGGACCAGATCGCATCCTTGCTGCGAAACCAGATCGAGCGGTATTCGTCATAGCTCATGTCCTGCCACGCCTGCGGCACGGTCGGACGCTTGGCATAGGGCTTTGCTGCCACTTCACGCGCGAGATCAAGCAGCATCGCCTCGGAAAACGGCTGCGCCGCCTGCGCTTGGGCTAGGCCAGGAAAGAGCGCAAAGGCACTCAGCGATTTCAGAACGTCACGCCGGATCATTTTGCGCCTCGCCAGGGATGTGATTTGAACCACGCCACCGAATAGGCCACGAGGATCAACGATGCGAAGCCAACGCAGTTGGCCAGCACCATGTTCCATGTCGTGCGCCCGATCTGGTCCATCACGAACCCCGAGAGCCGGGCAAAGACCATCGAAAAGACGAACACCGCGAGGGATTGCTGCCCGACCTTGAGGATCATCTTGAGCAGCCCACCCCAGGCGCGCGACAAAAGCCCCGTGCCGACGGTTTTCAGCCGCGCACCACCGTCGCCCGCCGCCACCCAGCACAGATAGGCGAGGCTCAGGAAATGCACGTAGCGCAGAATGCCGAAATCAGACTTGTTGAACAGGCCGGTGTTGTCGATGCGCCAGCCGCGCGCCCAGTCAAAGCCGAACTCCCGCATCCCGATATGCGACAGCGGCACATTGGCGATCACGATCACCAGCGCCAGCCCGATCAAGACCTTGTTCACCGGCGGTTTCGGAATCCAGCCGCGCATCAGGGCAAAGCCGGTAAAGAACACCAACTGCCAGCCGAACGGGTTGAAGTACCATTTGCGGTCCGACCACGGCTCTGCCGGGAAACCGAGATGCAGGTGCGTAAGGCCCAGCGTATCGAGCACCGCGCGTTGCGCGAACAGCCAGATCAGCGCCATCGCCGCGAACGTCGCCCAGACACTGATCCGGCTCAGCGCCATCATCAGCGGCATCATCACGAGGATGACCATATACATCGGCAGGATGTCGAAATAGTTGGGCACATAGGTCAGGCTGAACAGCCCCACCAGCTGCGGCCCCGGATCGGCAAAGAACTTCCACAGGTTCAGCGTGCCGATATAGGTCTTGTCGAAATCGCCGAAATGATCGAACGCCGCCAGCAGCGTGGCGATGGCAAAGAACATGCCGATATGCGCCCAGTAAACCTGCCAGACGCGATAACCCACGCGCCCGGTGCCCAGCGCCCATCCCGCCCGGTCAAACGTGCGGCCAAACGCGATGGCCGAGGCCATGCCGGAGCAGAACACGAAGATCTCGGTCGCATCCGAAAAGCCCCAGCGTGCCGGAATCCAGCTGGTAAAGAAATTGCTCGGGGTATGGGCGCAGAGGATGATGAACATCGCCAGCCCGCGAAAGAAATCCAGCCGGATATCGCGGGTCGTGGCAGCCGGGGCCGCCGTCTCTTTGGCGCGGCTCTGTAGCATGGCCGGATCGGCAACACTCGTCATCGCGGTGTCGGCTCCTTTTGAAATGTCGTACCGGAGTTACTCGGCGGGCAGGCGATCGGCCTCGTCCCAATCCCCGCGCGAAGCGTTAATCAGGTCGAGACGCGCGCTTGCATAGCTGTCGAGACGCCCGGCGCGCTGCGTTGCGCGTTCCTGAAGGATGGTTTCGGCCTCGTCGAGAAAGCCAGCCCGGATCGCGCAATCAATGGTGAGCCGCTCAAAGACATCACGTTGGGCATGGCTGCCCCCGGCCAGTTGCATGGAACGTCTCGCCCTTCCAAGGTTGAGGAACGCGGTCTTGTAATCGCCTTCCCCAAAGGCCTCAAGCCCCGTCGCAGCCGACAGCCCCGGATTGGCCATGCGCGTCATCAGGTCCCCTGCATTGGTCTTCTTCGCGTCACGATGCATGCGCGCCATCATCTGCTTGATCGCCGTCTCGCGATTGTCGCCCACCAGCGCCAGCATGTAATGCAGATCGGCGAAAATGAGGCAGGCATCCTCAGAGCGCCGCTCTGAGATATCGGCCAGTTCCTCCCAGCGGTCGCCCACGTTATGGCCTTCCAGCTCCAGCCGCATCAGCAGCGAGGTGCCGTTGGAGATATCGCGGAAATCGTCGGTCTTGTCTTGGCGAATCTCGTGGTCATAAAGGGCAAAAACAGAGTCTATCTCGCCCTGATCGAGATGCATCAGCGCCTTGTGCCACCAGACGTGGTAGCGAAAGTTGTTGCAATGCGCCCAGGCCCCTTCGCGCCCCTCCAGCCAGTCGAGCCCGGCACGCGCATTACAGGTCATGTCAAAGACATGCGCCACCGCGTGCAGCCCCCAGGCATCATCGGGCGAGACGCTCAGCCCCATGCGCCCGGCGGTCTCGGCGCGGGCGTAATCGCCGGTTTCCTCAAGCGAAAAGGCGTGACAGCCGAACAGGTAACCGCGCGCCGGGTTCTGCGCGTCATAGGCTGGCAACAGCGCCTCGAGCGAGGCGCGCATGCCATGCCGGTCGCCAAGGATGAACCGGGTGGCATGACCGATCTTCATCGCCAGCGCATCCTCAGGCCAGCGCGCCAGCACCGCTTCCATCTCGCGCACCGTCTCGGACGGGCGCCCGTCGAGCCATGCACCAAGGCCGCGCACATAGCCCATCTCGCGCGCCGTCGGATTGCCCTCGCGCGCACAGGCAAGCGCCGCCTGATAGGCCTGCTGCGCGGTCTCGGTCATCTCGGACTTGCCCAGCATCAGGCAAAACAGCCCCTTGGTGGCATGCGCCATCGCGAATTCCGGCGCCTCGCTCAGCACCGTGCCAAGATGATCGGGCGTTGTCGCGGCATGGGCAAGAAACGCCAGCACCATCTGGTCCCATGCCGCAAGGGCCACAGGCGATGATACGGAAGTCTCGTACCCGAATTGATCATTACGCATAGCCCGGCATCCTTTTCGGCAATCATTCACACTCCAGCTAGCCCGCTATGTATGACACCCGCAACAAAAGCGGGACGGACCTCACCAACACGTTATCCCGAGTTTAACTCATATGATGAGAACAGGGCAGGGTTGCTGCCGCATAAGGCGAACGATATCGGCGTCTTTCTGCCCAAAGGCGGAACGGGCCGCCGCCCGTCGCCCAAGGATCACTCGGCTATGGCCGATTTCGCGACAGTTTCGAAAACCCCGTCCAGTTCCGACGCAAGATCGCGCAATTTTTCGCCGCCCTCGTCGAAATAGGGAGAGAAAACCGCCGTCGGCGACTTATAGCTCAGGCTCGCGGTGCCGTCGGCGTCTTCGGTCACATACATCCGAATCGGGGCCTCGATCCCGGCGGCGATGCTCGCCTCCAGCATGCGGCGCGCGTAATCGTTGCGGTAGAGGCCAAAGACCCGGTTGCCGGCGATGCTGTGCCCCTGCATCTTCGCCCCATCAGACGCACTCGCCTGCGTCACGATGGCAATGGGGGCATCGCTCACCGCGTCACGCACCGCCTGCACCAGATCGGCAAAACTCTTGGCCGTATCGTGGATCACCCAACCCTCACGCGGCTCCAGCGCCTGCGCGGGCGCGGCAAGGACAGTGAGAACTGCGAGAAGTTTCAGAAATCGTTGCATGAATACACCTCCGGGTTGATACCCGGAGGGCTACGCGTAACCACACGCCGCAGCAAATCACGTGCCCGCGAGCCGAGGTTACAGATCGTCCCTTAACCGCTTCAGCACGGCGTCGGTATCCGCCCCCGTCGCAGGCGGCGCAGATCGATAGTTGACCGGCGTGCGCGAGAATTTGAGCGGATTGCCGATCAGCCGCACCTCGCCGGTCGCGGTCTGTGGCGCGGGTAGGGTGATGGTCATCCCCCTCGCCTGCGCTTGATCGCTTTCCAGCGCCTGCTCGATCGTGTTGACCGGCCCCACCGGCACCTTGCGCGCCTCCAGCCCGTCGATCACATCCTGCATTGTCCGGCCCACTAGCGCTTCGGCGATCATCGGCACAAGCGTGTCGCGATGCGCCAATCGCGCCGTGTTAGTGACGAAACGCGGATCAATGGCCCAGTCGGGCTGCCCCAGATAGTCACAAAACCGGGCATATTGGCTGTCATTGCCCACCGCGACGATCACATACCCATCCGAGGTGGCAAAGACCTGATAGGGCACGATATTGGGATGCGCATTGCCCGCACGGGTGGGCGCGGTGCCCGAGGTCAGGTAATTCAGCCCCTGATTGACCAGCCAGGACATCGTCGTATCCACAAGTGCCAGATCAATATGCTGCCCCTCACCGGTCGCATCGCGGTGCCGCAACGCCGCCAGAATCCCGGTCGCCGCATAAAGCCCACAAACCACGTCAGCCACGCCGACCCCGACCTTCATCGGCTCTTCCCCCGCCTCGCCGGTGATCGACATGATGCCACCGAACCCCTGCGCCATCAGGTCATACCCCGGCTTGTCGCGGTTCGGCCCGGTCTGGCCAAAGCCAGAGATCGAGCAATAGACAAGGCCCGGATAAGCGGCACAGAGCGTCTCGTGATCGAGACCATACTTACGCAGGCCTCCGGGTTTGAAATTCTCGATCACCACATCGGCGCGCCCGGCCAGATCGTGCAGCATGCGCTGCACTTGGCGGTCGGTCAGGTCCACCGCCACCGATTGCTTGTTGCGATTGGAGGACATGAAATAGGCCGACAGGTCCGTCGCCTGCCCCTCGGCATCCACCGCAAAGGGCGGCCCCCATTGCCGCGTATCATCCCCGCCAAGGCTCTCCATCTTGATCACCTCGGCCCCCAGATCGCCCAAGAGCTGCGTGCAGGTCGGCCCCGCCAGAATACGGCTGAGGTCGAGAACAACGAGACCATCGAGCGGGCCGGGCATGGGCATCTCCTCAGATACGGTTGTCATAAGAGCCGCGGTCGATCTCGGCGGCGATGACGGTAAACGTGTCGGCCTGTTGCGCCGCCTCCAATGCCGCGCGCAATTCGGCACGGTTGGTGACGCGCACGCCATTGCCACCAAAGGCCTGGCCGATGGCCGCAAAATCGTGATGACCGAAATCGACGGCGAGATTGACCATCTGCCGCTCGCGCTGCTTCTTCTCGATCAGCGCAAGGCTCGCATCGACAAAGACGACGAAAATCACCGGCAGGTTCAGCTCCACCACGGTCGACAACTCTCCCGCCACCATCAGGAACCCGGCATCGCCCGAGAAACTGACAACGGTGGCCTCGGGCGTGGCAATCTTGGCCCCCATCGCCAGCGGCACGGCGCAGCCCATGGTGCATAGGGCCGTGGATTGCAGCACCGAGCGGGGGTGATGCGTCACCCACATCTGCGACAGCAGGATGCGATGCGCGCCACTATCGACGGTTGCGATAGTATCCTCGGGCAGCACGGCGCGCGCCTCGGCGATGACGGCCGCAGCGCCCCAGTCATCATCCGTCGGAAAGGCCCGCGCCAGCGCGTCACGCGCCGCCGTCACCTCACCACCGGCCCATGTGGTGCGGGGCGCGATCCCCTCGGCAATCGCCGCCAGCGACGGCCCACAAGCCCCCACGATATTCATCGTCGCCTGATGCATGTATTGATCATTGGGCACGGCGGCGATGTCGATCACCCTGACCTGCGCCGGGTCCCAGATCTCGCGCCAGCCGGGCCGCATCTCGATCGGGTCATAGCCGACGCAGAGGATCAGGTCGGCCCGCTCCACGAGCGGCACAAGGAGGCCATCCGCCAAAGGCGAGAGCCCCGCTCCCCCAAGGCACAACTCATGCGTCTCAGGGATGATGCCCTTTGCCTTGTAGCTGGTGATCACCGGAATATTCAGGCGTTCCGCGACCTCCAGAATCGCCGCTCCCGCCGCCTCGTTCACCGCATCGAGCCCCACGATCATCACCGGCCGCTCCGCCCCGGCCAGCCAATCGCGCGCCTCCTCCGGCGCCGCAGGCACCATCGGCACCGCATCCGGGCGGCGGCGCAGACGTGGCAGGGTCACGCGCATGTCGGCCACGGAAATCGGCACGTCGATATGCACCGGCCCGGGCCGCCCCTCGGTGGCGATGCCCACGGCCTTGTCGGCGATGACGTCTGCCCCCTGAGCCGTCAGCCGAAACGTCGCCTTGGTGATCGGTGCCAGCACCGCCTCGTGATCGAGGATCTGATGGCTGTAGGTCAGCGCCTCATCGGCATCGACACAACCCGAGATGACGATTAGCGGCACCCGGTCCTGATGCGCGTTGGCGATGGCATTGACGCCGTTCAAAACCCCCGGCCCCAGCGTGGCAATCAGAATGCCCGGCGCGCCGGTGCGGTGCCAGACCCCCTCGGCCATGAAGGCGGCGGCGTTTTCGTGCCGCGCCAGCGTCACCTCTATTCCGGCCCGCGCCAGCGCGTCCATCACCGTCAGAACCTCACCCCCCGGCATGCCGAATGCGTGGCGGCAGCCCGCCCCATATAGCCTGCGGGCAAGGTAATCGGCGGCGCGATTTTCGGTCTGGTCGGGGGTGGTCACGGGCATGGGTTCTGTCTCCTCTTGCGGCACTTTGTGGCCGAGCACCGGGCCAACCGCAAGCCGCTTTGCCCCTCTCGCGGGCGGCCCGGGCTGGAATTCCCCCTATGGGCGGCTTAAATCCGGGTTGAGGCAAGCGTCGAAACGGCCTAAGCAAATCGGGATTTCGATCCCGTATGACAGTCAGCCCGCGCACCGCCCGGGACACAAGGATATCCGATGGCGAACCACCTTTATCAGAACGACCTGCCCGACGGGCTGGAACTTGGCCCTGTCGTGGCGATCGACTGTGAGACGATGGGCCTCAACCCGCATCGTGACCGGCTGTGTGTCGTGCAATTGTCGGACGGGGATGGCAACGCGCATCTGGTGCAGGTGGCCCAGGGGCAGACCAGCGCGCCCAACCTCGAGAGGCTGCTGCGCAACCCCGATGTGCTCAAGCTCTTTCACTTCGGGCGGTTCGACATCGCGGCGATGTACAACGCCTTCGGCGCGCTGGCCGAACCGGTCTATTGCACCAAGATCGCCTCGAAACTCATCCGCACCTATACCGACCGGCACGGGCTGAAATACCTGCTTCAGGAACTGCTGGGCGTCGATATCTCCAAGCAGCAGCAGACCTCCGACTGGGGGGCAGAGGCCCTCACCGAGGCGCAGCTCGAGTATGCCGCCTCGGATGTGCTCTACCTGCACCGCCTGCGCAAGGAACTCGACAAGCGGCTGGCCCGCGAGGGGCGCACCGACATGGCGCAGGCCTGTTTCGAGTTCCTGCCGATGCGCGCGCGGCTCGATCTGGCCGGCTGGCCCGAAATCGACATTTTCGCCCATTGAGCATGGCGCGCGCGGATAACACCTATTCGCGGGTCGTGGCGGGGATGAAGGTCCTGCTGCCGCTGATCGCGCTGGGCCTGTTATCGACGCTGTTCCTGATCTCGCGCACCGTCGATCCCTCGAAATCGGTGCCGGTGGCACAGGCCGACGTGAAAAAACGCGCGCAGGACATGGGGGCCTCCAACCCGAGCTTTGCCGGGGTCACCGATACCGGCGACGAAATCCTCTTCAGCGCCGGTATCGCGCGGCCCGGCCGCGATGTCGACGGCCCGATCACGGCAGATGCCGTCACCGCGCAAATCCGGCTCGCGGCGGGCACCACTGTCGATATCACCGCCCGCGCCGCCGAATTCGATCAGCGCGCGATGAAGACGCAACTGCGCGGCGATGTGCAGATCACCACCTCGACAGGCTACGTGATCGACACCGACCGCCTCGACATGAATCTCGACGCGCTGGACGCGACGACCCCCGACACCGTCACCGCGACCGGACCGCTGGGCGATCTGACGGCGGGGCAGATGGTGCTGCGAAACGCGAACGGGAACGGGGCGGCGGAATTGCTTTTCACCGAGGGGGTGAAGCTGATATACCAACCGCCAGATGTGGGGGACTGAGGCCAGTGGGTAAGATCAAACTTTTCGCCGCGGCGGTCGTGATGGGCTGCATGCCGGGCCTGGCTCTGGCGCAGGGCGCGCAGGTGGCCTTCGGCAACACCCAGCAGGATCGCAGCCTTCCGGTCGAGGTGACGTCGGACAACCTGAACGTCAACCAGAACGACAGCACCGCGATTTTCACCGGCAACGTGGTCATCGCACAGGGCGCAATGCGTCTCGCGGCGCCTCGGGTCCTCGTGGTCTACCTCGCGGATCAGACCGGGATCGAACGGCTCGAGGCCACCGGCGGTGTCACGCTGGTCAGCGGCGAGGATGCGGCCGAGGCCGCCCGTGCGGATTACAACATCTCCACCGGGATGATCGAATTGCGCGGAGATGTCCTGCTCGTGCAGGGCCAGAGCGCGATCACCGGCGAGACGATGCTGGTCGATACCGGGGCCGGCACTGCGCGAGTCCAGGGCCGGGTCAAGACCGTGCTGCAACCGGGCAATGACGATCAATGACCAAGCCCGACCTTGTCCTTGCGCATGAAAGCGATGGTGGCGGCCTGCGGGTCGAACATCTGCGCAAGAGCTACAAGAAACGGGTGGTGATTCGCGATGTGTCGCTCTCGCTTGGCCAGGGCGAAGTGGTGGCGCTGCTGGGCCCCAACGGCTCGGGCAAGACCACCACCTTCTACGCCATTGCCGGGCTGATCTATCCCGAGGGCGGCCATATCTATATCGACGGGCGCGATGTCAGCGCGTTGCCGATGTATCGCCGCGCCAAGCTGGGCATCGGCTATCTACCACAGGAAATGTCGATCTTTCGGGGCCTCTCGGTCGAGGACAACATCATGGCGATCCTCGACATCGCCGAGAATAAACGACAGCGGCGGCGCGAGCGGCTGGAACAGCTGCTCTCGGAATTCTCGATCGAACATCTGCGCCGTGCCCCAGCAATGGCCCTGTCCGGCGGCGAGCGGCGGCGCGTGGAAATCGCCCGCTGCCTTGCGGCGAATCCGAAATACCTGCTTCTCGACGAACCCTTTGCCGGGGTCGATCCGATTTCGGTGGGCGATATCCGGCATCTTGTGGCCGATCTCAAGAAACGCGGCATCGGCGTACTGATCACCGACCACAACGTGCGCGAGACCCTCGAGATCGTCGACCGTGCCTATATCCTGCATGACGGCAAGGTTCTGATGTCGGGAAGTCCTCGGGACGTGGTCGAGAACGAGAATGTCCGCCGCGTCTATCTCGGTGACAGCTTCCGCATTTCGTGATCGGCCCCGCGTCGGCAAATCCGCTCTGCCCTGTCGCAAATGCGATTGACAAGACGCCGGGAAAGCGCGTCAATTGGGGGATGACATGTTGTATTCTCGCGCTGTTCCCCGAATGGCCCCGGCGTCGCGGGCCTGTCTCGGGACAATCGAAACACATGTCGTTTATCAGCATCCGAGGCTAGGAAAGTTCGCGGCGCAGGCGCGCCGCGCCCGGACCGGGTCTGTCAAGTGAAGGAGAGAAGATGCGTTATCAAATCAGTGGAAAGCAGATCGATATCGGCGAGGCACTTCAAACGCATGTCAAGGACGAGCTGGGCGCGGCGGTGGCCAAATACGCCGAACGTCCGACCGACGCGCATGTCATCTTTTCCAAGAACGCGAGCGAATTCGCCTGCGAGGCGATCGTGCATCTTTCCACCGGATTGACCGCGCAGGCCAGCGCCAAGGCGCATGAAATATACGGTGCCTTCGACGCTTGCTGCGAGAAAATGGAAAAACAACTCCGACGTTACAAGCGCCGCCTGAAAGACCACCATCGCGAGCGTGCAGAGCCGGTTGAACTCTTCGGGGCTTCCTCTTATATCCTCGCGGCGAACGGCGAGGAGGTAGAATCGGAACCTGAAAGCCTGCAACCGATCATCGTGGCCGAGATGGAAACGCAAATCCCCTCTCTTTCGGTCGGCGAGGCGGTCATGCAGATGGAGCTTGCAGGGGCACCGGTTCTTGTCTTCCGCAAAGAGGGAAAAGAGACGGTCAATGTCGTATACCGCCGCGAAGACGGCAATATCGGCTGGATTGACCCGTAATATAAGGTGACGGGCGGCAGTGCGCCTGTCAGTGCGGCTCGACAAATGGACTTACCTATGATCCTCAAGCCAGAGGCCGTGCGCTTCCTGTCCGGTGCCACCAGCAAGAAACGCCTGATGCAAGAGCTTGGGTTCATTGTCGAATCGGCCTACGGCGTGCCGCATGGCACCGCTGTCGAGGCGCTCTTGGAACGCGAGAGCCTGGGGCCCACCGGGGTGGGAAATGGCGTCGCCCTGCCCCATGCCCGAATTGACGGCCTCGATCACGTCGTGGGCGTGCTGACACTGCTGGAAAAGCCGATTGATTTCGACGCGGTGGATCGCCAGCCGGTTGACCTCGCCTTTGCGCTCTTCGCGCCCATTGACGCGGGGGTCGAGCATCTCAAGGCGCTTGCCCTCGTCTCGCGCACCCTGCGCGACACTTCGCTCTGCGCCAAGCTGCGGGCCAACACCGATCCGATGACGCTCTATACCATCGTCACCGAGGCGCAGGCGGCACAGGCCGCGTGAGCACCGCCGGGTCAAAGTAGATCGTTTGACTTAGAGCGGATATCGCACCTTGTCAGAAGGTGCTGCTTGATCGCAGGGCGGGGACTGGCGATGCAACCGTTGTTGCCCGCACTTTATCCCAGCCAAGTCATCCTGAACTCAACACGTTGCGCTCCCTATCATATCGCCAGGCCGCGGGACGGCCCGGCGATCGCGCGGCACCTTCGGTGCGTTTCGCGCGGGAGGCGGCAACGACAGCAAAAGACCAATCCCGACCCCCCTACCGCCAGGCCCCGAACCCGAACAGCACATAATCCCGCTGATACACGGTCCGCGCCAACTCCTCGAGTCCATCGTCATAGATATCGGCAAGGGCAAACGGCGCTTGTGGTGCCCCCTCTGGCGGCGCGGGCGGTTTCGCATAGCCCACCTGCCGCGCGAGCGCGGCAAGATAGCCCGGCATCTCGTCCTCACGCAAAATCATGTCGGGCGCACCGAACTGCGCCATCCCTTCGACGGCTGCGGCTTGCGTGCACCAATGGGCATCGACCCGGATCGCCGTCTGACCCGCCAGATTGGCCTTGAGAAACTCCAGGAACGCCAAAAACGCCGTCTTGTGCGCCGCAAGATCATAACCCTCGTCGGGCAGGTTGCCGGGGATCGGCAGCTTGTGGAAATTGCGCAGGGTGCGGCGGATATCGCGGTAACATCCCGGCCCCTTGATCAGGATCTTGTCGCAGAATGCCGCGTGCGCGCGCTCCACCGGATGACGCAGCACGGTGAACCGCCGATGCCCCGGCTTGCGCCGCATCCACTGGCGCAGCGCCTTTTGATTGAGCTTGGTGGGCAGCGTCTCCTCACTCACCTGATCGAGCGCGGCAAGCCACGCGCGCACCTCATGCTCCGGCCCCGACCGGATCGGCATATAGATCAGCGGTGCACGCACGGCGCTCACGAAACCGGGCACGGCGGCCCCCCGTCGCGGCTCGAAATTCGGGGTGCGGGTCAGGTTGTAGGGGTCGCGCCCGGCCAGCGCGTGCTCCATCTCCTTGAAGTTCGACACCTTGTTTTCCAGCGGTTCCGGGTTCTGCGGCTTGAGCGAGGCGTCGAGCGCCTCCAGCCGCGCCTCACAGCCCAGATACCGCGCCAGACCGTTCATAACCTCAAGGCTCTGCAAATCCTCGTAGGCCACATAGAACGCCGTCTGCCCGGTTGCCTGTAGCCGGTTCAGCAGGAACACCTGAAACGCCTGCAACGTCGCCACATGCGTCTCGAACTCGCCTGGATCAAAGGTAATCGGCGCATCGCGGCGGCGTTTCACATTGGTCAGCTTCCACTGCCCGGTGGCCTGCGCGATCTTCCACGACACGTAGCTGTCGACTGGGTTGCGCGTCAGGATGATCTTGGCGCAGCGCGGATCGTCTAGCGCATGATCCAGAACGCGCGGATCATGGTCGTGAAAGAACCGAAAGCCGCCGATGCCCTGCGACTGCCCCTTGATCGCACCAATGAGACGCGTCGGTTCCTCGTCTCGCTCGGCCTGTGTCAGCCCCAGCAACTCGGTCTTGTTGGGATAGCCAATGAAATGCGGGTTGAACGCCTCGCCATGGCATTCGATCCCGTCAAACGCGTTCAGATTGCTTTCCAGAAAATTGGAGCCGGTGCGCATTTCCGCGAACACGACGAAATAGTCAAACGGGCCTGTCATTCACTCTTACCGCACCAGATAGGGTTTGCGCGCATCCTGCTGCGGGCTGTGGGTGCCCTGCTCGACCGGGAAATCGCCCATCAGGTAGGGATGCATCCCCTGATTCTTGAGGTTCTGCAGGAACTGCCCGAACCCGGTCAGATCGGACATCCGCGGCACCTCGGCCAGACCGCGCAGGTTCTGTTGCCCGATCTCGTCGATAATGGTCTGCAACGGCTCCATCGGGGCCTCGATGAATTCCGCAATGGTCCAGATCCTCACCCGCGCCTTGATCCAGGATGACCGCAACACCTTGAGATGCTGGCTCTCGACCTGCTGCAAAAGCGCCGCCTCGCGCCGAATATCGGCAAAATTGCCGTTCGACTTGAAGAGCGGCACTGCCCAGGCCCCCGAAATCACCGAGACCTGCGCATTCGGGTCCTTGGCGATATACCACTCGATATCCTCGATCATGTCGCGCGGCCCGAACTGGAAACACTGCCGCTCGCCGCGCGTGTTCCAGATCAGGCTGGCCAGAAACGCACGCGGATTGTAATCGCGCAGCGCCGCACTGTCCGAAAGCGCCCCGTTCATCACCGTCTGACCGTCCGAGAACTCGGCTCGCTCCGGCGCGAAAAGATGGCCATGTACCCGCATCCCGGTCATCCGCGCCAGCCACGGCTCGAAATTCTCAAAGAGATCGCTGAACCCCTGAAACACCGAATAGGGCGCGCAGGTCAGCCCGTTTTCGCGGGTCTCCACCGGAAAGCGGCTCTGCATGTATAGACCGGGCCGCCCGCGCGTGCGCCGCTCCACCGCCTTGGCGAAAATGCGGTCGATCTTGCCGGGATTGGGCTCGGTGCGCTTCATCGCCCCCGCCGGATCGGTCAGAAACGCCTCGTAGAGACGGTCGGCAAAGGGCCAGATCTTGCGCGCCACAAAACAATCCGAGCGCCGCAAGAGCTGCAGGTGATCGTCGTAAAAGATATGCGGCTTGCCCTGGTAGTCGAATTTCGACAGCGTCAGCGGCCGGCTTTCGATCTGGCGCGAATATTGCCGGGCGAGGGTCTGGAAATAGCTCTCGTCCGGGATCCACACCTTGGAGAAATAGCGGTCATAGACCCGCCGGTAGGGATCATCGAGAATGGCCGACAGCGTCTGCCGCGTCAGACACCACCACTGGCTGCCCATATGCGGCACGATGCCGTTGGGAATGTGCCGCTTGAACCCGACAAGGCGTTGCAGTGCCACGTATTTGTCAAAGAGATAGCGATGGTTCCGCCATGAGAACGGAAACCGCAGGGTAAAGCGTTCCTGATCCAGACCCCCGATGGTCCAGGGCACATCCGCCGTCGTCGCGCTCTCGATGAAATCGGTATTCGGGCGCACAGCAAGATAGTCGATCAACTCCTGCACCGGGCGCAGCGGCAGGCAGGACCCCGAGGCCAGATAGACATGGCGCACGGTCTGGAACTCGCGCAGCATGATCTCTGCGGCACCCTGCGTGGCCGCGACCAGCCCCCAGGTGCCCCATTCACAGCGATGCCGGGGCGCAAAACGGACATCCTCGATATCCGACAGGGCTTTTACAAAGGCATTATAGGTCTTGCGCGGCACCGCCTTGTCGACATGGATCACCAGCGGACAGCCCGACGCCGCCCAATGCCGCGCCACCTGTTCGGCCCGGCCAAAGGCGGTGTGGACCAGCATGATAATCCCGACGCTCATGCGTGTACTGCCCTGTTGCTCATGCCCAGTTCCCCTTGGACATCAGCCCGAGGATTTCTAGTTGCCGCCAGTTTATATATTTTTCCGACCATTTGCACCAAAGTTCGGGATTGTGCTGCACGATCTCGGCATAGGCCTTGTATTCGACGCTCGCGGAATAGTGCTGGCGGCGGGTCAGTTCCTCTGCGGCCTTGGCGGTAAAGGTATCCAGAAACTTGGCATGGAGCAGGATACCGCTCGCCTTTTCGCCACCCCACTCATCATAGGTCAGGTTCAAACCACGCGGCAGCACCATATGGGTCGAGCTTTCATAGGCATAGCGCCGATGCCATTTGATCAGCGGCGTCTTGTTGAGCGCGGGCGCCTTCTTCGGGTTATCGGGAAAGAACACGCGCGCACGCGGGCCCCCTTGAATCCACAGATTGCCAAATTTCTTGTTCTTCTCGATCATGTAATTGCCGGGATCGAACCAGGCCGCGATCTCCAGCGGGTTCTGCCCGGCGCAGTAGGGCACGGCGTCGATCCGCCCCTTGGGATACATATCCAGCAGCATCGCGCCAAAGGATTTGACCTGAGAGGTATCCAGCCAATCGGTCAGCGCCCGAATGGGTCGGGTGTCACAGAACGGGTAGACAAAGAACTCATCGGGATCGACCACCAGCGTCCAATGCCCATGCCCGTATTTCGATTGCAGCCAATTGAGCCAGTCGATGCCAAAGCGCGCGCGCTTGTAACTCGCCTTGGTGGACCACAGCGACACATCATCCTGCTGCGCCAGATAATCCGAACCGCCATCGGTGCTGTCATTATCCACGATCAGGAAATGCGAAATCCCCAGATCGCGGTAATAGCGCAGGAAATAGGGCAGGCGGACATGCTCGTCCCGCATGGTCGAAAAGAGCAGCACATCACCGGGACGAATACGGTCTGTGCGGTCGACAACGGACCGCATCGAGAAATGCTTGCGAAAGGCACGCACCTTGGCCCGTTTGCGCCGCAGCCGCATCCGGTATGATTGCCATGCCCCCACGAGATTGGACCTCCGTTCGTCTTTTTAGATCGCCACAGACTATCTAACGGCTGTTAATACAACCTTTTTGAGGACAATCGCGATTAAATTCCGAAATCGTTGCCGGAATCAACGGTCAGCGCGGTGAGCGTTTCGCCAGGATCCGTTGCAGCGTGCGCCGGTGCATGTTCAGCCGCCGCGCCGTCTCGCTGACATTACGGTCGCACAGCTCATAGACCCGCTGAATATGCTCCCAGCGCACCCGGTCGGCGCTCATCGGGTTTTCCGGCGGCGGCGGCAGATCGGCCCCGTTGGCCAAAAGCGCGTTGGTGATATCCGTGGCATCGGCGGGTTTCGACAGGTAATCCGTCGCCCCGATCTTGACGGCGGCGACGGCGGTGGCAATCGCGCCGTATCCGGTCAGCACCACGATCCGGCTGTCGGGCCGCTTTTCGCGGATCACCTCGACCACGTCGAGCCCGTTGCCATCCTCAAGTCGCAGATCGCACACCGCATAGGCAGGGGGCCGGTTCGTGGCAATAGCGCGCCCCGCGGCCACCGATCCGGCGATTTCGACCTCGAAGCCGCGTTTCTCCATGGCTTTGGCCAGACGGCGCAGAAACGCCTCGTCATCGTCCACGAGAAGCAGCGTCTTGTCGTCACCGATATCCTGCATGTCCTCGGCCATGCCGCTCCTCCTGTTTACGCGCCGTTGCCAGATGTTCTAGCCCGCGCCCAGCCCCCCGTCAAAACAAACGCTTAGCTGGCTTCGATAAAACACTGCACACGGTCTGCCATCTGCTCCGGCGTGGCGTCGCGGCGAAAGAACTCGACAAAGCCGTGTTCGGGCAGCGACAGGTAGGTCATCGTCGAATGATCGACGAGGTAAAACTCGTCATCACCCTCGTCACGCGCCTGAAAGAAGGTGCGGTACGCCTTGGACGCCTCGCGCACCTGCTCTTCGCTCCCCGTGAGGCCCAGCATGCGCGGATGCAGATAATCGGTGAACTCCGCCATCACCTCCGGCGTGTCGCGCTTGGGGTCGATGGAAATGAACACCGGCTTCACCATATCGCCCCGCTCTTCGAGGATATCCACTGCTTCGGCATTGCGCGCGGCATCCATCGGGCAAACATCCGGGCAGAACGTATAGCCGAAATAGATCAGCGTCGGCTGGTCGATCACATCTTTGTCAGTGACCGTCTCGCCGGTCTCGCTCACCAATTCGAACGGCCCGCCGATCTGCGCCGCCCCGCCCGCGACGTTCGACGCCCGGCATTGCGCGAACTGATCCGCGTCACCACGCCCAGCGGTCACCATGTAATAGGTCGCGCCCAAACCCAGGACAACAATAACGGCGGCGGCAATGGCAATCAGGCGGGTCATGTGGATTTCCTTGCGTTTCGGTGGACGGGGTGCAACCCTCCCTCTATCTAGCATCCCTGACCCCGCACGCAATGGACATGCCCCCGGATATGACCGATCCCTCCTCCGGTCTTTTCAAACTACGCAACAGGGGCAACTGGATTCGCCTGCGCACGCTCGTGCTGTTGCGCTGGTGGGCGATCATCGGGCAGGCCAGCGCCCTGATCATCGCCGACCGGGTCTATCACCTCGATCTCGAAATGGGCCTGTGCTTTCTGGTCATCGGCGTCTCGGTCGCCTCAAACCTCGTCGCCGCCTTCGTCTTTGCCGAGAACAAACGCCTGTCGGAGCAGGACACCTTCCTCGTCGTGCTCTTCGACATGCTCCAGCTTGGGCTGCTGCTCTATCTCACCGGCGGCATGCACAATCCCTTCACCATCCTGATCGTCGGCCCCGTCACCGTCTCCGCCTCGGCGCTGTCCGGGCGCTCGACCGCGTTTCTCGGCATGATGGCCATCGTGATCGTGACATTGCTGATGCAATTCTACCTGCCGCTGCGCACCGAGGACGGGTTCGTGCTGCGCGTGCCCGACGTGTTCCGCTTCGGCAGTTGGGTGGCCATCGTGATCGCGGTGCTGTTCCTCGGGGTCTATTCCCGCTGGATCGTGCAGGAAATGCGCGCCATGTCCGACGCGCTCCAGGCCACGCAGATGGCCCTGTCCCGCGAGCAGAAGCTGACCGATCTCGGCGGCGTCGTCGCCGCCGCCGCACATGAGCTGGGCACGCCGCTGGCGACGATCAAGCTCACCAGCGCGGAACTGGCCGAAGAACTCGAAGATCATCCCGACCTGCGCGACGATGCCCTGCTCATTCGCGAGCAGGCCGACCGCTGCCGCGATATCCTGCGCTCCATGGGGCGGGCGGGCAAGGACGACCTGCACCTGCGCCGCACCCCGCTCACCGCACTTGTCGAAGAGGCCGCCGAGCCGCATGTCGACCGCGGCAAGCATATTCATTTCGATCATGCCGCGGGCGGCGCGGATATCATGACCCAGCCCACCGTGCTGCGCCGCCCCGAAGTGATCCACGGGCTGCGCAACCTCATCCAGAACGCGGTCGATTTCGCCCGTGCCAATGTCTGGGTCGAAACCCGCTGGGGGGACGACACAATCACCCTGCGCATCATGGATGACGGGCGTGGCTATCCCGCTGACATGCTGGGACGCATCGGCGATCCGTTCATCCGCCGCCGCGCCCCCGCAACCGAGCCGCGCCGCCCGGAATACGAAGGCATGGGCCTCGGGCTTTTCATCGCCAAGACCCTGCTGGAACGCTCTGGCGCCGACCTGACCTTCGCCAACGGGGCCGATGCGACGGGGGCAGAGCCGCTCGATGCCGCCCGCAGCGGCGCACTGGTCGAGGTGACATGGCCGCGCAAGGCCTTCGAGGTGCCCGATACGCCCGCGCTGGGCGAAAACCAGCCCATTCGCGGCTGACGGATCGACGTTAAGACGGTCTTAACCAGTTTGCGCCACCCTTGTCGGAAACGGCTCGACGAGGTGCCTGATGGCGACGATGACGATCACGGAAATCGCGGCCCTCCTCGCTGGGGCGATGTTGGTCTCGCTCGCTGTGATCTGGCTCGCGGGGCTGCTGCCCAACCCGGCCCGGCCCCGGCCCGACCGGCCCGCCGCGCCGCAATGCCATTTCCTGTTTCGCGGCGCGACCCTCATCGACCATGACGCCGGTGCCCTCTGGCCCGACGAAAGCGATGCCGCCGATGATGATTGGTCGCGCTTTCGAAACTGGCTCGGGTTTCGGTTCGGCGATCTGCCGGTTGATCCGCACGGCATCACGGCCGGTCAGTCGCTGACATTCGACAGCACACTGCCAGATGATCCCGCGCGGCTCGAACTGCAGGCCAGCGCCCGTAGCCTGCGCGCCACTTTGCACGAGGGCGGGCCGTCCTGCCCCGCACATCTGCATGAGGGACGACGCCGCCTGATGGTGCTGGATGTGCCCAAGGCGGCGCTGCACGCGGCACCGCAACCGGTCTGGATTCTGGGCCAGGATGGCCACCTGATCTGGCAGAACGACGCCGCCGGCGCGTTCCCCTCCGACAGCATCGCCCGGATGAGCGCCGCGCTCGGCCCCCTGCCCGAACCGACGGACACCCGAACCCAGCGCATCAGCCTCCCCGATGCGGACGGCACCGCACCCGATCGCTGGTTCGATCTCACCGTCACCCGCATGCAGGCGGGACACGCGTTTTACGCCTGCGACGTCACCGCCCTCGTCAGCGCCGAAAGCGCACAGCGCGATTTCGTGCAGACCCTGGGGCGCACCTTCGCCGATCTGCCGACCGGGCTGGCGGTGTTCGATCGCGCAAAATCGCTGGCGTTGTTCAATCCGGCCCTGATTGACCTCACCGGCCTGCCGGCCGGCTTTCTCAGCGCCCGTCCCAATGTCATGAGCTTTTTCGACATGCTGCGCGACGCACAGGTCATGCCGGAGCCCAAGAATTACGCCAACTGGCGCAGCCAGATCAACGATATGGTCAGCGCCGCGCGCGGCGGCCTCTATCAAGACTGCTGGAGCCTTGCGACCGGGCAGACCTATCGCATCACCGGGCGGCCGCATCCCAACGGGGCAGTGGCCTTTCTGTTCGAGGATATCAGCCTCGAAGTCTCGGAGGCGCGCAATCACCGCAGCGAAATGGACCTGAGACAGGCCGTGATCGACAATCTCGACGCCGCGATTGCGGTGCTGTCCCCGGATCACCGCCTGATGTTCTGCAATGCGGGCTTCGGCACGCTACTGGGCATCGACCCCGACAGCAGCCTTGCCGACACGCGATTGCGCGACATCGTCAGCGCCTGTCAGGCCCGCTTTCCGCAAAGCACGCTCTGGCCGATTCTGGAGCGTCAAATCGCAACCGGCGCGCCGCTGTCAGAACGCATTAGACTGGCGCAGGGGGCCGGGCAACTCGATCTGCGGCACATACCGCTGGGCCGGGGAAACACCATGCTGTCTCTCTGCCATCACGCAGCAAAAGACGCCGCCCTGATGCAAGAACGCACCGGCTGATCCGGCTTGCGGGCAGGCGTGGCGCGTGTAGTGTCGGGCCATGTCTGGACCCCGCCGCAGCCTCACCCTTGCAAGCCCCGATGCGACCTGCGCCTTTGCGCAGGCGCTCGGACATAGGCTGTCCGCCGGGGATGTCCTGCTCCTCTCCGGCGGGGTCGGCGCGGGAAAGACCCATTTCGCCCGCTGCCTGATCCGCGCGCTCCTGCGCGAACCCGAAGACGTGCCCTCGCCTACCTACACGCTGGTGCAGACCTATCCCGGCACCCCTTGCGAGATCTGGCATGCCGATCTCTACAGGCTCAGTGACCCCACCGAGGTGATCGAACTCGGCTTCACCGAGGCGTTTGAGACCGCCATCGCCCTCGTGGAATGGCCCGACCGGCTCGGCGATCTGGCCCCTCCCGGTGCCCTCACCCTCGATTTCACACCCGCTGAGGCCGAGGACACGCGCCACCTCACGCTCACATGGTCCGATCCGCGCTGGGCGGCAAAGCTTCAAGGGCTGACCGATGACTGACCGTACCGCTGCGATGGCCGATTTTCTCGCCTCGACCGACTGGCACGCCGCCGACGCGCGCCCCCTTGCCGGTGACGCCTCGAACCGTCGCTACCTGCGCCTGCACCGCCCCGATGGCGCGCGCGCAGTGCTGATGGACGCCCCCCCGGAAAAGGGCGAGGATGTGCGTCCCTTCACCCGCATCGCCCGCTATCTCACAGGGATTGGCCTCTCCGCCCCCGACATTCTGGCCGAGGACACGGCACGCGGCTTTCTCATCCTCGAAGACCTCGGCGATGCGCTCTTCGCCCGCGTGCTGGACCGCGCGCCAGACGATGAAATGCGGCTCTATATCGCCGCAACTGACGTCCTCGCCGCGCTGCACCACCACGCCCCACCCTCTGATCTGCCGCCCTATTCCCCGCAGGTCATGGCCGACATGTCATCCCTCAGCTTCGACTGGTACCTCAAGGGCGCCACCGGCGAGGACAGCCCCGCGCGCACCAAGTTCCACACCACGGTCCACGACCTGCTCCAGCTCCACGCCCCGGAAACGGACGTGCTCATCCAACGCGACTATCACGCCGAAAACCTGCTCTGGCTGCCAGAGCGGACAGGCACCGCCCGCGTCGGCCTGCTCGACTTTCAGGACGCGATGCGTGGCCACCGCGCCTATGATCTGGTCTCGGTCCTGCAGGACGCCCGCCGCGACGTCAGCCCCGCCACCGAATCCGCGATGATTGCCCATTACATCGCCGCCACCGACGCCGATCCCGACAGGTTCACCATCGCCTATCACACGCTTGGCGCACAGCGAAATCTGCGCATTCTCGGGGTCTTCGCCCGGCTCTGCCTGCGCGACGGCAAGGCGCATTACATCGATCTCATCCCGCGCGTCTGGGGCCTTTTGCAGCGCGACCTCGCGCATCCGGCGCTCGCCCCGCTTGCCACACTGGTGCAAAGCACGCTCCCCGCCCCGACACCCGCGATCCTGACCCGCCTCAAGGAGCAGCGCGCGACATGAGTCTGCCGGTCATGCTCTTTGCCGCCGGGTTCGGCACACGGATGGGGGCTTTGACCCAGGACCGTCCCAAACCGCTGATCGAAGTGGCGGGCAAACCGCTCATCGACCACGCGCTCGATCTGGTCACCGCCTACGAACCGCCCCGCACGGTGGTCAACCTGCACTACCTGCCCGATCAGATCACCGCGCATCTGGCGGGGCGTGACATCCGCTTTTCCCACGAGACGCCCGACATCCTCGAAACCGGCGGCGGCTTGCGCGCCGCCCTGCCGCTCCTTGGCCCCGGGCCGGTCTTTACCATGAACACCGACGCGGTCTGGCACGGCCCCAACCCGCTTTCGCTACTGGCCGACGCATGGCACCCTGAGCAGATGGACGCGCTACTCATCTGCATCCCCAAGGCTCAGGCCATCGGCCATTCCGGCACCGGCGATTTCCTGATCGCCGAAGACGGAGGCGCCACGCGCGGCCCCGGCCTGATCTATTCCGGTGTGCAGATCATCAAACCCGACCTGCTGCACGAGATCGACGACCCCGCTTTTTCACTCAACCTCCTCTGGGATCGCATGCTGGCCGAAAACCGCCTCAGCGCCCTGCCCTATCCCGGCCAATGGTGCGATGTCGGCCACCCCGACGGCATCGCGCAGGCCGAGGCGATGCTGGGCCACCGAAATGTTTGAACCCTCCGACACCCCCCGCGTCTTCGGCCTCGCCCCCGGCGTCGATTTCCCGCGCGCGCTGGTCGAGGGGCTGCGCGCTCGCCATGCCGGTCAGCCGCCCGAGACGCTCGCCCGCGCTACCCTCATCGTCAACACCCGCCGCATGGCCCGCCGCATCCGCGACCTCTTCGATCAGGGCCCGCCCTGCCTGCTGCCGCGCATCAGCCTGGTCACCGATCTCGGCGAAATGTGGGATCTCGCGCATATCCCTGACCCGGTACCGCGCCTGCGCCGACGGCTCGAACTGGTGCAACTGATCTCGACCCTGCTCGACACTCAACCCGACCTCGCCCCGCGCAGCGCGATCTTCGACCTGTCCGACAGCCTTGCCGGTCTGATGGACGAGATGCACGGCGAAGGCGTTCCGCCACAGGTGATCGAGGATCTCGACGTCACCGATCAATCCGGCCACTGGGCGCGGATAAAGTCGTTTTTGGGCATTGTTCGTCACTATTTCGAGGCCGATCCCGAAAACCCCGACGTGGAAACCCGGCAACGCCTGGTGATCGAGCGGCTGGCCGATCTCTGGGCGCTAAAACCGCCGCAATCGCCGATCATCGTCGCAGGCTCCACCGGCTCGCGCGGGGCCACGCAACTCCTGATGCAGGCGGTGGCCCGCCTGCCGCAAGGCGCGGTGGTGCTGCCTGGGTTTGACTTTGACGCGCCCGCCCATGTCTGGGACGCGCTCGCCGACCCGATGACCTCAGAGGACCACCCGCAATACCGCTTTGTCCGGTTTGCCCAAGGCGCGGGCATCGCCCCGCAGGACATCGCGCCATGGTCCGACGACACCCCCCCGGACCCCGCGCGCAATGCGCTTGTCTCGCTCGCCCTGCGCCCCGCCCCGGTCACCGATCAATGGCTGCGCGACGGGCCAAACCTGCGCGATCTCGCCCCCGCGATGGCCGATGTCACCCTGATCGAGGCGCAATCGACCCGCACCGAGGCGCTCGCCATCGCGATGCGCCTGCGGCAGGCCGCCGAGGACGGCCAGACCGCCGCCCTCATCACGCCAGACCGCACGCTCAGCCGTCAGGTAACCGCCGCGCTCGACCGCTGGCACATCCTGCCCGACGACAGCGCCGGTCAGCCGCTGCACCTCTCCCCGCCCGGGCGGCTCCTGCGGCATGTGGCCGATCTCTTTCGCCACCCACTCAGCGCCGAGGCGCTCTTGACCCTGCTCAAGCACCCGCTCACCCATCAGGGGGCCGCGCGCAACGACCATTTGCGCCTGACCCGCGATCTGGAACTGCACCTGCGCCGCAACGGGCCGCCCTACCCGACCCGCGATAGCCTGACGGAATGGACAGCAGGCAAGTCCGACCCGTTCCTGGCCGATTGGGTGAATTGGCTCTGCGATTGCTTCACCGACCGCGCGCAGCCCGACGATGCGCCGCTCGGCACCCGCGTCGAGGCGCATGTCAGGCTCGCCGAACGCATCGCGCAGGGCTGTGTTGGGGACGGCTCCGGCACACTCTGGCAGAAAGAAGCCGGACAGGACGCGCTCAAACTCATCAATTCCCTGCGCGATGAGGCGGGCGTCGCGGGCACCCTCAACGCCACCGACTACGCCAGCCTCTTTCACAGCATCCTCTCCGGCGAAGAGGTCCGCGACCCGACCGACCCGCACCCCCATATCCTGATCTGGGGCACGCTCGAGGCGCGGGTGCAGGGCGCCGATCTGCTGATTCTCGCCGGTCTCAACGAAGGCAGCTGGCCCGAGGCCCCCAAGCCCGACCCGTGGCTCAACCGCGCGCTGCGCCATCAGGCCGGGCTCTTGCTGCCCGAGCGCCGCATCGGCCTCTCGGCACATGATTTCCAGCAGGCGGTCGCCGCGAAAGAGGTCTGGCTCACCCGCTCCGTGCGTTCCGACGATGCCGAAACCGTGGTGTCGCGCTGGCTCAACCGCGTGCAGAACCTCCTCTCCGGCCTGCCCGCCCAGGGCGGCCCCGAGGCGCTCACCGCCATGCGCGCCCGCGGGCAGGCCTGGCTCGATCAGGTCACCGCGCTGGAATCGCCCGGCGAGGTGCCGCGCGCGCCACGCCCGGCCCCGGCACCCCCCGTCGCCGCGCGCCCCGATCGCCTCAGCGTGACGGAAATCAAACGCCTGATTCGTGATCCCTACGCAATCTATGCGCGCCACGTCCTGCGCCTGCGCCCGCTCGATCCCTTGATGAAGCTGCCCGACGCGCTCCTGCGCGGCACCGTCCTGCACGAGATTCTGGAGTTGTTCGTCAAACAAGCCCTCGACCACCCGGACCAGAACACGCGCGAGGCGTTGCTCGCAATTGCGGACACTGTTCTGGCCCAAAACGTGCCCTGGGGCGAGGCGCGCGCGCTCTGGCTCGCACGGCTGGAGCGGGTCGCGGACTGGTTCATCGAAACCGAGGCAGAGCGCCGCACACACGCCACGCCCGCGCGGTTCGAGGAAGGTGGCCGCACCGAGATCCCGGAACTCGGCTTCGCCCTCTCGGCAACGGCCGACCGGCTCGATCTCGACGCGCATGGCCGGATGTATATCTACGACTACAAAACCGGCACGCCCCCCACCGCCAAGGAGCAAAAGAGCTTTGACAAGCAATTGCTGCTCGAGGCTGCGATGGCCGAACGCGGCGGCTTTGGCGATATCGGCCCGGTCAAGGTCATGCGCGCCGCCTTCATCGGGCTGGGCAGTTCCCCGAAAGAGGTCGCGGCCCCCCTTGATGAAGAGCCACCCGATCAGATCTGGTCAGAGTTCAAGGAGCTTATTTCGGCCTATTCAGTGCCACATAAGGGTTATGTCGCTCGCCGCGCCATGCACAGTTCCGAGGATCGCGGCGATTACGATCAGCTCGCCCGCTTCGGCGAATGGGACGTGACCGATCCCCCAGATGAAAGCGGGGTGGGCCAATGACCGCGCGCGACGCCGCCACACAGGCGCAGGTCGATGCCGCGCGCCCTGACCTCTCCACATGGCTCTCCGCCAATGCTGGATCGGGCAAGACCCGCGTGCTGACCGACCGTGTCGCGCGGCTCCTGCTCGACGGGGTCAATCCGCAGCATATCCTCTGCCTCACCTATACCAAGGCCGCCGCCAGCGAGATGCAGAACCGCCTGTTCCGGCGGCTTGGCGCATGGGCGATGCTGGGCAATGCCGATCTGTCGGACGCGCTGCGCGAATTGGGCCACGAGGGCACAATCGACGACGAGACCCTGCGCCGCGCCCGTCGCCTTTTTGCCCAGGCAATCGAGACACCCGGGGGCTTGCGTATCCAGACCATCCACTCCTTCTGCGCCGCCCTCCTGCGCCGCTTCCCCCTCGAAGCCGGGGTCTCACCCCAGTTCACCGAGATGGAAGACCGCACCGCGCGCCTGCTCCGCGCCGAGATCGTCGAGGATCTGGCCGCTGGCCCGCAGGCCGACACGCTCTACGCCATTGCACGGCACTATTCCGGCGAAACCCTCGATGATCTGACCGCAGAGATCACCCGCCACCGCAGCGGTTTCGCCCGCCCGATCCACGAGGCTGATCTCGCAGAGAGTTTCGATCTGCCCGAAGGGCTGAGCATGGCCGATTTCGAGGCGCGCGTTTTCCTTGGCAATGAATCCACCCTGCTCGATCACCTCATCCCAGCGCTTCAGGCAGGCTCCACCAACGACATCAAGGCCGCGGCAAAGCTCTCGCGGATCACAAAGCTCGATCACCGCGCCTTGCCGATCTTCGAGGATGTATTCCTCACCGGTTCCGGCGCAAAAGCGCCGCTTTCCGCCAAGATAGGCTCTTTCCCGACCAAGGCCACGCGCGAAGCCCTAAGTCCCGTGATCGACCAGATCGAGCAATGGATGCTGCGAGTCGAGGACACCCGCCAGACCCGCCTCGCCGTCCTCGCGCTCCAGAAAACCCGCGCATTGCATGCGTTCGCCCATGCCTTTCTGCCCGCCTATGAACACGCCAAGCAACTGCGCGGCTGGCTTGATTTCGACGACCTCATCCTGCGCGCCCGCGATCTGCTTACCGATCCCGCCGTCGCCGCCTGGGTGCTCTACCGGCTCGACGGCGGCATCGACCATATCCTTGTCGACGAGGCGCAGGATACCAGCCCGGTGCAATGGCAGGTGATCGAACGGCTGGCGCAGGAATTCACCAGCGGGCAGGGTGCCCGCCCCGACACCCGCCGCACGATCTTTGTCGTGGGCGACAAGAAACAGTCGATCTATTCCTTCCAGGGGGCCGACCCTCGCGAATTCGACCGGATGCAGCGCGACTTCGGCGCGCGGCTGGAAAACACCGGCACACCGCTGCAATCGCGGGTTCTGGCCTATTCCTTCCGCTCGTCCCGCGCGATCCTGACCACCGTCGATTGCTGCTTCGATCAGAGCGAAGATAGCGGTTTTACGCCGGAAGAGGGTCACAATGCATTCTTCGAGGCCCTCCCCGGTCGTGTCGATCTCTGGCCCCTGGTCGAAAAGCCTGAGCGCGAGGAGCCCCCCGCCTGGCACATGCCAGTGGACGTGCAGGCCACCAACCATCCCGCGATTATCCTGGCCCGGCAGGTCGCGGCGGAAATGCGCGCCATGCTCGACCGGGGCGAGACGATCCCCGACAAGGACGGCTTTCGCCGCCTCCGCCCCGGCGATTTCCTGATCCTCGTGCGCCGCCGCTCGACGCTCTTTCACGAGATCATCCGCGAGTGCAAGGCACAGGGCCTGCCCATCGCCGGAGCCGATCGCCTCAAGGTCGGTGCGGAACTCGCGGTCCGCGATCTCGCCGCGCTTCTCTCCTTTCTCTCGACGCCCGAGGATGATCTGTCCCTCGCCACTGCGCTGAAATCGCCGCTTTTCAGTTGGACAGAGCCGCAGTTATACGGCCTCGCCCAAGGCCGCACCCAGCGCTATCTCTGGCGCGAACTCTACGAGCGCGAAGCTGAATTTCCCGATGTCATCGCCATCCTGCGCGATCTCCGGAACCACGTCGATTTCCTCCGCCCCTACGAGCTGATCGAGCGCATCCTCACCCGCCATGACGGGCGGCGCAAACTCCTCGCCCGCCTCGGGGCCGAGGCCGAGGACGGCATCAACGCGCTCCTGTCGCAGGCCATGGCCTATGAGCAGCGCGCCGTCGACAGCCTCACCGGCTTCCTCGTCTGGATGGAGACCGACGATCTGGAGATCAAACGCCAGATGGACAGCGCCAGCGACCGTATTCGCGTGATGACCGTGCACGGCGCCAAGGGGCTGGAGGCGCCGGTGGTCATCCTGCCCGAAACCGGCGCCTGGCGCGCCTCGCCCACGCCACAGATCGTCGCATCGGGTGACGTGCCGCTCTGGACCGGCCTTGCCCCCGACATGCCCGGCGTGATCCGCGACGCCGTCGATCAGCGCCGCGCCGCGCAAGAGGCCGAGCGCGACCGCCTGCTCTATGTCGCGATGACCCGGGCCGAGAAATGGCTGATCGTCGTCGCGCATGGCGATCTGGGGCAGCAGGGCAACACCTGGTATGAAAAGGTCGCGCGCGGAATGCAGACGGCAGGGGCCGCCGCCCACAGCTTTGCGCAAGGGCACGGCCTGCGCCTGCAACACGGGGTTTGGGCTGGAATAGAGACACAATCGAGCGATGATCAAACGCACAGCATCCCACCCCTCGCACCTGTTTTCGAACGCCCCGCGCCGCCCGCGCCCGACCGCATCAAGACGCTCAGCCCCTCTGATCTCGGCGGCGACAAGGCCCTGCCCGGTGAACGCGGCCTCGATGAGGACGCCGCCAAGCGCCGGGGTCGTCAGGTCCACCGCTTGCTCGAATTCCTGCCGCAAGTGCCCGCCCCCGACTGGCCAGCGACAGCGGCCCGCCTCCTCTCCAACGGCCCCGATGCGGCAATGGGCGAAGAGCTTGCGCTCCTTTTGGCCGAGGCCGAAAAGGTCCTGACAAGACCCAGCCTTGCCCCGCTTTTCGCCGCCGATGCCCTGACCGAGGTGGCGATCACCGCCGACCTTCGCACCACCCGCCTGCATGGCGTCATCGACCGGCTGATCCTCGCCCCCGATCATGTCCTGGCCGTGGATTTCAAGACCAACGCCATGGTTCCCGACACCGTGGCGGACTGTCCCGACGGCCTCTTTCGGCAGATGGGCGCCTATGCTCACGCCCTGGGCCAACTCTACCCCAACCGGCGCATTAAGACGGCGATCCTCTGGACCCGTACCGCCACCCTCATGCGCCTCCCGCACGAGAGCGTGAGCGCGGCCCTCGATTCCGCCGGGATCGCTTGACGCGACCCGTCCGGCTCCATAGGTTCAGCGTCGAAACCCTGACCGCTAGGAGACATGCAAATGGCCACCGTTGCCGTAACCGACGACACCTTCGATGCCGAGGTGAAGAATTCCGATATCCCCGTTGTGGTGGATTTCTGGGCCGAATGGTGCGGCCCCTGCAAGCAGATCGGCCCGGCTCTCGAAGAGTTGGCGGCCGAGATGGAAGGCAAGATCAAGGTCGCCAAGGTCGATGTCGACAGCAACCCGAATTCTGCCGTCGCCATGGGCGTGCGCGGCATTCCGGCGCTCTTCATCTTCAAGAATGGTGAAGTGATCTCGAACCGCGCCGGCGCCGCCCCCAAGGCCGCGCTGCAAAGCTGGATCGAAGACAGCATCTGACCCCTTCAGAACACCTCGTGGATTGGGGTCGCGCAGCGCGCGGCCCCTTTTCTTTGCCCGCAAAACACGCATGATCGCCGCATGACCCTGACCAATTCCGATATCACCGAGCTGACCGCGCTGCGGCATGACCTGCACCGCCATCCCGAGATTTCGGGTGAGGAAGACGAGACCGCGCGCCGCATCACCACGGCGCTTGAGGCCGCGCCGCCCGATCGCCTGCTGACCGGTCTCGGCGGGCATGGCGTTGCGGCGGTCTATGCCGGGGCCGAAAGCGGCCCGGCAGTGCTTTTCCGTTGCGAACTCGACGCGCTGCCCATCGAAGAGCTGGGCAATCTGCCACATCGCTCGACCCGCCCGGGCAAGGGCCATCTTTGTGGCCATGACGGGCATATGACGGTGCTGATGGGGCTCGCACGTCTCTTGTCGCGCCGCCAACCCGCACGGGGCCGCGCCGTGCTGCTCTTTCAGCCCGCCGAGGAAACCGGGGCAGGGGCCGCCGCCGTGCTGGCCGACCCAGGATTCGAGACTATCACACCCGATTATGCCTTTTCCCTGCATAACATGCCCGGCCTGCCCCTTGGCCATGTCGGCCTGATCCCCGGCCCGGTCAACTGCGCCTCGCGCGGCATGGCCGTCACCCTCACCGGCAAATCCGCTCACGCCTCGGAGCCGGAGAACGGTGCCTCGCCGATGGCGGCGCTCAGCAGCCTCATGCCGCAGCTGACCGCGCTCAGCCACGGCACGCCGCAGGATACGGATTTCACCCTCGCCACGGTGACTCATGCCCAAATGGGCGCGCCCGCCTTCGGCATCGCCCCGGGCGAGGCCACGCTCTACGTCACGCTGCGCACGCTGACCGATGATCGCATGGCCGCGCTCTGCGAGGCCGCAGAAACGCCGGTGCAGGAGGCGGCCAACGCTCATGGCCTGACATTCGCCCTCACCTATCACGACATCTTCGCACATTGCGAAAACCACCCGGATGCGACCCAAATCCTGCGCAACGCCCTCGATACGCTCGGCATCACGCATGACGACAGCGGCCTGCCGATGCGCGCCTCCGAGGATTTCGGCCGCTTCGGCCACAGCGCAAAATCCGCCATGCTGTTCCTTGGCGCGGGCACCGATCACGCCGCGCTCCACAATCCCGATTACGACTTCCCCGACGATCTCATCCCCACCGGCGCGCAGATCTTTCACCACGTGGCGCGCGACCTGCTGGGGTAAGCCCACCCTTGCACCCATCTCTGCCGCCTTCCATATAGGGCGGACCAGAACGGAGGCCTTAACATGAGCGATTTTCCCGGTTGGCACGGCACCACCATCATCGGCGTGCGCAGGGGCGGCGAGGTCGTCGTCGCAGGCGACGGGCAGGTCAGCCTCGGCCAGACCGTGATCAAGGGCAGCGCCCGCAAGGTGCGCCGGCTCTCCCCCGGCGGCTATGACGTGGTGGCGGGGTTTGCCGGGTCGACGGCGGATGCCTTCACCCTGCTGGAACGGCTCGAAAGCAAGCTCGAGGCCACCCCTGGCCAGCTGCAGCGCGCCTGCGTCGATCTCGCCAAGGACTGGCGCACCGACAAATACCTGCAAAAGCTCGAAGCCATGCTCATCGTCACCGACGGCGATCAGCTTTACGTCATCACGGGCGCAGGCGACGTGCTCGAACCCGAGCACGACATCGCCGCCATCGGCTCCGGTGGCAATTTCGCCCTCGCAGCGGCCCGCGGCCTCGCGGAGAAAACCGACCTTTCCGCCGAAGACATCGCCCGCCAGGCCATGTCCATCGCCGCCGATATCTGCGTCTACACCAATGGCAACCTGACGGTGGAGAAAATTACAAAATGACCGACCTGACCCCGCGCGAGATCGTCTCCGAGCTTGACCGTTTCATCATCGGCCAGAAGGACGCCAAGCGCGCCACCGCCGTCGCCCTGCGCAACCGCTGGCGCCGCAAGCAGCTCACGGATGACCTGCGCGACGAGGTCTACCCCAAGAACATCCTCATGATCGGCCCCACCGGCGTCGGCAAGACCGAGATCTCCCGCCGCCTCGCCAAACTCGCCCGCGCCCCCTTCATCAAGGTCGAGGCCACCAAGTTCACCGAGGTCGGCTATGTCGGCCGCGACGTTGAGCAGATCATCCGCGATCTCGTCGACAGCGCCATCGTCCAGACCCGCGACTACATGCGCGAGGACGTGCACGCCCGCGCCCAGCACGCCGCCGAGGAACGCGTCATCACCGCCATCGCCGGGGAAGACGCCCGCGAGGGCACCCGCGAGATGTTCCGCAAGAAACTTCGCGACGGCCTCCTTGACGACACCGAGATCGAGATCGAGGTCTCCGACAGCTCCAGCCCCCTCGGAATGATGGACATTCCCGGCCAGCCCGGCAGCCAGATGGGGATGATGAACCTCGGCGATATCTTCGGCAAGGCCTTGGGCAACCGCACCACCACCAAGCGCATCACCGTCGCCGACAGCCACGATCTGCTGGTCAGCGAGGAGGCCGACAAGCTTCTCGATGATGAGGCCGTCACCCGCACCGCCCTCGAATCGGTCGAACAGAACGGCATCGTTTTTCTCGATGAGATCGACAAGGTCTGCGCCAAATCCGACGCGCGCGGCGGCGATGTCTCCCGCGAGGGCGTGCAGCGCGACCTGCTGCCGCTGATCGAGGGCACCACCGTCTCCACCAAGCACGGCGCGGTCAAGACCGACCATATCCTCTTCATCGCGTCCGGCGCCTTCCACATCGCCAAACCGTCAGACCTGCTGCCCGAACTGCAAGGCCGCCTGCCCATCCGGGTCGAACTGCGCGCCCTGACCGAGGCCGATTTCGTCCGCATCCTGACCGAGACCGACAACGCCCTCACCCGCCAATACACCGCCCTCATGGGCACCGAGGAGGTGACGGTCGACTTCACCGAAGACGGCATCGCGGCGCTGGCCCGCATCGCGGCGGAGGTCAACCAATCGGTCGAGAACATCGGCGCCCGGCGGCTCTACACGGTGATGGAACGGGTGTTCGAAGAACTCTCCTTCACCGCCCCCGACCGCGCGGGCGAGTCCGTGACGGTCGACGCGGCCTTCGTCGAAGAGAACCTCGGCGAGCTGATGCGCTCGGCGGATTTGTCGAGGTATGTGTTGTAGAGGATCACGCAGTTCGAGGAAGGGCTAGCCGAGTATCGCGCAGGAGACTGGGAGAAAGTCGGCATGAAGGCCGGAAAGTTCTGCGAGATCGCCTATTCTATATGCGAGGGCCACGCGACGGGAACTTTCGCCTCCGCGCCCAGCAAGCCCAAGAGCATGTTTCACGACTGCCAGAAACTCGAACAGCACAATAAGACAAAGGGGCGGTCGACTTGCATCCAAGTCCCGCGCGTGCTGATCGGGCTTTATGAGCTTCGAAACAACCGTGCCATCGGCCATGTCAGCAGCGAGATTGACCCGAACCATGTGGACGCCGAGTTCTTCCTTCGGGGCATGAAGTGGGTCATGGCCGAGTTCATTCGTTACTTCTCGAACAAACCGGTCGATGAATCCCGCGCGCTGGTCGAGGCAGTAACGGCGCGCACCATGCCGATCGTCTGGCACTCCGGCGATACACGCCGCGTGCTGGACCTCAGCAAATCGGCGGATGAGAAGGTGCTCATCTTGACGTATGCGGAGCCCGGCCCCGTTGCCGTTGCCGATCTGCTGCGGTGGTCCAAGTACTCGAACGGTTCACGGATGCGCAAGGACGTCCTGAAGAAGCTTCACAAGAAGGCGTGGGTTCACTTCGACGCCAAGGCAGATACCGTGCAGGTTCTACCACCCGGCCAGAAGCATGTGGAGCAGAACGGGCTTCTCGGGATGTGATGATGGTGCCGCACAAGGGACTCGGACCCCTGACCCGTCGCTAAAGAAGCGATTTCTCTACCAACCGAGCTAGAAACCGTGTGGTGCGCAATTCCACCCCCACCCCCGTCATTCCCGCGAAAGCGGGAATCTCCCTTTCACGTCGCGCCCACCTCACGAGATCCCCGCCTGCGCGGGGATAACGGGCTAGAAACCTGGCGGCGCACAATTCCGTCCATTTGACCTAATCCCCCGCTTTCCCCTCCGAACAACCCGCGCTAAACACCTCTCATGGTTGTTCCGGTTCTGCTTCTGCTCCTGTCCCTTGTCGGTGTCGCCGTGGCACTGGTCCTGCCCGGCTATGGCGATTTCATCCTGCTGGCCGGGCCCTGCACCATCGCCGCCCTCGTGGTGCTGCTGCGCGCCCTTGTTGCCCGGCTCAAGGCCCCGCCCGAGCCCGAGGCAGAGCCGAACCGCATCCTGATCGACGGCTCCAACGTCATGCACTGGAAAGACAACACCCCGCAGATCGCGACGCTGCGCGAGGTCATCGGGCATCTGCGCGGCCTGGGCTTTGCCCCCGGAGTCGTTTTTGACGCCAATGCGGGCTATCTGTTGAAAGGCAAGTACAAGCATGATGACGCCATGGCCGGATATCTCGGGCTGGCCGAGGATTGGGTGATGGTCGTGCCCAAGGGCACGATTGCCGACAGTTACCTGCTGACCGTCGCGCGCGACGTGGATGCCCCCATCGTCACCAATGACCGCTACCGCGATTGGGCCGGGGAGTATCCCGAGATCGCCAAACCGGGGCGGCTCATCCGGGGCGGCTATCGCGACGGCGTGCTCTGGCTCGACGATATCCCCGCGCCGGTGCCCGCCTGAGCGCGATTGAGGGCGCGTTTTTCGACACCGACGCAATACCGACAGAATACCGACGTGATACAGCCCGGGCGGAAAGCGCTTTTCTCTCCCCCGGTTTCACGCGAGGAAGGAGGCATGCCGATTCTCGCCTTCCTCCGCGACAACGCGCCCTGGCTCACCGCCGGGGTGCTGCTGACCTTTCTCAGCAGTTTCGGGCAGACCTATTTCATCTCCGTCTTCGCCGGGGAAATCCGCGAAGGATTCGGGTTAAGTCACGGGGAATGGGGCGGAATTTACACCCTCGGCACCACCGCCTCGGCGCTGGTGATGGTCTGGGCCGGCGGCCTGACCGACCATTTCCGCGTCCGCGTGCTGGCCCCTATCGTGCTCCTCCTGATGACCGCCGCCTGCCTGTCCATGGCCCTCAACCCGGTCTGGTGGCTGCTCCCCCTCGTCATCTTCGCCCTCCGCTTCACCGGCCAAGGCATGATGAGCCACCTAGCCGTAGTCGCCATGGCCCGCTGGTTCATCGCCAGCCGGGGAAAAGCCTTATCTATCGCGACCTTAGGCAACTCTGTGGGGGAGTCTCTGCTGCCTCTGATCTTCGTTTCGCTACTCATAATCCATGACTGGCGGGTGCTGTGGGTGGCCGCCGCGGTGATGGCCCTGATCGGCATTCCGCTCCTCCTCCTGCTCCTGCGCCGCGAACGCACACCGCAAAGCTGGGCCCAGACCAGTCAGTCACTCGGCATGGACGGGCGGCACTGGACACGGGGCCAGACGCTGCGGCATTTCCTCTTCTGGTTCATGATCCCGGCGCTTCTGGGGCCTTCTGCCTTCAACACCGCGTTCTTCTTTCACCAGGTGCATATCGCTGAAATCAAAGCGATTTCCCACGTCGAACTGGTGGCGATGTTCCCGCTTTATACGCTGGTGGGGATCGGGGCGATGGTGCTGTCGGGCTGGGCGCTTGACCGGCTGGGCACGGCGCGGCTCTTGCCGTTCATGCAATTGCCGATGGTCGTGGCCTTCACCCTCTTTGCGTTTTCCGAGGGGACGGTGATGCTGATCCTCGGCTTCGTGTTTCTCGCACTCACAACCGGGGCGAACAGCACCCTGCCCAACGCGTTCTGGGCAGAATTCTACGGCACCGCCCATATGGGCAGCATCAAGGCGATGGCGGCGGCGATCATGGTCTTCGGCTCGGCTATCGGGCCAGGGCTGACCGGGCTCGGCATCGACCTCGGCCTCGCGATCGAGGCGCAGTTCCTGCTGATCGCGGGTTATTTCGTCTTTACCAGCGTGATGATGGCCATCGGTGTGACCCGCGCGCGCCCACAGCTATCGCCGACGTCTTAGGTAGACGTAGTAGGCCCCGCCGCCGCCATGTTTCAGATGCGCCTCGCTGATCTGGAGCACCAGCGGGGCGAGTGGCATCATCTTGAGCCATTGCGGCACATTATGCCGCAGCACCCCGTGACGGACCGGGATCGGTCCGCCCGGATCACGATGCTTACCCTTGCCGGTCACCACCAGCACAAGCCTGAGGCCAGCGGCATGCGACCGCTGGATGAAATTGTCCAGGGCGGGATGCGCCTGATCAAGGGTCATGCCGTGCAGATCGAGCTTGGCCTCGGGCATCAGCTTGCCGCGTTTCAGGCGGGCATGGGCCTTCTTGTCCATCTTCACCGGCGCGTTGCCAACGCGCTCGGCAATGCCGGGCAGCACGTCATGGCTGCGCGGGTGCCCATTGGCGGATTGGCCGATGCTGAATGGCTCGATCGGGGCAGGGCGCGGTGTGACAGGCTTGGGTTTGCGCGGCGCGGTGTCGGTCAAGGTGCCCGGTTGCGGCTTGCGTTCGGGTGCGAGCGGTGTCGCCTTGCGTGCCACTTCTTCCCAGAGTGCTAGCTCATCCGGGCGTAAGCGCCGACGGCTCATGGCTCTTGTTCCGTGAGCATGGCGTAAGCGCGCTGAATAGGCATCAGCACAACCATGCGCCCCGGGTCGCGCAGCTTTCCAGCGGCGCGCCCCGCTGCATCGCCGGTGCCAAAGAAAATATCAGCGCGTTGAGCCCCCTTGATCGCAGATCCGGTATCCTGCGCAATCATCAGGCGGTGCATTGGGTTAGCGCCTGCCTTCTCGATCCAGACCGGTGCGCCGAGCGGCACAAACGCAGGATCGACCGCCACTGTCCGTCCGGTGGTAACGGAGCGGTTCATAGCGCCCAAGGGCCCTCGTTCGGCAGGCACCTGATCTATCCGACGAAAGAACACGTAGGACGGATTGTGCATCAAAAGCTCGTGCCCTTCGACCGGGTTCCGCCGCACCCAGTTCTTGATCACCTCGGCGCTGACTTGGTGTACATCGTAGACTCCGCGTCGCACCAGCTCGACCCCGATAGAGCGATATTCGTGTCCGTTCGCCCCGCCATAACCCACGCGGATCACACGGCCATCGGGCAGCCTGATCCGGCCTGATCCCTGGATTTGAAGGAAGAACAGCTCTACCGGATCGTCGACCCAGGCGATTTCAAGTCCCCGCTCGCGCATCACGTCTGTTCCAAGTATCTGCCGCCGCGTCAGCCAAGGATTGCTGCGCTTGGCTTCGGGCGGTTGACGATAGACAGGATAGCGATATCGCGGATTGGGGCGCAGGGCACCGTTGAGTTCCGGCTCGAAATAGCCGGTAAATAGGGCAGGCTTGCCGTCGTTGATCACGACCGGTCGAAAGAACAGCTCGAAGAACGCGCGCGCATCGGGGCGCTGCCCAGCCAAGGCACAAAGCGCTGTCCAGTCGGGATCATCGAGATCAGCACAGGTGTTGAGAAACACCTCAAGGGCGGCGGCGTGATCATCAGCCTCCCACCCCTGTAAATCCGAGAAATCCAGGATGTCGTGGCGGATCTCCTGCGCACTTGCGGGCGGGACCAGCCCTGAGAGGACCAGCGCCAATATGACCGCCTGCAGCGCGCCCGTCATTCGCCAGTGGCAACAAGCCGCCAGTTTGGATCGTCCGAGCCCATGACGCGCTCGTAGGTCCAGATATCTTTCTGACGCTTGCTTTGTCCCGGCGCGCCCTCGATGATCTCGCCATTGGCGTCACGCACGACCGAGATCAACTCGCCCACACAGCGAACATCAATCTCGGCACTCTTGGTGTCGGAATTGAACCTCGCATCGACAAGGGAAAGATCACGGACACCGAGAAATTCCGCCTCGATGGTCAGGCCCTGTTTTTCACGATCATCGACGACCTGCGCAAATGCCTCGTAGACATCGCGATCCATGAACGGCATCACCTCGTCAAGCTTTCCCCGCTCAAAGGCCATGAGGATCATCTCATAAGCACCTCGCGCGCCCTGCAGGAAGCCTGTTACGCTGAAATCGGGCTCAATGCGCTTCATCTCCGCCAAGGCTGCGGCGGCATCGGAATCTTCAGGCACATGATCGATGATGTCATGATCAGGGCCGCCCTCGATCACCTCAAACTCCCGGCGGGGGGTCTGCCCGGTCCGGGGCTGGGTGCGTGGCGGGCCTTCATAGCCATCCCTTGTGCCCAGAACACTCTTCAGCCGCAAGATCAGGAAAATGGCAATACCGGCGAGCACCAGTAACTGCAGAATGGGCGAATTCATGGGCACCTCATGTTGTGCGGGGCATGGTAAGCTCTGTCACTCGTCCTTATGTAGGGGACGCGATGGACCAAGTCCACCGTGAGGACCAGAAAACGAAGGAGGGTCGCGCATGTGGCTGTTGCTTGCATTCATCGCTGTCCCGTTGATCGAGATTGCATTGTTCATTCAGGTGGGCGGCATGATCGGACTTTGGCCAACATTGGCTATCGTAATCCTGACCGCACTGCTGGGGACCTGGCTGCTGCGTATGCAGGGCGCCGCGGCATTGACCGATCTGCGGCGCAGCTTCTCGGAAGTCGAAGACCCGTCAGAGCCGCTGGCCCATGGCGCGATGATCCTGTTTGCCGGGGCGCTCTTGCTGACACCGGGGTTCTTTACCGATGCCGTGGGCTTTGCGCTACTGACACCGCCGGTGCGCAGGCGGATCTTCATCGAACTGCGCAAACGGGTTCATGTCGCCCGGTTCGAGGCGGAATCGCAGCCGCGGCCCAATCCACAGCCCGACATCATCGACGCAGATTATGAGGATCTTGATGCCTCAAAAACCAGTTCGGGCAAGCCCTCTGGCTGGACTAGGCATTGAGGCACCGCCAACCGCCTGCTATGGAACACGCGATATTCATTTGAGTCATCCATCAGGAGAGTCCCATGGCAGACCAGGAAAACGGGGCAGCCGCCCAGGAAACCCCGCAGGTGCGCATGCACATCATGACGCAATTTGTGCGTGACCTGTCCTTTGAAAACGTGCTTGCGCAACGCGGCACAGGCGGCGAGGTTCAGCCTGACGTTCAAGTCGCCGTGAATCTCGACGCCAAGAAGCGCTCGACAGAGCATCAGTACGAGGTGGCGACCAAGCTCAACATCACCTCGCGGAACAAGGAAAGCGAAGAGACGCTTTTTGTACTAGAAATGGATTATGTCGGCGTGTTTCACGTCGAGAACGTGCCGGAAGAGCAGCTTCATCCCTTCCTGCTGATCGAATGTCCCCGGATGATCTTTCCCTTTATCCGCCGTATCGTCAGCGACGTAACCCGCGACGGAGGCTTCCCGCCGCTTAACCTTGAAAACATCGACTTTGTTCAGCTTTATCGCAACGAGATCGCGCGTCGTCAAACAGAAGCAGGAACCCAGACCGCCAACGCCTGATCTAACGTGACCAAAGTGCAGCGTCGCCCATCTGCTCGACAAATGCGGAATGGGCGGCGCTTTCCTCTTCACTGAGACGCGAGCGCAGGGGTTCTGGACGTGGTCCGGGACGCCAGCTTGGCTCTGAACCGCCCCCGACATGATGCGTCTCTTGCCTCTGTGACAAAACAAGATCGGGCTGCCGGCCGCCGATCAATTCCAGATAGACCTCTGCCAGAATTTCTGAATCGAGCAACGCGCCGTGTAGAGTGCGCGCGGTGTTGTCGATCGCAAAACGCCGGCAAAGCGCGTCGAGCGATGCGGGCGATCCAGGGAATTTCTGCCGCGCCATGGTCAACGTGTCGATGGCCTGCGCCCATGGCAGTTGCGGCAGGCTGAGCCAGTCCAGCTCCGCGTTAAGGAATTTCATATCGAACGCAGCATTGTGGATGATCAGCTTGGCATCGCCTATAAACTCGACAAAGGCCTGAGCCACGTCACGGAACATCGGCTTGTCCTTCAGTGTCACCTCACCGGGGCGCGGCGGTCGCGGGGCGTCAAGAAGATCAGGGCCAATACCGTGCACGCCAAAGGCTTCATCAGGCATGCCGCGTTCGGGATTGATATACTGGTGATAGGTTCGCCCGGTCGGCATGTGATTGTAAAGTTCGATCGCCCCGATCTCGACAATCCGGTCGCCACTTTCGGGATCAAATCCTGTCGTTTCCGTATCGAGAACGATTTCACGCATGGAGTCGGGTCCTTTTGATATAGCCGAGCACGTCTCGCACCTGGGAGCGGGCGTGATCAAGACTGTCGGTTTCGATCACATAATCTGCGCGTGTGCGTTTTTCAGCATCCGGAAGCTGTTTTTGGATGATCGCCTTGAGTTGTCCGGCATCCATGGTGCCACGCGCCATGACGCGTGCCTGTTGCTCTTCAGGCGTCGTTGAGACGACCACGGTCGCATCAAGATACCGCTCTGCACCGGTCTCGAACAAGAGCGGGATATCAAGCACGGTGATCGGTGCCGTTTGCGCGTCGATAAACACTTGTCGATCCTGCGCTACGAGGGGATGCACGATGGCCTCGATCTTGTGCAAGGCTCCTGGATCACGGCGAATGATCTGTTTGAGCGCCTCGCGACAGACAACGCCTTCGCGCACCACATCGGGAAAGGCGCGCTCCATCAGGGCAACTGCAGCCCCACCTTGGGAATAAAGCCGGTGCACAGCGGCATCGGCATCCCAAACAGGACACCCCTCATCAGCGAACATGGCGGCCGTCGTGGATTTGCCCATCCCGATGGACCCTGTAAGACCAAGGCGAAACGTCATCGCAGGGCTGCAGCGCGGGTCGCACTATCTACCGTCGGGCGCGTCCCGAACCAGCGCTCGAAGGCAGGAACAGCCTGATGCAACAGCATGCCGAGCCCGTCGACGGTGATACAGCCCATCTTTTCGGCCTCTATCAAGAGGTGTGTTTTGAGGGGCGCATAAACCAGATCAGTGACGACCGTCCCCTTGCGCAAACCATCAAGCGGCACACGCAGGGCGGGGCTACCGATCATGCCGAGCGACGTGGTGTTCACGACTGTCGAGGCGTCATCCATCATGTTCCCGGCCTGAACCCAGTCAATCACCGTCAAACGACGACCGAATTCCTGCTGTAAAGCCTCCGCGCGCACCCGAGTCCGGTTGGAAATCAGGATTTCCGGTACCCCAACATCGAGGAGAGATGCCACAACCGCCCGCGCCGCACCCCCGGCACCGAGGATTGCGGCCGGTCCCGCCTCGGGATGCCAATCGGGCGCGTTCTGGCGAAGGTTCTGGATGAATCCATAACCATCTGTATTATCCGCATGGATTTTACCATCTTTTCGAAAAATAAGCGTGTTTGCAGCGCCAATCAGTGTTGCGCGATCGGTGACCAGGTCAGCAATTTCAAGAGCGCGCTCCTTATGGGGAACTGTGATATTTACACCTACAAACCCTGCCTTCGGCAAACTGTGAAGGATCTCCTCAAGATCAATGGCCTCGACATGCATAGGTACATAATAACCAGATATGCCCAGTGACTTGAGCCAATGGCGGTGCAATTGTGGGGATTTTGAATGGGCAATCGGGCACCCGATGACCCCAGCCAAGGGAATTTTGGCATGGCTCATGTCGGCAAATCTCCTCGCAGGGTCAGAAAAGACAAAAGATCGAGCAGGGGAAGCCCCAATACGGTGAAATAATCCCCTTCTATACGAGAAAACAAGCGCACACCTTCAGCCTCTAGCTGGTAAGCACCGACACTCTCGCCGATTTCGGGCCAATTTCTTTCAAGGTACCCCTCAAGCCAGTCTTCGGAAAATGTGCGCGTCGTCATGCGCGCAACACCGACATGTCGCCAGACAGGCTTGCCCGCCTCGCACAGCACGGCGGCAGACAAAAGATCATGGCGTTTACCCCGCATATCAAGGAGTTGACTGCGGGCTTCTTCGAGGCTGCGGGGTTTCGATAACAGTTGACCGTCTAGATTGAGGACCTGATCACACCCTAGGACAAGCGCGCTCGGCTTTTTTGAGCTGACGCGCAGGGCTTTGAGTTCGGCGAGGGTATCGGCAATGTCGCGGGGCGGGGTTTGCTCTGCCAACAGGCTGTGACGCAGGGCCGATTCGTCCACTCTGGGTCGCACAACATCAATCTGCAGCCCCGCGTTTTCCAGAAGATGACGTCGAATTTCAGACCCGGAAGCAAGCGTGAGGGTGAATGTCATGTGGATAACCTTAAGGAAATGTTAAGGGTTTCTTTGGGAGATACCGCACGAGTTTCCATGACGGGCCTACTATCACGATCATACGTATAGTTTCGACGATAGTGTGGCCTTGATATCCCGGTCTGACAAGGATGACTCTGATCATGTTGAAACCCCGTAAGCGGGTAAGTTGTCAACAGGCCTGACATATGTCAGCACCATGCATTCAAATGATCAAGATATTGATATTATTGTTTTAATTCTAGTTCAGGCAGGATTTTTTTCCTGCGTCACAAAACCATACACAGCGTTACTAACAAGGGGATAACTCAATGCCTAAGTATTTGATCCACAGGTATCGCTGTGCCTACAACAAACTACATATCTTTTTTCTATTATATTTAGTAACTCCCAAGCACCCCCGCGGTAGGGGTTATTGTCAGTTTCGGGGTGAGTCCAATTTGCCATTCGGCGCGTGAAGTTTTCGTTCCGGGCTGAATTCCGTGGCGCCGGGTCGATTTCTCTGAATCAGTGGTGGCATGGATCGGCTTACCACCCTTGAACAACAACTCGCCACGGCTCTGCGCAGGATCACTGAGCTTGAAGCCGCGTTGGCGACCATGGCGGAAGAAAACGCGGATCTGCGCCGACAGTTGGCCAAGAACAGCAACAATAGCAGCAAGCCCCCTTCGAGTGATGGCCTGAAGAAACCGTCACCGCGCAGCCTGCGTGGCAAGTCCGGCAAGAAAAGCGGCGGCCAGGTTGGCCACCGGGGCAACACCCTGCGCCAGACGCCAACACCCGATTTTGTCGAACGGCATGAAGCGACGCGTTGTGGCGCGTGTCAACGCGCCCTGACGGCGGAGATGACGAAGGGGATGGAGAAGCGTCAGGTGTTCGACCTGCCCGCGCCGCGCCTGGAGGTCACCGAGCATCAGGCGGCGGTTTATTGTTGCGACCATTGTCGAGCCATGACGACGGCTGGCTTTCCCGATGGCGTGAACGCGCATGTGCAATACGGCACGCGCATGCGGGCGGCGGCGGTCTATTGCAATGTTCAGCAGCTGATACCCGAGGATCGGGTCTGCCTGCTCCTGCGCGACCTGTTTGGGGCCACCAGCCTGTGCGCAGCCAGCGTGACCAACTGGGTGAACCGCGCGGCGCACACCTTGGGTGGCGTGGTCGAGCACATTCTTGCCCGCCTCACCAAAGGCGGCGTTCGGCATCTGGACGAGACCGGACTTCGTGTTGCCGGCAAGCTGCACTGGCTGCACTCGATCTGCGATACCGCCTTCACGCATTACCGCATCGACACCAGGCGCGGTGCCGTTCCAACCTTCCTGACCGGCGGGACGATCGTTCATGATCACTGGAAACCCTACTACGCCCATATGAGTGGGGTCGACGCCCACGCCCTCTGCGGGGCGCATCACTTGCGCGAACTCAAGGCCATCGAAGAGATCGAAAAGGAGCCGTGGGCGAGAGAGGTGAGCGCGGTGCTCAACCGCGCCAATCAGCTCAGGTGCGAGGCTCAGCACCGAGGCGAGACCGAACTTCCGGAACCGGTTCGCCAGGGTATCGTCACCAGATACATGGCGATCCTCGCCGAAGGGCTCGCCTTCCACGAACGTCAGCCCCCACTGGCCAAAAGCCCCGGCACCCGCGGCCGACAAGCCAGGCGGCCAGGCCATAACCTGCTCATCCGCCTGCGTGACTACCGCGACGACGTCCTGCGGTTCCTCGCCGACTTCGCAGTCCCCTTCACCAACAACCAGGCTGAACAGGACCTGCGCATGATGAAGCTGCGCATGAAAATCTCGGGCACCTTCCGCACAGTTGAGGGTGCGCAGGTCTTCGCCGACATCAGGTCCGTCATCTCGACGGCCAGAAAACACGGGCTCAATGTCCTCGACACCCTGACCCTGTCACCATCTCAGATCATCGCTCGGCTCTGAAGGCAGCCCCCCGCACAACCTTATCGGAGAGGGTGCTTGGGAGTTACTATATTTATTAATAAGGTAAGGCGAGCGTCTATGCTTTCATGTGGCATATCGGAAAGATTGACCTCCGACGCCAACAGGCTTAAGAGAAAACCCAAGCTCCCGTCCGGGCGCCGTGACCTTCCCATATCACCAAAGACATGCCATTTGCCGGTATGACTATAGGATGTATCATGTCTGACGACCGTCTGAATCTGTCCGATCTTAAAGCGCTGAGTGCCAAGGAATTACTTTCGATTGCCGAGGAACTCGAAATCGAGAACGCCTCGACAATGCGAAAGGGCGAGATGATGTTCTCGATCCTTAAGGAACGTGCCGATGAAGGCTGGGTCGTGTTCGGCGATGGTGTTCTAGAGGTGCTGCAGGATGGGTTTGGTTTCCTGCGTTCGCCGGAGGCGAATTATCTTCCTGGTCCGGATGATATTTATGTATCCCCGGACATGATACGCCAATACTCCCTGCGGACCGGTGACACCATAGAAGGGGAGATGCGTCAACCGGATGATAATGAGCGGTATTTTGCACTTACATCGGTTACCCAGATCAACTTCCAAGAGCCCGAACGCGCAAAGCACAAGATCGCTTTCGATAACCTTACGCCGCTTTACCCTGACGAGCGTTTGACTATGGAAGTCGAGGATCCGACGATCAAGGATCGATCCGCTCGTTTGATAGATCTGGTGGCTCCAATAGGCAAAGGGCAGCGCTCGCTGATTGTTGCGCCACCGCGGACGGGTAAGACAGTTCTGTTGCAGAACATCGCCAATAGCATCGAGAAAAACCATCCCGAATGCTATCTGATCGTTTTGTTGATCGATGAGCGTCCTGAAGAAGTCACGGATATGCAGCGGTCTGTGAAAGGCGAGGTTGTCAGCTCGACCTTTGATGAACCGGCAACGCGGCACGTTGCCGTGTCCGAAATGGTAATCGAAAAGGCAAAGCGGTTGGTTGAACATAAGCGGGACGTCGTCATCCTGCTCGATTCAATTACGCGTCTCGGTCGGGCCTTCAACACGGTCGTTCCCAGTTCTGGCAAAGTTCTGACGGGTGGTGTCGATGCTAACGCCTTACAAAGACCCAAGAGGTTCTTTGGTGCGGCGCGGAATATCGAGGAAGGAGGATCACTTACGATCATCGCAACGGCGCTCATCGATACTGGTAGCCGGATGGACGAGGTGATCTTCGAGGAATTCAAAGGGACCGGGAACTCCGAGATCGTGTTGGATCGTAAAGTTGCGGACAAGCGTGTGTTCCCGGCGATCGACATTCTCAAATCCGGCACTCGGAAAGAGGACTTGCTGATCGATAAGCTCGACCTTCAGAAGACTTTCGTTCTACGGCGGATTCTCAATCCTATGGGTACGACGGATGCGGTAGAGTTCTTGCTTTCCAAGCTGAAGCAGACCAAGACGAATGCAGAATTCTTCGATTCTATGAACACCTAAGCCGATCTACGGGGTCGTGTGATGGATACGATCTTTGCTGTTTCGACGGCCAGAGGAAAGGCCGGAGTGGCCGTGATCCGAGTGTCTGGCCCGGATGTGGAGTATGTGGCAAAAGTGATTTGCGGTGGCGTACCGCTGCCTAGAACAGCCACGTTGCGTGTCTTACAGAATCAGGAAGGCCAGCGTCTTGATGAGGCGCTCGTGATTCATTTTCCAGGGTCAGCGAGCTTTACCGGGGAGCCGGTTCTTGAACTCCAAGTGCATGGAAGTATGGCGGTCGTATCTGTGGTGCTTGAATGTCTGAGCCGTTTTGATCGTCTTCGGCCAGCGGAGCAAGGTGAGTTCACGCGGCGAGCACTTACGAATGAACGGTTGGACTTGACGCAGGTCGAGGCGCTCGCCGATTTGATCGACTCAGAAACCGAGTCGCAAAGGCGGCAAGCGATGCGCGCTTTGTCCGGGGACTTAGGGCGGAAGGCGGCAAGGTGGCGCCAGGCTTTGATACGCGCGGCTGCGCTTTTGGAGGCCACGATTGATTTTGCTGACGAGGACGTGCCCGAGGATGTATCAGCCGATGTGTTGGCCTTGGTCGATCAAGTCAGTCACGACCTGTCTACGCAGATCGCGGGCGTAGGAGTCGCAGAGCGTATCCGAGATGGATTCGAGGTCGCGATTGTTGGTCCGCCCAATATCGGGAAATCTACGTTGCTCAACGCCTTGGCCGGGCGTGATGCGGCGATCACATCGGAGTATGCAGGAACGACGCGTGATGTTATTGAGGTGCGGATGGATTTGCATGGACTGCCGGTTACTCTACTGGATACGGCAGGTCTGCGTGCCACGGAGGATGCCGTTGAATGCATCGGCATTGCTCGGGCCCGGGATAGGGCGAGTGCGGCAGATATTCGGGTGTTTTTGACGTCGGATGGCGTAGCTCCGGGCGATCTTTTTCGAGATGATGACATCGTACTAAGAGGTAAGGGTGATCTGCTTGATGAAGTTGGACAATCCATTTCAGGCCTGACTGGAAAGGGAGTTGATGCGCTTGTCCAACAAATCGGGGCCTCTCTTGAAGAGCGCGCGGCAGGCGCTGGTATCGCGATCCGTGCGCGGCATGAGGATGCCATGCGGCGCGGCGCCTCTTCACTGCAGAACGTTAGGTTGATGGTTTCAGAGGCAGAGCCAAACGTCGATCTTGTGGCAGAAGAGTTGCACACCGCTATTCGCGCCCTTGATTCTCTGGTAGGACGGGTCGACATTGAGTCTGTTTTAGATGAGATATTCGCAAGCTTCTGCCTTGGTAAATGAGGAGTGTTTCACGTGAAACATTTTGACGTCATTGTAATCGGCGGTGGTCATGCGGGTGCGGAGGCGGCCCACGCGGCGGCACGCATGGGCGTGTCTACGGGCCTTGTAACGCTGTCCAGCCGTGATATCGGCGTGATGTCCTGTAATCCGGCGATTGGTGGTTTGGGAAAGGGCCATCTCGTTCGTGAGATAGATGCCCTTGATGGTGTCATGGGCCGGGTTGCCGATCAGGCTGGAATCCAGTTCCGCCTTCTCAATCGTCGTAAAGGGCCTGCCGTTCAAGGGCCCCGCGCGCAGGCCGACCGCAAGCTTTATCGAGAGGCGATGGGGCGTGAAATGGACGGGCAGCCAAACCTCTCGCTGATAGAAGGAGAGGTTGCAGATTTCCTGATGGCATCGGGAAGCGTAACTGGAGTTTTGCTCGTAGATGGAAGCAAGATTCCAGCAAAGTCGGTAATCTTGACCACCGGTACGTTTCTTCGTGGGGTCATTCATATCGGTGATGTGTCGCGGCCGGGCGGGCGCATCGGTGCCCCACCCAGCGTTCGACTTGCCGCCAGGATCGATAGCTTTGGCTTACCGCTCGGGCGACTTAAAACCGGGACGCCCCCGCGGCTTGATGGCAAAACGATCAACTGGGATGGACTGGATTTGCAGCCACCGGATGATGATCCGGCGATGTTTTCTTTTCTCTCAAAGGCGCCGGCTGTGCGCCAGATTTCTTGTGGAATCACTCATACAAATGACCGAACGCATGACATCATTCGCGAAAATCTTGGTCGATCTGCAATGTACGGGGGTCACATAGATGGTGTCGGGCCACGCTATTGCCCGTCGATAGAGGACAAGATTGTTCGGTTCGCCGACAAAAGCTCTCATCAGATCTTTTTGGAGCCGGAGAGTCTTTATGATGATGTGATCTATCCAAACGGCATTTCGACGTCTTTGCCTGAATGTGTGCAGGCCGATTATGTTCGTTCAATAGCAGGGCTTGAGGCTGCGAAAATACTGCAGCCAGGATACGCAATCGAGTATGACTATGTAGACCCCCGAGCTTTGACGCAGAACCTTTCACTGAAGGATGTTTCAGGTCTTTATCTTGCGGGACAGATCAATGGTACAACCGGATACGAAGAAGCCGCAGCGCAAGGGCTGGTTGCTGGGCTCAACGCGGCTCGGTTCGCACGGGATGAGGATCCTGTCCGGTTCAGCCGTACGGATAGCTATATAGGCGTCATGATAGATGATCTGACCACGCGCGGAGTGTCTGAGCCGTATCGGATGTTTACCTCACGTGCAGAGTTTCGCCTCTCGTTGAGGGCCGACAATGCGGATCAACGCCTGACCCCGCTCGCTATAGCTCTGGGCTGCGTCAGCAAGAACCGTGAGCGCTTGTTTCAAGCGAAGATTGATCGCTTGACGAAGGGAAGGTCGCGCCTTGAAAGTCAAAGCTATACGCCAAAAGATCTCGAATCTGCGGGACTTGTCGTCAATCAGGACGGAACCCGCCGAAATGGAATTCAGGTATTGGCGTTTCCCAATACAAAGTTTGACGATTTGATTTCACTTGATCCAGGACTGGCAGGGATCGATGAGGAGATTAGGACGCAGTTAAAGAACGACGCGACGTATGCCAACTACATTGCCAGACAGGCGCGGGATGTTGAGATGTTGCGCCGTGACGAGTCGCAGCCGATCCCACCTGATTTTGATTTTGGCATTATCCAAGGCTTGTCCAACGAGCTCAAAACAAAGCTAGCGGCAACAAGACCTCAGGACCTTGCACAAGCGGCACGCATCGACGGGATGACTCCTGCCGGCTTAACGCTTATTCTCGCGCGGCTGCGGCGAGATCGGCGGTCACGATCCGCATGAACGCCCTAGACAATGTTTCACGTGAAACAAGTGAGCGTCTCAACACCTACGCCGCGCTACTGAAGAAATGGAATCCGCGCATCAATCTCGTCGCGCGGTCTACTCTCGACAGCTTGTGGTCCCGCCATTTTGTTGATTCTGCTCAAGTTTACAGACTGGCTCCTTCGTGTGTCACCCATTGGGTCGATCTTGGATCGGGGGGCGGCTTCCCTGGCCTCGTTGCGGCTATTCTTGGGGCTGAGCGCGCCAACGGATTTCGGACGACGCTTATAGAAAGTGATGCCCGGAAATCCGCCTTCCTTCGTTCGGTCATCCGCGAGACGGCTATAAACGCCACCGTGATCACAGAAAGAATCGAGCTCGCACCGCGCCAGTACGCTGACGTATTGTCCGCGCGTGCTCTAGCAGACCTCACTACGCTTTTATCCTTTGCTGAACTTCACATGAATCCCAACGGGAGCGCGCTCTTTCCGAAAGGACAAAGCTGGCGCAAAGAACTTCCCGAGGCGCAATCCAAGTGGCAATTCGATTACCAAATTGATAATAGTAAGACAGAAAACGGCCCCGTTATCATGAGCGTCACAGGAGTGCTTCGTGCTTGATCCGCAGAGTCAGACCAACCCGAGAATCATCGCTGTCGCAAATCAGAAAGGCGGCGTTGGCAAGACGACGACCACGATCAATCTTGGGGCAGCGCTCGCCGAAGCCGGGTTGCGCGTACTCATTGTCGATCTTGATCCCCAGGGCAATGCCTCCACAGGCCTTGGCGTCGAACCGGAGGCCCGTGATTTCACGACTTATGACCTTCTTCTTGATGACGTACCGCTTGATCAGATCGTGCAAGCCACGCCCCATGATAATCTGAGCATAATTCCTGCAACAGTTGATCTTTCGTCGGCGGATATCGAGCTGATGTCCAACGAAAAGCGCAGCTTTCTCTTACACGATGCTCTGCGCCAGCACGCAATGAGTGCGCTGGCGCTTGATATAATTCTTATTGACTGCCCTCCGTCCCTCAGCCTTCTGACCGTGAACGCGATGGTCGCCGCGCATTCTGTCCTCATTCCTTTGCAAAGCGAGTTTTTTGCCTTGGAGGGACTCTCGCAGCTGATGCTCACAATACGTGAAGTGCGCCAGACCGCTAATCCCAAACTTCGCATCGAGGGCATTGTGCTCACCATGGTGGATGCACGGAATAACCTGTCGGCACAGGTTGAAAAGGATGCGCGAGATAATCTGGGCGACCTCGTGTTCCAAACCCGCATCCCGAGGAACGTCCGGGTGAGCGAAGCGCCATCCTACGCGCTCTCGGTATTGAGCTATGATCCAAACTCAAAAGGCGCGCAGGCATATCGCGATCTTGCGCGTGAAGTGATGCGGAAACACACCCGGGCTGCGGCCTGATAGAAAGAGGAAGTCGGCGATGAGCAGCAAGAAAGTTCAGAATCGTGGTCTCGGGCGGGGGCTATCTGCGCTTATGGCCGATGTTAACGAAGCGAGTCCCAGCCGGGAGGAGAGCTCCGCAGCACAACCTGACATGATGGTCCCGGTGGAAAAGGTTCATCCAAATCCGAACCAGCCCCGGCGCCACTTCGACGCGGACTCGTTGGCAGATCTTTCACGATCAATCGGGGAAAAAGGTATTATTCAGCCCCTTATCGTGCGTCGTAATCCCAATAGGGAGGGCGAATTCGAGATTGTTGCCGGCGAACGCCGCTGGCGTGCCGCCCAGATGGCAAAACTTCACGAGATTCCTGTCATTCTTCGCGATTTCAATGATACTGAGGTGCTTGAAGTCGCGATTATCGAAAATATCCAGCGTGCCGACCTCAACCCGGTTGAAGAGGCGACGGGCTACAGCCAGCTGATGACAAAATTCGGTCACACTCAAGAGAAACTAGCCGACGTTCTGGGCAAAAGCCGTAGTCATATCGCCAATGCCGTCCGCTTGCTCAACCTGCCGGACGAGGTACTCACCTATCTGCGTGACGGCCGCCTATCTTCAGGTCACGCTCGGGCCCTGATCACCGCAGAAGACCCGGCTGCCTTGGCACGTCAGGTCATCCAGAAATCCCTTTCGGTTCGTGAGACCGAGAAGCTTGCCAAATCCGGCGAAACAGAAGGAAAAAGCCAGAAGAAATCTGGCACATCATCTAGTCACGCAGGCTCAAAGGACGCCGATACAAAGGCGCTGGAAGACGACCTTTCGGCCAATCTTACCATGGCGGTGACCATCGATCATCGTCCTGGGCAGGAGCATGGCCAGATGACAATCCGTTACACCTCGCTCGAACAACTTGATCGCCTGATCGGTATGCTCAGCATCTGATATGGCTTCTACGGTAGCAGTTCCGTGATCACGGCATTCAGTACGGTGCGACCCCTCCGCGTCGCTCTCAGCCGTGTGCCCTCCATCTCAGTCATCCCGATCTCGCGCAAATGTTCAAGCGCTCTGTGATCAAGCGGAGTTCCGTTCAGCGCCGTGAAGCGCTGTGTATCGATACCTTCGGACACCCGCAACCCCATCAACAGGTACTCACCCGCTTGCGCTGGACCAGAGAGAGCGGTGCGTTGCGCTTCCGCTTCACCGCGCTCTGCCTCACGTAACCAACGGTCGGGTTGAAGCCAGGTTTCCGTCGCATGGCGCTGACCTGCGCAGGTAATTCGCCCATGTGCTCCAGGGCCAATGCCAATATAATCGCCATATCTCCAATAGATTAGGTTGTGCCTCGATTCTGACCCTGATCTGGCGTGGTTCGAGACTTCGTAGGCCGACATGCCTGCAGCATCACAGATTTCTTGAGTGATATGATACATGTCCGCTGCAAGATCGTCCTCTGGCAGCCCACGTAGCTTGCCTGCAGCATATCGATCACCGAAAGCCGTACCTCCCTCGATGGTCAATTGGTAAAGCGAGAGATGATCCACGGCCATTTCCAAGGCGCGGTTCAGCTCCTCGCGCCACGACTCAAGGTCCTGGTCCTGTCGCGCATAAATCAGGTCAAAGCTGACGCGATTGAAATTTTCCTTTGCAATATCATAGGCTTGTATTGCTTCTGCAACGGAATGGATCCGTCCTAGCCGCCGCAAGTCTTGGTCATTCAGCGCCTGAACACCCAATGAGACACGCGATACGCCAGCGTCCGCATAGGCTCTAAAACGCCCAGCTTCGACCGACCCTGGATTGGCTTCCAGTGTTACCTCGAGATCGTTTGCCATTGGCCAGGCGCGATACACGGCTTGTAAAACCTCGGCTACCGTCTCGGGCTCCATCAGGCTAGGCGTGCCGCCACCAAAGAATACGCTGTTTACGACGCGCCCCGGCAATTCAGCCGCATAGCGCTCGATCTCCCGCAAGTACGCCGCACGCCAACGAGATTGGTCAATCGCGCGCGTAACGTGGCTGTTAAAATCGCAGTAAGGACATTTCGCCTCACAAAATGGCCAGTGAAGATAAAGACCAAATCCACCGTTTTGCCAGTCTTCAGCCAAAACAACCTGCGACAAATTTCTCGAACGCATCCGCCCTGTGACTAATCCGGTTCTTTTCCCAACGATCCATCTCACCAAAGGTTAGCTCATGACCTATCGGTTGAAAAATCGGGTCATAGCCATGCCCTTGGTTTCCGCGCATCGGCCACACGATCCAGCCCTCGACCGTACCATCGAACACGTCGTCTCTCCCATCAGGCCAGGCCAGCACCAGCGTACAGCAAAACCGTGCTGTCCAGGGTTGCGGATGTTTGCTTGCAGCAAGCATGTCATGCGCCCGGGTCATGGCCATGGTGAAGTCACGACCAGTCTCTGTTTCGGCCCAATCGGCTGTGTAAACCCCTGGCGCGCCGTCGAGTGCGTCGATCACGATCCCCGAGTCATCCGACAACGCAGGCAAACCCGTCGCTTTTGCGGCGGCATGCGCCTTGATGCGAGCGTTTCCAACAAAGGTTGTTTCGGTTTCTTCGGGCTCAGGAAGCCGTTTTTCCGCGGCTCCGATCACTGTCACACCATAAGGTGCTAAAAGCGTCCAGATTTCTTCCAGCTTGCCGGCATTGTGCGTCGCCACCAACAGCGTATCACCGGTAAACTTACGCACCCGTGGCCTCGCGTTGTTTGGCAACAAGCTCGCCCACGCCCTTTTCGGCAAGGTCGAGTAGCGTATTCATCTGTTCCCGGTTATATGTTGCGCCTTCTGCGCTCATCTGCACCTCGATCAGCTGTTTCGATGCTGTCATGATGAAATTACCGTCCACTCCGGCCTCGCTATCTTCGGGATAATCGAGATCAAGGACCGGTTGCCCGGCATAGATGCCACAGGAGACCGCTGCGACCGGATCGACCATTGGATCGCTGATCACGTCACCGGCTTTCATCAGCTTCGCGACGGCCAGCCGCAATGCGACCCAACCGCCGGTGATCGAGGCGCAGCGCGTGCCACCGTCGGCTTGGATCACGTCGCAATCCACCGTAATCTGACGCTCTCCCAATGCAACGCGATCCACCCCGGCACGGAGTGACCTTCCGATCAACCGTTGAATTTCCACCGTGCGCCCGCCTTGCTTGCCGACGGTCGCCTCGCGCCGCATTCGGCTGCCTGTGGACCGCGGCAGCATCCCGTACTCGGCCGTAACCCACCCCAGCCCGGAGCCCTTCACAAATGGGGGGACCCGGTCCTCTATCGTTGCAGAACAAAGAACATGCGTGTCGCCCATCTTGATCAGGCAAGAGCCCTCGGCATGTTTCAGCACGCCGGTTTCGATTGAAACTGACCGCATATTACTTAAGTCTCTACCCGAAGGCCGCATTTCTTTCCCCTTTTCAATCTGGCTTGGGGATACATGCGCCGGGCCCCGAATGGCAAGCCCGATTGACCTTTGCCGCCGCCCGTCTTTAATGGCGGGCCAGACAGGAACCGTGCCGAATGAATGACGCCAGCAAAATCCTGGACCAGCTCAACGATCGCTCACGCGAGGTGTTTCGCCGCGTCGTCGAGAGCTACCTGGTCAACGGTGACCCCGTCGGATCGCGCACACTCACCCGCGATTTCAGCGAAAAGGTCAGCGCGGCGACGATTCGGAACGTCATGCAGGACCTCGAATATATGGGTCTTCTCGGAAGCCCCCATATCAGCGCCGGGCGCATTCCCACCCAAGACGGGTTGCGCATGTTCGTCGATGGGTTGCTAGAGGTGTCCGATGTTGAATTGACCGATCGCCGGATGATCGACGCGACCGTGACTAGCAATTCTCAGGATGTGGGCGGTATCCTGGATCGTATCGGATCGGCGCTCTCGGGCGTCACGCGCGGTGCGTCGCTTGTGCTGGCGCCCAAGCACGAGGCCCCGATCAAACATATCGAATTCGTCAGCCTCGCGCAGGATCGGGCACTTGTGGTGCTGGTATTTTCCGATGGGCATGTCGAGAACCGCATCTTCACGCCACCGCCCGGCCAGACACCCAGTTCGATGCGCGAGGCCGCAAATTTCCTCAATGCGTTGATCGAGGGGCGCACACTCTCGGACGTGCAGCGGGTGATCGCCTCCGAGATCGACAAGCGTCGACAAGAGATTGACAGCCTGTCCCAAGCGCTGGTCGAAAGTGGCCTTGCCGTGTGGCAGGGTGAAGGCGACACCTACGAGCGCCTGATCGTGCGCGGCCGTGCGAATCTGCTGGATTCTGGGGCAGAGGATGAAGACCTTGACCGCATTCGCATCCTGTTTGACGACCTTGAGCGCAAACGCGACATCGCAGAGTTCCTCGAATTGGCCGAAGATGGCGAAGGTGTGCGCATTTTTATTGGCTCTGAGAACAAACTTTTCTCACTTTCGGGTTCCTCTTTGGTCGTCTCTCCATATATGAACGCTGACCGTAAGATCATTGGCGCGGTCGGGGTCATCGGCCCGACGCGATTGAATTATGGGCGGATCGTGCCGATCGTGGACTACACCGCGCAACTGGTAGGCAAACTGATCTCCGACCGGAGTTAGAGGTGAAAAATGGCAGAGCCGAGAGAAGACAGCTTCCTTGACGATATCGAAGAGGCAGCGGCAGAAGAGCAGGAGTATTCCGGGGGTGAAATCTCGGGCGAAGCGGCGGAAATCGACGCGCTGCGGGCAGAACGTGATGCCCTTCAGGATAAATTCATGCGCGCCCTCGCCGACGCTGAGAACGCGCGTAAACGCTCCGACAAGGACCGGCGCGAGGCCGAGAATTACGGTGGCTCCAAACTGGCCCGCGACATGCTGCCGGTGCATGACAACCTCAAGCGCGCGCTCGACACGGTGACCGAGGATCAGCGCGCGGGTTCCGCCGCGCTGTTCGAGGGCATTGAGCTCACCCTGCGCGAGTTGCGCAATGTCTTTGCCAAGCACGGCATCACCGTGATCGACCCTCAGGTCGGCGACCGGTTCGACCCGCAGCATCATGAGGCGATGTTCGAGGCCCCGCTGCCCGGCACCAAGGCGGGGGAGATCATTCAGGTCTCCGCCCAGGGCTTCATGTTGCACGATCGCATCCTGCGCCCGGCACAAGTCGGCGTCTCGTCCAATCGCGACTGATGACAGGGCGGGGCCTACCCCGCCCTGTCCGCCAACCCCTTCAATTCATAAAGCAGGTCCAACGCCTCACGCGGGCTGAGCGTGTCCGGCAGAACATCTTCCAGCCGCGCCTCTACCTCAGAGCGGCGCATCGACGCTGGGGCAGGGGGCGGTGTCGCGGCAAAGAGGGGCAGGTCGTCGATCAGCGCTTTTTGCGCTCCGCCACCCTCACGCTCGCCTTTCTCAAGCGCATCGAGTACCACCCGCGCCCGTGAAACCACAGCCTCCGGCAGCCCGGCGAGTTTCGCCACCTGAACCCCGTAACTGCGATCCGCCGCACCGCGCCGCACCTCGTGAAGGAAAATCACGTCGCCGTCATGTTCCTTGACCGCCACCGTCGCGTTGTCCACTCGGTCTAATTTGTCGCTGAGATTGGTCAGTTCATGATAATGCGTCGCGAATAGCGCGCGACAGCCATTCACATCGTGCAGATGCTCCAGCGTCGCCCAAGCGATGCTCAGCCCGTCATAGGTCGCCGTACCACGCCCGATCTCGTCGAGGATCACCAACGCATGACCGTCCGCCTGATTGAGAATCGCTGCCGTCTCAACCATTTCCACCATGAATGTCGAGCGCCCGCGCGCCAGATCGTCCGATGCGCCCACCCGGCTGAAAAGCTGGCTCACCATCCCGATATGCGCCGAGCGCGCGGGCACGTAGCTACCGATTTGCGCCAAGAGCACGATCAGCGCGTTCTGTCGAAGAAATGTCGATTTGCCAGCCATGTTGGGGCCGGTCAGAAGCCAGATATCGTTTTCACCTCCAAGATCGCAATCATTGGCGATGAAGGGCGCGCCACCCTGAGCGCGCAAGGCACGCTCCACTACCGGGTGCCGCCCGCCTTCAATCCTGAGGGCGCGGCTTCCATCCACATTTGGGCGGCACCACTGCTCGCCCTTGGCCAGGTCAGCCAATGCTGTAGCAAGGTCAATCTCTGACAGGCCCTGCGCGATCTGTCCGACTTGAGCTGACAGCTCCAAGATTGAGCTCTTCAGGCTTTCATAGAGCCGCTTCTCAATCTCCAGCGCCCGCCCCCCGGCGTTCAGGATACGGGTTTCCATCTCGCTCAGCGGCACCGTTGTAAACCGCACCTGATTGGCGGTCGTCTGTCGGTGTTTGAAAGTCTCGTTCAGCGGCGCCGCCAGCATCTTCTCTGCATGGGTTGCGGTCACCTCGACAAAATAGCCCAGCACGTTGTTGTGCTTGATCTTGAGCGAGTTGATCCCGGTCTCCCGGATATAGTCGCCTTGCATCGTCGCAATCACGCCGCGTCCCTCGTCACGCAATTTGCGTGCTTCATCCAGATCAGTGTCATATCCCGGTGCGATGAACCCGCCATCGCGTGCCAGTAAGGGCGGTTCGGCAACCAATGCCTGATCCAGCAGGTCCAGCAGGTCCAGCTGCCCGGTCGTCATACCTGAGACCGCTTCGGCGAGCAGGGGCGGAAGGCTGACCCCCTTCAGGCGGTCCGCAATCTCACCCGCCTGCGCCAGGCCGTTTCGCACCGCCGCCAGATCGCGTGGCCCCCCTCGGTCCAGCCCCAGTCGCGACAGGGCGCGATCCAGATCTGGCACCCGGCGCAACAGGTTGCGCAAGTCGCTAGAGACACGGCCCTGTTCCATTGCAAAACCTACTGCGTCAAGCCGGTCCCGCACGACTTCCAAAACCCGGCTTGGGCTTGACAGGCGCCGCTCCAGTAGCCGCCCGCCGCCCGCCGTCACCGTCCGGTCTATGGTGGACAGCAGCGACCCGACACGTTTGCCATCCAATGCGTGGGTCAATTCGAGATTGCGCCGCGTCGCGGCATCAATCTGCATCACCCGTGCCTGCATCTCGCGCACCGGCGGGCGCAGCAAGGGCAACTTGCCTTTCTGCGTGATCTCCAGCCATTCGACAATCGCCGCCATTGCCGCGATCTCGGTCCGCGTGAATTGTCCAAAGGCCTCCAACGTACCGACGCTAAACAGCGCGCAAAGTCGCTTTTCGCCGCCCGCGCTGTCAAACGCTGCCTGTCCGAGTTCTGTCAGAGAGGCGCCGGAATCAGAGATGATATCGGCCAAATCCGCCTCATTTCTTTCCGACACGACCACTTCCCGTGGTGCCAATCGTGCCAGTTCCGGCCCCAGCCGCGCGGCAGAGAGCGGCATGACATGAAACGCACCGGTCGAAATATCCACCCAGGCCAGCGCGCCCTCGCCACGCACCTGCGCAAAGGCCGCAAGATAATTGTGCCGCCTCGCATCGAGTAAGCTTTCCTCGGTCAGTGTGCCGGGGGTGACCAGCCGCACCACCTCACGGCGCACCACCGATTTCGATCCGCGCTTCTTGGCTTCGGCGGGGTCTTCCATCTGCTCGCAGACGGCGACCCGAAACCCCTTGCGAATAAGCGTCAGCAGATAGCCCTCGGCGGAATGCACCGGCACCCCGCACATCGCTATATCCTCGCCCTGATGCTTGCCTCGCTTGGTCAGCGCGATATCCAGCGCCTCGGCCGCCGCCGCCGCGTCGTCAAAGAACAACTCGTAGAAATCCCCCATCCGATAGAACAACAACGCCCCCGGATACTCGGCTTTGATCTCCAGATATTGCGCCATCATCGGCGTCACGGTCGCGGCTGCGCTCGTCACTTGTGCCCCCTGATCTGATTGCCGCTGACCTTACAAATCCGCAGCGAGGCGCGAAAGCCCAAACCGCGTTTCAGTTGAGGCTGGGGCAAAGCCCCGCTATGCAGGGCGAAATATACACATGCACGGGCCCGATCATGGCAAACAGCAAATACACCCGCGAAGAGGCTCTCGCCTTTCACCTCGAACCGACTCCCGGGAAGTTCGAGATTCAGGCCACCGTGCCGATGACAACGCAACGCGACCTCAGCCTTGCCTATTCCCCCGGCGTGGCGGTGCCCTGCGAGGAAATCGCTGCCAATCCTGAACTGGCCTACGATTATACAAACAAGGGCAATCTCGTGGCCGTCATCTCCAACGGCACCGCCGTTCTCGGGCTCGGCAACCTCGGGGCACTGGGCAGTAAGCCGGTGATGGAGGGCAAGGCGGTGCTTTTCAAACGCTTTGCCGACGTCAATTCGATCGACATCGAACTTGATACCGAGGACCCTGAGGCGTTCATCAACGCGGTCCGTCTGATGGGGCCCACCTTCGGCGGCATCAACCTCGAGGATATCAAGGCCCCCGAATGTTTCATCATCGAGCAGCAGCTCAAAGAGGTGATGGATATTCCCGTTTTTCATGATGATCAGCACGGCACGGCGGTCATCTGCGCTGCGGGCCTCATCAACGCGCTGCACCTTTCAGCCAAGAAAATCGAGGATGTCCGCATCGTGCTCAACGGGGCAGGGGCAGCAGGTATCGCCTGTCTGGAATTGCTCAAATCAATGGGCGCGCGGCACGAGAATTGCCTGATGTGCGATACCAAGGGCGTGATATTCCAAGGCCGCACTGAGGGCATGAACCAATGGAAGTCCGCCCATGCGGTCAAGACCGAGCTGCGCTCGCTGGAAGAGGCGATGCGGGGTGCGGATGTGTTCCTTGGGGTTTCGGCCAAAGGGGCCGTCACCCAGGAGATGGTCGCCTCGATGGCCGACAACCCGGTGATTTTCGCAATGGCCAATCCCGACCCCGAGATCACGCCGGAAGACGCCCATGCCGTGCGCCCGGATGCGATCGTCGCCACCGGTCGTTCGGATTATCCCAATCAGGTCAACAACGTGCTGGGCTTTCCCTATCTTTTTCGCGGGGCGCTTGACGTGCATGCGCGCGCGATCAATGACGAGATGAAGATCGCCTGCGCCGAGGCTCTGGCCAAGCTCGCCCGGCTCGATGTGCCTGACGAGGTGGCGATGGCCTATGGCCGCAAGCTGACCTTTGGGCGCGATTACATCATTCCAACGCCGTTTGATCCGCGCCTCATCCATGTGATTCCCCCTGCCGTAGCCCGGGCGGGGATGGAAACCGGGGCAGCCCGGCGGCCCATCGTCGATATGGACGCCTATGAACTGTCGCTTAAGTCCCGGATGGACCCGACTGCGAGCATCCTGCGCGGCCTAAATGCCCGCGCTCGCAACGCACAGGCACGAATGATATTCGCCGAAGGCGACGATATACGCGTGTTGCGCGCAGCGGTGCAATATCAGCGCACCGGATTGGGCAAAGCTTTGGTTGTCGGGCGTGACGAGGACGTCAAGGCCAAGCTCGAGGGGATCGGCATGGGTGATGCCGTGCGCGAACTTGAGGTGGTGAATGCCGCCAAGACCGACAAACTCGATGAATACAAGGCGTTTCTCTACCGCCGCCTGCAGCGCAAAGGCTTTGATCGGCATGACATTCACCGCCTCGCGGCGCGTGACCGGCACGTCTATTCCGCGCTGATGCTGGCGCATGGCCATGGTGACGGTCTGGTCACCGGCGCGACCCGCAAATCGGCCCATGTGATGGAGCTTATCAACCATGTCTTTGATGTCGATGCCGAGCATGGGGCGGTTGGGATCACGGCGCTTTTGCACAAGGGGCGGATCGTGCTGATCGCTGACACGCTAGTGCATGAATGGCCCGACGAAGAGGACCTCGCCAATATCGCCATGCGCGGTGCAGGTGTCGCGCGACACTTGGGATTGGAGCCGCGCGTTGCCTTTGTCAGCTTTTCCACTTTCGGCTATCCGCGCTCGGAGCGGGCGGAGAAGATGCACCGCGCGCCGAAGGTTCTGGAGCGGCGCGGTGTTGATTTCGAATTCGAGGGCGAGGTGACCGTCGATGTGGCTCTCAACGCTCGTGCGCAGGAAAGCTACCCGTTTCAGCGCCTGACCGGACCGGCCAATGTCCTTGTTGTGCCCGCGCGTCATTCTGCCTCAATCTCGGTTAAACTAATGCAGGAAATGGCCGGGGCGACGGTGATCGGTCCAATTCTCTCGGGCGTCGATGCCTCGATCCAGATCTGCTCGTCCAACTTCACGGCCAGTGATATCCTGAACATGGCCGTTCTCGCGGCGTGCAAAGTGGGATGATGGCAACGCGGTGCTCACCGTCGCCATGGATATTTGTGGCAAGATGAAGCAGGGGACGGCATGATCTATTCCCTCGGTTCAATAAATGCCGACCATGTCTATCGCCTGTTGCACCTGCCCACGCCGGGAGAGACGTTGGCGGCCGACACCTGTACACGCATGCTGGGCGGTAAGGGGGCCAATCAGTCCATTGCCGCCGTTCGGGCCGGGGCGTGCGTCGTCCATATCGGGGCGCTCGGGCCTGATGGCAACTGGATGCGTGACGCGCTGGCCGATGCCGGGGTGGATGTGACCCATGTGACAGAGGCGGGGACCGCCTCCGGACATGCCATTGTGATGGTGGATGCGTCAGGAGAAAATACCATCGTCATTCACCCCGGGGCCAATCGCGCCCTGAACCCCAGCCAAATCGAGGTTGCGTTGCGTGACGCCCGACCGGGTGACTGGCTGTTGATGCAGAATGAAACCAACTGCCAGGGCGAGGCTGCGCGCATCGCCCGCTCGCAGGGTCTGCAAGTTGCCTATTCCGCGGCTCCTTTTGACATGGATGCAGTGCGCGCGGTGATGCCCTTTGTCTCGCTCCTCATCCTTAACGCAGTTGAGGACGCGCAGCTTTTACAGGAGATGAGCGTAGTGGATGTGCCCATGCGGCTGGTGACCCGTGGCGCCAAGGGCGCCGAGTGGGTTGATGAAAAATCGGGCAAGGCCGTCTTTGTTCCGGCCTTTCGCGTGCCGGCGATTGAAACGACCGGAGCCGGAGACTGTTTTGCCGGATACGCGGTGGCGGGCCTGGCCACTGGTTTTGCCCCGGCGCAGGCCCTGCGGCGCGCCTCTGCCGCAGCGGCCCTTCAGGTTCAGCGCCCGGGCGCGTCAGAGGCGATTCCGACCGCCGCAGAGGTCGATGCGTTTCTCAACGCTCACGATTGACCGGCAAAAGGCGCGTCTTCCCCCCAGAGTGCCCTGACGCGGGCATCGCGTCCGCAGGCGTCCCGATACAGCTTGTAGGCGCTGGCTTTGGTCCGAGGGCCAAAGCGGGTCAGGATGATATCACCACTCTTGTAATAATCCTGATGATAAGCTTCGGCTGGCCAAAACCGGTCCAACGGCAGGATCGGAGTCACGATCGCCTGGCCCAGTGCTTTGGCCGCATCTTCCTTGACGGCCTTCACAAGCGTATTTTCTGCGTCATCAGAGACGAAAATTCCTGTCTGATAGCTCTGTCCGCGATCACAGAATTGCCCGCCCGCGTCAGTCGGGTCGACCGAGCGAAAGAATAGGTGCAGCAATTGCTCGCGCGTGACCTGCGCGGGGTCGAAGGTGATTTGCACTGCCTCCAGATGCCCGGTGCCGCCACGTGTGACCTGTTTGTAGGTCGGGTTATCGAGCGCGCCGCCAGCAAAGCCCGATTCGGCCTCGATCACGCCTTTGACCTTCTCGAAATCGGCCTCCACGCACCAGAAGCAGCCGCCTGCGACCACCAGCGTATCCGCATCTGCTGCGTGCGCCTTTTTCGCCTGCATGCACAGACCCACTATGATCAGTGCTGCCAAGGTCACCGCCTTGAGTTCCCTAATATATGCCACCATCGTCACGCCCTCCTGTTCTTTGTCAGTCTGACGTAAAACCAGCGTCGCACCAACTTACGACGCCGTGATGTCACGCGCTGTTGAGAGATATTTCGACCTTGGCACCGGATTTCGGCAGACATACGCTGCACCGAACACACGCGAGGGGATAATGATGATCGACCAGCAAACCACCCATGCCGCGCAAGAGGATGCGCGCAACGAGCAGATCCTGATCTGGCTCAACGGGCGCATCGTGCCTAAGGCGGAGGCGCTGGTCAGTGTTTATGACAGTGGTTTCATGCTGGGTGACGGCGTGTGGGAGGGGCTGCGCCTCTATAACGGCACGTGGGCCTTTGCAGCGGAACATCTCGACCGCTTGTTCGAGGCCGCCCGTGCCATCGACCTTGATATCGGTATGACCCGGAGTGAGGTGCTTCAGGCCATAACAGAGACACAACAGGCCAATGGCATGACCACCGATGCGCATGCCCGGTTGATGGTGACACGGGGCATCAAGGCCCGGCCCTTTCAGCACCCTTCTCTAAGTCAGCAGGGGCCGACGGTAACCATCATCATGGAACACTCGCAGCCGAAGATTGCCCGGCCCATTCGTCTCGCCACCGTGCCGCATATCCGTGGCCTGCCGATGACCCAGGACCCGAAACTCAATTCACACTCCAAGTTGAACTGCATTCTCGCCTGTATCGCGGCGGAAAAGGCCGGCGCCGACGAGGCATTGATGCTCGATATCCATGGTTTCGTGAACACCACCAATGCTTGTAATTTCTTCATCATTCGCAAGGGCGCAGTCTGGACCTCGACCGGGGATTACTGCATGAACGGCATCACGCGCCAAAAGGTCATTGATCTCTGCCGCGCGAACGCCATTCCTGTTTTCGAGAAAAACTTTTCTCTGGTCGAGGCCTACGGTGCGGATGAGGCGTTTCTCACCGGCACGTTCGGGGCGCAAACCCCGGTGAGTGAAATCGACGGTCGGCAGATCGGTGATGGCGCGCAAGGGCCTTTTACCACGCGGATCCAAGACCTTTATAAGGCACTGATTCAGCGTGAAACGACTTAGACAGGGCGTAAAATAAGCGCTTTTTCGCGTGCTGCGACCACACCCTTCAGCCCTCCTGGCACGTCCTGATCCGTCAGAACATTTATCGTGAAGCGCTCACCATGACAGCGCGCCACCTCTTGCTCGGGGATCGAAAACGGCGGACCTGCCATCGCGCTTTGGTCGTATTCGAAGGTCACGAGAAGCTGCGGCGCGCATTCCGTGATGCCGGCCAGATGCGCTGCATACCGTGCGCGCATATCCTCCGGTAGGGCCACCAGCGCGGCGCGGTCATAGACAGCATGCACCGGACCTACGACACTGGCGCTCAACTCGAAGATATCTCCGACGAAGATATCTACATATTCCGCAGCATAGCGGCGATGCCGCCCTGTATCTGTTATTTCCGGTGTGACGCCCATTTCGGAAAATAGATCACGCACTGCGATCTCGCTCAATTCAACCCCGGCAACGGAATAGCCTTTTGATAAAAGCCATGGAATATCAATAGCCTTCCCACTGAGCGGCAGGAAAACGCGTTGCCCTTGAGTCAGCCCAAGTGCATGAAAATGCGCCTCCAGCATCCGGTTCACCTTGCCTTCGTGGAACCCGAGTCGCCCCTCTTGCCAGCGATCGTGCCAAAACTTCGCGTCCATTGCCTGCCTCTTACCTTGCATCCGTGATTCGACGATCCTAGACATGATTAACATCTCGTAAACACAAAGGGCGGGTCATTGATGATAGCGTCATATCAAATGACCGGGCGAGTCTGAAATGCGCATCGCCATGTGGTCCGGGCCGCGCAATCTCTCTACCGCGATGATGTACAGCTTTGCGGCGCGGGGCGATTGCGCTGTGGTGGATGAGCCATTCTATGCCGCTTATCTGGCCGCAACCGACCTCCAGCACCCGATGCGAGACGCGATCATGGCCGCGCAATCGCAGGATCCCACACGCGTAGTGGGACAACTCCTAGGCCCTGTTCCGGCTCAAAAACCGCATTTCTATCAGAAACACATGGCCCAGCACATGATCCCCGGCGTGCCGCGCGACTGGGTGAACGAACTGACCAATGTTTTTCTCATCCGCCACCCTGCGCGCGTCGCCGCCAGTTTTTCGGCCAAATATGACAATCCGACGCTCGCCGATATCGGCTTTGTCCAACAGGCCGAGCTTTACGAGCAATTGGTGGCCGTGGGGCAATCGCCCGTCGTCATCGATTCCGCCGATATCCGCCGGAACCCCGAGGCCATGCTGCGTCGGCTCTGCGCTGCCATCGGTCTCGATTGGACGCCTGCCATGCTGTCCTGGCCGCGTGGCGGCCACGTCGAAGATGGGGTCTGGGCGGCGCATTGGTACGCGACGGTGCATGACAGCACCGGCTTTGCCCCCGCCGAGGGGCCGCTGCCCGAACTGGAAGGTGCGCGTGCCGCTCTGGCCGAGGTGGCGATGCCCGCCTATGAGCGGCTGTGCGCCGTAAAGCTGCGGCCTGCCTGATGAGCGGCCGCCGGAAATATCCGGCCGACTTGAAACTATCTCCACTCGAATCCGTGTCTTGTGCTGTGCCGGGTAAAAACCCGGTTGAAGCCATGACAAAGGAGTTCACTATGAAGATGACTTTTCTTGCAACGACTTTTGCCCTCACCGTTGGTGTCGCGATGGCGGATGATCACGGAATGCACCCGATGGTGATGGCCGAAGACCAAAGCGTCGCCAACGGTATCGTAAGTGCCGAGAAAGTGGTCGCCGATAAGAACGGTTGGCTGGTTGTGCATCGCACGGGCGAAGACATGAAGCCTGGTCCGGTTGTCGGCTATGCCCCCCTTCGCAAGGGCGAGACGAATGATGTCGCCGCGATCCTGCAGGAAGATGTTGCCGCAGGCGACATGCTCATGCTGATGGTTCACGCAGAAGACGGCGGGATGCAGACCGGCGTATTTGAATACACCCTGGGGGCCAAGGAAGACGGCCCGATCAAGATGGACGGGAACCTCGTGATGACGGTTGTCACCGCGAAGTGATTGGATACGAAAAAGGCGGCCCATCGCAGGGCCGCCTTTTTCTTCATTTTTATATAGAGGGCTTAACCCTTCAGGCGCCGGTTTCGCGCCGCGAGCAGCTTCAGACGCAGGGCGTTCAGTTGAATGAAACCCGCCGCGTCCTTCTGATCATAGGCCCCGGCATCCTCCTCAAAGGTCACATGCGCCTCGGAATAGAGGCTGTGATCCGACCACCGCCCGACGGTCGTCGCCGCCCCCTTGTAGAGCTTGAGCCGCACCGTGCCGCTGACATGTTCCTGGCTCTTGTCGATGGCCGCCTGCAACATCTCGCGTTCCGGGCTGAACCAGAAGCCGTTGTAAATCAACTCCGCATAGCGCGGCATCAGCGAATCCTTGAGATGCCCCGCGCCACTGTCGAGCGTAATCTGCTCGATCCCGCGATGCGCCTCGAGAAGGACAGTGCCGCCAGGGGTCTCGTAAATACCGCGTGACTTCATGCCCACGAACCGGTTTTCAACAAAGTCGAGCCGCCCAATGCCGTGCTTGCCGCCCAATTCGTTGAGCTTTGTGAGGATCGTGGCCGGGCTCATCGCCTCGCCATTGATCGCCGCCGCGTCACCCTTGTCGAACGTCACCTCGATGAATTCCGGGGTATCGGGTGCCGCCTCGGGGCTGACCGTGCGCTGATAGACATAGTCGGGCGCGGCCTCTGCCGGGTCTTCCAGCACCTTGCCCTCGCTTGAGGTGTGCAACAGATTCGCATCGACCGAGAACGGCGCTTCACCACGCTTGTCCTTGGCGATCGGGATCTGGTTCTTCTCCGCAAACTCAAGCAGTCGCGTACGGCTGGTCAGATCCCATTCCCGCCAGGGCGCGATCACTTTGATATCTGGGTTGAGCGCATAGGCCGCCAGTTCGAACCGCACCTGGTCGTTGCCCTTTCCGGTCGCGCCATGCGCCACGGCATCCGCCCCGGTTTCGGCGGCGATCTCGACCAGCCGCTTGGAAATCAGCGGGCGGGCAATCGAGGTGCCCAGCAGATAGAGCCCCTCGTAGAGCGCATTGGCACGGAACATCGGGAACACGAAATCGCGCACGAATTCCTCGCGCACATCCTCAATATAGATGTTTTCCTCTTTGATCCCGAGCAGTTTCGCCTTCTCCCGCGCCGGTTCCAGTTCCTCGCCCTGCCCCAGATCAGCGGTAAAGGTCACCACCTCGCAGCCATATTCGGTCTGTAGCCATTTCAGGATGATCGAGGTATCGAGACCCCCGGAATAGGCCAGAACAACTTTCTTGGGCGCGGACATGTGTTTCCCCTCTCTCGCGGATATCGCAGCGCGCTTAGCCGGTTTTCCGTGCCGGGGCAAGGTGCGCCCCTTGCCAGCACGCCCCGATTGCGGCACTGAAACGGGATGACCGAGTTTCAGGATAACGCCCGCACCGCCGAGGTCGCCATGCGCGCCGTGTTCGAGCCGACGCCGCTGCAGCGCAACGATCACCTGTCGGAACGTTACGGGGCCGAAATCCTGCTCAAGCGCGAAGATCTGAGCCCGGTGCGCTCCTACAAGCTGCGTGGCGCATTCAACGCCATGCGCAAGGCCCTTGCGGCACGGCCCGAAACCACGCAATTCGTCTGCGCCAGTGCCGGCAATCACGCGCAGGGGGTGGCCTTTATGTGCCGGCATTTCGGGGTCAAGGGCGTGATCTTCATGCCGGTGACGACACCGCAGCAAAAGATCGGCAAGACCGAGAAATTCGGTGGGGATGCCGTGTCGATCCGCCTGACCGGCGATTATTTCGACGATACGCTGCATGCCGCCCAAGCCTATTGTGCCGAGGTTGGCGGGCATTTCCTGTCACCGTTTGACGATGAAGATGTGATCGCGGGGCAGGCCAGCGTCGCGGTTGAGATCGAGGCGCAATTGGGCGGCATGCCCGATCACCTGATCCTGCCGGTGGGCGGCGGCGGCCTATCTGCCGGGGTGCGCAGCTACATGGGCGATGCCGTTAACCTGACACTGGTCGAGCCCGCGGGTGGGGCCTGCCTTGCGGCGGCCCTTGCCGCCGGGAAACCGGTGCGCCTGCGCCATGTCGAGAATTTCGCCGACGGCGCCGCCGTGGCGCAGATCGGTGCGCGCACCTTTGCGCGCCTTGCCGATCTTGATCCGGCCCAGGCCCGCGTGATCGACGAGGACCGGCTGTGCACCACGATGCTGGAAATGCTCAACATCGAGGGCATCGTGCTGGAACCGGCGGGCGCGCTCGCCGTTGATGCGCTCAAGGATATGGGTGACGCGATCCGGGGCAAGACCGTGGTTTGCGTCACCTCGGGTGGCAATTTCGATTTCGAACGCCTGCCCGAGGTCAAGGAGCGCGCGCAGCGCTACTCGGGGGTCAAGAAATACTTTATCCTGCGCATGCCGCAGCGACCCGGCGCGTTGCGTGACTTCCTTGATATCCTCGGACCGGAGGACGATATCGCCCGGTTTGAATATCTCAAGAAATCGGCGCGCAATTTCGGCTCCGTCCTGATCGGGATCGAAACGACGCGACCCGAAAATTTCGTTCATATCCAGCGCAAGCTGGACGATGCCGGGTTTGATTACCGCGACATCACCCGCGACGAGGTGTTGGCGGAGTTCCTGATCTAGGCGGCCATTACCTCTGCCGTGAGCCCGGCGAGAAACGCTGCCTTGGACTGCTCGAAACAGCACAGAATTTCCGTCAGATCAACGCGACCGCCTTGTCCTGCCGCCGCGGCTGCCTCACCCGCATGGCACAGGTCCGAAAATGCGATAAACCCGAGATTGAGTGCGCTGCCCTTGAGGAAATGCAACTGCCCTTCGATGTCGAGTGCCTCGCGTGGCGCGCGCAACCTGTCAATTTCGGTCTGGACTTCTTCGAGAAACAGATCGACGACCTCTTCGAACGCGTCCGCGCCAATCTCATCCCTCAGGTTTCGAACGCGGTCCCAATCGATCATGCTCCGCCCTCCTTCGACAGGAACAGGCTGGTCTCCAAACCCTTAGAAATCGTTAAAGACCTTGCTGACATTCGTGTAATTTTAGCATTCACCCCGCGTTAAGGCGGCACGCGCTATCGCAAGGATGAACAGACCAAGGGAATGATCGGTGCGTGCCCAAAGACCAGAAAGTGGACGGGTGGATGCGGGTGATGATGTCATCCGCCGTGTTCTGGTTGTCGATGACAGCCGGGCACAGCGTCGCATCCTGACGGCGTCGCTCACACGATGGGGTTTTGATGTCCGCGAGGCGGAGTCTGGTGATGATGCGCTTGGGATATGTGCTGATTACGCGCCTGATCTGGTACTTAGTGACTGGATGATGCCCGGCATGACCGGGCTAGAGTTCTGTCGTGCGTTCCGTGACATGCCGCGCGAAACTTACGGTTATTTCATCCTTCTGACGTCCAAGAGTGACAAGGACGAGGTGGCGCTTGGCCTCGATGGCGGGGCCGATGATTTCCTGACCAAGCCGGTCAACGCCGCCGAATTGCGCGCCCGCATCGCCGCCGGGGCGCGCATCCTCCAGATGGAGCGGGAGCTGACCGACAAAAACCGGCTGATCACCTCCACCCTCGACGAGTTGCAATCGCTCTATGATTCGCTCGACAGCGACCTGATCGAGGCCAAGAAGCTGCAGCAATCTCTGGTCAGCGAACGCTATCGCGATTTCGGCACCGCCGAGGTGTCATTGCTCCTGCAATCGGCGGGGCATGTAGGTGGCGATCTGGTGGGCATGTTCCCGATTTCCGACAGCCGGATCGGTCTCTATGGGATCGACGTGTCCGGGCATGGTATCAGTTCCGCTCTGATGACGGCGCGGTTGGCCGGGTATCTGTCATCCTCAGTGCCCGAACAGAACCTTGCCTTGCAGAAAACGCGTGTCGGTGGCTTTGCCCCCCGCCCCCCTGCCGAGGCGATTGCCATGCTCAACCGCGTCATCATGTCCGAGATGGAGACTGAACATTACTTCACCATCGCGCTTGCCGATGTCGATCTGCAGAGTGGTCAGGTCATCATCGCACAGGCCGGTCATCCCTATCCGGCGTTGCAGCGCGCGACGGGTGCGGTGGAATTTATCGGCCAGGGGGGACTGCCCGTTGGCTTGATCGACGCCGCCGAGTTCCAACAATTCGAGGTCACGATGGCCCCGGGCGACAGGCTCTTGATCCATTCCGACGGCGTTACCGAATGCGCGGCGCGCGACGGCGCGCTGCTTGATGAGGACGGGCTTTCCCGGATCCTGCGAGATCTGCGCCAGACGCGCGGTCGGGCCTTTCTGGAATCATTGATCTGGAGACTGTCGGATTTCGCCGGGGACGCGGATTTTCAGGATGATATTTCTGCCGTTCTGCTGGAATTTAGACCAGACCCAATGCCCGGCTGACGAAATGCCGGTCCCCTGAATTGCCAAGCCGCATTGCGGCCTGATCCGGCGTGACCCAGACCGCGCGATGCCCGGGTTCTGTCGCCGCGCCGAGGGCACGCACCGGATCGGCACGGTAAATCATGCACAGCTTTTCAGCCCAGAACTCGTATTCCGGCATATAGGTAAACCGCCGAAACGCCCCGACGCGTCTTGGCCGCGCGATGATCCAGCCGGTTTCTTCATAAACCTCACGGTGCAGCGCACGCAGTGGATGCTCGCCCGGGTCGATGCCGCCGCCTGGCAGTTGCAGTTCCGGCACCGGCTCTGCCTGATGCGTGACCAGCAGATGCCGCCCCTGCGGCAGGATCGCATAGACCCCGGGCCGCAACCGATAACGCACATCTTGGCGTGGTGCTTCGCCGAATCTCCGGATCATGCCATGCCCCCTTGGTGCCCCGTCTTGTCCTGCCTACATACACGCGATATGCCGAACCAAGGCGCATAAGGAAACCCCATGACTCTTGGACAGAAAATCGCCTGGGACGATACGATCCTGCCGTTCCAGCTTGATCACGCCGATATCCGGGGCCGCGTAGCGCGGCTTGACGGGGTGCTTGATGGTATCCTGAAACAACATAATTATCCCCCGCAGGTCGAGGCGCTGATCGCCGAAATGGCGCTTTTGACGGCCCTCATCGGTCAGACGATCAAGCTGCGCTGGAAGCTGTCGCTTCAGGTCCAGACCAAGGGTGCGGTGCGGATGATCGCCACTGATTATTACGGTCCCACCAACGAGGGCGAATCAGCGCGCATGCGCGCCTACGCCAGCTTTGATCCCGACCGCCTTGATGATGGCCCGCCGTTTGGGCAGTTGGGAGAGGGATATTTTGCCGTATTGCTCGATCAGGGCCAGGGCACGACACCCTATCAAGGCATCACCCCGATCGCCGGAAATGCGTTGCGCAACTGCGCCGAGGCCTATTTCGCCCAATCCGAACAATTGCCCACGCGCTTTTCCCTAAGCTTCGGTAGATCGCACGAAACGGGCGGGGTGGAGCATTGGCGTGCCGGTGGTGTTATGCTGCAACACATGCCCAAGGCCTCGCCCTTCGCCAGTGGCGGTGGATCGGGGGAGGAAGGACTCTTGCAGGCAAGTGATGTCGTCGATGGTGATGATGCCGAGAACTGGAACCGGGCCAACATGCTGCTCGACACGGTCGAGGATCTCGAGCTGATCGGGCCGTCTGTGGCACCCACGGATCTCCTTGTGCGGCTGTTTCACGAAGAGGCCCCGCGCGTCTTCGACCTGCAGCCGGTTCGCTTTGGCTGTACTTGTTCTGAGGAACGGGTCCGAAACAGCCTGTCGATCTATTCGGCAAAGGACATTGAAAAGATGACCACCGAAGACGGCATTGTGACCGCCGATTGCCAGTTCTGCGGCGCGCATTACCGGCTCAATCCGGAAACCCTCGGGTTCGACGCGCCAAAAGGGTCCGATGACGGTGCGTGATCCGCTCGAACCGATTCTCGCGGCGCTTGGAGCGGTGCGCGCAGGATCGTCGGATTATGACTTGAACCCCGAGGTGAGCCTGCCGCCGGGGCGCAAGCTGCGCGCGGCGGGGGTGCTCGTGCCGGTGCTTTGCAGCGGGGGCGCGCCGCGTGTGATCCTGACCAAGCGGTCCTCCGCGCTCAAGCATCACCCCGGACAGATCGCCTTTCCCGGTGGCAAGCAGGATGCGGGCGATCCTGATATCACCGCCACCGCCCTGCGTGAGGCGCAAGAGGAAATCGGCCTCGATCCGGCCGATGTTGAAACGCTCGGCTTTCTGCCCCGGCACGAGACGGTGACCGGCTTTGACGTGACCCCGGTTCTGGCCCGGATCTCCGTACCCTTCACGCCTGTGCCAGAGGTCGGAGAGGTCGAGGAAGTGTTCGAGGTACCGCTCGCGCACTTATTGGCGTTAAGCAGGTTTAGGGTCGAGAAACGCCGTTGGCGCGGGGATTGGCGGCACTATTATGCAGTGCCGTTCGGACCTTATTACATCTGGGGTGCCACCGCGCGTATTTTGCGCAACATGGCTGAGATGGCGGGGCCGCGATGAAACTCTCGGGCGACTGGATCACCGCGCCCGCCACGCAGGCGGTTTGCACTGCGCTGACGCAGGCCGGGCATCAGGCGCTTTTTGTCGGCGGCTGCGTGCGTAACGCACTTTTGCGCGTGCCGGTTGGCGATATCGACATCGCCACCGACGCGTTGCCGCCGGATGTGATCTGGCTGGCCACCGGTGCTGGGCTGAAACCTGTGCCCACCGGCATCGACCACGGCACCATCACCGTGGTTTCGGGCGGTAAGCCGCATGAGGTCACCACATTCCGCGAGGACGTGGATACCTTCGGGCGACATGCGCAGGTGGTCTTTGGCACCGATCTTCACGCCGATGCTCGCCGCCGCGATTTCACCATGAATGCGCTCTATGCGCGCCCCGACGGCTCGGTGATCGACCCTTTGGGCGGCATTGACGATCTGACCGCACGGCGCGTGCGCTTCATCGGCAATGGAGCAACGCGGATCAAGGAAGATTACCTGCGTATCCTTCGCTTTTTCCGCTTTCATGCCTGCTATGGTGACGCCGAGGCGGGACTTGATTCCGACGCGCTCGCCGCCTGTGCGGCTCATCTCGACGGGCTTGCCGGGCTCTCGCGCGAGCGTGTCGGGGCCGAAATGCGCAAACTGCTTACCGCGCCCGATCCCGCGCCGTCGGTTGCCGCGATGCAGATGACCGGCGTGCTGACCGCGATCCTGCCGGGGGCGGATGTGCGGTCACTCGCGCCGCTTGTGTATCTCGAGTCAGAGACAAACACGGCCCCAAACGCCCTGCGCCGTCTTGCTGCACTGGGCGGAGAGGATATCCCCGACCGCCTGCGCCTGTCGCGCGCCGACACCAAGCGGCTCGCGCTCTTGCGCGACGGCGCGTCCGCCACCATGCCGCCCGCCGAGATTGGCTATCGTTACGGCGCGACGGATGGTATGGATATGCTGCTCCTGCGCGCTGCCCTTCTCGATGCTCCGCTTGATCCGAACGCGCCGGACGATCTCAAGCGCGGTGCTAGTGCCGCGTTTCCGGTCAAGTCTGCCGATCTCATGCCGGATTACACCGGCCCCGCTCTCGGCCAAAAGCTGCAAGATCTGGAGAATCGCTGGATCGCCTCGGGTTTCAGGCTCGGTCGGGAGGATCTGTTGTGACGACCCACCACATCACCCGCCTCGGTCATCAGGGTGACGGGATCGCCGAGGGTCCGCTTTTCGCACCGCTCACCCTGCCGGGTGAGGACGTCACCGGCACGACCGACGGCCAAGCCCTGTGTGACATCCGCATCATCACCCCCTCGCCCGCTCGCGTGACCCCGCCTTGTCGGCATTTCAAATCCTGTGGCGGCTGTCAGTTGCAGCACGCCTCGGATGATTTCACTGCCCGGTGGAAACGCAAGGTCGTCGAGGCCGCACTCGCCGCGCATGGTATTTCCGCCGAGATCGGGCCTGTTCATACCTCACCCCCGAATTCCCGCCGCCGTGCGGTGCTGGCCGCACGGCGCACGAAAAAGGGCGCGATGGCGGGCTTTTACGCCCGCGGCAGCGAGACGATCATTGAAATACCTGACTGCCACCTGCTGCATCCCGATCTGATGGCGGCCCTGCCATTGGCCGAGGATTTGGCCATCGAGGGCACGAGCCGAAAGGCTGCGCTCGCGGTGAGTGTCACGCTCTCGCTCGGCGGTCTCGACGTTGCGGTGCGCGGTGGAAAGCCCCTCGATGGCCCGCTACGCATCATGCTGGCAGGGCTTTCGGAGAAGCATGACCTTGCGCGGCTGGCCTGGGATGGTGAGATGGTGGTCACCCGTCGCCCGCCACAGCAGAAGTTCGGCCCGGCCGTCGTGACGCCACCGCCGGGTGCTTTTCTGCAGGCCACGGAAGAGGGCGAAGCCGCCCTTTTGGCTGAAACAGAGTCTATTTTGCGGGACGCGTCCTGCATCGTCGATCTCTTTGCCGGATGCGGTACCTTTGCGCTGCCGCTGGCGCGTCGCGCGCCCGTTCATGCCGTTGAGGGCGATGCAGCCATGACCGAGGCGCTCGACGTGGGCTGGCGGCACGCGCAGGGGCTCAAACCCGTCACCAGCGAGGCGCGCGATCTCTTTCGCCGCCCGCTCCTGCCGGATGAATTGGCCCGCTTTGACGGGGCGGTGATCGACCCTCCGCGCGCCGGAGCCGAGGCGCAGATCGCAGAGATCGCGCGGGCGCGGTTGCCGCGCCTGGCCTATGTATCCTGTAACCCGGTCACCTTCGCCCGCGATGCGCGGCATCTGCTGTCACATGGCTACGTCATGGGGCCAGTGCGCGTGGTTGATCAGTTCCGCTGGTCAGCGCATGTCGAACTGGTTGCCGGGTTTACCTTGACCAAGACATAATTCGTGAAAAAACCGCTACCCTGAGCCAGCAGAACCGTAGTAAAACACCCGCAAAACAACCGGGCAGTAGACGGTGACAGGCATGACATTCACACGACGTTTTGCATTGCTTGCAGGGGCGGCCGCCCTTGCGGGATGTGCGCAAAAATCCAAGTTCCGCAGCTATTACGGGCCCGAAGTGACCCGCGTGATCGTCAACAAGGGCGAGCGCGAAATGTTCCTCCTGCACCACCGCAAGGTGCTTAAGCGCTACAAAGTCGACTTGGGCTTTGCTCCCGAGGGACACAAACAGTTCGAGGGAGATGGCCGGACGCCCGAGGGCGAATACCTGATCGATCGGCGCAATCCCAATAGCTCGTTTCACTTGTCGCTAGGGATTTCATACCCCAACGAGGCCGATATCGCCTTCGCCAAGGTGCTTGGAAAGTCGCCGGGGGGTGACATCTTTATCCATGGCGAGCCGAACGCGCTCGCGTTCCTTAGCCCGGATTGGACAGCGGGGTGCATCTCGGTCAAGAATCGCGAGATGGAAGATGCTTATGCCATGATTCGCAATGGCACGCCGATCACGCTGAATGCGTGATCACGAGCCGAGGATCATCGTCCACCAGATTTTGCCACCTGGCTCTTGCAGCCAGTCAAAGCCCATACGCTCGGCCTCGGGGTTGAGGATCACACGTCTCGTGGTCTCTTCCTGCATCCAGGCAGCTAGGGTTTCGAGTTCGGTCTCATAAGTCTCGGATATGGTCTCGCCCACCAGTTCACCGTCGTATCCGACCCGTCGGATGCGATCCACTGGCGACGACCCGTCAGAGCCGAAATGCCACGGCCGGTTCTGCACAGACATGTCGCGTGAATGGGTGGCGGCCGCCGCAGTCAGCTTTTCGTCGAGGATAAGCGGCCCGGCCCCGGCGGCCTGACGCAGAGAGTTCACCGAATCCAGCATGCGGAATCTGATCTCGCGTTCCTGACCTGTGCGAATGGGATAGACCCGCGGCAACGGTTTGCCATCCGCTCCAATCTGCGGTGATGGCGGTGGTGGTGCGGCACAGGCCGACAATGCCAACAAAGCCGACAGACAAAGGATCAAGAGACGCGCCATGATGTCAAACCAATCTTTCTTGTTCTACAATTCGCTTTAGCCCGCCTTGCGATGCAGTTCAAACCCGCATCGGCGGAACCGTGCGGCCCAAGGGCGGTTTGAATTGCGACTGCGGCCTTTACGCCATATATTGCAGTCTGATCAGACAGGTATGAGTGGAGACCCAAAGATGACCTCTGATATCCGGGACACGTGGAACCGCCGGGCCTTTCTGGCCGGAAGCTGCGCGATGATCGGCGCGCCTGCGATCGCTCAGGGTGTGGATGGCCCCGATACGGTCGAGAATGAACGCGACGTCACCACCACTGTGCGCCGCAATATCTCAGCCTTCCGCACATTGGATTGGCAGCCCTATTTCTCGAACCTGCGCAACGGAGCAATCCTTGTCGATATCGATTCGCGTGCGGTGCATTTCTGGAGCGAGGACCAAAGCGTTTACAAACTCTACCCCTCCTCTGTGCCGCTGACCGAGGACCTCACGCGCCGGGGTCGTACTTCCGTAGTGCGCAAGGTCGAAGGGCCAAGCTGGCGCCCGACCCCTTCGATGCTAAAGCGTAATCCCGAATGGCCACCCTATGTCGGCCCCGGCCCGGACAACCCGCTTGGCACCCACGCGCTCTATCTCAGCTGGACCTATTACCGGATTCACGGGACTCATGACACGCGCAAGATTGGGAGGCGCTCGTCGAACGGTTGTGTCGGACTCTATAATGAACATATCGCGCAACTCTTCGCTTTGACCAAAGTCGGCACTCAAGTGTTGCTTATTTGACGAAAAAGCGACCGGAGATGCATTCAAGGCCTCAAGATACGTTTGCATTCCTGACATTTTACTGCTTAGAAAAAGCTACGAGGTAAGTCTTGGGTGCCTGTTGCTGCGCTGTTGCAGCGTCACACCTGTATCTGGAGGATAATTATGAAGAAACTCGTTCTCGCGGCCGCTCTGTCTGCTGCTGCTTCGACCGGTTTTGCCGGCAACCTGTCCGAGCCCGTTATTGAGGCTCCGGTCATCGTTGAAGAAACCAACGCAAGCTCTTCGGCAGCCGCCGTCTGGGTTCCGCTGGTTATTCTGTCGATCGTCGCTGCCGCAGTTGCCGCAGACTGATCGAATTACCGACTCAAAGAGAAAAGGCAGCGGCTTCCGCTGCCTTTTTTCGTTCAGCGTCTCGCGTTGAGGTGCCTCAGTCGAGCCAACCCATGAGGTTGCTCTCGACGATCGAAGACAGCGCCTTGATATGCGCATCGTCATCATTCAGGCATGGAATATAGGTGAATTCCTCACCACCGGCCTCCTCAAAGCTCTCGCGGATTTCCTCGTTGATCTCTTCCAGCGTCTCGATGCAGTCGGCAGAAAAGGCCGGAGCCATCACCGCGATGCGTTGCTTGCCATCCTCGCGCGCCAACCGCGCCACTTCGTCGACAGTGTAGGGCTTGAGCCACTCCTCGGGGCCGAAGACCGACTGGAACGTGGTGGTGATCTCGGTATCCTCCCAGCCCAGCCTCTCCTTGAGCAGGCGCGTGGTTTTCTGGCAATGGCAATGATACGGATCGCCCTGCATCAAATAGCGCTTCGGCATGCCGTGATAGGACACGACGAGGATCTCGGGCCGCTTGTCGATATCGGCGTAGGCGCGCTCGACCGATTCGGCGAGGGCCTCGATGTAGAGCGGGTTTTCGAAATAGGGCTCCACCACGCGGGCAATCGGCTGCCATGTTTCGTCCATCAGCGCGCGAAAGAACTGGTCATTCGCGGTGGCTGAGGTGGCACCGGCGTAATGTGGATAGAGCGGAAAGAACAGGATGCGCGTGCAGCCCGCCTCGACCATCGCCCGGACCTTGGATTTCGTGGACGGATTGCCGTAGCGCATGCAGAAATCTACCATCACCTGATCGCCGTAGCGCACATGCATTGCCTCGGCCATCTTGGCGGTCTGCTCGCGGGTGATGGTCATCAGGGGGCTTTCGCCCTTGTCTTCGTTCCAGATGGATTTATACGCCTCGCCGCTCGTAAACGGTCGCTTGGTCAGGATGATGAGCTGCAACAGCGGCTGCCATTTCCAAGGGCTGTAGTCGATCACCCGCCGGTCCGAGAGGAACTCGTTGAGATAGCGGCGCATCGGCCAATAGCTGTAATGATCCGGCGTCCCGAGATTGGCCAGCAGCACGCCGGTTTTTGCTCGCGGCACCTTGGGATGATCGGCGGGGGCGTGGGCGGGGCGTGCGGCGTCAAGGCTGGCGTCGAGCATGGCTTTGGTCAATCCTGTCAGTCTCGGGTCAGGGGTGACATATAGGTTAGCGCCGCAAGGTCAATCTTTCAGCGGTTTTTCCTCTGAGCCGAGCGCGTCCGCCAGCCGTGCCTTGGCCGATCCGGGGCGCAAGGGTTGTGGCTGGCTTTCGTCAGGCGACCAGCCTGTCAGGAAAATCATCTCGAAGGTCGCGGGAATGCTGCCTGTGCCCTTCCCGAATTCACGCGCGTATATGTCGCAGGCGCGATTCAGGACCGCGCGCCGCATCATGCGCCTGGGTCTAGTACTCATCGCGTTGGCCTCGCCCATGGCGCGCAGGTCGTGCATCAGGTGCCGGGCATTGCGATATTCAACGCTCAACGGCAGCCGGTCGGCAACCGGCAGGGTATAGCCCGCCCGCTGCAACAGCGCGCCGAGATCGCGGATTTCCCCCATCGGCAGGATACGCGGCGAAAGGCCTCCGGTCACATCGGCCTCGGCTTGCGCCAATGCCGCACGTAACTCCTGCAACGTGCCACCGCCCAGAAGCGCACCCAGCATCAGCCCGTCGGGCCGCAACGCGCGCCGCATCTGAATGAGTTGCCCCACCGGATCGCTTGCCCAATGCAGGCACATGGCATGGATTACCAGATCATGCGCGCCCGGCTCCAACGCCAGCGTCTCGTCATCTGCGACCACCCGCGCCTCCGGCAAGCGCGTCTGCCAGAATTCGGGGAAACCCGTCACCACGGCGGGCGCGGTAAAGGATTTGTTAACCACCGCCAGACGATCCTCGATCTCATCTGCCGCCACTTCGTGCAGGAACAGCACAGGCGCGCGCCCCGCGCGCAGGCGGTTGCGGAAAAGGGCGGTGCGGTCGGTGAGTGGTGTCTGGGTCATGGCAAGGAGATTAGGGTGCACAGAGCGGCATTTCAAACAGCGGTCCGGTTGATCTATCCGTCGCGTTGTACGCTCTGTGGCACCACTGTCGATAGCGATTTCGGCCTTTGTGGTCCCTGCTGGCGCGATACCCCGTTCATTTCCGGTCTGGTCTGCGACGCCTGCGGCGTGCCACTGCCGGGCGAGTCGGGCGCGCAGGCCGAGTTCTGTGATGAATGCCTAGTCAATGCCCGGCCCTGGTCGCGCGGGCGCTCGGCGCTGCGATATCACGAGAACGGTCGCCGCCTCGTTCTTGCGCTCAAGCATGGTGACCGGCATGATGTCATCCGCCCGGCGGCGAAATGGCTCGCGCGTGCTGCTGCGCCGCTCTTGCAACCCGACACCCTGCTTGCGCCGGTGCCGCTGCACTGGACCCGAATGCTCCGCCGTCGCTACAATCAGTCGGCCCTGCTCGTGCAGGCGTTGGCCCGCGAGATCGGTCAACCTCATTGTCTGGACCTCTTGCATCGCTCCAAGCGCACACAGAGCCTCAACGGACTCGACCGAGCCGCCCGCCACGCCATGCTCAGCGACGCGATCCGCATTAACCCGGCGCGCGGCCCGCTGATCACAGATCGCCAGGTGCTTGTCGTCGATGATGTGATGACTTCCGGCGCAACGCTCTCGGCATGCGCGCAGGCCGCATATGCCGCTGGCGCGCAGGATGTGTGTATTCTGACACTGGCACGCGTCGCCAAGGATGCTTAGGTTCCTGTCAAACAGAACAGGAAACCGTGCATGCAACCCGTCGAAATCTACTCCTCGCCGCTCTGCGGCTTTTGCCACGCGGCCAAACGCCTGCTGAAGCAAAAGGGCGTCAACTTCTCCGAGATCAACGTGCTCGCTCAGCCCAAGCGCAAGACCGAGATGATGAGCCGCGCCAATGGCCGCCATACCGTGCCGCAGATCTTCATCGGTGAGACGCATGTTGGCGGCTGCGACGAGCTTTATGCGCTGGAACGCGCGGGCAAGCTCGATCCGATGCTCCAGGGCTGATTCGATGCGCGCGGCCCTCCTGCAACTGACCAGCAGCGACCAGCCAGAGGATAATCTGGCCGCCGTCCGTGCGATGATGGAGAGGGCGGTCGCACAGGGCGCGGAGTTCATCCTCACTCCAGAAGTGACGAATTGCGTCTCGACCAGCCGCAGCCATCAAAATGAGGTGCTGCACCCCGAGGAAACAGACCCGGTTCTCGCCGGATTGCGCCAAGAGGCCGCCCGCCATGGCGTCTGGCTTCTGATCGGCTCGCTCGCGCTCAAGACCGACGATCCCGACGGGCGCTTTGCCAACCGGTCCTTCCTGATCGACCCGCAGGGCGAGGTGAAGGCGCGCTATGACAAGATCCACATGTTCGACGTCGATGTGACGCCCGAGGAAACCTATCGCGAATCCGATGGCTTTCGGCCCGGCACCCGCGCGGTGCTGGCGCAGATGCCCTGGGGCACGCTTGGCCTGACGATCTGCTACGACATCCGCTTTCCCGCCCTGCATCGCCGCCTCGCCCATGCCGGGGCCGATATCCTGACCGTGCCCGCCGCCTTTTCCCCCGTGACCGGTGCCGCGCATTGGGAAACCATGCTGCGCGCGCGGGCTATTGAGACCGGCTGTTTCGTGCTGGCCCCGGCGCAAACCGGCACCCATGCCGCCACCAAGGGACGGGCCCGCACAACGCATGGCCACAGCATGGCAATCGCACCCTGGGGCGAGGTTCTGGCTGATGGCGGCACCGATCACGGGATCGTGATGGTTGATCTTGACCCCTCGGAGGTGGCACAAGCACGCAGGCGCGTGCCTTCGCTGCGCCATGACCGCGGTTTTGATGGCCCCTGAATGGACGAGACAACCAGTAATTCCCTTGCGGTGGCGCTCTTTAGCGAGATCCTCACCAACGAGCAGCTGATCCGCAACCGGCTGAGCCGGGTGCTGCCGAAGGGTATGGAAATCTCGCATTTCTCGGTCCTGAACCATCTTGCCCGGATCGGAGATGAGCGTAGCCCGGCGCAACTAGCCAAAAGCTTTCATGTCACTCGCGGGGCGATGACCAACACGCTCTCGAAACTTGAATGGGCGGGCTACGTGCATATCCGCCCCGATTGGGACGATGCCCGCCGCAAGATGGTCGCGATCAGCCCCTCGGGCCGTCAGGCGCGCGATGCGGCGATGGCGGCGATCACGCCGATGGTCTCGGATCTGATCCGTGATCTTGGCGAGGACCGCGTGCGCGCCAGCCTGCCGGTGCTGCGCGAATTGCGCATCAGGCTGGAGATTTGACGCTCGTTGTCACGTAATTCACGCTCAGGTCGCGATCCGACAGGCGCCATTGCCATGTGACCGGGTTGAAAACAAATCCCTTGCGATCCACCGGTGTCAGCCCGGCTTGAGCAATCAGGCCGTATAGCTCATCCGGGGTGATGAACTTAGACCATTCATGCGTGCCCTTGGGCAACCAGCGCATCACGTATTCCGCCCCCACGATAGCCATGGCGAAACTTTTGGGATTGCGGTTGATCGTGGAGCAGACCATCAACCCGCCGGGTTTGAGCAATTGCTGGCAGGCGGTCAGATAGGCCAACGGATCAGCCACATGCTCGACCACCTCCATGTTGAGCACCACGTCAAACTGCTCGCCCTCTGCGGCCATATCCTCGGCCGTGGTGTGGCGATAGTCGATCTTCAGACCCGATTGCTCGGCATGAACCTGCGCCACAGGGATGTTGCGTGGGGCGGCATCCGCACCCACAACATCGGCCCCAAGCCGCGCCATCGGTTCGCTCAGCAGACCACCGCCACAGCCGATATCGAGTATGCGCAGACCCTCGAATGGCGCGTGTAGCCCTTGATCACGCTCGAATTCCGCTGCGATCTGCGACGTGATATAGTCCAGCCTGCAGGGGTTCAGCATGTGAAGCGGCTTGAATTTGCCGTTCGGATCCCACCATTCGGCGGCCATCGCTTCGAATTTGGCGACCTCGGTGGCATCTATCGTGCTCTGCGCGGCTTGCATTCGGGTCTCCCTATGGCTCAATTAGTCCCGTGCGATATATAGGACATTCATGGATAAAGTCTCGGGCCATAAAACCGCAGTTCAATATCTCTTTCCTCCGGTCGAGCCGTTCGATCGGCGCATGCTCGACGTGGGCGATGGTCACACGATCTATGTCGAGCAATCGGGCCGGGCGGATGGCCTGCCGGTTGTTGTTCTGCATGGGGGGCCGGGCGGCGGCTGCAGCCCCGCGATGCGCCGCTACTTCGATCCTGAAATCTATCGAATCATTCTCTTTGATCAGCGCGGCTGCGGACGATCGCGCCCGCATGCGAGCGTCGAGGCCAACACGACATGGCATCTTGTGCGCGATATCGAGCAGATCCGCGACACTCTCGGCATCGACCGCTGGATCGTCTTCGGCGGCAGTTGGGGTGCCACGCTGGCGCTGATCTATGGCCAGACCCATCCCGACCGCGCGTTGCATCTGGTGCTGCGCGGTGTGTTTACCATGACAGAAGGAGAACTCGACTGGTTCTACGGCGGTGGCGCCGGGGCGTTTTGGCCGGAAACATGGGCACGCTTTGTCGCACTCATCCCCGAGGAGGAACGCGACGACCTGATCACTGCCTATCACAAGCGGCTCTTTTCCGGCGATCTGGCGCAGGAAATCACCCACGCCAAGGCGTGGTCGGCTTGGGAAAACGCGCTCGCCACGGTGCAGTCCACCGGCGTCGGCGGTGATAGCCCGGCGGACTACGCCCGTGCCTTTGCGCGGCTGGAAAACCACTATTTCACGCATCGCGGCTTTCTGGAGGAGGACGGGCATATCCTTGCCCGCATGGACCAGCTGCACGAGGTGCCCGGCACCATCGTACAGGGCCGCTATGACATGATCTGCCCGCCAATCACTGCGCATAAGGTGGCTGCGCTCTGGCCGAAATGCGATCTGCGGATGATCCCGGTCGCCGGTCACGCCCTCTCCGAGCCTGGAATCAGCGCTGATCTGGTGGGCGTCATGCAGAAATTGGCCCGCCGCGCCTGAGCATTCGCGCTTTTCCCGAGACCCGCATCACGGTATTCGGAACGTTATGGAAACGCTGCCCCACCTCTATGATCGCCTTGTCGCCGAAGGCGAACTGACCCGTGATGACGCGCAAGAGGCGGTTCTGCCCGAATTCGAGCGCATCCGCGCCGCGCTCGCTGACACCCCGCGCAAGGGTTGGTTTCGCCGCGCGCCTGAGCCGCCCAAGGGGCTCTATCTCTGGGGAGGGGTCGGGCGTGGCAAGTCCATGTTGATGGACATGTTCGTGCAAACCCTCGACGTGCCCAACCGACGAGTGCATTTTCACGCGTTCATGCAGGAAATCCACGCTGGTCTGCACGCCGCCCGCGCTCGCAACGAGACTGACGCGCTCGCCCCGGTGGCTGCGGAGGTGGCCAAATCCGTGCGGCTGCTGGCCTTTGACGAAATGCAGATTACCGATATCACCGATGCGATGATCGTGGGTCGGTTGTTCGAGGCGCTTTTCGCGGCGGGGGTGGTGGTGGTCACCACGTCCAACCGGGTGCCGGATGACCTCTACAAGAACGGGCTCAATCGGCAATTATTCGTGCCATTCATCGCGCTGGTCAAGGAGCGCATGGTCGTGCACGAAATGGTCGGCCCAACGGATTACAGGCAGGATCGCCTCGCCGGAAGCCAAACCTATTTCTCGCCTCTCAATTCCGAGAACCGCGCCGAGATAGAGACGATATGGCAGGATCTGACCGGTGGTCAGGGCGGCCCGCACGACATCATCGTCAACAAGCGTGCTGTTGAAATTCCGGCGTTTCACAACGGGGTCGCACGCGCCACGTTCTATGACCTCTGCGGGCGCCCACTCGGCCCTGCCGACTATCTCGCCCTGGCAGAGGCAGCGCGCGTGCTGATCCTGGAAAACATCCCGCAACTGGGGCGAAGCAATTTCAACGAGGCCAAGCGGTTCGTCACCCTGATCGACGCGCTATACGAGGCGCGCGTACGCCTCATCTGCTCGGCAGCGGCAGAGCCGGAATACCTCTATCTCGAAGGAGAGGGCTCATTCGAATTCGAACGCACCGCCAGCCGGTTGCGCGAAATGCAATCCGATGGCTGGGGTGAAGATGCCTAGCGGCTGCGTGTCAGATCCAGGAACACATCCTGCAAATCCGCCTGCTCGGTCTTGACGTCACGGATCGAGATCCCTGCTTTGTGCACGGCGGCCAGCACCGCCTCTGCAGGGGTCTCGGCAGAATGATAGGTGATTTCCAACGCCCCGCCGTCGCGTCGCGACACGGTCAAGCCCGGTGCCTCCGGCAAGATCTGCACCGGCCCGTCAGGTTGAATGATCATCGTCTTGGCATCAAGCCGCCCCAACAGGTTCGCGGTCGAGTCCCGCGCTACGACTTCGCCCAGATTGATGATCGCGATCTCGTCGCACATCTCTTCGGCCTCTTCGAGGTAATGCGTGGTCAGGATGATCGTCATCCCCTCGCGATTGAGTTTTCGCACATTCTCCCACAGCATCTGACGCAACTCGATATCGACGCCCGCCGTCGGCTCGTCGAGCACCAGGATATGCGGATGATGCACCAACGCCTTGCCCAGCAATAGCCGCCGCCGCATTCCGCCCGAAAGGGTGCGCGCATAGGCCTCGGCCTTGTCCTCCAGCCCGATCAGCCGCAGGATTTCATCGCTGCGTCGCTGCGCGCGCGGCACACCATAGAGCCCGGCCTGCACCTCCAGCGCGCCGCGCGGGGTGAAGAATGGATCAAGGTTCAACTCCTGTGGCATCACCCCGATCGAGGCGCGGCTCTGACGCGGGTTGCGATCCTGATCAAAGCCCCAAATTGTCACCTGCCCGGCGGTCTTTACCACAAGCCCGGCCAGGATATTGATCAGCGTCGATTTCCCCGCCCCGTTCGGCCCCAAAAGGCCAAAGACCGATCCCTGTGGAATATCCAGATCAACCCCGGTGAGCGCCTGTTTTGCAGGGCTTTTACCCTGACTGCCGTAGGTTTTCGTCAATCCTCGGATTTCAATGGCATTTGCCGCCATGCTGCTCTTGCCCCTCGGCTTGGCTTCACTCATATTCGCACCTAGTGGAAAGCACGGCAAAAGGAAACGCCCTCATGGTAACCGAAGCCCCGGAAACCCGTATCGTGGACAACTACCGTGTCGCCTGCGACGGGGGCGAGGGCGCATTGGGCCATCCCCGTGTCTGGCTGCAAATCCCTCGGGAAACGGGCTATGTCGAATGTCCTTACTGCGATGCTAAGCACATTCACCGCGATTTCGAAGGTAAAGTCTGAGGGCCTCATATGCCGACCCGGCGCGTGGCCCTGTTGATGGCAGGTTCTGGCGTAGCGGCAACCGCTTTCGGTCTTCCGCGCCTGGCGGCCTATTTAGAACCAGAGCTGACCTTCGAGCCCCTGCCCGGAAATGATGGGTTTCGCCAGTTGTCCGGCGGACCGGTCTCCAGAGGCAATCCCGCTCTCGTAGGGATCGATCAACCTAATGCGCGGCCTGCTGAGACCTCCGTTTGTGCGCATCTCTTCACAGGTCCGAGGCCGTCCGATCATGTGCCCGTCGCCTATTTCTCGGACGCGCGTTGCGTCTACTGCCGGGTACTTTCGCCGCTCCTCCATGATTTGGAACGCCGCGAGCCGATCACCATCACGTGGCATGAGTTGCCGTTGCTTGGTCCTGCGTCTCGGCGCGCCGCCAAGGCCGCCTTGGCTGCTAGGCGTCAGGGGGCGTATGCGATTTTTCATGACCGCTTGATGGGTACGCCATTTATGCCGAACACGGCCTATATCAGACAAATTGCCGTGGATGCGGGCATTGATGTCGAGCAGCTGCTAGGGGACATGCAGGGTGCCGACGTCGCTGATACCATCGCAAGAACAGCCGGTCTCGCCCGCAGATTTGGCTTTTTTGGCACCCCGGCGCTTGTCGTGGGCAGAACTGCGGTGCTTGGCAATATTGACGAGCGCAAACTGCGCCGATTGATCGAAATTGAGACGAACATGACCGATCCCGGTCCCTGTTCCTAAGCCTTAGGATATGCGCCAGATACAAAAACTGAATCAAACTAAGGAATTCAGAGTCCAGATCCTGCTGCTAAAGTCAGATCATTGCAAAATCGTTGAATTGTTGCCGTGACACGATAATTGGCCTGTCCTTACGCGGTTTGCGTGGTTGTTCGTCTTCTGTGTGTTCTGTCTTGGGAGGGTCTTCGCTTTTACGCGCCATCTGTCTTCTCCGTTTTGAAGCAGACCGGCCGAAACGCGCCGACCGGCGCTGCGGGTTGGTTTCGTACAGAGCGGCCAGCCTGAATTCGAACTAGGATTGGACGGTCATAAAAAATAAGCTGACCACTCTGCAGTACCAACGTGCCAAAAGGTTTGGCTTTGATCTACGGGTCAGTTGGAAAAACTGTGTCTCGAATTTGGACAAAATGCGGCCAAATCATGGCGAAGTCTCCTCTGCCATGAAGCCGCTGGCACCTTGGGCGGCTTCGTGGCAAACAGACCCGGCAGGGCCAAACGCGGGGGTAAGACATGAGCACCGGATTCGGAAAAGGCTGTCATCTTCATCTGATCGACGGCTCGGCCTTCATCTTCCGCGCTTATCACGCCCTGCCGCCGCTGACGCGGAAATCCGACGGGCTGCCGATCGGGGCGGTCTCGGGGTTTTGCAACATGCTGCAACGCTATGTCGAGGGCAACAATGGTCACGACGCCCCGACCCATGTGGCGGTGATCTTCGACAAGGGTAGCCACACATTTCGCAATGACCTTTATGACGCCTACAAGGCCAATCGTGACGCGATGCCCGAGGATCTGCGCCCGCAAATCCCGCTGACCCGCGACGCCACCCGCGCCTTTAACATCGCCTGCGAGGAAATCGAGGGCTATGAGGCCGATGACATCATCGCCACGCTCGCCTGTCAGGCGCGGGATCTGGGTGGAAGAGTGACAATCATCAGTTCCGACAAGGACCTCATGCAGCTCGTGGGCGACGGCGTCGAGATGCTCGACGCGATGAAGAACCGCCGCATCGATGTTGACGGCGTGCGCGAGAAATTCGGGGTGGACCCGGGCCGCGTGGTCGATGTGCAGGCTCTGGCCGGTGACAGTGTCGACAACATCCCCGGCGCGCCCGGCATCGGGATCAAGACGGCGGCGCTTCTGATCAACGAATTCGGCTCTCTTGAAGAGCTCCTCGACCGCGCCGAAGAGATCACGCAGCCGAAGCGTCGCGAGACCCTGATCGAGAAGCGCGAACAGATCGAAATGTCGAAACGTCTGGTGCAGCTTGACTGCAAAACGCCGCTCGATTTCACGCTGGATGATCTGGAAGTGCGCGACCCCGATCCCGATATGCTGCTCGGGTTTCTTGCCGAGATGGAGTTTCGTACGCTTTCCAAGCGGATCGCCGACGCACTTGGCAAGGATGCGCCGGTGATTCCTGAACCCACTGCACAGGCAGCAGAGGACGCGCCAAAAGCCCCCGATTGGCCTGGAATAGAGCCTGAAGCCTACACGCGCGTCAGCGACATGGCGACGCTCGATGGCTGGATCGCCACCATCCGCGCGCAGGGTTTTGTCGCCATCGACACCGAGACCACCTCGCTCAATGAAATGCAGGCTGATCTGGTGGGTATCTCGCTCGCCACGGCACCTGGCACCGCCTGCTACATCCCGCTTGGGCACAAGGACGGGGCGTCGGATGATCTTTTCGGCTCCGATACGCTGGCCTCGGGGCAGTTGCCGATGCAGGACGTGTTGGATGCGCTCAAGCCGGTGCTGGAGGATGACGCGATCCTCAAGATCGGGCAGAACATGAAATACGATGCCAAGATCTTCGCGGGCCACGGCCTCAAGATTGCGCCCATCGACGACACCATGCTGATGTCCTACGCGCTGCATGCGGGCGAACATGGGCATGGCATGGACACCCTGTCGGAACGGTATCTCAGCCATGATCCGATCCCGATCAAATCGCTTCTGGGCTCGGGTAAGTCCGCCATCACATTCGACCGCGTGCCGCTTGACGAGGCGGTGAAGTACGCCGCCGAGGATGCCGACATCACCCTGCGCCTGTGGCATATCTTCAAGCCGCAGCTGCACCGCGCCCGCGTCACCACGGTCTATGAAACGCTCGAACGTCCGCTTGTTCCGGTTCTCGCCCGAATGGAGCGCCACGGCGTCAAGGTCGACCGCGAGACGTTGCGCGCCATGTCGGGCAAGTTCGCGCAGAAAATGGCCGGATTGGAGTCTGAGATCCACGAACTGGCCGGGCGCAGCTTTAATGTCGGCTCGCCCAAGCAACTGGGCGAGATCCTCTTTGACGAGATGGGCCTCGACGGCGGCAAGAAGGGCAAGACCGGAGCATATGCCACTGGTGCCGATGTGCTTGAGGATCTGGCGACCGAACACGAATTGCCCGCCCGCGTTCTCGACTGGCGGCAATTGTCGAAACTAAAATCGACCTACACGGATGCGTTGCAGGATCACATCGACCCTGACACTGGCCGGGTGCATACATCTTACGTGCAGACAGGGGCCAATACCGGGCGGCTCGCCTCAACCGATCCGAATCTGCAGAATATCCCCGTGCGCTCCGAGGAGGGCCGCCGTATTCGCGAGGCCTTTGTCGCAGAGCCGGGAAATCTCCTTGTCAGTCTCGATTACAGCCAAATCGAGCTGCGCATCCTCGCCCATGTGGCGCAAATCGACTCGCTCAAACAGGCGTTCCGTGACGGCCAAGACATCCACGCCATGACTGCAAGCGAGATGTTCAACGTGCCGATGGATGAGATGACACCCGAGGTACGCCGTCAGGCCAAGGCGATCAATTTCGGGGTGATCTACGGCATTTCCGGCTTTGGCCTCGCGCGCAACCTGCGCATCCCGAGGTCTGAGGCACAGGGCTTCATTGATCGGTATTTCGAACGCTTTCCGGGCATCAAGGATTACATGGACGAAACCGTCTCCTTCGCCAAGGAACACGGCCATGTTCAAACCCTGTTTGGCCGCAAGATCCACACACCCGAGATTTCGGCCAAGGGACCGCGCGCCGGCTTTGCCCGCCGCGCGGCGATCAACGCGCCCATTCAGGGCAGCGCCGCCGACATCATCCGCCGCGCCATGATTCGCATGCCCGCCGCGATTGAGGGCCTGCCCTGCAAGATGTTGCTACAGGTGCATGACGAACTGATCTTCGAGGTGGCCGAGGACAGCATCGGCCGCCTGATCGAAGTGGCCCGCGACGTCATGCAGGGTGCTGCCGACCCGGCGGTGCATCTCGAGGTGCCGCTGGTGGTGGATGCCGGGCAGGGCGCCAACTGGGCCAAGGCACATTAAGGCAGGCTCATGGCCGCGTGCCGTCCGACTGCGCCCAGTCCCAATACATCTCGCGCACGCGTTCGGTCAGCGGGCCGGGCTGATACTGCCGCTCTTCAAAGGTCGAGACCGGCGTGACCTTCATCATGTTGCCCGACAAGAACACCTCGTCCGCCGCCTCGAAATCGGCAAAGCTCATCACGCATTCATGCACCGCTATGCCCTCTGCGCGCATGTTCGCGATATGCCGCGCCCGGGTGATCCCGGCCAGAAATGTGCCGTTCGGCACCGGCGTGAACACCTCGCCATCACGCACGGCAAACACATTCGCAGTCGCCGCCTCGGCCACATTGCCCAGGGCATCGGCCACCAGCGCATTGCCAAACCCGCGCGCCCGCGCCTCGGCCAGCATGCGGGCGTTGTTCGGGTAAAGACAGGCCGCCTTGGCATTGACCACGGCATCCTCCATCACCGGACGGCGAAAGCGCGTGCGGCTCAGTGTGGTGGTAAAGCCGGGTGGGGCCATCGGGATTTCCTCGAGGCTGATGGCAAAGCCGGTCTCTCCGCCTTCCTTGGGCACGATCGCCGCCATGCCGCCGTCGATCGCCCAATACATCGGGCGGATGTAGACGGCGGCGTCCTTGGGATAGGCGCGCAGTCCCTCGCGCACGATCGCGACCATCTCCTCGGGGCTCACCGTCGGTGTCACCATCAGCGCTGCAGCCGAGGCATTGACCCGCGCGCAATGCTTGTCGAGATCGGGGGTCAGGCCGTGGGCGTAGCGCGCGCCGTCAAACACGTTGCTGCCCAGCCAAATGCCGTGATCGGCCGCCTTCATTACGGCCAAGTCGCCGTCATGCCATTGGCCCTGAAAATAAGTGCGGATGTTCTTTCCGGTTGGCATGTTGTTCCTCCCTGCCTCGTCTCGGCCAGACCCTAGGCCGGTCTTGCAAGAGGGTCCAGAGCGATCAGTTTCGTGCCGGTGCCTCGGCCATGAGGCGGTCCAGATCGAGCGGCCTGTTCACCATGGCCAAGTTGCCACTCGCATCGCGCGGCCACTCCGCCTCCGGCTTGTCGACATACAGCTCCACGCCGTTAAGGTCCGGGTCCGACAGGTAAATCGCCTCGCTCACGCCGTGATCGGCTGCGCCTTCGACCGGAATGCCCGCCCCGACCACGCGTCGCAGCGCATCGGCGAGCGCGGTGCGGTCGGGGTAGAGGAACGCGGTATGAAACAGGCCGGTATGCCCTTTCGGCGGTGGTGTGGCCCCGAGGCTCTCCCATGTGTTGAGCCCGATATGGTGATGATAGCCCCCTGCCGACAGGAACGCCGCCTGCCCGCCGGAATAATATTGCGTGAGCTCGAAGCCGAGCACGCCGGAATAGAAGCCGATGGCGCGCTCCAGATCCGAGACCTTGAGATGCACATGGCCGATACGGGTTGCGGGATGAACAGGGGTCATGGGTGTCGTCCTTTTCTTGGTCGACGCCAAGTTGACCCATGCGCGCTGAACGCTCAATTCCCCGAATCTGCCCAGCTTATGTGCGTGAATGCAGATTAATTGATCCGTCACGTTCACGTGCTAAACTCGACAACTGACGTACTTACACAGCTGTTTTGCGACTCTCATCGAGGTAAATCTCCCGCAGCCGTGTGGCCACGCGCCCAGGTGTGCCATCGCCCAGGGTGACCCCGTCGATCTCCACCACGGGCATCACAAAGGCGCTTGCCGAGGTGACGAATGCCTCGTCCGCCTCGCGCGCCTCGTCGATGGTGAAACTTCGCTCTTCCACCTCCATCTGAGCCTCTCGGGCAAAGCGCAGCACGGCGGCGCGGGTGATCCCGTGCAGGATGTCATTGCTCAGATGCCGGGTGACGATCTTGTTGCCCTTGACGATATAGGCATTGTTCGAAGTGCCTTCCGTCACATGCCCATCCTCGATCATCCAGGCATCGTCACAGCCGGCTTTCTTGGCCATCATCTTGCCCATTGACGGATAGAGCAGCTGCACCGTCTTGATATCGCGTCTGCCCCAGCGGATATCCTCGATGCTGATGACCTTGATGCCTTTTTTCGCCGCCGGATTGTCCGCCAGCCCGGGCTTGGATTGGGTGAACAGCACGAGCGTCGGCTCAGTCGTCTCGGCGTCTGGAAATACGAAATCGCGGTCGCCATCGCTGCCGCGGGTGACTTGCAGATAGACCAGCCCGTCCTCAATGTCGTTCGCGCGCACCAACTCGCGGTGGATCTCCAGCAGGTCGTCGTACGCAGCGGGCTTCTTTATTTCGAGCTCCGAGAGCGACCGCTCCAGCCGCGCCAGATGGCCCGCGAAATCGATCAGCTTGCCGCCCAGAACGCTCGTCACCTCGTAGACGCCATCGGCCATCAGGAACCCCCGGTCGAAAATCGACACGGTGGCCTCGGTCTCCGGCAAATATTCGCCGTTCACATAGACAGTGCGCATGGTCCTACCCCCACAAAGCCGCCTCGGGCGGATGCACCCCGGCGTCATCGAATTTCAAAGCGTTCTTCCGGTCTTCGGCCAAGAGAAGCGGGCCGTCAAGGTCCGTCACCATCGCGCCCTGCGCAACCAGTACTGCCGGGGCCATGGCCAGCGAGCTTCCGACCATGCAACCTACCATAATTCCATAACCTTCTGCCCTTGCTGCCTCGCGCAGGCGCAGCGCCTCGGTCAGCCCACCGGTCTTGTCCAGCTTGATGTTGACCACGTCATATTTGCCCTTGAGATCCGGCAGGCTTTCCCGGTCATGGCACGACTCGTCGGCACAGACAGGCACCGGGCGGCCCATTCCGATCAGCGCCTCATCCTCACCCGCAGGCAGTGGTTGCTCGACCAGCGCCACGCCAAGCCGCAGCAGATGCGGCGCGAGTTCGGCATAAACGTCGGCGCTCCAGCCTTCATTGGCGTCGATGATGATCTTCGCCTGCGGCGCTCCCCGCCGCACCGCCTCCAGCCGGGGCATGTCATCGGGCGTGCCCAGCTTTATCTTCAGAAGCGGCCGATGCGCGTGTTGTGCCGCCTGCGCCTGCATCGCCTCGGGCGTGTCGAGTGACAGGGTGTAGGCGGTAATCTCCGGCCCCGGCTTGCGTAACCCGGCCAGGTCCCAGACCCGGCAACCTTTTGTCTTCGCCTCAAGATCCCATAGCGCACAATCCACCGCATTGCGCGCCGCCCCGGCGGGCAGCAGATCATAGAGCCCCTCGCGCGCCAGATCGCTCGGCAGCCCCTCGATCTGCGCCGTGACACTCTCCAGCGTCTCGTCATAGCGGGCATAGGGCACGCATTCGCCCCAACCGGTCACGCCGCCCGCGCTGATCCGCACGGTCAGCACCTGTGCCTCGGTGCGCGAGCCCCGGCTGATGGTAAACACCTGCGCCAACCGGAACACGTCGCGCGTCACTGAAATCTCCAAGCGTCCCCCTTTCATCTTTCCAGAAATACTCCCGCCGGAGGCATCCGCCACATGCCTCGCACGGCTCCGGCGGATCAAAGCGCCGCGAGCGCCTCGACCAGCTTGCCCGACCCGAACCGATACGGGTCAGTCGCAGGCAGGCCCATCTCGCTCTCGACCTTGTCCAGAGAGGCACGCGCCTCGGCCTCGTTCATGTGCTGCGTGTTGACCGATACGCCGACCACCTGACAGGCCGGATTGGCGACCTGCGCCAGTGGCAGCGCGGTGTCGCGCAATTGCTCCAGCGAGGGCAACTTATATCCGGGCAAGCCGCGCATATGAGCCCGTGTCGGCTCATGGCTGAGGATCAGCGCGTCGGGCTGTCCGCCATGGATCAGCGCCATGGTCACCCCCGAGAAGGACACGTGAAAGAGGCTGCCCTGCCCCTCGATCAGGTCCCAGTGATCGGGGTCATTGTCGGGCGTAAGCCATTCCACCGACCCGGCCATGAAATCGGCGACCACGGCGTCGAGCGGCACGCCGTCGCCGGTGATCAGGATGCCAGTCTGCCCGGTGGCGCGGAACGTCGCCTTCATGCCACGCGCCTGCATCTCGCGTTCCATCGCCATCGCGGTATACATCTTGCCGACCGAGCAATCGGTGCCCACGGCCAGACAGCGCTTGCCGCGCCGCTTCACCCCGTCGGCTATCGGATATTTCACCGAAGGCACCCGCACATCGTGCAGCGTGTGTCCGGTCGCCTCGGCCACGGCCTTGAGATCGGGTTCGTCGCGCAGCAGATTGTGCAGCCCGGAGGCGAGATCGAACCCCTCCTCCAATGCTGCCACCAGCACCTTCTTCCATTCCTGGCTGATGATGCCGCCGCGATTGGCCACGCCGATGACGACGGTCTTGACGCCCGCGGCTTTCGCCTCCTCCAGCGTCATGTCGGGCAGACCCAGATCGGCCCCGCAGCCAGGTAGGCGAAACTGGCCCAGGGCATTCTCGGGGCGCCAGTCGCGGATACCGATGGCCACCTTGGCGGCCAGCATGTCGGGCGCATCGCCCAGGAACAACAGATAGGGGGTCTCGATCATGGCAGATGCTCCAAGCGTTCGGAATTCAGGGGAATTTCGTACGATTCAAACGCGATTTCATACGTATTTCAATGTGAAAGGCAAGAATATCGCATGATCCTGTTGCGAATAGGCGAATGGCTCGAATTTTCTGCAATTCATGCCCGTACATTGCAGGTTTAACCCGCGACGGAAAAGCCGCTTGCAGAGTGATGCGCAATTTCATACCCAAAGCCGCGATGTTCACGCAATTTCCTTAACCAACGGAGCGACCCAAAGATGAGCTTTCGCCTGCAACCGCCGCCCCCCGCTCGCCCCAACCGCTGTCAGCTGTTCGGCCCCGGCTCCAACACCAAGCTGTTCGAGAAAATGGCGGCGAGTGCTGCGGACGTGATCAATATCGACCTAGAGGATTCGGTGGCCCCCACCGACAAGGACGTGGCGCGCAACAACACGATCGAGGCGATCAACAGCGTAGACTGGGGCAAGAAAACCCTCTCGGTGCGCATCAACAGTCTCGACTCGCCGTTCTGGTATCGCGATGTGGTTGATCTATTGGAGCAGTCCAGTGACCGACTCGATCAGATCATGATCCCCAAGGTGGGTTGCGGCGAGGATATCTATGCCGTCGACGCGCTTGTTACCGCGATCGAAGCCGCCAAGGGGCGCAAAAAGCGCATCGGTTTCGAGGTAATCATCGAATCCGCTGCGGGCATCGCCCATGTCGAGGCAATCGCCGCCGCCAGTCCCCGCATGCAGGCGATGAGCCTTGGTGCCGCCGATTTCGCGGCCTCTATGGGCATGTCCACCACTGGTATCGGCGGCACGCAAGAAAACTACTACATGCTGCATGAGGGCGCGAAATACTGGTCTGATCCTTGGCATTGGGCACAGACCGCAATTGTCGCCGCCTGCCGCACGCATGGCCTCTTGCCGGTCGACGGCCCGTTCGGGGATTTCTCGGATGACGAGGGCTTTCGTGCGCAGGCGCGCCGGTCGGCCACGCTTGGCATGGTCGGCAAATGGGCGATCCATCCCAAGCAGATCGCGCTCGCCAACGAGATCTTCACGCCGTCCGACGCGGCGGTCGCGGAAGCGCGGGAGATTCTTCAGGCGATGGAAGAGGCCACTGCACGCGGCGAGGGGGCCACGACCTACAAGGGCCGTCTCGTCGATATCGCCTCGATCAAGCAGGCCGAGGTGATCGTCAAACAGGCCGAAATGATCGCGGCACAGTAACCTGGAACGGGGCGGTCACCGCCGCCCCGTTCACTCCGCCGCGATCTTGATCACCGGCTCCATACGGTCGAGCATCTCTTGGGACAGGTGGCATTTGACCTGATGGCCGGGGGCGAGGTCGCGCACCGGGGGCACCTCTTTTTCGCACAATCCCCCAGGCACCTCGGATTTCCAGCGGCAGCGCGTCTGGAACGGGCAACCGGGCGGCGGGTTCATCGCCGAAGGCACATCCCCCTCAAGCACGATATGGCGCTTCTCGACGCTGGTATCGGCGATTGGCACCGCCGACAGCAGTGCCTCGGTATAGGGGTGATAGGGCGGCGAGAAGACCTGATCCGTGGTGCCCAGTTCGACCACATGTCCCAAGTACATTACCATCACCCGGTCGCTGAGATAGCGCACGATGGAAAGATCGTGCGAGATGAAGAGAAGCGTCGTCTTCTGCTTGCGCTGGATCTCCATCAGGAGATCGGTGACGGCGGCCTGCACACTCACATCGAGCGCCGAGACCGGCTCATCCGCCACCACGATCCGGGCGCCGCCGGCGAAGGCACGGGCGATGCCGACGCGTTGTTTTTGCCCGCCGGACAGCTGTCGGGGCATGCGGTCGGCAAACTCGCGTGGCAGTTTCACCAGATCGAGCAGGCGCAGCATCTCGTCGCGGCGTTCCTGATCCGACGCCCCGATGCCGAACACCTCGAGCGCGCGGATGATCTGGCGGCCCACGGTCATCGAAGGGTTGAGCGTGTCGAACGGGTTCTGGAACACCATCTGCACATCGGCCACGGTCTGCGTGTCGCGCTTTTCGATGGGGATGTCTTCGATATTGCGGTTGTCGAGCAGGATCTGCCCCTCGGTCGCCGTTTCCAACCCCATCAGCACCTTGGCGAAGGTGGATTTGCCGCAACCCGATTCGCCGACAATCGCCAATGTCTCGCTCTCGCGCGCCTCGAAACTCAGCGTTTCGTTGGCCTTCACCACCTTCTTCGCGCCACCACCGCCGAAGAGGGCGTTGGCCGCGACCTCGTAATATTTCTTGAGCTTGTCCATCTTGAGCACGACCTGGCCCGGCTCGCCCGCCTCGTGCTGCGCCATCGCCTCGACGGGGGCGTTCCAATCGATGTCGCGGTAGCGCAGGCAGCGGGTCAAATGGCGGTCGTCTCCCTCGATCACTGCCATGGGAATCTCACCGGCATCGCATTGGCCACTCTGGAAATAGTCGCAGCGCGGCCCGAAATTGCAACCGTTGGGGCGTTCATGCGGCAGGGGGAAGTTGCCGGGAATGGCCTTGAGCGGACGGCTGTTCTTGTTCGCGCCGGGCAGCGGGATCGAGCGAAAGAGCGCCTGCGTGTAGGGGTGCTGCATCTTGTCGAATACGTCCTTGATGCTGCCGGTCTCGACCGCCTCGCCGGAATACATCACGCAGATTCGGTCGCAGGTTTCCAGCACGAGGCCGAGATTGTGGCTGATGAAGAGCATCGAGGTGCCGTATTTGCGCCCCAGATCCTTGACCAGCTCCACCACAGCTGCTTCGACCGTCACGTCGAGCGCGGTGGTGGGCTCGTCGAGAATGAGCAGCGACGGTTTCGACATCAGCGCCATGGCGATCACGATCCGCTGCTGCTGCCCGCCCGAGAGCTGATGCGGATAGCTTTTCATGATGCGGTCGGGATCGGGCAGCTTGACGTCGTTCACCACTTCCAGCGCACGCGCCCAGGCGTCTTTCTCGGAGATGCCTTCGTGGATCATCGGCACTTCGATCAACTGACGGCCCACTTTCATCGCCGGATTGAGGGACGCCATCGGCTCCTGATAAATCATCGCGATCTCGTTGCCGCGAATGTGGCGCAGCTCCGCCGCGCTCATCTTGCTCAGATCCTGACCCTTGAAGCGGACCGAGCCGCCAACGATCCGGCCATTCACCCCCAGATCCTGCATCACGCCCAAGGCCACGGTGGATTTGCCGCAGCCGGATTCGCCGACGAGTCCCACGGCCTCGCCCGGCTGCACGGCGACCGAGAAATCCATCACCGCCGGGATTTCTCGCAACCGGGTGAAGAAGGAAATTGACAGGTTCTCGATCTCTAGGATCGGTCCGTCATAGTCCGGCTTGGCCATGTCCATCTCCTTCATCTTTCCATAAATACTCAATCCCGCAGGCTCTCTTCCCGCAGCCCGTCGGCCAGCAGGTTGAGCCCCAGAACGAGGCTCAGGAGTGCGAAGGCGGGTGGCAGGGCGGGGTGGAGATACATCGACAGAAGCTTGCGCCCCTCGTTGATGGTGCTGCCCCAATCCGGGCTCTCGGGGCTGAGGCCGAGGCCGAAGAAGCCGAGCGTGCCGAGCAGGATCGTCGTGTATCCGATGCGCAGGCAGAAATCGACCAAGAGCGGCCCGCGCACATTGGGCAGAATTTCCCACAGCATGATGTACCACGGCCCCTCGCCCCGGGTCTGCGCGGCGGCGACATAGTCGCGGGTCTTGATGTCCATCGTGAGGCCGCGCACGATGCGGAACACGGTGGGCGAGTTGACAAAGACCACCGCCACGAAGACCACCAGAAGATTGGGCGGAAAGCTCACCAGGCCCAGCGGGTCGGCATTCCACGCGATCCCCGCATAGAGCCACAGCCCCACCACCAGCGTCACCCCGACATAGAGGTTGCGCGTCGCGGGCTGCGTGTGAAAACGCGAGTTCCACAGGAGCACGAGGAAGATGATGGGAAAGATGAAGAGCACGGCGGCCATGTAGACCGGAATGCCGGTCAGGACGATCTCGGGCGTGACCAGCAGGTAGAAGAGCAGGATCACCGGGAAGGCGAGGATCAGATTGGCGAGGAAGGACAGGAATGTATCGAGACGCCCGCCGTAATAGCCTGCTGGCAGGCCAAGCGTGATGCCCACCATGAAGGCAAAGAGGCTGGCGAAGGGCGCGATTTTGATCACCTCCCATGCGCCCACAACCATGCGGCTGAACACGTCGCGCCCGAGATTGTCGCCGCCCAGCAGGTAATAGGGGTAGGCACCCTCGGCCACCTCGCCCATCAGCTTGGTATAGGGTGTCCCGGGCCCCTTGTTCTTCATCGAGGCTGATTGGTCGAGCACGTCATGCGTGGTGATGAGATCAAAAGCGCCACCGAAAACTCCGGTGAACACCCAGAACATCACCAGCGCGAAACCGACCATGCCGATGGGACTGTCAAAGAGCTTGCCATAGAGCCCGAGCCGCCGCTTGAAGGTGATCGACAGGGCGAACGTGGCGATGAGGGCGATCCAGACGGGAGTGAACTGTCCCAGTGTCCGCAGGATGATCTCGCTCCAGCTTAGTGCGTCCATGGTTCGGCCCTTCCGTTAGGTGACGCTGATGCGTGGATTGAGATAGACATAACCGATATCCGAGATGAGCTGCGTCACCAGGACGACGACGACCGACACCACCGACACGGCGAGCAGCAGTTCGATGTCGTTGTTGCTTGCGGCCTGAACGAGTGTCCAGCCAAAGCCCTTGTAGTTAAACAGTGTCTCGACGATCACCACGCCATTCAGCAGCCACGGGAATTGCAGCATGATCACCGTGAAGGGCGCGATCAGCGCATTCCTGAGCGCGTGTTTCATCACGATATTGGGGAAACTTACCCCCTTGAGCCGGGCCGTGCGGATATATTGCGCGGTCATCACCTCGGCCATCGAGGCGCGGGTCATTCGTGCGATGTATCCCATCCCGTAGAGCGCGATGGTAAGCACCGGCAGAAAGAAATTCTCGAAGGTCGGGTTCTCCATCGCGCTCGTCGCCGTGCCCTTGAACCATTTCAGGCCCACGGCGGTGCTGGCAAAGACCGCGATGAACAGCACCCCCGAGACATATTCGGGCGTCGCCGTGGTGGTGATCGCGAAGGTCGACAGCGTCCGGTCGGTGCGCGAGCCCTCGCGCATCCCCGCCATTACACCGAGGATCAGCGCCGAGGGCACCATCAAGAGCATCACCCAGAACATCAGCCGCCCGGTCAGCGCCAGCTTTTCGCCGATGATCTCGCCCACGTCCCTCTTGAACACGGTGGAATAGCCCCAATCGCCCTGCAGGATGCCGCAGAAACGTGGGGCCTCTTCGGCTGGCGTGTCGGGGCCGATGCAGCGTCCGCGTAGGGTGCCGTCCTCGGCTTGGGTGGTCCAGCCGGGCAGCACACCCATCCATTGGCCGTATTTGACCGGCAGAGGTTCCAGATATCCGTTGCGCCCGAGATAGCTGGCAACCTCTTCATCCGTCATGCGGAAATTGCCCTGCGTCTTGGCCAGCTTTTCGAGATTGGGATAGAGATTCGTCAGGAAAAAGACGACAAACGTCAGGCATAACGCAGTCAGGATCATAACCCCGAGCCTGCGCAGGATGAACATGGCCATTTAGCGCCCCCTGTTGGCGTTTTTCCAGAAACGCTAGTCTACAGGGCGCGGCCGGTCCAGCATCATTTGCGACATCGATAGTCTATTTGCGTCACCGGCCCGGATGGGCCGGTGACGCGGATGACGATCAGAGCAGCGATTCGGGATGCACGCTTTCGATCCCGAGCGCCTCGCCCACGGCGGCGTAGGTGAGTTGTCCGGCATGCACGTTCAGGCCGTTTAGGAGGTGCCGGTCCTCGGCGCAGGCCTGTTTCCAGCCCTTGTCGGCGAGCGCCAGCATGAAGGGCATCGTCGCGTTGCCAAGCGCGAGCGTCGAGGTGCGCGCCACGGCACCGGGCATGTTGGCGACGCAGTAATGCATGATCCCGTCCACCTCGTAGATCGGATCCTGATGGGTGGTCGCCTTCGAGGTCTCAAAGCAGCCGCCCTGATCGATCGCCACGTCCACGAGCACAGCACCTGGCTTCATCATTCCGAACTGATCACGGCGCACCAGCTTGGGCGCGGCGGCCCCGGGGATGAGCACAGCGCCGATCACCATATCGGCGAGTGGTAGCAATTCTTCCAGCAGACCGGCCGAGGAATAACCGGTCTTGAATGTGCCGCCGAACACGTCGTCGAGATAGCGCAGACGCGGCAGCGACCGGTCGAGAACGGTCACATCCGCGCCCATGCCCGCTGCGATCCTGGCCGCGTGGGTGCCGACAACGCCGCCGCCGATCACGATGACGCGGGCCGGGCCCACCCCGGGTACGCCGCCCATCAGCACACCGCGCCCGCCATTGGCCTTTTGCAGGGTCCAGGCGCCCACCTGCGGGGCGAGACGCCCGGCGACCTCGGACATCGGGGCCAACAGGGGCAGGCCGCCCGACCGGTCCGTCACCGTCTCATAGGCGATGGCGGTGCAGCCTGACGCCAGCAGGTCGCGCGTCTGTGCCTCATCGGGTGCCAGATGCAGATAGGTAAAGAGCAACTGCCCTTCGCGCAGCATCTTGCGCTCGGCGGCTTGCGGTTCCTTGACCTTGACGATCATGTCGGCGGTCGCGAAGACCTCGGCGGCGGTGTCGATGATGGTGGCGCCCGTTGCCTCATAGGCGGCATCATCAAAGCCCGCGCCGATGCCCGCGCCGGCCTGAATGATCACCTCGTGACCATGGCTCACGGCTTCTTGCGCGGCATTAGGTGTCATCCCGACGCGAAATTCCTGGGGTTTGATTTCCGTGGGGCAGCCGATTTTCATGTCTGGATTCTCCTCCGATTGACTTGACTAAGAGTGCCGCAAATGGCGCGCAAGGCGATTGAAATTTCCCTCGTCCAAAAGGCATTTTTGTGAATAATGTTCACTGGAAATGCATTTGCTTCGAAAGGTCTTGTGCGTATGTCCCTGGATCAGACAGATCGGCGCTTGCTGCAGGTGCTTCAGCGGCGCGGCCGGATCTCCAACGCGGACCTGGCAGAGGAGGTCAATCTTTCGGCCTCGGCGTGTCATCGGCGGGTGCAGCGGTTGGAGGCGGATGGGTATATCAAGGGCTATGTCGCGTTGCTGGATGTGCGCAAGATGGGGGTGCCTGCGACCATATTCGTCGAGATCACGCTGAGCACGCAGGCGGATGAGGTTCTGGACGCGTTCGAGAAGGCCGTGGCGCGGGTGCCGGATGTGCTGGAATGTCACCTGACTGCGGGGGCGGCGGATTACATTCTCAAGATCGTGGCCGAGGATACCGAGGACTTTGCCCGCATCCACCGCCAATACCTGACACGGCTGCCGGGGGTTGCCAAGATGCAGTCAAGCTTTGCATTACGCACGGTTTTTTCGACCACGGCCTTGCCGGTCTGAGCGTCCCCGAACGGGCTTTCCCCATCGTCCGGCAACCAAAAGCCCCGGTGTTTCCACCGGGGCCTACTGGCACGCACAGCCGTGAGTGATGGCGCACCTCGTTAACTTACTGTACGGAAAACTGCACACTCAGGAACTCGTTTACGCATAACAGACTATCCTTACGGACGGTGTAGTCATGGGGAAAAACGGATCGTTTGTCCCGTATGGAAAACCTTACCTTTGCGCTGAAAATCCGCATTACGTTACGTCAGTATCGCGTCGGTATTACGTCGGTATCGCGTCGGTGGCGTGCAGTCACGCCGCCGACTGCATCAGACCGTCCGCACGGATCGCCTGTTCGGCCTGATCGAGCGACATCCATGCCCGCTCGATCAAGGTGTCGATCTCGGATTTGGAAATCACCAGCGGCGGCGAGATGATCATCCGGTCGCCGACATGGCGCATCACCAGTTTGTTGGCAAAGCACCGCTCGCGGCATATGTACCCGGCGGTGCCCGGGTCGGAGGCGAACTTGGCGCGGCTTACCTTGTCGGGTGTCAGCGCGATGGAGCCCATCATGCCGACGATCTTCGCCTCGCCTACGAGGGGGTGTTCGGCAAGGCCGCGCCATTTTTCCTGCAAGTAGGGACCGGTGTCGTTCGCCACGCGTTCGACGATCTTTTCTTCTTCGAGGATACGCAGGTTTTCGAGGGCCACGGCGCAGGACACGGGGTGCCCGGAATAGGTGTAGCCATGGTTGAACTCGCAGGCGTTCATCACCTGCGCCACCTTGTCCGAGACGATCGAGCCGCCGATTGGCGCATAGCCGGAGCTGAGCCCCTTGGCGATGGTCATGATATCGGGGCGGATATTGTAGGTCTGGCTGCCGAACCATTTGCCGGTGCGGCCGAATCCGCAGATCACCTCATCGGCGATGAGCAGGATGCCGTATTTATCGCAAATCCGCTGGATTTCTGGCCAGTAGCTGTCGGGGGGCACGATGACGCCGCCCGCGCCCTGAACCGGCTCGGCGATGAAGGCGGCGACGCGGTGCGCGCCCAGTTCCTCGATCTTGGCCTCAAGCTGACGGGCGCGTTCGAGCCCGAACGCCTCGGGGTCGGTGTCGCCGCCTTCGGCATACCAGTTGGGCTGGTCGATATGGTGAATGTCGGGGATCGGCATGCCGCCCTGCGCGTGCATGCCCGACATGCCACCAAGACTGCCGCTGCCGACGGAGGAGCCGTGATAGGCGTTCTTGCGGCTGATGATCACGTTGCGCTCGGGCTCTCCCAACTGCGCCCAATAGGTGCGGACCATGCGGATATTGGTGTCGTTCGCCTCGGAACCCGAGCCGGCATAGAAGATGTGGTTGAGATCGCCCGGCGCCAGCTCCGCCAGCTTGGCCGAAAGGGCGATGGCGGGCACATGGCTGGTCTGGAAGAAGGTATTGTAAAAGGGCAGTTCGCGCATCTGGCGGGCGGCGACATCTGCCAGTTCCTCGCGCCCGTAGCCGATATTGACGCACCAGAGCCCGCCCATGGCGTCGAGGATTTCGTTGCCTTCACTGTCGGTCAGGGTGACGCCGCGCGCGCGGGTGATGATCCGCGCACCCTTGGCGTTGAGGCCATCACCATGGGTGAACGGGTGCATGTGATGTGCGGCATCCAGCGCCTGAAGCTCGGCTGTGGGCATGTGGTTGGTGATCGTGCTCATGGCAATACCTCTCGCGAATGGGTGGCCCGGCGCGGGTGCGCGGGCGTTTTCACCAGAATATGATCAAATTATCCGCTGTCAATCGAATCAGTGCGCACGCGCTTTTGGGGCGATGGATTGGCGCACTTGCTCCATACCCTGCACGACATCCTCGCGGATTGCGCGGGCGGCGGCCTCGGCATTGCCTGCGCGCATCGCGGCGAGCATGTCCTTGTGTTTGTCCGGCAGGTTCTGCGTTCCCATGCGCCCGCAGACCACCCGAAGGGATGGGCCGAAACGCAGCCATAGCCCATCCGCCACATCGGCGAGAATCGGAGCCTCGGCGAGTTCGTAAAGCCGCTTGTGAAAGCGGTAGTTCAATTCCAGGTAGCCGCGCAGATCGCCATGAGAAATCGCCTGATCCAGTTCGGTATCGAGGGCGGTCAGTTGGGCGAGGTCATCGCCGGTGGCCCGTTCCGTCGCGCGTGTCGTCAGATAGGGATCAAGCCATTGGCGTGCATATATTAATTCGCTGATGTTATCGGCCGATAGCAACGGCACGCTGACCCGCCTGTTGCCCTGGAATTCCAGCGCCCCTTCGGCGATCAGACGGCGGATCGCCTCGCGCACCGGGGTCATGCCCGCACCGAGCCGTTCGCTGAGGCCCTGAATGGTCACCGCCTGACCGGGTGCCAGATCGCCGAAGAGCACGAGTGCGCGCAGTTGACGGTATATCAACTCATGCGCAGGCAGGCGCGTTGTCGCGGGGTCTTGGACGCTTAAATTCTGTGCGGCTTTGGGCATGAAGGGGGCATCCCGGGCAAGGCTTTCAATCTCTGACCTTGCGAGTTTAGCGGCTGCGTGAAAACATTACCATATTGCCAGGCGTGGTATTTTTTGATCAAATCTGCGCCAAGGCAGAGAACATGCCGAAACCAACGGGAGACAATAATGCGAAATCTTATGCTGACCACCACTGCGACGCTTGCGCTTGCGGCGTCCGCCGCTTCGGCGCAGGAGGTCCGGGTCTATAACTGGTCCGACTATATCGACGAGGACCTGCTGACGCAGTTCGAAGAGGAAACCGGGCTCGACCTGATCTATGACGTGTTCGACAGCAACGAGGTGCTGGAAACCAAGATGCTCGCCGGTGGCTCGGGCTATGACGTGGTGGTGCCCACGGGCACATTCCTGCAGCGGCAGATCAGTGCAGGCGCGTTCCAGAAGCTGGACACATCCAAGCTGCCCAACCTCGACAACATGTGGGACGTGGTTGAAAAGCGCACGGCGAAATACGACCCCGGAAACGAGTATTCGATCAATTACATGTGGGGCACCACGGGCATCGGTGCCAATGTCGGCAAAGTGCAGGAATTGCTGGGTGAGGATGCGCCGCTCGACAGTCTCGAACTGGTGCTGAACCCCGAAAACATGGAAAAGCTGGCCGAATGCGGCGTGCATTTCCTTGATGCCCCCGCCGAGATGATTCCGATGGCGCTCAAGTATATCGGTGAAGATCCCGATAGCCATGACCCCGAGGTGATCGCCAAGGTCGAGCCGGTCCTGATGGCGGTGCGCCCGCATATCCAGAAATTCCACAGCTCGGAATATATCAACGCGCTGGCGAATGGCGACATCTGCGTCGCTGTCGGCTGGTCGGGTGATATCCTGCAGGCCCGCGACCGCGCGGCAGAGGCCGATAACGGGGTCGAGATCGTCTATAACGCGCCCAAGGAAGGCGCGCAGATGTGGTTTGACCAGATGGCGATTCCGGTCGATGCGCCCAACCCTGAAGGCGCGCATACGTTCCTGAATTTCATAATGGATGCGCAGAACATGGCTGCTGCGTCGAACTATGTCTACTACGCGAATGGCAACAAGGCGTCGCAGGAATATCTGATCGAGGATGTGATCGGAGATCCGGCGATCTATCCGTCGCAGGAGGCGCTCGACAACCTCTTTACCACGACGCCCTACCCGGCGAAGGTGCAGCGGACGGTGACCCGTCTGTGGACCAAGATCAAGTCCGGCACCTGATCGGACGGCATGACCGACCCGCGCGAGGCCAGCCCTTGCGCGGGTTTTCTCAATCCAGCCGGGGACAGGCGCATGTCACAAACCGTATTCGAGCCGTGGAACGATCCGGACGCCAAGCCGCTGATTCAGTTCAAAAACGTCACCAAGCGGTTTGGTGAGTTCACCGCGATCGACAATCAGAGCTTTGACATCTACGAGAAGGAGTTCTTTGCCCTGCTCGGGCCGTCGGGCTGCGGCAAGACGACGATGATGCGGATGCTGGCCGGGTTCGAGAAACCGACCGAGGGCACGATCCTGCTGGGCGGGCAGGATATCGCGCCGTTTCCACCGAACAAGCGGGCGGTGAACATGATGTTCCAGTCCTACGCGCTGTTTCCGCATCTGTCGGTGTGGGACAACATCGCCTTTGGGCTGAAGCGGGACGGCAAGTCGAAGGACGAGATCGCGGCGCGGGTCGAGGAGATGCTCAAGCTGACGCGGCTGGAGCAATTCGCGCGACGCAAGCCACATCAGATTTCCGGTGGGCAGCGGCAGCGGGTGGCGCTGGCGCGTAGCCTCGCCAAGGCGCCGAAGCTGTTGTTGCTGGATGAGCCGCTGGGCGCGCTCGATGCCAAGCTGCGGCAGGCGACGCAATTCGAACTGATGGATATTCAGGAAAAGACCGGCACCACCTTTGTCATCGTCACCCATGATCAGGAAGAGGCGATGACGGTGGCGAGCCGGGTTGCGGTGATGGATACCGGCAAGATCATTCAGGCTGATACGCCGCAGGTGATCTACGAGGCCCCGGCCTCGCGTTACGTGGCGGATTTCATCGGCGATGTGAACCTGATCGACGGGATGGCCGAGGCGAGGGAGGGCGGTGCAGAGGCGGCACCGACTGCCGAATCTGAGACGCCCGCACAGCCCGAGGCGCAGCCCCCCGCCGCAGAGCAAGCGCCCCGCGCGCCGCAACCCAATGAGCGTGGCAAGTGGCTGCATGACAAGCTGTTCAAGTATATTCTCGGGCCTCGTGAGGATGCGCCCAAGCAATTGCCGCCGCCGACGCCCGAGGAAAGCAAGGCGGCCGCGTCTGCGGTGCAGCCTTACGCGATCGCTCCGGGCGGTATCACCATTCACTGGGCCGAGGGGCAGCCGCCGCTGATTGCCAGCAATGGCGATCCGGCGCTGGCCGGGAAGCGCGTGACGCTGGCGGTGCGGCCTGAAAAGCTGGGCATTTCCAAGGACAGGCCGGAGTCGGCCAATGCGCTCAGGGGCAAGGTGATCGACATTGCCTATCTGGGCAACCTGTCGACCTATCACGTCGAACTGGCCAATGGCACGATGGTCAAGGCACAGCTGGCCAATACCCGGCGTGTCGCGCAGCGCGACATTACCTGGGAAGACGAGGTCTGGATCAGTTTCCGCGACACCGCCGGTGTGGTGCTGGGCGAATGAGACGCGCCACGCTCATCCTGTTGCCCTACCTGTGGCTGCTGGCGCTGTTCCTGGTGCCCTTTGTCATCGTGCTCAAGATCAGTCTGAGCGATATTGAACTGGCGATTCCGCCTTATACGCCGACGCTCGACCTCTCGGAGGGCTGGAAGGGACTCCGGGATTTCTTCGCCGGGCTCGATTTCGAGAATTTCGTGTTTTTGACGACCGATGATTTGTATTGGAAGGCCTATCTGTCGTCTTTGCAGATCGCTTCTATCGCCACCTTGTGCACGCTGCTGGTGGGCTATCCGATCGCCTATGGGATGGCCAACGCTCCTGATCACTGGCGCCCGACGTTGATGATGCTGGTGATCCTGCCGTTCTGGACCTCGTTCCTGATCCGGGTCTATTCGTGGATGGGAATCCTGTCGACCGAGGGCTATCTCAATCAGCTCTTGTTGAGCCTTGGCCTGATTTCCGAGCCGTTGACGATCCTCAACACGCCCGTGGCGGTCTATATCGGCATCGTCTACACCTATCTGCCCTTCATGATCCTGCCGATCTATTCGGCGTTGGAGCGGATGGACGGGTCCTTGCTGGAGGCGGCCGAGGATCTGGGGTGTTCGCGGATCAAGGCGTTCTGGCTGATTACAATACCGCTGTCGAAAACCGGCATCATCGCGGGCTGCTTTCTGGTCTTCATCCCGACCATCGGCGAGTTTGTGATCCCCTCGCTTCTGGGCGGGTCGCAGACGCTGATGATCGGCAAGGTGTTGTGGGAAGAGTTCTTCAACAACCGCGACTGGCCGGTGGCGAGTGCTGTGGCGGTGGTGCTGTTGCTGATCCTGATCATTCCTATCGTGCTGTTCCAGCGCAACGAGCAGAAACAGCGGGAGGCCGAGGGATGACGCGACGGTTGCAGACGAAATCTTTGAAAGATTTCGATCCGATTTCTTTTGAAGAAGTCGTTTATCCGAGGGTGTGCGCATGAGACGTTTGACATGGTTCAACGCCACCTCGCTCACGCTCGGCTTTGCCTTTCTCTACCTGCCGATGATCATCCTCATCGTCTACAGCTTCAACGAATCGAAGCTGGTGACGGTCTGGGCCGGATTCTCGACCAAGTGGTATGGCACGCTGATACAGAACGAGGCGTTTCTGGACGCGGCCTGGGTGACGATACAGGTGGCGGTGGTGTCCTCGACCATCGCCACGGTGTTGGGCACCATGGCCGCATTGGTGCTGGTGCGCGCGGGGCGGTTTTATGGGCGGACGCTGTTTTCGGGGATGATCTACGCGCCGCTGGTGATGCCCGAGGTGATCACTGGTCTGTCGCTCTTGCTATTGTTCATCGGGATCGGGCTGGACCGGGGGATTTTCACCATCATCCTCGCGCATACCACCTTTTCGATGTGTTTCGTGTCGGTTGTGGTGTCGTCGCGGCTGGTGACCTTTGACCGGTCGCTGGAAGAGGCGGCGCTTGATCTGGGGTGCTCGCATTTTGATGCGTTCCGCCTTGTGACCCTGCCGATCATCGCGCCTGCGGTGATTTCCGGCTGGCTATTGGCGTTTACGCTGTCGCTTGACGATCTGGTGATCGCGTCCTTTACCGCCGGGCCGTCGGCCACCACGCTGCCGATCAAGATCTGGTCGTCGATCCGGCTGGGGGTCAGCCCGGAGATCAACGCGCTCTCGACTATCATGATCGCCATCGTGGCGATCGGGGTGATCACCGCGTCGCTGATCACCAAACGCGCCAGCCTGCGCCAACAGGCCGACGAACGCGCCGCCGTTCACGCATGAGCCGGGTCTATCCGGCGCATGCCTATGGCGAGGGGCCGCGTGCGGGCTGTTACTGGCCGACCACCGTGGTGCCGCGCGATTACCCGGCGGCGCAGGGGCGGATCACCTGCGATGTGGCGGTAATCGGCGCGGGCTTCACCGGTCTGTCGGCGGCACTGCATCTGGCCGAGGCCGGGCAGGATGTGCGGGTGTTCGAGGCGCAGGTGCCCGGTTGGGGCGCCTCGGGGCGCAATGGCGGGTTCTGCTGTCTGGGCGGCTCTGCCGCGTCGGACGCGATCCTGCGCAAGACCAATGGTGAGGCGGCACGGCGCGAGTATCGCTGCGCTGAGGTTGAGGCGGCGCGGTTTGCCCGCGACCTGATCACGCGGCTCGGGATTGAGGCCGATCTGCATTCCGAGGGTGAGACGCTGCTGGCGCATACGCCGCGCGCGGTTGCGGGGTTTGCCGCGCGGGCTGCGCAGATCGAGGCGGATTACGGCGTGGTGCCTGAGGTCATTTCAGGCTCTGAACTGGCGCAGATGGGCATGAAGGGACCATTTCATGCCGCGCTCACCACGCCCGTCGGCGTGGCGCTCAACCCGATGAAATTTACGCTGGGGCTGGCGGAGGCGGCGGTGCGCGCCGGGGCGCGTGTTCATGGCCAGTCCCCGGTCACTGCGATCCGACGGGACGGGGTGTTTCATCTGAGCACGCCGCAGGCGGAGGTCACCGCGCGGCGCCTGATCGTGGCGACCAATGGCTATTCGTCGGATGACCTGCCGGGGTGGATGCGGGCGCGCTATCTGCCGACGCAATCGAATGTGATCGTGACGCGGGTGATGAGCGAAGCGGAACTCAGCGCCCAAGGCTGGACCACGCGGCAGATGTGTTATGACGACCGGTTTTTTCTACATTATTTCCGGTTGATGCCCGATAACCGGATGCTGTTCGGGATGCGCGGCGGGCTGTTTTCCTCGGCCCGGTTCGATGCACGGATGGATCGCACGATAAGGGCGCATTTCGAGCGGATGTTCCCGGCTTGGGCCGATGTCGAGACGTCGCATAGCTGGAATGGGCTGTTGTCGTTGTCGCCGGATCTTACGCCCTATGCCGGGCCGATCCCGGATATGCCGGGTGCGTTCACCGGGCTGAGTTATCATGGCAATGGGGTGGCGATGGGGAGTTATGCCGGGGCGCTGCTGGCCGATCTGGCGATGGACCGGGTGCCTAAGCGTCTTTATCCGGAGATCCTGCGCAAGCCGCCGGGGCGTTGGCCTTTGGGGCGGCTGCGCCGGGCGATGCTCTGGCCGCCTTATGCGCTGGCGACGTTGACGGGGGGGTAGGCTGGGGGCGAGCCTTGGAATGACGCACCCGCGCGATACGCGGCTCACGTAGTTCCACGTCACTCCCACCCTATTCCGGTGTCCGCGCAGACCTTGCCCTATTACGGCGGATCCCCAGCTGGTGCTCGCGCCAGATGATGATGATCCCGGCCAGAATGACCAGCGATGCGCCGGTGAGCATGGCGCTGGTCGGCACCTCGTCGAAGATGAAATACCCGATCCCGAGTGCCAGGAGGATCGAGGCGTAGTCGAACGGGGCGACGACGCTGGCATCGGCGAAGCGGTAGGAGGAGGTGAGGAAAATCTGCCCCAGACCGCCCAGAAGCCCGGCCAGCACCAGAAGACCGAATTCCGGGCCGGAGGGCTGAACCCAGCCGAAGGGAATAGTCAGGAAGGAGAGCAATGTGGAGGTTACGGAGAAGTAGAAGACGATGGCGCTGGTCTCTTCGGTTTGCACCAGTTTGCGCACGTAGATTTGCGCCAGTGCTGCGCAGATCGCGCCGGTGAGGGCGAGCATCGCGCCCACGGCCTGCATCGTCTCGACGGTCGGGCCGCTGAGGGCGGTGAGGCGCGGGGCGAGGACGATCAACACGCCCGCAAGACCGAGGCCGACCGCGCCGATCCGAAAGAGGCCGACCTGCTCGTTTAGGAACATCGCCGCGAAGACCACCACCAGCAAGGGGGCGGCATAGCCCAGGGCCGTGACCTCTGGCAGTGGTAGCAGGCCGAGCGCGGCAAATCCCAGCCCCATGGCGGCCGTGCCGACAAAGCCGCGCCAGAAATGGTTTAGCGGCGAGCGGACCCTGAGACCGGTGCGCAGGTCGCCGCGCAGCATGAGCCAGACGAGGATCACCGGGATGGCGAAGAACGAGCGGAAGAACACCGCCTCGCCGGGGGGAATGTGCCCTGACGTGGCCTTGATCAGCGAGGCCATGGTGATGAAGAGCGTGACCGACGTGATCTTGAGCGCGATCCCGGTAAGGGGGTGGGCGCGGTCCGGGGGTGCCATGGTCAGGCGTCCGTGTCCGCCTCCTTGCGGGGCAAGACCCAATCGGCGCGCGGGAAGTGGCAGGTATAGCCTTGCGGGAAGCGTTTCAGATAATCCTGATGCTCCGGCTCTGCCTCCCAGAAATCGCCGACGGGCTCGACCTCGGTGACGACCTTGCCGGGCCAGAGGCCGCTGGCCTCGACATCGGCGATGGTGCGCTGCGCCTCGGCCTTTTGCTCGTCGGAGCAGTAGTAGATCGCCGAGCGATAGCTCATCCCTACGTCATTGCCCTGTCGATAGAGGGTGGTCGGGTCATGGATCTGGAAGAACACCTCGAGAATGCGCCGATAGCTGATCTTCGCAGGGTCGAAGACGATCTCGATGCCTTCGGCATGGCTGCCGTGATTGCGATAGGTGGCATTCGGCACATCGCCGCCGGTATAACCCACCCGGGTCGAGATCACGCCGGGCAGCTTGCGGATGAGATCCTGCATGCCCCAGAAACAGCCACCGGCCAGAACTGCACGTTCGCTCATGTCACATCCTCCACCTGATCGAGATACGCGCCATATCCCTGCGCTTCCATGTCGTCGCGATGAATGAATCGCAGGCTTGCCGAATTGATGCAATAGCGCAAGCCGCCCCGGTCGCTGGGACCATCGGGAAAGACATGGCCCAAGTGGCTGTCGCCATCGCGGCTGCGCACCTCGGTGCGGATCATGCCCATGGTGAAATCATGTTTTTCGGCCACGTGGGCAGATTCGATGGGCTTGGTGAAACTGGGCCAGCCGCAGCCGGATTCATACTTGTCGGAACTGGCGAAGAGCGGCTCTCCGCTGACGATATCGACGTAGATGCCCGGCTCCTTGTTATTCAGGTATTTGCCGGTGCCAGGGCGTTCGGTGCCGTTCTTCTGGGTCACCCGGTATTCTTCGGGTGAGAGGGCGGCGATCCTGTCGGGGTCTTTGCGGTATTCGGTCACGTCTCACGCCTCCTGTGCTATGGTTCAGGATAACAGATGGGGCGCGGGCCGGAAAATGGAATAGCGGGGCAGAGTGATCCACCGCCGGGGTCGCGACGTAAATCACGTAACTTTTCGGAGAATTGACATGCGCCTGATCATCGCCTTTTTCGCCGCTTTTTTCGCCCTGCCTGCCGCCGCGCTCGATCTGGCGGCTCCGTTCGGCAATATCGACGGGGGAGAAATTCGGCTCAGCGATTGGCGGGGGCAACCGGTGCTGGTCGTCAATACCGCGTCGCGCTGTGGGTTCACCCATCAGTATGACGGGTTGCAGGCGCTTTACGACGCATATCGCGACCGGGGGCTGGTGGTTCTGGCGGTGCCGTCTGACGATTTCCGGCAGGAATTGTCGAGCGAGGCCGAGGTCAAGGAGTTCTGCGAGGTCAATTTCGGCCTCGATATCCCGATGACGACGATCACGCCGGTGCGCGGATCGCAGGCACACCCGTTTTATGCCTCGCTCGCGCAAGAGGCGGGGTTTGCGCCCTCGTGGAACTTCAACAAGGTGTTGATCGGTCCGGATGGTGCGGTCGCGGGCACATGGGGATCGGTCGCGCGCCCGACCTCGAAAGAGATCACCGGGCGTATCGAGGCGCTGTTGCGCTGATCAGTGATTGTCGCGCGGCAGGTTGCGCGCGACACGCTGATAGGCGGTTGCCAGTTCGAGGCAGCCTCCATCCGAGAGTTGCCCGACATGGCGGCGATATATCTCCTGCCACGGGGTCTGGTTCTCCATGTGAGGGGCGGACCAGTCGGCCTGGCGCTGCGCCCATTCCTTTGGATCTACCAACGCGTCCATCGTGGCGGTGTTGAGATCGAGCCGCACCCGGTCGCCGGTTTGCAGATAGGCGAGCCCGCCGCCCACCACCGATTCGGGCGAGGCGTTCAGGATTGACGGGCTTTCGGAGGTGCCCGATTGCCGCCCGTCACCGACCGTGGGCAGGTGCCGCACGCCAGCGCGAAGAAGTGCATCGGGGGGCTGCATGTTCACCACTTCGGCCGAGCCCGGATAGCCGACGCAGCCGACATTGCGGATGAAGAGGATCGTGTGCTCGTCGATGGCGAGGGCCGGGTCGTTGATGCGGGCGTGGTAATCCTCTGGCCCCTCGAAGACCACGGCGCGGGCCTCGAAGATCCCCTCGGCGCCGGGGGTGGAGAGGAACCGGTCGCGGAACGCATCGGAGATGACGGAGGTTTTCATCAGCGCGGAGTCGAAGAGATTGCCCGACAGAACGAGAAAGCCCGCCTTCTCGCGCAACGGCCGGTCATGGGGGCGGATCACGTCGTGGTCGTGGCTGTCGCGACCGGCGAGGTTGTCGCCCATGGTCTTGCCGGTGGCGGTCATCACGTGGTCATGCAGGCGCCCGGCCTTCATGAGTTCGGCCATCACCGCAGGCACGCCGCCCGCACGGTGGAAGCTTTCGCCGAGATACTCTCCGGCGGGCTGCATGTTGACGAGAAGCGGTTCGTCGAAGCCGATGGTCTGCCAATCTGTGATGTGCAGCGCCACGCCCGCATGGCGCGCGATGGCCTGAAGGTGCGGCGGCGCGTTGGTCGATCCGCCGATGGCGGTGTTGGTCCTGATCGCGTTCTCGAACGCCTTGCGCGTCAGGATGTCGGAAGGTTTGAGATTCTCAAACACCATGTCGACGATGCGCCGTCCGGTGGCATGGGCCATTTCCATGCGTTCGCGGAACGGTGCGGGGATTGCCGCGGCACCGGTCAGTGTCATGCCTAGGGCTTCGGCCATGGCGTTCATCGTCGAGGCGGTGCCCATGGTATTGCAATGGCCCAGCGAGGGGGCCGAGGCGCAGGCGCGCTCCATGAACTCTTCGTAGTCGATGCGGCCTTCGGCGAGCAGGCGGCGTGCCTCCCAGATCACGGTGCCGGAACCTGCGCGCTGACCCATGTACCAGCCATCGAGCATTGGCCCGCCATTGAGGGCGATCGCCGGAATGTCGACCGTTGCCGCGCCCATGAGTTGCGCGGGCGTGGTCTTGTCGCAGCCGGTGGTCAGCACGACGCCGTCGATGGGATAGCCGTGCAGCACCTCGACGAGGCCGAGATAGGCAAGGTTGCGGTCGAGCGCCGCCGTGGGGCGCTTGCCGGTTTCCTGAATGGGATGCACCGGGAATTCCATCGGGATGCCGCCTGCGTCGCGGATGCCGGCCTTGATCCGGTCCATCAGGAAGATGTGGATCTTGTTGCAGGGGGCAAGATCGGAGCCGGTGTTTGCGATGCCGATGACGGGGCGACCGCTCTGGAGTTCTTCGCGGGTGAAGGTCTGGTTCTGATAGCGTTCGAGATAGAGCGCGGTCATGCCCGGGTTGTCGGGATTGTCGAACCACTCCTGCGAGCGGAAACGCCCGGATTTCGGCGGTTTGGTCATGGTCTCCTCCGGCGGGTGGGCTGCTTGTGGCGAGCATCATGGCTGATATACCGGGACGCAAGGCAATAATCGGCCCTGTCGGGGGCAGGCGAGAGGGGAGACAGGTATGAATATCGTCATCATTGGCGGGGCCGGGTTTCTGGGGCAAAAGCTGGCGCGTGCGCTGGTTGCGCGGGGCAGGCTGAACGGTCAGCCGGTGCGTCGCATCACGCTTGCGGATGTGACCGATCCGGTGGGGATCGAGGGGGCGGTGCCCGTGGATACGGTGCAGTGCGATATCACCGATCCGGCATCCGTGGCGCGGGTCATCACCGATGAGACGCAGGTGGTCTATCATCTTGCCGCTGTGGTGTCCTCGCATGCCGAGGAGGCGTTCGAGGAGGGGATGCAGATCAACCTTCACGGGACGCTCAACATATTGGAGCGCTGTCGGGCGCTGGGCACGGCGCCGCTGCTGATCTTCACCTCGTCGCTGGCGGTTTATGGCGGCGAGGTGCCGGACCCGATCACCGAGGTGTCGCTGCTCAATCCGCAGAATTCTTACGGCACGCAGAAGGCCGTGGGCGAGTTGCTGGTCAACGATTACGCGCGCAAGGGTTATATCGACGGGCGTGGCGTGCGCCTGCCGACAATCTCGATCCGCCCCGGCAAGCCGAACCGCGCGGCGTCGAGTTTCATGTCGTCGATCCTGCGCGAGCCGCTCAATGGGCAGGGGACCAATTGCCCGGTGGATGAGGATTTCCGGCATTACTATCTGAGCCCGCGCAAATGCGTCGAGAACCTGATCCGGGTGGCGGAGATTTCGGCCGGGGATCTGGGAGGCAACCGCATCCTGCAGATGCCGGGGCGGACCCTGTCGATCCGGCAGATGATCGACGCGATGACGGCCGTGGCGGGGCCTGAGCCCGCGCGCCTGATCAGCTGGCAGCCGGAAGAGGCGGTGCGCCGGATCGTGGGGGGGTGGCGGTTCGATATCCATGCCGACAGGGCGCTTGCGCTGGGGCTGGAGGTGGATGGCAGCTTTGAAGAGAATGTGCGGGCCTATATCGAGGATGACCGGCCTGGGGGGTGATTTTGGGTCAGAGGACACGCGAGTTTTGGCCTTGAGCGACCTTTGGTGTTAACGAGATGAGCCGCGCGGCGCCCGCCCGAGGGGGCGGTCGGGCGCTGCGCGGCGGTGCCTGCGGCACCTTGATTCCGCGCATTGGTTCTAGACGTCAACGGCAGCTCCAAGCCACTCACGCTCCTTCGCCCCGTGTTTCGAGGCTTGCCACCTAGGGCGTGGAAAGAACCGCCTCCACGTCCGCAGGCCTTGGGATCGGGGCGACGGCGCCGTAGCCTTGCACCGCGATAGAAGCTGCTGCGTTGGCATAGGTGGCGGCGGTGAAAGGATCGTCTCCGGCGATGAGCCGCGCGAGGAACGCGCCGTCGAACGTGTCGCCGGCACCCGTGGCGTCCACAACGGAAACCGGCCGTCCCGGCACGCGCTTCCGGTCTTTCGGGGTGGCCACCAACGTGCCGTCCGCCCCGAGTGTCAGTGCGACGATCCCTGCACCAAGTTCGAGGTAGAAATCTGCGATCCTGTCGGGGTCGGCAAGCCCGGTCAGCGCCTCGGCATCCTCGAGCCCCGGCAGGGCGATATCGGCCATCGCCATGCCCGCATGGATGATCGCCCGGGCGCGGTCGAGCGGCCAGAGCTTGAGCCGCAGGTTGCTGTCATAGGACACCCGCCCGCCCGCTGCGCGCACGATCTCCATCGCGGCGAATACGGTATCGGCCGCGCTTTGGGAGATGGCCTGGCTGATGCCCGAGACATGCAGGATTTGCGTGGTCTCAAGAGCGGCGCGAGGCAGGTCTGAGGGGGTCATGCGGCTGGCGGCAGACCCGTCCCGAAAATAGCTGAATTCGTGCCCGTCCGCCCCGTGAGTGACGAAATAGATGCCGGTCTGGCCGCCCTCGACTGCGCGCACGGTGGTGGTGTCCACGCCTTCGGCCTGCCACAGGTCGATGAAGGAGCGGCCAAAGGCATCGGCCCCGACATGGGTGAGATATCCCACATGCGCGCCCTGCCGCGCGGCGGCGATGGCGCAATTCGAGGTGTCGCCACCATGGCCCGGCAAATAGCGCCCGTCGGGTTGCTGGTTGAATTCGAGGATCGGCTCGCCGAGGCAGAGAAGATCGACCGCCATCAGCCCGCCCCGTTCAAGGCCGCGCGGATGAGATCGCGCGCCGTGGCCTCGTCGCCCGCCTCAAGGGCGGCGGCGGGCAGCAGGTTGCCGCCCATGCCGACGCAGAGCGCCCCGGCGGCGAGGTAGTCGGCGGCATTGCCCGGGGTGATGCCACCGGTGGGCATGAGCGCGATGTCGGGGAATACCGCCCGAAGCGCCCTCAGAAACCCGGGCCCGCCTGCGGCATCGGCGGGAAAGACCTTGACCACACGCGCGCCTGCCTGCGCGTGATGGAGCACTTCGCCGGGTGTCATGGCGCCGGGCAGATAGGGGATTTGTGCGGCGCGACAGGCTGCTGCCACCGTGTCGCACCAACAGGGCGAGACGACGAATTGCGCGCCCGAGGCGATGGCCGCCTGCGCCTGTGCGGCATCAAGAACGGTGCCTGCCCCGAGAATGACATCGGGATGTGTCGCGCCAAGGCGCTGCAAGAGCCCGTTCGCATCGGGCACGGTCATGGTGATTTCGAGGACGCGCGCGCCTTCTTGGGCGAGCAGGTGACAGGCGGTTTCGGCGATGGTCGTGGCGGGATGGCGGATCACCGGAACGATGCGGGCGGTTCTCAGGGCGCGTGTCAGATGGTCGGTCATTGCTCCTCCGGCGTTGCGCGTCCGGGCCATGCTTTTGCTTGCGTGACCCCGCAAAGATACCGATACCTGTTTCCCATGCGACTGACCACCACCGCACTTGCCGCCCTGACCGCGCTTTGCGTGATGATCGGCGTGTTCTGGCTCTCGCTCAGCTTTTTCCAATCCGAGGAAGAGGCCAAGGCGCGCGGGCGGTTGTCGCTGTATCACAGCACTGTGCGCTCGGAACTGGAGCGGTTTTCGCACCTGACCTATGTGCTGGCGCGTGACAGTCATGTGATCGACACTGCCACCGGTGGGCCAACCGGGCGGCTGGATCGCAGGCTGGCGGCCTTTGCGGCGCAGTCGGGGCTGGATGCGATTTATCTGATGCGACCTGACGGGATGACGATTGCCGCCTCGAACGCCGGGCGACCGGGGACGTTCGTGGGGCAGGATTATTCCTTTCGGCCCTATTTTCAGGCGGCGGGTGCCGGTCTGCAGGGGCGGTTCTATGGGATCGGGGCAACCACGGGATTGCCCGGCTATTTCATCGCCGATGCGGTGCGCGATGCGAATGGCGGCGTGCTCGGGGTGATCGCGATCAAGCTCGATCTCACCGATCTGGAGGAGACATGGCGGCGGGCCGGGGAGCAGGTCTTGCTGGCCAACCGGGATGGTGTGGTGCTGCTCTCCTCGGACCCGGACTGGCGGTATCGCAGCCTTGCGGATCTGAGCGCCGATCAGCGGGCCCGGATCGCGCAGGACCGGCAGTTTCCGGGGCAGGATCTTGCGCCGCTGGACTGGCAGCCCGTGGAGGGCGCGCGCGCGATGATCGACGGGGTCGAGCGGATTCACCTCGCGGCGTCGGTCGCGCCGCATGACTGGGTGTTGCATTATTTCGCGGATGACAGTGCTGCGGTGACGCGCAGCTGGCTGTTGACCGGGCTGGTGATGATTCTTGCGGGCGCTGGGTTTCTGGTGTCGCAGGTGCGGCGGACACAGCGGATCGGGGCGGCACTGCGCCGGTCCGAGGCGGAGGAGGCGCAGTTGCGCGAGGCCAATGAGCGGCTTGCGGTGGAGATCGAGGAGCGGCGCACCGCCGAGCGCCGGTTGAAGCGGACGCAGGACGAGTTGGAGCGCGCGAGCCGTCTGGCCGCGCTGGGGCAGTTGGCGGCGTCGGTCACGCATGAGTTGGGGCAGCCGATTGCGGCGATGCGCAACCATCTGACAGCGGCCGAGATCGGCGGGCAACCGGCGGCGCGGATCATCCCGAGGATCACCGGGATCGTGGACCGGATGGAGGGGATCACGCGGCAGCTCAAGTTCTTTGCCCGCAACGACCGGGAGGAGTTCGGGCCGGTCGATCTGGGGGCCGTGGTGCAGGCGGCGCTGGCGCTGGTGGAGCCGAATATCGACAAGGTGGGTGTCACCACGTCGCTCGATGCGCCCGGGGCGCCGGTTCTGGTGCGCGGCAATCAGTTGCGGCTGGAACAGGTGCTGACCAATGTGCTGCGCAATGCCGTCGATGCGGTGGAGGATTGTGCCGAGCGGCGGATTGACATCACGCTGGGGCAGGGCGATCGAGCGGGCTGGGTCGAGGTGCGGGACACCGGGCACGGGCTGGGGCAGGCGCGGCTTGACGAGTTGCAGGAGCCGTTCGTCACGACGCGCGAGAGCGGGCGCGGCATGGGGTTGGGCCTTGCGATTTCAGCCAATATCGTCAAGGCGCATCAGGGCCGGTTCAGCGCGGATAACCTTGCCCAGGGCGGCGCGATGTTCCGGATCGAGATCCCGCAAGAGGGGATGGAGGAGGATTTGAGCGCGGCATGAGCAGTACCCCCCGTATTCTGATTGTCGAGGATGACCGCGCGATGCGCCTGTCGCTGATCGACCTGCTGGAGGCGTCTGAATGGTGCGTCGAGGCGCTGCCGCGTGCAGAGCGGCTGGCGGATCGGCTGGAGGCGTTTCAGCCGGATGTGATCCTGTCGGATGTGCGGATGCCGGGCATGTCGGGGCTGGAGTTGCTGGACAGTCTCGACCGCGATCTGTCGCCGCCGCTGGTGCTGATTTCGGCGCATGGCGATATCGCCATGGCGGTGGATGCGATGCAGCGCGGGGCCTATAGCTTTGTCGAGAAACCCTATGAGCCGCGCCGGTTGCTGAACATCCTGCGGCATGCCGCCGATCAGCACGCGATGCGGCGCACGACGGAGCGGTTGAAATCGCGGCTGATGCAGTTGTCTGGGCTGGACCGGGTGCTGTTGGGGCAGACGCGGGAAACGGCGGCCCTGCGCGAAGAGGTGCTTGATCTGTCGCAGAGCGGTGCGGCGGTGATGCTGCAGGGCGAGACCGGTACCGGCAAGGAGCTGGTGGCGCGCGCGCTGCATGATCTGGGGACGGATGGCACCGGGCCGTTTCTGGCGCTGAACTGTGCCGCGCTCTCGGTCGAGGGGTTCGAGGCCGAGATGTTCGGGGCCGAAGGCGGGGCCAAGGGGCGATTGCAGGGGGCGGATGGCGGCACGCTGTTTCTGGATGAAATCTGTTCCTGCCCGATGCCGGTGCAGGCCAAGCTGTTGCGGGTGATCGAGGACAAGCAGGTGCTGCCCCTCGGGGCGGGGGCTGCGGTGCCGCTGGCGTTCCGGGTGATTTCGGCGACCAACGAGGACCCTGAGCAGGCGGTGCGCGAGGGGCGGCTGCGGGCCGATCTGCTGTATCGGCTGAATACCACGGTGATTGCCTTGCCGACGCTCCGGCAGCGGCGCGATGACGTGATGCTGCTGGCGGCGCGGTTTCTGGACGAGTTCGCGCGGGTCTATGAGACCCGCGTGCCGGACCTCGGGCCCGAGGATAGTGCCGCGCTGCTGGCGCATGACTGGCCCGGCAATGTGCGCGAGTTGCGCAGCGTGTGCGAACGACGCGTGCTGAGCGCGCGGCGCGGGGGCGGGTCGATGGCGCAGGCGCTGCACCGCGATTCGCTGGCCGATGATGTGCCCGACACGCTGCGCGCCGCCGTGGCGGCGTTCGAGCGAGAACTCATTGCCAAGGCGATCACCGCGCATGAGGGAAAGATGGAGGCGGTGGCCGAGGCGCTGGGCATCGGGCGGCGCACGCTGAACGAGAAGATCGTCAAGCTGGGGCTGGACAAGGAGGCGCTGCTGTAGTCACCTTGCGGATATCCGCAGGGCGGCTGCCGGGGCATGCGCGGTTTTCTTCATAGCCATTGTGCCGGGCATGACCCAAGGTAGCGCCCATCATACCGCATGACATCTGGGAGGAGAAACCATGCCGAAATTTCTGAGTTATACCGCCGTGGCCGCGATCAGCCTTGCCTTTGCCGGTGAGGCGATGGCGACCGAATGGAACGTCTCGCTCTGGGGCAAGCGCCGGGCGTTTACGGAGCATGTCGAGAAGCTGGCCGAATTGGTGTCTGAGAAGACCGACGGCGATTTTACCCTGAACATCAGCTACGGCGGCCTGTCGAACAACCGCGAGAACCTTGACGGGATTTCCATCGGGGCGTTCGAGATGGCGCAGTTCTGCGCGGGCTATCACCGCGACAAGAATCCGACGATCACCGTGCTGGAACTGCCGTTCCTCGGGGTCGAGACGCTGGAGCAGGAAACCGCGCTGTCGATGGCGCTCTATGATCAGCCTGCGGTCAAGGCCGATCTGGCACGCTGGAACGCGACGCTGCTGATGCCCTCGCCGATGCCGCAATACAATCTCGTGGGTCTGGGCGATGCGCCCCGCAGCCTAGACGATTTCAAAGGGCTGAGCGTGCGCGCGACCGGTGGTATCGGCTCTGCGATGGAGGCCGTGGGCGCGGTGCCGACCTCGATGTCGGCGACCGAGGTGCGGCAGGCGATGGATAGTGGCGTGGTCAAGGCCGTGGCCTTTGCGCCGCATGCGCATATGTCCTTCGGCACCATCGAGAATGCGAAATGGTGGACCGCGAACCTGAACCCCGGCACGGTTAATTGCCCGGTCGTGGCGAATACCGATGCGCTTGACGAGCTGTCGGATGAGCATCGCGAGGCGCTGTTGGGCTCGATCGACGAGTCGCTCGATTACTACATCGACAACTATCAGAACAACACGCTCGAGGCCTGGGGCCCGGCGCTCGAAGAGCGCGGGATCGAAGTGATCAGCTTTGACGAGGAGTCTCTGACGAAGTTCGAAGAGGCGGTTGCCGGTCCTGCCGCTGCGACCTGGATCGAAGAGATGGGCAGTCGCGGTATTCCCGCGCAAGAGCTCTATGACTTCGCCACGAGCACGCTTGCGGAGCTCAAGGGCGGCTCCTGAGCCTGACCTTTCCGGCCTGCCTCGGATGATCCGGGGCAGGCCGATTTCCTTGCGCATCATCCGGGAGACGAGCCATGGCGGGAGCGGCCTCTGTCCTGTCCGACAACAGCAGCCTGAGCAGGCTTGATCGCGGTCTTTACCGGATCGAGCGGCAACTTGCGCTCCTGAGCGGGCTGGCGGTGTTCTCGCTCATGGTGCTGGCGGTCATTTCCGTGGGCGGGCGCAATTTCTTCAATCAGCCGCTGCCCGGCTATGTCGACTGGATCGAGCAGATCATGCCGCTGATTGCCTTCATGGGCGTGGCCTATACGCAGCGCGATGGCGGGCATATCCGCATGGATATCTTTGTCGGAATGTTTCAGGGCCGCGCGCTTTGGCTTTTCGAGTTGATCACGACGCTGGCGGTTCTGGCGCTTATGCTGCTGCTGGTCTGGGGCAGTTGGGCGCATTTCGAGCGTAGTTTCGACTGGAACGCGCCGCTGTGGAGCCGGGACAGCACCATCGACATCGCCCTGCCGATCTGGCCTGCGAAGATCCTCGCGCCGATTGCCTTTGGTGTGCTGTCGCTGCGGCTGATGTTGCAGGTCTGGGGATTCGGGCGCGCATTGTTCACCGGGGCGGAGCGGCCGGTTGCCGTGCCGCTGATCGAGGATGCCGCGGCACAGGCCGCGCGTGAGGCCGCGCATGTCAGCGGCCGTGATGAATAAGGATTTCACCTGATGGAGCCGATAGATATCGGGCTTGTCGTGACCGGCCTGATGCTGGTCGTCGTGATCCTGGGCATGCGCGTGGCCTTTGCCGCCGCTTTGGCCGGTACGGTCGGGCTGATCTGGATTTTCTGGTCCAAGAAGGGCTATGCGGGCGACGAATTTGTCTGGGCGCTGACCGTGGCGGTCAAGACTGCCGGTCAGGTGCCGCATTCCAAGGTCAGTTCACAGGCGCTGAGCCTGATACCCACCTTCATCATGATCGGCTATCTCGCCTATTACGCGGGGCTGACCAAGGCGCTGTTCGAGGCGGCAAAACGCTGGATCGCCTGGGTGCCGGGGGGCCTTGCGGTCTCGACCGTGTTTGCCACGGCAGGGTTTGCTGCTGTGTCAGGGGCGAGCGTTGCGACGGCGGCGGTTTTTGCGCGGATCGCCATCCCCGAGATGCTCAAGATCGGCTATGACAAGCGGTTCGCGGCGGGTGTCGTGGCGGCGGGGGGCACATTGGCGAGCCTCATTCCGCCGTCGGCATTGCTGGTGATCTACGCGATCATCGTGGAGCAGGATGTGGGTAAGCTGTTGCTTGCCGGGTTCATTCCGGGCGTGTTCTCAGCCTTTGTCTATGCGCTTTTGATCATCGGGCTGGCGCTGACCATCAAGGGGTTCGGCCCGCCGGTGGGTGGCTTTACCTGGCGCGAGCGCTTCGTGTCGCTGCCGCCCGCCCTGCCCATCGTGTTCGTTGTCGTGACGATCATCTTCTTCGTCTACAACCCGTTCGGCGGCGATGCCTGGGGCACACCGACCGAGGGCGGGGCGATTGGCGCCTTCGTGGTGTTCCTTATGGCGCTTTATCGCGGCATGCGCTGGCCCGAGTTGAAGGACGCACTGCTGGAGACGGCGAAACTGTCGGTGATGATCTTTACCATCATCTGGGGCGTGTTGATCTACGTGCGGTTTCTTGGCTTTGCCGATCTGCCGTCGGCCTTTGCGGACTGGATCACCTCGCTGACGCTGTCGCCGATGCTGATCCTGATCTGCATCCTGCTGGCCTATGCGGTGCTGGGCATGTTCATGGATGCGATAGGCATGCTTCTCTTGACGCTGCCGGTGGTCTATCCGGCGGTGATGGCGCTCAACGGGGGTATCAATGTCAGCGCGGCGGACAGTGCCTTTGGCATGAATGGCCAGATGTGTGCGATCTGGTTCGGGATATTGGTGGTCAAGATGGCCGAGTTCTGTCTGATCACGCCGCCCATTGGCCTGAATTGTTTCGTGGTCGCGGGCGTGCGACCGGACCTGAGCGTGCAGGACGTTTTCAACGGGGTGATGCCGTTCTTCGTCGCCGATGCGGTGACTATCGCGCTGTTGGTGTCGTTCCCGGCAATTGTTCTGTGGCTGCCGGGTCTGGCCTAGCGAAGTCCGTAAAACTGGATGTGTTAACAGACAGGTAATCCACCCTGTGCTACCCCTTGAACTGGGTTAGACAAAGGTGGTGAGTATGGACGTGCGCAGCAACGTGGCGCCGGTCATCATCAAACGGGAAAAGATCATTGCAGGAGGCGGGCATCATGGCGGTGCCTGGAAAGTGGCTTATGCCGATTTCGTCACCGCGATGATGGCCTTTTTCCTGCTGATGTGGCTGTTGAACGCGACAACCGAACAGCAACGCAAGGGTATCGCGGATTTTTTCAGCCCGACCCTGCCGGTCAACCGCATCTCGGGCGGGGGTGACGGTGCGTTCGGCGGCGACAGCGTGTTTTCCGAGGACGGGGACCTCGCTGTCGGTGGTGATCGCGGGCCTGAATGCGCTTGGCGTCGCGCCGCGCGACATGATCGACATTCTCAAGAGCATCAAGGCGGCGGGGGCTCTGCATGCCGAATTCGTGGTGCGCTAGTTCGTGGTGCGCTAGACTTTGCGGCGTCAGACGATCACGTCAAGCGCCTCTTGCTCGCCGACGCCGAACACGCGGCGATAGCGCTCGATCTGGTCCTCGGGGCCCATGGCCTTGCGCGGGTTGTCGGACAGTTTCACGGTGGGTCGGCCATTGGCCGACACCGCCTTGCAGACCAGCGAGAACGGCGCGAGCACGTCATCCTCGGTCAGCCCGCGAAAATCATTGGTGAGCAGCGTGCCCCAGCCGAAGGAGGTACGCACGCGTCCGGCGAACTGCGCCTGCAATTCGATGATCTTGTCGACGTCGAGCCCGTCGGAGAAGATCACCATCTTCTGGCGCGGGTCCTCGCCGCGGTCCTTCCACCAGCGGATTGCGGTTTCGGCCCCGGCCTCGGGCGCGCCGGAATCGACCCGGATACCGGTCCAGCCCGCCAGCCAATCGGGGGCGTTGTCGAGAAACCCCTTGGTGCCGTAGGTATCGGGCAGGATGATGCGCAGGTTACCGTCATGTTCCTCGTGCCAGTCCGAGAGCACGTCATAGGGGGCCTGCGCGAGGCTCGCGTCGTCGGGCGCGAGGGCGGCATAGACCATCGGCAATTCATGGGCATTGGTGCCGATCGCCTCGAGATCGCGGTTCTTGGCAATCAGGCAGTTGGAGGTGCCGACGAAGCGTTCGCCCAGCCCCTCGCGCATGGCCTGAACGCACCAGTCCTGCCACAGGAACGAATGCCGCCGCCGGGTGCCGAAATCGGCGATGCGCAGCCCGTCGATGGGGCGCAGCCGCTCGACCTTTTCCCAGAGCTTGGTCATCGCGCGGGCATAGAGCACCTGAAGTTCGAATTTCTTCATGTGGCCAAGGACGGCGCGGGCGCGCAGTTCCATCAGCACGGCGAGGGCGGGGATTTCCCAGAGCATGACTTCGGGCCATTTGCCCTCGAAGGTCAGCTCATATTGCCCGTCGCGCACCTCGAGGTGGTAGGGCGGCAGGGTCAGCCCTTCGAACCATTCCATGAATTCGGGGGTGAACATCTGGCGCTTGCCGTAGAAGGTGTTTCCGCGCAGCCAGGTGCTTTCGCCGCGCGACAGCGACAGCGAGCGGATGTGATCGAGTTGTTCGCGCAACTCTCCCTCGTCCACGAGTTCGGCCAGCCGGACCGATGTGGTGCGATTGATGAGGGAGAAGGTGACATTCGTGTCGGGCCGGTTGCGAAACACCGACTGGCACATCAGCAGCTTGTAGAAATCGGTGTCGATCAGGGACCGAACGATGGGGTCCATCTTCCAGCGGTGATTGTAGACGCGGGTTGCGATGTCGACCATGCTGCGGCCTCCGACAGTGGTAATGCGGCGGTTAAAGCAAAGGGGGCAGGGCTGTGCAAGGTGGAACGGTCAGCCGGGGTGCCCGAGCGCGGTTACGAGCCGGGACCAGTCGCGCGCCCAGGGGGCGGTGCCGCTCTCGGTCAGGCGGATCATCCAGAGCGCCATGTCGAGCGCGGGCAGCGTGTCATCGAGGGCCATGAGCCGCCCGCTGGCGAGATCATCACGCGCCATGCCTTCGGGCAGCCAGGCCACGCCGATGCCGCGCCGGGCGTATTCATGCGCGGCGAGGGTCAGCGCGGTTTCCGCCCGGCGGCGCAGCACGCGGGGCGCGGGGATGCGCGGCAGGACCGCGCGCGCCATGACCTGGCCGAGAAACACGTCGCCGGGATAGGCGATGTAGGGCAGGTCGGGGCCCTGCATGAGGCGCGGGGTCGCCACCGGCAGCAGGCGTTCGAGCCCGAGCGAGACCCGATCGAAGGCGCGGCCAAGGGTCAGGGGGGCCACGTCCGGTGCGGCGTAGACCACGGCGAGATCGGCCTCGCCGGACAAAAGGCGGAGCAGACATTCCTCGCGATTGTCCGAGCGCACGCGCACCGGGCGGCCCCCCTGCGCGGTGAGAATGCTGACGATGGCCGGCGAATGCGTGGTGGTGATCGCGTGCTGACAGGCCAGCGTCAGGCCGCGCGCGTCCGACGTGTGCGCCAGCGTTTCGCGCAGGTTGCGCAGTTGCGTGGCGAGGCTGCGCATCTCGGGGATTTGTGCCGCGACATCGGGCAGGAGGGTGACGGGTTTGCGGCTGCGGTCGAGGAGCGGCGTGCCGAGCGCCTCTTCGATGGCGCGCAGGCGGCGGGTGAAGGCCGATTGGCTGACATGGCGCATTTCGGCGGCGCGGGCGAGTGAGCCGGTATCGGACACCGCCAGAAGATCGTCGAGCCAATCGAGCCGCATATTGCATATCCTGCATAATAGATGGCGAGAATAGCATTGGACGGCGCGGATGTCCCGCCTTAGCCTGCGCGAAACGCATGTTTGATGGAGGACCTCAAATGCATCTCGCCCGTTACCCCCGCCGTTTTATCGCCCATCTGCCGACCCCGCTGGAGCGGCTGGACCGGCTGACCAAGGAATTGAACGGCCCCGAAATCTGGATCAAGCGGGATGATTGCACCGGTCTTTCGACCGGCGGCAACAAGACCCGCAAGCTGGAATTCCTGATGGCCGAGGCGGAATTGCAGGGCGCTGACATGGTGATGACCCAAGGCGCCACGCAATCCAATCACGCCCGTCAGACGGCGGCCTTTGCGGCCAAGCTGGGACTGGATTGCCATATCCTGCTGGAGGATCGGACCGGCTCGAACAATGCCAATTACAACAATAACGGCAACGTCCTGCTGGATCATATGCATGGGGCCACGACCGAGAAACGCCCCGGCGGCGGTGACATGAATGCCGAGATGGAGAAGGTCGCCGACAGGTTCCGCGCCGAGGGGCGAAATGTCTATACCATCCCTGGTGGCGGATCGAACCCCACGGGCGCGCTTGGCTATGTCAATTGCGCCTTCGAGATGCTGGCGCAGTTCAATGATCGCGCGCTCAAGGTCGATCATATCGTGCATGCGACCGGCAGTGCCGGTACGCAGGCGGGGCTGATCACCGGGCTCAAGGCGATGAACGCGCAAATCCCGCTGCTCGGCATCGGGGTGCGCGCGCCCAAGCCCAAGCAGGAGGAAAACGTGTACAATCTCGCTTGTGCGACGGCGGAAAAGCTGGGCTGTGCCGGTGTGGTGGCGCGCGAGGACGTGGTGGCCAATACCGATTACGTGGGCGAAGGCTATGGCATCCCGACCGAGAGCGGCATCGAGGCAATTCAGATGTTTGCGGAACTGGAGGCGATCCTGCTTGATCCGGTCTATTCGGCCAAGGGGGCGGCAGGCTTTGTCGACCTTATCCGCAAGGGGCATTTCAAGAAGGGCGAGCGGGTCGTCTTCCTGCATACCGGAGGGTCGGTGGCGCTCTTTGGCTATGACAGCTCGTTTGATTTCGCGTCCCGATGGACGAGCTGAGCGGCCAAAACCCCTGACCTACGGCAAAGCCCCGCAGCAATGCGGGGTTTTCCATGTCGGACATATCCGGTAAAGCGCAGGCTGACCCAAGTTTCGCAGTCGGAAGAGCACGCATGAAATTCACATTGTCCTGGCTGAAAGACCACCTCGAGACCACGGCCTCGGTGGCGGAGATCGCGGAAACCCTGACCGATCTGGGGTTGGAGGTGGAAGACATTTCCGACCCGGCCGCGCGGCTGGGGGATTTTACCATCGGGAAGGTTGTCAGTGCCGAGAAGCACCCCGACGCTGATAAGCTGCGGGTGTGTCAGGTGGCGACCGATGCGGGCGAGACGCAGATCATCTGTGGCGCGCCGAATGCGCGTGAGGGGATCACCGTTGTGATCGCCAAGCCCGGTGTCTACGTGCCGGGCATCGACACGACCATCGGGGTGGGCAAGATCCGCGGGATCGAGAGCCATGGCATGATGTGCTCGGAGCGCGAGATGGAGCTGTCGGAGGAGCATGACGGCATCATCGAGCTGCCGTCGGGCGAGGTGGGTGAGCGGTTTGTCGATTGGCTTGCCGAGAATGATCCGTCCAAGGTCGATCCGGTGATCGAGATCGCGATCACGCCGAACCGTCCCGATGCGCTTGGGGTGCGGGGCATCGCGCTCGATCTGGCGGCGCGGGGCCTCGGAACGATGAAGCCCGCGCCCACGGCGGGTATCGAGGGGCAGTTCGCCTGCCCGATCAAAGTGACGATCGACGAGGATGCGGCGACGGGAGGCTGCGAGGTCTTTGGCGGGCGTCTCATTCGCGACGTGCAGAACGGCCCGTCGCCCGCGTGGCTTCAGGACCGGCTGCGCGCCATCGGGTTGCGCCCGATCTCGAGGCTGGTCGATATCACCAATTTCTTCACCTATGACCGCAACCGCCCGCTGCATGTGTTCGATGCCGACAAGGTGACGGGCGATCTGCGGGTGCATCGCAGCAAGGGCGGCGAGACGCTGACCGGTCTGGACGAGAAGGACTATACTTTCGGCCCCGGGCAGGTGGTGATTTCAGACGAGACCGGTATCGAGAGCATCGGCGGGATCATGGGCGGCCTTGCCACCGGCTGTACCGAGGAGACGGTGAACGTGTTTCTCGAGGCGGCGGTGTGGGACCATATCCAGATAGCCACGACGGGCCGCGCGCTCAAGATCAATTCCGATGCGCGCTATCGCAATGAGCGGGGGATTGATCCGGCGTTCAACATGGAGGCGCTCGATCTTGCGACGCAGATGATCCTCGATCTTTGTGGCGGGGAGCCGTCGAACCGTATCATGGCGGGCAAGGTTCCGGATGTGAGCCGCGCCTACAAGCTTGATCCGGCGCGGGTGCAGTCGCTGGTCGGCATGGACATCCCCGAAAGCGAGCAGCGCCAGACGCTGACGGCGCTTGGCTTCAAGCTCGAGGGCAACATGGCGCATGTGCCGAGCTGGCGGCCCGACATCCAGGGTGAGGCCGATCTGGTCGAGGAGGTGGCGCGGATTGCCTCGCTGACGAAGCTCAAGGGGCGACCGATGGCGCGTGTCGGTGCCGGTGTGCCCAAGCCGATCCTGAGCCCGATGCAGAAGCGCGAACAGGTCGCGCGGCGCAGCATGGCCGCACTCGGCTATAACGAATGCGTCACCTATAGCTTTATCGACCATGGCTCGGCCACGCTCTTCGGCGGAGGTGACGCGTCCACGATGCTGGCCAATCCGATCAGCTCGGAAATGAGCCATATGCGGCCCGATCTGTTGCCCGGGCTGTTGCAGGCGGCGGCGCGCAATCAGGCGCGGGGGATCATGGATCTGGCGCTGTTCGAGGTTGGGCACGCCTTTGACGGTGGCGAGCCGGGCGAGCAGCATTTGCAGGTCTGCGGTGTGCTGATCGGGCGGAGCGGGCCCAAGGATGTGCACGGCACTTCGCGTGCCGTCGATCTCTATGACGCCAAGGCGGATGCCGAGGCGGTGCTGGCGGCCATTGGTGCGCCCGCCAAGGCGCAGATCCTGCGCGGTGCGCCGGACTGGTGGCATCCGGGGCGGCATGGCATGGTCTGCCTTGGCCCCAAGAAGGTGATGGCCGTCTTTGGCGAATTGCACCCCAAGGTGCTGCGCGCGATGGATGTGAAGGGGTCGGCGGTGGCCTTTACCCTATGGCCTGCAGAGGTTCCGCTGCCGCGCAAATCCTCGGCCACGCGCGGGGCGATGGCGATCAGCGATCTGCAGGCGGTTGAGCGCGATTTCGCCTTTGTCGTCGATCAGGAGGTCGAGGCGCTGACGCTGGTCAATGCGGCGGCAGGGGCCGACAAGGCGCTGATCGAGGATGTGCGCATTTTCGACGAGTTCATCGGCGGCACCTTGGGCGAGGGCAAGAAATCATTGGCGATGACCGTGCGCTTGCAGCCCCGCGACACGACGCTGAAAGAGGCCGATATCGAGGCGGTCTCGGCCAGGATCATCGACAAGGTCACCAAGGCCACGGGCGGCACGCTACGCGGCTGAGAAAGGAGCGAACGATGCTGAATGTCTATCTGTCAGGCGAAATACACACCGATTGGCGCGAGCAGATCATTGCGGGTGCCGAGGGGCTTGATGTGTCGTTTTCCGCGCCTGTGACCGATCACGCGGCGAGTGATGATTGCGGTGTTGCGATCCTGGGCGACGAGCCGGACAAGTATTGGCACGACCACAAGGGCGCGATGGTCAACGCGATCCGCACTCGCAAAGGGATCGCGGATGCCGATATCGTGGTGGTGCGCTTTGGCGACAAGTACAAGCAGTGGAACGCGGCCTTTGATGCGGGCTATGCCTCGGCGCTTGGTAAGTCGCTGATCATCCTGCAACCGCCCGAGCATGACCATGCCCTCAAGGAGGTGGATGCCGCCGCTCTCGCCGTGGCGCGCGAGCCGGGGCAGGTGGTGGATATTCTGCGCTACGTTCTGGAGGGCAAGCTGCCCGCCTAGAGCATTTCGGTCTTTCACTGAAACACCGAAATGCTCTGACTTATTGCTTTAACTGCGCACCACGTAGACCGAACATTCGGCATGGGTCACCACGTGGCTTGCCGTGGTGCCGAGCAGGTAATCCTGCACCTTGGGGTTGGCGGATTCCATCACGATCAGGTCGACATTGCGCTCATCCGCGAGCTTGACGATCTGGCGATGGACCGCGCCCTTGCGTACGATCAGTTCCATATCGACCCCCTCGGCGGGGTGGGCGGCCACGAATTTATTGAGCTCGTCACCCCAATAGACATCGGAATTGTAGATGTTCATGTTGCGCTCGATCTCGGGGGCGACGGTGGCGATGATCAGTTTCGCCCCGCGCCGCTGCGCCATTTCGACGGCTTCTTCATAGGCGTTGTAATCGACCTTGAGGTGCCGGAGGTTGACGGGGCAGAGGATGAGGCGGGTCGTGCGAGGCATGGGGCACCTGTCTGTGAGGGGTGGTCCGGAGCGCATCGCCTAAACGATTCGCAGCCTCATGATGCCATCTATGCGGCAGTTTTGGGGCCGGTTGCGAAACGGAGGGTGAAAAATCCCGAAGAGCGTGCGAATTCGGCCCGAATTTTCCGGGATTGCTACATGTAGCCGCGCACAAGGCTGTCGGCGATCAGGGTCCAGCCATCGGCGATGACGAAAAAGGCCAGCTTGAAGGGCAATGAGACGATGGCGGGCGGAACCATCATCATACCCATCGACATCAGGATCGCCACAAATCCGGCAAGCGCAGCGCCATAGCTTGCCACGGCAAACGTTGGTCCGGTCATGCCGACCGCACTGGCAGAGGTCGCGCCTGTTCTGCGTGGTGCACGCAATCCGGCCCCGCATGCGCCGGACGCCGTCGTGGCGCGGCGATTGCCCGAGCGCGCCATGGGTGCGCGCACGCGCGCCGGGGACATGACACGGGTTTTACCCGAGATGTCCGGCGCGCAGCGTGCCGTCGATGGTATAAAGGCCGCCGTACCTGCGCTGTCGGTGCTGCCCTTTATGCCAGAGGGTGCGGCGCTGCGTGGTGTTCCGCGTCTTGCCGAAGACGATATTCCGGCCTTTTCGGGGCCGCGCGCGCCCGCTTTCCACGCGCAAGGTTTCACTCTGGTCGGCGCGGCTGCGCTGCCAACTCCGCCGCACCATGTGGTCATTCAGATCGCCGCAGCGATAGGGCGCGGTGCATCCGGGACAGACCGGGTGATCGACCTCATGCTCAACCCCGAAGAACTGGGCAAGGTGCGCCTGAGCCTAAGCCAATCCGACGCGGGGCTCTCGGTTTCGGTGCTGGCAGAGCGCCCCGAAACGCTCGATCTTCTTCGGCGCAACATCGACCTTCTGGCGCGTGAGTTTCTGGATATCGGCTATCAGTCGGCGGAGTTTTCCTTTGGCCATGAACAGCCCGGTACGCACCAGCACCCGCGTGCCCCGCAATCTTCGCCCGGCCCCCTGTCGGAGGCCGAGGGCGACGCGGTTTATCTCGCTTCCACGCTTCACCTTGGTGATCGCCTCGACATCCGCCTCTAGAAAGGTTTGACCATGGACGTTCTCTCTTCGACCCAATCGACCGCCCAGACCGCGGCTGCGGCTCCCCGCGGTGGCGGCGCGCTCAGTTCGGATTTCGAAACCTTTCTGAAAATGCTGACCACGCAGATGCGCAATCAGGACCCGCTCAATCCGGTGGAGTCGTCCGATTTCGCTGTGCAGTTGGCGACCTTCTCGACCGTCGAGCAGCAGGTGCTGACCAATGACCTGCTGACCGGGCTTGGGGCGCAGATGGGCGCGCTTGGTCTCGGTCAGCTTTCGGGCTGGATCGGGCTTGAGGCAGAGGCGAAAACGCCGATTGTCTTTGACGGGACACCGGTGCCGCTGACGGCGACGGTCGATCCGCTGGCAGATGCCGCGCAACTGGTGGTCACCAACGCAGCGGGCATTGTCGTGCAACGTCAGGAGATCGCTCCGCAAAATGGCCGCATCACATGGGCAGGGCGCGATCCTGCCGGTCTGCCGCTGCAAAGTGGAACCTACGAGATCTCGGTGCAGTCCCTTGCCGAGGGGGAGGTGATCGCGCGCCACGACGCACATGTTCACAGCCGAATCGTCGAAGCCCGTCAGGAGGGGGGAGAAACCCGGCTTGTGCTCGCGAACGGTCAGAGCGTTGCAGCGAGTGGAGTGCTTGGTCTGCGCCCGCCGGAGACCGGGGCGTGAGCGCCAGATGTCACATAAACGCCAGAGCCAGCGCCGCGCCGCCCGCACCCAGGGTGGCGCCGATCCCGGCAAAGGCGATGCGCATCGGCCAGGGCGACGGGGGCGGGGGCGCGGGTGGCGCGGATTGGCGAATCAGTGCGGCCTCGACCAGACCGGGCAGGCGCGGGCCGTAGCGCGACAGCACGGCGGCGGTCCGCCCGAAATCGCGCAATGCGGCGCGTGGACCGATCGTTTTCTTGATGTAATCCTCGACCACGGGCCGGGCGACCTGCCAGATATTGATCTGCGGATTGAGGCTCCGGGCGACGCCTTCGACCACCACCATGGTGCGCTGCAGCAGGATCAGTTCGGTGCGCGTCTCCATGCCGAATCGCTCGGTCACCTCAAAGAGATAGCTGAGCAGACTGCCCATCGAGATGCGGCTGGCATCCATGCCGAAGATCGGCTCGCCCACAGCGCGCAGCGCGCGGGCGAAGGCATCTACATCGCGGTCGGCGGGCACATAGCCCGCCTCGAAATGGACCTCGGCGACGCGGCGATAATCGCGCTTGATGAACCCGTAGAGGATCTCGGCATAGACCCGGCGGGTGTATTCGTCGATATGGCCCATGATGCCGAAATCATAGGCGATGATATCGCCATTGCCGGCCACCTTGAGATTGCCCTGATGCATGTCGGCATGAAAATAGCCGTCGCGCAGCGCGTGGTTCAAAAAGAGCTGCAACACCCGTTCACCCAGTTCAGCGCGGTCGTGACCGGCGGCGTCGAGCGCGGCATTGTCCCCGAGGGGCAGGCCGTCGGCCCAGCCCATCGTCATGACCCGGCGCGACGAGAGGTGCCATTGCACCGGCGGCAGCTGAAAGCCGGTATCCCCCGAGGTGTTGGCGGAAAACTCAGAGGCCGACGACGCCTCGAGCCGCAGGTCGAGCTCTCCCATCACCACGCCCTCGAAATGCGCAATCACCTCCGTGGGCCGCAGGCGTCGCGCCCCGGGGGCCAGCAATTCCACCATGCGGGCGGCGAAATAAAACGCGTCAATGTCGCGGCGAAACGCCTTTTCGATGCCGGGGCGCAGCACCTTGATGGCGACGGCTTCGCCCGTGTCGCGCAGCCGTGCCTTGTGCACCTGCGCGATCGAGGCCGCGGCGACGGGCGGGCTGAAATCGTCGAACATCTCTTCGACGAGATGCCCCAGCTCATGGGTGATGCTCGCCTTGGCCACATCGACCGAGAAGGGCGGAAGCTTGTCCTGCAAGACGCGCAATTGCCCAGCCAACTCCTCACCGACCAGATCGGGGCGGGTGCTGAGAATTTGACCGAACTTGATATAGGCCGGGCCCAATGCGGTCAGCGCGCGGGGCGCAGGCGGGGTCGTCTCGTCGCCCTTGTAGCCCATCCACTGAAACGGCCAGGCCAGAAACCGCATCGTGCCGCGCACCAGCGGCGGCGCTTCGAACGCGTCCATGATCAGGCCCATGGCACCGGTGCGTTCCAGCGTGGCACCGGTGCGGATCAGCCGCAGGATATTATGCGGTCCGCGCATCGCTCAGATTTTCCAGCCGGAATGCAGACAGGCGATGCCCATGCTCAGGTTGCGGTATTTTGCCTGTTCGAATCCGGCCTGTCGGACCATGCCCAGAAACGTCTCTTGGTCCGGAAACTGGCGGATCGATTCGACCAGATACTGATAGCTGTCGCGATCATTCGCGATCGCCTGTCCAAGACGCGGAATTATGTTGAAGCTGTAAAGATCGTAGACCTTTTGCATCAGCTCATTGGGGATCTGGCTGAATTCGAGCACCATCAGCCGTCCACCGGGCTTGAGCACGCGAAACGCCTCGTTCAGCGCCTCTTGCGGGCGGGTCACGTTTCGGATGCCGAAGCTGATCGTGTAGACGTCAAAGCTGTTGTCCTCGAACGGCAATGCCATCGCGTCGCCCACCACCCAATCGAGACTGTCGGCCATCTGGTCGGCCTCGGCGCGCTTGCGCCCCTCGACCAGCATCGGCTCGGTCAGGTCGAGCACGGTGGCATGGCCATGACCGGCCCGCTTGAGAAAGCGAAAGCTGATATCGCCGGTGCCGCCCGCCACATCGAGCAGGCGCTGACCCGCGCGCGGGGCCAGCCAATCCATCATCGCGTCTTTCCAGATGCGGTGAATCCCGAGGCTCATCGCATCGTTCATCACGTCGTATTTGCTGGCCACGCTGCCAAAGACCCCGCGCACGCGCCCGGCCTTCTCCGACTCGGGCACATCCTGAAATCCGAAATGGGTGGTTTTCTCGCTCATGGGCCTTGCCGCTTTTGTGTCCTGCCCTTCTTATAGGGCGCGGGCGGGGGGTTACAATGCGCCGCTTGTGTTGATCGAGGGGACAAATGCCGGAATTACCAGAGGTTGAGACAGTCCGCCGCGGGCTAGCGCCAGTGATGGAGGGCGAGGTGATTGCACGTGCCGCTGTCAATCGGCCTGACCTCCGGTGGCCGTTTCCGCCGGACATGGCGGCACGGCTGACGGGGCAGAAGGTGCTGATGCTGCGGCGGCGGTCGAAATACATCCTTGCCGATCTCGGCTCGGGTGAGACGCTGCTCATTCACCTTGGCATGTCCGGGCGTATGCTGGTCTCGGGCGATCCCTTGGGGCGTTTCGTGCATGAGCACCCGGCGCCGGAAAAGCATGATCACGTGGTGCTCTACATGCAGAATGGCGGGCGGATCACCTTCAACGACCCGAGGCGCTTTGGGGCGATGGACCTGATGCCGACGGATAGGGCAGAGGCGCATCCGTTGCTGGCCAAGCTGGGGCCTGAACCCATGGGCAACGACTTCAACGCGCCCTATCTCGCCGCGATGCTCAAGGGGCGCAAAACGCCGATCAAATCCGCGCTGCTCGATCAGCGGATCGTGGCGGGGCTGGGCAATATCTATGTCTGCGAAACGCTTTTTCGGGCGCGCATCTCGCCTCGCCGCCGCGCCGAGAACATCTCGGGCAAACGCGCAGGATCGCTGGTGCCGATCATCCGCGACGTGCTGCGGGATGCGATCACGGCGGGCGGTTCTTCGCTGCGGGATTTCCGGCAAGCAGATGGTGAATTGGGCTATTTTCAGCACAGTTTCGACGTCTACGGGCGCGAGGGCGAACCTTGCCGGACGGAGGGATGTGAGGGCACTATTGGGCGCATCGTACAGTCCGGGCGCTCCAGCTTCTATTGCCCACGCTGTCAAAGATAGGTTGAACGCGCGGCCAACAATGGTAATGAATCGGTCTGATGGAAACAAATGAAAGCTGATTTCATGGCCTATGAGACGATCATCGTCGAAATAGAAGACCACGTCGCCCTCATCAAACTCAACCGCCCCGATGCCCTCAACGCGCTGAACGATCAGCTCATGTCAGAGCTGTCGCAGGCGCTCGGCGAGGCGCAGAAGAACGACAAGGTGCGCTGTATCCTGCTCACCGGGTCGGAAAAGGCGTTTGCGGCGGGGGCCGACATCAAGATGATGAGCGGCAAGGGATTCGTCGATGTCTTCCTCGAGGATCTCTTCACCGAGGACAGCGATGCGATTTGCCGCGTGCGCAAGCCGGTCATCGCCGCCGTGTCGGGTTATGCCCTTGGCGGCGGGTGTGAACTGGCGATGATGTGCGATTTCATCATCTGCTCGGATACCGCCAAGTTCGGTCAGCCCGAGATCAATCTCGGGGTCATTGCCGGGCTGGGCGGCACGCAGCGCCTGACCCGTCTGGTTGGCAAGTCCAAGGCGATGGACATGAACCTCACGGGCCGCTTCATGGATGCCGAAGAGGCCGAGCGCGCGGGGCTGGTGAGCCGCGTGGTGCCCGCCAAGAAGCTGATGGAAGAGGCGATGTCGGCGGCGCAGAAGATTGCCGAGAAATCGCAGATCTCAGTGATGGCGGCGAAAGAGGCGGTCAATCGTTCCTACGAGACAACGCTGCGTGAGGGGCTCTTGTTCGAGCGGCGCGTGTTTCACTCGCTCTTCGCCACCGAGGACCAGAAAGAGGGCATGGCCGCCTTCGCCGAAAAACGCGAGCCGCAGTTCCGCGACAAGTGAGCGTGTCTGCGGCGTGAGGGGCGCTGCCCCTCTTGGCCTGCGGCCAATTCACCCCGGAGTATTGGGGCCAAAAAGAAGGCAAGGTTTCGTTAACCTAGCCATGCGACGATACGGGCGCGGTACAGGCTGGGGAGTCGATGACCGCCCAAGGAGAAGCCGCGCCCGTCCCCGGTCTGCATCGACAGAGCGTCGACCGACGCCAGGGGCGGGCGCGCATAGCTGTTTCTTTTTGGCGAAAATTTCCGTGATACGACCTTCGCCAAGGGCGCACCGCTGGCTCAGATCAGCCCTTCCGCCGCAAAGAGCGCCTTGACGTCCGTCTCGGGCCGCGCCCCGTAATGGCCGATCACCTCGGCCGCCGCGATGCAGCCCATCCGCCCGGCCACGGCCAGCGGTTGCCCGGTTGCGAGACCATATAGCAGCCCGGCGGCGAATTGATCGCCCGCGCCGGTCGTGTCCACCGGCTCGACCCGGTGCACCGGCACTGTCTCCGTCTCTTCGCCCTCGACCAGCACCACGTCGTGGCCCGAACGGGTGCAGACGATCAGCCCGCTTTCCTGCGCCGCTTGTTCCAATGCCGCGCCGAGGTCTTCGGTCTCGTAGAGCGCGCACCATTCATGCTCGTTGCCGATAACGAAGTCGAGTTCGCGCAGGAGGCCGCGGAAATCGGCGCGGTGGCGCTCGACGCAGAACGGATCGGACAGCGTGATCCCGGCGCGGCCTCCACCGGCCCGCGCCGCGCGGGCGGCGCGTTCGAACGCCGCCTTGCCCTTGGGCTTGTCGAAAAGATAGCCCTCGAGAAACAGAAGTCCCGCCTGTCCCGCCACTGCCTCGGGCACATCGCCCTCGTCGAGTTCGGTGGAGACGCCGAGATAGGTGTTCATTGATCGCTCGCCATCTGGCGAGACGAAGATCATCGAGCGCGAGGTGGGCAACGCGCCGTCGCTGCGCGGGGCGTTGACGAACTCGGTGCCGACCTCGGCCATCGCGTCTGCGTAAAAATGGCCCAGTTCATCATCGCTCACCCGGCCGATGAAGCCGGTGGAGAGGCCGAGCGCGCCCAATCCCGCGATGGTATTGGCGACCGACCCGCCCGGCGCCTGCCAGCGGTCGGTCATGTTCTCGTAGAGAAACTCGGCGCGCTCCGTCTCGATCAGTTGCATCACGCCCTTGTCGATGCCCATCCGGGCCAGAAAGGCGTCGTCGCATTGGCTGATCACGTCCACCACGGCATTGCCGATGCCGACGGCCTGATATTTTGTCATAGGGTTTTGTCCTCGAATAAGCAGAGATCACGAATAAGGCAGGTGCCGCAGGCGGGTTTGCGCGCCTTGCAGGTATAGCGGCCATGCAGGATGAGCCAGTGATGTGCATGGCGTTGGAAATCCACTGGGATATTGTCCTCGATGGCGCGTTCGACCGCATCGACATTCTTGCCCGGGCAGATGCCGCTGCGATTGCCCACGCGAAAGATGTGGGTATCGACCGCCTGCGCCGGGTAATGCCACCACATGTTGAGCACGACATTGGCGGTCTTGCGCCCCACGCCGGGCAGGGATTGCAGGGCGGCGCGACTGTTGGGGACTTCGCCAGCATAGTCCTCGACGAGGATGCGGCTGAGTTTAATCACGTTCTTGGCCTTGTTGCGGTAGAGGCCGATGGTCTTGATGTGCCCGATCAGCCCCTCTTCGCCCAGATCGAGCATCTTCTGTGGCGTGTCGGCGATCTTGAACAACTCCCGCGTGGCCTTGTTCACGCCCACATCGGTGGCCTGCGCCGAAAGCGCGACGGCAACCACCAGCGTGTAGGCGTTGACATGCTCCAACTCGCCCTTGGGTTCCGGCTCGGCGGCCTCGAACCGGGCAAAGATCTCGCGGATCGTGTGATAGTCGAGTTGTGAGCGCATCCCCTCAGATGCCACACAGTCGAGAAAAAGTGCAACCCCGTTACAGGGTTGCACGCGCGTAATGTCACCGTTTCAGACGGCTCGCTGACGGCGGCGGCGCAAGGCCCACAACATGCCCAACCCGCCCAGCAACAGCGGGGCCCCAGCAGGCAGCGGGATCGCCGCGATGGGGGCCGCAAAAACGGTCGTGCGCAGGGTGAACGAGTCCAATGCGGCGCCAGCAGTATCAAACAGATTTCCGGCAAGCTGGATGGCGAAGTTCACGTTGAGATTGGCAAGATCCTCGATTTCACCCGGCAGAAGAACGGCCCTGAGATCTGCGACACCTTGTTCATCTTCGAACCAGTCAACCACATCATCAAAGCTGCCCCTTTCGACAGGTGTCGCAAGAGCGGCGGCGGTCCCATCAAGAAGGCTCGCAATTTCGCGGCGGATCTCCCATGTGCCGTCCGGTCGTTCCCAGGCCATAACAAGTGCATCCGTGCCCGGATTGTTGTCGTTGTCCCAGAATACGCCTGCGGGAACGGACTGCCCGGGCAGCCAGGTGTCGAAGAAGTCCGTATAGGGGCCGAAAATACCATCACTTGCGATTTCGACGGCACTGAAAGCGGTTTTGAAGCCGGTCCGCGCACTCGCGAAGAAGCCATCAAGCGTGAAATTTGGGTTGGTATCCGCCTCCCCGAACAGACCGAATGGAAACTGCGTCGAGGCCGAGCCGCTGTCCTGTGGCTGTGCGGCAAAGAGAGACGAGAAACTCAAGCTTCCCTGTTCGGCGGCCTTTTCGAAGCCGTCTCCGATCCCGTAGCCAAGCTCGATCTTGAACCCATCGAGCAATGCATTGGTATCGTTGATCAGGCGGTGGAATACCTGATAAGTCGAGGTCTTGTCGTCGTTGGCAACGTCGAAAACCAGATCGACCGGGCCGGTCCCGGTCATCTGCTGTTTTATGCGCTTGCCGCTTTGGAACGGGCTGGTGCAGGTGGCCCCCGGATTGGAGGTCATGAGGCAACCCGAAAAGCTCAGGGCAGGTGCGCCTCCGCCGGTCTGCTCGTATGGAACTGGCTCAACCTTGATGCCCGGGCTTTGCGCCTCGGGCGGGGTAAAGGCGATCCGGCCGTTCGTCACGGCATCCGTATCGGGCAGAGCGCGATCGTAGACGACGCTTTATCCTGTAACGCCCTCGTCGTCCGGCAGAACGGTCGGCGGGGCCACTTCAACGTTATCTGTATTCCAACCGGTGATCGTGGCAGCGGTCCCCGAACTGCCTGCGATCAACCCTGATACTGCCACAGCGACGGCTGTGACATGTCTAAAGTTCATCATTCTAACACTCCTTGTTTGGCAGCCGCCGGACATGTCCGGCAACTGATTAAAGGGGTGATGCCAATGAAGGTGTCTGCCTATGTCCCGAGGGCATTTTGCGCGTTCCCTAAGTCAGCCACGGTTCAGACCTCCCCAGAGAATGTCTACCACACATAGATATATTCGCATATGTTTTGAATCAACTTCCGCCACAAAAATGCCACTTTTCCAATTGGGCAGTGCATTTTCGAGAACCTCTGCCGCTGGTGCCAAAGCGACTTGAGCATCAAATCGAAACAATTGAGAAAATCCACCACGATTATCCACGACCCAGAGGCCAACCAATACCGAGCGAATGCACATGATTCGGGTCGCATATTGAAATTGGACGACTTACTTTCGAAGACATCACATGCCGCAGAGGTCACAATGCAAGATCATGCATCCGACAATGCCTACCACTACAACGTCATGCGCCGTGCGATTGACCTGATCGATGCGCGCGACGAGACACTTTCGCTCGAGGACCTTGCGCGTGAGATGGGCATGAGCGCCGCGCATTTTCAGCGGCTTTTCTCGCAATGGGTGGGCGTATCTCCCAAGCGTTACCAGCAGTATCTGACGCTTGGTCATGCCAAGGCCCTTCTGGCGCAGCGCTATACCACTCTGGAGGCCGCCGATGCGGCGGGGCTGTCGGGCTCGGGGCGGCTGCATGATCTGTTTCTGAGATGGGAGGCGATGAGCCCCGGTGAGTTCGCGCGCAAGGGGGCGGGATTGATCATCTATTACGGCTGGTTCGACAGCCCCTTCGGTGAGGCGCTTGCCATGGGGACCGACCGTGGTTTGTGCGGTGTGGCCTTTGCCGCAGAGTTTGGACGTGATGTGACCATGGCCGATATGTGCGCGCGGTGGTCCGACGCGATCTATGTAGAGGCCCCGGAGAAGATCGCGCATTGGGTGGATGCAGGGTTTGAGGGACGCGGCGAAGCCGTGCTCCACATGATCGGCGCGCCGTTTCAGATCAAGGTGTGGGAGGCGCTGCTCGCGATTCCCTCGGGCCATGTCACCACCTATTCCGAAATCGCGGGAGCCATCGGCAACCCGCGCGCGGTGCGCGCGGTCGGCACCGCCGTGGGGCGCAATCCGGTCAGCTTTCTCATCCCCTGCCATCGGGCCCTGCGAAAATCGGGGGGCTTGGGTGGCTATCACTGGGGTCTGCCGGTCAAGCGCGCGATCCTCGCCTGGGAAAGTGCGCGCGCCGAAGGATAGGCGGAATTCTGCGCGTGCTGCATTGTATTTCCCCGTGGATTTGCCTTGGGCGAGGTGCTGTTATTGCATATCATTGCACTGGACCCGATCCATCGGGCTGTGAAATCAATGAAGGCGACATTCCATGATCCGAGCACGTAATCCCATTCTCATCCTCTCCGGCGCATCGCTTCTGCTGGTCGCGGCCTGCACCGATCCCGCCTATGTCGGTGGTGATGATCCGCGTCGGAAAACCAAGTCAGGCGCGGTTATCGGGGGGCTTGTCGGGGCCGCCACCGGCGCTGCCGTCAGTGACAGCAAGGGCAAGGGGGCTTTGCTCGGCGGTGCGATCGGTGCCTTGGGTGGCGCTGCCATCGGCAATGCGCTCGACCGGCAGGAGGCCGAACTGCGCCAGCAACTCGACAGCGACGTTCAGATCACCAATACCGGGGATCGCCTGATCCTGACCATGCCGCAGGACATTCTGTTCCCGGTCGACAGTTTCAACATCCGGCCTGATCTGCGTTCGGATCTGTTCAAGGTGGCGGACAGTCTTCAGAGATATCCCGACACTACGGTTCAGGTCGTCGGCCATACCGATAGCGACGGCGATGCCAGCTACAATCAGGGCCTTTCGGAGCGTCGTGCCAATGCGGTGGCCGATGTGCTGATGAATGGCGGTGTGACGTTCTCGCGGATCAATGCCTTTGGCCGCGGAGAGGATCAGCCGGTGGCCTCGAACCTGACCGCCGAGGGCAAGGCGCAGAATCGCCGGGTCGAAATCGTGATCCTGCCGAACCGCTGAGAGACGGCGCGCGACCCGGTATGAAAAGGCGAGGGGCGGTCCATCGGGCCGCCCCTTTGCTGTTCATTCCGCCGCGATCTCTGCCGCCTCGACGCGCACGGCCGAGTATTTGAACTCGGGGATCTTGCCGTAGGGGTCCACCGCCGGGTTGGTGAGGATATTGGCGGCGGCCTCGACATAGGCGAAGGGCAGGAACACCATGTCCGGTGAAACCGCCCGATCGGCACGCGCCATGATGCTGATCGAGCCGCGTTTTGTGCTCAGCCGTACCATGCCTCCGGGCTCCACGCCGAGTTTGCGCAAGGTAGACGGGTGCAGCGAACAGTTGGCCTCGGGCTCTACCGCGTCGAGCACCGATGCGCGGCGGGTCATCGAACCGGTATGCCAATGCTCCAGCTGCCGCCCGGTGGTCAGCACCATCGGATAGTCGGCATCGGGCACGTCGTCGGGCGGGATGATCGAGGCGGGGGTGAAGCGCGCCCGGCCTTCGGGTCGCGGGAAACCGTCGCCGAAGACCACGGCCTCGCCCGGGCCATCGGGTGTCTTGCAGGGATAGGTCACGGCATTCTCGCGCTCCAGCCGCTCCCACGAGATATTGTCGAGCGAGCGCATGTTGACCTTCATTTCGGCAAACACGTCCGCAGGTGTGTCATACTGCCACCCAAGGCCCATCCGGTTGGCAAGTTGTGTGGTGATCTGCCAATCCTCGCGCGCCTCGCCCGGCGGGGTGACCGCGCGGCGGCCCATCTGCACCTGCCGATTGGTATTGGTGACGGTGCCGGATTTCTCGTAGAAGGCCGAGGCGGGCAGGATCACATCGGCATAGTTCGCCGTCTCGGTGATGAAGATATCCTGCACCACCAGATGCTCCAGCTTGGCGAGGGCATCGCGGGCGTGCTCCACGTCCGGGTCGGACATGGCCGGGTTCTCGCCGAGGATATACATACCCTTGATCTTGTCCTCGTGGACCGCATCCATGATCTCGGTGACGGTGAGGCCCTTCTGGTTCGAGAAATCGCCGGATTTCCAGACTTCGGTGAAGGCATTGCGCACGCCGTCATCGGTCACGGTCTGGTAATCGGGCAGGAACATCGGCACGAGGCCCGCATCGGAGGCACCCTGCACGTTGTTCTGGCCGCGCAGCGGGTGCAGCCCGGTGCCGGGGCGGCCGACATGGCCGCACATCAAGGCCAGAGAAATCAGGCAGCGCGAATTGTCGGTGCCGTGGATGTGCTGAGAAATGCCCATGCCCCAGAAGATCATGCCGGATTTCGCCGTGGCGAACTCTCGCGCCACGGCGCGCAGGGTTTCAGCGGGAATGCCGCAGATCGCCTCCATCTTCTCGGGCGGGAATTGCGCCAGATGCGCTTTTTCGGCCTCCCAATTCTCGGTGAAGGCCTCGATATATTGCTGGTCGTAGAGCCCTTCCTCGACGATCACGTGACAGATCGCGTTTAGCATCGAGACATCCGCGCCGGGCTTGAACTGCAACATGTGGGTCGCAAAGCGGCGCATGCCCACCCCGCGCGGATCCATCACGATGAGCTTGCCACCGCGCTTGGTGAACTGCTTGAAATAGGTCGCCGCCACGGGGTGATTCTCGATCGGGTTGGCGCCGATGATGATCGCCACGTCGGCATTCTCGATCTCGTTGAAGGTGGCGGTCACGGCACCCGAGCCGACATTCTCGATCAATGCGGCCACGGATGAGGCATGGCAGAGCCGCGTGCAGTGGTCGACGTTGTTGTGGCCAAAGCCCTGACGGATGAATTTCTGAAAGAGATAGGCTTCTTCATTGGTGCATTTGGCGCTGCCAAAGCCCGCGACGGTCGCGCCGCCATGGGCATCCTTGAGACGTTTCAATTCACCCGCTGTCAGGTCGAGCGCCTCGTCCCACTCCGCCTCGCGGAAAAATTCATGCCAGTTGCCGGGATCGACATTGAGGCCCTTCTCGGGTGCATCCTCGCGGCGGATGAGCGGCTTGGTCAGGCGGTGCGGGTGGTGGATGTAGTCGTAGCCAAAGCGCCCCTTGACGCAGAGCCGCCCTTCGTTGGCGGGGCCGTTGATGCCCTCGACATACTTGACCTTGCCCTCTTTGACCTTGAGCGAAACCTGACAGCCGACACCGCAGAACGGGCAGATGCTCTGCACCTCCTCGTCATAATCGGCGCTGTCGCCCTGCTGCGCGTCGTTCATCACCGAGGCGGGCATCAGTGCACCGGTGGGGCAGGCCTGCACGCATTCGCCGCAGGCGACGCAGGTGCTCTCACCCATGGGATCGTCGAAATCGAAGACCGGATAGGCATCGTGGCCCCGCCCGGCCATGCCGATCACGTCATTGACCTGCACATCGCGGCAGGCGCGGACGCACAGGTTGCACTGGATGCAGGCATCAAGGTTGACGCGCATGGCGACGTGGCTGTCATCGAGCAGCGGCACGCGCGGTTTTTCCAGTTTGGGAAAGCGGCTATGGGTGACGCCATTGGCATCGGCCATGTCCCACAGATGGCTGGACGCATCGTGCGAGGTGTCGCGCTCGGGCTGGTCGGCGAGCAGCATCTCGACCACCATCTTGCGCGCGGTTTCGGCGCGGTTCGAATTTGTGGTGACAACCATGCCCTCGCGGGCCTCGCGGATGCAGGAGGCCACGAGTGTGCGCTCGCCCTCGACCTCGACCATGCAGGCGCGGCAGTTGCCATCGGGACGATAGCCCGGGGCAGGCTTATGGCAGAGATGCGGGATCTTCAGGCCGCGACCATTGGCGACCTCCCAGATCGTCAGACCGGCCTCGGTCTCGATCTCCTGGCCATCGAGTGTGATCTTGATCGTCTCAGACATGCGCGCGCCTCCTTGTCCGTGGCGATCTTAGACCATGCGCGGGCATTTCCGAGTCCACCAATCCCGACCCCTCACCGCATTTTTACGCCACGGTCGGGCGCTATGTTTCGTATAGGCGTCAGGCGCGGTGGATCGGGGCCGGTGAATAATTTCCCGTGGCGGACCTTTAACCCTCTGTCGTGCGGCGCTAACGTCGCGCGGCAAGCGGGGAGGCGGCGATTTGGCGGAACTCATTCTGGTGCGGCACGGGCAGGCGAACAGCCATGCCACGGACGAGGCGGGCTATGACCGGCTGTCGCCTCTCGGGGTGCAGCAGGCGGAATGGCTGGGCGCGCATCTGCGCGAGACCAATCCGCATTTCGATCACGTGTTTACCGGCACGCTGCATCGTCAGACCGGCACCGCGCGGGCCATGGGCTATGACATCACCGAACAGGACGCGCGGCTCGATGAGCTGAGTTATTTCGCGCTCGCGCAGGCTATCGAGGCCCAGCACGGAATCCCCGCGCCCGTCGACGCCACCGAATTCGCCCGCTACCTTCCGCAGGTGATCGAACACTGGGCGCGCGGCGATCTTGCGGATGTGCCGGAGACTTTCGAGCATTTCACCACGCGCATCACCGGCCTGATCGACGATATCTGCCATCATCCGGGACGTGTCCTGATTGTTACCTCGGGGGGTGTTATCGGCATGGTGATGCGGCACACGCTCGGGCTTGATATTCCCGGAATGTCCAAGGTCATGCTGCAGGTGATGAACAGTTCGCTGCACCGGCTTGAACATGTCCACGATATGCTGATGCTGGGCACATTCAACGCCACGCCCCATCTCGACACACCCGACCGGGCGCATGCCCGCACCTTCATCTGAACAACAGGAAACGCGCCATGAAACTCTATTACGCCAAGGGCACCATCGCCATTGCCACGGCCATCGCATTGCACGAGGCGGGGCTCGATTTCGAGCCGGTCCGCCTCGATTTTCGCGCCGGAGAGCAGACCGGACCGGAGTATCAGGCGATCAATCCCAAGGGTCGTGTGCCGGCGCTTGTCACCGATCAGGGTATTCTGACCGAAACGGGTGCGATCCTTGATTACATCGCCGATATCGCGCCCGCCGCCGGGTTGCGCCCCTCGGACGCCTATGAGGCCGCCAAGATGCGCGAGGCGATGTGCTATATCGCCTCGACCATGCATGTGAACCACGCCCACAAGATGCGCGGGCACCGGTGGGCGAGTGAGGAAAGTTCTTTCGCCGACATGAAGGCCAAGTCGGTGCAGACCATGACCGAGAGCGCGGCCCATGTGGAAAATCATGTGCTGCAAGGGCCGTATGTTCTGGGTGAGACGTTTTCGCTGGCCGATCCCTACCTTTATGTCGCCTGCAACTGGCTGGAGGGGGATGGTGTGACCGTGGCGGATTACCCCAAGATCGCCGCTTTCATCGAGGCGATGCGCGGCCGTGCCTCGGTGGCGCAGGTCATTGCCGACAACATGATCTGAGGGCTGCCGCATGACACATCTCTGGGTCCGGGCCGAACAGCGGCCCAACGAGGAACGCGTCGGGCTGACGCCCGAGGAGGCCGCGGCGCTGATCGCCAAGGGCATCCGCGTGACGGTGGAAGACAGCCACAATCGTGCCATTCCAATCGACGGCTATGCTGCGGCGGGCTGCGAGATCGCGGCGGAGAATTCCTGGCCCTCTGCCCCATCGGGTGCGATCATCTTTGGCCTCAAGGAGCTGCCCGAGGACGGCACGCCCCTGCCGCATCGCCACATCATGTTCGGTCATGCCTTCAAGGGGCAGCATGCGGGCAAACGCCTGCTCGCACGGTTCAAGGAGGGCGGTGGGACGCTCTATGATCTGGAATATCTGGTGGACGAGGACGGGCGGCGCGTTGCCGCCTTCGGCTATTGGGCGGGCTATGCAGGGGCGGCGGTGTCGCTGATGACATGGGCGGCGCAGCAGGGCGGCGGCACCTGCCCGCCGGTCGCGACCTATCCGGGGCGCGATGCGCTGCTCGCGGCGCTTGGCACGCAGCTTGATGGCACCGGCGCCGCGCGTCCCTCGGCCATCGTCATCGGCGCGCTTGGCCGCGTCGGCACCGGGGCGGCGGACCTGTGCGATGCCATGGGCATGTCTGTGACCCGGTGGGACATGGCCGAGACCGCAAAGGGTGGGCCATTCCCCGAAATTCTCGACCACGACATCTTCCTCAATTGCATCTTCGCGCGGCCCGGCACGCCGGTCTTCATGCCGAAATCCGCGCTTGCTCAAGACCGCCGTCTGACCGTGATCGGCGACGTCGCCTGCGATCCCGACAGCGATTACAACCCGGTGCCGGTTTATGACGCAGCTACCACGTGGGCAGAGCCCGCGACGCGCGTCCATGATGCGCCGCCGCTCGACGTGATGGCGATCGACAACCTGCCCTCGCTCTTGCCGGTGGAATCCTCAACGGATTACGCAGGGCAATTGCTGCAATCCCTGCTGACGCTCGACGCGCTCGATCAAGGGGTCTGGGCGCGGGCCGAAGAGACTTACAAGACACATATGAAGGAGGTCTGAGACATGACAATCCAATGGTGCGGCACCGGCCTTTCGGCCATTCCGGGTTTGCGGCGGCTGATCGAGGCGGGCCATGACGTGGCCGTTTGGAACCGCTCGACCGACAAGGCAGAGACGGCCGTGGGCGACCTGACCGACCGGATCAACGCCTTTGACAAGGACGCGCTCGCCGAGGTGCTAAAGCCCGGCGATGTGGTCGTTTCGATGCTGCCCGGCGACTGGCACGTGCCGCTTGCGGAGCTGTGCCTGTCCAAGGATGCGCATTTCGTCTCATCCTCCTACATCGCCCCCGAGATGCGGGCACTGGACGCCACCGCGCGCGACAAGGGGCTGTGCCTCGTCAATGAGATCGGCCTCGATCCCGGCATCGACCACCTGATGGCGCATCATCTGGTGGCCGAGTATCGCGCGTCCGGGGCGTTCGATCCGGCCAATGACCTGTCGTTCACCTCCTATTGCGGCGGCGTGCCGAAAGTGCCCAACCCGTTCCGCTACAAGTTCAGCTGGTCGCCCCTGGGCGTGCTCAAGGCGCTTCGTTCGCCCTCGCGGTCGATCCGGGACTTTTCTGAACTCAACGTCGCGCGGCCCTGGGATGCGCTCTCATCCTATGACGCGCCGCTTCCGACGCCTGAAACCTTCGAGGTTTATCCCAATCGCGATTCGATCCCGTTCATTGCGGATTACCGGTTCGATCCCGACTGGCGGATCAAGGATTTCGTGCGCGGCACGCTGCGGCTGAATGGCTGGTCGGAGGCTTGGAAGGATATCTTTGCCGAGATCGAAACGCTGGAGGGCGCGGCTGGTGACGCGCGACTAAAGGAGATGTCGGATCAGTTCTGGCAAGAGCATGCGTATGACGAGGGCGAGGCCGACCGTGTTGTCCTTTGCGTCGATCTCAAGGCAGAACAGGCCGGGCAACCGGTCTGGCACAAGACCTACGTGATGGACGCCTGGGGCGATGCGCGCGGCACGGCGATGGCGCGGCTGGTGTCGATACCGGTCTCGCTGGCCATCGAATCGGTGCTGAACCGCGAAATCCCGGCAGGCGTAACCCCGGCCCCGCATGATCCAAAGCTGCTCGCGCGGTATCTGGGTGAGGTGGGCCACCTTGCGCAGCATTTGCAGGTGGTGGATCACCTCACATGAGATCGAGTGCGGGGCGGTGAGTGACCGCCCCGCAGATGCTTCAGCCGACCACGTTGAAATCGGGGCCGTAGGGATAGCCGGAGATGTTCTCGTTGCCGTCCTCGGTGACCACGAGGATGTCGTGCTCGCGGTAGCCACCTGCGCCGGGCTGGCCCGCGCCAAGCGTCAGCATCGGCTCCATCGAGATGACCATGCCCGGCTCCAGCACCGTGTCGATATCCTCGCGCAGTTCGAGCCCAGCCTCGCGGCCATAATAATGGCTCAGGATGCCGAAGCTGTGGCCATAGCCGAAGGTGCGGTATTGCAACAGGTCGCGTCCCTCAAAGAAGGCGTTGATCTGATGCGTGACCTCGGCGCAGCTTACACCGGGCTTGAGCAGCGACATGCCGTATTCATGGGCGGCGACATTGGCCTCCCAGATCGCACGGCTCGCCGCGTCCACCTCGCCCGCGAACATGGTCCGCTCCAGCGCCACGTAATAGCCCGAGACCATCGGGAAGGTGTTGAGCGACAGGATATCGCCGCGTTCGATGGCCCGCGCCGTCACCGGATTATGCGCGCCGTCGGTGTTGATCCCCGACTGAAACCACACCCATGTGTCTCGGTATTCAGCGTCGGGGAAACGCTTGGCGATCTCCACTTCCATTGCGTCCCGGCCTGCCATGGCAATGTCGATCTCGCGCGCCCCAACCTTCACCGCGTCGCGGATGGCGTAGCCGCCCACATCGGCCACCTGCGCGCAGGAGCGGATGAGCGCGATCTCGGCCTCGGATTTGCGCATCCGCTGGCGCATCGTTGCCGGGGCAAGGTCGACCATCGTCACCGGCTTGAGAAAATCCTCCAGCCCGTCGCGTTGCATCAGCGTCAGGTGGTCGCCCTCGTAGCCGATGACACCGCCCTCGCCTGCCACCTCGCGCACCGCACGCCAGAAATTGTCGCGCTGCCAGTCGGTATAGGTGATGTTGTCGCAGAACGAGCGCCGCCACGGTTGCCCCGCGTCGATGCCCGCGCTGATCGTGACGCACTCGGTCTCGGTCACGACAAGGCCATAGGGCCGACCAAAGGAACAATAGAGAAAGCCCGAGTAATAGGCGATGTTGTGCATCGAGGTGAGGACGATGGCGCTTGCGCCCGCCTCCTCCATGAACGCGCGCAGGCACGCGACCCGGGCCTCGTATTCGGAAATGGCAAAGGGCAGCGGGGCCTTTTCACCGTTGTGGAAGCGATAGAAATCTGGACGTGCAGTCATAGTGACCCTCCTTGCAAAAGAAGGTCCCGGCGTTCAGGACTGTTGGGAAAGGCCCTGATCGGGACGACGCCATCGCCCGGGCCTGATGCCTCTCCTTGCGTAAAGCGCGCGCTCTGGCAAGATGATTTGCGACCCAAAGGGAGATTTGCGGCATGAAAACGCAGGTGGGCGCGCGAAATCTGATCACCGATATTGCTGGTCTTCGGGTCGGCAATGCGCAGGATATGCGCCTGCGCTCGGGTGTGACGGTTCTGTTGGCCGATGCACCTTTCACGGCCGGGGTGCAGGTGATGGGCGGCGCGCCGGGAACGCGCGAGACGGATTTGCTCAGCCCCGACCGGGTGGTCGAGCAGGTCGATGCGCTGGTGCTCTCGGGTGGGTCAGCCTTTGGCCTCGATGCCGCCTCGGGCGTGGCGGACGGGTTGCGCGACTTGGGGCGCGGCTTCGCCGTGGGGGATATGCGCGTGCCCATCGTGCCGGGGGCGATCCTGTTCGATCTCTTGAACGGCGGCGACAAGGACTGGACCGACAACCCTTACAAGGCGCTTGGCCGCTCGGCCCTTCAGGCGGCGTCGGATGCGTTCGAGATCGGCAGCACCGGGGCAGGCGCGGGGGCGACCACGGCAACCCTCAAGGGCGGGCTTGGCTCGGCGTCGGCCCTTCTGCCCGACGGCAGCACGGTGGGCGCTCTGGTCGCCGTGAACGCGCTCGGCTCGGCGACGGTGGGTGAGGGGCCGGAGTTCTGGGCTGCTCCGTTCGAGCTGGGGCAGGAATTCGGCGGATTGGGGATGGCACCCGCCAATGCCGATCCGATGCTGGCCCCCACCAAGCTGGCACAGCACGCCAATACCACCATCGGGATCATCGCCACCGATGTGACGCTGACCCAAGCGCAATGCACGCGGCTGGCCACGGTCGCGCATGACGGGTTCGCCCGCGCGTTGGTGCCGTCGCATACACTGATGGATGGCGACCTGATCTTTGCCGCCGCGACGGGCACGCGACCGGCCCCTGATCTGGCGGCGCAGGTGGTGCTAGGCCATGCGGCGGCGTGCGTCATGGCGCGGGCGATTGCGCGGGCGGTATTCAGCGCGCGCAGCCTGCCCGGCGACGCCCTGCCGGCGTGGCAGGCGCGGTTCGGCGGCGCCGCTTGTGCGGGGGACTGACGCGCCATATGGTCATGCCGACGCAGGCTGAGCAGGAAAGACCGCGATATGACGTCTCTGGGATCACGCATGGTGGAGTGCCTCGGCCCGATCCGCGTCGTCAATTTGCCCTCCCGTCCCGACCGCCGTCGCGAATTAGCGGTACAACTGGCGCGAATCGGGCTCGGCTTTGATCATCCGCAGGTGTCGATCTTTGATGCGATCCGGCCTGACAGCCTGGCCGGTTTTCCCACGCTAGGCGCGCGTGGCTGTTTCCTGAGCCACCTCGAAATCCTGCGTGCCGCCCGTGACGCGGACCTGCCAAGCATCGCGATTTGCGAGGACGATCTGGATTTCAGTGACGATTTCACAAGCCGCGCGCCTGCCCTGCTGGAGACGCTGGCTGCACGCGATTGGGATATGTTCTACGGCGGGTTCGATGCCGCGGCACATGGCATGGACGCCGCGCCCGGTCTGATCTCGCTCGACCCCAAGCAGAATGTTTTGTGCAGTCACTTCATGGCCTTGCGTCGTCCGGCCATCCATGCGCTGGTGCCTTACCTGACGGCCATCACCGAACGTGAGGTCGGCGATCCGGCGGGTGGGCCGATGCATGTCGACGGGGCCTATTCGCATTTCCGGGCAGATCATCCGCAGATGGTCACACTCTCGGTGTCGCCGACGCTTGGGGTGCAGCGGCCGTCGCGCACCGATGTCCATGATTTGCGTTGGTTTGACCGCGTGCCGGTCGTGCGCGATACGGCGCAGCTTTATCGGCGTTGGCGCGGCGCGATGCGGTAGCCGCGAAAACCCCGCTTGCAAATCCGCGCCAAGCCGCCTATATCCCCGTCAATAGCGGCGCTTTCGGGTCCACTCCGAAGGCTCCACCGGAAAGTGTGACGGGCCGCGCGCCCGTTTTTTTGTGCTTGGAAACGATGACCAACGACCTGATTGCCAAAGCCGCGATTGATCGCAGACTGGCCGAGATCATCACCCCGGTGATCGAGGACATGGGCTATGAACTGGTGCGCGTTCGCCTGATGGGCGGCAAGACGCACACGTTGCAGATCATGGCCGACAAGCCCGACGGCGGGATCGAGGTGGATGATTGTGCCGAGATCAGCACCGCTGTCAGCGCCATTCTCGATGTCGAGGACCCGATCATCGACGCCTACACGCTCGAAGTGTCGAGTCCCGGTATCGACCGGCCGCTGACCCGGCTCAAGGATTTCGAGATGTTCGAGGGCTATGAGGCCAAGCTTGAGACTTCGGAGATGATCGACGGGCGCAAGCGCTTCAAGGGCATGCTGGCCGGGGTCGAGGGCAACGAGGTGCTGATCAATGTCGAAGAGGGCACCATCGGGCTCGATTTCGACTGGCTGAGCGACGCCAAGCTGGTGCTGACCGACGAGTTGATCCGCGAGATGCTGCGACAGCGCAAGGCGGCAGGCGCCATCAACGAAGAAAATTTTGACGAGATCGAAACCGATAGCGGTTCTGAGGAGGACTGAGACCATGGCAATCACATCGGCCAACCAGCTTGAGCTGTTGCAGACCGCAGAGGCGGTGGCGCGCGAGAAGATGATCGATCCGGGCCTCGTGGTCGAGGCGATGGAAGAAAGCCTCGCCCGTGCCGCCAAGAGCCGCTACGGCAGCGAGATGGATATCCGTGTGGAGATCGACCGAAAGACCGGTCGCGCCAAGTTCACGCGTGTGCGCACCGTGGTCGAGGACGAAGAGCTTGAGAATTATCAGGCCGAGATGACCGTGGAGCAGGCCAAGCAGTATCTCGAGGAGCCCAAGGTCGGCGATACCTTCGTCGAGGAAGTGCCGCCCGTCGAGATGGGCCGCATCGCCGCGCAAAGCGCCAAGCAGGTGATCCTGCAGAAGGTGCGCGAGGCCGAGCGCGATCGCCAATACGAGGAATTCAAGGACCGCGCGGGCACCATCATCAACGGTGTCGTCAAGCGCGAGGAATACGGCAACGTCATCGTCGATGTGGGCGCGGGCGAGGGTATCCTGCGGCGCAACGAAAAGATCGGGCGCGAGGCCTATCGCCCCAATGACCGCATCCGCTGCTACGTCAAGGACGTGCGCCGCGAACAGCGTGGTCCGCAGATCTTCCTCAGCCGGACAGAGCCGCAATTCATGGCCGAACTCTTCAAGATGGAAGTCCCGGAAATCTACGACGGCATCATCGAGATCAAGGCCGTGGCCCGCGATCCCGGCAGCCGCGCCAAGATCGCCGTGATCTCTTATGACAGTTCGATTGATCCAGTCGGTGCCTGCGTCGGCATGCGCGGCAGCCGCGTGCAGGCGGTGGTCAACGAGCTTCAGGGTGAAAAGATCGACATCATCCCGTGGAATGAGGATCAGGCCACGTTCCTCGTCAACGCCTTGCAGCCCGCAGAGGTCAGCAAGGTGGTGATCGACGAGGACGCGCAGCGTATCGAGGTGGTCGTGCCCGAAGAGCAGCTGAGCCTCGCCATCGGGCGGCGCGGTCAGAACGTGCGTCTGGCCAGCCAACTGACCGGACTCGACGTCGACATCATGACCGAAGCCGAGGACAGCGAACGCCGTCAGAAGGAATTCGAAGAGCGGACCAAGCTCTTTATGGACACGCTCGATCTCGACGAGTTTTTCGCGCAACTTCTGGTGGCCGAAGGGTTCACCACGCTGGAAGAAGTCGCCTATGTCGAACTGGACGAGCTTCTGGTGATCGACGGTGTTGACGAGGACACTGCCGGTGAGCTTCAGGCACGGGCGCGTGACGTGCTCGAGGCGCAGGCCGCCGCGGCGCTCGCCAAAGCGCGCGAGTTGGGGGTCGAGGACAGCCTCATTGAATTTGAGGGTTTGACACCCCAGATGGTGCAGGCGTTGGCCGAGGACGATGTCAAATCGCTCGAGGATTTCGCAACCTGTGCCGATTGGGAATTGGCAGGTGGCTGGACCACCGTGAACGGTGAGCGCGTCAAGGACGAAGGCATTCTGGAGAAGTTTGACGTCTCGCTCGAAGAAGCGCAAAACATGGTTATGACGGCACGCGTCATGCTTGGCTGGGTCGATCCTGCGGATCTGGAGCCCCAAGTCGATGAGACCGACGGCGACGACGTGGAGGCCGAGGCCTGATTTTCAGGCCTCGGAGGCACCTGATGGGGCGCAGCGGGCAACCCAAAGACCGGAGCGACGGTCCTGAGCGTAAATGCATCGCCACGGGCGAGGTGCAACCGAAGCATGGGCTGATCCGCTTCGTGATCGGCCCCGAGGGCCAGATTGCCCCTGACCTTGCTGAAAAGTTGCCGGGACGTGGCATCTGGGTGTCGGCGGACCCTGCGGCACTGGCCAAGGCCGCCAAGAAAGGGCTGTTCGCCCGCGCCGCGCGGCAGCCGGTGAACGTGCCCGAGGACCTGGTGGATCAGGTCGAGACGCTTCTGACGCAACGGGTGCTGAACCTGATCAGCCTCATGCGCAAGGGCGGTGCTGCGACCTCGGGCTATGAGCGGGTCAAGGACTGGCTGGCCAAGGACGAGGCCGAGGTTCTGATCCAGGCCAGCGACGGCTCGGAGCGCGGAAAATCGAAACTGAGCACGCCCTACGGCGGCTCGTTCATCGGCTGGCTGACGGCGGATGAACTGGGTCAGGCCTTTGGGCGTCAAAGCACAATCCATGCGGCACTGGGTGCTGGAGGTTTGTGCAAACGTGTTGTAGAGGAGGCGGCAAGACTGAAAGGTCTGCGCGTCTCGGACGGCGAGACTGCGCGCCGGAAAGGAAAGTAAGAGAATATGAGCGACAACGACGGAAAGAAACCTTTGGGTGTGCGTGGCGGCGGGTCCCGGCCGGGGAACGTGAAGCAGAGCTTCAGCCATGGCCGGACCAAGAACGTCGTGGTGGAAACCAAGCGCAAGCGCGTGGTCGTGCCGAAGGCGAGCCCGGGTGCATCCGCTGGCGCGGGTGGGTCGGGCAAATCGTCCGGTCCGGCAAGCTCTGCCAAGCGTCCTGCCGGGATTTCCGACGCCGAGATGGAGCGCCGGATGAAGGCGCTCTCCGCCGCCAAGGCGCGCGAGACCGAAGATGCCGCCAAGCGCGAGGCCGAGGAAAAGGCCCGCGAGGAAGAGCGTCTGCGCCGTCGCGAAGAAGCCGAGGCAAAGGAGCGCGAGCAGCGCGAGGCCGAAGAGCGTGCCCGCGCCAAGGCAGAAGACGACGAGCGCAAGAAGCTTGAAGCCGAGCAGGCCGCAGTTCAGGCCGCGACACCGCCCCCCTCAGAGCCGGACGTGGCCCCCGGACCTGCACGACAGGCACCCTCCAAGGCGGCCCCGGCTGCGCGCAAGCGTGAGGATGACGACAAGAGCAGTCGTCGTGGCAAGGGGCGTGGTGGTGAGGATGCCCGCCGCTCCGGCAAGCTGACGCTCAACCAGGCGCTTTCGGGCGGCGAAGGCGGGCGGCAGAAATCCATGGCGGCGATGAAGCGCAAGCAAGAGCGCGCGCGTCAGAAGGCCATGGGCGGTGCGCAAGAGCGTGAAAAGGTCGTGCGCGACGTGCAGCTGCCCGAGGTGATCGTTGTCTCGGAACTGGCGAACCGCATGGCCGAGCGCGTCGGTGACGTGGTCAAGGCCCTCATGCAGAATGGCATGATGGTCACGCAGAACCAGTCGGTCGACGCGGATACCGCAGAATTGATCATCGAGGAATTCGGCCACCGCGTCGTGCGTGTCAGCGACTCGGATGTGGAGGACGTCATCGCGCAGGTCGAGGACAAGGCCGAGGATCTCGTGTCGCGGCCTCCGGTGATCACCATCATGGGTCACGTTGACCACGGCAAGACCTCGCTTCTGGACGCGATCCGAGATGCCAAGGTCGTCGCTGGCGAGGCTGGTGGTATCACCCAGCATATCGGGGCGTATCAGGTCACCACCGACAGCGGCGCCGTGCTCAGCTTCCTCGACACGCCGGGCCACGCGGCCTTTACCTCGATGCGCTCTCGCGGGGCGCAGGTGACGGATATTGTCGTGCTTGTCGTTGCAGCCGATGATGCCGTGATGCCGCAGACCGTCGAGGCCATCAACCATGCCAAGGCGGCCAAGGTGCCGATGATCGTGGCGATCAACAAGGTCGATCTGCCTGCCGCCGATCCCGACAAGGTGCGCGCCGATCTGCTCCGTCACGAGGTGATCGTCGAGGCGATGTCGGGCGATGTGCAGGATGTGGAAGTGTCGGCGGTTACTGGCCAGGGTCTGGAAGAACTGCTCGAAGCGATCGCGCTGCAAGCCGAGATACTCGAACTCAAGGCCAATCCGAACCGTGCCGCCGAGGGGGCCGTGATCGAGGCGCAGCTTGACGTGGGCCGTGGCCCCGTTGCGACTGTTCTGGTCCAGAAAGGCACGCTGCAGCAGGGTGATATCTTTGTGGTGGGCGAGCAATACGGCAAGGTTCGCGCGCTGATCAACGACCGTGGCGAGCGCGTCAAGGAGGCCGGACCGTCGGTGCCGGTCGAGGTTCTGGGCCTGAACGGCACGCCCGAGGCGGGTGACGTTCTCAACGTCGTCGAGACCGAGGGTCAGGCCCGTGAGATCGCTGAATACCGCGCCGACGCGGCCAAGGAAAAACGCGCCGCTGCCGGGGCGGGCACCTCGCTCGAGCAGCTGTTGGCGAAGGCCAAGGAAGACGAGAACCTCAAGGAACTGCCCATCGTGGTCAAGGCCGACGTGCAGGGCTCTGCCGAGGCGATCGTGCAGGCGATGGAGAAGATCGGCAACGAAGAGGTGCGCGTCCGCGTGCTGCATTCGGGCGTCGGTGCGATCACCGAATCCGATATCGGTCTGGCCGAGGCCTCGGGCGCGCCGGTTCTGGGCTTCAACGTCCGGGCCAATGCGCCCGCGCGCAACAGCGCCAATCAGAAGGGTGTGGAGATCCGCTATTACTCGGTGATCTATGACCTCGTGGACGACGTGAAAGCGGCAGCCAGCGGCCTTCTGGGTGCGGAAATTCGCGAGAAGTTCATCGGCTATGCGACCATCAAGGAGGTCTTCAAGGTCTCCGGGGTTGGTCGTGTCGCGGGTTGTCTGGTCACCGAAGGCGTGGCGCGCCGCTCTGCCGGTGTGCGTCTGCTGCGTGACGATGTGGTGATCCACGAAGGCACGCTCAAGACGCTCAAGCGCTTCAAGGATGAGGTTGCCGAGGTGATCTCGGGTCAGGAATGCGGCATGGCGTTCGAGGCCTACGAGGATGTCCGCGAAGGCGACGTGATCGAGATCTTCGAGCGGGAAGAAATCACCCGCACACTTGCCTGATTGGCAGGACTTAACAGGAAAGGGCGGCTGGTTTCAGCCGCCCTTTTTCATGCCGGGTGGAAAACCGCTGGTGACGGGGGATGATGCGTCAGCGGCGCAGACGTCCCCGGATTTCCTGTAGGCGGAATGCCCCCAGTGCCTGCCCGAACAGACCGTAGGACAGTATGCCGGCGGTGATCAGCAGCAAAAGCGCCAGCCAACGCCATCCGGCTGCAGCAAAAAGGGGCCCGAGCACGGCACCTGCGCCCCAGACTGCGACCCCCATCAAGGCCGAGGCCAATACGATCCGCCACAGCCGCCGCCGGAACTGCAGATCAAAGCGCGCAACCTCCCCAAAGGCGCGCCCGCCGATTGCCAGTTGCCAGACCATGACCCAGGCCGCGACTGTGGTTGCCAGAGCTGCGGCAATCCAGCCCATCACGACCGAGAGGCCGACAGCGAGCGCCGCGTTGACGACCATTGCCACGACCGCGTAGCGAAACGGGCTTTTGGTGTCTTCGCGTGCGAAGAACACCGGTTGCAGGATCTTTTGCAGCACAAACGCGGGCAGCCCGAGGCCATAGATCGCCACCGCGATCGCCGTGGCCGCGCTGTCGTCGGCGCCAAACGCCCCACGCTCGAACAGCACCGTTACAAGTGGAAGCGGGATGACGACAAGGGCGACGGCGCATGGCACAGTCAGCGCGAGCGCCACCTCGCCCGCCCGCGACAGCGCGTAGCGCGCGCCGGTATCGTCCCCGGCCTTGAGCCGCCGGGACAGGTCAGGCAGCAGGACGATGCCAACCGCGATCCCGACAACCCCGAGAGGCAGCTGGTAGAGGCGGTCGGCGGAATAGAGCCAGCTTACCGCCTTGTCATAGTTCGAGGCCACAAGCTGCCCGACTACCAGATTGATCTGCACCACCCCACCGGCGAGGGCTGCCGGCACCGCGATGCGCACCAGTTGCGCCATCTCGGGTGTCCAGCGCGGACGCACCGGGCGGATGCGCAGACCGGCGCGGTTGGCGGCATGCCAGACCAGAGCCAGTTGAGCGATACCTGCAAATGGAATCGTCCAGACCAGAGCATTGGCGACCCCGCCCCCGAAAAAGGCAGTGGCCCCCATGGCGGCGATGAGCATCACGTTGAGTAGAACAGGCGCCGCCGCCGCAGCCGAAAAGCGCCCGGCAGCATTCAGCATCCCGGAAAAGAGCGCCGCCATTGAAATGAAGAGGATGTAGGGAAAAACGATGCGCCCGTATTCGATTGTGATCCCGAAACGCGCGTCTCCGGCAAAACCCTCGGCTGTGGCCCATACCAGCGCGGGCATGAACACCATTGCCAGCCCGGTCAACGCCAAAAGGACAAGCCCAAGCCCGGACAGCGCGAGCGAGGCAAAGCCCAACGGGTTCTCGTCGGCTTCCAGCCGCTTGGAGAACATCGGCACGAAGGCGGCGTTGAACGCGCCCTCGGCAAAGAAGCGACGGAACATGTTGGGCAGGCGGAACGCGGCGACAAAGGCGTCCATCAAGACGCCCGGCCCCAGAAAACTGGCAATCATCACGTCGCGGACAAAGCCCAGAATGCGGCTCATCATGGTCCAGCCGCCGACGGTAAGGATGCCGGAAAGCAGACGGACGGGTTTCATGGGCGGTGCTCCGGACTGGGCAATGCGGCAGGCTTAACCGATTGGTGGTAAGGGGGAAAGAGGCTAGCCCGGCAACAGCGGAATCATCGTGCCCGTGAGAAGGGCCACGTGTGTCTCTTGCCCGTCTTCAACCGCATGCACATCCGCCTGCACGATCACCAGACGACGTCCCGGCTTGATCACGCGGCCCCGCGCGATCAGGCGTTCGCCCCGTGCTGGCGCAAGCAGGTTGATCTTCATTTCGGTGGTCAGAACCTCGGATCCTTCGGGCATGACGCCAAGCGCGGCATAGCCTGCCGCACTGTCGCCGATGGCAAAGGTCAGGCCTGCATGGGCATAGCCGTGCTGTTGCAGGCTGCCTGGCAGAATCGGGGCTTCGATTCGGGCATGACCCGGCAGCACGGCGATCAGTTTCGCGCCGAGCGTGGCCATCATCGCCTGTGCATCAAAGCTTCGATGAATGGCCCTTTCTATGTCAGGGGATAATTTCTGATCAATTCCCATTGCCCATCTTTCGTTTCAGATGTCACGATATTGTGGTCAAGCAATCGTGTGAATGCTTGGATTTGGATTTCGTCGCTGATAAATGCACGTCTAGCGATAAATGGTAAGGGTCTTGGTTTGAAGTGGTCTGAGCTCAGACAGCATATGTCAGAGACCTGGGCCGGGTTGGTCTCTCCGTTGACGCTGTCGATATTGGCAACGGCCTGCGTCACTGCGGTGGTCGCCGGGCCGTTCGGCACCTACGACACGATGATGTGGCCGACGCGTCTTGCCTATTGGGGACTCGTGATCGGGCTTGGCATTCTGATTGGCGGTTTCGTTCGGGCAATCAAGAAAACGGTTTGTCATTCGAGTCACCCGGCGATTTTCGACATCGGGGCCAGTGTGATGACCAGCGCGGCTCTCGCCCCCGTCATCTGGTTTCTTCGAGGCGCGTTCGACCCTGTCCTGTCGCACACGGATCTCAATATCGTCAGTATCGGTTTCAATACCCTGCTGATCGTTGCCGGTATTTTCGTGCTGCGTCGCCAGATCGGGGCGGAGCAACCGACCAGCTATTGGCGGCGGACCCGTTTGTCAGATGTGCCGGTGACTCGGTTGCATCGACGTATGTCCGACTGGCCCGATTCCGAAATCATGCGCCTGTCGGCCAATGATCATTTCGTTGATGTGGCGACGCCGCATGGCGTCGAGACACTCCGCCTCAGGCTAAGCGACGCGATTGCGGAGATGGAGCCGGTCGAAGGGGTCTGCACACATCGCTCGCATTGGGTCGCGCTGCGGGCAATCGACCGGATCGAACGCGATGCAGGAAAGATATATGTGATCCTGCGCAATGGGGATCGTGTTCCTGTCAGCCGCAAGTACCGCGTAAGGCTGGAGGATGTCGGTCTTTTGGAACGTCAGGACGGGGCAGGTCAAGGCGGATAACCGGCTTGCGGCTTCGGTGACTGCGATGCGCGTCTGTGGATCAGGCGCCTTGCCGGTTTTCAACCGGGGGTTTCGCATTTGGCCTTGCGAGGTCATGGCGTGCTGTTAATCTCGATACATCATGGTGCCGCCCCTGAGGCGGAGAATTGGGAAGCCGGTGAAAGACCGGCGCTGCCCCCGCAACGGTAAGGGAGGGCATCACGGCAATACGCCACTGAGCCGCGCAAGGGCTTGGGAAGGTGCCGTGCTGCATGGGTTGATCGCCCGCCACTCAAGCCCGGAAACCAGCCATGGTAAACGTCGAATCGCGGGGGGCGATGCGGGCGTGTGCGCCCTGCGCCGCGACCCTCAGCCTGCTCTTCGCCCCATCTGGCCCGGGGTGTGGCCGGGGAGAAGAAGCCATGACTGTAACACGCATCATCGACGCCCTTGAAGAAAGTCCCGCAGCGGGGGCGCAGGCCTGTGCGGCCGGGCGACTGGGTTTTCTGGAATGGGTGTTTGACACGCCGGGACCGGTGACCGCGCAGATGGCCCGTGAGGCGCTTGCCGAACCGGCGGCTCAGGCCCCCAAGAGCGCGGCTGCACGGGCCTTTGTGGGGTTTCTCGAAGAGGCCTGCGCCTCTATTGGGGCGCGGCCCGCGCGACGCAGGCGCGGGCAGTTGGTGCACTGATCGCCGTCAGTGGATGATCTCTTCCTCACGGACGAACATGTTGTCCCACGCCCGGTCAATTAGGTTTGGTGACATCTGGTAGGGGATGCCCTCAAATTCGCAGATCGCAATCATCTGGTCGATCAGGAAGATCGGCTGATAGTTGGCATAGACGTTGTCGATCGTCGGGTATTTTTCCTTGATCAGGTGGATGAGCGCCTCTTCGTCGAGGGGGATGCCCTTCTTGCGGGCCACCATGGCGAAGATTTTGAGGAAATCCGATTGGCAGGGGCCGTCGATCTTGATCTTGTAGAAAATCCGGCGCAGTGCGGCCTTGTCGAAGATCTTGTTGGGGTGGAAGTTGGTCGAGAAGATCACCAGCGTGTCGAACGGCACCTCGAATTTCTCGCCCGATTGAAGGGCAAGAATGTCCTTGGATTCTTCCAGTGGAACGATCCAGCGGTTGACCAGTGCCTGCGGCGGTTCCGCCTGACGGCCAAGGTCGTCAACGATGAAGATGCCGCCGGTCGATTTGAGCTGAAGCGGGGCCTGATAGGTGCGCGCGGTCGGGTTGTAGACCAGATCGAGCATCGACAGGCTGAGTTCGCCGCCGGTGATCACCGTGGGCCGTTCGCAGCGCACATAGCGTGTATCAAAGGTGCGTTTGCGGCGCAGCGAGTTGGGGTCGTCCACCTCGACCTCGGCCTTGGAATGTACGATCGGGTCATAGACGGTGATGACCTGGCCGGAATATTCGATGGCCCGGGGCACATAGATCTTGTCCCCCATGGCGTCACGGATACCGTTCGAGATCGAGGATTTACCGTTGCCCGGCGGACCATACATCAGCACCGAGCGCCCGGCGCTCACGGCCGGCCCGAGATGGTCGAGCAAAGATTCGGGCAGGATCAGATGCCCCATTGCGTTGGTCAGCTGTTCGCGGGTAATCTGGATATTGCGGATCGACTGGCGCTTTACCTGCTCACGGTAGACGGCAAGCGGTACGGGCATTGCGCCGAAATATTCCGACTGGCTTAGGGCGTCGAGCGCGCGGGATTTGCCCGCATCGGTCAACTGATAGCCCATCTCGCCGCCGGAGGTGGCGTTGAGTGTGCCGGTCGCCTCGAGTAGGCGCTGCGTGCGTGCCATGTCCACCAGTTCCTGCGTGACCGCGCGCGGCAGGCAGATCGCTTCGGCTAGCTCGCTGACCATGTCGAGGTTCTTGCGGAACATCGTCTTGAGAAGAATGTCGCGCATCATCACGACAGGAATTTGCATGTCCTCGATGCTGGTTGGTGGCGGTGGGGGCTGCACGCCCGCGGAGACTTGCATGTTCATGGTAATTGCCTGCCCTGCGTGGTCATCGACTCGCAAGAACCATGACCACCAATCGTGCAGAAATTAAGGAGAGCATCGGGCGGATCGGGGGCGCTCAGCTCCCGTATATGGTACCAAGCCCGAGATAGAGCGCCAGTGTCGGGCCAAGCGCCAGTCCCATAGGGAACTTCTTGGTCATCTGCCAGCTTGCCCAGTCCGGCGTGATCCGGCGTAAAGGGCTATACATCGCGATCCGGTGCGTCGCGAAAGCGGCGATCAGGACCGCCGCGAAGAGCAGGCAGAGGAGTGCTGCATCACCCAGCACGACAAAGGGGCCTGCGGCCGCGATGAACTTGGCATCCCCCGCCCCCATGACACCGATCGCATTGGCCAGCATCCCCACCACCAGCAGAACCGCGAGATGTGAAAAGCGCCAAGCATATTCCGGCAGGGGCAAGACCCAAAGACCAACCAGCACAAAGGTCGCCAGCAGCGCCAGAACCGCGATGTTGGGAATCTTCATGCTACGCATGTCGCTCAGGGCAACCCAGGCGCAGATCGGCACGACAAATGGCAGGAACCAGAGCGCGGCGCGGGCGGTGATTTCGAGTGTCATGGCGTCTGTCAGCCGGCCTTGTTCTCAAGTGCCCGCAGGCTGCGCACCGCTTCCTCGAAATGCTGTGGATGGGTTTCGACCGCGTCCTTCAACAGGCCTTGTCCAATGGTGGTGTCACCTTGTTTCACTGCGGACAAACCGAGCGTATAGAGCAGCTGTGCGCGTTCCACCTGCGTGACGGGCAGGACCGGCAGGGCATAGTTGCGCTGCGCCCCGCGTGCCAGAACGAGATTGTTCTTTGCAGTGAACAGCGATGGATCCTGGCGTACGGCATCGGTAAAGAGTCGCTCGGCCCCTTCGAAATCCCCGCGCGAGAGTTTGGAATATCCCCAGTTGTTCATCACATTGGCGGGCTGTGTCGTCAGCCCGACGGCCGTCTCATAGAAACTGTCGGCCTTTTTCCAATCCTTCTCGCTATCGGCGATCATCGCTTCGAGGCGGTAGCGTTTGAATGTCTCGTGGGTTGGCGGAACACCGTCGAGCACGTCGCCCGCACGCTCCCATTCGTTGTTGCGGATCAGCGCATCGGCATGGTTCACGTGATCGGCATGGGTCGCGTCTTTGTGCTTGGTCACGTTGGCCCATGCGGCAACGGCTTCGGTGTTGCGTTTCGCCCGGACGAGCGAGCTGGCAAGACCGCGCTGCAGGTCAAGCCGGTCAGGCTTTTCCCCAACCGCGCGCTGGAAATAGGATACCGCCTCATTTGGGTCAGAGGCTGTCAGCATCACATCGTTGAGATTGGTTTCATCAATGACGTTGATGTCCTGAAAGGCGCGATCAACCTCGTTGCCAGCGGTTTGCTCACATGCAGACAGGGCGAATGCCCCTGCTGCACACAGGGAAATCAGGATAGGGTGGCGCATTTTTGCGTCCTTTTACTGCCTCGGCCTCGTCATGGTATCTTGCGGATCAGGTATTCGCTGCTGCCCCGCCGTACCACTTTATAGTCTTGTTCTTCGTCAGCACCATACTCGGAATTTTCCGATTTTGCGAGTGCCAAACGCAAATTGTCGCGAATTGCGTCGCTTTCGCCATCATCGAGCGCATAGGCCCGCCTCAGAATCTGTTCAGCCTCGGGATAATTGCCCTGTTCGACAAGAACGACGCCCAGATTATTCCAGGTCTCGGGCGTTGCATCGTCGCCCTCGATCGCGCGCCGCAAGAGGCGTTCTGCGCTGCCAAGCCGTCCGAGGGCAAGATTGGCGCTGCCCAGGCCCGCCAGGACATCCGCTGTCATGCCTTGGTCCAGAGCGGCGCGGCTATAGGCCTTTTGCGCCAATTCAAACTCGCCCGCATCCATCAATCGATGCCCAACGAGAAGGCCGTCGACGCCTGTTGCGCCGGGTGCGGGGCCAGGGGCGAAGGGGCCATTATCCGGCTGCTGACCCAGACATCCGGCAAGGAAGAGACAGGTGAGCAGAACAAGCGCCGCTTTCGGGCTGGCCTGTTGCATTTTCGCGCGGAAAGCCCGTTGCTGCCCTCTCCGAAAATGCCCTGTCATGTCGCCCCGTTTTTTATCTCTCGGCCATCGCGAACAGTTCCATGATCCCGAGCGCGGATGGACCGACCAGAATGATCAGCAATGGTGGCACTGTAAGCATCATTGTCGCCAATGTCATCTTGGTCGGCAGCTTGTTGGCCTTTTCCTCGGCGCGCATGACCCGTTTGTCACGCATCTCGGCTGCATAGACGCGCAGCGCCTCGCCGATCGATGTGCCGAAGGTCTGCGACTGGATCAGAACGGTGACAAAGCTCGAGATATCCTGCACGCCGCAGCGTTCACCCATCTCGTTGAGCACCGATGCCTTGTCCCGGCCGGCCTTGATCTGCAAGGCCACGATCTCGTATTCCTCGGCCAAGGCGGGATAGGATGCCTGGATTTCCTTCGAGACGCGGATGATTGCCTGATCGAGAGACTGTCCCGCCTCGATGCACACAAGCATCATGTCGAGACTGTCGGGAAAGCCGTCCTGAATTTCTTCCTGGCGCTGTTGCTGGCGTTTGGTCACCCAATATTTCGGCAGCATGTATCCCACGCCGCCGGGCCCGAGCACGTAGAGCACCATCTCTTTCGGTCCGGTGTCGTCGCCTGACACAAACACCAGGAAATAGATCAGCCCGAGCACGAGCAGCCCGAGGGCGAGCGTCAGTTGCACGAAGTGGAAGTAACGCACCGCGTCGCTATGCCGATAGCCTGCCTGCATAAGCGTGAGACGCATCGCGCTGAGTTGCTTGGCGTCCTGCGGTTCGAGGAACCCGGCATATTTGTCGAGCTTCTTGTTCTTTGCCCCGGCGCGCAGGCTGGCCTTGCCCAAATCTTGTGTTGCGCCTGCGGCGTTGCTCTTTTTGAGCTTTTCGAGCGGGTCCTGCCGCTGGTTGATCATCAGAGGAATGACGAGGAGCACCAGCATCAGCCCGAGCGCGCCAACGGCGATCATCGGGCCGAAGTCGCCAAACGTATCGGTCAGCATAGTGTTGATTGTGGTTAGGAATTGCATTTTGGGCCCCTCAGACCTTGATGTTCACAAGTGCGCGCATGACGATCAGATTAAGCACAAGGAACGTGCCAACCACCAGAACGGCGGGGATGAAGAACGGGTGCAGCATCGCCTCGTCATAGTAATCAGGCTTGAGCAGCTGGATGCCCATCAGTGCAAAGAGGGGAAACCCCGAGAGGAAGTTCCCCGACCACTTTGCCTCGGCGGTGATTGCCTTGACCCGGCGGAAGAGACGGAACCGGGCACGGATCACCTTGGCCAGACCGGCCAGGATTTCTGCGAGGTTGCCGCCCGATTGCTGCTGAATGGTCACCGCGACCGCGAGAAAGCGCACGTCCTGCATGTCGAGACGTTCTGCCATATCCTTGAGCGCCTCGCCCATGTCCCGGCCATAGGTTGCCTCATCGGCGATGATGCCGAACTCGGTGGCGAGAGGATCGGATACCTCACTGGCCACGATGGCCACGGCAGACGAAAACGGATGCCCCACGCGCAGGCTTCGCACCATGAGTTCGATCGCATCGGGCAGCTGTTCTTCCAGGAGGGCCATACGCTTGCCGGCCTTCATGTTGATCCAGGTGAATATGCCGCCCACGCCCATGCCAATGGACACAAGAATACGCACCGGAAGTGCCGTGCCGGTCCCGATGGTCAGGCCAAGGAAGGCCAGAATGCTGACCCCGATCATCAGCAGGATCAGCTGTTTGGGGGTAAAGGCGATGGCCGCCTTCTGCGCCTTGTTCGACAGGATCGAGTATAGCGGAACCTTGCGCGCCTTGAGATGCTGTTGCATCTCCTTGCGCAATTTCTCCATGACCTCTTCGCGGTTACCGGTCTTGTCCAGCATTTCCAGACGCCGGTTGACCCGGTTGTTCAGGCTGATGGAGCGCCCGAAAACCGTGAGGTAGATACCTTCGACAAGGACGAGAACGCCGATGAAGATCAGGCCGTAAATGATTACTTCTGCATTGAGGGCCATCTGCGTTACTCCGCTGCAATCGGTTCATAGATGGCCGGGGGCAGGTCGTAGCCCCAAAGGCGGAAGCGCTCGGAATAGTTGGAGCGCACGCCCGTGCCGGTGAAATGGCCGATGATCTTGTTGTCCGGTGTCAGGCCGACACGCTGAAAGCGGAAGATTTCCTGCATCGAGATCACGTCGCCCTCCATCCCGGTAACCTCGGTGATCGAGGTCATCCGGCGCGAGCCGTCCTGAAGGCGGCTGGCCTGTACGATGAGGTTGACGGCGCTCGCGATCTGGCTGCGCACGGCCTTGAGCGGCATTTCGATACCCGCCATTGCGACCATGTTCTCCATCCGGCTGATGCCGTCGCGCGGGTTGTTGGCGTGGATCGTCGTCATCGAGCCGTCGTGGCCGGTGTTCATGGCCTGCAGCATGTCGATCACTTCCTCGCCGCGCGTCTCACCGACGATGATCCGGTCGGGGCGCATGCGCAGTGCGTTCTTGAGACAGTCACGCGGGCTCACCTCGCCCTTGCCCTCGACGTTCGGCGGGCGGCTTTCCATCCGGCCGACATGAATCTGTTGCAGTTGGAGTTCGGCGGTGTCCTCGATGGTGAGGATACGCTCCGCATTGTCGATGAAGGACGACAGTGCGTTGAGGGTCGTGGTCTTACCCGAGCCCGTACCGCCAGAGACGACAATGTTCAGCCGGGTCGCGACGGCGGCCTGAAGATAGGCGGCCATTTCCTCGGAGAAGGCCCCGAAGCTTACCAGATCGTCGATCCCCAACTTGTCTTTCTTGAACTTACGAATCGAGACGAGGCTGCCATCGACCGCGACCGGTGGCACCATCGCGTTGAATCGCGAGCCGTCCGCGAGACGGGCATCGACATAGGGGTTCGATTCGTCCACGCGGCGGCCCACGGCGCTGACGATCTTGTCGATGATGCGCAGCAGGTGACGTTCATCCTTGAAGGTGACGTCGCTGAGTTCGAGCTTGCCCGCGCGCTCGATGAAAATCTGATGTGGCCCGTTCACGAGGATGTCGTTGACCGTGTCGTCCTTGAGCAGAGTTTCAAGCGGACCGAGCCCCTTGACCTCGTCGTAGAGTTCCTGCGTGAGAACGGCCCGGTCCTCGCGATTGAAGACGATGCCCTTTTCCTCGAGGATTTCGCCGGCGATGGAGCTGATCTCGGCGCGCAGATCGGTCTCCGTCGCGGTGTCGAGCGCGGCGAGGTTCAGGTGGTCCAGAAGCGCACGGTGCAGTTCGATCTTGATCTCGCCCATCCGCTCCTTGCGCTTGCGCTCCTTGTCCATCGGCTCTGACACCGCGGCAGGCTTTTGCGGGGGTTTGCGAAACGACTGTGCCGCCGCTGCCTCAAGAGGCGCGGTCTTGGCAACTTCGGCGACCGGAGATGCGGTCGTGACCTTCGTCGGTGTCGATTTCTTGTAGCGCGAGAACATCGGCTCAGTCCTTTCTTACGCCGCTTCGGCGTCATCCTTGCCAAGCGCGTGCAGCGATGCGGCGAGCTTGGCGATTTCGCGACGCAAGGGATTCTTGGCGGCACTCGACGCAAGCGGCAGACCATGATCGCAACTTTGCGAGACCGCACGCCCGCCATCGGGCAGTTGGATCTCTATTGCGATCTCGAGGGTTTCAGCCATGCGTTTCACGCGGCTCTTCCCGTTGAGATCGGTGAATTTCGGGGCGCGATTGAGACAGTAGCGCAGCTTTTCGATCGGCAGATCTTCCGATTGCAACGCGCGTTTCACCCGCACCGCATTCTGCGCCGAGCGCATGTCGAGCTCCATTGTGGCGAAGTAGATCTGACAGTTGTTGAGCACCGCCTCGGTCCATTGCACCAGGGTATTCGGCATATCGACGATCACGTAGTCGAAATGCCTGCGTGCCATGTTCAGAACCCGCGTCACATCCTCGGAGTTGATCATGTCGAGGGGCAGGATATCCGCAGGCGCGGTCAGCACACGCATCTTGTCCTCGAAGCTGACGAGGGCCTGCCGGAACACGTCGTCGTCCAGAATTTCGGTATCCGACCACATCTCGAACACGACATCACGGCGCGGCAGATCGAGGAAGGTCGAGACAGAGCCGAACTGAAGGCTGAGATCGAGGATTCCGACCTGCGGCGGCTTTGCCTTGTCCGCATTTGCCAGTTCCCATGCGAGATTGACGGCAAATGTGGAGGCACCGGTGCCCCCGGCAAGGCCCTGCACGGCGAGGATCACGCCATCACCTTCGGTCGGAGGGGCATGTTGGGCCTTGGTCGCGTGCGATACAACGGTCGTGGAGGGTTTCTTGAGGCGATCAATTGCCGCCTGCAATTCGCCCTCGGGCAGTGGGTATGGCACGAACTCATCCGCGCCGTTGCGCAACAACTGATGCAGGGCGGCCGGGCTGACATCCTCGGCGATCAGGATGGTCTTGATCCCGCTCTTGCTGGCAAGGGCGATGACTTCGCCCAGCAAGGAAAGATCTTCCTCGTCCGTCTGGTCAATTGCGATCGCGACGAATTCGAGGGATTCCGCCTCGGGCTGATTGAGAAAGGCGAGGGCCTCGGCAAATCCAAGGTCACCCCAGCTCTCGCCAAGGGCGGTCTCCATATCCTCGATCAACAGATCAAAGTTCTGCACATCCCGACTGATGGTGCAGGCAAGGATCGGTGCCGGATCGGTCTGCTTCATCACACTACTCGTCATTGAATCCGTCCTGTAATTGCCCCACTCAATGAGAGTTTCACGCGGATCGCCCAGCCTTTACGGCATGGCCCGAGCCGCGCGCATCATGTGGCGGGGACGCTCGATACCGATGAACATGACTGGAAATATTGGCGACATTTGGGCCAAAAGATCGTAATTGTTGGATCGATGGATACAAAAGAACCCGCCATTTCAGGGCGGGTTCGAGGTGGTCCGGACCAAACCGGACGTGGAGATTCGTGGCCTCGTGTCTATTCGCCGGAGGTTTCCGCACTAGAGGTTTTCACATTGGACTGGGCTGTGCCGCTGGCAACATACTCGCGGTAGACGACCGACGCGTATTTTCCGTCCATGATGATCGGGTGCGATTTAACGAAACCAGTCACCTCGGTCACGGTGCGACGGTTGCGTCTTTCGCGGCCATCGGTAACGATCAGCGGCTGCGTTTCGCCGAACGAAGCCACCGCCTCCAGGCGCGACCGGCTGATACCCTGGCTGGTGAGGAAGGCCACCACCGCCTGCGCGCGGCGCATGCCGAGCGACTTGTTGTAACTGTTTGAACCGACCGCATCGGTATGACCGTAGACGCGGAACCGCACCTCGGGGAACTGCCTGATCCAATGGGCCTGTTCGCGCAGGGTGTCGCGAGCGCCCTCGTCGAGGACGGCCGAATTGAAGGCGAAATTCACCGTGCTCAGCACCTCGTTGGAAAACCGGCGCGACAGGTCATGTACGTAGCTGCGGTCCCCGGTCATGACCATGTGGTTGTTCATGGCCGCCGCGCCGAAGCTGCCGTTATCCACCAGCGAGCCCGCCTCTCCGAAGTAGGAGCGGTAGACGTCGCCGTCGGGCGGCGCACAGGCCGTGACGGCGATCAGGCCAGTGATTGCAAGATAGTTCTTCATCGCCCAACCCTTTCCCTAGTCCATCACGTAGCCATAAGAGCCGGTGAAGTCCTGCTTGGCAACCTCGCCGACCGCGCCGCTCTGTTTCGCACCGCGCGCGACACGACCGTTCAGGAACAGGTCGGCCTCTGTCGGCAGTTTCACCCGGTCCGTCGGCAGTGCGAGTGCCTCACCCCGTGTGGGCGAAACGAGATGCGCGGAGACGATGATAACCAGTTCTGTTTGCGAGCGATTGTATTCGGCGCTGCGGAACAAGGCTCCAAGCACCGGAATGTCACCGAGCCAAGGCACCTGCGCGTTATTGTCACGGAAATCGTCCTGCAAAAGGCCTGCAATCGCAAAGCTCTCGCCGTCGCGCAGCGAGACCGTGGTCGAGGTATCGCGACGGCGGAAGGCCGGCACGTTTAGTCCGTTGGTCGTGAGCGAGTTTGCAGTGTCGATAGAGGACACGGCCGCCGCCATTTCAAGGTTGATGACATCTTCCTCGAGAACACGGGGAATGAAATTCAACTCGACGCCAAAAGGCTTGAATTCGATGGAGGTCGTATCGTTATCCTGCGCAACCGGGATCGGAAACTCGCCACCGGCAAGAAACGTGGCCTCCTGCCCGGAGAGGGCCGTCAAGTTCGGCTCAGCAAGGGTTCTCACGATGCCTTTTTGCTCAAAGGCCTCTATCAGGATGCCCAGTTCGGCAGACCCGATGTCCAGCCCCAGGAACAGACCGGCCTGTGAGGATGGTTGCAACGTGACCGGCGGCGTGCTGTTGGCAATAAGGTTGCCTGACTCGAGTGCTCCAAAAACGCCGCTGTTGGTGAGATTGCTTACCGAAAGAGCGGCGCTCAGAGATTTGGCGACGTTGCGCTGCATTTCCGCAAAGCGCACCTTGAGCATGACCTGCTGCTTGCCGGAGACCGACATCAGGTTCGACACCCGCTCGGGCGCGTAGCGCTCGGCGAGTTCAAGCGCGCGTTCCAACCGGCCCGCGCTCGACACCGTACCGGACAGAACGATGCCGTCATTGGCGGTGCGCACCTCAATCTGCTCTCCGGGCAGGACTTGCCGCAGGCGTTCCTTGAATTCGGAAATATCGGTGCTGACATGCACCTCGATATTCGTGATCAGCTGCCCTGTTCCATCGAACAGGCTGAGCGTGGTGCGCCCCGGTGCCTTGCCGAGTACATAGATGGTGCGATCCGACAGGGTCGAGAAATCGGCGATCGCCGGATTGGCGATGCTGAGTTCCGCAAACGGGACTTCGCTTTCGACGACAACTGCGCGGCTCATTGAAACACTGAGGTTGCTCGTTGCTCCGCCGCGCAGGACACGCACGTCTTGTGCCTGCGATACGGTCGCAAGCGGACTCGCGCCGACTGCCAGCCCGAATAGGGCGGCGATTGCGTAACTTCTCATTTTCATGTGACCTGCCTTTCCGATCACGCCTCATTTTCTCAGGTCTTGACGCCTGAACTTATATGCACTGTGAGGTAGTTTCTCAAATTTTGCAAGAATCAATACAATTTTCACGTTTTTTGTCGCTTGTGTTGCGCATTGACGTCGCAAAGAGAAAGGGCGGCCGATGGGCCGCCCTTCTCCGAAGCTTCATCAAGCCCGTCAGTTCGTGCAGGGGATGGGGGTTTCGATGACCTCCGCGCCGCGGCGTGTGCGCACCGTGCAGCGGGCGGCCTCCGGTTCCGGTTCTTCCACGACCTGTGCCTGCAGCCCGAGCAGGCGACGCTGGTCGACCTCGATCACTTCGGAAAGGGACTCGTCCAGCGCCCCCACGAGAGACAGAGCGAGACGTCCGGTTGATTGAGCCTGTGCAAGGGCTGCCACCTCTTGCGGGGTGGCGGATACGGTCACTGTGCGGGCGATGCGGGCCTCCATGTTGTCCATATCGGCGTTCTGGTCCACGGCGATGATCTTCATTCGGGTTTCGATCAGTTTGGTCACCTCGCCCGAGGAATCCCCTTCTGTCCGCATATTTCCCTTGCCGATTGAGCCGGTCCAGTAGACATCGACCAGATCCCCTGGCCGCAGGAAGCCCGACACACCGCTCGTCGCATCCACCTTGATGGCAAAGGCGCGCATGCCCGCATCGAGGCGCGAGGTGATGCCCGCGTCCTCGCCGGGTTTGGTCACCTTCATCGAAAGGATCACCTCGCGTTCTATCATGCTGCGCAAGACTTCACGCTCCATCCCGGCCCCGGCGATGAACAATTGCTCGGGCTTGGTGAATACGCCTTCTGGTAGGGCGGTCTTGGGATAGGCCACGAGGCGCACATCTTTTTCGCGCAAGGCTTCGCCAAAGGCGAGCGGGCGCGCGGCGACATAGACGTCGACCGTTTCGATATTGGGCGCGCGCTGCTGACGTTCGATGGCCAGCTGTCGCTGATACCCGTCGATATAGGTTTTCGCCATGTATGCGGCAAAGCCCGCGAGCCCGAGGCCCAGAACCAGTACCAATCCGAATACCATACGCATGGTGTATCCCTCTCGTATATTGGAGGCGCCTGCCGAAACGACGTGCCCTCATGGCATTTTGATAGCGTCGCAATGTGGCGAAATGAGGGAAGTGCGTTGGCCTTATCGTGCCGGACGCCTGGTATTGCGAAAGCAAATGACCGCAGAGCCAAGGGGTCTGCGGTCATCTGTGGTCTTGTCAGACTGTGGTCATCCGGGGCGTGTCACGCGGATTGGTGGCCGCCCTGATGCACCATGGGGCTATTAGGGTCCCGGTGCCGGTGCCGGAGCCGGTGCCGCGCCGGTGAAGCCGAGCGAATCGGGCGCTGCGACTGTGATACCACCCACTTCGTCACCGATTGAGGTGGCGAGCGTGCCGATGCCGTTGTTCACGGCGGTCACGCCGGCGATGCCCAAGCCCACGACTGCTGCGGTCAGCACGACCCAGTCAACCGTAACGGCGCCGTCTTCGTCTTTCAGGAAGTTTTGGATAAAGGTGTTCATTTTGGTCCCTCCAAAGGATCATTTGCTCAGTTGTCACATCCACCCCGGTTTTGGACCCGTTCATTTTTAATGGCCCGCTGCCGGCGTGGTGTAATTGCATATAGCCAAGCAAATCAGGCGGGATTTTGGCGGTATTAAAGCCATTTTCGTGAAGTTTAAGATTTTCGGTAGAATTTCGGCAACCATATGAAATTAAACAAATAAAAAAATACCACCGTAACTATAAACACGCATAGGGTGCAGAATGTGGCTTTAAATCGCCAGATCATTGCTCGCAATCAAAGACAATACTGGCGTTGTGCATCGATTTTTGCGATCCTTTCACCAATTAATCAGAGGCAGAATCCTGTCATCAATTAATCAGAGGCAGAGCAGAGCCCAGATGAAGAACCTGATCCTGACTGTGGTGGCGATATGCCTTCTGGCGGGTCATGACGCACGGGCCGAGGATGCGCCTGCTTTTCCGGACTTCACCTTCAAGCGCGAGAAAGCCCCGAAGCCCGGCGAGCGGCGCAAACCGCTCGTGCAGATCACGCCTGAGGATAACGCGGGTGCGGTCCGACCCGCACCCAAGGCGGATGCGCCACCTCAACAGGCGCGTCACGCCTGGTTCTGGGAGGCGGTGCCGTGGCAGATCGATAGCGACGCCACTTCGCGCCTCGCGGCAGCCACGAAACACCTGTCTCGCCCGCCCGAGGGCAAAGGGGTCGCTGCCCCACGCCTGCAGGCAATCCAGCAGGTGGCGCGAGAGAATGGTGCGCATATCCTGCGCGCTACCATTGGTACCCGCGTCTCGCCTGCCCTCGTCCTTGCCGTGATCGCGGTCGAATCCTCGGGTACGCCCGAGGCCGTCAGCAGCGCAGGCGCGCAGGGTCTCATGCAGCTCATGCCCGCCACTGCGGCACGGTTTGGCGTTACCGATGTGTTCGAAGCCGGAGACAACATCAAGGGCGGGGTTGCCTATCTCGATTGGCTGATCGGGGAATTCGGGGGCGACGTGCTGCTCGCACTTGCAGGCTACAACGCGGGTGAGAACGCAGTGAAGTCGCATGCGGGCGTGCCGCCCTTCGCCGAAACGCGTGATTACATCCCCAAGGTGCTTGCGGCCTATGAGGTGGCGCGCGGACTGTGCAAGACGCGGCCGGAGTTGATCACCGACGCTTGCGCCCTGACCCTCGCGTCGAATTAGACGGCCCGACCCCGAAGGACCGGGCCAGCCCGTCAGTTGACGATGGTCGCCTCGGTGGCGGCGCGAATCTCGTCCTCGGTCACGCCCTCGGCGGTCTCGACGATCTTTAGCCCGCCCTCGATCACATCCAGAACGCCCAGGTTGGTGATGATCCGGTTGACCACCCCGGTGCCTGTCAGCGGCAGCGTGCATTCTGTCAGCAGCTTGCTGTCGCCATGCTTGTTGGTGTGGTCCATCACCACCACCACACGGCGCACGCCTGCGACCAGGTCCATCGCGCCGCCCATGCCCTTCACGAGCTTGCCGGGGATCATCCAATTCGCCAGATCGCCGTTCTCGGCCACTTCCATCGCGCCGAGGATCGCCATCGCGATCTTGCCGCCCCGGATCATGCCAAAGGACATGGCGCTGTCGAAGTAGCTGGTATGGGGCAGTTCGGTGATGGTCTGCTTGCCCGCGTTGATCAGGTCGGGGTCCTCGTTGCCAGAGACCGGAAACGGCCCCATGCCGAGCATCCCGTTTTCCGATTGCAGCGTGACCTGCACGCCCTCGGGTATGTAATTGGGCACCAGCGTCGGGATGCCGATCCCGAGGTTCACATAGGTGCCGTCCTCAAGCTCCTTTGCCGCACGCGCGGCCATCTGATTGCGATCCCAGGGCATGATCAGGCCTCCCTCACAGTGCGTTGTTCGATGCGCTTTTCATGTTCGCCCTGAATCAGGCGATGCACGTAGATGCCGGGCATATGGATATGATCGGGGTCCAGCGCGCCGGGCTCGACGATCTCCTCGACCTCCATGATGCAGGTCTTGCCGCACATCGCGGCGGGCGGATTGAAATTGCGCGCGGTCTTGCGGAAGATACAGTTGCCGGTGGTGTCGGCCTTCCACGCCTTGACGATCGAAAGATCGGCGAAGATGCCGCGCTCCAGGATATAGGTCTCGCCGTCGAACTCCTTGTGTTCCTTGCCTTCGGCGATCTGCGTGCCGACCCCGGTCTTGGTGTAGAACCCCGGAATGCCGCAGCCACCGGCGCGCATGCGCTCGGCCAGCGTGCCTTGCGGGTTGAATTCCAGCTCCAACTCGCCGCTGAGATATTGCCGCATGAACTCGGCGTTTTCGCCGACATAGGACGACATCATCTTCTTTACCTGCTTGGTCTGCAAAAGGATGCCGATGCCGAAATCGTCGATGCCTGCGTTATTGGAGGCGAATGTCAGGTCCTGCGTGCCAGCCTCCTTGATCGCCTGCAACAGTAACTCGGGAATGCCGCAGAGGCCAAAGCCGCCCGCCGCAATCGTCATCCCGTCGAACAGCAGCCCGTCCAGCGCCTCGGCCGCTGAGCCATAGACCTTCTTCATCGCGAAACTCCTCCTGAAGTTTGATCGTCCCCGGTATCAGGCGGATCACGGGGTGGAGTCAACGCGGGGCAGCGGCGAAATGCCACGAAATAGGGATTACTACGTAGCCGTTGCAAGGAGCCGCTTTCTTGCAAAGAACGCGGACCGAAATCCTTTCAAGATTTCGGGCGCGCCCGGCGTCAGCCGGTCTTCTTGTGGGCGGCTGGCTTCTTGGCGGCAGGCTTTTTCGCCGTCTTGCGCGGCTTTCCCTTCTTCGCCGACTTCTCGGCGATGAGTTCGACCGCCATGTCCGGCGTCACATCAGCGGGCTGCACGTCCTTCGGAAGCGTCGCATTGACCTTGCCCCATTTGACATAAGGGCCAAAGCGCCCGTCCATGATATGGATCGGGCCGCCTTCGCCCGGATGCTCGCCCAAATCGCGCAACGGTTTGGCCGCGCCGCGTCCACGCCCACCGGGATTGGCGCGCTTTTCTGCGAGCAGTTCCACAGCCCGGTTCATCCCGATCTCGAACACATCCGCCGGATCCTTGAGATTGGCATAGACCGGTTTCGCGTCCTCGGGGCCCTGATGCATGATATAGGGGCCGAAGCGCCCGAAATTCGACTTGATTGTGCCGCCCTCGGGATGCTCGCCCACCTCACGTGGCAGGCTGAGCAGCGTCAGCGCCTTTTCCAGCGTCATTTCTTCGGCTTTCCAGCCCTTGGGCAGGCTGGCGCGCTCGGGTTTCTTGTTTTCTTCTGTCGCCTCGCCGCGTTGCACGTAAGGGCCGAACCGGCCAGAGCGCAGCGAAATCTCGTTGCCGTCCTCATCCTCGCCCAAAATCCGGTCGCCGTTTTCCGCCGCATCGCCGCCGATGGGGCGGGTGTAGCGGCATTCGGGGTAGTTGCCACAGCCGACGAACCCGCCCGAGCGCGAGGTCTTGAGGTGCAACTGCCCGGTGCCGCAGAGCGGGCATTGGCGCGGGTCGCCGCCATCTTCGCGGGGTGGGTAGAGCGTCGGGGCGAGCGCGTCGTCGAGCACGTCGAGCACCTCGGAGATCCTCAGTTCCGAGGTCTCGGCGATGGCCGCCGAGAAATCGCGCCAGAACCGGTTGAGGATGTCCTTGTAATCCGCCTCGCCTGCGCTCACGCGGTCGAGGTCTTCCTCGAGATTGGCGGTGAATTCATAACCCACATACTTGCGGAAGAAGTTGATCAGGAAGATCGTGACGATCCGTCCCTTGTCCTCGGGATAGAGGCGGTTCTGCTCCTTGCGCACATATTCGCGGTCCTGAATCGTGCCGAGCACGCTGGCATAGGTCGAAGGGCGACCGATGCCCAGCTCTTCCATCTTCTTGACCAGCGTCGCCTCGGTATACCGGGGCGGGGGCTGGGTGAAATGTTGCAGGCTTAGGACGGATTCGTTGTCCGACATCACGGCGGCGGTCGTCTCGGCCCCGTCCTGCGCCTTGGCGAATTCAGGACGCAGCGAGGACTTGGCGAAGACCGCCTGGTCGCCCTGCATGATCTGCGGCAGGCGGCGGTCGTCATCGTCGCCCACGACGTCGTCGCGGCCCTCTTCATAGACCTTGAGAAAGCCGTCGAAGAGCATGACCTGCCCGGTGGCGCGCAAGCCCACCTGACCGTCGTCGCTGCCGATCTCGACTGTCGTGCGTTCCAGCCGGGCGGCGGCCATCTGGCAGGCGAGGGTGCGCTTCCAGATCAGATCATAAAGCTTGCGCTGATCTGCGTCGGTGCTCTTGATCTTGCCCGCGTCGCGCGTCATCTCGGTCGGGCGGATGCATTCATGTGCTTCCTGCGCGTTCTTGGCCTTGTTCTTGTACATGCGCGGGCTTTTGGGCAGATAGTCCTCGCCGAAGCGGTCCTTGATCGCGTCGCGCGCCGACATCACCGCCTCGGGGGCCATGTCGATGCCATCGGTTCGCATATAGGTGATATAGCCCGCCTCATAGAGGCGCTGCGCCGCGCTCATGCATTGCTTGGCGCCCATGCCGAACTTGCGGCTGGCCTCCTGTTGCAGCGTCGATGTCATGAACGGGGCCGAGGGGTTGCGCGTGCCGGGCTTGGCCTCGACCGAGGTGACTGTCAGAGCGCGTGAGGCCACGGCCTGCACGGCCATTTCGGCCTGCGTCGCGTTCTCCAGATCGAATTTGTCGAGCTTCTTGCCCGCGAGTGTCACCAACCGCGCCTCGAACTCCTGACCGCGCGGGGTGGCGAGCAGCGCCTTCACGGACCAGTATTCACGGGCGTTGAACGCCTCGATTTCCATCTCGCGCTCGACGATGAGGCGCAGGCAGACCGACTGCACGCGCCCCGCCGAGCGCGCGCCGGGCAGCTTGCGCCAGAGCACCGGGGAGAGGTTGAAGCCGACGAGATAATCAAGCGCGCGGCGCGCCAGATAGGCCTCGACCAGCGGCGCATCGACTTGCCGGGGGTTCTTCATCGCCTCGGTGACGGCGGTCTTGGTGATCGCGTTGAACACTACGCGGCTGACCGGCGTGTCTTTCTTGATGGCCTTACGTTTGCGCAGGGTTTCCTCGAGATGCCAGCTGATCGCCTCGCCCTCGCGGTCGGGGTCAGTGGCGAGAATGAGGGCATTGTCGTCCTTGAGCGCGTCAGCGATGGCCTTGACGTGCTTGCGGCTGTCAGCGCCCACTTCCCATGTCATGTCGAAGCCGTTCTCGGGATCGACCGAGCCATCCTTGGGCGGCAGGTCTCGGACGTGACCATAGCTTGCCAGAACCGTATAGCCGTCGCCCAGATACTTGTTGATCGTCTTGGCTTTGGCGGGCGATTCGACAACGACAACGGGCATGGGCACTCCTTCCGACTCAGGTCGCAGCTTATGGCGGCGCAACATGTGGGCTGGCAAGGGGAATTGTCAATGTGACCCTTGTGACCTGCCGACGCGGGGTCAGCGGGCGAGGGAGAGCAACCCGCCGGGTTGGCGGGTGATCCGGCCGTCGAGTTCGAGATCGACCAGAACCGGGGCGACGCTACGCGCGGGGGCGCCGAGGTCGCGGATCAACTTGTCCTCGGCCAGGGGCGAGGGACCGAGGCGCTGCAGGATCTGCTGGTGCAGCGCGGCGGTGTCGCGCAGGCTGCGGGCGGGGGGCTCCGGGGATGTCTCCAGCGGAATTTCGACTTGTGTTTCCTGAGGCTTGTCAGATGGCAATGCCTCGATCACGTCGGCGGCGCTGCGTACCAGTGTGGCCCCGTCGCGGATCAGCATGTTGCACCCGCTGGCGCGGGCGTCGATTGGATGACCGGGCACGGAGAGCACCTCGCGGCCCTGATCGAGAGCGGTGCGCGCGGTGATTAGGGACCCGGATTTAGCGGCGGCCTCGACCACGACCACAGCATGTGCCAGACCACTGATCAGGCGGTTGCGGCTGGGGAAGTGGCGGGCCTGGGGGATGAGGCCAAGGGGCTGTTCCGAGAGGCGCAGGCCGGTCTTGAGAATATCGGCGGCAAGGGGGGTGTTTTTTGGGGGTAGATCACGTCGGCGCCGCCGGCCATGACGGCCACGGTGCCGCCCTTGAGGCTGGCGAGATGGGCGGCGGTATCGACGCCGCGGGCGAGGCCGGAGACGATGGTATAGCCATGTTCCGACTGCTCTGCCGCGAGGGACCGGGCCATGCGGGTGCCGAGCGACGAGGCGTTGCGCGCGCCCACGAGGACGATCATCGGGCGGTCGAGCACGGCAAGGTCGCCCATCACCCAAAGGAAGAGCGGGGCGTCGGGCAGATCGCGTAAGGCCTTGGGATACCTAGCATCCGTGCAGGTTAGCATCGTCGTGTCTGCGGTTTGGCCTGCGCGCAAGTCGCCCTCGGCCACGCCGGTGGGCGGGGGATGTAGTCGGTGACATCGGCGGCGCGGGCTACCTCGGGCAGGGCCTCGAGGGCCGCCTGGGCTGTGCCGTGTTCGCTGAGGAGACGGTTACTCGGGCTAGGACGAGAGGCCCATGTGGCGCAAATGACGAATTCCTCCTCGCCGAAACTGCCAAGAACCTTCGGAAACTGGCAAAGATCTAGCCTGCGCCTCCGTAAACGCGAAAAGCCTGACCAGAAAGGCACTCGCGCTCGGTTCAAAGTACCACTTTCTACACCAGCAAGGCGTTGTTTTCCGTAGAACCTGTGGACTGCTGGCATTCGCTGCGCGACGCACAGATGTCCGCAACATCAAATCAACTACCGCCGGTGATAAACCTCACTGTCGATTTCCTATAACACGGAATGGCTCCGGCAATCAGTGAGGGCTTTGTGCACCAAGGTCATCAATATTCCATACTGCTGCCAAAATATCATGAAATTGGACTAGGATGGCTCAAGACAGGATCAGATGATTATGGAATATTTTTTTGAGGTGGGGCATAGTTTTCTGCGAAATGTAGAAAGCACTATCTCTGCAGTATATAACCCGAATCACCGGATTTTCATTGTCTACCTGATGTCGTCGGTCATAATCGCCTACGTCATTTATAAACGGGCAAAGTCGCGGGCGATTTTGGATGAAGAGACCTTTTTGCGGTTTTTGTTTCCAAAGAAGGTCTGGAATCATCCTTCCGCTTGGCTCGATTTGAGGTATTTTTTCTTTCATAGCTTTTTTGGAAAATTCCTAATTCTTGGCCTGACTGCTTGGGCAACAACGCTGACCTTCCGCTGGGCTTCTGGCGGCATTCCGATTACGCAGGCGACCAGTCAAAGCACTATATCGGCCGGTGCTGGCATTGCGATTTCGTTTGGTTTCATGTGTGTCGCCATGCTCATTTCTGATTTTCTGGCTTGGTCCTGTCACTATTTGCAACATAAATCGCCCTTGCTGTGGCAGTTTCACAAAGTCCACCACAGTGCAGAGGTCATGCATCCCGTTTCTAACTACCGTGAGCACCCGATAGATAATGTGTTCTACAATACCGTGCTTGGTGCAGGGTATGGCGTTATCTTGGGTGCGGCTTTACGCATTTTCGGCTACATGCCCAGCATGCCGACGCTTTTGGGTGTGCCGCTGTTGATGCTGGCGTTCAATTTGGTTGGCTACAACTTGCGCCACAGCCACGTGTGGTTGCGCTGGCCCGGCATTCTGTCGATGATCTTCCCATCCCCTGCGCACCATCACGTGCACCACAGCTCGCACCCCGATCACTTAGACAAAAACTTCGCGTTCATGTTTCCGATCTGGGACGTAATCTTTAAAACGTACCATATGCCTGAAGATAATAGGGATGTAACTTTCGGGATCGGTGACGGTAACGCAGAAGATCTGACGTCGTGCGTCCGCCTTTACTGGGTGCCGTTCCGGGATGCCTTTCGCATCATGATGGCTCAGATCAAAGGCGTGCCGTTTAACATGTCCAAGCCTAAGCCGGTGCAGGACAGAAAAACACACCCTGCCGAATGAGCGGCGAAACACTGTAAGAGCCGATCTGCAAACTGTTTACATTCGATCGAGTAACTGACGAAATGCATGATAGCCAATGTTCGTGGCTTGTTTCAAAGACACGGATGCCTCCGGTTTATTGGGACAAGATTGGCATATTGGCCATGTCTTGCAAGACGAAGGCCGATCCTACAAGGGAAATGGCAGTTCGTTTCAACTGTGCGATCTTTACGTCATTTCACGAGAAGCGGACATGAAACCGATTCAAAATTGGTGTGAGATGCTGCATCGTAGCATGTGGCCTGTACCCTTTGATAAACTCGGGATTGAATTCAGTATGACCGACAAGCACATCAACTGGCTTGGTAAGATCAAGATGGCGGAACCATCGATACGCAAGGTTGAGATGAATCTTTTCGCAAAGTCGGCGCGCCGACCGAATACCAATAATGTAACCAACGAGCAGCATCTGGATCATCATCTCCGGGTCAACCGAAGGCCGCCCCGTGGAGCTGTAGAAGGGCGCGAGATGTTGGCGGATACCGGACAGATCGACGGACCGGTTGACCGAGAGAAGCATGTGGTCTGGCGGAACATGTCCTTCGATCGAGAACTCGTAAAGCAGTGCGCCTTGTGTGTCTTGCCGCGGTCCCATCATAGACATGCAGTTCCGCCAACCCTAACGAAAGTGAATCAGCGATCAGCGGGGCAATCAAGCAGAGCTTTTCAACAGAATAGGCCCTCACCGGGCATTCGCCGCTGCCACACGAAAGGCCTCTGTCGGGAAACTACCCAAACTTTGCGAAGGTTACTATCTGCGCCTTGGGACCATTCCCGCAAGCGGCAGCATGCCGCGTTCCACCCCCTAAGCCGCCGATCCCCCGACCGTCAGACCGCCGATCAGCACCGTGGGCTGGCCGACGCCGACGGGCACCCATTGGCCCTGCTTGCCGCAATTGCCCATGCCGGGGTCGAGGGCCATGTCGTTGCCGAGGCCCCGGATCTGTTGCAGAGCCGTCGCGCCGTCGCCGATGAGGGTGGCGCCTTTGACGGGGGCGCCGATCTGGCCGTCTTTGACGCGGTAGGCCTCGGTGCACGAAAAGACGAACTTGCCGTTGGTGATGTCGACCTGCCCGCCGCCGAAGCCGACGGCATAGATGCCGTCCTTCATCTCGGACACCAGATCGCCGGGGGTGGCGTCGCCTCCGAGCATGTAGGTGTTGGTCATGCGCGGCATGGGGGCGTGGGCGTAGCTCTCGCGGCGGCCGTTGCCGGTGGCCTCTACCCCCATCAGGCGGGCGTTCTGGCGGTCCTGCATGTAGCCCACAAGGATGCCGTCCTCGATCAGGACATTCCTGGCCGAGGGGGTGCCCTCGTCGTCGATGGTGAGCGAGCCACGCCGATCCGGGATAGTGCCGTCGTCAAGCACGGTGACGCCGGGGGCGGCGATGCGTTGGCCCATGAGACCGGCGAAGGCGGAGGAGCCCTTGCGGTTGAAATCGCCCTCGAGCCCGTGGCCGATGGCCTCGTGCAGCAGGATGCCGGGCCAGCCGGGGCCTAGGACCACGTCCATCACGCCTGCGGGGGCGGCTTCGGCGGAAAGGTTCACCAGCGCGATGCGCAGCGCCTCTCGGGTCTTGGCCTGCCAGTCGGCGGGCATCAGCAGGCCGTCGAGGCCGATGCGCCCGCCGCCCCCGGCGCTGCCGTTCTCGCGGCGGCCGTCCTGTTCGACGATCACCGAGACGTTGACGCGGGTCATCGGGCGAATATCGGCCACTTGCGTGCCGTCGGGGCGCAGGATCACCACCTCTTGCAGTGAGGCGGCGATGGAGGCGGTGACCTGCACGACGCGGGGATCGAGATCGCGGGCGAAGGCGTCGATCTCGCGCAATGTATCGAGCTTGACCGGGAAGGCGGCCCCGGCAATCGGGTCATCGTCGGTATAGAGGTGGCGGTTTGTGCGGGCGGGGGCCGCCGACAAACTGCCGCCGCCGTCGCCCACGGCGAGGCGGGCGGTCTCGACCGCGCGCTTGAGGGCGGCGTCGTTCACTTCGGAGGAATGGGCGTAGCCGGTGACCTCGCCGCGCACGGCGCGCAGGCCGAAGCCTTCGGAGGCGTCGTAGGAGGCGGTCTTGACCCGGCCATCGTCGAAGGTGAGCGCCTCGGCGCGGCGGCGTTCGAGAAAGAGCTCTCCGTCATCGGCGCCGCGCGTGGCCTCTTGCAGGTGCGACAGCGCCGCATCCCGGTCAAGCAGGCTGTCGAAGGGGCGGAAGGCGGTGTCAGTCATGGGGGCGCGTCCTATATGGTGGCGGGGTGCGGGGGCCGTGCGAATTTGATCCAGATCAAAAAAGCGTCCGTTTGCCGCAATGCTCTTTCTTGTCGTTTGCGGCAGAATATGGTTTTAGACAGCACCAAGACAACGGGATTCCGCCGCGTGCGGCGCAAGACCTGCCACAAAGACATGAACCGCTTCAACCGATCAGGGTGTAAAATGCGACTAACTTCCAGCCTTCTGGCCGTTCTGGCCGCCCTTTCCACCCTTCCTGCCGCGGCGCAGGAAGGTCTTGAGATCGTCGGCAAGCCCGAGCAGGGCAAGATGGGCTTTCAGCCGGCCGCGACCGAACTGGCGCGCGATCTGCAATGGCTGGACGGGATGATCAACGTGATAATCATCGCCATCGTGCTGTTCGTGACCGCGCTGCTGGCGCTTGCGGCGGTGCGGTATAACCGTCGCGCCAATGCGACCCCGGCGAAGTTCACCCACAATTCACCGCTGGAGATTGCCTGGACGATCATCCCGATCGTCATCCTGGTGTTCATCGGGGCGTTCTCGCTGCCGATCCTGTTCAAGCAGCAGGAAATCCCCGAGGGGGATATCAACATCAAGGTCACGGGCTATCAGTGGTACTGGGGCTATGAGTATACCGATCACGAGTTTGCCTTTGACAGCTACATGATCGGGTCGCCGGCAACCGGGGGCGACAATCGCCTGACGCCCGAGGTCGAGGAGCAGCTGGTCGAGGCGGGCTATAGCCGTGACGAGTTCCTGCTGGCGACCGATACCGCCGTGGTCGTGCCGGTGGGCAAGACCGTGGTGATGACCGTGACCGGTGCCGACGTGATCCATAGCTGGACGATCCCCGCCTTCGGCGTGAAGCAGGATGCGGTGCCGGGGCGTCTGGCGCAGCTGTGGTTCGAGGCCGAGAAGGAAGGTGTCTATTTCGGCCAGTGTTCGGAGCTTTGCGGGCAGGCGCATGCCTATATGCCGATCACCGTCAAGGTGGTGAGCGAAGAGGCCTATCAGCAGTGGCTCGACGGGGCGATCGAGGACTATGCCGGCACGCCGCGTGCGCGCCAGGTGGCTGCCGCCGAGTGACATGAGCCGGGCGCGGCCCTTGGGGCGCGTCCGAAATGACCCCGCCGGGCGGGCGCGCCGATGCGCCGCCTGACAGGAGACCGAGATGAGCGATGCCAGCGTGAACACAGCCAGCCAAGCCCCCGCCGCGCAGACCGGCGATGCGGGGTTCGGGGATTTCTTCGCGCTTCTGAAGCCGCGGGTGATGACGCTTGTGGTGTTCACCGCGCTGGTCGGGTTGCTGGCCGCCCCCGTGGCGGTGCATCCGGTGGTGGGGCTGGCCGCGATCCTCTTTATAGCCGTGGGTGGCGGTGCGGCTGGCGCGCTCAACATGTGGTGGGAGTCGGACATCGACGCGGTGATGAAGCGCACCGCGAAGCGCCCCATCCCGGCGGGCAATGTGAGCCGTGACGAGGCGTTCGGGTTCGGCATGACGCTGGCGGTTTTTTCGGTGGTGATGCTGTGGCTGGCCACCAATGCGCTGGCGGCTGCGATCCTGGCCTTTACCATCTTTTTCTACGTGGTGATCTACACCATCGGCCTGAAACGCTGGACGCCGCAGAATATCGTGATCGGGGGCGCTGCAGGGGCGTTTCCTCCGATGATCGGCTGGGCCGCCGCGACCGGCACGGTGAGCATCGAGTCAGTGCTGATGTTCGCGCTCATTTTCATGTGGACGCCGCCGCATTTCTGGGCGCTCGCGCTGTTCATGCGGGGCGACTATGACACGGCCGGCGTGCCGATGCTGACTGTCACGCATGGCCGCAAGTCGACGCGGCTGCATATCCTCGTCTACACGGTGCTGCTGGCGATCATGGCGATCGGGGCCGCGTTCACCGGCATCGGCGGGCCGGTTTATCTGGGCGTGGCGCTGGTGTTCAACGCGCTCTTCCTGCGCGACGCGGTGGCGATCTGGCGGCGCGACGAGGATCAGGCGGAGGCCGATAATTACCGCGTCGAGAAGCGCGCGTTCCGGCTGTCGCTGTGGTATCTCTTCGCGCATTTCACCGCCATTCTGGCCGAGGCTGCGCTGTCGGGCTTTGGCCTTGGGGGCTGGGCATGAGTTTTCGCGAGGAACATGAGCTGCACAAGCGGCGGTTTGGCCGCAATCTTGGCCTTGGTCTGGTGCTGGCGGGGTTTGTCGCGCTGATATTCGGCCTGACCGTGGCCAAGGTGACCGATGACGATTTCATGGTGCCGACGCAGCAGCAGGAGGGGAACTGATGGCGCTTGATCCGAAGATCAAGACATTGACCCAGACCGTGGGTGTGGTGGTTCTGATGGGCGGCCTCGCCTGGGCGTCGGTGCCGTTTTATGACTGGTTCTGCCGCGTCACCGGATTTGGCGGTGTGACCGGCGTGTCAGAGGTGGCGAGCGACGAAATCCTCGATCAGACCATCAAGGTCCGGTTCGATGCCAGCCGCGAGCGCGGCATGCCGTGGGAGTTCAAGCCGGTCGAGCGCGAGATGGAATTGCGCATCGGCGAGACCGGGCTGGCGTTCTACGAGGCCTATAACCCAACCGACCGCGTTGTCGCCGGATCGGCCAGCTACAATGTCGCGCCTTACGATGCGGGCGGCTTTTTCACCAAGATCGACTGTTTCTGCTTTGAAGAGCAGGTGCTGCAACCCGGCGAGCGGGTGCAGATGCCGGTGACGTTCTACGTGGACCCGGCGATTGTCGACGATCGCGAAGGGCAGTATATCCACACGATCACGCTGGGCTATACGTTCCACGAGATCGACCTGCCCGAGACAGACCAGCAGGCGGCGCTTGAGCCTGCCAAGAAAACCGATAAAACCCTGAACTGAGCCTTCGACGAGGGATAAACCAAGATGGCACACGCGAAAAACCACGATTACCACATTCTGCCCCCCTCCATCTGGCCGCTGCTTGGCTCGCTGGCGGGGTTTGTCATGCTCTTCGGGGCGGTTCTGTTTTTCCACGATCACGGGCCCTGGATGCTTTTGGCCGGTCTGGTCGGTGTGCTCTACGTGATGTTCGGCTGGTGGGCCGATGTCGTGCATGAGGGCGAGACCGGCGATCACACCCCGGTGGTGCGGATCGGCCTGCGCTATGGCTTCATCATGTTCATCATGTCCGAGGTGATGTTCTTTGCGGCGTGGTTCTGGAGCTTTTTCAAGCATGCCATGTACCCGATGGGCGAAAACTCCCCGATGGTCGATGCGATCTGGCCGCCTGCCGGGATCGAGACGTTTGATCCGTGGCACCTGCCGCTGATCAACACGCTGATCCTGCTATGCTCGGGCTGTGCGGCGACCTGGGCGCACCATGCGCTGGTGCATGAGGACAACCGCAACGACATCAAGTGGGGCCTGATCATCGCGATTGCGCTGGGCGCGATCTTTACCGTGTTCCAGGCCTATGAATACAGCCATGCGGCGTTCGGCTTTTCGGGCAATATCTACGGCGCCAACTTCTTTATGGCCACCGGCTTTCACGGCGCGCATGTGGTGATCGGCACGATCTTTCTGTTTGTCTGCCTGATCCGGGTGATGAAGGGGCATTTCACGCCCGAGCAGCATGTCGGCTTTGAGGCGGCGGCGTGGTACTGGCACTTCGTCGATGTGGTCTGGCTGTTCCTGTTCGCCGCGGTCTACGTCTGGGGCGGCTGACGGGATTTCGCGCGTCGCGCGCGAGTATTTTTGGCAAGATGAAGATGCGGGGGGATTTGGCCCTCCCGCATTTTCCTTTTGAGAGGGACCCATGCGAAAGAGTGTTCTGGTGCCGCTGATCTTTGGCATTGCCGGTGTGGCGGTGCTGGTGTCGCTGGGCAAGTGGCAGGTCGAGCGGCTGGCCTGGAAAGAGGGTGTGCTGGCCGAGATCGAGGGCCGGATTTCCGCCGAGCCGGTGCCGCTGCCCGAGGGGGTGGAGCCGGAGGCCGACCGGTATCTGCCGGTTCAGGCGGCGGGTGAGATCGGCGCGCGGGCGTTGCGGGTGCTGGTCAGTCAGAAGCAGGTCGGCGCGGGATACCGGGTGATTTCGGCCTTCGAGACCGAGGGGCGGCGGGTGCTGCTGGACCGCGGGTTCGTCAAGGTGGCGGGCGAGATCCCCGAGACCGAGGGCGCGGTGCGTGTTGTCGGCAACCTGCACTGGCCTGATGACCGGCTGAGTTCGACACCCGAGAACGATGTGCCGGGCAACATGTGGTTCGCCCGGGATATCGCGCAGATGGCGGAGGTGCTGGAGACCGAGCCGCTGATGATCATCGCGCGCGAGGCGTCGCCGCCGGAACAGGGCGTGACGCCGCTGCCGGTAGACACGAGCGGGATTCCGAACGATCACCTGAGTTACGCGATCACGTGGTTTTCGCTGGCCGCCATATGGGCCGCGATGACCGGGTTTTTCATCTGGCGGATGCGCCAGCCAAGGGAAGGGCAGCAGCGGTGAAATACATCTCGACGAGGGGCCGTGCGCCAAGCTTGAGCTTTGAAGAGGCGATGCTGACCGGGTTGGCGCGCGATGGCGGGCTGTACCTGCCCGAGAGCATTCCGCAGATGAGCGCCGAGGATATCCGCGCGCTGCACGGGGTGAGCTATGAGGAGGCCGCGTTCCGGGTGATGCGGCCGTTCATCGGCGATGCCTTTACCGATGACGAATTTCACGAGATCATCGCGCGGGCCTATGCGGGGTTTGGTCACGCGGCGCGGGCGCCGTTGAAGCAGCTGGATGCTGGGCATTTCCTGTTGGAGCTGTTCCACGGCCCGACGCTGGCGTTCAAGGATTTCGCCATGCAGCTGATCGGGCAGATGTTCGAATTCTCGCTCAAACGCTCGGGCAATCGGGTGAGCATTGTGGGTGCGACCTCCGGCGATACCGGGTCGGCGGCGATCGAGGCGTTTCGGGGGCTTGATGCGGTGGATGTGTTCATCCTTTATCCGCATGGCCGGGTCAGCGAGGTGCAGAGGCGGCAGATGACGACGCCGGGTGAGAGCAATGTGCATGCGCTGGCGATTGACGGGCATTTCGACGATGCGCAGGCGCGCGTGAAGGACATGTTCAACGATTTCGAATTCCGCGACGGGGTGCGGCTGGCCGGGGTGAACAGCATCAACTGGGCGCGGGTGCTGGCGCAGGTGGTGTATTATTTCACCTCTGCGGTGAGCCTTGGCGCGCCCGATCGCAAGGTATCGTTCACCGTGCCGACGGGAAATTTCGGGGATATCTTTGCGGGCTATATCGCGCGGCGCATGGGGTTGCCCATCGACACGCTGGTGGTGGCGACCAATCAGAACGACATCCTGCATCGCTGTCTGAGCAGTGGGGACTATCGGCCCGACGGGGTAATCCCGTCGATCAGCCCGTCGATGGATATTCAGGTGAGTTCCAACTTCGAGCGCGCGCTCTATTATGCCTATGGGCAGGATGGCGGGGCCGTGGCGCAGGTGATGGACGAGCTTAGGGCCGGGGGGTTCTCCGTCAGTCAGGGCGCGTTGCAGGCTTTGCGCGAGGCGTTTGAGAGCGGGCGCTGTGACGAGGATGCGACGCGCGCCGCGATCCGGCAGACATGGGATCGCACCGGCGAGTTGCTCTGTCCGCATAGCGCGGTGGGCCTGCATGTGGCCGAGGACCATCGCAGTGCGGACGTGCCGATGATCACGCTGGCCACGGCGCATCCGGCCAAGTTTCCGGCGGCTGTCGAAGAGGCGAGCGGCATTCACCCCCCCTTGCCCGAGCGTATGGCGGACCTGTATGAGCGGGATGAGCGCGTGACGCGCATTGCCAATGACCTTGGCGCTATCGAAACATTGATCAAGGAACGGATCACGCATTGAGTGTAGAACTGACCACGCTGCCGAACGGATTTCGCATTGCCAGCGAGTATATGCCCGGACTGGAATCGGCGGCTATCGGTGTCTGGGTCATGGCGGGCGCGCGCCATGAGCGGGCCGAGCAAAACGGCATCGCGCATTTTCTGGAGCATATGGCCTTCAAGGGCACCAAGCGGCGCAGCGCCTTGCAGATCGCCGAGGCAATCGAGGATGTGGGCGGCTATATCAACGCCTATACGAGCCGCGAGGTGACCGCCTATTATGCCCGCGTGCTGAAGGACGATGTGCCGCTGGCGATGGATGTGGTCGCCGATATCCTGCGCAATCCGGTATTCGATCCGCGCGAGATCGAGGTGGAGCGCGGTGTGATCCTGCAGGAGATCGGGCAGGCCGCCGACACGCCCGATGACATCATCTTTGACTGGTTGCAGGAGCAGGCCTATCCCGATCATCCGCTGGGCCGCACCATTCTGGGCGCCGAGGCGCGGGTGCGCGGCTTTGGCAAGCCCGATCTGGAGGGGTTCGTCGATCAGTATTACCGGCCCGGGCAGATGGTGCTGGCGGCGGCGGGTGCGGTGGACCATGACGCCTTGGTGAAGATGGCCGAGGCGACCTATGGCGACATGATCCCGAGCGACACGATCGAGCCGCCCAAGGCGCAGTTCGCGGGTGGCGAGACGCGGCATGTCAAGGATCTGGAGCAGGCGCATTTCGCGCTGGCGTTCGAGAGCCCAGAATACGGGCATCCCGATATCTATACCGCGCAGATCTATGCCTCGGCGCTGGGCGGGTCGATGTCATCGCGGCTCTTTCAGGAAATCCGCGAGCGGCGCGGGCTGTGCTATACGATCTTCGCGCAGGCCGGGGCCTATGCCGATACCGGCATGCTGACGATCTATGCGGGCACCTCCGAGGATCAGATGGGCGATCTGGCGGGGATCACGGTGGACGAGATGAAGCGTGCGGCTGAGGATATGAGTGACGCGGAGGTCGAGCGGGCGCGGGCGCAGATGAAGGCGGGGCTGCTGATGGGGCTGGAAAGCCCGTCTAACCGCGCCGAACGGCTGGCGCGGATGTTGCAGATCTGGGGCCGGGTGCCCGACCTGCCGGAAGTGGTGGAGCGGATCGACGCGGTGACGCTGGCGGATGTGCGGCGTCTGGCCGAGCACACGGTGACGCGCGCGCCCACGGCGCTGGCGCTTTACGGTCCGGTGTCGAAATCGCCGACGCTCGACAGCCTCAATGCGAGGCGCGCGGCCTGATGTTGCTCTTGCCACGCCGGAAGCTCAGGATCGAGACCGAGCGTCTGACCCTGCGGCAACCGGCGATGAGCGATTTCCGGGACTGGAGCGGCCTGCGCGCGCAGAGCGCCGATTTCCTGATGCCGTGGGAGCCGGCATGGGCCGCCGATCATCTGGCGCGCAAGGGGTTTTCCAACCGGGTGTTCTGGGCGCAGCGGTCGATCACCAATGGGTCGGCGTTGCCGCTGTTCCTGACCCGGCGCGACGATCAGACCCTTCTGGGGGCGATCACGCTGGATCATATCCGGCGCGGCCCGGCGCAGGCGGGCACGCTGGGCTATTGGATCGGGCAGCCGCATGCGCGGCAGGGTTACATGGGCGAGGCGATTGCGGGGGTGGTGCATTACGCCTTTGACCGGCTGGACCTGAGCCGGATCGAGGCGGCCTGCCTGCCGGAGAACCACGCCTCGCGCGGGTTGCTGGAGAAATGCGGCTTCAAATATGAGGGGGTCGCGCAAAGCTATCTGCAGATTAACGGGCGCTGGCGGACCCATGTTCTTTATGCCGCGCTGCGCCCGGACCGGCGCGGGCGGACGGATGTGGGATAGGGGGTTGGCGGGCCTGAGCCTCAGTCGACCGCGCGGATAAGCTTGCGTTCGAGCACGCGCAGCACGGTGCGCAGGTCGTGGCCGCGTTTAAGGATCCGGCCATCCATGCCGATGACGCTGTATTGCCCTTGCTTGTCGCGCAGCTTGGGGCGTTTCTCGACCCGGTAGAGCGGCTGTTCGGCGGTGCGGCGGAAGATCGAGAAGACCGCCACCTCGCGCAGGCAGGAAATGCCGTAATCGCGCCATTCCCCCGCCGCCACCATGCGCCCGTAGAGCGACAGGATCACGCCCAACTCGTCGCGCTGGAATGCCACCTGTTCGGGTCCCCGGTAAGACATCATAGGGATTGGCGGTTGCGCGTTCATAGAGAAAGTCTCGCCCGCACCGGTTCGAAAATCAAGGAAAAATCAAGTTAGGCGTCCGGGTGCAGCCGAATCACCCGCGATGCTGGGGCGGCACCCAATCGGCGGTTTCACGGTTCCAGAAGCGGTTTGGGTTGTCCTCGTCCATGCCACGACGGTGGCGGCAGCGCTGTGCCGGGATCAGGTGGATCACCGGCTCTTCATAGGGGTGGGTGTCGTAGATCGCGCAAAGCAGAGCGTCGAGCGCCGCGTCTTGTGCCGTGGTGAAGATTTGCCATTCAAGGCAATCCACCGTGACCGTGTCTGTCGTGGCGCGATTCCGGCCACCGCCGAGCGCGCGAAAGCTTTGCACGCCAGCGGCGCTGCTAAAGGACACGCGGTCGTAGTCGCCATGTGCCAGCGGATCGCAGGCCAGCACCGCCGCCTGAACGCGCGGTAGCGCTTCGGCAGGACATTGCACTAGGATACGTAGGCCGGTCTCTATTTGGTAGCGTTCAGGCATGGCTCAGCCCGTCCGGGTCGCAGCCGATCACGGTCGTAAGCGTGTTGCGTCCATGTGCGGTCAGGCGCAGGCCGCGCCGGGAGCCTGCGGGTTGTATCCAGTCCTCTGCCAGGGCGTGTTCCAGGATCGCCTGCCCAAGCGCGCCCCCGATATGATCGCGCCGCTCGGACCAGTCGAGACAGGGCCGCGCGAGGGATGGGCGGGGCGATGCGCCTTCTGGCACAACGACGCCGAGCCTCGCCCAGAGTGGCGAGCGCTGGGCGATCAGCCCCTCATCGACGCGCTGGAGCGCTCCCTTCATGATCAACGCGTCGCAGAGCGCCACGGCAATGGCGCCGGCGAGATGGTTGTAACACCGCCGCAGCGGGGCGAGACCCGCCGCCCTGGCGCGCTGCGCACGGATCAGATGGTCGAGGGGTGTCAGGCGGGCGACATGCTCCAGCATCGCGGCCACGTCCGGCCCTGCGATCCGGTGATAAAGGCAGCGCCCGCTGCGGCGCTGCGTGATCAGCCCCGCCTCTTCGAGATGGTGCAGATGAGCACTTGCGGTTTGCGGGGTGACGCCTGCATCGGCGGCCAGTTCCTTGTTGGTCCATGCCCGCCCGTCCATCATCGCGCAAAGCATCCGCGCGCGGCTTGCATTGGCAAGGGCATGGCCGGTGATATCCAGTCTGGGTGTTATCATGCTGTCAGCCTGCGCCGGAGTGCGGGCAAGGTCCAGCGCCAACGGTTCGTCCATTGCCTGAGCGTTCGCGCCTCACGCAAACCGCCCCTGGCAGAACCAGCCGCCTGAGACCTGTCCGCCATGCGCCTGAAAGAGCCAGAGCCGCTCGCCGCGGGTGGTGACGACCTGCCAGTAATCGCGCAGCCCGCTGCGCCAATCGGGATCGTCGAACCACCATTCGGGGGCGATGCGTTCGGGGCCGATGGCGGCGGTGACGCGATGTTCGCGCCCGCGCCAGTGGAAGGCGGCGCAGGGGCGGGCGGGTTCCAGCACGCGCAGGGGTTCGGGCCGCCAGATCAGCAGCGGACGGGGATGTTCGGGCGCGGGCCAGGGGCCGGTGGCGGGGTCGGACCAGGCGGCGGCGAGGGTGGTGGCGGTTTTCTCGGGGATGCGGCTCTCGGCGGGGTGGCGGCGGGTGATCGCATCGAGTCCGATGCGCCCGCCCAGCCGGGTGATGAGATCATCGAGTGCGGCCTGCGCGCTGTGCCCGGCCTCTGGGTCATGCTCGGGGCTGCGCAGCTGGCGGGGGGCTGTGGGTTCGGTCACCCGCGCCTCGAGCCGCATCACGTCGATGCCGAAGCCCGCGTCGAGCCGGTCAAGCTGGCCCTCCATCAGCGGCAGGATCGTCTCGGGGGCGTGACTGGGGCGGGCGAGGCGCAGTTCGAGCACCTGCAGGCTGCCATCGCTGCGGAACGCCTCGAATCGCAGGTGGCGCGCGCCCTGCCCCTGCTCGCGCAGCCGGGTGCAGAGCCGGTCGGTGAGCCGCGCGAGCCCGGCGCGGATATCCTCGGTCAGGCCGATCGGGTCGGGGAGGCTCAGCCGGGTGGCGAAATGCGGTGGCGGGGCGGCGGGCGAGAGCGGTTCGGGCACCAGCCCGAGGGCCTGATCGAGCCGCTGCATGAGATGCGGGCCGAAGCGCCGCCCCAGCCCGGCGCGAGGCTGGCCGATGAGATCGCCGATCCGGCGCAGCCCGAGGCGGCCGAGATCGTGCAGCGTCGTCTCGGGCAGGCGCAGGGCCGCGATGGGCAGGGGAGCGAGGGCGGCGTGCATTTGTCCCGGCGGGGCGATCTGCGCGGTGCCGGTTGATTGGGGCCGGGCGCGGGCCCAATGCGGTCGCTTGGCGGCGCGGGAACGGGTGGCGCGGGCCTCTTGCTGGATGGCGTCGCCGGAGCGGCCCGGTGCGGTGCCCTGCCCGGCAAAGCGCGCCAGTGCCCAGGCCGCGCCGAGCGTGTCGGCGAGCCCGCAGCGGGTGGTCAGGCCGAGGGCCGTGGCCTCGTCTGTGAGGCTGCCCAACAATGCCGCCTCGCCGCCGAAGAGATGGGCGCAACCGGTGATATCAAGGCGCAGCCCGTCGGTGCCGTCCACGCCCACGAGCGGTGAGAAGCGATCGGCCCAACGGGCGAGCGCGCGCAGGAAGGCGGCCTCGGCGGCGCGGTGCTGGGTTTGGGTCGCCAGATCGGGGCAGAGGGCCAGCGCCTCGCGCAGGGGCTGACCTTGGGTGAGCCCCGCCGCCTCGGCTTCGGGGGAGAGGGAGGAGAGCACCTGCCGCTGGCCGTCATCGGCGACCACGGCAAAGGGCCGCGCACCTGCATCGCCCCGGCGGCGCAGGAGACGTTCGGCCCCGAGCCGGGGAAACCAGACAGAGAGAATGCGGCGGGCAGGCATGGCAGCACTTGTTCATGATTTGTTCTAAATTAGGGCTGCCGTTGTGCAGAGTCGAGTCCTGCTCCGACTCATGCCCAGATGTCAGCCGCACCAAAGGCGCTGGATCGTGCCGGTGTCGTCGAGATCCACGTTCAGGCGGTCGGGGCGGTGGTCCATTGTCCTCATCGCACCGGGCGGCAGAATGCGGGTGGGTGCGCTGATCGTCTCGTCCTCTAGCGCGGCTTGCGGCTGGCCGACGAGGTGCTGAAGCGCCTCTGCGCCGCAGCTTTCGGCCCTGTCGGGCGGTGGGGACTCGGCGGTTTTGCAGGCGGCGAGCGCGATCGCTGCGACCATAAAGACAACACCATGACGCATATCCAGCCCCTCCGATCTGGCCTCTGTCCGAGACAATGGCATTCGTCGGCGGCGCGCAAGCAGGTGTCGCACATTGTGTTGAAACCTTGCGGCATTTCGCCCAAAATCAGGAAAAATCAAACGAGAGGACAGATCATGCGCACACGTGCTGCCGTGGCCGTTGAGGCCGGGAAACCGTTGGAGATCATGGAGGTTGAGCTGGACGGCCCGAGGGCGGGTGAGGTTCTGGTGGAGATCAAGGCGACGGGGCTGTGTCATACCGACGAGTTCACCCGCTCGGGCGATGACCCGGAGGGGATTTTCCCGGCCATTCTCGGCCATGAGGGCGCCGGTGTCGTCATTGAGGTCGGCGAGGGGGTGACGAGCCTCGAGGTGGGCGATCACGTGATCCCGCTCTATACGCCAGAATGCCGCGAATGCGACTATTGCCTGCATCCCAAGACCAACCTCTGTCAGGCGATCCGCTCGACCCAAGGCCAGGGCCTGTTGCCGGATGGCACGACGCGGTTCCGGATGCTCGATGGCACGCCGATCCATCATTACATGGGCTGCTCGACCTTCGCCAATCACACGGTTGTGCCGGAGATTGCGCTTGCCAAGGTGCGCAAGGACGCGCCCTTCGACAAGATCTGCTATATCGGCTGTGGTGTGACCACCGGCATCGGCGCGGTGATCAACACCGCCAAGGTGGAGCTGGGCTCGACCGCGATCGTGTTCGGGCTGGGCGGCATCGGATTGAACGTCATTCAGGGGCTGCGGCTGGCGGGTGCGGATCAGATCGTCGGCGTCGATCTCAACCCCGGCAAGGTCGAGATGGCGACGCATTTCGGGATGACCGATTTCGTCAATCCCAAGGAGGTCGAGGGTGATCTGGTGGCGCATCTGGTGGAATTGACCGGGGGTGGTGCGGATTACACGTTTGATGCCACGGGCAATGTCGGCGTGATGCGCGCCGCGCTCGAATCGGCGCATAAGGGCTGGGGCGAGAGCATCATCATCGGCGTGGCGCCGGCGGGGGCGGAAATCTCCACCCGGCCGTTCCAATTGGTGACCGGGCGCAGCTGGCGCGGCACGGCGTTCGGCGGCGCGCGCGGGCGCACCGATGTGCCGAAGATTGTCGATTGGTACATGCAGGGCAAGATCGAGATCGACCCGATGATCACCCACAAGCTGAGCCTCGATCAGATCAACGAGGGGTTCGAGCTGATGCACAAGGGCGAGTCGATCCGCGCCGTGGTGGAGTTTTGAGGTGACGCCGGAGGGGACCGCGCGCGCGGCCCCCGGGATGCCTGTCGTGAGGCCGATCCCGCTTTACACTCAGGTTGCCGCCCCCTAGCGTCCGGCCTGTGCCCCCATTCACAGGACCCGAGCCATGCAACTCATCGCCTCTCCGCTTTCTCCGTTCGTGCGCAAGGTGCGCGTCCTGCTGCTTGAGACCGGGCTGGCCGATCAGGTCACGGTGGTGAACCTCGCCACCACGCCGCTGGAGACCGACCCGAACGCCGCCTCGGCCAATCCGCTGGGCAAGATCCCGGCGCTGGTTCGCGAGGGCGGGGCCACGCTCTATGACAGCCGGGTGATCACCCGCTATCTCGATGATCTGGCGGGGGGCGGGCTTTATCCGCAGGCGCGGCTGTGGGAGGTGCTGACGCTGGAGGCCACCGCCGAGGGCATCATGGAGGCCGCGCTGGCCATGACCTACGAGGCGCGGTTTCGCCCCGAAGAGATGCAATATGCCCCTTGGGTCGAGGCGCAATGGGCCAAGGCCGCCCGGGCGCTCGACGCGGTCAAGGCGCGCTGGATGAGCCATCTGGCCGGGCCTTTGGACATGAGCCATATCGCGATGGGCTGCGCGCTGGGTTATCTCGATTTCCGCCATGAGGCGCGGGGCTGGCGCGCGGGGCGACCGGCGCTGGAGACATGGTATGCCGGGTTTTCTGCCCGTGAGAGCATGGCGCTGACCGCGCCGGAGGCCGCGTGAGCGCAATCTGGCGGGAAAACAAGCGCGACAGATGCGCGCTCTGACCGCATCTTGGGGCAATGGAGGCTGGACGGGTGTGCAAACCCCCGCTAAATAGCCGGGCAGAGTGGTCGCGGGAATCCTGTGGCCCGAACACCGTATGAGGCCGCAAGCGGCTCTGATATAATGGAGTAAACCTCGTGTCCCACGCAGAAGATCACGAAGGCACCCGGAGGGATTTCCTCTACTACGCCACCGCAGGCGCAGGTGCCGTCACCGCAGGGGCGGCCGTCTGGCCGCTGGTCAATCAGATGAACCCGTCGGCGGATGTGCAGGCGCTGTCCTCGATCCGCGTCGATGTGGCCGGGGTCAATCCGGGCTCGCAGATCAGCGTCAAGTTCCTCGGCAAGCCGGTCTTCATCCGTCGCCGCACCGAAAAAGAGATCGAGGCTGCGCGCGAGGTCGAACTGTCGGCCCTGCCCGACCAGAACGCGCAGAACCGCAACGACATGTCGCTGGACGCTGCCGACCAGAACCGCACGCTGGACGAGGCGGGCGAATGGCTGGTGATGATCGGCGTCTGCACCCACCTGGGCTGCGTGCCTATCGGGGACGGTGCCGGTGACTTCGGCGGCTGGTTCTGCCCTTGCCACGGCTCTCACTACGACACGGCGGGACGCATCCGCAAAGGCCCCGCGCCCGAGAACCTCTGGATTCCCGTGGCCGAATTCGTCGACGATACGACGATCCAACTGGGATAAGGAAACGCGCATATGTCCGGAATTCCACACGATCATTACGAGCCCAAGACCGGCGGCGAAAAGTGGCTTCACTCGCGCCTGCCCATCGTCGGGCTGCTCTATGACACCATCATGATCCCGACCCCCAAGAACCTCAACTGGATGTGGATCTGGGGGATCGTCCTGACCTTCTGCCTCGTGTTGCAGATCGTCACCGGGATCATCCTCGCGATGCATTACACGCCGCATGTCGACATGGCCTTCGCCTCGGTCGAGCATATCATGCGCAACGTTAATGGCGGGCATTTCATCCGCTACCTGCACATGAACGGTGCCTCATTGTTCTTTGTCGCCGTCTATCTGCATATCTTCCGCGGTCTCTATTACGGGTCGTACAAGGCCCCGCGCGAAGTCACGTGGATCATCGGCATGCTGATCTATCTCGCCATGATGGGCACGGCGTTCATGGGCTATGTTCTGCCCTGGGGGCAGATGTCGTTCTGGGGGGCCACGGTGATCACCGGCCTGTTCGGCGCGATCCCGTTCATCGGCGATGCGATCCAGACATGGCTTCTGGGTGGACCGGCGGTGGACAATGCCACGCTCAACCGTTTCTTCTCGCTGCACTACCTGCTGCCCTTCGTGATCGCGGCGCTGGTGGCGCTGCATATCTGGGCCTTCCACACCACCGGCAACAACAACCCCACCGGGGTTGATGTGCGCCGCACGTCGAAGGCCGAGGCCGAGAAGGACACCGTGCCGTTCTGGCCCTATTTCGTGATCAAGGACCTGTTTGCGCTTGGCGTGATCATGGTCGTCTTCTTCGCGATCGTCGGCTTCATGCCCAACTACCTCGGGCACCCCGACAACTACATCGAGGCCGATGCACTGGTGACGCCCGCGCACATCGTGCCGGAATGGTACTTCCTGCCGTTCTACGCGATCCTGCGCGCCTTTACCTCGGACGTGTGGGTGGTGATGTTCGCAAGCTGGATCACCGGCGGGATCATCGACGCCAAGTTCTTCGGCGTGCTGGCGATGTTCGGCGCGATCGCGGTGATGGCGCTGGCGCCGTGGCTTGATACCTCTTCGGTGCGCTCGGGCCGTTACCGTCCGATGTTCAAGTGGTGGTTCTGGCTGCTCTGCATCGATTTCGTGGTCCTGATGTGGGTCGGCGCGATGCCGGCAGAACCGCCCTATTCGACGATATCGCTGATCGCGTCTGCCTATTGGTTCGCCTACTTCCTGGTGATCCTGCCGCTGCTGGGCGTGATCGAGAAACCCGAGGCCGCGCCTGCCACCATCGAAGAGGACTTCGATGCGCATTATGGCAAGGCCGAAACGCCTGCCGAATAAGAAAGGACGGATGACAATGTTCAAGAAAACAGGCATTGCGGCCCTCGTGGCGCTGTCCCTTTCAGCCGGTGGCGCGTTGGCCGCCGGGGGAGAAGCGCATATCGAGGATGTCGACTTTTCCTTCGAGGGGCCGTTCGGCAAGTTCGACCAGAACCAGCTTCAGCGGGGCCTCAAGGTCTATACGCAGGTCTGTTCGGCCTGCCATGGGCTGCAATACGTGCCGCTGCGCACGCTCTCGGATGAGGGCGGGCCGCACCTGCCCGACGATCAGATGCGCGCCTATGCCGGGCAGTTCGAGGTCTATGACGAGGAGATCGACGATTTCCGGGCGGCCAAGCCGGTGGATCATTTCCCGATGTCGCAGCTGGAAAACGCGCCTGACCTGTCGCTGATGGCGAAAAAGCGGGCCGGGTTCCACGGGCCTTACGGCACCGGTCTGGCGCAGCTCTTCAAGGGCATGGGCGGGGCGGAATATATCTACTCGCTGATGGTTGGCTATGAAGAGCCGCCGGAATGTGCGCCGGAGGATTTCGAAGGCAGCTATAACGCCGCCTTCACCGCCGGTGGCTATCCGGACGAGTGCAAGGACGAGCATGGTCACCCGACCGTGCCCGGCAGCTGGATTTCGATGGCGCAGCCGCTCTGGGGTGACGATGTCGAGTATGACGACGGCACCGAGGCGACGCTGGAGCAACAGTCCGAGGATGTGGCGGCGTTCCTGATGTGGACGGCGGAGCCCAAGATGATGGCGCGCAAGCATGCGGGTCTGTCCGGGGTGATCTTCCTGACCGTTCTGTCGGTGCTGCTCTATCTCACCAACAAGCGGATCTGGGCGCCGATCAAGGGCAAGAAGACCAGCTGACCGGTCTGGCCCCCAAGGCAGGATTCAAAGCCCCGCAGGTCTGCCCTGCGGGGCTTTTGCATGGTGGGAGCGGCGAAAATGTCCCGGCGTGGTCAAATAGCGCAGGGCTGGGATCAACGCAGCGTTTGCAAACGCCCGCCAATCCTCTATTCAGTTCGCCATCGAGACAAAAAAAGCAGGCACATGCCCGATCATTCCAATCCCGTCCTGCCGCAGCCCGAAATTCGGGCTGGCAGGGAGTGGGCGCAGCTCCTCGCGAAATACCGTGAGCCGAGTTCGCCGCGCGCCGCCTTCGAGCTGGCCGTCACCCTTGGGCCGTTCCTGGCCTTGTGGGGGCTGGCCTGGTGGGCGCTGTCGGTCAGCTATGCGCTGACCCTTGTGCTGGCGATCTGCGCGGCACCGTTCCTGTTGCGCCTCTTCGCGATCCAGCATGATTGCGGTCACGGGGCATTCTTCAGGAGCCGGACGCTCAACGACTGGTTGGGGCGTGCGCTGGGTGTGGTGACGCTGACGCCCTATGACGTCTGGCGGCATTCGCATTCGATCCATCACAGTTCCTCGGGCAATCTGGGGCGGCGCGGGATCGGCGATATTCAGACCCTGACGGTGGCGGAATATGCAGCCCTCACGCCGTTCCAGCGGCTGAAATACCGGCTCTACCGCAACCCGGTGGTGCTGTTCGGGTTGGGGCCGGGCTATATCTTCCTGCTGGAGAACCGGCTGCCGCTCGGCTTCATGGGCCGCGCGCGCTATTGGGTCAGCGCGATGGCCACCAATGCCGTGCTTCTGGTGGTGCTGGCGCTGGTGGGCTGGTTCGGAGGGGTGATGCCGATACTGCTGATCTTCCTGCCCTCCACCGTGCTGGCGGCGACGGCTGGGATGTGGCTGTTCTACGTGCAGCACCAGTTCGAGACCACCCATTGGGAGGCCGAGGAAAACTGGCAATTGCACGATGCGGCACTTGAGGGCAGTTCGCATTACGTGATGCCCGGCTGGATGCAATGGCTGAGTGCCAATATCGGCATTCACCATGTCCATCACGTCAACAGCCGGATCCCGTTCTACCGCCTGCCCGAGGTGCTGCGCGATCACGTCCACCTCGCGCAGATCAACCGGATGACCATCCGCGAGAGCCTTGCGAATGCGCGGCTGCATCTGTGGGATGAAAAGGCCCGGCGGCTGTTGTCCTTCGCCGAGGCACGGGCGGCGATGGACGCTGCTTGAATTCGCGGGGCTGGCGCTTATTTCCGGTTCAGGAGGACTGACATGCGCCTGAATGCAGATTTCTCACAGCGGGTCGTGATCCGGCCCGAGGATTATGACTGGGTCCAATCGCCGGCCGGCGGGGTCGAGCGCATGATGCTCGACCGGATTGGCGACGAGGTGGCGCGTGCCACGACCATCGTGCGGTTTGCGCCTGATTCTTGGTTCGATGCGCACACCCATGGCGGGGGTGAGGAATATCTCGTGCTCGACGGGGTGTTCTCGGACGAATCGGGGGACTATCCGGCGGGCACCTATGTGCGCAATCCCATCGGCACCCGCCACAAGCCGCACACGCGCGAGGGTTGCACCATCCTGGTGAAGCTGCATCAGTTCGACCCGTCGGATACCGAACAGTTCCATATCGACACGAACGAGGCCGCGTTTCGGCCCGGGCAGGTCGAGGGGCTGAGCGTGCTGCCGCTGCATGCGGCGGTGAACGAGACCGTGGCGCTGGTGCGTTGGGCCCCCGGCACGCGGTTCAACGCGCATCGCCATTGGGGTGGGGAAGAGATTTTCGTGCTGGAGGGGACGTTTCAGGATGAGCATGGCGACTATCCCGCCGGGACGTGGCTGCGCAGCCCGCATCTGTCCGAGCATACGCCGTTCTCTGATGAGGGCTGTCTGATTTACGTGAAGACGGGGCATTTGCTGGATCAGGTGGCGGCCTGACGGGGCTGGGCTGCGGCGGAATTTTTAAAAAAATTCCGATCAAGAAAGTTTTAAACTTTCTTGCCTTGGTCCTGACGCGCGACGGCGTCACGCTGCCTAGCGCGGCACCGGGTTCTGCGCCCGGTTATAGGGCCGCCAGTCGGTGATCTCGGGGTAATACATCTGCCGCCAGCGGCGCACGCGCGGGTTCATCACCCGCCGCCAGACGGGCGGCACCATCGCCGCCATGGTCATCAGCGGATAGCCGTAGGGCAGTTGCGGGGCGTCCGCCTCGGTATAATTCTGCAAAAGAGGAAACCGGCGGTCGGGTTTGTAGTGGTGGTCGGAATGGCGTTGCAGGTTGATCAGCAGCCAGTTCGACGCCTTGTGCGCGGCGTTCCAGCTATGGCGGGGTTGCACATGCTCGTACTTGCCATTGCCCAAGTGTTTGCGGGTCAGGCCGTAATGCTCGATGTAGTTGACCAGTTCCAGCTGCCAGATGGCGACGAAGGCCTGCCAGACAAAGAGCGCAAGCCCGATCCAGCCGCCGATCAGAACCGCCAGCAAGGCCATGACCCCCTGCAAGGCCCAATAGCGGAAGAACGGGTTTCTCGAATTGTGCCAGGGCTGTCCCTTGCGCGCGAGCATGTCGCGCTCGGCGCGGAAGGCGGAGAGTAAGCTGCCCCGGAGCACGCGCGGAAAGAAGCGGTGGAAGCCCTCATTATAGCGCGCCGTCACCGGGTCGCGCGGGGTGCCGACATGGCGGTGATGCACCTGCAGATGTTCCGAGCGGAAATGTGAATAGAGCACCATGGCCAACAGGAGATCGCCCAGAAATCGCTCGCCCCGGTCTTTTTGGTGCATCAGTTCGTGGCTGTAATTGATCCCGACGGTGCCGGTGATCACGCCGATGCCGAAAAACAGCACGATGGTTTCCAGCGCTGACAGATGCGCGTCACCGGGCCCGGTCACGTACCAGATCATCCAGAAGAGCAGGGCGAATTGCAGCGGGGCCCAAATGAGCGTGATCGCCTTGTACCAGGTCAGTTGATCCTCAGGCGTTTCGAGATCGGCGTTCTCAGTGTAGAGGCCCAGAAACGCGTCGAGGATGGAAAAGAAATACCACGTCATGACCGGCAACAGGACCACCGTCCAGCCGCCGTGAAGCGCGCCGAGGATGGCGACAGGTATGAGCAGCAGCGACATCCAGAACGGCATGGCCCGGCTGAGCCTGGCGACCTGCGGGGCGGGGATCATCACACACTCCTCTGTTCGGCTAGACCGATTGGTTCAGATTGTATCCGCAAGCGCGCCCTGCGCAAGATCGAATACCTTGCGCATCACGGTGGGCAGATGCGCGGGGCGAAAGCTGTGATGCGGGTGGAATGCGCCGCGCTCGGGCGGGGTGTCGTTCGGGACCTCGGCCACGAGAATCCTCAGTCGCAGGTGAAAATGGGTGAAGGTGTGCCGCGCCTCGGCGTCGATCATGTGCCAATCGGCGCTCAGGGGCGGTGCGGGGTCCGGCGCGTTGTTCCAGTCGCTGCCGGGCCAGCCCAGCATGCCGCCCAGGAGACCGCTGTCGGGACGCTCCTCCAGCAGCCAGGCGCCATCGCTGCGGCGGGCGACATAGGCGTAGCCCAGCCGGGTCGGCTTGGGCTTTTTAGGGGTCTTGCGGGGCAGGTCCGCCGCCGTGCCCGCGCGGCGCGCGGCGCAGGGCGCCATCCACGGGCAGATGCCGCAGGCGGGCGATTTCGGCGTGCAGATCGTTGCACCGAGATCCATCACCGCCTGCGCGTAATCTCCGGGGCGGGTCTCGGGCGTCAGGTGCGCTGCTGCCTCGGTCAACTCGGGCTTGGCCTTGGGCAGGGGGGTGTGGATGTCGTGCAGCCGGGCCATCACCCGCTCGACATTGCCATCGACCACGACTTCGGGCCGGTCAAAGGCGATGGCGGCGATGGCCGCCGCCGTGTAGGGGCCGATGCCCGGCAAGGCCATCAGCCCGGCGTGCGTGTCGGGGAAGGTGCCGCCGTGGTCCTCTGCCACCACGCGCGCGCATTTCAGCAGGTTGCGCGCACGCGCGTAATATCCAAGCCCGGCCCATTCGCCCATCACCTGCGCATCCGGGGCCGCCGCCAGATCACCCACGGTGGGCCAGAGCGTGGTGAACCGCTCGAAATACGCCTTCACGGCGGCAACCGTGGTCTGTTGCAGCATGACCTCGCTGAGCCAGACGCGATAGGGGTCGGGATGCACACCTGCCGCCCGGTCGGCGGGCGAGACGCGCCATGGCAGGGCGCGGGCATGGGCGTCATACCAGCGCAGCAGGTCATGCGGATCGGCGGCATAACGCATAGTTTATTACCCATCTCTCAATCAGGTCTGGCATCCGGGCCCACATGGCATAGATTAGCGCCAATGAGGAGGGTGCCAAGCATGGCCAGCCGAAAGCAGACGACATACGGGTTCAAGCGCACCTCGGCGCTGCTGCAGCCCAGCATTCGCCGTGCGTCGGAAACGCGCGGGTTCGCGCAGTCGCGCCTGCTGACCCATTGGGCCGAGATCGCGGGCGAGGATATCGCCGCCATCGCCCGGCCGGTCGAGGTGTCTTATGCCCGGCAGGGGATGGGTGCGACGCTGACCGTGCTGACCACCGGCGCGCAGGCGCCGATGCTGGAGATGCAGAAGGAACAGCTGCGCGAGCGGGTCAACGCCGTCTACGGTTATAACGCCATCTCGCGCATCCGCATCACCCAGACGGCCCCCACTGGCTTTGCCGACGGGCAGGTGGATTTCGATCACCGCCCCAAGGCCAAGACCCCGGTCGCGCCCGCCCCCGAAACCACCCGGGCTGCCACTGAACTGGCCGCGCCGGTGAGTGATGACGGTTTGCGGGCCGCGCTGGAATCGCTGGCGCGCAACGTATTAGCCAGATCGCAACGCTGAACTTTCCGAACAGACAAAGGTGAGACGATGAAACAACTGATCGCAACCGGGGCGTTGGCCCTTGCCATGCTTGCAGGCCCCGTTCAGGCGCAGGACGCCGATACCTCGCAGGTCACCGAAATGACGATGGGCCCGGCGGATGCCAAGGTGACGATCATCGAATATGCGTCCTTCACCTGCCCGCATTGCGCCAGTTTCCACAATGGTCCGCTCAAGGAGCTGAAGGCTGACTATATCGAGACCGACAAGGTGCATTTCATCTATCGCGATGTGTATTTCGACCGGTTCGGTCTGTGGGCCTCGATGGTGGCGCGCTGCGGCGGGGAAGAGAAGTTCTTTGGCATCTCCGACATGCTCTATGAGCAGCAGCGCGAATGGACCAACGGCCAGCCCGCCGAGATCGCCGAGAACCTGCGTCGCATCGGCAAGGTCGCGGGGATCGAGCCCGACGCGCTCGACGCCTGCCTGAATGACGAGGCCAAGGCCAAGGCGCTGGTCGCGTGGTATCAGGAGAACGCCGAGGCGCATGAGGTGAACTCCACGCCGACGCTGATCATCAACGAGCAGAAATATTCCAACATGGCCTATGACGAGCTCAAGGGTATCATCGACGAGAAACTCGCCGAGTAAGGCTGCCTGTCACAGCCCGACGCGGCGGAGTGCCGCGTCGAGCGGGGCGCTGTCCATGATCCGCAATCGCACGGGAAGGCTGAGCACCTGACGTCGAAACTCGGGCGGCAGGCGCACGGCGTCCTTTTCGGTGGTGACCAGTTGTGCGCCGCGCAGCTGTGCCTCGCGCGTCAGGCGGGTCATCAGCGCGGTGGTCAGAGGCTGATGATCCTCAAGCGCCTCGCCGCGCACGAGGTCGGCCCCCAGACCTTGTAGCGTGGCGAAGAATTTCTCGGGATGGCCGATCCCGGCGAAGGCCAGCAGCCGTGCGCCGCGCCAGTCCATGCCGGTCTGCAATGGCTCCATACGTGCACGTATGTTTGGCGGATGGAACAGGTTGCCCCATGCTGCGTGGAAGGTTTCCTGCGCGGCCTGCGGCCCGATGGACAGCAGAAGGTCGGCGCGCTTCAGGCCCGATGGAACTGGTTCTCGCAACGGCCCCGCAGGGATGCAGCGCCCGTTGCCGAAGCTTTTGACTGCATCGACCACGACCAGAGACAGGTCCTTGGAAAGCTGCGGGTTCTGGTGACCGTCATCCATCACGATGCAGTCGATCTGTGCGCCGCTGGTCTGCGCTTGCGCCATGATTGCGCGCGCCCCCGCTGCGCGGTCGCGGGCGATCCAGGTCGGGGCGAAGGCGGCGGCGAGCAGCGGCTCATCGCCAACATCCGTAGCCGTATGGTAACCCGGGTCCACCGCCACCGGCCCGCGCAACCGCCCGCCATGGCCGCGCGACAGGATCACCGGCGTGTGCCCGCGGTCCTGTAACAGCGTAACCAGCGCCTGCACGGTCGGGGTCTTGCCGGTGCCGCCTGCATTCAGGTTACCAACGCAGATCACCGGCACCGGCGCGCGCCAGTTGGGCGTGCGGCCCGCGCGGCGCGTGGTGATCCGGCCATAGGCCCAGCCTAGTGGGGCCAGCAGGCGCGCGCGCGGATCGGGGCGGTCGGGTGGGGTGAACCAGAAGCCGGGTGCCCTCATCGTGCGGCGTCCTGACGGTCGAGACGGTCGAGCAGCATGTCCACGATCTGGTCGGTCACCGCAGCCCCCTTGGAGGCCACGTCCCATGCCGCATGCGCCATCGCGGCGGATTGGTCGGGCGGCATCAGCCGTTGCACGGCGCCCGACAGCGTGTCGGTGTCGCGCACGATGCGCGCGGCGCCCGCTTCGGCGTAGCGCGAATAGCGGTGCAGGTAGCGGGCCACGTTGGGCCCGTAGAGGATGGCCGAGCCATGCGCCGCAGGCTCGTTCGGATCGCGGCCGTATTCGCCCGAGACCAGCGAGGAGCCCATGAAGGTGATCGGCGCGAGCCTGTACCAAAGCCCCATCTCGCCGCGCGTATCGGCCAGAACGATCTGGGTTGCCTCGCTCGGCATCTCGCCCTCGGACCAAGTGACATAGCGCCAGCCCTCGCTATCCAGACGCCCCCGTATGTTGAGGCTGTCGGCGGGGTCGTCGGGCACGATCACCAGGAGGCAGCGATGCGCTACGCGGCTTGCCTCGCGGTGGGCGGCCAGTATCGTGTCAAGCTCGTCCACCTGCACCATCGCCGCCAGCCAGACCGGTCGGCCAAGCAGCAGCACGGCCATCTCCTCGCGATCCGAGGGGTTGAAGGGCAGCGTCAGCGCGCCTTCCTGGAATGGGCCGGTCACGCTCACGATCCGCTCTGATGCGCCGAGGCGGCGCACCTGCCGCGCCGCCGCTTCGCTGCGCGCGAGGATCTCGGTGAAACTGCCCAGCACGGCGCGTGGCAGATCGGGAAACCAGCGCCAGACCGGACGTTCCAGCAGCGTCTCGTCGGCATCCACGAGGTAGAGCGGAATGTCCTTGCGCGCGGCGCAGACCATCAGCGCGGGTTTCAGATCGCCCCCGGTCCAGAGGCAGATATCGGGCCGCCAGTGATCGAGAAACGCATCGGCGGCGGGCACGTTGTCCTCGGGCAGGGCCTGCCAGATCACCGTGCCGCCGGCGCGTCTGCGGCGCGGTTCGGGCACCGAGGCGGTCAGCACCATGTGCAGGCCGGGCCGGGTCTGGGTCAGCCGTTTGGCCAGGTGAACGAGCGTGTCGGCGCGGGCCGCATCGACGGCGTGCGCCCAGATCACCGCGCCGTCGGGCCGGGGCGTCTCGGGGGGCGTGGGGGATGGCCCGGCGCGCCGGGCATAGGCGAGATAGGCCGCAAGGCTGAGCGAGCGGGTCATGCCGTGTGAGGCCGTGTGCGCAATGTCCCGGGCATGGTGTGGTCCTTTTCGAGATGTGCGCAGCCTATCCCGGGGGGCGTCGGCGTCAAGGTGGCGGCTTGACGGCGCGCGCGTTGCGGGGCAACCAGTTAAAAGCCCGAGGAGATGCCCCGTGACCAAGCCCTTTCTCATCCTTCAGCTGCGCCCCGAAACCGAGGCGGCGGATGACGAATATGCCGCGATCCTGCGCAAGGGCGAGCTGGAGGCGGCGCAGACCCACCGTATCCGGCTGGACCAGCAGGATCTGCCCGACGACCTGCGGCTGGCCGATTACGCCGGGGTGATCGTCGGTGGCGGCCCCGGTTGCGTCAGTGATGCGCCCGAGGACAAGACCCCGCAGGAGGCCCGGATCGAGGCGGCGGTGCTGTCGCTGATGCCGCGCATCACCGGTGAGGATATTCCGTTTCTGGGGTGCTGCTATGGGATCGGCATCCTCGGCAAGCATCTGGGCGGCGATGTCGCCAAGCGCGCCCATGGCGAGCCGGTGGGCACCGCCGATTGCACCGTCACGGCCGAGGCCGGTGACGATCCGCTGCTGGAGGGTATCCCCGGTCGCTTTGCCGCTTTCGTGGGTCACAAGGAGGCGTTGCAGGACTTGCCGGAGGGCTGTGTGCATCTTGTCGCCTCGCCGACCTGCCCGTTCCAGATGGTGCGGTATGGCGCGAATGTCTACGCGACGCAGTTTCACCCCGAGGCCGATGCCGCCGGGTTCGAGACGCGCATCCGCATTTACCGGCACAAGGGCTATTTCCCGCCCGAGACCGCCGATGAGCTGATCGCCATGTGCCGCGCGGCGGAGGTGCATGCGCCCGAGCGCATCCTGCGTAATTTCATCACCCGCTACGCCTGAAACGCGCCATCTGGCTTGCGCCGCCGAGGGTGGGATGCACGCCGCCGATATCGCGGCGCGTGACGTCATAGCCGTTACGCGCGGCCACGCCGTCGGCCCATTGGCCGAAGCGGTCGCGGGTCCACTCGAAGTGATGGCCGGGGTGGCGGAAGCGGTGGGTGGGCACGCCGAGAACCGGGTTATACTCGGCATTGGGGGTGGTCACGATGACATGTCGGGGGCGCATGTCGCCGAAGAGTGCCCGCTCCAGCCGGTTGAGATCCGCGAGCGGCAGATGCTCGATGGTTTCCACGAGGCAGGCGCACTCGTAGCCGCGCAAGGCGGCATGCCGGGCGGTCATCGAGGCATGGGCGATCTGCACCTTGCCGCGTGCGGCCAAGGGCAGATCGCCCAGCCGTTCCTGCAATATGCGCAGGGCTGGCAAGTCGAGGTCGAGCCCGGTGATCCGGGTGATCGCGGCCAGGGGGGCCAGCCGCAGGATCAGATCGCCCGAGCCGCAGCCGAGATCGAGCACCGTGCGCGCGCCTGTTTCCGTGACCGCCGCGACCACCGCCGCCAGCCGTGTGTCGTGCAGCGCGCTGGTCATGGTCCAGGCACCTGCATCAGCGCCACATCCTTGCGCGGGGTCTCGCATGACCAGCCGCGGGAGGCGGCGATATGCGTCAGCGTCGCGGCGCGGTAGAAGACCACATGGGTCGGGTCCATGCGGTAGTGCCAGGTGGCAAAGCGGGCGTCCTCGGTCTGGAAGGTGGTCATCAGCGCGAGCCAACCGCCGGGGCGGAGCATCGCGCCAAGCCGGTCGAACTCGTCGGCTGGGGCGTGGAAATGCTCGGCCGTTTCGGTGCAGGTGATGAAATCATATTGTGCGTCCAGCACGGTCGCGTCGGCGGCATAGAACGGATCGTAGGTGGCCATGTCATGCCCCGCCTCGCGCAGCATATGCGCCAGTGCCGGGCCGGGGCCGCAGCCGTAGTCGAGGCCGCGTGCGGTGGGGGTCAGCCGTGTCCGGAGCGGGGCGGCGAGCCGGTCGAGAAACGCGCGATATCCGGGATCGTGGATGTCGTTCTGGTGCTTGTCGTATTCCGCGCGCTCGGTCGCGGTATCGGGGTAATGCGCCGGGTTCAGGCCGCGCGCCTGACAGTGATCGCACCGCCAGTATCCCAAGCCGTCGAACAGGCCGAAGGGCGCGGGATCAGGCGCGCGACAGACGGGGCAGGCAGGGGGCAGGAGATGTGACATGCGGCGCTTTCGCTCGTGGTTCGTCTGCCATAGCCGGGCGCAGGGCCGGGGATCAAGCGGGGCGTGGCATGGACAGCACCGCGCGGATTGCCTAAGCCTGCACCAGCGAGACGGACGAGAGGATGGCATGGCAAAGCGTAAACCCTTCGAGATCGGCAGTGCCACCGTGGCCCCCGGCACCCGCGCCCGCGTCGATATTCCGGTCAGCACGCTGTCCAATCACACGCCGGTGCACCTGTCGGTGGAGGTGGTGCATGGCAAGCGCGCGGGGCCGGTGATGTTCGTCTCGGCGGCGATTCACGGGGATGAGGTGATCGGCGTCGAGATCGTGCGGCGGTTACTGCGTGCCGCGCCGCTCAATTCCATGGCGGGCACGCTGCTGGCGGTGCCGATCGTCAACACCTTCGGGTTTCTCAACCATTCGCGTTACCTGCCGGACCGGCGTGATCTGAACCGGGTGTTTCCGGGGCTGAGCGAGGGGTCTATGGCGTCGCAACTGGCGCATATCTTCATGCATGAGGTGGTGATGCGCGCCGATGTGGGCATCGACCTGCATTCGGCGGCCATTCATCGCACCAACCTGCCGCAGCTTCGCCTCACGCCCGGCAATGACCGGCTGGAGGAATTGGGCCGCGCGTTCGGTGCGCCGGTGATGATGGAGTCGAAGCTGCGCGACGGCTCGTTGCGGATGGCCGCCGAGGAGGCAGGTGTCGACGTGTTGCTCTATGAGGGCGGCGAGGGGTTGCGGTTCGACGAATTTGCCGCGCGGGCGGGCGTGTCGGGCATCCTGCGGGTGATGCGGCATCTCAAGATGATCGGGGCCAAGGGCGTGCCGCGTGCCAAGGGGCAGCCGGTGGGCGCGCGCAGTTCAAGCTGGTATCGCGCGCCGCGTGGCGGGTTGTTTCGCGGCTATCTCGCCGTGGGTGACGCGGTGCAGCCGGGCACCGTGCTGGGGGCGGTCGCCAATGCCTTTGGCGATATCGAGAACGAGGTTGTGGCCGAGGAAAGCGGCATTATCATCGGGCGCACCAACATGCCGGTGGTCTATGAGGGGGATGCGCTGTTTCACGTCGCCGAAACCCCCCGCGCAGAGGCTGCAGCCGAAGGCATCAGCGCCCATATCGACGCCGTGCCGCTCTATGACGAGGACGAGATCATCTGAAGCGCGCGGGTGGGCGGCGCGTCACGCTTCGGGCCAGTTCTCGATGATCTCCATCGCCTCGTCGGCGGTTTCGACAAAGCGGAAGAGGTCGAGATCCTCGGCGCTGATCGTGCCCGCCTCGGACAGGGCCTCCCAATTGATGATGGAGCGCCAGAATGCCTCGCCGAAGAGCAGGAAGGGCACTTTGGTCATGCGGTCGGTCTGGATGAGGGTGAGCGCCTCGAAGGTCTCGTCGAGCGTGCCGAACCCGCCGGGAAAGACGCAGATGGCGCGGGCGCGCATCAGGAAATGCATCTTGCGGATCGCGAAATAGTGGAAGTTGAAGCACAGGCCGGGGGTGACATACTCATTGGGGGCCTGTTCATGCGGCAACACAATGTTGAGGCCGATCGAGGCGCCGCCCGCATCCGCCGCGCCGCGATTGCCCGCCTCCATCACGCCCGGCCCGCCGCCGGTGGCGATCACGTAGTCGCGGCCATAGGTGCTCATGGATTTTTCGGTCATCAGGCGCGAGAATTTGCGCGCCTCGTCGTAATAGCGCGAGAGGTCGGCGAGCGTCTTGGTGCGGGCGGTGTCCTTGTGCGTCGGCTCGGGAATGCGTGCGCCGCCGAAGAGGACGACGGTGCTTTGAATGCCGCGCTCGTTCAGGATCATCTCGGGTTTCAGAAGCTCGAGTTGCAGGCGCACGGGGCGCAGCTCGTCCCGGCAGAGGAAATCGTCATCGGCGAAGGCGAGACGATAGGCGGGGGCGCGGGTCTGGGCGGTGTCTGGCACCTGCTCGGCGGTGGACCGGTCCGAATGGGCATCGCGGAACTGGCTCAGGCGGTCGTCTTTCATCGCATGCGATCCTTGCTTGGGTCTTTTATATCAGGCGTATAGGCTTTGATCGGGCAAGAAAAGGCGGCTTTCCGCATTTCGTGATGGATAGCTGTGGTGCGGGGATTGGCGCAGTTGCTTTGGCTTCCGGATAGCGGACCCTGGCCGTCAAAGAGATGAGCCGCGCGGGCGACCGACCGCGGGTGGGCGCTGCAACGGTCGTGGGGCGCGCTTTATGGCAGCCAAATACTGCAACGATGATGCGGGGTTGCGACGCTGCAAAAGCGCCCGCCCGTCCGGGCGGTCGGGCGCTCGCGCGGCGGCGTGCAAGCACGCCTTGTTCCGCGCGGGTGACCAAGGCCGAACGACCGGGGGGCGTTATTCGCTTGAAGTCGCTTTCGACATGTTCGCAGACTCCGTGATGATACGGAAAAGGCAAAGAGGTGTGCGCGATGGCATGGCAGGCGTTGATTTCTCAGGCGGGGGCGCGGATTGCGGGGCATGTGCGGCGCACGCCGGTCGCGGGGCTTGATCTGGGCGGGCGCGAGGTCGCGCTCAAGCTGGAGCAGATGCAGCATACCGGGAGTTTCAAGGCGCGTGGGGCGTTCAACACGCTGTTGCAGGCCGAGGTGCCGGAGGCGGGGATCGTCGCGGCGTCGGGCGGCAATCACGGGGCGGCGGTGGCCTATGCGGCGGCGGCGCTGGGGCACCGGGCGCGTATCTATGTGCCCGAGATCGCGGGCCCGGCGAAGATCACGCTTATCCGCGCGCAAGGGGCGGATCTGACGGTGGTGCCGGGCGCCTATGCCGAGGCCGCCGAGCGCGCCGCCGAATGGCAGGCCGCGACGGGGGCGATGCAGGTGCATCCCTATGATGCCGAGGCGACGGTTGCCGGGCAGGGCACAGTTATGGCGGAATGGGAGGAGCAGGGGCTATCGGCCGATACGGTGCTGATTGCGGTGGGCGGTGGCGGGCTGATTGCCGGGGCGCTGGGCTGGCTGGAGGGGCGGCGCAAGGTTGTCGCGGTGGAGCCGGAAACATCTTGCGCGCTGCATGCCGCGCTGCGCGCCGGTGGGCCGGTTGATGTGGAGGTGTCGGGGGTCGCGGCCAATGCGCTCGGGGCGCGGCGGATCGGGGAGATCTGCCATGGTCTGGCGCAGGCGCAGGGGATCGAGAGTGTCCTGGTGCCCGATGCCGCGATCACCGATGCGCAGGCGCTGTTGTGGCGCGACATGCGGCAGTTGGTGGAGCCTGCGGGAGCCACCGCCCTTGCCGCGCTCTTGTGCGGTGCCTATGTCCCCGAGCCGGGCGAGCGGGTCGCGGTGCTGGTCTGTGGTGGCAACATCGCCCCTGATCCGCTGGCCTGACCAATGGGTCCGCTGGACAGTGGATGCGCGCGGCGATAGGAGGACCGGATGGCCAAGGCAAAGGAAAATCCGAACTACAAGGTGATCGCCGAGAACCGGCGGGCACGCTATGATTATGCCATCGAGGACGATCTGGAATGCGGCATCATTCTGGAGGGGTCCGAGGTGAAATCGCTGCGCGTCAACAGTGCCAATATCGCCGAGAGCTATGCGATGGTGGAGAATGGCGAGCTGTGGCTGGTGAATTCCTATATCGCGCCCTACGAGCAGGCCAAGACATTCGGCCATGACGAAAAGAGGCGGCGCAAGTTGCTGGCGTCTAAAAAGGAGCTGTCCAAGCTCTGGAGCGAGACGCAGCGCAAGGGCATGACGCTGGTGCCGCTGGTGCTGTATTTCAATCATCGCGGCATTGCCAAGCTGAAGATCGGGATCGCCAAGGGCAAGAAGAACCACGACAAGCGCGCGACCGATGCCAAGCGCGATTGGAACCGGCAGAAGCAGAGATTGCTGAAAGAGGGGCTGTGAGCGGGACCGCGCCCCGGTCGCCGGGTCATGGAGGGAGCCTGACATGGAACTGATCCTGAGCCTTATCGCGGGGGCCGTGGGCGGCAATATCGCGGGCGGTCTGCTCAGGCCCATGAGCCTTGGCGTGATCGGCAATTCGCTGGCGGGTGTTCTGGGCGGCGGGAGTGCCGCGCATCTCATGGCGATGGCGGGGGCCGGCGATCTGGCCGGTCTGGCCGGTGGCGGTGATGCGGGTGTTCTGACAGCCACGATTGTCGCGGGGGCCGTGGGCGGAGGCGCGGTGACGCTGGCCCTCGGGATGATCCGCAAAATGCTGTTGAGGTAAGTGCTGCGCCGGGCCGGGTGCGACGGTGCCCGGTCTTGCCCTCTGCGCCGTCAGACTGTAGTCAGACAGGGTCTGAACCCGGGGGGCGCATATGGCCACTGATGATCCGAAAACCCTTGTTTCCACCGATTGGCTGGCGGCCCATATGAAGGACCCCGACCTGCGCATTCTTGACGGCACCATGTTCATGGCCGCCGAGGGGCGCGACGGGCGCGCCGAATACGAGGCCGGACATATCCCCGGCGCGCGGTTCTTCGATATCGACGATATCAGCGATGCGCGCTCTGAGCTGCCGCATATGGCCCCGCCGGTCGAGAAATTCATGTCGAAGCTGCGCGCCATGGGCGTGGGCGACGGGCATCAGGTGGTGGTCTATGACGCCAAGGGGCTGTTTTCCGCGGCGCGTGTCTGGTGGCTGTTCCGGCTGATGGGGCAGGAGAATATCGCCGTTCTGGATGGCGGGTTTCCGAAATGGCAGGCCGAGGGGCGCGCCATCGAGGATATGCCGCCGGTGATCCGCGACCGGCACATGACGGTGCGGCGTCAGAACCACATGGTCAAGGATGTCACGCAGGTCTCGGCCGCCGCCAAGCTGGGCGATTACGAGATCCTCGATGCCCGCGCTGCCGCGCGTTATCGCGGCGAGGCGCCGGAACCGCGCGAGGGGCTGCGCAGCGGGCATATTCCGGGATCGAAGAACGTACCCTATACCTCGCTTTTGAACGAGGACATGACGATGAAGGACCCCGATGAGTTGCGCGCAATCCTTGCCGCTGCCGGGGTCGATATGGCCAAGCCGGTCATCACCTCCTGCGGCTCCGGCGTGACCGCGGCGGTGATCAATCTGGCGCTGGAGCGGATCGGCAAGACCGATCACGCGCTCTATGACGGGTCATGGACCGAATGGGGCGCGTTTCCAACGCTGCCCGTCGCCACTGGAGAGGCATGATGTTCGAGCAACTCAAGGAAAAACCGGCAGACAAGATTTTGGCGCTGGGCCAAGCCTATCGCGAGGACCCGCGCGAGACCAAGATCGATCTTGGCGTCGGTGTCTACAAGACGCCCGAAGGCGTGACCCCGATCATGCGCGCGGTGAAGGCCGCCGAAAAGCAGCTTTGGGAGATCGAGAGCACGAAAGCCTATACCGCGCTGGCAGGCGATCCGGCGTTCACGGATGCGATGGTGGGGCTGGTTCTGGGCGATGCGGTGGCGCGCGATCAGGTTTCGACCATCGCCACGCCCGGCGGCACCGGGGCGGTGCGGCAAGCGTTCGAACTGGTCCGGATGGTGAACCCCGGCGCGCGGGTGTTCGTGTCGGACCCGACCTGGCCCAACCACCTGAGCATTCTTGCGCATCTGGGGATGGAGGTGGTGAATTATCGGTATTTCGACAGCGCCACCTGCGCCGTCGATTTCGCCGGGATGCTGACCGATCTGGAGGGCGTGCGCGCAGGCGACGTGGTGCTGCTGCATGGCTGCTGTCACAACCCGACGGGTGCCAATCTGAACATGACTGAATGGGCGGCGGTGGTGGAACTCTTGAACGCCAAGGGTGCGCTGCCGATGATCGACATCGCCTATCAGGGCTTTGGCGACGGGCTGGAGGAGGACGCGCGCGCCGTCCGCTTTGTGGCGGCGAACTGCCCCGAGATGCTGATCGCGGCAAGCTGTTCGAAGAATTTCGGCATCTACCGCGAGCGCACCGGTATCCTGATGGCGGTGGCGCAGGATGCGACGCTTGGCAAGATCACGCAGGGCAATCTCGCCTATCTCAACCGGCAGAACTATTCCTTTCCGCCCGATCACGGCGCACGCCTTGTCAGCATGGTGTTGACCGATGCCGACCTGCGCGCCGACTGGCAGGCGGAACTGGAGGATGTGCGGCTTGGCATGCTGAAACTGCGCGAGCAGTTGGCGGGCGAGTTGCAGCGGCTGTCGGGGTCTGACCGGTTCGGGTTCATCGCGCAGCATCGCGGCATGTTCTCGCGGCTGGGGGCGACGCCCGAGCAGGTGGAGCGACTGCGCGAGGATCATGCGATTTACATGATCGGTGACAGCCGGATCAACATCGCCGGTCTGAATTCCGAGACCGTGCCGATTCTGGCCCGAGCGATGATCGACGCGGGCGTCTAGGGCAGCGTGGGGCGGGCAGGCATGTGACGCAAGAGGTCGTCTTCATCTGTCGCAGGCGGCTGTGGCGTGCCGGCTCCAAGATCATGCGATGCGATCAGCTGGCGGATATCGGGCGGCGGTATCTGGGCGACCGGTACACATTTGCGGTGCGGGCGCTGCCCAATCTCGAAACCGAGGCCGGGGCGCATGCCTTTGCCGAGGGCCTGTCGGGGCGGATCGTGATCCTGCTCAAGGGCACGGGGGCGATTCTCGGCGAGGCGGGGATGGAGATGCTGCGTGGCCGGACGCGGGGCGTCGGGATCGACTATGTGGATGCGCGCGCGCGGGATTGTTTTTCACCCCACGCCGATCTGCATATCGCGGCCTCGCGCAAGGGCGAGGCGATCTTGAACCGGCTTCTGGCGCGCCGGGGGGCGGGGGATGGGCGCGCGGGTGTCGCGCATCTGACGCATCATTATGATCCGCGTCTTGTCGGGCGGCAGATGGAGGACCCGGGTGGCCTGCGGGCCGCCTATCTGGGGCATCCGCATAACGTCTACATTCCCGATCTCATCGCGGCGCATGTCACGCGGATCGACGCGGGCGGTGAGGGCGGGATCGAGGCCGGGTTCGACCGGCTGTGCGGGTTCAACCTGCATTACGCGATCCGCCCGCCGGATCATGCGCAGACGCTGGCGCGCGATCTTGCGAAACCGTTTACCAAGGGGTTCACCGCCGCCGCCTTCGGGGCCAATGTGATGGTGACGCGCGACACCGATGATGCGGAGTTCTACCTGGGCCGGGATTATCCGTTTCTGGTCGAGGATCATGCGCCCGCCACGATTGCCGAGGCGTTCGCGCGGGCGCAGGGCATTTACGATACTGCCGACTGGCATGTGGCGCGGGACCGGATGCGCCACCTGCGCGATCTGTCCGCGCCTGCGCAGGTGGCGCGCGAGCTGGATGTGATCCTGTCGCGGCTGATGGTGCGCGATGCGGTGGGATTGCCGAAAACAAAAGGGGCGGCCCCTTTGAGCCGCCCCCCGGTTTGAGCGCGCTGCACGCTTACTTGGGCATGATCACCCCGTCGATGACGTGAATGACGCCGTTGCTGGCCTCGATATCGGCCTGCACCACGTTGGCGCCGTCGACGGTGACACCGCCCTCGGTGCCGATGGTGACCTCGCCGCCCTCAACGGTGGCGGCGGTCATGCCGTCGCTCAGGTCGCCAGACATGACCTTGCCCGGCACCACGTGGTAGGTGAGGATCGAGGTCAGTTTGTCCTTGTTCTCGGGCTTGAGCAGGTCTTCGACCGTGCCTTCGGGCAGCGCCGCGAAGGCCTCGTTTGTCGGAGCGAAGACAGTGAACGGACCTTCGCCCTTGAGCGTCTCGACAAGGTCTGCGGCCTGCACGGCGGCGACGAGGGTGGAGAAGCTGTCATTGCCTGCGGCGATATCGACGATGTCCTTGGAATGGTCATCGGCAAAGGCGGGGCCTGCCATCAGGGTGGCTGCGGTCAGGGCAAGATAGGTTCTGCGAAACATGTGTGTCGTCTCCTTTTGAGCATCAGTTTCAGATGATGCCTGCGTGGCATCATGGCGGGACTTACGCGCCGAAAGTGCCACTGGTTCACAGGGGATTTCCGCTGATGCGATTTGACGAAATCGGTTGGCTCGCTAAGCCTCGTTGCCTTGTAACATCCAATCACGTTCTTGTGATTCTGCGGAAAATCGCCTGCGTTTCAGGGGCGTTTCAAACGGGCTGTCCTGTGATTGTGCCGCGCCCGGGCCAATGGCCCGAATGGCGCGATAACGCCCTGTCACAGGCCTATGCCGGGTGATTTCACGGCTTGCCTGACCCCTGCGAAAGGCGCAGTTTGCAAGGCGTGACCGCGCGCGCGGGAGATTGGATCATTGGAGATTTTCAAATGGGGTATGTGACGCAGATCCTTGAGGTTCTGGCGCTGTTGTTCGTGTTGCTTCTGGGGGCGGTCGTTCTGGTCGCGGTGCTGTTCTACATCCTCGACAAGACACAGCCCGGTGACGCGATCCGGCGCAATTATCCGGTGATCGGGCGGTTTCGCGGGCTGTTCACCAAGCTGGGCGAATTTTTCAGGCAGTATTTCTTTGCGATGGACCGCGAGGAGATGCCGTTCAACCGCGCGCAGCGGGATTGGGTGAGCCATGCCACCAAGGGCAAGGGCAACACGATCGCGTTCGGCTCCACCCGCAATCTCGGGGTGCCGGGCACGCCGATCTTTGTGCCCGCCGCCTTTCCGCCGCTTGATGATCAGTTCGCGGTGACAGCCCCGATGGAGATCGGGCCGACGGCGGCCATTCCCTACAAGGCCAAGTCGATTTTCAACGTCTCGGGCATGAGCTATGGCGCGATTTCGCGCCCGGCGGTCGAGGCGTTGAGCCGGGGCGCGGCGAAGGCGGGCATCTGGCTCAATACCGGGGAGGGCGGGGTGAGCCCGTTCCACTTCAAGGGGGGCTGTGATCTGGTCTACCAGATCGGCACTGCGAAATACGGCGTGCGCGATGCGCTGGGCAAGCTGAGCGATGACAGGTTGCGCGAGGTGTCGGACAATCCCTGTATCAAGATGTTCGAATTGAAGCTGGCGCAGGGGGCGAAGCCCGGCAAGGGTGGCATCCTGCCCGGTGAGAAGGTCAATTCCGAGATCGCCGAGATCCGGGGCATCGAGATCGGCAAGGACAGCATTTCGCCCAACCGCCATGCCGAGATCAACGATTTCGGCGAGCTCTTGGACATGATCGTCCATATCCGCGAGGTGACGGGGCGGCCCGTCGGCTTCAAGACCGTGGTCGGATCGTCGGAGGCGTGGGAGGCGATGTTCGAGCTGATCGTCGCGCGCGGCACCGATTGCGCGCCCGATTTCATCACCATTGACGGCGGCGAGGGTGGCACCGGGGCCGCGCCCATGCCGCTGATGGACCTGGTCGGCATGCCCATTCGCGAGGCCTTGCCGCGCATGGTGGACCTGCGCGACCGTTACGGCCTCAAGGAGCGCATCCGGATGATCGCGAGCGGCAAGCTGATCAACCCCGGCGACGTGGCCTGGGCGCTCTGTGCGGGGGCGGATTTCGTGACCTCGGCGCGCGGCTTCATGTTCTCGCTGGGCTGTATTCAGGCACTGAAGTGCAATCGCAATACCTGTCCCACCGGGATCACCACCCATGACAAGCATTTGCAACGCGGGCTGGTTGTCGAGGACAAATACGTCAAGGTCGCCAGTTACGCGCAATCGGTGATCAAGGAGGTCGAGATGATCGCCCATTCCGTGGGCGTGGCCGAACCGCGCCAGATGCGGCGGCGGCATGTGCGTCTGGTGCAGGCCGATGGCACCTCGATTCCGTTCAACAAGATCCGGCCAAGTTACAACCCGGACGCGGCATTGTGATCGGGTGATCTGAAACCCTTGGCTGGCATGACGCGTGTCTCTCTCTATATGAGGGGAAACCGATCAGGAGGATGACATGGCCAATCGCTGGACAAATACGCTGCGCGAGCGTGACGTGACCCCCGAGGGCGTCTATCTCAACCGACGGCAGATGATCGCGGGGGCGGCGGGCCTTGGCCTCATTGGCGGTGCCGGGGCCGCGCAGGCGCAGGACGATGCGCTGGAGCCCAACAGCTGGGAGGATATCACCAGCTACAACAACTACTACGAGTTCGGCACCGACAAGGGCGACCCGGCCCGCTATGCCGATGCGCTGACCATCGAGCCATGGAGCGTGCGCATCGACGGGATGGTGGACAAGCCCGGCGATTATGCCTTTGACGAGATCATGGCGAAGATGTCCGTCGAGGAACGGCTCTACCGGTTCCGCTGTGTCGAGGCGTGGTCGATGGTGGTGCCGTGGAACGGGTTTGAACTGGCGGATCTCTTGAACCTCGCCGGCGTGCAATCAGGTGCCAAATACGTGGCTTTCGAGACCGTGCTGCGCCCCGATGAGATGCCCGGTGTGCGCTATCCTGTTCTGGACTGGCCCTATGTCGAGGGGCTGCGGCTCGATGAGGCGATGCACCCGCTGACGATCATGGCCACGGGCATCTATGGCCGCGACATCCCCAACCAAAACGGTGCGCCGCTGCGCCTGATCGTGCCGTGGAAATACGGGTTCAAGTCGATCAAGTCGGTGGTGCGGATCACCCTGACCGACAAAGAGCCGCCGACCAGCTGGAACAAGGCCAATGCCCGCGAATACGGGTTCTATTCCAACGTAAACCCCGAGGTCGACCATCCGCGCTGGTCACAGGCCACCGAGCGGCGCATCGGCGGCGGGCTTTTCTCGCCGCGCATTCCGACGCAGATGTTCAATGGCTACGGCGACGAGGTGGCGGCGCTCTATGAGGGCATGGACCTGACCCAGAAGTTCTGATGGTGGTCGACCGGATCAATGTGGCGGCGCGGCGCGTGCCGGTCTGGTCGGTGTGGCTGATCCTGTTGGTGCCCGCGGTCTGGACGTTCTGGCTCGGGCTGACAGGGGGCCTTGGGGCGGAACCGATCAAGGCGCTGGAGCGGGAGTTGGGCGAAGTGGCGTTGCAGCTTCTGGTGCTGGGCCTCTGCATCACGCCGCTGCGGCGGTTTCTCGGGATCAACCTGATCCGGTTTCGCCGGGCGGTCGGACTGCTGGCCTTTACCTATGTGGGGCTGCACCTGCTGGTCTGGCTGGTCCTCGACGTGCAGATCCTGGCGCAGATCTGGGCGGATATCGTCAAGCGGCCCTATGTGACGGTGGGGTTCACCGCGTTCCTGTTGATGGTTCCCCTCGCTGCGACTTCGAATGACTGGTCGCTGCGCCGCCTCGGGCGGCGCTGGCGGAGGTTGCATAAGCTGACCTATGGGGTGGCGGTGCTGGGTGCTGTGCATTTCATCTGGCTGAGCAAGGGGTTTCAGATCGAGCCATTGATTTACCTGGCGGCGATTCTGGGGCTGCTGGCGCTGCGGTGGCGCGCAAGCCGGCGAGTGCAGCGCGCGTGAGTCGGCCCGTAGAGCCCGAAATCCGGCCGGGTCTTCGGGGCAAATCACGCTCTGTTGGGGGTAACTCTGTGGATAACCCCATATGTAGAAATGGCGCGAAATTGACATCGAAATAAAGTTGCGCACGCCGCTCTGAAATCGACGTTAATTTTCCTTAACCTATTAAATTCACGGCAAAATCCGCTTCTTTGAAAAAAACATGACAAAAGGCGAAAAAGGGGGTTGCGGGTTTGGTGAGCTAACCGTAAAAGCCCCTTCACCGGCGGCGCTGAGGTGTTGTTGGGACGCGGAACGGGACGGGGCAGATGCTCTGGATTGTGAGGCGGTAGAAAATATCTGAGGTATGATTGGCGGGTTGCGCTAGGTAGTTTGGCGCTTCCGGTTGGTTTTGCTTCGACGCTCTTTGAAAAATTGGTATCTGAAGAGATATGTGGGCGGTTTGGTTCAGTCGATGGATCAACGTCTGTATATCAACGCTACTAGGACTTCGGTTCGATGATGTAGTGTCAGCTTCACTGTCTTGTATGGACTTCGTTTCTTTGGAAACGATGTACATCAGACAGATGACTTTCAATGCGGTCGTTTCCTTACCCAAGCTGCCTTTTTTCAGCCTGGTCACGCTTCGTCAAGCCGTACGTGATCTGAGTGCATTGGGTTACCAAGCAGCATTTACGTGGATCAAGAAACCTGCTGCCGTAGGCGTCAAGCCCACGAAGGCGGCCGCTGGCGATCAAGAGGACGGTGCGGTAATTGAAGACGACGAGGCTGCATGAGCCACGATGGATTCATTGCGGCTGAGAAGCATCAGTCCCAGGTCCCGGCGCTGCAGCTGTTGGTGGCGCTCGGGTTCACCCCGCTCTCACAGGAGGGAGCCCTGCGCCTGCGCGGCGGGCGCCTCCGGAACGTCGTGCTGGACGATGTGCTTGCCGAGCAGCTGATGCGCATCAACCGCTACACGCATCGCGGCCGAGAGTACGGCTTCGACCTCGAGGACGCGCACGAGGCGATCCGGCGGCTCAAGCCCACACCTGATCGTCTGAAGGGGCTCCGGGGTACCAACCAAGACATCTACGACACGCTCGTCCTCGGCACGACGATCACGAAGTCCATCGACGGCGACTCAAAGAGCTACTCGTTCCGCTATATCGATTGGGAGCAGCCGGATAACAACGTTTTTCACGTTACTGCAGAGTTTTCGGTCGAGAGAACCGCTTCGAGCCAGACCAAGCGGTGCGACATCGTCGCCTTCGTGAACGGCATTCCGATCCTTGTAGTCGAGAACAAGCGGCCGACTGAGAGCCTGAAGAAAGCGGACAGCCAGCTGATCGGGTACCAGAACGAGGACAACATCCCGCAGCTCTTCCACTTCGCCCAGCTGCTGATCGGCATGAACCGCAACGAGGCGCGCTACGCGACCGTCGGGACACCGCGGAAGTTCTGGCAGACTTGGCGCGACGAGGAAGACACCGACGAGGCCATCACGCCCTTCGCAAACCACGTGCTCACAGCTCCGGAGAAGGATGCCATCTTCTCTGGTGACTTCGTCGGCGCGCGTGCGTACTTCGATGCGATGGCTGCCGAGGGCGAGCGCGCGATCACGGTTCAGGACCGGACAGTGTACGCGCTGTGCCGCCCCGAGCGGCTGCTCGATCTCATCCGACGCTTCACCGTGTTCGATGGCGGCGTCCGCAAAGTCGCGCGCCATCAGCAGTTCTTCGGAATCCGGCGCGCAGTCGAGACGGTCAAGCAGCATGATGTCAGCGGCGCTCGTAAGGGCGGCGTGATCTGGCACACGCAGGGCTCGGGCAAGTCGCTGACGATGGTGATGCTGGGGCGCTCGCTCGCCCTCGAACGCAGTATTGGCAACCCGCGGATCATCATCGTCACAGACCGCGATGATCTCGACAAGCAGATCAAAGAGACCTTCAAGTCCTGCGACCTTGAGCCGGTCCGCGCGACGAGCGGCGCTCACCTTCTGGAGCTCGTCCAAAACAAGGCTCCCCTCGTCACCACGATAATCAACAAGTTCGACACAGCGCTGAAGAACAGCAAGCTATCGGACGACGATCCGGACATCTTCGTGCTTGTAGACGAGACGGTGCATGACGTCCGCGAGGAGATCCGCAAGCTGCCCCAATTGCACGATCAGCTCTGGGATCTCTTCAAGCCGGTCCGGAACAAGAAGGACATGGAGCAGTTCGAGCAACACCTGGCTGACGAGGCGCTGCGCCACGAGTTCTACTCGCGTCTCAAGGCATTCAGCCGGTGCCTGCACATCTCTCTCTCGTCCGACAAGCTGTTTGATGTCTTCGACGAAGCCAAGGTCGATACCCTGAAGCGGGACTGGAAGCAGTTCTCAGAACTCAAGCGCTCGGTCCAGCTCCGCTACCAGGAGACGGTCGATGTCCGCGAGTTCGAGCCGAAGATCCAGAAGTTGCTCGATAACCACGTCGTGGCGATGCCGGCGGAGACCATCATCGAGGTGGTCAACATCAACGATCCCGAAGCGCTGAAGGCTGTCGTCGAGGAGGCAGGGGTCTCCCAGGCCTCGAGGGCCGATCGCATCGCCAGCGCGACCCGGCGGGCAATCACCGAGAAGATGGACGAGGACCCGGCGTTCTACAAGCAGTTCTCCGAGTTGCTCGAAGAGACCATCCGCGCCTATCGCGAGAAGCGGCTGTCCGAGCGCGAGTACCTGAACAGCGTCATGGACCTCGCGAGCAAGGTTGCACGCAAGGATCGGGGCCGGGATGTTCCGGAAAGCATCCGGGGCGACGAGGATGCGCAGGCGTTCTTCGGCGTCCTCGACGGTCAACTCAAAACCACGAAAGATGAGCCGGTGTCCTGCGCCGAAGCCGCATCCATCACCCTGGAGATTATCGACATTATCAAGTCGCAACTGATCGTCGATATCTGGTCGAACGAAGTGGCCCAGAACAATCTGCGCAACGCCATAGACGACTACTTCTTCGACGTTCTGCGCGACGAGCAGGGCATCGACCTACCCATGGAGGTGCTCGACGATCTCGAACTGAAGATCATGGATCTTGCTCGGGCCCGGTTCGCGGCATGACGCGGGAGTTGCACTGCCTGCAGTACGGCGAGCAGGAGATCCGGTACGAGATCGTTCGCCGCTCGAGGAAGACACTGGAGATCGCCGTCGAGCCGGACGCGTCGGTGGTGATCGCGGCCCCAGCGGACGCGACGCTCGACGCCATAGAAGCCAGGCTGCGGAAGCGGGCAGCATGGGTTACAAGACAGCAACGGTACTTCTCCCAGTTCCTGCCGCGGACGCCGGAGCGCAGGTTCGTCGCCGGAGAAACGCATCTCTACCTTGGGCGTCAGTACCGGCTAAAGGTCGTCCCGCATGTCCAAGAAAGCGTGAAGCTGATCCGAGGTTTCATCGTCGTGCAGACTCACCGTCCGACCAAGCCGCAAATGACGCAGGAATTGCTCGAGGCATGGTATCGGGATCGAGCCCATATCAAGTTCCCCGAGCGGATCGAGTTCTGTCTCGGCCACTTCCCAAATCCCAAGGAATTCCGGCCGAAAGGTCTCATCGTGCGCCAGACCCGGCAGAGATGGGGGTCCATGTCGCCGGCCGGACGCTTACTGCTCAATCGGCGTCTGGTACAGGCTCCGTTCGATGCCATCGACTACGTGATTACCCACGAGCTCTGCCATATGGCCGAGCCTCATCACGGAGCGGCGTTCTTCGAACTTCTCGACAAGGTGATGCCCGATTGGGAGCGTCGGAAGCAAAGGCTCGAACGAGCCATGGCCTAAGAGCCTGTTTGGAAAAGATTTGGGTGAGTTCAGCAGGTTGTGATTCTGTTCGGTTGACGCCGAGCGCCTTCGAGGCCCAACTTAAACCAGTCCGAAAGGTCGTGTGACTGCTGACCCAAGATCGGATCAAGATCCCACCTGACGTTTGGTCGGCGCAATTCTGATGGAGCAGACCGAGGAGTGGGCGCTAAAGCGCTCCTGATACACGACAGTGGAAATGCTCGCGCCGGTCTGCGACCGTCCTATCGTCAGCCTGCTTGCCGCACAAACAGACTGATGAACTCGGCCCGCCGAGCTCCATCCGGCTCGCCAAGAGCTAAGCCATGCGGTGTGACACGATCTGAAGAATTGGCTAACCACTTCGACATCAGGCTTTCGTCAGCGAGGTCGGATGGGGTAAGAGTTGCATTGCCATGAGTATTGCAATCACCGCCCCTCAAAAATTTGCTTTCCAAGATCTCGTCTGCATCGAAATGATGCTGAGGTTCTTTGAGAAATCAAGCGTCGAATTCTATGTTGAACCTGATGGTGGAGAAGATGCTGAGCTCACCTACACAGATGGAGAGCAGACTGTTCGGTGTGACATACAGGTAAAGGGCGCAGAAAGCGCAATCACGCTTCCTAATGTCGCAGCTTGCCTCGTACACGCTCCGCCGCTCAAGGCTGGGCCCACTCTCTTCGAACGTCTGACATCTGATCCCAACCGGTTCGTTCTACTCGTAATGAGTGGTCGTGCAAACGACGCGAGTTCGATCTATTTGGGAAGGAAGTTCTGGCGGGGGGAGATTCATGCTTCTTCTCTCATCAAGGCGAAGCATGCTCAGGCCCTCATTGAAGCAATCTCCAATGCTGATGTCGTCGGCAAAGAAGATAGCCCGCTGAAGAACAAACGACAAAAGCACAATGCCGACCTCGCAGCCTCACTCGATTCGAAAGATGTCCGCAAGGCGCTCAGCCGCTTCGTCATCCTTGACCAAGTCGACGACATCGAGCTTCAAGCGCGTTGCGAAGAACTTTTGCAACGAGAGCATGGAATTCCCAGCGATCGCACGCGGCAAGTACTACTTGAACTCCGCTCGGCCGTCGTCCAAGCCAAAAACGATAGAACCGATGCTTTCGCAATTCTGAAAGAAGTTCTTGAGAGAGCGTCACCTCCGCCGATACGCCCGGCCAACTATATCGCTCGAGGTGACGAAGCCGAGCTTGTAGATGCGATTTCGCGCGACAACATGCTTTTGCTTTCGGGAACACCCCGAGTTGGGAAGACATACGCGGCACGCTGGATTGCGTCAGAGTTCATGCAGCATGGCTACGACGTGCGGGAATTTTCCGAGGTAGAGGCAGCTGAGCGTTATCTACTCGAACCGGGGACGTCGTTGCGGTTCGCTCTTCTCGACGATCCTCTCGGAGGAGCGCATATTTCAACTCATGCGACAAATTCCTTGTCGCGCCTCACCAATTTGATCCTTCGCACCACCGCGCAAAGGAAACTCCTTGTCGTGCAGGGGCTCGAGCCGTTGCTGGCAACCAGTCGGATGAAATCGCTGGACCAAATCGTGACCGCACATCGCCGTTGGCGAGACATGGAGCGATTTGATCCCGATTTCCTGACCGGCTTGTGGCAATCGCTTGCATCTACCTGTGCCGTTGAGGCCACGCTGCGCGAGCGCGTGAGCGACGCACTTATGAATGGTGATTTGCAACTGGAACCCGGCTGCATTGAGTACCTTGCTGCAAACACTCATCGCTTGGGCGTTTCGGCTACGATTGCCGACGTCTTGCGCCTTGCCCGAGAAGACGCCGCTCAGCTCGGTCAGACGTTAGCGGCAGATGGGCTGGAAGAACTCACTGTCAGCCTGTCTGTAACGACCGCCCCGCGCGAGCCGATCGGCCTCATAGACCTTGCCTTTGTCCGAGGTGACGGGGGAACGGGACTCCCCAGCAAGCGAAATCTAAATGGCTCGGTTTTGACGATCGGCGGCCCATCTATTTCCAAAGGCGATGCTCCCGCGTATGACGCCCCCCCCGAACTCGCTGCTGCCGACAGGGACGGCCTCGACATGCTTGAACGACGGCGGCTTATTGAAATTGACGGGATTCAAAACGTCGGCTTTAGCCATCCATTCTACCGTTCCGCAGCTGAGACACTTCTCGCAGAAACCACCTATCACGGAGCCCAAGTCATCTTAGACGGCATTCGTCGAGGACTCTTCTGCCTATCGCCGCAGACATCTCGCGCGACGGCGCGCAACCTTGATTGGATCTTTGATCGGCTCAATCCCGATAGTTCGGCCCGAGGCAAGTTGGTTCAGGAGGCCATTGAAGGATTGAAGTCGTTTTTCCCCGCGACCCGCGATCTTTGTTTTCGGTTCCTTTTGAAACGATTGCCCGAGCTTCCTGCCAAACTTCAGAAAGAACTGCCGATCTGGATCCGTTCTGTTGCATCAATCACCTTGACGGACCTCGAATGGAGTAACGGAGAGGCCCATCTCCCCTACGGAACGCAATCGGGAACTGACTATTTTGATCGGGCCTTTCGGTCCATATCACGGGAAGAAGTCTTAAAGGAATTGGCCTTGCTTGACGCCCCTGAAGGCATCGTAAAACCTGAGCATGCGTCCAATGTGCTTTGCTACTTTGCCACCGCCGGCGATACCATGACGCTCACGATGGCCGGTCGCCTGATTAGCTTTGATGAAGCGGCGTTGCGGGCTGAGACGATAGAGATCTGGTTGAGGCAACCACGGCAGGGCGACGACGATCTTCTGGATCGAATCTTCGCGGAAGATCATCCGAGTTGCGCCCTTGCAGCTCTTAAAGGCGCCATACAATGCTGGACATCCAGCATGCCTGATCGACAAGAACGACTCCTCAATGGATTGGTCAATCTCGCAAAAACCTTGGCCGGCGCGGCCGCAATGCTTGACCGCCTCGTGCTTTTCAATCGAGTAGAGTACACCGGCGAACTACCGCCGTGGCCCATATTCGAGCGGCTCATGCCGGTCGTCATGGAAACGCTGCCAGAGAACGCCGTATTCAACGACGGGAGACTATTTTCCGTTGCGAGCAGCGCGGTCGATGCTCTGTCGGCCTCATCGGTAGTTGGCCTTTGCGATGGCTGGATCGACTGGCTGGAGCGAAACGAACGCGCAGGTCGCCTGCCAAGCGACTCTTCCCTTGGGGTGACCGACATCCTTCTAAGCGCGACGGAAGCGGAGCCTGCGCTTCGGAAAGACCGTGTTAAACGTCTTCTCGGTTTTGCAGGCACGGGCGCAAAAGTCACTTTCACAGCAGATCTGATTGACCACTGGCCGCTGCTTCGCGCCGATGAGCGAGCAGCCCTCGTCAAGCGTCTCACGAGCGGCTGTGAGGATGATAGGTGGCTTCAGGCGGTCGCCCTTACGCGAACAGAAGTCCCAGAAGCGATCGCCAGTAAGCTTTTGCCGGGAGATCTCGAACTTTCGCAGCCACCGGAGCGGTTGGTTGATGCAATGCCGTCGGACCTTCTTGAAGCCGTGGTTATGGTTTACTGTGGTGAACCTCAACCCCTCTGGTGGCTTGGCACCCATCACAGCGGCGAAGAAGTCTGGGAGCCGGTGGTTGAGCTCATCGCACGCCGGCCAGATCACGCACTTTTCGAACTCGCTTGGGAGCACGTCGCATACAATGGTGACGGAAAGCGGTTGGCCCGCATTATTTCGGACATCGGAGCCACCAGCGCCGAGCACGTTTTGGACATCTTGTTGCGTCTGAAAGTGCGTTGTACCGGGAATTTTATGCCAGAAGCTTGGGCTGCGCTGCTGGAACTCGCATCTGACACAGACGAGCTCGATCGTTGGCTCGGCCGTATGGCTCAGACGTCGCCCGCGATCCTCGACGATGTCTCGGATCTCAAACTTTGGATGACCGAAAAGAAAGATCTGAGAAACATGGCGGAAAAGTTGAGCCAGGATTTCACGCTAATTTTGACGGCTGAGCGTGTCTTCGCGCAGTTCGATAGTGTCGACGCCAACGAACGAAGAGAACAAGCCACCAAAGTTTTCACTGCGCTCGTCCGTGAGCGCCCTCCGATGCTGTTCGGAACCTGCGACCGCCTCATCCAGCAATTGGAAAGGGCGGAAGTTGATGCAGCCGAGCTCGTAGAATTACTGAGAGATAGGCGTGCTGCAATTATCACTGAGCGCGAGGCACTCAAGGATAAAATTGACCAGCCTGATCCGCCGCTTACCGGTTGGATTTGCCCTTAGATCGATGTTCACACGCATCAAACTGGTGCCGTAGTCTGACGGCTTCGGCAGTGCAGCGAAGCAGTGGACGGCTGAGGTGTGAGAAGCACCTTTGGGCGGCTCTAAAACAATATTCCTTACCCGAAATCTTGAAGCTGAAATTGCGATGGAAATCCACGAGGATGCCGCGGAGACCCATTTGCGTTCCGAAGCACGCAACGCAGTTGGATGTCACCGCAGGCCTCCACGGCAGCTGCTGCAATATTACGCCATCTTCGTCGGCCCATAAGACCTCCATAGGCCAAGACCACCGTATGAGATAGCGCGGCACATCTTATGATATAGCCAAGATTTCTATCTGAACATTCGGCATCCGCAGGTATTTGCAGAGGGTCTGTCTCGCGGTAATCCATGACATTTAGCAAGAACATGCCTCCATAGCCCAACCTCCGTGAATGTCGCGTGAGCTTCTTAGAAGTTGCATCGTCAACAAGATTGGTCGCAGAAGACGGGTTCATACATAACCACATGACCATATTGCCTTCGTCCCAGCGTCGACTCAGGTATGGCCGGTAATTTCCACATTCCGAGAAAACTGCAGAACCTCGAACTCCTGGTTTGAGTTCCCAGTTTCTGCCAAGCGCACGATCAATCTCAACAGTCCCGCTCAGCAAATCAATCACCCAAAGTTTAGCGACCATTCCCAACGGATGATCTTTGCAGATGGCGGTGGATCGGCCAAGGTTCACCTTCATTAAGCTGCATTGCAGCATAACTGGCCGAGCTCGAGTTCCGGAGTGGGATGAAAGCTAAGTGTGTTCAGTTTGAAAAACAACAATCAATGGCACATCCATAATGTCGGGGCTTAGTCCTGAGCCTCATGCCAATCTGCTATCTTCTGGTAAAGTAGACCGATCCACATTTCGAAAAAACAGCACTTCAGCCTCTCCGTCTGGTGTAAATGAGGGATGGTCGTTTTCGTCCATCTCCCAAGTGCCCGGATACCGTATCCGCCATGCTCTATGATGTCGTGCTGGGAATCTGCGAGGCACGACTTTTCCCTTCGTCTTTTGGAAAACTGGCCAATCTCATCTTCGACGCAGCGTACATAGGCATCGCGGCGGCGTTCTGACGCCGGTCCACAGGAGGCCGGCCCTGATGAGAAGGACCATCTGGAATGCCGAAAGATATCGCCAGCCCCTCGCCCTGCGCGGGATTCATCGTTGCCAACTGCGCCGCACTGGCCTGTGCCGCCCGTCTGCTCGGCGGGCAAGCAGCCCTGAAGCGCGCCCAGCGTCTGATCGAGGACTTCTCCCTCGCTCCGCCATTGACACGCCGACTGAACCGGGAACTCGACGCGCTGGAGGACCTGTTGGCCCTGCGCCATGTCCACGATTTCGACCGGGTCGAGGCCGCGCAATTCAGCAAGATCGATCCGCTCGATCCGGCCGTCGAGGAAATCTGTCAGTTGCTCGACGGCTTGCGTGCGGCCCGGGCGGCAGAAGCCACCGCAGGCTGAGCGATCTTGCGCGCCCGGCATATTAAGAACGCCGGGCGCGCCATAAGCCAACGGCAAGTATGTGGCCTCTTTCCTAAAAAAACCGATAGACCACAGATTTCTGCTTCTGCTTAGCCTGAAAGAGCCAACGTCCAGATTACCAGCGCCGAACCCCGAGACATCAACCACCGAGGAGATCATCCGAGCCGCGACACCAACCTGCCGCACGCCCCGACATAGGCCGATCTGACACCAGCAGGAAACGCGTGGCACACGCCACGGGCTGGATGTCGGGAGTGCAAACATGCTCACCACTTCAGCCCCCGTCACGGACAATGACGGGACCACGAAGACCATCGAGGCCGCGCTCGACGCACTCGACTTCCTGCGCCGTCACGGTGCCGGGCTTTGCGATCTCCTCGGGCTTCTGGCCGAGGAGACTGCCTTCGACGCGCTCTGCGATCTGCACGGGCAATCCGGATCCGATCTTCCGGATGTTCGCCGCATTCGGCGGTCACTGAGGTCAATTCGCGCAGCGCTCGCGGCGCGCTCGACCCACGCCAATGACGCCCTGAGCGTCAGAAAAGGCTACTGCGTGGACACATCTGTCCGGTGGTACGGAGCGCGAATCAGCGACTTGCTGGTCGCCTTCCGGTAAATCTCTACGATATCCTCGTACAAGCCGCGGTCTCCCGGACCGCGGCTTTTTTCGTGCGATCATCAACGCCGAGGCGGCTGTGGAGTTCGCGCGCACAAAGACGCGATCGTTTCGGCATCGCACAAACCTGATGTCGCGATCTTGTCAGAGCGGCATCGTATGGGCGGGATTGATCGCCTTCGGACAAGTCCTAACAGCCCATTCCTGTCCGGAAAGTCGAAAGAAATGCGCCGACAGCGTTTTTCGCGCTGTGAATGCGAACCTATGTACTCAGCAAGAGTCGAACTGCCACCACGAGGAGTCAAACGATAACGGAGAACGTCCAGGACATTCAGCTTGCCACTTCTATTTCACGGGCGGGATTACGCTCTGATATCCGCTGGCGGCCCTGAACGGCAAGTCAAAGCCCGCAGTGCCCAGGGCAGACCACGGGTCCACTCAATGCTCCCGCTGAATGGGTGAAATGGTCGTCTATTTCGAAGAACAGACGAGACCAAGCTTGTGGTCTCGGTGGTCACGTTGTGCTTATCAGAATGGCCAAAAAACCATCCAAAAAGGACAAATAGTCCTTTCAATTTCAATACGTGGCAGATCACCCCTTACGCGCATTTGCTGTGGCCGCAGCTTGCGCAGGTCCTGCAGCCTTCGATCATGCGCAGGTCGTAGCTGCCGCAGGCGGGGCAGGCGGGGCCCTTGGGCGGGGCGAGGTTCGTTACCTGTGCCGTGGGGTCGGATTTGAGGCCGAGGCCCTCGCCCGCGAGAAAGCCGATCTGCACCATGTGCCGTTCCAGCACCCCGCCGATGGCGGCGAGGATCGAGGGGATGTATTTGCCGTTCATCCATGCGCCGCCGCGCGGGTCGAACACCGCCTTCAGCTCCTCGACCACAAATGAGACATCGCCCCCGCGCCGGAACACCGCCGAGATCATCCGCGTCAGCGCCACGGTCCAGGCGTAATGCTCCATGTTCTTGGAGTTGATGAACACCTCGAAAGGCCGCCGGTGCCCGTTCAACACGATATCGTTCACCGTCACGTAGATCGCGTGGTTGCTGTCGGGCCACTTGAGCTTGTAGGTCGCGCCTTCGAGTTCGGTGGGCCGGTCGAGCGGGTCGGACATGTAGATCACCTCGCCGCCCTCGGTGGGCATCGCGCCCTCGCCGGGCACCTTGTCGGCGCTCTCGCTCACGCTCAGCACGCTGCCGGTCACGTCATTGGGCCGGTAGGTGGTGCAGCCCTTGCAGCCGGTCTCATAGGCCTGCATGTAGACATCCTTGAACGCCTCGAAACCGATATCCTCGGGGACGTTGATGGTTTTCGAGATGCTGCTGTCGACCCATTTCTGCGCCGCCGCCTGCATCGCCACGTGATCCTCGGGGGCGAGGGTCTGCGCGTTCACGAAATGATCGGGCAGCGGGGCGTCGCCCATCCGGTCACGCCACATCTGCACGGCGTAATCGACCACCTCTTCCTCGCTGCGCGAGCCGTCCTTTTGCAGGACCTTGCGGGTGTAGGAATAGGCAAAGACCGGCTCGATCCCGCTGCTGACATTGCCGGCATAGAGGCTGATCGTGCCGGTGGGGGCGATCGAGGTCAGCAAAGCGTTGCGGATGCCGTGTTCGGCCACCGCCGCGCGCACGTCCTCGTCCATCGCCTGCATCGTACCCGAGGCCAGAAACGCATCGCGGTCAAAGAGCGGGAAAGCGCCCTTTTCCTTCGCCAGTTCTGTGCTTGCCAGATAGGCGGCCCGGGCAATCGCGCGCAGCCAGCTTTCGGTCTGTGCCACGGCATCCTCGGCCCCGTAGCGCAAACCGCACATCAGAAGCGCGTCGGCGAGCCCGGTGACCCCCAGCCCGATGCGCCGCTTGGCCTGTGCTTCGCGCGCCTGCGCCTCGAGCGGAAAGTTCGACGCATCCACGACGTTGTCCATCATCCGCACGGCCAGCCCGACGAGGCGGGCGAGTTCGTCTTCGTCGACCGACGCGCCATCCCCGAACGGATCGCGCACTAGTCGCGCCAGGTTGATCGAGCCAAGCAGGCAGGCGCCATAGGGTGGCAGGGGTTGTTCGCCGCAGGGATTTGTTGCCGCGATCGTCTCGCAATAGGCCAGATTATTGGCCTGATTGATCCGGTCGATGAAGATCACCCCCGGCTCGGCATAATCATAGGTGGCCTGCATGATCCGGTTCCACAGGTCCCGCGCCTGCACGGTGTGATAGACCCGACCGTCGAATTGCAGCTCCCACGGGCCATCGGCCTTGACCGCCTCCATGAAGGCGTCGGTGACCAGAACGCTGAGGTTGAACATGCGCAGCCGGGCGGCGTCGGACTTGGCGGCGATGAACTCCTCGATATCTGGGTGGTCGCAGCGCATGGTGGCCATCATCGCGCCGCGCCGCGATCCGGCGGACATGATCGTGCGGCACATCGCGTCCCACACATCCATGAAGCTGAGCGGCCCGCTGGCATCCGCCGACACGCCCTTAACCACCGCGCCCTTGGGCCGGATCGTCGAGAAATCATAGCCGATGCCGCCGCCCTGCTGCATGGTCAGCGCGGCCTCGCGCAGATTGTCGAAGATGCCGCCCATGTCGTCGGGAATGGTGCCCATGACGAAGCAGTTGAACAGCGTGACCTTGCGCCCGGTGCCCGCGCCTGCCGTGATCCGGCCCGCGGGCAGGAACTTGAAATCCTCGAGGGCGTCGTAGAACCGATCTTCCCAGATGTCCGGTTCGGCCTCGACCTCGGCCAGCGAGCGTGCGATGCGCCGCCATGTGTCCTCGACGCTGGCATCGCCGCCGTCGTCGGTGATGTAGCGGTATTTCATAGTCCAGATCTGTTCCGCGATGGGGGCGGCAAAACGGGTCATGAGCGGCGATTCCCTTGCGTCAGAGGCAGAGAGATACAATAGCCCTCTCGCCTTGAGATTTCCACCATCTCTTGCCCTGCCCGGTGAGACCGCTACGATATATGGAGAAACCAAAGGATTCGCGCGTGGCTCTGCATCTCATCAAACTCAGCGTCGGCACCAAATCGGTCGAAGGGCTGATGGAATGGCATAAAAACCCGCGTGCCAAGTCCCCGGACGGCCATCCCTGTCATGTCACCCGGATGTGGCCAAAGCGCGAGACGGAACTGCTCGACGGCGGGTCGATCTACTGGGTCATTCAGGGGCTTGTGCAATGCCGTCAGCGAATCCTGCGGCTTGACGAGGTGACGGGCGGCGACGGTATCCGCCGCTGCGCCATCGTGCTCGACCCGGTGCTTATACGTACCACGACGGCCACGAGGCGCCCGTTTCAGGGCTGGCGCTATCTGCCGGGGACGGATGCGCCTGCGGATATCGGCCCTGCACGTGCGGGCGATGACAGCCTGCCGCCGGAACTCTCGGCGGCACTGGCGGATATCGGGGTGCTGTGAAGGCTGCCCCAGTCCGGCGCGAACTGACACACGCGTCGCTCACCCGCTATTGACGTTGCGCGACCGTATCGTTCATTGCGCCGCATGCGCCCTGCGCTGATCCTTGTTCCAGACGGACCACGACCCGAAAGGACAAGTGACATGCGCCCCCAACTCCCCTTCATCAGCGTCGCTATCGCCCTCTTGTTCGCGGCCCCGGCCCTCGCCGAGGCCGACGCGCCGAGGTTCGACGTCACGCAGGATCTGAGCTTTGACAGCGCGACGCAGAGCGCGTCCATGGTTGTCTCCACGCAGTCCCGCTCGCCGAGGTGGTCGGCCAACTGGACCGGCGTCTATATCGGCGGGCAGCTAGGATTCGGCAGCGTCGATACTTCGACCGGCGGCGAGGTGCTCTATCACGACTTCGGCAGCTTCAACGGCAGTGGCAACGACATCGAGGCGACCACCGTGCAGATCCGTGCCGCCTACCGTTTCTGACGGGTCATACGGTGGCGCAACCGGCGGGCGCGTCCTCCAGCGTGCCCGCTGTTTTCGGTTCAAGGGGAAGACGTCAGAATTCACTCGATGGTTGCGCGTCAGAGACAGGGTTTTGCGGTTTTCCGCCGATTTTTCGTTAGATTTCAGCGTATCCCTGCCACTCACAGGGTCGTGACCATTCTGGGCGACACATGCCCTTGTCGGCAGTGGTATGGTGACCGATATGCGTCTCAACGGCACGCGCCGTGCCCCGGATCGTGACGCGATTGCGGGGCGTGACAGACCACTGAAAGGACAAAACAATGCTGAAGACAACCACAGCCCTCGCGACAGTGACCGCGATTTTCGCAGCGCCCGCATTCGCAGGCAACGTGACCGAACCGGCCCCTGAGCCGGTAATCGAGGCCCCGGCGCCCGTCCCTGCGGCCCCACTTTCGCCGAATTGGACCGGCTTTTACGGTGGTGGTCAACTTGGCTGGGCCAATGTCGATGCCGACGGGTTCGATGACGATGACAGCCTGATCGGTGGTCTCACCGGTGGCTATGACTACGACTTCCAGAACGGGTTCGTCGTCGGTGCCGGCCTCGACTATGACTTCCTTGATGCCGATATCGGCAATGTCGCAACCGCCGAAGAAGTGTTCCGCGCCAAACTGCGCGGCGGCTACAAGATCGGTCGCGGTCTGGCCTATGCCACCGGCGGCTATGCCTGGGCGGATACCGACAATCTTGGCGACGATGACGGGTATTTCGTCGGTGCCGGGTATGAGCACATGGTGACTGAGCAAGTCTCGCTCGGTGGTGAAGTGCTCTATCACGAGTTCGAAGACTTCAACGGTTCGGGCTCTGACGTCGAAGCGACCACGGTTCAGGCGCGGGCGACCTTCCGCTTCTGATCCGGCTGGATTGAGCACAAGGGGGCGGTCCTTCGGGGCCGCCCTTTTGCGTGGCGGGTGCTAGCCGTGCCTCAGTCGAGATGCAGGCGGTTCTTGAGCGCCCGCAGCGTGTGCCGGTCGGCATCCTCCATCGGGGCCACGCGTGATTTGAAGAGCGTCGCCTGAGATTTCAGGATCATCCCGTCTTCCAATATTTTCAGGTGGTTGGCACGCAGTGTGTCGCCGGTCGAGGTGATGTCGGCGATGGCCTCGGCGGTCTCGTTCTTGACGGTGCCCTCGGTCGCCCCCTGACTGTCGACCAGCTGATAATCCGCGACCCCGTTCTCGCGCAGGAAATCGCGCACGAGGCGGTGATATTTCGTGGCAATGCGCAAGCGAAACCCGTGCTTGAGCCGGAACGCGGCGGCGGCGGCATCAAGGTCGTCGAGATGGCTGACATCGACCCAACAGCGTGGCACCGCGAGCACCAGATCGGCCTGCCCGAAGCCCAGTTCGGCCAGTTCGCCAACCTTGTTTTCCCATTGACCAAGTTTTTCGCGCACCAGATCGGTGCCGGTCACGCCCAGATGAATGCGCCCCGCGGCCAGTTCGCGCGGGATTTCCCCGGCCGACAGCAGGATAAGTTCGACGTTGTCGATGCCCTGGACAAAGCCCGCATATTCACGCTCGGACCCGGCGCGGCCCAGTTCGATGCCGTGCTTGCCGAACCAGTCAAAGGTTTTTTCCATCAGCCGCCCCTTGGACGGCACGCCGAGTTTCAGGGTCATGTCGCACCCCCAAGGCTCAGCACCAGACCGGGGCGGATGACCCCGCCCACGGCTGGAATCTCGCGGCCTTGCCCCAGTTGCCGGGTCAGCGCGTCATAGCGCCCGCCGGTCGCGACGGGGGGCAGGTCGGGGCGTTTTTCCGCATAGAACCCAAAGACAAAGCCGTCGTAATATTCCATCTGCGTGCGCCCGTAGCTGGCCTCGAAATCCAGTTTCGTGATGTCCAGACCGCGCGCCGTCAGCGCCTCCAGTCGTTTGGCCAGCCGGTCCACCGCGCCCTGAATCGCGGGCAGGTCCACGGCGATATCGCGCAGCCGTTCCAGTGCATTGTCGCTCGTCTCGCGCACCGCCAGAACCGCGTCGAGCAGTTCCACCTCGGTGGCCGAGATCGGGGCGGTCTGGGCGTCATCGCGCAGCGCCTTGATCCGGCTAGATATTTCATCCGGGCCGCGCAGCCCGATCATCGGTTCGGCCCTGGCCATCGGCTCTGCTGCGGTCAGAAGCGCCGCGCGCTGATCCGGCACCGGGGATTTGCCCGAGAACCGGTCGATCAGCGCGCGAAACCGGCGGGGCCGCCAGATATGCCGCCGGAGCGCCGCCTTGCGCCGCTCGGTCGTGCGCAGCCCCTCGACCGCCGCCATCAGGATGCCGATATCGCCCGTGGCGGCGCGCAGGCCGAGCGGGCGCAGGATATCGAAGAACATCGAGAACACCTCGGCATCCGCCGATTCGGGCGCGACGCGCTCGAAGATCTCGAAGCCCACTTGCGTGTATTCATTGGCACGGGCCGCATCCTCTTCCTGACGGCGAAATACCTCACCGGAATAGGTGTAGCGCGCGGGTTCCGCGCCGTGCTCCATATGCATCTGCACCACCGGCACGGTGAAATCCGGGCGCAGCATCTGCTCGCCGCGCAGGGCGTCCGAGGTCACGTAGGCGCGGGCGCGGATATCCTCGCCATAAAGATCGAGGAGCACTTCGGCGGGTTGCAGAACGGAGGTTTCAACGGGCAATGCCCCCGCCGCCTCGAAGAGGCCCCGCAGGCGCGCGGCCTCGGCGCGGATTGCGGCACGGTGCGGCATCAGCTTTGCCCCGTCAGGATGTCGCGGACTTTTTCGACCAGTTGGTCGCGCGGCACCTCGTATTGGCTGGGGCGTTCCTTCCACTCTTCCAGCGTCGCGCTTTCGGCGATTTGCGCGCCAAGGATCAGGTCCTTGATCTGCACCACGCCGCGCGCCTTTTCGTCGCCGCCCTCGATGATCGCCACCGGGCTGCTGCGCCGGTCGGCGTATTTCATCTGGTTGCCGAAATTCTTGGGGTTGCCGAGATAGACCTCGGCCCGGATGCCTGCTTGGCGCAACTCGCCGACCATGGCCTGATAATCGGCCATGCGGTCGCGATCCATTACGGTGACGACCACGGGGCCTTGCGCCTCGCCCCCGATGCGGCCCTTTTCGCGCAGAGCGGCGAGGAGGCGGTCGACGCCGATGGAGACACCCACGGCGGGCACCTGCTGCCCGGTGAAGCGCGCGACGAGATCGTCGTAACGCCCCCCGCCCGCGACGCTGCCGAACTGGCGCGGGCGGCCCTTTTCGTCAAGGATTTCAAAGGTCAGTTCGGCCTCGAAGACCGGGCCGGTATAGTAGCCGAGGCCGCGCACGACGGAGGGGTCGATCACGATGCGGTCGGGGCCGTAGCCTTGGGCTTCAAGCAGCGTGGTGATCTCTTCGAGTTCTTTGACGCCTTCAATGCCCCTTTCCGACGTCCCAACCGCTGCGCGCAGGTTGGCAAGCGTTTCGGCAGTACTTTCTCCCTTGGAAGTTAGAAAGACAAGCACCGGATCGGCCTGCGCATCGGAAAGACCCACCCCGTCGATGAATGCCCCCGAGGCGTCTTCACGCCCAGTTGTCAGTAGCTCTCGAACCCCGCTTTCGCCCACCTTGTCGAACTTGTCGATGGTGCGCATAACGGCGTTTCGTATAGCCACATCATAGGCATCTGAAACAGTTGCATCTAAATCCTTTGGATTGGCTTGTATCTTGGTTTTCGCTAGTCCGATACGATCCAACACGCCTTCCAGAACTTTCCGATTGTTCACCCGCACCACGTAGTCACCACGAGGGATGCCGACCTCTTCCAGCGCATCCGCGAGCATGGCGCAGATTTCGGCGTCGGCGGCCATTGACGCGGTGCCCACCGTATCCGCATCGCATTGATAGAACTGCCGAAACCGACCCGGCCCCGGCTTTTCGTTGCGCCAGACCGGCCCCATGGCGTAGCGGCGATACGGCGTCGGCAGGTCGTTGCGGTGCTGGGCATAGACGCGGGCCAGCGGCGCCGTCAGGTCATAGCGCAGCGCCAGCCATTTCTCGTCCTCGTCCTGCCAGGCAAAGACGCCCTCGTTGGGGCGATCCACGTCGGGCAGAAACTTGCCAAGCGCCTCGACCGTCTCCACCGCACTCGATTCCAGCGCGTCGAACCCATAGCGATGATAGACCCCGGCGATGGCGTTCAGCATCGCGGCGCGCTCGGTCACGTCCGCGCCGAAATAATCGCGAAACCCTTTCGGCGTTTCGGCCTTGGGGCGGGGCTGTTTCTTGGGCTTGGCCATGGGTGTCGTCCTTGCGGCGGCTGTCGTGGCGCGGTCTAGCCGAAGGGCTGCGCGGGGGCAAGGCAAGCCGCATGATTGACCGCGCCCGCACGTGCGCGTAAGGCGATGCCATGACCGATCTGGAAGAGAAACTCGCCCATCTCATGCGCAGCGTCGATGACCTGTCGGATGTCATCGCGCGGCAGGACCGCGAGATCGACTGGCTGCGCGGGCGTGTGCAGATGCTGCTGGAGCGCGAGGCGGCGCGGCGGGAGGACAATGAGGGCAGCGTGTTCCTTGGCGACGAGCGCCCGCCGCATTACTGATACGGGGCCTGTGAAGACCCGTGTCACCCCGGACTTGATACGGAGTCTCGTGCGGCTCAGAGATCCCGGGTCAAGCCCGGGATGACGCCCATCAAGGCGTCAGATTTCTTCCACCATCACCACGCCGCTCAGGCTCTTGATCGCGCCCTTGATCTGGGGGGTGACGGGGTATTCCACGCCACTGTCGATCTCGACCTCGCCGGGCAAACCCTCGCCCATCAGGCGGAAATGGATCGGTCCGGGGGCCCCGGCGCGGGCTGATTTGGCTGCCCCCTCCAGCACCGTCGCGACCGATCCGATCACCCCCGGCTGATCGACGAAAATCCGCAAGCCCACCGCCCCGGCATCGGGGACCATCCCGTCGATGGGCTGCACCGAGCGGCAGAGGAGTTTGAGTTGATCGCTCTCCATCGTGGCCTCGGCGCTGATCACGACCTGCGCGCCGGTTTCCAGGAAATCGCGGGATTTCTCGAGCACATCGGAAAAGATAGTGACCTCATACCCGCCCGTGGTGTCGCTGAGTTGCGCAAAGGCAAACCGGTTGCCGCGCGCCGATTTACGTTCCTGCCGCCCGGCGACGACGCCCGCCATCTTGGCCAGAAACGGCCCCTGCTCGGCGCGGGCGGTCACCTCGTCGAGCGTCCTGACCTCCTGTCGCTTGAGCACGGTCATGTAATCGTCGAGCGGGTGGCCCGAGAGGTAGAAGCCGACGGCCTTGAATTCCTCGGTCAGGCGTTCGGCGGGCAGCCAATCCTCGACCGGGACAAGGCGCGGTTCGGGCAGATCCTCACCGGCGTCACCGAAGAGCGAAACCTGCGTCGAATTCTTCTGCTCATGGATCGCGGCGGAATAGTTCATCAGCGCCTCGATGCTCTCGAACACCCGGCGGCGGTTGCGGTCCAGCTCGTCGAAGCCGCCCGCGCGCGCCAGCATTTCAAGCGGCCGCTTGCCGATGCGTTTCAAATCCACCCGCCGGGCCATGTCGTAGAGCGTGGCAAAGGGTTTGTCGCCGCGCCCCTCGACGATCAGCTTCATCGCCTCGACGCCCACGTTCTTGAGCGCGCCAAGCGCGTAGTGCAGCACGCCCTGACGCACCACGAACGTGGCCTCGGACCGGTTCACGCAGGGTGGCAGCCAGTCGAGGCGCAGCCCCTTTTTCACCTCCTGGAAATAGACCGCCAGCTTGTCGGTGAGGTGGATATCGCAGTTCATGACCCCGGCCATGAATTCCACCGGGTGATTGGCCTTGAGCCAAGCGGTCTGATAGCTGACCACCGCGTAGGCGGCGGCGTGGGACTTGTTGAAGCCGTAATTGGCGAATTTATCGAGCAGGTTCCAGACTTCGAGCGCCTTGGCATCGTCGACGCCGTTGTCCTTGGCCCCGGCGATGAATTTGGGCCGTTCGGCATCCATCGCCGCCTGGATCTTCTTGCCCATGGCGCGGCGCAAGAGGTCGGCCCCGCCAAGCGAATAGCCCGCCATTTCCTGCGCGATCTGCATCACCTGTTCCTGGTAGACGATGATGCCCTGCGTCTCGTCGAGGATGTGATCGACCGAGGGGTGCAGGCTATCGCGCGCGCTCAGCCCGTTCTTGACCTCGCAGTATTTCGGGATGTTCTCCATCGGGCCGGGACGGTAGAGCGCGACGAGTGCCACGATATCCTCGATGCAGGTGGGTTTCATCCGCTTGAGCGCGTCCATCATGCCCGAACTTTCCACCTGAAACACGGCGACGGTGCGGGCGCGGGCGTAAAGCTCGTAGGTCTTTTCGTCGTCGAGCGGGATCTGCCCGATATCGTTTTCGGCCCCCGGGAAGGGCTCGTAGATGGTGCTGCCATCGGCGGCGATATGCAGGTCGCGCCCCTCGTTGTGGATCTGCTCGATCGCGTTCTGGATCACGGTCAGGGTTTTCAGACCGAGAAAGTCGAACTTGACCAGACCCGCCTGTTCCACCCATTTCATGTTGAACTGCGTGGCGGGCATGTCGGAGCGCGGATCCTGATAGAGCGGCACCAGTTCATCCAGAGGCCGGTCGCCAATCACCACCCCCGCGGCATGGGTGGAGGCGTTGCGCAACAGCGCCTCGACCTTCATGCCGTAATTCAGCAGCCGGTCCACCACCTCCTCGGATTTCGCGGCCTCACGCAGCCGCTCTTCCTGCGTCAGCGCCTGTGAGATGCTGACCGGTTTGACGCCCTCGACCGGGATCATCTTCGAGAGGCGATCCACCTGCCCATAGGGCATTTGCAGCACCCGCCCGATATCGCGCACGGCGGCCTTGGAGAGCAGGGCACCGAAGGTGATGATCTGCCCCACGCGGTCGCGACCGTATTTTCCTTGCACATACTGGATCACCTCCTCGCGGCGATCCATGCAGAAGTCGATATCGAAGTCGGGCATCGACACCCGCTCGGGGTTGAGGAACCGCTCGAAGAGGAGCGAGTAGCGCAGTGGGTCAAGATCGGTGATGGTGAGCGCATAGGCCACCAGCGAACCCGCGCCGGACCCACGCCCCGGCCCAACCGGAATATCGTGGTCCTTGGCCCATTTGATGAAATCGGCGACGATCAGGAAATAGCCGGGAAAACCCATGCCCTCGATGATGCCAAGCTCGAAATCGAGCCGTTTTTCATAGTCCTCGACCGGGGCGGCATGGGGAATGACGGCAAGCCGCGCCTCAAGCCCCGCGCGTGCCTGACGGCGCAATTCGTCGACCTCGTCATCGGCGAAACGCGGCAGGATCGGGTCGCGCCGGTAGCATCCGAAGGCGCAGCGTTTGGCGATCTCGACAGTGTTCTCCAACGCTTCGGGCAGATCGGCGAAGAGCGTCGCCATCTCTTCCTGCGACTTGAAATAATGCTGAGGGGTCAGGCGGCGGCGCGGCTCGCTCTGATCGACATAGGCCCCATCGGCCACGCAGAGGAGCGCATCATGCGCCTCGTACATGTCCGGTGTCTCGAAATAGACGTCATTGGTCGCCACCAGCGGCAGGTCCATCGCATAGGCCATCTCGATCAGGCCGCGCTCGGTCAGTCGCTCGGATTCCGGTGCGCCGCTCTCGCCCGGGTGGCGCTGCAATTCGACATAGAGCCGGTCGCCATAGCCTGCTGCCAGCCGCCCCATCAACGCCTCGGCTGCCGGGCGCTGCCCACCCTGCAAGAGCCGCCCCACCGGGCCGTCGGGCCCGCCGGTCAAGCATATCACGCCTTCGGCATGGTGCTCCAGCTCCTCGACCGTGATGTGCGCCACCTGCCCGTCGCCGCGCAGGTAGAGGCAGGAATTGAGCTTCATCAGGTTCTCGTAGCCACGTTCGTTCTGGGCCAGAAGGACCACGGGTGAGGGCGGCTTGATCCGCTCTCCGGGGCTGGTGGCGACATATTCGAGGTCGACCTGACAGCCCATGATCGGCTGCACGCCCGCCGCTTGCGCAGAGACGGAAAACTCTAGGGCTGCAAACATGTTGCCGGTGTCGGTGACGGCCACGGCGGGCATGCCCGCCGCCTCGCACAGGCCGGGCAGTTTCTTGAGCCGCACCGCCCCTTCGAGCAGGGAATATTCGGTGTGGACACGCAGGTGAATGAATCGGGGATTGGCGCTCATGAGGGTAACCTTACTGAGGGCGCGCGCGAAACAAAAGACTTGCCAAACGCCGGTTCGACCGTTTTCATCGAAGACCGACAGGACAGGCCCGCCGCCTTCTACGCCGCATCGAAGGTCAGGCACATCACGGGCAGGTATTCGGTAAGGCGGCAGGCACCGGACATGACCCTCACGTTTCTTCTGAACGGAGAGTGCGTGGATGCGGGGGGCCTTCCCCCGACCACGACCCTGCTCGACTGGCTGCGCGAGGTGCGCGGCCTCACCGCCACCAAGGAGGGCTGCAACGAAGGCGATTGCGGCGCCTGCACGGTGATCGTCAGCGACGAGACCGGCGCGCGCCCGCTCAACGCCTGTATCCTCTTGCTGCCGCAGCTGCAGGGCAAGGCGGTGCGCACCGTCGAAGGCATCAGCGGGCCGGATGGCGCGCTGCACCCGGTGCAAGAGGCGATGATCGAGTGCCACGGCTCGCAATGCGGCTTTTGCACGCCGGGCTTCATCGCCTCCATGGCCTGCGCGCATATGAATGGCGAGACCGATCACGACCGCGCGCTTGCCGGCAATCTCTGTCGCTGCACCGGCTACGCCCCCATCCTGCGCGCCGCCCGCGCCGCCGAGAATGCGCCGGTGCCGGACTGGATGCGCGACGACCCTGGTTTCTTCTTGGCAGAAATACTCTCGGGGGGGCCCGAAGGGCGGGGGGCGGACAGCCCCCCTCGGGCGTGGCGCCCAAAAACCACGGATGAGCTGGCGCGGCTCTTTGCCGCTCATCCGCACGCCACGCTGATTGCCGGGGCGACGGATGTGGGGCTTTGGGTGACCAAGCAGTTGCGCGATCTGGAGAGGCCGATTTTCCTGAACGGTTGTGCCGATCTACAGGCAGTCGAGATCAGTGACACCGAGATCCGCCTCGGTGCCGGTCTGACCATCGCCCGGCTGATGGAGGTGATCGCGCAGCATCACCCGTCCTATGCGGCGATGCTGCGGCGCTACGGCTCCGAGCAGGTGCGCGCGGCGGCGACGCTGGGGGGCAATATCGCCAATGGCTCGCCCATCGGCGACAACGCGCCCGCGTTGATCGCGCTGGGTGCGACACTGCATCTGCGTCACTGCGATACCCGCCGCGCGATGCCGTTGGAGGATTTCTTTCTGGACTACGGCAAGCAGGACCGCGGCCCTGGAGAGTTTGTCGAGGCGGTGAGCTTGCCACGTCAACCCGACCGGCTGCGCTGTTACAAGGTCTCCAAGCGGTTCGATCAGGACATCTCGGCGGTTCTCGGCTGTTTCAACATCACCGTCAAGGAGGGCCATGTGCGCGCCGCGCGCATCGGTTTCGGCGGCATGGCGGGCATTCCCAAGCGCGCCACCCATGTCGAGGCGGCGCTATTGGGCCAGCCCTGGACGGAGGCGACCATCGACGCCGCGCAGGAGGCCTGGGCCGAGGATTTCGCACCGCTTTCGGATATGCGCGCCTCTGCGGACTACCGCCTGAGCGTCGCGGGCAATCTCCTGCGGCGCTATTTCTTCGAGGATCAGGGCGCAGCCATCTCGGTGCAGGAGGTGCGGGCATGAGCGTGGCCAAACCGCTTCCGCATGACGCCGCCCGCCTGCATGTGACGGGCGCTGCGCGTTATGTCGACGATATCCCCACCCCGCGCGGCACGCTGCATCTGGCCTTTGGCCTGAGCGCGATTGCATGCGGGCGGGTGACCGGGATGGATCTGGCAGCCGTGCGTGAGAGCGCCGGTGTGGTGGCGGTGCTGACGGCCGCCGATCTGCCGCACGGTGCCGATTGCTCGCCCTCGGCGCATGACGAGCCGCTGCTTTGCACCGGCGCGGTGCAGTATCACGGCCAGCCGCTGTTTCTGGTCATCGCCGAGAGCCACCTTGCCGCGCGCCGCGCGGCGCGGCAGGCGGAGGTTGCCTATGATGAGGCTACGCCGATCCTCACCATCGACGACGCCCTCGCCGCTGACAGCCGTTTCGAAGAGGGGCCGCGCGTCTATGCCAAGGGCGACGCAGGGTCAGCCATCGCTACCGCGCCGCACCGGATCGACGGGGTCATCGAGATGGGCGGGCAGGAGCATTTCTATCTCGAAGGCCAGGCCGCCCTCGCCCTGCCGCAGGAAGGCGGCGACATGGTGGTGCATGCCTCGACCCAACATCCATCGGAGGTGCAGCACAAGGTGGCCGATGCCATCGGGCAGCCCATGCATGCCGTGCGGGTCGAAACGCGGCGCATGGGCGGCGGGTTTGGCGGCAAGGAAAGCCAGGCCAATGCGCTGGCCGTCGCCTGTGCCGTCGCGGCGATGGCGACAGGGCGGCCCTGCAAGATGCGCTATGACCGCGACGACGATATGGTGATCACCGGCAAGCGGCATGAGTTCCGCATCACCTATCGCGTGGGCTTTGACGCCGACGGGCGGCTCAAAGGGGTGGAGTTCGTCCATTACGCGCGCTGCGGCTGGAGCCAGGACCTGTCGCTGCCGGTGGCCGACCGTGCGATGCTGCATGCCGACAATGCCTATCACCTGCCTGCTGCCCGGATCGAGAGCCACCGGTTGCGCACCAATACTGCCTCGGCCACGGCCTTTCGCGGGTTCGGCGGGCCGCAGGGGATGCTCGGGATCGAGCGGGTGATGGACCATGTGGCGCATGAGCTGGGGCTTGATCCGCTCGCGGTGCGGCAGCGGAACTACTATGCGGCAGCGGATGGAGGGGGGCTGTCCGCCCCCCGCGCTGCGCTTCCCCCCGAGAGTATTTCCGCCAAAAAGAAACAGTGCACGCCCTATGGGCAGGAGGTGGAGGATTTCATCCTGCATGAGATGACCGACGTGCTGGTCGAGACATCCGACTATCACGCCCGGCGCGCGGCGGTGGCGGAGTGGAACGCGCGTAACCCGGTGCTCCGGAAGGGGATCGCGCTCAGCCCGGTGAAGTTCGGGATTTCCTTCACGCTCAGCCATCTCAATCAGGCGGGCGCGCTGGTGCATGTCTATCAGGACGGCTCGGTGCAGCTAAATCACGGCGGCACTGAGATGGGGCAGGGCCTGTTTCAGAAGGTGGCGCAGGTGGCGGCCGCGCGGTTCGGCCTGCCGCTGAAGGCGGTCAGGATCACCGCCACCGATACCGGCAAGGTGCCCAATACCTCGGCCACGGCGGCAAGTTCGGGCAGTGACCTGAACGGCATGGCGGTGCAGGTCGCTTGTGACACCATACGAGAGCGAATGGCGGAGTTCCTTGCGCGCTATCATCAGGAGGTGCCCGAGGCCGTGACATTCGACGGCGGCACGGTGCGTGTTAGCGCACATGAGATGAGTTTCGCGCAGGCCGCGCGGCTGTGTTACGAGCATCGCATCAGCCTGTCCTCGACCGGGTTCTACAAGACGCCCAAGCTGGCCTGGGACCGGATCAGGGGGCAGGGCCGCCCGTTCTATTATTTCGCCTATGGCGCGGCGGTGACTGAGGTGGTGCTCGATTCGCTGACGGGCGAGAACCGCATCCTGCGCGCGGACATCCTGCACGATTGCGGCACCTCGCTGAACCCCGCGCTCGATATCGGGCAGATCGAAGGCGGATATGTGCAGGGCGCGGGCTGGCTAACCATGGAGGAACTGGTCTGGGATAAGGCCGGGCGGCTGCGCACGCATGCGCCGTCGACATACAAGATCCCGGCCTTTTCGGATCGGCCGGAGGTGTTCAATGTCGCGCTATGGGAGGGGCAAAACCGGGAAGAGACGATCTACCGCTCCAAGGCCGTGGGCGAGCCGCCCTTGATGCTGGGCATCTCGGCCTTTCTGGCGCTCTCGGATGCGGTGGCGTCCTGTGGCACGGGCTATCCGGCGCTCGACGCCCCCGCGACGCCGGAGCAAATCTTGCGGGCTGTGGAGAGGATGCGCGCATGAGCTTTGATCTGGATGCCGTACACGCAGCGGTCGCGCAATATGGCCGGGTGACACGGGTGGTGATCGCGGCGACCCATGGCTCTGCCCCGCGCGAGGTGGGGGCGGCGATGCTGGTCTGGGACGAGGGACAATCGGGTACCGTGGGCGGCGGGGCGCTGGAATATGAACTGGCGCGTGCCGCGCGGGCGCAAGTCGTACCCACCTGCCTGAGCCGCCATGCGCTGGGCCCCGATATGGGGCAATGCTGCGGTGGCGCGGTGGAGGTGGTGAGCGAGGTTTATGATGCTGCGCGGCTTGCCACATTGGAGGGGCGCGACGTGATTGCACGCCCCGTCACGGGCGGCGATGACACCCCGCTCGCGGTGCGGCGCAGGCTGGCGCGGGCGCGGGACCGGGGCGAGTTGCCCGCGCCGCAACTGATCGAGGGCTGGATGGTCGAGCCGGTGCGCCCGCGCGCAGCCCCGCTCTGGATCTGGGGGGCGGGGCATGTCGGGCGCGCGCTTGCCGCGACACTCGCCCCGCTGCCCGATTTTCGCGTCACCTGGGCCGATACCGGCGCGGCGCGGTTTCCGGCTGTGGTGCCGGACGGTGTCACGGTCTGGCCCGCCCCCAACCTGCCCACGCTTGTCGCGCATGCCCCGCGCGAGGCGCAGCACCTGATCGTCACCTATTCGCACGCGCTTGACCTGGCGCTTTGTCATGCCCTTTTGCAGCACGGTTTCGCAGGTTGCGGGCTGATCGGGTCGGCGACCAAATGGGCGCGGTTCCGCAAGCGTCTGGTGGCCCTTGGCCATGCGCCTGCCGAAATCGCGCGCATCGACTGCCCGATCGGTGAGCCAAGCCTTGGCAAACACCCGCAGGCCATTGCCGTCGGCACCGCCACTGCGTTACTGAAGAGGCAACAAACACCTGCCGCCCGCCATCAGGGGACAACCGCGTGACGACGCCGCTGCTCAGTATTTCGGGCCTGACCAAGGCCTATCCCGGCGTCGTCGCCAATGACGCCGTGTCCTTCGATATCATGGAGGGCGAGGTGCATGCGCTGTTGGGTGAGAACGGCGCGGGCAAATCGACGCTGGTCAAGATGATCTATGGGTTGGTGAAGCCCGATAGCGGCGCGATGGCCCTGCACGGCGCGCCCTACGCCCCGCCCGATCCGCATGCGGCGCGCAAGGCGGGCGTGGCGATGGTGTTTCAGCATTTCTCGCTCTTCGAGGCGATGAGCGTGGCCGAGAACGTGGCGCTCGGCATGGAAGAGCCGCCGCGCCTGCGCGACCTTGCCACGCGGATCAGGGATGTGTCGGAGACCTACGGCCTGCCGCTCGATCCGGGGCGGATTGTCGGCGATCTGTCGGCGGGCGAGCGGCAGCGGGTCGAGATCATCCGCTGCCTGTTGCAGGACCCGCGCCTGTTGATCATGGACGAGCCGACGAGCGTGCTGACCCCGCAGGAGGTGGAAATCCTGTTCCAGACCCTGCGCAAGTTGAGCGCCGAAGGGGTGGCGATCCTCTATATCTCGCACAAGCTGGAGGAAATCCGCAGCCTGTGCGATCAGGCGACGATCCTGCGGCAGGGGCGCAACGTGGGCACCTGTCTGCCGCGCGAGACCTCGGCACGCGAAATGGCCGAGATGATGGTCGGATCGAGCTTTGCCGCGCCGGAACGCGCGCCCCGCGCGCCGGGGGAGGTGGCGCTTGAGATCACCGGGCTTTCGGTGGCCTCGCCCTCGGCCTTCGGCACCGCGCTCAAGGATATTCACCTGAGCGTGCAGGCAGGCGAGATATTGGGCCTTGGCGGGGTGGCGGGGAACGGGCAGGACGAGTTGTTGGCGGCGCTGTCGGGGGAATTGCCGAGCGACGCCGGGGCGATCCGGCTCAATGGCACGCCCATCGGCCGGTTTGGTCCGACCGCGCGGCGCGAATTGGGCCTGCTGGCTGCGCCCGAGGAACGGTTGGGCCATGCCGCCGCCCCGGATATGAGCCTGACGGAAAACGCGTTTCTGACGGGTGCGCAGCGCGAGGGGCTGACCGCGCGCGGGTTTATCCGCTGGACTGCGTCACGGGCGTTTGCGCGTGCCATCATCGAGCGGTTTGATGTGCGCACACCGGGGCCGGATGTGGCGGCGCGGGCGCTGTCGGGCGGCAACCTGCAGAAATTCGTGATCGGGCGCGAGGTGCTGCAACGCCCCAGAGTGCTGGTGGTCAATCAGCCGACATGGGGTGTGGATGCCGCCGCCGCCGCTGCGATCCGGCAGGCGCTGCTCAATCTGGCGGCCAATGGGGCCGCGATCCTCTGCATTAGTCAGGATCTGGATGAGTTGATGGAAATATCCGACCGGTTCGGCGCGCTCAACGAGGGGCGGTTGTCGGAGATCCGGCCTGCGCAGGACCTGAACGTCGAGGAGATCGGCCTGATGATGGGCGGCGCGCATGGCATGGAGGTAGCGCATGTCTGAGCCGTCGGATTTGAGTATTTCTGCCATAAAGAAACCCGGGGGCGCGCGATGCTGAAGTTCGAAAAGCGCCCGCAGCCCTCGCGGCTCTGGACATGGGTGACGCCGCTTCTGGCGGTGGTGATCACCATGTTGGCGGGGGGCGCGCTTTTTGCGGCACTTGGCAAGGACCCGGTCGAGGCGATCGCCACGATCTTCTGGCAGCCGCTATTCGGTGAGTTCGCGTTTTATTACCGCCCGCAGCTTTTGATCAAGGGCGCGCCGCTGATCCTGATTGCCATCGGCCTCAGCCTCGGGTTTCGGGCGGGGATCTGGAATATCGGGGCCGAGGGGCAGTATATCGTCGGCGCGCTGACCGGCGCGGGGGTGGGGCTGGCGTTTTACCCCACCGAGAGCGTGCTGGTGTTTCCGCTGATGGTGCTGGCCGGGGCGCTTGGCGGCTGGGGATGGGCGATGATCCCGGCGGTGTTGAAATTGCGCTTTGGCACCAATGAAATTCTGGTGTCATTGATGCTGGTTTATGTGGCGGAGCAGTTGTTGGCCGCCATGGCGCTCGGACCGATGAAGAACCCCGAGGGCATGGGCTTTCCCGGGTCGCGCAACCTGCGGCAATACGAGAGCGCGCATAACGCCGAACTGATCACAGGAACAGGCATGCATTGGGGCGTGGTGGCGGCGTTTATCGCGGTGATCTTTGCCTATGTGCTGCTGACGCGTCATTCTCTGGGCTATCACATCCGCCTGACCGGGCAGGCGCCGCGCGCCGCACGCTTCGCCGGGGTGCGCCCGGCGCGGTTGGTGCTGGTGTGCCTTGGCACCGCCGGGGCGCTGGCGGGGCTTGCAGGTATGTTCGAGGTGTCCGGCCCTGCGGGCCAGGTGAGCATTGATTTCAACGCGGGCTATGGGTTCACGGCGATTATCGTCGCCTTTCTCGGGCGCTTGCACCCGTTGGGCATCCTGCTGGCGGGGCTTTTGATGGCGCTGACCTATATCGGCGGCGAGATCGCGCAATCCAACATGGGCCTGCCTGCCGCCGCGATTCAGCTGTTCCAAGGCATGCTGCTGTTTTTCCTGCTGGCGGTGGATGTGCTGACGAATTACCGCATCCGACTGGCTAGGCGGGAGGTGGCGTGATGGATATGGGATCGATCAGCCCTGAACTGCTGCTCGCCTCGCTGATGGTCGCGGCGACGCCGATCCTGCTGGCCGCCCTGGGCGAGTTGGTGGTGGAGCGCGCGGGCGTGCTCAATCTCGGGGTCGAGGGGATGATGATCACCGGGGCGATCTGCGGGTTCGCGGTGGCGGTCAATTCCGGCTCGCCTGCCATCGGCTTTGTCGCGGCGGCGGGGGGCGGCGCGGTGCTGGCACTCTTGTTCGCCTTGCTCACGCAAGTGGCGCTGGCCAATCAGGTGGCGAGCGGTTTGGCGCTGACACTCTTTGGCCTGGGCCTGTCATCGCTGCTGGGACAGGGCTATGTGGGGATCAAGCCGCCGCCGGTGGCCAAGCTGGATATTCCCCTGCTCGGCGATATCCCGTTTTTGGGCCGGGTTCTCTTTTCGCATGACCTGATGGTCTATCTGGGCCTCGCGCTGGTGGGGCTGATCTGGTGGGTGCTCAAGTACAGCCGTGCCGGGCTGATCCTGCGCGCGGTGGGTGAGAACCATGACGCGGCCCATGCGCTCGGCTACAAGGTGGTGCGCATAAGGGTTGCGGCGATCCTTTTCGGCGGGGCCTGCGCCGGGCTGGGCGGGGCCTATATCAGCCTCATTCGTGTGCCCCAGTGGACCGAAGGCATGACGGCGGGTGCCGGGTGGATCGCGCTTGCGCTCGTGGTCTTCGCCTCGTGGAAGGCGGGGCGGGTTCTGCTGGGGGCGTGGCTCTTTGGCGGGGTCACGGTGCTGCAGCTCAATCTTCAGGCCGCTGGCTTTGCCATCCCGGTCGAATATCTTTCCATGTCGCCCTACTTGATCACCATCCTCGTGCTGGTCATCATGGCAGGCGACAAATCACGCGCGCCCGCCTCGTTGGGCCGCATCTTTCACGCCTCGCAATAAGATCAATCACAGGGAGACCCCGCATGAAACTCACGCATCTTCTGACCTCGGCCGCGCTCGCGCTTGGCCTTGCGACCACGGCCGTGGCGCAGGACAAGACCAAGGTCGGCTTTATCTATGTCGGTCCCATCGGTGATGGCGGCTGGACCTATGAGCATGACAAGGGGCGCCTGGCCATCGAGGAGCACTTTGGCGATCAGGTCGAGACCGTCTATCAGGAAAGCGTGCCCGAAGGCGCAGATGCCGAACGCGCGATCACCCAGATGGCGCTTCAGGGTGCGGATCTGATCTTTACCACCTCCTTTGGCTTCATGGAGCCGACGGTGGCTGTGGCCGAGAAATTCCCGAATGTGAAATTCGAGCACGCCACCGGGTACAAGACCCTGCCCAACCTCTCGACCTATTCGGCGCGATTCTATGAGGGGCGCGCGGTGCAGGGCCATATCGCGGGCAAGATGACCAAGTCGAACATCGTCGGCTATATCGCCTCGTTTCCGATCCCCGAGGTCATTCGCGGCATCAACGCGGCCTATCTCCACGCCAAAAAGGTCAACCCCGAGATCGAGTTCAAGATCATCTGGGCCTATACGTGGTTCGACCCGGCGAAAGAGGCGGATGCGGCCACGGCCCTGATCGAGCAGGGCGCAGACGTGATCCTGCAACATACCGATTCGACCGCCCCGCAAGCGGCAGCGGAAAAGGCCGGCGACGTCATTACCTTCGGGCAGGCCTCGGACATGGCGGAATACAAGCCCCTGCCGCGGGTGAGTTCGATCATCGACAACTGGTCGCCCTATTACATCGCGCGCACGCAGGCGGTGATTGACGGCACATGGGAGAGCCAGCAGGTTTGGCAGGGCATCGACAAGGGCATGGTCGAGATCGGCGAGATCACCGATGCGGTGCCTGCGGATGTGAAGGACGAGGCGCTCGCGCTCAAGCAGGCGATGGCGGAGGGCGAACATCACCCCTTCACCGGCCCGATCAACCGGCAGGACGGCAGTGCCTGGCTGGCCGAGGGCGAGGTCGCCGATGACGGCACGCTTCTGGGGATGGATTTCTATGTCGAGGGGATCAGCGGGCAAATCCCGAACTGATACGCATCCATATGCCGAACCAAAGCCCCGCCTCGTCCGGCGGGGCTTTTTCTTGGGCTCAGTTCACCCGCTTTTCCAGCACGAGGAAGGTCATCATCCCCATCGGCGGGAGGTCGCGGCGGGTGATCAGGTGCAGGCGCGGGTCTTGCAGGACAGTGTCGATCTCGAAATCCGAATGCCAGCCCAGAACCCGTTCGAGCGGCGCGGCGGCGCGGGCGAGACCGGCCCAGACCCCGCGTTCGTGCCGAAAATGGTTGGTGATCACCACCTGCCCGCCGGGGCGCAGGACGCGGGCGATTTCTGTCATCACCTGTTCGGGTTCGGGCACCACCGACAGGACGTGCATGGCAGCGACGGTGTCAAAGCTGGAGTCGGGAAAATCGAGGCTGCGCGCATCCATCTGGTGCAGCGCCTCGACATGTTTCAGACCGCGCCTCGCCACACGCGCGCGGGCCTTGCGCAGCATATCATCGCTGTAGTCAAAACCTGTGACCTGAAGGGCAGGATCATAGGCCTCGAGCGAGAGACCGGTACCGACCCCCACCTCGAGCACGCGCCCGCCGCGCGCGTTGATATGGCGCACCGCCTCGCGCCGCCCGGCATGGGTGATCCGGCCAAAGGTCGCATCATAGACCGGCGCCCATCGGGCGTAGGAGTTCCTTACCGCATCAAGTTCCATCGCTCACCTCATTGCACCACTCAACCAGATCGGTCCTTTGGGTACCAGATCAAGGCCGCCCAGATGACAATCGCGACATAGGCTAGACACATCACGATCAGCGCGGCCCAGGTGAAAAGCACGAGCGCGGCGGCGACGCAGGCAAAGCCCAAGAGGAAGAACTTGACGTTCTCGCGCGAGATTTTGGTGCGCTTGAACGACCAGACAGGCACCGGTGAGATCATCAGCAGGCCGACGCCCGCCATGTATATCCCGACAAGGATCGCAGGCGGGTGCGGCATGCCCGGCACGGCAAAGGTCACGAACATCGGCAGCATTGCCAAAAGCGCGCCTGCGGGCGAGGGGAGACCTTCGAAATAGGCCCCCGAGCCACCCTTGCCGCCCTCTTCCTTGGCGCTGACGTTGAAGCGCGCGAGGCGCATCACGCAGCAGATGGCGAAGAACAGCACCGCGATCCAGCCCGCGTGACGCGCGTCCTGCAAGCCCCAGTAATAGATCACCAGCGGGGCCGCGACGCCGAAATTGAGGAAGTCGGCCAGTGAATCGAGCTCGGCCCCCATGGCGCTACTGCTGCGCAAGAGCCGCGCCAGACGCCCGTCGAGCCCATCGAGCACGCCTGCGATCAGAAGAAGCTGCACCGCGCGCACATAATCGCCCTGGACCCCCAGCCTGATCGCCGTGACACCCGCGCAGATCGCCGCCACGGTCAGCATGTTGGGCAGAAGCTGCGCCAGCGTAACCTCCTTGCGGGGAGTATTGCGCGGGGGTTTTGTCACGTCTCGAGCTCCGCCATCACCGTTTCGCCTGCGACCATGGTCTGCCCCACGCGCACCTGCGGCACGATCCCTTCGGGTAGGTAGACATCGAGACGCGACCCGAAGCGGATCAGCCCGAACCGCTCGCCGCGCGAGAGCGCGCCGCCCTTGCCGACGAAACAGACGATGCGCCGCGCCACCAGCCCGGCGATTTGTACCACGGGCAGCAGGCGGCCATCGTCCATCTCGATCACGATGCCGTTGCGCTCGTTATCGGCACTCGCCTTGTCGAGCGAGGCGTTGAGAAACTTGCCCGGGCGGTACGCGACGGCACGGACCTTGCCCGCCACCGGGGCGCGGTTCACGTGACAGTTGAAGACGCTCATGAACACGCTCACCCGGGTGAGCGGGGCATCTGCCAGGCCCAACTCGGCGGGCGGCACCGCAGGCTCGATCAGCGAGACGATGCCGTCTGCCGGGCTGACGATCAGGCCGGGGCGCTGCGGGGTCACGCGCTCGGGGTCGCGGAAGAAATAGTAGCACCAGACGGTGAGGCCGACGCCCACCCAGCCCAGCACATCCCAGAGCATGAACAGGACCAGCGTGATCGCGGCAAAGATCGCGACGAACTTGCGCCCCTCGGGGTGCATCGGCTTGATGAAGGTTTCGTGCATCTTCATGCGGGGTGGGCTCCTTGGGGCGCATTCACTCCGCATCCGCCTATGACTCTTGCCCGCGAGATGCAAGGTGGCACCTTTTCTTCGCAAGGCGCGCATGGCAATGTTCACTCTATGAGCACAGAGATCACTTCCCCCGACGGAACCCCGGCCAGCCGCTTTGCCTTTGGCACCATGCAATTCGGCGATGCAGCGGATGAGAGCGCCTCCCGCGCCATGTTCGACGATTGTCTCGCGGCGGGGATCACCCATTTCGACACCGCGCATCTCTATACCGATGGCGCGTCCGAAACCCTGCTGGGCCAGTTCGCGGCACCGCATCGCGACCGGCTGGTGATCGCCACCAAGGCGGGGTATTCGGGCGGGGCCGGGGCCGACAATCTCCGCGCGCAGTTCGATCTCTCGCGACGGCGGCTCGGGATGGATCATGTCGATATTCTGTATTTGCACCGGTTCGATCCCGACACCCCGCTTGAGGAAACGCTGGAATGTTTCGCGGACCTGAAGTCGCGCGGCCAGATCAGCCATGTGGGTCTGTCGAATTTCGCGGCCTGGCAGGTGATGAAGGCGGCCTGTATCGCGGCGCGGTTTGATCTGGCAATCTCGATCCTGCAACCGATGTACAGCCTCATCAAACGGCAGGCCGAGGTGGAAATCCTGCCGATGGCGGCCTCTGAGGGCATGGTCGTGGCCGGGTATTCGCCGCTGGCGGGCGGGCTGCTCACCGGCAAGTATGCGCGCGGCGAGACCGGGCGGCTGACGGGTAATGAACGCTATGCTGTCCGCTACGGTCAGGACTGGATGCGCGAGGCAGCTGTCGCTTTGGTCGAAATCGCGGCAGAGCTTGGCACCGACCCCGCGACGCTTGCCGTAGCATGGGCCGCACGCCATCCTGCCGGGCCTGTGCCGCTCATCTCGGGCCGCTCGGCGGCGCAGATCGCGCCGTCGCTGGCTGCGATTGCGTTCGACTTGGATGACGCGCTTTATCAGCGTCTTGCAGCACTTACCCCCGCGCCGTCGCCTGCGACCGACCGCACGGAAGAAGCCTGAGATGAACGGCCCGCGCCCCTTGCCGCCTTCCGCCTCGGTGGCGCATCCGGGTGAGGGGGCGAAACTGCACGCACCTTCGGCGGAGCGCAATTCGGCGGCGATTGCCGCAGCTCTGTGTGAGATCGCGCCCAAGACGGGGCGCGCGCTGGAAATTGCCAGCGGCACCGGGCAGCATGTGGTGGCCTTCGCCGCTGCGATGCCGGGCCTGATCTGGCAACCGACCGAGATCGACCCTGCGCGGCGTGCGAGCATCGACGCCTATGTCGCCGAGGCAGGTCTGCCCAATCTGCGGGCCGCCATGGCGCTCGATGCGACCGAAGCGGACTGGGGCAAGGCGCAGGCGGGTCAGGCGCTGATCGTGCTGATCAACCTTCTGCATCTCATCAGCACGCCCGAGGCATGCCAGATCATCGCGGAGGCGGCGCAGGCGCTTGCCCCCGGCGAACGCTTTGCGCTCTACGGGCCGTTTCTGCGCGACGGGCAGGCCACGTCCGAGGGCGACGCGCGGTTTCATGCAAGCCTGAGGGCGCAAGACCCGGCCATCGGATACAAGGATCTGGCCGAGGTGGAGGAATGGCTACGCGAGGCGGGTCTGACCCTGCATCCGGTTCGCCACATGCCCGCCAACAACCTCTTTCTGGCGGCTGAGCGTCCCGGCTGATCTGGATCAAGGCCAAGCCGCGGCAAGGGTGGTTTTGCAGGTGCAACCGCAGCCACCGAAAGGCCCTGACATGAGCTGGTCCAAGACCATCGACACCACCCGTGAGGATTTGCGCACGCTCAACGCGCTCATCCCCGATACTGCCCGCGCCTTTGGCGGGCTTGGCAAGGCCGTCAAGGAAGGCGGCATGCTCGACTTCAAGACCAAGGAATTTGTGGCGCTTGGTATCGCGGTGGCCACCAAATGCGAGCCCTGTATCGGGCTGCATATGGAGGCGCTGATCCGCGCAGGGGCGACCCGCGAAGAGGTCGGCGACGTGCTCGCCATGGCGATCCAGATGGGCGGTGGCCCGGCGATGATGTATGCCGCCAAGGCGATCACCTGCTATGACGAGTTGAGCCAAGGTTAGGCATCCGTGCGCCGGGGCGGCGGAAACTTCCCCTTTGTCATAGGATGGATCCATGCTTGGCTGACAGTATTGATTAACCAGTGACAGGAGTCAGCCAATGTCGATCATGAAACTTCTCCAGCAGGCGCAGGGCGGTCAGGGTCTGGGGCAACTTGCCTCGCAGCTCGGGCTCGATCAGGGCACTGCGGATCAGCTCACTCGAATGCTGGCCCCGGCCATTGGATCCGCCGCCAAGCAACGGGTGCAGCAGGGCGGTATGGAAAATGTTCTGGGCGCCATGCGCGGCGAGGGGCAGGCGCAGATGTTCGACGATGCCTCTGTCGCAGCCAGCCCGGACGGTCAGGCACAGGGCATGGCGTTTCTCGAGCAGATCATGGGCGGACGGCAAGAGGCCGAGGGCCTTGCGCAGGAGGCAGCAAACCGGGCCGGAGTGGATGCGGGTACGGTCAGCCAGTTTCTGCCCGCGCTTGCCGCGATGGCGCAAGGTGGTTTGCAGAAACAGATGCCCGACAGCGAGATCGACGGCATGATGCAGGCCGGCGGGTCTTCGGGCGGGGGCCTGATGGGGATGATCGGCGGGTTGATGGGCGGCAAGGCCGGGGATCAGCAAAGCGGCGGCCTCGGTATGCTGAGCCAGATGCTGGATGCCGATGGCGACGGCTCGCCGCTTGACGATATTCTGGGCAAGTTCATGCGCTGAGGCACGAGATATTTGCGAAACGGGCTGATCTTTTCGGCCCGTTTCGGGTAACCTTTGGTGAACCTCATTGCTCTAGGGTCTTGCCTGATGTTGCGCGTCTTTATCATTTGCCTGATCAGCCTGATCACCCCTTCTGTTTCGGCGGAGTGGTTTGGCGATTACGATCCAGTGGATTTCGGGCCGCGCGGTCCGGCCAGCTATGCGGTGCACGGCATCGACGTGGCGCGGTTCCAGAATGAGATCGACTGGCGGCGCGTGGCGCTCTCCGGGGCCGCATTTGCCTTTATCAAGGCGACCGAAGGCGGCGATCTGAAAGATCCGCAATTCGACCGCAACTGGCAGCTGGCGGCGCGCCACGGTGTGCCGCGCGGGGCCTATCATTTCTACTATTTCTGCACGGCACCGGAGGTGCAGGCGCGCTGGTTTATCCGTAATGTGCCGAAACGCGGCAAGGCCTTGCCGCCTGTGCTCGACATGGAATGGAACCCGTTTTCGCCCACCTGCACGGTGCGTCCGCCGGGGGGCGAGGTCCGGCGTCAGGCCGAGATCTTCCTCGATATCGTCGAGCGTCACTACGGCCAGCGCCCGATCATCTACACCACGCCGGAATTCTATGCGCAGACCGGCATCGGACAGGTACGGGCGGAATTCTGGCTGCGCTCGGTGGCGAAAACGCCCGATCAGGTCTATCCCGGTCACCCTTGGGTGTTCTGGCAATATACCGGCACCGGGATCGTGCCGGGGGTTGAGGGAGGCGTTGATATCAACGTGTTTCGCGGGTCAGTGGGCGCTTGGCGCAGGTGGTTGCGCCAGCACGAAAAATGAGGGGGCACCCGAAGGTGCCCCCTGCTTGTTTCACCCATCCTTGCGAATGGTCTCGTTCTTCGGGTCATAGGGGCTGTCGCAGGTGACTGTCGCCTCCCAGAGCCGGTCGAGCATCTTGACCTGCAGCTTCGTGCCCTCAACCGCCAGTTCGGGTTTGACGTAGCCCATGCCGATGGATTTCCCGAAGGCCACCGAATAGCCGCCCGAGGTCAGGCGACCGACGCGGGTGCCGTCCTCGGTATAGAGCACTTCGCGGCCCCAGGGATCGGCATCTTCGGGCCCGTCGATCAGCAGTGTGCAGCATTTCACCCGCACGCCGGTTTCGACCAGCTTGGCCTTGCCGCGGAACTCCTTGTCGAGATCGACAAAGCGGGGCAGGTCGGCCTCCAAAGGCGTGGCGTCGCGGCCCAGTTCATTGCCGAAGGCGCGATAGGATTTCTCCTGCCGCAGCCAGTTTTGCGCGCGCGCGCCGACCAGCTTCATCCCATGCTTTTCGCCCGCCTTTTCGAGCAGGTCGAAGAGGTAGTTCTGCATCTCGATCGGATGGTGCAATTCCCAGCCCAACTCGCCGGTATAGGCGACGCGGATGGCGTTGACCGGGCACATGCCCAGTTCGATCTGCCGCGCGGAGAGCCAGGGGAACCGCTTGTTGGAGAGCGCCGTTGCCGGGTCGGCGTCCTTGATCACCTCAAGCAGCACGTCGCGCGATTTCGGACCGGCGATGGCGAAGACGCCCCATTGCGTGGTCACGTCCTGAATCTCGATATAGCCGAATTCGGGGGCCATGTCCTCGGCCGCCTTGCGCAGGTAATCGGCGTCGTATTCCGTCCATGCTCCGGCGGAGACGCAGTAATATTCGTGCTCCTTCAGGCGCACGATGGTGTATTCCGTGCGGGTCGTGCCGTGATCGGTGAGCGCATAGGTCAGGTTGATGCGGCCCACTTTCGGCAGCTTGTTGCAGGTGAACCAGTCGAGGAAGGCGGTGGCCCCCGGCCCCTTGATCACGTGCTTGGTAAAGGCGGTGGCGTCGATCAGGCCGACGCCCTCGCGGATCGCCTTTGCCTCGTCCACGGCATGTTGCCACCAGCCGCCCCGGCGGAAGCTGCGGGCGTCATGGTCGAAGGTGTCGGGTGCGCCCACGGGGCCATAGTAATTGGGCCGCTCCCAGCCGTTGACAAAGCCGAACTGCGCGCCGCGCGCCTTTTGTCGGTCATAGGCCGGGACGGTGCGCAGCGGGCGGGCGGCGGGGCGTTCCTCGTCAGGGTGGTGGAGGATATAGACGTGGTCATAGGCCTCCTCGTTCTTGCGCGCCGCGAACTCGGTGGTCATCCAGTTCGAGGAATAGCGTTTGGGATCAAGGCTCGCCATGTCGATTTCGGCCTCACCCTCGACCATCAGCTGCGCGAGGTAATAGCCTGTGCCGCCAGCAGCGGTGATGCCGAAGGAGAAGCCCTCAGCCAGCCACATGTTGCGCAGCCCCGGCGCGGGGCCGACCAGCGGGTTGCCGTCGGGCGTGTAGCAGATCGGGCCGTTGAAATCGTCCTTGAGACCGCTTTCCTCGCAGGACGGGATGCGGTGGATCATCGCCATGTATTGCTCTTCGATCCGCTCCAGATCGAGCGGGAAGAGGTCGGCGCGGAAACTGTCGGGCACGCCGTATTCAAAGCAGGCGGGCGCGTTCTTCTCATAGACCCCGAGAATCCAGCCGCCACGCTCTTCGCGCACGTAGGATTGCGCATCGGCTTCGCGGATCACCGGGTGTTCCCGCCCGCCATTCGCGCGATAATCGACGAGTGCCTGGTCCTTGTCCATCACGATGAACTGATGCTCTACCGGGATCGCGGGGATCTTGATTCCGAGTTTCTTGGCGGTGGTCTGCGCATGGTTGCCGGAGGCTGTCACGACATGCTCGGCGGTGATCACGATCTGCTCGTCCGAGGGCACGAGGTTGCCGCCCTTCTCGACCATCTTGATGCAGGTCACCTCCCACGCCGCGCCATTCCAGTGGAACGCATCGGCCTGCCATTTGCGCTCGATCATCACGCCACGCTGGCGCGCGCCCTTGGCCATCGCCTGCGTCACGTCGGCGGGGTTAATGTAGCCATCCTCGGTGTGATAGATCGCGCCCTTGAGGTCGGAGGTCTCGATCAGCGGCCAGCGCTCCTTGATCTGCTCCGGCGTCAGCCATTCATAGGCCACGCCGCAGGTCTCGGCGGTGGAGGCGTAGAGCATGTATTCGTCCATGCGCGCGTCGGTCTGCGCCATGCGCAGGTTGCCGACCACGGCGAACCCGGCGTTGAGCCCGGTCTCTTCTTCCAGCGTCTTGTAGAAATCGACCGAATACTTGTGGATATGGGTCGTGGCGTAGGACATGTTGAAGAGCGGCAGGAGTCCCGCCGCGTGCCATGTCGAGCCCGAGGTCAGCTCGTCGCGCTCCAGCAGCATGACATCGTCCCAGCCCGCCTTGGCCAGATGATAGGCGATGGAGGTGCCGACGGCACCGCCGCCGACGACGAGGGCTTTGACTTGGGTTTTCATGGCATGCGACTCCCTTGGGGTATGCGGTGTTTGGGCGATCTTTATCAGTCCTGCCAATCCGTGCGAAATTCAGCCGACACAAAGCCGCCCAAAAGCGACGTTTGCCGCCCTCGCCGGTGCAAAACTGAGTTGTGGATTTCCCCTGCCAGCCTTGCTAGCTTGCGCCGCAACGCGAGACAATCGAAAGACCGCCATGAGCGCCACTGCCCAGAAATCCGCCCCGCTGCCCGATGACATAAGGGCGATGAAGGGCGGGACGCCCATCGTCAGCCTGACCGCCTATACAACGCCGATGGCCCAGATGATGGACGAACATTGCGATTTCGTTCTGGTGGGCGACAGCGTGGGGATGGTGCTGCACGGTTTGCCATCGACGCTTGGCGTGACGATGGAGATGATGATCCTGCATGGGCAGGCGGTGGCGCGGGGGCTAAGCCGTGCCATGATGGTCGTCGACATGCCGTTCGGGTCTTACGAGGAAAGTCCGGCACAGGCGTTCCGCAATGCAGCAAAGCTGATGGCGGAAACGGGCGCGGCGGCGGTCAAGCTCGAAGGCGGGCGACACATGGCTGAAACAATCGGCTTTCTGGTGGCGCGAGGTGTGCCGGTGATGGCGCATATCGGTCTCACGCCGCAATCCATCAATACGCTCGGTGGCTACAAGGTGCAGGGTCGGGGGGCAGCGTCAGAGGCGCTTGTGGCGGACGCGCGCGCCGTCGATCAGGCGGGAGCATTCTCGGTGGTGCTGGAAAAGGTGCCCGCGACGCTGGCCGACGAGATCACCGCCGCGATCAGCATTCCCACCATCGGCATCGGGGCTTCGGCGGGGTGCGACGGGCAGATTCTCGTGGTCGATGACATGCTCGGCCTCTTTACCGCGTTCAAGCCGAAATTCGTCAAGCGATACGGCAATTTGGGCGCGGATGGTGAGGCGGCGATCACGGCCTATGCCGAGGAGGTGCGCAGTCGCCGCTTTCCCGCGCCGGAACATGTGTTTTCCGACAAGGCACCCAAGGCATGACTGCCCCGATTCTGCGCGCGCTGAGTGACCTGCGCGATCTCACCCGTCCCTTCACCCGCGCGGGCGAAACCATCGGCGTCGTGCCCACCATGGGCGCGCTGCATGACGGGCATCTGTCGCTGGTGGCGGCGGCCAAGGCGCGTTGCGACCGGGTGATCGTGACGATCTTCGTCAATCCCAAGCAGTTCAACAATCCCGAGGATCTGAAGAATTATCCAAGGACCGAGGTCGAGGATGCGCGCAAGCTGGAGCGTTTTGGCGTCGATGCGCTCTGGGTGCCGGATGGCGACCAGATGTATCCCGCGCATTTCGCGACCACGGTGTCGGTGTCCGGCCTGACCGACGTGATGGAGGGGGCCTGGCGTCCCGGTCATTTCGATGGGGTGGCCACGGTGGTGACCAAGCTTTTCACCCAGACCGCTGCGACCGATGCGTTTTTCGGCGAGAAGGATTTCCAGCAATTCATGGTGGTGCGGCGCATGGCGCGGGATCTGGATATTCCGATCACCGTGCATGGCTGCCCGACGATCCGCGACATCGACGGGTTGGCGCTGTCGTCGCGCAACCTGCTACTGTCCGACCGGGCGCGCACCAAGGCACCCGTACTCTTCGAAGAGATGGAAAAGATTGCCGAGGGCTTGCGCGCCGGAGACGCGTTCGCCGGGTTGCAGGAGCAGGCCAAGGCCCGTTTGGAGCGGGCAGGGTTCACCGGGGTCGATTACCTCGACCTGCGGGCGCAGGACGATCTTGCGGCGCTCACCACCCCCACGCGCCCGGCGCGGCTGTTTGCGGCGGCGTGGCTGGCGGGGGTGCGGCTGATCGACAATATCGCGGTGGACTGAGGCTATTGCTTGGCCGCGCCGCGCCGGAACAGGCGCGTCACGATCACAAAAAAGAGCGGCACGAAGACCACGCCCAGCACCGTGCCCGAGATGGTGCCGCTGAGCACGCCCGAGCCGATGGCGTTGCGCCCGCCCGAGCCCGCGCCGGAGCTGAGCACCAGCGGCAGAACGCCAAGCGAGAAGGCCATCGAGGTCATGATGATCGGGCGGAAGCGTTGCCGCGCCGCCGTCGCCACCGCCTCGATCACGCGATCGCCCGCCTCGTGCCGTTCGCGGGCAAACTCCACGATCAGGATCGCGTTCTTGCCCGTGAGGCCGATGACGGTGAGCAGGCCGACCTGAAAGAACACCCCGTTCTCGAACCCACCGAGCCATGCGCCGGTCAGCGCACCGACGATGCCGATGGGCATGGCGAGCATGACGGCGAAGGGGATCGACCAGCTTTCATAGAGCGCGGCCAACGACAGGAACACGGCGGCCAGCGAGAGCGCATAGAGAAGCGGTGCCTGATTGCCCGATTCGCGTTCTTCCAGGGAAAGCCCGGTCCACGCCAGCTCGAAACCCGTGCCAAGCTCTGCGGCAAGCCGCTCCATTTCGGCCATCGCCTCGCCGGTCGAGACGCCGGGCGCGGGAGAGCCCTGCAACTGTACCGAGGGGATGCCGTTATAGCGGTATAGCCCCTGCGCGCCGTAATCCCAGTTGCCTTCGGCGAAATTCGAGAATGGGACCAGCCCGCCGCTGGTGTTGCGCACGCGCCACTTGTCGATATCGGTGGGGGTGGCGCGGGCCTCGGACTCGCCCTGCACATAGACGCGCTTGATCCGGCCCTGATCGAGGAAATCGTTCACATATGTGCCCGCCCAGGCGATTTGCAGCAACTCGCCGACATCCGTCGGCGTCAGCCCCATCGCCCCGGCCTTGCGCCAGTCGATATCGAGGTTGAACTGCGCCGCGTCCTCCAGCCCGTTGGGCCGCGCCGAGGCGATGAGATCGCTTTGCGCGGCCATCCCCAGAAGCTGATTGCGCGCCGCCATCAGATCTCCATGGCTCTGCCCGCCACGCGCCTGCAGGTAGAAGTCGAACCCCGAGACGTTGCCCAGTTCGATCACTGAGGGCGGCACCACCGGGAAAACCTGCGCGTCGCGGATCTGGCTGAACGCACCAAAGGCGCGACCGGCGAGGGCCTGCACGCTTTGATCGGGTCGCGGGCGTTCGTCCCAGTCCTTGAGCTGCACGAAGGCGAGGCCCATGTTCTGACCGTTGCCCGAAAAGCTGAAACCGACGACGCCGAACATCGAGTCGACCACTTCGGATTCCTGTTCCAGGTAGTAGTTCTCGACCTGTTTCACCACGTCGAGCGTGCGCTCGGCGGTCGAGCCTGTTGGGGTCTGGATGAGGGTGAAGAGAATGCCCTGATCTTCTTCGGGCAGGAACCCGGTGGGGGTGCGCAGGAACATCAGCGCCATGCCGAGGGCGAGTGCCAGATAGACCACGAAGACCCGCACCGGGCGGCGCACCGACCAGCGCACCGTGCCGGTATATCCGTTGGTCAGCTTGCTGAATCCGGTGTTGAACCATGCGAAGGGGCCGCGCTTCGGCTCGTGCCCCTTGGGTTTTAGCAGTGAGGCACAGAGCGCAGGTGTCAGCGTGATCGCCACCACCACCGACAGCGCCATCGCCGAGACGATGGTGATCGCGAATTGCTGGTAGATCACGCCGGTGGAGCCGGGAAAGAACGCCATCGGCACAAAGACCGCCGAGAGCACCATGGCGATGCCGACCAGCGCGCCGGTGATCTGGCCCATGGATTTATGCGTCGCCTCGCGCGGCGGCAGGCCCTCTTCCTCCATGATCCGCTCGACATTCTCGACCACAACGATGGCGTCATCGACCAGAAGACCGATGGCCAGCACCATCGCCAGCATGGTGAGCGTATTGATCGAGAAACCGGCGGCGGCGAGCACCCCGAAGGTGCCCAGAAGCACCACCGGCACGGCAAGCGTCGGAATGAGCGTGGCGCGCAGGTTTTGCAGGAAGAGCAGCATCACGAGGAACACCAGTCCGATGGCCTCGAACAGGGTCTTGACCACCTCCTTGATCGAAATCTCCACAAAGGGCGTGGTGTCATAGGGGATCACGTAATCGACGCCCTCGGGGAAGAAGCGGGCGAATTCCGCCATCCGTTCCTTGATCGCGCGCGCGGTGTCGAGCGCGTTGGCCCCCGGTGCCAGCGTGATCGCCATGCCTGCCGCAGGATCGGTGTTGAAGCGCGCCGTGGTGGCATAGTTCTGCGCCCCGATCTCGACGCGGGCCACGTCATCGAGCAGCACGAGGCCGCCATCGGTCTCGGCACGCAGCACGATCTGGCGGAAATCCTCGGGCGTGCTCAGCAGCGATTGCGCGGTGATCGTGGCGTTGAGTTGCTGGCCGTCGACTGCGGGCCGGGCGCCGAACGCCCCCGCTGAGATTTGCGCGTTCTGCGCCGAGACGGCGGCCACGACCTCCGAGGGGGACATGCCGAAGGCCGCCAGCTTGGACGGGTCGAGCCAGATCCGCATGGCGTATTCTGAGCCGAAGACCTGCACCGAGCCGACGCCCTCGACCCGGCTCAGCTCGTCCACGAGGTTGGTGGACATGTAGTCTGACAAGTCCACCTGTTCGAGCGCGCCATCGGTCGAGATCATGCCCACGACCATCAGGAACCCGGCCGAGGATTTCTCGACCGTGATGCCCTGACGCTGGACGATTTCCGGCAGGAGCGGCGTGGCCTGACCCAGCTTGTTTTGCACCTGCACCTGCGCGATATCGGCATCGGTGCCAGTCTCGAAGGTCAGCGTGATCTCGGCATTGCCCTGCGAGGTGGAGCGCGACGAGAAATAGCGCAAGCCATCGAGCCCGGTCATCTGCTGTTCGATCACCTGCGTCACGGTATTGGCGACCGTATCAGCGGAGGCGCCGGGGTAGTTGGCGGCCACTGTGACCGAGGGCGGGGCAATCTCGGGATATTGCGCCACCGGCAATAGCCGGATCGCCAGTACGCCCACGCCCATGATCAGGATCGAGATGACCCAGGCAAAGACCGGGCGGTCGATGAAGAAACGTGCCATGCTTTACGTCCTTTGCCCGGTTATTCTGCGCGCGGTTCGGGCGTCACTGTCGCCCCTGCTGCGGTTTTCTGAAAGCCGGAGACGACGATGCGATCCCCAGGATTGAGCCCCTCGTCCACAACCCATTGGTTGCCACGATCCTGCAGGATGCTGATCGTGCGCTCCTCGATCACGTTTTCTTCATTCACCACCCATGCGTTGGGCCGCCCGCGCCGGTCGCGCACGACGCCTTCCTGCGGGACAAGATAGACGGATTCGGCCACCTCGACGGGCATGTCGACCTGTACATACATGCCGGGCAAGAGCAGCAGATCGGGATTGTCGAACTGCATGCGCAACGTCACCACGCCGGTCTGCGGATCGACATTCGGCTCGGCGGCCTTGAGCTGTCCGGTTTCGGAATAATCCGAGCCATCCGCGAGGATCAGCCGCACGGTCGCATCCGCGCCGCGCAACTCCTCTTCGGTCTCGCCGCGCCGCCAGCGGAGCAGGTCGGCGGCGGATTGGGTGACGTCCACATAGACCGGGTTGATATTGCGGATCACCGCCAGCGGCTGCGCCTGGCTTGCGGTCACGAGCGCGCCTTGCGATGTCTGCGACAGGCCGATCCGACCAGATAGCCGCGCGCGGATCGTGGTGCGCGACAGCTCGATCTCGGCGGAGTTGAGTTGCGCGCGCGCCAGTTCCAGACCGGCCTCGGCGCTGTCACGCGCCGATACCGCCTCATCGAGGGCCTGCTCGCTGGCCACGTTGCGCGATTGCAGTTCCACCAATCGGTTCGCCTCGCGTTCGGCGGCGCGCAGTTGTGCCTCGGCCTGTGCAACGCTGGCGCGTGCCTGTCGGACGGTGGCCTCATAGGTCGCCCGGTCGATCTGGTAGAGCGGATCATCCTCGGACACGTCCGCGCCTTCTTCGAACAGGCGTTCGATGATGATGCCGTTGACCTGCGGGCGCACTTCGGCCTCGGCGGAGGCGGCGACGCGCCCGGGCAAGAGCGAGGTCAATGTCACGTCCTGCGGCTCGACCGTGACCACCGTCACTGGCGCACGGCCTTGCCCCTGCTGTGCCGACAGCGCCGCTGGCATCAGGCAGGCACAGGCCGCGAGTGCAGCCATGAAACGGGGGAGATAAGCCATCACAAGCCCTTTCACGCATAAAGGATTGGCGCGCATGCGTCCGTTGATTTATAAAACTTTAGGGTTTTATAAATATGACGCGTTTGAAAATGGCAAGCGCGCAATTGGGGGCGCACAGTGACTGTGCGGGGATGAATGGGGTCGATACCGGTAAAGCGCCCGCCAATCGGGCAGTGTGATCCGGGACGGCGTGGCCGTCCGGTGACGTTGTCGACAGACGCCCGGCGCAAGGCGATCTTCGCCGCGCTTGAAGAACTGCATTCGGAGGCCGGGCTGGACGGGGCAACGATGCAGGCGATCGCGCGCCATGCGGGGATGTCGAAGCGCACGCTCTACGATGTCTTTCCGAGCCGGACCACGCTCTTGCGCGCTTATATGGACAAGGTCGCGGAGCAATTCATTCAGCCCTTGTCCGCGCCCGAAACTGCCCTGCCGATTGCCGAGCGACTGACCCGTCTCATGTCTCGCAATGCGCGTCATCAGGGCTACGGCTTGCCGCTGGAAATCCTGCGGACCTTCATGGCTCAGGTACCCGCCTGTCCCGAGATCGGGCGTGATCTGGTGGATCGGCTGATGCAGCGGGATCTGCGCATTCTGACCGCAGAGTTGGATCGCGGGGTCGCACGCGCGGAGATCAACCTGGATGATACCGGGAAGGCCGCAGCACTTTTGCTCGACATGCTGCGCCCGTGGCCGCTGGAATCGCTGCTCGACCCTTCCCGGCTGGCCTCGCCCGAAGGGTTTGCCGCCCGAACGCGGCTGGCCATTGGTGTTTTCCTTGGCGGTGTCATGGCGCGTTGAGTGCGTTCCGTTTCGACGCCGCGACCAGCACGCGGCACAATTGCGCGGCTGCCGTGACCCCGTCGATGACCGGAAATGGCACCGCCTTGGCCACCGCGCCAATGATCGTCACGGCCCCGGCGCATCCCAGTATGGCCAGCGTCGTGCCGGGTGTGACGCGTGTCGATGTACGCGCGAAATACGCGGCGGCACGGGCGGGCTCTTCCTCCAGCATCAGAACGGGGGTGTCGGCGGCGAGAACCTGCGGGATGGTTGCGCTATAGCCATGCTGCGCGATGTTGCGGGTGATCACCGGAACGGCGGCCTCGACCGTGGTGATCACCGCCGCCTGATCCGACAAGAGGTCCGCGAGCGCGAAACTCGCCTGACCGATCCCGATCACGGGGCAGGTCGCGATGCGGCGCGCCTCGCTGAGCCCGGTATCGTCGAAACAGGCGATGATGATCGCCTCGGCCCCGCTATCCGATGCCTTCCGGATCAGCGCCAGCAGGGGCGGCACCGCGCGCGCGCCATCGGCCTCTCCCTCGATCACGGCGGGGCCTTGGGCAGAGGTCCAGCCCTCGAATTCCAGATCGGGGGCGGCCAGCCGTGCGGCGGTCAGCGCGCTTTGGGTCATGGCCTCTGTGCTGTTGGGGTTGATGAGGATCACGGCCACCGGTCAGACCATCCCCTTGCCTGCGTCCGACGGGCGCTTGCGCCGGCGCGACAGAAGCCAGAGGGTGAGAAAGAAGGTGCCGATCACCGCCAGTGAAAACAGCGTGGTCAGCGTGCCGAGCGCAAAGATCACCGGGGTGGTGACATTGGTGGTCATGCCGAAGATTTCCAGCGGCAGCGTGTTGTAGCTGCCCGCCGTGAGCAGGGTGCGGGCGAATTCGTCATAGCTCAGGGTGAAGCCGAACAGCGCGACCCCCAAAAGCGACGGTGCGATGATCGGCAGGATAACATGCGCAAAGGTCTGCCAGGGCGTCGCCCCCTGATCGCGCGCAGCCTCCTCATAGCTCTTGTCGAACCGGTTGAAGACCGCAAACATGATCAGCAGGCCAAAGGGCAGGGTCCATGTCAGCTGACTTCCAAAACCGGAGGTGATCCAATGCACCCTGAACCCCAGTTGATTGAAGATTAGCCCGACGCCGAGAGAGATCAGGATCGACGGGATTACCAGCGAGGCGATGCTCAGGTAGAACAGCACCGTCGCCCCGGCAAAGCGTTTGCGGAACGCCAGCCCTGCCAGAACCGAGACCACCACCGTCGTCACCATCACCATCAGCCCGAGGGCGAATGACCGACGGAAACTGCCCCAGATATCACCGACGGCCTGTTCTTCGAACAAGTCCCGGAACCAGTGCAATGAGACGCCGTTCATCGGAAAGGTGAGGCCACCTTGCGGCCCCTGGAAACTCAGGATGCCGATGGTCACGATCGGGCCATAGAGAAACAGCACGAACAGCCCGAAAAATGCGGCCAGCAGGTAAAAACTCCGGCTGCGTCGTTCCATGCTCACAACTCCTTTCGGATATCGACCAGCCGCAACAGCACGGCGATCACGATCAGCACCGTGCAGAGCAGCACCACCGCCGTGGCCGCCGCCGAGGGGTATTGCAGCAGGCTGATATCGTTCGAGATGAGCCGCCCGACATTGGCGCGCTGCGAGCCGGACATGAACCGAACGGTGATGAAATCCCCCATCACCAGCGTTGTGACAAAGATCGTGCCGATCATGATGCCCGGCTTGCACAGCGGCACAATCACGTTCCACAGGGTCTGAAAGCCATTGGCACCGCAATCGCGCGCGGCTTCGATCAATGACCGGTCGATCCGCATCATCGAGTTGAAGATCGGCACCACCATGAACAGCGTGTAGAGATGAACGAAGGCAAGGATTACCGAGAAGTCCGAGAACAAAAGCCATTCCAGCGGCTCGTCGATGACGCCCCAACTGATCAGCGTCGAATTGGCGATGCCGTTGCGGCCAAGAAACGGAATCCAGCTGATCATACGGATGATGTTCGACGTCCAGAACGGGATGGTGCAGAGAAGGAAAAGTGCGATCTGCCATTTCAGGCTACGGATCTCGAAGGCCAGGAAATAGGCCACGGTAAAGCCGATGACGAGGGTAAAGGCCCAGGTGATCGCCGCATATTTGAGCGTGTTGAAAAAAACCGTGTAGGTCACGGGAGAGCTGAAGAGGAATTGGTAATTGTCGAATTGAAATGCCGGGTAGATCGAGTATTCTGTCGCGCCCCAGAAGCTGACGATGACGATCATGGCTATTGGGGCCACGAGAAAGCCCAACAGAACGGTCGCCAGCGGGGCCGCTTGCAGCCATCCGACAAGGTTTCGATTTCGCAGCACCCGGCAGCCTCTTCTTTTTGGGAAAAATACTCTCAGGGGGTCTGGGGGGCGGAACGCCCCCCAGTTGGTCGGATCGCCAAAGGCGATCCGATGCCTCACTCAGGCGGCAATGAACTCATTCCACTTGCGGACCATGTACTGGTTTTCGTCCATGACGGAGTTCCAGCAGGCCACCGCGCCCATCCGGTCATAGAACGACCCGCCATCACGGATTTCGCCCACACCGGCAAGCTCGTCACCGAAGGGCGAGGTGATCACGTCAGTGCTTTCCTTGCCCTCGAACCAGTAGCCCCATTCGTTCTCGCTCATGAACGCCTTGGAGGTTTCGGGCACCGCCGAATAATACCCCTGCCGCATCAGGAAACCGCCGACCCAGCCACTGAGATACCAGTTGATGTACTCATAGGCCGCACCCAGCTCCATTCCCGAGAGCGACGCCGACAGCCCGATGCCGCCGCCCCATGAACGATAGCCCTCTTTCAGCGGCTGGTAGACGCAGGGAATATCGCGTGAACGCACTGCCGTGATGGCGGGCGACCACATCGACTGGATCACCACCTCGCCGCTCGCCATCAGGTTCACGCTCTCGTCGAAGGTTTTCCAGAACGCGCGGAACTGGCCTGCCTTCTTGGCTTCGGTGAAGATCGCGATGGTCTTGTCGATCTCCTCGACGGTCATGTTGCCCTTGTTGCCATAGGTGATCTCGCCCATCGCCTCGCAGACCATCGCCATGTCCATGATTCCGATCGAGGAGATGTCGAGGATCGACGCCTTGCCCTTGAACTCGGGGTTGAGCAACTCGGTCCAGCTTTCGATCGGACGCCCGATCAGATCGGGGCGGATGCCGAGCGTATCGGCGTTGTAGATCGTGGGGATCAGCGTCATCCAGCCGCTTTCGGTATCCACGAAGTCAGTGCCGCCCGGCCCTTCGACAAAGCCGACCGTATGCGGAGCGGTGCCTTGGGCGATCTCGCTTTCGGGGGTCAGTTTGCCGTCGCGGAAAATACCGACGATCTTGTCGTAATTCTCGATCCGGCCGGCATCCATCGCTTGCAGGTTGCCGGTCGGCCAGACCTTTCTACAGACGAAATACTCAATATCGGCGATGTCGAAGCTGTCGGGTTGTGTGGCGGCGCGCTGTGTCACGCTGTCGGTATCAAGCGCCGTCATCTCAAGCGTGATGCCCAGATCCTGCTTTACCTTGGTTGCCACCTCGTTGAGGTTGGACACCCCGGTGCCGAACTGGCGCAGCACGATATCCTTGCCTTCCTGACCCCAGACCATCGGCGCAGGCAGGGCAGAGGCGGCAAGTGCTGCGCCTCCTGATTTGAGCAGGCTTCGGCGGCTGTAGCGGGTCTTGCAGATCGTCGTCATGGTTGGTCCTCTCCGTTGTGGTCATTTGACTCGGGTCTTTGTTCTTCAGGCTGAAATCGGATGGGCCGCCCGGTCGTCCCATCCCAGGCCGATCACCTCGCCCAATTCCCGGGGGTTCTGGAAAAATTCGCGCTCGGGCAAAAGCGCCGTCACCTCCTGGTCGCCCGCGACCACGGAAATGAGCGCGACATACGTGCCCTGGTATTCGATTCCGGTGATGCGCCCGTCGATACGCCCGGCCTCGGGTGCAGTGACGGACATGACGTCAGAGCGCAGGGCGATCCGTCCCTGTGGCAGGTGCAGCACGTTGTGCCCGCCCATGAACCGCGCGACAAAGGCGGTGCGCGGCGCGTTGAACACCTCGCGCGCGGGGCCCGCCTGTTCGATGCGCGCGTCGTTCATCACGATGATTTCGTCGGCGAGGGCCAACGCCTCATCCTGCCCGTGGGTCACATGGATGAAGCTGATGCCGAGGTCGCGTTGCAACCGTTTCAGCTCCGTTCGCATTCGAACGCGCAGAAAGGGATCGAGTGCCGAGAGCGGCTCATCCAGCAGCAGGACCTGCGGTCGGGTGATGAGCGCCCGCGCAAGGGCCACGCGCTGCTGCTGCCCGCCGGACAACTGATCGGGCTTGCGGTCCGCGTATTGCGTCATTTCGACGAGGTCGAGCATTTCATCCGCTCGGGCAAGGCGCGTGGCCTTGTCCTGCCCAGCCATGCGCAGGCTGAAGGCCACGTTGTCGCGCACATTGAGATGCGGGAAAAGCGCATAGCTTTGAAACATCATCGCCGTGCCGCGCCGGGCGGGCGGCAGGTGGGATATGTCGCGCCCTGATAGCACGATGGCGCCGTCGCTGACCTCTTCATGTCCCGCGATCATCCGCAGGGTCGAGGATTTACCACAGCCCGACGGCCCCAGAAGACAGGCATAGGTGCCCGCCTTGAAGTGATGCGAGATCGCATCGACCGCCACGGTGTTACCGTAGCGTTTGGTCAGGGAAACGAATTCTAGGTCGGCGGCGTTTGTCATCTGGCATCCCGTTATCGGCATGGTTCAACTGCGGCGAACGGGATCGAAGCTCGCAATGGATTCGGCAGTGCGGCGTGGAGCATTCGACAAGATGCGCGTATTTTGGGCAGGTTCATCGCGGCACGGCGCAATATTGTGCGCAATCACTGTATACAATTCATCTGAAGGCGGGATGTGATCCCACCTGGTATTGTGCACGTGCACACAGGGGCGCATGATTGCCGCAGGAGACCTGCATGAACCATCTCAGCGAATCCCCCCTGTTTATCCAGCCGACGATCACCGGCCCGAGTGCCGCGATAGTCGCGCGGCTGTCACAGGCCATTCATGAGCATCGGCTGGCGCCGGGCACAAAGCTGGGCGAGGACGAGTTGAGCGACGTGTTCGAGGTGTCGCGCACCGTCGTGCGCAGCGCGCTTCAGGCGCTCTCGCATGACGGGTTGGTGGAGTTGAAACGCAATCGCGGGGCCTTTGTCGCCAAGCCGACGATCCGCGAGGCGCGCGAGGTGTTCGAGGCACGCGCCTTGCTGGAGCCGCGCACGGCGCGCTCTGCGACAGAGCGGATGACGCGTGCGCATCTTGACCGCCTGCATGCCCATATCGAGGCCGAGCACGACGCCATGGCCCGCGCCGAACACGGCAAGGCCCTGCGTCTGTCCGGGCAATTCCACATCGAAATTTCACATATTGCGGATCAGGCCACGATCGCGGGTTTCATCGAGCGGCTGGTCGCGCGTTCGTCGCTGATCATCGCTCTCTATTGGCAACGTCAGAGTGCGATGTGCGAGAAGCACGCGCATCACGCCCTGCTCGACGCATTCGCGCGCGGCGATGCGGATGACGCCGAGGAACTCATGAAAAACCACCTTGTCGATATCGTCACGACGCTTGATCTGCGCGACCCCGCCCCGCGCGAGATCAGCCTTGGCGAGATCCTTCTCGGGCCGTCCTCGCCCGATGGACAGGGGTAGTTGCGCGCCTGTTGCGGCCCCGTGATCCCGTGTCAGATATCCTTGACCAGACGCAATGCGTCGTAGATCGCGGCATGGGTGTTGCGTGCGCTGACCGCGTCGCCGATCCGGAACAGCTGGAACGCGCCGTCCGGGTTGCGCGTGACGGCCTGTGGCTGACCGGCAATCAGCGCATCGTAATCCATCTCACCGCCGTTCGAGGACAATGGTTTCAACTCGAAATAGAGATCATCCATCGGCAGGGTGCCGTAGTTCACGACAACCTGATCGTAGCTCTTCTCTGAGGTGAAATCGCTGTAATCCGTACCGATCGTGGCCTTGAGCCGGTTGCCGTCGCGGGTCACGTCCAAGAGGCGGCGGGTGACGGTGAAGGTCACATCCTTGTCCTGCAGTGCGCGCATGTAGGGCACGAGGTTCATCCCCATGATATCGGGGGCAAAGGTGCGGTCGGGGGTCATCACCTCGACGCTGGCACCGGCATTGGCGGCCACTTCGGCGGCCATCAGGCCGGGGTGATCGCCGCTTTCGTCGTAGATCAGCACATTTTGCCCCGGCTTCACGTCGCCCGCGATGATGTCCCATGTCGTGGTGAGAAGGTCCTGTTCCTTGCCGCTCTCGAAGAGTTCGACATTGGGCAGGCCACCCGTTGCTACGATCACCACATCGGGCGCGAGTGCGGCGATGTCCTCGACCTCAGCCCAGGTGTTGAAATGGAAGGTCACGTCGCGTGCGGCGCATTGCGCCATGCGCCAGTCGATGATGCTGATCATCTCGCGGCGGCGCGGGTTCCGCGCGGTCAGCCGGACCTGTCCGCCGGGGTCGGGCTGGGCCTCGAACACCGTCACGTCATGGCCGCGCTCTGCGGCGACGCGCGCGGCCTCGAGCCCGGCGGGGCCTGCACCGACGATGACGATTTTCCTGCGCTCGGGGGCCGGGGCGATCTCGTGCGGCATGGTTAGTTCGCGGCCCGTGGCGGCGTTGTGGATGCAGAGTGCCTCACCGGCGGCATAGATGCGATCCAGACAGAATGTGGCGCCCACGCAGGGGCGGATATCGTCCTCGCGCCCCTCGACGATCTTTTTCACGATATGCGGATCGGCCATATGGGCGCGGGTCATGCCGACCATGTCGAGCAGTCCGGCCTGCACCGCATGCCGGGCTGTGGCCACGTCGGGGATCTTGGCGGCGTGGAAGGTGGGCATGCCGGTCGCCGCCCTGACTGCGCCCGCGAAATCGAGATGGGGCGCGTTTTTCATGCCCTGCACCGGGATCACATCGGTCATTGCCGGGTCGGTATGGACGCGCCCGCGGATCACGTTGAGGAAATCGACCATGCCGCAATCGGCCAGCTTTTTGGAAATCTCCAGCCCTTCCTCGGGGGTGATACCGCCCGCCTCTGCCTCATCCGCCGTGTAGCGCAGGCCGACGATGAACTCATCGCCCACGCGTTTGCGGATACCGCGCAGCACGTCCATCAAGAGCTTCATCCGACTGTCGAGGTCGTGCCCGCCATAGGGGCCATCGAGGTTATTGGTCAGCGGCGACCAGAACTGATCGAGCAGGTGCCCGTAAACCTGCAATTCGATCCCGTCCATGCCGCCCGCTTTCATCCGTTCGGTGGCATCGGCGAAATCGGTGATGATCCGCTCGATATCCCAATCCTCGGCCAGCTTGGGAAAGGCCCGGTGCGCGGGTTCACGGTGTTTCGAGGACGACAGCGACGGCAGCCAATCGCCCTTGGACCAGACGGTGCGGCGGCCCAGATGGGTCAGCTGGATCATCACCGCGCAGCCGTGATCGTGGCAGGCATCGGTCAGTTGTCTGATCCAGGGCACTACCTCGTCTTTGTAGGCGAGGACGTTGTTGAAGACCGGCGGGCTGTCCTTGGACACTGCCGCCGACCCGGCGGTCATCGCCAATGCTACGCCGGCGCGGGCGCGCTCGGCGTGATAGGCGGCATAGCGTTCCTTGGGCATCCCGTCTTCGGGATAGGCCGGTTCATGGCTGGTGGTCATGATCCGGTTGCGCAGGGTCAGATGCTTTAGCTGGTAGGGCTGAAGGAGGGGATCGTTGGACATGGGGCGGGCTCCGTTTGGCCGGGATCGCGATCCAGCCTTTGGTCAGGTGCGTGTTGCTGTCAAGCCCCGGTTTCTACTGGCTCAAGGCGTGGTCTGGAGGGGCGCCGCTTTGCCGCTGCGGAACCGGCCCGGCGCATGGCCGAACCGGCCGCGGAAGCTCTTGATAAACACCACCTGTGAGGCAAATCCCGAGGCGACGGCGATTTCCGAAACGCTCAGATCGGTTTCGCGCAGCAGGCCGCGCGCGTGATCCAGTCGCAGGTCGCGAAAGAAACGGTAGGGCGTCTTGTCGCAATATTTCATGAAGAGGCGTTCCATCTGCCGTCGAGAACACCCCGCAGCGGCGGCCAGATCGTCCATGCCGGGCGGCGTTTCGATATTCGCCTGCATTGCCTTGATCGCGCGCACCAAAAGGGGATTGCGGCTGTCGATGGCACTGCTGACCGAAGCGCGCTGCTGCGTGCGTTCGCCCCGGCGCTGCCCGTAGAGGCACATATCGGCCACCACATCGGCAAAGGACGGGCCGTAATCCTCTTCGATGCGCAAGAGCATCATGTCGGTCGCGCCCACCCCGCCGCCACAGGTGAAAATGCCGCCATCCAGTTCATAGGTGTTGGTGCTGATCTCGACCTGCGGGAACTGTTCGCGAAAGGCGGGCTGGTTTTCCCAGTGCAGCGTCGCCTTGCGCCCCTCCAGCAGCCCGGCCTCGGCCAATGCGATGGCCCCGGTGCAGATGCCGCCAACGCGCCCGCCGAACCGGACATGTTCGCGCAGAATGGCGCGCACGCCGGGGTGTGATCCGCCGGGCCGCACGGTGCCGCCACAGACCACCAGATCGGTGTCGCGGGCAAAGCGTGCCAGCGGCTGATCGACATTGACCGACATGCCGCAGGAACTGCTGACCGGCGCGCCATCCTGGGAACATACCGTCCAGCGATAGAGCGGGCGCTGTGCCAGTTGGTTGGCGATGCGCAGCGGATCAAGCGCAGCGCTGAACGCCAGCAGGGTGAAGTCGGGCTGCAGGAGAAAGGCGAAATGCCGGGACGGCCGGTCGATATCGACGGCGCAATAGGCGGCCCCGACCGGGATCACGGCGGGGCGCTCTTCGGTCAGGCCAGAACTGTCACGCATGCTGGTCATCGGCCTCTCCTCGCCGTTGAAGCTGTCCGGTGACAGCTAAGCAGAGGCTTGGCCTACCGGCAAGACGTGACGGATCAGACCTCGCGCGGGCCGACCATGCCTATGATCTCGTAGGTCTGGCGCAGAATCGGTGCGGCGATGGCGCGAGCGCGGTCCGCCCCGTTGGCGAGAATGCGGTCAATCTCGGTCACATCCTGCATCAGCCGCGACATCTCGGTCGAGATCGGCGCGATCTTGTCGACCGCCAGATCGGCCAGCATCGGCTTGAACTCTGAGAACGGCTTGCCGCCCGCTTCCGCCATGACCTGATCGACGCTCATATCCGCAAGGGCCGCGTAGATATTGACCAAATTGCGCGCCTCGGGCCGGTCCTCCAGCCCCTTCGCCTCGGATGGCAGCGGTTCGGGGTCGGTTTTGGCTTTGCGGATCTTCTTGGCGATGGCGTCGGCATCGTCGGTCAGGTTGATCCGGCTCATGTCCGAGGGGTCGGATTTCGACATTTTCTTCGATCCGTCGCGCAGGGACATCACCCGGGTTGCCGCGCCCTCAATCACCGGTTCGGTGATGGGAAAGAAATCAACACCGAAATCGTTGTTGAACTTGATCGCGATATCGCGGGTTAGTTCGAGGTGCTGTTTCTGATCCTCGCCCACCGGCACATGGGTGGCGTGATAAGCGAGGATGTCGGCTGCCATCAGCGCGGGGTATGCGAAGAGGCCGAGAGAGGCGTTCTGCGCGTTCTTGCCCGCCTTGTCCTTGAACTGTGTCATGCGCTGCATCCACCCCATACGCGCCACGCAGTTGAACACCCATGCCAGTTGCGTGTGCTCGGCGACCTGGCTCTGGTTGAACAGGATCGAGCGCGCGGGATCGAGGCCCGAGGCGATGAACCCGGCGGCCAATTCACGGGTGGCATGGCGCAGATCGGCGGGCTCTTGCCAGACGGTGATGGCGTGCAGATCGACCATGCAATAGAGCGTCTGCACCCCCTGGTTCTGGGCATCGGCAAAGCGTTTGAGCGCGCCGAGATAATTGCCGAGATGCAGGTTGCCCGAGGGCTGGATTCCCGAAAACACGCGGGGGGTAAAGGCCGCCTCGGTCATGGCTCAACTCCGTGGTGGATTTCTGTGCTCGCCTCGCTTACCCATGCGCCATTGCCCCGTCAAGGAGAGCCGCAATGCAAGACCCGCAGCGCCCAAGCCCGCTCAACCCGGTGCCGCCCTTCGTGATTGCGCTGTTTCTGGTGATCATCGGGGTCGAGGCGATGTTCTCGCTCGGCGCGCGCGGCATGATCGGCGGGCCCGAGGCGATCGGCTGGCGCGCGGGCGCGAGAGAGGATTACGGGTTCAACGGCGATATCCTGACATGGATGTTGCAGAACAACGTCTGGCCCACGGAACATCTGCGCCGCTTCGTGACCTATGCCTTCGTGCATGGCAGCTTCACCCACGCGCTCTTTGCCGGGGTTCTGCTGCTGGCCATGGGGAAATTCGTAAGCGAGGTGTTCCGTCACTGGGCGGTTCTGGTCCTCTTCCTTGTCAGCACGGTCGGAGGTGCCCTGGTCTTTGGCCTAGTGGTGCAGGATCGGCCGTGGCTGATCGGGGCGTTCCCCGGCGTTTACGGCCTGATCGGCGGGTTCACCTATATCATGTGGCTGCGGTTGGGGCAGTTGGGCAGCAATCAGGCGCGGGCCTTTACGCTCATTGGCGTGCTGATGGGGCTGCAACTTGTCTTTGGGCTGATCTTTGGCGCGAATGCGACATGGGTGGCCGATGTCAGCGGCTTTGTCGTGGGCTTTCTTGCGTCCTTCGTGCTCAGCCCCGGCGGCTTTGCCAAGCTGCGCGCGCGCATCCGCCACGATTGAGGTCAGACACCGAGGTAACGATCGGCAAGGGCGCGATCCGCGCGCAGTGTTTCGGCCGGGATCACCGGGCCGTTTCTGCCATCCTCGAGAAACGCGACGCGGTCTGCTACCGACAACACCGCATGGAGGCGCTGTTCCACCAGCAAGACCGCGACGCCGCGCGCGCGCATGGCGGTGATGACCTCGCGGATGGCGTCGATCATCGAGGGTTGCAAGCCCTCCGTCGGCTCGTCGAGCAGGAGCACGCGCGGCGCAAGGCAGAGCGCCCGCGCCATGGCAAGCATCTGCTGTTCGCCACCCGACAGCGTCTGCGCCGCCTGTCCCATCCGGTCGCGCAGGCGCGGAAAGAGGTCGAGCACCTCCTCGCGCATGGCCATTCCCTGACCGCCAGCCATCAACCCGATCTCCAGATTCTGCGCCACGCTCAGACCCGAAAACAGCCTGCGCCCCTGCGGCACATATCCGACACCGGCGCGCGGCACATCGTGCGGGGGCAGGTTGCTCAGCGTCACGTTGTCCAACTGCACCGCGCCTGACATCAGCGGCACAAGGCCCATGACCGCGCGCATCAGCGTGGTCTTGCCCGCGCCATTGCGGCCTAAGAGGCACAGGATTTCGCCGGGGGACACCTGCAATGACACCTCATGCAGCACTTGGGCACGGCCATAGCCTGCCCCGATCTTATCCAGCCTGAGCATCGCCACCCCCCAGATAGGCGGCCTGCACGGCGGCGTTGGCGTGGATCTCCTCGGGCGTGCCCTCGGCCAGCACGCGGCCCGCATCCAGCACGGTGATCCGGTCGGCAAGCGCCATGACCACGCGCATGTTGTGCTCGATCAACAGGATGGTCGTCTCCTGCGCCAGATTGCGGATCAGGCTCTGAAACGCCTCGATCTCGCCTTCTGACAGGCCCTGCGTCGGCTCGTCTAGAATGAGCAGGCGGGGGTGTTGCACGATCCCCATGGCCAGTTCCAGCAGGCGCTGATGGCCGTAGGCCAGATCGCCCGCCTCCTGCTCCGCCCGTGCGCCGAGGCCGACGCGGTCAAGCGCCTCGGCCACCGCCTTGCGCGCCTTGGCACCATGCAGGTGGCGGCGCGCAGCAAGTCCGACATTCTCGGCCACGCTGAGCCGTGCGAAGACCGAGGTGATCTGGAACGTATAGGCCATGCCACGCGCGATGCGGCGATGCGCGGGCAGGCGGGTGATGTCCTCACCGTCAAAGATCACGCTCCCGGCGCTCGCTGTGATGCGCCCGGCGATCATGCCGACCAGAGTTGTCTTGCCTGCCCCATTGGGGCCGATCAGCGCCCGAATTTCGCCCTCGGGCAGGTCGAGATCGACGCTCTTGACCGCGTGCAGCCCGTCGAACCGCTTGGAGAGATTGCGCACAGACAAGAGCATCACGGCAGCCCTTTCCACAGCCTGCGGCGCAGCTCGCCCATGATCCCCTGCGGCGCGAAGAGCGTGAGCAGGACGAGGGCCACACCCGCTATCAGCATGTAGGCGGTGGTGATGCCGGAACTGAGGTCAATGAGGTAGAACATGAAGAGCGTGCCGATGAACGGGCCAAGCACCGTGCCCGCGCCCCCCAGCAACACGTAAAGAAGCGGCAGGATCGAGTATTGTACGGCGGCGAAACTCGCCCCGACATAGCCGAAGAGGATGCCGTAAGCGGCCCCCGCAGCCGCCGCCATGGTGCCCGAGATTGTCAGTGCGGCAAGTTTACGCGCGAAGGTGTCGTAGCCCAGCATGCGCACCCGCTCCTCGTTCTCGCGGATCGCTACCAGCACCCGGCCAAAGGGTGCGCGCACCAGCCAGAGACTGAGCATGAGGCATACGCCGAACAGCATGAGGGCAGCGATATAGCGCGCGTTCGGGTCGCTGAGATCGAACCCACAGACCATCCGCCCGGCCTGCGCCAGAACGAACCCTTCGTCACCGCGCGTCCATTCTGAGAAGTGCAGGATCGTCAGGTATCCCGCCTGCGCGAACATCAGCGTGACGATCATGAAAGCCACGCCGCTGGTGCGCAGTGCCAGAAGCGCCAGCGCGCCCGAGACGACCGCGCCCGAGAGGACTCCGAGTAGCAATGCTGGCCCCGCGCTCAGTCCGAGGTGCTGCACGGACAGGCCCATGCCATACATGCCCGCCGCGAAGAACAGCGCATGTCCGAGGCTGAGCAGCCCGGTATAGCCAAAGAGGATGTTGTATCCCATGGCGAAGCTGGCCAGCACCATGATCCGCGCAAGGTTGCCGTGATGATAGGCGGGCAGCACGAAATGCAGCGCCAGAAGCACGGCCAGAAGGCCCAGATGCAGCACCAAAGCCCTCATGCCGCGCGCTTTCCAAAGAGGCCCTGCGGGCGGAACACCAGCACCAGCGCCACCAGCAGCGTCGCGATGATCTTGGCCAGCGTGGGTGAGAAGAAGACCGAGATGATTCCGTCCGACAGTCCGATAAGCACGGCGGCCAGAACCGTGCCGGGCAGGCTGCCCAACCCGCCGATGATGACCACGATGAACGACAGCAGCAGCGGATCGGCCCCCATCAGGTAATGTGCCTGCTGGATCGGCACGATCAGCACAGCGGCGAGCGCCGCCAGCCCCGCGCCGAGACCGAAGGTGATGGCATAGACTCGCTCGACCGGGATGCCGAAGGCCAATGCCATTTCACGATCCGCCTGCGTGGCGCGCATCACGAGGCCAAGGTGCGTGCGCGCCATCACCGCCCAGACCCCGCAGAGGATGAGCGCCGCCGCCCCGATCACCGCCAGCTTGTAAGAGGTGGTGCCCAACCCCCAGGGCCAGATCATCTGCCAGCCTTCGGGGCCATGCTCGAACCACGGAATCGCAAGGCGCGTGTTGAAAGGTGCTTCGACCGGGCGCGCCTCGGGGCCATAGCCCATCAGCGTCATTTGCTGAATGATGTAGAGCAGGCCGATGGTGGCGACGATCGTGCGCTCGGGGTCATAGTCCAGTCGCTTGAGAATGGTCATGTCGGTCGCCATTGCGAGCCCGCCGACGATCAGGGGGGCCATGATCAGCGCCGCACCGAAGCCGAACGCCGGGTGCCCGCCGACGCTGGTCGCGATCCACCACGCCAGCACCGCGCCCAGCATGAAGAACTCGCCATGCGCGATATTGACCACCCGCATCACCCCGAACACGAGGCTGAGCCCCACCGCCGTCAGCGCCAGCACCGCCGCCGTCACCGCGCCTTCCAGCGTGGCGAGCACGAGATAGGGGCCTAGATCCATCAGGCTGTCCGGGTGTCAGGGGTCATTGCGCCGCGTACTCCACCCCGCCCACGAGGAGGCGCTGATCGTCGGTCAGGGTTACGATCTGGCCGTGCTTGCGTTCCAGCTTGCGGGCGACGACCTCGTCGCGCGGTTGCCAGTCATAGGATGCGTCCTCGCGCACGCCTGCCCAGGTCAGGCGGCCGCCCTTGCGCCACGGGTCGAGTACGATGCCCTCGTCATAGGCGTCGCCCCGCGCGCTGATGATCGCGGTGCTGTGTTCGAGGCGAAAGGCGTTGTCGGAATTGGCCACCGCGCGATGCAGGTCGAGGGTCTGGAAGTCTTCGGCTTTCAGCCGATCCTCCATGTCGCGTGCCCAGTGCCAGCACAGACCGCGCGGCTTCAGCCCCATATTGACCTTGGTATTGTGCACGATGGGTGGATCGGTGATCTGGTATTCCAGCGCCAGATCATGCGTGTGCCGATAGGCCATGGTGGCTGCGCGTTGGGCCTCCTCCGGGTCCACCTCCGGTCCGAGGCCTCGGATCGCGGAGGCAAGGCGGCTTACCTCCTCGGGTTGCGGGGGAGGCGGTGTCGCGCAGGCGGCCAGCAAGAGCATCGCCCCTGCCAGCATCCCCCGCAAGAGCGCCGCCGGACCCATATCAGAACGCCTGCGTGGTGTAGTCGACCATATCGGGATAGGCCGAATCCTCGATCGCGGTGGTATGAACGCGGGTCAGCGTGCCGTTCTGCACCTGACTGATATACTGATGTCCAAAGACCTGATGGGTCTTGCCGTTGAACCGCTTGGCCCCTTGGGGGTGTTCGCGGGAGTGGGGCATGTCGGTCATCGCCTCGACCGCCTCGATCAGTGCGGCGCGGTCTTGCGGCCCGCGATAGCCCGCCGCCTCCATGCCCGTCTTGATCACGTGCAGCGTCTCCCAGCAGCCGAACATGTGGCCGTAGGTCGACACATCCGCCGGATCGTTCACCGAGGCCCCGCGTGCATCGACGCCCACCGCCTCGCGATAGAATGTCTCATGCGCGCTTTCGTCGGGCTGTTGGTGGCGGCACATGCCTTCCCAGAAATGGCTGCCTTCGAGGAAGTCGAGGCCGGGGCTGTCGATAGCCACTGCCTCGAGACTGTCGATAAAGCCGAAAAGCTCTGGCCCCTGCCCGCCGAAGAATTCACCCAGTTCCTTGACGAAGGTCAGCACCGCAGGCCCAACCATGACATGGTAGAGCACTTCGGTGTCGCGCGGGATCTTGGGGAAGTACTTGGTAAAGGAGGTCTCGGAGGGCGGAATGGCGATCTTGGCCAAAACCTCGCCGCCTTGTGCCTCGATGGCCGGGGCGAGGGCATCGCGGTGGTCATAGCCAAACCCGTAATCCGGAAAGATCATCGTGACCTTCTTGCCCAGCGTGTCGGTGATGAACGGGGCCATGGCGATGACCTGACTGCGCACGTCCGTGATGCCCGGCTGCAAGGTGTAGCGGTTGAGCATGCCCGACGAGACATGCGTGCCCTCCGAGACCACGAAATAGGGCAGTTTCAACTCGCCCGCGCGCGGGGCGGAGCCGATCACCACATGGCTGAACAGCGTACCGAAGCCCACGTCGCAGCCATGCTGATTGGCGAATTTCTCGACCACCTCGGCCCCGCGCTTGGGGTCGGTGCCGTCATCCTCGGCGATGATCTCGATGGGGCGACCATTGATGCCGCCGCCCGCGTTGATCAGCCCAACGGCGGCCTCGGTGGCACGACCATACCAGCGCCCATAGGCCGCGCCGATGCCGGTGCGGTGCTGCTGAAACCCGATGCGGATCGGCTCGGCGGTTTGCGCATGGGTGTAGCGGGCCCAAAGCGGCAGGGTGGCGGCAGCGGCCCCGCCTGCCAGCGTCTTGAGCGCGCCGCGACGGGTGGCGGTTTTGGTCGGGGTGGTCATGGGCGATCCTCCGATCAGTCAGAACTAGGGCCGCAAAGCCCGGTTGGGCGCAAATTGCGCAACAGCGGCCTGCATGTCCAGCCCTTTAGCCATCAGGCCCCGCGCGGCGTGGCCAAGAGCCACAGGCCGAAGACGGTATAGGCCACCATAAAGAGCGCAAGCGGGGCCTGCGCCAGTGCCGCGCGCCGCGTGCTCTGCCCGGCGCGGACGGCGATGGCATGGGCGAGCAGCAGCGCGATCACGTGCCCTGCGACCACCACCCCGGCCTGCGTCATCCAGATCAGTCGCACCGGGCCGGGGCTGTTCAGAAACCCCGCCGTGACATGGACATGCCCCGCGCCCAGCGTCTCGGACAGCCAGCCCAGCACATATTGACCGTCGAGCAGAAAACTCGTCAGGTAATGGGCGATGTGATAGGCCAGCGCGATCGGCAGGAGCGTCGGCGCAAAACGGCGGATCAGCAGGCCCGGCCCCGCCCGCTCACCCGCCAGCCGCGCACCAAGCCAGAGAAAGGCCGCAAAGACCGCGATCAGCCCCAGGTTGGTGAGCAGCAGCCCCAGCAAATTAGACCCGATCACCGCCGAACGGCCAGGAAACTCCAGCGGGTTGAGGCCAAGCCAGCCCATCCACAGAAAGGTCTCGTTCAGCCCGTCGAAACTGCCACTCCCCAGAAGGATCAGCATCAGCACCGCAAGGCTGAGCGACGGCATCGGGCGGGCCAGTACCTGCCAGCCCGGCAGGCCGAGGACCAGCCGCCCACGCGCTCGGCCCAAAAGGCCCATCCGCGCATAGCTGCGCATCAGGAGTGTGATTCCCTCGGCGCGCAAGAGCCATGGGCCACCAAAGAGCAGGATCCCGACCATGTGGCCCGCCCAATAGACCGCAACCGTTACTGCCAGCCGCGCCGGATCGGCGGGGGCGGGGTCAGCCAGCAGAAAGCCTGCGAAAGCGAGGAAACTCAGCACTCCGGGCCAATGCCCGAGTGCCTTTGGATAGCGCAGGGGCGCGCGACTTCTGGTGACCCTCGCGACAAGCGCGGCCATGCCCGACCATGGGTTGATCCAGCGCCAGAGGTCGCCGATCAGCCCCTGAAGACTGACCAGCGCGATCCAGAACACCACCCAGATGCTCAGCGATAGCGGGTTGAGCATCGGATCGCGTGGCCCCGACAAGCCCCGCCAGATTAGCCACAACAGGACAGCGGTTGCCACAAGACTGAGAATATGTCGGGGCCTTGGCGGCGAGACGGCCAACGGCAGAGGCCGAAAGATCGCCCCTGCCACCCGGCCCGGCAATACCGCCAATAAGGCCACGGTCAGTGCCACGGTGGCCCCGCCCGCCGCGATATAGACATCCGTCGGCAAGAGCAGGACGAACCCCTGCTCTGAGGCGTGCGCCCATGCGGCGCTGGCCAGGATCATCAAGGTGATCGCGCTTGAGACGGCCAGAACCATGGATCTTTCAGCCACCGCAAATTCCCTGAAGCCGCAACCAGTCTGCGTCGCTCAGGATCGGCGGCGGCGGCTCTGCTCCGCGCGCGAACGGGTCGGCCTCGATCAGCGACAAGACAGTTTCGCCGGTGATGTCGCGCGCGTAAGCATACGGGGCCATGCGCACTTGCCAATGGGCAAATCCTTCGAGCAGCGCGGCATCGGGTGGTGGGTTGGGCGGCGATTTCAACAGCGTTTCGGCATGGGCGCGCAGGGTGTCGTCGGTCAGTTGTCCGGTCGCCAGCAGGCGCAGGCTCGCCATCGCGCCGCCATCGGTGAGCAGGCGGTGCAGCGGGTCGCGGGCCTCGGCGCGCAGGTAGGCCGCGATGATGTGGCCCGCGACGACGTCGGGCTCGTCATGATCCTCGACCAGATCGGCGTTGATCATGACCGTTCCGCCGGGCAGACGCAGGGTGTCTTCGACGCCGCTGCGCACCATCATGAACCGCACGCCGCCTGTGCGCGGGGGCAGGCGACGCGCCAGCGCAGCCAGCGCGGCGTTGCCGCCTTGCGCACGGCAGGCGGGACCTGTGGCGCGCTGCAAATGGGTGATAAGCGCCTGGCCGATCTCGGCGCGTTTGACTGCCGGCACCACCCGCAGCGCATGGTCCCGCGCGGCACCTGGCAGCCAAAAGAGGCCCATCAGGAGCACCGCCAACACGCTGGCCAGTACGCCGTAGAGCCGCAGCCGTCCGGGGCGCGGGCGTTGCCGGGCAATCGCATTGCGCAGGGTTTCGATGGCCGCGATCATGTCGGTCTCGTTCTGGGGCAGTTCCAGCGTCTCGCCGGGGTCGCCATCGGGGTGATAGATCGCCGGTGTCTGCCCCGGATTGGCCCGCGCGATGGCGGCAATCGACCAATGCGCCTGCACCCGCTCGCGCATGTCGGTGATGGTCAGCGTCGCCTCGCCCACCGACACGATCACGTCGATGCGCTGCGCCTCTGCGTCGGCGCGCCAAAGGCCCGCCGCTTCGAGCCGCTGGTATTTGCTGAGTGCCGTTTTTGCCATATGTAGGGCTGCCCTGCCTCGATACGACAAGTGATAGCACGGTTGCGCGCAAGGCGGCAATCGCTCGACGTGCCCTTGCAGAGCGATTACAAGAGCGCCACCTGCTGCATATGAGGAATTCGATGAAAATCGCGACCGCCGCCTATCCGCTCGATGCGCTGACCAACTGGGCCGACTACGCCGCCAAGATCACCGAGTGGGTTGCCGATGCCGCAGGGCAGGGGGCCGATCTGGCGGTCTTTCCCGAATATGGGGCGATGGAGCTGGCGATGCTCGACGGGCCGGAGGTGGCGGGCGATCTGGAACGCTCGCTGCATGCGGTCTCCGGCCGGATTGCCGATGTGGATGACCTGCACAGCACTCTGGCCGTGCGGCACGGGCTGCACGTTCTCGCGGCCTCGGCCCCGGTGTTCGATCCCGGTCTTGGCGCCCGCCCGGTCAATCGCGCGCGGCTTTTTACTCCCTCGGGAGGCTGCGGTGTTCAGGACAAGCAGATCATGACCCGGTTCGAGCGCGAGGACTGGGATGTTGTTCCGGGCGGGCCGCTGCGCCTGTTCGACACGAGCCTCGGCAAGATCGGCATCCTGATCTGCTATGACAGTGAATTTCCCTTGCTGGGTCGCGCCCTGCAGGACGCGGATATGCTCCTCGTGCCCTCCTGCACCGAGGCCCTCGCCGGATATTGGCGGGTGCGCATCGGTGCGATGGCGCGCGCGCTCGAACTGCAATGTGTCACCGTTATGGCTTCGACCGTGGGCGACGCGGAATGGTCCCCGGCCGTGGATGAGAACACCGGCATGGGCGGCATCTTCGGCCCGCCCGACACGGGCTTTCCGCAGTCGGGCGTCATTGCCGAAGGCGCGCTCAACAGACCGGGATGGACACTGGCCGAGGTCGACCTCGCGCGCGTCGCGCATGTCCGCGCGGATGGCGTCGTGCTCAACCGCCGCCACTGGGCCGAACAGAGGGGCCGCGACATGCAGGTCACATCTACACCGCTCGGGTGAATATGCCCTTGAAAAAAACGTTAAAGAGGCTCATTTACTAGCGCGTTCCGCAAAACAGGCGGAAAGCCAAAGCAAGGAGAGACCATGGCCAAGGAAGACACGCTCGAATTCCCCGGTGTCGTCAAGGAACTCCTGCCGAATGCGACATTCAGGGTCGAGCTTGAGAACGGCCATGAGATCATCGCACATACGGCAGGCAAGATGCGCAAGAACCGCATCCGCGTTCTGGCAGGCGACAAGGTGCAGGTTGAGATGACCCCGTATGATCTGACCAAGGGTCGGATCAACTACCGCTTCAAGTAAGCGTCTGATTTTTCATGCGTTTCATTCTCGGATCGGGCAGCCCGCGCCGCAGGGATCTGTTGGCGCAGATCGGCGTAGTGGCGGATGATATCCGCCCGCCCGAGATCGACGAGACCCCCGCCAAGGGGGAATTGCCCCGCCCCTACTGCGCCCGTATGGCGCGAGAAAAGGCGTGGGCGGTCACGGCGGAGGACGACGATATCGTGCTCGCCGCCGATACGACCGTGGCCCTGGGTCGCCGTATCCTGGGCAAGCCCGAGTCGGCGGCGGAGGCCGCTGAGTTTCTGCTCGCCCTTTCGGGCCGCCGTCACCGGGTGATCACCGCCGTCGCGGTGCGACGTGGCGCGCATATCTGGGAGCGCGACGTGGTGACTGCCGTGCGGATGAAGCGCCTCTCGGACGAGGAGCTCAACGCCTATCTCGCCTCGGGTGACTGGCAGGGCAAGGCGGGCGGCTATGGCATTCAGGGCCCCGCCGGGGCGCTGATCCCGTGGATTTCGGGCTCGTTCACCGCCGTTGTCGGCCTGCCGCTGGCCGAGACCGCCGGGCTTTTGCAGGCCGCAGGCTATCCCCTCTGGAAGGACACCCAATGACCGCGCGCACCATCGCCCTCGATCATATCGGCGGGGCCGAGGCCGCCGCCCTTATGGTGGAGGGCAGGCTCGACGACCTGCTGATCGATTCGGACCAACCCCGCCCCGGTGCCATCTACCGCGCCATCGCCGACCGACCCGTAAAGGGACAGGGCGGCATGTTCCTGCGCACCCCCGATGGCTCGGCGTTCTTGCGGCAGGTCAAGGGCCTCGCCCCCGGTCAGCCGCTGCTGGTGCAGGTGACGGGCTATGCGGAACCGGGCAAGGCGCTGCCGGTGACGACGAAACTGCTCTTCAAGAGCCGCTATGCCATTGTCACGCCGGATGCGCCGGGGCTGAACGTGTCACGGTCGATCAAGGACGACGACCTGCGCGACACCCTGTTGCAGATCGCGCATGCGGAAATGGGTGAGAGCGATTTGGGCCTGATCCTGCGCTCGGCCTGCGCCGTGGGGGACGCAGACGAGATCGCCGAGGACATTCGCACCATGCACGATCTGGCCCGCGCGGTGCTGGCCGATGCTGCCGGGCGCGAGCCTGAAAAGCTGACCGAAGGCGATGGCCCGCATGCCCTCGCCTGGCGGGATTGGGCAGAGCCCTCGGAGGTGATCACCGATGTAGGCTGCTTCGCCACGCTCGACGTGCTTGATCAGGTGGACAGGCTGAGCGACGCGCAGGTGCCCCTGCCCGGTGGCGGCTCGTATTTCGTGGAGCCGACACGCGCGCTGGTGGCGGTGGATGTAAACACCGGCGGGGATGCCAGCCCTGCCGCAGGGCTCAAGGCCAATCTCGCCATGGCCCGCGACCTGTCCCGGCAATTGCGCCTGCGGGGTCTGGGTGGTCAGATCACGCTCGACCTCGCGCCGATGCCCAAGAAGGACCGTCGCACATTCGAGACCAGCCTGCGCGCGGCTTTCCGCAAGGATGCGACTGAAACCGCCCTTGCGGGATGGACGCCCCTCGGCCATTTCGAACTGCAACGCAAACGCGACCGCCTGCCCCTGACCGATGTGGTGACATGACCTGCCCGATCTGCCGAAAGCCTGCCGATACCCGCTATCGCCCGTTCTGCTCGAAACGCTGCGCCGATGTCGATCTGGGCAAGTGGTTCAGCGGCGATTACGCCGTGCCCTCCGCCGATCCCGAGGATGTCGAGGCGGCCATTGAAGCTGTTGATCAAGAGCCGCAAAAACCCCATTGATTTTTGCGCATACCCTCTGGACACCCCGCCCCGCCTCGCCTAGAACGCATCCACCCGAAGGCCCCGCCTTCTCCCGTGCCCGGGTAGCTCAGGGGTAGAGCAGTGGATTGAAAATCCTCGTGTCGGTGGTTCGATTCCGCCCCCGGGCACCATTTAAATCGCGTAAGTTATTGTATTATATAGATAAAGACGACATTAGGTGTTGAAGTATCCCCCTAATTATACACCCTTTGCCTTGCGCTTACGGCCTCTTTTATAGTCGGGAAAAATAAATTGCACCTGATACGCCAGCCGATGCCCGAGCCGTGAAGGCGTCCGCAGTTTCGCCCGGTTCGCGTTCAAGCCCGCCGCCACCCATCAGCAGCGCCGCGCCCGGCTCGCACGTTGTGGCGTCGCAAAGGAAAATCACGGTAGGGCCAGCGCTCGTTTTTTGATGATGGGCTTCGAGGCGGTCTAGGCGTTTTTGAAGGGGGTTCATCCTTTCAGTCGCACTTCGGCTTGCATAAATTATAAACTATTCAGCCTTTGCAGGAATGCATTTGTAACAGCCGACGGCACTACAAAGACACCGCTGTCACGTCGGCCATAAACTCTAATTTCATAATCAGTTGATGACATTGACGCCAGTTGAGCCAGCGGAACCGTAAGTAAAAAGTGTTCCTCTACGGTCACAATCGCTCCTATTGAATCCACTTGTCGGTCTACCTCTGAAAAGGCAAATTCATAGTTATCTTCTCCAATAGCTGAACTATAAAAACCCCACTCAGTGCGTGTTGCGACGACATAGAGACGGACGAACCGCAATTCGCCATCGTCATCCAAGGATGCTTCGTAAGCAAGTTTTACGGGAAAAGTATCTGTGAAACCTTGTCGGCTTAGATACAGAGGGCTCCTAATTGTAGTCTCACCACTAAATCTGTCTGTTTCAATAGAGATATCCTCAGCAGCAGAATTGATCGAGGTTGGTGCGGTCTCAACGCACGCAGTCAAAAAAAGAGCCAAACCAATCAATATTCCTATTCGAGTTTTCATTGTTGATACCCTTTATCCCGCATTCCCCAAGTAAATTGACGTTTTCACCCCTCTGATGGTCAGTAATGTGTTATATTTCAGCATGTTAATTGAGCTTGAGGTTGCGGATAATGGATCACCCAGAGGGTGCAGGCGAAACGGGCGATGGGCGGCTTGGTTTTGACCGCCGGGTGCGGCTGGAATTTCTTGGCACGCAGCTCAGTTCCGACGGCGGTCTGCTGGTAATGCGCGAGTTGGATGACGTGCTCGGGCTGTCTGATCTTGCGTCGGGTGCGCTCAATGACAACCGCCGTGGCAAGAACACTGTTCACCGAATTGACGGGCTTTTCCGACAATCAGTTTACGGGCGGCTGGCGGGAATGTCAACGATGCTGACCGTCTCGCCCTTGATCCCGTCATGCGCCAGGTTGTGGGTGGACGCGCAGTCGATGCGCACGCCGCCTCAGCCTCGCAGATGGGGCGGTTCGAGACCGAGACGCTGGCTATGCCAGAGAACCGGGAAGCGCTGGCCGATTTGAATAGCCAGTGGATTGACCGCTTTCATGACCGCAACGGGCTGAAGTACATCGTGCTGGATATGGACAGTTCCGTCAGCCCGACCCATGGTGATCAGGAAGGCACGGCCTGGAACGGGCATTTCGACTGCACCTGCTATCATCCGAACTTCCTGTTCAACCAGCTTGGCATGCTGGAACGCTGCGCCCTGCGAAATGGGAATGTCCACAGCGCGGACGGTTGGCAGGATGTGCTCGACCCGGTGATCGCCCGATACGCCAAGCGTGACCTCATGCGTTTCTTCCGCGCCGATGCCGCCTACGCGATCCCCGCGATCTACGAGCGGCTGGAGGAAGGGGACTATTTCTACGCCATCCGACTGCCCTCCAATGCCGTTCTGCGTTCAAGGATCGCGCACCGAGTGACCCGACCCGTGGGGCGTCCGTCGCTGACCAAGGTCAAGCGGTTTTACGAGGACTTCCAGTACCAGGCCGCGTCATGGGGTAAACCGCGTCGGGTCATCGCCAAGATCGAATGGCATCCGGGCGAGCTGTTCCCCCGCGTGGGCTTCATCGTCACCAATCTGCCGATGGACCCGGACTGGGTGGTTCGGTTCTACAACCAGCGCGGAACCGCCGAGCAGCACATCAAGGAGGGCAAACACGCCTTCCGCTGGACACGGCTGTCGTGCAAGCGGTTCCGCGACAACGAGGTGCGGCTGCAACTGCACGCACTGGCCTACAACCTGGCTACCTTCCTGCGCCGCATCGAACTACCCGAAGAAATGGCCGACTGGTCGCTCACCAGCCTCCAACTCAAGCTGATCAAGACAGGGGCCCGCGTTGTGCGCCATGCCCGGGCAATCACCTTCCAGCTGGCCGAGGTCGCGGTCACAGGCCCCATGGTGCGCGCCATTCTTGCCGCGATCCACCGATTGCGAGCGCCACCCTCATGCGCGTGAAAAAAACCAGGCCCAAACCGAACGAAAGCGGCTGGACAGGTCCGCCTGCCGCGCTGAAAAACGCAGTCGTTGCCGCAGGATGACGCCGGTTCACGGCCCGATCCGCCCAAATCGGCGTCCTCGCACGGCAGTCGCGGCCATCACGAGCACAATACGCTTGACCCACTGGGCCCTGTCAGGCAATTTTCGCTTCAAGCGGCAGGCCATTTGGGGAATGTCGGGTTAGAATCATGCACGTTTCTTTGGTAATGAAAGAGGTAATTATGCACAATAAGTTCATCATGGCTTTGGGAACAACTTGTAACTCCCAAGCACCCTCTCCGATAAGGTTGTGCGGGGGGCTGCCTTCAGAGCCGAGCGATGATCTGAGATGGTGACAGGGTCAGGGTGTCGAGGACATTGAGCCCGTGTTTTCTGGCCGTCGAGATGACGGACCTGATGTCGGCGAAGACCTGCGCACCCTCAACTGTGCGGAAGGTGCCCGAGATTTTCATGCGCAGCTTCATCATGCGCAGGTCCTGTTCAGCCTGGTTGTTGGTGAAGGGGACTGCGAAGTCGGCGAGGAACCGCAGGACGTCGTCGCGGTAGTCACGCAGGCGGATGAGCAGGTTATGGCCTGGCCGCCTGGCTTGTCGGCCGCGGGTGCCGGGGCTTTTGGCCAGTGGGGGCTGACGTTCGTGGAAGGCGAGCCCTTCGGCGAGGATCGCCATGTATCTGGTGACGATACCCTGGCGAACCGGTTCCGGAAGTTCGGTCTCGCCTCGGTGCTGAGCCTCGCACCTGAGCTGATTGGCGCGGTTGAGCACCGCGCTCACCTCTCTCGCCCACGGCTCCTTTTCGATCTCTTCGATGGCCTTGAGTTCGCGCAAGTGATGCGCCCCGCAGAGGGCGTGGGCGTCGACCCCACTCATATGGGCGTAGTAGGGTTTCCAGTGATCATGAACGATCGTCCCGCCGGTCAGGAAGGTTGGAACGGCACCGCGCCTGGTGTCGATGCGGTAATGCGTGAAGGCGGTATCGCAGATCGAGTGCAGCCAGTGCAGCTTGCCGGCAACACGAAGTCCGGTCTCGTCCAGATGCCGAACGCCGCCTTTGGTGAGGCGGGCAAGAATGTGCTCGACCACGCCACCCAAGGTGTGCGCCGCGCGGTTCACCCAGTTGGTCACGCTGGCTGCGCACAGGCTGGTGGCCCCAAACAGGTCGCGCAGGAGCAGGCAGACCCGATCCTCGGGTATCAGCTGCTGAACATTGCAATAGACCGCCGCCGCCCGCATGCGCGTGCCGTATTGCACATGCGCGTTCACGCCATCGGGAAAGCCAGCCGTCGTCATGGCTCGACAATGGTCGCAACAATAAACCGCCGCCTGATGCTCGGTGACCTCCAGGCGCGGCGCGGGCAGGTCGAACACCTGACGCTTCTCCATCCCCTTCGTCATCTCCGCCGTCAGGGCGCGTTGACACGCGCCACAACGCGTCGCTTCATGCCGTTCGACAAAATCGGGTGTTGGCGTCTGGCGCAGGGTGTTGCCCCGGTGGCCAACCTGGCCGCCGCTTTTCTTGCCGGACTTGCCACGCAGGCTGCGCGGTGACGGTTTCTTCAGGCCATCACTCGAAGGGGGCTTGCTGCTATTGTTGCTGTTCTTGGCCAACTGTCGGCGCAGATCCGCGTTTTCTTCCGCCATGGTCGCCAACGCGGCTTCAAGCTCAGTGATCCTGCGCAGAGCCGTGGCGAGTTGTTGTTCAAGGGTGGTAAGCCGATCCATGCCACCACTGATTCAGAGAAATCGACCCGGCGCCACGGAATTCAGCCCGGAACGAAAACTTCACGCGCCGAATGGCAAATTGGACTCACCCCGAAACTGACAATAACCCCTACCGCGGGGGTGCTTGGGAGTTACAACAACTTTAGCGTTGGCTGCTTGTACGGATACGGCTTCTGAGCCAATTGTCACATCATTCAATGAGGCAAGCGTCGGCATCCAAATCCAACAAAGCACATTCGCGGTCATGACACCTGAGGCAGAGGCCGCAGCAGTGGCAAAGGCAGATGCAAGGGCGCAAGAGATCTGTAGCCGTGGTCCAAATAGGCGTGCTGAGCGGGCGAGTTCGCGTCAGGTTCCTGCTGGGGAATATATGATCTCCACCGAATACCTATATCTCTGCCTTAAGTAGCTTGAACGAAAAGTTGAAGTGGGCGGCGTCACGACGTCCACTAGCGCCGGAGCATTTTTACACGCAGTGAAGCGTAAACAGCACCCGCGACATGCCGGGTGAGGGGATGAACTAGCACTTAACTGCATTGGCCCTCATAAAGCAAAATAGGCCCCATGTTACCCTCTGTGCTTGTTGGTGGGTTCACAGTGTAGCCTGATGGACAAATCCCTTGTTGACCGACCCATTGCCCGAGCGCTTGCCTGTCTTGCTCACGTTGTTGCGAAGGATCATCAACAAGGCCATCAAAAGCATTGGCCAGAATCGCAAATCGAAAAGTAGTTTTCCCACTAGGGCTTCTGGTCACGGAACCTGAACCTGCCATCAAATCAAGCGCTGCACCTGGATTTGTCATAAGCATTGCATTGGGCGTGCATGCAGCCAAAGCCCAAACAGCAGTAGCACTGAGGGTGAGTGATATTGCCTTCAACGTGCGCCCTTTCAGTTTCCAACCTAAGATCAGTAATGCTGGCCAGTGTTAAAGCGCGGCCACCAACGCTTCGACTTGGCATTGTGCACGGGGGCAGCCAAGTGTCTAGGCCAGTCACCTCGAGGCATCCGGCTTTATACCTGACGCAAACTTGACAACGGAAATGAAAGCTTCGCAGTTCAACCGTCATCGATTCCTTATGTCCGTAAACTATAACGTCTCCTCCATGTACCGCAACCGGGCTTCCAAGTCCGATGTTTCCAGCGTCCGCCGGTAGGTTTCCACCAGCCCCATGATATGCGCGCCTTCGGTTGGGGTCAGGTCGCCATCGGCCACTGCGCCCAGCACCGCACCAGCGGCCTTTGCAGCATCTCTGGCGGTTTCCATGCGGGGCAGGTCGAAGGTCACGGCCACATCCTTTCTGGGCGGGGCGATGCGTTCAAGGCACAAGCGCAGCGCCGTTGCATCGCCGCCCAGCGCCATTGTCACGGCTTGGCGGGTCAGGGCTTCGGCTTCACCGTCCAGAAGCGCCAGCGCCGCTTGTGTCGCCTTGTGACGCGTGCCCTTGGGCTTGCCGGAATTGCCGGGGCCAAAGGTGCCATCCGTATTGCGTCCGCTTTTACGGGTCATATCGCCCCCTCTTCATCCGCCAAAGCCACCAGCGCTTCGAGGTCAGCATCGCAAAGGCTACGCGGAAAGGTGCCTTGTGCCTTTGCCGCCATGATGCGCGCGGCCATGTCGCGCGGAAGCCCTTTGAGGTCGAGCGGCACATCAGCATCAAGCGCAGGGCGGTTGCGTTCCAGTCTGGCAAGGCGCGTGCGTAAAATATTCATTCGGGTTGTTCCCATTGCCGTGTCATGCCGTTCCAAAGCCGCCCGTTCGGTCCGTGCTGTTCCGCTTCAGTAAGTCGCCGCCAGTCATCCAGTGAAACAATGCGGCCCGTCCATGTTTTGGGGGGCGGGGTCAGCCCTCCCCCTTCGGACAAAACCGACACAACTGACAAAACCGGCTTCGGTTCGATCGGTGCCCCCCGCAAATCGACAGCCCCGCTTGCCCGCTTTGCCGCTTCAAGCCATTTTGACATTATCGCCCCCATGAAGTGCCGGGTTCACCGTGAAAAGTCGTTGCGGCCTTCCGCCTTGCGGGTTCACGGTCGGTTCAACCGGGCGAATGCAATCGCCATCTTCCAGAAGCGCCAGCGCCGGGTCGAGTTCGGCCTTGTTGCCAAGCCCCGAGCGGTCGAGCCGCATAACGTCGCGCGAATTGAAGCGCTGCCAGCCCTGTTTCCGAATGATGCCCACCAGCCGCCGCGCCGCGCGTTCGGCCTTCGGGGTTGCCGCGTCCGCATAGGCCCGGCGCGCCATCGGCAAGAAATAGGCTTCCACCAGATGCGCGGCCCGGCCAAAATGTTGCACCGATATCGAAGCCGGTTCTTCGGCCCCTTCGGCTGCCCAGTCGAGAAAGCCCAGCACCAGCGCAAGCCGTGCAGACAGGCCCGGAAGCTTGCCAAGGAAGGATAGCATCAGCCCTTCCGCCTCACTTTCCCAGCCCCGCACTGCCAGCCGGAAGTCATCCATCAGCGCCCGCGCGTCATCCGTGAAGGGGATAAACCACGGGCGGGTTTCGTCCTGTTCATCGGTTGCAAGGTCGAGCGTCAGAAGCCGCGCCAAAGCCCCTTCCATCATCGCTTCATCGGCCCAAGCTTGCGGGCGTTTCAGGGGCGCAGGGTTCGGCCAGATGGGCAGGAAGCGCGCCAGAAGCCCGTCATCATCGCTTTTGAATAGAAGCGTTTTAAGCCGGTCAGGCTGGATCCCCCCCAGCACGCCGATTGAAAGCCGGTCGATTGTCAGCGGTTCGCGGCCCATGCGTTCCACCGTGAAGCCCCGGCCCCCGAAAGCTTCCAGCCAGAATGGGCGGTCAGTGCCGCCGCCCGCATAGCGCTGCATTCCTTCCAGCCATCCGGCCAATTCATCCCGCATTTGCAGTGTGCCGCGCGGTTGCCGGGCTAGTATCGCGCCCAGCCGTTCGATTGTGCCATCGTTCACCACCAGCCGGGGGATATGCGGGGGCAGCCCGATATCGCAGCCTTTCGGCCTTTCTGGGGCGGCCTCGCCCACCTTGATTGCTGCCTTTGCCGCACCCTTCCATGCCGCTTCGGTCAAATTGGCAATTTCCGCCTTTTCGGTCCAAGCGTTAAGTTCGGCTTTTGCCGCTTCGCGCATCGGGCGTTCGGCTTTGCGCAGCGGTTGAATTGCCGCGTCAATCGCCGGGCTTTTGCCAGCGCTGGGCAGGCCGATGCACATTGTCCAAATAATGGGCGGTTCGGCCCAGCCCTGCCAGATCAAGGCCCAGCGCGTGTTCCCGATTGTTGCGCCAGCCGCCGCCAGCATTGCCGCGAAAACATAATCAGCGGGCGCGCCTTTAGATTCGGCTGCATCCTCCACCCATTGCGCCAAGCGCGGCCCGAGCACTTCGCGCAGGGGCAGTTCCGGGGCAGGGGGAAGTTCAGTGCACAACATGCGAGGGTCAGGCGCAGGCCATGAAGGCGTGAAGGCTGTTTCTTTCAAATGGGGTTGCGGCCCTTTGGGCATTTCGTGGACGGCCACTTTCAAGGGGAAGCCGGGCATTCCGGGTTGCGCGTTCATGCTGCCACCGCCTTTCTTGTCAGAATGTCGTTAAAGTCGGCCCCTGTTCCGGGGTCACAGATGCCCACTTGCCAGCCCAAGCCGTGCGCCCGTTCGGCCAAGGCGTGCGCAGCGTCGCGGCCCGGCGTGTCACCGTCGCAAGCGATTGTCAGCCGCCCCGGTTGCACCGGAAGGCACAGCCCGCGAATGCCGGAAGTTGAAAGCCCGGCCCAAAGCGTTGCAGGGCCATCCAGCAGGCCACAGGCAAGCGACAAACCGCTTTCAATACCCTCCGCCACCACCAGCCGCCCCGGCCCATCAGTGAGCCGCACAGCGCCGCCAGCGGTTGCCCCCAGCATCAGCTTGTCGCCGCCGTCCAGCCCGGCCTTGCCCGAGCCATCGGGGCGCAGATAGGTGCGATGCACCGCAAAGCTGCCGCCGTGCACCGCCGCCACCATCGCCGGAAATCGCTGGGCGGTCGGCCCGTGAAAGCAAGCGGGATGGAAGCGCAGGGTATGGGGCAATGCGCATGTGATGCCCCGTCCCCTCAAATAGGCTTCTGCCGCCGTGCCCGCGATGGGCTGGGCTTCCTGCCAGATGCGTTCGGCTTGCCCCGCCCGGCGCTGGGCGTCGGCCCGCCGTTCGGCTTCGCGCCGGGCAATCGTCGCAGCATCCGGGGGGCAATAGGCAACGCCGCGCAAGCCCGCCATCGCCATTATGTCCCGGAAGGTGCAGGCGGTTTTTTTGCAGTGGGCCATCAGCCGCCCGTTGTCTGCATCGGCCAAAGTTAAGGCGTTTTGCCCGGTCTGGCCACCAGGCTGGCACACAGGGCAAGGGGCGGTTCCGTAGCTTCGAAACCAGTCGCCGCCCAGCAATTCGGTCATTGTGCGCGCATCGGTCATTGCGAGCCCTCGTGAAGTTCGATGAATTGCGCCAGGTCGCGCAACACGTCCGCTGTTTGGTCTGCGCCGCAATGAATAACCATCTTGAGCGCAGCGACCATTTGCAGGGCTTTGAGCGCTTCGGCCAAAGCAACCCCGTCCGCAACATCCCACGCCACGACCATCTCTGCCGCGTCCTGCATCCGGGGCAGATCGGCACGCTTGGCGTGCCCTTCGGATTGTGCTATTTTATGATCGTAGGTTGTTTTCAGATGACGACTTCCCCGCCCCGGTCGCGCTTGCCCGCGCGCCGGGGCTTCGTTTTTTTCACTACTCATATCATGCGACCTCCCCGCGAAGGGCGGCAAGGTGCGCGTCAATATCCGCTTCCGACCAATACAATTTTCCGCCCAATTTTACCGGCTGCGGAAGTCGGCCCGCCGCAAGGTCGAGATAAATTGCGCTTCGGCTACGATTGCCAATCTTTGCGCGCAGTTCCGTGAATGTTAGATATTGCATTTCGCACCATCCTTCTCTGGTTCATATCGTCCAGAATTGGCTGGTTTTGGCTGCCTGTCAAGCCGCCTGAATAGCGTAACCCATTGAAAACATGGTAATAGTAGGTAAAAAGGGGAGGTAATAAAAGATAATGCGAAAGGGTCCGGGCTTTCTTTTCAAACGCTTAGCCATAGCGGGAAATTTATTTGGCGTTCCGAGATATCAGCCGCCCCGTGTCGCAGAAGTCGCAAGTGTCGCTGGGGTTAAGTCAGTTTTGTCAGTTTTGTCCCGAGCCATCAGCCTGCCCCCGCCAGCTTCACCACTTGCCCAGCGCCGCCAGTCACATGGTCGGCCCAGCGTTCTGCCAGCGCCCGCCGCTGTTCCAGATAATCGGTTCTGCGATAGGCCCGCACGACGCCGCCATCCACGACATGCGCCAGCATCGCTTCGGCCACTTCATGCGGGGCGTCGGTCGCTTCGGCCAGCCATGTGCGCAGGCTTGTGCGAAAGCCATGCGGTCGCGCTTCTAGTCCGCGCCGTTCCATCAGCCGTGACATTGTGGCGTCGGATATTACACCCTTACGCACCGATGGGAAAAGAAAGCCGTTGCGGGCGTGGGGGCGTGCAAGGTCGATGATGCGCTGGGCTTCCAGTGATAGGGGCACGCGGAAGGCTTCGGTTGCGCCTTTGCGGCCTTTCATGGCTTCGGCTGGCACGGTCCAAAGGTCGCCTTCTATCTGGTCCAGCCGGATATTGCGCAGCGGTGCAGAGCGCAGGCCGGTAAGAATCAGAAGCCGCAAAGCCAGATGGGTCAGGGTCGGTGTTTCAAGGCTTGCATAGAAGCCCGGCACATCAGCCCAAGTCATCGCGGGAATATTTTGGGGCACATGCCGCGACTTCCCCAGAAGCGCCTTTGCCTTTTCGGTCGCTTGCAAGTCCACGTCCAAGCCCAGCGCCGCCGCATGGCGCAGCACGATTGAAAGCCGGTTCAACGCCTTGCGCGCCGTGTCGGCCTTTGTGTGCCAGATCGGCGCAAGCGTGTCCCGAATGTCGCGTTGATCGAGGTCAGTCACGGGCACGCGGCCCAGCCTGGGCAAGACGTGAAGGGTCAGGGGGGAAAGCCAGCGGCCCGCCGTGCCATCCCCTTTCAATTCGGCCTTACGGGATTCAAACGCATCTGCGGTTAATATCTCCAGCGTGATATCTTCGCGTCGCGCGGCCCGCTCTTCGGCTTCACGTTCCTTCACAGGGTCACGGCCCGCCGATGCCACATTGCGCCAGCGTTCGGACAGCTTGCGGGCGTTCGCCAGCCCGAGCGCAGGATAGCCACCCAAGCCCATTTCGCGCCGCCGTCCGTGAACGGTTACACGCTGCACCCATTGCGCCCCGCCATCATCGCGCTTCACCAGCCAAAGCCCGGCCCCGTCGCAATGTTTGCCCACGGGGGCGGTTTTCACAAATTGAGACGAAAGCCTGTTCGTTGCCCGCATTTTTTTATCCCCTTAAATATCCACCTTAAGCTAGTGGATAGGGATGGACAGGGCAAGACAGTTCGGGGCAGTTAGGCCCATATTTTTAGGGGGATACACGCAAGGATGGACGGATAAAAACAAGTAAAAACAGGGTGTTGGTGCCGCCCCCGGGCACCATGTTACCAAATGTCTCTATGACTTGCCTTAATTGCTTCGGTCCAAGGTGCCGACAGTGCGGGGCGTTAGGCTGTCCGGCGCTGAGGGGGCTGGGTCAGTCCAGCCCCATCTGGCGCATCATCGCTTCGATCTTAGGCACGTCCTCGGGGTTGTTCAGCTCCCAGAACTGGCGGTCGCGGGCTTCGACTTCGACGCAGAGTATGGCGCGACCGTTTTCCAGGAAGCGCAACTGTTCCAGCCCTTCGAGCCCTTCGAGCGGCCCCGGTGCCCAGCCGGGATAGGCGGCGAGCGCCTCGGGGCGGTAGGCATAGACGCCGACATGGTGAAAGACCGGGGTCTGCGCATCGTCGGCAAAGGTCTGAGAGGTGAAGGGCACCACTTCCTTGGAGAAATAGAGCGCGTGGCGGTCGCGGGTGAAAACTGCGGTCGTGCCGCCCACGCGGCCCGCCGCGCGGTCGGCCAGAAACCCGTTGAGCGCCGCGCCATCGCAGCGCAGCACCGGCGTTGCCACCTCTGCCGCGGGGTCGGCGCGCAGGCCCGCCACCAGGTCCTCGACGAACCAGTGCGGGGTCAGCGGCGCGTCGCCCTGCAGGTTCACAACGATATCGAAGCCGCCGCCAAGGGCGGCATGCGCCTCTGCGCAACGCTCGGTTCCGTTCGCGCATTCCTCCGAAGTCATCACCACCTCGGCACCGAATGCCTCGGCGGCGGTTCTGATCCGGTCATCATCGGTGGCCACGACCACCCTGTCGACGCCCGCGACCGCGCAGGCGGCCTCCCATGAGCGGCGGATGAGCGACCGGGCCTCTCCGCTTGTCCCGCGCAACTCGGCGAGGGGTTTGCCGGGATAGCGTGTCGATGCGTAGCGGGCGGGGATGGCAATGAGAACGCTCATGTCAGGCTTTCTTGAGGTCGATGCCCGGCGCATGGGCGATGAAGAACGGGTTGGCAAAGCCGTCCTTGCCGTAGCGCAGCGGTGTGTGATCGTCAAAGCGCACCACATGCCCACCGGCGCCTGACAGGACAGCATGCCCGGCGGCGGTATCCCATTCCATGGTGCGCCCGACACGGGGATAGAGGTCGGCCTCGCCGGTGGCGACAAGGCAGAACTTGAGCGAAGACCCCGCGCTTGTCATGTCTTTCACGGCGTATTTGCCGATATAGTCATCGGTTGCCTGATCGCGGTGCGATTTGCTGGCCACCACCATCAGCGCATCATTGTCCGGATTGGTCACGCGGATGGTCCGTTGCTGGCCGAGGGTGGCCTTGTCGAAGGGACCGTCCTCCTCAACGGCAGTGCCATCGGCGAGGGTGTAGAACATGCGGCCCTTTGCCGGGGCATAGACGACACCGCGGGTTGGCGTGCCGTTCTCGACAAAGGCGATGTTCACCGTGAAATCGCCGCGCCGGTTGATGAATTCCTTAGTCCCGTCGAGCGGATCGACGATCAGGAACGTGTCAACGCTTTGACCATGCGACGCGGCCTGTTCTTCGGTAACGAGCGCCACGTCGGGGAAGGCTGCGCGCAGACCGGCGGAAATGATTGCATCGGCGGCCTCGTCGGCCTCGGTTACGGGGCTTGCGTCAGACTTCACTTTCACGTCGAAATTATCTGCTTCGTAGATTTCCATGATCCGGTCGCCAGCTTCCAATGCCAGTCGCCGCATCTCTGCCACAAGCGTGTCGTACTCCAAATTGTCGCTCCTTTGCCCGGAAGACGCCACTTTGCGCCCTTAATGAATGGATTACCCGGTGCCCCTTATGATAGGGTCTGAATGGGACAGCAAGAAACCCGCGCAAGAAATCCAACGGCATTCAGGCAGTTTTCCCGATGTTCAAGACCGCACGCCCAAGATCGAGCCTGCATTCGGCGATCATCATCCTTGACGTGATCTATCATGCGACCGTGCGGAGCGTGCGTCAGGCGCATGGCAATGCGGTGATCGCGCTCGTGTTGAACATCATGACCGTGATCATCATGGTACTGGCGTTCTATCTCATGTTCACGGTTCTCGGCATTCGCGGCGCAAAGCTGCGCGGTGACTTCTTGCTGTTCATGATGTCAGGGATTTTTCTCTATCTCACGCATATCAAGGGCATGGGGGCGGTTCTCGGGGCGGATGGGCCATCCTCGCCGATGATGCAGCATGCCCCGATGAACACGATCGTGGCGATCGCCTCTTCGGCGCTTGGGGCACTCTACATCCAGGTGTTGTCGATGTTCGTTATCCTGTTCGTCTACCATGTGGGATTCACGCCGATCACGATCTATCAGCCGATCGCAGCCTTCGGCATGGTCCTGCTGGCGTGGTTCACAGGGGTGGCCGTGGGCTTGGTTCTGCTGGCGATCAAGCCGTGGCTTCCAACCTTCGTGTCGATCTTTGCAACGGTCTACCAGCGCGCCAACATGATCGCCTCGGGCAAGATGTTCGTGGTCAACACTCTGCCGCCCTTCATGTACAACATGTTTTCCTGGAACCCGCTGTTTCACAATATCGATCAGGCGAGGGGGTTCGTTTTCATCAACTATTTCCCGCACAAGACGTCGCTGGAATACCCGATCTATGTGGGCATCGTTCTATTGGTGGTCGGGCTGATGGGCGAGTTTTATACCCGGCAATATGCCTCGCGCAGTTGGGATGCGCGGCGTTAATCCACGACCCGGCAGGTCAGGTTGATCCGTCCGCCGCCCTGCAACAGCGACGAGGTGCCGGGCCGTATGCGATCGACCCCGTGATGGATCAGGCGCACCGCACCACCCATGACAAGCACGTCACCCGAATTCAGCCAGACCGATTCGGTTGGGCCTCCGCGTGTGCAGTTGCCGACGCGAAAGAGCGCGTCGTCGCCAAGGGACACCGACAGGACCGGCCATGAGAAATCCGCCTCGTCACGATCCTGATGCAATCCCATCCGCGCGCCTTCGGTGTAATGATTGATCAGGCAGCAATCGGGCAGCCGCGCCTCGCTTACAAGTGCGCGCCAGATGGTCAGCACGCTCTCTGGAATCGGCGGCCAGCGCAGCCCGTCGGGGTGGGTTGGTTCATAGCGATAGCCACGCCGATCGGTGACCCAGCCATAGCGTCCGGCAGAGGTCATGCGCACACTCATAGCCTTGCCTCGCGGAGTGACGGGGGTGAAGAGCGGGGCCTGCGCCACCACACCGCGACATTCGTCCACCATCGCTGCCTGCGTCTCGGGCGACAGCCAGCCCTTGTAGATTGCCACGCCGCGCAGGGTCAGAGTTGGTTGGGGCATGTGGTCTCCTCTTTGTGCCAGATGGTCATTTTATACCAAATTGCACGATTCCATTACGTCCCAATGCTTGCAGCCCCACACGGCGCTGCCTATATACGCGCAGAAACGCAGGCACTGCGGCACGTCGCGGGTCTGCTCCTCATCGGGGGCCGGATGCCGAAACGGGTCGGGCCTTCGTCATATCGCCTAAGTAGAAGGGATCGAAAACATGGCCAAAGTGATTGGTATTGACCTCGGCACCACGAATAGCTGCATCGCGATCATGGACGGCGCTCAGTCGCGCGTGATCGAGAACTCCGAAGGCGCACGCACGACGCCCTCGATTGTGGCTTTCACCGAGGATGAACGCCTTGTCGGTCAGCCCGCCAAGCGGCAGGCCGTCACCAACCCGGAAAACACCATTTTCGGCGTCAAGCGCCTGATCGGTCGTCGCGTCGATGATCCCGATCTCGCGAAGGACAAGAAGAACATGCCGTTCACCGTCGTTGATGGCGGCAATGGCGACGCATGGGTGCAGGCGCGCGGCGAGAAATACTCGCCCAGCCAGATTTCCGCCTTCATCCTCGGCAAGATGAAGGAAACAGCCGAGAGCTATCTCGGCGAAGAGGTGACGCAGGCCGTCATCACCGTTCCCGCCTATTTCAACGACGCGCAGCGTCAGGCCACCAAGGACGCTGGCAAGATTGCCGGTCTTGAAGTGCTGCGCATCATCAACGAGCCGACGGCGGCGGCGCTCGCCTACGGCCTGGACAAGAAAGAAACGCACACCATTGCCGTCTATGACCTTGGTGGCGGCACGTTCGACGTGACCATTCTCGAAATCGACGACGGCCTCTTCGAGGTCAAGGCGACCAACGGCGACACATTCCTTGGTGGTGAAGATTTCGACATGCGGATCGTCAACTACCTCGCCGACGAGTTCAAGAAAGAGCATGGCGTTGACCTGACCAAGGACAAGATGGCGCTTCAACGTCTCAAGGAAGCCGCCGAAAAGGCCAAGATCGAACTGTCCAGTTCCAGCCAGACCGAGATCAACCAGCCGTTCATCTCGATGGGGTCGGACGGTCAGCCGCTGCACATGGTGGTGAAACTGACCCGCGCCAAGCTCGAGAGCCTTGTGGGCGACCTGATCAAATCTTCGATGAAGCCCTGCGCTGCGGCCCTCAAGGATGCCGGCATGTCGGCCTCCGAGATCGATGAAGTGGTTCTGGTGGGCGGCATGACCCGCATGCCCAAGGTCGTCGAGGAAGTGACGAAGTTCTTCGGAAAAGAGCCGCACAAGGGTGTGAACCCCGACGAGGTCGTGGCCATGGGGGCTGCCATTCAGGCGGGTGTGCTGCAGGGCGACGTCAAGGACGTGGTGCTGCTCGACGTCACGCCGCTTAGCCTCGGCATCGAAACATTGGGCGGTGTCTTTACCCGTCTGATCGACCGCAACACCACGATCCCGACCAACAAGAGCCAGATCTTCTCGACTGCCGAAGACAATCAGTCGGCCGTGACGATCCGTGTCTTCCAGGGCGAGCGCGAGATGGCGTCCGACAACAAGATGCTCGGCCAGTTCAACCTCGAGAATATCCCGCCCGCCCCGCGTGGCATGCCGCAGATCGAGGTGACCTTCGATATCGACGCCAACGGCATCGTCTCTGTTTCGGCCAAGGACAAGGGCACGAACAAAGAGCAGAAGATCACCATTCAGGCGTCGGGCGGCCTCTCGGAAGAAGATATCGAGAACATGGTCAAGGAGGCCGAGGAGAACGCCGATGCCGACAAGGCCCGGCGCGAACTCGTCGAGTCGAAGAACCAAGCCGAGAGCCTCATCAACTCGACCGAGAAATCGCTCGAGGAGCATGGTGACAAGGTCGATCCCACCACCGTCGAGGCGATTGAGCTGGCCGTCGCTGCGCTCAAGGACGAGCTTGAGGGTGAGAATGTCGACAAGATCAAGTCCGGTATTCAGAACGTGGCCGAGGCCTCGATGAAGCTGGGCGAGGCAATCTACAAGGCCAGCCAAGACGACGGTCAGGATGAGCCTGCGGGAGCCGATCAGGCGCGGGGTGACGACGATGACATCCTCGATGCCGATTTCGAGGATCTCGACGACAACAAGCGCGCCTGAGGCACGTTTCGGACCAAGTGGGCCGGTTCGGTGTAATGCCGGACCGGCTCCCACGCTCCGACATCAAGGAGATCCCAGATGGCCAAACGTGACTATTACGAAGTGCTCGGGCTTTCCAAGGGCGCCTCGGCAGACGAGATCAAGAAAGCCTACCGCACCAAGGCGAAAGAGCTTCACCCCGATCGCAATTCCGACAACCCGGACGCCGAGAAGCAGTTCAAGGAAGCGGGCGAGGCCTATGACGTCCTGAAAGACCCCGAGAAGAAGGCCGCTTATGACCGGTTCGGCCATGCTGCCTTTGATGGCGGTATGGGCGGCGGCGGCGCACGTCCCGGTGGCGGGTTCGGCGGCGGGGCAGGGCAGGGCGATTTCGCCTCTGCCTTCTCGGACGTGTTTGACGATCTGTTCGGCGATTTCATGGGTGGCGGCCGTGGTGGCGGTCGTCAGCGCGCGGCCCGCGGTGCCGACCTGCGCTATAACCTGCGCGTGACCCTGGAAGAGGCCTATGGAGGCCTGCAAAAGAGCATCAAGGTGCCCTCTGCCGTGCCGTGCGACGAATGCGATGGCTCGGGGGCTGAGGGTGGCGCACAGCCTACAACCTGTCCGACCTGTTCGGGCATGGGCAAGGTGCGTGCGCAGCAGGGCTTTTTCACCGTCGAACGCACATGCCCCACCTGTGGTGGGATCGGCCAGATCATCAAGAATCCCTGCAAGGTCTGCCAGGGGCAGGGTCGTGTGCAGAAGGATCGCGCGCTCAGCGTGAACATCCCCGCAGGCGTCGAGACCGGCACGCGCATCCGTCTCGCCGGAGAGGGTGAGGCCGGTATGCGCGGCGGTCCGGCGGGTGATCTTTATATCTTCATCGAGGTGACCAAGCACGAGCTGTTCGAACGTGAGGATACCAACCTCTTCTGCCGGGTGCCGGTGTCGATGGCCAAGGCCGCGCTTGGCGGCGACATCGAGGTTCCGACGATCGAGGGCGGGCGCAGTCGCGTCAAGATCCCCGCAGGGTCACAGTCGGGTCGCCAGATGCGGCTGCGCGGCAAGGGCATGCCAGCCCTGCGCGGCGGTGCGCCCGGCGACATGTTCATCGAACTGGCGGTGGAAACCCCGGTCAACCTAACCTCGAAGCAGAAAGAGTTGTTGCGTGAGTTCGATGCGCTGAGCGAGGATAACAACCCCGAGAGCAAGAGCTTCTTTTCGTCGGTCAAGAATTTCTGGGATTCGATGAAAAGCTGATGCTGGACGCGCGTTAACCGTTTTCTAACGCTCCACGGGCAGGGTAGGGGCATGACAGATGCCCCTGCCTTTTCCGAGCGGCCCTTGCCGCTCTTTGCGTCCCAGACGGCGACGCCAGTCACCCTGTCCGCCGCCCAGCCATCCTATATCCGCGATCACCGGCAGCGATTGCGTGCGCGCTTCCTTGATGGCGGCGCACAGGCGGTGCCGGATTACGAGATGCTGGAACTCGTGCTCTTTCGCGCCATTCCGCGCCGCGATGTGAAACCGCTGGCGCGCGCACTCTTGGACATGTTCGGCGATTTCGCCGGGGTCATCTCCGCCCCGGCGGAGCGGCTCTTGGGGGTTGCTGGCGTGGGCGAAGCGGTGATCTGCGAGTTGAAGGTGGTCGAGGCTGCGGCGCACCGGCTGGCGCAGGCGCGGGTGATGAACCGAGCCGTGCTCTCGTCCTGGGAGGCGCTGCTGTCCTATTGCCGGGCCAGCATGGCGCATCGCGAGACCGAGCAGTTCCGCGTTTTCTATCTCGACCGTAAGAATGTGCTGATCGCGGATGAGGAACAGGCGCGCGGAACGGTGGATCACGTGCCGGTCTACCCGCGCGAGGTGGTCAGGCGCGCGCTGCAACTCAATGCGAGCGCGTTGATCCTCGTGCACAATCACCCCTCGGGTGATCCCACACCCTCGGCGGCGGATATCGACATGACCGCGCAGGTCGGTCGCGCAGCCGAAGTGCTGGGCATCACGCTGCACGATCACGTGGTCATCGGCCGTGCAGGCGAGGTGAGCTTTCGCGCGGACGGCTATCTCTAGCGGAGCCAGACCTCGACCCGACGGTTCACCTGGCGGCCCCAGGCGGTATTGTCGCAGGCCATGGGCATCGCCTCGCCGAACGCCTCGACGGCAAGGTCGATCTGTTCGAGCCGGGCGGTTTCAGCGGCCCGAATAACGGCCCGCAGCACCGTTTCGGCCCGCCGCAGAGCAATCTCGCGATTGGTTTCGGCCGCGCCCTCGCCATCGGAGAACCCGACAAAGACCAAACGGCGATTGTCATACAGTCCAAGCTCCAGTGCCCTTGCCAGTTGCTGCGCGTTGGAACGGGACTGGGCATCAAGCCGGACCGATCCGGTTTCGAAGCGGAACGTGGTGGTCAGACGCTTGAGCGGGGCAAGCGTGCGCACCATGCGCTGCAACTCGCCTAACCCCAGTTCGTCGCCTGCCTGCGCGATCGCATTCGCGAACCGGTCGCCTTGCGCGTTGATCTCGATTTCTTCGGGGGTCTGATCGACAAATCCCGCACGACGGATGACCAGTTGCGCCGAGGGATCACGCAAATAGGCGATGAACTCGCGGCCCAGCTTGGGCAAACGGCGTGCGGGGAGATAGAGAAAGAGTGGCGCGGTCAGCGGGTAATCCTCGGTCTTGACCGCCCGGCGCGTCGCGCGCAGCGCAAATCCGCAGGCCCCGGTAATGGGTAATTCCCACGTGTCACCCTGCTCGGAGCGCGTCGTGAGACCGAGCGCAAAAGGGTCGCTCGCGACGGCCTTGGCGAAGGCTGCACCATTGGCATGCCGTTCGACACGTTCCAGCAGGCGGCGGCCTTCGGGGACAAGCACCTGATCGACACTGGCTTGTCCGATCCCGGTTTCCGCCGACCACAGGTGAATGTCGATTGGTGCATCCGGGCCGCCCAGATCGGCCCAGTTCACGATCTCGCCCGCCAATGCGCGCGACAATTGCCGCAGGCTGATGCCTTGCGTGGGGTTGCTTGGAGCTACGACTGGAACCAGCGCATCCAGCGCAAGCACTCGCGCTCGTCCCGGTGCCGAGAGATTGCCAAGCCCGGCCTCTCGCGCGCGCTCCAGTTCACCTTGCCGAATCTCGCGCAATGTCATGGCGATATCCGCCTCGTTGGCGAGAAGGTCGGCAAACCCCTCATCGGTATTGGTCAGACGAAAGGTGAATTCCCCGATCAGCGTGGCGTCCTGACCGGTATGCAGATCAAAACGCAGTTCCGTCGGCGTGTCGATCACGCGCCGCAGATCGTAATCACCACGAATGGCAAAGGCTTCGAGCAGGGCGGGCATGAGAATGCGGCCGACTGTCGGCGCGCCGGAAAACACCAGCCGCGCGACATAGGCCTCGAGATTGGGGCAGCCGGGCCCCTCGCAGGCGACGCCGGATCCATCGACGGTCAATTCGCCATATACCGTATCGACACGATAGAATTCGCCGTCAAAGCCCAGAAGGTTGCCGGAAATTTCGACAGAGCCATCATGAGAGCGGAGCGTCACATCTTGTGCTGTGACCGCGATCGGAATGACCAGAAGACAAAGTGCGGCGAGGATCGCCGCACGCAATGCTGTCATGTCCTGCCCCCCTGAAAAACGCGGTCTTAGTTTTGCGCGATCTTCAGGTCATTGAACAGGTTTTTCAACACCAGAAACTCTCCGACGGCCTCGCAATCGGGCATGGCCAGCACAATATCCTGCACCTTGAGCCCCGCATCGCCAGTGGCGATGGTCTGCGCCTCGAGTTCACGGCCGCAATTTGCCGCGCTTACCTCGGCCTCGACACGCAGGGTCACGTCGCCGGCGCGCGTGGCGGTGCCGGTGGGAAAGGTGTAGACTTCGGCCATCAGGCCCTGATCGGTGCCGGGGGTGCCAAGACGTGTCAGAAACCCACCTTCGCCTGCGAGGCCGCGTGCCTTGTTCTGCGTGGATGCGGCCCAGATATGACCCGCCTCACCGAAATCTGCGCCGTATTCGAGGGCGTGCATGTGCAGGCTATCTGAACTGCCGCTCCATTGCACGACAAAGCGATCGTAGAGGGGGAGCGTATCGACATCCGCCGTCGCCAGCGCCCCCTCGCCGTCGGCGAAAGACACGATGAAAACCGCGCTCTCGCTCAGCGCTGGCACTTCAAGACTGCTTTGTCCGGCGCTATCGGTCGCGGCGTTGAACATCATGCCGTTGTGATGAACCGTGAAACGCTCGTTGATGCGGCATGGGGCTGACACGGTCAGTTCGACCATCGCGCCCTTGCGCAGCGCGGCATCCATCTCGTAGTCGCATGTGAAGGTCGGGGCGACCTCTTCCTGTGGCAGGATGTCGGGTGTCACCGTCTCCTCGGCCACGGCGAGCGTAATCGGTACCGCCGGGAGGGCGACAGGGCCCGGCATCGCCGCAGGAGGTGTGGGCGCGGCAGATGTCAGTTCGATCTGGGAGATTTCCACTGGTTTGTCGAGCACCGGAACCGACACCGATTGCATCGCGGCCACTTGGTGCGACGGCGCCTGCGCCTGCATGAAAAATCCAATTCCAAGCGCGCAGGCAAAGGTGCCGCCCGCCATGATGTAACGTCGAGCCTTTGACATAGTGCTCTCCATACCAAAACACGGTTGATATAGAGGCTAGGCGTTAATAATGGCTTCCCAATGGCAGGGAAAAGGTCTCAATCAGGCGATTTTTCTCAACTCAGCCGTCCGTGGCAATGCTTGAATTTCTTGCCGGAGCCGCAGGGGCAGGGCTCGTTCCGGCCCGGGTTTCCCCATGTCGACGGATCGCTCTCGACAAAGCCCGGCGCACCCTCTGCGGATGGTTCGGCGGGGGTTTCGGGCTGTGCGGCGGCCTCCATCGCGGCGCGCTGCTCCTGCAATTCGCGCATCAGTGACTGTTGCTCTTCTTCCGACATTGGACGGATCTGCGAGAGCTTCTTGGTCACGTCCATACGCAGGCTGTCGAGCATGGTCTCAAAGAGCTGGAATGACTCGTTCTTGTATTCGTTGAGCGGATCGCGCTGAGCATAGCCGCGGAAACCAACGACGCTGCGCAGGTGTTCGAGCGTCAGCAGATGCTCGCGCCATTTGCCGTCGATGGTCTGCAAGAGCACCTGTTTCTCGATCATGCGCATGCTCTCGGGGCCGAACTGGGCGGCTTTGGCGGCCATCATTTCGTCGGCGGCCTTGTCCAGGCGTTCGATGATCTCCTCGTCGTCCACGCCTTCCTCGGCGGCCCAATCAATCACCGGCAGATCCATGTTGAGATGCTCGATCACCGCAGCATGAAGGCCCTCGGTATCCCATTGATCGGCATAGGTCTTGGGCGGCATATACTGGTCGACGAGATCGGTGATCACCTCGGCGCGCATGTCGCTGATGATCTCGCTCAGATCCTTGGCCTTCATGATGTCGAGGCGCTGCTTGAAGATCACCTTGCGCTGTTCGTTCATCACGTCGTCGAATTTCAGCAATTGCTTGCGGATATCGAAATTGCGCCCTTCCACCTTGGCCTGGGCGCGTTCCAGCGACTTGTTGACCCAGGGGTGAATGATCGCCTCGCCCTCTTTCATGCCAAGCGTCGAGAGCACCTTTTCCAGCCGCTCGGAGCCGAAGATGCGCATCAGGTCGTCATCGAGGCTGAGGAAAAAGGCCGACCGCCCCGGATCGCCCTGACGGCCCGAGCGACCGCGCAGCTGGTTGTCGATGCGGCGGCTTTCATGGCGCTCGGTGGCGAGCACGAAGAGCCCGCCTGCGGCCTTGACGGCCTCTTCGTCGGCGGTGTGTGCTTCTTCGATGTGGCGGCGGATGTCCTCGGGGTCACCCTCGGGATCGGCAGCGATCGCCTCCATGATCTGGAAATCGAGATTGCCGCCGAGTTTGATGTCGGTGCCGCGCCCGGCCATGTTGGTGGCGATGGTCACCGCACCCAGCTTACCGGCATCGGCGATGATCTGCGCCTCTTTCTCGTGCTGGCGGGCGTTGAGCACGTTATGCGTGATCCCTGCCTTGGTCAGCAGCGTGCTCAGCATCTCGGATTTTTCGATCGAGGTGGTGCCGACGAGGATTGGCTGCCCCTTGCCATGGGCGTCGCGGATTTCCTCGACGATGGCGTCGTATTTTTCCTGCTGGGTGCGATAGACGGCATCGTCTTGATCGACCCGCGCAATCGGCTGGTTGGTGGGCACCTCGACCACGCCGAGGCCGTAGATCTCCGCGAATTCCTCGGCCTCGGTGACGGCGGTGCCGGTCATGCCGGAAAGTTTGTCGTAAAGGCGGAAATAATTCTGGAAGGTCACGCTGGCGAGGGTCACGTTTTCGGGCTGGATCTGGCAGCCTTCCTTGGCCTCGATGGCCTGATGCAGGCCATCCGACAAACGGCGCCCCGCCATCATGCGACCGGTGAATTCGTCGATCAGTACGACGTCACCGTCACGCACGATGTAATCCTTGTCCTTGTTGAACAGCTTGTGCGCGCGCAGGCCCTGGTTGACGTGGTGCACGATGGTCGTGCTTTCGGGGTCGTAGAGCGATTGATCCTCGGGCAGGATGCCACGTTCCTTGAGAAGGTTTTCCAGATACTCGTTTCCGTCATCGGTGAAGGTGACGTTGCGGGTTTTTTCGTCGAGCGAATAGTGGTCGTCGCTTAATTCCGGGATCAGCGCGTCGATGGTCTGATACAGTTCACTGCGGTCCTGGCTGGGGCCCGATATGATCAGCGGTGTGCGCGCCTCGTCGATCAGGATGCTGTCGACCTCGTCTACCACGGCGAAATTATGCGCGCGTTGGTTCATCTCTTCGAGCGAGGCTTTCATGTTGTCGCGCAGATAATCGAACCCAAGCTCGTTATTGGTGGCATAGGTGACATCAGCACCATAGGCGGTCTTTTTCTCGGCTTCCGGCTGTTGCGGATAGACGACGCCCGTGGTCATGCCGAGCGCGGCAAAGACCTTGCCCATCCATTCGGCATCGCGCCGGGCAAGATAGTCGTTCACGGTGACCACATGCACGCCCTTGCCGGAAAGCGCATTGAGATAGCAGGGGAAGGTCGCCACAAGGGTCTTGCCCTCACCGGTCTTCATCTCGGAAATGTTGCCCTGATGCAGGAAGATGCCGCCCATCAGCTGCACATCGAAGGCGCGCAGTCCAAGCGCGCGGCGGGCCGCCTCGCGGCAATTGGCAAAGGCCTCGGGCAAGAGCGCATCGAGGCTCTCGCCCCCGGCGATGCGCGTGCGAAACTCTTCCGTCTTTGCGATAAGCCCGTCGTCGCTCAGGGCCTCGTATTCGGGTTCCAGTGCGTTGATCTTTTCGACCAGCGGGCGCGTCGCCTTGATCTTGCGGTCGTTCGGTGTGCCGAAGATCTTTCGCGCGACCGTTCCAATACCCAACATGTTTTATCCGTTCTGGTGTTTTGACTGTCCGTGACAGGCAATCGCTTGCCCCGCTCGCCCGCGCGCCCTAAAACGGGCGCAAGTTGTCGGCTCGCGCCTTGGTTACAAGGCGATGTAAGGGGCCGCCGGAAAAGTGTCAACGTCGCGCGCCGTCACGCCCGGTGTCGCGTCACGCAATAAAGGGATGTTTCCATGTTTCGCCGTATGATGACCTCGACCGCGCTTGCTGCCGGGCTGATGCTGGGCACGCCGCTCATGGCGCAGGATGACCCCTCCGCCAAAACCGTCGTCGCCACCGTGGGTGACACCGAAATCACGCTGGGGCACATGCTGGCGCTGCGCGCAGGCCTTCCGCAACAATACGATCAGATCCCGCCGGAGGTACTGTTCAAGGGCGTGCTGGATCAGTTGGTGCAGCAGACCTTGTTGATGCAGGCGCATGAAGGCACGCCGTCGCTGGCCGCGCAGGTGCAACTCGAGAATGAGCGCCGCGCGATCCTCGCGGCGGATGTGGCCGATGATGTGCTGAACGACGCCCTGACCGAAGAGGCGCTGCAAGAGGCCTATGAGACGCGCTATTCGGGTGCCGAGCCCGAGACCGAATACAAGGCCGCGCATATCCTCGTGGAAACCGAGGAGGAGGCGCAAAAGCTGATCGAGGAGATCGAGGGCGGGGCCAATTTCGCGGCCCTCGCGCAAGAGCACTCCACCGGTCCTTCCGGTCCTTCGGGCGGGGATTTGGGCTGGTTTGGCGATGGCGTCATGGTGCCCGCGTTCTTCGACGCGGTCGCGGCTCTTGGTGAGGGCGGTGTCTCGGCTCCGGTGCAGACGCAATTCGGCTGGCACGTGATCCAGCTCAAGGAGACCCGGGTCAAGGAACGCCCCGCGCTTGACGAGGTGCGTGACGAATTGACGGGTGAACTGCGACAGGCGGCCTTTGATGCCTATATAGCAGAGCTTGAGGCCGAAAGCAGCGTCGCGCGTGAGGCGGGCGACGCGCTCGACCCCGCGCTGATCAACCAGACCGACCTTCTGGAGAACTGAGCCATGGGCGCCAAACCGCCGCTTTCCCCGCTCGCCCCGGCGGGATTTCCCGAACTGCCCGAGATCGCCGGGGTGAGCTTTGCCACCACGGCGGCGGGGGTGCGCTACAAGGACCGCACCGACGTAATGCTGGCGAACCTTGCGCCGGGCACGGCGATGGCGGGGGTTTTTACCCGCTCTGCCACGCGCTCGGCGGCGGTGCTGGATTGCCAGGAAAAGATCGGCGACGCGCCTGTGGGCGGGGCCGCGATCCTCGTCAATTCCGGCAATGCCAATGCCTTTACCGGGCGGCGCGGGGCCGAGTCGGTCGAGGCCGTCACTGGCGCCGTGGCCGAAACGCTTGGCATTTCGGCCACCCGTGTCTTTTCCTCTTCGACCGGGGTCATCGGCGAGCCGCTAGCGCATGACCGCATCACCGCCTGCCTCGATGATCTCAAATCCGCACTTTCGCCGCATGCCATCGAAACTGCGGCGCATGCGATCATGACGACCGACACCTTTCCCAAGGGATCGGGCACCACGGTCACGATCGATGAGCAGACCGTGCATATCGCGGGCATTGCCAAAGGGTCGGGCATGATCGCGCCCGATATGGCGACGATGCTGGTCTATATCTTCACCGATGCCGCGATCGAGCAAGACATTCTGCAAGACATGGTCAGTGCGCTCAACCGCACGACGTTCAACTGCATCACCGTGGACAGCGACACCTCGACCTCCGACACGCTTCTGGTGGCCGCGACCGGGGCATCCGGCATTCGTGTGACCGAAACCAATGTCGGGTTCATGGAGGGGCTGCGCCGCGTCATGCTCGATCTGGCGCATCAGGTGGTGCGCGACGGTGAGGGGGCCACGAAATTCGTCGAGGTCTCGGTGACCGGCGGGGCTTCGGATGCCGAGGCCCATGTGCATGCCAAATCCATCGCCAACTCGCCGCTGATCAAGACGGCGGTGGCGGGCGAAGACCCGAACTGGGGCCGCGTGGTGATGGCGGTGGGCAAATCCGGCGCGCGGGCAGATCGTGACCGTCTGTCCATCTGGTTCGGCGATCTGGAGGTGGCGCGCGAGGGATTTGTCAGCCCCGATTATGACGAGGCGAGGGCCGCAGCCTACATGAAGAACGAGGACATTGTGATTCATGTCGATCTGGGTCTCGGTGGCGGCACGGCGCGCGTCTGGACCTGCGACCTGACCCATGGCTATATCGACATCAACGCGGATTACCGGTCTTGAAGACGGTTCTGGTTTCGGCCGTGGCGCTCATCGACGTCGATGGGCGCATCCTGCTCACGCAGCGCCCCGAGGGCAAATCCATGGCCGGGCTGTGGGAATTTCCCGGTGGCAAGGTGGAGCCGGGGGAGACGCCGGAACACGCGCTGATCCGCGAATTGCAGGAAGAGCTGGGCATCGACACATGGGCGTCGTGCCTTGCCCCCTTGACGTTCGCCAGCCATTCCTACGAGGGTTTTCACCTGCTGATGCCGCTTTTTGCCTGTCGCAAATGGCAGGGCATTCCGCAGGGCCGCGAGGGGCAGGCCCTCAAATGGGTGCGCGTGGGTGATCTGAAATCCTACCCCATGCCGCCTGCTGATATCCCACTGATCCCGATCCTGCGCGACTGGCTCTGACGATCCGGGCAGAGCCAAAGGCGTGCGGGGTATCGAAAGAGCCTGCCGATGATCCCTTTGGCCATTGGCCGTTCCGCACTTTTCTTGGCATTCTAAAACTACCAGAGCAACGGACGCCTGACGGCGCGTTTTAGACGAGGAATCGTAAAGATGATCCGCACCATCCAGACAGGCTCCTGCACCTTGATCCAGGGAATGTTTGTTAAGCTTCTTGAGAATGGTTTCATGCAGGTGCGTGTTGACGATCGCCTTTTCGTCGGTCGTCCTGTGTCCAGCCTGGGCTGATAGGCAAAGACCATCACTCACACGACTGCCCGCGTGCTACGTCCCCCAGCGTAGTGCGCGGGTATATTTATGTGCCGTGACCGGACTGACGGTTTCTCGCATAGCAGTCTGCCAACCGCTATTTCCCGCACCGATCTTCGTGTTAAACGCGAAGAGGACAAGTGCGGCCTCTGCTTATCGAGAGGCCCGTTCAGGGGGGAAGGCGATGACGGCGGCGGATCGATTCAACGATGACATAGCGGCGCGGCTTGCGGGCTTGCGCGACGAGGGGCTTTACAAGACCGAGCGGGTGATCACCTCGATGCAGGCGGGCGAGGTGCGGCTGGCGGATGGGCGGGAGGTGATCAACCTGTGCGCCAACAACTATCTCGGGCTGGCGGACAACCCCGAACTCATCGACGAAGCCGTGTCGGTATTGCGTCGGTATGGCGTCGGTATGGCGTCGGTGCGATTCATCTGCGGAACGCAGGAGGAGCATAAGCAACTGGAGGCGCGGATTGCCGGGTTTCTGGGGCAGGAGGACGCGATCCTCTATGCCGCCGCGTTCGATGCCAATACCGGCCTCTTCGAAACCATTCTGGGGCCGGAGGATGCGATCATCTCGGATGCGCTCAACCATGCGAGCATCATCGATGGGGTGCGGCTGTGCAAGGCGCAGCGCTGGCGCTATGGCAATCGCGACATGGGCGATCTGGAGCGGTGCCTGAAGGAGGCGGCGGGGGCGCGGCATCGGTTGATTGCCACCGACGGGGTGTTCTCGATGGATGGCACCTACGCGCCGCTGGACGAGATTTGCGATCTGGCCGAGCGCTATGACGCGATGGTGATGGTGGATGATTGCCACGCCACCGGGTTTGTCGGCCCGACCGGGCGCGGCACGCCGGAGCATTTCGGAGTGATGGACCGGGTGGATATCCTGACCGGCACGCTGGGCAAGGCGCTGGGCGGGGCCTCGGGCGGGTATACGGCGGCGAGTGCGAAGGTTGTTGACTGGTTAAGGCAACGCTCGCGGCCTTATCTCTTTTCGAACACGTTGGCGCCGGTGATTGCGGGCGTGTCGCTCAAGGTGTTCGATGTGCTGGAGGATGGCGGGGCGCTGCGCGCGCGGCTGTGGGAGAACGCGGCGTATTTTCGCGAGCGGATGGGCGCGCTGGGGTTTGAATTGCTGCCCGGCGAACATGCGATCATCCCGGTGATGCTGCGCGATCCGAAATTGGCGCAGGAGATGGCGGCCAAGCTGAACGCGCGCGGTGTTTACGTGACCGCGTTTTCGTTCCCGGTGGTGCCGAAAGGGCAGGACCGCATCCGTACGCAGATGAGTGCCGCATTGAGCCGCGACATGCTGGACCGGGCGATTGACGCTTTTGAGTCGGTCGGGCGCGAGTTGGGGGTCATTGTATGACGCCGCTGCCGTCGGTGATCGAGGCGATTGGCGATACGCCGCTGGTCGAGTTGCATCGCATCCGCGCGGCGCTTGGCCTTGAGGGGCGGGTGCTGGCAAAGCTCGATTATCTCACGCCCGGCTTTTCCAAGAAGGACCGCGCGGCGAGGGCGATCATCGAAGCGGCGCGCGCGAGCGGGGAGTTGCGCGACGGGCAGGTGGTGGTGGAACTGACCTCGGGCAACATGGGCACGGGGCTGGCGATTGTCTGTGCGGTGCTGGACCATCCGTTTGTCGCGGTGATGAGCGAGGGCAATTCCGAGGAGCGGGCGCGGATGATGCGGGCACTTGGCGCGGAGGTGGTGTTGGTGCGCCAAGCGGAGGGCGCAAAGCCCGGTAAGGTGTCGGGGGCGGATCTTGCCTTGGTCGAGGAAGAGGCGCGGCGGATCACTGAGGCGCGCGCCGCGTTCCGGGCCGATCAGTTTGCGCGGGAGGGTAATCCGGATGCGCATGCGCGTGGCACCGCGCCCGAGATATGGGAGCAGTCGGGCCATGCGGTGACGGCGTTCTGCGATTTCGTCGGCTCGGGTGGCACGATCGGCGGCGCAGCGCGGTTTTTCAGCCCTCTGGGGGTGCGCTGCTACGCGGTGCATCCCGACCGGGCGGATCATCCGATTCAGGGCGGCGGATACTCAATGCCCGATCTGGTACATCTGCGCGGCGCCGATCTGGCGGGCGATGTGACGATCACGGGGCAAGAGGCGGCGGAGCATGCGCGGCTTTTGGCCCGGACCGAGGGCATTTTTGGCGGCTATTCTGCCGGGGCCAATCTGGCGGCGGCGATCCGGCTGTTGCAGGGCGCTGAGCGGGGTGGTTGCGTCGCCTTCGTGATTTGCGACAGTGGCTTGAAATATCTGAGCACCGATTTGTGGGGGCAGGGCAATGCAGAATGAAATGAAGGCGCTGGTGAAGTCGCGGCCCGAGCCGGGGCTCTGGATGGAGTATGTGCCGGTGCCCGAGGTCGGCCCGGCGGATGTGCTGATCAAGGTGAAGAAGTCGGCGATTTGCGGCACCGATGTGCATATCTGGAAATGGGATGAGTTCAGCGCCAAGACAGTGCCGGTGCCGATGGTCGTGGGCCATGAGTTTGTCGGCGAGATCGTCGATACCGGGCCTGCGGCGGTGAAATACCGGATCGGGCAGCGGGTTTCGGGTGAAGGGCATATCGTCTGCGGGGCGTGCCGCAATTGCCGGGCTGGTCGCGGGCATCTGTGTCGCAACACGAAAGGCGTGGGCGTGAACCGGCCCGGATCATTTGCGGAATATGTCTGTATTCCCGAGATGAACGTGGTGCCGATCCCCGAGGATGTCTCCGACGAGATCGCGGCGATTTTCGACCCGTTCGGCAATGCGGTGCATACCGCGCTGAGCTTCGATCTGGTGGGGGAGGATGTGCTGGTGACGGGCGCCGGGCCCATCGGCATCATGGGCGCGCTGGTGGCGCAGAAGGTGGGCGCGCGCAAGGTGGTGATCACCGATATCAACCCTTACCGCCTTGATCTGGCGCGGCGGATGGGGGTGCAGCATGTGGTCGATGTGGGCAATCAGCAGCTGCGCGACGTGATGGACGAGATCGGCATGACCGAGGGGTTCGACGTCGGGCTGGAGATGTCCGGGGCCGCGCCCGCGATGCAGCAGATGATCGCCCGGATGAACAATGGCGGCAAGCTGGCGCTGCTGGGGATTGCGCCGACGGAATTCGCGGTGGACTGGAACGCGGTGATTTTCAAGATGCTGCATATCAAGGGCATCTATGGCCGCGAGATGTTCGAGACTTGGTACAAGATGATCGCGCTGGTGCAATCTGGGCTGGATGTGTCGGGGTTGATCACCCACCGGATCGGGATCGACGATTTCGAGGCCGGGTTTGCCGCGATGATCTCGGGGAACTCGGGGAAAGTGGTGATGGATTGGTGAGGGCGGGGGAGTTGTGACGCGGTTTTGGGGTTTTTGGCCGTGAACGGACAAACGCACCCCGCCAAAAGGTGCCGCGTGATCGCAGGGCCGGGGACTGGCGAAGCAACGGTCGTGGTGGGTGCTTTATGCCAGCCAAGTCATTGTAACCTCAACACTTTGCGCACCCTATCAAATCGCCAGGCCGCGGGACGGCCCGGCGATCGCGCGGCACCTTCGGTGCGTTTCGCGCGGGTGGTGCGTATGTCGGGGCTAGGCCAAAACCGACCAGTTATCTTTAACGGGCAATCCTGCTCCGCACACTCAAAGCAGCGCGCGGATCCGCTCTATCGCCGTCTCGATATTCTCGGCTGAATTGGCGTAGGAGAACCGCAGATAGCCTTCGCCGTGGTGGCCGAAGGAGGTGCCGGCAACCGTCGCCACTCCGGCCTCGTCGAGGAAGCGATCTTGGGCCTCTGCCGACGTCATCCCCGTGCCTTCGATATTGGGGAACGCGTAGAACGCGCCGCCCGGGTCGGTGCAGCGCAGGCCCGGCAGGCTGTTCAGCGCCTTGACGATCAGCCGCCGCCGGTCATCGAAATGGCGCATCATCTCGTCTACCGCGTCCTGCGGCCCGGTCAGTGCGGCGAGCCCGGCATATTGCGACGCGGCGTTGACGCAGGAATGATCGTTGATGCAGAGCCGGGTGGCGTGGCCCACCGCCGCGTCGGGCCAGACCGCGTAGCCCAGCCGCCAGCCGGTCATCGCATAGGTCTTGGACCAGCCGTCGAGCAGGATCAGCCGGTCGCGGATCTCGGGGTATTGCAGCAGGCTGACATGTTCGCGGCCGTCATAGAGCATGCGGCTGTAGATCTCGTCGGAGAGCACCGCCACGTAGGGATGGTCCGCCAGACCGGCCACGAACTTGTCGACCTCTGCGCGCGGGGTGACGCCGCCGGTGGGGTTGGCGGGGCTGTTGATGATGATCAGGCGGGTTTTGGGCGTGATCTGTGCCAGTACGGTTTCGGCGTCGAAGGCAAAGCCGTTTTCCTCGCGCAGGGCGATCGGCACCGGGGTGGCGCCTGAATAGCGGATCACGCTTTCGTAGATCGGGAAGCCGGGGTCGGGATACATGATCTCGGCGCCCGGTTCGCCGAACATCAGCACGGCAAAGAACATCGTCGGCTTGCCGCCGGGCACCACCACCACGTTGTCGGGGTTCACCTCGGCCCCGTGGCGAGTGTGCAGATCGGCGGCCACGGCCTCGCGCAAAGCAGGGATGCCGTTGGCGGGGGTATAGCCGTGATGGCCGTCGCGCAGCGCCTTGATGCCGGCCTCGACGATATGGTCGGGCGTCTGGAAATCGGGCTGGCCGATGCCGAGATTGATGATGTCATGGCCCTGCGCCGCCAGCGCCTGCGCGCGGGCCAGAACGGTGAAGGCCGACTCGGTGCCAAGGCGCGACAGGCTGTCGGCGAAGTGCAGATGTGACATCGGGGTCTCCGGCATGGGTCGGGCAGGCGCGCGTTGCGGCTCAGGTCTTGGCGGTGTCCTCGGATCTCTCAGCCTCGTCGACGACCTCGGCCTCGACCACATTTTCGTCGTCGTCACCGTGGTCCTCGATCGCGCCGACGATCAGCGGCAGCATTTCGAGCCCGGTGGGCGTGGCCATCGGAGAATTCGGCGGCGCGCGCCAGCTGAGCGTGTCGAAGGTGCCGCAATTCTCGCAGGACGGCACCCATTCGGCGTGGATATGCTGACACTTGTCGCAGACCCATTGCGGACCGCGCGGCGCGCTGAGCGCGCGCGCGAGCCAGCCCTTGACCACGGCGTCGGGGGCCCCTTCACCGCGTTCGATGGCGGCCATGATGGTGAGCGCGCGGGCGTCCGGCTCGACCTCGGCCAGATCGCCGAGCGCGCGGCGTGCCGCCGGGAAATCCTCGGCGGCGAGGTTCAGTTCCGCCTCGAGCAGCCGTGTTTCGCGGTTGTCGGGATGGACCTTCAACAACTTGCCGAACCGCTTGAGCCGCTGCTCCGGTGTCTCGTCCGGCTCTATCGCGGCGAAGGCGGCGGCGAGGTCGGGATGCGGGCGCACCAGCCATGCCTTGTTGATCACCCGCACGGCGTTGCGTTTCTTGCCCTGCTCGACATAGCCGCGCGCCGCCAGCACCGCCGCCGGAATGAGGTCTGGCGAGAGCTTGTTGGCCTCGATGGCGGCCTCGCGGGCCTCGATGCTCTTGCCCTCGTCGAGCACATCGCGCGCCTCCGAGAGGGCCAGCACGGCGTCGCGCCGTTTATGAACGTCGCGCGGCAGATTGCCGTATTTCAGCTTGGCATTGAGGGTGGCGCGCGCGCCTTTCCAGTCGCCCGACCCGGCCTGCAACTGCAACAGCGTGTCCTGCACCTCGGCATGGCGCGGCTTGAGGGCAAAGGCCGTCTGCGCCAGTTTCATCGCGGTCTCGGTATCGCCGTCCTCAAGCCTTTGCCGCAGGATGCCGCGCACCCCGACAAAGCGGGTTCTCTCATTGGTCAGCAGCCGCTTGAAGGCCTTTTCCGCCTTGGTCTTGTCGCCCGCCATTTCGGCGGCCTGAGCGGTGATCAGGTCGGTGAGGGCGGGTTTGCGCAGATAGCCTTCGGCCTTGGCGGCCTTGGCCATCGCCACATCGCCCTCGCCCGAGGCCAGCGCCAGCATGCCCTCGCTGAGCGCGCGATAGCCCTTTTCCTGCCGGTTGCGGTCGAAGTAGCGCGACAGCGCGGTCTCATCCCCGTTGATGAAGCGCAGCAGCGCGACCAGCATCGCCGCCAGTTTCATCAGCGCCCAGATCGCCAGCACCAGGATCACCAAGGCGATCACCGCCTTGATCGGCGTCAGGTTGATCTCGACCCCGGCCATGACGACGCGGACACCGCCATCAAGTTCCAGCAGGAAGCTTGCACCGAAGGTCACGCCAGCCACCAGGGCGATGAAAACGGCTATCTTGATAATCGACCAAAGCATATGGATCGCCTTTTCTAACTCAATTCATCGTACCGGCCAGCGCATTGGCCGCCGACAGGGCCGCGCTGCGGCGCTCGGCGTCGGCGGCCCAATCGCTGAGCGCGGTGCGCGCGTCTTCGGGCAGGGTCTCGATCTCGGCCAGTGCATCGCCCAGCCGCCCATCGCGCAGCGCCGCCTCGGCGCGCGACAGGACGGCATCCGGGTCATCGCCTTCGCGCGGTTCCAGCGAGCGGATGCCAAGCTGGCTCTTGAAAAAGCCGCGGACACTCGACGCGGCACCGCCATCGGCGTCGCGCACGGTGGCGAGCGCCGCCCGCGCCGCCTCTGGGAAACTTTCGATCAGCGCCTCTTGCGTCGGGACACCGGTTTCGGCGGCGTCCGCCAGCGCGGCGGGCACATCGGCCCCGGTTTCGCGCAGGTCGGCGAGGGCGGCGCTGAAATCATCGCCGGTATCGAGCGCCGTCATCACCCGGGTCAGGGCGGCGCGCTGCAATGTGGCGCGCGCGCTGTCGCGCGCGGCTTCTTCTTGTGCCTGGGCCTCGCCCTTGAGGGCGTCGATTTCGGCGCGCTGTGCGTCAAGCGTCTCGCGCTGTTCGCTCAGTGCCGCGCTCAATTCCTCGATCTGCTCCGCCGATACATCGCTGCCGCCGGCCTCGGGGGCGGGGCGTTCTTCCAACTCGGCGACGCGGCTTTCGATGGAGCTGACCTGCTCGGCAAGATCGCTCAGCGTGTCTCGCAGTCCGCCCAGTTCGCCACTCAGGTCGGGGGCGGGTTCAGAAGCGGGCTCGATGCCCTCGACCGTGGACTGCAAATCGTCCAACGCGGTTTCCTGCGCTGCGATGCGGTCCTGCAGCGCATCCGTGTCAACGCTGTCCTCTGCCGGTCTCAGCGGGTGGTCGGGCAGGACATAGGGGGCGGCGATCACGCCGATGCCTGCGGCGACGACGCCGCCAAGGAGCATCGACCAGAACCCGCCCTGCCGGATCGTGACCTGTTCGGTTTTCGTCACCGGGGCCATCGGGGCAGGTGTCTCGGCCTCGTCGGTCTGCTGAGCGGCCTGCGCCTCTTCGGCCTCGGCCATGGTCGCGACCTCGGCCATCGGGTCATCGTCTTCGGGGCGGGTCGTGATCTCGTCGTCGGTTTCCGGCTCTTGGGATGTGTCCTCTGGCGTGCCGTCCGTTTCGGTCGTGCTCTCGGCAGGCTCTGGCTGCTCCGTGGGGGCGTCCTGCGCCGTTGTCTCAAGGTCTGCCGATTGCTCGGGCGCTTCGGTTACGGAGGTCGCCTTCGGGGCATCGCTCGACGGTTTTTCGGTGGGTGGCACCTCGGTCTCCGGCGCGGGCGCGCCCTGGGCGGCCGTGTCCTGCGCCTCGGTCTGGTCCGTCTTTGAAGTCTTTTTTCTTGCCACGTCCCGCCACCTTTTCGAATCTTATCACGTCAAGCTGTCAACCTGACCTTACTGCGCCCGTTTTCCACCCTCAAGCCGCTTGGCCGTTTTCACCAGATCGTGCACCGCATCGGCCATGGCTTCTGCGTCGGGGCGTTGCGCAATGCTCAGTTTCTGCGCGGCCCCCTCTGGCACCGCCTCTGCCGCATTGCGGCTGATCGCCGCGACGAAGAGGGGCGCATGGATGTGACCCGCCTGGCTGAAGACTAGCCGTGCGCTGCGTGGTGACATCAGGGGAAGGATCACCGGCGCCTCCCCGGCGAGAACCCGGCGCGCGGCCTCGCCCATGTCCTGCGGCTGCTGATCATAGACCACGGTCTCTTGCGCCACATGCCCGGCCGCCTGCAACGCGCCGGTGACATCGGCGGCCACATGCGCGCCGCGCAGGTGAAGGAACGGGCCGGTGGCCGCGTCCTGTGCAATCCGGTCGAGCAGTGCCGCTGCATCGCCATCGCAGGCGATCGCCGTCAGCCCCTGCGCGCGCGCCGCCTTGGCCGTGGCCTCGCCGACACAGTAGCAGGTGAAATTGCGGGCCGTGGTCTGGTGACAGAACCCCGCCACGCCATGCTGCGAGGTGAAGATCAGCACCTCGTCGCCGCGCAGGGGTGGCAGTGTCCCGCGCCACGCGATTCGCATGACGGGGGCGCAGAGCACTTCTGTTTCTGGCCCGCACACTATCCTCAGCCGCGCGGCGAAGCGGCCCGCCTCCGGCTCGGGCCGGGTGATGAGGATCGTCACGGGCATGGATCATCCAGAGTTGTTGGCTGCCTCATTCGGTGTTACCTGCCTTGCACCTTTCACGCAACGCATGGGCGCGATGAGCAAGCCGCTGATCTTCCTTGGACTTGAGAGTAGCTGCGACGATACCGCCGCTGCGCTTGTGCGTATCGGTTCGGATGGGGCCCCTGATATCCTTGCTTCGGTGGTGCATGGGCAGGCCATGCTGCATGCCGATTACGGCGGGGTGGTGCCGGAAATCGCGGCGCGGGCGCATGCCGAAAAGCTCGATACCTGCGTGCGTGAGGTGCTGGGGCAGGCGGGGCTGGGGTTGGCCGATGTGGATGCTGTCGCGGTCACCGCCGGGCCGGGCCTTATTGGCGGGGTGATTGCCGGGGTGATGTGCGCCAAGGGGATCGCCGCTGGGGCGGGCCTGCCGCTGGTGGGGGTCAATCATCTGGCCGGGCATGCGCTGACCCCGCGCCTGACCGATCGGGTCGCCTATCCCTACCTGATGCTGCTGGTCTCGGGCGGGCATTGTCAGTTCCTGATCGTGCGCGGGCCGGATGATTTTACCCGGCTTGGCGGCACCATCGACGACGCGCCGGGCGAGGCGTTCGACAAGACTGCGCGTCTGCTTGGGCTGCCACAACCGGGTGGGCCGAGTGTGGAGCGGGAGGCCGCGCATGGTGATGCCAGCCGTCTGCGCTTTCCGCGTCCTCTGTTGGATCGGGCGGGGTGCGACATGTCGTTTTCGGGGTTGAAGACCGCGCTGCTGCGCGCCCGCGATCAGATTGTGGCCGAGAAATCCGGGTTGACGCGGCAGGACCGCGCCGATCTCTGTGCCGGGTTTCAGGCGGCGGTCTGTGACGTGCTGGCCGAAAAGACGCGCCGGGCGCTCAGCCTGTACATGGCAGAGGCCCCTGCCGCGCCGCTGATCGCCGTGGCGGGGGGCGTTGCCGCCAACGGCCCCATTCGTGCGGCGCTGACGGACGTGGCGGCAGAGGCGGGTGCGCGGTTTCTCGCGCCGCCGCTCGCGCTTTGCACAGACAACGCGGCGATGATCGCCTATGCAGGGGCCGAACTTTACGCGCAGGGCCATCGCGACGACATGACGCTTGCGGCGCGGCCGCGCTGGCCGCTGGACAATGCCAGCCCGGCGATGCTGGGCAGCGGCAAGAAGGGGGCCAAGGCATGACGCTGATTTGCGGCGCGGGCGCGTTCGGCACGGCGCTGGCGGTGACGCTGGCGCAAAACGGGCCTGTCACGCTCTGGGCGCGCGATGCCGAACACGCCGCCGAGATGCAGGCAAGCCGCGTCAATGCGCGTCGCCTGCCGGATATTCCGCTGCCCGAAGGGATCACCGTGATCTCGGGCACCCTGCCCGAAGGTGATACCCCCTGCTTGCTGGCGATGCCGATGCAAACGTTGGGCGGGTTTCTGACAGCGCATCACTGCACGCTTGGCGCACGCCCCCTTGTCGCCTGCTGCAAGGGGATGGATCTTGCGACCGGGCTTGGCCCGACCGGCCTGATCGCGCAGACCTGTGCAGAGGCCATTCCGGCGATCCTCACCGGGCCGAGTTTCGCCCGCGATATCGCGCTGGGCCTGCCCACGGCGCTGACGCTGGCCTGTGCTGACGGTGTGGTGGGCGAGCGGCTGCAAGCCAGCCTGACCACGCCCACCCTGCGCCTCTATCGCACCACCGACACCATCGGCGCGGAACTGGGCGGTGCGCTCAAGAACGTGATCGCCATCGGCTGCGGTGCGGTGATGGGTGCGGGGCTGGGTGAGAGCGCGCGCGCCGCGCTGATGACCCGTGGTTTCGCCGAGATGCACCGGTTTGCCCATGCGCTGGGCGCGCAGCCCGATACGCTGGCGGGGCTGTCGGGCTTTGGCGATCTGGTGCTGACCTGCACCAGCGGCCAGTCGCGCAACTACCGCTACGGCCAGAGCCTCGGGCGCGGTGAGGCGTTCGATGGAGGGGTCACCGTCGAGGGGGCCGCCACCGCGCGCGCCGTGCTGGCCCGCGCCCGCGCACTGGACCTCGACATGCCTGTCACCCATGCCATCACTGCGCTTGTCACGGGCGAATTGCGCGTCAGCGAGGCGATGGATATGCTGCTCTCACGTCCATTGAAGGAAGAATGATGCTGATTGCCCTGATTGCCCGCGACCACCCCGGTGCCCTGCAAACCCGTCTCGACAACCGCGACGCCCATATCGCCTATCTCAAGGAAACCGGCGTGGTGTCTCAGGCCGGGCCGCTTTTGAATGATGAGGGCGAGATGGTCGGCTCGTTGGTGATCCTCGATGTCGAGGATATGGAGGCGGCGCAGGAATGGGCCAACAATGATCCCTACGCCCAGGCCGAACTTTTTTCGGGGGTCGAGCTGATCCCGTGGAAGAAAGTGATCTGATGCGGTTTTGGCTGTTCAAGTCCGAACCGTCGGTCTGGGGCTGGTCCGATCAGCTGGCCCGTGGGGACGCGGGCGAGGAATGGGACGGCGTGCGCAACTATCAGGCGCGCAATTTCATGCGCGAGATGGCGGTGGGGGATCGCGGGTTCTTTTATCATTCGCAAAAGGAAAAGGCGGTCGTGGGCACGGTCGAGGTGATCGCCGGGGCGCATCCCGACAGCACCACCGATGATCCGCGCTGGGAGTGCGTGGATATCAAGGCGCTGGAGGCGGCGCAGGTGCCTGTCACGCTGGAGATGATCAAGGCCGATCCGCGCCTGTCGGAGATGGTGTTGGTCCGCAACTCGCGCCTCTCGGTGCAGCCGGTGACGGCGGAGGAATGGCGGGTCGTGTGCGAGATGGCGGGGTTGTCGGGGTAGGGGTGGTGTTTGAGGGGTAGTGGCTTGTTGCTGCCGTTGAGGTGACCCGCAGAAGGTGCCGCGCGGTCGCAGGGCCGGGGACTGGCGATGCAACAGCTGATGCCCGCACTTTATCCCAGCCAAGTCATCCTGAACTCAACACGTTGCGCACCCTATCAAATCGCCAGGCCGCGGGACGGCCCGGCGATCGCGCGGCACCTTCGGTGCGTTTCGCGCGTGACGTGCATATTTCCGCTAAAGGGCAAATCTCCCTTCAAAACCCGAACGGAGGATGCCAGCCATCTGGCCGACACCCTCCGTTACCCCACGTGCTCCCTACGCACCACACGTGTAACTGACTGGGTCTCGGCCATCCTGGCCCTGACGCTTTGACCCTACACAAAAAGCGCGGCCTCTCCAAACGGAGAGTGCCGCGCATTCGGTTCAAATTGTAATGGGCCGACTGACGCGGGCCGAGGTAGAGATCCTCGGGTCAGGCCCGAGGATGACGTTCGCGCGGTGTCATCATCCGGCTTGACCGGGTGATCCCCGGTCAGGCGGCCTTCTTAGGGACCTGCGCCACCGTACCTTCGATCAGCGCGCGGTGCAGCGCGGTGATGCCCGGCTCCAGATCCGCCGAGGAGAGCACGAATTGCACGTCCACCCCGCGCGGTGTCTGATGCGCGGCGATCACCTCGATGCCCGCGTCCTCCAGCGCCGAGAGGCCCCGGCTGAGCACCTTGAGCCCGCTCAGGTCGCGGCCGATGGGCGACACGAGCGAGAGCGTGCGCGCCGAGACGGTGGCCGACGTGAACTGCTCTTCGAGATCGCGCGCCACCCGGCGCACCACCTTGAGCGAGGCATGCACATAATGCGTGATCGTGTTGGCGTTCGAGGTCTTGGAGACGATCCAGACATTGTGCCGCTTGAGCGCCTCGAGAATGGCCGCGTCATAGCCTTTGACGCCGACCATGTCCTGCTCGAACAGCTCCAATGCGACGACCTTGAGGCCGGTCACGATCTCTACATTGGCCTCCTTGGCGGGCTGATCGTCGATCAGCGTGCCGGGGTCGCCGGGATCGAAGGCGTTGGTCACGCGCAGCGGCACCTCGGCCTGACGCAGGGTCTTGGCGGCCTTGGGGTGGATCGCCTCCATCCCCAAATTCGAGAGCTGATCGGCGACGTCGTAATTGGTGTGGCCCAGCTTGCGCACGGCCTCTTCGCCCACCAGTTTCGGATCCGCCGAGGAGAGGTGGAATTCCTTGTGGATGATCGCCTCAGACGCGCTCGTGTAGGCGGCGATGCGGGCGAAGGTCACCTCGGAATAGCCGCGGTCGAACTCGCGCATCAGCCCTTCGGTGCATTGCGCATAGCCGGTGATGATGGGCATTTCGGTGGCGAGGTCGACGTCGCCCAAGCCCTGCGCGATGCGCTCGGAAAGGGTGTGCTCGGTCTCGTCGCGCCAGCCGCTGAGGTCGATGAAGCGGGCGTTGACGCCTGCGCGCTGCAACAGCAGCGTGGTGACGAAGGCGGAATGCGCCTCGCCCAGGCCCGAGAGCAATTCGCGGATGACCAGCATGTGATCGCTGAGGCGGAAATGCCCGTAAGAGCATAGCCGCTGCAGGTCGAACAGGCACGAGCGCGCGCCCTCGATCCGTTCGCGCACGAATTCATCCGCCATGCTGCGGTCGCCGGGATGCTCAAGGATGTCGCCATGCGCCTCGCGCATCGCGGTGCCCGTCTCGGTCAGCGCATCAAGCCAGCCGTGATCGTCATCGTCATTGGCAAACAGGCCATAGACCCCCGGCGTGCCGGATTTCTTGTGCTCCAGCAGCTTGTTGGTGATCCCGCCAAAGGCCGAGACCACAAAAGCGCGGTGATAGAGCGCCTCGCCCTCGCGGTCGGCGATGAAGAGCGTGTCCAGCAACTCGCCCACGCGGCTCATGGATGTGCCGCCGATTTTCTCGACGGTATGGGTTGGAAATGTCATATCCCTCTTCCCGGGGGACGCGCCCCCGAGCCTTTGTTAGCTGTCTTCCAGCGCGTAGGAGCCGTCGGCCTGATGCACTTCCTTGCCGGTCACCGGCGGGTTGAAGCAGCAGGCCATCACGAGCTCTTCCTCGGCGCGCAGGATGTGGCGATCATGCTTGTCGAGCGCATACATCACGCCGGGCTTGATCTCATGCGTCTCGCCGGTGGCGATATCGGTGATCGAGCCTTTGCCTTGCATGCAATAGACGCTCTCGAAGTGGTTCTTGTACTCGAACGTGTGCTCCGAGCCCGGCTCGAGAAACGTGATGTGGAAGGAAAACCCCATCCCGTCATCGGCGAGCAGCATCCGCACGCTCGACCATTGTGCATCCGAGACCACCCGGTTGCGTTCTTCCTCGATGATCTTGTTGAAGTCTCTGACGATCATTCGTGTTACTCCGCTGCGTATTTGGTTGTGGCCGTCACGTCGCGCGCGGCCTCTTTCAGAATGTCCAGCCCCTTGGCAAAGGTGGCTTCGGGCGTGGTGAGCGGGGCCAGAACCTTGACCACCTCGTCATGCGCGCCCGAGGTCTCGATGATGAGACCTTTTTCAAAGGCCCGCGCGCAGATCTCGCCCGCCAGATCGCCATTGCCGACATCGACGCCGCGCATCATACCGCGGCCCTTGAGCCGAGCACCGGGGACGTTGTCGGCGATCTGCTCCAGCGCCTCGCGCAGCATCTCTGCCTTGGTTGCGATTTCCTTCTGGAAGGTGTCGTCCTTCCAGAACTTCTCCAACGCGACACGCGCGGTGACAAAGGCATGGGTGTTGCCCCGGAAGGTGCCGTTATGCTCGGCCGGGCCCCAGATGTCGTGCTCGGGCTTGATCAGCAGGGCGGCGAAGGGCAGGCCCATGCCGGAAAAGCTCTTGGCCATCGGGATGAGATCGGGCTTGATGCCCATCTCCTCGAAGCTGAAGAAGGTGCCGGTGCGGCCACAGCCTGCCTGAATGTCATCGACGATGAAGAGCGCGCCGTGATCCTTGGCCAGCTTGGCGATGCCGCGCATGAACTCGGGCGACGCGGCGTTGAGCCCGCCCTCGCCCTGCACCGGCTCGATGATGAAGGCGGCAGGCGCATCGACGCCGCTCGACGGGTTCGACAGCATCTCTTCGATGATCTTGAGGCTGTCCATGCCATCGCCGAACGCGCCCTCGAAGGGCATATGGGTGGTGCCGCAGAGCGGCCCGCCACCGGCACCCGCGCGCTTGCCGGCGTTGCCGGTGCAGCTGAGTGCGCCCATGGTCATACCGTGAAAGCCGTTGGTGAAGGCGATTATATTGCGGCGACCGGTGATCTTGCGTGCGAGTTTCATCGCGGCCTCGACGGCGTTGGTGCCGGTCGGGCCGGTCATCATGACCTTGTAGTCCATGTCGCGCGGTTTGAGGACGATGTCCTCGAACGCGGTCAGGAAATCGGCCTTGGCCCCGCTGTGCATGTCGAGACCGTGGGTGATCCCGTCGGCGTTGAGATGCTCGATCAGCGCGGCCTTCATGTCGGGGTCGTTGTGCCCGTAGTTGAGCGACGAGCACCCGGCGAGAAAGTCGATATAGGTGCGGCCCGACGCGTCGGTCAGTTCCGAGCCCTGCGCCTTTACGAAGGACGTGGGGAAGCTGCGGCAATAGCTGCGCGCCTCGGATTCGCGGCGGGTATAGATGGCAAGATCGGCTGACATGTCAGTCGTCATAACGTATTCCTTTGTGTAATTGGGGTGCAGGGCGGCGGGGGCCTGGGATCAGGCCGCCTTTTTCGTCCGCGCCTTCATGGTGATGGTCACCATGTATTCGGTGTCATGCTGTTCGTTGAAGTGCTGTGACTTCGCGAAATAGGGCGTGCTCGACAGCTCGCCGTCGGTGTAGTCGCTGAACTTGCGGAACAGCGCCCAGCTTCCGGGATTGTCGCGGGTGATCGTGGTCTGGAGACGCTTAACGCCTTCGCAATTCTCACGCGAGAGCAGCCCGCGCAGCATCAGCGTGCCAAGCCCGGTGCCGCGTGCCTTTTCCGACACGGCGACCTGCCAGACAAAGAACGTCTCGGGATCGTCGGGCAGGATATAGCCCGAGACCCAGCCAACCACCTCGCCATTCAGCTCGGCGACGATGCAGGTATCGCGGAAATGATCACATTGGATCAGATTGCAATACATCGAATTTTCGTCCAGCGGCTTGCACTCCTGGATCAGTTCCCAGATCGCAGCACCATCCTCTGCGCTCGGCTTGCGCAGGCTGGGAAGAGCTTTACGAAACATTTCCATCGCATGTCGCATAGGATCAATGACCTCTCTATTTGCTTTGGCTAACTAAATATATCAGACGATCTGAAAAATCAACCACGGAGGTCGATTTGCCGTTCTATACGAAAAAAATCGCTTTAACCCTTATAATTATGGGGGGAATGCGCTATATATTTAATTAGCTAACTAAATTAGTTTGGCTCAGGAGGAATAAAATTGCAATTAAGCGACAGCTTTGCGACCATAACTTCGATTACCGAAGGAACGAAAATGGATCGCACCGACCAGAGTCTCATCGCCCTGCGGCGCATCCTGCGCGCCACGGAAATCTATGGGCGCAAGCTGGCGAATGCCGCCGGGCTGACAGCCGTGCAGTTTCGCGTGCTGCAGATCGTCGCGGAGCGCGGCAGTTGCACCGCGACGGTGATCGCGCATCAGATGCGCGTCAGTCAGGCCACCGTGACCTCGCTGGTGGACAAGCTGGTGAAACACGGTGTCGTCACGCGCGAGAAATCGCAGACCGACCGGCGTCAGACCAACATCATAGTGACCAAGCAGGGGCGCGATATCATTCTGCACGCCCCCGACGCGCTGCAACAACGCTACGTGCGCAAGTTCGAGGCGCTGGAGGATTGGGAACAGGCGCAGCTCGTGGCTTCGCTGGAACGGGTGGCGACGATGCTCGACGCCGAGGGCATCGACGCGTCGCCGGTGCTCGATACCGGGGATCTGCGCAGCGCATGAAAACGCCCGCCACGAGGGGCGGGCGCACTGTCATTGCCGTTGCAGGCGGATCAGCCGTAGACTGATTCCTTGCCGAAATGCTTGGTCAGCATGTAGTAGACCACGGCGCGATACTTGTTGCGCTCGGAGCGGCCATAGGTCTCGAGCACCTGGTTGATCGCATCCATCAGCGCGGGGCTGTCGGCAAGGCCCAGTTTCTTGACGAGGAAATTGGTCTTTACGGTTTCCAGCTCGGCGGGCTGGCTTGCGGCCACGGTCGAGGCATCCGCGTTGTAGATCGCCGGACCGCAGCCGATGGTCACCTTGGTCAGCAGATTCATGTCCGGCTGCATGCCGCATTTGTTGCGCAGGTCATCTGCATATTGTGCGATCAGATCGTCACGCTTTCCCATTAACTTTCTCCCGAATACCCGACCGTGCTGTCGGTCTTTTGTTTCAACCCAGCCCCGAAAATGGCGCTTTGGGCACGATAGCGGCTGTTATTGCGCGCACAAAGGGAAAATTGCCCGCGCGCTCCCCTTCGGCGGAGGGGTGACGAAAAACGCCCGCTGGCCATTTGGCCAACGGGCGTGTTCCTGCGCATGGTGCGATATCTAGTAGCGGTAATGCTCGGGCTTGAACGGGCCTTCGGGGCTGACGCCGATATATTCGGCCTGATCGGGTTTGAGCTCGGTCAGTTTCACGCCGATACGGTCGAGATGCAGGCGCGCGACCTTTTCATCGAGATGCTTGGGCAGGACATAGACCCCGTTGCCGTATTGATCGCCCTTGGTCCACAATTCGATCTGCGCCAGCACCTGATTGGTGAAGGACGCGGACATCACGAAGGAGGGATGCCCGGTGGCGTTGCCGAGGTTCAGCAGGCGGCCTTCGCTGAGCAGGATGATGCGATTGCCCGAGGGCATCTCGATCATGTCCACCTGATCCTTGATGTTGGTCCACTTGTGGTTTTTCAGGCTGGCGACCTGAATTTCGTTGTCGAAATGGCCGATATTGCCGACGATGGCCATGTCCTTCATCGCGCGCATGTGCTCGATCCGGATCACGTCCTTGTTGCCGGTGGTGGTGATGAAGATGTCGGCGCTCTCGACCACGTCTTCGAGCGTGGTCACCTCGAAGCCGTCCATTGCCGCCTGCAGGGCGCAGATCGGATCGACCTCGGTTACCTTGACGCGGGCGCCCGCGCCGCGCAATGACGCCGCCGAGCCCTTGCCGACATCGCCATAGCCCATGACCACGGCGACCTTGCCCGCCATCATCGTGTCGGTGGCGCGGCGGATGCCGTCGACGAGGCTTTCCTTGCAGCCGTACTTGTTGTCGAATTTCGACTTGGTCACGGAATCGTTGACGTTGATCGCGGGGAAGGGCAGCAAGCCTTTCTTGTGCAGGTCATAGAGACGGTGCACGCCGGTGGTGGTTTCCTCGGAGACGCCCTTGATCTGGTCGCGCACGCGTGTGAACCAGCCGGGGCTGGCCTTCATGCGCTTGGCGATCTGCGCCTTGATCACCTCTTCCTCTTCCGAGCCGGGCACCGGGATGATGTCTTCGCCCGCTTCGGCGCGCGCACCGAGCAGGATATAGAGCGTGGCATCGCCGCCATCGTCGAGAATCAGGTTGGGGCCGTCTTCGAACATGAAGGACTTGTCGAGATAGTCCCAATGCTCCTCCAGGCTCTGGCCCTTGATCGCGAATACCGGGGTGCCGCCCTCGGCGATCGCCGCTGCCGCGTGATCCTGGGTCGAGAAGACGTTGCACGAGGCCCACCGCACATCGGCGCCCAGATCGACCAGCGTCTCGATCAGCACGGCGGTCTGGATGGTCATGTGCAGGCTGCCGACGATCCGCGCGCCCTTGAGCGGCTTGGCCTCACCGTATTCCTTGCGCAGCGCCATCAGCCCCGGCATCTCGGTTTCCGCAATATCCAGTTCCTTGCGGCCGTAAGCGGCGAGGCTGATGTCCTTGACGATGTAATCTTTTGCCATCTCGAAGTGGCTCCTTGCATGAGAATTTTGCAAGGCAGATAGCACTCACCCCGCGATTGGGCAACGTGCGATTACCCGGCCACGCCGTCGGGCTGTGTTCTGGCTGCTCCGGTCCAGTTCTGGCCGGTCGCGAGGATGCAGCTTACGCCGTTGGGGCGGGTCATGACCGCCGCGCAATCGCGCCTTGCGGTCAGAGTCGCGTGTTTCGGACTGGCACCGGGCGCGCATTCTCTCTACCTCTGCGGCCATGAATGAGCGTCACCTGACCTTCTCTAGCCGCGCCGCGCGGCTTCAATATATGCTTCTGATGGGGCTCTTTCGGCTGGCGGTGACGCGCGGGCTCTATGGCCGGTTCGCGCGCGGGCTTGGCCGCGTCTTTGGTCCGGATGGGACGGTATTTCTGCATGAGGGGGGCGCGCCGCCTTATCGCATCGCCTTGAATGACGGCTACTGGACGCGCTTTGCGCTTTACCGCGCGCCCTATGAGCCCGAGGTCGCCCGCGTGCTGACGGCGGCCTCGGGGGCAACGCCGCTATTCTGCGACCTGGGGGCGAACAAGGGGTTCTGGACCACGCGCGCCGCGCCGCTGTTCGAGCAGGTGATCGCGGTCGAGGCGTCGGCGGCGACTTTTGCGGAGCTGTCGGGAAACGCCCGCGATGTGCCCAATGTCACCCTGCATCGTGCCGCGATCCATGCACGCTCGGGCGAGGAGATGCGCTTCGTGAACACCCATCTCAGCCATGCCTCGGCGCGGTTGGAAGCCGATCTGCCTGCCGGGGGGCAGGACCGCGTCGAGACCGTCGGGACGCGCGCGGTTGACGATCTGGTGCCTGAAGGTGTGACGGCCCTCATCAAGCTGGACGTCGAAGGGGCCGAGATCGCGGCGATCGAGGGGGCCGCCCGCGCCCTTACAGATGGGGCGGTCCTGATCTACGAGGATCACGGCAACGATCCGGCCTGCACGGTCAGCGCGCATCTGCTCTCGGACCCCGACATTCGGCTCTATTCCATCGAAACCGGCCTGATCCCGATGCCCGATGTCGCCACCATCCGCGCGTGCAAGACCGACGCTTACAAGGGCTACAACTTTCTCGCCGCGCGGGCGGACTCGAAGCTTCTGGCCCGGATCATGCAGGGCTTTGCAAATCCTGCGCGCTCGGGCTAGTCAGGGCCACCACCTGATCCGGAGACCCCATGCCCACACCCCGCGCCTGGCAAAAGATGCTCTCGGGTCGCAGGCTCGACCTGCTCGACCCGACCCCGGTCGATATCGAGATCGAGGATATCGCCCACGGTCTCAGCTTTGTGGCGCGCTGGAACGGGCAGACGCATGGTGATTTCGCCTATTCCGTGGCCGAGCATTCGCTGCTGGTGGAGCGGCTCTATTCGCGCCTCAATCCGCGTGCGTCCGCCAAATGGCGGCTGGCGGCGCTGTTGCATGATGCGCCCGAATACGTGATTGGTGACATGATCTCGCCGGTGAAGAACGCGGTCGGGCCGGGCTATGACGCGCTCGACAAGCGGCTTGCGGCGGCGGTGCATATCCGCTTTGGCCTGCCCGCGACGATCCCGGTGCCGGTGAAGAAGCAGATCAAGAAGGCGGACAGGATCAGCGCCTGGATGGAAGCCACTGAGATCGCCGGTTTCACTGTCGCCGAGGCGGATCGCTTTTTCGGCAAGCCGGACCCGGAGGTGATCCGTGACCTGAGCATCGCCCTGCGCCCGCCCACCGACACCCGTGCCGCCTATACCGCACGGCATCATGCGCTCTTGGCCGAGATGACCTGACAGGTCGGGTGTCTGGAGGGTGTTCGGAACTGTCCAGAACGCGAGAAGAATGGTGCCGCTGAAGGGACTCGAACCCCCGACCCCATCATTACGAATGACGTGCTCTACCAGCTGAGCTACAGCGGCCTTCTTCCCGTATCGTACCCGCCTGTGCGGGGCGATATGACGCCAGCCCATTAAACGATCCCCCGGCACCGCGCAAGGCCCGTTGCGCGGGCTGCGGGTGGAATTTACCTTCCGGCTTTTCCTGACAGGCTTTCAAATAATACCAGTGGTGTCCTGACCGGGCCGGGCATGGCATAGAGGGTCATGCGTGACGATCAGACGAAAGGCCCGGACATGAGCAGCCCCTCTTACTATGCCCCGACAGGCGGCCTGCCGCCGCAAACGCGGCTCTTGACGGACCGTGCGGTTTTTACCGACGCCTATGCCGTCATTCCCAAGGGAACCTTCAGCGACATCGTGACCAGCCTGCTGCCATTCTGGGAGAAGTCGCGGTTCTGGGTGATTGCGCGGCCCCTGTCGGGGTTTGCCGAGACGTTTTCGCAATATATCGCCGAGGTTGGGCCCGGTGGCGGCAGCGACCGGCCGGAGACCGAGCCGGAGGCCGAGGCGGTGCTGTTCGTGGTCGAGGGGCGTCTGTCGCTGACGGTCGAAGGTACGGCGCATGAGATGAGCGAGGGCGGCTATGCCTATATCCCGCCCGGGGCCGAATGGACGCTGCGCAATACCGGGTCCGGGGTCGTGCGGTTTCACTGGTTGCGCAAGCGCTATCAGCGGGTGGACGGGCTGGATGCGCCGGAGGTGCTGGTGCTGAACGAGCGCGACATCGCACCCACCGAGATGCCCGATACCGGTGGGGTCTGGGCGACCACGCGATTTGTCGACCCGGGTGATCTGCGCCATGACATGCATGTGACCATCGTCACGTTTCAGCCCGGGGGGGTCATTCCATTTGCCGAGACGCATGTGATGGAACACGGGCTCTATGTGCTGGAGGGCAAGGCGGTCTACCGGCTAAATCAGGATTGGGTGGAGGTCGAGGCGGGGGATTTCATGTGGCTGCGCGCGTTCTGTCCGCAGGCCTGTTATGCGGGCGGGCCGGGGCCGTTTCGCTACCTGCTTTACAAGGACGTCAACCGGCATGTGCCGTTGACCCTTGGCGGGGGGTGAAGAGGGTTAGGGGCCTGAAGCTGCCGTTGACAGCCAAGGGGACAAGCCGCGCGAGCGATCGACCGCGGGTGGGCGCTGCAACGGTCGTGGAATGCGCTTTATGGCAGCCAAATACTGCAAGGATTACGCGGAATTGCGACGTTGCAAAAGCGCCCGCCCTTGGGGGCGGTCGGGCGCTCGCGCGGCGGCGTGCAAGCACGCCTTGCTTCCGCGCGGATGGTCACAAGTCGAATGGAAGTAACAGGCCAAAATCTACAGTCCTCTACACCTCCAGCGCCTCGATCAGATACGGTCGCTCGAACCAGTGTTCCTCGAGATTGGGGCCTGTGCCGATGCGGTCCACCACGGCGAATTGTCCGGCCGTGTCGAGCGGTGTCAGCACCCCGTGCCAAACCCCGCGATGCAGGTTGATGGCCCGTCCCGGTTCGGTGACGAAGGCGCGCGGTGTGTCCGGCACGCCGCCTGCATCCGCCGCCACGATCACGAGGCAGCGCCATGGGCCGAGCGGGATGAAGGCCTGACTGCCAAGCGGGTGGCGTTCGACCATCTCTACCAGATGCGGCAGGTGGCGCGCCTGCGCGTCAAACAGGCTGATGCCCGCGCGCCCGTCGGCGAAATCGAGCAGCGCCAGGTCGCTATGCCGGGCGCAGAGCCCTTGATTGATCATCACAGTGGGCGTCGCACGGGGCTCGATCACGTCACCGAAGGGGGCGAACTCCGAAGCGGTCAACGGTGTTGCAGTGAGCGGGAGTGGGCTGCTCATGCCAGCATGTCCTGCAGGCGCATGGCGGCGATGCGTTCGACCTGACGGCAGGCCTCGGCGAACTCGGCCTCGCTGTCTTGGGCCAGCCGCCGCTCCATCGCGGCGCGAATGCCTGCGGTGTCGTGGTCGCGCACCGCGATGATGAAGGGAAAGCCGTGCCGCGCCACGTAATCGGCGTTAAGCCGTTCAAAGGCGGTGCGGTCTGCATCGCTGAGGCGGTCGAGACCCGCGCCTGTCTGTTCCGCCGTGCTTTCGGCGCTGAGGCGACCGGCGGCGGCCAGCTTGCCCGCAAGATCGGGATGCGCGCGCAGGACGCCGATCCGCTCCTCGCGGGTGGCGGTGCGAAACGCGCGGCAGAGCGCGTTATGCACCCCCGCCGCGCAATCATGTGCCGGGCCGAGTTCGAGCGCATGGGCGCGTTCGGCCACCCATGGGGAGTGTTCGAACACCCCGCCGAAACGGGCGACGAAGCGCGCCTGATCCATGCCGCTCGGGCGCTCTTGCCGTTTGGGCGGGTGAACCTTTGCCCAATGCTCGGCGATGTCGATGCGGCGGGGGCACCAGACGCCCTCAAAGCCCTGGATATGCTCGATGAAGCGGCGCAGCCCGGCGAGTTTGCCGGGCCGTCCGATCAGGCGGCAATGCAGGCCCACGGTCATCATCTTCGGCGCGCCCGCCACGCCTTCGGCATAGAGCGTGTCGAACGTGTCGCGCAGATAGCTTTCGAACTGCTCACCGGTGATCCAGCCGGGGGAGGTTGCGAAACGCATGTCGTTGCATTCGAGCGTGTAGGGGATGATCAGCTGATCGCGCCCGGCGACCTGCATCCAATGCGGCAGATCATCGTCATAGGTATCCGAGATATAGGCGAGTTGCCCGGTCTCGGCGGCCAGCCGCACGGTATTGGAGCTGCAGCGCCCGGTATACCAGCCGCGCGGCGGCGCGCCGGTGACTTCCTGATGCAGGCGGATCGCCTCGGCGATGGCGGCGCGTTCTTCGTCCTCGGGCATGTCCTTGTGCTCGACCCATTTCAGGCCGTGGCTGGCGATTTCCCAATCGGCAGCTTGCATCGCCGCCACCTGTTCGGGGCTGCGCGCGAGTGCGGAGGCGACACCGTAGATCGTGAGCGGAATGCCTGCGCCGGTGAAGAGGCGATGCAGCCGCCAGAACCCGGCGCGCGCGCCGTAGTCGTAGATCGATTCCATGTTCCAATGGCGCTGCCCGGGCCAGGGGGCGGCACCGGGAATGTCCGAAAGGAACGCCTCGGAGGCGGGATCGCCATGCAGCACGCAATTCTCGCCACCCTCTTCGTAGTTGAGGACGAATTGCACGGCGATGCGCGCCCCGCCCGGCCAGTGCGGATCGGGTGCGTTCGGGCCGTGGCCGCGAAGATCACGAGGGTAACGTTGCATCAGTCTCCACCGGTTGTTGCGCGCCGGGTGCCCGGCGGTGTCAGTCTAGGGCAAGCCGATCAAAAGCACTTTCCAATATCACTTGAAAGAGTTGTTTCCGAATATGCGTGCCACCACCTTGTGCAGGGCGCGCGGCCTGCGCCATGATATGAGACGATGAAGGGGGTCGAAATGACAGGCTATCTGACGACGCATGTTCTGGATACGGCACGCGGTCAGCCCGCCGCCGGGCTGACGATAGAGCTGTTTCGGATGGAGGGTGAAACGCGCACGCATATCCGCACGCTGACGACCGATGCCGATGGCCGCACCGATGGGCCGATCCTGCCGGAGGACGCGTTCGCGCCCGGCACCTATGAGCTGGTGTTTCATGCCGGGGCCTATCTGGAGGCGATGGGGGTGGCCGCAGATAGTCCCCGGTTTCTCGACCTCATTCCGATCCGGTTCGGCATGGCGGAGGCCGCGCATTACCATGTGCCGCTGCTGCTGTCGCCGTTCGGATATTCGACCTATCGGGGGAGTTGAGCGGGGCTGAGGTGGGCTGCGGTGTGGCGATCCTGCACGTGTTTGGTAGACCCGGCGCGGCACATCGCAACGGCACCTTTTGAAAGTCACCCCGGCATCGCCCCGAGAATACGCTCGATCATGAATTCGATCAGCAGCCGCGCCTTGGGGTCCTGCCGCCGTTTATGGGGATAGAGGCAGGCCATCTGGATCGGCACCGGCGGCTCGCTCTCCAGCACCGGGACAAGGCGGCCCGCCTCGAGATGGTCATGCACCTCGAAGCGCGGTTTGAGGATGATGCCGTGCCCATTGAGCGCCCATTGCGTCAGCGCATCGCCATGATCCGACTCGAACGGCCCCGAGACCGAGATGCGCCGCACGCCGTCGGGCGTGCGCAGCGGCCACTGGAATTCGGGCGCGCCGACATAGCGCAGGTTCAGACAGTCATGCGCGCCCGAGGCAAGGCTGTCGCTGGTTTCGGGCAGTCCATTGCGGGCGATATAGGCGGGTGCGGCGCACAGGATACGCTCGCAATCGGCGATCTTGCGGATGCGCAGCGATGAATCTTCGGGCACACCCAGAAAGAACATCGCATCCAGCCCCTCGGTGGCCAGATCGAGCCTTCGATCGGACAGGCGCAGGCGGATGTTGATCAGCGGATAGAGCGCCTTGAACTCGGGCACGGCGGGCGCGATGATACGCTGGCCAAGGCCAAGCGGGGCCGCGATATGCAAAGTTCCGCGCGGGCTGCGGGTGACCTGGCCGATTTCGGCCTCGGCCTCGTCCACTGCCTCGATGATCCTGAGCGCGCTGTGATAGAAGAGCGCGCCCTGTTCTGTGGGGTTGAGCTTGCGCGTGGTGCGCTGAAACAGGCGGATGTCGAGGTGCTCTTCGAGGGCGGCGATGCGGGCCGAGGCGACCGCCGCCGAAATCCGCTGATCGCGCGCGGCGGCGGACATGCTGCCCAATTCATAGACGCGCACGAATGTCCTGATATTCTCCAGATAGGCCATGCGCCGAGATTATTAGTTTATTCTTGAAACAGCTAGGGATTTTTCCCGGATGCAGGGCAATCGCGTCTTGTGGCATGCAGGGGGCGCAAAGAGAACACGGAGGTCGCGACATGCTTGATCCTGCCATCATCTGGGACTGGCTCGGCTTTGCGCTGCGCTGGCTGCATGTGATCACGGCGATGGCGTGGATCGGATCGTCATTCTATTTCATCGCGCTCGACCTGGGGCTGCGGCAGGCGGATGACCTGCCCGAGGGCGCGCAGGGCGAGGAATGGCAGGTGCATGGTGGCGGGTTTTACCATATCCGCAAATACCTCGTGGCGCCGGCGCGGATGCCCGAGCATCTGACCTGGTTCAAATGGGAGAGTTATTCGACATGGCTGTCGGGGGCGGCGCTCTTGATGGTGGTCTACTGGGCAGGGGCCGAGATCTACCTGATCGCGCCTGAAAGCGGGTTGAGCACGGGGCAGGGGATCGCGATTTCCGCCGCCTCTCTGGGTCTTGGCTGGGTGATCTATGACCGGTTGTGCAAATCCGGGCTGGCGGGGCGACCGACGCTCTTGATGCTGGTGCTGTTCGCGCTGCTGGTCGCGATGGGCTGGGGCTATACGCAGGTCTTCACGGGCCGCGCGATGATGCTGCATCTGGGGACGTTTACCGCCACGATCATGACCGCGAACGTGTTTTTCATCATCATGCCCAATCAGCGCATCGTGGTGGCCGATCTCAAGGCCGGGCGCGTGCCGGAGGGTAAATACGGGCGGATCGCGAAGCTGCGCTCGACCCATAACAATTACCTCACGCTGCCGGTGATCTTCCTGATGCTGAGCAATCACTACCCGCTGGCCTTTGCCACGGAGTATAACTGGATCATTGCCGCGCTGGTTTTCCTGATGGGAGTGACGATCCGGCATTTCTTCAACAGCATGCATGCGGGCGGCGGCTATCGCTGGTGGACATGGGGCGTGACGGTGCTGCTTTTCGCGGCGATCATCTGGTTGTCGATGGCCCCGTGGCGTCATGATGCGTTCGACGACAGCGCAGCGCGCGCCCTCACCCCGCGCGAGCGGGTCTTTGCCGAGGCCGACGGCTTTGACGAGGTGGCGGCGATCATTCCGGGGCGCTGTTCCATGTGCCATGCGCGTGCGCCCTATTTCGAGGGCATCCACCACGCCCCGAAGAACGTACTGCTGGAGACCGAGGCTGATATCGCCCATGCGGCGCGGGCGATTTACATGCAGGCCGGGGTTACCCACGCGATGCCGCCTGCCAATCTCAGTTACATGGAAGACGCTGAGCGGCGGGCGGTGCGCCGCTGGTATCGCGCGGCAAAAGCCGACGGCGGATAGGCGCGCCTTGTGCCATTGCCAAGCGGGTGGCATGATTCTGCCAAAAAAGTTTCAAACTTTCCCCTTAACTGCATACAAACCCCCATGTTGTTGTGTATGATAGCGCAAAAATAACCAGTTGAGGTGCAGGCGATGCGTCGCAAGGTAACGAAGGCGATTTTTCCCGTGGCGGGGCTGGGAACACGGTTCCTGCCGGCGACGAAATCGGTACCAAAGGAAATCATGACGCTGGTGGACCGCCCGCTCGTGCAATACGCCATCGACGAGGCGCGCGCGGCGGGGATCAAGGAGTTCATCTTCGTCACCTCGCGCGGCAAGAGCGCGCTGGAGGACTACTTTGACAACGCCCCGCAGCTGGAGCAGGAGTTGCGCCGCAAGGGCAAGGACGAGCTGCTGGAAATCCTCAAGTCCACCAATATGGACAGCGGCGAGATCGCCTATATGCGCCAGCACAAGCCGCTTGGCCTTGGTCACGCGGTCTGGTGCGCGCGGCGCTTCATCGCCAACGAGCCCTTTGCCGTGATCCTGCCCGATGACGTGATCGCCGCCGAAAAGCCGTGCCTGCAACAGATGGTCGAGGCGTTCGAGGAAACCCAGAGCAACATGGTTGCGGCGATGGACGTGCCTGACACTGCAACGCAATCCTACGGTATCCTCGACGTGAAAGAGGACATGGGCAGCATCGTCTCGACCAAGGGCATGGTGGAAAAGCCCGAACCGGGCAGCGCGCCGTCGAACCTTGCGGTGATCGGGCGCTATATCCTGACGCCCACCGTTCTGCAGAAGCTCAACAAGAAGCAGACCGGCGCAGGCGGCGAGATTCAGCTGACCGATGCCATCGACGCGGCGCGTGAGGAGGGCGAGGAGGTGCATGGCTTCCGCTTTCGCGGGCAGCGCTTCGATTGCGGTTCCAAGGCGGGATTTCTGCAGGCCACGGTGGCCTTTGCCCTCGCCCGCGACGAGCTGCGCGACGAGCTGTGGAACTACATCTCGGATATCGTTCATGCCGAAAAAGCCGCGCAGTGACCGCACGCACGGGGGCGCGCTTTGACAAATGTTTTGGTCACTGGCGGCGCGGGCTATATCGGCAGCCACGCCTGCAAGGCCCTGTCCAAGGCGGGCTATACCCCCGTCACCTATGACAATCTCAGCACGGGATGGGAGGACGCGGTCAAGTTTGGCCCGTTCGAGAAGGGCTGTCTGACCGACCGGGCCCGGCTCGACCAGATATTCGCCGCCTACCAGCCGCAGGCGGTGATGCATTTCGCGGCCCTCAGCCAGGTTGGCGAGAGCATGCGCGAACCGGGGCTTTACTGGCACAACAATGTCGCCGGGTCGCTCTGCCTGATGCAGGCGGCGGTGGCGGCGGGCTGTCTCGATCTGGTGTTTTCGTCCACCTGTGCCACCTATGGCGATCAGGACAACGTGCTGCTGGATGAGGGATGCGCGCAGTATCCGATCAACGCCTATGGCGCATCGAAACGCGCGATCGAGGACATGCTGCGCGATTTCGAGGCCGCGTATGGCCTGCGGCACGTGATCTTTCGCTATTTCAACGTGGCAGGCGCCGATCCCGAGGCCGAGGTGGGCGAGTTTCACCAGCCCGAGACGCATCTTATCCCGCTGATGCTGGATGCGATCGACGGCAAGCGTGACGCGCTGACGATCTTCGGCACCGATTACGACACGCCCGACGGCACCTGCATCCGCGATTACGTGCATGTCTGCGATCTGGTGGAGGCGCATGTGTTGGGGCTGAACTGGCTGAAGGAGGGGCGCGGCAGCCGGGTCTTCAACCTGGGCACCGGCACCGGGTTTTCGGTGCGCGAGGTGATCGAGCAATCGGCGGCGGTGACCAACCGCGCGGTGCCGATTGTCGAGGGGCCGCGCCGCCCGGGAGATTGCACGCGGCTCGTCTCGGGCTCGACCGGGGCGACGGCGGACCTCGGCTGGCAGCCTGGCCGCTCGACGCTGACGCAGATGATCGGCGACGCGTGGCGCTGGCATCAGTCTGGACATTACGCGAAATAGCACCGACCCTGCCGGATGGGGATCAAGAGGGCCGCATGGGCAGAGGCGACGGGATACGCGACATGGCGATGGCCTATCGCCTGCGGTGGAGGCGCCGCCGCCTGCTGTGGCGCAGTTTCCGCAAGCGTCGCGAGTTGCGCGCGGTCACCGACCGCACGGCGCAGATCAGACCCGGCGATATCCTGTGCTTCGGCACCATGCGCAACGAGGCGCTGCGGCTGCCGTATTTCCTCGAGCATCACCGGCGACTGGGGGTGCGGCATTTCCTGATCGTCGAGAATGCCAGCACCGACGGCACCCGCGAGTATCTGGCGGTGCAGCCCGATGTCTCGCTCTGGAGCACGGCGCAGAGTTACAAGCTGTCGCGCTTTGGCGTCGATTGGCTGACATGGTTGCAGACTCGGCACGGGCATGGCCATTGGTGCCTGACGCTCGATGCCGATGAATGCCTCGTTTATCCCTATCATGATACCCGGCCCCTGCCTGCGCTCTGCGACTGGCTGGAGGGGCAGGGGCGGGCCTCGTTCGGGGCGCTGATGCTGGACATGTATCCCGAGGGGCGGCTCTCGGCGTATTCCTATGCGGCGGGGGATGATCCGTTCGAGCGGCTGTGCTGGTTCGATGGCGGCAATTACACGATGCGCCGCAAGCCGGACCTGCAGAACCTGTGGATACAGGGCGGGCCGCGCGCGCGGATGTTCTTTGCCGGCGATCCGCGCCGCGCGCCCACGATGGGCAAGGTGCCGCTGGTCAAATGGAACCGGCGCTATGCCTATGTCAGTTCCGCGCATTCGCTGCTGCCAAGGCGGCTCAACCATGTCTATGATGGGCTGGGGGGAGAGTTGATCTCGGGCGTGCTGTTGCACAGCAAGTTCCTGAACACGGTCGTGGAGCGGTCTGCCGAGGAAAAGGCACGGCAGGAGCATTTCGCCAATAGCCAGCTTTACGAGGGCTATTACGACGCGCTGACCGGGGACCCGGACCTGTGGTGCGACGCCTCGACACGGATCACCGGCTGGCGACAGCTAGAGGCGATGGGCCTGATGTCGCGCGGCGGGTGGGTGTAGGGCACCGCAGCCAGTCCTTGAGAGCCGGGAAGAGCATATGCACTTTGAGAATGATACTTCGCCGGATCTGTCTTGCCAGTGCCGAAACCGCGAAACACTTGGTTTGCCATTCAATTTTTGGGATGCGCGAAATTCATGCTACGGTCTCCCCAGAAACGGTATATTCAACATTGGAGTGACGCGTGCCTACGGCCAAGGGTTCACCTCGGAATGTCTCATTGCGCGACCAACTGCGCGCGCATACGCATCAACAACACGAGCGGTTACACGAGCACGCTTGTTTTCAGGCACTGTTCGACCAGACTCTCGGCATCGTTGATTACCGGGATCTGATCTTGCGGCTTTACGGGTTTTACCAGCCGCTGGACCGGGCGATTGGGCGCGCGATTTCATGTGGAGCGGCATGCACTGCCGGTTACGATTACGCGGAACGGGCCGGGTATCTGGCGCAAGACCTGGCGGACCTGGGATGGAGCGCCGAGGCGATCGAAGAGAGCCCGCGATGCAGCGAGGCGTTCGATATCGTGTCTCCCGCGTCGCTGGGCGGTATCCTCTACGTGATCGAAGGCGCGACACTCGGGGGCGCGCGCATCGACCGCGCCGCGCGCCGGTTGCTTGCGCGCGAAGACGAAGCGGGTCGGCGGTTCTGGTCATGGTGCCGGGCCGTGGGTGGCCACCGTTGGCCGATGACCAACGCATACCTCGAGGGGCTGGAGGCCGAGGGGGCCGCCGTCAGTGACCTGAGACAGGGTGCTCATGACACGTTCCGGCTGCTGGCAGACTGGCTTGCGCCGCTGGACCATTCAGCCCCTCTTGCCGTTGCGAGGGTGCCATGACGCTGGATACCGTCAACCTCGAAACCTGCGACCGGGAGCCGATCCACCTGATCGGCGCGGTCCAGCCGCATGGTGCCCTGATTGCAATCGACGGGGAGCGATTCACCGTCGAATTCGCGAGCAGAAATACGGCGTCTTTCATCGGGCTCGGGCCCGAGCAGATCCTTGGAAAGGATATTGCGAAGCTCATCGGTGAGGCAAATGCACGACATTTGCGGAGCCTGACGCTGGGACGGTCGACCCCGGACCTTCTAAGCCCGTGGTTCTTAAGTTTTCCGGGGCCCGACGGCACGCGGATAGATCTGGAATGCCTGCCACATCGAAGCAACGGTCATATCGTTCTAGAACTGTTGCACCCCGAGCCTGCGCCGGCGCGGGTCTGGGAAGATGAATATCTGCGCCGGGAGTTCATCTCGGAACTTGTCACGCCGGGCGCGCTCGAGGATCTTGCCAATGCGAGCGCGCGGATCATCCGCGATGTGACCGGGTTCGACCGGGTGATGATCTACCGGTTCGCCGAGGACAAGCATGGCGAGGTCATCGCCGAGAGTACCAATCGCCCCGACAGCTTTCTCGGGCTGCACTATCCAGCGTCCGATATTCCCGATCCGGCGCGGCGGCATTTTCTGCTGAACGTCGTGCGGGCGATCCCCGACATCAACAGCGAGCGGGTGCCGATCATCAGCCGCAAGGGGGGCGTCGCCGACGCACAATCCGCGTCTCCTCTGGATCTGACGTTTTCCAAGCTTCGCGCCGTCGCCCCGGTGCATGTCGAGTATCTCAACAACATGGGCGTGGCGGCTAGCCTGTCTATTTCACTGGTCACCAACAACCAGCTCTGGGGGCTGGTCGCCTGCCACAATTACGAGCCGCGCGAGATATCTTCGAGCCGGTTGCGGTTTGCCGAACTCCTGGGGAGCACCACCTCTGCGCTGCTGCAAAGTATCGAGAGCACCAACCAGCTCCAGAAGAGCATCACCGCCGAGAAGACGGCCTTTCGCATAGAGCAACAGGCGCGTGGCGGCACGTCGCTGCGGTCGCTGATAGACGACTGGGCCCCGGTGCTGATGCAATTGATCGACGCGCAGGGGATGTTGCTGTTTCGGGGCGATGGTGTCGTCACGTTCGGCGCGGTGCCGGAAAAGCCTCTGGATTTTTCCGGTCTTTGCAAGCTGCAGGCGGACGGCGTTGCAACGACCGCGCAGCTGTCGGACCATATCGATATGGACGCGGAGCAATTGACGGTGGCCGCCGGCGCCGCGCTTCTTGATCTGTCCGAAGATGGCCGGGATTATCTGGTCTTTCTGCGCAGCGATTTCGAGCAGACGATCCGTTGGGCCGGAAAGCCCGACAAGGTCGAGACCACCACGGAAGGTGGGGTCACGCGGCTGTCGCCGCGTGGCTCTTTTGCGCTTTGGCGCGAGGAGCGACGCGGCCAGAGCCGTCCCTTTTCGGCGATGGACCGTGATGCGCTGCGCATCCTGCGCCGGGCGCTTTTCGCTCTGAACAGCCTCGAGCACGAGCGTGCCGCACGCGAGGCGCAAAAGACTGCGGAGGAGAAGGAAACCCGCTTGCGGCACGCGCTTCTCGATGCCTCGCGGGCCAGCTCGATGGGTGAGCTTGCCTCGGCGATCGCGCATGAGCTGAACCAGCCCCTGTCGGCGATTTCCAATTACATCAGCGCGTGCCGCCAGGAATTGAGAAACGCCGACGTCGAAATCCCGGAGCGGGCGGCGCAGCTTATCGACGAGGCCGTCGCCGAAACGACCCGGGCCGGTGACCTGATGCGCCGCATGCGCAATTTCATATCTGCGGGCGATCTGAACGCCGAATATATCGACCTGAACAAGGCCATCCAGCAGGGCATCGACCTTGCGCTCGCTTATGTGGATCTGCCAAGGCTTCAGGTCAATCTGCTGTTGGACCAAGGCATTCCACGGGTTCTTGCCGACCCGGTACAGATCGGTCAGGTCATGTTGAACCTGGCGCGCAACAGTATCGCGGCGATGCAGGGGGCAAGGGTCCAGAAACTGACCGTCGAAGTGATAAGATCGGGCCAGTGGGTCAAAGTATATGTCCGTGATACCGGGCACGGGATACCAACGGAACAGCGCAAGTACCTTTTCGAGCCGTTCAACACATCGACCACGCAGGGCATGGGCATAGGCCTCTCTTTGTGCCGCTCAATCATCGAGGCACATGAGGGCCGGATCTGGGCCGAACCCGCTAAGACCGGCTCGGTATTCGTGTTTCAACTGCCGATCGAGGGGGCAAATGACGAACAGGCCTGATCAGGACTTTTCGGTCTATGTCGTCGAGGACGACGAGTCCGTGCGGAACTCCTTCTGCGCGCTGTTGAACGCGCATGGCTATGCGACAATGCCCTGCGAGTCGGCGGAAGGCTTCCTCAAGACGTTCGACCCGGAGCAGAAGGCGTGCATGCTGCTCGACGTTAGGCTGCCGGGAATGAGTGGCCCGCAATTGCAGGCTCAGCTTGCCGAGATGGGCATAGATATTCCGATCATCGTCGTCACCGCGCATGGCGACGTTCCCATCGCCGTTCAGGTCATGCGCAACGGGGCCATCGACTTTATCGAGAAGCCGACAGAGGCTGGTCGGCTTCTCGAAGCGATCGAATTGGCCGGTGGGCTGCTGGCCAACCGGACCCCCTTCGAGCTTCCCAAGAAGATCATTGCCGACCGCTTGGCGAAACTGACCGACCGGGAGAAAGAAGTGCTCCGCCACATGCTCGAGGGAAAGCTCAACAAGGAAATCGCCGCGGAGCTTGGGATTAGCCGCCGGACCATCGAGGTTCACCGCTGGCGTATCCGCGAGAAAATGCAGGTGCGCGGCATTGCCGATCTGATCCGGATGCTGGGCTAGTGCCGACGTCAAACCATGTACGCATAAGTACGTAGTGGTAATTCCCAACTATCCCACCAACACACTATCATCCTACGCTCGGTTGTCTCGATCAAGAATTCGAGACACCTCGATTAGTCTGGCCTTGGGCCGTCGCAGGTAAGGAATGCCGATCCTCGAGGCAATATGGATGTCGGGAGGGGAACGTTTGTATACCGCAGCACCACTACTGATCTACGCGGGCACCGGGAATGATGACTCGGTCCCGTGCGACGCCGCGCATATCAACGGCAAACCGCCTTTGCACCTGCTGGCCGGTCTCGCCCATGAGGTGGTCCGCCGCATCGCCTATCGGGAGAGGGACGCCGATGCGTTGCCGCACGCGCCCTCCGCAGCGGAGGTTGAGGAGCTCTGCATGGCGCTGCTGTCGAACGACGGCGCGGCATCGGCGGAGGAGATCATATCCAGCCTCGCGAAAGATACCACGACGGAGGTGATCTATCTCAAATACCTCGCAGCTGCCGCGCGCATGCTTGGGGATTGGTGGACCGAGGACCGGGTGAGTTTCACCGACGTGACCGCAGCGACCGGGCGCATTTTCGAATTGCTGCGGAAGATCACCATCACCGCGCATCCCGGCTCGAACAGGCAGGATCTGACTGTCGTCTTTGCCTCGGTCCCGGGCGAACACCATACGCTTGGCATCCGTATGGCCGCGGACCTGTTTCGTGATGACGGATGGGAGATCGCGCTCAAGATCGGTTTGAGCGAAGCGGAACTGGTCGCCGAGATCAAGAAACTGCCGCGCTGCATCGTCGGGCTATCCATTGGCGGGCGGCACTCCCTCGACAGGCTCTCCGGTCTTGTGGAGGCGCTGCACAGGCACTGCCCCCAGGCCGCCATTGTCGTGAGTGGACAAGACATCGACGAGCTTAGACCGCGCCTGTCCGCGATGGGTCTCGATGGCGTCGCGGCTGAGATCAACGAGGCGAAAGAACATATTTCGGCCTTATGGGACCGCGAAATGGCAAGAAAGTCCTTTTCCCTGCTTGATAACGGCGAGCCCGAAGACCGGCTTCTCTTGAAGGAGTAGAAGGATCCGGGATCGAACGCTCGCCACACCCGATCACCACAAATAGTGACCTTTTTGAAGTTTCGGCTCAGTTCCGCAAGCCGCCTTTGAAGTCAAACGTAGCGAATGCCGGTTCTGAGCCCAACCCTGAAGCGTCAAATCCGCGCTGCGCGGGCTCGCGGAGAAATTGCCACGGCAACGCTGAAAAATTGGCGCTACGGCGCGGCTACATGAGACAGGCTTTCGACGTTCCGCCACTACCGTTCCGGTATCAAACCTTTGGGCGCGAACCGCATAACCACGAGCAGGATCGTGCCCATCATCAGGTAGCGCATGTAAGCCGCCCCGCCGACCAGGTGCTGCGCCAGGTCGGAGTCTTCGCCAAGCGGCCAGGTTATCGTCGCCATGAACCAGTTGCCAAAGGGCTCGGCCTGCACCCACAGGAACCAGATGATGAAACCGCCCAGGACCGCACCCCAGTTGTTCCCGGAACCGCCCAGGATCACCATCACCCAAACGAGGAAGGTGAACCGCAGCGGGATGTAGCTGGTCGGCGTGAGCTGACCCTCGAGCGTGGTCAGCATGGCGCCCGCAACGCCGCAGGTGAAGCAGCCAAGGACGAAGGTCTGCAAGTGACGCGCCTTGACGTTCTTACCCATGGCGGCGGCGGCGTCGCGGTTGTCGCGGATGGCGCGCATCATCCGCCCCCAGGGCGAGCGTAGCGCGCGTTCCGCGAACCACATGATGATCGCCAGAACGGTGATGAAGAGCGCCGCGTAGCACAGCTTGACGAAGAGGCCGGCGGCATCCGCGATATCCGCGGCACCGAAGAAATTGGCCAGCCCGATGAACCAGTCCTGCTCAACAAGATTAATCTCGTAGGGAACAGGGCGCGGAATGCCGGTGACGTTTTTCACACCACGCGACAGCCACTCCTCGTACTTGATGACGGCGATGATGATCTCGGCGATGCCAAGCGTGGCGATCGCCAGGTAGTCGGCACGCAGCCCCAGCGCGATGCGCCCGATAAACCAGCCCGCCCCGGCCGCGACAAGGCCGCCAATCGGCCAGGCCAGCACCACCGGCAGCCCCGCACCGCCGAGATAGCCGCTCAGCGCGGGGTCGATCGCCTCGATCGCGTCGGTCGCGGGACCGAAGAAATACCCGATGACGAAATAGCCGGCCACCAGCAGCACCAGCGTCACCGGTAGCCTGAGCGCCCGAGGCACCGTGCGCCGCGCGAAGATGATCGCGGCCACCGTGGCAACGAGGCTCAGGACCGAAAGCGCGATGTCGCCGCCGGCCACGGCCCAGGCCTCGGTTACGGGTGGCATGGAGACCAGCACCGCCGTCAGTCCGCCCAGCGCCGTGAAGCCCATGACCCCGACATTGAAGAGGCCCGCATAGCCCCACTGCATGTTGACGCCCAGTGCCATGACCGCGGAGATGACACAGAGATTGAAGATGCCGAAGGCGACGTTCCAGCTCTGATAGAGGCCGACCATGATTAGCACCAGGCCCATGAGGCCGTATAGGAGCGCAACCCTTTGCGTCATATCACTTTCCCGCGGATGATGCCTGTCGGCCTGATCAACAGGACCGCGACAAGGATGATGAAGGAGACCGCGAACTTGTAGTCCGTGGACAACAGCTGGACGAGCCCGTCCGGTGCCCAGTCCGCCGGGCCGAGATAGGCCAGGAACTTCTTGTAGGCGTAGGTCACCATCACCTCGGAGAAGGCGACAATGAAGGCCCCAAGGATCGCGCCCACCGGCTGACCGATACCGCCGAGAATGGTGGCGGCGAAGATCGGCAGCAGGATCTGCAGGAAGATGAACGGCTTGTAGGTCTTGTCGAGGCCGTAGAGCGTCCCGGCGATGGCGGCGAGCGAGGCGGCGATGATCCAGGCGATCATCACCACACGCTCAGGATTGATGCCGCACAGGAGTGCCAGATCCTCGTCGTCCGAATAGGCACGCATCGCCTTGCCGGAGCGTGTCTTCTGCAAGAACCAGAACAGCCAGACGACGACGACGAGGGCGACGACGACGGTGATCACCTGGCTTTGCTTGATGGCGATGCCCTCGTCGAGGCCGAGCAGGTCACGCGACGCAAACGCACCGATGATGAAACGCTGGCCGTCGGCGAAGCTCTGGTCGGCCGGGCCGATGATGATCCGGATCAGCCCGGCCAGCACGAACATGACGCCAACAGAGACGATGGCGAAGACGATCGGGTTGGAGCGCTGCCGTCGATAGAAACGAAAGACCATGCGGTCTGTCAGCAGCGCGACGCCGATCGCCGCCAGCACGCCCACCGGCAGGGCCAGGAGCGCGGTCGGGAAGGGCGCGATGCTGACCCCCATGTCCTGAAGGAACCATGTCACGAGGATCGTGATCATGGTGCCGAACGACATCAGCTCGCCATGCGAGAAGTTGGCGAATTTCAGAATCCCGAAGATGATGGTGACGCCGAGCGCCCCCAAGGCAAGCTGCGCGCCATAGGCCGTCGCCGGCACGACGACGAAGTTGGCGAACAGTGCGAACGCGTTAAGGATCTCCATTCAACCCCCCAGAAAGGACCGGCGCACTTCCTCGTTGGCAAGAAGCGCTTCGCCCGTGTCGGTAAATCGGTTGCGGCCCTGAACCATGACGAAGCCATGATCGGCGATCTCCAGCGCCTGACGCGCGTTCTGCTCGACCATCAGGATGGCGACGCCGGTCTTGGCGATCTCCAGGATCTTGTCGAACAGCTCATCCATCACGATTGGCGAAACCCCGGCCGTTGGCTCGTCCAGCATCAACAGATCCGGGCGCGTCATCAGCGCGCGTCCGACGGCCACCTGCTGGCGCTGCCCGCCGGACAGCTCGCCCGCTGGCTGGTTGCGTTTCTCGGCCAGAATCGGGAACAGGCCGAAGACCTGATTCTTGGTGTCCTCGATCTCGTTGTCCTCGCGGATGAAGGCCCCCATTTCGAGGTTCTCCTCGACGGTCAGCGAGACAAAGACGTTGCGGTTCTGCGGCACGAAGGCCATCCCCTGCGGCACCCGGTCCTGCGGGGCAAGTTTGCTAATGTCCTTGCCGTTCAGCGTGACCGCACCCTCGCGCAGGTCGAGCATACCGAAGACAGCCTTCATCGCCGTCGATTTTCCAGCACCGTTCGGGCCGACGACAACAGCGATCTCGCCTTTTCCCACGGTGATGGTGCAGTCGTGGATGATATCGGCAGCGCCATATCCGCAGGTCATGCCGGTCGCGCTCAGAAAACTCATGCCGGTGCCTTCCGCTGCTGCTTGCGACCGGTGCCGAGATAGGCCTCGATGACCTCTTCGTTGTTCTTGACCTCTTCGATCGTGCCTTGGGTGAGCAGCTTGCCATCGGCCATGACGATGACGGGGTCGCACAGGCGCGCAATGAAATCCATATCGTGCTCGATCAGGCAGAATGTGTAGCCGCGCTCCTCGTTGAGGCGCTGGATCGACGTGGCGATGGTGTTCAAAAGCGTGCGGTTCACACCAGCGCCGACCTCGTCGAGAAAGACGATCTTGGCGTCCACCATCATGGTGCGGCCCAATTCCAGCAGCTTCTTCTGGCCGCCTGAGAGATTGCCGGCAAGCTCGTCCTTCAGGTGGTCGATCTCGAGAAAGTCGACCACCTCCAGCGCCCGCTCAAGGTTCTTCGCCTCGACCGCCTTCACTTGGCCGAAATTGAACCAGCTGTGGCGCAGTTGCTCGCCCGGCTGATCGCCTGGAACGACCAGCAAATTCTCCAGCACAGTCAGCGTCGAGAACTCATGCGCGATCTGGAAAGTGCGCAGCAGGCCCTTGTGGAAAAGCTCGTGCGGCTCGAGTCCGGTCACGTCCTCGCCATCCAGATAGATCGTGCCGGAGGACGGCGGAAAGACGCCCGCGACGATGTTGAACAGCGTCGTCTTCCCGGCACCGTTTGGGCCGATCAGTCCGGTGATCGAGCCCTTCTCAATCGACAGCGAGACGCCGTCGACCGCGCGGATGCCGCCGAAATTCTTGGCGACGTTTTCGACCGTTATCATTCAATCAATCCTGGTTGCCGGTAAACAAGGAACGGCCAGAGATCGAGATCCCTGGACCGTTCCTGAGACGGTAGGCCGTCGTCCGGCGATGCCCTCAGTGGTACATCACCGTTTCGAACTTGCCGCCCTTGACTTCCGTCTCGCGGAAGCTGCCCGAGGACTCGCCCGGCTCGATCAGCTCCAGCGCGGTGCCGCCGACATAGTCGATCTCGCCGCCGTCAGCCAAGATCTTCAGGCCCTTTGCAAGCTCGCCGGGATAGATCTTCTCGCCCGGGGCGTTGGCGACGTCGAACACCTTGTCCTTGTAGACCGCACTGTCGGTCGAATCGGCCGCCTGCATTGCGAGCAGCATGATCGCCGAGGCGTCGTAGGCCTCGGGCACATAGGGGTCGTCGCCCTTGAAATCCTTGCCTTCCGCAAGCTCAGCCAACATCGAAGCGCCCGGGCTGTCGGTGCCCGGATTGGTGCCGATGGAGCCGTCCAGCGCCTCGCCGAAGTGATTGGTCAGCGCCTCGCCGACCATGCCGTCCGGCAGTACGAACTTGCCGAAGGCGCCGGTATCGAGCGAGGCCTGGATCATACCCTTGCCGCCCTGGTCGAGATACCCGGCCACGATCAGCACTTCGCCACCGGCCGACGCCAGCGTGCCGACCTCGGCCGAATAGTCGGCCTTGCCGTCCTCATGCGCCGCGACGACGGTGATCTCGCCGCCAGCGTCCTCGAAGGCCGCCTGAATCGCATCGGCAAGACCCTTGCCGTAGTCGTTGTTGGTGTAGGTCAGCGCGGCCGAAGAGATGCCGCGACGCTCAAGAATGTCGGCGATGATCTGGCCCTGACGCGCGTCCGAGGGGGCCGTGCGGAAGAAATAGCCACCGTCTTCGATGGTGGACAGAGCCGGCGAGGTTGCCGACGGCGAGATCATGACGATGCCGTTCGCGCGCACGACGTTATTGAGAACCGCCGTGGTAGCACCCGAGCAGGTTGCCCCGTTGATGCCTTGAACGCCCTCGGATGTTATCAGGCGCTCGGCCGCGGCCGTGGCAGCGGCCGCGTCGATGCAGGTGCTATCGCCTCGGACCGTGACCACCTCGCGGCCACCGAGGAATATGCCGCTGTCCGACACCTCCTTGATCGCCATTTCGCCGCCAAGCGCCATCGGTTTGACAAGCGACTCGGTCGGGCCCGTAAAGCCCTGCATCATGCCGATCTTGACCGGTTCCTGCGCCGATGCGCCTGTCGCGACGGTCGCCCAGAGCGCGGCCGACATAAGTGTGGCAGATAGTTTTCTCATGGTTAGACCTCCCATTTGGTTGTACGTCAGTTGGTCGTTGGAGGGGGAGTATACATATTGAAATCAATGTTTCCACCCATCGTTATGTAAGGGGCGACACGTGGATCGTCATGCATCGGCTCTGCGACCGGTCGGGTCGGACCAAGTTTCAAGGTCATTGACGGCTTGTCGAATGGCCGGACCAAATTCAGGGGTCAGGTGGGTGCTTGAACGGCCCGTTCGGCGAAGTTTGCCGCGATGTCGCAATCGCCATGCCTCAAGTGCAAGGGCTGGGTGGGACAAATAACCAAAAGATTTGCCGCGCCAGCATCAGACCAGTTTGGCCGCACATCGGTCACTCGACACACGCACTGCGAAGGTCCGCTCTTATCAGCCCCGCCGTCTCGCGCCATGACCGTTCCGGGGCTGGAAACGGTCGCATGCAGATGTGGCATGTGACCCACTGACGTCGGTCAAAAGGGGCTCGTTATGAACACTCGCCGCAGAGCGATCGCGGGTCCGGTTTTGGTCGGCCAGGTGCCAGAGCGCCAACACCGAACGGTCACTGCGCAAGAAATCACTGCACGCATTGACCAAAGCAGGCTCAAATACCTTGGACTATCGCGCCGTTTGTTTGCGTTTGCAGCAAATACTGTAGCAAAAAGCGGCATGAAGATGGTGTTTTAATCAGCGCTTTTTAGGAGTTTTTAACCGATAATATTTTTTATTATCAGTGCTTTATACAGTGGTGAGCCGTGCAGGATTCGAACCTGCGACCCACTGATTAAAAGTCAGTTGCTCTACCAACTGAGCTAACGGCCCACTAGGGGCGGTATCTAGAAAGAGCGGGGCGGGGGGTCAACCCCGAAAGTGACGCTTGTTCGAAGGATCGTATGGATTCATCCCGCGCGCGGGTTTATATGCCCGGGCATGACCGATATGCGCGAAACAGGGCTGGCTTTCATGAAGATGCACGGGTTGGGCAACGACTTTGTCGTGCTCGATGCGCGCGCTGGCGATATTGCGCTTTCTCCGGCGCTGGTCGCGGCGATCGCGGACCGGCATCGCGGCATCGGGTTCGATCAGCTTGCGGTGATCGGGACGGGCGAGGGCGATGCGCATCTGACCTTTTACAATGCCGATGGCTCGACCTCTGCGGCCTGCGGCAATGCCACGCGCTGCATCGCGCGCCACCTGATGGCGGAGACCGGCAAGACCGCGCTGACGCTGAGCACTGCGCGCGGGGTGTTGCAGGCGGTCGATGCGGGGGATGGGCTGACCTCGGTCAACATGGGGCAGCCGCAGCTGGGCTGGGACGAAATTCCGCTGGCCGAGGCGATGGAGACGCTGGAACTGCCCATAGAAGGCGGCCCCACGGCCACCGGCATGGGCAATCCGCATTGCACGTTTTTCGTCGAGGATGCCTGTGCTGTGCCACTCGACCGGTTCGGGCCGCGCTACGAGCATCACCCGCTTTATCCCGAACGCACCAATGTGCAGGTGGCGAGTGTGATCGGTGCCGATCATCTGCGCATGCGGGTCTGGGAGCGGGGCGTGGGCGTGACGCTGGCGTCGGGGTCGTCGTCCTGCGCCGTGGCCGTGGCCGCCGCGCGGCGTGGGCTGACCGGGCGGCGCGTGCGGATCACCCTCGATGGTGGCACGCTCGATGTCGACTGGCGCGAGGATGGCGTGTGGATGACCGGCAAGACGGCGCATGTCGCGAGCGGCGTGCTGACGCCGGAGTTTCTGGCGAGGGTCCAATGAGCGACGCGCCGCGCTTCACCACCCTGGGCTGTCGGCTGAATGCCTATGAGACCGAGGCGATGAAAGACCTCGCCGGGCAGGCGGGGCTGGAGAATGCCGTCGTGGTCAATACCTGCGCCGTCACGTCAGAGGCTGTGCGCAAGGCGCGGCAGGAAATTCGCCGGTTGCGTCGCGCGCATCCGGAGGCGCGCCTGATCGTGACCGGCTGCGCCGCGCAGACCGAGCCCGAGACGTTTGCCGCGATGGCCGAGGTCGATGCCGTGATCGGCAATACCGAGAAGATGCAGGGCGACACATGGGCCGGTCTTGCTGCCGATTTCATAGGAGACGCGGAGCGCGTGCAGGTCAACGACATCATGTCGGTGACCGAGACGGCGGGGCACCTGATTGACGGTTTCGGCACCCGGTCGCGCGCCTATGTTCAGGTGCAGAACGGGTGTGATCATCGCTGCACCTTCTGCATCATCCCTTACGGTCGGGGCAATTCGCGCAGCGTTCCGGCGGGCGTCGTGGTCGATCAGATCAAGCGGCTGGTGGGGGCGGGCTATAACGAGGTGGTGCTGACCGGTGTGGACCTGACAAGCTGGGGGGCGGACCTGCCGTCGCAGCCGAAACTCGGCGATCTGGTGATGCGCATCCTGAAGCTGGTGCCGGATTTGCCGCGTCTGCGGATTTCGTCGATCGACTCGATCGAGGTGGATGAAAATCTCATGCAGGCCATCGCCACCGAGCCGCGCCTGATGCCGCATTTGCATCTGAGCCTGCAGCATGGCGACGACCTGATCCTCAAGCGGATGAAGCGGCGGCATCTGCGCGACGATGCGATCCGCTTTGCGGAAGAGGCGCGGCGCTTGCGGCCCGAGATGACATTCGGTGCCGATATCATCGCCGGGTTCCCGACCGAGAGTGAGGCGGCGTTCGAGAACTCTTTGCGGCTGGTGGAGGAGTGTCACCTGACCTGGCTGCATGTGTTTCCTTACTCGCCGCGCCCTGGCACCCCGGCGGCAAAGATGCCGCAGGTGGACGGGCGCGCGATCAAGGCACGGGCTGCACGGCTGCGGGCGGCGGGTGAGGCGCGTGTCGCGGCGCATCTGGCCGAACAGCAGGGGTGCCGCCATGCCGTGCTGATGGAAAACCCGCGCATGGGCCGGACCGAGCAATTCACCGAAGTGAGTTTCGACAGCGACCGCCCGGAGGGCGCGATCGTCTCCGCCACGGTGACGGGCCATACCGGCACGCAACTGACAGCTGTCTGAAGGGTCGTCCGCGATGCATCCCAATCCTGCCTTTCGTCAGGCCGACACGGCCCGCAACATCGCGTTTGCCCGTGCGCAGGGCTTTGGCCTGCTGGCGGTGGCTACCGGGGGCGCGCCGCTGATCAGCCATATCCCGTTCCTGTTGTCGGAAGACGGCACGCGCGCCGAGTTTCACCTCGTGCGCTCCAACCCTATCGCGCGGCTCATGTCTGATCCGCTGCCTGCGCGGCTCGCGGTGCAGGGGCCGCATTCCTACGTCTCGCCGGATTGGTACGGCGTCGAGGATCAGGTGCCGACCTGGAACTATGTCGCCGTGCATCTGGTAGGGCAGGTGCGCCTGCAGCCGCAGGAGCGGATGCGCGATCTGCTCGACCGGCAATCGGCGGAGTTCGAGGCGCGGCTGGCACCCAAGCCGGAATGGCGGGCGGAGAAAATGACACCCGATGTGCTGGAGCGGATGATGCGCCAGATCGTGCCCTGCGAGATGCAGGTGGACGAGATTGCGGGCACCTGGAAGCTGGGCCAGAACAAGCCCGAGGATGTGCGTCTGCGCGCCGCTGATCCGCTGGCGGCGGCGGGGCAGGGGCAGGAGGTGGAAGTGCTTGCGGGGCTGATGCGGGAACCGCCGGCTTGAGTGCTTGGGGTGTCGGGACTGCGCGGGGAGCCTCAGCTGAGAAAGATGGCCTGAAGCTGCCGTGGTCGTGAGCCGCGCATCGACGGGCCGCGGTGCGGCGATCCAAGTTAAGTTTTGCAGCGCTTTATCTCAGCCAAGCTCGAGAAACATCAGAGCGCAGAGCAGGTTGCAGCCAAATCGCCGTGCCGGGGGGCGGCCCGGCGATGCGCGGCGGCCTTCGGCCGCGTTTCGCGCAGGGTGCTTCAATCGGATGACCGCTCCAGGCCGGATCGCCCCGTGCCGGAAACCGCGCGTCAGATCGTCTGATCGTAGTCGCCCACCTCGGGTTCGGTGCGGATCACCGCGTTGATATCGGCGAAGATGGCGCGCATCTCGGCCTCGCTGTCGCTGCTTTCGCAGACCACCACGAGGTTGGGTGTGTTCGACGAGGCGCGCACCAGCCCCCATGAGCCATTGTCGAGAATGACGCGCGCGCCGTTCACCGTCACCACCTCCTTGATGGGGCGGCCCGCAAGTGTGTCGCCCGCCTCGTGCTTGGCGACCAGTCGCGCGACGATGCGCTCCAGCACAGCGTATTTCTCGGTGTCGGCGCAATAGGGCGACATGGTGGGGGTGGCGTAGGTCATCGGCAGGGCGCGCCGCAGGTCCGACATGGACATATCGGGATTGCGGTCCATCAGCTTGCAGATTTCCACGGCGACGCGCATGCCGCAATCGTAGCCGCGCCCCACCGGTTCGGCGAGGAAGTAGTGCCCGGATTTCTCGAACCCGGCGAGCGCGCCCAGTTCCTTGACCCGGCGCTTCATGTGGCTGTGCCCGGTCTTCCAGTAATCCGCCGTCACGCCGTTTCTGATCAACTCGGGATCGGAGGCAAAGAGCCCGGTGGATTTCACATCCGCCACGAAGGTGGAGTTGGGGTAAATCTTCGACAGGTCCCGCGCCATGATGACGCCGACCTTGTCGGCGAAAATCTCTTCGCCCTCGTCATCGACCACGCCGCAGCGGTCGCCGTCGCCGTCGAAGCCGAGCGCGAAATCGGCCCCGGTGGCGCGCACCGTGTCGGCCATGTCGTGCAGCATTTCCATGGCTTCGGGGTTCGGGTTGTAATGCGGAAAGGTGTAGTCGAGCGTGTTATGCGAGGGGATCACCTCGACCCCGATGCGCTCGAACAATTCGGGCGCAAAGGCCGAGGCGGTGCCGTTGCCGGTGGCGCAGACGACGCGCAGCTTGCGGGTCATCTTGAAGTCACCGGCGAGGTCGTCGAGATAGGCCTCGCGCACGCCGGGCACGAATTCATAGCTGCCGCCGGGATGCGGCTGACCGCGCCCTTCGAGCACGATCCCCTTCAGTTCGGCCATCTCGTCGGGGCCATGCGTCAGGGGGCGTTCGAACCCCATCTTGACCCCGGTCCAGCCATTCGGATTGTGCGAGGCGGTGACCATGGCGACGGCGGGCACGTCGAGGTGAAACTGCGCGAAATAGGCCATTGGCGAGAGGCAGGGCCCGATATCCTTGACCGTGATCCCGGCCTGCATCAGCCCGAGGATGAGCGCATTCTTGATGCTGAGCGAATAGTCGCGGTAATCGTTTCCGACCGCGATCACCGGTGCGATCCCGCGTGCGCGGATCTGCGTGCCGAGGCCAAGACCGAGCGCGGTGATGCCGGGCAGGTTGATCTGATCGGGATATTTCCAGCGCGCGTCATATTCGCGAAAGCCCGTCGGCACGATCATCGCGTCGCGGAGGAATTCCCAGGTGTTGGGGGTGACGGTCGGCAAGGGGCTGGTCATGGAATGGCTCTTTATCAAGGGGTGTCCGGTCGCTGCGCGCGTTGTGGCAAAAAGCCACGCGGGGGTAAAGCACCCGCGTGGCGGCCGGTTACGATGAGACCTGTTCGCGCAGGATCGAGGCGGTGAGCGAGATCATCAGGTAGATGCCCGAGAAGATCAGGAAGGCCAGGACCGTGTTCTCGAACACGCGCGGATAGGAGGAGTCCTGCGAGGGCAGGGGGCGCACGCTGACGGTGAGATAGCGGACCTGCTTGTTGGCCTCGACCTCGGATTGGCGCTTGGTTTCGAGGGCGGATTGCAGAACCATGTCGGCGGTCGCGAGATCGGCCTGCGCCATCTGGATCGCGGCGGTCTTGGAGGCGAGCGAAGTTTCGCCTTCCGTGGCCTCGGTCAGGCGCCCCTTTTGCCGGTTCAGTTCGGCGCGGAGTACGTCGATTTCGCTGCGAAGGGCCGCGACCCGGGCGCTGTTGGGGCGGGCGTTGTTCAACTGAATGCTGAGATCGAGCTCTTTTTCCTGAAGCTGCAATTCGACGGTGTTGACGAGGCTGCGGATGCCCGCGATCTCGCCCTCGGGATCGAGGATGCTGCCTTCTTGCAGCGATACGAGTTGTTCCTGCGCCGTCCGCCGCTCTGCCTTGGCCTGGTCCAGGCTTTCGATGGCGGTCTTGACCGCGTCCTGCCGTTTTTCCTGACTGAGTTCATCGACCCGTTCTTCGGCATAGGCGATGAGGTGCTCCGAGAACTCGGCGCTTGCCGCGGGATCGGCGGTCGAGACCTCCATCCGGATCACCCCCTCGGTCGGGTCGTAGCCAAGCTTCACGTATTTGCGGTAGAGGCTGTAGGCCTCTTCGTTCGAGGCATCCGGGTCGAGCCGTTGCAAGGGGTCGATATGGGGCTGGCTGAAATGCGCGCGAAAGCCGACATCGGCGTCGAGGCGCAGCATCGCATCCTTTGATTCGAGATATTCCTGCGTGGCGATGGCATCCTGTCCGGTGGCGAACTGGCTGGGAAGCAAGCCGCCAAGCCCGCCGCGCCCGCCGCCGCCACTATCCGCCGAGAGGATCAGGAAGGCGGATTTGGTGGCATACATCGGCGTGGCGACGGCGATGTAGTAATAGCCCACGATCACCGTTGGCAGGATGACAAAGGCCATCAGCCGCGAGAACAGCAGGGCCAGCTTGCGCCGCCGCCGCCGCCCGATATCACGCTGGATTTCCTGGATTTCCCGTGCGCGGCGGTCGGCGGGGCTGATGTCCGTTGCGGGCAGGTTGGGGTGACGCCCCGCTGGCACGGTTTGCGGCAATTGCACCCGCGTTTCGGCCTTGGCGTCATCGGTTGCGTCCGCGGTCTGGGCGGTGCCGGTGCCCTTGTTCGCGACCAGTTCGAGGATATTGGCGCGCTGGAACGGGTCGATGCCGCGTGCCCGCAACAGGCGCACGGCGTCGAAATCGGAGGTCGGGGCCAGCCCGTGTTTCTGGGCCATGCGCCGCGCCATGCGCAGTTGCCGCCCGGTCAGACCCTCGCGGCGGATCTCGTCGATGCCCTGGGCGGTGTCGGTTTCGCGGGCCGAGGCGAGTTCGCCGGTCTGTGCCTGTGCCTCGTCCTGTGCGGTCTCAGGCGGCGGCGCGTCGTCATAGGCGCGCGCGGCATTTCCCGTCTCCGCCATGGCGGAGACGCTGGGCGTGCTGCGCCGGATGCGGAATTTTCTAACCTTGGGTTTCGTAGTCATAAAGCTCTCTTGCCTCTTCCAAGGTGTCGAACATGTAGAGTTTCCCGCCCATCAGGACGGCCGCCGAGGTGGCGAATTTCTCCAGCACTTTGGGATCGTGCGACACGATTACGATGGTGGTGGTGCGCAGGCGTTCGCGCAGGATGTCGCCCGCCTTGCGATTGAATTCCACATCGGTGGAGCCGGGCATGCCCTCGTCGATGAGATACATGTCGAAATCGAGCGCCAGCATCAGCGCAAAGCTGAACCGCGCGCGCATGCCCGAGGAATAGGTGCCGATGGGTTGATCGAAATATTCGCCCAGCCCGCAGAGCCAGCGGCAGTAGGATTCGATGTAATCGGGATCGAGCCCGTAGAGCCGCGCGATGTAGCGGGCATTCTCATGCGCCGAGAGGCGGCTGATCACCCCGCCCATGAAGCCCAGTGGAAACGAGATCCGACAGTCCCGCCGAATCACCCCTTCGTCGGGTTTCTCGAGCCCGGCGATCATGTTGATCAAGGTGGTCTTGCCGGTGCCGTTGGGGGCGAGGATGCCGAGGCTGCGGCCCAAATCCACCCGAAAGGACACACGGTCAAGGATGACCTTGCGCTGTGTGCCCGTCCAGAAGGACTTGCTGACATTCTCGAATTCGAGCATCCGTTGGCCCCGATACTACTGCTCTCCCGCTTTAACGGGATACTCTTAAGGTCGGCTTAGCCTCATCGCGTCATTATTGCCGATCTGACGACAATATGCCATTGGAACAAGGCAATATTATGCGTCTGGTGACGTGAATCGTGGCAATTTCCTGATCCTGAGCGGGCCGCCGCTTGTCGAAGGCAACCTGAAGGCTGCGATCCGGGCGCGGCCACGCCCTGTCTGAACGGTTGGTGCGCGGATGTTTCGAGTGGGGTTTCGGGCGTTCGCCCGTGCTGTTGTGCGGCACCGGGGGCGTGAGTGTCGTCTGCGTGAACATTTGCCAATAGTGGTTGTGAGCGGACCTTCAGGTGCAGCCCCAATGCGCGGAATCAAGGTGCCGCAGGCACCGCCGCGCAGCGCCCGACCGCCCCCTCGGGCGGGCGCTTTTGAACGTTTCAAGCCATTGATAACGCGGGAGTGCTTGGCGGGCATAAAGTGCACTCCATCAAGGTTGCTGCGCCCACCCGGCGGTCGGGCACCGCGCGGCTCATCTCGTTGACGCCAACGGTAACTCAAGGCCAATCCCAACCGTCAAGATGAACGCGGTCGCCGTCGGCAAGGCCCGCACGCCCGGCGTGTCGCGGCGCTCGGACTTCATCGCCGCCTGAGCCATTCCGGCGTGGCGCATCGGGCACGGGGGGCGCGTCGCGTCGCCCGTGCAGCACGCTGGCGATTGCCCAAGCGCGCCGCCTGCGCTAGGCACGAGGCGGATAAAGCTGCACGAGTGATTGCCATGAGCCGGATTTGCCATATCGAGTTGGATGACGCCAACCTGCCGCCCCCCACGCCCGAGATCGAGCAGGAGCGCAAGGTGGCGATGTATGATCTCATCGAGGAGAACAGCTTTGCCCTGCCCGCGCGCGACGATCGCGTGGCGCCCGATGGCCCCTATCGCGTCGGCCTGTCGATCCGCGAAAAGCGGCTGGTGTTCGATATCCGAACCGAAGCCGGCGATCCGGCGACGGAATTCCACCTGTCGCTCAGCCCGTTCCGGCAGGTGGTCAAGGATTACTGGGCGATCTGCGAGAGCTATTTCGACGCGGTCAAGAATATGCCGCCGAGCCAGATCGAGACCATCGACATGGCCCGGCGCGGCATCCACAACGAGGGCGCGCGTGTGCTGTCCGAACGGCTGGAGGGCAAGGCGGAGATCGACAACGACACTGCGCGGCGGCTCTTCACGCTGATCTGCGTGCTGCATTTCGGGGGCTGATCCATGCCCGAGGCGCTGCCGCAATCGGTGCTCTTTTGCTGCGATCACAACGCGGTGCGCTCGCCGATGGCGGAAGGCATCATGAAGAAATTCTACGGCGCGGGCACCTATGTGCAATCCGCGGGCGTCAAGAGCGACATGGAGATCGACGGCTTTTCCATTGCCGTCTGCCGCGAGATTGGGGTCGAACTGGAACGCCACCGCACGCGCAGTTTCGACGAGATGGAGCAATGGGGCGACGATCTGTCGTCGTTTGACCTGATCGTCGCGCTCAGCCCGGCAAGCCAGCGCCGGGCGCTCGACCTTACTCGCTATTTTCACCTCGATGTCGTTTATTGGCCAATCATGGACCCGACCGGGCTTGCGCAGGAGCGCGGCGCGCGGTTGGTTGCCTATCGCAAGACCCGTGATCAGATCATCGGCCATTTGCAGGACAGATGGGGCCCACCCCGGGAGGACACATGAACGAGACCGTGCGCGCCTATTTCAACGCCTTCAACCATGGCGATACGCCCGCGATGCTGGCCTGCATGAGGGATGATATCCGGCATTTCGTCAACGAAGGGCAGGTGCGGGTCGGCAAGGATGCCTTTCGCGCCTTTTGCGATCATATGAGCCGCTGCTACCGCGAGGAGTTGACCGATATGGTGATCTTCGACGCCGAGGGCGGCAGCCGGGCGGCGGCCGAATATATCGTGAACGGCACCTATCTGGAAGCCGACGAGGGGCTTCCGCAGGCCAATGGGCAGACCTACCGCCTGCCTGCGGGCTCGTTCTTTTCGCTGGAAAACGGGCTGATCACCCGCGTCGTGACCTATTACAACCTTGCCGACTGGACGCGTCAGGTTTCGGCATGATCGCGGTGGAGCGGCTGACCGGCGATGCGCTATCCACCGCGTTGCCCGATGTGGCGCGGCTGCGGATCGAGGTGTTCCGCGCCTTTCCCTATCTCTATGACGGCGATCTGGCCTATGAGGAACGCTATCTTCAGGTCTACCGCGACAGCGATGATGCGATCCTTGTCGGGGCCTATGACGGTGACCGCCTGATCGGGGCTGCGACCGGCACCCCGATGGAGGATCACGCCGATGATTTCGGCGCGGCGTTTGCGGGCACGGGGCTGGCGCTTGAGCAGATCTTCTATTGTGCCGAGAGCGTGCTCTTGCCCGAATATCGCGGGCGGGGCATCGGGCATCGGTTTTTCGACGCGCGCGAGGCGCATGCGCGGGCGCTGGGCCGGACGCATTGTGCCTTTTGCGGGGTGCTGCGCCCGGCGGACCACCCTCTGCGCCCCGAGGGGCACCGCACGCTCGATGCGTTCTGGCGCAAGCGTGGCTATGCGCCTGTGGAGGGGGCCGTGGCGCAGTTCCGCTGGAAGGATGTCGACCGCGAGGATGAGACCGACCACGATTTGCAGTTCTGGATGCGGTCGCTCTGAGTTTTTACAGTCAACCCCGCGAAGGCGGGGGGCGGAGGGCGAGATTGACCGGAGATCCTCGGGTCAAGCCCTAGGATGACGGGGGATGCGCCCCCACAGGTCATATTCCCCGGCCTCGTCCACCTCGACCGTGACGATGTCGCCGACCGAGAGGGGGGCTGTGCCCTCGTCGATAAACAAATTCCCGTCGATCTCGGGGGCGTCGGCCTTGGTGCGGCAGGTGGCGATGCCGTCCTCGTCGATATCGTCGATGATGACGTCGAGATGCTGGCCGACCTTCGCGGCGAGTTTCGCCTCGGAGATCGCCTGCGCCTTGGCCATGAACCGGTCCCAGCGGTCCTGTTTGACCTCTTGGGCGACGTGATCCGGCAGAGCGTTGGAGCGGGCGCCTGCAACGTTCTCGTATTGGAAGCAGCCGACCCGGTCGAGTTGCGCCTCGTCGAGCCAGTCGAGAAGCGTCTGGAATTCGGCCTCGGTCTCGCCGGGATAGCCGACGATGAAGGTGGAGCGCAAGGCGATATCGGGGCAGTCGCGCCGCCATGCGGCGATCTCGTCAAGGGTGCGCGCGGCGGCGGCGGGGCGGGCCATGCGTTTGAGCGTGTCGGGATGGGCGTGCTGGAACGGAATGTCGAGATAGGGCAGCACGAGCCCTTCCGCCATCAGCGGGATGAGATCGCGCACATGCGGGTAAGGGTAGACGTAATGCAGCCGCACCCATGCGCCGAGCGCCCCCAGATCGCGCGCCAGATCGGTGATATGGGCGCGGTGGCCGTTCGTCTCGGCGTGCTTGATATCGACACCGTAGGCGGAGGTGTCCTGAGAGATCACCAAGAGTTCGCGCACGCCATTTTCGACCAGCTTTTCAGCCTCGCGGATCACCGCGTGGGCGGGGCGGCTGGCGAGACGGCCGCGCATGTCGGGGATGATGCAGAACTTGCACTTGTGATTGCAGCCCTCGGAAATCTTGAGATAGCTGTAATGGCGTGGCGTCAGGCTTACGCCCGAGGCGGGCAGCAGGTCGATGAACGGGTCGGGCGAGGGCGGCACGGCGGCATGCACGGCATCGAGCACCTGTTCGTATTGATGCGGCCCGGTGACGGCGAGGACGCGGGGATGCACCCCGGTGATGTAATCGGGCTCGGCCCCCAGACAGCCCGTGACGATGACCCGGCCATTTTCGGCCAATGCCTCGCCGATGGCCTCCAGGCTTTCGGCCTTGGCGCTGTCGAGAAAGCCGCAGGTGTTCACGATCACCGCATCCGCGCCGGTATAGTCGGGCGAGATGCCATAGCCCTCGGCGCGCAGCCGCGTCAGGATGCGTTCGCTGTCCACCAGCGCCTTGGGACAGCCCAAGGAGACCATGCCGATGGTCGGCTGGCCGCTGCGGGGTGTCTCGGTCAGGCGGGCGCGCGGGGCGAGGTCGGGGCGGAGGCTGGGCGGGTTCTGTGACATGGCCGCGATATAGCCTCTGCCCGGTCCCGCGGGAAGGGGCAAAAGCGGTTGCCCCGGCCTGTGCTGCACGCCTAGAGTTGTGCGGAGCGTTGCAAGAGGGGATTGTGCCATGCGGTGGGTGTTTCGGCTGATCGGGCTGGTGGTCGTGATGGTGGCGATCGTACTGGGCGCGCTGTTTTTCCTGCCGGGCGACCGGATCGCCAAGATCGCCGCCGAGCAGATCACCAAGGCGACGGGCCGTCAGGTCACCATGTCGGGGGATACGCGGATCAGCTTTTACCCCGTTCTGGGGGTTGCGACCGGGGCGGTCGAGGTCGCCAATGCTGAGTGGTCCGAGGCCGGGCCGATGTTCACCGCCGACAGTCTCAAGATCGGGGTGGAGCCTGCGGCGCTTTTCGGGGGCGATATCCGGATCACCGGGCTGGAGGCGGTGGGGCCGCAGATCCGGCTGGAGCGGGCCGCGGGCGGCCGGGTGAACTGGGAGTTGGGGGTCGAGGGCGTGGCCCCCTCTGGCCAGTCCGAGGGCGGCACACCTGCCACCGCGAACCGGTTGTCGCTGACGCTGGACCGGGCGCTGATCAAGGGCGCCTATCTGACCTATACCGATCACGGCACTGGCGAAACACAGGCGATCCGCGACATGGATTTCGACCTGCGCTGGCCCGATTACGATGGCCGGGCGACATTTGACGTGGTTCTGCGGCAGGCGGGCGATCCGGTGACGGTATCGGGCCATCTGGAACAGGTGGGCGCGTTCATCGACGGGGCGGTCACGGATGTGGTGGCCAATATCGAGGGGCCGGGCGGGAGCATCGGTTTTGACGGGCGCGCGGGGTTGCAGCCGCAGGTGCAGGGGCGGTTCGACATCGACATGCCGGACACGCGTGCCTTTGTCGCGGCGCTGGATCTCGGCGCGGTGGACCTGCCGCAGGGCTTTGGTGCAGGGGTCAGGGGCGGGGCGGATGTGACGCTGACGCAAGAAATGCGGCTTTCCTTGCGCGACATGACGCTCGATCTGGGGGGTAATGCGCTGTCGGGGGCGGCGGATATCGAGCTTGCGGGAGAGGTGCCGCGCATCAATGCGCAGCTCAATGCGGGCGCGCTTGATCTGTCGAAGCTGGCCGGGGCGGACAGCAATGAGGCGGGCGCGGGCGGTGACACCGGCTGGTCGCGCGCGCCGATTGATGCGAGCGGTCTGGCGCTTGCCAATGGCGAGGTGGCGCTGGTCGCCGACAGCGTCGACCTGGGTGATCTGAAGCTGGGCACCACCCGCACGCTGATGACGCTGGACCGGTCGCGTGCGGTCTTTTCCTTGCGCGAATTGAGCGGCTATGACGGGCTGATCACCGGCGAGTTCGTCGCCAACAACCGCTCGGGCCTGTCGGTGGGCGGCACCATGAACGCGGAAGGCATCAACCTCGAACGGTTCCTTGCCGACGCGATGGACATCACCCGGTTTTCGGCCTCGGCGAGCGGTGAGGTGGAGTTTCTGGGTGTCGGCCAGTCGGTTCATGCGATCATGAATTCGCTCTCGGGCAAGGGCGCGTTGCGCACCGGGCGCGGGGTGATCTCGGGGATTGATCTGGACCGGCTGATGCGCGCGGGCGACCTGTCGGGGGGGACCACGGTTTTCGACACGTTGAGCGCCAGTTTCACCATGGACAAGGGTAATCTCTACAACCGCGATTTGGCGATGAAGCTGCCGCTGGCGCGGGCCGAAGGGACGGGCCGTGTGGGTCTGGGTGCGCGCGACATCGACTATCTTTTCACGCCGGTGCTGCTGGAGGGGGACAATTCGCGTGGCCTTGCCATTCCGGTGCGGATCGAGGGCCCCTGGGCCAGCCCTCGGATCAAGCCCGATCTGGAGAAGGCGCTTGACCTCAACCTCAAGGCGGAGCGTGAGGAACTTGAGCAGAAGGCCGAGGAGCGTCTGGAACGCGAGGTGCAAAAGCGGCTCGACGTGACGCCGCAGGAGGGCCAGAGCGTCGAGGATGCGGTCAAGGACAAGCTCAAGGACAAGGCCGAGCGCAAGCTGCGCAAGCTTTTCGACTGAGTCGGACGTCGGATTTGAGTATTTTTTCCAAGAAGAAACAGGGGGTGGGGCGGTGAGCGAGGTCAGGGCGCAATACGAGGCCTATCCCTATCCGGCGCGCGACCCGGCGGAGGAAAAGACGCGCCTGATCACCGGGTCGCCCTCGCATGTGCTGGAGGTCGATCATTTCGTCTTCGGCGGTGCGCGCGACTGGTCAAAGCCGCTGCGCGTTCTGGTAGCGGGCGGCGGCACCGGCGATGCGCTCATCCAACTGGCGCAGCAAATGCAGGATGCGGGGCGGGTGGCGGAGATCACCTATCTGGATCTCTCGACCGCCTCGCGCGCGATTGCCGAGGAGCGGGCGCGGGTGCGCGGGCTGAGCGGCATCCGCTTTGTCACCGGCAGCCTGCTGGAGGCGGCAGAGCACGGGCAGTTCGACTATATCGACTGCTGCGGTGTGCTGCATCATCTGCCCGACCCGGCGACAGGGTTTCGTGCGCTTCTGGCCGCGCTGGCCCCCGGTGGCGGCATGGGTTTCATGGTCTATGCGCCTTATGGCCGATCAGGTGTCTATCCGCTGCAGGAGGCGTTCGGCGCGCTTTTGGACGGGATGGCGCCCGAGGCGCGGCTGAAGGCGGCACGCAAGATCGTCGCGGGCCTGCCCGAGGGGCATCCGTTCAGGGCCAATATCAATCTTGGCGATCACAAGGACAGTGATGCGGGGTTTTATGACCTGCTGCTGCATTCACAGGACCGCGCCTTTGACGTGACCACGCTCAACGACATGCTGGAGGCGACGGGCTGGCACCTGTCTGGCTTCACCTTGCCGGCGCTTTATGATCTCGCACGGATCACCGATGTGCCGGACCACTTGTGCCCGGTCGAGCGCATGGCGCTGGCCGAAAAGCTGGGCGGCACGATCAAGACGCATGTGGGATATGCCGTGCGCGGCAGTGAGGCGCGGGGCCCGGCGACGGGACGCAATCGGGCGCTGGTGCCGCATCTCAAGGGGCTGCGCGCGGCCGATCTGGCGCGGGCCGTGGGGCAAGGGCAAAGCCCCAAGCTGAGCTTTGGCAGCGTCACCGCGCGGCTGAGCCTGCCGAAAGAGGCGGCCCGGCTGATCGCCGCAATTGACGGGCGGCGCAGCCTGCAGGAGATCGCGCAAGCCACCGGGACCGACCCGATCGGCATGGGCGCGCTCTGGTCGCGGGTCGAGCGGGAATTGAGCGATCACGGGCTGTTGGTCTATTCCTCGATCCTGCGACGCTGAAGCGCCATCAGGCCGAGGCGCGGCAGGCGCTGCACCACTTGCCAGAGGATGTCGTGGTAGTCCGTATCGCCTGCCATCAGGTCGAGGAACTGCCGCCGCAGCGTGGTGGAGCGGGCAAAGGCGCGGGCGAAGGACGGCTCGAGCGCGGGGGCGAAGATCACCGGGCGGATCAGCCGTGCCATCCGGAGGCTGCGGTGCAAGGGGCGCAGGGCGCGCCGATAGTGGTGCAGTGCCGTGTCGGGGCGGTGCGCGGCGAGCGCGTCGATTGCCGCCTGTGCGGCCAGATGACCGCTATGGAGCGCGTGGCCGATGCCCTCGCCGGTGATCGGATCGACCAGGCCGGCGGCATCGCCCGCAAGCAGCACGGCACCGCGCCCCGGCACCTTGCGAACGTCGCCGAAAGGCAGGAACTGACCCTTGATGCGGGCCTCGGGGGCGTTGATGCCGAGCAGGTCGCAATAGTCTGCCATGGCGCGCTTCATCCCGGGGTTCTTCGACAGCAGGCCGCCGACGCCGATGGTGGTCGAGCGGCGTTTCGGAAAGGTCCAGCCATAGCCCCAATGTGCCGCTGCAAGGTCGATGCGGATGGGGGCGTCGGGGTGGAGATGCGGATCGGTTGCCTCGATCTCCAGCCCGAAGCCGATGCGCGCGCGCTCGAAGCTCTGGCCGAAGAGGTGTCTGGCCACCTGGCTGTTGACCCCGTCGGCACCGATGAGCACGCCATATCTCAGGCTGCGGCCGTCCTTGAGCATCAGGGTCGCGGTGTCCGGGTCCAGTGCCGCCATGTCTTGCCCGGTGAAATCCTGCGCCCCCGCGCCGAGCGCATGGCCGCAGATCATCGCATCCATGTCCCACCGCATGGTGGCGCAGAGGGGTGGCGCGTCTTCGATCAGTCCGACCGACTGGCCGCGATAGCGAAAATCGACGGTGGTCTTGCAGTCCTCGGGCTCGAACGGCATCTCGTGGCCGAAAATCTCGGCGTAGTGCCGCCGGGCGCGCCCGGTGACAAGACCGCCGCAGAGCTTGTCACGCGGAAAGGACTTGCGGTCGATGAGCGCCACGGTGAGGCCCGCACGCGCGGCCCAGAACGCCGCTGCGCCACCTGCGGGCCCGGCCCCGATCACAATGACGTCGAACTGCTCCATTCAGACCTCGGGCAGCGCGTTGCGCCGGATCATGGTGCGCAATGCGAAGCTGGAGCGCATGGAGCGGATGCCGGGCGTCTGCATCAGCCCGTCTTCGAGGAACCGGTCGAAACCGGCAAGATCGACGGCCACGACGCGGATCAGCACGTCGCGGGTGCCGGTCATCAGGTAGCATTCCATCACCTCGTCAAACCGGCGTAGGCGGGTTTCGAAGGTCTTGATGGCGTCGCGGGTGTGATGCTCCAACTCGACGAAGATGAAGGCATTGAGCGGCAGGCCGAGCTTTTCCTGATCGACGCGGGCGGCATAGCCGGTGATCACGCCTGCGCCTTCCAGCCGGGTTATGCGGCGCGCAAGCGGCGTGGGCGAGAGGCCGATGGTGGCCGAGAGATCGGCCAGTTTCTGGCGGCCGTCGCGTTGCAGGGCGGCGATGATGCGGCGGTCGATATTGTCCATAATCCCCAAAACCCCTCTCACTTTTGGGGATAATCCCCAATCGTCACGGCCAAGTGACAAAAGTTTGCTGTTTTTTCGCGTCTGCGTGGTCTTACCCTGATCGTAAGGAGGATTCCACCATGCTGACACGTCTTTCATCGCCCGGACACGAGGACCTGTACCGCGTCGAGGACCGCGAGAGCGGCTTGCGCGGCTATATCGCGCTGCATTCCACGCGGCTTGGCCCGGCGGCGGGGGGCTTGCGGATGCGGGTCTATGAGGGGGATGATGCGGCGATCGAGGATGTACTGAACCTGTCGCGCGGCATGAGCTACAAGAACGCCGCCGCCGGTCTGCCCCTCGGCGGTGGCAAGGCGGTGATCATGGGCGACCCGGACCACGACAAGACGCCCGCGCTGCTGCGCGCCATGGGCCGCGCCATCGACAGCCTTGCGGGGCGCTACTGGACCGCCGAGGATATGGGGATGAGCCCCGAGGACATGGCCGAGATCGCGCGCGAGACGCGGTTCGTGGCCGGGCGCGATCAGGGCATGCATGCCAGCGGCGATCCCTCGCCGGTGACGGCGCGGGGTGTGATGTGCGCGATGCAGGCGGGCGCGATGCGGGTCTGGGGGAAGGCCGATCTGTCCGGTCGCCGGGTGGCGGTGCAGGGGCTGGGCCATGTCGGCTGGCACCTGTGTCTGATGCTGCACGAGGCGGGGGCGCGGCTGATCGTGGCGGATATGGATGCGGCGCGCGTTGCCTCGACCGTCAAGGAGTTCGGGGCGGAGCCGGTGGCAGCCGAGGCCATTCACGCGGCGGAGGCGGATATTTTCGCGCCCTGCGCGATTGGCGGCGTGCTGAATGCGCGCAGCATTCCCGAAATCAGGGCGGCGATGATCTGTGGCGCGGCGAACAATCAGCTGGCGACGCCCGAGGCCGCCGAATTGCTGGAGGCGCGCGGCATCCTCTATCTGCCGGATTACGTGGCCAATGGCGGTGGGATCATCAATGTCGCCGCCGAGATCCTGCAGATCGCGGATCGGGAGGGCTGGGTGGCTGACCGGCTGTCGGCGATGCAGGCCAACATGGCCCATATCCTGACCCTTGCAGCGGCTGAGGGCGTAAGCCCCGCCGTGATCGCCGACCGGATGGTCGAGGAGCAACTTCTGGCGCAGGCGGTCTGACGCCGGTCTTGATTTGTGCGGGGCCACGCGGCTTGCTAGGCTGGGCGAAACAACGCCGGAGTCCCGCCATGCGTCTGCCCCTGATCCTTGCCCTTGCCCTCGGCCTTGCCACGGCCGCGCAGGCTGAGACCCGGCTGAGCGACGGGGTGAGCCTTGCCCATGGCACGTTTTCTTCTGGCGGCGGATTGACCATCGCCACCGAGTTTCGCCGCACCACGAAAGGCGGCACCGCCCTGTGTGGTGCATGGTCCGAGAGCGAGAGTCAGGCGAGCCACACCACGGGCGAGGCGCGGCGCATCGTGCAACTGGCCAGCGTCTATGCGCAGGGACGGCGGGTGATGCAGGATCTGGGCGCGCTGCCACGGATCGCGCCGCGGCTGGATTACGCGGGTGCGCCCGCGGGCTGCATCCTGACCGATCTGCCGTGGCGGGCGGGGCGCGTGCCCGAGGTCTTCCTGCCAAGACAGCAGATCAGCCGATCCGGTGGCGGCAGCAGCGCCCCCAACATCGTCTTTCGTCAAACGGGGCCGGGGGCCATGGGCGCAGGGCTGGAGGTGGTGCCGGTCCTGCGCCGTCTGAGCCGTCTGCTGGATCTGAGCCCCGCCGCGACAGTGGCCGAGGGGCGCTATTCCTCGGGCGGCGGGGTGCGCGTGGCGGCTGAACTGGTGTCGGTCAACGGGCGCGCGCATGTCTGTGGCCTGTGGTCCGACCTGCCGGGGCAGGACATGCGCACCGAGGCGCTGGGGCGCGAGATCCTGCGGCGCGCGCAGGCGGTGCTGGACGGGCGCGTGATGCGTGATGATCTGGGTGAGTTGCGCCGCGCGCGGGCGCGTATCGATTACGCGGGGGTGGATGCGACCTGTCTCGATACCGGCCAAGCGTGGCGGGCCGAGATGGCCCGTCGCCCGCTGGTGCTGCGCCTGCCCGAAACGGTGGTGTACCGCGACACGACGCCCGAAGGCCGGGTGCTGATCCGGTTCGCGCCGGTCGCGCCGCAGGGCTGAGGCGCCGCGCGCTCAACCCTCGTTGAAATAATCGTAGATCTTCTGGGCGAGGCCCTTGCTGACCCCGTCGACGGCACGCAGGTCGGCGAGGTTGGCGCGGCTGACGGCCTTGGCCGATCCGAAATGCGCAAGCAGGGCGCGCTTGCGGGCGGCACCGACGCCGGGCACCTCGTCGAGCGGGGTGGCGGAGATCGCCTTGGCGCGTTTGGCGCGATGCGTACCGATGGCGAAGCGGTGTGCCTCGTCGCGCAGGCGCTGCACGAAATAGAGCACCGGGTCATTGTGGCGCAGCGCCATCGGGCGCTTGCCGGTGCGATGGAATTCCTCCTTGCCGTGGTCGCGGTCCACGCCCTTGGCGACGCCGACCATCGGGATATCCGAAACCCCCATCTCGCGCATGATGCCTGCCACCGCGCTCACCTGTCCCGCGCCGCCGTCGATCAGCAGCAGGTCCGGCCATTGACCCTGGGTGCGATCCGGGTCTTCTTTCAGAAGGCGTTTGAAGCGGCGGGTCAGCACCTCTTTCATCATGCCGAAATCATCGCCGGGGGTCAGGCCGTCGCCCTTGATGTTGAACTTGCGGTAGTGGTTCTTCATCATCCCGTCGGGGCCTGCCACGATCATCGCGCCGACGGCGTTGGTGCCCTGAATGTGGCTGTTGTCATAGACCTCGATCCGCTGTGGGGGGGCAGGCAGGTCGAATGCCTCGGCCAGGCCTTTGAGCAGCTTTCCTTGCGTCGCGCTCTCGGCCATCTTGCGGGCGAGGCTTTCGCGGGCGTTGCGCAAGGCGGCGTCGATCAGTTCGGCCTTTTCGCCGCGCAGAGGGACGGTGAGCGTCACCTTGCGGCCGAGTTTCTCGGTCAGGGCCTGGCTCATCAGGTCGGGGTTTTCCAGATCATGTGACAGGATGAGGGCGCGGGGCGGCTCCTTGCTGTCGTAGAACTGACCGATGAAGGCCTCGAGCACTTCGGGTTCCTCCACATCCGCACCGACGCGGGGATAGAAATCGCGGTTGCCCCAGTTCTGCCCGGCGCGGATGAAGAACACCTGCACGCAGGCCTGCCCCTGTTCCAGGTGCAGCGCGATCACGTCGGCCTCATCGACGGTGCGCGGGTTGATGCCCTGCGCCGTCTGCACCTGCGTCAGAGCCTTGATCCGGTCGCGCAGGGCGGCGGCGCGTTCGTATTCCATGGCCTCGGCGGCCTGCGACATCTCGGTGGCCAGCTTTTCCTGTATCTCGGTGGAGCGGCCCGAAAGGTAGCGTTCGGCGTCGCGCACCTGAACGGCATACTCGGCCTTTGAGATTTTGCCAACGCAGGGCGCGGTGCAGCGTTTGATCTGGTATTGCAGGCAGGGGCGCGTGCGGCTTTCGAACATGGTGTCGTTGCAGTTGCGCAGCTGAAAGACGCGCTGCAACTGTGCCAGCGTGCGGTTGACCGCGCCGGCGCTGGCGAAGGGGCCGTAATAGCTGCCCTTGTCGCGTTTGGTGCCGCGATGTTTCTTGATCATCGGATAGTCATGCGACGTCACAAGGATGTTCGGGAAGCTCTTGTCGTCGCGCAGCAGCACGTTGTAGCGTGGCTTGAGCTGTTTGATGAGGTTCTGTTCGAGCAGCAGTGCCTCGGTCTCGGTTGCCGTGGTGAGGAACATCATCGAGGCGGTTTCCGAGATCATCCGCGCGATCCGCGCGGTGTGACCGGTGGACCGCGCATAGTTCGATACCCGTGCCCGCAGGTTGCGTGCCTTGCCGACATAAAGCACCCGCGCCTGCGCATCGAGCATGCGGTAGACGCCCGGTGAGGCATCGAGCGTGCGCAGGTAGCCCCGGATCACGTCGGGGCCGGTGGCAGGCGGGGAGGGCGGGTCAGTATCGGGCATATGCTTTCAGATATGATTCTCGTGTTGTGCTGCAATGATCCGGGGCCGAGGGCAAGGGATAAGGTTTCCACCATTGCTGTGGATAACTCTGCCTATAAGTTTTCGTGAGCGGGAAATTTTCGTTGAATCAAGCCAGCTTCGCTGAAATGATTAAAATATAGGCAGTATAATATACCATTGATTCAAAACGATAAAAATCTCTGCCCTGAACAGACCATTGAAAACGTTAGCATTTTTGTGACGCTTACGTAACGGTCAGTATGACCGGTGCAAAACTTCTCTGTGAGAGTCATGTTCTCTACTCAACTCCGAGGACATCCGGCGTCTGCCAGCCCAGGTGCTGACCGCCATCGACGCAGATCAATTGGCCGGTCACGCCGGGCGCGTGCAGCAGGTAGGAGAGCGCCCCGGTGATGTCCGTCTCGTTGGCCCCGCGCTGCAGAATCGTCGCGTCTCGCTGGTTCGCGAAATGCTCGGCGCTCTGGCGATGGCCCTGCAGGGTGGGGCCCGGCCCGATGGCATTGACCCGCAGTCGGGGGGCAAGGGCCTGAGCTGCCGTCTGCGTAAAGGCCCAGAGGCCCATCTTGGCGATGGTGTAACTCATGAATTCCGGTGTCAGCTTGCGCACGCGCTGGTCGATCATGTTGACGACAAGGCCCTGCGCGCGCGGCTCGCCATTCTCATCGGTGAGCGGATCGGGAACCTGTCGCGCCAATTCCTGTGTCAGCACGAAGGGCGCGCGCAGGTTGCTTTCCATGTGCCGATCCCAGCCTTGCCGGGTGGCGCTGTCGATCGTGTCATATTCAAAGATCGAGGCGTTGTTGATCAGGGTGGTCAGCGGCCCGCCGAGCGCATCTGCGGCGCGTGTGATCAGCGGCGTGACCTGTGCCTCGTCCAGCAGATCAGCCTGTAGCGTCACCGCCTGCCGCCCGAGCGCGCGCACCTCTGTGGCGACCTCCTCGGCGGCCTGTGCGGAGGTGGCATAGTGGATCGCCACATCCTGCCCTTGCCGCGCCAGTTCCAGCGCCATCGCGCGGCCCAGCCGCTTGCCTGCCCCGGTCACCAGCCCTCGTGTCATGCCCTGCCCTCGCTTATGTCAACACGATTGCAACATAGCCCACATAGGCCGAGGTCAACAGGACACCCCAGACCCTGCCGATATCCCGCCCGAGAAACACGAACGGGATGAGAATGAGCGACGCCGCCAGCATTACCCAGAGGTCGAAGGTGAGGAATTCCGCATTGACCGGCACCTCGCCGATCAGCGCGGTAATCCCGATAATGGCAAGCAGGTTGAACATGTTCGACCCGATCACGTTGCCAAGTGCCACGTCGGCCTGCTTGCGCAGGGCCGCCATGACGGTGGTGGCCAGTTCCGGCAACGAGGTGCCGAGAGCCACCAGCGTGAGCCCGATCGCGGCCTCGCTGATGCCGTAGCGCATCGCGAGGATGGAGGCGTTGTCGACGAGGATATCCGCGCCGAGGGGCAGGCCCACGAGGCCAAGCAGCAGAAACGTCACGATCTGCCACCATGGCATGTCGGGGTCAGCCCCTTCGACATCCTCGATGAAATCGGCCTCCGAAAGTGCCTTGATCGCTGCATCGCGCCGATGGCTGAGCGCGTCACGCAGCGCGTCGCCCAGCATGAGCATGAGCGCCGCCAGCAGGATCAGCCCGGCGATCCAGTCGAACGATCCGCGAAAGGCGAGGGCGATGAACAGCACGCTTGCGCCGAGCATTTGCAGGTAGGACTTGCCGCATTTGCAGCCGCTTGTGTGCAGCACCGACAGGATCGCGGGAATGCCCAGCACCAAGAGCACATTGGCCGTGTTTGAGCCCACCACGTTGCCAAGCGCCAACCCCGCCTTGTCGTTCAGAACCGCGTTGACGGAGATCAGCAGTTCCGGGGCCGAGGTCCCGAAGGCCACCACGGTGAGGCTGACGATCAGCGCCGGAATGCCCAGCCGCAGGCTGAGGTTGACCGCGCCCTTGACCAGCGCATCCCCCGCCAGAAGCAGGATGACGAGGCCGAGCGCCACCATGAGCCATGGCATCATGGTTTGCGTCCCTTTTCGCAGGAACATTGCCCCTTGCCGATGCGGTAGCGTCCGCATTTGCGGCACTTGGCCGCCGCAAGTCGTTTCTGTCCGGGAAACCGCAGCTTGCCGAACATCGCGAGCACGCCCATGGCCACGAGGAAGAGAACGACGATCTTCACCACCATGTCAGAGACCGAACCGGGCATAGCTCGCCCGTTCCTCGACCGCTGACAGCGCATCCTGTGCGATCGTCGCGCCGAACCGCGACAGCAGCCCGCGCTTGCGGCCATATTTGGCAAAGCGCACCTTGTCGCCGTAAAGCTCTTTCATCTTGGGCATCAGATGTCCGACGCCATCGGCCAAGCCCAGGTCGACGCTGCGCTGTCCCAGCCAGAACTCCCCGGTGAAGATGTCCGGATCATCGGCCAGCTTAGTACCGCGACGGGCTTTGACATGCGCGATGAAGGCCTCGTGAATCTGGTCCAGCAGCCCCTTGAGGCGTTTCACATCCTCGGGCTTTTCGGGCAGGAACGGGTCAAGCGTGCTCTTGGATTTGCCGGCGGTGTAGACCCGGCGTTCGATCCCCTGCCGCGAGAGAAATACCTGCGCGCCGAACCCCGCCGAGATCACCCCGATGGAGCCGAGGATCGAGCTGTCATCGACCCAGATATCGTCAGCCGCGACCGCCAACCAGTAGCCACCCGAGGCCGCCACGTCCTCGACGAAGGCATGAACGGGGATTTCCTTTTCCGCCGCCAGCCTGCGGATGCGCGCGGCGATCAGCGAGCTTTGCACGGGAGAGCCGCCGGGCGAGTTGATCACCAGCGCCACCGCCTTGGGCTTGCCCCGCGAGAACGCCTTTTCGATCACCGGCCCGAGCGCCTCGTCATTTAGCTGCGCGCGGCCACCCGCGCCGATCACGCCCTGAAGTCGGATGACCGCCACCGTGGGGTGACGGTTGAGGAAAGGGATCAAATGCTTCATGCGCCCCGATGTAGAGTGCGAGGGGCAGACAAACAAGGCGCATGGACCAACTGAGAGCGCCCAGCGGGAAAAAGGTTACGCGCGCGCGCTCAGGACTTGATCCGGTAGCCGGTCTTGAAGATCCACCAGACCACCCCGAGGCAGAGCGCGAAAAAGATCCCGATCGCCGCGAGGCTCAGGCCGACGCCCACATCCGCCACGCCGAAGAACGACCAGCGAAAGCCCGAGATCAGGTAGACCACCGGGTTGAACAGCGTCACCGTCTGCCAGCCCTCGGGCAGCATCGAGACCGAGTAGAAGGCCCCGCCCAGGAACACCAGCGGCGTGATCACCAGGAGCGGGATCAGCTGCAACTGCTGGAAATTTTCCGACCAGATGCCGATGATGAAGCCGAAGAGTGCAAAGCTGACGCAGATCATCACCAGAAAGACCAGCATCATCACCGGATGCTGAATGTCGAGATCGACAAAGAACCCGGCTGTGATCAGGATCACCCCGCCGATGAGCAGCGATTTCGTCGCCGCCGCCCCGACATAGCCCAGAACGATTTCGAAAAAGTTGATGGGGGCCGAGAGCAGTTCGAAGATCGTGCCGATGAATTTCGGGAAATAGATCCCGAACGAGGCGTTGGAGATGGCCTGTGTCATGACGCTGAGCATGATCAGCCCCGGCACGATGAAGGCGCCGTAGCTGACGCCCTCGACCTCTTCGATGCGGCTGCCGATGGCGGCACCGAAGACCACGAAATAGAGCGTGGTAGAGATCACCGGGGACAGGAGAGATTCGAAAATCGTGCGGAAAAACCGCTTCATTTCATAGACGTATATGGCCTTGATGGCGTGCAGGTTCATGCCGCGTCCTCCCGCACAAGACCCACGAAAATCTCTTCCAGACTGCTCTGTCGGGTCTCGATGTCGCGCACGTTCAGCCCCTCGTCTGCGAGCGCCTGTAACAGCCGGGTGATGCCGGTGCGCTCGCCGCTGGTGTCGTAATGATAGAGCAGGGCATGCCCGTCATGGGCCAGTTCCAGCGCGTATTGCGCAAGCGTCTCTGGCACCGCCTCGACCGGCTGCACAAGGTCGATCTGCAGCGTCTTGCGGCCCATCCGGCGCATCAGATCGGCCTTGTTCTCGACCAGCAGGATCTCGCCGCGGTTGATGACGGCGATGCGGTCGGCCATGGCCTCGGCCTCCTCCAGATAATGCGTGGTCAGGATGATGGTGACGCCGCTTTCCTTGAGCCCGCGCACCACCTCCCACATGTCGCGGCGCAGTTCCACATCGACGCCTGCCGTCGGCTCGTCGAGGAACAGCACGCGTGGCTCGTGGCAGAGCGCCTTGGCGATCAGCACGCGGCGTTTCATGCCGCCCGACAGTTCTCGGATGCGGTTGTTGTGCTTGTCCCAGAGCGACAGTTGCCGCAGCACCCGCTCGACCAGCGCGTCATCGCGCGACTTGCCGAAGAGGCCGCGCGAGAACTGCACGGTGTTGATCACCTTTTCAAAGGGTTCCAGCGCGATTTCCTGCGGCACGAGGCCGATCATCGCGCGCGCGGCACGGTAGCCGGTGACGATGTCATGCCCGCCGACGCGCGCCTGCCCGGCGGTCGGCGTGGTGATGCCGCACAGCGCCGAAATGAGTGTCGTCTTGCCCGCGCCATTGGGGCCGAGCAGAGCAAGGATCTCGCCTTCCTCGATATCGAGCGAGACGTCGCGGAGAGCCCGAAAGCCGTCCTTGTAGGTCTTGCTCAGCCGGTCCACCGTGACGATCGCGCGCATTGTCCATTCCTTCTGTCTGAGCGCGAACCTAGAGGTTTGAGGCGGGAGTGCAATGTTCGTTGCCGCAGGCCATTCTGTGCGAAAGACAGGTCGCCTCCGGGCAACAGAGTGTTTTTGGGAATTTGTTAAACCTTCGGTGCCAGTCTGATAGCATGGATGCCTGGGGGCGTCCGATCCGATCATGGTGACGAGGCTGAAAATGATACGACAGATATTCGCGATCGCGCTGCTGACCCTTGTTTTGACGGGGCCGCAGGCCATGGCGCAGGGGCGCGACGGGTTCCGTATCCTGGTGATGGGCGATTCGCTCATGGCGATGCACAAGCTGGTCGGCCTGTCGGTGTCGTCGACCGTGCGACGCATGACCGGGGCGCAGGTGACCGACCGCGCCATCGGCGGGGCGCGGTATTTCTACCGGCTGCCGATCAGCGGGGCACTCGGGCTCAATATCAAGCAGCAATATCATCGCGGGAACTGGGATTGGGTGGTGCTCAATGGGGGCGGCAATGACCTGTGGCTGGGTTGCGGGTGCAGCCGCTGCGAACAGCGCATGAACCAGCTGATTTCGCGTGACGGTCGCCGTGGTGTGATCCCCGGCTTCCTGTCGCGGCTGCGCCAGGACGGGGCGCAGGTGATTTATGTGGGCTATCTGCGCTCGCCGGGTGTGAACTCCCCGATCGAGCATTGCGCCGACGAGGGTGACGAATTCGACCGACGCATGGCGCGTCTCGCGGCACTGGACCGGGGGCTGCATTTCATGCCGCTGGCCGACATGGTTCCGCATGGCGATCTGAGCTATCACGCGCTGGACCGCATTCACCCCTCGGTCAAGGCAAGCCGCCATATCGGTGCGCGCATCGCAAATGTCATCGCGTCCCATACGCAAGGCACGGTTTCACGCAACGCCCTGACTGAAAACTGAAGCGGTCAGGGCGCTATGTCGGCTTGCGCATGATCCGGTTGACATGGCCCATCTTGCGACCCGGCTTTACCTCGGCCTTGCCATAGAGGTGTAGCGCGGCATCGGCCTCGTGCATGATCTGCGGCAGGCGGTTCATGTCATCGCCGATGAGGTTCTCCATCACCACATCCGCATAGCGCGAACCGTCGCCCAGCGGCCAGCCCGTCACGGCGCGGATATGCTGTTCGAACTGGTCGATGGCGCAGCCGGATTGCGTCCAGTGGCCGGAATTGTGGACGCGCGGCGCGATCTCGTTGACCACGAGGCCCTTGGCCGTCACGAACAGTTCCACCCCCATGACGCCCACATATTTCAAACGGTTGAGGATCTTGGCCGCCAGCAGGACCGCATCGGTGCGCTGTGCCGCCGTCAGGCGCGCGGGCACGGTGGTGGTGCGCAGGATGCCGTCGTCGTGGACGTTCTCGCCGGGATCATAACAGGCTACATCACCGGCGGCATTGCGCGCCGCGATGACCGACACTTCGTGGCTGAACTCGACGAACCCCTCGTAGATCGCTGCGGCGCCGTTCATGTCGGCCAGGGCCTGTTCGGCGTCCTGCGCCGTCATGATCCGCGCCTGCCCCTTGCCGTCATAACCGAAGCGGCGGGTCTTGAGGATCGCGGGCAGGCCGATCTCGGCCATCGCCTCGGCCAGATCCTCGGCGTCATCGACGGCGGCAAAGGGCGCGGTTGCCAGCCCCAGATCCGACAGGAACGCCTTTTCCGTCAGACGGTCCTGGCTGACCTTGAGCGCGCGGCGGCCAGGGTGGACGGGCGTGATCCGTTCCAGCACATCGAGGGCCGAGGCGGGAATGTTCTCGAACTCAAAGGTGATGACATCGACGCTGTCGGCAAAGCGGCGCAGCGCATCCTCGTCGGTGTACTCGGCCTTGAAATGAAAGTTCGCCACATGGCTCGCCGGGCAATCGCCGCCCGGCTCGAAGATGCAGGTCTTGAACCCGAGGCGCGCCGCGGCGACCGAGAGCATGCGGCCCAACTGGCCGCCGCCCAGAATGCCGATGGTCGCGCCGGGAGAGAGAGAATCAGTCATCGCTTGGCTCGTCTGGAATGGAGGCAGAAAGCGCTGCGCGCCAGTCATCGAGGCGCTGCGCGAGGGCGGCGTCGGAATTGGCAAGGATCGCGGCGGCCATCAGCCCGGCATTGGCGGCCCCTGCCGCGCCGATCGCCATGGTCGCCACCGGAAAGCCCTTTGGCATCTGCACGATGGAATAGAGGCTGTCGACACCTGCGAGCGCGCGGGTCTGCACCGGCACGCCGATCACCGGCACGCGGGTTTTCGAGGCCATCATGCCCGGCAGATGCGCCGCCCCGCCCGCGCCTGCGATGATCACCTGCAAGCCGCGCTCAACGGCGGTCTTTCCGTAGTCCCACAACCGGTCCGGCGTGCGATGCGCCGAGACGATGCGCGTCTCGTATCCCAGGCCCAACTCGTCGAGAATGCTCGCCGCTTCGCGCATGGTGGACCAGTCCGATTGACTGCCCATGATGATGCCGATTTTCACGCCTGTCATGTCACGCCTCACGTTTTGAAGCGCGCACTATACCCATCAAGGGGGGTTACGCAATGATGTCGGGATAGAGCCGGTCCTCGATCCGGGCGATCATGTCGCGCAGCCAGAGTTTTTTCTTCTTGAGCCGTTGCAGGGTCAACTGATCGGCGGTGCTTTTCTCTTGCAGCGCGCGAATGGCCGCGTCGAGATCGCCATGCTCGCGGCGAAACTCTTCCAGTTCCACGCGCAGCACATCCTCTGATTTCATCGAAAGGTCGCTATAGGCGTTCATGGCAAGCGATTCCTCCAAGGGGGCCGTGGGCTTACAAGATAGTCAATCCGCGCCCATTCGCAAAGCCCTTGCGCGCATCCGGGGCAATCCCCATATTTTGGGCGCAGGCTGCCATAACGGGGCCTTGCGCACCGGACGGTCGCTTAAGCTCAAGGACGTGTCGATGACAAAGCTTACTCTGGGGTCGCACCCCTACATGCTGGGGTTCGAGCAGCTCGAACGGATGCTGGAACGCAGCGCCAAATCGGGCAACGAGGGCTATCCGCCCTTCAACATCGAACAGACCTCGCAGAATTCCTATCGCATCACACTGGCCGTGGCCGGGTTCTCGGAGGAGGATCTTGCGATCACCGTGGAGGACCGGCAACTGGTCATCCGGGGCCGTCAGGGCGACGACGCCGAGGGCCGTATCTACCTGCATCGCGGCATCGCCGCGCGTCAGTTCCAGCGCTCTTTCGTGCTGGCCGACGGTGTCGAGGTGGGCGAGGCGATCATGGAAAACGGGCTTTTGCACGTGGACCTCACCCGCGCCCAACCCGAGCCGGTGGTGCAGAAAATCAGGATCAACAAGGGGTAAGCCATCATGGATGCGAAGTATGATTTCGGAGATATCGAAGAGCGGGCCATCGTCTATGTGCGGCCCGTCAATGTCGAGGATCTGCCCGAAGACATGCGCGAGCAGGTCGGCGATCTGACGACGCTCTACGCCGTGCACAGCACCGAGGGCGAGCGGCTGGCGCTGGTGCGCGATCGCAAGCTGGCCTTTCTTCTGGCGCGCCAGAAGAACATGGAGCCGGTGACGGTTCACTGACCGGGCGTTGTGCCTCTAGTGCCACTTGGCCAAGGGGGGCAGGCTCATCAGCACCGCGTTTGCGTCATGCCCGGTGGCCAGCCCGAACTTGGTGCCGCGATCATAGACGAGGTTGTATTCCGCATAGAGCCCGCGATGCACAAGCTGGGTATCCTTGTCGGCCTCGGTGAAGGGCTGCACCCGCCGCCGTTCGGTCAATGGCACAAAGGCGGGTAAAAACGCCCGCCCGATATCCTGGGTCAGGGCGAAATCCGCCTCCCAGTCGCCGGTGTTGCGGTCATCCATGAAGATGCCGCCGACGCCGCGCGCCCGGTGGCGATGCGGGATATAGAAATACTCGTCCGCCCAGTCCTTGAGTCGCGCGTAGAGATCCTCGCCATGCGGGGCGAGATGCGCCTTTTGCTGGTCGTGGAAATGCGCGGTATCCTCGGGATACTCGATGCAGGGGTTGAGATCCGATCCTCCGCCGAACCACCACGCGCCGGGGGTCCAGAACATCCGAGTGTTCATGTGCACGGCCGGGCAATACGGGTTCTGCATATGGGCGACGAGGCTGATGCCGGAGGCCCAGAAGCGCGGGTCGTCCTCCATCCCCGGCACGCCGCGCGCGGCCATCGCCTTTTGCGCGGCCTCGCCCAATGTGCCGTAAACCTCCGAGACGTTTACGCCGACCTTCTCGAAGACGCGGCCGCCGCGCATCACGCTCATCAGTCCGCCGCCGGCGTCTGATCCGTCGTCGCTGGCGCGGCTGGTCTCAGACACGTCGAATCGGCCCGGTTCGGCCTCTGCAAACGGTCCCGTGTCATGGCTGTCCTCAAGCCCCTCGAAGGCGGCGACGATCTCGTCGCGCAGATGGCGGAACCAGGCGCTTGCGCGGGCTTTCTTGTCGGTGAAATCGTCACTCATCGGGTCAATCCTTGGGCTCTTTGTCCCATTAATGCGCCGGGGCGGCGACGGGATCAAGCAGGGTGCGCCCGCCATCCATCGTCATGATCTGCCCGGTCATGAAGCTGGAGCCGTCGCAGGCGAGATATTGCACCGCCTCGGCGAGTTCCGTGGCCGAGGCGATGCGGCCAAGGGGGGTGTGGTCCTCGATATCATCACGGTAATCGCTGTGCTCGCGCAGCGTGTCCTTGAGCGACGCACTCATCACCGAGCCGAACGCCACTGCATTGACGCGAATGCGGTATGGCGCGAGCGCCACCGCGAGACTGCGCGTCATCTGGTCGAGGGCCGCCGAGGAGATCGAGTAAGCCATGAGATCGGGATGGGTGCGGCGCGCGGCGATCGAGGAGAGGTTGACGATGGTGCCGGTGACCCCTTCGGTCTGGCCTTCGGCCTGTTTGATCATCCGCTTGGCGACCTGTTGGCTCATCCTGAGCGAGGTCATCAGGTTTTGCTGTAACAGCATCTCGACGGCGTCATCCTCGGGGTTGAGCGCGTCCGAGGGCACGACCTGACGGCAGGCATTCACTAGGATGTCGATCTGCTCGAACGCGTCGATGGTGGCCGAGAGCAGATTGGCTTGCGCCAGTTTCTGCCGCAGGTCGCCTGCGAAATACCGGATATTGTCAGCTTCGGCGGCCTTGCCCAATTCGTCTTTCAGGCGTTTCTCGTCCATGTCGGCGAACATGACATTGGCGCCCTTGTCCGCGAAATGCCGCCCGATGGCGAGGCCGATTCCGTTGGCGCCGCCGGTCACGATGGCGGTCTTGCCCGCGATGGAGAATGACATGAAAGCGCCTTTCGAGCTGATCTTTGGGGGAGGTTAGGCGATTCTACCGCGTCTGACGAGACGGGTGACGCGCCTGAAGGATCTTGAAGCGGGTGTCGCCCGCGATCTCTTCGACATGTTTGAAGCGTTGCGCCAGCGTCGCCTCGTAGGGCAGATGGCGGTTGGCCACAAGCCATAGCGTGCCCGACGGCTTGAGCGCGCGCGCCGCCGAGGCGATGAAGGCGCGGCCCAGATCGGGATTGGCGCTGCGTCCGGTGTGAAAGGGCGGGTTCATGATCACGCTGTCGGCGCGGCTTTCGGGCTGCCACTGGGTGGCATCGGCCCAATGGAACGCGGCGCGCGGATCGAGCACGTTGCGCTGCGCACAGGCGAGGGCGGCGTGATCGGCCTCCACCAGATCGAGCCGGGTGATGCTCTCGCGCTTTAGCACTTGCGCGGCGAGGTATCCCCAGCCTGCGCCAAGGTCGATCACATGCGCGCCCAGCTTTTCGGGTAGCGCGCGCGCCAGCCAGTCGGAGCCCGGGTCGATGCCGTCGGCGGAAAACACTCCGGGTGCGGTGACATAGCCGCCTGTGATCTCGCTCTCGGTGCCGCGCCAATCGGCAAACTCGGCCTCGGCGGGCAGGGTGAAGACCTTGCCATGCGCCTTGGACAGCGGCGCGCCGGTCTCGACGCGCTTGCGGCAGTCCTTGAGAATCGATTCGACCCCGTCGGTCTTGTCGCCATCGACGATCACCGGGCCGTCGGTCACATCCGCCGCCTGCGCGATCAGCGCACGCGCCAGCGGCTTGGCGCGGGGCAGGCAGACGAGCGCCGCCGCATAGCGCCCCTCGGGGGCCACCGCGCAATCGTAGCCGCGCGCGGCGAACGCGTCGAAATCGGGTTTCATCGTGGTGATGACCTGCACGCGTTCGGCGGGCAGTGCCGTGATATCCGCCCCGGCGCGCGGTGCAATCACGGCGATACGTCCCGCATCGGGCAGGGTCACGGTGCCGGAGTCGACGGCAAGCGACAGGCGCGAGGGCGTGCTCACGCTATTCCTTTTCCATGGTGCATTGCAGCGGGTGCTGATGACGGCGGGCGAAATCCATCACCTGTGCCACCTTTGTCTCGGCGATCTCGTGGCTGAACACGCCGACGACCGCGACGCCCTTTTTATGCACCGTCAGCATGATCTCGAAGGCCTGCGCGTGCGACATGCCGAAGAACCGCTCGAGCACCGCGACGACGAACTCCATCGGGGTGTAATCGTCATTCAGCAGCAACACCTTGTAGAGCGGCGGGCGCTGCGTCTTGGGGCGCGTCTTGATCGCGACGGAGACGTCGTCGTCGCCATCCTCGTCCTTGCCCGGACCGGCCAGTTGGGGAAACTGCACTGTCATCACTTTGCTGTCGCACCCTTGTTGCGCATGAGGTCCATTGCTTCGGCCTCTCTATATAACCTATGACCCCTCCGAGAAAAGGGGGCAGACCGGGATTCGCAGGGTCAAATTTTGCGGTCTCCGGATTCGTCACCGGGCTATCCCGTCACCTCGGCGTCGTGCCCGGCGATCAGGTGGGTGATCTGTGCTGCCGCCTGCGCCACAGCGCGGCCGAATTCGGGCAGGCGCGCGTCGGAAAACCGCGAGGAGGGGCCCGAGATCGACACACCGGCACAGGGCTCTCCGCGGTCGTTGAAGATCGCGGCGCCGATGCAGGACATGCCGTCATAGCGCTCGTTTCGGTCAAACGACCAGCCGCGCGCGGCGGTCTGTTCGAGGTCTTCGAAGAGGGCGCGCGGCGTGACATGGGTGTTCGCGGTAAAGCCCTGCAGCCCTGCCCCCTTCAGCAGCGCGAGGCGACGCTCTTCTGACAGCGCCGCGAGAAGGGCCTTGCCGATGCCCGAGGCGTGCATCGGCGTGCGCGAGCCGGGCGGAAAGAAGGCGCGGATCGGGTTGCCGGTCTCGACCTGCCCGATGAACACTACCTCGGCCCCGTCCGGCACGGCGAGATTGGCGGTCTCGCCGGTTTGTTCCATCAGGCGGCGCATCACCGGGCGGCCCGCATCCGCGAGGTTTGTGCGCTTGAGATAGGCCACACCCGTGCGATAGGCCTCGATGCCGATGGTCCAGTCCTGCCGCTCTTCGTCGAAGCGGACGAACTCGCGCTTTTGCAGGGTGGTCAGAATGCGGTGCGTGGTGGCCGTGGGGATGCCCAGCGAAAGCGACAGATCGGTGAGGTTCACCCCTTCCTGCCGGGCCACCGTGGTGAGCACGCCAAGCGCGCGGTCGAGCGACTGCATGGTGCCTGCGCTGCTCTCGGAGAATTGGGATTTGGGGCGGCCCCGGGGGCGTTTGGTCTGGGTCATGAGAAGCGATTCCCTGCGTGGGCGATTGCATGCAGAATAAAAATATTTTTCATGGGTTTATATAGGGCAGATATGAAAAAATAAAAACCTATATAAAACAGATATTTGTGATTTTATAATTATAAATGAAAAATGTTTTCAAGAAAATTGCCGAAAAGCCGGGCATCCCTCATATTCACTACATCACCCAAGGAGGATGGTGTCATGTCAGATCAGAACCCGGTTTTCATTCCCGGCCCGACCAATATTCCCGACAGGTTGCGCCGCGCGATGCAGGTGCAGACGCAGGATCACCGCTCGCCCGCCTTCGTCAACACGCTGACGCCGGTGCTGGCGGGGTGCCTGACGGTGTTCGGCGCATCGGAGGCCGAGATCATCACCTTCCCGGCCTCGGGCACTGGCGGCTGGGAAGCGGCGATCACCAACACGCTGTCGCCCGGCGACACTGTTCTGGTGGCGCGTTACGGCATGTTCAGCCATCGCTGGATCGACATGTGCGAGCGGCATGGACTGAACGTGCAGATCATCGAATGCCCCTGGGGCAGCGGCGCGCCCGCCGACAAGTTCGAGGCGGCGCTACGCGCCGATACCGCGCACAAGATCAAGGCGGTGCTCGTCACCCATAACGAAACAGCGACCGGCGTGCGCTCTGACATCGGCGCCGTGCGGGGTGCGATGAATGCTGCCGCACATCCCGCGCTCTTGATGGTCGATTGCGTCAGTTCCCTCGCGTCGATGCCGTTCGAGATGGATGCCTGGGGTGTCGATATCGCGGTCGCCGGCTCGCAAAAGGGGTTCATGCTGAATACCGGGATGGCCATCCTCGCGGTCAGCGACAAGGCGCTTGCCGCGATGGACAGCGCCACGCTGCCGCGCACCTTTTTTGATTTTCGTGATATGCTGACGACCAACGCCAAGGGTGGTTACCCCTACACGCCGCCGCTGCAACTGATCTACGGCATGGCCGAGAGCCTGAACATGCTGTTCGAGGAGGGGTTGGAGAATGTCTATGCCCGCCACACGCGCCTGGCCGAAGGTGTGCGACGTGCGGTCGAGGCCTGGGGCCTGCGTCTCGTGGCGCAATCGCCTGAGCTTTACTCTGACACGGTCAGCGCCATTTATGTGCCTGACGGGTTTGACAGCAACGCCCTGACCGAGCACGCCTTTGCCACCTATGGTATGAGCTTTGGCGTGGGGCTCGGAGAGATGAACGGCCGCGCCTTCCGCATCGGCCATCTGGGCAGTCTGACGGATGCGATGATGCTGTCGGGGCTGGCCACGATCGAAATGGCGATGGCTGACCTGAACTACCCGGTCAAGCTGGGCTCGGGCGTGATCGCGGCGCAGGATTGTTACCGCAAGACCGCCAAGCCGGTTCTGACCGAAAAAGCCGCGTGAAAGGAGAGAGCATGCTGGACCAACGAAGCCCGGGCGATCTGACGATTGAGGACGTGCGCACCGCGCATGAGCGGATCAAGCCCTATATTCACCGCACCCCGGTTCTGACCTCGTCCTTCCTGAACGAGCTGACCGGCGCGGAGCTGTTCTTCAAATGCGAGAATTTCCAGAAGGCGGGCGCGTTCAAAGTGCGTGGTGCGTCGAACTCGGTGTTTGGGCTGACGGACGAGGTCGCCAAGCTCGGCGTGGCGACGCACAGCTCGGGCAACCATGCGCTCAGCCTTAGCTATGCGGCCGGGCGGCGGGGTATCCCGTGCCATGTGGTCATGCCCCGCACCGCGCCGCAGGCGAAAAAGGATGCGGTGCGCGGTTATGGCGGCATCATCACCGAATGCGAGCCCTCGACCACCAGCCGCGAAGAGGTCTTTGCCAAGGTTCAGGCCGAGACCGGCGCGGAATTCGTGCATCCCTATAATGACCTGCGTGTCATCACCGGACAGGCCACCTGCTCGCTTGAGATGATGGAGCAGACCGATGGGCTCGATGCCGTGATCGCGCCCATCGGGGGTGGCGGGATGATCTCGGGCACGTGTCTCACACTGTCGAACATCGCGCCCGACGTGGATATTTATGCCGCCGAGCCCGAGCAGGCCGACGACGCCTATCGCAGTTTCAAGGCCGGGCATATCATCGCCGATGACGCGCCCGAGACGGTGGCCGACGGGCTCAAGGTGCCGCTCAAGGACAACACCTGGCATTTCGTGAGCCATAACGTGACCGACATCCTGACCGCCAGCGAAGACGAGATCATCGACGCGATGAAACTCACCTGGGCGCGGATGAAGATCGTGATCGAGGCGAGCTGTGCCGTGCCGCTGGCGACGATCCTAAAAAACCGCGAGGTGTTCGCGGGCAGGCGTGTTGGCGTGATCATCACCGGCGGCAATGTCGATCTCGACAAACTGCCCTGGATCAAATGAGCATCGGCCGGGCCGCGCCTGGCCATAGAATAAACCGGAGGATACCATGAAAGACGTGATCAATCTCGACGACTACGAAGTGGGCTTTGACATCCCTGCCCTGCCGGGCATGGATGAGGCTGACATTCAGACGCCCTGCCTCGTGCTCGATCTTGACGCGCTGGAGCGCAACATCAAGAAGATGGGCGATTGGGCCCGCGAGCACGGGATGCGCCACCGGGTACACGGCAAGATGCACAAGTCGGTGGATGTGGCGAAGCTGCAAGAGAGCCTAGGCGGCTCTTGTGGTGTCTGCTGCCAGAAGGTGAGCGAGGCCGAGGTCTTTGCCCGTGGCGGGATCAAGGATGTGCTGGTGTCCAATCAGGTGCGCGACCCCGCCAAGATCGACCGTCTGGCGCGGATGCCCAAGCTGGGCGCGCGCACGATCTGCTGCGTCGATGATCTGGCCAATGTGGCGGATCTGTCGGCGGGTGCGCAAAAGCACGGCACGCAGATCGAATGTCTGGTTGAAATCGACTGCGGCGCGGGGCGCTGCGGTGTCACCACGACACCCGAGGTGGTCGAGATCGCCAAGGCCATCGACGCGGCACCCGGCCTCAAGTTCGCGGGCATTCAGGCCTATCAGGGCGCGATGCAGCACATGGACAAATACGAGGACCGCAAGGCCAAGATTGATCTGGCCGTGGCGCAGGTGCGCGATGCCGTCGAGGGGCTGAAGGCCGAGGGGCTGGAGTGCGACATCGTCGGCGGCGGTGGTACCGGCAGCTATTATTTCGAGGGCAATTCTGGCGTTTATAACGAGCTTCAGTGCGGCTCCTACGCCTTTATGGATGCTGATTACGGGCGCATTCTCGACAAGGACGGCAACCGGATCGACCAAGGCGAGTGGGAAAATGCGCTCTTCATCCTGACAAGCGTGATGAGCCACGCCAAGGCCGACAAGGCCATCGTCGATGCGGGCCTCAAGGCGCAGTCGGTGGATAGTGGCCTGCCGTTCATCTTTGGCCGCAAGGACGTGGAATACGTCAAATGCTCGGATGAGCATGGCGTGGTCGCGGACCCCGATGGCGTGCTCAAGGTGAACGAGAAGCTGCGCCTCGTGCCCGGGCATTGCGACCCCACCTGCAACGTGCATGACTGGTATGTCGGCGTGCGGAGCGGCAAGGTCGAAACCGTCTGGCCAGTCTCGGCCCGTGGCCGGGCCTATTGAGGGCGGCATGATGGATCAGAAAGTAGAGACCCAAGGTATCGTCATCGTCGGCGAGGAAATCTGCCAGGAGGTGATCAGCCGCGCCGACGCGTTTTCGGCCGTTGAGGCCGTGTTCGGCGCAATGGCCAAGGGCGACGCCTATAACTTTCCGGTGGTGCGCGAGGCCATCGGCCACGCCGATGCGCTCTATGGTTTCAAGGGCGGGTTTGACAAATCCGGCCTGACCCTCGGGCTCAAGGCGGGTGGCTATTGGCCGGGGAACATGGAGAAGGGGCTGACCAACCACCAATCCACGGTCTGCCTCTTCGATCCCGATACCGGGCAATTGTCGGCGCTGGTGGGGGGCAATTACCTCACCGCGCTGCGCACGGCGGCCTCAAGTTCGGTCTCCATCGCGCATCTGGCACGCAAAGATGCCAAGGTTCTGGGCATGGTTGGCGCGGGTCACCAATCAACGTTCCAGTTGCGCGCCGCCGCTGAGCAGCGCGACTTTGAAAAGGTCGTGGCGTGGAACCCGCATCCCGACATGCTGCCGCGCCTGCAAGCGGTGGCCGAGGAGCTGGGGCTGGCCTTCGAGGGCGTGAGCCAAGAGGAATTGGGCGCGCAGGCGGATGTGATCATCACGATCACCAGCGCGTTCGAGCCGCTGCTGATGGCCGACTGGATCAAGCCTGGCACGCATATCGCCTGCATGGGCACCGATACCAAGGGCAAGCAGGAGGTCGACCCGGTCCTCTTTCAGCGGGCCACCGTCTTTGCCGACGAGATCGCGCAGTCGATCAGCATCGGCGAGGCGCAGCATGCGGTCGCGCAGGGCCTTATTGCCGAGGGTGACATCATCCCCGTCGGTGCGGTGATCAACGGCACCCATGCCGGGCGTGCATCAGCGGAAGAGATCACGTTGTTCGATGGCACCGGCGTCGGTTTGCAGGATCTTGCCGTGGCCTCGGTCGCCGCAAGGATCGCGCGCGAGAGGGGGCTGGTGACATCCGTCACCCTCTGATCCGGCGCTATATGACAGTTCGGTGATTTTTGAACAGGCAGCCGCGCGCACGGTTGCCTGTTCGCGTTTTCCGTGTAGCCTGTCGCGGCCTGCCGTCGCCCGGAGATGGGCGGCGCACCATTGCTTCAGGGAGAGATTATCATGCGCAGCCTTGCACTTGGCGCGACACTCGTCGCCACCACGACGCTCACACCGCTGGCCGCACTGGCCGGAACCGAAATCCAGTTCTGGCATGCCTTTACGGGGCGCTTGGGCGAGTTGGTGGCCGAGCAGGTCGAAACGTTCAACGAGAGCCAGAGCGACTATACGGTCAACGCCACCCACAAGGGCAATTATTCCGAGACGCTCAATGCCGGGATCGCCGCGTTCCGCGCCGGTGAGCAGCCGCATATCCTGATGGTGTTCGAAGTGGGCACCGCCACGATGATGGGCGCGCAGGGTGCGATCAGGCCGGTCTACGAGGTGATGGCGGGGGATGAGTTCGACCCCGATGCCTATATCGGCGCGGTGAAGGGCTATTACACCACTACCGACGGGCAGATGCTGTCGCTGCCGTTCAACTCCTCCACCCCGGTGCTGTGGGTCAACCGCGACGCGCTGGAAGGTGCGGGCATCGACCCCGATACCGATCTGAGCACCTGGCAGAATGTCGATGCGGTTCTGGATCAGCTGGCAGAGGCCGGGCATGACTGCCCGCTCACCACAGCATGGCAGAGCTGGATTCACCTCGAGAACCTGTCGGCCTATCACGACGTGCCGTTCGCCACGAAAGGCAACGGTTTTGCCGGGCTCGACACTGAACTGGCCTTCAACGGGTCTGTGCAGGTGCAGCACATCAGCGCCATGGGCGAGTGGGCCGCGGAGGGCAAGTTCATCTACGCCGGTCGCCGCAACGAGGGCGGGGCCAATTTCCGCGCCGGCGAATGCGCGCTCTTCACCGAAAGCTCGGCGGGCTATGCGGGCATCAAATCCGAGGCGCAGTTTGAGTTCGACGTGCGCCCGCTGCCCTATTGGGACGGCGTCGAGGGTGCGCCGCAGAATACCATCATCGGCGGTGCATCGCTGTGGGTGATGGAGGGGCACGAGCCCGCAGAATACGAGGCGGCGGGAGCGTTCCTCAACTTCCTGTCGTCGCCCGAGATTCAGGCCAAGTGGCATCAGGACACCGGCTATCTGCCGATCACCACGGCGGCGGGCGAGTTGACCCGCGAGCAAGGGTTCTACGACGAGAACCCCGGCACCGATGTGGCCGTCAAGCAGATGACCACCAACAGCCCCACCGCCAATTCCAAGGGCCTGCGGCTCGGCTCCTTCGACCAGATCAGGGGCATCATCGACGAAGAGCTTGAAGCGGTGTGGTCCGGCGACAAGGACGCGCAGGCGGCGCTCGATTCCGCGGTTGAGCGCGGCAATCAATTGCTGCGCCGCTTCGAGCGCGCCAGCAACTAAAGGTTTGACGGGGGCGGGCAACCGCCCCCTCACCCCCGCATGGAAAAGCGCGTCACCTTCAAGGGCTGGCTTTTGCCGCTCTGCCTGATCGCGCCGCAGGTGTTCATCTCTGCGGTGTTCTTTTTCTATCCGGCGGGGCAGGCGGTGTGGCAATCGCTGTTCATCCCCGACCCGTTCGGCCTGTCTTCGCAATTCGTCGGGCTGGAGAATTTCGAATATCTGCTCGGCGATCCGTACTATCGCGCATCGTTCATCACCACTGCGATCTTTTCCACGCTGGTCACGCTCGCGGCGATGATCCCGGCGCTGTTTCTGGCGGTGATGGCCGACCGGCTGGTGAAATCGGCGGGCGTCTACCGGACGCTGCTGATCTGGCCCTATGCCGTGGCCCCCGCCGTCGCTGGCGTGCTGTGGCTCTTCATGTTCAACACGCGGGTCGGCGTGGTGGCGTGGTATCTGGGGCAGTTGGGCTATGACTGGAACCATGTGCTCAATGAAGGCGAGGCGATGGGCCTCGTCGTCGTCGCCTCCGCCTGGGGACGGATCAGCTACAATTTCCTCTTCTTCTTCGCCGCGCTTCAGGCCGTGCCCCGCTCGATCATCGAGGCCGCCGCGATCGACGGCGCGCGCTTCTGGCGGCGGTTCTTCACCATCGTGCTGCCGCTCTTGTCGCCGACCACGTTTTTCCTGTTGGTGGTCAACATCGTCTATGCCTTCTTCGAGACCTTCGGCGTCATCCACACCATCACAAGCGGAGGGCCGCAACAGGCCACCACGATCCTCGTCTACAAGGTGTTCTCGGATGGGTTCGTCGGTCAAGACCTGGGATCGAGCGCTGCGCAATCGGTGATTCTGCTCGTGGTCGTGGGGCTGCTCACCGTGCTGCAATTCAAGTACATTGAGAAGCGGGTGCATTACTGATGGCAACCGAGATTACAGGCATGGTCGAAAAGCGCGGGTTTGGCCTGTGGCTCACCCATCTGGTGATGATCGCGGGCGTGCTGGTGATCTTCTTCCCGATCTGGCTGGCCTTCGTCGCCTCGACCGTCAGCCAACCCGAGATCGTACAACCGCCGATGCCGGTCTGGCCGGGCGATCAGTTCATCGAGAACTACACCGCCGCGCTCGTCTCGGGGGTCAACGTGCCGGTGGCGGTGATGCTGGGCAACTCATTGATCATGGCGGTGGGGATCGCGGTGGGCAAGATCATCATCTCGCTCCTGTCGGCCTTCGCCATCGTCTATTTCCGCTTTCCGGCGCGCAACCTGTTCTTCTGGCTGATCTTCCTGACGCTGATGCTGCCGGTCGAGGTGCGCATTGTGCCCACCTATGAGGTGATCGCGGGTTTTGGCATGCTCAACAGCTATTCGGGGCTGATCTTTCCGCTGATCGCCTCGGCCACCGCGACCTTCCTTTTCCGTCAGTTCTTTCTCACCATCCCGGATGAACTGGCCGAAGCCGCTCGCGTGGACGGTGCGCGCCCGATGCGGTTTTTTTGGGATATCCTCTTGCCGATGAGCCGGACAAACATTGCGGCGCTCTTCGTGATCCTGTTCATCTATGGCTGGAATCAGTATCTCTGGCCGCTCCTGATCACCACCGATCCGTCGATGAACACCATCGTGATGGGCATCAAGCAGATGTTCCCGAGCGGAGACGATGTGGCCGACTGGCCGGTGATCATGGCGACCTCGATCCTTGCGATGATCCCGCCGGTGGTGGTGGTCATCTCGATGCAGAAACTCTTTATTCGCGGCCTTGTGGACAGCGAGAAATAGGCGACATGGCAACCGTAGAGCTGGACGATATCAAGAAACGCTTTGGCCCCACCGAGGTGATCAAGGGCGTGAGTGTCGATGTGGAGGATGGCGAGTTTATCGTCATCGTCGGGCCGTCGGGTTGTGGCAAGTCCACCCTCTTGCGCATGGTGGCGGGGCTCGAGACGATCTCCGAGGGCGAATTGCGCATCGGCGGGACCCGCGCCAACGATCTTGAGCCGATGGATCGCGACATCGCCATGGTGTTCCAGAACTACGCGCTCTACCCGCATATGAGCGTGGCGCAGAACATGGGCTACGGCCTGCGGATCGCCGGGCTGCCCAAGGCGGAGATCGCGGCCAAGGTGCAGGGCGCAGCGGAGTTGTTGCAACTGAGCGAACTGCTGGATCGCAAGCCGAAACAGCTCTCGGGCGGGCAGCGACAGCGCGTCGCCATGGGCCGCGCCATCGTGCGCGAACCATCGGTCTTTCTTTTTGACGAACCACTGTCGAATCTCGATGCCAAGCTGCGGGTGCAAATGCGGCTGGAGATCCGCGAGTTGCAGGCCAAGCTGGGGATCACCGCGCTCTATGTCACGCATGATCAGGTCGAGGCGATGACCATGGCCGACCGGATGATCGTGATGAACGAAGGCCGCGCCGAGCAGATCGGCACGCCGCTCGATGTCTATGAACGCCCTGCGAGCCTATTCGCCGCGCAGTTCATCGGTAGCCCGTCGATGAACGTGGTGCGGGCCGAGGGGCGTGACGACGCGCTGCATGTGGGGGATATGGGTCTGCCGAACCCCACGGGCGTCTCGGGCCCCGTCATGCTGGGGCTGCGCCCCGAACATCTGGTGCCCGACGCTCAGGGCCCGATCACCATGCAGGTGATGCTGGCCGAGCCTTTGGGGGCCAACACGCTCTTGCATGGCAAGCTGCCGGACGGGTCGGCGTTCACCGCGAGCCTCTCGGGCGTGCACCGCGTGGGCCATGGCGGCGAGGCGCTGCGCCTGTCGGTGGCGGCAGAGCATATGCACCTGTTCGATGCGACGAGCGGGGCGCGGATGGACGGCGAGTGAGGCAGCGGCCAGGAAAGTTTGAAACTTTCTTGAGCGGAGTTTGCTCAAAATCCGGTCGCTCGATGGCGGCGTCAGGTCACTCCGGATCAGCCATGTCAGCGCCCAACGGCCCGCCTAGCTGATCAGCCGCTTCAGCCAGCCTTTTTTCTCGGCCTCGGGTTCCGGATCGTCCTCGGACGGGCCTTCGATCACCTCTTCCAGCCGGGTGAAGAACTGATCCGCCATGCGCTTGGCAAAGCCATCCACGATGCGGCTGCCAAGCTGTGCCAGCTTGCCGCCGACATTGGCCTCAACGTCATAGCTCAGCCGCGTGCCGTCCTCGATCTCTTCCAGTCGCACATCGGCCGATCCCTTGGCATAGCCAGCCGCCCCGCCCTTGCCCTCGCCGGTCAGGGTCAGGCTTTCGAGTTCGACCATGTTCGAGACGGTCACGCCGCCCTTGAACGTGGCCTTCACCGGCCCGACCTTTTGCGTCACCGTCGCCTCGAACCCCTCTTCGGGCGTGCCGGTTACCTCCTGCGCACCGGGCACACATTCCTTGAGCACCTCGGGGCTGAGCAGCGCCGCCCAGACGGTGGCGCGGTCGGCCTTGATATCACGCGTGTCGCTCATCTTCATCTGGCTGGGTCCTCCCTGTTCCTCGGCCAAAGCCTAGCCCAGCCCTGCGGCCCAGCCAAGAGAGCAGAAAGTCGGCACCGGTCACATCCTTGGCATGGCGCGCGGGTGCGGCCATAGTGCCGGCCAAGGATCGGGGAGGGACCGAATGCTGACAGGGCTGCGCGTGGTGGAATTCGAGGGGCTGGGGCCTGCGCCCTTCGCCGCGATGATGCTGGCCGAGATGGGGGCCGAGGTGGTGGTGATCCATCGCCCCGGCGCGGCCAACCCGGTGGCCGGGGATCGCAACCTGCTCGACCGGGGCAAGCGGTCTATCGTGCTCGATTTGAAAGACCCCGGTGATATTGCCGTGGCGCGCGCGCTGGTTGGCCGCAGTGATGCGCTGATCGAGGGGCTGCGCCCCGGCGTGATGGAGCGGCTGGGGCTGGGGCCCGACGAGATGCGCGCCGCCAATCCGCGCCTCGTCTATGGGCGCATGACCGGCTGGGGGCAGACGGGGCCGCGCGCCCGGCAGGCCGGGCATGACCTCAATTACATCGCCACCTCTGGTGCGCTCTGGTATGCGGGCGCGCCGGGCACGCCGCCGCTGACACCGCCGACGATGCTGGGCGATGTGGGGGGTGGCGCGCTCTATCTCGTGGCCGGGGTGCTGGCGGGACTGGTGCAGGCAGCGCGCACGGGGCGGGGTACGGTGGTGGATGCCGCGATCGTCGACGGATCGGCGCATATGATGGCGTTGCTGATGTCGATGGGGCCGTCGGGTAATCTGTCGATGACGCGGGGGCAGAGCCTGCTGGACGGGCCGCATTGGAGCCGGGTCTACGCCTGCGCCTGTGGCGGCTGGCTGTCGGTGCAATGCCTCGAGCCGCAGTTCTACGCCACGTTTCTGGGGGTGATGGGGCTTGGCGATGATCCGTGCTTTGCCGCGCAGCACGACCCTGCGCAATGGCCCGCGCAGACCGAGGCGCTGGCGGTGCTCATCGCCGAGCACCCGCTTGCGCATTGGGCAGAGGTCTTTGCCGTGTCCGATGCCTGCGTCGCCCCGGTGCTGCGTCCCGACGACGCTGCGACCGACCCGCATATGGCGGCGCGTGGGGCCTGGCAGGGGGAAGGCGACACTCTGGCGCCCGCGCCTGCGCCCCGTTTTGACGGGGTGGTGTCTCAGGTCGCGGACCCGCCGACACGCGGTGCGGATAGCGCGGCGATCCGGGCAGAACTGGGGATGTGAGGGTGGTTCGGTTTGGGCCTTGAGCGGACATAGCACCCCGCCAGACAGTGCTGCGCGGTCGCAGGGCCGGGGACTGGCGATGCAACAGTCGATGCTCGCGCTTTATCCCAGCCAAGTCAGTCGTAGTTCAACACGTTGTGCGCCATTCCAAATCGCCAGGCCGCGGTACGGCCCGGCGATCGCGCGGCACCTTCGGTGCGTTTCGCGCGGGCGGTGCGGTATGTTCGCTTCACGCCCAAACTCCCCGCCGCTCAATCCACCCGCCGCACCAGAAGCTGATTGCCCGGCCCCGATTGGGTCTCGAAGACTTTCAATTCCTTGATCAGGTCGCTCAGCTTTTTCTTGCCATAGCTGCGCGTGTCGAAATCGGGCTTGTCGGCCTGGATCTGCTGGCCGATGCGCCCCAGCGGATACCATTCGTCATCGCTGTCGATCTTCTCCATCGCCTCGAAAATCAGCCGCCGCGCGTCGGCGACATGCTGGCTGTCGAGCTTGGGTTTGGGGGCGCTGCGGGGGGTGTCGCTCGCATCCTCGTAGATGTTCTCGATGGCGACGAAGCGGTTGCAGGCGTTCTTGAGTGCGTCGGGTGCCTTGGCCTCACCGATGCCGATCACGGTCAGCCCCTGTTCGCGGATGCGGCTGGCCAGCCGGGTGAAATCGCTGTCCGACGAGACCAGCACGAAGCCGTCGAAATGGCCCGCGTGCAGGATATCCATCGCGTCGATCACCAGCCCGATATCGCTGGCGTTCTTGCCCTTGGTATTGGCGGTCTGCTGATGCTGGACGAGGCCGAGATTCTGCGCCGTGCGGGTCCAGCCCGAAAGCTGCTGGCTCGACCAGTCGCCATAGACCCGGCGCAGCCCCGGCTCGCCATAGCTGGTGACCTCGCGCAGGATGGCGTCGGCGTATTTCGCGGGCACGTTGTCGGCGTCGATCAGAACGGCGAGGAGTTGGGTATCGCGTGTCGGCATGAAGAGGCTCCTTTGCCCCTTCATGCCCGATCCAGACGCGCGGCGAAAGCGATTAGGCGTCTTCGCCGATCTTGTCCTGTGTGCGGGTCTCGAAATCTTCGGCCGAGTGCCGCTCGTGCAGTTGCATATGCGGCTCGCCGAAGCTGCGGTTGACCATGCGGCCGCGTTGGACAGCGGCGCGGGCGTCGATCTTTTCGGCCCAGGCCGTGACATGCTTGTAGCTCTGCACATCGAGGAAAGTGCCCGCGCTATAGAGCCGGTTCAGACACAATTGCCCATACCACGGCCAGACCGCGATATCGGCGATGGTATAGTCATCGCCCGCGATATAGGGCCGCTCGGCCAGTTGCCGGTCGAGCACGTCAAGCTGGCGCTTGGCCTCCATCGCGAAACGGTCGATCGGGTATTGCCATTTTTCGGGCGCATAGGCGTAGAAATGGCCAAAGCCGCCGCCGAGATAGGGCGCGCTGCCCATCTGCCACATCAGCCAGTTGATGACCTCGGTGCGCGCGGGGCCCTGGCGGGGCAGGAACGCGCCGAATTTCTCCGCCAGATGCATCAGGATCGAGCCGCTCTCGAACACCCGTAGCGGTGCGTCGCCGGTGTGGTCGACCAGCGCCGGGATCTTGGAATTGGGGTTGATATCGACAAAGCCGCTGCTGAACTGATCGCCGTCGCCGATCTTGATCATCCATGCGTCATATTCCGCGTCGTGACCGGCGGCGAGCAGTTCTTCGAACATCACCGTCGCCTTGACGCCATTGGGCGTGGCCAGCGAATAGAGTTGGAAGGGATGCTCTCCGACCGGCAGGTCCTTGTCATGGGTGGGGCCTGCGATGGGCCGGTTGATCGAGGCGAATTGCCCGCCAGAGGCCGCTTCCCATTTCCAGACGTCGGGTGGAGTATAACTGTCGTCACTCATGCGATGAATCCTCTACGATTGTCTGGCGAACAAGCTAATCCCTGCACGCGCGCGCACAAGCGGCGCGTTTGCACAAAGTTGTGTGCAAATGTGCAAGGGTCCGTCAGCCCAGCCGGTAGCCCGGGGTCGAGGCCGAGATCGCCTGTTCTTCCTTGTTCATATCCTCTCCGATCCCCTCAAACAGCGGCGTGGTCATGTAGCGCTCGCCGGTATCGGGCAACATGCACAGGATCACCGATCCGGGGGCGGCTTTCTCGGCGATCTGCAAGGAGACCGCAAACGTGGCACCGCCCGAGACGCCGGTGAAAATCCCCTCTTTCGCGGCCAGATCGCGCGCGGCCTTGATGCCGTCAGGGCCGGTCACGGGGATCAGGTCGTCGTAATAGCCCTTGTCCACCGCCTCTTGCAGCACCAACGGGATGAAATCCGGGGTCCAGCCCTGAATCGGGTGCGGCTCAAAGGCCGGGTGGCTTACGGCGGGGGCCCCTTCGTCGGTGCGCTCCTGTGCGTGGCCGCTGCCCAGAAGGGCGGCATTGGCGGGCTCGGACAGGACGATTTTCGTCTCGGGCCGCGCCTCGCGCAGTACCCGGCCCAGCCCGGTCACGGTGCCGCCGGTGCCATAGCCGGTGACCACGTAATCGAGCGCCTCGCCCTCGAAATCACCGAGGATTTCCTGCGCCGTGGTGGCGGCGTGAATATCGGCATTGTCCCTGGTCTCGAACTGGTGGGCGAGAAACCAGCCATTCGCCTCGGCCAGTTCCTCGGCCTTCTTGTACATGCCAAAGCCCTTCTCGGCCTTGGGCGTCAGCACCACCTTGGCCCCCAGCATGCGCATCAGGCGACGGCGCTCGATGGAGAAGCTTTCTGCCATGGTCACCACCAGCGGATAGCCCTTCTGCGCGCAGACCATGGCAAGGCCGATGCCGGTATTGCCGCTGGTCGCCTCGACCACCGTCTGCCCGGGCTTGAGCCTGCCGTCGCGCTCGGCGGCCTCTATGATATTCACCGCCAGCCGGTCCTTGACCGAGGCCGCCGGGTTGAACGCCTCGGCCTTTACGTAGATCGCTACGTGGTCGGGGCCAAGATTGTTGACACGGATCACCGGCGTGTCGCCGATGGTGTCCAGAACGCTGTCAAAGCGCCTGCCGCGCCCTTTTGTGGTGCGAATGCTGCTGTCGGTCATCGTGCGTCTCCCTTTCGGTTCACCCCGGAGACTATGATTTGGCCGGGGCTTGGAAAAGGATCGTTCTGCAATTTCGAGCTGATCGGTCTGAAATCAGAACAAATTTCCATATGACCGTTCGATTTCAGAACGAAAGAGGGCGCGGTTTCGGTTGTGTCGAGCGGGATCAACCGGGCGCGACTCAGCCGTTCTCGCGCAGGATGCCACCCGCGAGATAGAGCGAGCCGCAAATCAGGATGCGTGCCTGCGGGGTCTGTGCCGCGATGCGCTGAACGGCCTGTAGCGCAGTCTCGCCGGTCTCGGCGCGCAGCCCCACCGCGCGCGCGGCCTCTGCGGTGGCCTCGGCGGGCAGGGTGTTGGCCTCGCCGGGAATGGAGAGCGCGATCAGCCGGTCCGCCTGTGCAGCCAGGGGCCCGAGATAGCCGCCGATATCCTTGGTGTTGAGCATGCCGCAGATGAGATGGGTGGAGCGGTTGGGCAGCCCGGAGAGATGCCGCCCGAGCGCCTGCCCGGCGGCGGCATTGTGCCCGCCATCGAGCCAGATTTCGGCGTCAGGTGCGGCCTCGACCAAGGGGCCGGATACGAGCCGCTGCATCCGCGCAGGCCAATGCGCGCGGCTCACTGCCGCCTCATAGGCGGCATCGCCCGCGTGCAGATGGCGCAGCGCGGCCAGCGCCGCGCCCGCGTTCTCGATCTGATGCGCGCCGGGCAGGTTCGGCAGCGGCAGATCGCAGAGCCCGGTCTCGTCCTGATAGATCAGCCGCCCGCGTTCCTCATAGGCGTGCCAGTGCTGGCCATGCGCCAGAAGCGGCGCGCCGAGTGCTGCGGCGCGCGCCTCGATCACGGCCAGCGCATCATCATGCTGCGGGCCGATGACGCAGGGCACGCGGCGCTTGAGAATTCCGGCCTTCTCGCCCGCGATCTTGGCCAGCGTGTTGCCGAGATATTGCTCGTGGTCGATGGAGACGGGGGTGATCACCGTCAGCGCGGGGCGGTCCACTACGTTTGTGGCATCGAGCCGCCCGCCAAGCCCCACCTCGAGCAGGGTGTAATCCGCAGGTGTGCGCGCCATGGCGAGGAGGGCGGCACAGGTCGTGATCTCAAAATAGGTGATCGCCTCATCGCCATTGGCGGCGTAGCATTCATCGAGAATGGCGGTCAGGTGGACTTCGGAAATCAGCACGCCAGCCAGCCGGATCCGCTCGTGAAAGCGGGCCAGATGCGGCGAGGTATAGGCGTGGCAGGTCTTGCCCACAGCCTCCAGCCCGGCGCGGATCATCGCGAGGGTGCTGCCCTTGCCGTTGGTGCCCGCGATATGGATCACCTGGGGCAGGTCGTTCTGCGGATTGCCCAGGGCGTCGAGCAGACGCCAGACCCGGTCGAGCGTGAGGTCGATGATCTTGGGGTGCAGCGCCATCATCCTCTCGAGGATGAGGTCCGATGTGGGCGCGCTCATGTCTCGGGGTCGTCCTTGGTGGGGGCCTCGGCCACGACCGGATCGGGCATCGCGGGCGCGGGCAGATCGCCCTTCACGGCGGGGGGCATATCCATCAGCATGCGGGTGATGGTGATCAGCTCATCGCGCATCTGCGTGCGTGGCGTCACCCGGTCGAGCATGCCATGCTCCAGCAGGTATTCGGCCCGCTGAAAACCCTCGGGCAGTTTCTCGCGGATTGTCTGCTCGATCACGCGCGGCCCGGCAAAGCAGATCAGCGCGCCCGGCTCGGCGATCTGCACATCGCCCAGCATCGCGTAAGACGCGGTGACCCCGCCGGTGGTGGGATGGGTCAGCACCACGATGTAAGGCAGCCCCGCCTCTTTCAGCATCTGCACCGCCACGGTGGTGCGCGGCATCTGCATGAGCGACAGAATGCCCTCCTGCATGCGCGCGCCGCCTGCGGCGGAGAACAGGACCAGCGGGCGCTTGAGCCGCACAGCCGTCTCGGCGGCGGCGATGATCGCGTTGCCGACATACATGCCCATGGACCCGGCCATGAAGCTGAAATCCTGCGCTGCGGCCACAATCGGTGTGCGCCCCATTTCGCCGGTGGCGACCAGCATCGCCTCTTTCTCGCCGGTTTCCTTTTGCGCGGTGCGCAGCCGGTCGGGATATTTTTTCTGATCGCGGAAGTGCAGGGGATCGGGGGTCGGCAGCGGCACCTCGACCTCGGTGAAGAGCCCACCATCGAAGAGCGCGGCAAAGCGGGCGCGCGGGGTGATCCCCATGTGGTGGCCGCAATTGGTGCAGACGTTCAGATTGCCCGAGAGTTCGCGGTGAAACAGCATGGTCCCGCACTCGTCGCATTTGGACCAGAGGTTTTCCGGGATTTCGCGGCGCGAGAAGATCGAATTGATCCGCGGACGCACGTAGTTGGTGATCCAGTTCATCGGGCGGGCCTCTGCCTTGACGTTGCGCCACCACATAAGCGGGGCGCACGGGAAATGCAATCAGCCGCGCAGGGCAAGACGAATGGCCAGCCAGCCGCAGAATAGCACCATCAGATCGACCGGCATCATGGTCAGGATCATCGCCGTGTCATCCATCGCGAAGGGATAGGCATAAAGCGCCATGCCGTCGAACTGTCCCTCGGGGGCGGCGATCAGGATGGCGCTGAAATTGTTGATGAAGTGCAGCGCCGTTGCAGGTCCCAGCGTGCCGAACCGCGCCGTCAGATCCGCCGCCGCAACGCCAAAGGCCCCGGCCCAGAGCACAACGATCCAGGCGGTGCCGCCATAGCTCATCGCGTCGAAATGCAGCAATGCGAAGGCCGCAGAGGGCAGCACCAGCCAGATGAGCGGCGATGAAAAGCGTGCCGCAAGCTGGCTTTGCAGGTAGCCGCGGAAAATCAGTTCCTCGGCGAAGACCTGACAGAAGAGGGCGAAGAGCGCGGGCAGCAGAAAGAGCATCCATGTGCCCGCATCGAGATTGGGGAGGGGGGCGACCGGTTCGGGCATCGGGATCAGCATGACAACCGCATAGAGCAGCAGCATCGCCGCAAGCGCCCGCCCGAATTGCCGCACCGCCAGCGGCATCGGGCCGATCAGCGTCGCGAGGCCCCGCCGGTGGACGACCCGCAAGGTCACATCGAGCGCCACGATCAGAAAGGCGAAGGTCAGCAGGTTGATCAGCACGCCCGCCGGGGTGGTGGCGGCGCTGATCCCGGGTGACATGCGCGCCCATGTCTCCGGGCCGAAGATCACCGGCAGCAGGGACGCGTAGCCGAAACTCAGCGCCAGAAAGAGCGGCACCAGAAGCGCGATCCCCCCCACAAGACGCGGCAGGGCGGCAGAGGCGCGGGCGGGGGCAACAAGCCGTTTATGGGCGTCGTATCGCATGTGCGCGACGCTATCCCGGCGCGCCATGCGTTGCAATCCGGCTTGCCCCGCCCGCGGCTCTGGCCTAGACCGATTGCCAGCTAATTCCGGGAGGCCCTTCATGACCAAGTTCGACAAAGCCACACTGCCCAGCCGTTACGTGACCGAAGGCCCGTCGCGTGCGCCGCATCGGTCCTATTACTATGCCATGGGAATGACCGAGGCGGAGATTCATCAGCCGCTCGTCGGTGTGGCGACCTGCTGGAACGAGGCCGCGCCCTGCAATATCGCGCTGAGCCGTCAGGCACAGGCCGTGAAGGGTGGCGTCAAGGAGGCCCACGGCACCCCGCGCGAGTTCACCACCATCACCGTCACCGATGGCATCGCCATGGGGCATGAGGGCATGCGGTCCTCTCTGGCCTCGCGCGAGGCGATTGCCGACACGGTGGAGCTGACGATGCGCGGCCATTGCTATGACGCGCTGGTGGGGCTTGCGGGTTGCGACAAGTCGCTGCCGGGGATGATGATGGCGATGGTGCGGCTGAACGTGCCGTCTGTGTTTATTTATGGCGGCTCGATCCTGCCGGGCAAAGCACCGCAGATCGACGAGATTCCCGAGGAATTCCGCACCCGTGACCTGACGGTGCAGGACATGTTCGAAGCCGTGGGCTGGAACCAGAACGGCACCATGTCCGACAAGGCGCTAGATGCGCTGGAGCGCGTGGCCTGTCCCTCTGCCGGGGCCTGTGGCGGGCAGTTCACCGCCAATACCATGGCCTGTGTCTCCGAGGCGATCGGTCTTGCGCTGATGAATTCGTCGGGCATGCCCGCGCCTTACGAGAGCCGCGACCAATATGCCGAGGCCTCGGGGCGCGCGGTGATGGATTTGCTGGAGAAAAACATCCGCGCCCGCGACGTGGTGACGCTCAAGAGCTTGCAGAACGCCGCCCGCGTGGTGGCCTGCACCGGTGGCAGCACCAATGCCGGGCTGCATCTGCCCGCGATTGCGCATGAGGCGGGGATCGATTTCTTCCTCGAGGATGTCTGCGAGATTTTCCGCGACACGCCTTATTTCGTCGATCTCAAGCCGGGCGGGGCCTATGTCGCCAAGGATCTCTACGACGCGGGCGGTATCCCCGTGGTGATGAAGGAATTGCGCAAGGCAGGCCTCATTCACGAGGATTGCATGACCGCGACCGGACGCAGCATTGGCGAGGAGTTGGACCTGATCGAGCGCGAGGCGGATGGCAAGGTCATCTATCCGATTGACGCCCCGATCACCAAGACCGGCGGCGTGGTTGGCCTCAAGGGCAATCTCGCGCCGCAGGGGGCGATCGTGAAGGTGGCGGGCATTGCCCCCGAACATCAGGTCTTTACCGGCCCGGCCCGCGTATTCGACTGCGAGGAGGATGCGTTCGAGGCGGTCAAGTCGCGCGAATACGAGGAAGGCGAGGTGATCGTCATCCGCAACGAGGGCCCCGCAGGCGGCCCCGGCATGCGCGAGATGCTGTCCACGACCGCCGCGCTTTCGGGGCAGGGCATGGGCAAGAAGGTGGCGCTGATCACCGATGGCCGGTTCTCGGGTGCGACGCGCGGGTTCTGCGTGGGCCATGTCGGCCCCGAGGCGGCGCATGGCGGGCCGATTGCCCTGATCGAAACCGGCGACGTCATCACCATCGACGCGATCAAGGGCGAGTTGTCGGTGGATCTCTCGGATGAGGAACTGACCAAGCGCAAGGGCGCATGGGCGGGCCCGCGCGAGACGATCTATGCCTCCGGCGCGATCTGGAAATTCGCGCAGCTTGTGGGCGAGACCTACAAGGGCGCGGTCACCCATCCGGGCGGCAAGGCCGAGCGGCATGTCTACATGGATCTCTGAGACGGCTGTGGCCCGGCTCAGGATGACGGTGCGCGCCGGGCTGTTGCTGGTCTGCCTGCCGCTTGCCGCCTGTCTCGACGTGGCGGGCGAGGCCGGGCCGGACAATGCGTTGCGCGCTGTGGCCTTTTACGATGGTAAGGTCATCGTGACCGGACCGCGCGGCTATTGCATCGACCGCAGCAGCGTCAAGCGTGGTCCCGCCGGGCGGTTCGCCCTTCTGGCCAGTTGCGAAAGCCTGACCGACCAGCCGGGCATCTCGGTGGAGCCGGCAGTGCTGACCGTCGCGGTGCTGCCGCATGCACCGAGTGCTGAGCAGCCGTCGTCGCAGGCGATGGCAGAGGCGCTGGGCCGCGCGTCCGTGCGCGACACCGAAGACGGTGACGGTATCGCCCTCGTGCACATCTCGCAGGGGGGCGACACGGTACTGCCCGGCGGTGATCCGTCCTATTGGCGGGCAAGCATGGTGATCAACGGTCATCTGGTGGGGCTTGCCGCCTACGGCCCCAGGGACGGGGCCATCGCGGGAACGGGTGGGCGCGATTTGCTGCGCGATCTCGCGGAAACCCTGCGCGCCGCCAGCCCGGCACCGGACAGTGTCAGCCGCGATGTGACGGAGATCGACATACAGGGCGGGACAGGCGGATTATTCCGCGGATTGTTTCCTGTTTCGAATTAATGTTATTCAAAGGCGGTGACTATATAACATGGGGCCGTCCCGCCTGAGAGGCTTGGCAAAGGTGCGTTCTGCATGAAAATTCTCGATGTCGTGATGCACCAGCGCAACCTGCGAAAATGGCGGGGTGCTGCGCGTAACGCCTCGATGATGAATATCAGTGCCCTGCGTCGGGCACGGGCGCAGGCACGCAAGCTGATGTATTCCCTCAACGAGGTGATCTCGGTCGCCGACAACCGTCTTGCGTTGCCGATGATCGGCTCGAATGCCTTTCCGCGCCCGCACGGCACCGATTGGGCCTGGCGTCCCGAGGTCTGGCGTGAACCGCTGCCGGTGCCCGGCATGGCGTCGGTGCAATCGAAATCCATGCTGGGACGCGAGGTGACGCTGTTTCACGATTGCGCCCATTCGGAATTGTCACTGCGCCAGCTGCGCAACAGCCGTGAGGCCGATCTGGCCCCGTATGGCCTGCGTATGGATGTGTTCGCCTTTGACGGCTCGTTCCTGTCGCTGGTGCTGGATTTTCCGCAACAGGCGGTGGATGGGCTCACGCGGCGACACCTGATCCGTATGGACACCATCGTGGAACTGGAAAAGCCGCTCGAGATCTTTGCCCGACTGAATATCAAGCACGGGCCCAACACCGAACAGATCGTCCGCGAATTGCCGCTCAACGAGGAAGAGATCATGGTCGAGTTCGATCTGGCCTATTCCAACCTCAATGAAAAGCGGGTGGAACGCGCCTGGATCGACCTGATCTTCGAGAACCCGCAAATGAGCCAGGTCGTGCTGCGTGACGTCACCTTCAGCCGCCGCCCGCGCGCCGACCTCTAGGAAAGGAGCGATCATGTCCGACCTGACACTGACCAAGACCCGGCTTTTCGAGGGGGTTTGGGAAGGCGTGCTCTCGGGTGAGCCCATGGCCGGGACCACGCCGGAGATCGAGGTGACGCATCATCAGGACCCGATTGCAGGCGTTGAGGTGATCGCCCGCCCGGATGCGGGCGATTGGGTGGTGCGCGTGCCGGTCCCGCCCGAAAAGGTCGCTGATGGGGTTCAGACATTCGTGATCCGTGATCGTGCGACCGGTGCGGTTCTCGACAGCTTTGCGCTGCTGGCGGGGGATGTGCTGAGCTATGATATCCGCGCGGAAATGGCGCTGTTGCGCGAAGAGCTGGACCTGTTGAAACGTGCGTTCCGGCGGCATTGCCTGGAAACGATGTAGGCGCAGTTCCGGCGGTTGCGTGGGACGGCCGATGATGGCGCGGCGGCGCGCGCCGCGCCTTACTCTCCCTCTCGCAGATAGGCCGGGCGCAGCACGATGATGGTGGGCCGGTCCGGCAGGCTGCGCAGCGAGACCTCGATCTCGCTCACCCCGGGGCGCAGGATCGCGAAGTCCCCCTCCATCCCCGCCAGAAACCGCTCCAGCGTGCTGTCGGTAAACCAGTGCATCGGGATCACCACGCTGGCGCGCACCCGGCGCAGCACGTTCATCATGTTCTCAATGTTCATGGTAAAGCCGCCATCGACCGGGGCCATCACCACATCCATCCGCCCCAGCGCGGCATATTGATCGTCCGAGGGTTCGTGATGCAGGTGGCCGAGATGCGCGATGCACAGGCCCTCGGCCTCGAAGACGAAGATCGAGTTGCCCTTGGGCTCCACCCCGCCGCCCGAGCGGATATCGGTCGGGACGTTGCGCACCAGCATGCCGCCCAGATCCAGGTGATGGTCGATGCCTTGCCCGAAGTCACCCCAGCCGGGCAAAACATGCGGGATCGCCGGGTCAGGATTGGCCGTCCAATGGGTGGAATGGGCGTGGTTCATGGTGACGATATCGGGGATGAAATCGACATTGCCGACAAAACCGGTGAAATCCGTCACCGCGTTGAATCCCCCCGCCTGAATGAGAAACGAGGCATGCGCGATGTAGCGGATGCGCGCGGTGAACTCTGGCAGGGGGTCGCGAAACCCGGCCTTGTGCAGGTAGTCCAGCCCGGGCGTGGCATCGGCCAGCGCGATGCAATGGCTTGGGCGACGGTCCTGCGCCGTGGCGGGCAGGCCAAGCACCAACATGACAAGAAGCAGTCGGATCATCGGCAGTCCTCCTTATTGTCTCAAGGAGGATAGCACGGTTTGACGCTGCGTCAGCCTTTTGCGGCGCAGAGCGGGCGTGTTGCCCGGAGAATGCATGCCGCTGCCCCATGGTCCTGCGCAGGAATTAATCAGGACGAGCAGCGCGGGTCTCGACGATCGAGGACCGCTCCAGCGTGCGGTGCACCGGGCATTTGTCGGCGATCTCCATCAGCTTGTCGCGCTGTTCATCGCTCAGATCGCCCTCCAGCCGCACCACGCGGGTGAACTTGTCGGCCTTGGCGTCGCTGCGGCTGTCGGCATCCTGCGCGTGCACCTTGTCATGGCAGACATCGACGCTGACATGATCCAGCGGCCAGCCCTTGCGGCGGGCATACATGCGGATGGTCATCGAGGTGCAGGCCCCAAGCCCTGCTGCGAGAAAGCCGTAGGGCGACATGCCGCGATCGGTGCCGCCATAGGCCGAGGGCTCGTCCGCCAGAACGTGATGGCCGGGCCCGGCATTCACATCCTGCAAGAAGCCGTCTGCATCGGCCTCCGAGACGCGCACCACGCCCTCGGGCGCACCGGGCGGCGGGGCAGGTGGGGTGAGGTCGAGATAGCGAGTGGCCCAGGCGGCGATCACCTGTGCGGCATATTCGGCATCGTCGGAATCGGTGATCAGGTGATCGGCATCGTCGAGCGTGACAAAGCTCTTGGGGTGCTTGGCTGCCTTGAAAATCTCGGCGGCGTTCTCGACGCCCACGGTGGCGTCGCGCGGCGCGTGCATGACCAATAGCGCGCGATTCAGATGGGCGATCCGCTCGGCGAGGTTTTCGGCGCGCACGTCCTCGATAAAGGCTTTGCCGATCCTGATGGGACGCCCGCCCAGCGTCACCTCGGCCACGCCATCCGCCTCGATCTGCTCCAGCGCGCCTTCGAAGTTATGCGTAACATGGCTGGGATCGAAGGGCGCGCCGATGGTCACGACGGCGCGCGCGCTGTCGATCTTGCCCACCGCTGCCAGAACCGCGGCCCCACCGAGGCTATGACCGATCAGCAGGCTTGGTGCCATGTCGCGCGCGGAAAGCGCCTTGGCGGCTAGGTCGAGATCCTGAATGTTCGACGTGAACGAGGTGTTCTCGAACTCACCCCCCGAATGGCCCAGCCCGGTGAAATCGAAGCGCAGCACCGCGATGCCCGCGCCTGCCAGCCGAGCCGCGATACGCCGGGCGGCGGGAATGTCCTTGGAGCAGGTAAAGCAATGCGCGAAAAGTGCGGTCGCCAGATGCGGCCCCTTGGGCAGGTCGAGCCGCGCGACGAGATCGTCGCCGGAATGTCCGGTGAAGGTGAGGCGTTCGGTGGGCATGGCATGTCCTTTTGCAAGTCGCATTGTCCTTAGAGTAGGGAGGCGACCCCGGTATCGCCACCCCCGGTGGGACGCGTCACGCGAAGGTGAGGCCCCGTCGCAATTGCCTCAAATCCTGCGGATTATGGCGGCGCTCCGCCACGCGTCGTTAACGATTGCGGGGCATCCTTGACCGGGGTCGAATGGAGAGGGGTGCCCATGCCTTGGGAGGTGCGAACGCGGCAGGATGAAATCCGGTTCACGCTGGTCGTGTCACTGATCGTGCTGGCGGCCAGCGGTGTGTTGCGCTCGCTGATGCTGCCGCCCGAATTGGCGATGCCGACGCTGGTGCCCGGTGCCGCAATGGCGGTGATGATCGCCGCGCCGATTGGCTGGATCATCGCACGGCACCTGAGGGCCGTGCATGATCTCAGCGCGCGACTGGAACATGCACTGCACCATGATCTGCTGACCGGGGTGCGCACGCGGGCCAGTTTTTACGAGGCTGCGCGCGCGCTGGAGGACCAGCCTTGTGTCGTGATCGTCGCGGATATCGACCATTTCAAGGGGTTCAATGATTGCCATGGCCATTTCGCGGGGGATCAGGCGTTGCGGCAATTCGCGACGCTTCTGGCCGGCAATTGCCGGGGCGGCGATCTGGTGGCGCGGTTCGGCGGCGAGGAATTCGTCATCGTGCTGCGTGGGACGGGGGCGGATCAGGGGCGCGCAATCGCAGACCGCCTTGCCGACCGGGTGCGCGCAAGCCCGATCTACGTCGGAGAGCGCAGCCTGTCGCTGACCGCCAGTTTCGGGGTCGCTGCGTGGACGCCCGGCGGCGACATGGATCACGCGATCCAGCAGGCCGATGGCGCCCTGTATCGGGCCAAGAACTCGGGTCGCGACCGCGTCTGTTGCCATCACCCCGGACCGGAGGGCGCGGCCCCGCTTCAGGCGGTGAGTTGACAGGATCGGGCTATATTATCACAAAACGTGATGCTTTTCATGAAAAACATTCGTTTTAATTATATAATCTGCGTGCCCACCTACAGTCTTGCACCATGCAAGGAAAGGACAGCACAATGCCCCATGATTTCAGCCTCACCCCCGTCGGCCGCTCGCGCCGCGTTCCGCGTTTCGCCATCGGACTTGGCCTTCTGGCGCTGCTTGTGGCGATCCTCGCCTCGAGCCCGGCACCGGAACCCCAAGACACGGACGCGGCGGCCCCTGTCCAAGAGGATTGGCACGGCAATGTGCGCCGCTCGCGCTGACCGGGGTCAGTCGCCCATCAGCGCCGCGTCGAACGGATAGCGCGTCAGGTTCTCGTACCCGTCCTCGGTGATGAGAACCTGATCCTCCAGCTTGATCGAGAAATCGCCCCCCACCTCGCCCACCAGCGCCTCGACGCAAAGCACCATGCCCGCCTCAAGCGGATAGTCGAAGGCACCGGGCACCGCCTTGTCGGGATAGGCTACGAGCGGCCATTCATCGCAGAGCCCGACGCCGTGCATCAGGCAGCCGTATTTCTGCGCCTGATAGCGGTCTTCCAGAACATGGGTGTTGGCGCTCAACTCTGGGATCATCACGCCGGGTTTGAGCATCTCCATGTTGGTCTGGATATGTTCGACCGCGTGGCGCATGGCGTGGATCATGTCGGGGCGGGGTCGCGCGTCGCCGATCCACCAGCTGCGCGAGATATCGACGCAAATACCGTAAGAGCCGATGAGGTCGGTATCGAAACTTATGATCTCGTTGTTCTGAGCGATGCGCGGGCCGCATTCCTGAAACCACGGGTTGGTGCGCGGGCCCGAGGCCAAGAGCCGCGTCTCGATCCATTCGCCGCCGCGCCGGATGTTCTCGGCATGCAGGACCGCCCAGATGTCATCCTCGCTGGTCTGACCGAGCGGCACATTGGCCCGCGCGAACACCTCCATCTCCGCGACCGCCGCCTCGCAGGCATGGCTCGCGCAGCGCATGGCGCGGATCTCGTCCGGTCCCTTGACGCTTCGGGCCTTCTCGGTGACCTCTTCACCCTCCATCACGCTGAACCCCTGCGCCTCGAGCGCGCGCAAGCCATGCAGCATCGGCTTGTCCACAGCAAGACGGTGGTTGCCCGGCGCATGCTCGGCAAGGATCGCGCGCACGTCATTCGCAAAGACATCGGCGGCCACGTCCACCTTGTCCCCGCGGTCGAAATAAAACAGATCCGCGCCCGATCGCACCTCGCGCACCAGCGGGTTGAACGACGACAGGAACGGCGCGTTCTTGTAATCCCACATCACCATATGGCCATCTGCGCACAAGAGTACCGCGCGGAACGGGTTGTGCGCGTTCCAAAGCTGCATGTTGGTGCTGTCGGTGGCGTAGCGAATGTTGAGCGGGTCGAACATCAGAAGCCCCGCATAGTCGCGATCCACGATGTGCTGCGTCAGCCGCGCCCAGCGATAGCGGCGCATCTCCTGCAGGTCGGGCAGGTCAAGCCCCGCCGCCGCCCATTCGGCAAAGGCCAGCTGCGTCGGGCCGATCTCGATCCGGTCGGCATCGTTGGGGGTGTTGTCGCCCAACATGGCCCCGCGCGTCGGGTCGATCTTGCGGGTGTCGCGGTATTGGGTGTTCATCGGTGGCGGTCCTCCTGCCCTCGGGTCAAGAGTGCCATGTACCGCGTGCGCGGCGCGCCTGATTGCGACATTCCGCGTGGTCGTATTCTTGCCGTGCCTGCGATGTGACGCGAGGTTTCGCTTGAACCGGGCCGCGCGACGGCGATGATCCGGGCACAAAGGAGCCCGGCATGACCACGATCATCGACGATTATATCACCACCCTCACCCCCAAGGCGCGCGGTCGCATCAAGGGGGTGGCCAAGCTGCGCATCGAGGGGCAGGGCAGCGTCATGCTGACCGAAGACGGCGCCGCGCCGGGCGACGAAGCGGCGGATGTGGTGCTTTCGGCCAGTGACGAGGTGTTCCGCAACATCCTGTCAGGCGCGCAGAACCCGGTCATGGCCTACATGTCTGGCAAGCTGAAGGTCGAGGGCAACGTGCAGCGCGCGCTCAAGGTCAGCAGCATCCTGACCGACGCCTGACGCCTGTCCTAAGTCACAGCCCCCGCGCGATCTGGCGCAGTTCGAATTTCTGGATCTTGCCGGTCGAGGTCTTGGGCAGCTCTTGAAAGACCACCGATTTCGGTGTCTTGAACCCGGCCAGACGCTCGCGGGCAAAGGCAATGAGGTCAGGTTCGTCTGCCGAGGCCCCATCCTTCAACTCGACAAAGGCGCAGGGCACTTCGCCCCATTTCTCATCCGGTCGCGCCACCACGGCACAGAGCAGCACCGCCGGGTGCCGCATAAGCACGCCCTCGACCTCGACCGAGGATATGTTCTCGCCGCCCGAGATGATGATGTCCTTGGCCCGGTCGGCGATCTGCAGATAGCCGTCGGGATGCTGCACGGCGATGTCGCCAGAATGGAAATAGCCGCCTGCGAATGCCTCTTGCGTCGCCTTGGGGTTCTTGAGGTACCCCTTCATCACCGAATTGCCCCGGATCATGATCTCGCCCTGTGCCTGCCCGTCCATCGGTGTCTGGGCCATGGTCTCGGGGTCCATCGCGGTGATGTCCTCCATCATTGGCATCAGGATGCCGGTGCGGGCCTTGATCGCATAACGCGCCTCGTCATCCAGAGCGTTCCAACCCTCCTGCCAAAGGCATTCGGTGACATGGCCATAGGTCTCTGTCAGCCCGTAGACCTGCGTCACCTGAAAACCCAAAGGTTCGATCGCGGCGAGCGTCGCGGCGGGGGGCGGGGCCCCGGCGGTAAAGACATCGACGATATGATCGAACGCACGCCGGTCCTCGCCCTTGGCGTTGACGATGGTGTTGAGCACGATGGGCGCGGCCCCGAAATGGGTGACACCCTCATCGGCGATGGCGTCATAGATCGCCTTGGCGGTGATGTCGCGGCAGCACACGGTGGTGCCGCCCAGCATCGGCATCATCCAGACATGGTTCCAGTTGTTGCAATGAAAGAGCGGCACGATGGTCAGGTAACGCGGATAGCGCCGCATGTCCCAACTCACGACGGTGCCCATGGTCATCAGATACGCGCCGCGATGATGGTAAACCACGCCCTTGGGCCGCCCGGTGGTGCCTGAGGTATAGTTGAGCGCGAGGCTCTCCCATTCGTCCTGCGGCATGATCCACTCGAAATCGGGGTTGCCGGTCGCCAGCAACTCCTCGTATTCCATGTAATGGCCGTGGCCATGCACGCCCGCCTGATCGTCGGCCACCTCGATGATGCCGGGGGCGGGGCGCTCCATCAGCTCGGTGGCCTGCATGAGTGTCGGCAGGAATTGCGGATCGCAGAGCACCAGCCGCGCCTCGCCGTGGTCGAGGATATAGGCGATGGTGTCGGCCTCGAGCCGGGTGTTGATCGCGTTGAGCACTGCCCCCGCCGCAGGCACGCCGAAATGCGCCTCGCAATGGGCTGGGATATTGGGCAGGAGAGTGGCCACCACATCGCCCGGCTCGATCCCGAGACCCGCCAGCGCCGACGCGAGCCGTGAGACCCGCGCGTGATACTCGGCATAGGTCTTGCGAAAGCCGTGATAGACCAGCGCCTCGCGCTCCGGAAAGAGATGCGCCGCGCGCCGCAGATGCGACAGCGGTGTCAGCGCCACGAAATTCGCGGCGCAATGCTCCAGCCCGGTCTCGTCCTTCATCCAGCCCATCGAACCCTCCCTGATTCTCCCTCGCGGGTCCGGAGAGATTAGGCAAGTTCAGGGCGCTTTCAAATGGCGAAGATCGGGCGGAGGCCGTTACAGCCCCAGCTTCGCCGTCACGATCTCGTTCACTGCCTTGGGGTTGGCCTTGCCGCCGGTGGCCTTCATCACCTGCCCCACGAACCAGCCTGCGAGTTTCGGGTTGGCTTGTGCCTTTTCGACCTGCGCGGGGTTGGCGGCGATGATCTCGTCGACGGCCTGCTCGATCGCGCCGGTGTCGGTGACCTGTTTCATACCGCGCGCCTCGACGATCTCTTCGGGGTCACCGCTCTCGGTATAGACGATCTCGAAGAGGTCCTTGGCGATCTTGCCGGAAATGGCGTCGGACTTGATCAGCCGCACGATGGCGGCCAGTTGCGCCGGGCTAACCGGGCTGTCCTCGATGGAGTGGTCTTCCTTCTTTAACCGTCCAAAGAGTTCATTGATCACCCAGTTCGCCGCCAGCTTGCCGTCGCCTGCACCCGCCGCGACCTGCTCGAAATACCCGGCATTGGCGAGATCGGCGGTCAGGACGCTGGCGTCATATTCCGACAGTCCGAATTCCAGCACAAAGCGCGCCTTCTTGGCATCGGGCAGTTCGGGCAGGTTGGCCGCGATCTCATCGACCCATTCCTGCTCGATTTCCAGCGGCAGCAGGTCGGGATCGGGGAAATAGCGGTAATCATGCGCCTCTTCCTTGGAGCGCATGGAGCGGGTTTCGTTCTTGTCGGGGTCGTAGAGACGGGTTTCCTGCACCACCTCGCCGCCCGCTTCGACAATCGCGATCTGGCGGCGCGCCTCGTAGTCAATCGCCATCTGGATAAAGCGCATGGAGTTCATGTTCTTGATCTCGCAGCGCGTGCCCAGATGCGCGAAATCCTGCGTTTCCATGTATTTCTCATATTGGCCGGGACGGCAGATCGACACGTTGACGTCGGCGCGCAGGTTGCCGTTCTGCATGTTGCCGTCGCAGGTGCCCAGGTAACGCAGGATCTGGCGCAGCTTGGTGACATAGGCGGCGGCCTCTTCTGGGCCGCGAATGTCGGGGCGGCTGACGATCTCCATCAGGCAGACGCCGGTGCGGTTCAGATCGACAAAGGACATCGCCGGGTCCATGTCGTGGATGGATTTGCCTGCGTCCTGCTCCATATGGATACGTTCGATCCGCACCAGCCGCGCGATGCCCGGCTCCATGTCGACGAGAATTTCGCCCTCACCCACCAGCGGATGGTAAAGCTGGCTGATCTGGTAGCCCTGCGGCAGGTCGGGGTAGAAATAGTTCTTGCGGTCAAAGGCCGACCAGAGGTTGATCTGCGCCTTGAGGCCCAGCCCGGTGCGCACCGCCTGTTCGACGCAGAATTCGTTGATCACCGGCAGCATGCCAGGCATCGCCGCATCGACAAAGGCGACGTTGGAATTGGGCTCGGCGCCAAAGCGGGTAGAGGCGCCGGAAAACAGCTTGGCGTTGGAGGCGACCTGTGCGTGCACCTCCATCCCGATGACGAGTTCCCAGTCGTGTTTCGCCCCGGCGATGACCTTGGGTTTCGGGGATTCGTAGGTGAGATCCAGCATCACGCGGCTCCATGCTCTGACTTGGCCCGCGTTCTACGCGGCAGGGGCCAAGGGGGCAAGGGGCTAGCGTCCGAAGCTGAGCCCCATATCCCAGAACGCCACCTCGAGCCGCGTGGCGGTGGTGAAGCGGTGGCAGAGACGCTCCCATCCGGGCGTCGTTGTCGGATCATCGCCCAGACGGCGCTCGACCGCCCCGTCAAAGAGTGTGCCTGCATCGCGGCAGACCTGCTGATAGTCGTCGCCCGCATAGGTGCCGATCCAATCGGCATAGGGGTGATCGTCGGGCACCGGCCCCAGCCGCGCGCCGATCTCGCCATAGCCCATCACGCAGGGCGCAAGTGCCGCCAGCAGGTCGAGGAAATTCCCCGAATGCCCGGCATCAAGCACGTAGCGGGTATAGGCGAGGTTGGCGGGGTGTTCTTCGGCGCTATAGAGGTCGGCCTCGCTCAGCCCCGCCTCGGCGCAGGTTTTTACGTGCAGGCTGAGTTCGTGATTGACGAGTGCGTCCACCGTGGCCGCACAGGCGCGCATCTCTTCGAGCGCATCCGCCTTGGTCACGGCGAGTGCCCAGGCGCGGGCGAAATGGATGAGGAACACGTAATCCTGCACCAGATAGCCGAGAAACGCCTTGCGCGGCAGAGTGCCCTCGCGCAGCCCCTCGACAAAGGCGTGATGGGTGTAGTCCGTCCAGACCGTCCCCGTCGCATCGCGCAGGCGGGGGAAGGTCGCTCCGTAATCATGGGTCATTCTGCGTTCAGGTCCATGGCAAGGCCCGAAACCGGCGTGTCAGTCTCGATCATCCCCGCCTCCAGCAGGAACTGCTCGAACCGCTTGTAGCGCGCGTGATCGAGGGCGGCGGGACGGGTGGCAAAGCGCGGGAAGGTGTCCACCCAGGCTTTCTCGTTCAGCTCGTCCTGCAACTCGCGCGAGGTGCCGGCGAATATCTCCCAGCTTTCCTGCGGATGGTTCATGATGTATTGCGTCGCGCGCTCGGTCGCATGCAGGAAACGGCGGATCATGTCGGCATCCATCCGGTCGGGATTGGCCACGTAGATCAGCTCGTCATAGGCGGGCACGCCCTCTTCCTCGATATAGAAACAGTGGCCCGGCACGCCCTCGATCTCCATCTGGTTGAGCTCGAAATTGCGATAGGCGCCGATCACCGCATCCACTTGCCCAGACATCAGCGAGGGCGAGAGCGACCAGTTCACGCTGACCAGTTCGATATCATCGAGGTTATGCCCGTGCTGCGCGAGAATGGTCGAGAGAAGAACCTCCTCGACCCCCGCTACGGAAAAGCCGACCTTGCGACCCTTGAGGTCAGCGGTGGATTTCACCGGACCATCCTTCAGCACCAGCAGGCAGTTAAGCGGTGTGGCGACCAGCGTGCCGACCCGGCGCAGCGGCAGCCCGTTCTCGATCTGCATATGCAACTGCGGCTGATAGGAAATCGCCAGATCCGCCTGACCGGCGGCGACCATCTTGGGCGGGTCGGAGGGATCTGCGGGGGCGATCACCTCGACCTCCAGACCGGCCTCTTCGAAATATCCCAGTTCCTCGGCGAGGATGATCGGTCCGTGATCGGGATTCACGAACCAGTCGAGGATCAGCGTCATCTTGTCCTGTGCCATGGCCGGGGCGGCCAAAAAGGCGAAGATCAGGGTCAGGTATTTCATGGGGTTGTCTCCTCTTGGGTATCGCCGAGGGCGATCAATGCAATCTCTCCGTCCCAATGGCCGCGCAACCGCGTCGCGGCTTGCCACGAGCGCAGGCCAGAGCGGCAGGCGAGCACGGCGCGTGCGCCTTGGGGGTGCAGGGTGTCGAAATCGGGCACGCTGTGGCGCTTGGCGTCTAATAGGGCGGGGCCGGATTCGTCCTCGGCGCGCAGGTCCACCAGCCAGTCGCCCGGCGTGATCTGCGCAGGCGCGATGAAGCCAAAGCCGCTTTCCGGCTCGGGCGCGCCATCGAAACGGAAGCCGCCAAAGCGGTGGCCAATGGCCTCGAATGTGATGAGTTGGCCAAGGGGTGCAGGCTCTATTCCGGCCAGAACGGCCATTGCCATCTGCGCCTGAAGGCTACCCACCACGCCCACGCAAGGCCCCAGCACGCCATCTGTATCGCAACTGCCCAACCTGTCCGGCAGGTCAGGGAACACCGCCCGCAAAGACGGCGCGCCGCCACAGAACCCGCCGCAATATCCGGACGTGCCCACAACCGACGCGCTGATGAACGGCTTACCCTGTTCAAGGCAGGTGTCGGAGAGCACATAGCTCGCGGCGAAACTGTCGGCACAGTCCAGAACCAGATCAGCAGCGGCCACGTGATCCGATGCATTCTTTGGGTCAAGCGGCTCTGACACGGCGGAAATTGCGCAGTCCGGATTGAGTGCGCCCATATGCACGGCGGCAATCTGTGCCTTGGGCAGGCCGACATCCTCCATGCGAAACAGCGTTTGACGGTGCAGGTTGCTCAGGGAAACCCGGTCGCCATCCATCAGCGTGATCCGCCCTACACCTGCGCCCACAAGGTATTGCAGCACCGGCGCGGCAAGCCCGCCTGCGCCCACCACCAGAACATGCGCCGCACCGAGCCGCGCCTGCCCCTCTGCCCCGAATTCGGGCAGGGCGATCTGGCGGGCGTAGCGGGTCATTTCGTCGCCTCGAGCCATTGCCGCACCCGCGCCTCGGGATCGTCATTGAGCGTGATATCCGTCACGGCAGAGACCACATCGGCCCCCGCCTCGAACGCGCCCTGCGCACGCTCTACCGACATGCCGCCGATGGCGACGAGGGGGATGTCGCCGATCAACCGCTTCCACTCGGTTACCTTCTCCAGCCCCTGTTCGTGCCACTTCATTTTCTTGAGAATGGTCGGATATACGGGACCAAGTGCCACATAATCGGGGTCATGCGACAGGGCGCGGTCCAGCTCAGTATGGTCATGGGTGCTGAGGCCCAGCTTGATTCCGGCGCGGCGAATGGCGGGAATGTCGGCGGTATCGAGATCCTCTTGCCCCAGATGCACCCAATCGCAGCCAAGGTCGATCGCGATCTGCCAGTGATCGTTAACCACAAGGATCGCGCCAGCCTCCCGGCACAGGCTCTGTGCCTGCGTAATTTGCTGTTTCAGTGCTTCGCCGGTCATATCCTTGACCCGCAATTGCACCAGCCCCACGCCAAACGGCAGCAGACGCCGGAGCCATGCGACGTCATCGAATATCGGGTAGAAACGCGGCAAGGTCATCAGGTAAACGCCCTCCCAAGAACAGGCGTCGACGGGGCGGCCATGTCGCGCGGCTCCATCGGGTCGGCCTCATAGCCCAGCCTCCCCGCCTCTAAAGCGCGCGCGAACCCTTGGGCCATGGCGGCCGGGTCACCTGCCTTGGACACTGCAGTGTTGAGCAGCACCGCGTCATAACCCAATTCCATTGCGTGCGCCGCCTGTGACGGCAGGCCGAGACCTGCGTCAATCACCAGCGGCAGGTCGGGGAAATGCGCGCGCAAACTGCGCAATCCGTAGATATTGTTGAGCCCCAGCCCGGTGCCGATGGGCGCACCCCAGGGCATCAGCACCCGGCACCCGGCCTCGACCAGCCGTTCGCAGAGCACGAGATCCTCTGTGCAATAGGGAAAGACCTGAAAGCCGTCATCGGTCAGGATGCGCGCCGCTTCGACAAGGCCAAAGGGGTCGGGCTGCAAAGTGTCGGCATGGCCGATCACCTCGAGCTTGATCCAGTTGGTGTCAAAGAGTTCCCGCGCCATCTGCGCCGTGGTCACCGCCTCGCGCACCGAATGGCAGCCGGCGGTGTTGGGCAGGACGTGCACGCCCAGATCACCGATCATGTCCCAGAAGGCTTGCCCCGCGCGCTCGCCCCCGGCCTCGCGGCGGACAGAAACGGTGGCAATGCCCGCTCCGGAGCGTTCGAACGCCTGTGCCAGGATCGCAGGCGAGGGGTATTGCGCGGTGCCCAGCATAAGGCGCGATTTGATTTCGGTGTCGTAATACGTTGGCATGTCAGCCCCCTTGCCGAGGGGCCACGATCTCCACGCGATCTCCCTCATTCAGTCTCTGTTCCGGCCTCAAAGTGGCGGGAACGAAGCCTTCGTTCACCGCCGTCGCGACCTTGGCCTCGCCGTAGCCCAGCTCGATCAGCAGCGTGTCGAGTGTCGTGGCGGCGGTCTCCTGTGCGGTTCCGTTAACCGTGATCTTCATGGACAAACTCCGATGTTTCGTTCTCGCGCGTAACCAGCCCGGCGGTCATGCGTGCGACGGCAGGCGACAATAGAAATCCATGGCGAAAGAGGCCGTTGACGTGGATCGTCTCGTCCTTGCGGGTGATGCGCGGCAGGTTGTCGGGGAAGGCCGGACGCGCGTCGGCCCCGATTTCCATAACTTCGGCCTCGCCAAAGGCGGGGTGGAGCGCGTAGGCGGCAGAGAGCAGTTCCATCACCGAACGGGCCGAGGCGCGCCCCTTCTCCTCGCTCTCGATCTGTGTCGCGCCCAGCATGAACACGCCGTCGCCGCGCGGCACGATATAAAGCGGAAAACGCGGGTGCAGCAGGCGAACGGGACGGGTCAGGGTCACATCACGGCTGCGCAATATCACCATCTCACCCTTGACGCCGCGCAGGTCGGGCAGGGTGTCCTGTGCCGCAAGCCCGCGACAGTCGATCACCGGGCCCGTGGGGGCGGCGTCGCTTTGCTCGAACCGCGCGCCTTTGTCCTCCAACCGCTTGCGCAGATGCAAGAGCGCCGCGCGCGGGTCGATATGCGCTTCGTCTGTGAAGTAGAGCGCGCGGTCGTGGCGGTCGGCCAGATGCGGCTCTAACGCAGCCCAATCCTCGCCGGTGACCAGCCGGTGCCCGGTGGTGCGCCGCGCGAATTGATCGAGTTCGCGACGGTCGCGCTGCAAGGTCACCACGAGCGAGCCGCGACGGATCACCTCGACGCCCTGCGCCTGCCACCAATCGGCGGCCTGTTGCCCTAACCGCACCACCGGTTCCTCGGCGGTGAACCCCTCGCAGAAGGGCGCGAGCATGCCGCCCGCCCACCACGAACAGCCATGCGCGCCGGGCGATGGCGCGGGGTCGCGCAGGGTGACGGCGACGCCACGATTGATGAGTTCGGTGGCGACGCACAGCCCCACGATGCCCGCGCCGCGGATTGTCACAGCTTCGGTCATGTCCAGGCCTCGTGAAAATGATGCACAGGCCCGTGCCCCTGCCCGATCTGGAGCCCGTCTGCGGCCAGGATCGCGCGGTGCAGCCAGTCATGGGCGGTCTCGACGGCATTCGGCAAGCTCAGTCCCTTTGACAGTCCCGCCGCGATGGCCGAGGACAGGGTGCAGCCGGTGCCGTGGGTATTGCGGGTTGCGATGCGCGGCGCGTCGAGGCGCATCACCTTATCGGAGATAAGCCAGTCGGTGCAGGTCTCGCCTTGCCCGTGGCCGCCCTTCATCAGAACGGCCCGTGTCCCCATCTCGCGCAGCCGCGCGCCCTGGTCTTGCATTTCGGCATCATTCATGGCCTCAGAACAGCCCAGAAGCGCCGCCGCCTCGGGCAGGTTCGGTGTCAGAAGATCGGCACGCGGCAGAAGCTGCGCGATCAGCGCCGCGCGCGCCGCATCGGGCAACAGCCGGGCACCGGATTTCGCCACCATTACGGGGTCTAGCACCACGGGCCCGTGATACCCTTCCAGCGCCTGCGCCACCGTCTCGATCAGCGCGGCATCACCCAGCATGCCGATCTTGATCGCATCGACCCTGATATCGCCCAACACCGCCGCAATCTGCGCCGCGACGGTGGCATTGGGGATCGGGTGCACATCGGTCACGGCGCGGGTGTTTTGCGCTGTCACGGCGGTGATCACGCTGGTGCCATAGACGCCCAATGCCGAAAAGGTCTTGAGATCGGCCTGAATACCAGCACCGCCGCCGCTGTCGGAGCCTGCGATTGTCAAAGCTGTGGCAATCATCTGCCGTTCCTCTCAGTCTTGCGGGGAACGGACGGGGGGCGCGCGAGGCGTGCGTCAGTCCGTTCCCTACGCCGGTGTTAGCCGGATCAGGTTCGATGGGTTGGCGCATCGCCTCTCAGCCCGTGCATTCCGGGCACCCCAACGGAGTTGCCATAGACGTAACAGTCACGTTGGGCCCTCGCAAGGGGTGAAAGCGGGACAGGATATGTCGCAAACCGTCTGCAAGGCACCACCGTCCTGCGTCACGATGGATCATGGCCAGATCCTGAAAGGCGCGATCATGTTCTATGCCGCCAATCCCCGACAGTTCGACCCGATCGCGCGGTTCGCGCTCGATCCCGGCTTGGCCGTGCCCGAGGTGGTGCTGTTTCAGACAGCGGCCCTGCTGATTGACACGCTGGGGGTTGCGGCAGGGGCGGCGGCGCTCGATGTGGGGCGGATCGCGCGCGAGTTCGCCTGCGATTTTCATGGCGCGGCGCGCGAGGAGCACCGTGCGACCCTGCTCTTTGACGGGCGGCGCTGTGCGATGCCGGGGGCGGCCTGGGCGCTGGCGACGCAGATCGACAATCTCGACGCGCATGACGGGCTGAATGCCACCAAGGGGCATATCGGCTGCGCGTTGGTGCCTGCGCTTTTCGCCTTTGCCGAGCATCGTCCCAATCTGACCGGGCGGCAGGCGCTCACCGCACTGACCATGGGCTACGAGGTGGCAGCGCGCGCCGCTGTCGCGCTGCATGCCACGGCCTGCGATTACCACACCTCTGGCGCGTGGAACGCGCTGGGCGTGGCGGCGCTGGGGGCGCATTTGCGAGGGGATACGGCAGAGGTGCTGCGCCACGCGCTGGGCATCGCCGAATATCATGGGCCGCGCAGCCAGATGATGCGCGAGATCGCCAGCCCCACGATGCTGCATGACGGCTCTGGCATGGGGGCGTTGGTCGGGATTTCGTCTCTGTTACAGGCTGAACGCGGGTTCACCGGCGCGCCTGCGATCACCGTCGAGGGGTCGGAGGTGGCGCATGTCTGGGCCGATTTGGGCTGCGACTGGACGGTGATGCGCAATTATATCAAACCTTATCCGATCTGCCGCTGGGCGCATGGGGCGCTCGAATGCCTGCGGGTGCTGGTCGCGGAGGAGGGCGTAAAACCGGATCAGATCGACGCGCTGGAGGTCGCGACCTTCGCGCAATCCGCCGCGCTTTTCCCGGGGATGCCCGAGACGACGAGCGAGGCGCAGTATTCGCTCGGTTTCGCGTTGGCGGCGTATCTTGTGCATGGCCGCCTCGGACCGGCGGAGATTACTGGCGACGCGCTGCACGACCCGCGCGTGGCGGCGATGCACGCGCGCATCACCGTGCGCGAGGAGCCGCGCCATTCCGTGCGGTTCCCCGAGGGGCGGTGGTCTGATGTGACGGTCCGACTTAAGGATGGGCGCGAAGTCCACTCGGGCGATCGCAACGCGCGCGGCGGACCCGAGGCGCCGATGCCCGAGGCCGATATTCGCGCCAAGCTGTCGGTGATGGCCGGGGGCGCGCTGACAGAGGCGCGGATCGACGCGCTTTGGAGCATGCGCCGCCGATTGCTTGACCAAGGCACCGAATTCTCGCAGCTTGCGAGCCTCGTCACCCCCGAACCGGACCGACCATGACTGACGCCCCGCGCATCCTCATCCATACCAGCGACCCCGCGCCGATGCTGGCGCGGCTGGCCGAGGTCGCGCCGGAGATCGAGGCGCGCGGGCATGACAGCTATGACGGTCTTGATCCGGTGCTGGCGGAGTTTCGGCCCGATGTCGCCTATTCCGTCGCCTTCCAGGGGCGCGTGGGCTATCCGCGCGCGGCGCTGCTTGGCGCGCACGGGCCGCAATGGATCGCGGTGGGCGGGGCCGGGGTGGATCATCTGACGCCGTGGGATGCCGGGGCGGTGACGGTCAGCAACGCCGCCGGGGTCGCGGCCGCGATGATTGCCGAATATGTCTTTGGCGCGGTGCTGCATTTCACGCTCGATATTGAAGGGATGGCCGCCGACCGCGCGGAACGGCACTGGGAACGCTCTAGGCTGATGACGCCGCTCAAGGGCAAGACCATTCTGATCGTCGGGCTGGGCCATACCGGTCAGGCGGTCGCAGAACGGGCCAAGGCGTTTGGCCTGCGGGTGATCGGCACCCGTGCCCGACCACAGGCGATGGAGAACGTGGACGCGGTGCACAGCCCCGATGCGCTGCCGGGGCTTTGGGGCAAGGCGGATATCGTTGTGCTGTCTGTGCCGCTCTTGCCCGGAACGCGGGGCCTTGTGAACTCTCGCGCCCTGATGGCGATGAAGCGGGACGCGATCCTTGTCGATGTTTCGCGCGGCGGGGTGCTGGATGGCGCGGCGCTGGTCAATGCGATGCGCATGGGGCACCTGAGGGGCGCCGCGCTCGACGTGTTCGAGACCGAGCCGCTGCCCGGCGATCATCCGCTCTGGGGCCTCGACCGGGTGATCCTGTCGCCGCATTGCTCGGCGGTCTACGACGGTTGGGCGATGCAGTCCTTTGCGCTTTTCCTCGATAACCTCGAGCGTTGGCGCAAAGGCGAAGCCCTGTTCAATATCGTTGATCCGGATCGCGGGTACTGACACGAAAAAGGCCCCGCCATGAGGGCGGGGCAGGTCAGTGGTGCCCGATCAAGTCAGGCCTCGGGCACCGGCGGTGACCGTGTGATCAGTTGGGCCGTTCTTCCATCTCCGAGCGGATCTGCTGGCGCAGCACGTCGATGGGCACGGTCTTGCCCTCGCGGCGAAAGCACCAATAGGTCCAGCCATTGCAGGAGGGTGCGCCTTCGAGATGCGCGCCGACCTGATGGATCGAGCCCTTGACATCGCCGCCGATGAGCGTGCCATCGGCGCGCACCTTGGCCTTGTGGCGCTTGTTCATGGAATAGAGTTCCTCGCCCGGGCGCAGCATGCCCCGCTCGATGAGCGTGCCGAAAGGCACACGCGGCTCGGCGCGTTTGGAGGTCGAGACCTGAAGCGCGTCGCGGTCGTATTTGCGGATATTGGCGAGCCGCTTTTCAGCCACCTTGCGATAGGCGGCTTCGCGCTCGATCCCGATGTAATCGCGGCCCAGCATCTTGGCCACGGCCCCGGTCGTGCCGGTGCCGAAGAACGGGTCAAGCACCACGTCGCCGGGATTGGTCGATCCCACCAAGACCCGGTGCAGCAGGCTCTCGGGTTTTTGCGTCGGGTGCGCCTTGTCGCCGTTGTCATCCTTCAGGCGTTCATGCCCGGTGCATATGGGCAGCACCCAGTCGGACCGCATCTGGATGCCGTCATTGAGCGATTTCAGGGCTTCGTAGTTGAAGGTGTATTTCGCGCCTTCTTCCTTGCTGGCCCAGATCATCGTCTCATGCGCATTGGTCAGGCGCTTGCCGCGAAAATTCGGCATTGGGTTGGATTTGCGCCAGACCACATCGTTGAGCACCCAGAACCCCGCATCCTGCAACGCGGCGCCCACGCGAAAGATGTTGTGATACGAGCCGATGACCCAGATCGCCCCATTGGGTTTCAGGATACGCCGCGCCGCCGCCAGCCAGTCATGCGTGAACCGGTCATAGGCGGCAAAGCTGGCGAACTGGTCCCAGGCGTCATCGACGGCATCGACCTGGCTGTTGTCGGGCCGGTGCAGATCGCCGCGCAGTTGCAGATTATAGGGCGGGTCGGCGAAGATCAGGTCGACGCTGGCCTCGGGCAGGCCATTCATCACCTCGATGCAATCACCGTCCAGAATCGTGTTGAGAGGGAGCGCAGGCGCGCTCTTTTTCTTGGTCATCGTTTTCATCTTCTGCCTCTGTGCCGGCGCTGATGCGCTCTGGTGTTATTGAGGTCAAAGATGAGTCAAACCCGATTCGCCGTCAATTTCTTTTTTGAATCAGTGGGTTAGTTATTTATCTTGATACAAGATATTGTGGACCGGTTTGAAGGAACGTCTATGGTGTGGGGTCACACCGAGATTTAGAAGTGCGTCCTTGTGGCTTTTGGACGGGTAGCCCGCGTTACGCTCCCAGCCGTAGCCGGGGAACTGTTGCGCCAAATCCCGCATCAGCTGATCGCGCCTTGTTTTCGCCACAATCGAGGCCGCCGCAATCGACAATGACGCGGCATCCCCCTTGATGATCGCACGCGCCGGAAGGGTCAGGCCGCGCGGGATCAGATTGCCGTCGATGAGCGCCATGTCAGGGGCGACATCGAGCCCTGCAATCGCCCGCTCCATCGCCAGATGGGATGCGCGCAGGACGTTGATCTCGTCGATTTCCGCGACCGTCGCATGCGCAACCGAGACCTGTGCGCAATCCATCAGCGCGGCACAGAGCGCCTCGCGGCGTTTTGCGCTCAGCACCTTGGAATCGTTCAGACCCTCGGGAATGCGCGCGGGGTCGAGGATCACGGCGGCGGCGGTCACTGGCCCGGCAATCGGGCCGCGCCCAACCTCGTCCACCCCGGCAATGCGAGAGAAACCCGCCGCGCGGGCCTCGGTTTCATGAAAGAGATCGGGGCCGGTCATGGTCAGGTGAGATCGCATGTCGGCCCATGAATGCAAAGAGTTAAAAAGCAAAGGGAAGAGGCGCGCCCCTTCCCTTTACCGGCCTGCTCGATGGTTCAGTAATAGCCGTATTGGTTCAGACAGCGGTCACGGTAGATGGTGCGGTGATGCCCGCCCACCCGCACGGCGCAGGCCGACGGCAGTGCGGCATGGCCATAATTGTAGCCGCGCAGGCACCGCCCGGAATAGCCCGAGCGATGGCCGTTATAGACCCGGCATTTACCGGGCAGGTTGACCCGTTTGGCATGACCATAGCCCTTGTCATGGCCGCGCCTGTGACCGCGCCCCGCATGGTGACCGTCATTGTGCCCGCGAGAGACATGGCCGCGCCCGTGCCGATCATTGTCATTGTTGTCATTCGCAATGGCCGCGCCGATCAGCCCGCCCACGATCAGCCCGCCGAGAAGGTTGGCATTGTCGCTGCGGTCCCGGGCGAGCGCGGGGTCGGCAAACCCCGTGCCGAGGCTCAGCGTGGCGGCGGTCAGGATGGTCGTGATCCCGGTGAACATCATACTCTCCTTTCAGCTTGCCTTATTTACCGTAGCGATCGCGGCGAAAGTCGGAGCCGTACTGACGGTTCCGTTGCCCCGTGTAATGGCGGGTCCCGTAATGGCCACGACGAAAGGCGTTGGGATGACCGCGCTGCACGCGGTAACGTGGTGCCGCGCGATACCCGTTATGGCGGCGCGGGGCATAGCCATGGCTCTTGTGACCATACCCGCGCGAGACGTGATCGCGCCGGTCGTTGCGCTTGTTGTCGGCGATGGCCGCCCCCACGATGGCAAGGGCGGCGACCCCTGCGATGATGGCGGCGGCTTCGCCCCGGTCGCGGGCTTCGACGGGCGAGGCGGCAAGGCTGGTGACGGTCATGGCCGAGCCGATGATGAAGGCGATAAACTTGCGGTGCATGATCTTTCCTTTCAGATGGGTGGACGGTGTGTCCCTGGCGTGCGGCCTGCACGACCGTCCGCGATGCACTGAAGGTGGGCCAAGCCTGCCAAGACACGCAATATCGGCCCCATGATATCAGATATCAGGCTCTTTCCGGGTCATTTCGGGTCACGGGATATTGAATAGCCGCGGGGTTCGGCGCATCTTGCCGACATGACACAGATCACACGCCTCACCATTGCCGCCCTTGGCCTGTCTCTTTTGGCCGGGGCCGCGCATGCCGCCTGTCAGGTGGAATACAAGGCCAAGCGCGACAAGCCGCTTGAGCTTTACTATGATGTGACCACGGTCAATGCGCCGTGCTCACAGGCCGAGGCCGCGCTGCGCTCGCAGCTGTCTGCGCGCGGGCTGACCCTGCTCAAGGTGTTGTCGAAGAAGGAAAAGTGATGGTCAGTGACGCGAGGACACGCCGATGCGCGGAATAGAGGCCACGGCGGCGGATGCGCGCCGCGCGGGCAACCGGGTGGTGATCATCGGCGTGGTCGCGATCGTGGCGATCCTGACGGTCGCGGCCATCTTCCTGTTTCTCAGCCTGCCCGACGCCAATGCCTTCAATGCGCGGGTCGAGCGGATCTTCGTCGAGAACGATGCGCTGACCGGCGAGGGCGAGATCAAGCTGCTGGAAATCCTCGCGCTCTCGGGCACGGCGTTCTCGGAAACACTTGTCAGTTACCGGATGGTCATCTTCGTCCTGCTGGTCTTTGCCACCGCCCTGCTTGTGGCCGCATTGGTCTTTCTGGTGATGCTGATCACCCTCAATCGCCGGATGGCACAGATCGAGCGGTCGGGCATTCAGGTCAGTTCCCTCTTGATCAGCCGTGATGAGAAGACCGTCTATCTCAACAACATGGGGTTCAAGCTGACCGATGCCGCGATGGAGACGCTCAGCGTTCTCGCCGAGGCGCGGCTCGATGACGATGTGCTGACCGGTGCGGAGATCGAGGCGGTTATCTCGGGCCGCAAGACCGAGGATTGCGAGGAGGCGGCAGGCGCCACCCGGATCAAGCGCCTGCGCGACACCCTCGGCAATCAGCTGGTGAGCGAATTGCTGGTCAAGAATATCGCGCGGCGCGGTTACATGCTTGCCATCGACAAGGACGTGATCCGGGTGCTCTGATCACTCGTAGCTGAGCGCCGTCGCCTTGCCCCGGAACACCCGGTACGAGAGCGCGGTGTACCCCAGGATCATCGGCAGCACGAAGAGCGTGCCGATGAGGATGATGAACAGGCTCTCGGGCGCGCTCGCCGCCTCGTAGATGGTCAGTTTCTCGGGCACCACATAAGGGTAAAAGCTGTAGGCCATGCCGCAGAACGCCAGCGCGAATAGCGCGATGCTGACAGCGAACGGAAACCACGCGAAACTGTCGTCCCGTGTGGGCAGCCGCCGCAACGCGATCCACAAAAGGGCCACCAGCGCCGCCGAGATAATCGGCAGCGGTGCCAGAAACAGCGCCTCGGGCATCGCGAACCATTTGTCAAAGATGCGCGGGCTGACGAGGGGCGAGGCGAGCGACACCGCGCCAAGGCCGAGGATCAGCCCCCAGATACCGCCCTTGGCCCAGCCGACCGCCTTGCGCTGCAACGCGCCTTCGGTCTTGAGGATCAGCCACGCCGCCCCGATGAAGCTGTAGCCCACCGTCAGAAACACCGCCGTCAGCGCGGCAAAGGCCCATGTCGCGGGGCGTTGTTCCAGGCCCATGATATACATGCCCAGCATGTAGCCTTGTGACAGTGCCGTCATCATGCTGCCCGCGTAGAACGACAGGTTCCAAAGACCCTTGCGCGCGGGTGGGGCCTTGGCCCGGAACTCGAACGCCACACCGCGCAGGATGAGGCCGATCAGCATGATCGCCACCGGCAGGTAAAGCGCCGTCAGGATCGCGCCATGCGCCGCCGGAAAGGCCACCAGCAGGATGCCGATGGCAAGCACCAGCCATGTCTCGTTGGCGTCCCAGAACGGCCCGATAGAGGCAACCATGCGGTCCTTTTCCGCTGGCTCCGCGAACGGGAACAGCACGCCGACGCCAAGGTCAAACCCGTCGAGCACCACGTAGATCAGGATCGACAGGCCCATGAGTGCGGCAAAGGTGAGCGGCAGCCAGGTTGCGGGGTCTCCGAAATAGGTCATGTCATTCTCCGGGAACATGCGCGGCCATCGGCTGTCCGCGCGGAGTGGTGGTTTCGGGCCTGTCCCCGTGCGCCGCCTTGCGCGCGAGGTAGAGGATCGCGCCGATATAGGCGATCAGCAGCGCCGCATAGACCGTGAGATAGGCGATGAGCGTGGTGGCAACCATCGGCGCGGGCACGGCAGCCACCGCCTGTTCGGTGTTCAGCACGCCGGTCACAAGCCAGGGCTGACGCCCGATTTCGGTGGTGTACCAGCCCGCCAGCGTGGCGACCCAGCCCGACAGCGCCATCGGCACCATCGCCCAGAGGACCGGGCGCGGCAGCCCCTCGACCCCGGCGCGGCGGCGCGTCATCAGGATCGCCGCCCCCCAGCTTAGGAACAGCATCGCAAAGCCGGTGCCGACCATCACCCGGAAGCTGTAAAAGACCGGCGCGACAGGCGGATGCATGACGTTGCCATCCTCACCGACGAAATCGTTGAGCCCGGGCACAACGCCCGCCGCGTGATGCTTGAGGATCAGCGACGCGCCGTTCGGAATGCCCACCTCGAACCGGTTCTCGCGCGCGTCCTCGTCCGGCACGGCGAAAAGCAGCAGCGGCACGTTGCCCCGCGTTTCCCAGTTGCCTTCCATCGCGGCCACCTTGGCGGGTTGATGCTCCAGCGTGTTGAGCCCGTGAAAATCGCCCGCGAGGATTTGTAGCGGGATAAGCGCCGCACCAACGAAAACACCGGTGCGCAGCGTCGCGCGTACCGCGTCAGAGCGATCCCCCCAGAGCCAGCGCAGCGCCGAGACACCCGCGATCAGGAAGGCCACGGTCAGCCCGCTCGCCAACAGCATATGGGTCAGCCGGTAGGGCATCGAGGGGTTGAAGATGATCGCCATCCAGTCGGTTGCATGTGCCACGCCGTCGCGCATCTCAAAGCCCACGGGCGTGTGCATCCAGCTGTTGAGCACGAGAATCCAGAAGGCCGACATCGTGGTGCCGAAGGCCACGAGGAACGTCGCCAGCGTGTGCATCCACACCGGCACGCGCGACGCCCCAAAGAGCATGATCCCGAGGAAAACGGCCTCCAGAAAGAACGCCGTCAGAACCTCATAGGCCAGAAGTGGCCCCGCGATATTGCCCACGGCTTCCATGAACCCGGGCCAGTTGGTGCCGAATTGAAACGACATGGTGATGCCCGACACCACGCCCATGCCGAAACTGAGCGCAAAGACCTTCACCCAGAAGCGATAGGCCTCCATCCACTTCTCATTGCCGGTCCGCTGCCACGCCAGCTTGAACGCCAGCAGCATCCAGCCCAGCGCGATGGTGATCGTGGGAAACAGGATATGGAACGAGATATTCGCCCCGAATTGAATACGCGACAACAGCAGCGTGTCCATGACGTGACCTCCGGTATGGGTTACATCTTAACATAGATTTGAAACCGATGATTTCGCCCCCCTGCGACAGAGTGCTCAGGGGTGTTCCGGGGGGCTGCTTCGGGCTAAACCATATGCTGCACGGCGATGTCGTCTGGCACCCATGGCACACGCGTTTTCGTTGGTGAGAACTGTGGCGGACGACGGCTGGGAGGCCAGAGCGTCGATTGTGTTAGAAACGAACCTCGGCTTGGCTTGGCCTCTAGCTGCCGTTAGACTTTGGCCCCCGCGCGGAATCAAGGCGTGCTTGCACGCCGCCGCGCGAGCGCCCGACCGCCCCCGAGGGCGGGCGCTTTTGCAACGTCACAATTCCGCGCAATCGTTGCAGTATTTGGCTGCCATAAAGTGCATTCCACAGAGGTTGAAGCGCCCACCCGCGGACGGTCGCCCGCGCGGCTCATCTCATTGAAGGCAAAGGCCCGCTCAAGGCCAATGGTCAACCGTGATCCCGACTTTCACCAAGAGCAACTTTGTCCGCGCGGTAGCCACTCGATCACAGAGTGCTGATCGTCCGTTCCATTCATAACCTCGGGTTGCAACAACACTGTGGGAGGTGCTTTTGAAACGTTGCTTGCCGCGCTCACAGGCAAGCACTGGTCGATGCGCCTTGGTGTGTTTGCGACCCGCCTGCCGACTTCGCAGCCGTCATACCGGATCGGTGCGGGGCAGGTGGATGCGAAAGCAACTGCCCTCGTCGGGGGTGGAGGTGACGCTCAACTGTCCGCCCGCGCGGGTGATCAGGGTCTGGCTGATCGACAGGCCGAGGCCGGTGCCCTCGGCCTGCTTGGTGGTGTAGAATGGATCGAAAATACGCTTGCGCACCTCCGGCGTGATGCCGTGGCCGGTATCCTCGACATGGATCGCCACGCCGTCCCCCTCGTCAAACACCCGGATCGTCAGCGTGCCGCCCCCGGCCATCGCATGCACCGCGTTGAGGATCAGGTTGACGATCACCTGCTGCAACTCGGTGCGCGCCATCAGCACCGTGCGGGTGCTCTTCAAATGCAGCTTGACCGTCACACCCGCCGCCTCGATCTGGTGCCGCGTCAGCACGAGACAATCGCGCGCCACCTCGGCGGGCTGGATCGTGCTGCTGGCACCGGAATATTCCTCTGGCTTGGCGAATTGCAGCAGTTTCGAGACGATGGCGCTGATCCGGTAGACCTGATCGTCGATCAGGTCGAACTCGGTCTTCACGGCATCGGCCTCGTGCCTGAGCGTCGCCCGGGCGACCTCCAGATTGCCCTGAATGACGGCGATGGGATTGTTGATCTCATGCGCCACGCTGGCGGTAATCTCGCCCACGGCCGCCAGTTTTTCAGACATGATCAGGCGTTCAGTGGTCTTTTCCAGTTTGCGATTGGCATCGCGCAGATCGCGGGTGCGGGCCTCGACCTTGTGCTCCAGGCTCTCGCCCCACTCTCGCAGCTGGCGGTCGCGTTCCTGTATCTGGTCCAGCAAATCGTCGAGATGCGCCGCGACCTGCGCAATTTCGCCGGTGTCCGCCGTGGGGCGGTTGCGCGCGTTCAGGTCACCGGCCTCCACTGGCGCGATGGTCTGGGTCATGCGTTCCAGCGGGCCAAAGATATGTCCGGCCCATCGCAGGAAGATCGGCACCGACAGAATCGCGATCAGCACGAACAGCGCGGCGAGGATGACGATGGTGTTGGTCTTGGCGGCCTGAAAGGGCGTCTCGAGAAAGCCGACATAGAGCATGCCGACCCGCGTGCCACGGCTGTCCAAGATGGGCTCATAGGCCGAGATGTACCAGTCATTGACCACGAAGGCCCGGTCGAGCCAGGTCTGCCCCTCGCTCAGCACCCGCGCCCGCACCTCGGCCGAGACCCGCGTGCCGAGCGCGCGCACGTTCTCGAAGAGGCGCACATTGGTCGAGACGCGCACATCCTCCAGAAAGAGGGTCGCGGTGCCCTGGCTGCCCTCGGGCAGGCTCTGATCGCGGTAGACCAGCGCATTGATCGTGTCGATGAAATCGAGATTGCGGTTGAGCAGCATGCCCCCCACCAACGCGCCGGGCCGCCCGTCGGGCAGGGGGATCGGCGCGGCGGAATGGATGATCATGCCGCGATCCTCGACCGCGCGGTCGGTGGGCACGGCGGCGCGCGTCTCGACCAGCCGGATCGCCGCCTGCTCTGCCATGCCGGGCGCAAGCGCGTCCATCTGAGCGGGGGTCAGGATATCCACCGCGCTGCGCCACTGACCCTGCAAGGCACTGCGCACCACGGGCCAATCCGACGGGCCGAACCCGTCCTGCGCGGCCGTGCCATCGGTCAGGTAGAGAAAATCGAGCCCGAGTTTCTCGCGCTCCGCCTCCAGAAGTGCCGCCCGTGCCTGCGGTGTCTCCATCGCCGCGCGCAGGGCCACGGAGTTGGCGATGGCATCCAGCCGCTCGCCTGAATTCTCCAGCAGCCGTTTGAGGTATTGGTCGGCGATGGTGAGATCACCGTTGACCTTGGTGATCAGCAGATCGTCGATCCTGCCGGTCCAGCGCAGCGTGGTCCCGCCGAGCAAGAGCGGCAGCAGCACCAGCATCGGCAAGAGTGCGATCACCAGAAGACGGATGCGGACCGATCCGAAGAGCCGCACCAGAACTCCCGGTCCCCGCTCTGACGGTGCGTCCACGTTCCCGCCTTTCCTGTGCAAAACGTCCGTCCCTCCCCTGCGAGACCCATAATGCCCGATTGCCGCTGACACTCCAGAGGCTTTTCATATCGCTCATGTCACGTGATCTGGCGACCCCGGCAGGACTTTAGGAACAATTGCGGCTCGTTTTATGCAATGATTTTGGCCACTTGAAAAGTGCCTTGTCCGTGTGTGTTACTATTTGTGTCACCTTAAAACGCGATGACATGGTCTGACTGGCTTCCTGTCGGTGTTGTCGCTCCACCGGTGATACGACCTCATCAGTCACCATAGTCAATCGAAACGGATTTTTCGCCAAAGGGAACTGCAACGAGAAGGGTGGTTAGGAGACCCTCGCTGCTCTTTTCAACAGTTTCTGCTATGCGGACAAAGCACGCGTTCGCTGCGGCTCCGCCGAGGTCTGCTTCGACGAATTGGCGGTGCGAGAAACGGTCCATTTGGGCCCGGCCGGCGCTTTTGGGTCGGGCATCATCTCGTTGTAATTCTGAAAAAATAGATTGCGTTGAAACTATCCAGCGCTGCCTTTCGTTCCTGAGGTTAGAGCGTATCCAAGTAGGAGCGCACTGAGACCAACTTGAAAGGAAAAACGATGAAAACCCATGCTCTTGTGACATCTCTGATTGCCCTTACTGCGAGTCCCGCATTCGCTGACAGTCACGCGGCGGTCTCCGGCTACGTGCTTGCTGATGACGGCGCAACGCTGGTCGTTATGAGCAATGTAAACGCCCCCTCAGACGTGATGACCTATAGCCTGGACTCTCCGCTGAAAGCGATTGCCTGGCGTCCAGTGACCGGTGAACTGCTCGGCTATTCCGATGGCATGATCGCAACGATTGACCCAATGTCGGGCGAGATGACCGATCTGGGCGCTTCGTTCATGGAGGATGCAATGATCGGCGACGGCAAGATGGTCGCGTTTGACTTCAACAACAAGATCGACGCTGTCCGCGCTGTGACCTCGGCGGGCGATAACCTCGTCTATTTCCCCGAAGATTTCGGCGACAATGATGAACGCGCCGGTTCCGTGCGCCGGTTCACAGACCTCGCTTACGCCGACGGCGATTCGATGGCGGGAACGACACCGATGATCTTTGCCAATGCCTACACGAACGCCATCAATGGCAGGACCGCGAGCGCGACTTTCCAATACGCGCTGGATGCTGAAACCGACACACTGGTCAGCCTGGCCAACAATGCAGGGACACTGGAAACCATCGGCAAAATCACTGTTGATTGTCAACGCCGGAGTAAAATCCAGCCACAGGGCGGCGCAAAAACCGGCCACTTTGGGTTTGGGCGTAACGCGCGGCACGAGGCGGCGGCCAGTCAGCCGCGCTTCCCAAATAGCTGGCGGTTGACTGGCCGCTTTGGCCCGTCAGGGCCAAATCTGGATAGGCTGGATCAGGCGTTGTTGTTGGACTTGCGCGCGCGGCTTTGAGCGAGACGATAGCTCTCGCCGTTCATCTCGAGAATGTTGACGTGGTGCGTCAGCCTGTCGAGGAGCGCGCCGGTCAGGCGCTCGGTGCCGAAGGTTTCGGTCCATTCGTCGAACGGCAGGTTGCTGGTGATCAGCGTGGCACCACGCTCGTAGCGCTGCGAGATCAGCTCGAACAGCAGCTCGGCGCCGGTCTTGGAGAGCGGCACGAAGCCCAGCTCGTCGATGATGAGCAGCTTGACGCTGGCCAGTTGCTTTTGCAGGCGCAGCAGACGGCGCTCGTCGCGGGCCTCCATCAATTCATTGACCAGCGCTGCGGCGGTGGTGAAGCGGACGGGCAACCCCTTCTGGCAGGCCGCCAACCCGAGGCCCAGGGCGATGTGCGTCTTGCCGGTGCCGCTTGGCCCGAGGGCGATGGTGTTCTCGCGCCGCTCGATCCATCCGCAGCGGGCCAATTCCAACACCTGCATCTTGTTGAGCTTCGGGATCGCCTTGAAGTCGAAGCTGTCCAGGCTCTTGGCGGCCGGGAACTTCGCGGCCTTGATGCGACGCTCGATCATCCGCCGTTCGCGGTCGATCATTTCCATTTCGACGAGGCGCGCCAGGAACTGGACGTGATCCAGCCCTTCAGTGGCGCATTGACGTGCCTGCTTCTCGTATTCGCGCAGGAAGGTGGGCAGCTTCAGCGTCTTCAGGTGATGGTTGAGCAGGATCTGCGGAGCCTCCGTCATCCCGTCGCCTCTGTCATCAGGGTCATGTAGCTGGCAGCCGAGGTCGTCCCAACATCGGCACGCGGCAGGTAGGGATAGCTGGCCAAGTCAAGCTTGGGCGGGCGCTTCTCGATCCGACAGAGCAGAATGTGCTTGACCGCATCGAAGCCCGTCGCGCGCAGGCGCAGGGCCTCCTTGACCGCGCCATGCAGGTCGTCGAGGCCGAATGTCTCCAGCAGTCTCAGGACTTGCACATACTCACGCCGTCCCATCTTCAGCATGTGTGCCTCCATGAGGCGGCGCAGGGTCTGGAACTCTTCGGGCAGATCCCACGCTGCCAAGGGCGCAGCCTGATCCAGGGCATTGATCTTGCGTTCGATCAGCGGGAGATAATGAATCGGATCGAAGACCACATCCTCGCGCGCGTAACACCGCGGATGCCGGGCGATCACGTCTCCACGGCAGCCGATCACGACCTGATCGACATAGCCGCGCACCCAGACATTCTGATGACCATAGGCGACGGGAACCGAGTAATCGTTGGTCTCGTAGCGCACGAGCGATTGCGAACTGACCTGGCCGCTGGCTTGCGCGCAAGCCTCGAATGGAGCCCCGGGCAGTGGCTTCATCGCCGCCAGATCGCGCTGCAGCCGTTCGCCAATCGTTTCCTTATGGCCACGCAGGATCTCGTTCTGGCGATTGCGGCACTGGGCCTCCAGATCCGCGTTGAACGCGTCCCAGCTGGCAAAACGCGGGACCGGCACCATGAAGTTCCGGCGGGCGTAACCAACGATGCCCTCGACTTTACCCTTGTCGTTTCCCTTGCCCGGCCGCCCGTAGCGGTCATGGAACAGGTAATGCGACTGCAGGGCACTGAACAGCGTGGCGCGCTGGCGCGTCCCGTCGGCCAGGATCTTCGAGACCAGGCAACGATCGTTGTCATAAAGGATGGAGTGCGGGACGCCGCTGAAGAAGGCAAAGGCGTGGACGTGGCCATCCATCCACGCCTCCGCCGTCGCCGCGGGATAGGCCCGCACAAAGCAGGCGTCGCTGTGCGGCAAATCCAAGACGAAGAAATGGGCCTTCTGCTCGACGCCATCGATGATCACCATGGCTTCGCCGAAATCCGCCTGGGCATCCCCGGGCGGGTGGGCGAGCGGCACGAACATCTCACGTCCACGCCGCTCGCGGTCCCGGATATAGTCCTTGATGATCGTGTAGCCGCCGGTGAAACCGTGCTCCTCGCGCAACCGGTCATATACCCGCTTGGCGGTATGGCGCTGCTTGCGGTGGGTCTCACGATCCCCGTCCAGCCACGCGTCGATAATCTCGGTGAACCCGTCCAGCTTCGGGCGCTTGATCGGCTTCTGGCGCCGGTAACCGGGCGGCGCTGAAAACGCCAGCATCTTGGCTACGCTGTCGCGCGAAACATTGAAATGACGCGCTGCTTCTCGCTGGCTCATGCCTTCGCCACACGCCAGGCGAACCTTCAAATACAAATCCACGGTATGCATCTCCACGCCCCCTCTTGCCGTCACAAGAAGAGCAAAATGGCCGGTTTTTACACCGCCCGCAGCAGGACTATCCCGCCGCTACCGTGGCCGAGTTTTGCACCGCCGTTCTCAGTTGATGGCGCGCCTGTTGATTTGGCACCAATGGGTGGCTTTGACATCGTCTCAGCCAAGGAAGGCGAGAACATGGGGCTTGCGATCCTGCAAATGGACGGCGCTGCATCGGCGGGACTCTATGAAATCGACCTTGAAACGGGTGCGGCCACGATGAAGGCCGATCTCGGAATGGGTGGCATAACGGGTTTTGCGGCGTCGCTTGGTATGTAACCCGTGACGGGTTAGCAGAGAGTTGTTGGTTTCCAGTGCAGGATGGTCCCGGCGGCAAGAGATTGCTGTTCGGGGCCATTTCTGTCAGGCAGATAAGAACAGAAGTTATTCGAGCTGCTCAAGACCCACATGACGGACCGCAAGAACATAGAAAACCTGATTGGCAAGATCGCCCTTGGCGACAGAGCTGCATTGGCCGCTCTCTATGATGCCACGAGCGGGAAACTTTTCAGCGTCTGCTTGCGTGTCTTGAAGAACAGGTCAGAAGCCGAGGATGCCCTACAAGACGTGTACCTTCGGATTTGGGCCAAAGCCGATCGATACGCGGTCACGGGTCACAGTCCGATGACATGGCTGATCACCGTTGCGCGAAACCTGGCGATTGATAAGCTGCGAGCCAAAAAGAGCGACTATGTGGCCCTCGACAGCGTTGGCGAGCTTGTCGAAAAGCGTCCGGGCCCCGAGGCTGCGAGCATCGCCGCGTCAGAGCAGCGTCGGATCAGCGCCTGTTTTGACGAATTGCCGCCAGATCGCGCCGATGCTGTCCGTGCCGCCTATCTTGATGGCGCGACCTACGAAGCGCTTGCGGACCGTTTTGAAGTGCCGCTGAACACGATGCGAACCTGGCTGCGCCGCAGCCTGATATCTTTGAAGGAGTGCCTTGCGCGATGAGTGACCAACAGGAGATACCGGAAGACGAGGCGCTTGCCGCCGAATACGTCTTGCGCCTGCTGGACGTGGACGCAGAACAGGCGTTTGAGGCGCGATTGAAAAACGAACCTGAATTGCGTGAACTTGTGCAGTTTTGGGAGGCCGAGTTCGCGGCTCTGGCCGTTGATGTGCCTGAAGAAGTTCCATCGCCTTCGATCCGCTCGAAGCTTCTTGCGGAATTGAGTGGTGGGCAAGCAAGCGCGAAACGCAGCTGGACATGGGGATGGCTGGCCTTCCCCGGGCTGGCCGCTGTTGCCGTTGCAGCATTTCTCGTCTTCAGTCCGATGCTGAGTGGCCCGGCATTCGATCCAACGCTCCATGCAACGTTGATCTCGGAAGATGGGGCGGTGCATATAGAAGCGGGCTACTCGCCGGACGGGAATTTGTTCAAAGTAATCCCCGAACAGGGCGAGCCAGCGACAGGCCGGGCTTTTGAGCTTTGGGTGATCGGTGCGGAGGCGCAAGCGCCCGTATCATTGGGCGTGATCCCGGCGGATCGGGAGAGCCTGTTCGAGATCACACCCGAAATTGCCGCCTTAATCGACGGCGGAACATTGGCTGTCTCGGACGAACCGGAAGGTGGATCGCCGACCGGCGCGCCAACTGGGGCCATTCTTGCAGTCGATGAATTCTTTGACGCAGATCTATTTCGCTCCGGTTGAAACCCTTACAGGCATCACGCCGTGGCCCCCTCATATCCGCAAAAAATTACGGACAACAATTAGAGGAACTCAACATGACATTCAAAACCAAACTTGCCACAGCCGTACCAGGTGTTGCTTGCACGACCGGTCTTTGACAAAAACCACTTGTCACAACCTGTGTGCCTAGAACCGTCGTCCTGACCTTCCAAAAGCCCAGGCCAGAACGCTCGCGCGCTTGCTACTTCGTAACCAGGAAGTCGACCAGTGAACGGCCTTCCGCGAGAGCTTCAAAGACGGTTAATATGGATCAGACGTCGGGACTCATTGTAAACGCCATTCAGAAATGTCGCTCGGATAGGATAACAAAGCAGAAGTGTCAGCCCAGGCGCTACGACGCTCTACGGTGATCAAGCCGCTTTGCGGTGCCGAAGCGCAAAGACGCCCAGACCCGCAAGACCAGCCAGCAGCATTGGGAAAGCTGTTGGCAGCGGGACAGGAGCTGAAACGGATTTCTCTACGTGCGATATCGAGCCCGAACCAGATGTGACCCTGAAATAGACAAACAAATTTTCCCACGTTTCTCGGGAATAGGAGATTGTGAAGGGCGAAGTGATCGAACCCAAGTTCTCTTTATCGAACCAACCTTCGCCGAAATTGTGGGAATAGTCTGAATATAGCGTATTCGTGGTATGGCTGTCGGGAAGGCATGTCCAGTAAATATTGTCACCACACCCATTGCCAGAAAATGCGTAGGTGACAGAGAACGAGCCGTTACGGCTGATTGGCTCCACTGCCAGATCAACGGAGTTCGCACCGTCAAATTCGAATACAGCCCAGTCGTTCTGATCCATATTCAGATCTTGGATCGTCGCGGCGGTCACAGGCGACATGTTTACGGCAGCGGCTAAAGCGACTGCAGAGATTGCTTTTAGCATTGCGGGTTAACCAAATCCTAAATTACAACAAGTGTTTGATCACTCGAGAGATGTCGAACGTGAAGGCGAGCGCACTTCAGTAGGTTCAACACGGGGTCAGGTAATGCGCGTGAAGCACTTTGTCTATACCTCCGAACCATGAAGACGTTGCGTCACTTTTTTCACAACCTGAGCGCCTAGAACGCTCCTTTTTGGCACAGGCTCAAACCACCCCTATGGATGCCGCCAAAAACCCCGTCCAAAACCCACCCAGTTGTTGAACGTTGTTGGCGGCCCTTCGGTAGCGGACATGTGTCACCTCTTGTGTCACGTCCTGAGGGCCTGAAAACACCTTATTCCATTGGTTTCAATGGAGTTTTCTGATTTTGTTGGCGGCCCCGGCAGGATTCGAACCTGCAACCTGCCCCTTAGGAGGGGGCTGCTCTATCCAGTTGAGCCACGGGGCCGCGCGGGGATTGATTACCGGGCGACGCGGGATTTGTCATCGGTCGATTTGCGGGACAGCGAAAATCCCGATACCGGTGTGATGCGCAGGCCGCTTGATCCGGCCTGCCTGTTCGCGGTAACAGTTGATCAAGCCCATTTTCTGGACAACGCCCGTGACAAATCAAGACAGACACCCCCTGACCCTGCGCGACGTGTCCGAGGCGGCGGGGGTTTCCGAGATGACCGTGAGCCGCGTGCTGCGCAACAAGGGCGATGTGTCGGACGGCACCCGGCAGCGGGTGCTGGAGGCCGCCAAGCGGTTGGGTTACGTACCCAACAAGATCGCGGGCGCGCTGGCCAGCCAGCGCGTGAACCTCGTGGCGGTGATCATCCCGTCGATGTCGAACATGGTCTTTCCCGAGGTGATGACCGGGATCAGCCAGGTGTTGGAAGAAACCAGCCTGCAACCGGTTGTCGGGCTGACCGGCTATCGCCCCGAGAAAGAGGAGAAGGTCCTTTACGAGATGCTCTCGTGGCGGCCCTCCGGCGTGATCATCGCGGGCATGGAGCATTCGGATGCCAGCCGGGCGATGCTGCGTGCAAGCGGTATACCGGTGGTCGAGATCATGGATGTGGACGGCACGCCAATCGACTCGGTTGTCGGGATTTCGCACCGCCGCGCCGGCCAGCAGATGGCGCAGGCGATCGTTCGCGCAGGCTATCGCCGGATCGGCTTCATGGGCACCAAGATGCCGCTCGATCACCGGGCGCGCAAACGTTTCGAGGGCTTCACCGAGGCGCTGGCCAAGGCCGGGATCGAGATGGCCGATCACGAGTTCTATTCCGGGGGCTCTGCGCTGCTCAAGGGGCGCGAGATGACCGCCGAGATGTTACGGCGCACGCCGGATCTGGATTTCCTCTATTATTCCAACGACATGATCGGTGCAGGCGGGTTGCTCTACCTGCTGGAGAAAGGCGTCGATATTCCCGGAGAGATCGGGCTGGCCGGGTTCAACGGGGTGGAGTTGTTGCAGGGCTTGCCGCGTGAGCTGGCCACCATGGATGCCTGCCGACTGGAGATCGGACGCCGCGCCGCCGAGATCATCGCCGCCCGCGCGGACCACCCCGAGGCCGCCGAGCCTGTGCGCATCGCGCTGGAACCCACGATCAGCCTGGGCGACACGCTGCGCCGCAGCTGAGCCGGTTTTTACGCCGCGCGCGTGTTTCCCTTTTGCATTTGCACCGCGAATCGCAAAAGGCTGTGCACAGCCGTCTTGAGAGCGGTGCAAGCAACAGGGACATACTCCATGAAAATAGGCTTTATCGGTCTGGGCAATGTCGGTGGCAAACTGTCCGGCAGCCTGCTGCGCAACGGCCACGACCTGACGGTCTATGACCTCAACGGCGATCTGGTGCAGGGCTTTGTCGCGCGCGGTGCCAAACCGGGCGAGAGCCCGGCACAGCTGATGCGCGACAGCGAGGTGGTGATCACCTGCCTGCCGTCGCCCGCCGCCTCGGACGCGGTGATGATGCAGATGCTGCCCGAGGTCGGACCGGGCAAGATCTGGCTGGAGATGTCCACCACCGATGCAGGCGAAATCCGCAGGCTGGCCGAGATGGTCGAGGCGCGTGGCGGGACGGCGGTGGATTGCCCGGTCTCGGGCGGCTGTCACCGGGCCGATACCGGCAATATCGCGATTTTCGCGGGCTGCCCGCGCGAAACCTTCGAGCAAGTTCTGCCGCTCTTGACAACGATGGGGCGGCGGGTGCTCCATACCGGAGAGACCGGCAGCGCCTCGGTGCTCAAGGTGATCACCAATTACCTCGCCACCGCCAACCTGCTGAGTTGCTGCGAGGCGCTGGTGACGGCCAAGGCGGCGGGCATGGATCTCGCGACCGCGTATGAGGCGATCAAGATCAGTTCCGGCACCTCGTTCGTACATGAAACGGAAAGCCAGGTGATCCTCAACGGCAGCCGCGACATTTCCTTCACGATGGATCTGGTGAAGAAGGATATCGGCCTCTTTCAGAAGATCGCCGACGAGGCGGGCGTGCCGCTGGAACTGTCGCCGTTGCTGATCTCGATCTTGGATGACGGCATCGCGCGCTACGGCGAGCGGGAATTGTCGCCCAACATCATTCGGCGGCTGGAAGATGCCACCGGGCTCGATATCCGCGCGCCGGGCTTTCCGGCGCAGATGACCGATGACGAACCCGAAGAGCCGGGCTACGAGGTGCGTCCTGTCGCGCATTAACCATCGAAGGCCAATCCGCTTGCCATAATCTGCGCGCTATAGTCTCCTGTTCGGGGTTTTTGGCGAGTGTGGGTAATGCTGTTTTTTGCCGGATTGTTGGGAATGGTAGCGGTCGGGGCGTCGGCCTTTGTCGGCTTGGATGGTGCGGGCGACGCGGTGTCGCAGGATGACAGCCCGCCCGATGACCCGCCGCCGGAGAATGCCCCTGACCTGCTGGACCAGGTGACGGATGCACCGGATACTCCGGTCTGGCAGGTGATCACCGGGCAGGACGGGGCCGACGAGATCATCGGCACGGACGGGCAGGATCAGATCAGCGGATATCAGGGCGATGACACGATCACGGGCGGGCCCGGGTCCGATGTGCTGCACGGGGCCGAGGGGCGGGACGTGATTTCCGGCGAGGGTGGCGATGATACGCTGCATGGTGGCGACGGCAATGACAGCCTGCTTGGCGGCGATGGCGACGACATCCTTTATGGGCATAATGACGATGACCGGCTCTGGGGCGGTGCAGGCGATGACAGCCTCGTCGGCAGTGCGGGCGATGACACGCTTTCGGGGGGCGCTGGCACGGATGCGCTGCATGGCGATATAGGCAATGATTATCTGATCGGTGATCTGGGGCAGGACACGCTGTTCGGCGGCATCGGGAATGATACGCTGAGCGGTGTCGTGGATGATCCCGACACCGCCTCGCGCGATGACATTGACGGCCGGGACTATCTCAATGGCGGGTCCGGCGATGACGTGATCTTCGCCGGGCAGGGCGATATCGTGAGCACCGGGTCAGGCGCGGACAGCGTGATTCTCGGCGATTGGCTAAGGGCCGGGCATCAGGCGGAAATCCTCGATTTCTCGACCGCCGAGGATGCGTTGCTGGTGGTCTACGATGATGCGGGTGGCGCAGTGCCCGACATCACGTTGAAACCTGATCCCGAGACGGCTGGCACGCAGCATCTTGTGCTCGATGGCAGTGCCGTGGCAGTGATTGCGAATGCGCAAGGGCTGACGCTGGATCATGTCACGCTGTTGCCGCAAAGCGGGTTGGCGGCGCTCATGGGGCTCTGATCCGGGTCGGAGATTCCCGCTTTCAATTTCCACCGAATTCTCCTATACGCGCGTATCCTTCGGGCCCGGCCCAGAGGTATATCTCATGGACCTTGCTGGACGACATCCCGGCTTGCGCCCGAAACCCTGAATGACAAGGAGATCCCGATGTCGATCACTGTTGAAGAAAAGCACCGCCTGATCAAGGAATTCGGCACCAAGGAAGGCGACACCGGTTCGCCCGAAGTGCAGGTTGCCATCCTGACCTCGCGGATCACCACGCTGACCGAACACTTCAAGACCCACAAGAAGGACAACCACGGTCGCCGTGGCCTTTTGATGATGGTCGCGCAGCGTCGTAAGCTTCTCGACTATCTCAAGGGCAAGGAAGAGGCCCGTTACACGGACCTCATCAAGCGCCTCGGCATTCGCCGCTAAGACAAAAGACCGCGCCCCAAACGGGCGCGGTTTTCGTATGATCCGATTGTTCCCCGGTCTGGCTTTGCCGGGAACAGGATGAAGCAAGCAAAGCCGCGGGGCAATGCGGCCCCGGATGCAAATGGGCCCGACGGGATACGCCCGGACCGGCCAGAACCAGGAAACGTGATGTTTAAAGAGACGAAAAAATCGATGCAGTGGGGGGAAGAGACCCTCACATTGGAAACCGGCAAGATCGCCCGTCAGGCCGACGGGTCGGTGATCGCCACACTTGGTGAGACCTCGGTCATGGCGAACGTGACCTTTGCCAAGGAACAGAAGCCGGGAATGGATTTCTTCCCGCTGACCGTTCACTACCAAGAAAAATACTACGCGGCGGGCAAGGTGCCGGGTGGCTTCTTCAAGCGTGAGGCGCGCCCGACCGAGAAAGAGACCCTGACCGCGCGTCTGATCGACCGTCCGATCCGCCCGCTGTTCGTGCCGGGTTTCAAGAACGAAACGCTGGTGATGTGTACCGTGCTCAGCCACGATCTGGTCAATGACCCGGACATCGTCGCGATGATCGCAACCTCCGCCGCGCTGACCATTTCCGGCGCGCCGTTCCGGGGCCCGATCGCAGGCTGCCGCGTTGGCTTCTCGGAGGGGGAATATATCCTCAACCCCGAGATCGACGACATGCACAACCTGCGCAACAACCCCGAGCAGCGTCTCGATCTGGTTGTCGCAGGCACCAAGGACGCCGTGATGATGGTCGAGTCCGAGGCTTATGAGCTGACCGAGGAAGAGATGCTTGGCGCGGTGACCTTCGCGCATGAGCAGATCCAACCGGTCTGTGATCTCATCGTTTCGCTCGCCGAGGATTGCGCCAAGGAGCCGTTCGACTTCACGCCGCCGGATTACTCCGACCTCTACGCCGCCGTCAAAGCGGCAGGCGAAGAACAGATGCGCGCCGCCTTTGCCATTCGCGACAAGCAGGAACGCACCCATGCGATTTCCGCCGCGAAAGACGCGATCAAGGCACAGCTGAGCGAAGAGCAGCTTGAAGACGGCAATCTCGGGTCCGCCATGAAAAAGCTCGAGTCGGTCGTGCTGCGTGGCGATGTCGTCAAGAACGGCAACCGCATCGACGGCCGTCGTCTCGATGAAATCCGCCCGATCGTCTGTGAAACCGGCCTGCTGCCGCGTACCCACGGCTCGGCGCTCTTCACCCGTGGTGAGACGCAGGGCCTCGTGGTCACCACGCTTGGCACCGGCGACGACGAGCAGTTCATCGACGCGCTGCACGGGAATTTCAAATCGAACTTCCTGCTGCACTACAACTTCCCCCCCTATTCGGTGGGCGAAGCCGGGCGCGTGGGCCCTCCGGGCCGTCGTGAAATCGGCCATGGCAAGCTCGCGTGGCGCGCGCTTCAGGCGGTTCTGCCGCCCGCGACCGATTTCCCCTACACCATCCGTCTGGTGTCGGAGATCACGGAATCGAACGGCTCCTCTTCCATGGCTTCGGTCTGTGGTGGGTCGCTGTCGATGATGGATGCGGGCGTGCCGCTCAAGACCTCCGTTGCCGGTGTGGCCATGGGCCTCGTCCTCGAAGAGGATGGCGAATTTGCGATCCTGTCGGATATCCTCGGTGACGAAGATCACCTTGGCGACATGGATTTCAAGGTTGCCGGCACCGCCGAAGGCATCACTTCCTTGCAGATGGACATCAAGGTCGCAGGCATTACGCCCGAGATCATGAAGCAGGCGCTGGAACAGGCGAAAGCCGGGCGCATGCATATCCTGGGCGAGATGGACAAGGCGCTTTCGGGGGCCGCTGATTTCAGCATCCACGCGCCGCGCATCGAGACCATGCAGGTCCCCACCGACAAGATCCGTGAAGTCATCGGGTCGGGCGGCAAGGTGATCCGCGAGATCGTCGAAGTGTCGGGTGCCAAGGTCGACATCAACGACGAGGGCATCATCAAGATCGCATCGCCCAACGGCGAGTCGATCAAGAAGGCCTATGACATGATCTGGTCGATCGTGGCCGAGCCGGAAGAGGGCCAGATCTATGACGGCAAGGTCGTCAAGATCGTCGATTTCGGCGCCTTCGTGAACTTCTTCGGCAAGCGCGACGGGCTGGTGCATGTCAGCCAGATCGAGAACCGCCGCCTGAACCACCCGAGCGACGTGCTCAAGGAAGGTCAGGACGTGAAGGTCAAGCTCTTGGGCTTTGACGATCGCGGCAAGGTCCGCCTGTCGATGAAGATGGTCGATCAGGAAACCGGCGAAGAGATCACCAAGGAAGACGCGGCAGAATAACGCTGTTCACCTTGTGCAAAAAGCAACGCCGCTGCGGATCGCAGCGGCGTTGTTGTTTCCGGGGTCTTCGTTTCGGCTCAGTCCTTGATGAACATCTTGCGCGGGCGGTTGCAGAAGGTTTCCGCCGGGCCGCTGTCCTTGATCAGGATCGACTCGGTGATCTCCAGGCCCCAGTCCGACATCCACAGCCCCGGCATGAAGTGAAACGTCATGCCCGGTTCCAGCACGGTTTCGTCCTCGGCGCGCAGGCTGATCGTGCGCTCGCCCCAGTCGGGCGGATAGCTGAGCCCGATGGGATAGCCGCAGCGCGCGCCGCGCTCTATGCCCGCGCGTTCCAGTGGCGCGGCAAGCGCATTGGCGACGTCGCAGGCACGATTACCCGCCGTTGCCGCCTCAAGCCCGGCCTCCAGCCCCTCGACCAGCGCCTTTTCCGCATCGAGCAGGAATTGCGGCGGCTTGCCGAGGAACAGCGTCCGGCAAAGCGGCGCGTGATAGCGGCGGTAGCAGCCCGAAATTTCGAAGAACGTCGCCTCGCCGGTGGCGAATTCGCGACCGTTCCATGTCAGGTGCGGCGCTGCGGCGTCAGACCCTGAGGGCAGCAGCGGCACGATGGCCGGATAGTCGCCCCATGCGCCTTCAACGCCACGGATCGCGTCGCGAAAGATTTCGGCAACGATTTCGTTCTTGGCAATGCCCGGCTCCACCCGCTCAAAGAGGCCATCGGTGATCTTTTCCGAGATCGCGGCGGCCTTGCGGATGAACGCCAGTTCCTCGTCGGATTTCACGCCGCGCTGCCAGTTCACCATCGCGGTCACGTCGAGGAACGTCGCCTCTGGCAGTTCCTCGCGCAGGGTCTGCATGGCTTTGGCGGAGAAATAGTAGTTGTCCATCTCGACGCCGATCCGCTTGTCCGCCAGCCCCATGCCGGTCAGACGTTCGGCCAGATCCTGCATCGGGTGACGCTCGGTCGATTGCACGTAGTTATCGGCATAGCCGATCACCCGGTCATCGGTCATCCAGACCGTGCGCACGCCGCCATTGGCATCCTGATTGCGGCCCCACCAGATCGGATCGGCATCGGGAAACACCAGCACGCCCTGATGCACATAGAAGGACCAGCCGTCATATCCCGTCAGCCAGTGCTGGTTCGAGGGATCGGTGACGAAAATCGCGTCGAGATCGCGCGCGGCCATCGCGACGCGGGTTTTCTCGAGGCGGCGCTGATATTCCTGGTCGGAGAAGGGAAGGTCTTTTTCGATCATTTCAGGGCCTGTCGGTTAGAGATTTGGCCCGGGTAGGGGTTTTTTAGCCAGGCTGCCCCAAGAAATACGCCACGTAATGTCGTTTTCAGGCCGCGCAATGACGCAGAGTTGACGATAGGCTGCACCGCGCGCAGATTGCGCAGAGGTTTCGAAAAGGAGACAGCGATGCGCCCGGATCTGGCCGATGTTCTTGCTGCGGCACAAGTGATCGCCGGGGTGGCGGATGCCACGCCCCTGGTGCCGTCGCCGCATATGAGTGCGATATGCGGCCACGATTTCCTGCTCAAGCTGGAGAACATGCAGCCCATCGGCGCCTTCAAACTGCGCGGAGCATTGAATGCCGTGGCGGGGGTGCAGGAGGCGGCGGGTGTCACCTGCTGCTCAACCGGCAATCATGGGCGCGGCGTTGCCTATGCGGCGCGCGCACGCGGTATTCGCGCCGTCATCTGCATGTCCGAACTGGTGCCGCAGGCCAAGGTCGACGGCATCCGCGCGCTCGGGGCCGAGGTCTGCATCATCGGGCGCAGCCAGGACGATGCACAGGCCGAGGCCGAGCGGCTGGTGCGCGAAGAGGGGCTGACGGAAATCTCGCCCTTCGACGACCCAAAGGTGATCGCGGGCCAAGGCACCATCGGGCTGGAGATCATGGCGGCCCGGCCCGATCTCGAGGTGCTGCTGGTGCCGCTCTCGGGCGGCGGGCTGGCGGCGGGCGTGGCGATGGCCGCCAAGGCGATCAAGCCATCGATCCGTGTCGTGGGCATCAGCATGGACCGGGGCGCCGCGATGCACGAGAGCCTGCGCGCGGGCCGCCCCGTCGAAGTCGAGGAGGTGGCGAGCCTCGCCGACAGCCTTGGCGGCGGCATCGGCCTGAAAAACCGGCTCAGCTTTCCGATGTGCCGCGATCTGCTGGACGAGGTGGTGCTGGTCACCGAGGACGACATCTACCACGCGATGCAGGTGCTCTATTACGAGGACCGGATCGTGGCGGAAGGGGCCTGCGTCGTGGGCCTCGCGGCGGTGCTAACGGGCAAGGTGAGTGTTGCAGGACCGACCGCCACCATCGTCACCGGCCGCAATCTGGATATGGACATGTTCACCCGGATCATCACCGGGCAGGACGTGGCTCTGGGCGACACCGTGATCGAGGGCAAGCGATATGGCACATGACATTCGGATCGTGACAGAGGCGGAATTGCGCGGCGCTGTGACGCTCGACCTCGATAGCGTGAAGGTGATCGAACAGGCGTTCGGTGCACTGTCGGACGGAGGCGTGGTGATGCCGCCGGTGATGTCGATGGATCTCGCCGAGGCGCATGGCGAGGTCGATGTGAAAACCGCCTACATTCCGGGCTTTGACGGGTTCGCCATCAAGGTCAGCCCCGGGTTTTTCGACAACCCCAAGCTGGGCCTGCCCAGCCTCAACGGGCTGATGATCCTGTTTTCTGCCAAGACCGGGCTGGTCGAGGCGGTGTTTCTCGACAATGGCTACCTCACCGATCTGCGCACCGCGGCGGCGGGGGCGGTCGCCGCGCAGTACCTCGCGCCCGACCTTGTCCACACCGCAGGGGTGATCGGCACCGGCGTGCAGGCCCGGCTTCAGGCGCGGGCGGCCTATCTGGTGCGCAAGTTCGACCGGCTGCTGATCTGGGGCCGCGATGCCGACAAGGCGCGCGCCTGCGCCGAGGATCTGTCCGATCTCAAGTGCGAAATTCGCGTGGTCGAGGCCCCCGCCGATCTGGTGAAAGCAAGCCAGTTGGTGATCACCACCACACCCGCCAAGGAACCGGTGATCAAGGCCGAGTGGCTGCATCCCGAATTGCACATCACCGCCATGGGGTCGGATCAGGCGGGCAAGAACGAGATCGACCCAAAGGCACTGGTGCAGGCCGATCTCTACGTCGCCGACCGCGCCCCGCAGGCGCAATCGCTGGGCGAATTGCGCGCCGCGCTCGAGGCGGGCCTCTGGGCCGAGGATAGTCCGGTCGAACTGGGCGACGTGATCCGGGGTCGCGCGCGCGGGCGGCGCAACGCGTCCGAGGTGACGATCTGCGACCTCACCGGCACCGGCGTGCAGGACACGGCGATTGCCACGCATGTCATGGCGCGCCTTACTGGTCGCGACGTGGGCACGGTGATCCATACATGAGGCTCGACGCGCGCGACCTGGAAATTCTGCGGGTCCTGGCCGATGAGGGGCGCATCACCAAGGCGCAACTGGCCACCCGCGTCGGTCTGTCGGCAAGCCCCTGCTGGGAGCGGCTGAAACGGCTGGAAGAGGCCGGGCTGATCGAAGGCTATCACGCGCGCATCAGCCTCAAGAAGCTGGGGCCGCATGTGACGGTCTTCGTGGCGGTCGAACTGGCGGACCACACGCCTGCCAGTTTTCGCGCCTTCGAGGACAGCGTGCAGCATTACGGCGAGGTGACGGCCTGCTGGGCGCTGGGCGGCGGGTTCGATTACCTGATGCAGATCGTGACCCGCGACATCGACGCCTATCAGCGGCTGATCGACCAGATGCTGGAGGCCCGGATCGGTCTCGCGCGCTATTTCACCTATATCGTGACCAAACCGGTGAAATCACCGCGCCTGCCACCGTTGGACATGTTTTTCGAATGATTCTCTGGAAATTCGCGCCCTAAGCAGAAGAATATTCTGCAAGCGGCATTCAGTTCAGCCCCACCCTCTGCGCACGCAGTATATTTTTCTGCGCAAAGGAGGGCCTCATGTCTGATTCAGCGATCTGGACCCGTAACGGGATAACCGACACGCGCCTTGTGCGCAACTTTGCCTATCTGGGCGGCAAATGGGTGGCCGGCGAGGATGGTGAGACCATCGCCGTGCGCAACCCCGCAGACGGGGTGGCGCTTGGCGATGTGGCCAGCCTCAGCGCCGATCAGGCGCGGCTGGCGGTGGACGCCGCGCAAGATGCGTTTGACGATTGGGCGATGACCCTGCCGCAGGACCGCTCGGCCATCCTGCGCCGCTGGTTCGACCTGATGATCGAGCACCGCGAAGATCTGGCGCGGATCATGGTTCTGGAACAGGGCAAGCCCCTGTCGGAGGCGCGCGGCGAGATCGACTATGCCGCAAGTTTCGTCGAATATTACGCCGAGGAATCCAAGCGCCCGAATATCGAGGGCGTGACCAGCCACCTGCCCGATGCCGAGGTCGAATTGTGGCTGGAACCGGTGGGCGTGGCCGCCCTTATCACCCCGTGGAACTTCCCCGCCGCGATGCTGACGCGCAAGGCGGCGGCGGCGATGGCGGCGGGCTGCACCGTGGTGGCGCATCCCTCTGGCGAGACGCCTTATTCCGCGCTGGCGCTGGCCGAACTGGCCGAGCGCGCAGGCATCCCGGCGGGCGTGTTCAACGTGGTCACGGGCCGCGCCGCAACGGTGGTGGAACCCTGGACGAGTGACACCCGCGTGCGCGCGCTCAGCTTTACCGGTTCGACCAATATCGGGCAGTTGCTCTATCGCCAATGCGCAGGGACCGTGAAGAAACTGGTCATGGAACTGGGCGGTCATGCCCCGGTGATCGTGTTCAAGAATGCCGATCTTGAAAGCTCGGTCGAGGAATCGATCAAGGCCAAATTCGCCACCTCCGGTCAGGATTGTCTGGGCGCGAACCGCATCTACGTGGAGCGCGCGATCTATGACGAGTTCTGCCGCCGCTTCACCGAAGAGACGCAGAAACTGACCCTCGGGCGCGGCATGGACGACCCCGATCTCGGCCCGCTGATGAACGAAAAGGCGGTGCAGAAGCAGGAAGAGCACGTGGCCGATGCGCTCAAGCACGGGGCGAAACTGGCCTGCGGCGGGCAGCGCGACGGTCTTGGTCCGCTGTTCTATCAGCCCACGGTGCTGACCGATGTGCCCGATAGCGCCGCGATCATGTGCGACGAGACCTTTGGCCCGGTGGCCGCGATCACGCCATTCGACACCGAAGACGAGGTCGTGCGCCGCGCCAATGCGACCGAGTTCGGCCTGATCGCCTATCTGCACAGCCATGACCCGCGCCGCATCTACCGGATGACGCGGGCGCTGCAATTCGGCATGGTGGCGGTGAACCGCACCAAGGTCACCGGCGCGCCCATTCCCTTTGGCGGCGTGAAGCAATCGGGGCTGGGCCGTGAAGGGGCAAGGCGCGGCATGGAGGAATTTATGGAGATCAAGTATGTCTGCCGCGATTGGGCGTGAGCAGACGAAATCTTGAAAAGATTTCGGCCCGGAATTTTTTGAAAATTCCGGTGCCCCAGAACAAGCGAAAGGAAAAACCATGCTGCGCAATGACCAACTCGATCAATGGGATCGCGAAAATTTCTTCCACCCCTCGACGCATCTCGCGCAATTCGCGCGCGGCGAGGCCCCGAACCGGATCATCACCGGCGGCAGCGGCTGTCATATCGAGGACCGCGAGGGCAACAAGCTGCTGGATGCCTTTGCCGGGCTATATTGCGTGAACGTCGGCTACGGCCGTCAGGACATCGCCGATGCGATCGCCGATCAGGCCCGCGAACTGGCCTATTACCACGCCTATGTCGGCCACGGCACCGAGGCGTCGATCACGCTCGCCAAGATGATCCTCGACCGCGCGCCGGATCACATGTCCAAGGTCTATTTCGGCCTCTCGGGCAGTGACGCCAACGAGACCAACATCAAGCTGATCTGGTACTACAACAACATCCTCGGCCGCCCCGAGAAGAAGAAGATCATCTCGCGCTGGCGCGGCTATCACGGCTCTGGCCTGATGACCGGCTCGCTTACGGGGCTGCATCTCTTTCACCAGAAATTCGACCTGCCGCTCGCGCAGGTGCTCCACACCGAGGCCCCGTATTACTATCGCCGCGACGATGTGAACATGACCGAGGAGCAGTTCGTCGCCCATTGCGCGGCGGAACTGGAGGGGCTGATCGCGCGCGAGGGGGCCGACACCATTGCCGCCTTCATCGGCGAGCCGGTTCTGGGCACCGGCGGCATCGTGCCGCCGCCTGCCGGGTATTGGGAGGCAATCCAGCCGATTCTGGAAAAAAACGATATCCTGCTCATCGCCGACGAGGTCGTCACCGGCTTTGGCCGTCTCGGCACGATGTTCGGCTCCGAGCATTACGGGCTCAAGCCTGACCTCATCACCATCGCCAAGGGACTGACCTCGGCCTATGCACCGCTCTCGGGCAGCATTGTAAGCGACAATATGTGGAAGGTGCTGGAACAGGGCACCGACGAGAATGGCCCCATCGGCCACGGCTGGACCTATTCGGCGCATCCCATCGGGGCGGCGGCGGGGGTGGCCAACCTCAAACTGCTGGATGATCTGGATCTCATCACCAACAATCGCGAGGTGGGCGGCTATCTCAACAAGACCATGGCCGAGGCGCTCGGGCATCACCCGAACGTGGGCGAGGTGCGGGGCGAAGGCATGCTGTGTGCTGTCGAGTTCGTAAAGGACCGCGACAGCCGCACCTTCTTTGATGCCGCCGACAAGGTGGGGCCACAGATTTCCGCCGCGCTCGCCGCAGATCACGTCATCGCACGGGCCATGCCGCAGGGTGATATCCTCGGATTCGCCCCGCCGTTCTGCCTGACGAGGGCCGAGGCCGACGAGGTCGTGGAAAAGACCGCCAAGGCCGTCAAAACCGTCCTCGGATAATAAACAATTCGCGCCGCCGGGCCGTCAGGGATCACTCTGACGGCCCTTTTTCTTGCGGTAAAGCGAAGGACATTCGACTGAATCTGATGATCTTGCAGTCAATTTGACCTGTGATGCCGGGAATCTTGCAAAAAGGGTCGCTGTTCACTTGCATCACTGGAAATTTGGCGTTTTAGTCTGTTCCGAACGTGGAAAAATTCACGACGCATAAACAACAGGGAGCCTACGTTGGCTGATACCGGAAACAACGACGCGTTCGTTGCGTTTGAACGCGTGCAGAAAAGCTACGACGGCGAAACGCTCGTCGTGAAAGACCTCAACCTCTCGATGCCCAAGGGCGAGTTTCTGACAATGCTCGGGCCGTCAGGCTCCGGCAAGACGACCTGCCTGATGATGCTCGCGGGGTTCGAGACAGCCACCCATGGCGAGATCAAGCTCGATGGGGTCAGCATCAACAACATCCCGCCGCACAAGCGCGGCATCGGCATGGTTTTTCAGAACTATGCCCTGTTCCCCCACATGACCATCGCCGAGAATCTCAGCTTTCCGCTCGAGGTGCGCAAGATCGGCAAGTCGGATCGCGAGGCCAAGGTCAAACGCGCGCTGGAAATGGTCGAGATGGGTGATTTCGGCGGGCGCCGCCCGGCGCAACTCTCGGGCGGTCAGCAGCAGCGCGTCGCTCTGGCGCGGGCGCTGGTGTTCGAGCCGGAGCTGGTGCTGATGGACGAGCCGCTCGGCGCCCTCGACAAGCAGCTGCGCGAGAAGATGCAGTTCGAGATCACGCATCTCGCGCATGAGCTGGGGATCACCACGGTTTATGTGACCCACGACCAGACCGAGGCGCTGACCATGTCTGACCGGGTCGCGGTGTTCAACGATGGCAAAATTCAGCAACTGGCACCGCCGGACGAGCTTTATGAGAGTCCGCAAAACAGTTTCGTCGCGCAGTTCATCGGTGAGAACAACACCCTCGAAGGCACGGTGAAAGAGATCAAGAACGGCCTTGCGCTTGTCCAGCTCGACGATGGCGGGCTGATCGACGCCAAGCCGGTGAACGTGGAAAAACCCGGCGACCGCACGCTGATCTCGATCCGCCCCGAGCGGGTGGAGTTCAACCGCGAACGCCTTAGCCCCGATGCCCATACGCTCAAGGCCGAGGTGGTCGAGTTCATCTATATGGGCGACATCTTCCGCACGCGCCTGCGGGTGGCGGGCACGGATGAGTTCATCATCAAGACACGCAACGCCCCCGACCAACGCCGCCTGCAACCGGGCGAGCAGATCGAGATCGGCTGGCTGCCCGACGATTGCCGCGCGCTCGACGCGACATAAGTCATCAGGAATATTCGCGTCGGCGCGTGCCGCCGATGCGGGTTGAGAGAGGCCCCGGATGTTTCTACCCGTGACTCGGAGCCCATTCACCAAAAACGGGACCAAAAAACTGGGAGTATGTTCATGAAACTCACTAAAACCCTGCTTGCGACGACGGCTCTGACCGTTGCAGCCGGCGCATCTGCAACCGCACAGGACATGGCCGACAGCATGACGCTCGTGTCCTGGGGCGGTGCCTATCAGGAAAGCCAGCAGAAAGCCTATGTCGAACCCTATCTCGCCGACAATCCCGGCGTGAGCGCGACCTGGGACGAAAGCTCTGCCGAGGCCGTGGCCAAGCTGCGCGCCATGAACGAGGCGGGCAACGTGACCTGGGACCTGGTCGACGTGGTGGCCTCCGACGCGATGCGCCTGTGTGACGAAGGCCTCGCCATGGAGCTCGATCACGACGAGGTTCTGGCAGCGGCGCCCGACGGCACTGAGGCCAGCGACGACTTCGGCGACCTGATCGTCAGCGATTGCTTCGTGCCGCAGATCGTCTATTCGACCACCTTTGGCTATCGCACCGACATGGTGCCCGAAGGCGTCGATGCGCCCGACAGCGTCTGCGACGTGTTCGACCTGGAAACCTATCCGGGCAAGCGCGCGCTGCAAAAGCGCCCCATCGACAACATGGAATGGGCGCTCTTCTGCGACGGCGTGGCCAAGGACGAGCTCTATGACGTTCTGGGCACCGACGAGGGCGTGGACCGCGCGCTTGCCAAGCTCGACACGATCAAGGATCAGGTCGTGTGGTGGTCGGCTGGTGCGGAAACCCCGCAGCTTCTGGCCGATGGCGAAGTCTTCATGGGCTCGACCTACAACGGACGTCTGTTCTCGGCCATCGCCGAGCAGGATCAGCCGATCGGCATGATGTGGGACATGCAGTCCTTCGATCTCGACGGCTGGATCGTTCCCGCCGGTCTGCCCGAAGATCGTCTGGCGCGCGTCATGGACTTCCTGAAGTTCGCGACCGACACGCAGCGTCTGGCTGATCAGGCGGCTTACATCTCGTACGGTCCGGCGCGCGACTCGTCCGCACCGCTGGTGGGCAAGCATGCGGAACTGGGCATCGACATGGCCCCGCATATGCCGACCGATCCGGCCAACGCGACCAACGTCCACATCTACGACTACGAGTGGTGGGCGGATAACCGCGACGATCTGGACGCCAAGTTCCAGGCGTGGCTGGCGCAATAAGCGCGGCGATACGATCCGGAGGGGGCCCGCGTGGCCCCCTCCACACCTGACCACCGGGCACAAGACCCAGGGTTCAATAACCAAATTTGTCCGACGGGGATGACATGAGCGATACCACCGACACCGGCCCGGTGCTTGCCGCAGACGGCACACCGCTAAAGCGCAGCCTGAGACGCGCCTTGCGCGCGCAGAAGATACGGGCGCTCGCATTGATCGCGCCGCTGCTGATCTTCGTGCTGGTCGCGTTCATCGCCCCCATCGCGGACATGCTGTTCCGTTCGGTCGAGAACCAGATCGTCGGCAATACAGTGCCCATGACGGTCGAGGAGCTGCGCGACTGGGACGGCAAAGAGGTGCCGGATGAGCAAGTCTTTCGCGCCATGTTCTTTGATCTGTTCCTCGCTTCCGAGGCCAAGGAGCACACCAAGCTTGGCAGCCGCCTGAACTACGAGGAAAGCGGCGTGTCGTCGCTCTTCCGTACGACGGGCCGCGACGTGGACGATATGGGCGAGGTCTTTCAGGACGCGCTCGAAGAGATCAGCCCCGAGTTTGAAGAGGCACAGGTCTGGTATGACATGATGTCGGGCGGCGATGGGGCCGAGGGCAACACGCGTCTGATGTCAAACCAGATCGGCCGAATCGAGCAACTCGAATCCGATAACTATCGGGGCGATGCGGGCTTTGTCCCTGGTGCCGCGATTTCCGACATTCTGCCCAACACCGCGCGGGCCTATGCCGCCTTTGCCGCCTTCACCCATTTCGTGGACGAAGATGTCGTCGCAGAGGAAGAGCCGTGGGAGGCGGTCTATGCCGCACTCGCGCTGGATCTCGAAGATCCCGGAACGGCTGCGGCATTGGCGACCTATGACGGCCCCGGTGCGGACCTGCTGCGCCAAGCCGCTGCGGCCGACCTTCCGCAGGTCGATATGAAATCGGCGTTCATCGAGTCCAACAAGGACTGGAATCGCGTCGGATACTGGGAGGTGATCCACACCTATTCGCCGCCCTACACGACCGGCTATTTCCTCAATGCCGTGGACATGGAAAAGACCACCGAGGGCATCGCCCTGCGCGATGAGGACGAGCGCATCTACGGCATCCTCTTCAAGCGCACGATGTTCATGTCGATGGTCATCACGTTCAGCTGCATTGCGCTGGGATATCCGATTGCGTGGATTCTCGCGAACTTACCCGCGCGCACCGCGAACCTGTTGATGATCCTTGTGCTGCTGCCCTTCTGGACCTCACTTCTGGTGCGCACGAGCGCGTGGAAGATCATGCTCCAGCAACAGGGGGTGATCAACGACACGCTGGTCTGGCTGGGCCTTGTCGCGGATGAAAGTCGTCTGGTGATGATCAACAACCAGTTCGGCACCATCGTGGCGATGACGCATATCCTGCTGCCCTTCATGATCCTGCCGATGTATTCGGTGATGCAGACCATTCCGCCCAGCTACCTGCGCGCGGCCAAGTCGCTGGGGGCCACCAACTGGACGGCGTTCTGGCGGGTCTATTTCCCGCAATCGGTGCCGGGCATCGGCGCGGGGTCGATCCTCGTCTTCATCCTCGCCATCGGCTATTACATCACGCCCGAGATCGTCGGCGGCACCACCGGCACGTTCATCTCGAACCGGATCGCCTATCACATCTCCTCGTCCCTGAACTGGGGTCTGGCGGCGGCACTCGGATCGATCCTGCTCGCGGTCGTTCTGGTCCTCTACTGGGCCTATGACAAGATTGTCGGCATCGACAACGTGAAGCTGGGGGGCTGAGCCATGAGCGCTATGACACTCACACCGATCGAGAAAAAACCGCTCTCCTTCGCGCTGCCGGTCATCGGTGCGGCGGGCGGCTTTGCCGGGCTTTTCGTGGGCACCGCGCATGGTTCCGGCCTGCTGGGGATCGCGATTGGGGCCCTCGCGCTGATGGCGCTCGGCTTTGTCGCCCTGCAGATCCTCGGGCTCGGCATGGAAAAGCCTGTCCGCTGGGGCATCATCGCCCTCTTTACCGCCGTTGGCGTCATGGTGGCGGGCGTGCCGGGCTTCGTGCTCGGCGTTCTGTTCGGCTGGTTCTTTTCTTGGTTCATCTACTGGATCGGCGAGGGGCGGTATCGCGCCAATCTTGCCCCCTACCTGACGAGTGGACAGGTGCTGTGGCATTATTCCTTCCGCGTGCTCTGTGGTGCGATCTTCATCTTCCTGATCACGCCCATTCTCGTGGTCATGCCGCTCAGCTTCAACGCCCAGAACTTCTTTACCTTCACGCCCGAAATGCTGCGCTTTGACCCGGCGGGATACAGCCTCAAGCATTACGAGGATTTCTTCACCTCGAGCGGCTGGCAACAGGCGCTCCGCAATTCGCTGGCCATCGCGCCGGTGGCGACGCTCCTGTCGGTCAGCTTTGGCACGCTTGCCGCGATTGGCCTGAGTTCCGAGCACGTGCCGTTCCGCCGGGCGATCATGGCGATCCTGATCTCTCCGATGATCGTGCCGCTGATCATCTCGGCGGCGGGGATGTATTTCTTCTACAGCCGGATCGGCCTTCAGGGCACTTATTTCGGCGTGGTGCTGGCGCATGCCGCCTTGGGCATTCCTTTCGTGATCATCACCGTGACGGCCACTCTGGTCGGCTTTGACCGCTCGCTCACCCGCGCGGCGGCCAACATGGGCGCGGACCCGGTGACGACGTTCTTCCGGGTGCAGATGCCGCTCATCCTGCCCGGCGTGATCTCGGGTGGCCTTTTCGCCTTCATCACCTCGTTTGACGAGGTTGTGGTGGTGCTCTTCGTCGGCTCGGCCAATCAGCAGACCCTGCCGTGGAGGATGTTCACCGGCCTGCGCGAACAGATCAGCCCGACCATTCTGGCGGTGGCAACGATCCTTGTGGCGATTTCCATTGTCCTTTTGGCGACGCTCGAAATGCTGCGCCGCCGGTCCGAGCGTCTGCGCGGGATGAGCCCCGGTTAAAGACCCCGATACCAAACAGCGAAGGCCCGGCGCATGACGTTGCGTCGGGCTTTTGCGTTCCCGGGCATTCGGCATAGGCTCCGCCGCAGGAGGAAGGGCAGATGCGCTATGATTACATCATCGTCGGCGGCGGCTCTGCCGGATGCGTTCTTGCGGCACGGCTGAGCGAAGACCCGTCAGTCACGGTGTGCCTGATCGAGGCGGGCGGTTCTGGCCGCGACATCCTGATACGCGCCCCCGCGCTCGTGGCGGCGATGGTGTCGGGGCGACCCAAGCTCAACAACTGGGCGCTGAAAACGGTGCCGCAACCTGGCCTCAACGGGCGGCGCGGCTATCAGCCGCGCGGCCGCGCGCTTGGCGGATCGAGCGCGATCAACGCCATGCTCTATGTGCGCGGTCATGCGCGCGACTATGACGAATGGGCTGATCTAGGCTGTGACGGCTGGGACTGGCAGAGCGTGCTGCCGTGGTTCCGCCGGGCCGAGCGTAACGCGCGCCTGTCGGACGATCTGCACGGGCAGCACGGCCCGTTGCAGGTGGCGGACCAGGACGCCCCTCGCGCCGTTTCCGAGGCGTTTATCGCCGCCTGTGAAAGCCTGCAAATCCCCCGCAACGCCGATTTCAACGGTGCCCGGCAGGAGGGCGCGGGTCTCTTTCAGGTGACGCAATATTTCGAAGGCCCCCAACGCGGTGAGCGGTGTTCAGCCGCGGCGGCCTATCTCTTTCCCGCACTCGGGCGCACAAACCTGACCGTGATCCGCAATGCCACGGCCGAGCGCGTGCTTCTCGACGGCAAGCGCGCCACCGGCCTGCGCTATCGCCGCAAGGGCCGCGTGCAAGAGGTGCAGGCCACGCGCGACGTGATCCTCAGCAGCGGCGCGTTCGGCTCGCCGCATCTGTTGAAGCTCTCAGGGATCGGCCCGTCGGACGAATTGCAGGCCCATGGCATCACGCCGCGCCATGATCTGCCCGGCGTGGGTGAGAACCTTCAGGATCATCTCGACTACACCCTGCTGGAACGCTCTCACAGTGACGACGTGATAAGCCTCGATCCCAGGGGGCTGTGGCGGATGGCGCGGGCGGGACTGACTTGGCGCAAGACGGGGCAGGGCCATTTCACCACCCCCTATGGCGAGGCGGGGGCGTTCCTGCGCTCAAAGCCGGACCTCGACCGGCCCGACCTGCAATTGCATTTCGTGATCGGCGTGGTCGATGACCACATGCGCAAGCTGCATTTTCGGCCCGGCTATTCCTGCCATGTCTGCGTGCTGCGCCCCCATAGCCGGGGCCGCGTGACGCTAGGCTCGGCGCGTGCAGGCGATGCGCCGCTGATCGACCCCGCCTTCCTCAGCGACCCCCGCGACCTCGACCTGCTCAAGCAGGGTGCCCGGCGGGTGGACGAGATCCTGGGCGCTCCGCCGTTTGACGCATGGCGCAAGCGTCGGCTCTATCCCCATGACGGCAGCGATAGTGCGCTGGAGGCCGACATTCGCGCCCGCGCCGATACGATCTATCACCCGGTGGGCACCTGCGCGATGGGGCGGGGCGATATGGCGGTGGTCGATGGCGAGGGTCGCGTGCATGGCATCGAGGGGCTGCGCGTAGTGGATGCCTCGATCATGCCGCGCCTGATCGGTGGCAACACCAATGCGCCCACTGTCATGATCGCGGAAAAGATCGCCGGGGACATGACCGGGCGCGGCCCGGATCAGACCCGGTAACGCGCGAGGAACATCTCGACCGCCCCATTCACCACGCGCTCGATATCGCCCTCGGTGACCTCGCCGCACATGCCGCAGAGCGAACGTATGAAGAGATCCCCCTTGCACAGCTCACCGAACTGGTTGGCGGCCAGATCCATGTCCTCGATCCGCAACACGCCCGCTTCGACATAGGGGGTCAGAACCATGCTCATGCGCTCGCGCACCAGCGCCGGGCCGGAGGCGTAAAACCGCTTGCCAAGTTCCGGGAACCGATGCGCCTCGGCTACGCAGATGCGGAAAACCTGCTGGCCGAAATCCGACAGGAAGAAGTTCACGATCCGGCTTGCGGCTTCGTGCAGCACATGCTCGATCGCAGCACCCTTGCCGATCACTTCCAGCGCCTCTTCGGCCTGCCGGTTGCATTCGACCCGCGCCACCTCGGAAAATAGCAGACGCTTGTCGGGGAAATAGCTGTAGAGCGTTGCCTTCGAGACCTGCGCCTCGCGCGCGATCTCGTCGACGCTCGCGCCTTCGAACCCGTCACGCATGAAAATGCGCCGCGCCCCTTCGAGCACCTGATCGAACTTGCGTCCTTTTTTGATTTCCGCGGCCGGTGCCGACATTAAACCCCTCCAGACAGGTCTGGACAGTGTAGTCGGGCCGGGCGGATATCCGCAAGCACATCTGCGTGCGCGGCGGGGGGGTGCGGGCCGCTGGGTCAGCGGCCCGGCAGAATTTACTTGGAAATCCCGCCCTGATCCTTGGTGACCGGCTGCGGTGCGGGGTCGGGATAGGTGAGGGTCGGCGTCAGGCTGCCCGCGTCGATGCTAAAGGCCAGCACCGGCGACGCGGCGAGAGAGACGGCAAGCACAAACGCGGTCAGGATCGGTTTCATCGTGTTCATGGTCAACTCCATAACTGAACTAATCTGTTCACTTTATATCTAAACAGATCAGTTCAGAAATCAAGAGTAAAGTGAACCATTCAGTTCACTTTACGCATTTGCGAGTTTGACCATTGAACATTCTGCCCGTATGGATAGATTAGAATCATTCTAAACGTAGGTTCGTCATGATTCCCGGTTTTTCCTCCCGCCGCCGCTTCAGGGATTTGTCCGAGCAGGAAATCCTCGCCCTCGCGATCTCCTCCGAAGAAGACGACGCGCGTATCTACCGCTCCTATGCCGAGATGCTGCGCGCCGATTTCCCCGACAGCGCCGCCATGTTCGATGGCATGGCGCGTGAAGAGGACGGCCACCGTCAGCGTCTGATCGAACTGCACCGCAGCCGGTTCGGGGACGTGATCCCGCTGATCCGCCGCGAGCACGTGGCCGGGTTCTACGCCCGACGCCCGATCTGGCTGGTCGAAAACCTCGGGATCGAGCGCATCCGCGACGAGGCAGAGGCGATGGAGCGCGATGCCGAAACCTTCTATCTCAAGGCCGCGCAGCACAGTAGCGACGCCGCCACCCGCAAGCTGTTGGGTGATCTCGCCGCCGCCGAGGCGGGCCACCAGACCCGCGCCGAAGAGTTGCAGCAAGAGCACCTGAGCGGCGACGCCCGCGACGCCGAGGAGCGCACAGCCAAGCGGCAATTCCTGCTGACATGGGTGCAGCCGGGACTTGCCGGTCTGATGGACGGCTCGGTCTCGACGCTGGCCCCGATCTTTGCCACGGCCTTTGCCACGCAGGACACCTGGACCACCTTCCTCGTGGGTCTGGCGGCCAGCGTCGGCGCGGGCATCTCCATGGGCTTCACCGAGGCCGCCAGTGATGACGGCGAATTGTCCGGGCGCGGCAGCCCGTTCAAGCGGGGCCTCGCCTCGGGCGTGATGACGACCGTGGGCGGCCTCGGCCATGCGCTCCCCTATCTCATCCCGGATTTCTGGACCGCGACGATCATCGCCTTCGTGGTCGTCTTCATCGAACTCTGGGCGATTGCATGGATTCAGAACAAATACATGGAAACCCCGTTCTTCCGGGCGGCGTTTCAGGTGGTTCTGGGCGGCGCGCTGGTCTTCGCGGCGGGCGTTCTGATCGGCAGCGGCTAACGACTTTCACGGCCCTGATCGCGCCACGCCCGACCCCCTCCTTTTGTCTGTGTCGGATCGCCGCAGCAATATCTTGCGCTTTGGGGAATCTGGGGTAGGCTCTCGCCTTGTGAATGCAACGTAAGCGGTATTCGCGACCGGTGTGCGAAGGGGAGAGCGCGCGCCACTTCGGCATCGTGATGTCACATGCCGAAGATCGGTCCGCCGGTAATCCGGCGGCCGGACATACAGACGTATCTGGGAGGAACCATATGAAACATCTGCTGTCATCCATCGCAACGCTCGCCCTTACCGCCGGTCTGGCGCAGGGTCAGGCGGCAAACGTACCGGACAATCTCGACAAGCTGTCGAATTTCCAGACCACCGGCGTCACCGACTTCACCTTCATCGAGCAGGGCGGCGACTATGCCGAGGGGATCAAGGCCACGCTCGACAGGGTCACCCTGCCCGACGGCTTCAAGATCGAGCTTTATGCCGTGGTGCCCGATGCGCGCCATATGGCCGTGGGGCCGCAAGGCATCGTGACCTTCGTCGGCACCCGCAAGGACAAGGTCTGGTCGGTCACCGACCGCAACAAGGATCGCGTCGCCGACGAGGTCAAGGATTTCGCCCCTTCGCTGCAATTCTCGATCCCCAACGGCCCCTGCTTCTCGCCCGACGGGTTTCTCTATATCGCCGAGCAGAATCGCGTTCTGCTCTTCCCCGCCGCCGAGTTCTTTTATGAAAGCCCCGACGTGGCGGCGTTCAATCTGGTGGCCAAGGGCGATTTGATTCCGGAAGAGCAGGAAAGCTTCAACCACACCGCGCGGGTCTGCGATATCGGGCCGGATGGCAAGATCTACATCTCGCTCGGCCAGCCGTTCAACGTGGCGCCCAAGGAAAACCTCGACATCAACACGAAATGGGGCATCGGCGGCATCATCCGAATGAATACCGACGGCACGGGCCGCGAGGTCTATACCTACGGCGTGCGCAACTCGGTCGGCCACGATTTCCACCCCGAGACCGGCGAGTTGTGGTGGACCGACAATCAGGTCGACGGGATGGGTGATGACATTCCGCCCGGCGAATTGAACCGTCAGACCGAGATGGGTCAGCATTTCGGCCACCCTTGGTTTGGCGGCGGTGATGTGCGCACCAACGAATACAAGGGCGAAGAGGTGCCCGTCGATGTGGTGATGCCCGCCGTCGAAACGGTGGCCCATGCCGCCGATCTTGGCATGGCCTTCTATACCGGCAGCCAGTTCCCGGCCAAGTACAAGAACGCGATCTTCTCGGCGCAGCACGGATCGTGGAACCGCACCGAGCCGGTGGGTGCGCGGGTGATGGTGACCTTCATCGACGATGAGGGCAACGCCACGATGGAGCCCTTTGCGACAGGCTGGCTGACCGAGGATGGTGAATATCTCGGGCGTCCGGTCGATGTGGCGCAGCTGCGCGACGGCTCGATCCTCGTGTCCGATGATCTGGCCGGCGCGCTCTACCGGATCTCCTACGAGGGCAATTGATGCGACAGATGATGTTGCTGGCACTGGGCGGGGTTTTCCTCGCCCAGATGTCCTATGCCCAGGAGGTGACGGGCGATGCTCAGGCCGGGCGCAAGCTGGCCATGCAATGCCGCACCTGTCACGGCATCGAGGGGCACGCGAAAATGCCCATCGTGCCGCATATCGGCGGTGAGAACCCGTCCTATATCGAGCATCAGCTGACCGCCTTTCGCGACGGCCAGCGCGTGCACGAGATGATGAGTGTGGTGGCGCGCGGCCTCAGCGATCAGGCGATCGCCGATCTCGCGGCGTGGTACAGCGCGCAGGAACCGGTGGCGACGCTTGGCCCGGGACAGGACCCGGCCAACGCGCCCGAGGCCTGCATCGCCTGCCACGGTGCGGATGGCATCGCACAGATCGAGGACGCGCCAAATCTGGCGGGTGAGACGGTGATGTATATCGACACGCAGCTCAAGGCGTTCCGCACCGGCAAGCGCACGCATGACGTGATGAGCGGGATTGCCGCCGAGATGACCAATGACGAGATCCGCGCCGTTGCCGAATGGTATTCCTCGGTCGGATTCGAGGTGAATCCGGCGCAATAAAGACGAGGGGCCGGTCGGTGATCGGCCCCTTTTATTGAAAGCCGAACTAACAAAAAACATTAGAATTAATTCCTTTTTGTTAGCTGCGCTGATATTTATAACCAAGGTCACATCCAATCCAACCGTCCGGGGGGACATGTGACCACCACGCCCGACACCTTGCGCGTCACAGTGCAGCGCGGCACGGCAGCGGCGCTTCGGCGCGAAACCTTCGACGTGCCCGCCTATGAAAATCAGACGGTTCTGGACGTGGTGACATGGATTCAGCAGATGGCGGATCCAACGCTCAGCTATCGCTTCGCCTGTCGGGTCGGCATGTGCGGCTCTTGTGCGATGATGGTCAACGGCGTGCCGCGCTGGACCTGCCGCACGCATGTAAAGAAGGTCGCCGCCGACGGCGAGCTCGACATCGCGCCGCTGCGGAACCTGCCGGTGATCAAGGATCTCGCCGCCGACATGGACCCGTTCTTCGACAAATGGGTGGCCGCCGAGGCGCGCCTGCATCCCTCCGCCGGGCGCGACGACGCGTTCGACCCTGTCACCTCGCAAGAGCCCGCCCGCGCCGAGGCCGATCTGGGGATCGAATGCATCAATTGCGGCATCTGCTATGCGGCCTGCGATACGGTGGCGGGCAATCCCGACTATCTCGGTCCTGCCGCGCTGCAACGCGCCTGGACCCTGCTCAACGACAGCCGCGACGCGGATCGCGACGGCATCCTCGCGGCGGTGTCGGGCAAGGGCGGCTGTCACAACTGCCATTCCATGGGCAGTTGTGCGCAGTATTGTCCCAATGATCTCAACCCGATGCGCGCGATTGCGGGGCTGAAGCGCGAGACGGTGCGCGCCGCGTGGGGGCGCAAGCGCGATGCTTGATCTGCGGCTCTACATGGCGCAACGGCTGAGCGCGCTGGTGATGGTGCCGCTCGTTCTGGGGCATATCGCGGTGATGATCTACGCCATTCAGGGGGGCCTCTCCACCGCCGAAATCCTCGGCCGCACGCAAGGCAGCCTGCTGTGGTTCCTGTTCTACGGCAGCTTTGTGATCGCCGTCTCTGTCCACGCCGCCATCGGTCTGCGCGTCATCGCGCATGAATGGGGCGGGCAAAAGGGGCGCACGCTCGACGGGCTGATGTGGGCCGTGGGCGCGGGGCTACTGGCCTTGGGCGCGCGGGCGGTTCTCGCGGTGACGCTGCCATGAAACAACCGCCCCGCTCTCACCCCCTGTGGCTCGCCTTCCTGCTGCACCGCCTCTCGGGGCTGGCGCTGGCGCTTTTCCTGCCGGTGCATCTGTGGCTTCTGTCCCAAGCGGTCACGTCACCCGCCACCCTCAACGGCTTCCTTGCCTTCGCCGAACACCCGCTGGTGAAGCTTGCCGAGTTCGGCCTCGTCTTCCTGCTGGCGGTTCACATGGGCGGCGGTCTGCGCCTCTTGGCGCTGGAATTCCTGCCGTGGTCCGACCGGCACAAGACCTACGCCGCCGCAGCCATCGGCGCGGCGCTGTTCCTGTCCGGCACATTCTTCCTGAGGGCGATCTGATGGCGCATATCGACCGGCACGATACCGATATCCTGATCATCGGCACCGGGGGCGCGGGCCTCTTCGCCGCTCTCCACGCGCAGCAATCCGCACCTGAGGGCACGCGGATCACCATCGCCGTCAAGGGCCTCATCGGCAAAAGCGGCTGCACCCGGATGGTGCAGGGCGGCTATAACGTCGCGCTTGGCGGTGGTGACACGGTCGAACGGCATTTCATGGACACGATTCAGGGCGGCAAATGGCTGCCCAATCAGGACATGGCGTGGAAGCTGTGCGAACAGGCGGTGGTGCGCATCCACGAGCTGGAAAACGAGATCGGCTGCTATTTCGACCGCAACCCCGACGGCACCCTGCATCAAAAGGCCTTTGCCGGGCAGACCGCCGACCGCACCGTGCACAAGGGCGACCTGACCGGCATCGAGATCATCAGCCGTTTGATGGAGCAGGTTCTGGCGCGGCCAGTGGACAAGCTACAGGAACACCGCGCCATCGGCCTCATTCCGACGCCAGACGGCAGCGCGCTGGCGGGTGTGCTATTTATCGACATGCGCAGCGGGGGCTTTCGTCTTGTCAGGGCCAAGACGGTGCTGATGGCCACCGGCGGCGGCCCGACCATGTACAAGTACAACACACCGTCGGGCGACAAGACGATGGACGGGCTTGCCATGGCGATGCGCGCGGGGCTGGAACTCCGCGACATGGAAATGGTGCAGTTTCATCCCACCGGGCTGCTGGCCGGGGACCATACAAGAATGACTGGCACGGTGCTGGAGGAGGGCTTGCGCGGCGCGGGTGGGCAGCTGCTCAACGGGGCCGAAAACCGCTTCATGTTTGACTATGACCCCAAGGGCGAACGTGCCACCCGTGACGTGGTCAGCCGCGCGATCTATGCCGAGATGCGCAAGAACAACACGACGGATAATGGCGGCGTGTTCATTTCGATGTCGCATCTCGGCCCCGACCATGTGCGCGCCAAGTTCCCCGGCATGGTCAAGCGCTGCGCCGATAGCGGGTTCGACCTCGCAGGCGGCCTCGTCGAGGTGGTGCCGACCGCGCATTACTTCATGGGCGGGGTGGTGGTGGACGCCGACACGCGCACGGCGATGGAGGGGCTGTATGTGGCCGGAGAGGACGCGGGCGGCGCGCATGGTTCCAACCGGTTGGGCGGCAATGGTGTGGCCAATTCCACCGTCTATGGCGGGGTGGCGGGCGATGTGATGGGCGCGGATATCCGCGCCATGGGCGCGCTGCGCGACCCCTGCCCGGAGGCGTTGCAGGCCGAAGTGGCCCGCGCCTTGCAACCGCTCAGCCGCACCCCCGGCCTCGTGCAGCCGATGCGCCACGCCCTGCAAGAGGCGATGTGGGAAGATGTGGGCGTGATGCGCAACGCGCCCGGCATGGAGCGCGGGCTGACCCGTATCGCCGGGATCTCAACCGAGTTGATGGAGGTGGGCGTCGCGGGCGATGACCTCGCCTTCAACCTCACCTGGCATGACTGGCTGAATCTGCGCTCGCTTTGTGATATATCTGAGGCGATCACGCTGGCCGCATTGGCCCGCGAAAACTCGCGCGGGGCGCATTACCGCGAGGATTTCCCCGAGACGGGCGATCTCGATGCGTCCTACTTCACCGTGGTCACGCAGATGGGCGAGACGCTCGATGTGCGCCGCGACCCGGTTCAATTCACCCTTGTGCGCCCGGGCGAGACGATCATGCCCGACGGCGCACCCGAAACACTGGTGGCAGCACAATGATACCGATTGATGTGATCGAGAAAACCGCCGGAACGCTGATGGACAAGGCGGCGATCGAGATCCCCGACGATTACCTGACCGGGCTGCAACACGCGGCCGAGACCGAGGATGGCGATCTGTCGTCTTTCGTCCTGCAAGCGATGCTGGAGAATTACAAGGCCGCCAAGGAGGATCGGCGCGCGATGTGCGGCGATACCGGCTGTCCGCGCTGGTACGTCAAGATGGGCAACGAGACGCAGATCGAGGGCGGGCCGGTTGCGCTCGAAGCCGCGCTGCGCCGGGCCACGGCGCAGGCGACCGACGGCGTGCCGCTGCGGCCCAACCGGGTGCATCCGCTCTGGCGCACCGATCACAACAACAACGTCGGCATCGGCGCGCCCGAAATCGAATATGGCTACGAGCCGGGGGGCGAGTGGATCGACCTCATCACCGTGCACAAGGGCGGGCTTTTTGGCACCGATTACCGGATGCTCTTTCCCTCCGACGGGATCGAGGGGATCAAGCGGTTCTATCTCGACAGCCTCGTGGCCTTCGGCAAGCGCGGGCTGGCCTGTCAGCCGGCGATCATCGGCATTGGCCTCGGCGGCTCCAAGGACACCTGCATGGTTCTGGGCAAGCGCGCCGCCTGCCTGCGCGTGGTGGGCAGCGAAAACCCGGACCCAAAGATCGCGGCGCTGGAGCGCGAGTTCAAGGATCTGGGCAACTCCATCGGGATGGGCGCGATGGGGTTTGTCGGCAAGAACATGGTCGTCGATTGCAACATCGAGGTCGGCTATTGCCACACCGGGGGCATGCAGATGTCGGTGCATGCCTTTTGCCTCTCGTCGCGCCGCGCGGTGGCGCGGGTCTACGCGGACGGCCGGGTGGAGTATCGCACTGATCCCGACTGGTTCACCCCCTATCAGCGGCGCGAGACGGTCGAATGGCCGGGCAGCGCGCAGGAGGCTGCCGAATGACCAAACCCCGCGAAATCCGCCTCAGCACCACGCCGACGCCCGAGGCGCTGGCCGAACTACGCCTCGGCGATATCGTCTATCTCGATGGTCTGCTCTACACCGCGCGCGAAGGCGTTTATAAGCGGGCGCTGGAGGAGCAGGCGAATATCCCGATGGAATTGCCGGGCGAGAGTGCGGCGAATTTCCATTGCTCACCTGCCGCCGCAATCCGCTCTGACGGCAGTTTCGACATGGGCGCGGTGACGGCGACGGCGTCGTTCCGATTTGCCAAATGGCTGCCGGAATGGATGGAAAAGACCGGCGCGCGGCTGATCATCGGCAAGGGGGGCATGTCCTCGAAGGACTACAAGGAATACTTCGTGCCGAACGGCGCGATTTACCTGTCGACCGTGGGCTATGGCACCGGCGCTTTGCTCGGGCGCGGGATCGAGACGGTCGAGGCGGTGCATTGGCGCGACGAGTTGGGCCTCGCGCAGGCGATGTGGGTCATCCGCTGCAAAAAGATGGGGCCGTTCATCGTGGCGTCTGATCTGGACGGCAATTGCCTCTTCGAGCGCGAGAATGCCAAGATCGTGCAAAACCTTGACCGGGTCTATGAAGGCACCCGCCCGGCGACGCTCAAACGCTATGGCGAAACCGATGACCGCTCCGACGAGGTGATCGGCTAGAAAGCCGTTTGCAAACGGCTTTCCCCGCGATTTCGAAATCGCGGTGGAACGCCCTTGCAAGGGCGTTCTCGCTCAAACCAGTTCGCGCGCCAGAAGCACTGCGCCGGAAATGAAGGTCATGGCAATCAGGAGCCGCCGGAAGGCTGCATCCGGCAGGCGCTTGAAGATCGCGATGCCGAGTTGCGCGGCGATGACCGAGAGCGGCAGGGCCAGCGCGAGGTAGATCAGCGTCTCGCGGGTGTAGGCGCCCTTCACCGCGAGAGCGGCGGCCGTGAGCGCCAGAACGGTCACGTTGAAGGGTTGCAGCACGGCGCGCGTCTCGGCCTTGGGCCAGGGGCGCAGGGCGCACCACATCATCGGCAGCGCCCCCGAGAGCGAGGCGGCACCGCCCAGCACCCCGCCCGAGAAGCCCACGATCATGTCCCAGACCGGTGTCGGGCGCTCAAAGCGGGGCAGATGCGTGCGCAGGCTGAAATAGCCGCCATAGAGGATCAAAAACCCGGCGACCCCCAGTTTCAGGCTGCGCGCGTCCAGCACCGATAGCGCCAGCACGCCCAGGGGTATCCCCATGATTCCGGGCAGCAGGAACCGTGTCAGGCGGCGCGTGTTGGCCCCGATGGCATGGCGCACGATCCAGAGCCCCTGCAGACCGGTGAGCGCCGAGAGCACGACGACCACCGCCACCGCCTGCACCGGTGGCATCACGTTGAGGAAAAACCCGAGCGCGAAAAGCGCGGTGCCAAAGCCCGCCAGCCCGTTGATCAGCCCGCCCGCAAGGGCCCCCGCAGCGACATACAGCGCGATCTCGGGCGTCATGCGGGGGCGCCCGCCGGGGCCGGTGTGAAGGCTCCGATCCCGACCGCGCCGAGCAGGGCGGTGTGGATCTCCTGAATGACCCGGATGCGGGGATTGTCGCGGCGATGCGCAAGGGTCAGTTGGCGGATGGGCGCGCCCTCGGGCAGGGGCAGGCGGCGCAGGGGCAGGGGGTTTGCGCCGCGCACGCAGCGCGACGGCACGATCGAGACGCCGAGCCCCGCCAGAACCATGCTGGAGATCGCCTCCAGCCCCTGTAATTCCATCGTCACGTTGACCGCGATCCCGCTGTCGCGCAGCCAGCCGTCGATCAGCCCGCCCACCACCGCGTCGCGGCTGAAGCGGATGAAAGGGTGTTGCGTCAGAAGGGTGCGCACATCGTCGCCTATGGTGTCCTCGGGGGCCAAAAGCTCCATCGGTTCGCGGGCGATGTCGGCATGGTCGATCTCGGGCGGCAGCGGGCCTTGCCGCGACAGCACCGCACAATCGAGTGCGCCGCGCTCGACCTCGGCGATCAGCCCGGTCGTCATGCCGGGCACGATGCGCACATGCAGGTCGGGAAAGCTCTGTTTCAACAGGCGCACCGACAGGGGCGTCAGGCCGGTCAGCGTTATCGGCACCGCGCCGAGCGAGATTTCGCCCTGAAACCCCTCATCGCCCAGAACCGACGGCACAATGCCGTCATAGGCGCGCACGATCTCGCGTGCCCGGGCCACGAGAGCCCGCCCCGCCGGGGTAAGTTCCGGCGTGCGCCGCGAGCGGTCGAAGAGGGCCAGCCCCCATTCCTCCTCAAGGCTGCGCATTTGCTGGCTGACGGCGGCATGGGTCACGAATACCGCATCGGCGGCGGCGCTGAAGGTCTTGTGCTCGTCCACCGCGATCAGGGTGCGTAGGCGTCGGATTGACATGGCCTGCCTTTACCGTAAGCTTTACTAACCCAAGCTGTAACGGAATATTGCTTATATTAAGGTTGGCTTAAAGTTACACCTGAACCGGCAGGCGTTGCAATCCGCGATCACGACCCGCGCCGCAACGCCCCGACAGAGGAGGAGGACAGAATGAAACTGAGACATCTGGGCGCGTTTTGCGCCATGGGTCTGGGGCTGGCGGCGGCACCCGCGCTGGCCGAATATCCCGAACGCCCGATCAACATGATCATTCCCTATGGCGCGGGCGGCGCCACCGACATTTCCGCGCGCACCATCGCCGAGCCGCTGGGCACGGCAGTGGGGGGCACGCTGGTCATGTCGAACATCACCGGCGCAGGCGGGGCCACCGGCTCGGTCGCGGTGCAGAATGCCAAGCCCGACGGCTACACCATGCTGTTCGCGCGGGTGGGGTCCCATTCGGTGAACCCGGCGATGAAGGCCACACTGCCCTATACGCTCGACGATTACCGCTTTGTCACGGTCTACGAGATCAACCCGGTGGCCTGTGCCGTGCGGCCCGACTCCGGTATCGAGAGCATGGAGGATCTGGTCAGCCTGACCGAGAGCGAGGGCACCAGCTACAGCTCGTCGGGTGTGGGCTCGATGCTGCATCTGGCGGCGGTCTTCGTGCTGGACGAGTTCGGCGTCAAGGACCCGCTGGAAAAGGCCACGCATATCCCGCAAAAGGGCGGCGGTGCCGCAGCGACGGCGGTGCTCAACGGCACGGCGACGTTCCTGTGCACCAACACCTCCGCGCTGGCGAGTTTCGTGGCCAATGGCCAGTTGAAGCCGCTCATGGTCACCACGGATGATCCGGTGCCGGGCTTTGACGCCCCCTCGGCGAGTTCGCTTGGAAAATCCGATCTCACCCAGCTGGTCGGCTGGACCGGGATTGCCGGGCCGGATGACCTGCCCGATGACGTGGCCGCCAAATGGGGCGAGTGGATGGCCGAGGCGGCCGGAAACGAGAAATTCGTCGAGCAGATGACGGCACGCGGCTCGGTGATCGAGGTGATGAGCCCGGAAGAGGCAAACGACTTCATCGAGACCCAATACGAGACCTTCCGCACGCTGGTCGACAAGCTTGGCATGCGGATCGAAGGCTGAGGCCCGATTGACAAAACTCCCGGGCGCGGCTGTCCTGCGCCCGGGCAATAAAGCCGTTATCTGATCGGGGAGGGTCAGGTGTGAGCCATCGGGCAATGCAGGTGCAGCTTGGCATCGGGGCCATCATCGCGGCCCTTTTTCTCATCCTCTACGCCATTCCGTACTGGGTTTCGTCGCCCAGCAATGTGCGCAATATCGTGCTGTCACCGCTGTTCTGGCCCTATATTCTCGGCGGGCTGACGGGGCTGATCGGACTGGCGCTTGTGCTGACGGGGCGGCAGCGACTGGGCGGCGGCGATCCGGTGAACGAGCCGATTGACGATCCCCGCCAAGGCATGATGCGCCTCGCTGCAATGGCGGTGCTGATGATGGCGACCTTCTGGGTCATGCCCTGGCTCGGCATGGTCTGGACCTCGATGCTGGCCTTCGTTGCGCTCGCCTTTCTGGTCAAGACGCGCCACCCGGCGACGGCCTTCATCTGTGCAATCGTGGTGCCGCTGGTGCTTTATGCCTTCTTCGCGCATGTGGCGAGCGTTGCCATCCCGCAGGGTGAACTGGTGAGACTGCCATGAGTCTGATTGACAGCGTGATGGCGGGGCTGGCCCTTGTCGGCAACTGGGAGGCGTTCCTGTCACTGGCCATCGGCGTGGTGATCGGCGTGGTGGGCGGCGCGATCCCCGGCATTTCGGCGACCATGGCGGTGGCGCTGGCGCTGCCCTTCACCTTTCCGATGCAGCCGATCAACGGCATCCTGCTGCTGCTGGGCGTCTACAAGGGCGGCATTTTCGGCGGCTCGATCCCGGCGATTCTGATCAAGACGCCGGGCACGCCCGCCTCATCTGCCACGATCCTCGACGGCCACCCGATGGCCGAACGGGGCGAGGCGGGGCGCGCGCTGGGCATGGCGCTCTGGGCGTCCTGCACGGCGGATTTCGTCTCGAATCTGGCACTGATCTTCTTTGCCGGGTTCCTTGCCTCCTTCGCGCTCAGTTTCGGCCCTCCGGAATTCTTCGCGCTGATCCTGTTCTCATTGACAATCATCGCCGGTGTCTCGGGCGAGAGCCTGCTGCGCGGCGCGCTCTCGGCGCTATTGGGGCTTTTGCTCGCCACCATCGGCCTCGATCTGGTCTATGGCACCAACCGCTTTACCTTCGGCGATCCGAACCTGATGGGCGGGCTGAATTTCATCGCCGTGCTGATCGGCCTTTTCGCGATCCCCGAGGTCATCAACATGGTCTGGCACCCCACCGGCCACATGGGCAAGGTGCAGAAGCTGGGCAGCAAATGGGTCACCTTCGCGGAATACAAACGCTGTTTCCGTTCGATCATCCGGGGCAGTTTCATCGGCGTGTTCCTCGGCTCCATCCCCGGTATCGGCGCGGCGCCTGCGGCGTTCCTCAGCTATTCCGAGGCGCGGCGCAAATCGCCCAACAAGGCCAATTTCGGCAAGGGCGAGATCGAGGGCGTCGCGGCCTCTGAGGCGGGCAACAACGGCGTGGCGGGGGCGACGCTCATCCCGCTTCTGGCGCTGGGCGTGCCGGGGGACGTGATCACCGCGATCATCATCGGGGCGTTCATGGTGCACGGGCTGCAACCGGGGCCGATGATGTTCGTGCTCAACGTCGATATCATCTACGGCCTCTTCATCGGCCTGATCCTGTCGTCGGGGATTCTCTTCGTCGTCGGCGGGCTGGCCATTCGCGGCTTCCGGCCCGTGGCGGATATCCCCAAGCGCATCCTGATGCCGATGGTGCTGGTGCTGTGCATCTACGGGGTGTTTGCGGTCAACAACAACATCTTCGACGTCGGCGTGATGTTCGTGATGGGCTGGGTCGGCTTCGTGATGTCGCGCTATCACATCCCCGCCGCGCCCTTCCTCATCGCCTTCATCCTCGGGCCGCTGCTCGAGGATAATTTCCGCCAATCCATGCTGATGTCAGGCGGCAGCCCCGAGATCCTGCTGCGCGGGCCGATCACGTGGTTCTTCTGGACGCTGACGGTGATTGCCATCGTGGCAATCACGCGCGGCACGATGCGCGCGGCACAATCCGAAGGCTAGGCGCTGCGCGGTCACGTTTCTGTGGACGCTGGATTAGCCCTGTAAAAAACGACAGCTCTTTCATATATTCAGTCATGAATATGTATCGGCGCGCCCTCAGGCGCTCCCATGACGGATGAAGGAAGACGACAAATGACAGGGTTCGAGACGGAATTCACCCCGCTCATGTCACTGGCGGGGGGCGTGTTGATCGGGGCATCGGCGGTCTTGCTGATGTTCCTGCAAGGCCGCGTGATGGGGGCCACGGGCATTCTCTCGGGTCTCGTGACAGGCACCGCGCCCGGCGACAAGGGATGGCGCGCGGCGATGGTCGCGGGGATGATCGCGGGGCCCTTGCTGGTGCTGGCGGTGACCGGGCAGATGCCTGCCGTCGATGTGCCCGTGAGCTGGCCGATGATTGCGGTCGGCGGGTTCATCGTGGGCATCGGCGTGACCTATGGCTCGGGCTGCACCTCGGGGCACGGGGTTTGCGGCAACGCGCGGCTCTCGCCCCGCTCGATGGTCGCCACGCTGACCTTCATGATCACCTGCGGGATCATCGTCTATGTCATTCGTCACGTGATGGGGGGCTGAGAGATGCGCTTGCTGTCCGCTTTCGTCGTCGGCCTGATCTTTGGCGTGGGGATCGCCATATCCGGCATGATCAACCCGGCCAAGGTGCTCAATTTCTTCGACATCGCCGGAACATGGGACCCGAGCCTGATCTTCGTGATGGGCGGCGCGCTGGTGACCACCTTCATCGGCTATCGCGTCGTGCTGCGACGTGATAAACCTGCCATCGAAGAGAGGTTCCAACTGCCCACGGCCCGCGATATAGACGCGCGCCTCGTCGGCGGCTCTGCGGTCTTCGGCATCGGTTGGGGCATTGCCGGGTTCTGTCCCGGTGCCGCCGTGCCGGCGCTCGGCTCGGGCAAGGTCGAGGTCGTGGGCTTTGTCGCCGCCTTGCTCGTCGGGCTGTGGGTGGCGCGCCTCGTTCAGGCGAAACAGGCAGGACGGAAGGCCATGGCATGAGCGACAACCCGGTGAACATGGAGTTGCATCCGCAGGTCGAGGCGTTCTTCGACGCGGCCACCAACACGATCAGCTACGTGGTGAAGGACCCGGGCTCCAACGCCTGCGCGGTGGTCGATAGCGTGATGGATATCGACATGGCCGCCGGGCGCATCACCTACGATCATGCCGACGCGATGATCGCCCATATCGAGCACGAGGGGCTGAGCCTCGAATGGATCATCGAGACCCATGTGCATGCCGATCACCTGAGTGCCGCGCCCTACATTCAGGAGCGTCTTGGCGGCAAGATCGGGATCGGCGAAAAGATCATGATCGTGCAGGATGTCTTCGGCAAGATCTTCAACGAGGGCACCGAGTTTCAGCGCGACGGGTCGCAATTCGACCGGCTTTTCAAGGATGGCGACAGCTACACCGTGGGCAGCATGCAGTGCTTTGCCATCCACACACCGGGCCATACCCCCGCCTGCATGGTGCATGTGATGGGCGATGCGGCGTTTGTCGGCGATACGCTCTTCATGCCCGATGGCGGCTCGGCGCGCGCCGATTTCCCGGGCGGCGATGCGGGTGAGCTTTACGACAGCATCCGACGGGTCCTGAGCCTGCCCGATGCCATGCGTCTCTTCATGTGCCACGACTACGGACCGGGTGGCCGCGATATCGCGTGGGAGACGACGGTCGCCGAGGAGAAGGCCAACAACATACACGTCGGCGACGGCAAGACCCGCGAGGAATTCGTGCGCTTCCGCACCGAACGCGACGCGCAGCTCAACATGCCCCGGCTGATCCTGCCGTCCTTGCAGGTGAACATGCGAGCAGGCGAAGTGCCGCGCGACCGTGACGGCAACCCGATGCTGAAACTGCCGGTCAACCGGCTCTGAGTACGCTTTCCTGCTGATTTCCGGCTTGGAATGGGCTAGGAACAAGGCACTGCCGCAGCGATCCGGAGAGCCGATGGACCCCGCCTATCTGACCACCAAGGAAGTCGCCGACCTGCTCCGCGTGCGCGAGCGCAAGGTCTATGACATGGTGGCGACAGGCGAAATTCCGCATCGCAAGATCACCGGCAAGCTGCTCTTTCCGCAAGGCGAACTCACCGCCTGGATCGAGGGCGAGGGCGCGCTGCGCCCGTCCATGCGCCCGGATCTGGTGACCGGCTCGCATGATCCGCTGCTCGACTGGGCCCTGCGCGAAAGCGGGGCCGGTCTGGCGACCCTCTGGAATGGAAGCTTTGACGGTCTGGCAGGCTTCGCCGAGGGGCGCGCGGGCCTTGCCGGGCTGCACATCCCCGATGCCGACGGCTGGAACATCGCCGCGCTTGAGGCGGCGGGGCTGCGCGACGCGGTGCTGATCGGCTGGGCGGCACGGGAACGCGGCCTGATCCTGACGCCCTCGGTGGCGGACATGGTGCGTGATTTTGGCGATCTGCGCGGGCGGCGGGTGATCCTGCGGCAGGAGGGGGCCGGCACCACGGCGCTCTTTGATCGCCTGATGCGCGAGGCCGGGCTGGCCCCCGGTGACATCCTCACGCCCACCAGCCCCGCCCATACCGAAAGCGACGCGGCGGCGGCGGTGGCGGCGGGCGAGGCCGAGGCGACGCTCGGCATCGAATCCATGGCGCGTCAGTTCCGCCTCACCTTTCGCCCGCTGTTGCAGGAACGGTTTGATTTTCTGATCGACCGGCGGATCTATTTCACCGACCCCGTGCAGCGCCTTGTCGCCTTCATGCGCTCCGACACGATGGTAGCCAAGGCTGCGGCGCTTGGCGGTTATGATCTCACCCCGATGGGGCAGGTGCGCTGGCTGTCGCCCTGAGGTCGGAGAAGGCCCTTGCAAGGGCCTTCCCACGCGCTTTGCAAAGCGCGTGAAAGCGGCGTGGACGCCGCTTTGTAAGCCGTTTGCAAACGGCTTTTGCGCGCAACCCGATGGATCAGGATCAGCCCCCGGCGTTGGGGAAGAACAGCTGCTGGCCATCGACCTTGTAGCCCGCGATGGCGGCCTGCCCCTCATCCGAGAGCACCCAGTCGATAAACGCCTGCCCGGCCTCGGCCTTGACGCTTTCATGCTTCTCGGGGTTCACGAGGATGATGCCATACTGGTTGAACATCTTGGGGTCGCCCTCGACCGCGATCTGGTACTCGCCCTTGTTGCCATAGGCGATCCAGGTGGCGCGGTCGGTCATGATATAGGCGTCCATCGCCGTCCCGGTGTTGAGCGTCGCGCCCATGCCCGATCCCGTCTCGCGATACCAGCCGCCCGAGGCCGCCTGCGCGTCGATCCCGGCCTCTTTCCACAGGCGCAACTCGGCCTTGTTGGTGCCGCTGTCATCGCCGCGCGAGGCAAAGGGGGCTTCGGCATCTGAGATCTTGGTCAGGGCCGCAACCACGTCGCTCATCTCCGCAACGCCTGCGGGGTCGGCGGGCGGGCCGACGATGACGAAATCGTTATACATCACATCCGCGCGGCTGACGCCATGCCCCTCAGCCACGAATTTCTCTTCGGCGGGTTTGGCATGGACAAAGAGCACGTCGCCATCGCCATTGGCGGCATTCTTGATCGCTTGGCCCGTGCCCACGGCCACGACCCGCACCTCGATGCCGGTCTCGTCCTGAAACATCGGCAGGATGTGATCGAACAGGCCCGAATTCTGCGTCGAGGTGGTGGATTGCACCACGATGAACTCGTCCTGCGCCTGTGCCGCACCGGTCCCGAGGGCCAGTGTCGCGCCGAGGGCAAGCGAAAGAAGGTGACGTCTGAACATTGCGTGCTCCGTTTTGGTTTGGGGTTAGTGGTCGGTTGCAGTGTAGAGCCGCCCCTGCGTCCAGGCGCGGGCGGCCTCCGAGCGCGGTGCGCCCAGAACCTGGTCGAGCGAGCCGCGTTCCGCGACGCGCCCGGCATGGAGAAAGATCACCTCGTCGCCCATGCGCCGGGCCTGACCCATGTCATGGGTGACCATCACGATGGTCACGCCGCGTTTGTGGGCGGCGTTGACCAGTTCCTCGATCATCTGGGTCGAGGCCGGATCGAGACTGCTGGTCGGCTCGTCAAGGAACAGCAAGTCCGGCTCGCACACCAGCGCGCGCGCGACTGCAAGGCGCTGCTGCTCGCCGCCCGACAGCACCCGCGCGGGATGCGTCGCGAGATCGGTCAGCCGCGCCATCTCGAGCGCCTCGTTCGCCCGGTCGGCGCGGGCGCGGCCTGCAAGCCCGTGGACCTTCAGCGCGAAATTCAGATTGGCCAGCACCGAGCGGCGCAGCATGACGGGGCGCTGAAACACCATCGCCTGCGCACGGCGCGCGGCGCGGTCGGGGGCATGGCCGCGCCACAGAACCTGACCCGCAGAGGGCGTCAGCAACCCGTGCAGCAGCCGCAATAGCAGGCTCTTGCCGCTGCCATTCGCGCCCATCACAAGCGTGCGCTTGCCCGGCTCAATCTCCAAGTCAATGCCGTGGATAAGGGTCTGCCCGCCCGCCGCAAAGCGCAAGCCCCGCGCCTCCAGCAGCGGTTTCGCCGTCACGGGGCGCTCGGTAAGGATATCCATCACCGTGTCACGCATAGGCCGCCCGCACCGCCGAGGCCCGGAGCGCCATGACAAGCGCGTTGACGATCACCGCCAACGCCAGAAGCAGCACACCGAGTGCCAGTGCCAGTTCGAGATTGCCCTTGGAGGTCTCGAGCGCGATGGTTGTGGTCATCACCCGCGTCACGTGGTTGATATTGCCACCAACGATCAGCACCGCACCCACCTCGGCCACCGCGCGGCCAAAGCCGGCAAGTGCCACCGTCAACAGGCTGTAGCGCGCATCCCACAACAGCGCAGACACGCGTTCACGCGCCGTCAGGCCGAACGAGGCGAATTGCTCGGCATATTCGCCGTGCAGGTCCTCGACCACCTGTTTCGTCAGCGCCGCCACGATGGGGGTCACCAGAATGGTCTGCGCGATGATCATCGCCGTAGGGGTGTAGAGCAGACCGAGCACGCCCAGCGGTCCGGCATTCGACAGCATCAGGTAGACGAAAAGCCCCACCACCACCGGCGGCAGCCCCATCAGCGCGTTGAGCAGCACCGTCGCCACGCCGCGCCCGGGAAAGCGGAACGCGCCCACGATTGCGCCCAAGGGCAGGCCGATCAGGCAGGCGACCGCCACCGCCGTCAGCGTCACGCGCAACGATAGCGCGACGATCTCGCTCAGGTCCCGATCCCATGTCAGGATCAGGCCGAGCGCCTCTGCCATGATGTCGCCAAAGCTGAACACGTGCGTTTTCTCCCCTCGTCGGGAAAAAAAGCACAAAAAGACATATCAATCCAGAGCCAATTTGCCGAGGTGGTCAGGCGGGCCGCAATCTCCAGAGGCGCAGGGGTTGGTGCAGTTCAGGGCCTTCGGGGCCGTCCGTCGCGTGGTGTGCCAAGAGATCGGCAAGCCTCTCGCGCTGCGCCTCGGCCACCGCGCGGCGGGCGGGGTCGACGCGCGCGAGGGTGTCGATGAACGCTTCGGTGTCGGCGACCGGCGTGGGCCGGGTCCATGTAATCGGGGCCGGTCCGGAGGCCGCGCTCGAGGCATACAGCGCATCAATCGCGGCCATGGCGGCGCGGCGAATGTCGGTCTCGTCCTCCACCGGGCGCATCACCTCGAAGAATGGCCCCTCGGCCAGCGGCTCCACGACGATCACCTCACCGGCGGGGCGCAAGACCCGCAGCGCCTCGTGCAGCGCGCGGCCCATCATCGGCACCGGCACGTGATGCAGGGAATTGAGAAACACGCAGGCATCGAAACGGCCCGGATCAAACGGCAGGTCCTCTGCCCCGGCAACCGCGAACTGTGCCTCGGGCACGCTCTCTTGCGCTGCCGCGATGGCGTCGGGTGCCGGGTCGATGCCGGTCACGGCAAGGCCCTCGCCGATCAGACGCCGGGCAAGCGCGCCTCGCCCACAGCCGATATCGAGCACGTCGCGCGCGCCCGCGTCCTTCAGGATCGCCGTGATCCTCTCGCCTGTGTCCATCGCCTCACGCCTCTCCGAATTCGTCGCGCAGCGCGCCCGTATGCGCCCCCAGACCGGGCACCGGGCCGGGCGTGGCCGGGGTGTTGTCGATCAGCGCGCCGGGGGCCAGCATCCGCACCGGGCCGCTAGGCGTCTCGACGGTGACATAGCGGTTCTGCGGGTGGTTCACCACGTCCTCCATCTCGCTCACCCGGCCATAGGCGATGCGCGCGGCGCGCAACCGGTCGGCCATCGCGTCGCGGGTCTCACCGGCAAAGACCGGACGCAGCACCGCGTCGAGCGCGGCGCGATTGGCGACACGGTTCGAATTGCTGTCAAAGCGCGGATCGCGGGCAAGTGCCGCATCCCCGAGGATCGTCTCGCAGAACATGGCCCATTCCCGCTCGTTCTGGATCGAGATCAGCACCGATTTGCCGTCGCTGCCCTCGTAGACACCATAGGGCGCGATGGTGGGATGGTTCAGCCCCGCACGCGGCGGCACCTTGCCGCCATAGGCGTATTGCAGGAAAGGAACGTTCATCCAGTCGCTGAGCGCATGAAAGAGCGATACCGCGATATGCCGCCCCGCGCCGGTGGTGGCGCGCCCGATCAGCGCCTCCAGCACCGCCTGATAGGCGGTCATGCCCGCCGCGATATCGCAGACCGACACGCCGGTGCGCGCCGGGCCCGCCGCGTTTCCGGTGATCGACGACAGCCCGGTTTCGGCCTGCACCAGCAGATCATAGGCCTTGAGATCCGCAAGCGGCCCCTCTTCGCCGTAGCCCGAGATCGACACGGTAATGAGGCGCGGATACTCGGCGCGCAGCCGGTCGGGGGCAAAGCCCAGCCGGTCGATGGCGCCCGGCGCGAGGTTCTGGATGAAGATATCCGCGTGGGCCAGCATCCGCTCCATCAGGGCGCGATCTTCTTCGTCACGCAGGTCGAGACAGACTGATTCCTTGCCCCGGTTGAGCCAGACGAAATAGGCGCTCTCACCATGCACAAGGCTGTCATAGCCGCGTGCGAAATCGCCCTCGGGGCGCTCCACCTTGATCACCCGCGCTCCCGCCTCGGCGAGACGGGAGGACGCATAGGGGGCGGCGACCGCCTGTTCGAGCGAGACGACGAGAAGACCGGAAAGGTCGGTGCGCATGGGGGCCTCCTTGATGGATCGGGTCGCGCGCACCATGCCCCAGGGCGGGCGGAATGGAAAACCCCGTTGTGAATATTCCATTACCCGTCAAAACCTGCCAATCAGGGGCGGCAAGAGAAGGAAGGGGCTCGAATGACGTCTTTTGATCCGACGGCGGAACATGCCGACATTCGCGATGGCGTGGCGCAGGTCTGCGCGGGGTTTCCCGGGGCCTATTGGCGCGATCTGGATGCGCGGCGGGCCTATCCAAAAGAGTTTGTCGATGCGCTTATCCGCGAGGGCTATCTCGCGGCGATGATCCCGGAGGAATATGGCGGATCGGGACTGAACCTGACGGCGGCTTCGGTGATCCTCGAGGAAATCCACCGCTCTGGCTGTAATGCGGCCGCCTGTCATGCGCAGATGTATACGATGGGCACGCTGCTGCGGCACGGGTCCGAGGCGCAAAAGGCCGCCTATCTGCCGGGCATCGCCGACGGCACGCTGCGCCTGCAGGCGTTCGGCGTGACCGAACCCACCAGCGGCACCGATACGCTCGCGCTCAAGACCACGGCGCGGCGCGACGGCGATGAGTATGTCATCAACGGTCAGAAAATCTGGACCTCGCGGGTCGCGCATTCCGACCTAATGATCCTGCTGGCACGCACCACGCCGCGTGATCAGGCCGAATCGAAAACCGATGGCCTCTCGGTGTTCCTCGTTGATCTGCGGGACAAGATCGGCAACGGCGTGGAAATCCGCCCGATCCGCACGATGATCAACCACGCCACGACCGAGGTGTTCTTCGACAACCTGCGCATCCCGGCGGACAGCCTGATCGGCGAGGAAGGCAAGGGCTTTCGCTATATCCTCTCGGGCATGAATTCCGAGCGTATCCTGATCGCCGCCGAATGCATCGGTGACGCCAAGTGGTTCCTGAAAACCGGGTCGGACTATGCCCGTGACCGCGCGGTGTTCGGCGAGGCCATCGGCGCCAATCAGGGCGTGCAGTTTCCGTTGGCCCGCGCGCAGGCGCATCTGATGGCGGCCGAAGCCATCGTCTACCGCGCGGCGGCGATGTATGACGCAGGCGACAACCCCGGCGTCGAGGCCAATACCGCCAAGCTCTTGGCCTCCGAGGCAAGTTGGGAAGCAGGCGAGGCCTGCATGCAGACCCATGGCGGCTTTGCCTTTGCCGAGGAATACGACGTGGAGCGCAAGTGGCGCGAGGCGCGGCTCTACCAGATCGCGCCGATCTCGACCAACCTGATCCTGTGCTACATCGCGGAGCAGGTACTGGATCTGCCCAAATCCTACGGGTCGGGACGGGGGGTGTGAGATGAGCGATTACAACGACTGGATCGGCTGGGGCTACGCGCGGTCAGAGCCGATGTCGGAGCGTCTGATCACGCAATATCGCGCGATGCTCGACGGGTATCTCGCCCGGGCCGAGGTGCCGGTGGGCCTGCATTGGTGTCTTGCGCCGGATGCTGTGGCACCGGACAAGCTGGGCCGCGATTGCCACCCGAAAACCGGCCTCTTCCTGCCCGCGCTGCCCCTGCCGCGCCGGATGTGGGCGGGGGGCGAACTGGAGTTTCACGCGCCTTTCGCGCCCGGTGATCTGGTGACCCGCGAGACACTGATCAAGGATGTGTCGTTCAAGGAGGGGCGCAGCGGCAAGCTGGGCTTCGTCACGCAGCGCCATAGCTACAAGGTCTCCGGCGAGGCGCGGATATCCGAACGGCAGGACATCGTCTACCGCGAAGACCCCAAGCCCGGCGAGGCCCGCGCGCCGGAGCGCGCCGAGGACTGGCCGGGGGCCACGGCGTGGCACATCACCCCCGACCCGACGCTGCTCTTCCGCTTCTCTGCGCTTACCTTCAACGGCCACCGCATCCATTACGATCACCCCTACGCGACGGGGGTCGAGGGGTATGAGGGCCTTGTCGTGCATGGCCCGATGCAGGCGGTGTGGATGATGAACCTCGCCACGCATCTCATGGGACACCTGCCCGCACGGTTCACCTATCGCGGCCTCTCGCCGCTGATCTGCAACCTGCCGGTCGCGATCGAGGCGCGCGAGAGCGACGAGGGGCTGAGCCTGCGGGTGCGCCGCGAAACCGATGGCGTCGCCACGATGGCCGCCACCGCCTATCGCTGAGGCGAGGCGGGAAGCCGTTTGCAAACGGCTTCCAAAGCGGCGTCGACGCCGCTTTCACGCGCTTTGCAAAGCGCGTCACAAGGCCTTTGCAAAGGCCTTGTCCAGCCCGCGCGGAAGCCGCCCGCCGTGGGCGTGATCACGGCCGCGCCCGTCCACCGGGCTGATGAGACGAGAGGAGTGCGCAATCCACCCGGTCCAGAAATCCCGGAGATTCCGCGTGTTGGGCTCAACTTGCCGCGACACAATGACAATTTGTTGACAAATTGCAAGTGACCGGTCAGGCTTTCCTCAGAACCGGGACAACACCCGGCGCCAATTCAAAACAAAACCCAGGGAGACGACCATGAAACATTTCAACACACTGGCCCTGTCGACGGCCTTCGCCATGAGCTTTGGGGCCGCGCAGGCACAGACCGCATGGGACATGCCGACACCATATGGCGATTCGGTGTTTCACACCCAGAATATCATGCAATTCGCCGATGATGTCGCAAGCGCGACCGAGGGCGAGTTGACCATCACCGTGCATTCGGCGGGCTCGCTTTATGCCCATCCGGAAATCCGCGACTCGGTGCGCCGGGGCCTTGCGCCCATCGGCGAGATCCTGATGTCACAGCTGGCCAACGAAGACGCGGTCTTCGGCGTCGATTCGGTGCCGTTCCTCGCGGCAAGCTATGAGGATGCCTCGAAACTCTGGGCCGCCTCGCGCAATCAGATCGCGGCCAAGCTGGCCGATCAGGGGCTGACCCTGCTCTTTGCCGTGCCGTGGCCGGGCCAAAGCCTCTACCTGACCGAGGAAATCGACTCGATCTCGGAAATGCAGGGCGTCAGCTTTCGCGCCTACAACACCGCGACCGAGCGTCTGGCGCACCTGATGGGCGCTGTGCCGACCACGGTCGAGGCAGGCGATATCCCCACCGCCTTTTCCACCTCGCGGGTCGAGGCGATGATCACCTCGCCCTCCACCGGTGTCTCGTCACAGGCTTGGGATTTCGTAAGCCATTATATCGACACGCAGGCCTGGCTGCCCAAGAACATGGTCTTCGTCAACACCCGCGCGTTCGAGGCATTGAGCGCCGATCAGCAGCAGTCGCTGATCGAGGCTTCGGCCGAGGCGGAACTGCGCGGCTGGGAAATGTCGATGGCCGAGACCGAGGAAAAGATCGCCGCCCTCAAGGAGAACGGCATGCAGGTCTCGCAGCCCTCCGAGACATTGGCCCGCGAACTGCGCGAGATCGGCGAGACCATGACCAAGGAATGGCAGGCTCAGGCCGGTGACGAGGGGGCTGCGATCCTGTCGGGCTATAACGCGCGCTGATCCTGGCTGATCCTGACCGGCGCGGGGTGAAACGCCCCGCGTCTCTCCTCTGACAGAAAGGGGGCCGCGCATGATCCGCAGGCTGCTCGACCGTCTTTACGATGCGGGCTTCGTTCTGGCCGCATTGGCACTGGTGGCGATTGCCGTGCTGGTGCTGGTGCAGGTGATGGGCCGCGTCATCGACAAGGCGATGCTGGCCATCGGGCAGGAACCCGTCGGCATCGCCATCACGTCGCTGTCAGAGTTCGGCGGGTTCCTTTTCGTGGGGGCCGTGTTCCTGGCCCTCGCGGGCACGCTGCGCGCCGCGGGCCATGTGCGGGTGACAATGCTGACGCAATCTGTCCCGCCCGGATTGCGCCGCGCGCTCGCGGGGCTGGTGTTGGTCCTTGCCCTTGGGCTGGGCAGTTTCGCGCTCTACAGCACCGGGGTTCAGGCCTGGGATTCCTGGACATTCAACGCGGTCTCCTTCGGCATGGCGAAATTCCCGCTCTGGATACCGCAGGGTGTGATGGTGCTGGGCCTCGTGATCTTCTGGATCGCGCTTCTGGATGAGGCGCTCGCCGTGCTGCGCGGGCAGACCCCGGCCTTCCTGCGCGCCGAGGCCGAGAAACAGGGCAAGACCGATGGGCATTGAACTTCTGTCGCTGATCCTCGTCGTGATCCTCTTCGGCTGTCTGGCGCTTGGCCTCTGGGTGGGCTTTGCGCTCATCGCCGTGGGGCTGGCGGCGATCATGCTGGCCTCGACCGCGCCCGCGGAACTCGTGTTCGGCACCAAGGTCTGGGGCGCGCTCAATATCTGGGATCTGACGGCGCTGCCGATGTTCATCTGGATGGGCGAGATCCTGTTCCGCTCGCGCCTGTCGTCCGACATGTTCTCGGGGCTGGCCCCGCTCACGGGTCGCCTGCCGGGGCGGCTCTTGCATGCCAATATCTTCGGCTGCGCGCTTTTCGCTGCCGTCTCGGGCTCGTCGGCGGCCACCACCGCCACGGTCGGGCGCATGTCGGTGCCCGAACTCACCCGGCGCGGCTATGATGACCGGATGATCATCGGCACGCTGGCCGGGTCCGGCACCTTCGGCTTTCTCATCCCGCCCTCGATCATCCTGATCGTTTACGGGGCTGCGACCGAGCAGAGCATCGCGCGGCTGTTCCTCGCGGGCATCGGCCCGGGGCTGCTGCTGGCGTCGCTTTTCTCGGGCTACACCATGCTCTGGGCGCTGACTCATCGCGACAAGATGCCCGCCGCCGAACCCGCCACCTCGCTCGGGGACAAGCTGCGCGCGGTGATCCTCTTGGGGCCGACCATCCTGCTGATCATCGCCGTCATCGGCTCGATCTACGCAGGCCTCGCGTCACCGACCGAGGCGGCGGTGGTCGGCGTGCTGGGGGCGCTGATCCTGTCGGCCTTGGGTGGCTCGCTCAATTGGGAGAGCACGTGGGGCGCGCTGCGCGGTGCCACGATCACCACCTGCATGATCTCCTTCATCCTCGCCGGGGCGGCCTTCCTCACCGTCGCCATGGGCTATACCGGCATCCCCCGCGCGCTGGCGGCGTGGATCGGCGAGCAGGGCTATTCGACCAACATGCTCTTGGCCGCATTGGTGGTGTTCTTCATCGTGCTGGGCATGTTTCTCGATGGGATTTCTATCGTCGTGCTGACCACATCCGTCATTCTGCCGATGGTGCTGGCGGCGGGGATCGACCCGATCTGGTTCGGCATCTTCCTCGTGCTGGTGGTCGAGATGAGCCAGATCACACCCCCGGTCGGCTTCAACCTCTTCGTGCTGCAATCCATCACCGGGCGCAGCATATTCGAGATCGCGCGCCATGCCTTTCCGTTCTTCCTTCTGCTGGTGCTCGCCACCGCCATCCTGACCCTGTTCCCGGAGATTGCGCTATGGATCCCTCAGACGATGCTGGCGCGCTAGGGCCGGTCGTGTCCTCGGCGCATCTGGCGAATTCCGGCCTGCCGGAACTGTCGGAGATGGAGTTTGCCCTGACCATGGCGAACAACGCCTTTCAACGCTGGATTGTGCGCTGCATGACGGCCTCGGGCATGCCGGGGCTGACGCCGCTCGAAGTGCTGATCGTGCATCTGGTGCATCACCGCGAACGCCCCAAGAGCCTCGCCGATATCTGTCTCGTGCTCAACATCGAGGACACCCATCTGGTGAATTACGCGGTCAAGAAACTGGCCGGGCACGGGCTGATCACCACCGGGCGCTCGGGCAAGGAAAAGACCGTGCAGATCACCGCAGTCGGGCAGGACTACTGCACCCTATACGGCCGCGTACGCGAGCGTCTGCTGGTCCGCTCGGTGCGGCAGTTGGGGCTCGACAAGGCGGAACTGTCGCGTCTCGCGGGCCTCCTGCGCACGCTCTCGGGCAGCTACGATCAGGCGGCGCGGGGGGCGGCGGCGCTGTGATACCGGCTCTTCACGCGCTGGCGCGGCATGGGCGGCTTGTTCTGGTGCTCGGGCTTGTGGTGGGCATCCTCGCCCCCAGTCTTGCCCGCGCGATGGAGCCGCTGATCTTTCCGCTGATCGCGCTGATGCTGTTCCTGGCCACCCTTCGGGTCGATGTTGTCGTGGCCTTTCCCGGCGCGCGCACCCTGCCACGCTTCCTGATCGCCACGCTGATCCTGCAGGTGGTCCTGCCGCTTTGCGCGATTGCCGGGCTCTGGGTGCTTGGCGCGATGGACTCGATCATCGGCATCGGTGCGGTGCTGGTGCTGGCCGCCGCCCCGCTTACCGGTAGTCCGGGCCTCACCATCATGGCGGGCGGCGACCCGGCCCCGGCCCTGCGGCAGCTGGTGCTGGGCACGGCGCTCTTGCCGCTGACGGTGTTGCCGGTCTTCTGGGTGCTGCCGGTCTTCGGCGCGCCCGAAGTTGTGGCGATGGCCGCGCTGCGCCTGCTGGCGGTGATCGCAGTGGCGGGGGGCGCGGGCATGCTCCTGCGCCGTGCGGTGCCGTGGCTGCGCGCCGCCGAAGGGCAGGGCGCTGTCGACGGCACCATCACGCTGGTGATGTCCGTGGTGGTCGTGGGGCTGATGTCGGCGGTGGGGCCTGCGATCCTCGCCCCGTCAACGGAACTCTGGCTGACGCTTGCCGCCGTCTTCACGCTCAATTTCGGGGCGCAGATCGGCGCGCTGCTCCTTCTGCGCAACGGCCCCGAGGCCACCGCCGCCCCCGCTCTCGCCATTGTCGCGGGCAACCGCAATCTCGCACTCTTTCTCGGCGCGCTGCCGCCCGAGACCGGCGCGGCGCTGCTGCTGTTCATCGGTTGCTACCAACTGCCGATGTATCTCACGCCGCTGATCATGGCCCCGCTCATCCGCCGCCTCGCACGGCACGGCTAGGGCACGCAACGCACGCCCGGTTCAGGGATTGGCAAGGCTTCGCTTCAAGAGTGTGCGCAGTCTTTACGATTGTCCCATCTCCGGAGGCCGACCCGATGCCCGACCATTCCCCGCGCCTTGCCCTGCCGTTCATTCAACCGTCGCAGGCGCAAAAGCATGTCACCCATAACGAGGCGCTCTCGACGCTCGACACGGTGGTGCAACTCGCCGTCGAGGCGGTCGAGGCCAGCACCCCGCCCGCCGCGCCGAATGAGGGCGAGGTCTGGGCAATCGGCCTCGCGCCCGAAGGCGCCTGGGCCGGGCAGGCGGGCCGGATCGCGACACTGATCGACGACACCTGGCGGTTCATCGCCCCGCAGGACGGGTGGATCGCGCTCGACAAGAGCACGGGCCGTCTGTTGCGGCAGGCGGGCGGCGCTTGGGCTCCGTTGGCACCGCCCGAGCTCGTCAATCTCGCCGGGGTCGGCATCAATGCAGGTTTCGACGCGGTCAACCGTCTGGCTGTGGCCGCACCTGCGACCCTCCTCAATCACGAGGGCGCGGGCCACCAGCTCAAGATCAACAAGGCCGCCGAGGGTGACACGGCCAGCCTGCTCTTTCAGACCGGCTTTGGCGGGCGCGCCGAGATGGGCACCGCCGGGTCGGATGATTTTGCGATCAAGGTCAGCGCCGATGGCGGCACATGGTTCACCGGGCTCAGCCTTGACGCCGCGAGCGGTCTGGTCTCCGGCACGGCGGTGCAGCAGACGGCGGATGACGCGACGGCGGGGCGGCTGCTGCGCGTGGGGGCCTTCGGCTGGGGGCAGGACGGCGCGCAGGCGGTGCCGGTGCTGGCTGATCTCGATACGCCGGGCACGGCCTCGGGCGTCTACGCGGTGACGACGGCCACAACGGGCGCGAGCGGGGCCGGCACCTGCCTCATTCTGCGCGGTGCCGCCGGTGAACCGGCGCAGATCCTGCTGGATGCAGACGGTCAGCGTCTGGCCTTTCGCACCCGTGCAGGCGGTGTGTGGGGGGCGTGGGCCGCACTTTCAGGCGCGCATAACATCACCCGCGACAGCGGCCCCGATGGCAGTTATGTGCGCTATCCCGACGGCACCCAGATCTGCCAGCACAGCCTCACGCTCGACGCGCCCGATCAGGTCGACGGCGCGCTCTTTCGCGCGGCGTTACCAAACGGATGGAGCTATCCCGCCGCCTTCGCCCCCGGCACCCGCCCGACCCTCACGGCCAGTGCGACAACCCAAGATGGCCTGTGGATCAGCGCCATTGCAGGTGATCACCTCAGCGGCACTCTGCGCGCGCATGCGGCGACGCCAATCGCGACCGCGCCCGAGATCACCGTCACGGCAATCGGGCGCTGGATGTGATCAGCCCTTGGCCCCCTGTCCGCGCGCGTAGACATCCTCGTAGCGAATGATGTCATCCTCGCCCAGATAGCTGCCGGTCTGCACCTCGATCAGAACCATCGGCACCTTGCCGGGGTTCTCCATCCGGTGCACCGCACCCAGCGGAATATAGACCGACTCGTTCTCGCTGATCAGCTTTACCGCGTCGTCGATGGTCACCTTGGCCGTGCCCTCGACGACGATCCAATGCTCAGACCGGTGGTGGTGGCTTTGCAAGGAGAGCGCGGCGCCGGGATGCACGTGGATGCGCTTGACCTGAAACCGCCCGCCGGTGGCGAGGCTCTCGAACCAGCCCCAGGGGCGATAGTCGCGCGGCAGGGTCTCGGCCTGTTTCATGCCGCGCGCTTTCAGCGCCTCCACCGCCTTTTTCACGTCCTGCGCGCGGCTCCGATGCGCCACCAGAACCGCGTCGGGCATGGCCACCGCGATCACGTCGCTCAGCCCGATACCGACCAGCGCCTGCTGGCTGTCCTCGGCCCGCAAAAGCGTGTCCGCACAGTCGATGGCGGTCGCAGGCCCCGAGGTGACGATGCCCGCCACATCCGGCCCGCTCTCGCGCCAGACCGCATCCCAGCCGCCCAGATCCGACCATGCGCCACCGTATGGCACAACAGTCAGATTGTCCGCCTTTTCCATCACCGCGTAGTCGATCGACTCGCTCTCGCACGCGGCCCAGGCCTCGGGATCGAGACGCAGGAAATGCAGATCGCGTTCCGCCGCTGCGTGCGCGCGCCTCACGGCGGCCAGCATCGCGGGCTGATACGTCTCGAAGGCGGCCAGAATGGCCTCGGTGGAAAACAGGAAAATCCCCGCATTCCAAAGATGCATGCCGTCCGCCAGCAACGCCTCTGCGGTCTCTGCATCGGGCTTCTCGACAAAGCCCTTCAGCGGCTGCGGCACCGGCGTGAAATCGGCCTCCGGGGCGGCGCTCAGGCGCAGCCAGCCATAGCCGGTCTCGGCCCGGTCCGGCCGGATGCCGAAGGTAACAAGCTGTCCCGCCCGCGCCGCAGGCACCGCCGCCTGCACCGCGTCGCGAAACGCCTGCGCGTCGGGGATCACGTGATCCGACGGGGCCACAAGCATCAGCGCCCCGGGCGCGCGCGCCTGCAAGTCGAGCGCCCCCGCGAGGATGGCGGGCGCGGTGTTGCGTCCCTCCGGCTCGATCAGCGTGGCCCCGGCGGCGATCTCCACCCCGGCCAGCTGTTCGGTCACGACAAAGCGGTAATCCGACCCGGTGATGATCGTGGGGGCGGCATACCCGTCCCCCGATAGACGCCGTGCCGAGGCCTGAAACAGGCTCTCTTCGCCGGTCAGCTTGGTGAACTGCTTGGGATAGCTCTTGCGCGACAGCGGCCAGAGCCGGGTGCCGGAGCCCCCGCAGAGCAGGAGCGGGTGAATATCCTCAGTCATGGTCAAACCTCCCTCGGCCCCCTTGTCAGCCGCGAAACTCGTCTTGATGCTCCAGGAACCAGCGATAGGTGCCCGCGATCCCGTCTTCCAGCGCAATCGAGGCGCGCCAGCCCATATCGGCCAGTCTGCTCACATCCATCAGCTTGCGCAGGGTGCCGTCGGGCTTGCTCGGGTCGGTGGTGATCCGCCCCTCATAGCCCGTCACCTTCGCCACCATCTGCGCCAGGTCCAGAATTGTCACATCCCGCCCGGTGCCGACATTGATATGGCTCAGCATCGGCTGCGTGTTGGCGTCATAGGTGGGCTTGTCGAGGTCCAGGACAAAAAGCGATGCCTCGGCCATGTCATCGACATGCAGGAACTCGCGCATTGGCTTGCCCGATCCCCAGATCGTCACCGCCTCGCGCCCGTCCTGCGCCGCCTCGTGAAAGCGTCGGATCAGGGCGGGCAGGACATGGCTGTTCTCGGGGTGAAAATTGTCGCCGGGGCCGTAAAGGTTCGTGGGCATGACCGAGCGGTAATCGGTCCCGAACTGCCGGTTGTAACTCTCGCACAGCTTGATGCCCGCGATCTTGGCGATGGCATAGGGCTCGTTGGTGGGCTCCAGCGTGCCGGTCAGCAGCGCGTCCTCGCGCATCGGCTGCGCGGCCTCGCGCGGGTAGATGCAGCTTGACCCCAACTGCAACAACCGCCGCACCCCGGCCTGATACGCCTGATGGATTACGTTGCATTCGATCATCAGGTTTTCATAGATGAAGCCCGCCGGATAGGTGTTGTTGGCGAGGATGCCGCCCACCTTCGCGGCGGCCAGGATCACCACATCGGGGCGCTGATCCGCCATGAAGGCGCGCACGGCGGCCTGATCCGTCAGATCAAGCTCCGCATGGGTCGCGGTGATGAGCGTGATCGCCTCGCCCGACGCCTGCCGCGCCGCTAGCCGCCGCAGGATCGCGCCACCCACCATGCCCCTGTGCCCGGCGATATAGATCCGCATACCGCTCACCCGTTCTCGAAACTCACCGGCATGTCCATGCCATGCTCGCGCAGCAGCGCATGCCGTTGCGCGGTGCGCAGATCATCCGCAACCATCTCGGCGCACATCTCCTGCGCGGTGATCTCGGGCACCCAGCCCAGTTTCGCCTTGGCCTTGGCCGGATCGCCCAGCAAGGTCTCCACCTCGGCCGGCCGGAAATAGCGCGGGTCGATGCGCAACAGGACATCGCCCGGCTTCACCGCCGGAGCCTTGTCACCGGTCACCGCCGCCACGGTCCCGACCTCTGCAACCCCCTCGCCGGAAAACTCCAGCGTGATGCCCAGTTCCGCCGCCGACCAGATGATGAACTCGCGCACCGAATATTGCTTGCCCGTGGCGATCACGAAATCCTCAGGGGTCTCCTGTTGCAGCATCATCCACTGCATGCGCACGTAATCCTTGGCGTGGCCCCAGTCGCGCAGCGCGTCGATATTGCCCATGTAGAGACATTCCTCCAGCCCCTGCGCGATATTGGCCAGCCCCCGCGTGATCTTGCGGGTCACGAAGGTCTCGCCGCGGCGCGGGCTCTCGTGGTTGAAGAGAATGCCGTTGCAGGCATACATGCCGTAAGCCTCGCGATAGTTGATCGTGATCCAGTAGGCATAGAGCTTGGCCACCGCATAGGGCGAGCGCGGGTGGAACGGCGTCGTCTCGCTCTGCGGGGTCTCCTGCACCAGCCCGTAGAGTTCCGATGTCGAGGCCTGGTAGAACCGGGTGCTGTTCTCCAGCCCCAGAAAGCGGATCGCCTCCAAGAGGCGCAGTGTGCCCATGCCATCCACATCGGCGGTATATTCGGGGGCCTCGAAACTGACGGCGACATGGCTCTGCGCGCCGAGGTTATAGACCTCGTTGGGCCGCACTTCGCTCAGGATGCGGGTCAGGTTGGAACTGTCCGTCAGGTCGCCGTAATGCAGCTTGAAATTCTGGTTGGTGACATGCGGATCCTGATAGAGATGATCGACGCGCTGGGTGTTGAACAGCGACGCCCGGCGCTTGATCCCGTGAACCTCATAGCCTTTGTCCAGAAGGAATTCCGCCAGATACGATCCGTCCTGCCCGGTGATGCCTGTGATAAGAGCCCGTTTCTTCATGGTTTTGTCTTTTCTCAATTTTACTGTTCACGGCCCGGCTTACTGCGGGCGGACGATACGTGCCGACCCCGCCCAAACTGCCGGGGCTTGCGGTTCAATAGCATAAACCCGCCGCGTGTTAATCGCTCCTTTTGGCGTCAGTCGCGACGTGCCGCGTTTTGTTGCAGCAATGCGCCGCAAATCCGACGTGGCGCGTGGCTCCGCCTCTGGACATGCGCCGCCGATTGACGTGGCCTGCGAACCTGCTACGACACATCCCCATGCTGAGCATCTTTCTCCAGACCCTGCCATTCTTCCTGATCATCGGTCTGGGCTACGGGGCTGGTCGCAGCGGGTTCTTCCCCGAGGAGGCCACCGCATGGCTCACGAAATTCGTCTTTTACTTCGCGCTCTCGGCGATGCTGTTCCGGTTCTCCGCCAATCTCACGCTGTCGGACGTGCTCGACTGGAATTTCGTGCTGGCCTATCTCGCGGCCACCACGCTGGTCTATGTTCTGGCGACCATTGTCGCGATGGTCCGGCGCGTCGGGCTGGAGGAAACGGCGATCGAGGCGCAATGCGCGGTGATCGGCAATGTCGGTTTTCTCGGGGTGCCGATGCTGGCGATGCTGATGGGCGAGGCGGCGATCGGCTGGGTGATGGTCATGCTGGCCGTGGACCTGATCGTCTTCGGCTCGCTGGTGGTGATCCTGATCACCGGCTCGCGCGACGGGCGGATGAGCTTGCGGATCTTTCGCACCGTGGGGCTGGGCCTGCTGAAAAACCCGATGATCGTCTCGATCCTGCTGGGGCTGGCATGGTCGGCGCTGCGCCTGCCGATCCCCGACCCGATCAACGCCTTCGTGCGCATTCTGGGCGATGCCGCCACCCCCGGCGCGCTCTTTGCCATTGGCGCATCGCTTGCATCGAAGTCGGCGGAACGCGCCAGCGTGGCGGGGTGGCTCTCGTTCTGCAAGCTGGTGCTGCACCCCGGTGCGGTGGCGATCTCGGCGCTACTCCTGTTCGAGGTGCAGCCCTATGCGGCGGCGGTGATGATCGCGGCCGCCAGCCTGCCGGTCGCGGGCAATGTCTTCATGATCGCACAACATTACGGCGTGGCCCCCAAACGGGTGTCATCTGCCATCCTTATATCGACGGTCGCGGCCATCGTAACAGTGTCGCTTGTGATCGGCTGGGTCGCCCGGCTTTACTGAACAGTTGCCAAGAGGAAAGAGGAGAACGACATGGAAACGGTTTCGCAGAACGCATGTTTCGGCGGCACGCAGGGGGTCTATACGCACAAATCTGACGCCTGCGGCTGCGACATGACCTTTGGCCTCTTCCTGCCCGAAGACGCGCAGGATGGCCCCGTCCCGGTGCTGTGGTATCTCTCGGGCCTGACCTGCACCCATGAGAACGCCATGGTCAAGGCGGGCGCGCAGGGCTGGGCGGCGGAACAGGGTATCGCACTTGTGTTCCCCGACACCTCACCGCGCGGCGACGATGTGGCCAATGATGACGCCTATGATCTGGGGCAGGGGGCCGGGTTCTACGTCAACGCCACCCAAGAGCCCTGGGCCCCGCATTTCCGCATGTGGGATTACCTGGCTGATGAACTGCCCGCGCTTCTGGGCCGCGAGTTCGCTCTCGACATGGACCGGCAGGCCATCACCGGCCATTCCATGGGCGGGCACGGCGCGCTGACGCTGGCGATGTCGCTGCCGGGCCGGTTCCGCTCGGTTTCGGCCTTCTCGCCGATCTGCAACCCCACGGGCGGCGATTGGGGCCGCAAGCAGTTCGCGGCCTATCTCGGGGCGGACGAGGCCGCATGGGCCGCCCATGACGCCAGCCTGCTGATGGGTGAGCGCGGCTTTGACGGGCCGGTGCTGGTGGATACCGGCACCTCCGATCAGTTCCTTGAGCTCTTGCGCCCCGAAACGCTGGCCGCAGCCATGGCCGCACGGCGGCAAGAGGGCACGTTCCGCATGCAGAAAGGCTATGATCACAGCTATTTCTTCATCTCCACCTTCATGGAGGACCATGTCACCTTCCATGCCGAGGCGCTCTATGCGGAGTAAGTCATGAGCCATTACGACCTGATCATCATCGGCTCCGGCCCCGCCGGGCGCGCGGCGGCCATTCAGGCCGGCAAGCTCAAGCGGCGGGTGCTGGTGATCGACAAGAAGGACAAGCTTGGCGGCGTCTCGGTGCATACCGGCACGATCCCCTCCAAGACCCTGCGCGAGACGGTGCTCAACCTCTCGGGCTGGCGCGAGCGTAGCTTTTACGGCCGCTCCTACCGGGTAAAGGAGGACATCGAGGCGCAGGACCTCAAGATGCGCCTGCACAAGACGCTCGACTACGAGGTCGACGTGCTCGAACATCAGTTCAACCGCAACCATGTCGATACGCTCAACGGTGTGGCCCGCTTCACCGATGCCCATACCGTCGAGGTCGCGACCGAGGCGGGCGAGGTCACGCGGCTCACCGCCGAGCGGTTCCTGATCTCCACGGGGACCAAGACCTACCGCCCCGATACCGTGCCCTTCAACGGCAGCACGGTCGTGGACAGCGACGAGTTTCTCGAACTCGGGCAGATCCCGCGCAGCCTGATCGTGGTGGGCGCGGGCGTGATCGGCGTGGAATACGCGACCATGTTTTCCGCACTCGACGTGCGGGTGACGCTGATCGAGCCGCGCGAGACTTTCCTCGATTTTATCGACCGCGCGATCATTCAGGATTTCACCCATCAGATCCTCGAAAACGGCGTCGATCTGCGCCTCGGATCGGCCATCGACAAGATCGAGGATGCGGGCAAACACGTGGAGGTGAGCCTTGCCAATGGCCGCCACGTGCGCGCCGAGATGTTGCTTTTCGCCGCCGGGCGGATGGGCGCCACGGATAAGCTCAACCTCGGCGCCGCCGGGCTGGAAACCGACCATCGCGGGCGGCTGGAGGTGGATCGCAAGACCTATCGGACGTCGGTGCCGCATATCTACGCGGCGGGCGACGTGATCGGGCATCCCTCGCTCGCCTCGACCTCGATGCAGCAGGGCCGCGTCGCCGCCTGCGATGCGCTGGAGACACCCACCCTGCCCGAGAGCCCGTGGTTCCCCTATGGCATCTATTCGGTCCCCGAGATTTCCACCTGCGGCATGTCCGAAGAGGAAATGCAGGAACGCGGTATCCCCTACGAGGTCGGCGTCGCCCGCTTTCGCGAGACCTCGCGCGGGCATATCATGGGGCTGGAGCATGGGCTGCTGAAGATGCTGTTCTCACTCAAGACCCGCCGGGTGCTCGGCGTGCAGATCGTGGGCGAAGGGGCGACGGAACTGATCCACATCGCGCAGGCGGTGCTCAACCTCAAGGGCACGGTGGATTACTTCGTGCAGAACACCTTCAACTACCCGACGCTCGCCGAGGCCTACAAGATCGCCGGGCTGGACGCGTTCAACCGCATGCCGATCCCCGAGGAATATAAGGTCGGGCGCGACACCAAGAAGGCCAAGAGCGCGTGAGCCTCTACGTCGATGCCGATGCCTGCCCCGTCAAGGACGAGGTCGAGCGGGTGGGCACCCGGCACGGGCTGCGGATGTTCATCGTCTCCAACGGCGGCTTGCGCCCCTCGCGCAATCCGCTGGTCGAGATGGTGATCGTGCCCGACGGCCCCGACGTGGCCGACATGTGGATCGCCGAACGCGCGGGGCCGGGCGACGTGGTGATCACCGGCGACATCCCCCTCGCCGCCAAATGCGTCGAGGCCGGGGCACAGGTGCTCAAGCATACCGGCGAGGCGCTGACGGCGGCCAACATCGGCAACGTGCTCGCCACCCGCGATCTGATGGCCGATCTGCGCGCCGCCGACCCGTTCCGCCAGGGCGGCGGCAAGGGCTTCACCAAGGCCGACCGTTCGCGCTTTCTGGAGGCATTGGAACGCGCGGTGCGGGCTGCCAGGCAATCCGTCACCTGACGGCGCATGGTGACCGGCGCGGGCTTTTGCACGACTTGGCACTGCCGCGACGCCTCAGGCCACGCCACCCAACCGCGCGTCTTTCCCCTTCAGAACAAACTACCTTGCCCCTTGGGCGGCTCTTTCGGCTTGGGCGCCTTGCGCGGGGCAGTCGCGGTTTCGCCAACGCCCAGAACCCCGTCGGCGAATTCGATCTCCAGCGCCTTGGCCGCCGCCGCCGCATCGCGCGTCGTCACCAGCGCGCCATCGCCGCGCACCACCGCATAGCCGCGCTGCAACGTCGCCTTGTAGCCCAGCGTCTCGCGCAGCCGGTCCAGCGCGTCGATCCGCTCGCGCCAGCCCTTGGTCTGTCGCCCTGCGGCATCCGAAAACCGCGCTGTCATCCGATCCAACTCGCGCCTCTTGTGGTCGATATCGCGGGTCAGCGCGTGGATGTTCAGCCGCGCGGCGGTGTTCGCCAACCGCCGCCGGTCCCCCTCCACCGCACGCCGCAACAGCGACGGACGCAGCGCGCCTGCGGCATCCGACAGCGCCACGCGCCGCACCTGTACTGACCGGGTGAGTGCCGCAGGCAGGCGATCCGACCAAGTGTCGAACCGCTGGCGCGGGGCCTCCAGCAAGGTCTCGGGGCGCGGCAGGGCGCGCGCAAGATCGCGCAGCCGCTGGCCGCGCAAACCAATCGACTGGCTCTGCGCATGGCTGAGCCGCGCCGCCTGCCCGTCAAGCCAGGCCAGCAGATCGAGCCGCACCGGCACGGCCAGTTCCGCCGCCGCCGTCGGCGTCGGCGCTCGCTTGTCCGATGCGTAATCAATCAGCGTCGTGTCGGTCTCGTGCCCGACGGCGGAAATCAGCGGAATGCCACTCTCGGCGGCGGCACGCACCACCGCCTCGTCGTTGAAACCCCATAGATCCTCGACCGAGCCGCCGCCGCGCGCCACGATGATCAGATCCGGGCGCGGCAGCGCCCCGCCGGGGGTAAGCGCGTTGAACCCGCGAATAGCATTCACCACCTCAGGCGCGCAGCGCTCGCCCTGCACGGCCACCGGCCAGATCAGCACCTTGCGCGGAAACCTCTCGCGCAGCCGGTGCAGGATGTCGCGAATGACCGCGCCCGAGGGCGAGGTGACCACCCCGATGATCTCGGGCAGGTAGGGCAGGGGCTGCTTGCGCTCGGCTGCAAAGAGCCCCTCGGCCGCGAGCGCCGCCTTGCGCTTTTCCAGCATCGCCATCAGCGCGCCCATGCCCGCCGGTTTGATATCCTCGATCACGATCTGATAGCGTGACTGGCCGGGGAAGGTGGTCAGCCGCCCGGTGGCCACCACCTCCATCCCTTCCTCGGGCTCGACCGAGAGACGCGCCGCCACGCCCTTCCAGATCACGCCCGACAGGACCGCGCGGTCATCCTTGAGATCGAGATAGATATGGCCCGAGCGGGGCCGCGATATCCGCCCCAACTCGCCGCGCACCCGGACATGGCTGAACTCGCCCTCGATCACCCGCTTGATCGCGCCCGACAGGTCCGAGACCGAGAATTCGGGGGCGTTCTCGCCGGGATCGGGATCGTCGATAAGATCGGACATGCTGCTGCCTTGTGTCTGCCTGCGCGTCACCCTAGAACGCATGCCAAGCGAGGCCAAGCCGGAGTTGTGCGCCATGAATATCCTGATCCTCGGCGGCGGGGGCCGTGAACACAGCATCGCATGGGCCGCGTTGCAGAACCCCAAATGCGACCGGCTGATCGTGGCCCCGGGCAATGCCGGGATCGCCGAGATCGCGGATTGCGCCACGCTCGATATTCTCGATGGTGGCGCCGTGGCCGGGTTCTGCGAGGCCGAGGCGATTGATTTCGTGATCATCGGCCCCGAGGCCCCGCTGGCGGCAGGCGTGGCCGACAGGCTGCGCGAGGCGGGTCTGCTGGTCTTTGGTCCAGGGGCCGAGGCGGCGCGGCTGGAGGCCTCCAAGAGTTTCACCAAGATGATCTGCGACGCGGCGGGCGCGCCGACGGCCGCCTATGGCCATTTCACCGACCACGCGGCGGCGCGCGACTACGTGCAGGCCCAAGGCGCACCGATCGTGGTCAAGGCCGATGGGCTGGCCGCAGGCAAGGGCGTGATCGTGGCCGAGACCGAGGATCAGGCGCTCGCCGCCCTCGACGACATGTTCGGCGGCGAGTTTGGCGCAGCCGGGGCCGAGGTGGTGATCGAGGAGTTCATGACCGGCGAGGAGGCGTCGTTCTTCGTGCTTTGCGACGGAGAGACGGCGCTGCCCATCGGCACCGCGCAGGATCACAAGCGCGTCGGCGAGGGCGATACCGGCCCCAACACGGGCGGCATGGGGGCCTATTCCCCTGCGCCGGTGATGACCGAGGCGGTCACGCAGAAGGCGCTGGACCAGATCGTGCGCCCGGTGCTGGCGGAAATGGTGCGGCGCGGCACGCCCTATCAGGGGGTGCTCTTTGTTGGGCTGATGATCGAGGACGGTCAGCCCCGGCTGGTCGAATTCAACGTCCGCTTCGGTGATCCGGAATGCCAGGTTCTGATGATGCGCCTGGGCGGTCAGGCGCTCGACCTGATGCAGGCGGCGGCCGAGGGGCGGTTGGACGAAGCCCGGGTCAACTGGGCCGAAGATCACGCGCTGACCGTGGTGATGGCGGCCAATGGCTATCCGGGCGACTATGACAAGGGCAGCGTCATCAACGGTGTGGAGGATGCGCCCGAGGACAGCTTTCACCAGGTGTTTCACGCGGGCACCGCGCGCAAGGATGGCCGGTTCGTCGCCAGCGGCGGTCGCGTTCTGGCGCTGACCGCGCGGGGCGCGACCCTGCAAGAGGCCGCCGACCGCGCTTACGGGCTGGTCGACCGGATCGACTGGCCGCAGGGGTTCTGCCGCCGCGACATCGGCTGGCGCGCGCTCGGATGATCCTGCGCGACAAGCCGGGGACGCTGCAGCTGCTCTTCGCAGTGCGCGGATCGGTCCTGCCGCAGATCCTGCCGCGCATCGTCGGGGTGACGGTGATTGCCGTCCTGATGGTGGCGGTGGACCGTCATGTCGTGACCCTGACCCATACCAGCACCGCGCCCTTTGCCGTGTTCGGCATCGCGCTGTCGCTCTTTCTGGGGTTTCGCAACAACGCCGCCTATGACCGCTGGTGGGAGGCGCGCAAGCTGTGGGGACAACTGGTCGCGGACCTGCGCGCACTGGCCCGCGAGATGACGCTCTTCATGGACGATGCCGCCCGCCGGGACCGCATGCTGCGGCTCACGCTGGCTTTCATCCATCTGCACCGCGCGCAACTGCGCAAGCTGGGGCCGTCCAAGGCGGCGCAGATGTGGTGCGATGACGATTTCTCGCAGGCCGCGCATCCGCCCTGTGCCGCGCTCGACCGGATCACCGAGGAGATTGCCGCCGGGCACAAGGCGGGCCAGATAGACGGGTTCGGCCTCAAGGCGCTGAGCGAGCGGATGGGGCAGATCGCGCTGGCACAGGCGGGATGCGAGCGGATCGCGGCCACGCCGCTGCCTTACGTCTATTCGCTGCTCGTCTTTCGGACGACCTATCTCTATTGCCTGCTGGTGCCGCTCGCGCTGCTGGATGTGGCGGGCTGGATGACGCCCGCCTTCGTGGCGGTGATCGCCTATGTGTTCTTCGGCCTTGCCGAAGTGACCGAGGAACTGGCGCATCCCTTTGGCGAGACAGTGAACGGGCTGCCGCTCGACGCGATGTGCCGCACCATCGAGATCAGCCTTGCGCCGCATCTCGGACAGACCCCGCCCGCGCCATTGCAAGCGAAGAACTATTACCTGAGTTGAGAGCGGCGGAACGGGTCTCGGATCGCTGACGCGATCCGACCAAGGCGGGGGGCCGGCCCCCCGCACCCCCCGGAGTATTTTCGCCAAGAAAAAATCAGCGGCAGGACATCGCCCGGTCAAAGCCGGGGGCACTGGCCTCAAGTCCGAGGGTGCGTGCGACAAGCTCGGCCCCGTCGAAACCTACCGCGACGAGGCTGCGAAACCCCGCATCGGCCAGCACGATCTCGGGCCCCTGACCGCACTCGCGCAGCCCGCCCCAGATCACCTCGTCGCCGATCCGGTGATTGGTCACGCCGCGCAGATGCGCGATCTGCGTGAGGCCGCCCGGAGCCCAGCTCCAGACCCGCAGGGTCTTGCCCAGATGCGGCGTCTCGACATAGGCGATATCGGTCACACCGTCGCCGTCGAGATCGGCAATCGCGACGGGGGCGAGCCAGCGAAACCGCGTGCCGATATGCGGCGTGGCGGCGGATTTCACCAGATCGCTCCGGCGCAGCGTGTAGATGGCCAGCTGCGCGCCCTCACGCGGGCTCGATTCGACCAGCACCACGTCGTTCTGCCCGTCGCCATCGGCATCGACGACGCGCGGTGCGATATCTTCGAAAACATGGTCGGGATCGGGGCCCTGCCGCAGGTCAAGCCGTATCTCGTGGCCTGCCGCATCGCGCACCGCCAGCACGCGGCGCTCGGGGATGGTGCCCATGATGCGATGCGGATAGCTGTCGTCGGGCGCCTCGAACCGCGCGGCAGAGATGCCTGCGCCGGGGGCGGTGATCCATGCCTCCCCGGCCGCGCCCGCCGTGGCGAGCGTGGCCCCGAGCGCGGCGATGAGGACCGCCGCGCGCATCGGCTCAGATCTGCTTTTCGGGCATCTGCACCACGAGACCGTCAAGCGCGTCGCTCACCTTCAGCTGGCAGGTCAGGCGCGAGCGCACGGCGTCGGGCTCATAGGCGAAATCGAGCATATCCTCTTCCATGTCGTCCTTGGCGGGCAGTTTCTCGACCCAGTCCGGTGCGACATAGACATGGCAGGTGGAGCACGCACAGGCCCCGCCGCAATCGGCCTCGATGCCGGGGATGTTGTTGTCGCGTGCACCTTCCATCACGGTCAGGCCATTGGCGACCTCGACCTCGTGGCGGGTTCCGTTGTGCTCGATATAGGTGATTTTGGCCATGCCCGGCATGCTCCCTTTCATCGCGTGTCACTGGGCTAACTAGCCAAGCCCCCCGCCCGAGACCAGCCCCATTTGCGACGCAGGCGCAAAAGAGTTGCGACAAAATCTACATGTTCTATATTTGTTCTCATGACACATCCCTTGCCGCGCCCCCCCTCTGCCCTTGTCGCCGCACGGCTCGACGCGCCGCGCCCGGGCGCGCGGGTGACGGTGGCGGGGCTGGTGCTGCTGCGCCAGCGTCCCGGCACCGCGCAGGGCGTGGTTTTCGTCACGCTGGAGGATGAGACCGGGGTGGTGAACGTGGTGATCTGGCGCAAGGTGTTCGAGCGGTTTCGCCGGGCCGTCATCGCCGGGCGGCTGTTGCGGGTGACCGGCCGGGTGGAGCGGCAGAACGGCGTGGTGCATGTGGTGGCCGATCTGATCGAGGATCTCTCGCCGTTGCTCGACCGGCTGAGCGATCCGGACTGCGCGCTTTCGCAAGCGGGCGAAACCGGCTAAGCTTCGCGCAAAAACCCGCCCTCGCCGAGGCCCGAGCCGATGATCCGCCATCCTTTTCCCGCCGTTCTGGTGATCTTGACCGGGGTGCTCCTGACGGGGTGTCAGGCGTCATTGCCCGGCCCCTCGGAGCCCGCGCTCCTCACCCGGCTGGAAGAGGCCCCGCCGGGGGCCGCCCCCGGCACCTGCTGGGGCAAGACCGTGACACCGGCGGTGATCGAGACGGTGACCGAGCAGGTCCAGACCGCGCCACCCGAGGTGGACAACTCGGGCCGAGTGATCCGCCCTGCACGCTACGTGACCGAAACCCGGCAGGCGATCATCGAAGAGCGCAAGACCACGTGGTTCGAGGTGCCCTGCGCCGAGATGCAAACACCGGATTTCACGGCCTCTGTGCAGCGTGCGCTGGCCGCGCGCGGGGTCTATCGCGGGGCGGTGACGGGGCAGATGGATGCCCGCACCCGCGCCGCCATACGCCGCTATCAGGCGGCGCGCGGTCTCGATAGCGGGATATTGTCGCTGGAAACCGCGCGTGATCTGGGGCTGGTCACGGTAGAGCGCCCTGCGGGGTAAGAGGTGGGTCGGATGGGTTTTGGCGGCCGTCAATCCGAACCCGTCCGCAGACGACTGCAGGGGTTTACATCCGGCAGCCCCGCGTCTCATGTATCGGTCAACGACATTGACCTTGGATCCTCATGACCTCCGCCACCGTTCAGCGTTCCAACCTGATCGGCGCCGCCTATGCTTTGGCGGCGGTGATGTGCTTTTCGATCAACGATGTGGGGATCAAGTTCCTCTCGGATGCCTATGCCCTGCATCAGGTGGTGTTCATCCGCGCGCTGGTGGGTCTCACGGCGTTTACCTGCTTCATCATGCCGTTCGCCGGGGGCCCGCGCCTGTTGCGCACGCGGCGTCCCGTGGTGCACCTGATCCGGGGGCTCTGCGTGGTCTCGGCCAATATGTGTCTCTTTCTGGGGCTTGCCGCGCTGCCGATTGCCGATGCCACCGCGATCTTTTTCGTCTCGCCGCTGGTGATCACCGTGTTCTCGGTGATCTTCCTCAAAGAGATTGTCGGCCCCCGCCGCTGGGCCGCCATCGCCGTGGGTTTTGTCGGGGTTCTGGTGATCGTCAAGCCGGGCACCTCGGCCTTTCAACTGGCCTCGTTGCTGCCCATCGTGGCGGCATTTCTCTATGCCACGCTGCACATGCTCACCCGCAAGATCGGCCGCACGGAATCCGCCCCCACCATGGCGTTCTATATCCAGCTGACCTTTCTCATCGCCAGCACGATGATCGGGCAGGGGCTGGGCGACGGACGCTTTGCCGGGTCGGGGCACCCGTCGCTGGAGTTCCTCTTTCGCGCATGGGTCTGGCCCCCGGTCGGGGATTATCCGATCCTCGCCATGCTGGGCATCTCCGGCATGCTGGGTGGGCTCTTCATTTCTCAGGCCTACCGCCTGTCCGAGGCCGCCTTCGCCGCACCGTTCGAATATGTCGCCATGCCGATGGCGATCATGTGGGGGGTGACGGTGTTCGGCACATGGCCCGATGCCACCGCCTGGATCGGAATTGCCCTCATCGTCGGCTCCGGTCTCTATCTGGTATGGCGCGAGTCGGTGAAGGATGCGAGGCTGACACCCAAGACAAACCGATACCGACGCTAAACCGACGCAATACCGACGCGATACCGAGGAGGAAACGATGAGCCTGACGATCATTCCATTCGCTGAAGGCGAGGCGCATCTCGACTGGCTGGGTCTCTGTGCGGCGTTGCAAGCCGGGCACGATCTGCCCCGCGCCGAGATCGCCGACACCTTCCTTTATCGCGGCAAGGACACGCTCCTCAACCGCTCCGCCTGGATCGACGGGATGGGCATCGCGGTGAAATGCGCAACGATCTTTCCGGGCAATCCCGACAAGGGCGATCCGATGATCAACGGCGCGGTGAACCTCTATGATGACGCCAACGGGACGCTCTCGGCGCTGGTCGATTTTCACCTTGTCACCAAGTGGAAAACCGCCGGCGACAGCCTTTATGCCGCGACCCGGCTGGCCCGGCCCGACAGCGAAAATATCCTTATAGTTGGGGCGGGTACGGTGGGCCGCTCGCTCTGGCAGGCCTATTCCGCCGCCTTCCCCAAGGCGCGCTTTACCCTCTGGAACCGCACCCGCGCCAATGCCGAGAAGATGGCGGCAGAGTGCGGCGGCATGGCCGTGGCCGATGATCTGGAGGCCGCCGTGCGAGCCGCCGATATCGTCACCTCCGCCACCATGTCCACCGATCCGCTGATCAAGGGGGACTGGTTCCAGCCCGGCCAGCATATCGACCTGATCGGCGCCTACCGCCCCGACATGCGCGAGGTGGACGACGAGGCCCTGCGCCGCACGCGGGTCTTCGTCGACAGCTTTGAGACCACAGTGGGCCATATCGGCGAGATCAAGATCCCACTGGAATCCGGCGCGATCCCCCGCGATCATCTGGTGGCGGATTACTATGAGCGGGAGGCGTTCCACCGCCGGAGCGATGACGAAATCACGCTCTTCAAGAACGGCGGCGGTGCGCATCTCGACCTCATGACCAGCCGCTACATCCTCGACGCATGGCGGGCGGCGGCATGATCTGGCTGGCGCTTCTGGCGCTTGTTCTGGCGGTGTTGGCGGCGGCGCCTTTCCTGCGCGAGATGTCCAGGCCCGAGATGGATGCCACCGTCCGACGCCACGCCCCCGGCGAGTTCGCCACGCTCTCGCGCGGGATCACGCATTACCGCTGGATGGGGGCCACGCGCGGCCCGGTCGCGGTCTGCGTGCATGGCCTGACCACGCCCTCCTTTGTCTGGCAAGGGGTGGCGCAGGGGCTGGGGGCCATGGGCTTTCGCGTGCTGGTCTATGACCTCTACGGGCGCGGCTATAGTGACCGTCCGGATGGCCCGCAGGACAGCGCCTTTTTCGTCACCCAACTTGAGGACTTGCTGGAAGATCAAGGCCTTGGCGGTGACATCACGCTTCTGGGCTATTCCATGGGCGGGGCCATCGCCACGGCCTTTGCGGCCCTTTACCCCGAGCGACTGCGCCAGATCGTGATGATCGCACCGGCCGGGCTGGGCCATGATCTTGGCCCCGTGGCGCAGGTGGTGGCCAAAGGCAACGCGTTCAGCCGCTGGCTCATGCGTGCGGTCTTCCCGCGCGTGTTCCACAAGGGCACGGAGGCCGAGCGCGACCTGCCCAGCAGTGTCGAGGGCATCGTCAATCTGCAACAGGACGAGCTGAGATATCGCGGTTTCGTGCCCGCGATCGAACGCTCGATGAGCGGCATGCTGTCCGAGGATCTCGCCGAGGCACACGGTGATGTTGCCGAGGCGGGTGTGCCGGTTCTGGCAATCTGGGGGCGCGAGGACGAGATCATCCCGCTCAGTGCCATGGGACGGCTCGCGCAGATCAACCGCAATGCCCGGCAAGAGGTGATCGAGGGCGCGGGCCATGGTCTGCCCTACACCCATACCGAAGAGGTACTGCACGCGATGCGCGACCTGATGCGCGACTAGGCCGCCTGCAACCGCCGTTCCTTGACCGGCAGATGCACGATCGCCGAGAACGCGCCGACGCCCACACCGACCCACCACACCACGGAATAGTCGCCATGCAGGTCATAGAGCTTGCCACCCAGCCAGACCCCCATGAAGCTGCCAAGCTGGTGCGAGAAGAACACGATCCCGTAAAGCGTGCCCATGTAGCGCAGCCCGTAGATCTGCGCGATCAGACCAGAGGTGAGCGGCACCGTCGCCAGCCACAGCGCCCCCATGGAGACGGAAAACAAGATCACCGTGGCGGGCGTGATCGGGGTCATGATGAACGCCGCCGCGATCAGTGTCCGGCCCAGATAGATGCCCGCCAGCAGGTTCTTCTTGGAATAGCGATGACCCAGCCACCCTGCCGTCAGCGTGCCCGCGATATTGGCGAGACCGATCAGCGAAATCGCCACCGCACCAAGCGCCGAGGTGGTGGTGATCCCGATATTATGCAGCGCGCCACCGGGCAGGATCGGGCCGCACATCTCGGTCACAAAGGCCGGGAAATGCGCGGTGATAAAGCCCAGCTGATAGCCGCAGCTGAAAAACCCTAGGAAAATCAGCGTATAGGACGGATCGCGGAACGCACGGCGCAGGATCGTGCCCATCGATTCCTCGATCACGCTGCGATCCACCGGCTCGGGCGCGCGCATCATCGGCAGCATCGCCAGCACCGCCAGGATCACGGCGGCAAAGACCAGGAACACGCTCTGCCATGTCATCGCCGACAGCATGAACTCTGCCACCGGCGCGCCGAAAACCTGCCCCGCCGATCCGGCGGCGGTCGCGATGGCGAGGCTCATCGAGCGGTTCTCGTCAGAGCTTGCGCGCCCCACCACCGCGAGGATTACGCCAAAGCCGGTGCCCGCGATGCCAAAGCCCACGAGGATCTCATAAAGCTGATGCGCCTCGGGCGTGACCGCAAAGGACGACAGTACCAGCCCCGCTGCGTAGGTCAGCGCCCCGAGGATGATCGCCTTTTGGTCCCCGAGTTTCTCGGCCAGTGCCCCGAAAATCGGCTGGCCGATTCCCCAGGCGAGGTTCTGGATCGCGATAGCGAGCGAGAACTCCGCACGTGGCCAGTTGAACTCCGACGCGATCGGGATCTGGAACACCCCGAACGAGGCGCGGATCGCAAAGGAGATCAGGATGATCGTGCAGCCCGCGATCAGGACGGGCGTGATGAGAGGGGCGGATTTTTGCATGAGGGCCTCGCGCGGTTCTCGCGCAGATTACGGCAATTGAACGGCTGGTCAATTCAGCCTTTGTGATGAGGCGCATCACGTTTTGCGGCATCGGGCCGTTTCGGACACGAGGGACGGCGCGCGCCTGTTACCCCAGCAACTGCCCGACCATCCGGCTCGCCGGATCTTCCAGCGCCTCGATCACGTCGAAATGGTGCCGTCCCCGTGCCACCTCGTGTCCGGCCCCCCAGGCTTCGGCCAGCCACCTCGCCTGATCCAGAAACACGGGTCGCTCCTCGGCCCCGACCCAGACCGTGACCGGCACGGGCAGGGGGCGCATCAGGACCGGGCTTTCGGCCTCGGCTGCCGCCATGTCCAGCCGAAACTGCTCGTTCATCGAGGTTTGCAACAACGGCCGCAGGTCCGAGACCGGCGAGATCGGCACGACGTGGCTCACTCGCGCCGCCACCTCGCCCGGTAGCACCCCCGGCACCGCCATGCGCGCCACCAGATGCCCGCCCGCCGAATGACCCGCAAGCGCGATCCGCCCCTCGACCCGTCCCGCCACCACCGCCGTGGCGCGGCTGATCTGCCGGGTGATATCGGCGATCCGCACCTCGGGACACAGATCATAGGACGGCATCGCCACAGCCCAGCCCCGCGCCAATGGCCCTGCGGCCAGATGCGACCAGTAAGACCGGTCGAACCGCAGCCAATAACCGCCATGGACAAAGACGACGAGGCCCTGCGCCGTTGTCTCGGGGTGAAACAGATCGAACGCCTGCCGCGAGCCTTTGCCATAAGGCAGGCCGAGCTCCGCACGCCGCTCCGCGCTCAGCCGCGCGCGAAACGCCTCGGCTGCGACGGTCCATCGCGCCGGATACTGTGCCCCACCCGGAATATGCGGGACATTGGCATAGGCATCGTCCAGTTCCATGGCGTGATCTCCCTTATCTGGCCCTAGACATTCCTAGCCCAAGCTGGTCTGTCATGACGAGACCAAAAGACACGCCCGGAGGACACCGCGATGACCACGACCGACCTGAAATCCCTGCTTAACGATCCCAGCCTGCTGGCGGAAAAGGCCTATATCGGCGGGCAATGGGTGGATGGCGACAATGGCACGTTCGAGGTCACAAACCCTGCGCGCGGCGACGTGATCGCCCATGTCGCTGATCTCAGCCGCGCACAGGTCGCCCGCGCCATCGCCGAGGCCGAGGCCGCACAAAAGGACTGGGCCAAGTGGACCGGCAAGGAACGCGCCGCCGTGCTGCGCAAGTTCTTCGACCTGATGATGGAGAACCAGCACGATCTGGGCGTGATCCTGACCGCCGAACAGGGCAAGCCGCTGGCCGAGGCCAAGGGCGAGGTGGCCTATGGTGCCTCGTTCATCGAGTTCTTTGGCGAAGAGGCCAAGCGCATCTATGGCGAGATGATCCCCGGCCATCAGCGCGACAAGCGGATCATGGTGCTGAAACAGCCGATCGGCGTCGCCGCCTCGATCACGCCTTGGAACTTCCCCAATGCGATGATCGCCCGCAAGGCGGCACCTGCACTGGCGGCGGGCTGTGCCTTCGTCGGGCGCCCGGCGGCGGAAACGCCGCTCTCGGCCACGGTGATGGGCGTGCTTGCGGAACGCGCGGGCATCCCGGCGGGCGTGTTCAACATCGTCACCTCGTCGCGGTCGTCCGAGGTGGGCAAGGAATTCTGCGAGAACCCGGCCGTGCGCAAGCTGACCTTCACCGGCTCCACCGAGGTCGGGCGCATCCTGCTGCGGCAGGCTGCCGACAGCGTGATGAAATGTTCGATGGAACTGGGCGGCAACGCGCCCTTCATCGTCTTTGACGACGCCGATCTCGATGCCGCGGTCGAGGGCGCGATCCTGTGCAAGTTCCGCAACAACGGCCAGACCTGTGTCTGCGCCAACCGCATCTATGTGCAATCGGGCGTCTATGACGCCTTCGCCGCCAAGCTCAAGGCGGCGGTCGAAAAGCTTAAAGTCGGCGACGGTCTGGAAGAGGGCACATCGCTCGGCCCGCTGATCAACGCCGATGCGCTGGTCAAGGTGCGCGAGCATGTGGCCGACGCAACGGCCAAGGGCGGCACTGTCATTCTCGGCGGGGCCGAAGAGACCGACGGGCTGTTTCTGCCGCCCACCATCATCACCGGCGCGACCCGGGACATGGACTTTGCCACCGAGGAAACCTTCGGGCCCCTCGCGCCGCTCTTCAAGTTCGAGGACGAGGACGAGGTGATTGACCTCGCCAATGACACGATCTTCGGCCTTGCCTCTTATTTCTACGCCAAGGATCTCAGCCGCGTCTACAAGGTGGCAGAAGCACTGGAATACGGGATCGTCGGCGTCAACACCGGCATCATCTCGACCGAGGTCGCGCCCTTCGGCGGGGTCAAGCAATCCGGCCTCGGCCGCGAGGGTAGCCACCACGGAATCGAGGATTATCTCGAAATGAAATATGTCTGCCTGAGTGTCTGATTGTCTCGACCGGCGGGCTGGCATTGACTAGGGTAGGGAAAACCTGACCGCTAGAGGGAGGCGGCCCATGTTCCGTGTCATGTCTCTGACCTGTATTCCGGCGCTTCTGTCGGTTCTGCCCGCCGTCGCGCAAGAGGACGATGTGCGCCGGGTCAAAGGCACGCTTGGCTATCTGCAGCGCATCGCCCTGCCGCCCGAGGCGCGTGCCACGGTGGTGGCCGAGGGCCGCTTTGGCGCGATGCTGGGCGAGGCGACACTCAATCCCGACGGAAAACAGGTGCCGTTGCCTTTTGAGATGGCGGTGCCGCCGGGCCTGTCGGGCGAGGTGAGTGCGGTGATCCGCGTGCATGGCGAACCCCGGTGGGTGCTGCGTGGCCTGGCGTTCGAGGCCGGGCGCGCACCCGTCGATCTGGGCGAACTGACGCTGGAGCCGGTCACACCGATCGCTTTCGCCACCGAGCTGATGTGTGGCGATACTCCGGTTCTGGTCGGCATATTGGACGAGGAGATGGTGCTGCGCGCCGAGGGCCGCGATATTCCGCTCGTGCAGATCGAGGCGGGTTCGGGCGCGCGCTACGAAGGCGTGAAGGACCCCGAGACGACGGTCTGGAACAAGGGCGACGTGACCACGATCCGGCTCGAAGGCCGTGATCTGCCGGAGTGCCGCAAGGTGCCGCCGGCAAACGAGATGCCCTACCGCGCACGCGGCAACGAGCCGGGCTGGCACGTCACTTTTTCCGCGCAGACCGCCGAGGTGGTCGGCAACTACGGCGAGATCAGGCGCGAGGCCCCGCGCCCCGTGGTGCAGGTCGTGCCCGGGGCCTATGAGTTCGATATGCCTGACGCGGGCGCGCATCTGCGGATCGAAGAACAGCTCTGCCATGACGACATGAGCGGCATGCCCTATCCCGACACCGCCTACCTCACGCTTGATGGCCGCGATCTGCGCGGCTGCGGCGGTGATCCGGCTTCGCTGCTGACCGATGGCGCCTGGCAGGTCACGGCCCTGGGAGACGCGGAACTGATCGAAGCCGAGCGCCTGTCCCTCAATTTCCTCAACCCGGGCCGTGTCGCGGGCAGCAGCGGGTGTAATCGCCTCGTCGGGGATTTCACGCTCACCGGTGAGGGGATGCAGTTCGGGGCCATGGGCAGCACGATGATGGCCTGCACCGAGCCTCTTATGGAGCAGGAGCGCCGGATGCTCGACGCGCTCGAACAGGTGACCCGGTTCGATGTCACCGAGGATGGCGCATTGCTGCTGATCGGGGGCGAGAGCGGGACTGTGCTGCTAGAAGCACGCCAGCCCTGAAACGGCAAGACGCCCGGCCGAGGGACATACGGCCGGGCGCAAGGTGCCTTTGGCGGGGTGTCCCGCCTCAGTTCACCTTTTCGGCGTCCACCACATCCTTGGCAACGGACTGATCGCCACTGGCAATCGAAATGCGGCGGGGTTTCAGCGCCTCGGGCATTTCGCGTTCCAGGTCGATATGCAGCATGCCATCGGCATGCGACGCCCCCGTCACCCGGACATGATCGGCCAGCTGGAACCGGCGCTCAAACGCGCGGGTGGCGATGCCGCGATGCAGATACCTGCGGTGGCTGTCATCCTCGGCCTTGGCCGCCGAGACGACAAGCGCGCCATCCTTTACCTCGACACTGAGGTCGTCGGCCCCAAAGCCCGCGACGGCGATCGAGATGCGATAGGCATCGTCGGCGGTCTTCTCGATATTGTAGGGCGGGTAGGTGGGCTGCGTCACGTCGCTGGCCATTACCCGGTCCAGCAGGTCGGCGATCTGGTCGAATCCGACTGTTGCCCGGTAGAGCGGTGCAAGATCAAAGTTGCGCATGGGTCATCCTCCTTTGAGCGATACCTGTTCTGACGGCCTTCCCATGGGGACAGGCCTGTTCGTGCCCCGGCCCATCACGTGGCACCGGGTAGAGTTGATTTGGGAAGCGGTGCCACCCCTGTCAAGAGGCGGATGGAATGGCTCAGGGTTTGGCGAAACGCGCGCCCGATGCGCGCTTGCCCTCACCGACCTGCACCCGCTTGAAGCCGGGATTGACGGTTGCCTGTCCGGCGGTGGCGGCGTGCAGATCACGTTTGAGCATGGGCAGAAGCGTGCTCAGGTCCATACCGTAGGCGCGCCGGTCCTCGCCCTGCCAGTTGCCTGCGCTCACCAGCGACAGGATGCGCGCGCGATTGCCGTGCCGGGCAAAGACCGGCGCGCCCGACGACCCGAAGATCACGTTGCAATCAAAGCCCATGATCCCCTCGGCGCGCCACAGCATGTTGCATTCGCGCTGCCACGAGGGGGCCTTGTCGCGGTCGCGCCCGTAAGAGACGACGCTCACGCGTTCGCCATCGCGAGGGCGTTCATGCACCGCGAATGGCGCGGCAAGCGCGCTGCTGATCGGGTTGGCGAGGCGCAGGAGGGCCGCATCATTTCGGATGTTCTCGACCCGCGTTCCGCCCTGCGGATCATAGTCGGGGGCAGTGGCATAGCCGGTCACCCTGGCCTCGGCGATCACTTCGCCATCGCGCAGCCCGGCGCGAAAGCGGATCGTTTCGGCGGCGACGGGTTGACCGGCGCGGTCATAGACGCAATGCGCGGCTGTCAGCACCTGATCGGGCGCGATCAGCACCCCGGTGCAGAATCCAGCCCGCCCGATATCCACGCGGCCCACCGCCTCCCAGCCGAACAGGTCATCGCGGTCGGTCAGCCTGATCAGACCGCTCGATTGTGCCACGGCCCCGCCAGCCCACAGGCAGAGCGCGGCAAGAAGGGCCGGGATATGCCGTGACCCGATCATGGCTTGGCGAATTTCGCGCCGGTGTCGCGCCGCTCGCCAAAGGTGAAGGTCTTGGGGGCGGCATCCTGAAACACGCCTTGGCCCGCGTCGAGCGCGGCGCGCAGGGTTTGCAGCGGGGCCACCAGTTGCGTGCCGAGCGATACCTTGCGCCCTTCCACCTCGGCCATGGCCGAGACCACCGACACGATGCGCGGCTGCCCGCCCTCGAAGGAAAAGACCGGCGCGCCGCTCGATCCGAAATCGACATCGCAGGACATGATGAGCACCCCCTGCTGGCGCGCCATCACCTTGCACACGTTCTGGAGAGACGGGGCCTCAGAGCGGTCCTTGGCATAGCTGACCACGCCGATCTCCTGCCCCTTGCGCGGGCGCTCGTCGGTCTCGAACGGGGTGACGCGGGTGTTGTTGATCGGGTGATGCAGTTCCAGAAGCGCCAGATCATTGCGTACCCGGTCCGCCGTCACCTCGGCGTCGAAATCATAATCGGGATGGACCACGGCCCGGCGAATCGTGCGATAGGCCACGGCGCGCCCGTTGCGCCACCCGGCCATGAATTCGATACGACCGTGATCGACCCGCGCACCGGTGGCGCGATCGTAAAGGCAATGCGCCGCCGTCAGCACCAGATCGGGGGCCACCAGAGCGCCAGTGCAGAACCCGCGCCCGCCGAGTTCCAGCCGCCCCACAGCCTCCCACTGTCGCGCGGCGTCGCCCACATCCAGCCGTTCCAGGCGGCTATCCTGTGCAATGGCGCTGCCGGCCAGCATGACAAAAAGGGTGACAAGAACAGGGCGCAGCATCGGACCTCCGGCACATCATTACGCCTGTCGGTTAGCAGGCGTTTGGGGCCAGAATATGACCGGCTCAGCGCAGGATCGGAACCCCCGACATGCCTGTCGCGGCACGCGCCATCGCGGGCGGCTTCGGCCCGCCGGTGGCCCAGTCGAGCAATTCGACCGTATGCACCACGGGCGTGCCGGTGCCCGAGCCGATCTGCATCATGCATCCGATATTGCCCGCCGCGATCACGTCCGGCTGCTTGGCCTCCAGCGTGCGGATCTTACGATCCTTCAGCTTCTTGGAAATCTCCGGCTGCATCAGGTTGTAGGTGCCAGCAGAACCGCAGCACAGGTGGCTGTCGGCCGGTTCCACGACGCTGAATCCGGCACGCTTGAGCAGATCCTTGGGATAGGTCTTTATCTGCTGTCCATGCTGGAGCGAGCAGGCGGCGTGATAGGCGATCACCATCTCCTTATCCGCACCGTCGGGCAGGTCGAGTTGCATCAGCAACTCGCTCACATCCATCGCGATATCGCTCACCCGAGCTGCATCCGCCGCGAGCGATTCCAGCCGGAACATATGCCCGTAATCCTTGACCGTGGTGCCGCAACCGGATGTGTTGATCACGATGGCATCCAGCCCCTCGCCGTCCATCTCGCGCGCCCAGGCCTTGATGTTCTTCGCCGCCGTCGCATGGCTTTCCTCGGTCTTGCCCATGTGATGCGTCAGCGCCCCGCAACAGCCCGCGCCCTCGGCCACTACCACCTCGCAGCCCAGCCGGGTCAGCAGGCGAATGGTGGCGTCGTTGATATCGGTGTTGAGCGCCTTTTGCGCACAGCCCGTCATCAGCGCGACCCGCTTCTTGCGTGTGCCCTGCGCCGGGAAGGTCTGCGGATCGTCATTGCGGCTCACGGGCGGCACCTGTTTGGGCGCCATCTCCAGCATCGCGCGCAGCCGCGCATCGGGTATCAGCCGCGCGAAGGGCCGCCCGATCTTGGCCCCGAGCAGAGCGACGCGAAAGCGCATCGGATAGGGCAGGATGCGCGCCAATATCCAACGCAGGGCGCGGTCGCCCACAGGCCGCTTGTAGCGTTCCTCGATATATTCGCGAGCCTGATCCACCAGATGCATGTAATGCACGCCCGAGGGGCAGGTCGTCATGCAGGCCAGACAGGACAGGCAGCGGTCGATATGCTTGACCGTCTTTGCGTCCGGGTCGCGGTCATTCTCCAGCATGTCCTTGATGAGATAGATGCGCCCCCTCGGGCTATCGAGCTCATCGCCCAAAACCTGATAGGTGGGGCAGGTGGCGGTGCAGAACCCGCAATGCACGCAAGAACGCAGGATTTCGTTGGCGCGCGCGATCTTTGGATCTTCGAGCTGTTCGGCGGTGAATTCGGTCTTCATATGCTATCTCTCCGGGCGCGGCTCAGGCGGTTTCGCCCTGCGCCATCAGGCCGGGGTTGAGGATTTGACGGGGGTCGAATTTCTGCCGCAGCCCCTCTTGCAGGTCGGCCACCGGCGCGGGCAGCGGCGGGAATGTGGCGCGGCTCCGATCCCCCCGGATCAGCATCGCGTGCCCGCCTTTTTCTGCCAAAGTGGCGCGCAGCTTGCCCGCGCTCACGCCTGATCCTTCGGGGGCCAGCAGCCAGATCAGCCCGCCGCCCCAATCATAGAGCGCCTCTGTTCCGGCCAGATCGGCCACGATTTCGGCTGCGTCCGTGGGCTTGACCGAGATGCGCCAGACATCGCCGTCGCGCCCGTGAAACGGGGCCACGTCCCGGACATAGTGCCAATCGGCCTCGGTCTTTTCGGGGTCGGTCTCCAGCGTGAAACTACCGAACTCCGCCAGCAGCGATTGCAACTCTCCGGCGCGATAGGCCACGGAATTCTCGAACCCTTCCAGCCGGATCATCGTCACCGGTGCCCCATCCAAACCGCGTTGCAGATGCGCCGCCCCGGTCACCTCGTAAGGAGAGCCGAGCGCACGGCTGAGCGCGGTGATCGCCTGCGTGTCGCTCAGGCCCTCAACCCGCATTACCCCGGTACTGCGGGGGCGCGGCAGCACTTTGAGCGCCACTTCGGTCAGTACGCCCAATGTGCCGTAACTCCCGGCCATCAGCTTAACCAGATCATAGCCGGTCACGTTCTTCATCACCCGCCCGCCATTCTTTACGATGCGCCCCTGCCCATCGACAAATCGCACGCCCAGCAGGAAATCGCGGCAGGCCCCTGCCTGAATGCGGCGCGGTCCGCTGACATTGGCGGCCACCACGCCGCCGATGGTGGGTGTGCCGCTCGTGCCCAACAACCCGCGATGATCCATCGGCTCGAAGGCCAGCCGCTGCCCCTCGGCCTCCAGCGCCGCCTCGATCTCCGCCAGCGGCGTGCCCGACTTGGCAACCAGCGTCAGCGCGCCGGGCTCGTATAGCTCGATGCCCGTCAGCCCGGACGTGCTCAGCCGCGCCCCGTTCGAGGCCCGCCCAAGGGGGCGTGTGCCGCCGCCCTCGATGCGCAGCGGCCCTTCGGCGCCGGTGATGATCTCGGCGAGTTCCGCCTCGGTTTTCGGTGTCATGCTGTTTCTTCTTGCCAAGAATACTCAGAGGGTCCGGGGGTGAAACCCCCGGGTTGATCACGTCAGGCCGCGCGCCGCGGGTCGGAGGAATCGAGCGGAAAGACCTTGGCCGGGTTGAGCAGCCATTTGGGATCGAACACATCCTTGACGTCCATCTGCGCGGCCAGATCATCTGGCGCATACTGATGCGCCATCAGGTCGCGTTTCTCGATACCCACGCCATGCTCGCCGGTGAGACATCCACCCACCTCGACGCAGAGCTTGAGGATCTCCGCCCCGAACTCCTCGCACAGTTCCAGATCGCCCGGCTTGTTGGCATCGAACAGGATGAGCGGATGCATGTTGCCATCGCCCGCGTGAAACACATTCGCCACGTCCAACCCGTACTGCGCCGACATCTCGCCGATGCGGCGCAGAACGTAAGGCAGCTGGCTGACCGGGATGGTGCCGTCGAGGCACATGTAATCGTTGATATTGCCCATGGCGCCAAAGGCCGATTTGCGGCCCAGCCAGATCTTGGCGCTTTCCTCGGCGGACCGGCTCTGGCGCAGTTCCACCGGGTCATGCTGGCGCGCGATCCCCTCGATCAGGGCCAGTTGCTCGTCGATCTCGGCATCCGATCCCTCGACCTCGATGATTAGCAACGCCTCGCAATCAGGATAGCCCGCCTTGGCGAAATCCTCGGTCGCGCGGATGCAGGGGCGGTCCATGAATTCGATCGCCACCGGCAAAACGCCCGCCTTGATGATGTCGCTGACACAGGCCCCGGCCACCTCGTTCGAATCAAACCCGATGAGAACGGGCCGCGCGCCCTCTGGCTTGCGCAGGATGCGCAATGTCGCCTCGGTCACCACGCCCAATTGCCCCTCGGACCCGCAGATCAGACCCAGCAGGTCATAGCCTTCGGCCTCCAGATGCGCGCCGCCCAGTTCCATCACGGTGCCGTCCATCAGAACCATGGTCACGCCCATCAGGTTGTTGGTGGTCACGCCGTATTTGAGGCAATGCGCGCCGCCCGAATTCATCGCGATATTGCCTGCGATGGCACAGGCCAGCTGGCTTGACGGGTCAGGTGCGTAGAAGAACCCATGCTCTTCGACCGCCCCCGTGACGCTCAGGTTGGTGCGCCCGGTCTGAACCCGGATAAAGCGGTTGTCGTAATCGGTCTCCAGCACATCGGCCAGCCGCGCCACGCCAAGGATCACGCTATCCGCCGTGGGCAGCGCGCCACCTGCCAGCGACGTGCCAGACCCGCGCGGCACCACCGGCACGCCCATCTCGTGACAGATCGCCAGCGCCTCCGAGACCTCTTGCGTCGAGGCGGGCAGGATCACCGCGAGTGGCGGGCATTTATAGGCGGTCAGCGCGTCGCATTCATAGGCCCGCGTCTCGGCCGCGTCGGTGATCACCGCGTCGGCGGGCAGAACCTCTTGCAGACGCTCTACAAGCGCGGCCTTCTTGGCGAGAATGGCGGGATTCGGGTCAGGCATTTGCATATGCGCACCTCCTAAGATTGGTAAAACTATATAACCAATTTGCCGATGTTGCGAGTCCTTTTTCATCGGCGCGACCCTCTGACACTTGCGCAGCTTGGCGCGCTGGGGCAAGGGAAAGCACATGGATTGGGTCAAGATCATACATATTCTTTGCGTCATGGGCTGGATGACGTCGATTTTCGCCGTGCCGCGCGCGCTGATCTACTGGCACCGCGAATGGGACAGGCTGGGCGAATTCGGCCCGCTTGGCGACCTGACCATCCGGCTTTACCGGTTTTCGCTCGGTCTCGGCGTGATCGCCATCGCGACCGGGCTCTACCTCGCGAATTGGCTGGGCTGGCCGGCGTGGACACATCTCAAGCTGGCGCTCGTACTGGCGCTTGCCTTGCATTACGGCTGGACCGGGCGGCTGGTGCTGCGGGCCCGCAAGGGCATATTTTCCGAAAGCGACCGCTTTCTGCGCATCTTCAACGAAATCAGCGTGTTCGGCGCGATTGCGGTTCTATGGGCCGTGGTCGTGCGCCCGTTCTGAGCCCGATGGACGCCTTGCCGCCAGAGCTGTCGCATTTCACACTTCCCGACCTTGTCGGTGTGCTGCTGCTGCTCGGGGTCTGGATCGGAATGACCCTGCTGATCGAGAACGCGCCGCGCCGCTGGCCGTCCACCTCCAACCTGATGGCGGACTACCGCCGTGAATGGATGGTACAATTCGTCGATCGCGATCCGCGAATCTTCGACTCTCAGGTGATCGGGCAATTGCGGCAGGGCACCTCGTTTTTCGCCTCGGCCACGCTGATTGCCATCGGCGGGGCGCTGGCCCTTCTGGGCGACCTGGAACGGGTGATCGGCCTTGCCGGGGATCTGAGTGCCGGGCAACGCCCGATCATCGTCTGGGAGGTGAAAATTCTCCTGATCGTTCTGTTTCTGGTCAACGGCTTTCTCAAATTCGTCTGGTCCAACCGGCTGTTCGGCTATTGTGCGGTGCTCATGGGGGCCGTGCCGAACCAACCGGATCATTCGGCGGCCCTGCCTCGGGCGCGCAAGGCCGCAGAGATCAACATCACCGCCGCGCGCGGGTTCAATCGGGGGCTTCGTGCGCTCTATTGCGCGCTTGCCGCGACGGCTTGGCTGCTCGGGGCTTATGCGCTGATCACGGCGGCCACGATCACGGCGCTGGTCCTGCTCCGGCGCGAATTCGCCTCTGCCTCGCGCGCGGTGCTGATGCAGCCCGATACTGCGGAAAACCACACACAGACGTGAGTGCAAGACAAACGTTTTCGCGCTATGGTGGAGGGTATGAAACAGATCATCTCTTGCCTTGCCGCCTGTTGTCTCGCCACTGCCGCCACCGCGCATGAGCCCGCGATTCTCGACGTTCAGGTCGAGAAATCGGGAATGTCCTGGCGCGTCGATGTCACGCTCGAGCACCCCGATACCGGCTGGGACCATTATGCTGATGGCTGGGAAGTGCTGGACGCCGAGGGCAATCGCCTCGGATATCGGGTTTTGCATCATCCACATGTGAACGAGCAGCCGTTCACCCGCTCGCTCACGAACCTCCAGATTCCCGACGGCACACGCGAGATTTTCGTCAAGGCGCATTGTTCCGTCGATGGTTGGAGCGAGGAGCCGGTGCGCGTGGAACTGGAGCCGTAGGTCAGGTTTTGGCCTAGAGCTGTCGTTAGATTGTAGCACCTGCGCGGAACAAGGCCGAAGGCCGCCGCGCATCGCCGGGCCGCCCCCCGGCACGGCGATTTGGCTGCAACCTGCTCTGTGCGCGGATGTTTTTCGGGCTTGGCTGATATAAAGCGCTACCAATCTGATTTTGGATCGCCGTACCGCGGCCCGTCGATGCGCGGCTCACGGCAAAGGTCCGCTCCAGGCCAACCCTCGCCCCCTACCTACGCCCCTCGCGCAGCCAGCCCGCAAGGATCAGTCCCGAGACCAGCAACAGCACCAGCCAAGGCGGCAGCAACGCCATCTGGCTCACGCTCATCGTCTCATAGGCCCCGCGCGGCGTGATCCCGATCCAGCCGCGCCCGGCGGCGGGGCGGCCCTCGCGCACCTCGCGGATACGCGGCACACCGTCGGCCATCGCCTGCACGCCGCCATTGGTGGCGTCGATCACCGGGCGCAGGGCGGCGTCGCTGGCAATGGTGCGTTCGAACTCCACCGGGGCTGCGGGGCCCAGGCCGATCACCGCGCTCTCCTCGCCATTTTCCAGCCGGTAGAGCCCGATCTCGGGCCCGTCATAAAGCGTCTCGAACCGCCCCGGTGAGACCTCTTCGAGATCACGCTCCACCACCTCGCCCGAGGGTGTGGTGATCGTGACCGGCCCGACCTCATCCGAGAGCGACCGGCGGATGACGCGCATCTGCTGGCCCGTCGCCTCGGCCCAGAGCGCCTCTTCCTCAAGCTCCGGTTCCTTCATCATCCAATGCGCCAGACGGCGCAGCAATTCGAGTTGCGGCCCGCCGCCCTCGAACCCGCGCCCCCAGAGCCAGGCGTGATCCGACGCCAGCAGCGCCACGCGCCCCTCGCCGACGCGGTCGAGCATCAGGAGCGGGCGGTCGCCTACGCCGGACATGACCACGTCGCCGCCCGTCGGCGTCACCTCGATCTGCCGCATCCAGCGGCCCCATTCGGCGCCGAAATCACGCTCCAGCCCGGCGGTGACCGGATGACGCTCGCCCAAGTCTGTGACGTCGGGTCGATAGCCCTCTTCCACCACCCGCGCGGTGGGGCGGGCGGGCACCAGTTCCTCGAACGGGCCGCGATATATGCTTTCGGCCCCGGCAAAATCCGGGCCAGCCGCCAGCAGCACCGCGCCGCCCTTTTCGACATATTGCCGGATGTTTTCGAGGTAAATCGAGGGCAGGATGCCGCGACGGCGGTAGCGGTCAAAGATGATCAGGTCGAAATCATCAACCTTTTCAAGGAACAACTCCCGCGTCGGAAAGGCGATGAGCGACAGCTCCCGCACCGGCACGCCGTCCTGTTTCTCGGGCGGGCGCAGGATCGTGAAATGCACGAGGTCCACCGAGCTGTCGGATTTCAGCAGGTTGCGCCATGTCCGCGTGCCGGGATGCGGCTGCCCCGAGACCAGCAGCACGCTGAGCCGGTCGCGCACGCCGTTGATCTGCACCAACGCGGTGTTGTTGCGGTCGGTCAACTCGCCCTCGGCCATCGGCGTGGTGAACTGCAGCACGTTGCGCCCGCCATGCGGCAGGGTGAGGGGCAGGGTCATCTCTTCGCCCAGAGGCACCGAAAAGCGGCGCGGTTCCTCACCGTCGATGGAGATGTCGAGCGGCACCTCGTCCACGCCGTCGGGGGCCGCGCCGTCATCCTCGATGGTCAGCGTGAGACGCACTTCTTCGTCCAGAATGGCGAAGGCGGGGGCATTGTCGACGCGCAACCGCCGGTCCCAGTCGCCCTCGCGCCCGCTGTGCAGAAGGTGCAGCGGCGCGGGCATGTCCGGCGCGCGGTCGGCATCGTGAATGCGCCCGTCAGAGAGCATGATCACCCCGGCGATGCGGCCGCGCGGTTCCTCGGCCATGGCCTGTGCCAGGGCTGTCATCGCCAGCGTGCCGCCATTCTCGGGCGCATCCGGCACCGACACGCGCCGCACCTCGGTATTGTCGCGCGCCTCCAGCCGGGCGGCGAGCGCATCGGCGGTCGATTGCGTCATCGTCTCGCGGTCGCCAAGGCCCTGACTGGCGCTTTCATCCTCGACCAGCAGCACGATATCGCTGAGCGGGGCGCGGTCCTCCTGCTGATAGGCGGGGCCAAGCAGCGCGCCCAGCACCACAAGCCCGGCCAGTGCGCGAAACGCCCAGCCCGAGAGGCCCCGCCAGAGCGCGAGGGCCAGCCCCGACGCCACAAGCAGTGCCAGCACGGCAATCAGCCAGACCGGCAGGAGTGGGTCGAAAATCACGCTGCCCGTCATTGGCCCAACCTGTCCAGCAGAGCAGGCACATGGACCTGATCGGATTTGTAATTGCCGGTCAGCACATGCATCACCAGATTGACACCAAAGCGGTAGCTGAGTTCGCGCTGCCGCTCTCCGGCATAGCCGCGCCCGACCGGAAAGAGCGGATCGCCGCGCTCGTTCACCGCCCAGGCGGAGGCCCAGTCATTGCCGCCGATCACCACCGGTGTCACCCCGTCATTGAGATTGCGGAACGGCATGCCCTCGATGCGTTCGGCATCAGGCGGTGCGGCTTCGACCCAGACGGCGCGGCCGGTGTGACGGCCCGGAAAATCACTGAGCAGATAGAACGTGCGGGTCAGCACGTGATCCTCCGGCACCGGCTCCAGCGGCGGAATATCCAGAGGGGCGGCCAGCCGTTGCAGCCGCGCGCCATTGGGCGAAGAGGCCCCGAACCCCGCCACATCGGCGTCGCGGGTGTCGAACACGATCATGCCGCCGCTGCGAAGGTAGTCGTTGAGCTTCACATAAGCCTCTGCCGACGGGGTGGGCTGATCCGGGGTGATCGGCCAGTAGAGGATCGGGTAGAACGCCAGTTCATCGGTTTCAAGATTGACGCTGATCGGGGGATCCGGCTCGATCGAGGTGCGGAAGGTGAGCATCCGCCCCAGACCCCGCAGCCCGGCGCGCGAGGCGTCGTCCACCTGCGTGTTGCCGGTGATCACATGCGCGAGCACCACCTCGGACGTCGCTTGAATCGCGCGGGCATCGTTTTCCTGCGCCTGCGCCTGTTGCGGCGCGCCAAGGCTAAGCGCCAACACTAGAACCGCCGCCGCGCGCGCAGGCCAGAGCCGCCCCGAGAGCGCCAGCGAGGCCAGAATATCCGCCGTCAACAGCACAAGCGCGGTCGCGAGCAACCACCCGCCAAGCGGGGTTTCAGGCGCGCGGGCCAGCCCTTCTACGGGGATGCGCGCGGGCCATGTCATGGGGGTCAGGGTTGTCTCGGCGGTCACCACGTTGCGCGCCACGCGCCGCTCCGGCCCGTCATAAAGCCCCGGCAGGAGATCGGGACCAAGCGGGGCATCGAGCACATCCTCGCCTGCCACGCCGGGCCGCGTGCCCGCGTCATCCAGCCGCCCGAACCCGTCGAGCACCTCGACGGGCTGCCATGTGGTGCCCTCCAGTTCCGCCATGTCCGGCGGGGCCATGGCCGAGGATACCGCCAGCCGTTCCAGCATCTGCACGAAGAGGCCCGAGAGCGGCAGGGACGACCATTCGGCATTGGCGGTCACGTGAAAAAGCACGACCTGCCCCGCGCCGATCCGCTTGCGCGTGACCAGCGGCGTGCCGTCGGTCAGTTGCGCGATCACGCGCTCGGCCAGCGTTGGATCAGGCTGTGCCATGACCTGCGCGCTGACCGTCACGTCACCGGGAATATCGAGCCCCTGAAACGGGCTGCCATCGGGGAAGGGGGCGAGCGCCTTGGGCTCTCCCCAGCTCATCGCGCCGCCCACCGTGCGACCGCCCGCGCGCAGGCGCACCGGCATCAGCGGGGCCTCTTCGCTGCGCGACACATCACTTGCGGCGACGCGCGGCCCGGCAAAGCGCAAGAGCAGCCCGCCCTTTTCGGCCCATTCGAGCAAGGCCGCCTGCTCGGCCCCCGAAAGCGTCGCCACATCGGCCAGCACGATCACATCGGGGTTGGCGGGCAGCACATCCATCAGCGCGCCGTCGAGCAGATCGGCGGTCGGCACCAGCGCCTGTTCAAGGTAATGCAGCGGCGACAAAAGCTCCAACCCCTCGCGATCCTCGCGGCCCGCAATCAGCGCCACCTCGCGCCGTTTCAGCCCGTCATCTGTGAGCGTGACGGCCCCGGCCTGCGTCTCACCGGCGATCTCGAACCGGGTAACGCGGGCGCGCAATTCGGGCGGCAGCGAGAGCGCGCCGGTGGTCTCGGTCGCCTCGTCCTCAAACGTCATCGGCAGGCTCGCCAGCACGCGCGGGATGCCTGCGGGGTCGAGGCCGTGGGCGTTGACGGTGATCTCGCGTGTGCCGTCAGGGACGGCCCGCAGCGCCGTCAGATCGACCAGCCCGTCGGACAGTTGCGCGGGGCGCAGGGCCATCACCGCGCGGGGGCTTTCATGCACCTTGACCGGCCCGCGCGCCTCCAGCGCCTCCAGCAGCGCGTCGCGCCCGTCATGCGCCAGCCCGTCCGAGAACCAGCGCGTCTCGAACCCGTCTTCGCCCAGCATCTCTGCCACCGCTTCCAGCGTCTCGGGGGTGGGGGCCCAGGGCGCGGGCGTCAGCCCCGGCAAGCCGCTGCGCCATGTCTCGGCGGCGCGAAAGATCGGCGCTTCGGGGTCGCTCAACTCCATGATCGCGGCGGCGCGCCCGTCGCGGCCCGCCTCGGCCAGAAGGCCGTCCATCACCGCCACTTGGGCGTTCCAGTCCCGCGCGTTGGCCCAGCTTGCGTCGGTCACGATCAGGAGCGGCAAGCGGCTTGCCGCCTCGCCGTCCGCGCGCGGGTTGAGCACCGGCCCCGCCAGCCCCACGATCACCGCCGCGACGGCCAGCATCCGTAGAAGCAACAGCCACCACGGCGTGCGGTCGGTCACCGTATCGTCATCGGTGAGGCCCAGAAGCAGCGCTACGCCGGGAAACCGCCGCCGGATCGGCGCAGGCGGCACGGCGCGCAGGATAATCCACAGGATGGGCAGGGCGGCGAGCGCCAGCAACAGCCACGGTGCGGCGAATCCGATGGGACCGAGCATCATGCGCCCACCCCCTTGTCGATCGCGCGATAGAGCCACAAGAGCGCCGATTGCGCCGAATCGCCGGTGTGGTGCAGACCGTGCCGCCAGCCAGTCGCGGCACAAAGCGCGGCCAGTTCGGCCTTGCGCTCGGCCAAACGCTCCAGATAGCGGTCGCGCAGGTCGTTGGCCTTCAGCGTCTCATGCGCCAGCGTGCCGCCCATGCTCTCGAAAATCGTGCGCCCGCGATAGGGAAACGCCTCTTCCGCCGGGTCGAGCACCTGATAGATCACGCCGCGCACCCCGCGATCCGCCGCCTTGGTCAATGCGGCGCGCAGCCCCGCCAGATCGCCCATGAAATCTGAGATCAGGAGCGCCCGGCCATGTGGCACGAGGCCGGCCATGTCGGGGCTTGCATAATCCTCTTCGCTGTCGAGCGTGAGCGCTTGTGTCAGCCGTGCCAGCTGCGCCTGCCCGCGACGAGGGGGGAGGGCGGTGCCCGTGAGGCCCACCCGTTCGCCGCCGCGCAGCAACAGCACCGAAATCGCCAAGGCAAGAAGCCGCGCGCGATCTGCCTTGTCGGGCAGGCCCTTGTCCGAGGAAAACCGCATCGAGGCGGCAGGATCGACCCACAGCATGACGCTCTGCGCGATCTGCCATTCGCGTTGCCGCACGAACTGCGCGTCTGACCGGGCCGAGCGGCGCCAGTCGATCATCCGGCGGCTGTCGCCCTGCTGCACCGGGCGGTATTGCCAGAAATCGTCGCCTTGCCCCGCGCGTCTGCGGCCATGCTCGCCCAGAAGGACGGTGCCCGCCAGATGCTCGGCCCGCGCCAGAAGCGGCGGCAGGCGCGCGGCCTCTGCCTCGGCGCGGGGGCGCAGGGTATGGACGGTGTCTTCCATGTCAGGCGGCGGCCTGAACCTGTGTCACGTCCTCGACCATGCGCGCGATCAATGCGTTGAGGCTGTCGCCGCGTGCCCTTGCGGCGAAATTGAGCGCCATGCGATGCCCCAGCACCGGCTGCGCCATCGCGGCCACGTCGCTGGCATCCGGCGCGAGACGGCCCTGCAACATTGCCCGCGCCCGCACCGTCAGCATCAGCGCCTGTGCGGCGCGCGGGCCGGGGCCCCAGGCGACGCTCTCGCGCACCCTCTCGTCGGCGCTCGCATCCTCGGGGCGGCAGGCGCGCACGAGATCGAGAATGACCTCCATCACCTTTTCGCCCACCGGCATGCGGCGCAGCATCTGTTGCGCGTCGATCAGTTCCTCGGGGGTAAATACGCCATGCGCCTCTTCTTCCTCGGCTCCTGTCGTGGCGAGCAGGATCGCGCGTTCGGTGTCGCGGTCAGGGTATGGCACCTCGATCTGCACCAGGAACCGGTCAAGCTGCGCCTCGGGCAGGGGGTATGTACCCTCCTGTTCGATCGGGTTTTGTGTGGCCAGCACGTGAAACGGCGGGGTGAGCATGCGGTTCTGCCCCGCGACCGTCACCTGCCGCTCCTGCATTGCCTGCAACAGCGCCGATTGCGTGCGCGGGCTGGCGCGGTTGATCTCGTCGGCCATCAGAAGCTGGCAAAAGATCGGCCCTTCGATGAACTTGAAGGCGCGTTTTCCGTCCTCCGAGGTCTCCAGCACCTCGCTGCCGAGAATGTCGGCTGGCATCAGGTCGGGGGTGAACTGCACCCGGTTGGTATTGAGCCCCATCACCGTGCCGAGCGTTTCCACCAGTCGGGTCTTGCCGAGACCGGGCAGACCGATGAGCAACCCGTGCCCGCCGCACAAAAGCGCCGAGAGAGACAGGTCGACCACCCGCTCCTGACCGATGAACCGCCGCGTGATCGAGGCGCGGGCCTGCGCCAATTTGCCTTCCAGCGCGTCGAGACCGGCGAGAAGATCGGGGTCATCGGTCATGGCAAAACTCCTGTCAGAACTATATCCTAGACCTAGAGTGTATCGCGCTAGACAGAAATGGCAAAAGCAATGAGCACAGAATCCGTCACAACACCGTCAGCCGAGGGCATCGCCGCCTCTGCCCGCGCGGTCGCGAAAGAGGGCCGGGGATTGCCGCCGGTGCAGGACTGGAACCCACCGTTTTGCGGCGATCTGGACATGCGCATCGCCCGTGACGGCACATGGTTCTACCAGGGCACGCCGATCACGCGGCCTGCATTGGTGCGGCTCTTTTCGACGATCCTGCGCCGCGACGGGGATGATTATTTTCTGGTCACCCCTGTGGAAAAGGTCGGGATCACCGTCGATGATGCGCCGTTTGTCGCCGTCGATGTCGAGGCCGAGGGGGCAGGGCAGGATCAGAATCTGCGATTCGAGACCAATGTGGGCGATCACGTCACCGCCGGACCGGACCATCCGATTCGGGTAGAGCGTGACCCCGAGACCGGAGAGCCCGCGCCGTATGTGCTTGTGCGGGCGAATCTCGAGGCGCTCATCGACCGCAAGAGCTTTTACCGCCTCGTCGAGATTGGGGATCGGCAAGACGGCTGGTTCGGCCTGTGGTCGGGCGGCGCGTTCTTCCGCATCATCCCCGAGGACGAATTACCCTGACCGCCCGGCTTTGCTGATCGGTCGCATGGCGTGAATCCGCGCATCGCGGTGGTGCGCGCTTGCGCTTCGAGGCCTGTGGTCGGAAGTATCCGTCAGGTTTTTCAGGAGTCTTGCCCCATGCGTGCCCTATGTCTTCCGCTGTTGCTCGTGGCCTCCCCGGCCCTTGCCGATGATATCGCGCTGTCCAGCCGGGTCAGTGCGGTGACCCTATATCTGCAAGGTGCGACCGTGATCCGCGAGGTGCCTTTTGCTGCACCGGCCGGAACGCATGATCTCATCCTTGCCGATCTGCCGCGCGGCACGCCGCTCGGGTCGGTGCGGGTCAGCATCGACGGCGCGCGCATGGGCGGGGTGACGACACGCCGCGATTACGTGCCGCCCCGCGATATGGCCGAAAGCGCCGAACTCCTCGCGGCCCGCGCCGAGGTGGAGCGGCTGGAAGAGGCGATGCGCACCGCTCGCGCGCGGATCGACGATATCCGGCTTGAGGCCGAGGCAGCGCGCGCCCGGCTCGCATTTCTCGACCGGATCGGTCAGGGCGACGGTGCGGCGGCGCTGGAGATCGACCGGCTGCGCGCGCTATCGCAGATGATCGGCACCGAGACCCTCGCCGCGCGGCAGACCGCGCTCGAGGCCACCCGCCGCGCCGACGCCGCCGAGCGCGCGCTCACCGATCAGCAAGAGGCGCTGGAGGCGGCGCGCAAGGCGCTCAAGGCGCTGGTCCCGGAGGAGGAGGCGCGCGCAATGCTCGCCGTTGCGGTATCAGCCGACACCGCCACCGAGGGGCGCATGGTCGTGACCTACACCATCGCCGATGCAGGCTGGCAGCCGCTTTACGATCTGCATCTCGCGCGCGCCAGCGGTGCGCTGCGGATCGAGCGTGGGGCCCTTGTGCGTCAATCGACCGGCGAGAACTGGCAGGACGTGGCGTTGACCCTTTCGACCGCGCGCCCGTCCGAGCAGACGCAGCCCGGGCAGATCTGGCCCTGGGTGCCGCGCATCGTCGACCCCGAAGAAATCCGGCCCCTCGCGCGTCAGAAAGGCGCCGATGCGCTCATGTCGATGGCCGCGCCCGCGGCGGAGATGGAGCGTGCCGTGGTCGCCGACGCCGATTTCGACGGGCTTTCGGTGACCTACAGCTATCCGGGTCCGGTCGATGTGACCACGGGCGCCGATCACGTGCGGCTGATGCTGGGTTCGCTGGAGGCGCAGGCCGAGATTGTCGCGCAGGCCGTACCGATGTTGGATCAGACCGCCTATCTGATGGCGGAGTTCACCAACGAGACAGACGAAATCCTGCTACCGACATCCCAAGCGCGGTTCTATCTCGATGGGCGTTACGTGGGGCAGCGCGGCCTTGGCCTGATCGCCGCCGGGGACGAGGCAGACCTGTCCTTCGGCCCCATCGACGGGCTGCGCCTGAGCCGCACCCTGCGCGACCGCAACGAGGGCGACCGGGGGCTGATCCGCAAATCAAACGAGATGACGGAGGCCGTGGCGATCGAGGTCGAGAACCTGACCGGCATGGCCTGGCCGCTGCGCGTGCTCGACCGGGTGCCGGTGTCGGAACAGAACGATCTGGAGATCACCTGGAGCGCGACGCCCAAGCCCACCGAAGAAAATGTCGATGACATGCGCGGCATCCTCGCCTGGGAGTTCGACCTGCCCGCCGGTGAAACGCAGACCATCCGGCTCGACACCGCGATGGAATGGCCCGAGGGCAAGGTGCTGCGCTGAGGCGAGACAAATCAGCCATGAAAAAATGAAAAAGCGGCGGTGCCGATCCGGCCCGCCGCTTGATCTACCCACGATCCGCCGCGTTACTGGCAGCGTTTCTCGGCTTCTTCGACCGCGGCGGTGTAGCCCAGCAGCGAGAAGGTGTCCTTGGTCTGGGTGCCGCGGGCCGAACGCGCGGTCAGCACGGCATCGGCCCCGCGTTTCATCGCCGCCAATATCTTGGCGTCATCCTCGGTGCTGGCGGGCCAGGCCCATTCGCCCTCGGTGAACAGCTCGAACTCGCTGCCGCCGATGTTCATGTTGACGGTCGAGCCGCCCGCGAACGGATAGCCACCGGTAAAGGTGATCTGACCCTGCACACCCGCGCCGGGCCGAAAGAACGTCATCAGCAGGATATCGCCCCGCCGCACGGCAACGACGCGACCGTCACGCGTGTTGACGGTTTCCGTGGGGGCCGATACCGCCCAGCATTCGCGTGGGTCGGTGTCCTCGAACACGCTCCATGCGGTCTTGGCGGCGACCTGATTGGTGCTTGTTTCCTGCGCCAGCGCGCCGGTTGTCATCCACCCGACGAGCGCGAGTGCAATGCCGCCTGCAATTCGTGATACCATGTGTCCAGCCTCCAAGCTGTCCTGAGCCTCAATTCCAAGGGTCGCTTGCATTCCTTCACGGAATTCTTTTGAGATGCGACCAGTCCTGTCTCGACAGTGCAACATTAGCCTGAAACAGGCGAGAAATGAAAGACGGTATTGGCGGATTTTCGCACACGCCGCCATGGTCCGTCGAACCGGAGAAGCTGCATGACCCATCCCATCCCCCTCACCGAAATCTGGCGTGGTCCGCGCCCCGAGAGCGTGCATCTGGGCCATGCCGTGATTTGCGACGCCTCGGGCGGGATCGTCGAGGCCTGGGGCAATCCCGAAGAAGTGGTGCTGCCACGGTCCTCGTCCAAGATGTTGCAGGCGCTGCCGCTGATTACCAGCGGGGCGGCGCATGCCCATGGGCTGACCTCCGAACAGCTGGCGCTGGCCTGCGCCTCGCATGAGGGGGGCGAGATACATACCTCTCGCGTGCGACGCTGGATCGACGGTCTGGATCTGACTGATTACGATTTTCGCTGCGGTGCGCATATGCCGTGGGACAAGGCGGCGCATAAGGCGCTTCTATGCTCGGGTACGGCGCCCTGCCAGCTGCATAACAATTGTTCGGGCAAGCATGCCGGGTTCTTGACTCTCAATCGCCACTTGGGCGGTGGGCCGGATTACGTGGAACCAGACCACCCGGTGCAAAAGGCGGTGTTCGATGCGTTCGAGGAAATCACCGCCGAAACGTCGCCCTATTACGGGATCGACGGCTGTTCGGCACCCAACCCGGCCTGCACCCTGCACGGCATGGCCCGCGCGATGGCGTGGTTCGCGGCTGCGTCCGAGACCGGCGGCATGGTCGAGAACGCCGCCGTGCAGCTCTGGCAGGCGATGGTGGCCCATCCCGAACTGGTGGCGGGCGAGGGGCGCGCCTGCACCGAGTTGATGCGCGCCTGTTCCGAGCCGGTGGCGCTCAAGACCGGGGCCGAGGCGTTCTTCATCGCGATCCTGCCACAGCGCAAGCTGGGCGTCGCCCTCAAGATTGCCGATGGCGGCACGCGCGGCGCGGAATGCGCCATCGCCTCGATCCTCGTGCGGCTTGGCGTGCTCGACCCCGACCACCCGACCGCGCGCAAGTTCCGCAACGCGCCGATCACCAACTGGCGCGGCATCGAGACCGGGATGATCAAACCGGCCGCCGCTCTGGCCTGAGTCGCACCGCTCGGCAATGTTCCACTGATACGCAGGACGCGCCATTCCGGCGGCGTTTCGCTCGAATGGCTGGGTCACGCGGGCAGGTTCCCGCCCGCCCGGTGCGGGCGGCGTTGTCCCGCCTATGCGGCCCCTGCGTTTTGGCTGATTTTCGCAATTTTTTCAGTCATTTGGGGCAGGCCGATGACAGCGGGCCAATGCGGCCTCATGTTAAGGCCACGGTCGCGACAGAACGCGGTCCGAACCCTGAAATGAAAGGATGTCTGAGATGACCAAGACAACGCTTGCCACCGGCTTTGCCCTGACCCTCGCCCTGCCCGGCCTCGCCCTGGCGGCAGATTTCGCGGCGATGGATGCCAACGGCGATGGGTACATCACCATGTCGGAATTCCAGCAGGCCATGCCCGATGCCTCCACGGATGCGTTCATGAAGGCCGATGCCGATGCCGACGGCGCGATCAGCGAAGAGGAACTTGCCGCGGCGCAGGAGGAAGGCACCCTGCCGTCGAGCGAGGGCTGACCCAAGGGCCGGGGCACGCCACCGCGCGTGCCCCGGCACCTTCTCTATGCGGCTCAGGCTACAAGTCTGGTTTCCCACCGGCGCAGACAGCACCGCGCGGCGGCGTCGGCCGGGCTCTCGTCCCCGACCTCGACATCAAACAGTTCCGGAAACAACGCCCTAAGCTCCGCATGCTTCGCCGCGCTCAGCGCGCCAAGCGCCATCTCGCCCAGATGCAGGCTCTCGCTCGGGATACCCTCGGCAAGAACGACTTCATGCTGATCGAACGCCAGATGCACATAGCGCACCCGAGACCGTGGCACTTGCCGGATCGTATCCCCGTTGACCAGGTGCAATGCCGCGACCAGTACCTGCGGCTGGCCGAAATACATTTCCGTGCGCCAGTCGCCGATCAGCATGCGGTGCTGCGGTGACACCACCAGCTTGCGCCAGTTGCCAAGCGCCCCCGCCGCGATCTCGATCGGGGCCATCGGCCCGCGCCCCGGCACCTCTCGCTGACCGCTCCAGCGCACGGGTTGCAGCCCGTGATCGAGGGTGTGCACCAGATCCCCTGCGCGGATCACCTCGACCGGCAGTGGCCCGCGTTCGGTCTCGATCAATGTTCCGGCCGCAAAGCAGGGAAAGGCCGGCGGATCGGGAGAGAATGTGTCGAACGAGAGTTGCTGATCCCTGCGCGGCTCCAGTCCCGGACCGAATTGCACAGTGCCTGCGGTCAGCCCGTTGACATCAAACACGATATTCGCCGGGTTGGTGATGATCTGATGCTCGGCGGAGGACGCGCGCCCCTGAAACTGGTCATGCTGCGGATTAAGGCTTGAAAAAATCGGCGGTTCCGGCGGGTCGGCGTCGGGCCAGGCGTAGATATCGACGAATTGCCCGTTGCTGAACAGGTTATCATCCCCATTCACCTGACGGATCACGATACGGAAAACATCGCTCGACGTCCCAAGCGGTTCGACCCCTTGCAGGGTCACTTTCATGCCGTTGTTATTGCCTGATGTCGAGACGCTGGAAAAGGTGCCTACCTCGTCCCCGGTCACGAATATTTCCACTTCGGCCACGCCGGGCCTCCTTGCAACTCTTCCCCCCAGGATTTGTTGCCGGATTGCTCCTGCGCAAAATGCCTGAAAAGTATCCTGTTATCAATTCCTAAGAGGCAGGGCCATGGAACTCTTCCCGCCCGTAGCCCTGCACATACAAGAGCGCCGTCAGATCGCCGTGATTGATGCGGATATCGCATTCTGCGGCCACCGAGGGCTTGGCATGCAGCGCCACACCCGCACCTGCGCGCGCGAGCATGCCCAGATCATTCGCGCCATCGCCGACGGCGATCACGTCGGCCTCGGAAATGCCCAAACGTGTGCTGATCTCTTCCAGCGCCTGCACCTTGGCGGCGCGCCCGAGGATGGGCCGCGCGACATCGCCCACAAGCTTGCCGCCCTCGGCCAGAAGCGTGTTGGCACGGTGCTCGTCAAAGCCAAGATGCGCCGCAACGACTTGGGTAAAGGCGGTGAACCCGCCCGAGACAAGCGCGCAATAGGCCCCCTGCGCGCGCATCGTCGTCACCAGCGTGGCACCGCCCGGCATGTAGGTGATCCGGTCGCGCAACACCTCGCCGATCACCGCCTCATTTAGGCCCTTGAGCAGCGCCACCCGCTCCAGCAGCGCGCCCTCGAAATCCAGTTCGCCATTCATCGCCCGCGCGGTGATCTCGCGCACATGCGCGCCGACGCCCGCGACCTCGGCCAACTCGTCGATGCATTCCTGCTCGATCATGGTGCTGTCCATATCCGCGAGCAGCATTTTCCTGCGCCGCCCTTCGGCGGGCTGCACCACCAGATCGACGCGCATTTTCTGCAACTCGCCCCAGACCTGCCAGCGGTTTCCGGGAACATGCGGCAGGCTGAATTCCGCCGCCTCGTCCGGGGCAAGCCAAACCGCATCCCCGCCGCCCCAGGCATTGCGCAGGTTGTCGAAAAGCGCGGGCTCAAGCGCCCCGGGGGCGGCGATCAGGGTGGCTGTGAACATGGGGCAGGTTTCCGATCGTAGGCGCGCGGTGTCGCATTTTTTCACTCAGGCGGCGTTCTAGCGTCATTTCTGCACTTGCGAAAGGCCCCGCTTGGCCGTACTCCGACAGGTGGGACACCCCTCCCCAACGAGGGGCGCTTATCTGGAAGGATAGCAGCAATGGCTATTGAACAACCGGCAACGCGGCCGGCAAATCCGCGTTTTTCCTCTGGCCCCTGTGCCAAACCCCCCGTTTTCGAATTGAGCAAGCTGTCGGATGCGCCGCTGGGCCGCAGCCACCGCGCTGCCGTGGGCAAGGCCAAGCTCAAGGCCGCCATCGAGGGCACGCGCGAAATTCTCGGCATACCCGACGACTACCGCATCGGCATCGTGCCCGCCTCGGATACCGGGGCCGTGGAAATGGCGATGTGGAACCTGCTGGGCGAGCGCCGCGTCGAGATGCTGGCCTGGGAAAGCTTTGGCGCAGGCTGGGTCACCGACGCGGTCAAGCAGCTTAAACTCGACGCCGAGGTCAAGACCGCCGACTATGGCGAGATCGTCGATCTGGCGACGGTCGATACCGACAATGACGTGGTGTTCACCTGGAATGGCACCACCTCGGGCGTGCGCGTGCCCAATGGCGACTGGATCAAGGCGGACCGTGCGGGCCTGACGATCTGCGACGCGACCTCTGCCGCCTTCGCGCAGAACCTGCCCTGGGACAAGCTCGACGTGACCACCTTCTCTTGGCAGAAGGTGCTCGGCGGTGAGGCAGCGCATGGCATGATCATCCTTTCCCCCCGCGCGGTGGAACGGCTGGAAAGCTACACGCCGCCCTGGCCGCTGCCCAAGATTTTCCGCCTGACCAAGGGCGGCAAGCTGATCGAGGGCATCTTTGTGGGCGAGACGATCAACACGCCGTCGATGCTCGCGGTCGAGGATTACCTGCTGGCGCTCGACTGGGCGCGCTCGGTGGGCGGCATGAACGGGCTGCGCGAGCGGGCCTATGCCAATCTCGCCGCCGTGCAGGCGTTTGTCGCCGGGCATCCGTGGCTGGCCTTCCTCGCGCATGAACCGGCGATCCGCTCCAATACCTCGGTGTGCCTGAAGTTCACCGATGACCGCATCAGCGACGGTGCGGCGTTCGCCAAGGCCGTCGCCAAACGGCTGGAGGCCGAGGGCGTGGCCTATGATATCGGCGCCTATCGCGACGCGCCTCCCGGTCTGCGCATCTGGTGCGGCGGCACGGTAGAGACCGCGGATGTGGCGGCGCTGATGCCGTGGATCGAATGGGCTTTTGAAGCCGAAATCGCGGCGCTGTCCGAGACAGCGTGACCCCGATTTCTTGAAAAGAAATCGGTCCGAAGTCTTTCAAAGACTTCGGGCCCTCCCCCGAAATGTATCATCAAAGGACCAGAAAAATGGCTCCCAAGGTTCTCGTATCCGACAAACTTTCTGAAACCGCCGTGCAGATCTTTCGCGATCGCGGCATCGACGTGGATTTCCAGCCCGATCTGGGCAAGGACAAGGACAAGCTCGCCGAATTGATCGGCGCGTATGACGGTCTCGCCATCCGCTCGGCCACCAAGGTCACGGAGAAAATCCTCGCCAACGCGACCAATCTCAAGGTGATCGCGAGGGCGGGCATCGGCACCGACAATATCGACAAGGTCGCGGCCAGCAAAAAGGGCGTGATCGTGATGAACACGCCCTTCGGCAACATGATCACCACCGCCGAGCATGCCATCGCGATGATGTTCGCCGTGGCGCGGCAAATCCCCGAGGCGTCGGCCTCCACTCAGGCGGGTAAGTGGGAAAAGTCGCGCTTCATGGGCGTGGAACTGACCGGCAAGACGCTCGGTGTGATCGGCGCGGGCAATATCGGCGGTATCGTCTGCGACCGCGCCCGCGGCCTCAAGATGAAGGTGGTGGCCTATGATCCCTTCCTTGGTCAGGAAAAGGCCGACAAGATGGGCGTGGAAAAGGTCGAACTCGACGACCTCTTGAAGCGCGCCGATTTCATCACCCTGCACGTGCCGCTGACTGATCAGACCCGCAATATCCTCAGCCGCGAGAACCTGGAGAAGACCAAGAAGGGCGTCCGCGTCATCAACTGCGCACGCGGCGGGCTGGTGGACGAGCAGGCGCTGGCGGATCTGTTGAAAGACGGCCATGTGGCGGGCGCCGGCTTTGACGTCTTCGCCGAGGAGCCTGCGGTGGACAACCCCCTTTTCGGTCTGCCCAACGTGGTCTGCACGCCCCATCTGGGCGCGGCCACCACCGAGGCGCAGGAAAACGTCGCCCTGCAGGTGGCTGAGCAGATGTCGGATTATCTGCTCACGGGTGCTGTGACCAACGCGCTCAACATGCCCTCGGTGACAGCCGAAGAGGCCAAGGTCATGGGCCCGTGGATCAAGCTCTCGGATCATCTCGGCAATTTCATCGGCCAGATGACCGACGAGCCGATCAAGGCGATCAACATCCTCTACGACGGGGTGGCCAGCGAAATGAACCTCGGCGCGCTGACCTCTGCCGCCGTGGCGGGAATCATGAAATCGGTGAACCCCGAGGTGAACATGGTCTCCGCCCCCGTCGTGGCCAAGGAACGCGGGGTCAAGATTAGCACGACCAAGCAGGACAAGTCCGGCGCCTTTGAGGGCTATGTCAAGATCACCGTCGTCACCGACAAGCGCGAGCGCTCCATCGGCGGCACCGTGTTCAGCGATGGCAAGCCGCGTTTCATCCAGATCAAGGGCATCAATATCGACGCCGAGATCGGGCAGCACATGCTTTACACGACCAACGAGGACGTGCCGGGGATCATCGGCACATTGGGTCAGACCATGGGCGAGAACGGCGTGAACATCGCCAACTTCACCCTTGGCCGGTCGGATGCCGGGGGTGAGGCGATCGCGCTCTTGTATGTCGACGCGCCGGTTCCCGAAACCGCGATCAAGGCGCTGCACGCGACGGGCAAGTTCCAGCAGATACGCCCGCTGCAATTCGACATGGGCTGAGCCACGCCCAAGAGCGATGGACGAGGTCGCCTGCCTGCGCTATCAGGCAGGCGATTTCGCGTTTTGCAGGAGACCGCCGCCCATGTCCGGCCACGCCACGCCCGTTCCCATGACCTCGCACAGATCCGGGCCTCTGACGGGGCAGGCCAATGTGCCCGGCGACAAGTCGATCTCGCACCGCGCGCTTATCCTCGGGGCGCTCTGTGTGGGCGAGACGGTGATCACCGGGCTGCTGGAGGGCGAGGACGTTCTGGATACGGCCAAGGCGATGCGCGCCTTCGGGGCCGAGGTGACGCGCGACGAGATGGGCACATGGCATGTGCATGGCGTCGGCGTTGGTGGCTTTGCCGAGCCCGAACAGGTGATCGACTGCGGCAATTCCGGCACCGGGGTGCGGCTGATCATGGGGGCGATGGCGACCTCGCCGATTTGCGCGACGTTCACCGGCGATGCGAGCCTCAACAAACGGCCGATGGCGCGGGTGACCGACCCCTTGGCGCTATTCGGAGCGCAGGCGGTGGGGCGCGCGGGCGGCCGTCTGCCGATGACCGTGGTCGGTGCCGCCGATCCGGTGCCGGTGCGCTACGAGGTGCCGGTGCCGTCCGCACAGGTGAAATCCGCTGTATTGCTGGCCGGGCTGAACGCGCCGGGCGAAACGGTGGTGATCGAAAAGGAAGCGACCCGCGATCATACCGAACGCATGCTGACCGGGTTCGGGGCCGAGATCGTCACGGAAGTGACCGAGGAGGGCCGCGTCATCACCCTGACCGGGCAGCCGGACCTTATCCCGCAAACCATCGTGGTGCCGCGTGATCCCTCGTCGGCTGCGTTTCCGGTCTGCGCGGCGGTGATCACCCCCGGCTCTGATGTTCTTGTGCCCAATATCGGGCTGAACCCGACGCGCGCGGGGCTCTTTACCACGCTGCGCGAGATGGGGGCCGATCTGGAGTATGAGAACCTGCGCGAAGAGGGCGGCGAGCCGGTGGCCGACCTGCGCGCGCGGTTTTCGCCCGATCTGAAAGGCGTCGAGGTGCCGCCCGAGCGCGCCGCGAGCATGATCGACGAATATCCCGTCCTGTCGGTGGTGGCGGCGTTTGCCACGGGTCCGACCGTGATGCGCGGGGTCAAGGAATTGCGCGTCAAGGAAAGCGACCGGATCGAGGCGATGGCGGCGGGGCTGCGCGCCGGTGGCGTGACCGTCGAGGACGGGCCGGACTGGTGGATCGTGCATGGCCTGGGGCACGGCAATGTGCCGGGTGGCCAGACCTGCGTCAGCCATCTCGATCACCGTATCGCGATGTCCTTCATGGTGATGGGCATGGCCACACAACGCCCTGTCAGCGTCGATGACGGCAGCCCGATCGCCACGTCCTTTCCGATCTTCGAGCCGTTGATGGCCGGGCTTGGTGCGGATATCCGGCGCGGGTGAGGGCGAAGCCGGGTCGATGACTTGGGGCTGGGTGGTTCTGGCCTTATACTGTCGTTGAGGTGAGCACCAATGCGCGGAATCAAGGTGCCGCAGGCACCGCCGCGCAGCGCCCGACCGCCCCCTCGGGCGGGCGCTTTTGCAACGTCTCAAGCCATTGAAAACGCGGGAGTGCTTGGCGGGCATAAAGTGCGGTCCACCGAGGTTGCTGCGCCCACCCGGCGGTCGGGCACCGCGCGGCTCATCTCTGAAACCGCCAAGGTCCGCTCCAGGCCGCCCCCAACCCTCACCCCGCCTTTTCGACGTTCACCTGATGCGGATAGGGAATCGAAATCCCCCCGGCATCGAAGGCCTCTTTCACCGCCTTGGCGGCGCTTATCACGAGCGGCCCGTAGCTGCCGAGATCAGTCATGAAGTCCTGCATTCTGATCTCCGTTCAACTGCTGTGATGCTGTTGGGCACGAAAAAGGGCCCGCCGGACAGCGGACCCTTCGCCATCTGACTGGCTTATTTCTTCAGGGAATCGCGGATTTCCATCAGGATCTCCAACTCCGTGGGGCCGGGATCGGCTGCCGGGGCCTCCTCGGCGGGCTTGGCCGTGGCGTCTTTGGCGCGGTTCACCGCCTTGACCAGCAGGAACACGACCCACGCGATGATCAGAAAGTTGATCACGGCCATGATGAAACGGCCATAGGCAAAGACTGCGGCACCTGCCTCTTCGGCGGCGGCGATCGAGGCATAGTCACCCGCACCAAGCAGCACGTAGAGGCCGGAAAAATCGATCCCGCCCATGAAAAGGCTGATGATCGGGTTGATGAGGTCGGACACCAGCGATCCGACAATCGCGGTAAACGCCGCGCCGATGATGATGCCAACGGCCATGTCCATGACATTGCCCTTCGCGATGAAATCCTTGAACTCTTGTACCATGATCGTCCCTATCTCACTGATCCCGGCGGGTCTCAGGCCGCGCCACGTTGGCGGTTTACCATGAAATGCCACGAGGCCAGTCTGAAAAAACCGCGCTGCACGGGGAAATTGCGCCGCGTGTTCCCCGGGATCGTGGCGTGAGAGGGCTACCGTGAGTTCAGTTGATCAGCCCGGCGTGCCGCATCCCGTCATCGACAAGTGCCTTGACCGGATCGCTCAACCCGACCAGCGGCGTGCGCACCTCTTCGCTGCACAGCCCCAAGCGTGACATGGCGTATTTCACGCCGACCAGCCCCGGTTCGGTAAAGATCGCGCGATGCAGCGGCATCAGCCGGTCCTGCAATTCGAGCGCGGTGGCATAGTCGCCCGCTAGCGTCGCCTCCTGAACCTGCGCCACCAGTTTCGGCGCGACATTGGCGGTGACCGAAATCACCCCGACGCCGCCCTGCGCGTTGAAGCCGTGCGCGGTGGCGTCCTCACCTGAAATCTGGACAAAATCCTTACCGCAGGTCAGCCGCTGCGCGCAGACCCGTGCCAGATCGCCGGTGGCATCCTTGACGCCGACGATACGCGGCAGCCTGGCCAGTTGCCCCATCGTGTCGGGCATCATGTCCACGGCGGACCGGCCGGGGATGTTGTAGATGACGATCGGCAGGTCGCAGCAATCGTGCAGCGCGGTGAAATGCGCGATCATGCCACCCTGCGTCGGCTTGTTGTAATAGGGCGTCACCACGAGGGCGGCATCGGCCCCCACCTTGTGGGCATGCTGCATGAAGCGGATCGCCTCGAGCGTGTTGTTCGACCCCGCCCCGGCAATCACCGGGATACGGCCCGCGGCGGCGCGCACGACCTCCTCGACGACGGTCTCATGCTCTTTATGGGTCAGGGTCGGGCTTTCGCCGGTGGTGCCCACGGGCACAAGGCCGTGGCTGCCCTCGCCGATATGCCACTCGACGAGTTTCTTGAGCGTGTCCAGATCCAGTTCGCCGTTCTTGAACGGCGTGACCAGGGCAGGAAAAGATCCTTTGAACATGACACGCTCCTCTCGTCGTAATCTGCGGGCGGGGCCCGCGGTGGTCGGGTTGGCCATCGGCGGCGGATCGCGCATGGTGTCACGCATCGTGAATGGACGCGGGCGCGCAGGATGCCTAGGCTGGCGACGTCTATCCTTCGGCAAAGCGGGAAATGCAAGAGATGTTGCGCGTGCTCACGCTGGTTTTCGGGCTGATTTCCCCGGTTTTCGCCGCTCAGGCGGCTGATTTGCCGCGTCTCGCGCCGCGCCCTTTGGCCAGTGCGCTTGACGCGATGCAGGCCGGACGCTGGGAGGTCGCGGCGCGGCTTGCGGCGCGCGATGGCCAGGCGGCGGCGGATCTGATCGAATGGCACCGCCTGCGCGCGGGGCTGGGAGAACCGCGTGACATCCTCGCGTTTCTCGGGCGGAACGCGCATTGGCCCGGCCTCGATTACCTGCGCCGCCAGAGCGAGGAGGCGATGACCCATGCCAATTTCGATGATGTGCTGGCGTTCTACGACGGAGGCCGCCCGCAGACCGGCACCGGCGCGCTCAACCTCGCGCGTGCGCTCCTGGCGCGCGGACGGCAGGGCGAGGCCGAGGCGAGCGTGGTGCTGGCCTGGCGCACGCTCGACCTGAGCAGTGCCGAGCATGACGATTTCCTGCGTGAGTTCGACACTCTCCTGCGCCCGCATCACGCCGCGCGGCTGGAGATGGCGCTCTGGCGTGGTCTGCGCGATGTCGAGGACATGCTGCCGCTGGTCAGTGCCGAGGTGCGCACTTTGGCGGAGTTGCGGGGCAAGGTGAAGCGCGGCGAGGCGGAGGACCTGACCGAGGCACAGGAGAGCAACGCGGGTATCGCGTTCGAACTGTTTACCCGGCACCTGAGCAACGCGCCCGAAGAGGCGATCGCCGTGCTCTTGCGTCAAAGCCGGGCCGAGGGCGGCTTGGGTGAGCCCGAGCGATGGGCCAGTTGGCGTCGCGCCCTTGCCCGGCAGAAGATGCGCGACGGCGAGGCTCGTCTGGCCTATGAGATCGCGTCGGTGCATCAACTGGTCGAGGGGGCGAATTACGCCGATCTCGAATGGCTTTCTGGCTACCTTGCGCTGACCTATTTCGATGCGCCGGACCTCGCGCTGGATCATTTCCAGCGGTTCCGCGCCGCGGTCGGCACGCCGATCTCATTGGGGCGCGCGGGCTACTGGATCGGCCGGGCGCAGGACGCGCTGGGCGATACCGAGGCCGCGCAGCTCGCCTATGCCGAAAGCGCGGCATACCAGACCAGTTTTTACGGGCTTCTGGCCGCCGAAAAGGCGGGGCTGCCGGTGGATGACGCGCTCGGCGGCACCGAGGCGTTCCCACCCTGGCGCGCGGCAGAGTTTGCCCGAGGCGACCTGCACGAGATCGGGACGCTGGCGCTTCGGATGGGAGATCTGGGTCTGGCGCGGCGGTTTTTCATTCATCTGGCGGACAGTCAGGACCGGACCGGTCTGGGCCAGATGGGGCAGATGCTGGCCGAACTGGAGCAGCCGCATCTTCAGGTGATGCTGGGCAAGGCGGCGGCGGAGCGTGGCATCGTGATCGAGGCCCCATATTATGCGCTCCACCCGATGACGGGCATGGATCTGCCGGTGCCGATGGAACTGGCGCTTGCCATCGCCCGGCGCGAGAGCGAATTCAATCCGGTCGTGGTGAGCGGGGCAGGGGCGCGCGGTCTCATGCAACTCATGCCCGGCACGGCGCGCGACATGGCGCGCGATCTGGGGGTGGCCTATGACCGGTCAGACCTTTTGACCGAGCCTGTGTATAATGCGCGGCTGGGTTCGGGCTATCTGGCGCAGCTTGGCGCGCGCTTTGACGGCAATATCGTGCTGATGTCGGTAGGATATAACGCAGGTCCGGGGCGGGCCGCGCAATGGATCGACGCCTATGGCGACCCGCGCGGGCAGGGCGCGCATGAGATCGTCGACTGGATCGAGCACATCCCCTTTCGCGAGACCCGTAACTACGTGATGCGCGTCGCCGAGAGCCTGCCCGCCTACCGCGCCCGCCTTGGCAAAGCGCCGCTGCCCATGCCGTTCACCCGCGAACTGGCAGGTCGCAGCCTGTGCCCTTTGGGCGAGTGACGGCCTGTTCAGTCCTGCGTGCGCAGCCGTGAATTCTGCACCATGGCCACTGCAAGCAATGGCAGTCCCACGGTCACCAGGCTCACCAGAATCAGCAGGATGCCGAGATCGGAATAATCGGCGGGGGTCGTGACTTGCCCGGTCTCGCGATCCGTCACCTCGCGGGTGATGACGAACACGTTGTTGAGGTATTTCGTCAGCAGCGAACTCGCCGACAGCGCAAGGTTGGTGAACGAGGCCATGACGGCAAAGAACGTCGCCTTGAGGTCATTCGGCGCGTTGCGTGCGATCCAGGCCAGCATCGGGATCATCGCCACTTGCCCCAGGGGCGATTCCACCGCCGTATCCAGAATGGCGATAAAGCGGGCGTCGACGATGCCCCCGGTCAGCGGCGCGGTTATATCCTGAATGCCGTAGTAGAGCCCGATATTGGGCAGCGACAGAATGCCCCCCGCCAGCGTCAGCAGCACCACGATGTAGACAATCGGTTTGCTGGCCATCAGCGGGCGCAGGATCACCATGCCCACCAGTGTCAGCACCGAGGTGATCAGCGACAGGATCGACAGGAACTGTTGATCAAAGCCCAGCACGTCGATCGAAAACCACGTATAGCCGTCGCCTGGGCGCGGCACTGCGCGGAAGATGAAGATGACCACCGCCGTGCCGATCAGCGCCCGCGCCTGCGCCTGTGTCAGCACCGCGATCAACTGGCGCATCAGGAGCAGCACGATCGTCATGGAGCCGACAAAGATGATCTCCTGCCCATAGGTGATATCACTCAGCCCCACCGTCAGAGAGATCGCCACAAACCCCGCACCGCCGATGAAATACCACGGGTTGGGCTTGGTGTCCTCGTCGGGCCGCTCAAAGAGCGCATCGGCCTCGGCCGGGTCGAGGCCACGCCGGATGAACCCCCGCCGCGCACGGATTTTCTGGATACCCGCCAGCACCACGCCCGAGACCGACACCACCGGAATGAGCAGCGCAGTCAGATAGATGGTGGCGTAGATCTGCCGCTTGGCGTCGTCGTCCATCGCCTCAATGCCCGAAAACATCGAGATATTGAGCGTCGCCACGGCCACCGTCCCCAGGATCAGCGCGAACCGGCCAAGCGTCTGCATCGTGGTGTGCATGGCGCGCGATTGCTCCAGCCCGATCTCGCGGCCCTCGGCATCGACGCGCGGCACCGCTTCGACCGACATCGCGTCGGCCACCGCGTCTTGGATCACCAGACCGCAGGGGGCCAGCAGGTAAGAGGTGATGTACCACGCAGCCATCGGCATGATCGCGGTCATCATCTCGGTCTGCGTCAGCAGCAGGTACATGATGAAGACCGACAGCCCGATCAGCCCCGCGCCGAGATAGACCAGCAGCCATTTCCAGCGCCAGATGATATCGACCAGATGCCCCAATGGCATTTTCAGCGCCCAGGGCAGCCCAGCCCAGAAGGCAAGCCCCGCCAGATAGGCCGCGGAGAGATCAAGATACTCCTTCACGAAGAAGGTGCCCACGATCATCGTCAAACCCGAAAAACCGGCGGCGAAATAGACCATCAGCGGCGGCAGGAACGTCCAGCGCATCTGCCGCCCGAGATCGAAGACGACCGCGTCGACCCAGCTTGCGATCCGGCCTGCCGCACTCATCTCGGGTTGGTCCCGTCAGGCCAGCGGGCTGCACTCTCGGCAAGGGCGGCTACCACGCTGCCCAGCCTGTCCAACGGCAGCATCACCAGCATCTTGGGCGCGGTGAAGGTCAGATGCACCGGCCCCGTGGCCGCGTTCGACGTGCCGATCTGCCCATCAGGCGAGAAATTCAATCCGCGAATCGGCCATTGCAGCCCGTCGGACAGGCCCTCGACCGCGCCCATCGGAAACAGCGAAACGCGACAGCCCGCAGTCAGTGGTAGGTGGATCGCAGGCGGGCAGAGGAACATCAGATCGGTCTCACCCAGCAGGACACAGCGTTGCGCCGGATATCGCACCAGTGCGTTGCAGGCCGCCATCTGATGATCGAGCCGGTCACCGCAGAACCCGACGCCCAGAATCAGAGGTGCCGTGACGCTGCGCAGGCATTTGTCGAAATCGGTGCTGTCCTGATCCCGCATCTGGTGCAGAACGGCCTCTGGCAGGGCGCGTCTTGCGGCTTCCGAGATGCTGTCGAAGTCGCCGATCACCGCGCGTGGCGTGATGCCGTGGGCAAGCGCGCGGTCCGCCCCGCTATCGGCTGCGACGACCAGAGGCGCGACCTCGAGCGCCTGATCGAACAACTGGTCAGAAAGGCCCGCTCCGCCGACAAGCGTGATTGGATCGCTTTCGTGAACAATCATTTATCGAAGCCCTTATCGTTGCGTTAACTCGTCTGATGACACATTCTGACCACGAAATGATACGGTAAAGATCGAAGAATCGTGCCGCTTTGGTCTTGGCGGTCATGGTAAACACTGTCTTTGCAGGCAAGCAAAGCGAGCTTTTAAATATGGTTGGTTCAAGCAAGATTCTCACAGTCTCCTACGGCACGTTCTCGTGCACGTTGGAAGGTTTCGACGATTCATTCGACACGATGAAGGCGATTGCGGAATATTTCCGCGATCTGGCCTCCGATGACCGCTATTTCGGGGCAGAGCCGCCGACGCCGGATGCCGAGATGCTGGCCCGGATCGCCGAGCGCGAAATCTCGCGCCGGGTCGAGGCGCATGAACATCAGGGCCGCATCGTGCTGCGCGCCAACGAGAGGCAGGCCACAAGCCAGCCCGCCACCGAACCGCAGCAGCCCGCCGCCGAGGCGACACAGCAAGCGACTGCCGAAGACGCACCGAGGCAAGAGACCGCCGCGCGCACCGCCCTTGCGGCACCGCTGGCAGACCCGGTTGCGGAGCCGCCCCGCGCAGAGACCCCGCTGGCCGAAGACATGGCCGCCGACACTGCACCCGAGGCCCCGACCGAGCAAAGCACCCCTGCGGTTGCCACGCCTGAACCCGAGGCCGTGGTCGAACCGGAGCATGAGCCCGAGGCTATAGCCGAACCGGAGCTCGAGCCCGAGGCAGCCGCCGAGATGGAGCCCGAGGCCGTTGCAGAGCCCGAGATCGAAGCATCTTCGGACCCTGAGACGCCCGCGCACGTCGCCGAGGAGCTGCGCACGCCGCTCGCCGCCGATCCCGACAGTTTCGCCGCCAAGCTGCACATGATCCGCTCTGTCGTAAGCGGCGACGCGCCGTCTGCAGATGATCAGTACAGCGAGGACGAACACGCCCAGGATTTCGTGCAGCCAGAGACCGACGATACCGCCTTCTGGCCCGATACCTACGAGGAGGACGCTACGGCGGAAGTGAGCCCGGAACTCGACGATCTTGTCGAGGATGCCGCACCCGAACCGGCGGAACGCGACAGTTTCGAGGATACGCTGGCCGCACTGATGTCGGATGCGCCTGCGGAACCCCAAGCGCCGGTCACGGCGGAGGTTTTGCAAGACGAGACTGCCGAGGATCTGCCCGAAGAGATCGCCGAAGCCGCGCCGGAACCTCTTGCCGAGGACGACACGCCGCTGGCGGCGCAGGAAGCGGAGGATGCACTCGAGGCCACCGCCGAGCCCATGGAAGAGACGGCCCCCGCCGCCCAAGCCCCGGTCGCCAGCGTGATGAAAGTCAAGCGCGCAGAGCTTGAAGAGGCGATCGACCAGGGTCTGTTCGAAGAGGATGACGACGAGGCCGAAGCCGACAACACCGACAATCTCTTTGATGAGACGGAGGCCGCGCTCAGCCCCGAGGATGAGGCTGAACTCCAGCGTGAGCTGGCCGAGGTCGAGGCGGAAATGACACCGGATGCGACGGCAGAGGATGTGCCGGACAACGCAGAGGATATTGCAGAAGACGAGCCGACCCCGGCCGCCGAGGCCGTAGCCCCCGAGGCAGACCCCGAGATCGAAGATCCCGCGAAGGAGACCGGGGCCGGACGTCGCAAACTCGCCCGCGCCGAGGCCGGGAACGACCTGTCGCGCATCTTTGACGAGACCGACACCCAACTCGAGGCCCCGGCGTCCAGCCAGCGGCGAAACACCATCCAGCACCTGCGCGCCGCGCTCGCCGCGACCCGCGCCGAGAAACAGGCCGGATCGGAACTCAAGCGCGATGTGGATGATACGCCCTATCGCACCGACCTTGCCGATGTGGTGCGTCCGCGCCGTCCGCAGGCGGTGACGTCCGAGGCCCGCAGCTCGCGCCCGACCGAGAGCCGCCCCGCGCCGCTCAAGCTGGTGGCCGAGCAACGCGTCGACACCCCGCGTGATCCGGTGCGCCCGCGCCGCATCTCGGCAGCCGATGTCCACGCCAAGATCGACACCGACACGGATGGCGGTTTCGTCGCCTATGCCGATGAAATGGGCGCCTCCGCCCTGCCTGATCTGCTGGAGGCGGCGGCGGCCTATCTCGCCGACGTCGAAGGCCGCCCGCAATTCTCGCGCCCGATGCTGATGGGCAAGCTCAAGGAGATCGAGAAAGACAATTTCTCGCGCGAGGATGGCTTGCGATCCTTTGGCAGGCTGCTGCGCGAAGGCAAGCTGCAAAAGCTGTCCGGCGGTCGCTTTGCCGTCACCGAAGAGACCGAGTTCCGGGCCCAAGACAAACGGCAGGCGGGCTGACCCCCAGGCCCGGCACCGCGCCACGCCTGACCGGCACTGCATAGAAGAAAACAGCACCGCCCACGCGGTGCTGTTTTCATTTGGGGTGTCCCGTCAGTAGTGTTCGTTCGAGGGGATGAATCACGCTTCGGCCGGATTGTCAGAGGCTGGAGGACAACGACGACCCGCCCGGCGCGCGCAGGCCCTCAGATCCGCAGGAACGGTTGCGCGAGGCGCGGCATGATCGAGCGGAAACGCAACGGCGCATCGGTCGCGGCAAGGCAGATGCAATCCGCGCCGATATCTGCGACCGGGGTATGGCTCAGATCTTCGTTCGCCACCTCGATGTCACCGGGGCCGAAATGATCCACCTCGTCAACGAACGCGCCCTGCAGTACCAGTGTCAGTTCGGTGCCGCGATGACCGTGATCGGGCACCGAGGCCCCGGCGGGAATATACAGCAGCCGCGCCGTGGCATCGCGCGACGTCGGCAGGATTGCCTGTTTGACCCCCATGCCGACAGACCGCCAGCGCACGCCCTGCAGATCGCCCCCGACATAGTCGCGCAGCGGAGCGGGCAGGTTATGCGATGCCTTGCGCGGCGCGGGTTTCTCGACAGGCGCGCCAGCCCTTATCAGCGCCATCGTCGCCGCGAGGCTGTCGGCCCCCATCTCGACGGCTTCGCTGCGATCCAGCAGCGTGCCGCCCACCGTGTCGAAAGAGGCCAGTCGCGCGCGGCACTCGTCGCACATCGAGATATGCGTCGCCACCGTCAGGCTGAAGGCTTCGGGCAAAGCTCCTGCCGAATAGGCCATCAGCAGGGCGTCGGTCAGATGATGTTTGATCGCGGGTTGTGTCATGGCATTCACTTCATTTCATTGCGTGGCGCAAACGGTCCAGCGCCAATCTGATACGGGATTTGATCGTGCCGAGCGGCAGCCCGGTCTGTTCGGCGATCTCGGAATGGCTCAGATCGCCGAAATACGCCTTTTCGATCAGCACCCTCTGTTTCTCGGGCAGGGCGGCGATAGCGTCGCCCAGTTGGTCACTTTCCTGTTGCAGGGCCAGCACATCGGCCTGATCCGGTTCCGGGTCCTGCCCCCAGGGCAGTTCCTCGGGTTCGGGTCGTCTTTGTTTGCGCAGCGCGTCGATCTTGCGATTGCGCGCGATGGTAAAGATCCAGGTCGCAGCAGAGGCGCGCGCGGGGTCGAACATATGCGCCTTCTGCCAAAGGGCCGCCATCACCTCTTGCGTGCATTCCTCGGCCAGGGTCGAATCCGCACCGGACCGCATCAGAAATGCCTTCACCCGGGGCGCGAAATGCCCGAACAGCCGGGCAAAGGCTGCCTCGTCCTGCGCGTCACGAATACGGGCGATACAGGCCACCCAGTCCTCGTTCTCAATCTGTCGTGTCGTTCCGCTCTTCGATGTCACGATTGCCGTTCCTGCCACCTTGCCCGCTCTTGACCGCCTCCTATCATGCGTCGCCGGTACGGGCGAGGGCGCAGGCGCGTCAATGAGTGTGGCTTCGGTGTACATGAGCTTGATACGCGGCTTGGCAAGGATCGGATCACCGGACCGGCCAAATTTCTTTCTAATCCGGTTGCGCGCCCGTCACGTAAGTCTTTGCAATACTCAAAACGCAGGTAACGTCACTCATGCCATTCGAAACCGGCGCGGTTGCGCGCAAGAGGGTTGCCGTCATCGGCGCGGGAATCTCGGGAATGGGCGCGGCAGAGCGTCTTTCGGCCTCTCACAACGTAGTGCTCTTCGAAGCCGCGCCGCGCCTTGGCGGGCACGCCCGCACGATCATTGCGGGCAAGCATGGCGAGCGCCCGGTCGATACCGGCTTCATCGTGTTCAACTATGCCACATATCCGCATCTCACCGCGCTCTTTGACCGGCTCGATGTGCCCGTGGTCAAGAGCAACATGAGCTTTGGCGCCTCGATCCGGGGTGGCGCGTTCGAATACGGGCTCGATAGTGCGGCGGCGTTCTTCGCGCAAAAGCGCAATGCCTTCAATCCGCGATTTCTGACCATGCTGCGCGACATCTTCCGCTTCAACGCGGGCGCGCTTGCCGCCTCGGCGGAGCCGGGGCTGACCATCGGCGGGCTGATCGAGAAGATGCGCCTTGGCCGCTATTTCCGCGACTACTATCTGCGGCCCTTCTCCGGCGCGATCTGGTCCACTCCGGTGGAGAAAATCCTGGATTTCCCGGCCCATGCGATGGTGCAATTCTTCAAGAACCATGGCCTTCTGGGTTATGACGAGCAGCATCAGTGGTTCACGGTCGAGGGTGGCTCGATCTCTTATGTGGACCGGCTGGAGCAGGCGATGCGCGCCAAGGGCGTCGATATCCGTCTCGGCGCGCCGGTGGCCGGGGTGGTGCGCCTTGATGACGGCGTCAAGGTCCGTGCGACGGGCGGCGACTGGGAACTCTTCGACGAGGTGGTGATCGCAGCCCATGGCGACGATGCGCTGCGCCTTTTGTCGGATGCCGACGAAACCGAGCGCGCCGATCTTGGGGCGATCACCTATCAGCCCAACGACATCACCCTGCATGCCGATGCAACGGTCATGCCCAAGCGGCGCGCAGTCTGGTCGTCCTGGAACTATACCGAGGCGAAGGTCAAACGCAGCGGCCAGATCGACCTCACCTACTGGATGAACAGCCTGCAACCCATTCCGCAGGACGATCCGCATTTCGTGACCCTCAACACCACCCGCCCCATTCGCGAGGAACTGATCTATGATCAGGTCACCTTGCACCACCCGGTCTATGATCTGGCCACGCTGGCCGCACAGGGCCGGGTGCGCGCGATGAACGGGCGGCGCAACACGTGGTTCTGCGGGGCTTGGATGCGACACGGCTTTCACGAGGACGGGCTGTCGAGCGGGTTGGAAGTGGCCGAGGCGATCTGTGCCCGCGATTCGCTGTCGGTGGCGGCGGAATGAGTGCGGTCGATCATATTGCCGGCCACACCTGGCACGGACGCAAGGGCGCGGTCGAGAACGCGTTTCGCTACGGAATTGATTATGTGCTTCTGGATGCCGAAGCCCCGCTAGAGGCGCCACGCCTCTTTGGCCGCAACCGGACCGGGCTGGCCTCGGTCTGGGACCGCGATCATGGCGGCGCGCCCAAGGCGGGGCGCGGTGCCGCCTGGGTGCGCGAGACTTTGGCCGAGCGCGGCCTGCCCGCCCCCAACCGGATCGAGCTTTTGACACAGCCGCGCGTGTTGGGCCATGTCTTCAACCCGGTCTCGTTCTGGATCTGCCGCGACGCGCAGGATGACGTGCGGGTGATTATCGCCGAGGTGTCCAACACCTATGGCGAACGGCACTCCTACCTGTGCCACCGTGACGACCTTGCGCCGATCACGGCGCAGGACCGCCTGCATGCCAACAAGATCTTCTACGTCTCTCCCTTCCTCCGCATCGAGGGTGGCTATGAGTTCCGCTTTGATCTGCGGCCCGACCGGATCGGCATCTGGATCGATTTCACCGGCGGCAATGGCGGCGTGATCGCCACGCTTGTCGGCCCGCGCAAGCCGCTCACGACCGGGGGTCTGATGATTGCCGCGCTGCGCCGACCCTTCGGATCGCGCCGGGTGCTGGGGCTCATTCACTGGCAGGCGCTCAAGCTGTGGTGGAAGGGCGCGCGCTTCCGCTCGCCGCCGCCACCACCCTCCGAGGAAATCAGCCGGTGAGCCACACGGCCACCATATCCGCTCCGGGCCTTGCCCCGCGACTGCCCGGCTTTGCCGTCTTTGCCGCCCTTCTGGCGGCGGCGGGGCTGCCGCTCTATATCCATGCACCCAAGTTTTATGTGGATGAATACGGCGTGTCGCTGGCCGCTCTCGGCTCTGTGCTCTTCGTGCTGCGCCTGCTCGATGTGGTGCAGGACCCGCTGCTTGGACGGCTGAGCGCGCGGCTGCGCAGGCACCGTGCGATAAGCGTCGCCGTGGCTGTTGCGGCGATGGCGGCGGCAATGCTGGGCCTCTTCGCGGTGACCCCGCCGATTGCGCCGCTCTGGTGGTTCGCTGGCATGCTCACCGTGGTCTTTTCCGCCTTCAGCTACCTCACCATCTGCTTTTATGCCCAAGGGGTCGCAAGCGCCGCCTATCTGCCGGGCCAAGGCCATCTGCGCCTGGCCCGCTGGCGCGAAACTGGCGCGCTTCTGGGTATCTGTGCCGCCGCCGTGGCCCCGCTGGCCCTTGGTGGCTATGCGGGTTTCGCGGTGGCGTTTGCCGCCCTCGCCCTCGTCGCCGCCCTCGCCATGACCGGGCAATGGGGCGCCACCGACGTGCCCGACGGCACCGGTTTTGGCCCGGTCCTGCGCGATCAAACCGCGCGGCGGCTGCTGATCGTGGCGCTGTTCAACGCGGCCCCCGTCGCGGTCAGTTCCACGCTCTTTCTGTTCTTCGTCGAAAGCCGCTTGCAAGCGCCGGGGTGGGAGGGGCCGTTCCTTCTCATATTCTTTCTGTCCGCTGCACTCGCCGCCCCGGCGTGGAGCAAGCTGGCCGAGGTCTACGGGGCCAAGCGCGTGCTCCTCGGTGCCATGGTGCTGGCCATCGCGGCCTTTGCCTGGGCCATCATGCTGGGTGCGGGCGATCTCTGGGCCTTTGGCATCATCTGCGTCGTCTCCGGCGCAGCCGTGGGCGCGGACATGACGCTGCTGCCCGCGCTTTTCGCGCGCCGCCTATCGGATATCTCGCCCGGTGCTGCCGAAGGGTTCGGCCTTTGGTCGTTTGTCTCGAAATTCACCCTCGCGCTTGCCGCCGTCAGCCTCTTGCCGCTGTTGCAGGCGGGCGGTTTTGCCGCCGGACAGGACAACGACGAGGCTGCCCTGCGCCTGCTCAGCCTGCTCTATGGCGGCCTGCCCTGCGCGCTCAAACTCATGGCCATTGCGCTCTTGGCCCGAACAGCGATTGAGGAAAGGAGCTGACCCGATGGACGCTTTTGGTTTCATACTGCTGGGGGCCGCGATCATGCTGGCGCTCATGCTGCTCAAGGAGCGGCTCACAGGCTTTTCCGCGCAAACCCCGCAGGATTACGCAACGCTGGAGCCGCATTTCGACCTGCGCGAACATCTCAACGGCCCGATCAAATGCGAGGGCGTGATCTATGGCCCGCTTGGCCGCGTCGCCTCGCGCTTCACCGGCGATTTCGAGGCGCACTGGCAGGGCAATCGCGGCATCATGCGCGAGCATTTCGACTATGACAGCGGCAACAGTCAGGATCGCGAATGGCGGCTGGAACTGGGCAATGACGGCTCCATCCGCGCCGAGGCGGATGATCTCGTGGGCCCCGGGAGCGGCCAGCAGATGGGTGCCGCCACGCGGCTCTCCTATCGCATCCGCCTGCCCAAGGAGGCGGGCGGCCATGTCCTGAGCGTCACCGACTGGATGTATCTCACGCCGGGGGGCGTGGTGGTCAATCGCAGCCAGTTCCGCAAATTCGGGATCAAGGTGGCGGAACTCGTGGCGACGATGCGCCGGGTGGACGCATGACCGACTGGCAGGGCAAACGCTATTGGCTGGTGGGCGCGAGCGAGGGGCTGGGTGCGGCCCTGGCCCACAAGATCAACGCGGCAGGCGCCGAGGTGATCGTCTCGGCCCGCAATGCCGACCGGCTGGAGGAACTGGTGCAGAGCCTACCGGGGCGCGCACGCGCCGTGGCGATGGATGTCTGCGACGACGCCAGCGTGACCGAGGCGGCCAAGGCGGTAGGCGAGATCGACGGTCTGGTCTATCTCGCGGGCGTCTACTGGCCGATGCCATCGACCGAGTGGCAGGCCGAAGAGGTCACCGCCATGGCCGATGTGAACTTCACCGGCGCTGTGCGGACCCTGGGCGCGGTGATCCCCGGCATGGTAGCGCGCGATGCGGGCCATGTGGTGCTCACGGGCTCGCTCTCGGGCTTTCGCGGCTTGCCGGGGGCGATCGGTTACACCGCCTCCAAGGCAGGCGTGATGAACCTCGCCGAATCGATGCGCGCCGATCTGTGGCGCACCGGTGTGCGCGTGCAACTGGCCAATCCCGGCTTCATCAAGACGCGGCTGACCGACAAGAACGATTTCAAGATGCCGTTCATCATGTCGCCCGAAGATGCAGCGCAGGAGATGTTCGAACTGATGTGCGATGACAGCGCCTTTCAGCGCCATTTCCCGCGCCTCTTCAGCTATCTGTTTCGCCTGTCGCGGTTCCTGCCGGACTGGGCCTATTATCGGCTATTTGCGTAAGATCAAGGACGGGGGCGAGCCCTGTCGGCATTCCTGTGCTAGACTAGCGCAACAGGAGACTATGCCATGATCGACATCACCGTTCACAAGATCGCGCAGATCATTCTCATGTCCCGGGAACTGGACCGGGCCGAGGGTGAACTGCGCGCCTTCATCGACCGATTGACCGAGGAGGAGCAGGCGAGCCTCGTCGCCGTCATGTGGATCGGACGCGGCAGCTTCGAGGCCGAGGATCTCAAAGAGGCCAAGCGCACCGCCTATCAAGAGGCGACCACCCCCTGCGCCGATTACCTGCTCGGCACGCCGCATCTGTCGGATCATCTGGAAAACGGCCTCGACGCGCTCGGCCTGTCGGCTTCGGATGACGAGGACGAATTGATGCGCGGCGGGTGACCCCCGCCGGCGTCACCCCTCCTGAATGCTCTCCAGATAGGCCATCAGCGCCGCAAGCGGGCGGGGCGTGGGTGTCAGCACCCCGTCGCCCACATCGACCGGCACCGTATCGCCTTCCAGCAGCAGGCCGAATTCCGGCATCTCCTTGCCGGGCAGATCGGTGCGGTCATAGCCGTCGATGACTGACAGCACATGCGCGCGCGGGAATGTGCTGTCCATCGTCAGTTGCGTGAGATCCGCAGGCGGCGGCGTCATGCCAGCGGCCCATGGCCCGTCGCCGGTGCCCGATGCCCCGTGGCATTGCGCACAATTCTCGGCATAGAGCACGGCCCCCTCGCGCGCATCCGGCATGGACACCGTCTGCGCACAGGCCGCCAGTGCCGCGGCTGTCAGAATGGCTATGGTCCGCATCGCTCGTCCCTCGCTGTTTTCCCGAACGGTAGCAAGCAGGCCAAAGCGGCGCAATGATCCAGATCAGGCCAGTTCGCCCGCCAGCCCCTTGTCGATCAGCGCCACGGTTTCCTGCACGCCGTAAAGTGCGATGAACCCGCCAAAGCGCGGCCCCTGCGAGGCCCCCAGAAGCACCTCGTAAAGCGCCTTGAACCAGTCGCGTAGCGGATCGAACCGGTCACGGCCCACGGCATAGACGATGGATTGCAGCGCCTCGTCCTCTACCGGGCCGTCATAGGCCGCCAGTTGGTCGCGCAGATCAATCAGCGCCTCGCGCTCCAAATCGGTGGGCGCGCGATAGGTCTTGGCGGGGGCGACGAAATCCTCGTAATAGCGCACCGCGTAACCGGCGGCGGAGTCCATGTCGGGATGGGTCTCGGCGCTCGCCTCGGGCGCATAGCGGCGGATGAAGCCCCAGAGCGTCTCCTTGTCCTGCGCGGCCGAAACCGACGCGAGGTTCAGCAGCATCGAGAACGGCACCACCATCCGGCTCTCGGGCACATCGCCATTGTGGATGTGATGCACCGGGTTGTTGAGACGCTGCGTGATGTCCTGCCCGGCATAGGCGCGCAATTGCTGGTGATATTCGTCCACCGCCTTGGGGATCACGTCGAAATGCATGCGCTTGGCGGTCTTGGGCTTTTGATACATGAAATAGCTCAGCGACTCCGTCGAGGCATAGCTCAGCCATTCGTCGATCGAGATTCCGTTGCCACTTGACTTGGAGATCTTCTGGCCGTTCTCATCCAGAAACAGCTCATAGGTGAAATGCTCCGGCGCGCGCATGCCAAGCGCCCGGCAGATGCCGTCATAGATCGGCGTGTTGGTGGAATGGTCCTTGCCATACATCTCGAAATCGACGCCAAGCGCCGCCCAACGGGCGCCGAAATCGGGCTTCCATTGCAGCTTCACATTGCCGCCCGTCACCGGCAGCGTCCACTCGCGGCCGGTCTCGTCGTCAAAGGTCACGGTGCCGTCCTTGGCATTGACCTCCTTCATCGGCACATAAAGCACACGGCCCGTCTCGGGATGGAGCGGCAGGAAGATCGAATAGGTCTGCTGACGTTCCTCGCGCAGGGATTTCAGCATGATCTTCATGATGTCGTCATAGCGCTCGGCGGCGCGCAGCAGCACCTCGTCGAACTGCCCAGAGGCATAGAATTCGGTCGCCGAAATGAACTCGTAGTCAAACCCGAACGTATCGAGGAACCGGCGCAGCATGGCGTTGTTATGCGCACCAAAGCTGTCATGGGTGCAGAACGGGTCCGGCACCGAGGTCAGCGGCTTTTGCAGATGCTCGGCCAACATCTCGCGATTGGGCACATTGCCGGGCACCTTGCGCATCCCGTCGAGATCATCCGAGAAACAGATCAGCCGGGTGGGGATATCGCTGATCATCTCGAAGGCGCGGCGGATCATCGTGGTGCGCAACACCTCGCCAAAGGTGCCGATATGCGGCAGGCCAGAGGGGCCATAGCCCGTCTCGAACAGCACATGACCCTTTTCAGGCGGGTTTTTCTCATACCGTTTGAGCACGCGGCGCGCCTCTTCAAAAGGCCAGGCTTTCGAATTCATCGCGGCTTCGCGCATCTCTGACATCGGATCGTCTCCTCTCGCGCCGGTCAGGCCACCGGCAGGGCTGGGCCGGTTCCTATTGCGGGGGGGCGGAACAGTCAATATTCTGCACTGCAACAATGCCCGGCGTGAAAGGCCCAGAATGACCGATCAGATTCCCCACCCGCTGACCCCGCAGGACTGTCTTGTCGCGGTCATGATCGCCGTCGCCGCCTCGGACGAGGACATGCGCACCGCGGAACTCGTCAAGATCGAGAGCACGGTGAACAACCTGCCGGTCTTTGCCGCCTACGATCTCGACCGGCTGCGGTTGATGTCGCAGACCGTGTTCGATCTCTTCAGCGTTGAGGACGGGCTCGACGCGCTGTTCGGTCTCATACGCGACAACCTGCCCGAGCAACTGTTCGAGACCGCCTATGCGCTCGCCTGCGATGTGGCTGCCGCCGACGGTATGCTCAACGACCGCGAATTGCGCCTGTTGGAGGAAATCCGCTACGAGCTGAATATCGACCGGCTGCATGCGGCGGCCATCGAACGGGGCGCGCGAGCCCGGCACTTGACCATCTGAACCGGGGACGCGCCGCGCAATTGCCCCTCGCGCCCCGGCCCCAACTCTCCTATAACCCGGGCGGAACACACGGGGAGTCGCTGCCATGACCGGAGAATTATCGCCCATCGACAAGGCCAAGTTCGTGGCGGCCAAACGCTCGGTGGATTTCGTCGAGGACGGGATGCGCGTGGGGCTCGGCACCGGCAGCACGGCGGCCTGGATGGTGCGCTGTCTGGGCGAGATGGTGCGCGAGGACGGGCTGCGGATCAGGGGCGTTCCGACCTCCACCCGCACCGCCGAACTGGCCCGCGAGGTGGGCATCGAGGTGATCAGCCTCGATGAGGCCAAGTGGCTCGACGTGACGATCGACGGCGCAGATGAATTCGACTCCAATCTCAACCTGATCAAGGGCGGCGGCGGCGCGCTCTTGCAGGAAAAGATCGTGGCGACGGCGAGCGATCAGATGGTGGTGATCGCCGATATCGGCAAGGAGGTCGAGGCGCTCGGTGCCTTCCCCCTGCCGGTCGAGGTGATCCCGTTCGGCTGGCAGACCACCAAGTCGTTGGTCGAGGAACTGCTGATCAACATGGATGTGCTGGGCCGCGACGCGACCCTGCGGATGAACGGCGAGCGGCCCTTCATCACCGATGAGGGCAACTACATCATCGACCTGCATCTGGGCCGCATCGGCAACGCGCATCAACTGTCGATGGCGCTCAACCAGATGCCGGGGGTGGTCGAGAATGGCCTCTTTCTCGATATCTGCGACGTGGTGATCCTCGGTTACGGCGATGGCCGGGTCGAGACGCGCGACATCAACGAGGGCACGGTCGAGGAAGACCGGCTTGATTTCGTCGAGAACGACAATCTTTTCACCGATTTGAACGACTGATACGGGGGGGCGCATGGCATTCGACTACGATCTTTTCGTGATTGGCGGCGGCTCCGGCGGGGTGCGCGCGGCGCGGGTGGCAGCGCAAGGCGGGGCAAAGGTCGCGCTTGCCGAGGAAGACCGCTACGGCGGCACCTGCGTCATTCGCGGCTGCGTGCCGAAAAAGCTGATGGTCTTCGCCTCGGAATATCGCGGTGCCATGGCCGACGCGCAATCCTACGGCTGGACGGTGCATGCGGGCGGTTTCGACTGGGACGCGTTCAAGACGAAACTGCATACCGAACTGGACCGGCTCGAAGGGGTCTATCGCGGCATCCTGCGTAACAACGATGTCGAGAGCTTTGACGCCCGCGCACGACTGGTCGATCCGCATACCGTGGAACTGGCCGACGGAAGCCGCAAGAGCGCGCGGCATATTCTGATCGCCACCGGTGGACGGCCGGTGAAACCCGATCTGCCGGGGGCCGAGCACGCCATCACCTCGAACGATATCTTTCATCTTGAGAAACTGCCCAAGTCGGTCCTGATCATCGGCGGCGGCTATATCGCCTGCGAGTTTGCCTGCATTCTCAACGGCCTTGGCGTGCAGGTGACGCAGTTCTATCGTGGCGCGCAGATCCTGCGCGGCTTTGACGGCGAGGCGCGCGGGCTGGTCTCGGACGAGATGATCCAATCGGGCATCGACCTGCATCTTGGCACCAACATCCTGTCGATGGAGCCCGTCGAGGATGGCTATCGCGTCAAGGCCAGCAATGGCACCGAGGCCACATATCAACAGGTTATGTTTGCCACCGGACGCGCCCCCAACACCGAGGACCTGGGTCTGGAGGCCGCAGGCGTCGCCACCGGCCGCAAGGGCGAGATCGTGGTCGATGAGTATAGCCAGACCGGCGTGCCGTCGGTCTATGCCATCGGCGACGTGACCGACCGGGCGAACCTCACACCCGTGGCGATCCGCGAGGGCATGGCCTTTGTCGAGACGGTGTTCAACGGCAACCCGACCCCCGTGGATCACGACCTGATCCCGACCGCGATCTTCACCCAGCCCGAGATGGGCACCGTCGGCCTGAGCGAGGAAGCGGCGCGTGATCAGGAGCCGGTCGATGTCTACTGCAATTCGTTCAGACCGATGCAGACCGCCTTTGCCGGACGCCCCGACCGGGTGTTGATGAAACTCGTCGTCAGCCGGAAAACCCGCAAGGTTCTGGGGTGTCATATCGTAGCACCCGGCGCGGGCGAAATGATCCAACTGGCAGGCATCGCCGTCAAGATGGGCGCGACCAAAGAGGATTTCGATCGCACCGTGGCGGTGCATCCGACCATGTCGGAAGAGCTGGTAACAATGAAAACACCTGTCTGAGCCGCTTGATTTTTTGCCTGTGCTGCACAGGTACAAACCAAGACCGTGACTGGCGGGACAACAAGGGAAGAGAGACGTATGGCTGGAAATTCTGGCGGCCCATGGGGCGGCGGCGGCAATTCTGGAGGTGGCGGCGAGGATCGTGGCCCGAACAAGGGTGGCGGCCGGCGCCCTCCCGAAGGAGGCTCGCAAATGCCCGAGATCGACGATCTGGTGCGCAAGGGTCAGGACCAGCTTCGCGTGCTGATGGGCGGTCGCGGCGGCGGCTCGAACGGCACCGGCGGCGGTGGTGGCGAAGGCCCGAGTTTCGGCAAGGGCACCATCGGTCTGGCTGCGCTCGGCGCAGTGGCGCTATGGGTGTTTGCCAGCGTCTATACCGTCAAGCCCGAAGAACAATCCGTCGAACTTTTCCTGGGCGAATATTACAAGACCGGCAATCCTGGTCTGAACTTCGCGCCCTGGCCGGTCGTGAGTTATGAGATCGTCAACGTGACATCGGAGCGGACCGAGGATATCGGCCAGCGCCAGACGCGCGGCAACGAAGGGCTGATGCTGACCACCGATGCCAATATCGTGGACATCAACTTTCAGGTGGTCTGGAACATTTCCGACCCGTCCCTGCTCTTGTTCAACATCCGCGATCCGCAGTTGACCGTGCAAGCGGTGTCCGAATCCGTGATGCGCGAAATCATCGCGGCCTCGAACCTCGCGCCGATTCTCAACCGGGATCGTGGTATCATCGCCGATACCGCGATGCAGAACATCCAGGCGACGATGGACGAATACAAAAGCGGCATTCGCATCGTCCGCGTCAACCTCGACAAGGCCGACCCCCCGCGCGAGGTGATCGACGCCTTCCGCGAGGTGCAGGCTGCCGAACAGGAACGCGACCGCCTGCAACGCCAGGCCGACGCCTACGCAAACCGCGTGCTGGCCGAGGCCCGGGGTGAAGCCGCACAGACGCTGGAAGAGGCCGAAGGCTACCGCGCCCGCGTGGTCAACGAGGCCCGCGGTGACGCCAGCCGCTTCACCTCGGTTCTGGAGGAATACGAGAAAGCGCCCGAAGTCACGCGCAAGCGTCTTTACCTTGAGCGCATGGAGCAGGTTCTTGGCTCGATCGACAAGACGATCCTCGATCAGTCCATCGTCGGCACCGGCGAAGGCAGCGGCGTCGTGCCGTACCTGCCGCTGAACGAACTGCGCCGCAACAGCACCACCAATCAGGGGAACTGAGATCATGGGCAAGACGAAATTTTTCATTCCGTTCCTCGTCGTGGTCATCTTCCTCGGCCTGTCGTCGATCTTCGTCGTGGACGAGCGCGAAAAGGCGCTGGTGCTGCAATTCGGCCAGATCAAGGACGTCAAGGAAGAGCCGGGGCTGTCGTTCAAGATCCCCTTCATCCAGGAAGTCGTGCGCTATGACGACCGCATCCTTTCGCTCGATACCGACACGATCGAAGTCACGCCATCGGATGATCGCCGCCTTGTCGTCGACGCCTTCGCGCGCTACCGGATCAAGGACGTGGTGCAGTTCCGCCAAGCCGTTGGCGTCGGCGGGCTGAGGGTCGCCGAAGACCGGCTTTCCTCGGTTCTCAACGCGCAGATCCGCGAAGTGCTGGGTGCCGATCAGGTGACCTCCGACACCATCCTCTCCGAGGATCGCCGCGAATTGATGCGCCGCATCCAGCGTCAGGCACAGATCAGCGCGCAGGGCCTTGGCCTCGACGTGGTCGACGTGCGCCTCAAGCAGACCAACCTGCCGGAGCAGAACCTCGACGCGACCTTTGCCCGGATGCGCGCCGAGCGTGAACGCGAAGCCGCAGACGAGATCGCCCGTGGTAACGAGGCCGCACAGCGCGTGCGCGCGCTTGCCGACCGGACCGTGACCGAGACCCTGTCGGATGCCGAGCGCGAAGCGCAGGTGATCCGAGGCGAGGCCGATGCCGAGCGCAACGCGATCTTTGCCGACGCCTTTGGCGCTGACGAGGAGTTCTTCGCGTTCTATCGCTCGCTCGAAGCCTATGAAAAGGCGCTTCAGGGCAGCAATTCGTCGATGGTCATGACACCGGACAGCGAATTCTTCGATTACCTGCGTTCGGCCACACCGGACCAATGATCGAAACCGCGCTTCTGGCCCTCGGGCTGGTTCTGATCGTGGAGGGGCTGGTCTATGCACTGGCCCCTTCGCTTATCGACCAGATGCTTGTCGCCCTCGCGGCGCTGCCGCCCGAAGCGCGGCGGCTGCTGGGATTGCTCGCGCTGGTGATCGGTCTGGCGCTGGTCTGGGCCGCCAAGACCCTCGGGGCATAAGCGGCGCGCAACGCCACGCCGCTTGACAACGCACCCCGCCCGCGCGACAGACGCCGCCATGATGATGACCTTTCTTCAGGTGGCTCTTGGCGGTGCGATCGGGGCCTGCCTGCGCTTTGGCGTGGGTCTTGCCATGCTGCGCGTCGCGGGGCCGGGCTTTCCGCTCGGCGTGCTGACGGTCAATGTCCTGGGCTCTTTCCTGATGGGGGTGATCATGGTGCTGTCCTTTCAACGCGGGTTCGATCATCTCAACCCGTTCCTGATGACCGGTGTGCTGGGTGGCTTCACCACATTCTCGGCCTTCTCGCTCGAGGCCTTCACGCTTTATGAACGCGGGCAGATCGTGGCAGCGGCGGCCTATGTCGGCCTGTCGGTCGTGCTTTCGCTCGCGGCACTGGCGCTTGGCGTGTGGCTGGCACGGGGGATGACGGCATGAGCACGGTTCAGACACGGGTGGTGAAACCCGGCGATGGCGATCAGCGCCTCGACCGCTGGCTGCGGCGGCAGTTTCCGCATCTGACCCAGGGCCAGATCGAAAAGATGTGCCGCAAGGGCGAAGTGCGGGTCGAGGGTGGCCGCGTGAAATCCGCCACCCGGTTGGAAGAGGGGCAAAGCGTGCGCATCCCGCCGCTGCCCGATGCCGACACGAAACCCGCGCCCGATGCCGCCCGGATCAGCCCGGCGGATGCCAAGATGATCCAGTCCTGCGTGATCTACCGCGACGATCACATCATCGCGCTGAACAAGCCGCCGGGTCTGCCGGTGCAGGGCGGCAGCAAGCAGGCGCGGCATGTCGACGGGTTGGCCGAGGCGCTGCGCTTTGGCTTTGATGAAAAGCCCCGCCTCGTGCACCGGCTCGACAAGGACACCTCCGGCGTGCTGATCCTCGCCCGCACCCGCGAGGCAGCCAAGGGTCTGACGGCCGCGTTCCGCCACCGCAACACGCGCAAGATCTACTGGGCCGCCGTCGCCGGATCGCCGGTGCCGCGCATGGGCACGATCCGCTTCGGCCTCGTCAAGGCGCCCGGGCACGGCGCCAAGGGCGAGGGCGAAAAGATGCTCTGCCTGCATCCGCGCGAGGTGGAGAATACCCCCGGTGCCAAACCCGCCACCACCGACTACGCGATGATCGAGAATGCGGGCGGGCGCACCGCGTGGATGGCGCTCATTCCGGTGACCGGGCGCACGCACCAGCTGCGCGCGCACATGGCCGAGATCGGGCATCCTATCGTCGGCGACGGCAAATATGGCGGCTCGGGGCAGGAAAATCTCGGTGACGGCTGGGGCGCGCAACTGGGCGGCGATGTCAGCCGCAAGCTGCACCTGCACGCCCGCTCGCTCAAGATCGAGCATCCGGTGAGCCGCGCGATCCTGCATCTGACCGCACCGCTGCCCGAGCATATGCAACGCACCTGGGATCTCTTTCAATGGCAGCCATCCGAGGCACCGGAGGACCCGCTCGAGGATATGGCATGAGCCGCCCGCTGCGTCTGGTGATCTTCGATGTGGATGGCACGCTGGTGGACAGCCAGGGCGACATTCTGGCGGCGATGACGGCGGCGTTCGAGCGCGCGGATCACCCCGCGCCGGAGCGTGAGGCGGTGCTTGGCATCGTCGGGCTGTCGCTCGATGTGGCGGTGCCGCGGCTGGCACCGCATCTGCCCGCCGATCTGCACACCCGCATCGTCGGCTGGTACAAGGAGGCCTATATGGGCCTGCGCGCGCAAACGGGCGTGGCGCAATCCTCGCCGCTTTATCCGTATGCGCTCGACACCCTGCGCACGCTGCACGCGGTGCCCGAAACCCTTCTTGGCGTGGCGACGGGCAAATCCGCGCGCGGGCTCGACAAGCTGCTGGACGGCCACGATCTGCGGTCCTTCTTCGTGACCCGGCAGGTGGCCGACCACCATCCGTCCAAACCGCACCCCTCGATGCTGCGCGCGGCGCTCTCTGAGACCGGCGTCGCACCGGAAAACGCGGTGATGGTGGGCGACACCAGCTTTGACATGGAAATGGCCCGCGCGGCGGGCATCCCCGGCATCGGCGTCAGCTGGGGCTATCACAGACCCGAGGCATTGGGCGCAGCGACCGCGATCGCGCATGATTTCCGCGATCTCGCGGGGTTGATCGACGACATCTGGAGGGCACCGGCATGAGCGAGTGGGCCGCGAAACGGTTTTGGAGCGAGGCCGGGGTCAGTGAGACCGACCAAGGCTTTGGCGTGCATCTGGACGGACGCCGCGTGCGCACGCCCGCCAAGGCGGAACTGATCGTGCCGACCCGCGCCATGGCCAGCGCCATCGCCACGGAATGGGACGCGCAGGAGGCCGGGATCGTCCCAGACACCATGCCCGTGACCCGCGCTGCAAATGCCGCCATCGACAAGGTCGCGCATCAACATTCCGAGGTGGCGCGCATGATCGCCGATTACGGCGACAGCGACCTTCTGTGCTACCGCGCCGATAGCCCGGCGGAACTGGCCGCGCGGCAGGCCGAGGCCTGGGATCCGCTGCTCGACTGGGCCGAATCGGTCCTTTCCGCACGGCTGCACCCGCGCACGGGCGTCATGCACCAACCGCAAAAGGTTGAGCCGCTTGCGCGCCTGCACGCACAGGTGGAAATGCTGGATAATTGGGCATTAACCGCCTTTCACGATCTCGTCAGCCTCAGCGGCTCGCTGATCGTCGGCTTCGCCACGATCCACGATCTTCACCCTGCAAAAACCCTCTGGCACCTGTCCCGGATCGACGAAACCTGGCAACAGGAGCAATGGGGTAACGACGAAGAGGCCGAAGCGGTCGCGCTGAGGAAAGAAACCGACTTTCTGAACGCGAAATACTTCTACGATCTTTCGCGCGGGTGAAGCCGATGCCCTTTTCAGGTCTTTGACCTTGGGTCAAGACAGTGCCGGCTATTGGTTTTCTTGAACAAAGACTTGACGTTTTGTGATGAATCCACACAAACTTGCGAACACTGACAGGGGTTTTTATCCCTCAAACAGTGTAACAGCGGCCCCGCGCGGGCCGAACGAACCGTTCTCGAAAGAGCGGACAATCAGGAAGAGGTAAACATGAAAAAAACCGTATTTTTGGGCGCGCTGACCGTCGCTGGCGTTGCTGCCGGGGCATCCGCGGCTGCTACGCTCGATGACGTCAAGGCCCGCGGTAAGCTGAACTGTGGCGTGACCACCGGTCTCGTCGGTTTTGCTGCACCCGACGCGAACGGCGTCTGGGAAGGCTTTGACGTTGCTGTGTGCCGCGCCGTTGCTGCCGCTGTTTTGGGCGATCCGACTGCGGTCGAATTCGTACCGACGACCGGTAAGACACGCTTCACCGCGCTCGCCTCTGGCGAGATCGACATGCTGGCGCGCAACACCACCTGGACCTTCTCGCGTGATACCGACCTCAAGTTCGAATTCGTGGGCGTCAACTACTATGACGGTCAGGGCTTCATGGTGCCCAAGGCACTTGGCGTGAGCTCCGCAAAAGAGCTGGACGGCGCGACCGTGTGCATCCAGACCGGCACCACCACCGAGTTGAACCTCGCGGATTTCTTCCGCAAGAACAACATCAACTACGAGCCGGTGCCGATCGAAACCAACGCCGAAGGCCAGCAGCAGTACCTTGCCGGTGCCTGCGACACCTACACCACCGACGCCTCCGGCCTTGCCGCGACCCGTGCCGCGTTCGAGAACCCGACGGAGCACGTGATCCTGCCCGAAATCATCTCGAAAGAGCCGCTTGGCCCGCTTGTGCGCCACGGCGACAACGAGTGGGGTGATATCGTGCGCTGGACGCTCAACGCCCTGATCTCGGCTGAGGAGCTGGGTGTCACCAGTGCCAATGTCGAAGAGATGGCATCTTCGCCGACCAACAGCCCCGAGATCAACCGCCTGCTCGGCACCGAGGGTAACCTTGGCGAGATGATCGGCCTCGAAGCTGACTGGGCCAAGCGCGCAATCGCGGTTGGTGGCAACTATGGCGAGGTGTTCGAGAGGAACATCGGCGAGAATACCCCGATTGGTCTGGCGCGCGGCCTGAACGCGCAGTGGACTGATGGCGGCATCCTCTACTCGCCGCCCTTCCGCTAAGACCAGAACTGACAAAGGGCGCGGATCACTCCGCGCCCTTTTCACCTGACAGCTCTCAAAAAATCGGCCCACGGCGCAAAAGCCGATAAAAAACCGGGTCGAAACACAGGGAAACCCAGATGACAACGGTATCCGACCCTCCCAAGGCGTCGTTCCAACTGTCGCAGCTGATCTACGACACGCGGTATCGCTCCTATACATTCCAGTTCATCGCCTTGATGCTTCTGGTCGCGCTGATGGCCTATCTTGGCGCGAATCTCGTGCGTAACCTTGCCGAGCAAGGCCAGAACATCGCCTTCGGCTTTCTGGCAGAGCCGTCGGGCTATGACATCAACCAGCGACCGATCGAATATGACAGCCAGTCGAGCCACATGCGCGCCTCGATCGTGGGCGTTCTCAATACGCTGATCGTGGCCTTTCTGGGCTGCATCACCGCGACCCTCTTCGGGGTGACGGCCGGTATCCTGCGCCTGTCTCCGAACTGGTTGGTGCGCAAGCTGATGGCCGTCTATGTCGAGGCGTTCCGCAACGTGCCGGTGCTGATCTGGATCCTGATCATCTTCACCATCATGACGGCGGTGCTGCCCGCGCCAAGCGCGTTCCGGGGCGACGACCCGGATTCGAGCATGCTCTTCGGGTCGTTTGCCTTCACCAATCGCGGCGTCTACACGCCCGCGCCGGTCTGGGGGCCGGGCTCGGTCGTCGTGGTGCTGACCTTTCTCGCCTCGATCTTCGGCGTGTTCTACTATCGCCGCTACGCGACCAAGCTGCTCTATGACACCGGCAAGCTCATCCCGACGGGCTGGCCGTCGCTGGTCATCCTCTTCGTGCCGACCATCCTGATCTATTTCATCCTCGGCCGTCCGATCGGCCTTGATTACCCCGCGCTCGCCGGTTTCAACTTTCAGGGCGGCATCCACATTCGCGGCTCGCTGATCGCGCTATGGTTCGCGCTCGCGATCTATACCGGCGCCTTCATCGCCGAGAACGTCCGCGCGGGCATTCAGGCGGTCAGCAAAGGCCAGACCGAGGCCGCGGCCTCGCTCGGGATGCGGCCACGCCGGATCATGAACCTGGTGATCCTGCCGCAGGCGCTGCGTGTGATCATCCCGCCGCTGATCTCGCAATACCTCAACCTCACCAAGAACTCGTCGCTGGCCATCGCCGTGGGCTACATGGATGTGACCGGCACCCTCGGGGGGATCACCCTCAACCAGACCGGGCGCGCCATCGAATGCGTCCTGATGCTGATGTTGTTCTATCTCACGATCAGCCTCGCCATCTCGGCGGTGATGAACGTCTACAACAACGCCATTGCGCTGAAGGAGCGTTGAGCCATGTCGGACAATCAGATTTCCTTCGTGCGCACCCACATGCTCCCCGAAGCGCCGCCTCCGATCGCGGCAACCGGTGTGGTCAAATGGCTGCGTGAAAACCTGTTCTCTTCGCCGGCCAATTCGCTGCTGACGATCGTGTCGCTCTACGTGGTGATCGAGATCGTGATCTCGGCAGCGCCATGGTTCCTCAATGGCGTCTGGGACAGCCCCAGCCTGTCCGCCTGCCGCGACATTCTCGACGGCAAGGTGGGGGGCTGTTTCGCGGTGCTCTCCGAGCGGTGGAACCAGCTTCTCTTCGGGTTCAAATACCCGTCGGAACTCTACTGGCGGCCGGGGCTGGCCTTCATCCTGCTGTTTGTCGCGGGCGCCCCTCTGCTGTTTTTCAAGCTTTTCCCGAGCAAGATGCTGATCTTCACCGGGCTCTACCCGTTCATCGCCTATTGGCTGATCTGGGGCGGGTCGCTGCTCGTGCCGGTCTTTGCCCTGCTGGGTGTTCTGCTCGGTGCCGTTGTCTACAAGCGCACGGTCGGTGCCAGCGCAGGCATGGCGGTGATCGCGGGCTTTGTGGCGGCGCTGATCTTCTGGATCCTGTCGGGTTTCATCACCGCGCCCATGGCGAGTGTGCTGGCCATCGAGCCGGTGCCCTCGCGCGACATGGGCGGCTTCATGATCAACCTGATGCTTGGCGTGGTCTGCGTGTCGCTCTCGGTGCCGTTCGGCATCATGCTGGCGCTCGGGCGGCAATCGAGCATGCCGATCATCAAGTGGATCTGCGTGGTCTTCATCGAGTTCATTCGCGGCGTGCCGCTGATCACGCTGCTGTTCGTGGCAAACGTGGTGCTGGCCTATTTCCTGCCGCCGGGCACGACATTCGACCTGATCCTGCGGGTGATCATCATGATCACGATGTTCTCATCGGCCTATATCGCCGAGGTGATCCGGGGCGGCCTCGCGGCCCTGCCGCGCGGCCAGTATGAAGCGGCGGACAGTCTCGGTCTCGACTACGCGCAGGCGATGCAGCTGATCATCCTGCCGCAGGCGCTCAAGATCTCGATACCGGGCATCGTCAACGTCGCGGTCGGCCTCTTCAAGGATACCACGCTGGTTTCGGTGATCTCGATGTTCGACATCGTCGGCATGATCCGTGGCCCGATCCTCGCCTCGGCGGAATGGAATGGCGTCTACTGGGAGCTGTTCGGCTTTGCCAGCGTCCTGTTCTTCGTCACCTGCTACGGCATTTCGCAATATTCACAGTGGCTGGAGCGTCAGCTTCAGACCGATCACCGGTAAGGAGGGTCATCATCATGGCCGCAGAAACACAAATGAAGGTCTCCGATCAGGTCGCTGTGGAGATCAACAAGATGAACAAGTGGTTCGGCGCGTTCCACGTGCTGCGCGATATCGACCTGACCGTCTATCAGGGCGAACGGATCGTCATCGCGGGGCCCTCGGGCTCGGGCAAGTCGACGCTCATTCGCTGCATCAACGCGTTGGAAGAGCATCAGAAAGGCTCAATCTCGGTGGATGGCACGGTGCTGTCCAACGACATCAAGAACATCGACCGGATCCGGTCCGAGGTCGGGATGGTGTTCCAGCATTTCAACCTCTTTCCACATCTGACGATTCTCGAGAACTGCACGCTGGCCCCGATTTGGGTGCGCAAGACGCCCAAGAAAGAGGCCGAGGACATCGCGATGCATTTCCTCGAAAAGGTCAAGATCCCCGAACAGGCCGACAAATACCCCGGCCAGCTTTCGGGTGGGCAGCAGCAGCGCGTGGCAATCGCGCGGTCGCTCTGCATGCGGCCGCGCATCATGCTCTTTGACGAGCCGACATCGGCGCTCGATCCGGAAATGATCTCCGAGGTGCTCGACACGATGATCGAACTCGCCGAAGAGGGCATGACCATGCTCTGCGTGACCCACGAGATGGGCTTTGCCCGCAAGGTCGCGAACCGGGTGATCTTCATGGACCAGGGCCAGATCGTCGAGCAGAACGAGCCCGAGGAGTTCTTCAACAACCCGCAGAGCGAGCGGACCAAACTGTTCCTGAGCCAGATCCTGGGGCACTGACTGCGGAATGGGGGCGCTGCCCCCGTCGCGCGATGCGCGACTCCCCCGGAATATTTGGGGCAAGATGAAGGGGCGGTCCGGCGGGCCGCCCTTTTGCCGTCAGACCCAAGCCGCCTGCCGGTCGCGCAGGGTGTGGATTGAAGCGCGCAACTGGTCTGGGACGCCCCCTTCGCGCGGGGCATCGCGCAGCGTGTCAATCAGCGCATCGGGCGGGAACGCAGGGCGGCGCGTCCATGTCAGCGCGGCGAGGACGCTGCGGGCGCGCTCGGGCAGGCGGTTGGGGATCTCATACCCGTTCAGCGTGGCCCAGACCCCCGACCAGAGCCGTCCCACCGTCCACGGGTTGTACCCACCACCACCGAGAACAAGCAGGCGGGTGCTGAGCGACCGCAGCAGCGCCACCGCCTGCCAATGCGCGTTGTTCGACAGCGCGAGACGCGAGAGCGGGTCTTCGGTCACCGCATCGGCCCCGCATTGTAACACGATGGCCTCGGGCCGCATCGCCTGCACGCATGGCAGAATGACCTCGTGCAGCGCCATGGCGAAACCGCTGTCATTCGTGCCCCTCGGCAGCGGCAGGTTGATGGCAGACCCGCCCGCCCGGTCGTCGAGCGCGCCGGTGAAGGGCCAGCGCCGCGCCTCGTGGGTAGAGATCATCAGCACGCGCGTCTCGCCGTGAAACGCCGCCGCCACCCCGTCGCAGTGATGCGCGTCGATATCGACATAGGCGATGCGGCTGAGCCCCTGCGCCAGCAGCGCCTTGAGCGCCAGAACCGGATCGTTGAGATAGCAGAACCCGCCCGCGTGATCGGCCATGCCGTGATGCGTGCCGCCGCCGGGGTTGTAGACAACGCCGCCCCCGGCGATCAGGTCTGCGGCCAGAAGCGAGCCACCGGCGGCGGTCGCAGGTCGGCGGAACATCTCTGGAAAAACCGGGTTCGACAACGTGCCCAGATGATGCCGCACGCGTGTCTCGGGGCTGACCATCCCCTCGGTCTCGGCGCGCTGCAGGGCGGCGATATAGGCAGGCGTGTGCCACGTCGTCAGCGCCTGCGGTCGCGCACGCGGGCTGTTGATATAGTGCGAGGCGGGCAGCCAGCCCATGGCGCGGCACAGGTCGATCACCGTGGGCACACGCGGAATCGACAGCGGGTGGCGCGCGCCATAGCTCGAGCCGCGATAGATCTCCGATCCGATGAAGCGCGGGGCCTGCATCGCGCTCAGATCATCTCGCGCGGGATGACGAACTGCTGCGCCGCACCGGTGCCGGGCCTCAGGTCCGCCCAGTGGTCGATCTCGAACCGCACTACCAGCGTTGCCCCTGTGGGGTAGTCGTCAAACCGCTCATGCGCGGGGGGCGCTGTGACAAGGCTCGCGGCAAACTCGGCGATGCCGGGGTTGTGGCCCAGCATCAGCACCCGCGCGCCGGTGGCCCCGCGCAAGACGCGCAGCATGTCGGGAACTTCGGCCAGATAGAGCACATCGTGCAGGTCCGGGGCCAAAGGCAGCTTGAGGCGCGCGCAGGTTTCCTGTGTGCGCGCAGAGGACGAGCAGAGGATCTGATCGGGGATCAGGTCTTGCGCGCGCAGCCAGTCCCCCAAGGCCATGGCCGAGCGCCGCCCGCGCTCGTTCAGGGGCCGCGTGTGATCATGCAGTAGCGGACTGCCCCAGTCGGATTTCGCATGTCGCATCAGGATCAGGTTTTTCATCCGAAATACCCCATGTGAAAGGCGGATTGCGCAGGCGCCCGCCCGTGGGATTGGCTGACCGGACAGGCGCGGCGCACCGCGCAGCCGCGGGCCCGGCAGTCATTGCCCGCGCGGTCCAGATCGACCTTGCAGGCAGGCACGTCATAGGCTCCGGGGCGCAGCGCACCCACCGGGCAGGCGGTCAGGCAGGGCTGCGTCGCGCAGGTCTCGCAGGGGCGCAGGCCCGGTTCCGGCAGGTCGAGCCGCTGCGGGAGAGCCAGTGCGCCGCGATAGGACACCATCAGCCCCGCCACGTCATGCACCAATAGCCCCACCGGCGACGGCCAGGCCCGCCCGCTGCGCCGCGCCCAATCGGTGAAGGGCTGCCAGGGCGGGCCGCCGAAGGGGAAAATCGCCCGCGCCCCAAGACCCTCGGCCAGCGCGGTGATGACGCGGGTCGACCAGCGATCCATCGGATCAGGCGTGCCGTCGCAATACTCGGGCGTTTGCGTGAAGGCCGTCCAGAACCCCGGCTCGGACGGCCCCAGAAGGACCAATGTCGCATGCCCCGGCACCTCGCCCGCCTCGAGATGCAGCGCGCCCATCACCGCGAGGTGATGTGGGGCGGCGTGGCGGGTGATCTGGGTCAGGCTCATGTCGGCATCCTTGCAATGATCCTGAACCTAACGCGCGCCGCCGCTTTCACAAGGTCACGTGGCCCGGATCAGCGACCCCGCCCCGTGCTCGGTATAAAGCTCCAGCAGCGTGGCATTGGGCGCGCGCCCGTCGAGGATGACCACCGCGCGCACCCCGCCCTCGATCGCGGCAAGCGCGGTCTCGGTCTTGGGGATCATGCCGCCCGCGATTATGCCGTCGCGGGTCATCTGCCGGATCTGGTCGGCGCTGAGTTCGGTGACCACCTGACCCGATGCATCGCGCACCCCGTCGATATCCGTCAGCAAGAGCAACCGGTCGGCCTTGAGCGCAGCGGCCACGGCACCGGCGGCGGTGTCGCCGTTTATATTGAACGTCTCGCCAGTACGCCCCGCCCCAAGCGGCGCGATCACCGGGATGATATTGGCCTCAAACATGGTGTGCAGGATCGCGGGGTTGATCTCGTCGGGCTCGCCCACAAGGCCCAGATCGGGGCTCGACGGCGTGCAGGTGATCATCCCCGCATCCTTGCCCGACAGGCCCACGGCGCGCCCGCCCTGACCGTTGATCGCCTGCACGATGCGCTTGTTGACGCGGCCCGAGAGGACCATCTCGACCACCTCCATCGTGGCGGCATCGGTGACCCGCTTGCCGTTCACGAAGTCGGACTTGATCGCCAGTTTCTCCAGCATCTCGTTGATCATCGGCCCGCCGCCATGCACGATCACCGGATTGACGCCGACCTGGCTCATCAGCACCACGTCGCGGGCGAAGGTTTCCATCGCCTCGTCGCTGCCCATGGCATGGCCGCCCAGCTTGATCACTACGATCGCGCCGGTATAGCGTTGCAGGTAGGGCAGCGCCTCGGAGAGGGTGCGGGCGGTGGCGATCCAGTCGCGATTCATGTCTCTGGCCTTCATCCTTGTCTCCGGTATGGCATGCGCGCCTTGTTAGCCTTTGTGCATTGCCCTGCCAAGGGCCGTTGCAAGTGCGACCCGCTGCGCTAGGGTCAGCGCGAGGCATCAGGAAAGGACACGGGCATGACGGAACAGCGGACATTGCTTCTAACGGGGGCGAGCCGGGGGATCGGTCACGCCACGGTGCAGCGGTTCAACGCGGCGGGCTGGCGGGTGATCACCTGCTCGCGCCATCCCTTTCCCGCCGAATGCCCCTGGGGCGGTGGCGAAGACAACCATATCCAGATTGACCTGGCCGATCCCAAGGACGTGATCGAGAAGGTCGAGGCGATCCGCGCGCGCCTCGGCGGACGGCTCGATGCGCTGGTCAACAATGCGGGCATTTCACCCAAAGGGCCCGAGGGCGAGCGGCTCGACACGATCAGCACCGACCTGCGCACATGGGGGCATGTGTTCCACGTCAATTTCTTCGCTCCCGTGGTGCTGGCGCGCAGCCTGAAAAACGAGTTGGCGGCGGCCAAGGGCGCGGTGGTCAACGTGACCTCCATTGCGGGCGCGCGGGTGCATCCCTTCGCGGGCGCCGCCTATGCCACGTCCAAGGCGGCGCTGGCCGCGCTGACCCGCGAGATGGCCTTCGATTTCGGCCCTCTGGGCGTGCGCGTCAACGCCATCGCACCAGGAGAGATCCGCACCGCGATCCTGTCACCGGGCACCGAGGATCTGGCCGACCGCCTGCCGATGCGCCGTCTCGGCGAGCCGCAGGAGGTGGCCGATACGGTCTATTTCCTCTGCACCGAAGGCTCGTCCTACATCTCCGGCACCGAGATCGAGATCAACGGCGCACAGCACGTCTGAGGCGGGGTTGCGCGTGGGTGTCGGCTATTCCAGCGTCGCGATCACGGCGCGCAGGGTGGCGATGCCTTCGCCCTTTTCGCTGGATGTCACGATCAGTTCGGGAAAGGCCGCCGGGTGCGCAGCCAGTTTCTGACGCACCTGCTCCAGCACCTTGTCCCGCGCGGCGGCGCTGATCTTGTCGGTCTTGGTCAGCACGCATTGAAAGGTCACCGCAGAACTGTCGAGCAGCGCCATGATCTCCTCGTCCACCGGCTTGATCCCATGGCGGGCATCGACCAGCACGAAGGCACGGCGCAGGGTCTGACGGCCCGAGAGGTATTGCTTGAGCAGCGCCTGCCATTTCTGCACCACCGCCACCGGCGCATTGGCATAGCCATAGCCGGGCAGGTCGACCAGATAGCGGCTCTCGCCAAGGGTGAAATAGTTGATTTCCTGCGTCCGCCCCGGCGTGTTCGAGGCCCGCGCCAGCGCCTTGCGCCCGGTCAGCGCATTGATCAGCGTCGATTTGCCCACATTCGAGCGGCCGGCGAAACAGACCTCCAGCCGGTCGGCGGGGGGCAGGCCGGACATGGCGACCACGCCTTTGACGAACTCGACCGGCCCGGCAAAGAGCTTGCGCCCCAGTTCCGCGCTGGCCTGATCGGGGGCCTCGGCTTCGGGAAAACGCATCTGCATCACAGCACCTCTACCGGGGCGCCGACGGCGATGGCGCCGGTCCGGGTGACCTCGGCATAGATGCCGAAATCCTGATGGTTCCAATTGGCGTTGAGCGCGCCCAACGTATCCAGATCGCGCGCGCCTGTGGCCGGGTTGGCGGTGGTCGCCATGCAGCGCCGGATCGGCTCGCGCACCTGCAATTCCGCGTCACCGATGCGCAGGGTCCGCCCGACCAGATCGAATTCCGCCCAGGGCTCCAGCCCGCCCAGATGGATGTTGCAGCGCCAGCGCAGCGGCGACACCTCCGCCCCCATGCGCGCCGCCAGATCGGCGTTTGAGGCGAGGTTCAGAAGGCTCACGGACGGGTAATCCGTATCCGTCACGCCGCGCCCATCCAGCCGAAAGAGCCGCACCGATTGCGCACGGTTTGCAGGCATCAGCGGTCGCACCCAATCCAGAAACGCCTGTGTCTCGCGGTCGGGGTCAAAGGTCAGGTCGGGCCGGTCGGGATGGCTCAGCGTCACCAGCCCCGCCGCCTCATCCACCCGCGCGTTGATCGCCATCAGCGCCGGGGCCTTGGCCCCGATCGAGAAATTGGTGCAGGGGGCCCATTCGCCCTCGGTCAGCCGCGCCAGCTCATGCGCCACGGCCCAACGCCTGTCCCAGGGCATTGCCTGCCCTTGGGCGAGGGTCACATCGGTCAGCGCCTCGCGCCCGTGCCCCTTGATAGGGTGCCGCCAGAGGGCGCTGACCTGTGTCATCACTTCTTCTTGCCCGTGTCCGGGGCCGCCTTGTCGCGCTTGAATCCCGACATGATGTTGCCGAACACGTCCGGCTTGTAGCCCTGGCTGCGCATGATCAGGTATTGCTGCGTAAAGGTGATCACGTTGTTCGCGATCCAGTAGACCACAAGGCCGCTGGCAAAGCTGCCCAGCATGAACATGAAGACCCAGGGCATCCAGGCAAAGATCATCTTCTGCGTCGGATCGGTCGGCGACGGGTTCAGTTTTTGCTGCAGCCACATCGACACGCCGAGGCAGAGCGGCAGGATACCGATGAAGATCAGCGCGAGGATCGAGCCCGGCTCCGGCGCGGGCCAGGGGAAGACCCCCCAGAGATTGTAGAGCGAGGACGGGTCAGGCGCCGACAGGTCGTTGATCCAACCTATCCACGGTGCATGCCGCAATTCCAGCGTGACGAAGATCACCTTGTAGAGCGAAAAGAAGATCGGGATCTGCAACAGGATCGGCAGACAGCCCGAGGCCGGGTTGACCTTTTCCTTCTTGTAGAGCGCCATCATCTCCTGCTGGAGTTTCTGACGGTCATCCCCGGCGCTCTCCTTGATCTTCTCCATCTCCGGCTGAAGCTCTTTCATCTTCGCCATCGAGACGTAGGATTTATAGGCCAGCGGCAGCAAGACCACCTTGATCAGCAGCGTCAGGCCAATGATCGCCCAGCCCATATTGCCAATCAGCGCGTTGAGCCAATGCAGCACCGCAAAGATCGGCTTGGTCAGGAAAAAGAACCAGCCCCAGTCGATCGAGTCGAGGAAACCCTGGACGCCTTCCTCGTTCTCGTAGTTGCGGATGGTGGCCCATTCCTTGGCCCCGGCAAACAGCCGGGTTTCGGCGACCGAGGTCTCACCGGGGGCAAGGCTGCGGGTGGCCTGCACGGTCTCGGTCTGAAAAATGCCGCGCTGCGGATCGTATTTGCTGACCGCCTTGAACGGGTTGCCCTGTTCGGGGATGAGCGTGGTCATCCAGTAGTGATCGGTGAACCCGATCCAACCGTTGTCATTGACCTGCGTGACCTCGGCGGGCGCGCCCTCGCGCGGGTTGAATTCGTATTCCTCGACATCGTCATAGTCGATTTCCGACAGCGTCCCGTCGGCCATGCCGATGAGGCCCTCGTGCAGGATGAAGAAATTCTTCAGATCATCCGGCCGCCCGTGCCGCGCGAGAATGCCGTAAGGCGCAAGGCTCACCGTGGCCTCGCCGGTGTTCTCAACGCTCTGACGCACCGAGAACATGAAGTCCTCGTCGACGCTCAACTCCCGGCGAAAGATCAGGCCCGCGCCATTGTCCCAGACCAGCGTGACGGGGCTATCGGGCGTCAGGGTCTCGCCGCTCTCGACCTGCCAGAGCGTGTTGGCACCGGGGACATCGTCGATGGTCAGCCCCGCACCGGGGGCCCAGCCATAAAGCGCATAATAAGGCGTTTCGCCGCCCACAGGCGACAGCAGACGCACGATGTCCGAGGCCGGGTCGATGGTCTCGCGGTAGTTCTTGAGCAGCAATTCGTCGATCCGCCCGCCCTGAAGCGAGACCGTGCCGGTCAGGCTCGGAGTCTCGATATCGAGCCGCGGCGCATCGGGGGTTTCGGCGGTCTCGGTGCCGGTGGCCGCCGCACCTGCGGTGCTGGCCGGAGCATCCGCCGACGGTGTGGACGCGGTCGGTTGCCCTTCGGTCGCGGTGATCGGCGCGTTCGGATCGGTGGGCGCGGTTTCCGGTGGCGGGAACAGCACGAACCAGACAAGGATCACGAGAAAGCTGAGCGCCGTCGCGAGTATGAGGTTCTTGTTCTGATCATCCATATCGGGGGGCCGTCCGTCTGTTAACTGTCAGGGGCGTTCAACAGAGTGCGGCCCCAAAGGTCAAGCGGATTCCGTTGTTTTGCAGGCGGGCGCGGGGATTCGTCGCCTCAGCGCGCCGGGGCCGTTTGCGTCGCCAACCTAGCGCCGGGGGGATGGTCCGGGGTCATGCAGAAGCAGGGCAGAGGGGCCGCGACGCACTGCCTCGTCCAGCGTCACCATGAGGCCGTCGAGCAGCGCCGTGCCGGATCGGGCGCATCCTGCCGGGGCAAGGCAAAGGGCCAGTGACGCGGTCGGATGCAGCGGGGCATCACCGGTAAAAATCTGTTCTTCGACAATGGCTTGAAGCCGCCGACCAAGCCTGACAAGCGCCGGATCGTCAAGCCCCGGCACCGCGGCGAGCAGGACGGCGATCTCGCCGGTGTGCAGATCGAAAATCCGGTCTTCGGGGCGCAACGACTGGCGCAGGCGGGTCAGGGTCAGCGCGGTCACCTGCGCAGGCGCGATCCGCAGCAGGAGGCAGGCGAAACCCTGGCCTGTTTTCCGGGACGTCTCCAGGTCCCGGTCCAGCGCGCCGCGCAACTCCGTGGCGGCATCGCCGGTGTCCCGCCGATCCTGCCAGAGCGGGATACAGGCGAGAAACGCAAAGGGTACAGCAAAGACCAGCGCCTGCACCCCGAACCACGACAGGGCCAGCGCCACGGCCAGCAGAAAGACGCAGGCCGCAGGCAGATACGCCCGGATCATCCCATATTTACCAAACAGTTGCGCCATCTTTCCCCTCGTTGGGGCGCAGCATGGCATCCAAAGGTTAACGAAGCTTGGGCAAGCCTTCGGGATTTCCGTCGGATTTTAGCGGCTCCGTGCTCAGTCCCGCGAAATCGAACAGCTTCGGGTCGAGCAGATGCGAGGGCCGCGCGTTCATCAGCGCGCGGAACATCACCTGACGGCGACCCGGCGAATTGGCCTCCCACCCGTCGAGGATCGCCTTCACCTGCTGGCGCTGCAACCCGTCTTGGCTTCCGCACAGATCGCAGGGAATGATCGGATAATTCATCGCCCGCGCAAACCGCTCGCAATCGGTCTCGGCGACATGGGCGAGGGGGCGGTAGAGAAACAGATCGCCCTCCTCGTTCACCAGCTTGGGCGGCATCGTCGCCAGCCGCCCGCCGTGAAAGAGGTTCATGAAGAAGGTCTCGAGAATATCGTCGCGGTGATGGCCGAGCACGACCGCCGTGCAGCCCTCCTCGCGCGCGATACGGTAGAGATTTCCGCGCCGCAAACGGGAACAGAGCGCGCAATAGGTGCGGCCCTGCGGCACCTTGTCCATGACGATGGAATAGGTGTCCTGATACTCGATCCGGTGCGGCACGCCGCGCTCTTTCAGGAACTCGGGCAGCACCGTGGCGGGAAACCCCGGCTGACCCTGATCGAGATTGCAGGCCAGCAACTCCACCGGCAACAGGCCGCGCCATTGCAGCTCATGCAGCACGGCGAGCAGCGTGTAACTGTCCTTGCCGCCCGACAGACAGACCAGCCATTTGCCCCCCGGCTCCACCATGCCGTACTGCTCCACCGCCTCGCGCGTCTGCCGCACGATGCGCTTGCGCAGCTTCTTGAACTCGGTGCTGGCGGGGGCACCGTGAAAGAGCGGATGGATATCGTCAGTCTCGTCAAGCATGGGCTGGCTTTAGGGGTTTTGCGGGAGGCAGGCAAGGGTTTGGGGCGGGGGTAAGAGGGTGGCTGGGTAAGGGTTGGGCGTGCGCTAACGGGTCGGATGCACGGTGCGCGCGCGCAAGTTTTCTTGTTCAGTAGCTTGCAAGCAAGCACGCGCCACTATAAATTGCGGACACCTGATGCCAGACAACTATATTGAGTAAGTGCCATGCAAACCAAACTGCATATCAACTTGACGCAAGGGATCATCGACGTAGAAGGTGATGTTGAGCTTGTTAAAGCTGTCTATGAAGACTTCAAGGACCGCATGGTTGGGCATGCTGCGCCGCCACCTCCGCCAGCAGAGAGCCCCGCCACACCTGCAGCAGACGCTGGGAATGGTGCCGCGCCAAAGTCAAAGAGACCTGCCCGCAAGCGAAAAAAGGCGAAGTTGAACGACAACGAGGAAAGCATCATTAATCCCGATGCTCCAAAGCTTGATAAGAGCTTAGACACATCTAAGCTGGGCGCTTATTTTGGTGAATACAAAGTTGGAAATCATCCTGAGCGAGTGCTGATCTTCTTAAAATTCTTGATTGAAGAGTTGGGGATTGAAAATCCTAACACCGACCAAGTTTACACTTGCTATCAGGCTGTAAACGAAAGAATCCCCAAGGTGTTCTCACAAGCGTTTCGCGATGCGAGCGGTCGCAAGTTTGGATACATCGATTACAACTCGCCGACGGACGTTCCGATTACGACGGTCGGTGACAACTATTTCAAGTTTGACTTGAAGAGGAAAGGCGCTGAATGACGGACACGGTCAATCGCTTCTATAACTCGATTGAGAACGCGAGTGGCCAATCGCAGGGATCACTTATCGAACTGTTCGTCTATTTCCTGACAGTCGAGATCGGTCAGGATTCAGCTACCGCAAAAGAAGTTGATCAGTGTTTCACAGATTGCGATTTGACGCCGCCAAAGGCGACAGCTTCCCGGCTATCTGAGGGCTTAAAGACTAAGCCACAGAAGTTTGTTAAATTGGATAACGGGTACAAGCTGCAGCGCCATATGCGCGAAGCGTTATCCAAGCAGCTTGGCGGCGAAACGATGACCTCGCAGACTAGCGCCACGTTGCGCTCATTAGAGCACAAGATGCCTCCAGGGAGAGCAAGAGAGTTTTTGTCGGAGACACTTGATTGTTTCGAGGTCAGTGCGAACCGGGCAACGATCGTGATGGCTTGGATATTGGCCATAAACCATCTTTGCGACTACATCTTTACAAACAAACTTGCCGAGTTCAATGCGGAGCTCGCCAAGAACACTGATAAGCGCGTGAAGGTCAAAATCATCATGCAGCGCGATGATTTCAGCGATATCCCCGAAGTCAAGTTCATAGAGTTATGCCGGAGTGCTAAGATCGTCTCAAATGATGTGCGTAAAATCTTGGACCAAAAGCTTGGTACTAGGAACTCATGCGCGCATCCGTCCGGTGTTCGGATTAACCGCACAAAGGCTATCGATTTCGTTGAGGACTTGGTTGAGAATGTGGTGCTTAAATTCACGATTTGAACGCCAGCCAAGCTGGTTGAGAGCGTATAAGGCCTACGAGTTTAGGTCTATAGTCAAGAAGGGTTTGCGTCTAATAGTGGTGCAGAATACCGATGAATGACAAACAAATAATTGTCTATCATCAAGTTTCGCCCATCTGTATGTGCGACTCAATCAATTGGCACAAAATCAATTTTTATGGCGGCGTATGAGAGCGTACTGCTTCACGCTCCGGGTCATCATTTCCTCTACCGATCGAAATCGGTCATGGCATTGGAGAAATGACCGGCAGTCAGGTTTGGGATAGCGGTGCGACTAAACTCGACCATCTTCAACTCCCCCCACCCCCATCAACCAAAGCCGCGATAATCGCCATCGCGCTCTCACTGTCCCAATGGGCATCCCCTTGCAGGCGGGCGATCTCATCGCCTTCCGGGTCGAGGATCACCGTGATGGGCAGGCCGAAGACGCCCATCTGACGCGCGAGCGCGCTTTTGGGGTCGCGGTGGAGCGGCAGGTTGTCCACCCCGATCTCGTCAAAGAACGCCTTCATCGCCGGGGGCGGGTTGCGGCCCGTGGCGATGGTGACGACGGCGAACGCCTCGCCGCCCATCTGCTCTTGCAGGTTCGACAGCATCGGCATCTCTTTCCTGCAGGGCGCGCACCATGTGGCCCAGAAATTGAGCACGATATGCTTGCCGCGGTAGTCGGCGAGCGTGGCGGTGGAGCCGTCTTCACGCTCGAATTCCACCTGCGGGGCCGGTTTGGGCGTGGAATGGAACATGAGCTTCTTCATGTCCCCCTCGCGCAGCGCCTCGAGTGCCGTGGTATCGGCCACTGCGGCGTTTGCACCGAGGGCGAGGGCCATATAAAGGACGATCTGACGAATGGTTTTCATAAATCCCTCCGAAGGGCAAAAGACATGACTGACACGACCTCGAACCAGATGTGGGGCGGCCGCTTTGCCGCCGGGCCGGATGCGATCATGGAGGCAATTAATGCCTCGATCACCTTCGACAAGCGGATGGCGGCGCAGGATATCGCCGGGTCGCGTGCCCATGCCGCCATGCTGGCCGCCACGGGTATCGTCAGTGATAGTGATGCCGAGGCCATGAGGGAAGGGCTGATCACGGTCTTGTCAGAGATCGAGGGCGGGGATTTCACCTTTTCCGCTGCCCTCGAAGACATTCACATGAATGTCGAGGCGCGGTTGAAGGAGATCGTGGGCCCCGCTGCCGGACGGCTGCACACGGGCCGCTCGCGCAACGATCAGGTGGCCACCGATTTCCGCCTCTGGGTGCGCGATCAACTGGACGCCGCCGATGGCGCGCTGGTGGCGCTGATGCGCGCGCTGGTCGCGCAGGCCGAGGCCGGGGCGGATTGGGTGATGCCCGGTTTCACCCACCTTCAGACCGCGCAGCCGGTCACCTGGGGTCATCACATGATGGCCTATGTCGAGATGTTCGGGCGCGACCTGAGCCGGGTGCGCGATGCCCGCGCGCGGATGAACGAATGCCCTCTGGGCGCGGCGGCGCTGGCCGGAACGTCCTTTCCGATTGACCGCGAGATGACGGCGCAGGCGTTGGGCTTTGACCGCCCCTGCGCCAATTCCCTCGATGCCGTCAGCGACCGCGATTTCGCGCTGGAGTTTCTCGGCACGGCCAGCATCTGCGCCATGCATCTCAGCCGCTTTGCCGAGGAACTGGTGATCTGGTCCTCCGCACAGTTCCGCTTTGTCGCTCTGTCGGACCGGTTTTCCACCGGGTCGAGCATCATGCCGCAGAAGAAGAACCCCGATGCGGCGGAGCTTATCCGCGCCAAGGTGGGGCGGATTTTCGGGGCCAACGTGGCGCTGATGATGGTGATGAAGGGCCTGCCGCTGGCCTATTCCAAGGACATGCAGGAGGACAAGGAACAGGTCTTCGATGCCGCCGACAACCTGATGCTGGCGCTCGCGGCGATGGAAGGCATGGTGCGCGATATGGCCGCCCAAAAGGCCAATCTGGAGGCCGCCGCCGGGTCGGGCTTCTCGACCGCGACGGACTTGGCCGATTGGCTGGTCCGGGTGCTCGACATGCCGTTCCGCGAGGCGCATCATGTTACCGGCAGCCTCGTGGCCCGCGCCGAGGCGAAGGGCTGTGACCTGCCGGACCTCAGCCTTGACGAGATGCAGCAAGTGCATGGCGAAATCGACGCGTCGGTCTATGATGTGCTGGGCGTGCATAATTCGGTGGCCTCAAGGACGAGCTATGGCGGCACCGCCCCCGAACAGGTGCGCGCGCAGGTGGCACGGTGGAAGGAGCGTCTGGGATGACAAGAGCGGTTCTGACAGGGCTGGCGCTGATCGCGCTTGCAGGCTGCGGCGCGGATGGCGATCCGGTGCGCCCCTCGGTCAACACCACGGTGAGCGCGGGCACCGGTGGTGTGCATACCAGCGTCAGCACCGGGGTGCGCGTGGGCGGCGTGAATGTCGGCGTCGGTGTCGGCCTATGAGATGGGTCTTTGCCGCACTGGCGCTCTGGGGCGCGGTGCATCCGATGTACTGGTTCATGTCCTACATGGCTGCGAACGACTGGAGTCTCGCGGCGCTGATCGACGCTTGGTATGTCAATGACAGTACGACCGGGCTGACGTGGGACCTGACCATCGCCGCCGTGGCGCTCACCGTCTGGGTGCTGGTCGAGGCGGTGCGGCACCGCCACTGGGCCGGACTTATTGCGATTCCTGCGACCTTCTGCATCGGGGTAAGCTGCGGCTTGCCGCTTTACCTATTCCTGCGCATGTCGCGAGAGGTGTAAGGGCCGGATTTGAGTATTTTGGGCAAGATGAAGCGGGGCGGGACAGCGCGTGGATCATTTTCTCTATCGTGACGGCGTACTGCATGCCGAGGATGTGCCGCTGGCGGAGATCGCCCGCGCGGTGGGCACGCCGTTCTATTGCTATTCCACCGCGACCCTGACGCGGCATTTCCGGCTGTTCGACGAGGCGCTCGACGGGATGGAGCATCTGGTGTGCTATGCCATGAAGGCAGCGAGCAATCAGGCGATCCTGCGCACCCTGGCGGGGCTTGGCGCGGGGATGGATGTGGTCTCGGGCGGCGAATATATGCGCGCCCGTGCGGCGGGCGTGCCGGGTGAGCGGATCGTCTTTTCCGGCGTCGGCAAGACCCGGGACGAGATGCGTCTGGCGCTTGAAGGCGGCATCCGTCAGTTCAACGTCGAGAGCGAGCCCGAGATGCGCGCGCTGAGCGAGGTGGCGGCAAGCCTCGGTGTCGTGGCCCCGATCACCGTGCGGGTCAATCCGGATGTGGACGCGAAAACCCACGCCAAGATCGCCACCGGCAAGAGCGAGAACAAGTTCGGCATCCCGATTTCGCGCGCGAGTGCGGTTTATGCCGAGGCCGCCGCCCTCCCGGGGCTGGAGGTGATCGGCATCGACGTACATATCGGCAGCCAACTGACCGAGTTGGAGCCGTTTCGTCAAGCCTATCAGAAGGTGGCCGATCTGACCGAGGAGTTGCGCGCCGAGGGGCATGACATTCGCCGTCTCGATCTCGGGGGCGGTTTGGGCATTCCCTACACCCGCTCGAACGAGGCGCCGCCGCTGCCCACTGAGTATGGTGCGCTGATTCGCGAGACATTGGGTCATCTGGGCTGCGAGATCGAGATCGAGCCGGGGCGGCTGGTGGCCGGGAATGCCGGAATTCTGGTCAGCGAGGTGATCTATGTGAAAGAGGGTGAGGGCCGCGATTTCCTGATCCTCGATGCGGCGATGAACGATCTGATCCGCCCGGCCATGTATGACGCCCATCACGATATCGTTCCCGTGGTGGAACCGGCCCCGGGCGTCGAGCAAACCCCCTATGACGTGGTCGGCCCGGTCTGCGAATCGGGCGACACCTTTGCGCGCGGCCGCATGCTGCCGCCCTTGGCCGAGGGCGAGTTGGTGGCGTTCCGCAGTGCCGGGGCCTATGGTGCGGTGATGTCGAGCGAATACAATACCCGCCCCCTGATCCCCGAGGTTCTGGTCAATGGGCGTGAATTTGCCGTGATCCGGGCGCGCCCGACCTTTGACGAAATGATAAATCGCGATACCATCCCTGAATGGCTATGACGCGATGCGCGCGTCGGGCCGAGGAGAGGCGCGGCCCATGGCGAAGACGCGAAACCCCCTGAACGACGTGACGGCGCGACTGCGGCGGCCCTTGCTGCTGACCTGGGCCGGGCTGATCGCCGAGCGGCTGGTGCGCGCCTTCTGGCCGGTCTGGAGCCTGTTGGCGGGGGCTGCGGCGCTGGTCATGCTGGGCGTTCAGGACATGGTGAGCGTCGAGGCGGTGTGGACCGGGCTGATGCTGGGCGGCCTTGCGCTGGTGGTCTTCGCGCTACGCGGTGCGTCGCGCTTCCGCTTCCCGACCCGGTCCGAGGCGCTGGCCCGCCTCGATGCGACATTGCCGGGGCGACCCTTGGCGGCATTGGCCGATACGCAGGCCGTGGGCGCGCAGGACGTCGGGTCACAGGCGCTCTGGCGCGCGCATCAGGATCGGATGGCGGCCCGCGCGGCGCAGGCGAAGGCGGTCGAGCCTGATCTGCGCCTGTCGCGGCAGGATCCGTTCGGGCTGCGCTACGTGGCGCTTCTGGGCCTGGTGGTGGCGCTGCTCTTCGGCTCTGTCTGGCGTGCGGGCTCGGTGGCCGAGATGGTGCCGGGTGCCGGTCGCGGCGCCGCGCTCGCCTCTGGCCCGACATGGGAGGGCTGGATCGAACCGCCCGCCTATACCGGCTTGCCGAGCCTATATCTGGCCGATCAGTCAGGTGTGATCGAGGTGCCCGAGGGCAGTGAAATTACCCTGCGATTTTATGGCGAGGTCGGCGCGCTCAGCCTGAGCGAAACGGTATCGGGCCGCGCCGGTGACGTGCCGCCTGCGACCGGGACGGAACAGGAATTCAGCATCGCGCAGGATGGCGAGATGCGCATCGACGGCCCCGGTGGCCGCAGCTGGCAGGTCGAGGCGATCGCCGACACAGCGCCGCGCGTGGCCGTGCTGGAGAGCGAGGCCAAGACCGCCTTTGACGGGCAGATGAGCCAGCCGTTTGAGGCACGCGACGATTACGGCGTCGTGGCCGGGGGCGCTGTCTTTGAGTTGGACATGGACCGCATCGACCGGCGTTATGGTCTGAGCGCCGAGCCGGAGCCGCGCGAGGCGATCCGGCTCGATCTGCCGATGCCACTGGCGGGGGATCGCAGCGAATTCACCGAGACGCTGATCGAGAACCTGTCAGAACACCCTTGGGCGCATTTGCCGGTGACGCTGCGGCTGCGGGTCGAGGATGCGGCGGGGCAGGAGGGGCTCTCGGAGCCCGTCGAGATGAAGCTGCCCGCGCGCCGGTTTTTCAACCCGATGGCGGCGGCGGTGATCGAACAGCGGCGTGATCTTTTGTGGTCGCGCGACAATGCAGCCCGCGTGGCGCAAGTGCTGCGCGCGGTCTCCTACCAGCCGCGCGAGGGGCTGTTCCGGTCGGAAAAGGCCTATCTACGGCTGCGGGTGATCCTGCGGCAATTGGAGGCGGGGATCGACAGCGACGGGCTTAACGGCAATGAGCGCGACGAGATCGCGCAGGCGCTGTGGGATCTGGGCGTGCTCTTGGAAGATGGCGATGTGGGCGACGCATTGGAGCGGATGCGCGCCGCGCAGGAACGGCTGAGCGAGGCGATGAAGAACGATGCCAGCGAAGAGGAGATCGCCCGGCTGATGCAGGAATTGCGCGACGCCACGCAGGATTACCTGCGCCAGAAGATGCAGCAGGCGCAGCGCGAGGACCCCGAGAACAGCGGCGATCAGCAGAGCGCCGAGAACATGATGCAGATGAACCAGCAGGATCTGCAGGACATGATGGACCGTATTCAGGAACTGATGGAACAGGGCCGCTTTGCCGAGGCGCAGCAGGCGCTGGAAGAATTTCAGCAGATGATGGAGAACATGCAGGTCACCCAAGGCCAGGGCCAGCAGGGCCAGTCGCCGGGGCAACAGGCGATGGAGGGGCTGGCCGAGACGCTGCGCGAACAGCAGGGCCTGTCGGATCAGGCGTTCCGCGACCTGCAGGAACAGTTCAACCCCGGCGCGCAATCCGGCCAGTCGCAGGGCAACGAGGGCCAGAGCGGCGGCGAGGGCCGGGGCCAGAGCCATGACGGGCAGCCGGGCCAAGGCGGTCAGGGCGGCCAGCAGCAGGGCCAGGGCGGCGAAGGTCAGGAGCGCGCCGAGGACGGTCAGGGCGGGCAGGGGGCCGAAGGCGAATTGGCCGACCGGCAAGAGGCGCTGCGCCGCGAACTGGAGCGCCAACGGCAGGGCCTGCCGGGCTTGGGTGGCGAGGCCGGAGAGGCCGCGCGCGAGGCGCTGGAACAGGCCGAACGCTCGATGCAACGGGCCGAAGAAGCCCTGCGCAACGACGATCTGGCCGGGGCCATCGACGATCAGGCCGACGCCATGGAGGCGCTGCGCGAGGGCATGCGCAACATGGGCGAGGCGATGGCGGAACAGCAGAATCCGGGCGGGCAGGGCCAACAGGACGGCCCGCCGGGACAGGCGCAGGCCGACCCGCTGGGCCGCGAGGCCGGTCAAGGGCGGCGCGCGGGCACACAGGACAACCTGTTGCAGGGCGAGGATGTCTATCGCCGGGCCCGCGATCTGCTCGATGAAATCCGGCGGCGCTCGGGCGAGGGCGACCGGCCCGACGTGGAACTCGACTACCTCGAACGCTTGCTGGACCGGTTCTGATTCGGGTGGGAAGGCCTTTGCAAAAGGCCTTCGCCCGTGGCTGATGGTGCTTTGAAGTGGTCAGAGAGGGGCGCTTGGTTTGTTGGTCTTGGGCTGCCCTTCAGGTGAAGCCCAATGCGCGGAATCAAGGTGCCGCAGGCACCGCCGCGCAGCGCCCGACCGCCCCCTCGGGCGGGCGCTTTTGCAACGTATCAAGCCATTGAAAACGCGGGAGTGTTTGGCTGGCATAAAGTGCGGTCCACCGAGGTTGCTGCGCCCACCCGGCGGTCGGGCCCCGCGCGGCTCATCTCTGAAACCGCCAAGGTCCGCTCCAGGCCAAAACCACCCCGTCAGACCACCAGCGACCCTACTGCGCCAGCGCCGCATCCACCACCGGCTGCCATGTCTCCTCATTGGCGGCGCGCCACTCGGCGGCAACCTCGGCCACCGGGCGGCCCTCCTGCTCGACGGCGACCATCAGCGCCTCCTGCGTCGCGGTGTCGATCTGGAAATCCTCCAGCATGTACCACGCGGCGGGCCATTTGATCTTTGTCCCCTTGATCACCGTCTTCACTGCCTCGAGCGAGGGAATGCCGCAATCGCCGGGCAGGTCCGGGTTCGGGCCCCAGCTTGGGGTCTCGTAACAGGCGGCCTCTGCCGTGGGCAGGGTGACAAAGCGCAGATCCTGCGCTGCCACCGCCCAATGCGGACGCCAGAACATCACCAGCGCCGGATCGCCCGATGCGCTGGCCTCGGTCAGGGTCTGCGACAGGTCAGCCTCGGACGCGGCGGGGCGCACCTCGAAGGGCAGGCCCATGGCCTCGATGATCCCGGCGGCAGGGCCTTCCCACTCTTCGGGATAATCCACCACCGCGAGACCCGACAGGGCGGCGCAATCGCGCAGTGCCTCCCACGCGGGCAGGCCGGGGCAGGTCGCGTCCATATGCGCGGGATAGGCGAGGCCCTCCGACAGGGTCACACCCAACTCGCCCATCTCCTGCAAGTCGCCGTCGAGGATCATGTCGCGGTAATTGCCCGGTGCGCGGGCCTCCCAGACCTCGACATTGACGTCGATGCGGCCCTGCCGCATGTCGCTGAAGACACGCATCTGATCGGCCTCGACATACTCGACCGTGTATCCCATGGCGCCGAGCACCTCACCGGCCACATGTGCGGAAATCTGTGCGCCGGTTTCGGGCAGAAGCGCCAGTCGGATCGCCGTGTCGGTATCGCCGAGATCGGCGGCATGGGTCGCGGCGGGCAGAGTCAGGCCGATCAAGGCCATGGCGCGGATTTTGGATTGCATTTCAAGCTCCTGGTACAATTTTCGGGCGCGTGGCCCGCATGGGTCAAACGGTCGGACCGGAAAGCAGGGTGCTAAAAAGCGTTTGCGAGTAATGTGAAGGCACTTTCCGAGTCGGGCGCACGATAGCATGCGCGTCAGACAGTGCACCTGTTTTCGTAAAGGGAGGGCGAATTCAGGCAGGGGGGTGGTTTTGGCCTGAGGCGGACATTGGAGCGAGCCGCGCATCGACGGGCCGCGGTGGGGCGATCCAACGCCTGTTCGGCAGACCTTTATCTCTGCCAAGCCAGGAAAACATACATGTGATGCGCAGGTTGCAACCAAACCGCCGTGCCGTCGGGGCGGCCCGTCGATGCGCGGCGGCCTGACGGCCGCGTATCGCGCGGGTGCTTTGATCCAACGGAAACAACAGCCCAAAATACCCGCCATCCGCCCGCCCCATGCACGACATCTGACATCGGCTGCGCGGGTCAGTTCGCCGGGCCACCGATCTGCGCGATGACGCGCGACACGAGATCGTTGAGCTGCGTGCGCGCCGCGTTCACCGCCTCGACATATTGCGCCAGCGGGGCCTCGGCAGCGGGGATCATCTGCGCAATGCTGGATGCCGTCAGGTAGACGATGGTGGCCAGCACGAAGGTGATCACCGCCAGCCGGAAGCCCGACCGAAAGCCGCTGCGCCGGCTGGACATCGGCACCTCTTCGGGCAGCGCCGCCGCTGCCACCGTGTCGCCGCGCTCCCCGCTCGAGGTCAGCGACGAGTTGATCTCTTCGATATCGGGCAGCAGATTGCGCCGCGAGGACGGGTCGATATCGTCGTCGGGGCTTTCGTTGACCTGCTGTTCGGAGGGCGCGGGCGGGGGCGTCTCGCCGCCGCCGCGCAGACGTTCCATCCGGGCGCGGGCCTGACGGCTGCGCTCATCTTCGGATATGCCGGGATCGGAAAGACCCAGATCGGGCTGGGTCTCAAGCCCGCCCGCCCCCTCGGCGGCACGGGCGGCACGCTCGCGCTCGGCCTCTTCGCGCAGGATGTCCGACACGTTCGGATCGAGCCTGCGCTGCGCGGGCGGTTCTTCGGGCGCGGCCTCGGCTGCAGGCTCCGCCACGGGTTCGGGCATTGGCTCCGCCACCGGTTCGGGCACCCGGTCAGCCACCGGTTCGGGCACCGGTTCGAGCATTGGCTCCGCCACCGGTTCTGGCGCAGGGTCCGGGTCTGCCTCGGGGGTGGCGGTCTCAGGCGGGACGGCGTACTCGTCCGGCTGCTCCTCGGCCTCGGCGGGGGCATGGTCGGGGTGATGCTGGAACCAGGTATCGCCGCAATTGGAGCATTGCACATCACGCCCCGAGGTCGGGATTACCGCCTCCGGCACCTCGTATTGCGCCCCGCAATTCGGGCAAGTCAGCCTCATGGTGCCACCTGTCGCCTGTTCCGTGTCGCCGTTCTCCGGCCCCCTGTCCTCAATCAAAAGCATAAGCGGTTCTTTGCCTTGGGAAAAGAGCAAAGCGAATCACGCGCTCGATCATTGCACATGTGTGGCCTCTGGGGCATTTAGAGAAGATATGCGTATTGAGGGGCAGCCCGTGATCGAGCTGGAAGATGTGGCCTACAACTATGGCGGGGGCGAGTTGCTCAGCGAGGTGTCGCTGTCGCTCAGCCCCGGGTCGTTCCATTTCCTGACCGGGCCGTCGGGGGCGGGCAAGACCACGCTCCTGAAGCTGTGTTACGGCGCGCTGGTGCCCACGTCGGGGCAGTTGCGCCTGTTTGGCCAGAACCGGCGCGAGATGGGGCGCGACGATATCGCCACGGTGCGGCGGCGCGTCGGCGTGGTGCATCAGGATTGCCAGTTTCTCGATCACCTCAGCGTCGAGGACAACATCGCCCTGCCGCTCAGCGTGTCGGGGCGTGACCTGCTGGCCGAGGGGGCCAATCTCAAGGAACTGATCGGCTGGGTCGGCCTGCGCGAGCGCGCCAAGGCGCGGCCGCCGGAACTGTCGGGCGGCGAGCGGCAGCGCGCGGCGCTGGCGCGCGCGGTGATCATGTCGCCCGACGTGATCCTCGCCGATGAGCCCACCGGCAATGTCGACTGGGAGATGTCGCAACGCCTGCTGCGCCTGCTGATCGAGCTTAACCTCATGGGCAAGACGATCCTCATCGCGACCCATGATCTGGCCCTGATCCGGGCCGCCAAGGCCCATGTGCAGGCGCGGGTCCTGCGCATCGCGGCGCGGCGGCTGCAACTGGCGGGGGCGGATCTGTGAAGCTGGATATCAAGGCCCTTGGCGACCTGCTGATCGGGGATGCGCAGGCGGACCGGGTGGTGCCGCCCACCGGGTTCACCGCATGGCTCACGCTGTTCAGTGCGGGGGCGATGGCGTTCCTCGCGGTGTTTGCGCTGGCGTTGTCGCTGGCGACGGGGCGTCTGGCCGAACGCTGGGGGGACGAGCTGGCGCGCACCGCGACGGTGCGCATTTCCGCCCCCGAGGCACAGATGGCGGCGCAGACCGCCGCCGCGCTGCGCGTGCTTGAGACGACGACCGGCGTGGCCCGTGCCCGCGCGCTCGATGATGCCGAGCAGGCCGCCCTGCTGGAGCCGTGGTTCGGCCCGGACCTGCCGATCGACCAACTGCCAGTGCCCCGCCTGATCGAGGTGATCGAGACCGCCGACGGGGTCGATGCCGAGGGCCTGCGCCTGCGCCTGCAGGCCGAGGTGCCGGGCGCGGTGCTCGACGATCACACCCGCTGGCGCGCGCCGCTGGTGCGCGCCGCTGACCGTCTGCGCCTTCTGGGCTGGCTGTCGCTGCTGCTGATCGGCGGCGCGACGGCGGCGATGATCACGCTGGCGGCCAACGCCGCCCTTGCCGCCAATGCGCAGGTCATACAGGTGCTGCGCCTTGTGGGCGCGCGTGACAGCTATATCGCGCGGGCTTTCGTGCGGCGCTTCACGCTCCGGGCCCTCGGTGGGGCGGCCATCGGCATGGCGCTGGGCTGTCTCGCCATTCTCGCCCTGCCAAGCGCCGATGCGGCGGGCGGCTTTCTGACCGGGCTCGGATTTCAGGGCTGGCACTGGCTCTGGCCGCCGTTGGTGCCGGTTCTGGCCGCTCTGGTCGCGTTCTTCGCGACCCGTGCTGCGGCGCGCAAGACGCTGGAGGAGATGCCGTGATGCAGGCGGTTCAATGGCTGCGGTCGCTGGTTTTCGTGGTGTTCATCTACGCGATGATGCCGGTTCTGGGGCTGCTCTACCTGCCCTGGGCGCTGCTCAGCCGCAAGGGCGCGCTGGCCGCCTGCCATGCCTGGTGCCGCGTGGTGCGCTGGGCGGCGCGCTGGATGGTAGGCCTGCGCACCGAGGTGCGCGGCACGCCGCCCGAGGACGAGGTGCTGATCGTCGCCAAACACCAGAGTTTCCTCGACATCATCCTGATCTACGGGTCGGTCCCGGCGGGCAAGTTCATCATGAAGCGCGAATTGATGTATGCCCCGGTGATCGGGCAATACGCGCTGCGCATCGGCTGCGTGCCGGTGGACCGGGGCAAGCGCAGCGCCGCCATCAAGCAGATGGTCGCCGATGTCGGCAAGGGGCGGCTGGAGCCCGGGCAGTTGATCATCTACCCGCAGGGCACCCGCATCGCGCCGGGGGTCAAGGCCCCCTACAAGGTGGGCTCGGGCGTGCTCTATCACGAATTGGGTCAGGATTGCGTGCCGGTGGCCACCAATGTCGGCGTGTTCTGGCCGCGCAAGGGCATCTTGCGCAAGCCGGGCCTCGCGGTGGTGGAATTCCTGCCGCGCATCGAAGCCGGTCTGGGCAAGGAGGCGTTCATGGAACGGCTCGAAGACGAGATCGAGACCGCCTCCAACCGGCTCATGCGCGAGGCCGGGTTCGACCCGGAAAAGGCGGCCTGAGCGGCGGCCTTCGGCCTTGTTCCGCGCAGGTGCTTCAATCAATGCCCGCTCCAGGCCGAAACCCGCCTCACACCGGCATCAGCACCCAGTAATCCAGATCGAGCAGCACATGCGGCAGATACTTGCCGTCCTCGCCCTTGAGCGTGAACGCCTCGCCGCCCTTGGTCGCCACCAGTCGCAGGCGCAGCGCGCCGACGCCCGGCGCATCCACCTCGGCGCGGTCCAACACCTCTGACCATGCGCGCACGGTGTCGCCCGCGAAACAGGGGTTAGCGTGAGACCCGGCATTGATCGCCCCAATCATCTGCGCATTGGCCAGTCCGTTGAACGACAGCGCCCGCGCCATCGAGATCACGTGCCCGCCATAGATCAGCCGCTTGCCATCGGCGCGCGGCGTCGCGTCGAAATGCGTCTTCGAGGTGTTCTGCCACAGCCGCGTCGCCATCATGTGCTCGGCTTCCTCGATGGTCACGCCGTCGACATGGTCGATCCGCTCGCCCACCTCGTAATCGCCCACCCGGTGCGGCTCGCCGGCCAGTCCGAAATCGTAATGGCTGAAATCGAGCCCTGCGGGGATGACCAGATCGCTCGGGTCCACCACCGCCGCCGTCTGCGGCACCACCGCCTCGGGTGCGGGCGCATCGAGATTGTTCTTGCGCACCATCATCCAGCGCACGAATTCCATCACCGGCAGGTCATGCTGGTTGAACCCCGTGGTGCGCACATAGACCACCCCGGTCTTGCCGGACGAGTTCTGCTTGAGCCCGATCACCTCGGATTCGCTGCGCAGCGTGTCGCCGGGATAGACCGGGCGCAGCCAGCGCGCCTCGGCATAACCCAGATTGGCCACGGCATTGAGCGAGATATCCGGCACCGACTTGCCGAACACGATGTGAAACGCCGCCATGTCGTCGATCGGGCTGTCGGGCAACCCGCTCGCGCGGGCGAACTCGTTCGAGGAATAGAGCGCGTGCCGCGCCGGATAAAGCGCATGATAAAGCGCGCGTTCACCCCCCGACACGCTGCGCGGCACCGCGTGGCGGATCACCTGCCCGACCTCGTAATCCTCGAAAAACCGCCCCGGATTGGTCTTCATCGTCACTGCTCTCCCAGCTTCATCCCGGGCGCATAGTCGCCCGCCTTCTCCTTCACCACGGCCTGCCCGCAGCGCATCACGCCATTGGCCCCGTCAAAGGCATAGGTCGGATCGCCATATAGCTCCCAGCCCGCGTTCAGCGCCGCCGTCACCTTGTGGCAAAACTCCGACGTGTCGTCGGCAGAGAGAAAACGATAAAGTTTCATAGGTTTACCCCGGGAACGGCCAGACACCCAGCCAGTTGTGGATGAGGGTGATGACAAGGAACATCACCACCGTGATGACAACGAGGATCACGTCCTTCTTGGCCTCGCCCGGCTGCGGGCGGTCCCATTCCTCCGAGAGGTTGATCACCACCACTTCCAGCACCGCCCAGGCCAGCAGCCCGCCGAACAGCACCAATGACGCCAGATCGCCATTGACCAGCAAATGCGCCACCGCCCAGATCTTGACGGCGGTCAGCTGCGGATGCCGCATCGCGCCGCGCAGCCGCCCCTTGGTGGCACTCATGCCGTAAACGAACACGGCGGCCAGCATCATCAGGTTGTTGAGATGCACTGTCCATGCGGGCGGGAACCAGACATTGAAGACCTCCGCCTGCCGGTAGCCATAGATCATCAGCACCAGACCGGCCAGAATGCCCACCGCCGCCAGCCCCTTGCCAGCATTGCCCATCCGGGCGCGCAGGTCGGGGGCCACCCGTTTGAAGAGATGCGCCGCGACCCAGAGGATCAGACCGAGGATGAGGTACGTCATTGGTTGCTACTCCGCTGCCATGTCTCGTATCGCCTGCGCGCGGGCAAGGATGCGCTGTGCCGCGACGACATGCAGATTCTCCACGATCTGCCCGTCGACCACCGCGATGCCCTGCCCCGAGGCCCGGCTTTCTTCATAGGCGGCTATCTGGCGTTCGGCTAGCTCTAACTCGGAATTGTTGGGGGCGAATGCGGTGTTGGCGATCTCGATTTGCGCGGGGTGAATCAGCGTCTTGCCGTCAAATCCCAGATCACGCCCCTGTTCGCATTCCGCCTTGAGCCCGTCACCATCGCGGAACCGGTTGTAGACGCCATCCACCGCCACGATCCGCGCCGCGCGCGCCGCCATCACGATGCGTTGCAGCGCCGTCATCAGCGGCAGGCGGTCGGCCCGCACCCGACAGCCCAGATCCTTGGTCAGGTCATTGGTGCCCGCGACCAGCCCGGTCACCTGACGATGCGCGGCGATATCGCGCGCGTTGAACACGCAGGCGGGCGTTTCCATCATCGTCCAGACCGGCAGATTGGCACCGATCACCTCGGAAAGGTTGTCGATATCCGAGGGGTTGTTGACCTTGGGCAGCAGGATCGCATCGGCGCCCGCATCGCGCAGCGCGCGGGCATCCTCCAGCCCCCATTCCGTGGTCAGCGCGTTGATCCGCACGATCTTGGCCCGCTTGCCATAGCCGCCCTGCCGCAACGCCTCGACCAGCGTGGCGCGCGCCTCCGCCTTGGCATCGGGGGCGACGGCATCCTCCAGATCAAAGATGATCGCGTCGGTCGGCAACTCGCGCGCCTTCTCCAGCGCCCGCTCCTTGGAGCCGGGGATATAGAGCACCGAACGATAGGGATGCGCGTTGCTGTCCATGGGTCTGCCCTCTCTTGGATTCTGTTGCTTGTAATTTTCTTGCGCAGGAATGGCACTTTTCGGAGGAAACGTTCAAGCCTTTTCTCGCCGCGACGCAGCATCGCGCGCCTGTCCCCGGCTTTGCCCGCCGCGTTAACCGCGTGTTCACCTTTCCTTGGTCACTCTCGTTCCCGGACGGCAGGGACAGATCGCAGAAAGGATGAGACGATGCTGAGACGACTGATCCCGGGCCTTGCCACGCTTGCCCTGATCGCGGGCGGCGCGCAGGCGCAACCCGGCAACTGCGCCCCGCGCGAGGTTGTGGTCGACCGCCTCGCCACCGCTTACGGCGAAACCCGGCAGTCCATGGGCCTCGGTGCGCAGGGCGCGGTGATGGAGGTGTTCGCCTCGCAAACCTCCGGCAGTTGGACGATCACCGTGACTTTGCCCGACGGGCTGACCTGTCTCATCGCCAGCGGTCGGGCGTTCGAGGCGATGGCCGCCCCGCTGCCCAAACCCGGCAGCGACGCCTGAGCGCGTCACAACCCATCCAGAATGAGCTTGGACCCGGTCACCGTCAGCAACACATAAGTAATGCCGAAAAACGCCCGCTCCGGCACGATCCGGTGCGCGCGCACCCCGATCCACGCCCCGAGTAGCGCAAAGGGTGCCAGCGCCAGGTCGATCAGCAGGGTCTGCGCGCTAAACAGGCCCAGCACCGCATAGGGCACCGCCTTGGCGATATTCAGCACGAAGAACAGGATCACCGTGGTCGCCTGATAGCGCGTCTTGTCGATCCCGCGCGACAGCAGGTAGACGGCGGCGGGCGGCCCGCCCGCATGGCTCACGAAACTGGTAAATCCCGCGACCATCCCCGCCAGCATCCCGGCCCATCCCGGCAAGGCGCGGCGCGCGCCCCGGATCACGCCGCTTCGCACCAGCACCTGCCAGAGCACGAACCCGATCGCGATCCCCCCGATCAGCAGGCGCAACAGATCGGCATCCGCCACCCGGTAGAACACCACGCCCAGCGCCACGCCCGGCAGCCCCCCGAGGATCAGGAACCACGCCTCCTCGCGCCCCCATTGCCGCCAATAGGGCCGCAGGGTGGCCACGTCGATCAGCATCAGCAGTGGTAACATGATCCCCAAGGCCATCCCCGGCTCCACGAAAAGCGCCAGAATCGCCGCCCCCGCAAACGCCGCGCCAGAGCCGAATCCACCCTTGGACACACCTGCGAAGAGCGCCGCCAGCACCCCGATTGCAAACACGTCCCAGCCCATGGACCTCCCCTAAATCCAGCGATTTTCTGCACTTTAGCGGCATGCGCGCGCATACAACAGCCCGGCCCCCGCATTTGCCGCAGCGCAGCACCCTTGCATGAAGCCAAAAATCCGACTACGCCCAAGCGCAACTTTTCAACCGATGGAGACTATCCAATGGCCAGACCCAAGATTGCGCTGATCGGCGCCGGACAGATCGGCGGCACCCTCGCCCATCTCGCCGCGCTCAAGGAACTGGGCGATATCGTGCTTTTCGACATCGCCGAAGGCACCCCCGAGGGCAAGGCGCTCGACATCGCGGAATCCGGCCCTTCCGAAGGGTTCGACGCGGCCCTCAAGGGCACGCAGTCCTACGAGGATATCGCGGGCGCGGATGTCTGCATCGTCACCGCCGGTGTCCCGCGCAAGCCGGGCATGAGCCGCGATGACCTTCTGGGCATCAACCTCAAGGTCATGAAATCGGTGGGCGAGGGCATCGCCGCCAACGCGCCTGACGCCTTTGTCATCTGCATTACCAACCCGCTCGACGCGATGGTCTGGGCCCTGCAGAAATTCTCAGGCCTTCCCGCGAACAAGGTCTGCGGCATGGCCGGCGTGCTCGACTCTGCCCGCTTCCGCCACTTCCTCAGCGTCGAGTTCAACGTCTCGATGAAGGATGTCAGCGCCTTCGTTCTGGGCGGGCATGGCGATACGATGGTGCCCTGCGTGCGCTATTCCACCGTGGCGGGCATCCCGCTCCCGGACCTGATCAAGATGGGCTGGACCACGCAGGAAAAACTCGACGCGATCCTGCAGCGCACCCGTGACGGCGGTGCCGAAATCGTCGGCCTGCTCAAGACCGGCTCGGCCTTCTACGCCCCCGCCACCTCGGCGATCGAGATGGCAGAGGCCTATCTCAAGGATCAGAAACGCGTCCTGCCCTGTGCCGCCTGGTGCGATGGCGAACTGGGCGTGAAGGGCATGTATGTCGGCGTGCCCACCGTGATCGGCGCGGGCGGCATCGAGCGCATCGTCAACATCTCGCTCAACAAGGACGAGCAGGAGATGTTCGACAAATCCGTCGACGCCGTCAAAGGCCTCGTCTCGGCCTGCAAGGAAATCGACGGCTCGCTCGCCTGATCCGGCCTCGCTAAGATGGAAACGAAAAGGCCGCCCCGATCACTCGGGACGGCCTTTTTGCTGTACCTAGACAAATGTCAGGCTGCGCGCCGCCGCCGCCGCGCCAGTCCCAGCCCGCCGAGGGCGGTCAGAAGCAGGAGGCCTGCAGCAGGGACGGGCACCGCCGAGATCTGCACCGAGTCGATGTAGAATTCGTTGGTCGGGTTCTGATTCTGGGCTACAGGCAGGTACTGGAAGTTGAACACAGTGCCGGTCAGAACCGTGTCGAACAGTCCACCCGTGATCGTGGTATCCGTGCCATTTATCTTGACCGAGCCACCAAACAGCCCGTGACCTTCAGCGCGGAAGGTCACGCTTTCGAGATTGACCGAACTGCTGAAGGTCAAGGTCAACTCCTCGTATGATCCATCACCGGCATTAGCCGAGCCACCGATGGCTCCGACGTTGTCGTCGTTGGGAGGGTTGCACTGCCCCGAAGTCGTAACGATACTGCAAACGCCCAGACCGGCACCGCCGTCGAAATATGCCAGCGCGCTTCCTGCGTCGCTGCGCGACGCGCTGCCCACGACGCTGATACCGGTTGAGGTGTCGAGCACCCCGACCCCGGCCCCAACGCGGGTGTTCCAGTCTGCCTCGCCGCCGGACCGGGCTGTGTTTGTGGAATCTGTGAACCCTGCACCACCGGCTATATCAAAGAAACTAATCGTTCCCGCCGAACCTGCCGTTGCTGAGCAACAGCCCACCGACCGCAGTCTTAAACCTGAATGTCATGTCTTAATCTCCCCTAATCGTGGTTTTGCGACCCGAGTGTCACCAATTGTCGCCTTTCCTCGCCCCCACGAGGATGTTCGCCGACGCATTCACCCGATCAACAAAATGTGTACAAAGAAATTAACATGAATCAGCCGGATCTCTGTCTCAATTTTGTCAAACTTGCCAGAAACAGACTGTTTTTGCCTTGATTCGACCTCGATTCTGCGGCGTCGTGCAGTCTTGAGGTGCATACTGACTTTGGAAAACTACCTATTGGAAAGTAAATCTGTAACGGAATGCAAACAGCGCGCTCCGAAGAGCCTCGATTCGTTTCTGTTAGGATTTTAAGCACGGCTAATTTGTGATCACACGTTTTGGCCGCGTGATCACAAAATCCCTTTATGCACCCGAAATGGCCCGAAACCGCAAAAAAGCGTTTAAGGCGGGTGCCATTCTATGTCTATACCTGTCCTGATCGCAGCAAAACGGGACAGTTTCATGAATATCCATGAGTATCAGGCGAAGGCATTGCTTCGCTCCTACGGCGCCCCGGTGTCGGATGGCCGCGTGGTTCTGCGCGCCGAAGAGGCCAAGACGGCCGCGGGCGCGCTCGACGGACCGCTCTGGGTGGTAAAGGCGCAGATCCACGCCGGCGGGCGCGGAAAGGGCAAGTTCAAGGAGGCCGGCGCCGGTGACGCAGGCGGTGTGCGCCTCGCGAAATCCGTGGAAGAGGCCGCCGACGAGGCCAAGCGCATGCTTGGCCGCACCCTCGTGACCAAGCAGACCGGCGCGCCCGGCAAGCAGGTCAACCGCATCTATATCGAGGACGGCTCCGGCATCGAGACCGAAATGTATCTCGCCCTGCTGGTCGACCGCGTGACCTCCCGCGTCAGCTTCGTCGCCTCCACCGAGGGCGGCATGGATATCGAGGAGGTCGCCGCCTCCACGCCTGAAAAGATCCTCAGCTTCTCGGTTGACCCCGCCACCGGCTATCAACCGTTCCACGGCCGCCGCATCGCCTTCAACCTCGGCCTCACCGGTGCGCAGATCAAGCAATGCGTGGCGCTGATGGGCACGCTCTACAAGATGTTCATCGAAAAAGACATGGAGATGCTCGAGATCAACCCCCTGATCGTCACCGACAAGGGCGATCTGAAATGTCTCGACGCCAAGATGAGCTTTGACTCGAACGCCATGTATCGCCACTCGGATATCGCCGAGCTGCGCGACACCACCGAAGAGGATTCCAAGGAACTCGAAGCCTCGAAATACGACCTCAACTACATCGCGCTGGATGGCGAGATCGGCTGCATGGTCAACGGCGCGGGTCTGGCGATGGCCACCATGGACATCATCAAGCTCTACGGCGCAGAGCCTGCCAACTTCCTCGACGTGGGCGGCGGCGCGACCAAGGAAAAGGTCACCGAGGCGTTCAAGATCATCACCTCCGACCCGCAGGTCAAAGGCATCCTCGTCAACATATTCGGCGGCATCATGCGCTGCGACGTCATCGCCGAGGGTGTGATCGCTGCAGTGAAAGAGGTCGGTCTCAAGGTGCCGCTGGTGGTGCGTCTCGAAGGCACCAATGTCGAGAAGGGCAAGGAGATCATCTCCACCTCCGGCCTCGACGTGATCGCCGCCGACGACCTCAAGGACGGCGCCGAAAAGATCGTGAAAGCGGTTAAGGGCTGATGACGGTTTCTTCTGCTCGTCGCGCAGAAACACTAGCGTTTCGGCTTATCGCATTTGCCGAAACGCTGTTTCCCGATGACGAATCCCATTTGTTCGTTCTTGCAGACCAAGACATTGTCGATACGGCAATTCAGTTTGCAATCAATGCTCGTAGATTCCTGGCAGACTCCCACCCAGAGGCCTCAAGCATTGAGATTGAACTGATGGATAAGGAATACAAACCGACCTATCCGTTGGAAACCAACTTGCTTAGAGTTTTGCATGGGATCATCCATTCGCATTACCTCTATTCCGAATACATCGAGCAAGAGCATCCAACCTTCAAATCCGCTTCGGGTAAGCTCGTCAAAGGGCTCATGTTTGAAACTGACCGCTACCCGAGAAAGTGCGTACACTTGGCAAGTCTGGCACACACATACCTAAAGTACGGGAGCGCACGGGATTTAATCCTAGGCGGTCCGTTGAACCAAAAAGTATCATAGGAGCCAAAACATGGCAGTCCTCGTAGACGAAAATACAAAAGTCATCTGTCAGGGCCTCACCGGCTCGCAGGGCACATTCCACTCTGAACAGGCCATCGCCTATGGCACCAAGATGGTCGGCGGCGTCACCCCCGGCAAGGGCGGCGCGACGCATCTCGACCTGCCCGTCTTCAACTCGGTGCACGAAGCGCGCCACGAGACCGGGGCCAACGCCTCCGTCATCTACGTGCCCCCGCCCTTCGCCGCCGACAGTATCCTCGAAGCGATCGACGCCGAGATGGAACTCATTGTCTGCATCACCGAAGGCATCCCGGTCTTGGACATGATGCGCGTCAAGCGCGCGCTGGAGGGCTCCACCTCCAAGCTCATCGGCCCGAACTGCCCCGGCATCATCACCCCCGATGCCTGCAAGATCGGCATCATGCCCGGCCATATCCACAAGCGCGGCTCCTGCGGCGTGGTCTCGCGCTCCGGCACGCTGACCTACGAGGCGGTCAAGCAGACCACCGATGTGGGCCTCGGCCAATCCACCTGCGTCGGCATCGGCGGCGACCCGATCAAGGGCACCGAGCATATCGACGTGCTGGAATGGTTCCTCGCCGATGACGAGACGGAATCGATCATCATGATCGGCGAGATCGGCGGTTCCGCCGAAGAAGACGCCGCACAGTTCCTCGCCGACGAGAAAAAGCGCGGCCGCTGGAAACCCACCGCCGGTTTCATCGCGGGGCGCACCGCCCCCCCGGGCCGCCGCATGGGCCATGCCGGTGCCATCGTGGCGGGCGGCAAGGGCGGCGCCGACGACAAGATCGAGGCGATGAAAGCCGCCGGAATCGTCGTCGCCGACAGCCCTGCTGGCTTGGGCGAGGCCGTGCTCAAGGCGATCGGCTGATGCCAATCGGCCGGGCGGACCAGAACGCCGCTTGCAAGCGGCGTCCAAGCGGTTTCGAAACCGCTTGGGAAGGCTTTTGCAAAAGCCTTCCCCGCCCGGCCCCAACCCTTCAGACGAAGCAGCGCGACAGGGGCCCGGCACACGGGCCTCTTTCCCGAGGCTTCATCGCGACCGGTCGGGAGGACCACAAATGACGGACCAGAGTCCTAATGATCTTTTCCACGCTTCCAGCTTCATGCAGGGGCACAATGCCGAGTATCTCGAGCAGCTTTACGCCCGCTACGCGAGCGATCCGAATGCGGTGGACGAGGCGTGGCGCGGCTTTTTCGACGCGCTCGGCGACGGCGATGACGACGTGAAGGCCGAGGCCGCAGGCCCCTCCTGGGCGCGCGCCGACTGGCCGCCGATGCCCTCGGATGACCTCACCGCCGCGCTGACCGGCGAATGGCCCGCCGAGGCGGAACTCAAGGACGCAGGCAAGAAGATCGCCGCCAAGGCCTCCGAGAAAGGCGTCGAGGTCACCGACGAGGCGATCCAGCGCGCCGTGCTCGATAGCGTGCGCGCGCTGATGCTCATTCGCGCCTACCGCATCCGGGGCCACCTCATCGCAGAGCTTGACCCGCTCGGCCTGCGCGATCACGGCCACCGCCCGGAACTGGATCCGAAATCCTACGGCTTCACCGAGTCCGACATGGACCGGCCGATCTTCATCGACAACGTGCTCGGCCTTCAGGTCGCGAGCCTGCGCGAGATCCTCGCCATCGTCAAACGCACCTATTGCGGCACCTTCGCGCTGCAATACATGCACATCTCCGACCCCGAGCAATCGTCCTGGCTCAAGGAGCGGATCGAGGGCTATGACAAGGAAATCAGCTTTACCCGCAACGGGCGCAAGGCGATCCTCAACAAGCTCGTGGAGGCCGAGGGCTTCGAGAAATACCTGCATGTGAAATACATGGGCACCAAGCGTTTCGGTCTCGATGGCGGCGAAAGCCTCATCCCGGCGATGGAGCAGATCATCAAGCGCGGCGGCAATCTCGGCATCGAGGAGATCGTGATCGGCATGCCTCACCGGGGCCGCCTGTCGGTGCTGGCCAATGTGATGGGCAAGCCCTACCGCGCCATTTTCAACGAGTTTCAGGGCGGCAGCTTCAAGCCCGATGAGGTCGACGGCTCGGGCGACGTGAAATACCACCTTGGCGCCAGCCATGACCGCGAGTTTGACGGCAACAAGGTGCACCTGTCGCTCACCGCCAACCCCAGCCACCTCGAGGCCGTGAACCCCGTCGTTCTGGGCAAGGTCCGCGCCAAGCAGGATCAGCTTGGCAACGCGGACCGCACCAAGGTCATGGGCATCCTGCTGCATGGCGACGCGGCCTTTGCCGGACAGGGCGTGGTGGCCGAGGGCTTTGGCCTCTCGGGCCTCAAGGGGCACAAGACCGGCGGCACCATGCATATCGTGGTCAACAACCAGATCGGGTTCACCACCGCGCCGCATTTCAGCCGCTCCTCGCCCTATCCCACGGATATCGCGCTGATGGTCGAGGCGCCGATCTTTCACGTCAACGGCGACGACCCCGAGGCGGTGGTGCATGCCGCCAAGGTCGCCACCGAATTCCGCCAGAAGTTCCACAAGGACGTGGTGATCGACATCATCTGCTATCGCCGCTTCGGCCATAACGAGGGGGACGAGCCGATGTTCACCAACCCCCTGATGTACAAGAAGATCAAGCAGCAGAAGACCACGCTCGCCCTCTATACCGAACGTCTGGTCAAGGACGGTCTCATCCCCGAGGGCGAGATCGAGGACATGAAGGCGGCGTTCCAGTCGCATCTCGCCGACGAGTTCGAAGCGGGCAAGGACTACCGCCCCAACAAGGCCGACTGGCTCGATGGCAAATGGTCCCATCTCGACCGCAAGGACGAGGATTACCAGCGCGGCGAAACCGCGGTCAAACCCGAAACCTTCAAGGAAATCGGCCGCGCCCTGACCACCGCGCCCGAGGACTTTACCCTGCACAAGACCGTCTCGCGCCTGCTCGAAACCAAGGCCGAGATGTTCAAATCCGGCACCGGCTTCGATTGGGCCACCGCCGAGGCGATCGCCTTCGGCTCGCTGCTCACCGAGGGCTACCCGGTGCGCCTGTCGGGGCAGGACAGCACGCGCGGCACCTTCAGCCAGCGCCATTCCGGCCTGATCAATCAGGACAACGAAGACCGCTACTTCCCGCTCAACCACATCCGCGAGGGGCAGGCGCAATACGAGGTCATCGACTCGATGCTCTCGGAATACGCCGTGCTCGGGTTCGAGTATGGCTTCAGCCTCGCCGAGCCCAACGCCCTCACTCTGTGGGAGGCGCAGTTCGGCGATTTCGCCAACGGCGCGCAGATCATGTTCGATCAGTTCATCTCCTCGGGCGAGAGCAAATGGCTGCGCATGTCCGGCCTCGTCTGCCTGCTGCCGCATGGCTATGAAGGGCAGGGGCCCGAACACTCCTCCGCCCGTCTTGAACGGTTCCTGACGATGTGCGGCGGCGACAACTGGATCGTGGCCAACTGCACCACGCCCGCGAACTACTTCCACATACTGCGTCGCCAGCTGCACCGCACCTTCCGCAAGCCGCTCATCCTGATGACCCCGAAATCGCTGCTGCGGCACAAGATGGCGGTCTCCAGGACCGAGGAATTCACCACCGGCTCCTCCTTCCACCGGGTGCTCTGGGACGATGCACAATATGGCAATTCCGACACCGAACTTGCCCCCGACAAGAAGATCCGCCGCGTCGTCATGTGCTCCGGCAAGGTCTATTACGACCTGCTGGAAGAGCGCGACAAGCGCGGCATCGACGATGTCTACCTGATGCGCGTCGAACAGTTCTACCCGTTCCCCGCCATGTCCCTGGTCAAGGAGCTGGAGCGCTTCAAGCAGGCCGAAATGGTCTGGTGTCAGGAAGAGCCCAAGAACCAGGGCGCGTGGTCCTTCATCGAGCCGAATATCGAATGGGTGCTCACGCGCATCAAGGCCAAGCACAAGCGGCCCCAATACGCGGGCCGCGCCGCCGCCGCCTCGCCCGCCACGGGCCTGGCCAAGCAGCACAAAGACCAACAAGAGGCGCTGGTGGATGCCGCGCTGACCATCGAAGGGAAATAAGTGATGAGCACCGAAGTTCGTGTCCCCACCCTTGGCGAATCCGTCTCCGAGGCGACCGTGGCCACATGGTTCAAGAAGCCCGGCGATCCCGTCGCCGCGGATGAGATGCTGTGCGAGCTGGAAACCGACAAGGTGACCGTCGAGGTGCCCAGCCCCGCCGCCGGCACCATGGGCGAGATCGTTGCCGCCGAGGGCGAGACCGTGGGCGTCGATGCGCTCCTCGCCACCATCACCGAGGGCGAAGCCAGCAAGTCGAAATCCGCCCCGGCGAAAGAGGCCAAGGACGACAAGGCCAAGACCGCACAGGCCGCCTCGGGCAGCAATGGCGACAAGGGCAACACCGACGTGATGGTCCCGACGCTTGGCGAATCTGTCTCCGAGGCCACCGTCTCGACCTGGTTCAAAAAGGTCGGCGACAGCGTGGCACAGGACGAGATGCTCTGCGAGCTGGAGACCGACAAGGTCTCGGTCGAGGTGCCCGCCCCCGCCGCAGGCACGCTTTGCGAAATCCTCGCGCAAGAGGGCGACACGGTGCAGGCCGGTGGCAAGCTTGCCATCCTCTCCGGCTCCGCCGATGGCACGATCGAGCCGCAAAAACGCCCCGAGCCCGCCGATGAGGCCAGCGACGACAAACCCGCCGCCTCCGGCAAGGATGTCGAAGATGCCCCCTCGGCAAAAAAGGCAATGGCCGAAAAGGGCGTCAGCCGCGATCAGGTGCAGGGCTCGGGCCGCGATGGCCGCGTGATGAAGGACGACGTGGCCAAGGCCGCTGCCGCCGCCACGCAGGCCCCCGCCGCGTCCTCGACCCCGGCACAGGCCCCGCGCGCGGCCAGCCCGGCCGAGGATGCCGAGCGCGAGGAACGGGTCAAGATGACCCGCCTGCGCCAGACCATCGCCCGCCGTCTCAAGGACAGCCAGAACACCGCCGCCATGCTCACCACCTATAACGAGGTGGACATGACCGAGGTGATGGCCCTGCGCAATGAGTACAAGGACGAGTTCAACAAGAAGCACGGCGTGAAACTCGGCTTCATGTCCTTCTTCACCAAGGCCTGCTGCCACGCCCTGAAAGAAGTGCCCGAGGTCAATGCAGAGATCGACGGCACCGATATCGTCTACAAGAACTTCGTGCATATCGGCATCGCGGCGGGCACCCCCACCGGCCTCGTCGTGCCGGTGATCCGCGACGCCGACCAGATGGGCTTTGCCGCCATCGAAAAGGCCATCGCCGAAAAGGGTGCCCGCGCCCGCGACGGCAAGCTCTCCATGGCCGAAATGCAGGGCGGCACGTTCACCATCTCCAACGGCGGCGTCTACGGCTCGCTGATGTCCTCACCGATCCTCAACCCGCCGCAATCGGGCATCCTCGGCATGCACAAGATCCAGCAGCGCCCGATGGTCGTCAACGGCGAGATCAAGGCCCGGCCGATGATGTACCTCGCCCTCAGCTACGATCACCGCATCGTCGACGGCAAGGGCGCGGTAACCTTCCTCGTCCGCGTCAAAGAGGCGCTCGAAGACCCCCGGCGATTGCTGATGGATCTGTAACAGGTGGGGCGAAACCCCACCCTACCGCTTGGCCGTAGGGTGGGTTTCAAACCCACCACCACACCCACCGGAGGGAAACTCCATGACCGCCCGCGCCAAGCCACCCGAAGGAATTGACGAAAACCCGCACCTAGACGCGGAGTTCTTCGCCCGCGCCCGCCCCGCCGCCCCCGGCGAAGCCGCCCACCTGCGCGCCGTGCTGCAACGGATCGTTGAGGAACATGAGGAGGGCCGCTCCGTGGATGATGCGATTGCGCAGGCGCGAGAAACACTTGAAGTGATGAAATGACCACCCAACTCCTCCTCCGCTACGACAGCTTCGATCAGAAAACCCACGACGCCCGCGCCGAGGACCGCGCCAACGCCGGGCTCACCCAGCTTCAGATGTGGCGCGAGGGCACGGGCGCGCATTGGGTTCTTTTAGATGTGAACGACTCCGAGCGCGCAAAGGCCTGGGTCGAAAAGGAATCCGGTCTCGGTCACGGCCCCTCCGCCCATCATTTGTTGGAGACAACATGACCCCTGAACTCCTCACCCTCACCCTCGCCGCCCTGCTACAGGCCATCCAATACCTGCTCTACGCGGTCCCGGCCAATCTCGAACTTGGCCCCGGCTACACCATGTCGGCGCGCGACCGCGAACCGTCAAAACCGATGTCCGACGGCACCGCCCGTCTGGGCCGGGCGCTGAGCAATCATTTCGAAGGGCTGATCCTCTTCACCATCGCCTGCGTCACCATCACGCTCTCCGATCAGTCCACCCCATTCACCGCCGCCTGCGCCTGGACCTACCTCGCCGCCCGCGTGGTCTATATCCCGGCCTACTACCTCGGCCTGCGCCCGTGGCGCTCACTGATCTGGGCGGTGGGCTTCCTCGCCACCCTGCTCATGCTCTTGGCGGCGCTCGTCTGATGCTTCATCTTGCCCAAAATACTCCGGGGGAGTCGCGCATCGCGCGACGGGGGCAGCGCCCCCAAACCCCACCGACGCGATACCGACAGAATACCGACGCGATACCGACGCGCAAAAACGAAAGGACTCTGACCCATGGCATCCTATGACGTGATCATCATCGGCTCCGGCCCCGGCGGCTATGTCTGCGCCATCCGCTGCGCCCAGCTGGGCCTGAAAACCGCCGTGGTCGAGGGCCGCGAAACCCTGGGCGGCACCTGCCTCAACGTCGGCTGCATCCCCTCCAAGGCGCTCTTGCACGCCAGCCACATGCTGCACGAGGCCGAGCATAATTTCGCCAAGATGGGCCTCAAGGGCAAGTCGCCTTCGGTCGACTGGAAACAGATGCTCGCCTACAAGGATGACGTCATCGGACAGAACACCAAGGGCATCGAATTTCTCTTCAAGAAGAACAAGATAGACTGGCTCAAGGGCTGGGGCTCGATCCCCGAGGCGGGCCGCGTCAAGGTCGGTGACGAGACCCACGAGGCCAAGCATCTCATCATCGCATCGGGCTCTGAATCCAGCAGCCTGCCGGGTGTCGAGATCGACGAAAAGGTGGTCGTCACCTCCACCGGCGCGCTGGAATTGCCCAAGGTCCCCAAGACCATGGTGGTGATCGGCGCGGGCGTCATCGGGCTCGAGATGGGCTCGGTCTATGCCCGGCTCGGCTCGGAGGTGACGGTGGTCGAATATCTCGACGCGATCACCCCCGGCATGGATGGCGAGGTGCAAAAGAACTTCCAGAAAATCCTGAAAAAACAGGGAATTAAGTTCGTCATGGGCGCCGCCGTGCAATCTGTCGACGCGCTCAAGACCAAGGCCAAGGTCAACTACAAACTGCGCAAGGACGACAGCGAACACCAGCTTGACGCCGATGTGGTCCTCGTCGCCACGGGCCGCAAACCCTATGTCGATGGCCTCGGCCTCGACAGCCTGGGCGTCGAGATGACAGAGCGCGGCCAGATCAAGACCGACGACCACTGGCAGACCTCCGTCAAGGGCGTCTACGCCATCGGCGACGCCATTGAGGGGCCCATGCTCGCCCACAAGGCCGAGGATGAAGGCATGGCCGTCGCCTGCGTTCTGGCCGGTCAGCATGGCCATGTGAACTATGGCGTCATCCCCGGCGTGATCTACACGCATCCGGAGGTCGCGAATGTCGGCGAAACCGAAGAAAACCTGAAAGATCAAGGACGTGCCTACAAGGTCGGCAAGTTCTCCTTCATGGGCAACGGCCGCGCCAAGGCGAATTTCGCGGGCGAGGGGTTCGTCAAGATCCTTGCCGACAAGGAGACCGACCGCATTTTGGGCGCGCATATCATCGGGCCTATGGCGGGTGATCTGATCCACGAGATCTGCGTCGCGATGGAATTCGGTGCCGCCGCCGAGGATCTGGCCCTGACGTGCCACGCACACCCCACCTATTCCGAGGCCGTGCGCGAAGCCGCCCTCGCCTGCGGCGACGGCCCGATCCACAGCTGAGGGATGTCGCTTGCCCCGTCCTTCAGGGCGGGGCGACCCCTAAAGCCGGATCACCGAGATCAGGCGCCCGTAATCGGCCTCGCCCGCATGGGTGGCGCGGCGGTAGGAATAGAACCGCGCGGGGTCGGCATAGGTGCAATGCCGCGTCCATTCCGCCTCGCCCACGCCCGCGCGGCGCAGGCAATGCAGCCCGAAACCGGGTAGATCGAACTGATAGCGCCCGTTTTCTCCTGAGGCGAAAAACCGGCTATAGGCGGGGTCTTCGGCCATGAAATCCTCAAGGAACTCAGGCCCCACCTCGTAGGCCGCCTGGCTGATCGAGGGGCCGATCACGGCGGTGATCCTGTCGCGCGCGGCACCCAGCCCCTCCATCGCCGTGACCGTCGCCTCCAGCACCCCGTCGAGCGCGCCGCGCCAGCCCGCATGCGCGGCACCGATCACCCCGGCCCGCGCATCGGCGAATAGAACCGGTTGGCAATCCGCCGTCAGCACGCCAAGCGCCACGCCGGGGGTCGCCGTCACCATCGCGTCGGCGCGGGGTCGCTCGGCCAACGGGCCATCGACCGTCACCACATCCGCCGAATGTACCTGATGCACCGTCACGAGCTGCGCAGGCTGCACCGCCATCGCCTGGGCCACGCGGGCGCGGTTGATCGTCACGATCTCGGATTGATCCGATGATCCCGGCCCGCAATTGAGCCCCGCGAACACACCCGACGATGCCCCGCCCCTCCGGGTAAAGAACCCGTGGCGCAAGGGCGCGAGGCTGTCCGAGGTCAGGATTTCAAGCGTCATGGGTCAAATCCGGGCGGGGGTGGCAGGGCCTTTGGATGCAGGGCGAGCACCTTGAAGAGCCTCCCCATTTCCTCGGGGCCGGTCAAGCGTTGAAATGCCGCCAGGTGGCTGTCGCGCGCGGTGCCGCTCAGATTGCGCGCCAGCGCCTCCTTGCGCGGCTCGATGCCCAAACGAAACAGTAGCGTGCCCTGCGGGATGAGGCGGGCATGCGCGCAGGGGGCGGCCCCGGCCAGCGCCTCGAAATCCACATGCGCGGTCAGGTCGGCCTCGCCGGGTGCGGCCAGTGGATCGGTCGGGGCGTGGTCCTGCACCGCCTGAAACGTATCGCCGAGCGAGCGCCAGTCGCCATAATCGACGATCAGTGCAGCACCGCCGCGCGCCTCGATCCGGGTGCCGATCTCTTGGGCTGTGGCGCGGCCCGGGGCGCAGGTTTCGACGATGTCGCCGTCTTGCGTGTCCGCCAGCCGATGCGCCAGATCGGGCGGCGTTACCGGCCCGCCGAGGCCGAAGGTCAGTGCGCCCTCGCGCAGCCACACGACCCGCTCGTGCCAGGCTGCGCCCTGCCGCTGGAATTGCCGGATCGGCAGGGCATCGAAAAACTCGTTCGCCACCAGAAAGAGCGGCAGGTCGGGCAAGTCCTCGACCCTCTCGTGCCATGTCACGCTCTCATGGTGAATGCTCTCCGCCTGTTTCTCGCGCAGGGTGGGGGAGGTCTCTAGCAGATGCACCTGCGCGCCTGCGTGGAACCCCGGAACGCCCTTGGTGGCGCGCAGGATATCGGCCATAAGCGTGCCACGTCCCGGCCCGAGTTCAGCCAAGGCAAAGGGCGCGGGCCGCCCCTGATCGAGCCATGTCTGCGCCAGGCACAGCCCCAGCAATTCACCGAACATCTGGCTGATCTCCGGCGCTGTGGTGAAATCGCCCGCTGCCCCCAACGGATCGCGCGTGGCGTAATAGCCCATCTCGGGATGCATAAGGCAGGTCGCCATGTAATCGGCCAACGTGATCGGCCCGGTGGCGGTGATCCGCGCGGTGATATGACGCCCGAGCGCCGTCACGAAGGGCGGGCCCTGCGCGCCCAGAGGATCATGCCGATGCCGAAGACGATCATCGGCAGCGACAGGATTTGCCCCATGGTCAGGCCATAGCCCGCCACATGCCACGCCAGCCCCAGTGGATTGCCGTCGCTGACGAATTGCGCGTCGGGTTGGCGCACGAATTCCACCAAGAACCGCGCCGCACCATAGCCTGCAAAGAATAGCCCTGTCAGCGTGCCAGGGGTTTTCAGCGCGCCGCGCCGCCAGCCCAGCCATAGCAACACCGCCCCGAGGATCAGCCCTTCGAGTGCCGCCTCGTAAAGCTGCGAGGGGTGGCGCGCGCAGAGGCCTAGTATGTCAGGGCAATCCTGTGCCGCGGCACTTGGAAAGACCACGCCCCAGGGTAGGTCGGTGGGCCGCCCCCAGAGTTCTGCGTTGACGAAATTGGCGATTCGTCCCAGCAACAGACCAACCGGCGTCACCATGCAGAGCACATCCGCCACCGACAGCCAGCGAATGCCGCGCCGCGCCGAGAACACCACCACCGCCAGCACGACACCCATCAGCCCGCCGTGAAACGCCATGCCGCCCTGCCAGACAGCGAGGATCTCTCCCGGATTGGCGAGGTAATAGGAGGGCTGGTAAAACAGCACATACCCCAGCCTGCCACCCAGGATCACACCGAGGATCACCCATGTCAGCAGATCCTCGACCGCGCGTGCATCCGTCGGCGCGGTGTTATCGGGCCAGAGCGCCGGTCGCCGGACGCTGGCCACCACAATGCGCCAGCCAATGACGATCCCGACGATATAGGCCAGCGCATACCAGCGCAGCGCGAACTCCATGCCGAAGAGCGAGATCGAGAAGATCTCCGGCGCGATATCGGGGAAGGGGATCATGGCCTGCATGGGTGTCTCTGTGCCTTTGTGCTGCGGGGAAAGTCAACCTTGTGATCGACCGCCCTCGGGCCATATATGGGGATGAGATGTAACGCCGGAGGCACATGCCATGCAGACCCGAAACAAGATGCTCGACGATATCAGCCAGTTGATGACCAATGCCATGGGCGTGGCCCAAGGGGCCAAGGACGAGGCCGAGACAGCGATGAAGTCGATGATCGACCGCTGGCTCGCCGATCGCGATTTCGTCACCCGCGAGGAATTCGACGCGGTGCGCGCCATGGCGCAAAAGGCCCGTGAGGAAAACGAGGCGCTCAAGGCCCGGATAGACGCACTGGAACAGGGCAAGTCCTGAGCCGATTGCGGCCTGCCGGGCGACGGATCATGGCCCGGATGACATGAAAAAAGGGCAGAGACATCGCTGTCTCCGCCCGTGCTGTTTACGATGGCGTCAGGCGCTCAGAAATTCATGCCGTAACGCACCTGCGCGGCATAATCCGGAAGATCCGAGCCGATACCGCCGATCTGAAAGCCCATGCTCAGGTCGCTGTTCGCAGTCACTCGAACGCCGCCGCCGAATTCCACGCGCCCGCTCAGGCCTTCGGGGTCGAAACCGCCCCCGGCCAGCGCCTGCGGCGCGCTGCTGTCAACGTAGTCGGCATGCAGACCGATGTAGTTCACTCCGTTCTGTGTGGTCCGGGTCCAGCGTGCGCCGACCGAGTATTCGCTGAAATCGACCGTTGTCGAGCCTGCCCCGGCAAGCGTTCCGGATTTGCCGGTGATATCCTCTTCACCGTAGCGGGCAGAGGCCATCGGGGTCAGCGTGATCGAATTGCTCATCTCGAGATCGCGCGCGACTGACAGGCCGATGGCCCAGACATCACTGTCCGCCGTGCCCTTGCCGCCGATGCTGATCTGGTCATAGTCGGCTTCGCCGTACATCAGCGACGCCTCTGCCGACCATGCCCCGCGGCGATAGCCGAGATAGGGCTGAACGTAGAAGAAATCGCCCTCGGTTTCGATGTTTGTGCTGCGCTCTTCCAGGTCGTTGTATCCGGCAGAGAGGCCCGCGACGAAATTGTCGTCGAGCGCGACGTCGGCACCGACCTGAAGGCCCGTGCTCAGGAATTGGCGCGGGCTCTTGCTGCCCTTGTGGTCCGCACGAAAGCCCGAGAATTCGCCCCACACATAAAGGCTGCCCATCAGTGGGCCGTTTTTCGACGATACGACCGGCGCGCCTTCGGCATTTCCGCCAAAGCCGAGCGGCGATTGCAGGTCACGGGTTGCAAAACTGTTCTGCGCGCCGCTACGCGTGTTGCCAAAGCTCTGGCGGGTGGTCAGACGCGCGAGCGTGCCCGCCGTCGCTTCCAATTCGTCGAGCAGCGACCCTGTAAACCCGAGAATCGCCCCGTTGATCTCCAGCGTATAAGTGCCGAAAGAGCCATTGCTGAAGCCGCTAACCACGACAATATACTGCCCGGGCGTGAAGGGCCCGTCACTGGCCGCGTTGATCAAAGACAAAAAGCCCGCCCCGCCATCATCGTCGCCCGCGACAAGGTTCGTCAGCTGCGCATTGGGGTCAAAGCCGGTCTGGTAGAGGTGCAGATAAGTGTCGAAACCGGCTACTGTCGTCTCTGCCGAGAATGACAGCGGCTGCGTGATCGTCACGTTCACGGTCTGAAACGGTGTCGCGTTGCCAGAGCCCGACAAGCCGGGCCCGGCACCTATCGGTCTGTTCCACGTGGGCGCGCCCGTCGTGTCACCGTTGATTATGTCTTGCTCATGTCGATTGCAAAGGAAGATGATGAAGAGTCTCATAAAAATGTGGCGATGCATCTCGACAATGGCCGCGACATTGCCGAGCTCATGAAGGTTGGCCACATCGAGAATTAGCGTAGACCACCTATGCGGCGTATCGCCGATCATCGCAAGCAGGGGACCGAGGTCCGAAGAGAAATCAACTTCGAACGCCTCCTGAGATACCCAGTTTCGGAACTTCTGGCCATTGCGATCATCAGACGCCGAGATTGCCACCCTTGGCCGGTTGCTGACAGAGTCGTGACCCTTGCTTTGGGATGACCAAACCGGGTCGTGCAACCCGACGGCCCTTTGGCCACCCCGATCAGGCAGAACGCGACAAGGTGATTTCAGTCGCCGAGGCGCTGTCATTGTTGATCGGCTTGTTCGATCGGGCAAGCGCTACCTGATGGTACGACCTGCAGCGGGACGGGAGTGAGCCTGCAGCCCTGCGCATCACCCTGGACCACACGGAGGTAGGGCAGCAGATAATGAGACCCCACACCAAAGTCGCGCATAACGTCAAGTTCGCATCTGCTATCGGGTATGATGACGGGGTCGAGTTCCTGCCAGTCTGCAGGCGTCGCGGCACCTGTCCGGTCGCGAAGCTGCAGGGCTTCGACCACCCGCAGGGTTTCCTCGATACTGCGCCCGATGAAGATCGGGTATTCGAAAATCATCCGTATGCGCATCTGTGGATCGAGTATGAAAGACTTTCGAATAGGCCATGTCTTGTGTTCCTCATCATGGCGCATTCCGAACAGAGCGGCGAGTCGTCCTTCGGGGTCGGCGGCCGTCGGAAACCAGACCTCCGTGTCAAAAAACGCCTCTATTTCCTTGTGCCAGTCGAGCTGCTCTTGAATCGTGGAGCCTGTCAGACCGAGTGCCTTGACGCCAAGAGCATTGAAGTCGTCCTTGTTTCCGGAGATCGCACCGAGTTCAGTTGTGCACACAGGAGTACTCGCAGCCGGATGGCTGAACAGGAACGTCCAACTACCCGCGGACCAATCCCAAAGGTCCAACGCACCTTGAGTGGTATCTACGGCAAAATTTGGAAATATATCCCCGATCTGCGGCAGCCATTTCACCGAACGCCTATAGGCGCTCGGGATACGCATGTTGCGTCCATCCGCGCCGCGAGGAGAGAAAAACTGGATGCTCATATTACGCCCCTTGTTCCGTCGAAGAATTCGAGTGCTGTTGCAGCCAGAGATAGAGTGACTTTAACGCCTGCATTTCAGGGCCGTGTGCAAACACGTGTAAAAATATGCAAATTCTAGCAAAAAGACGACTTTGACCTGCCTGACAAACCAGACGCTTAGCGGGACAGGCGGTTGTCTATATCAGGCCAAGTGTGATGTGCCGAGATTCCCAGAGCGGTAGTTAAACGCGATGAAGTCACTTCGCTTTATACACAAGAAGGAGGTAGGAACATTTACGAATGCGCGGAACCCAACGTATTCGGCGAACGATAACACTAAGATTTCAATCTAGAAATTTAATTGCGTCGGACAAAATGCTCTATGCAGGGAGGGTGTCCACACCCGGGAGCTTCGTCCAAGGGGACTGCCACCCCAGTGCCACCCAAAGAAGCTTTCCAAAGACGTCAACTCAGGCCCACATAGGAGGAAGTCGCTCAAAAACTGGGAAAATTTGGTAGCGGAGGAGGGACTTGAACCCCCGACACGCGGATTATGATTCCGCTGCTCTAACCAACTGAGCTACTCCGCCAAACCATGGCGGTAGTTAGGATAGGCGCGCCGGGGCGTCAAGGTGGAAAATGCCCACGTTTGCCGAACTTGTGGCGGCCCGGGCTTTGCCGCAGTATCGGCGCATGACACGCACGAGCGATCCCGCCCTCGAAGAATTGCGCAGCCTGATTGGCGCCCGCCATGTGCTAACCGGCACCGATATGCCCCCCTGGTCACGCGATTGGGCCGGGCATACGGAATGGCAGCCGCGCGCCGTGCTGCAACCCGCCGATGCGCAGGAGGTGGCCGCCATCCTGCGGCTCGCCAATGGCTGCGGCCTGCCGGTGGTGCCGGTCTCGGGGAACACGAATCTTGTCAAGGCCACGCACGCGAATGGCACGCTGATGCTGTCGCTGGCGCGGTTGAACGCGATCCGCGAGATCCGGCCCGAGGCGCGCATCGCTGTGGTCGAGGCGGGGGTGATCGTCGAGGCACTCCAACACGCCGCCGAGGCGCATGACCTGCTTTTCCCGCTCAGCTTCGGCGCGCGCGGATCGGCCATGGTGGGGGGCGTGCTCTCGACCAATGCGGGCGGCGCGAATGTGCTGCGCTATGGCAATACCCGCGATCTGTGCCTGGGGCTGGAGGTGGTCACGCCAACGGGCGAGGTGATGAACCTGATGAGCGCGCTGCACAAGAACAACGCGGGCTATGATTTGCGCCACCTGATGATCGGGGCCGAAGGCACGCTCGGCATCATCACCGCCGCCGTGTTCAAGCTTTTCCCGCGCGTGCGCGCCCATGCCACGGCGATGGTGGCGGTGCCCTCGGTCGGCGTCGCGCTCCAGCTGCTCAACCGCTTGCAGGACGACACCGGCGGCGCAGTCGAGGCCTTCGAATACATGCCGCGCAGCTTTCTGGACGCGCTCCTGCAGCGCTTTCCCGACATCCGCCCGCCTTTTGCCGAGCGTCACGCGGTGAACGTGCTGGTAGAACTGGGCGCGCGCGCGCCACGTGACGTGACACCGGGCGCGGATGGGGAACTGCCCGTCGTGACGCAGTTGGAGGCGGTGCTGGCCGCCGGATATGAGGCGGGCGAGGTGCTCGATGCCACCGTGGCGCAGAACGCGGCGCAACGGGCCGAGATATGGGCGCGGCGTGAGGCCTCGGCGCAGATCCTGCGGATGCGCAGCCCGGTGGTGGAGAACGACATCGCCGTCGCGACGGACCGGATGGAGGTGCTTTTGGAAAGGATCGAGACCGTGAGCCGCGCGATTGATCCGGGTGTCGAAAATACCGGCGTGGCGCATCTGGGCGATGGCAACCTGCATTACGTGGGCTGGCCCTCGCGCGATGATCCGGCGCTGTGCCGTGCCATTCAGGAGGCGGTCGAGGCGGAAGTGATCGCGCTTGGCGGCAGCTTTTCGGCCGAGCATGGCATCGGGCTGTCGAAGCGCCCGGCGATGGCGGCGCATAAGGACCCGGTCGCACTTGCCACGATGCGCGCGATCAAGGCCGCACTCGATCCCAACGGCATTCTCAATCCCGGCAAGGTCTTGCCCGACCTGTGATCCGCAGCAGCCCTCACTCGCGCCAGTCGAAGAACCCTTCGCCGGCCTGCGACAGCAGCTTGGCGGCCATCGCGCGGCCCAGTTCCGCGCCATCTTCAATCGGCGCGCTCTGGTCGTCGCTCAGGCATTCGCTGCCATCGGGGCGCAGGATCTCGCCGCGCAGGCGCAGCGTGCCGCCCGAAAGCTCCGCAAGCCCCGCAATGGGCGTCTCGCAAGACCCGTCAAGGGCCTCGAGAAAGGCGCGTTCGGCGGCGAGGCGCTGGCCGGTTTCTGTGTCGTGCAGCGCGCTCAGCATCTCGGCGGCGCGGTGGTCGTCGGCGCGCCGCTCGATCCCGATGGCCCCTTGCGCCACGGCAGGTAGCATCACCTCGGGGGCAATCGCCGCCGTCGCCACATCGGCACGGTCCAGCCGGTTCAGACCTGCCATGGCGAGGAAGGTGCAGGCGGCAACACCGTCGTCGAGTTTCTTCAACCGCGTCTGCACGTTGCCGCGAAATTCGACCACCTCCAGATGAGGGTAGGCGACCAGAACCTGTGCCCGGCGGCGCAGCGACGAGGTGCCGACCCTGGCGCCCGCTGGCAGATCGGCAAGCGCGGGCGCGTGGGGCGACACGAAGGCGTCGCGCACATCCTCGCGCGGCAGGTAGGTGTCGAGCAAAAGCCCCCCGGGTTGCAGCACCGGCATGTCCTTCATCGAATGCACGGCGATGTCGATCTCGCCGGACAAGAGCGCCTCCTCGATCTCGCGGGTGAACAGCCCCTTGCCGCCGATCTCCTTCAGCGGGCGGTCGATGATCCGGTCGCCGGTCGTCTTTATAACCGAGATTTCAAAGGCATCCTCGGGCAGATCAAAGGCGGCCTGTAGCCGCGCGCGGGTCTCGTGCGCCTGCGCGAGCGCCAGCGGAGAGCCGCGTGTGCCGATCTTGAACGGTTTGGTCGGGGTGGGCAATTCACGTGTCATGACGAAGGTTTAGACGCGACAAAGGAAGGTGACAAGCGGCGAGATGCTTGACATCGGGGGCGGGGGCGGCGACGAGACTTAAAACGGAGGATTTCATGCCCGCTCAAAAGACCATTCTGCGCGCCCTTTCGGGCGAGACATTGCCCACCCCGCCCATTTGGATGATGCGGCAGGCGGGGCGTTACCTGCCGGAATACCGCGCGACGCGGGCACAGGCCGGGGATTTCCTGTCACTGTGTTACAACAGTGATCTTGCGACCGAGGTGACGCTGCAACCGATCCGGCGCTACGGGTTCGATGCGGCGATCCTGTTTGCCGATATTCTGCTTTTGCCGCAGGCGCTTGGCGCGGATCTGTGGTTCGTCACGGGTGAGGGGCCGCGCCTCTCGACGATCACGGATCAGGCCGGGTTCGACAAGCTGAAACCGGTCGAGGACATCCACGAGACATTGAACCCGATCTATCAAACGGTGCGCAATCTGGCGGGAGAATTGCCAAAGGACGTGACGCTGATCGGCTTTGCCGGGGCACCATGGACGGTGGCGACCTACATGATCGCGGGCAAGGGCACGCCGGATCAGGGTCCCGCGCATGCGCTCAAGGCGGAAAACAAGCCGGTTTTTGAAGCGATCATCGACCGGCTGACCGAAGGCACCATCGAGTATCTGTCAAGCCAGATCGAGGCCGGGGCGGAGGTGGTGAAAATCTTCGACAGTTGGGCGGGCTCGCTCAAGGGCGAGGATTTCGACCGGTACGCCCTGGCGCCGACCAAGCGCATCATCGCGGAATTGAAGGCGCGGCATCCGGGCATTCCGGTCATCGCCTTCCCGCGTCAGGCGGGGGACAAGTATATCGGATTTCACGAGAATTCCGGGGCCGATTGCGTGGCCGTGGACGATTCCGTGACCGCCGCGTGGGTGGCGGAACATGTACAGCCCGATGGCTGCGTGCAGGGGAATCTGAAATCCTCGCATATGGTGACGGGAGGCGACGATCTGGTGCGCGAGACCCGCAAAATCGTCGAGGCGCTGAAGAACGGGCCGCATATCTTCAACCTCGGACACGGGATCACGCCGGATGCCGATCCGGACAATGTGCAACTGATGATCGACACGGTGCGCGGGGCCTGAGCATGTGGCGGCGGCGCGTCTGATCAGCGCGCATGCACCCTACCAGCGGGTGAGCGCGTCTTCGTCCTCTGTGCGGGCCGCGACCCAGTCGGCCCCCGCGTCCGTCACTTCCTTCTTCCAGAAGGGGGCGCGGGACTTGAGGAAATCCATGAGGAACTCGGCAGCCTGAAAGGCGTCGGCGCGATGGCGCGAGGCGGTGGCGACCATCATGATCATCTCGTCGGGGGCAAGGCGGCCATGGCGGTGCAGGATCAGCGCATCGCCGATCTGCCAGCGGTTTGCCGCCTCGTCGGCGATGGCGTGCAGGGCTTTTTCGGTCATGCCGGGGTAATGCTCAATCTCCATCGCGGAAAGATCGCCGCCAAGGTCGCGGACGATGCCGGTGAAGGTCACGACCGCGCCCATACCGCTCTGGCGCGCGGCAAAGGCATTGGCCTCGACCCCGAGATCGAACGGTGCCTCCTGCACACGGATATCCATCGGTTCAGCCTCCGGTCATCGGCGGAAAGAACGCCACTTCGCGCGCGCCGGAAAGCGGCGCGTCGAAATCCCGCAACTCCTGATCGACCGCGACGCGCAGCGCCGTGAGGTCGGAGAAGGCGACGGCATAACGCTCTTCGCGCGCGCACAACTCCTCGATCAGGTCCATCACCGTTGCGGGGGTGCTGTCCACCCGGTCCTTGGGGTGGCCGATGCGTTCGCGCACCCATGCGAAATAAAGCACATCCATCAGTGTTCATCCTTCAGATGCGGCACGGATTTGCGCAGGTAATCCGCACCCGTGATCAGTGTCAGCGCGGCGGCCAGCCACAGCAGCCAGATGCCCAGATGCCCGGCCCAGACCATGCCGTGATATTTCCACCACAGACCGTGAAGGTCTTCGGTGCGCCCGCCGAGAATGTCCGCCACGATCTGGTTATCCATGCCGAAGGTCGACATGCCGAAATAATGCTCGAACACGCCCTGCGCAAAGAGCACCGCGATGGCGACCATCTGCGCGGTGGTCTTCCACTTGGCCAGTTGCGTGACCTTGAGCGTACCCGCCGTATCCCCAAGATATTCACGCAGGCCCGAGACGAAAACCTCGCGGAACAAAATAACCGTGGCCGGCAGCACCAGCCAGGGCGACATCGAGGAATATCCGACGATCACCATCAGCGCGATCACTACCATCGCCTTGTCGGCGATCGGGTCGAGCATCGTGCCGATCTTGGTGACCTGTTTCCAGCTGCGCGCGAGATAGCCGTCGAACCAGTCCGTGATGGCTGCGCTGACGAACAGGACGAGCGCAAACCAGTCGGCATAGGGCCGGGTGAAATAGAGGAACATCACCGCCACGGCGGGGGCCGCCAGCAGGCGCAGCATGGTCAGGATATTCGGCAAGGTCCATGTCATGGCACGGTTCTAGCCTGTCGCGTTGCCAAGGGAAAGCGCAGTCGCCATCTAAAAATCGCTGAGGCGGCGCGTGGTTTCGGGGTCCATGAAGCCTGCGATGGTGGCCTCGGTCTCGCGGTCCATGGCGCGGCGCAGGTCGGGGGTTGCGGTGGCGCCCAGCACCCGTTTCATCGCCCGCACCGAGAGCGGCGGCAGTTCGGCCAGGCGGCGGGCGGTGGCGTGGGCTGTCTCTAGCAGGTCACCGTCGGGCGCGGTTTTCCATGCCAGCCCCATGTCGTGCAGCGTCGCCGCGTCGTAGCGGTCGCCGAAGGTGAGCATCTCGCGTGCCCGAGCCAGTCCGACGAGCGCGGGCAAGAGCGCTGTCACCCCGCCGGTCACGAAGAGGTTGAGTGACACCTCGGGGAAAAAGCCGCGCGCGCTGTCGGCCCAGATCGGGAAATCGCAGTTGATCGCCCATTCAAAGCCACCGCCCACCGCCCAGCCATTGATCGCGCCGACCACGGGCTTCGGCCCGAATGCGATCGCAAGCGTCGCGCGCTGGATCGCCAGCACCAGATCGCGTGCCTCCGCCTCCGAGCCGGGGTGAACATGATCTTGCCGGTCGTCGCCTGCGCAGAACGCCTTGCCCGCGCCGGTGAACACTATGGCGCGGGTGCCCGGGTCGGCATTGGCGGCGTCGAAGGCGCGGGCCACGTCGTCGATCAGCGCCCGGTTCATCGCGTTGAGCCGGTCGGGACGGTTGAGGGTGATGCGGCGCACGGCGCCCTCGTGCAACGCGCTCAGCACGGTGCCATAGGTGAAGTCGGTCATGGGTATGTCCTTTGCACGCGGCTCGTCTTGCCCTCGGTCAGCGGGAAGGTGCCGTGCGGCACCAGCGTCACCCGGGCGGTTGCGCCGAGGTCGCGCTTGATGGCCTGCGCCACCTCTTCGGCCAGCCCCGGTGCGGCGTCCTGCCCCTTGGCCAGTTCCGCCGCGACCGGCAGGCTGTCATGGGGCGGGGGCGTGTCGAGCGATATGCGGTAGTCGCCCGAGAGCGTCGAGAACCGGTTGAGGATGGCAGCGACCATGGTGGGGAATAGGTTGAGGCCTCGCACCACCACCATGTCATCCGAGCGACCTACCACGCGAAACCGAAACCCCGTGCGCCCGCAGCTGCAGGGGGCGGTCTCGTCCACGGTGATGATGTCGCCGCTGCGAAAGCGCACCAGCGGCTGGCAGTCGCGCAGGAGGTGGGTGAGCACCAGTTCGCCGGTCTGTCCTGCGGTGAGGGGCAGGGGAGCGCCGTTCTCGGGCTCGATCAGTTCGGGCCAGAGCACGTCTGCCCCCATGAAATGCAGGCGCTTATCATGCTCGCATTGCGCCGCGAAATTGCAGAACACGTCCGAGACGCCGTAATTGGCGTTGCGCGGCTCCATCCCCCAGACGTCCTTCAGGCGGGCGCGGAAGGCCGGGTCGTCAAGCCCTGCCTCGCCGCCGAACAGCCCCAGTTTCAGGCCGAGATCACGAGGGCTGAGATCGGGGAAACGCTCTGCGATGACACGCTCCAGCACTGACGGATAAGACGGCGTGCAGGAGATCGCGGTGATCCCCACCTCGCGGATGGTGCGCACCAGCAACTCGGTTGATCCGGTGCCGAAGGGCACCACCAGCGCGCCGGTGGCCTGTAGCGTCATGTGATCGGTCAGCCCGCCCATCCACATTTGGTAGTTGAGGCAATGCACCACCGTGTGATCTGGCGTCAGCCCGGCGGCGGATTGACAGCGCCCGCCTACGGCCTCGGTCACCGCGCAGTCGCGCGCCGAGAGCGCGAGGTTCATCGCCTGCCCGGTGGTGCCCGAGGTGCGGTGCAGGCGCACCGCGTCGCGGCGGGGCGCGGCCATGTAATTGCCAAAGGGCGGGTGTTCAGCCTGTGCCAAGCGCAGTTGCGCCTTGTCCGAGAGGGGCAGGGCGGGCAGATTGGTCAGATCAGCGGGCGGCGCGGCGCCCTCCCACAGGTCTCGGTAAAAGCCCGAATGGCGGGCGACGTAACCGGCCTGAGTGGCCCAGGCGGCGGACTGATGGGCGCGCAGGCGGTCAGGGCCGGCGAATTCGGCTTGGTCGAGAAGGCTCATGGCTGCAATCCCCTTTCCCAGAGGGTGGTGAGCGTGGTGATGACTGCCGCGCGGTCGGATGAGACCGCAATCAGCCCCGGCTCGCCCGAGAGATGCAGGCTGGAGAGGTAGTGATCAGTCATGCCGCCAAGCGCATAGGCGCGGCGGGTGAGTTCGGCCTCGGGCAGCGTGTCAAACCCGTCGCGGGCGTGGCGGCGGTGGGTAGCCCTGACCACGGTGGCGATCCAGTCGCGGTTGAGCCGGTGAAACGCCGCGCGCGCCGCCGGAAACGCGTCAAGGTGGTGGATAAGGCATTTCATAAGCCCGCGATTGTCTTCGAAGAGGGTGACATAGGCTTGCGTTGCGGCGCGCATGGGCGCGTCGGGTTTGGTGCGGCCCGCGTCGATCATGTGGATCTGCAGGAAATTCGCGAAGCCTTGCAGAAGATCGTCGAGCAAATCCGCCTGATCGGAAAAGTAGAGGTAGAACGTACCATTGGCCACGCCCGCCTCGCGGCAGATGGCGGCGATGGTCAGATCCTGCGGTGCGCACGTTTCTAGCAGATGGCAGGTGGCGATCCGGATGGCCTGCGCGGTGCGTTGGCCCTTGGGGAGGTGGATGGCCTCGTCGGCAAGGGTCTGCGGATAGCTGTGAGACGGGGGCATGGGGGCACGATAATTTATGAAGCTGAATTCATGTTCATATTCTTTAGCAATCTGTCAAGAAGGTTTGGGGTGATCGCGGACTCGCCTGTTGCCGCTTGTTCAGCCCATGCGGCACCCCGGCGGGTCGAAGGGCAGGAACTCGACCGCGCCGCGCTTGACCTGCGCGCTGGCCTTTTCGCTCACATCGGCGAGCACGAGGCCGCCGGGGGTGTGCAGCACGAGGTCGATTGGTATGTCGCGCGGCGTGGCCTTGATCGCGGAAATGATGGAACGGGCATCCTCCAGCCCAATCATGTTGGACATGTTGAAGCCGAACAGGCTGCGCTTTTCCGGCCGATTGATCATGGTGATGACCCGGCTGCGACGGCGTTTCTCGATGCCACGGATGGCCCGGGCGCGACGCAGGGTGAACATCCGCCCGGTTAAAAGCGGTTGCAGCATCAACGCGAGACAAGCGAGGACGAGGAGGGTAGAAAGATTGAATTCCATACACTTGCCTCGGGTTCAGATAAGAGTCGGATCCGGTTTTGCTACATCTGCTGCAATCACTGGGTGGTAAGTGAATTGAAAAATCATGCGCGATGCTACAATGATGGCAGTCGGTTAAATGTCTCGGAAAGAGACGCGTAACACAAGTCCAAGAGGCACGGGCGATGAAACAGGTCTTTATTCTACTCATGATCTTCGGCGTATCGGGCTGTGGCGGTGCGAACCGGTTTGGCGGCGACGTCCGCGCGGCGCGGCCCATGGCCTCGGGGCCGGTTTCGGATGCCTGCCTGCAATCGGATCGCAAGGCACGCTCGCGCGCGCTCTGCGGCTGTATTCAGGCAGTGGCCAACGATACGTTGAGCGGACGAGATCAGCGCCGCGCCGTCAGCTTTTACCGCGACCCGCATGCCGCGCAGGAAATCCGGCAATCGGACCGTCCCGGCGACGAACGGTTCTGGCGCGTCTACACCGCCTATGCCGAGCAGGCGGAACGCGTCTGCGCCTGATGCGCTGCGCCCGGTTCGGGCCCGAGACTCGTCTGAAACACCCTTTTTCAAACCTTGCGCGCCCTGACCCAAGGGGCGAGCAATGTTATATTCTTCCCGTTATGCGTGAAAAATAGTTGCTTTCCACTAAAGTTTTGCCCTAAATAACGTGAATAATCACATCAAATGGGATTTTGCTATCCAGAAGGATCGCACCCTCGCGCCGTGCGTTGCCGGTGCCGGGCTCTATGGAAGTGGAGTGTCGGGATGACGTTCAATCTTGCCCTCGAAGAGATCGCGCAGAACGCCTATACCTCGGCGCATTTCGGCGGAAACATCCTTGCCACCGGAGACCGTCTGGGGGCCGATGGCACGTTTGACGAGACCGCCGAGGCGCTGGCCGGGGTATCGGAGAAGCTTGATCCGGTGATCGGGGAGTTGACGATAGAGGGCACACCGCAAGCCGAGGCGGCAGAGCCGGACCTGTTGTCATTCCTGATGAGTGGCGAAGAAACCGGCCCTGACGAGAGCGCGGATCAGGGCGAGGCGATCTTGCTGGGCCTGCCGGTGCTGCCTGCGCAAGGGCCGCCATCCGAGGACGAGAGCACCGCTGCGGCGGTGGACGATGCTGATGACGGTGGCGGCGGATTGGGGGCCCTAGGCCTTGCCATGCTGCCGCTGTTGTTACTGGCAGGCACGCGCGGAAGCCCGCATCTACATCACGCCTTGAGCCGGTAGCCCCGTGCCAGCATCCACCATGCCAGAAGGCTGACGGCGAGTGTGGAGCCCGCACCGACCGCAAGGCCCAGCATCGGCGCGCTGTCCGAGACGCCGATCACCCCGAAGCGCACCCCGTCGATCAGGTAGAAGACCGGGTTGAAATGGGTGATCGAATAGAGGCCCGGCGGCAATGCCTCGACCGAGTAGAAGGTGCCCGACAGGAACGCCAGCGGTGTCACCACGAAGTTGGTGATCGCCGCCATCTGGTCGAACTTGTTCGCGAAAATCCCCGCGACGATGCCGACCCCGCTCATGAAGGTCGCGCCAAGCAGCACGAAGATCAACGCCCAGACCGGGTGCGCCGGGACAATGCCGAGTACCGCGAACAGCCCTGCACTGATCGCGAGCGCCACGAACACACCGCGCCCGACGCCCCCGGCAAGATAGCCCAGCACCAGTTCTCCGCCCGACAGCGGCGGCATCAGCGTGTCGACGATATTGCCCTGCACCTTCGAGATCACGATCGAGGACGAGGTATTGGCAAACGCGTTTTGGATCACCGTCATCATCAGGATGCCCGGCGCGATGAAGGTGGTGAAATCCACACCCATCACGTCACCCCGGCGCGGCCCGATGGCGATGGAGAAGATCACCATGAACAGGCCCGCCGTGATCAGCGGGGCCAGCAGCGTCTGTGTCCAGACCGCGAGAAAGCGGCGGTTTTCGCGCTCGGCCAGCGTCATCAAGCCCAGCCAGTTGACCCGGCCAAAGCGGCGGGTGCCCATCTCGGCAAGGCCGGTGGTGGCTGTCTGTGTCGCGTGGTCTCTCATGGGGGCTCCCTGCCTGTCGGTTTGGCGTGAAAACTGCGCGTGGATGGGCGCGTGGACGATTCGATGCCTTGTAACTCACACACCAGTGATTAGAATAGGCCATCGATCCGAATGACAAGGCGGCGGGCCAATGGCCGGGCCGCCTTTTGATGCCGTTAGATGCAAGACCTGATGCAAGGAAGCCCCGATGTCGTGGAATGACGAACGCGTAGATCTGTTGAAGAAGATGTGGGGCGAGGGGCAATCCGCCAGCCAGATCGCGAAGGAGTTGGGCGGTGTGACGCGCAACGCGGTGATCGGCAAGGTGCATCGCCTCGGCCTGTCCAATCGCAATGGCTCTGGTGCATCGGGTGCGGCGAGTGAGGCGAAGCCCGCGCCTGCCGCCGAGGCCAAGCCCAAGCCCGCGCCGAAGCCTGCCCCCAAGACTGCGCCGAAACCCGCCGCCAAGCCCGAGGCCCCGGCAGAGGCGGCCCCGGCCCCGGTCTCGCGCATCAAGGCGATCATCCCGGCAGGCCAGCCCCTGCCGCCGCAGCCCTCGGCCAACGAGATCGATCCCGAGGCGCTCGCCAAGGTGAGCGAGATCGAGAAGAAGGCCAAGCGGTTGACTTTGATGGAACTGACCGAACGCACCTGCAAATGGCCGGTGGGCGATCCCGCGACTGAGGATTTCTGGTTCTGTGGCTTGCCGGTTCAGGCGGGCAAGCCCTATTGCGAGGCGCATGTCGGCGTCGCGTTCCAGCCGATGTCGAACCGGCGCGACCGCAAGCGCTGAGGGTTTTCTTAGATTAAAGGAAATGCGCCCCGCTGTGATGCCGGGGCGCATTCTTTTTTTCCTGCGGATCTGGCCCCGGGTCGATAACCCGGGGCCATATCGATCAGCCGATGGCCGCTGCCTTGACGTCCTCGTCGATGAACGGGACGTATTGCGCAAAATTGTCGGCGAACATCTGCACCAGCTTGGCGGCCTGGCGGTCATAGGCCGCCGGGTCGTCCCAAGTGCGGCGCGGGTCGAGCAGCACTTCGGCCACGTCCGGCACGGCCACCGGCACGTCAAAGCCGAAATTCTCGTCCTTGCGGAATTCCACATCGCCGAGCGGCCCGTCGAGTGCTGCGGTCAGCAGCGCGCGCGTCGCCTGGATGGGCATGCGCGAGCCGGTGCCGTAGGCGCCGCCGGTCCAGCCGGTATTGACCAGCCAGCAGGTCGCGCCATGCTTGGCGATCTTGGCTTTCAGCAGGTTGCCATAGGCCTCGGGGCGGCGCGGCATGAAGGGTGCGCCAAAGCAGGTGGAGAAGGTGGGCTCGGGTTCGGTCACGCCGCGCTCCGTGCCTGCCACCTTGGAGGTGAAGCCCGAAAGGAAGTGATACATCGCCTGCGCCGGTGTCAGCCGCGCGATGGGCGGCAGCACGCCGAAGGCGTCGCATGTCAGCATGATGATGTTCTTGGGATGTCCGCCAAGCGCCGTCTCCGATGCGTTGGAGATATAATGCAGCGGGTAGGCGCAGCGCATGTTCGCAGTAAGGCTGTCATCCGCGAAGTCGAGTTCGAGCGTGTCCTCGTCGAACACCATGTTCTCGACCACCGTGCCGAATTTCGACGTGGTGGCATAGATTTCAGGCTCTGCATCCGGATCGAGGTTGATCGTCTTGGCATAGCAGCCACCCTCGAAATTGAAGGTGCCGCGATCCGACCAGCCATGCTCGTCATCGCCGATCAGCGTGCGCGCGGGATCGGCCGAAAGCGTCGTCTTGCCGGTGCCCGACAGGCCGAAGAATACGGCGGTATCGACCGGGTTGCCCTTGGCATGGTTGGCCGAGCAGTGCATCGGCATGATGCCCTTTTCCGGCAGCAGGTAGTTAAGCAGGGTGAACACGGACTTCTTGTTCTCGCCAGCGTATTCGGTGCCCCCCACGAGTATCATCTTGCGCTCGAAATTCATCGCGATGACGGTTTCGCTCCGGCAGTCATGCTTGGCGGGGTCGGCCTTGAAGCCGGGGCAGTTGATCAGCGTGAAATCGGCGATGAAACTGTCGAGCGTCTCGCGCTCGGGACGGCGCAGCATGGTGCGGTTGAACAGGCTGTGCCAGGCCAGCTCCGAGATCATCCGCACGTTGATCGAATGCGCGGGGTCGGCCCCGCCAACGAGGTCCTGCACGTAATAGTCGCCGTCCTTCATATAGGCCAGCATGTCGTCATGGAGCGCATCGAACCCCTGCGCCGACATGGCGGCGTTATTCTCCCACCAGATGCTGTCCGCGACGTTGTCGGTCTTGACGATATGCTTGTCCTTGGGCGAGCGGCCGGTGAACGTGCCGGTGGTCACGAGGAATGCGCCGCCATTGCCGAGGGTGCCTTCGCCGCGCTTGAGCGCGGCCTCGATCAGCGCCGGTTCGATGAGGTTGTAATAGACATTGCCCAGCCCGGTGATGCCTTGATCTTCCAGCCGGAATTGCGGGTTGACCCGTCCGAATGTCATGTTGCCTTGCTCCTGTTCGTCGAATCCGCGGAAACGCGGGATCAGAGAGGGGGCGCCGGCGGGCGGCGCCGGTCGGGCACCTTGCCCGGCTGCGCGCCTCTTAACATGACGTTTCCGTAAAATAACAGGACGGTTTCACGCAGTTAGCGCAACCAACGTCAAGTTAGCGCAACCACGTGGATGTTTGCGAAAACGCGGGTCGCGCTCTCGGGGAAAAGTGAGTCAATTTAGCCATTCGCAACAATTTTTTGCCCCAATGGGATGGCGCGACACCGGTGATTCGCAGTTTTGGATTGATAACGCAGTGGGAAACGGCACATAATGGCACAAAAAATGCAGGTAATCTGAGCAGCAATAAGGAATAAAACAATGTCCAGGATCGCCCTTGTGGCCGACATTCCCCAAATGGCCTGCCGCTTGAAGCGAAAATTGCCTGACAGGGCCCAGTGGGTCAAGCGTATTGTGCTCGTGATGGCCGCGACTGCCGTGCGAGGACGCCGATTTGGGCGGATCGGGCCGTGAACCGGCGTCATCCTGCGGCAACGACTGCGTTTTTCAGCGCGGCAGGCGGACCTGTCCAGCCGCTTTCGTTCGGTTTGGGCCTGGTTTTTTTCACGCGCATGAGGGTGGCGCTCGCAATCGGTGGATCGCGGCAAGAATGGCGCGGACCATCGGGCCGGTGACCGCGACTTCGGCAAGCTGGAAGGTGATGGCGCGGGCGTGACGCACGACGCGGGCCCCCATCTTGATCAGCTTGAGCTGGAGGGATGTCAGCGACCAGTCAGCCATGGCCTCTGGGAGCTCGATGCAGCGCAGGAACGTTGCCAAGTTGTAGGCAAGGGCGTGCAGTTGCAGCCGGACCTCGTTGTCACGAAACCGCTTGCATGACAGCCGCGTCCAGCGGAAGGCGTATTTGCCTTCCTTGATATGCTGCTCGGCGGTGCCACGCTGGTTGTAGAAGCGCACCACCCAGTCCGGGTCCATCGGCATATTGGTGACGATGAAGCCGACTTTTGGGAACAGCTCGCCCGGATGCCATTCGATCTTGGCGATCACCCGGCGTGGCTTATCCCAGCTTTGCGCCTGATACTCGATGTCCTCGTAGATGCGCTTGACCTTGGTCAGCGACGGACGCCCCACAGGCCGGGCCAGTTGATGCGCGATCTTCTCCTTGAGCACTGCATTGGAGGGCAACCGGATGGTGTAGAAATAGCCCGTCTCTTCCAGCCGCGCGTAGATCGCAGGGATCGCATAGGCGGCGTCGGCACGGAAGAAGCGCATGAGGTCGCGCTTGGCATATCGGGCGATGACAGGATCGAGCACATCCTGCCAGCCGTCAGCACTGTGGACGTTGCCATTGCGCAGGGCACAGCGCTCCAGCATGCCGAACTGGTTGAACAGGAAGTTTGGGTGATAGCAGGTGCAGTCAAAATGCCCGTTCCAGGCCGAGCCCTCCTGGTCGCCATGGGTGGGGCTGACAGAGCTGTCCATGTCCAGCACGATATACTTCAGCCCGTTGCGGTCGTGGAAGCGGTCGATCCATTGGCCGTTCAGGTCTGCCAACGCCGCCCGGTTCTCAGCCAAGGCCAGCGTCTCGGTCTCGAACCGCCCCATTTGCGAGGCCGAGGCAGCCTGTGTATCGACAGCCCGACCACCGACAACCTGACGCATCACGGGATCGAGCGCGAGACGGTCGGCATCGTTGACGTCCTCGTATCCGGCCAGCCGCCCGAACACTGACTGCCGGAACAGCCCGTCGAGCCGATGGACGGTGTTCTTGCCGGTGCGGTTATCGCGTAGCGCCTCTGACGCAAGGCCCGACAGCCCGAGCGCGTCATCGAGCTCGCGCATCACCAGCAAGCCGCCGTCCGAACTGATCTGCGCACCCCGGAACTCCAGCCGCACGCGGCGGTCGAAATCGACCCGATCACCCCGATCCGAACTCGCACCCTCTGGGTGATCCATAAAACACGTCCCTCTCAGCCATCAACACTATGATTTATATAGGAAATAACGAGTTCAGGACAGCGAAATCACAGATTTACTTGGGGAATGCGGGTGTGGACGATGACAGGAATATTCTGACATCCGTAGCCATGACACTCGAGGCCGAAGGGTTCGAGGTAGAAACATATAATGACGGGCAACAGGCCTTCGACGCGTTCAGCAAGAAATTGCCGGACATGGCCGTGCTCGACATCAAGATGCCGCGGATGGACGGGATGGACCTGTTGCAGCGTCTGCGCCAGAAATCGCAGATGCCGGTGATCTTCCTGACTTCCAAGGACGACGAGATCGACGAGGTTCTTGGCCTGCGCATGGGGGCCGACGATTACGTGAAAAAGCCGTTTTCCCAACGGCTTCTGGTGGAGCGCATCCGCGCCCTTCTGCGGCGTCAGGATGCGCAGAACGGCGAGGTCGTGGCCGAAACCGAAGAGACCAAGGTGATCGAGCGTGGCTATCTGCGGATGGACCCGCTGCGCCACGCGGTCAGCTGGAAAGGGCAGGACGTGTCGCTGACGGTGACCGAATTCCTGCTGTTGCAGGCCCTCGCGCAGCGCCCCGGTTTCGTCAAGAGCCGCGATCAGCTGATGGATGTGGCCTATGACGATCAGGTCTATGTCGACGACCGCACCATCGACAGCCATATCAAACGTCTGCGCAAGAAATTGCGCGTGGTCGATGCCGAATTCTCGGCGATCGAGACGCTTTATGGTATCGGATATCGGTACAACGAAGAATAATGACCCTTGCCGAGGGGATAGACGTGCGCGATTTGCCGCCGCGAAAAGACAGCGATCTCGTCCTTGGGGATGATTTCGTGGCCCCCGACCGTGTCGATGAGGCCGAACTGACCGCGCGGCGCGCGCGGCGCGGCTTTCTATCGCTGCGCGAATCCTCGCTGACGCGCAAGATCGTCACCTTCAACCTCATCGCGCTCAACGTGCTGGTCGTGGGCATCCTCTATCTCAGCGGGTCGCATGACACGATGGTCCGACAGCGCGTCGACAGCCTCACGCAGAGCGCGTCGCTGATGTCGGACGTGGTCGAGGCGCGGCTGCCGGCGACCGCACCGGTCAATTTCGCCACCGGCGACGGGCTTGATGTGGAGGACACGCTGGCGCGCCTCAATGTCGAGACCGGCACCGAGTTGTTGCTGTTTGATCGCACCGGCATGCTGTTAGGGCAAAAATCCGGCGACGTGGCACGCCCCGACGCAGAGCGCGCGCTGCCGGCGACGCCGATGACGGATTTCCTCGGACGGTTCTGGGACTGGATGTCGGCCCCGTTCTCGGGCGGTACTGACGCCGACGCCGTGCGCAGCCTTGAGGACATGGTGCGCGACATGGTCGACTCGGCGGTGGCCGACGGTGTGCAGGTGCGCAGTGCCGCCGGGCCGAGCGGCACGATCCTGTCGGCGGCGGCCCCGGTTTTGCAGGGCAATACTCCGGTTGCGGTGGTGGCGCTGGCCAATGCTTCGGGCGAGATCGACAAGCTCGCGCGGATAGAGCGCGAGCGCGTCTTGCAGATGTTCCTGATCGCCACGCTGATTTCGGTTGGGCTCAGCCTGATCCTCGCCTCGACCATCTCGAACCCGTTGGCCGATCTGGCCGCAGCCGCCGAGATCGGGCGCGAACGCAATCGCCAGAAGGGCGCGGGCGGGCGCATCCGCATTCCCGACCTCACCGCGCGGCCCGACGAGATCGGGCGTCTCTCGGGCGCGCTCCGGGGCATGGTCGGCGCGCTTTACCACAGGATCGAGAGCAACGAGCAGTTCGCCGCCGACGTGGCGCATGAGATCAAGAACCCGCTGGCGAGCCTGCGCTCGGCGGTGGGCACGATGCGTATCGCCAAGCGCGAGGATCAGCGCGAGCGCCTATTGGAGGTGATTGAACATGACGTGCGCCGTCTCGACCGCCTGGTGAGCGACATTTCCAACGCATCGCGGCTGGACAGTGAACTGGTCAAGGAAGAGCAGGAAGCGTTCGACCTGCTGACGATGCTGCGCAATCTGGGTCAGTATCTGGGCGAAGAGGCCGAGAAGAAGGGCGTCGATTTCATCACCGATTTCCCCGAGCAGCCCATTGTCATCACCGGGCTCGAGGCGCGACTGGCGCAGGTGTTCGTCAATTTGATCACCAATGCGATCAGTTTCTGCGAAGAGGGTGACGCGATCCGGGTCTGGGCCCGGCGGCGCGCCAACCGGGTGCTGGTCGTGGTCGAAGATACCGGTCCCGGCATTCCGGATCAGGCGCTGGAAAAGGTGTTTCAACGCTTCTACTCAGAGCGGCCCGAGGGCGATTTCGGCAACAATTCAGGGCTGGGCCTTGCGATTTCCAAGCAGATCGTCGAGGCGCATGACGGTGTGATCTGGGCCGAGAACATTCGCCCCACCCATGCCGATGCAACCTCCGATCCGCTCGGCGCGCGCTTTGTCGTGGGCCTGCCGGTCTGATCCGGTGACCACCCACGCGCCCGCGCAAGAGAGTGTCGTTCATGCCACCTGCGTGGCGCTGGAGGGACGCGCCGCGCTCATTCGCGGTACGGCGGGGCAGGGTAAGTCGGGGCTGGCGCTGCAACTCATTGCGCTCGGGGCCACGCTGGTCGCCGATGATCGTACCCGGCTCTGGCGGGACGGGGATCGGCTGATGGCCGATGCGCCCGACACGATCCGTGGCCGGATCGAGGCGCGCGGCTTGGGCATCCTGCATCTGCCGCAGACCGGGCCCGCGCCCGTGGCCTGCGTGGTCGATCTGGACCGCAATGAAACCGACCGGTTGCCGCCCCTTCGTCATGAAACCGTGATGGATCTGTACCTGCCGTCCTTCGGAAAATCGCCGCATCCGCATTTTCCTGCCGCGATCCTGCTATATCTCAGGTATGGAACGATGAGTTGAGGCCAGATGCCAGCATGACCATCAAGGCGGACAAAGAAGCAACAGACGTGACCGGGGATGGGCGCCCACGGCTGGTTTTGGTGACCGGCCCATCCGGGGCCGGACGCAGTACCGCCATTCGGGCGCTCGAGGATATGGGGTTCGAGGCGATCGACAACATGCCACTAAGCCTGCTGCCCCGCCTTTTGGAGGGCAGCGCACCGCCGGACAAGCCGCTGGCGCTGGGTCTTGATGTACGCAACCGCGATTTCTCGACCAATGCATTGATCGAGTTGATCGACCGGCGCGACTGGCATGCCGGGCTGCCCTTGCAGGTGCTGTATCTCGATTGCCGACCCGAGGTGCTGCAACGGCGCTTTTCCGAGACCCGTCGCCGCCATCCCCTTGCCCCTGCGGAAAGTCCTGAACTGGGCATCGCGCGGGAATTCGATCTGCTTGGGCCGGTCCGCGCGCGCGCCGATCTGGTGATCGACACATCCGACATGTCGCCGCATGATCTGCGCGCGGACCTGGAACGCTGGTTCATCCCGCGCGGTGCCGTGCGGCTGGCCGTATCGGTGCATTCGTTTTCCTACAAGCGCGGCCTGCCGCGCGGGCTCGATATCGCGCTGGATTGCCGGTTCCTGAACAATCCCTATTGGGAGCCGTCGCTGCGCGGTTTCGACGGGCGCGCGCCCGAGGTGGCGGATTTCGTGCGGTCCGATCCGCGTTTCGAGAGCTTTCGCGCCAAGGTGACCGCGCTGGTCGAAGAGTTGCTGCCCGCCTACGAGGCCGAGGGCAAGGCCTATCTCGCCATCGGTTTTGGTTGCACCGGCGGACAGCATCGGAGCGTGGCGATGGCAGAAACCCTCGCGGCAACCCTTGCGCAGGACGGCTGGCAAGTGTCTATAAGGCATCGCGAACTGGAGCGGCGCGGCCCTGAACGGGCCGCGCCGCCCCCATCTGAGGAGTGACCCAAGTCGTGATCGGCATCGTGATCGTCGCGCATGGCGGGCTGGCCCGCGAATATCTGAGGGCGGTCGAACATGTGGTCGGCCGCCAATCCGGTATTGTCGCGATCACTATCGAGGGCGATCACGACCGCGCGCTCAAGCAAGATGAAATCTGCGCTGCCGCGGATTCTGTCGATACCGGGGGCGGGGTTGTGCTGGTCACTGATATTTTTGGCGGCTCGCCGTCAAACCTGTCGCTGCGCGCCTGCCGCCCCGATGATCGGCGGATTCTCTACGGGGCGAACCTGCCGATGTTGATCAAGCTGGCTAAGAGCCGCCATCTGAGCGTATCCGAGGCGGTGCGCGCCGCGCTGGATGCGGGGCGCAAATATATCGACAGTCACAATGTGACCACGGAATAAGAAGGGGCGGCGAGATGACGGAGAAGGTCACGCGTCAGTTGAAGATCGTGAACGAAAAGGGGCTGCACGCCCGCGCCGCCGCCAAACTGGTCGAGGTGGTCGAGGGATTTGACGCAACCGCCGAGGTGTCGCATAACGGGCAATCGGCATCGGGCGACAGCATCATGGGGCTTTTGATGTTGGCAGCGGCCAAAGGAAGCACTATTGACGTCGAAATCGCCGGGTCCGATGCGGAACCGCTTGCCGATGCAATGGCGGCGCTGGTCGCAGATCGTTTCGGCGAGGACATGTGAACGCGCGGGAGACCCCCCAAGCGGGGATGAAGAGCGGAGCAGGGACGGGGCAGTGAGCACCAACGCGCAGAACGAGACCGGCACCGAGGCCGGCGAAACGGTCCTATTCACAAAGTATGACCGCCGCAGCCTGACTTATGCCAACAGTTTCGACTCGCCCATGACATCGGCGATCATCCGGTCGATGGAATGGCTGACCGGCAAGATCACCATCGTCCGCATGATCCGCCAGTTCGAGAAACGCGGGGCCCCCACCGGACAGCCGTTCTGGCGGGCCGCTCTCGATACGATGGGGATTCCGCTGCTGACCCCTGATGAGGAAGTGCAGAACATTCCCGCCGACGGTCCTGTGGTGGTGGTGGCCAATCATCCGCATGGGCTGGTCGACGGGATGATCCTGGCCGATCTGATCGGGCGGCGGCGCAGCGATTACAAGATCCTGACGCGCGCCCTGCTGACCGGCATCGACGAGGTGGCGGCGTCCTACATGATCTCGGTGCCGTTCCCGCACGAGCCCGACGCGCAGCGAAAATCCGTCGAAATGCGCGCCAAGGCGATGGCGCATCTCAAGGAAGGCGGCGTGATCAGCGTCTTTCCTTCGGGGGTGGTGGCCTCCTCGGACACCATGTTCGGCCCGGCGGTGGAGCGGGAGTGGAACGTATTCACCGCGCAAATGATCCGGCGGTCCGGCGCGCGGGTGGTGCCGATCTTCTTTCCTAGATCGAACTCGCGCTGGTATCAGATGGCCAACCGGGTTTCGGCGACCCTGCGGCAGGGCCTCTTGCTGCACGAGGTGGTGCATAGCTGCAACCGGCCCCAGCGTCCGGTGGTGGGTGCCCCGGTCAGCGACGAGAGGATGAAGATGCTCGAAAGCGATCCACGCGGCTTTATGGAATGGCTGCGCGCGCATACGCTGTCTCTGGGCGAGGGTCAGCAGTAGCATCGTTGCATCGACTGCAGGTCAGCAACAGGTCAGAGAACCGACGGCCTCTCAGGGAAGATGATTGATCCCGCGCGCCTGCCAGCCGCTCTCCTCCCAGTGCAGTTCTGTCACCGACAGGTTGTCGATCCGGTGGGCGAAGGCGTCATAGGCACTAATCCCGAGCGCCGCCTGAACCTGCGTAAGGATCGCGCCCATATGCGCCACCGCGACGATATCGCGCCCCGGATGGGCGGCGCGCAGGCGTGCCACGGCACCCGAGACGCGCGCCGAGACGTCGTGCCAGCTTTCGCCGCCGGGAGGGCGAATATCACCGGGACGTTCCCAGAAAGCACGCAAGTGATCCTGATCGGGGATCGTGTCGAAGCCCTGCAATTCCCAGTCGCCGAAATGGATTTCACGCAGGTCACGCTCGTCGGCCAGGCGCAGGCGTGGCCCGGCGATGGCATCTGCGGTGGCGCGTGCGCGGACAAGATCGGAGGAGACCATCACAGCCCCCTCCGGCAGATGCGCCGAGAGCCGCGCCAGCTGCGCGGTATCGCTCAGGTCGGCGGGAATGTCGGACCAGCCGACCATGGATTTGGCATGTGTCGGCCCGTGCCGGACCCAGAAAAAGCGGCTCATGGCAGCGCACCCTTGAGCACCTGCGGCAGCCCAGCGATCACGTTCACCACCAACCCCGCGCGCGCCGCGAGGTGCTGGTTGAGCGCGCCCTGCGCATTCTGAAAACGGCGGGCGAGGGCGTTGTCGGGCACCACCGACAATCCGACCTCGTTCGAGACCACCACGACCGGCGCGGCGCAGGTGTCGAGCGCGTGGAAAAGCGCCACCTCGGCTTGTGTCAGATCGCCCTCGTCCAACAGGTGATTGGAAAGCCACATCGTCGCGCAGTCGAGCAGAACGACATCTTCCGGCCCCACCTGCCCAAGCGCCGGGCCAGGATCACGCGGGGCCTCGATGGTGCGCCAGTCGGGCCCGCGCCGGGCACGGTGCCGGTCGAGTTTGGCGCGCATCTCGGCGTCATGGGCCTCGGCGGTGGCGAGGTACACGCGCGCCCCCCCATGCGCTATGACCAGCCTCTCGGCATAGGCCGATTTGCCAGACGCGGCGCCTCCGAGCACCAGGGTCAGTGACGGTAACATGACTCTCAAACCTCGCTTATTTTGATCCGGTTCGCATCTGGCGTCGTAACACCTCGTGAAATACTCAGAAAGACCACTTCGGCAACAGATGCATGACAGGGGGATCACATGCCACTCGATGCACCGCAGCAAAGCAACATGTCCCGCACCGCGATGAAGGCAGAAATGCTGGACGCCGAAACCGAACTCGCGCTCGCCTATGCTTGGCGCGACCACCGTGACGAGGCGGCCCTGCACCGCCTGATCACTGCATACATGCGGCTCGCCATCTCGATGGCGTCCAAGTTCCGACGCTATGGCGCGCCTATGAACGACCTCATCCAAGAGGCAGGGCTTGGCCTGATGAAAGCCGCCGACAAGTTCGACCCTGACCGGGGCGTTCGCTTCTCGACCTACGCGGTGTGGTGGATCAAGGCCAGCATCCAAGATTACGTGATGCGCAACTGGTCGATGGTGCGCACCGGTTCAACCTCCAGCCAGAAATCTCTGTTTTTCAACATGCGCCGGGTTCAGGCGCGGATCGAGCGCGAGGCGATGGCAAATGGCGAGGAGCTTGACGGCTACCAGCTGCGCGAGATGATCGCGCATGAAGTCGGTGTTCCCTTGCGCGATGTGGAGATGATGGAAGGCCGCTTGTCCGGCTCCGATTTCTCGCTTAACGCCACGCAATCGTCGGAGGATGAGGGGCGCGAGTGGATCGACACGATCGAGGATGAGGGCGCACGCGGCGACGAGCTTGTCGAGAAAGACCACGATTTGCAGGCGCTGCGCGATTGGCTGGGTGATGCGATGGGTAAGCTCAACGAGCGCGAGCGGTTCATCGTCCGCGAGCGCAAGCTACGCGATGCGCCGCGCACGCTGGAAAGCCTCGGCGAGGAGTTGAGCCTCTCGAAAGAGCGTGTCCGTCAACTCGAGGCGGCGGCGTTCCAGAAAATGCGCAAGCACCTTGAAAAGCACGGCGGTGAGGTGCAGAATCTGCTCGCATGAGCCTGCGCGCCCTTGCCCTGACAATTGGACTATGCGCCGCCCTTCCGGTGGCGGCGCAGGACGTGGCGATACTGGGCGAAGTGCATGACAATCCCGACCACCACGCCGAACAGGCCGCGCAGGTGGCGCGCCTTCAACCTTCGGCCATAGTGTTTGAAATGCTGACCGAGCCACAGGTCGCGCGCGTGACCCCCGAATTGCGCGACGATGCCGAGGCGCTGGGTGAGGCGCTTGACTGGGCCGAGAGCGGCTGGCCCGATTTCACCATGTATCATCCGATCTTCACCGCAGCCCCCGAGGCGGCGATTTACGGCGCGCTGGTTCCACGTCCCGTGGCGCGCGAGGTGTTTGACATCGGCCCGGCGGAGGCATTCGGCGACGAGGCCGCGCGCTACGGCCTGCACCGCGATCTCGACCCGGCAGAGCAGGCCATCCGCGAAGCGATGCAGATGTCCGCCCATTGCGACGCGCTGCCCAAGGAGATGCTGCCCGGCATGGTCGCCGTCCAACGTCTGCGTGACGCGGTGCTGGCACGGGCGGTGATCCGCGCGCTTGATGAAACCGGCATGCCGGTCGCGGTGATCACCGGAAACGGCCATGCGCGCCGCGACTGGGGCGTGCCTGCGGTGCTGGCCGAGGTGGCCCCCGATCTCGACGTCTGGGTCCTGGGACAGACTGAGGACGGGCGCCCGCTGGAGGGTGGCTTCGACACAGTCAAATCCGCCCCCGCCGCCCAGCGCCCCGACCCCTGCGCGGCATTTCAGTAGCGGCCCCGTGCCCTTGCACGCGCGCCTCCCGCGCCCTACTGTCAGCGCGGCCCTGGAAGGAACGCCCATGCTTGCCTCTAAACGCATTCTTCTGATCATCGGCGGCGGAATCGCGGCCTACAAGTCGCTCGACCTCATCCGGCGACTGCGCGAGCGCGGCGCCGAGGTGGTGCCGGTGCTGACCCGGGCGGGATCGGAATTCGTCACGCCGCTATCGGTGTCGGCGCTGTCCGGGCGCAAGATCTTCTCGGACCTCTTCGACCTGACCGACGAGGCCGAGATGGGGCATATCGAGCTCAGCCGCTCGGCCGATCTCATTGTCGTGGCCCCGGCCACCGCCGACCTGATGGCCAGGATGGCGCAGGGCCATGCGGATGATCTGGCCTCGACCCTCATGCTGGCCACCGACACGCCGGTGCTGCTGGCCCCGGCGATGAATGTGCGGATGTGGCAGCACCCGGCGACGCAGCGCAATATGGAGACGCTTACGGCCGACGGCATCGGTTTTGTCGGCCCCAATGACGGTGACATGGCCTGCGGCGAGCATGGGCCCGGTCGCATGGCCGAGGTGCATGAAATCGTAACGGCAATCGGGTCGGCGCTGTCGGGTGGGCCACTGCAGGGGCGGCGCGTGCTTGTCACGTCCGGCCCGACGCATGAGCCCATCGATCCGGTGCGCTATATCGCCAACCGCTCTTCGGGGGCGCAGGGCACGGCGATAGCGCAGGCTTTGGCCGCGCTCGGGGCTGATGTGGTCTTTGTCACCGGTCCCGCCACCGTGCCGCCGCCCGGGGGCGTCGAGGTGATCCGCGTCGAGACCGCGCAGGAAATGCTGGCGGCGGTCGAAGGCGCGCTGCCCGTCGATGCCGCCGTGTTCGCCGCCGCCGTGGCTGATTGGCGCGTGACCAGTGAAAGCGACCGCAAGATGAAGAAGACCGAGGGCGGGTTGCCGCTGCTGGAATTTGCCGAGAACCCGGACATTCTGGCGACGGTGAGCCGGATGGCCGAGGGACGCCCGGCCTTGGTGGTGGGCTTTGCCGCCGAGACGCATGACGTGGTGGACCTTGCCACCGCTAAGCGCGCGCGCAAAGGGTGTGACTGGATCGTCGCCAATGACGTGAGCCATGCCACGGGGATCATGGGCGGCGCAGAGAATGCCGTGACCCTGATCACCAAAGAGGGCGCGGACAGTTGGCCGCGCATGGGCAAGGATCAGGTGGCGCGGCAACTGGCCGAGCGCATCGCGCAGGCGCTGGCCTGAGGATTTTGAGTATTTTTAGAAAGATGAAAAGGGACCGTGGATGCTGACCGTCGCGTTTCAATGGGAGGAAGGAGCGGATCGCGCGTTGGGCCTGCCTGCCTATGAGACAGACGGGGCGGCGGGGGCCGATCTGCGCGCGAATTTCCCGGATCGCGGCGTAGTGATGCTGGAGCCGGGGGCGCGGGCGCTGGTGCCGACGGGGCTGCGGCTGATGGTGCCTGCGGGATACGAGGTGCAACTGCGCCCCCGTTCAGGGCTGGCGCTCAAATATGGGATCACCCTGCCCAATAGCCCCGGCACCATCGACAGCGATTATCGCGGCCCCCTGGGGGTGATCATGATGAATGCGGGCGAGGAGCCGTTCGAGATTGAGCATGGCGCGCGCATCGCGCAGATGGTGGTCGCCCCGGTGGTGCAGGCCCGGTTTGAGGCGGTCGAAAGCCTTGAGGCCACTGCGCGCGGTGCCGGTGGGTTCGGCTCCACGGGTGTGCGCTGATGCTGCTGGTTCTGGTGATGGCGGCGGTGCTCTGGGGCCTCGGGGCGGCGATGGGCACACCTCGGCGGCTGCGCTGGGGCATGATCGCGGCGCTCTGGGCCGGGGTCACGCTGGCGCATCTGATCCTGCCCGCAGGTCACCCCATCCGGCTCGCCACCGGCGAGAAAGCGGCGCTGTGGCTGATGATCGGCGGCGCCGCGGTGCTGGTGCTGGTCTATCGTGCGGCGCTGCGGCGGTTGCGGGCCCGGGCCGGGCGGCGCGAGGCTGAGGCCGAGGCGGACACCAGCCCCAAGCCGCTCTTTTCCGAGGCCGAACTGGGCCGCTATGCCCGCCATATCGTGCTGCGAGAGATCGGCGGGCCGGGGCAGAAGGCGCTCAAGCAGGCGCGGGTGCTGGTGATCGGGGCAGGGGGGCTCGGTTCTCCGGTGCTCTTGTATCTGGCCGCGGCCGGGGTCGGCACCATCGGCGTCATCGACGATGACGAGGTCGACAATTCCAACCTGCAACGGCAGGTGATCCACCGCGATGATGATATCGGCCTGCCCAAGGTGCAGTCGGCCATGGCGGCGATGCAGGCACAGAACCCCAATGTCTTAGTGCGCCCTTACCGGCGGCGGCTGTCGCCCAAGATCGCCGGAGATCTCTTTGCCGACTACGATCTGATCCTCGACGGCACCGACAATTTCGAGACGCGCTATCTGGCCAATGCCGCCGCCGTGGCACAGGCTAAACCGCTGATTTCCGGCGCGCTGTCGCAATGGGAGGGGCAGTTGAGCGTGTTCGACCCCGCCCATGGCGCGCCCTGCTATCAATGCATCTTTCCCGAGGCCCCCGCACCCGGTCTTGCGCCGTCCTGTGCCGAGGCGGGCGTTCTTGGCCCCTTGCCCGGCGTGGTCGGCGCAATGATGGCCGCCGAGGCGGTGAAACTGATCACCGGGGCGGGGCAGTGCTTGCGCGGCGAGATGCTGATTTACGACGCGCTTTATGGCGAGAGCCGCAAGATCGCGCTCAACCGCCGCGCCGATTGCCCGATCTGCGGCGACAAAGGAGAAAGATATGACCAACCCGTTGCTGGCTGAGTGGGCCACGCCCTTCAACCTTGCCCCGTTCGACGCGATTTCGGACGAAGATTTCGCCCCCGCCTTTGACGCGGCGATGCAAGAGGCGCGAGCGGAGGTGGCGGCGATTGCAGACAATCCCGACGCGCCGACCTTCGCCAACACGATTGAGGCGCTGGAGGCGTCAGGCGACGCGCTCGACAAGGTGCTGTCGGTGTTCTTCACCGTGGCGGGCGCGGACAGCAACCCGAGGCGGCAGGAATTGCAGCGCGACTTTGGCCCGAAACTGGCCGCCTATTCCTCGGAGCTTTATGGCAACAAGCAGCTTTTCGCGCGGGTTGAGGCGGTCTGGCAGGCGCGCGAGACGCTCGACCTGACGGCAGAGCAGCAGCGCCTCCTGATGCTGACGCATCGCGCCTTTCGCCGGGCGGGTGCGGCGCTGACCGGAGAGCAGGACAAACGCATGCGCGCGATCATGGCACGGCTGGCAGAACTCGGCACGGCGTTCACACAGAACCTGCTGGCAGATGAGGCGGGCTGGCATATCGAGCTCTCCGAGGCCGATCTGGAGGGGCTGCCGGAGTTCGTAATCCAGTCGGCGCACGCGGCGGGGCAGGAAAAGGCGGCGGATGGCCCCGTGATCACGCTGTCGCGTTCGCTGATCGTGCCGTTCCTGCAATTCTCTCTGCGCCGCGATTTGCGCCGCCGCGCGTTTGAGGCCTGGACCTCGCGCGGGGCCATGGGCGGTGAGACCGACAACCGCGCCATCGCCGAGGAGATATTGCGTCTGCGGGCCGAGCGGGCGGCGCTTTTGGGCTACGAGAGCTTTGCCGCCTACAAGCTGGAAACCGAGATGGCCAAGACGCCAGAGGCTGTGCGCGATCTTCTAATGGCGGTGTGGGAGCCGGCCCGTGCGCAGGCCGAGGCCGATGCAGACAAGCTCACTACGATGATGCGCGAAGACGGGATCAACGGCGATCTGGAGCCGTGGGACTGGCGCTATTATTCCGAGAAGCGGCGGCAGGCGGAGCATGATCTGGATGAGGCCGCGCTCAAGCCGTATCTCTCGCTCGACGCGATGATCGAGGCGGCGTTCGGCTGTGCCAACCGGCTGTTTGGCCTCGAATTCAAACCGCTCGATGTGGCGCTTTATCACCCCGATTGCCGCGCCTGGGAGGTGACACGGCAAGGGCGGCATGTGGCGGTCTTCATCGGGGACTATTTCGCGCGCGGCTCCAAACGCTCGGGCGCGTGGTGCTCGTCGATGCGCGGGCAGGCCAAACTGCCAAAGGTGCAGGGGCCGGTGGTGATCAATGTGTGCAATTTCGCCAAGGGCGATCCGGCATTGCTGAGCTATGACGACGCGCGCACGCTGTTCCATGAATTCGGCCACGCGCTGCATCACCTGCTGTCGGATGTGAGTTATGAGAGCCTGTCGGGCACCTCCGTGGCGCGCGATTTCGTGGAACTTCCAAGCCAGCTCTATGAGCATTGGCTGGAGGTGCCGGAGGTGCTGGAACGCTACGCCACCCATGTCGAGACCGGCGCGCCGATGCCGCCCGAGATGCTGGATCGGCTACTCAAGGCGACGACCTATGACATGGGCTTCCAGACGGTGGAGTACGTGGCCTCGGCCCTGGTCGATCTCACCTTTCACGAAGGCGTGCCGCCCGACGATCTGATGACGGCGCAGCGCGATTCGCTGGACCGGTTGGGGCTGCCCCACGCGATCACGATGCGCCACGCGAGCCCGCATTTCGCGCATGTGTTCTCGGGCGACGGCTATTCCAGCGGCTATTATAGCTACATGTGGTCCGAGGTGATGGATGCCGATGCCTTCGCCGCCTTCGAGGAGGCGCAGGGGCCGTTCGATGCCGATCAGGCGCGGGCGCTGGAGCGGCATATCCTGTCGCAGGGCGGATCGTCGGACCCGGCAGAGCTTTATACCGCGTTCCGTGGACGGCTTCCGGGGGTCGCGGCGCTCTTGCGCGGGCGTGGTCTGGCGGCCTGATTGGCCAGAAAAAATGCCTGGAAAGCGGCGGGTCGCGTGGCTTTCCGACGCGATCCGCATTTTTCGAATCAGTGCTTATTGACGGATTCGTCCTGTCTGGACTATATCTTGTGATATTCAAACCGAGGGCCCTCTAATCGCTGTGGCCCCGGCATATATGGGGGGTGTACGGTGCATTCATGCGCTAAAGGACGGCTGACATGCGCCCGAGCGCCTGCGTTTGCTCCGCATGTGTCGCCGAACGTCATTGACGAATTTAGGAGTTTTCCATGTTGCGTGCGTCCCTGATCGCGGCGGCCTTTCTGGCGGTGACTATTGCATTGGTGCTGATGCAGCCGGGCAAACCGCGCCGCATGGCCGCGCCTGAGATGCCCCTGACCGAGGAGGTCACACGCAGCGGCCCCGATCTGGCCGAGGTCGGCACCCCGCTGGACAAGCCGACCGATCCGCTTGCGCAGAGCATGCAGGCGGCGATTGACCCGGGAGTATCAGCACAGGCCCCACGCCCCGAACCGGCCGCCCCGAAAGCCGCAATTGGTCTCGAAGGCATGGTGATCGAGGCGTTGGGGCAGGGCCAGTCCGAAAGCTATATCGACGCGCTGGTCAATGACGCGGCGCAAAAGGGCCGGGTCGAGGTGCCGAGCGCGCTGGTCACGCCCGAGGGACGGGTCGATACCGCCGTGCTGCTGAGCGCGCTGTCGCAGCCCGCCCGCCCACGCGTTCCGCCCAGCTATACCGTCGCCACCGGCGACAGCCTCGCCGCGATCGCCTATCGCTTCTACGGCGATCTCAACCGGCAGTCGGATATCGTCGCGGTCAATCCAGATACGCTAGGGGCGGGCGCGCGCCTTCTAGTGGGGCAGGTGATCAACCTGCCCGGCGGCTGACCAACCCGGAACTCAGAACAGGTTACGATGGCAGGAATGATCGAGGGGCCGAACCAACGGCCCCCTTTCATTTTCAGGGTCGTGCTGATCGCCATCAGCCTCGCGCGTCTTTGGGCGAGCCCATCACGACATAGGAGGTGATCGCGTTGACCTGCGGCAGGGTGCCGAGCGCCTCGGTGTGAAAGTTCTTGTAGGCGGGCAGGTCGGCCACCTCGACCCGCAGAAGGTATTCGACGGCACCGGTGATGTTGTGGCATTCCACCACTTCGGGGGCGCGGGCCATGGCGCGTTCGAAGGCCTCTTGGCTGGCCTTGGTGTGGCTGTTGAGGCCGACGCTGACATAGGCGGTGAACCCCACCCCCAGCGCCGCGCGATCGAGCACCGCACGATAGCCCGCGATCACCCCGCGCCGTTCGAGATCCTGCACCCGGCGCAGGCAGGCCGAGGGCGAGAGGCCAACCCGGTCGGCCAGTTCCAGGTTGCTCATCCGCCCGTCGCGGGTTAGCTCCTGCAATATGCGTTCGCTTATATGATCCATAGACGCCATAAATTGCATAATTACGACCATCTCACAATAAAACGCAATTCAAATTCGCGAATTATCGCATATGGTTGCATACATGACACTGGACCTTTTCACCGCACTCGCGACCTTTGCCTTCGTCACGGTCATCACGCCGGGGCCGAATAACCTGATGCTGATGGCGTCGGGCACGAATTTCGGTTTTGTCCGCACCATCCCGCATATGCTCGGGATCGGTCTGGGCTTCCCGCTGATGGTGTTTTGCGTGGGCATGGGGGTGATGCGGGTCTTCGACATATGGCCGCTCAGCTACACGCTGCTCAAGGCGGTGTCGGTGGCCTATCTGCTGTTTCTGGCGTGGAAAATCGCCAATGCCGCACCGCCGAGGGCGACCGAGGGACCGGCGGAAGGCAAGCCCCTGACCTTCCTGCAATCGGCGGCGTTCCAATGGGTCAACCCGAAGGCCTGGAGCATGGCGCTCTCGGCGATCACGCTCTATGCGGCGGGGCGCGATCTGGTGGCGGTGCTGTGGGTTGCGGGGGTGTACGTGGGCGTTTCGGCGATCAGCACGACAGGCTGGACCGTTCTGGGCCAGCAGGTGCGCCGCCTCTTGAAGAACCCCACGCGGCTCCGGGTGTTCAACTGGGTGATGGCCGTGCTGCTGGTGGCGACGCTGGTGCCTGTGCTCTGGCCCGTGGGCTGAGGGTGTTGCGAGTGGCGTGAAGGGGGCATTCGATTGAAGCACCCTGCGCGATACACGGTCGAAGACCGCCGCGCATCGCCGTGCCGCCGCCCCCCCGGCGCGGCGATTTGTGTGCAACCTGCTCTGCGCTCGGATGTTTTTCGGGCTTGGCTGGCATAAAGCACTGCCAAACAAGCCTACGATCGCCACACCGCGGCACGACGATGCGCGGCTTACGACCACGGCAGCGTCAGGCCAGTCTCGTCGCCCGTCTCCTCGGGATCAGGTCGATCAGGCGCGCAACGGGTTCTCATTGCAAAACCGGCCCAAGCCAGCCATATAACGCCGCGACACGCAACGGGATGAGCTGAGCGCGATGACCAATTACCTCGACTTTGAAAAGCCTCTGGCGGAAATCGAAGGCAAGGCCGAAGAACTGCGCGCGCTGGCGCGCACCAGCGAGGGGATGGATGTCGAGGACGAGGCGGGAGCGCTCGACCGCAAGGCTGCCGAGTTGCTGCGCGATCTCTACAAGACCCTCACCCCGTGGCGCAAATGCCAGGTGGCGCGCCATCCCGAGCGACCGCATTGCCGCGACTACATCGAGGCGTTGTTTTCCGAATACACGCCATTGGCGGGCGACCGCGCCTTCGGCGAGGACGAGGCGGTGATGGGCGGGCTTGCGCGTCTGAATGATCGCCCGGTGATGGTGATCGGCCACGAAAAGGGCAACGACACCAAGAGCCGCCTGACCCGCAATTTCGGCATGGCGCGTCCCGAGGGCTATCGCAAGGCGGTGCGCCTGATGGAGATGGCCGACCGCTTCGGCCTGCCGGTGATCACGCTGGTGGACACGCCCGGCGCCTATCCCGGCAAGGGCGCCGAGGAGCGCGGGCAAAGCGAGGCCATCGCGCGCGCGACCGAGACGTGCCTGGGCATTGGCGTGCCCCTGGTGTCGGTGATCATCGGCGAGGGTGGATCTGGGGGGGCGGTGGCCTTTGCCAGCGCCAACCGCGTCGCGATGCTTGAACATTCGGTCTATTCGGTGATTTCGCCTGAGGGCTGCGCCTCGATCCTGTGGAAGGACTCCGAAAAGATGCGCGAAGCCGCTGAGGCGCTGCGCCTGACCGCGCAGGACCTGATCAAGCTGGGTGTGGCCGACCGGATCATCGACGAGCCGTTGGGCGGCGCGCATCGCGATCCCGGCGCGGCGATCAAAGCGGTGGGCAAGACCATTCACGCGATGCTGAGCGAATTGTCCAAGAAGGACCGCAAGGCGCTGATCAATGACCGCCGCCAAAAGTTTCTCGATCTGGGCAAGAAGGGCCTCGCGGCCTGAGCGTGTTCAGCGCCGGGCCCCCTGCACCCGGCGAATGGCGATCAGGGTCATCACCGGGCCGATCAGCTCAAACACCACAGTAGAGCCGATGGTCAGGGTGAGGAGCAGTTCGCCATGCTGCGGAAACTCACGCGCCGCGATCAGCGCCATGCCCACGGCGACCCCCGCTTGCGGCAGGAGTGCGGCCCCGCACCAATTGCGTTCCAGCGCCGGAACTCCCGCAAGCCGCCCGCCGATCCATCCGCCCGCGATGCGCGCCGCGCTGCGCAACAGGATGAAAAGCCCGCCAATGAGGCCGATCCCCGACAGCAGCGACAAATCAAGCCGTGCGCCCGCCAGCAGGAAGAACAGCACCATGAACGGCCATTGCAGGTGCTCGATCTCGTGAAAGGCACGCTCGTGATGGCGGGCGAGATTGGCGATCAGCATGCCCGCCACCATGCCCGCGATCAGAAACGAGACGTCGAGCCAGATCGCGAGTCCGGCGGTGAGACAAACCAGGCCGATGGCTTCGGTCTCCAATGGCTCGCCCTGGCTGAGCCGTCCGGTGAGATAGGCGGCGGGCCAGCCGATGAGGCCGCCAAGCGCCACCGCGCCGCCGATCTCCCACAGTGCGCCGGTGAGCAGCCCCGCGCCCGCGCCCCCCGAGAGCATATGCGCCCCGACGGCGGCCAGTGAAAAGGCCAGCAGCCCCCAGGCGTCGTCAATGGCTACGATCCCGAGGATAAGATCCACGAATGGCCCCTCGGCCCCCGCCTGCCGGATCGCGTCCTGTGTAGCGGCGGGGGCGGTCGCCGTGGCAATGGCCCCCAAAAGCAGCGCCACCGGGGCAGGCAGACCGGCGAGCCAAAGCCCGAGGCTGACGACCGCCATGGTGATCAGAACGATGCAGACTGAGATCAGCAGGATCGCCCGGCCATGCTGTGCCAGCCGGTCGAGGGTCAGCGAACTGCCCAGAAGAAAGGCCACCATGGTGAGTGCCATGACCGAGAGGAAATCGTAGAGCGAGCGCATTTCCGGCGGGATGAGGTCGAGGCCAGAGCCGCCCACCACGATCCCGCATGCCAGGAGCAGCGTGACCCGGGGCAGCCGTGTGCGCCGCCCGACTGTATCGGCGGCAAGCCCGACGAGGAACAGCGCGCCAAGCGTGATCAGAAGCGGTGCCAGCTCCATCGCTCAGCCCACCAGCATGCGCAGGCCCTGCGTCACGTCCGAGCGTACCGCGAGGCGCAGACTTGGCTCGTCCCCCGCCTTGAGCGCGGCGATCATCAGACGGTGATAATGCGGTGGATCCTTGCGCCGCAGCCGCCCGTAGAGCGCGCGCATGGTGGGGCCAAGCTGCAGCCAGACGGTTTCGGCCATGGCCAGCATCGCCGGGGCCTGCGCCCGCAGGTAGAGCGTGCGGTGAAATTCGAGATTGCGACGGATGTAGGCGACGGCATCCTGCCGCGCGATATCCTCGGTGATCCGGGCGTTGATCGTCTGAAGCCGGTCGATCAGCGCGATATGCGCGCGCGGCAACGCGCGGCTCGCCAGTTCCACCTCCAGCAATGAGCGCAGGGCGGCCAGCTCCTCGATCCGTTCATTGCTGAGTTCGGGTGTCGAGACGCGGCCCGAGTTCGACATGGTGAGCGCGCCTTCGGCGGAGAGACGGCGCAGCGCCTCGCGCGCGGGCGTCATCGAGACCTCGAATTCGGCAGCGATGCCGCGCAGGGTCAGCGCCTTTCCCGGCGCGATCTCGCCATGCATGATGCGGCTGCGCAAGCCGCGATAAACGCGGTCATGGGCGGCCGGGGCCGGATCGGGGCGGGGCGAAATCAGCATGCGACCATGTGATCACAAATCGCGCCGGGGTCAATCGCTGAAACGAAAGCGGTGCAGCGCAGCGCCTTCGCGACGCAGCCAGCGGCGCGGCGTCTCGTAATCGGGCAAGAGCCGCGCCACCACTGCCCAGAAGGCGGGGGAATGGTTCATTTCCGCGAGATGCGCGACCTCGTGGGCGGCGACGTAATCGAGCACCTCGGGCGGGGCCATGATCAGCCGCCATGAATAGCTCAGCGCACTGCGCGACGAGCACGACCCCCACCGCGAGCGCGTGTCGCGCAGGGTGATGCGGGAATAGCCCCGGCCAAGCTGTGCAGCGTAGGCGTCCGACGCTGCCGCCAGCCGGTCGCGCGCGCGCGCCTTGAGCCAGCCTTCGAGCCGCGCAGGCAACTGCGCCTCGGGGCCGGAAACCTCGATCGCATCGCTGGTCAGGCGCACGCCCCGACCGGTCCCGGAGCCGATTCGCAGCAGTCGGCCCTCGATCGGCAACGCAATCCCCGCTGCCACGCGCAGGCAGTCCGGCCGCCCGGCCAGTTGTGCGCGTAGCCAATCCCCCTTGGAGGTCGCGAATGTCAGCGCCTCGGCCTCGCTTACCCCGCGCGGCACTGTGAGGGTCACGCGCCCGTCAAGCCCCGAGACCCGCAGCGAAATCCGCCGCGCGCGGGGGCTGTGCCGCAGGCTTACGGCAACAGGGGGGTTGCCTGAAAGGAGATGTTGGCCCATATGGCCTCCGAACCGGGTGTCGCATGCCGCCGCAAAGCCTTTGACAGCGTAAAGGCGTTATGGCAGGGGACGCGGATCACCTGCAAGAGATGTCAGTGAAAGAGGATCACCCATGGCCAAGGAAGAATGGGGCGTCAAGCGTCTGTGCCCGACCACCGGCAAGCGCTTTTACGACCTGAACAAGACCCCGATCGTCAGCCCCTATACCGGCGAGGTGGTAGAACTGGCCACCGGCAAGACCCGCTCCATGCGGCCCGATGCCGAGGACGCGGAAACCAAGAAGCTGAAGACCGGTACCTCCGAGGAAAGCAGCGACCTGGTCGAGGATGAGGACGATGTCGATGTGGATATCGACGACGATCTGCTGGAGGATGATGAAGACGATGATGTCTCGCTTGACGATATCGCCGACGTCGCCTCTGAAGACAACGAGATGTAAAGGTCACCGGGCGGGATTTTCCTCTTGATCCCGCCTGCCGCTTTGCCTAGATAGCGGCGCACGGCCCGACGTGGGCTTGTTTTCGGGGCCTTAGCTCAGCTGGGAGAGCGCTTGCATGGCATGCAAGAGGTCAGGGGTTCGATCCCCCTAGGCTCCACCAAAACATTACAGATCAATATGTTAGCTGAATACTAGAGTGGTGTGACACATAGGTGTGACACAATATGAAGCTGCATGCGTATCCGAGCCAATCACGACACGGTATCTTTTACTTCCGCTGGCCACTGCCAAGACATGATCAAAGGGCCTGCCTAGAACGCCAGCGGTGCGTTTTCCTTGATCTCCTTCAGGACAAAGAAGGTGCGAATCTGCCGGACGCCGGGCAGCGCAATCAGCATCTTGTTATGCATCGTGTTGAAATCATTCATGTCGCTTACCCGGATTTTCAGAAGGTAGTCGAAATCTCCGGCGACCAGGTGACAATCGAGCAGTTCCTTCATATCCGACACTGCCGCCTCGAACGCGGCGAAACTTTCCGGGGTCGAGCGGTCGAGCACGACACCGACCATCACCAATGTGCCCCGCGCGACCGAGGCCGGGTTCACATGCCCCATGACCCGCAAAATGTGCCCGGCCTCGAACAGGGCCTGCGTGCGCCTGTGACAGGTCGCCGGGCTGACATTCACCGCCTTGGCAATCTCGGCATTGGTCAGCCGCCCGTCCGATTGCAGGTGCCGCAGGATATTCTTGTCGATTCGGTCCAAGTCCGGCATGAGAGATTCTTTCATTATGCGGCCTCAAAAATCCCAGATGAACATCAGCAATGCAACGGATTAATGTATTGCGGTAGTTTCTGAAGCAATTTCGAGAACACCTTTCGCAAGCTTTTTGCTAGCCTCTCCCGTAAAGCAAAACAGGAGATTGCCCCATGTCGCTTCTCGACACGTTCGACCGCTATCCGCTCACCTTCGGCAAGACGGCCATCGAGCATTTGCCGCGCCTGACCGAGGCTGTTGGCGCAGGCGTGGAGTTCTACGCAAAGCGTGACGATTGCAATTCGGGGCTGGCCTTTGGCGGCAACAAGCTGCGCAAGCTGGAATACATTGTGCCCGACGCCATCGCGAGCGGCGCCGACACGCTGGTTTCGATCGGCGGGGTGCAGTCCAACCATACCCGCATGGTCGCGGCGACGGCGGCCAAGATCGGCATGAAATGCGTGGTCATTCAGGAAAAATGGGTGCCGCATTACGATGCCGTCTATGACCGGGTAGGCAACATCATGCTGACCCGGCTGATGGGCGCGGATTCGCGACTGGTCGATGACGGGTTCGATATCGGCATCCGCAAGAGCTGGGAAGACGCGATCAAGTCCGTCGAGGACGCCGGCGGCAAGCCTTACCCGATTCCCGCAGGCGCGTCGGTGCATAAATACGGCGCGCTCGGCTATGTCGGATTTGCCGAAGAGGTGGCCGAACAGGAGGCCGAGCTTGGCTTTACCTTCGACTATATCGTCGTCTGCGTCGTCACCGGCTCGACGCAGGCTGGAATGATCGTCGGCTTTGCCGCGCAGGACCGCGCCGACCGGGTGATCGGGATCGACGCCTCGGGCACGGTGGATCAGACGCGTGATCAGGTCCGCTCGATCGTGGACAACACCGCCGATCTGGTCGGGCTGGGCCGCAAGGTGCGCGAGGATGAGATCCACATCAATCCCGATTACGCCTATCCCGCCTATGGCGTGCCGTCCGAGGAAACCAACGATGCGATCCGCCTTGCCGCCCGGACAGAGGCGATGATGACCGACCCGGTCTATGAGGGCAAATCCATGCAGGGCATGATCGACCTTGCCAGGAAGGGGTTCTTCCCCAAAGGCTCGAAAGTGCTCTATGCCCATCTTGGCGGTGCGCCTGCGCTCAACGGCTACAGCTATTACTACAAGGACGGCTGAGCGGCGTGATCCTCGAGGATCATCTCCGAGGCCTTTTCCCCGATCATGATCGCGGGCGCATTGGTGTTGCCCGAGACGATCTCGGGCATGATCGAGCAATCGGCGACGCGCAGCCCCGTGACCCCGTGGACGCGTAGCCGCGCATCCACCACCGCACCCTCGCCTTGCCCCATCTTGCAGGTGCCGGTGGGGTGGTAGATCGTGGTGGAATAGTTCCGCGCCCAGTCGAGCGTGCCCTCGTAATCATCGAGATCAAGCGTGGCGTCGGGGCGGAATTCCTCTGAGATCTTGGTATTGAGCGGCGCGTGCCGGGCGATGCGGCGGGCGATGCGGATACCCTCCACGATGGTCCGGCAATCGGTTTCGGTGGACAGGTAATTGGGGTGAATTTTCGGGTAGGTGCGTGGATCGGCCGAGGCGAGGCGGATCTGCCCCCGGCTTTCGGGCCGCAACTGACAGACCGACATGGTGAAGGCCGAGAAGCGATGTGGCCCCTCGCCCGGGCTGTCGGCGGACCAGGGCTGCACGTGGAACTGGATATCGGGCGTCTCGACATGATCGCCGGTGCGCATGAAGCCGGTGGCAAGGCTCGCGGCCATGGCCATCGGCCCGGCGCGGAACATCGCGTATTTCAGCGCGATACGCGCCTGATCGAACAGGCTGCGCACCTCGTCGTTCAGCGTCGGCTCATTGCATTTGAACACCAGCCGCGCCTGCAGATGGTCCTGCATGTTGCGGCCCACGCCGGGCAGGTCGCAAAGCGGCTCGATGCCGTGCTCTTGAAGATGCGCGGCCTCGCCCAGTCCCGACAGCATCATCAGTTGCGGCGAGCCGATGGCCCCTGACGACAGGATCACCTCGCGCCCAGCGCGCACGACATGCGACACCCCTCCGCGGTCGCGATAGGCCACTCCGGTCGCGCGCGTCCCGTCAAATGTGATGTGGCTGGCCTGCGCGCGGGTCAGGATGGTCAGGTTCTCGCGTCCTCGCACCGGGTTGAGAAAGGCCACCGCCGAGGAACACCGGCGCCCGTTGCGCGTGGTCAGCTGGAAATAGCCTACGCCTTCCTGCGTCGCCCCGTTGTAATCGGGGTTGAACGGATAGCCCGCCTCTTGTGCGGCGGCGACCCAAGCATCGCAGATGGGCCGTTGCAGGCGCATGTTCGAAACCGACAGAGACCCCTGGTCTCCGTGATAATCATCCGCCCCGCGCTCCTGCCGCTCGGAGCGTTTGAAGAGCGGCAGCACATCGTCCCAGCCCCAGCCCGGGTTGCCCATCTGCGCCCAGCGGTCGTAATCCTGCGGCTGTCCGCGCACATACAAAAGCCCGTTGAGCGACGACGACCCACCCAGAACCTTGCCACGCGGCCAGTCGAGGGCGCGGCCATTGAGGCCCGGATCAGGCTCGGTGCGATAGCACCAATCCACCGACGGGTTGTGCATGGTCTTGAAATAACCCACCGGAATATGAATCCACGGGTTCCAGTCGCGCCCGCCCGCCTCCAGCAGCACGACCTTGGTCTTGGGATCGGCGGAGAGGCGATTCGCCAGAACGCACCCGGCAGAGCCCGCGCCGACAATCACGTAATCCGCTGATATCTCCGACATTTCCAAATGACCTTTCAAGCTGCGTGAGAGTCAAAAAGTTTTTCCTTGCCAGATCGACCATAAGTCGAGCAATATTGAGACTGCAAGTATCAAAATTGCAAAATCAGGGAGGAAACCATGAAAGCATCGAAAGCCCTAGCCGGGATTTCCCGGCGGGATTTATTCCGTCTGTCGGGTCAGTTCGGCCTGTCATCCGTGGTCTTGGGCGCGGGCGCGCTGACGGGGGCGGTCAGCCTGCCCTCCCTCGCACGCGCCGCCGAAAGCACCTATGAGAAGCGCTTTGCCAAGGAGCCCAAGCACACTCTGAAACTGGGTGCTGCCGGCTTCAACGCGCGCAACCTGCTGATCGAGCGCGCCGGCGTTCTTGAATTCGCCCGCGATCTGGAGGAGCGGACCGAGGGCGAAATCCGTGTGGAATTCATCGGTGACAACCAGATTTGCGGCCAGCTCAACTGTGTCGAGAAAACCCAGACTGGCGTGGTCGACATGTATGCCGCGTCAACCCAGAACTCGGCAGGTGGTGCGCCCTATCTCAACGTGCTTGATTATGCCTACATGTTCCCCAGCCGTGCGGCGCAATACCATTTCCTCTATTCTCCGGCCTCGCAGCGCGTGCTGCGCGAACCGCTGGAAAAGCGGCACGGTCTGAAATTCCTGTTCTCGCATTGCGAATTGCGCGGGCTACAGATGGGCAACAACTTTGCCGACAAGCCCACCGTGACCAAGATCGAGGAACTCTTCGGTACCAAGAACCGCGTGACGGGTACGCAGTTGGGCCGCATCGCGATGCAGCTTCTGAACCTCAACCCGGTGCCGGTGGCCTGGGAAGAGACGCTCGACGGACTCAAGCAGGGCCTGATCGACGGGGCCGAGACGTGGGCATCGGCGGTGGCCTATGCCAACATGTCGCCGGTGGTCAGCCAATCGGTCGACCTGAAGTTCTTCTGCGGGACCGAGCACACCTCCATGTCGGTGCGCGTCTTCGACGCGATGGAGCCGCATCTGCAGGATGCGATCATGGAATCGGCCTATCTGGCGCAGGTCCATGTGCAGGCGGCGAACGAGGCGGCACTCGTCAAGACCGTCGGCTTCTCCGATCCGCAGCTTCCCGGTACGATCTTTGCCGAGAACAACGTGCGGCCTGCCTTCCTCGCCGACGATCAGATCAAGATGGCCGAGGAAATGTGCTCACCCGAGTTCAACCCCGAGCCCTGGGCGCAGTGGCGCGAGCGGCTCAACGGCTGGGCCGGGGGCATCGACACCTATCAGGAGATCTACGACACCGCGCGCGAGATCCCCATTGATACCCTGCCCGAGAATGTCGAGCCGCGCCGCTGGTGGCGGTCGGCCTGACACGCTAGGCTTGGGTCGGGCCGCGCCATCTGCGCGGCCCGACCCCCAGGCCACCAAAACGTGGGGCCAAGACATACGGCAACCCAAAGGGAGGAGTGGGCATGACCGGCTGGTTTCAGGGCACGGGAGAGATCTTCAGTGCCCTCGCCTCGGGCGATTCATGGATGTTGAGCGAAGCGATGCGCGCCCCCGCGGTCTGGCCGCTGGGCCTGATCGCGATGCTGGTCGTGGCGGTCGGATTTCTGATCCTCTACCGCGTCGTGCCATGGGCCGAGCGCAATTTCGAGCAATCGCTGATGGTCATCTCTTATCTCGCCATCGGCGGGATCATCTTTGTCGAGGTGTTCCGCCGCTTCGTGCTGTCGCAGCAGGCCCCATGGTCCACGACGCTGCCGCCGTTCCTCTTTCTCATCATGACGTGGTTCGGCTGCTCCTATAACGTCAAGCTGCGCACCCATCTCGCCTTTGCCGAATTCCGCACGGCCATGCCACGTGCCGGGCAGATGGGCTGCCTGATGCTCGATGCGGTGCTGTGGATCGGGTTTTCCTGGGTGGTGGTCGTCACCTCGACCAAGGTGGTGGCCAATTCCGCCGCCAATTTCCAGATCATGCTGGGCACAGACGATATCATGCAATGGTGGTTCCTCCTGTCGGTGCCGCTCGCCTTCACCACCCTGGTGGCGCGGGTGATCGAGAACCTGCTGCGCGACATCGCCAATTTCCGACGTGGCGACACGCTCATCACCCAAGCCGTGATCGGAGGCGACTGACATGACCGACCCTTCGACCCTCGTCACGCTCATTTCCATCGCGGTCACGCTGCTTTTCATGCTGGGCGTGCCGGTCTTTCTGGTGATCGGCTACTGGGTGATCGGTGTGTCCTTCGTCCTTGGCATGCCCTTGCAGAATATCGGCGGCGCGCTGGCGGATGTGTTTACCGATGGCTTTGCGCTGCTGGCCATGCCGCTCTTCATCCTGACCGGCGACCTGATCAATCGCTCCGGTATCGCCAGACGGCTCAGCGATTTCGCCTATGCCTGCCTTGGCTGGATACGCGGCGGTCTGGCGATGGCCTCGCTCGGCGCCTGCGGCCTCTTCGCCGCGATCTCCGGCTCTAACTCCGCCACCACGGCGACTATAGGTTCGATGCTGCATCCCGAGATGGTCAAAGGCGGCTATGACGAGCGCTTTTCGGCCGCGACGGCGGCGGCGGGCGGGACCGTGGGCATCATCATCCCGCCCTCGATCATCTTCATCGTCTACGGATTCCTGCTCAACCTGCCGATTTCGGACCTGTTCGTCGCCGGTATCATTCCCGGCGCGCTGATGGTGGGGGCGATGATGTTCGCCGCCTTCCTGATCTGCTTTAGCAACAAGTGGGGCATTCTAATCGCGCTCAGCCCGATGCGGGTGTTCAAGACCGCGATCGGTGCCTGGCTCGGCTTCTTCGCCATCGGCCTCGTGCTCTGGGGCATCTACACGGGCAAATTCTCACCCACCGAAGCAGCGGGCGTAACCGTGGGCTTTTGCGTGATCGTGGGTTTCATCAGCCTCCCGCTCTACAAGATGATGGGCGGGGCCAAGGGCCGCGACGTCAGCGAAAAACGCGTCTCGGAAATGCTTGTCGTCGAAGGGTTCAGCCCGCTGGAACTGCCCTCGATCACCATGCGCTCGGCGCAGATCACCGGTATCCTTGCACCGCTCATCGCGGTGTCGGTGGTAATGCAGCAGATCCTGTCGGTTCTGGGCGCACAGGAACTGATCGGCAATTTCGTGACCTCGATGGGCGGCTATTACGCGGTGCTGTTCACCTCGATGGCGATTGTCTTCGTCTGCGGCATGGTACTCGAAAGCCTGCCGGTGACGATCATCCTCGCGCCCATTCTGGCCCCCATCGCGCATGAGGTCGGCGTCGAGCCGGTGCAATTCGCGGTGATCTTCCTTGTCGGCGCTTCCATCGGGTTCATCACGCCGCCCTACGGGCTCAATCTCTATGTCGCGTCCGGTGTGACGGGCGTTCCCTATTTCCGCCTGTTGCGCTACACGGTCCCCTATCTTGTGGCTTTGCTTTCGGTCTGGTTCATCGTGGCCCTCGTACCGGAGCTTTCGACAGCCCTGCTTCCGAACCGCTGACGATGGGGTATTCATGGACGGTGACAGCACGGGAACGATCCCGACAAACCTGCGCCTGCTTCTGGTGATCGAAGAGATCGCCCGGGCAGGCGTGCCGGTCACGCCCACGGATGTGAATGTGGCCCTCGGCCTGCCCAAGCCGACCATCCACCGGCTCTTTGCCACGCTGGAGGAAGAGGGCTTCCTGCAACGCGACATGGACGGGCGCACCTATTCGCCCGGCCCACGGCTACGGACCATGTCGGGCGGCATCCTGTCGTCGCTGCGCATCCGCACCGCGCGGCAGGCCATTCTCAAGCGGCTCAGCAGCGAGATCGGCGAGACCTGCAACATCGCACTGCCGGATCGCGACGCGATGATCTATCTGGAGCGGGTCGAGACAGAATGGCCGCTGCGCATCCAGCTGCCCATCGGCACGCGTGTGCCGTTCTACTGCACGGCAAGCGGCAAGATGTATCTCAGTTCGCTGGCGCGCACCCATCTGATGAAATACCTCACGGCGACCGATCTGGAGGCGCGCACCCCCAACACCATCACCGACCGCGATCGGCTGGTCGAAGAGATTGGCGACATTCGCGCGCAGGGCTATTCCCTCGACCGCGAGGAATTCATGCGCGACATGATCGCACTCGCCGTGCCTATTACAGACGTCAACGGCCGCTTGATGGCGACGCTGGCGTTCCACGCCCCGACGCAGCGGTTCGATATCGCGCGGGCGCTGGAGTTTCGCGAGCAGATGCATGCCGCCGCCCGTGATCTCGCGAGCCTTGTCAGCGACGGCGGCTAGCCCTTGCGCGCCAGCCCCTCATGCGGGGCGGGCAGGGCAGGCTCGGACTCGGGCGCGAGTTCCTCGAAATCGAAATTATCAAGCCGCCGCGCGCGCCGACCGGCCTTGTCGGCGGAAATCTTGATATCCGAGATATCCTTGGCCGCCTGATGGAAATGCCGGTCTAGATTTTCGACCCGACTTCCGAGCCGGTCTACATCGGCAAAGAGCAGCCCCAACTCGCGGCGGATCGCGCCCGCCTGTTCGCGCATTCGCGCATCTTTCAGAATCGCGCGCATGGTGTTGAGCGTGGCCATGCAGGTGGTGGGTGAGACGATCCAGACCTTGGCCGCGAACCCCTCGCGCACCAGTTCGGGGAAATTCGCGTGCAGTTCCGCATAGACCGCCTCGGATGGCAGGAACATCAGCGCGCCATCGGCGGTCTCCCCATCGAGGATGTACTTCTCGGAAATGTCGCGGATATGCTTCTTGACCGAGCTGCGCAGGAATTTCGCGGCCTCGTTCAACTCCCAATCCGTCTTGGCCCGGCGCAGCGCCTCATAGGCCTCGAGCGGGAACTTGCTGTCGATGCAGATCGGCCCCGGAGGATTCGGCAGGTGGATGAGGCAATCGGCGCGTTTGCCGTTCGAGAGCGTCGCCTGCAAGGTATAGCTGTCCGAGGGCAGCGCCTTGGTCACGATATCGGTGAGCTGAATCTCACCGAACGCCCCGCGCGTCTGCTTGTTCGACAGGATATCCTGCAGCGACAGCACATCGCCCGAGAGCTTGGTGATATTGTCCTGCGCCTTGTCGATGGCCTGCAGACGCTGTTGCAGATCGCCCAGGCTCTGCGCCGTGCGGCGGGCCGAGCCTTGCAGGTTCTCGGTCATCTGGTTGCCCACTTCGGCAAGGCGTTTTTCCATCAGTTGCAGCATATGCGACTGGCTGGCCGCCTGCGCCTCGGAGACGTGGTTGAGCCCGCCCGCAAGCTGATGCTGCCCGTCCGACAGCCCCTGCACGCGTTGGCCAAGCTGGCTCATCTGCTGCGCCAGCGGTTCCGTCATGCGCGCCGAGCGCGTGGCGGCGCGCACGGCTGTGATCAGCAGGATCACGATCAGCAGCAGCACGCCCGTGCCAATCAGCGCGATCAGCACCAGCGGGTCGTCCAGCGACAGGGAATAGGCACCGATCTGGATCATGTGCGACCGAACAGGCGTTCGATGTCCGACAGTGGCAGTTCGACATAGGTGGGCCGCCCGTGATTGCACTGGCCGGAATGCGGCGTGCGCTCCATCTCGCGCAGTAGGGCGTTCATCTCGTCGGCGCTCATTCGGCGGCCGGACCGGACCGAGCCGTGACAGGCGACGCGGCTGAGAATCGCGTCGATGCGGGATTTGAGCGTGTCGCTGGCACCCTGATCGTGCAACTCGTCAAGAATGTCGCTCAAGAGCGCCTGCGCGTTGACCTCGCCCAGGATGGCCGGGGTTTCGCGCACGGCGATGGACCCCGCGCCAAACGGCTCGACCACGAGACCGAGCGTGGCGAGATCCTCGGCATGATCGGCCAGCAGCGCGCACTCGGCCTCCGAGAGGTCCACGATTTCGGGGATAAGCAGCGCCTGCGCCGCGATGCCGCTCTCGGCCATCTGGCGCTTCAGGCGTTCATAGACAAGCCGCTCATGGGCAGCGTGCTGATCGACGATGACCATGCCGGTCTCGGTCTGGGCGACAATGTAATTCTCGTGGATCTGGGCGCGCGCGGCCCCGAGGGGCAGGGTGGTCGCGGGCACGTCCTCCGGCTCCGGAGTCTGGCTCTCGGGCTCGACCCGCGCGCTCCAATCAGCCGCCATCTCGGCGAAACCGGAGGATTGCGCCTGATAGGCGAGGCTGCGTGCCTGCGGCGACGGGCGGTCCATCTGGTAGACGCGCGCGCCTTGCGGCTCTGGCCGGAACGCGCCCAATGTGGCCCCCGCCACGGTCGTGGATGCGCGATGCCCGGCCTCGGCCAGCGCATGGCGCAGCCCCGAGACGATCAGCCCGCGCGCCAGCCCCGGATCGCGGAACCGCACCTCGGATTTCGCCGGATGCACGTTCACATCCACCAGCACCGGATCGCAGTCGATGAAGAGCGCCGCCGCCGGGTGCCGGTCGCGGCTGAGCACGTCCTGATAGGCGGCGCGCAGCGCACCGTAGAGCATCTTGTCGCGCACCGGGCGGCCATTGACGAAGAGATACTGCGCCACGCTCGATCCGCGCGAATAGGTGGGCAGGGCAGCATAGCCGGTCATCCGAAGGCCTTCGCGCATGGCCTCGATGCGCAGGGCGTTGTCGGCGAACTCTACCCCCAGAATACGCGCCAGACGGCCATGCAGCGCGTCGAACAGATCGCCCGACTCAGGGTCGGCGCGGAAGGTGATCCGCCCCTCGCCCCCGCCCGAGACATCGCGCAGGCTAAATCCCACATGCGGCTCCGCCATCGCAAGGCGCTTGACCGTGTCGGTAATCGCCTGTGTCTCGGCCCGGTCGCTGCGCATGAACTTGAGCCGCGCAGGCGTCGCGTAGAATAGATCGCGCAATTCCACGACCGTCCCTGCATTGAGCGCGGCAGGCGTGACCCCGCCCATCTGCCCGCCCGCCACGGTGATCGTACCGGCCTCGTGCCCGGTGGCGCGCGAGGTGATGGTCAGCCGCCCGACCGCGCCCAGCGAGGGCAGCGCCTCGCCGCGAAAGCCGAAGGAATGTATGTTCAGCAGATCGCTGCCGTCGATCTTGGAGGTGGCATGCCGCGCCAGCGCCAGCGGCAACTGATCGGGCGCCATGCCGCAGCCATCGTCACTCACCCGGATCAGCGTCTTGCCGCCATCCGCCACCGCCACCTCGATCCGGCCAGCCCCGGCATCGAGCGCGTTTTCCACCAGTTCCTTGACCGCAGAGGCCGGACGCTCCACGACTTCGCCCGCCGCGATGCGGTTGACGGCGCCCTCATCCAACTGGCGGATCACCTGGGAGGGCTGGCTTATATTGGGGCTAGGTTTATTCATTCCCCAATACCTAGCACGGATCAGAGCGATTCTGCCATATTCCCAATGCCGCATTCCGGGGCTTGAGCAAAAGAAATCCGGTGCCTCGGGTTGGATGGCTGTAACATTCCATTATGTGAATGCAAAATCGCAAAGGAGTTGATCATGTTCAGTCAGACCAGCCCATCCCGTGGCCCCGGCTCCCCAAACGTCACCGGTTTTTACGATCAGGCGTCGGGCAGCATCCAATATGTCGTCGCAGACCCGGCCACGAACAAGGCGGCGCTGATCGACGTGGTGCAGGATTTCGACCCCGCCGAGGCCCGATCCTACCACGACAGCGCGCAGGAAATTCTCGATTTCGTCACCCGTGAAGGTCTGGAGGTCGAATGGATTCTCGATACCCACCCCCATGCCGATCACCTGATGGCCTCGGGCTGGCTGCGCGAGAAACTCGGCGCGCCGAACGCCATCGGGGCCAAAGTGCGCGACATCGCGCGCATCTGGGAAGACCTCTATCACACGCCCGGCGCCTTTGACCCGGATCGCGATTTCGATCGGCTCTTTGATGATGGCGCGCAGTTCAGGATCGGCGAAATGGAGGTGCGCGTAATGCTCTCGCCGGGGCATACGCTCGGCTCGATCACCTATGTGGTGGGTTCTGACGCGGCCTTCGTGCATGACACGTTCATGCATGTCGATGTCGGCACCTCGCGCGCCGATTTCCCCGGCGGCTCGTCCAGCATGCTCTATGACAGCCTGCAGGCGATTCTGGCGCTGCCCGACGAGACGCGGCTTTTCGTGGGCCATGATTACCCGCCGGTGGGTGATCGACGAGATCCGGCATGGGAGGCGACCGTGGCCGCCCACAAGCGCGACAATCCGCATGTCGGCGGCGGTGCCAGCCGCGACGCGTTCATGCAAGTGCGCGACGACCGCGACGCGACGCTCGGCCTGCCGGACCGCATCCTCTACGCCTTGCAGGTCAACCTGCGCGGTGGCCGCCTGCCCGACCCCGAGAGCGACGGGCACCGCTATTTCAAGATCCCCGCCAATCGTTTCTGAACGAAGGAGAGAAAGATGAAAACCGAAGATATCGACGGCACCATATTGGAGACATGGACGATAGAGGAGGTGGCCCGCGCATGGGACGCCAACGAGATCGTGCTGATCGACGTGCGCACGCCGCAGGAATACATGTTCGAGCATATCGAGGGCGCGCTGCTCTTGCCGATGCCTTTCTTCAAGCCCGAGAAACTGCCTGGCCAGAGCGACAAGCGCCTCGTGATCCATTGCGGCTCGGGCGTGCGCTCCGAGAAGATGGCCCGCGCCGCGATCGCCGCCGGAATCGGCCGAATCGCCCATATGGAGGGTGGTTTCGGCGCATGGAAAGAGGCAGGGCAGCCCTATATTGGCACCAACATGGCCACCGGCGCACCGCAGGCGGTCACCCGGTAATCCCCCATGAAAAAACCCCGGGCGCGAACGCCCGGGGGTGATCTCTTCAAGCTGACGGGAAGGAGGAACGTCAGCTCTTGGAGAATTCGGGGTAGGCTTCCATGCCCAGTTCGGACATGTCGAGCCCGTTGATCTCTTCCTCTTCACCGACCCGGATACCGACGACGGCCTTGAGGATGAACCACAGGACAAGGCTGCCGACGAAGGTAAAGACACCGTAGGCGGCGATCCCCAGAAGCTGCGTCGTAAGGCTCGCGTCACTGTTGTAGAAGATCACGGCGATGGTACCCCAGATACCGGCGCAGAGGTGAACCGGGATCGCGCCGACAACGTCGTCGATCTTGAGCTTGTCGAGCAGAGGCACGGTGAAGACCACGATCACGCCACCCACGGCACCGATCCAGAGCGCACCGAAGAGCGTCGGTGCCAGCGGCTCGGCGGTGATCGACACAAGGCCGGCCAGCGCACCGTTAAGCACCATGGTGAGGTCCGGCTTTTTATACATCACCTGCGTGAGGATCAGCGCGGTCACGGCACCGGCGGCAGCGGCCATGTTGGTGTTGGCGAAGATGCGGCTCACGTCCGAAACATCACCCACGGTGCCCATCGCGAGCTGCGAGCCGCCGTTGAAGCCGAACCAGCCCAGCCACAGAATGAACGTGCCCAGCGTGGCAAGTGCCAGATTCGAGCCCGGGATCGGGATGACCTTGCCGTCCTTGCTGTATTTGCCGATGCGCGGCCCAAGAACGATGGCACCGGCCAGTGCGGCCCAGCCCCCCACGGAGTGCACGATGGTCGAGCCTGCGAAATCCGAGAAACCTGCCTCGCTGAGCCAGCCGCCGCCCCACTGCCAGGACCCGGAGATCGGATACATGACACCTGTCAGCACGACCACGAAGGCCAGGAACGGCCACAGCTTGATCCGCTCGGCCAGCGCGCCCGACACGATCGAGGCGGTGGCGGCGACAAACACCAGCTGGAAGAAGAAGTCCGACCCGACCGAAGCATAGTCGAGGGCCGCATCGGCCGCTGCAACGCCAACGGCATCAAGCACGGTTGGGCCACCGATGGCGAAGTAGCCATTGAAGTCCCCGGGATACATCGTGTTGAAGCCCATCAGCCAGTACATGATCGCGGCAATCGAATAGAGCGCGATGTTCTTGGTCATCTGCATGGTGACGTTTTTCGAGCGCACCAGCCCGCCTTCCAGCATGGCGAAACCGCACGCCATGAAGAACACCAGGAACCCTGCCATGCAGAACAGCAGTGTTGTCATGATATAGGGGCCGATCTCGTCGAACCCCGGTGCCGCAGCATCCTGCGCGAGGGCCAGCGACGGCACGGCGATCATCGCCGCAGAGGCCAGGCCCTTTTTCGAAAAGTTTTTCATATTCATTGGTCTTTCCCCCTTACGGCTCAAAGCGCGTCGTCGTTGGTTTCGCCGGTGCGCACGCGCATGGCCTGTTGGATGTCGAGCACGAAGATCTTGCCGTCGCCGATCTTGCCGGTGCGTGCTGCCTTGGTGATGGCCTCCACCACCTGATCCGCCATCGCGGCAGAGACCGCGATTTCGAGCTTGATCTTGGGTACGAAGTTCACGGCGTATTCCGCCCCGCGATAGATTTCGGTATGGCCCGATTGAGAGCCGAAGCCCTTGATCTCGGTAACCATCATGCCGCGCACCCCGATATCGGTCAGCGCCTCGCGGACCTCCTCGAGCTTGAACGGCTTGATCGTTGCAATGATGAGTTTCACGTTGGTCCCTTTCCGTTTTCTCTCAATCAGCGCGCTGTTTGCAGGTGCAGAAAAGGCGCTGACGGGAGAGTCTGGAAGGGAGAAGCGCGGATTTTGCCCCGTTTGGCGGATCATTTTGTGCAAATAGCAGGCAGAAAATAAATAATGCGCAATAAATAGGCATATGGAAAACGCTACGGCCCGCGCGCCGGGTCTCTACATTTGGCAGCGGGCACTATAAACTGGCGCAAACAAACGATGGCCGGGCAGGGCAAGCATGAGCAATTCAGGACGGCGCAAACCGCCATTGGTGGCCCCCAAGCGCAGCCGCAAGGCGGCCAAGCCGAAATCCGCGCGGCGCACCACCGCCAAGCGCAAGCCGCAGCGCCGGTCGCGGTCACGCAACCCGTTGGTGCGGATGGTGCGTGCCATCGTCGCCTGGGTGCTGCGCGTGCTCTGGGCCATCGGCTGGCGGGTGACAGCGGTTGTGGCCATCGTCGTCGGACTGGCCGTGGCCTATACCTACACGACCCTGCCGGAATACAAGGCGCTGATGGACGGGCGTGCGCGCGGCTCGGTCACGCTCCTCGATCGCGAAGGGCAGGTGTTCGCCTGGCGCGGTGACCAGTTCGGCGGCGTCGTCACCGCCGAGACGATCAGCCCGCATCTCAAGAACGCGGTGATCGCCACCGAGGATCGCCGCTTTTACATGCATCCCGGCGTCGACCCCATCGGCATCGCCAGCGCCATGCGCATCAATCTGCGCGAGGGGCGCGGGCCACTCTCGGGCAATGGCGGCTCGACGATCACGCAACAGACCGCGAAACTGCTCTGCTTCGGCGTCGAATATGACGAGAGCGAATGGGAAAGCGAGGCCGCATACGTGTCCGATTGCCGCCGCACATCCCTTTGGCGCAAGGCCAAGGAAGCGGTCTACGCGATGGCGATGGAGGCCAAGTACAGCAAGAACGAGATCCTGACCGTCTATCTCAATCGCGCCTATCTCGGGGGCGGCGCTTACGGGGCCGAGGCGGCCGCGCAGCGCTATTTCGGCAAATCGGCGGCCAGGCTGAACGCCGCCGAGGGGGCGATGATCGCAGGCCTTCTCACGGCACCCTCGACGCTCGCGCCGACCGCCAATCTCGAACGCTCGCAGAACCGGGCCTCGGTTGTGGTCGGGCTGATGCGGCGGCAGGGCTACCTGAGCGACAATGACGCCGCCGTCGCGCTCGCCAATCCCGCCGAATTGTCCGAGGCCGCGCAGCGCCAGGCGGGCGGCTATTTCGCCGATTGGGTGATGGCCTCGGGGCCGGAATTCTTCACCCGGGACACCACCGAGGACGTGATCATACGCACCACGCTCGATCAACGCCTGCAACGCGCCGCCGAGGAGGCGCTCAAGACCGTGTTCGACGAAAAGGTGCGCGACGGCTCCAAGGCGCAGGCCGCCATCGTCGTGATGAGCGCGGATGGTGCGGTGCGCGCCATGGTGGGCGGGCGCAAGACCAAGGTGATCGGGGCCTTCAACCGCGCCACGCAGGCCAATCGGCAGACCGGATCGGCGTTCAAGCCCTTCGTCTATGCCACGGCACTGGAACTGGGCTACAGCTACGATTCGGTGGTTGTGGACGAACCCTATTGCCTCGACGTGCCCGGTTCGGGCCGCTGGTGCCCCGAGAACTACACGCGCAAGCATTATGGCCGGGTGACCTTGGCCGAGGCGCTGCGCCAGTCGCTCAACGTCCCGGCGGTCAAGGTGTCTGAGACCGTGGGCCGGGACCTTGTGCGCAAGGTCGCCAGCGATTTCGGCATCGAAAGCGATCTGGCCGCTGGTCCCGCACTGGCGCTGGGTGCCTCAGAGAGCACGCTGCTCGAGATGTCGGGCGCCTATGCCGGCATCCTCAATGGCGGCTCATCGGTCACCCCCTATGGCCTCACCGAGTTGAAACTGCTGGGCGAGGATGAGCCCCTGATGGGCGCAGGCGGCGGCATCGGTGAACGGGTGATCCAGGAAAAGGCCGCGCGCGAACTGATCTACATGATGAGCCGCGTCGTCGATGGCGGCACCGGCAGCCGCGCGAAACTGTCCGACCGCGAGGCGGCGGGCAAGACCGGCACGACGCAGGCCGCGCGCGACGCATGGTTTCTGGGGTTCACCGCCGATTACGTGGCCGGGGTCTGGATGGGCTATGACGACAACACGCCGCTGACCGGCGTGACCGGCGGTGGCCTGCCGGCCGAGATCTGGCACGAGACGATGGTGCGGGTGCATGAGGGCGTGCCGCCCAAGCCCCTGCCGATGCTGCGCCCCGCCCCGCGCCGCGACCCGGCCCCCACGCCGCAACGCCGCGCCCCTGTGGCAGGCGGCAACCCGATCGAGAACATCCTGCGCAGCATCTTCGGAAACTGAAAACGGCGCCCGCCGGGGACGCCGTTCAAATCCATCCATTGGGCCTGTTGTTCAGCCCGCCTGCTTGAGGTCCTGGATCAGCGCATTGATGTCGCCGTTGCGCCGGTCGAGCATCGCGCCGATCTCGGTGCGTTCGCTCAGGCGCAGGCTGATGCCCTCGATGATCATGTCGAAGAACTTGTCCTGCCCGGACCGGTCCGAGACCAGAAAACTAACCTCGAAGGGCGACTCGCCGGGCAGATAGGCCGTCGATTTCACCTCGTGCCACGACTTGACCTGTGTCACGCCGTTCACCTCGATGCGCCCGCCCTTGAACTCGTTGAACCGCTTGCCGTATTTGCGCGCGACATAGCCACGAAACGCCTCCGTATAGGCGCGGATCTGCGCGCTGGAGGCCCGCCGGGCGTCGGCCCCGAGCGTGGATTGCGCAATGATGCTCACATCGGCATGGCGCGAGAAGATCTGTTCGAAATCGCGGATCATCGAGGATAACCCCTTGCCCGAGGCGATCACGCGGTTGATCTCGCTCACGACCTGATCGACGAGCGCGCGCGCGCGCGCCTCGGTCAGCGCATGCAGCGGCAGCGGTGCCAGCGCCGCGCCAGCGAGGGCGAGGCCGGAGACGACAAAGCGGCGGCGGGATGGGTTACTGGTCATAGGGATCCTCCAACGTGGGGGCAGCGGGTGCGATACTGTCATAGGGATCAGTATAGGTGCTCCCCTCGGTGCCGCCCAGTTCGAAGCGGCGATTTTGCAGGTAAATTGAACGCGACTGCGCGTAACTGTCCGCGCTCTCATAAAGAATCTGGTCGATCGTTTCCGAGAACTTGCTGCGCCGCGACAGGCCCGCCGCCACGCCCGCCCCAGTGATTACCAGATTCTCGGGGCTTTCGATCACATAGGACAGCGGATTGGTGAACAGATCGACAAAGATGCCGTAGGTGTCACGCGTAGTCGAGGGCCCGAGCAGCGGCAATTCGACATAGGCCCCTTCGCGTGCGCCCCAGACATGCAGGGTCTGGCCGAAATCGGTATTCGTGCCAGCGGGCATGCCCATTTCGCTGGCCGGATCGAACAGCCCGCCAAGGCCCACGGTCGTGTTTACAACAAACCGCGCGGTGTCCTGTATCGCGCCGCGCATGTTCAACTGCAGCACGTTGTTGACGATGTCGCTGGGCAGTGAGGTGTTGACCGCAAAGCGCACGATGGCGTTTTCGATATCGTCGGGAATCGCCGTGTCATAGCCCTTGGCCACCGGCCGCACGAGCCCGCGATCCAGACCTCGGTTGAACTCGTGTATCTTGCGGTTTTCCCGCTCATAGGGATCAAACGTCCCGCGCGAGGCCTGATCGGCCGTGGGCTGCGCGCAGGCGGCAAGCACAAGAACACCGCACAGCATACATGACTGGACGATACGACGGGTAACTATGGCGGGGATTGGCAGCACTGTAATATCCGCAGATTGAAGATGAGTCTTTGTTACATAATCGATTTCAGGAGCAAACCCACCATGCCGACACGTCACATCACGATGATGTGGCAGATTGGAGACAGCGGTCGCGACTCGGTCCATTTCCTGAACCACCCTACCCAATAGCCTAAGAGGCCGCGAATTGCGATCACATAAATCGGTGCGCCCCGGCATCGGCAAACGCGCGCAACTGCCTGCGGCAGCCTGATGATATCGCGGGCATTTTTGGATTTCCTTCCCGGGCAAGTGCCGCTAGCGTTCGGCGCAAACACATCACGGGAGAAAGTAACATGAGCCAGTTCGAGAAAAAGCTTGCCGAGATGGGCGTGACCCTTCCCGAGGCCCCGGCCCCCGCCGCCAATTACGTGCCCTACGTACAAGCGGGCGACATGCTCTATGTCTCGGGCCAGATCGCCAAGGACGGCGACACACTGCTCACCGGCAAGCTGGGGCATGACATGGATGTCGAGGCGGGGGCCGCCGCCGCAAAGGTCTGCGCGATCGCCCTTCTGGCACAGGTCAAGGCGGCCTGCGGCGGCGATCTCGACCGGCTGGTGCGGGTGGTGAAACTCACCGGTTTCGTCAATTCCACCGCCGATTTCACCCAGCAACCGGCGGTGATCAATGGCGCGTCGGATTTCATCGGCGATGCGTTGGGCGACGCGGGCAAGCACGCGCGCGCCGCCGTCTCGGCCCCCTCGCTGCCCTTCGGTGTCGCGGTCGAGATCGACGGGGTGTTCCAGATCAGATGAACGCATTGCCAGAGGTCTTTCGCCGCGTGCCGCTGGCGCATCGCGGCTTGCATGATGTTGAGGATGCCCGCCCCGAGAATTCGCGCGCCGGGATCACAGCGGCGATTGCGGCGGGCTACGGGATCGAGATCGACCTGCAACTCAGCCGCGACGGGCAGGCGATGGTGTTTCACGACTACGACCTTGGCCGCCTGACCGAGGCGACAGGCCCAGTGCGCCAGCGCGACGCCGCCGATCTGGGCGCCATACCGCTCAAGGGCGGCGCAGAGGGCATTCCCGGCCTGCCCGAAATCCTCGGCCTCGTGGCAGGGCGTGTGCCGCTCCTGATCGAGTTGAAAGACCAGCACGGCCAGATGGGCGAGACCTGCGGCACGCTGGAAACGGCCACGGCGCAGGCTCTTGCAGGCTATGCCGGGCCGGTGGCGGTGATGTCCTTCAACCCGCATATGGTGCTGCGAATGGCGGCGCTCGCCCCGGATATCCCGCGCGGCATCGTGACCTGCGGCTACACGCCCGAGGATTGGCCGCTGCTGCGCGCCGAAACCCGCGAGCAACTGCGCGCGGTGGCGGAGTATGGCCCGAGCGGGTCTGTTTTCGTCAGCCATGATGTGAACGATCTGGACAGTCCCCGGCTGGCCGAATTGCGCGGGGACGGGGCCGCGATCCTGTGCTGGACCGTGCGCAGCCCTGAGGTGGAGGCGCGCGCCCGGGCGGTCGCCCGTAACATCACCTTCGAGGGCTATCTGCCCGACATCCCGGCTTGATCCCCGCGACGCGCAGCCCAGATAGAACCGGGCACGGCACGGGGCCAAAAGCATGAGCGACAGCGAGATCACGATCAGCCTGCACGAGCGGATCGCCGATATCCCGGCGGCGGTCTGGGATGCCTGTGCCTGCCCAGAGGCCGCAGATGGCCGTCCCGAGGACCCTTTCACGACGCACCGTTTTCTCATGGCGCTGGAGGATAGCCGCTCGGTCGGCACCGGCAGCGGCTGGCATCCGCATTACCTGACCGCCGAGGCGGGCGGACAGGTGATCGCCTGCGCACCGCTCTACCTCAAATCCCACAGCCAGGGCGAATATATCTTCGACCACAACTGGGCGCATGCCTATGAGCGCGCGGGCGGGCGGTACTATCCGAAATTCCAGATGGCGGTGCCGTTCACGCCGGTGACCGGGCGGCGCTTTCTCACCCGGCCAGGATATGAGGCGGCGGGGCGCGCGGCGCTGATCGAAGGGGCCAGCCAGGTGGCCGAACGAAATGGGATTTCCTCGCTGCATGTCACTTTCTGTACCGAGGCGGAGGCCGAGGCAGGTGCAGCCCTTGGCCTGATGCCCCGCCGCACGCAGCAATATCACTGGATCAATCGCGGCTACGAGGGTTTCGACGCCTTTCTGGCCGATCTGTCCTCGCGCAAGCGCAAGACCATCCGCAAGGAACGCGCCCGTGCGCAAGCTTTCGGCGGCGAGATAGTGGCGCTGACCGGCGATCAGATCCGGCCCGAGCATTGGGACGCGATCTGGACCTTCTACCAAGACACCGGCGCACGCAAATGGGGCACGCCCTACCTCACCCGCCGTTTTTTCGAGCGCGCGCATGAGACCCTGCGCGACGATATCCTGCTGGTGCTGGCGCTGCGCGGCGGGCAGCCGGTGGCGGGCGCGATGAACCTGATCGGCGCGTCGGCATTATATGGCCGCTACTGGGGCTGCATCGAGGATCACCCCTGCCTGCATTTCGAACTCTGTTACTATCAGGCCATGGAATTCGCCATTGATCACGGATTGCAAAGGGTAGAGGCTGGCGCACAGGGCGAACACAAGCTGGCGCGCGGCTATTTGCCTGTGGCCACGCACTCGCTGCACTGGCTGCGCGACCCGGGCTTTGCCGAGGCCGTCGCGCAATATCTGGAGGCCGAACGCGCCGCCGTGGACGAGGATATCGAGATCCTCACCGGCTATGGCCCGTTCCGAAAAACCACGATGGAGGATCAAGAATGAGCGACAAGCTGAGCGATACCGCGCGCAAGACGACGCTGGAGCCGCTGCTGGAAAACGGCTGGAGCATGGTCGAGGGGCGCGACGCGATCCACAAGGAATTCAAGTTCGGGGATTTCACCGAGGCCTTCGGCTTCATGACCCGCGCCGCGATCTGGGCCGAGAAATGGAATCACCACCCGGAATGGTTCAACGTCTACAACAAGGTTCAGATCACACTGACAACGCATGACGTGGATGGCCTCAGTTCGCTCGACGTCAAGCTTGCGCGCAAGTTTGACGGGCTCGTGGGCTGAGCCGTCGCGTTCCGAGTATTTGGGCCATAAAGAAACAGGCGTTGTTTCTTCTGGCCGCAAATGTCCCGGAACGTGCGAGGGGCCTTACCCCTCGCACCCGGTGTCAGGGTCAGATTTCAGCCAGTAGTGATTCGCCCGCTGTCACTTCGCAGGTGCCGGGGCTTTCCTCGACATGCAGCACCTTGACGGTGCCGTCCTCGACATACATCGCATAGCGCTTTGAGCGCGCCAGCAGGCCCGCTGGTGGCGCGTCGAACTCCATCCCGATCGCCTTGGTAAAGGCGCTTTGCGGGTCGCCCAGAAGGTTGATGCCCGCCTCGGTTGCGCCGGTGGCCTCGCCCCAGGCCTTCATCACGAAGGGATCGTTGACGCTGATGCAGATGATCTCGTCCACGCCCTTGGCGTCGAACTGGTCCTTGGTGCGGATGAAGCTGGGGACATGTGCGGCCGAACAGGTCGGCGTGTAGGCGCCGGGCACGGCGAAGATCACCACCTTGCGGCCTGCGGTCCTGGCGCTCAGCGCCACCTCTTCGGGGCCATTCTCGCCCAATGTCAGCAGGGTCGCGTCGGGCAGTTTGTCGCCAGTGGAAAGGGTCATGGTCGCTCCTTGTCGTTCCGATGGATTGCGTGTGGATGTAGATATAGGCGGATGGTAGGCAGGTGACCACGGGAAACTCGGGAGATCAAGATGGCAGGTGTCGTTGTGGTGGGGGCAGGGCAGGCGGGCGCCGCTCTTGTGGCGAAGCTGCGAAATGATGGTTACGACAGCCAGGTGACCCTGATCGGAGAGGAGCCGGTGCCGCCCTATCAGCGCCCGCCCCTGTCCAAGAAATATCTGCTGGGCGATATGGCGCTGGAGCGGCTCTATCTGCGGCCCGAAAGCTATTACGCAGAGGCCGGGATCGACTTGCGCACCGGCCTGCGCGTGACCGGCATCGACCGGGCGGCGCAGGAGGTGGTGATGGGCGAGAAACGGCTCGGCTACGAGCACCTCGTGCTGGCCACCGGCTCGCTGCCGCGCCGTCTGCCCGCTGCAATCGGTGGCGATCTGGGCGGCGTCCACGTGGTACGTACCCTCGCGGATGTGGACGCGATGGCGCCGGGATTTCAGCCGGGCGCAAAGGTGCTCATCGTCGGCGGCGGCTATATCGGGCTCGAGGCGGCGGCGGTGGCGGCCTCGCGCGGCATGCAGGTGGTTCTGGTCGAGATGGCTGAGCGCATCCTGCAACGGGTGGCAGCAAAGGAGACCTCGGATTACTTTCGCGCGCTGCATACCCGCCACGGCGTAGATATCCGCGAGGGCGTGGGGCTGGAGCGGCTTTTTGGCGACGGCCATGTCAGCAGCGCGCGGCTCTCGGACGGGTCTGATCTGGACGTGGACATGGTGATCGTCGGCGTCGGCATCGCGCCGGACACAAGGCTTGCCGAGGCGGCCGGGCTTGAGACCTGCAACGGCATCGCCGTCGATGCGCAGGGCCGCACCTCGGACCGGGCGATCTGGGCGGTGGGCGATTGCGCGTCCTTCCCGCATCAGGGCGGACGGCTGCGGCTGGAAAGCGTGCCCAATGCCATCGACATGGGCGAGTGCGTGGCGGGCAATATCATGGGCCGCGCGCAGGATTACGTGCCGCAGCCATGGTTCTGGTCGGATCAATACGATGTGAAGTTGCAGATCGCCGGGCTCAGCACCGGTTATGACCGGATCGTCATCCGCGACGGGGGGCCAGCGGTGTCGTTCTGGTATTACAAGGGCGATCAATTGCTGGCCGTGGACGCGATGAACGACCCGCGCGCCTACATGGTCGGCAAGCGCCTGATCGACGCTGGTAAATCCGCCGACCCGGTGCTGGTGGCCGATGCCGGCGCCGATCTCAAACCGCTCTTGAAACCGTGAGGATCATCGGCGGCGCGCATCGCGGGCGGGCGCTCGCCAGTGTCGGCAAGGGCGATGCGGCGGCGCATCTGCGCCCCACCTCCGACCGGGTGCGCGAGAGCCTCTTCAACGTGCTGGCGGGCGGCTATGGCGATCCGGTGACGGGGGCGCATGTGCTTGATATCTTCGCGGGCACCGGAGCCCTCGGGCTCGAGGCGCTGTCGCGCGGGGCCGAGGGGGTGAGCTTCATCGAGAGCGGGCGCAAGGCGCTTTCGCTCCTTCGGCAGAATATCGGGCTCTGCCGGGCAGAGGCGGCGTGCCGGGTGTTTGCGGCCGACGCGCGCAAACCGGGGGCCAATCCCGGCCTGTCGCATGACCTGGTGTTCCTTGATCCGCCCTATGGCAAGGCGCTGGGTGAGGCGGCGCTGGCGGCGGCATTGTCCGGGGGATGGGTGTCCGAGGTGGCGCTGATCGTCTGGGAGGAAAGCGCCGCGATCACCCCGCCCGATGGCCTGCGCCTGATCGAAGAGCGGCGCTATGGCGACACGATGATCCGGTTTTTGGAGCGGGGATAGGCGAGGGTTCAGACGGCGGTTTTGGCCTTGAACTGCCGTTGCCGCATCCCGCGCGAAACGCACCGAAGGTGCCGCGCGATCGCCGGGCCGTCCCGCGGCCTGGCGATTTGATAGCTTGCGCAACGTGTTGAGTTTAGAATGGCTTGGCTGGGATAAAGTGCGGGCAATAACCGTTGCATCGCCAGTCCCCGGCCCTGCGATCACGCAACACCTTCTGGCGGGGTGCTATGACCGCTCCAGGCCAACAGCCCCCACCTCACCCCTTCATCAACTCCGGCAGATCCCCCGTCAGCCCCGCCGCCTCGCGGATGAAGCCCCGGCGCAGCCCCGGCATCTGGTTGATCGCCCCCATCCCGAGATCACGCGCCGCGCGCAGAACTGGATTGTCGTTGGAGAACAGCCGGTTGGTGAGGTCCGTCGCCATCGCCAGTGTCGCGGTATCGAACCGCCGCCATTGCTGATAGCGGGCGAGAACGTCGGCGGCGGCGATATCCTCACCCCGGCGGCTGGCCTCGGTCATCACCTGCGCAAGAGCCGCCACATCCCGCAGCCCGGCGTTCAGCCCCTGACCCGCGATCGGGTGCATCCCGTGGGCGGCGTCGCCAATCAGGGCGAGCCGGTCCGCGATAAAGCTGTTCGCCACCGTCAGGCTGAGCGGATAGGTGTAGCGCTTGCCGCGTAGCTTGATTCCGCCGAGGAAATCACCGAATCGGGGCCGCAGCAGCTCCATGAACTCGGCATCCGGCAGCGCGGCGAAGCGTGCGGCGGTGGCGTCTGTCTCGCTCCAAACGATAGAGCTGACATTCCCCGGCAGCGGCAGAATGGCGAGCGGGCCTGGCGGCATGAAGAACTGATGCGCGATGCCGTGATGCGGCAGGTCATGTTCAATGGCCGCGACAAGCGCGGTCTGACCATAACCCCACCCGGTGCGCCTGATGTCTGCCCGCGCGGCGGTGCCCGAGCCGCGCCCATCGGCCCCGATGAGCACGCGCCCGGCAAGCACCTTGCCCGACGCAAGCGTGACAGAGACGCCGGTCGCCCCCGCCTCCTGCGCCGTCACCGTGTCACTGGATACCTGCGCAATCAGCGGCTCCTCGGCCATCGCCTCGATCAGTGCGCGGCGCAGGAAGCGGTCTTCGAGCATGTGGCCCATCGGGCCTTCCTCGATCTCGGCATGGTCGAAATGCAGAAAGAACGGCGAGGGCCCTTCGCCTGCGCGCCCGTCCGAGACCTTGATTTCCAGCATCGGTTGCGCGTTCTCCGCCACCCGCTCCCAGAGGCCAAGATTGCGCAACAGCCGCACCGAGGCCAGCGCAAGCGCGTAGGACCGCCCATCGAACGTGGCGTTCTTGCGGGTGGGTTCGGGCAGGGCGTCGATCACTGTCGAGGAAAGCCCCGCCTGTGCCGCGGCAAGCGCCAGCGCCGGGCCATTCAGGCCCCCGCCGACGATCAGGATATCGCTGTCATGTTCCATGACCCTCAATATGTCCGTGCGTGCGGGATTGTCCATGCGCCGCTCTGCCGCTAGCACTGTTTTGAGCATAACCACAGGGGACGGCACGATGCAGGACTGGCTGAGACTGACGGCGGGCGATCTTGGACGCGGCATTGGCCGGGGCGAAATCGACCCCGAGGCGCTCTGCGATACCTACCTTTCCGCGATCAGCGCCCATCCGTTGCGCGACCGCATCTACAGCGCCGTCACCGAGACCCGCGCCCGCGCCGAGGCGGCCGCGGCGTCCGCCCGGGCCAAGGCCGGGCAGCGGCTTGGGCCGCTCGATGGCGTGCCGGTCAGCTGGAAGGACCTCTTCGACAGCGCGGGCGTGGCGACCGAGGCGGGATCAGCCCTGCTCAAGGGCCGCGTGCCCGGGCACGATGCCGAGGTTCTGCGCAATGGCACGGCGGCGGGGCTCGTCAGCCTCGGCAAGACCCATATGAGCGAGCTGGCCTTTTCCGGTCTGGGCCTCAATCCGGTGACCGCAACACCGCCCTGCGTGAACAACGCGGACGCAGTGCCCGGCGGCTCGTCCTCCGGGGCGGCGTCCAGCGTGGCCTTCGATCTGGCGGCCTGCGGAATCGGGTCCGATACCGGCGGCTCGGTGCGCATTCCTGCGGCCTGGAACGATCTGGTGGGCCTCAAGACCACCTCGGGCCGCGTCTCGCTGCAAGGCGTGGTGCCGCTCTGCCTGCGATTCGATACCGTGGGCCCGCTGGCGCGCTCGGTCGAGGATGCTGCCCTGATGCTCGCGGCGCTCGAAGGCGGCAAGGCGGCGGATTTGCGCGGTGCGTCGCTCTCGGGGATGCGCTTTGCCGCGCTGCAAACCGTGGTGATGGACGATATACGGTCGGAACCCGAGGCGGGCTATGCCGCGGCCTGCGCGCGGCTGCGCGACGCCGGTGCCGTGATCGAGGAGATCGAAGCCCCGGAAGTGGCCGAGGCTATGCCGCTCTCGCCCGCGCTCTTTTCCGGCGAAGCCTATGGGTTGTGGCGCGACGTGATCGAGGCCGACCCCGACAAGATGTTCGCCCCCATCCGCGAACGGTTCCGGGGCGGCAAGGCGATCTCGGCGGAGGATTACGTGGCGGGCTGGCACAGGCTCGAAGGGCTGCGCGCGGCGTGGCACGTGCGGGTGGCGGGCTATGACGCGGTGCTGATGCCAACCGCCCCGAACCTGCCCCCCGATCATGCCCGGCTGATGCAGGATGAAGACTATTACGTGACCGAAAACCTGCTGACCCTGCGCAACACCCGGGTCGGCAACCTGATGGGGCTCTGCGCCGTGACGCTGCCCACCGGCGTTGCGTCCTGCGGGATCATGCTCTGCGGCACACCGTTTCAGGAAGAGCGTTTGCTGCGGGTGGCAGCGGCGGCGGAAGCGGCGCTCGGGACTACGTGAGCGTTCGGTCGTTTTGTCCGCGAGGGTAGGGTTTGGTCTGAAGCGGACCTTTGCGCGGCAGACCCCGGCGCGGCTCACTGCAATGACAGTTCCAGACCAAACCCCACCCTCGCCATGTGAGGCTCTGACCGCCCCGGCGGCGCTCAGCCAGCCTTGAAATCAGCCGCGATCCGCAATTCGCGCATCGGGCGCACCAGCGCGATGCATTCGGCATAGATCGGATGCGCCTTGTAGGCCGCAAGCGCGTCTTCATCATCAAACTCGCCATACACCACGAGATCCACCCGCTCTTGCGAAATCGCATCGCTTTGCAGGTTGCGCCCGACTTCGAAATGGCTCGAATGCGGGATTTCGGCGAGCATCATCAGGCCCTCGCGGACGCGATCCACGTCCTCGGGATTGGCAGCGGAAAAGAAAACGATATGGCGGATCATGTCCTAGTCTTTCGAACGAGAGGCTTTTTCGGATAGGCCGGAGGTGCCCTGTCGGTGCGCCAGTTCGGCCATCACGTCATCTAGCGCGACACCGCGCGATTGCAGCATGACCAGCAAGTGAAAGAGCACATCCGCCGCCTCGGAGGTCAGACGCGCGCGGTCGCCCTTCACCGCCTCGATGATTGCCTCGACGGCCTCTTCGCCGAATTTCTCGGCGCATTTCTCGGGGCCCTTGGCGAGCAGCTTGGCGGTCCAGCTGCTGTCGGGATCGGCGCTCGCGCGGGCGGCGATGGTACGGGCCAGATCGTCGAGCGTCATGTAGCGAGCCTCATCGGAATACCTGCGGCAGCCATATGTGCCTTGGCCTCTGCAATGGTGTAGGCGCCGAAATGAAAGATTGAGGCGGCGAGCACGGCCGAGGCATGGCCCTCGGTCACACCCTCCACCAGATGATCGAGCGTGCCGACCCCACCGCTTGCGATCACCGGAATGTCCACCGCATCGGCGATGGCACAGGTGAGGGGCAGGTTGAATCCCGCTTTTGTCCCGTCGCGATCCATCGAGGTGAGCAGGATCTCGCCCGCGCCTTTCGCGGCGACAAGCCGTGCGAACTCCACAGCGTCAATCCCTGTGGGCTTGCGCCCGCCATGGGTGAAAATCTCCCACTTGCCGGGGTCGCCCCGGAGGGGCGCAGGGGTGCTCACGGTCTTGGCGTCGATCGCCACCACGATGCACTGGCTGCCGAACCGGTCGGCGGCGCGGGCGACCACATCCGGGTTGGCCACCGCCGCCGAGTTGAAGCTGACCTTGTCCGCCCCCGCCAGCAGCAGCGCGCGCACATCCTCCGGGCTGCGCACCCCGCCGCCCACGGTCAGTGGGATGAAACATTGCTCGGCGGTGCGGCACACCACGTCGAACATGGTGCCCCGGTTCTCATGCGTGGCGTGAATGTCGAGAAAACACAGCTCATCCGCACCCGCCGCATCATAGGCGCGCGCGGCATCGACCGGATCACCCGCGTCGCGCAGATCGACGAAATTCACGCCCTTGACCACGCGGCCATCGGCGACATCGAGACAGGGGATGATACGGGTCTTGAGCATATTGTCGCTGTTACAGGAATTTCACGGCGTTGTTTATGGGCTTTCAGGTCAAGATGCCAGAGGATGCAGCCATTATCTGTTTATGAATCGAGGGAGTTTACCATGAAGCGTTTTCTTGTCGCAGCCGCGATCACCCTGGCCGGGTTGCCTGCCTTGGCCAGCAATGACGATATCGTCAAGGTCAAGTCCTCCGGCGACGTGGCCACCACCATGGACCGGCTCGAGGCGGCGGTCACCGGCGCAGGGGCCAATGTCTTTGCCCGCGTCGATCACGCTGCGGGGGCGGCCTCGGTGGACATGGACCTGGCCCCGACACAGCTGCTGATCTTCGGCAATCCCAAGATCGGTACGCAAGCGATGCAGGACGATCCGGTAGCGGGGCTGTTCCTGCCGATGAAGGTACTGGTTTATCAAGATGGCGCAGGCCAGACGTGGCTCGCCTATGAAGATCCCAAGGAGATGTTCGACGATCTCTCGATCTCGGACGACGCGGAGTACCTCAAGATGATGAGTGGCGCGCTTGGCAAGCTGACGGGTAAAGCGGCGGGGCAGTAAGGCCCTCTGCCACGCTCAGGGTTTGAGCACGGCAAGCGCCGCCTTCAGGTCGAGCGCCCCGTCATAGAGCGCCCGGCCCGAAATCGCACCGTTCAGTGATGCGCCGCAATCGCGCAGCGCGATCAGATCGTCCAGCGACGACACCCCGCCCGAGGCGATGACCGGGATCGAGACCGCGCGGGCAAGTGCCGCCGTGGCCTCGACATTCGGCCCCTGCATCGCGCCGTCGCGGTTGATGTCGGTATAGATGATCGCGGCCACGCCCGCGTCCTCGAACGATTTCGCGAGGTCCGTGGCATCCACATCCGTCTCTTCGGCCCAGCCCTTGGTCGCGACCAGACCATTGCGCGCGTCGATGCCCACCGCCACCTGACCGGGAAAGGCGCGTGCGGCCTCGCGCACGAGGGCGGGGTTTTCAACCGCCACGGTGCCCAAGATCACCCGCGCCAGCCCCTTTGATAGCCACGCCTCGATCGTGGCCATGTCGCGGATGCCGCCGCCCAGCTGCGCGGGCACGCGGCACCGCTCCAGAATGGCCTCGACCGGGGCGGCATTGACGGGCGCACCGGCAAAGGCCCCGTTGAGATCGACCAGATGCAGCCAGTCGCAGCCCGCCTCGACAAATTCCATCGCCTGCGCCGCCGGGTCGTCGTTGAACACGGTGGCAGCACCCATGTCGCCGCGCAGCAGGCGCACGGCACTGCCGTCCTTGAGGTCGATGGCGGGGTAGAGGATCATGGGCCGGGCTCCGTGCAGGCTGTGACGGGTGCCCTTTGGCACGCACCCGCGCGAAATGCAACGCGACCCGACGTCAGACTTGATTTGACGCGCCCGGTTGGCTCAGGCTCTGATGCATATCTCAGGGAGGACGAGACATGCGTAAACTGGTTATGATAAGTGCGGCACTGAGCCTGATGGGCGGGATGGCGATGGCCGAGCCGCTTTTGGGCACGTGGCAGACGGCCAAGGATGACAACGGAAATTCCGGGCTGATCGAGGTCAAGCCCTGCGGCAATGCGCTCTGCGGTGAACTGGTAAAATCATTTGACGCCAATGGTCAGGAAACGGCGAGCGACAATATCGGGCGCAACATTATTTCTGAGACCGTGCCTGTGGGAGACGGCCAATACGAGGGTAAGGTCTATGCTCCGGATCGCGACAAGACCTACAATTCCAAGCTGGAACTGCAGGGAGACCGGCTCAAGGTCAGCGGCTGCGTGATGTTCATCTGCCGTGACGGGGGCACCTGGAAAAAGGTGCAATAAGCGGCGCGGTCGTTTTGGGCGGTGCTGTTTTGTCGGCCCGCCCTTTGCGTTAGCATGGCCCTATGACAGATCATTCCCTGCCCGATGCCGCCCCGCCCGCCGCCATCCTTGAAGCCGCGCTCTACGCCGATGATCTGGATGCGGCGGAGCGGTTTTACGGCGATGTGCTGGGGCTGGAGCGGATCGTTCGGGTGGATGCGCGGCATGTGTTCTACCGCGTGGGCGGCGGCGTTCTACTGATTTTCAGCCCATCCGAGACATGCAAACCGCCGGGCAACCCGGACCTGCCAGTGCCGCCCCATGGCGCACAGGGGTCGGGGCATTTCTGCTTTGCGGTGGAGGGTACGGCGCTCGACGATTGGTGCGCACGGCTGGCGGCGGCAGACGTGGAGATCGAGGCGGATTTCCACTGGCCAAACGGCGCGCGCTCGATCTATTTCCGCGATCCGGCAGGCAATTCTCTGGAGATGGCAGAGCCACGGCTGTGGGCGCGGTAGGCTGTAAGGTGGCGGGGTCCTGGCCTGAAGCTGCCGTTGTCGTGAGCCGCGCATCGACGGGCCGCGGTGCGGCGATCTAACGTCAGTTTTGTAGCGCTTTATCTCAGCCAAGCCCGAAAAACATCCGAGCGCAGAGCAGGTTGCAGCCAAATCGCCGTGCCGGGGGGCGGCCCGGCGATGCGCGGCGGCCTTCGGCCTTGATTCCGCGCATGAGTGAAGCGGTCAACGGCAGCAACAGGCCAATCAAGACATGCGTCTCTCAGCCGCCCGCCACCTCCGGTCCGAACACCGACCATCCGGTGCGCGCCGTCAGTCGTTCCATCGCCTCGGTGCCCAGCTTGGAGTTGCCGTAGTGATTGAGCCCCGGCGACCACACCGCCACCGACGCCACCCCCGGTACGATCGAGAGTATCCCGCCACCTACGCCGCTCTTGCCCGGCAGGCCCACACGAAAGGCATAATCGCCCGACCCGTCGTAATGCCCGCAGGTCATCATCAGCGCGTTGATCCGCCGGATGCGGGCCTGTGACACAAGGCGCGGCACTCCTGGGCCACCCACCAGAAAACGCCCGGCATCGGCCAGTTGCGCACAATTCAATTCCACCGCGCATTGGTGGAAATAGGTGCCCAGCGTCATCTCGGGCGGGTTGCTCAGGTTGCCATGCGACCGCAGGTAATGCGCCAGCGCCAGGTTGCGGTGGCCGGTCGCGGTTTCCGATGCGGCGACCCGGTCATTGATATGGATGGCCTCATCCCCCGCCGCCGCCCGGATGAACCGCAACAGCGCGCCAAGCGCCTCGCGCGGGCTGGCCCCTTCGAGCACGGCATCGGTGGTGACGATGGCACCTGCGTTGATGAACGGGTTGCGCGGACGGCCCTTTTCCAACTCCAGCAGCAGCATCGAATCGAACGCCTGCCCCGATGGCTCGCGCCCGACGCGCGTCCAGAGCCGGTCGCCCAGCCGACCAAGGGCCAGCGCCAGCATGAAGAGCTTGGACACCGACTGAATCGAAAAGGCCACGCCCGCATCGCCCGCTGTCAGGGTCGGCTGACCGGGGCGCGCGATGGCGATGGCAAACTGATCGGGGTCGATACAGGCCAGTTCGGGAATGTAATCAGCGACCTTGCCACGCTCAAGGCTGTCGCGTGCCTCCGCCGCGATCTCATCCAGAATGCCCTGCAACGGACCCGTGCCCATTCAGGGGGTCCAGGTCAGGAAATTGGCGATCAGGCGCAGCCCGGTGGCCTGGCTTTTCTCGGGGTGAAACTGCGTGCCGACGATGGTGTCGCGCCCGACAACGGCGGTCACCGGCGCGCCATACTCGGCATGGGCCAGCAGATGCGCCGGATCATCCACCCGGAAATGATAGGAATGGACGAAATAGGCGTGATCGCCGGTCGCGATCCCGTCGAAGATGGCATGCGGCTGGTCGATCACCAGATCGTTCCAGCCCATATGTGGCACCTTCAATGCCGGATCAGAGGGCGCGATATGCTCCACTGTGCCGCCGATCCAGTCAAAGCCGGGCGTCTCTTTGTATTCCATCCCGCGCGTGGCCAGCATCTGCATCCCGATGCAGATGCCCATGAACGGGCGACCGGCCCCGATCACCGCCTCCTCGATGGCCTCATAGACACCGCGATGATCGTAGAGTTCGGTGCGGCAGGCCGGAAACGCCCCGTCGCCCGGCAGCACGATGCGGTCCGCGCGACGTATCACCTCCGGATCGGAGGTGACGGCCACCTCACCGGCCCCGGTCTCGCGCGCCATGCGCTGAAACGCCTTTTCCGCCGAGTGCAGGTTGCCGCTCTCGTAATCGACGATGACGGTGGTCATGGATTACAGCGACCCCTTGGTCGACGGGATCGCATCCGATTTGCGCGCATCGCTTTCCAGCGCCTCGCGTAAGCTACGCGCTACCGCCTTGAATGCAGCCTCGGCCATGTGATGGCTGTTGATGCCCGCGAGCGCATCCACATGCAGCGTGATGCCGCCATGGGTGCTGAACGCCTGAAAGAATTCGCGCACCAGCTCCGTGTCGAACGTGCCGATCTTGGCCGTGGGCAGGTCCATGTTCCACACCAGATAGGGCCGCCCCGACAAATCGAGGGCGGCACGCACCAGCGCGTCATCCATCGGCAACAGGCACGCGCCATAACGGCGGATGCCGCGCTTGTCGCCAATGGCGTGGCTCAGCGCCTGCCCAAGCGCGATGCCCACATCCTCGACCGTGTGGTGATCGTCGACATGCAGATCGCCCGCGCAACGCACCGTCATGTCGATCAGCGAATGCCGCGCCAGCTGATCCAGCATGTGATCGAAAAAGCCGACACCGGTCTGATTGTCATAGAGGCCAGAGCCGTCGATGGCGATTTCGACGCTGATCTCGGTCTCTGCGGTCTTTCGCGTGATTGTGGCGTTGCGCATGGGGCCTCCGCTGATGCTTTGGCGCTCTATACTGCGGCTTGGTTCACAGGCCAAGAGGGAAGGCCACGACCGCCCCGGCGGATCGCCCCATATCTGTCTGGTCTGAGAGAGAAAATGGAGCGGGCGAGGCGATTCGAACGCCCGACCCTAACCTTGGCAAGGTTATGCTCTACCCCTGAGCTACGCCCGCATCCTTGGGTGAGCCGTGATCTATAAACTCTGGCGGTCGGCTGCAAGAGGAAAATTGCAGGGGTGGTGAATTTTTTGGGGGCGGGCCGGGGCCGGCTGCTGACGCAAACGTGTCTTTGGTTTTGCCGCAGGGTGACTAGGCTGCTGCGCTGTCGGGTGGGCCACGGGCCCGCCCCTGGCAACTAGAGGAGAACCACATGCCCGCCTATCTGATTGCGCAGGTCAAGATCACCGATGACGCCTGGGTGGCCGATTATGCGGCCTGCACCCACGAGATTGCCGCAAAGCATGGTGGGCGCTACCTGTTGCGCAGCGCCAATATCGAGACGATCGAGGGCGCGGCCCCGGATACCACGCTGATCGCGCTGATCGAGTTTCCCTCGGCGGATGCGGCGCGCGCCTTTGCCGAGGATGCCGAATATGCGCCGCTCGCACAGGCCCGGCAGGCCGGAAGCGAGGGGCATTTCTGGGTGATCGACGATACCGATGTGGCCGGTTCGATCCCGTATCTGCCGAAAGGGTAGGGGCGGGCAATGCTGGCGTTGAATGGACCTTAGATTGCAGCACCCGCGCGATACGCGGCCGAAGGCCGCCGCGCATCGTCATGCCAGAGGCATGCCTTTGGCATGACGCCGCCCCCCGGCACGGCGATTTGGCTGCAACCTGCTCTGCAATCGGATGTTTTTCGGACTTGGCTGATATAAAGCGCTACAAAACTGACGCCGGATCGCCGCACCGCAGCCCGTCGATGCGCGGCTCACGGCAACGGCAGCGACAGGCCAACTCTCCCCGCAGCCAGCCCATACTTTCCCCCGGTGCCCTGGGGAGAGGAGGGCACCGGGAGAGAACGGGCCGCCTCGTCTCAGAGGTTGCCGCGTGACAGCTCACCCGCGATATGATCCGCCTGCCGGATAGCAAGCGCCACGATCGTCAGCGTCGGGTTCTCCGCCGCCCCGGTGGTGAATTGCGACCCGTCCGAGACAAAGAGGTTGGGAATGTCATGGGTCTGACCCCATTTGTTCACCACCCCGTCGCGCGGGTTCTCGGACATCCGGTTGGTCCCGAGGTTATGCGTCGACGGATAGGGCGGCGTCGGCAGCGTGCGCGTGGCCCCCACCGCATCGTAGATCGCCGCCCCTCGCGCATAGGCGTGGTTGCGCATCGCGATATCATTGGGGTGATCGTCGAAATGCACATTCGCCACCGGCAGGCCGTACTGGTCCTTGACCTCGTGGTTGAGGGTGACGCGGTTGGTCTCCTGCGGCATGTCCTCGCCCACGATCCACATCCCCGCCATGTTCTCGTAGGAATCGAGCGCGGTGGTGAATTCGCGCCCCCACCCGCCGGGATCGAGAAACGCGGCCATGAAGGGCAGCCCAAGTGCCAGCGTTTCCAACTCATAGCCGCCCACGAACCCGCGCGAGGGATCGTGCCGAGATTCGTCCTGGATGATGCCCGCCATCGTGGTGCCACGCCACATCTTCACCGGCTTGTCGAAGATGCCGTAAACCGAGCCGGTCATGTGCCGCATGTAGTTGCGCCCGACCTGTCCCGAGGAATTGGCAAGCCCGTCAGGGAACATCGTTGAGGCGGAATTGAGCAGTATGCGGGGCGACTCGAAACTGTTGCCCGCCACGCAGACCGCGCGCGCCTTTTGCATCTGCAGGTTGCCGTCGGCGTCGAAATACTCGACCCCCGTCACCTTGCCTCCATCATCGTGCAGGATGCGCGCCACATGCGCCTTTTCGCGCACTTCGAGATTGCCCGTCGCCTCGCCGCGCGGGATATCCGTGTAGGCCGCCGACCATTTCGCACCCCATTTGCAGCCCTGAAAGCAGAACCCCGTCTGCTGGCAAGCCATGCGCCCGTCATATTCCTCGGAATTGATCGCCATGCGCCCGGTATGGACTTCCTTGTAGCCAAGCGCCTTGGCCCCGGCCTCGAACACCTTGTAATTGTTGCAGCCCGGCAGGCCGGGCATGTCGTTGGTGCGGGTCACGCCCAGCTTTTTCTCGGCCTTGTCATACCACGGCGCCATTTCCGCGCCATCGATGGGCCAGTCGAGCAGATTGGCGCCCTGCACTGGGCCGTAATTGGTCTTGGCCTTCCATTCATGCTCCTGAAACCGGATCGAGGCCCCGGCCCAATGGGTCGTGGTGCCGCCCACGGCCTTGACGATCCATGCGGGTAGCCCCGAAAAATCCCGTGCCACGCGCCAGTCGCCGCTTGTGGTGCGCGGGTCGAGCCAAGCCAACTGCCCGAAACTATCCCACTCGTCGTTGACGTAATCCTCGGGCAGGTAGCGCCCGCCCGCTTCCAGCGCCACCACGGACACGCCGCGTTGCGCCAACTCGTTCGACAGCACGCCGCCGCCCGCGCCGGTGCCGATGACGACGATCACAGAGTCGTCGTTCAGATCAAAAGGTGCAGCCATAGTTGGGTCCTCCTCAGTTGGCTATGGCTCAGAGCCAGGTGATGTCGTCGAAACCGCGATTGATGTAACCGCCCTTGGAATAGGACTCGCCCTCATAGCCAAACAGCGGCCAGACCGCCTTTTGGTTATAAAGGCCGGTCACCAGACCACCGCGCACCTGCTGAAAGAACGGACTGTCCTCGATGCCGCGCAGGATATCGACGCGGTCGCGTTCCCACCCGATGCTCAGGTAATCGGCATGACCCTTGCCGCGCGCGGCGGCGTTCAGAATCTCGATGCCCGCTTCGGTCGTGTCCACCGCATCGGGCACGTCATATCCCTTGACGGCGACGACGTAATACTCGTCGCTCAGGTGGTCATGCGGATAGATATCCCGCGCCATCTGCACCAGTGTTGCGAAGGTCTCGGGCTTGAGCGCGTTCATCTCGGTCGCCCAGGCCGCATCATGGCTTGCCACGAAACTGCTGCCGACGACGAAACTTGCGCCCGCCGCCATGGACCGCGCGAGCAGGTCGCGCCGTGAGAGCCCCTGTCGGGCTTTGGTATCAGTCATTGGTTCTCCTCCCATGAAATGAAACGGGCGCGACCCTCCCCGGCCGCGCCCGTGCTGTCATTTGAAGCGCCCGCCGCGCTGCAGGACCTCGATCTCGTAGCCGTCCGGATCGGCTACGAAAAAGAACTTGCCCACGAGTTTGCCGTCGGGCGCGAATTCGACGATCTTGCGCGGGTTCAGACCCTCCGCCTCGAACCGCGCGTGTTCGGCCTCAAGATCCTCGACCAGAACGGCCAGATGGCCATAGCCGTCGCCCAGGTCATAGGGCTCGGTGCGGCCCTTGTTGACGGTCAGTTCCACCTCGAAGGGGCTTTCGGAATTCGACATGTAGACGAGGGTGAATTTTTCGAAATCCAGCCGGTCGGCCACGTCGAGCCCGAACGCACGTTTGTAGAAATCAACCGACCGCGCCTCGTCGAGAACGCGAATCATGCTGTGAATGGCTTTGGCCATCATGCCCTCCGGATCATTGCAGTTGGTATGAAAAGTTTACCAAAGGGCCGAGTGGGCGGGTAGTAAAGGGATACTACAGGGGGTTAGGGAGTTTTTGGCCTTGAGCGGACCTTCGGTTGAAGCACCTGCGCGAAACGCGGCCGTAAGGCCGCCGCGCATCGCCGTGCCGCCCCCCCGGCGCGGCGATTTGGCTGCAACCTGCTCTGCGCTCTGATGTTTTTTGGGCTTGGCTGCCATAAAGCACTGTCAAACTAGCCTAGGATCGCCACACCGCGGCACGACGATACGCGGCTCATGGCAACGGCAGCTCCAAGCCATTTCTGCCCTACCCTCAGTTCCGCATCGGTATCCCTTCCTCCCAGCGAAACCCGATGCCGCCGCCCTGCCACACACCGCTGCCGAACGGGTTGCCGCCGTCAATCTCGACATGTTGCGGCAGGCCGAAACCGGGGGCGAGCGGGTGGGTGCCCCTTGTGGTGCTGCGATGCATGATACGCAGGCCCTGCTGCTCGGCGGGCATATGCGCCTCGGGGGCGGCGCGATGCGCGACGGCGAGGTTGTCGATGAATACGCAATCGTTCTGCCGGTACTCGAACGTCGTGGCATAGCCGTTCTCCAGCCCGGCATTGAGGATGTCGTTATAGGTATGGCAAACCTCGGTCATCTCGTCCGCGTCGAGCAGGCGAAAGCCCTCAGCCTCCGGCAATTTCTCGATGATCGCGCCGGTCATGCCGAGATGCAGCCAGATGCAGTTGCGACCCGTCAGCGGATGGGTATGCACCATCGGATGCACGACGCCCGATGCGGAATTGACCGATGACAGGCGCGCCCAACGCTCCCGCGTCTCCTCGGGCAAGGCGTCATGCGCGATGCCCTGATGCGCGAAATGCGTGCCGCCGCCGCGCTCGGGCGGCCGGATGATGTGATAACCGGAATGCGAAAAGGTGGCGGGGATGAAACTGCCATCGTTGTGCCATTGCGGGCCGACATCGGGGATGCCGTGGCGCCGATCGTTGGACAGGCGAAAGATATGCGGGTTGCCGTCGGGCGTGGCCGGATGGATGCCGTGGGTGCTGTGCAACTCGCGCCCGCCCCACCAGCAGCTTGCGCGCAAAAACGCCTCATGCCCGATCTCGGTCTCGTTGCGAAACACCAGAAAGCCGCGCTGCGCCATCTCCATCTCCAGTGCATCCAGCACATCGCGAGGCGGGGCTGTCTCGGCGGCAAGATCAGTGCCCGACACCTGCGCTCCAATCGGCTCCAGCGCGGCAATGCGCGCGCCGAACGCTTCGATCGTGGCGGTGCGGGACGGGTCGAGCGGGGGGAGTTTCGCGTATTCGGTGGTCAATGTGCACCTCCTTTGTCTATGCAAGACATAGGGGACGGCCCACCGTCCTTAAAGGGATTGGCCAGGTTAACGGCGGGCGATGCCTGCAAGGGAGCCCCTCACTCCGCTGCCATCTGCCGTGTCTCCGCCTCCAGCGGGTTCTCGCGGTGCACGAGGCAAGTGCAGCGCAGGAGCGAGGTGAAATTGGCTGGCTCCCCGTGCAATTCCAGCACCTCGGCATGCAGCTTCGAGACGAAGCCGGGCGTGCTCAGCCCCTCGCTCGCGGCGATTTCATCCAGAATGCCCCAGAACGATTTCTCAAGCCGGATGCTCGTGCTCTGGCCATTCAGGCGCATGCGGCGGGTTTCCAACGTGTAGCGGTCCGGGTCCTGCCCGGCGAATATTCGGCACATGTCTCAGTCCTCCCTCGTCCGGCAGGCAGTCAGCCCCGCGCCGGACCTCAGTATGAGCTAGGATCATGGCCGATTTTTTCCAACTGGGAAAGCCTGCAGCACGCTCAGGTGTAAATCTGCGCCTCTCCGGGCGGCAGGGTGAAATCCTCGCTATGCACGACCACGCCCGCCTCGGTCAGCAGCAGCAGGCCATAGGCGCCGGGCTCGTCGATCGACAGGCTCGGATCCTGAAAGCCGAGCGCCATCGGCATCTGGTGGCAGGTGCTCTTGAGGATCGCGACCGGAATGCCGCCCGCCGACCCCTGGATCGTGCGGTGGATATGCCCGGAGACGATCTGCACCACATTGCCCGCCGCGAGCCGCGCGGTCAGCTCGGCGCGGTTCTTCAGCCCGATCCAGTCCATCCCCTTGAAGCCAGTCTCGATGGGCGGATGGTGGGTAAAGACGATCACCCGCCGGTCACCCGCCTCGGTCAGCCGCTCTTTCAGCCAGTCCAGCCGCGCCGCGCAGAGCCAGCCGGAATGCGTGTCCTCGGCCTCTTCATTGAGCGTATCGAGGCAGATCAGGCGATAGTTCCCGATATCGGCGTGATGCTGGATATGGCCCGTCTCCATCCGCTCGGCCTCGGGAAAGGCCGCAAGGAACGGCGCGCGCCGGTCGTGATTGCCCAGCATCAGCGAGACGGGCAGGGGACAGGTATCGAGGGCAGCGCGCAGCCGGGCATATTCGGGAGGGGCGGCGTTATGGGTCAGATCGCCACACAGCACCACGCGCGCCGCGTCGGGGTGATTGTCGAGCGCATGGGCAAGCCCCTGCATGAACCGCGCGAACGGGTCGATCCCGATGATCGTCTTGCCCTCGGACACGAGGTGGATATCGGTGAAGACAATGACTTTCTGCATATGGGCTGCCTGCGACAGGAGATACCGCTGGCAAGATGGCCCAAATACCGCAGAAGAGGAAGCCCTAGGATCGCCTGCCCACTTCCCGTCATCCTCCGGCTTGACCGGAGGATCTGTTGGCCATGAGACCCTCGGGTCGAGCCCGAGGGTGACGGTGCCTGAGGCGCGCGCCGCGCCTATTCGAGCTCGATCAGCAAATCCTTGGCGTCGATCTGCCCGCCGGGCTGGACATGGACGGCCTTCACCACCGCGTCGCGTTCGGCATGAATGCCGGTTTCCATCTTCATCGCCTCGATGGTCAGCAGCAGGTCGCCCGCCCCCACCTTGGCCCCGGCCTGCGCCGCGACGCTCGCCACCACACCCGGCATCGGCGCGCCGATATGGTTGGGGTTGCCGTTTTCGGCCTTGGGCCGCGTGGCGGTGCTCGATTTCACCAGACGGTTGGGCACTCGGATCACCCGGGGCTGGCCGTTCAGTTCGAAGAACACCTTGACGTCGCCCTCCTCGTTGGTCTCGCCCACGACCTGCAGGCGAATTTCGAGGATCTTGCCCGGGTCGATCTCGACACTGATTTCCTCGCCCGCTTCCATGCCGTAAAAGAACGTACGCGTCGGCAGCGTGCGCACCGGGCCATACATCCGGTGACGGCCCATGTAATCGAGAAACACCTTGGGATACATCAGGTAGCCGTTGAGATCCTCATTGTCGATCGACTTGCCTTCCAACTGCGCGACCACATCCTTGCGCGTGGCCTCAAGATCGACGGACTCGAGATGCTTGCCGGGTCGCTCGGTATTGGGCTTCTCGTCTTTCAGAACCTTCTTCACGATGCTCTCGGGAAAGCCGCCCGGAGGCTGGCCCAGATTGCCACGCATCATGTCGAAGACCGAATCGGGAAACGCCACATCGGTCTTGGGGTTCTCCACATCGGCGCGCGTCAGGCCCTGGCTGACCATCATCAGCGCCATGTCGCCCACCACCTTGGAGGACGGCGTGACCTTGACGATATCGCCGAACATCTGGTTCACATCTGCATAGGTGCGGGCCACTTCGGGCCACTTTTCCTCTAGCCCGAGGCTGCGCGCCTGCGCCTTGAGATTGGTGAACTGCCCGCCCGGCATCTCGTGCAGATAGACCTCTGATGCAGGCGCCGCGAGGCCGCTCTCGAACGCCACATATTGCGCGCGCACCGCCTCCCAATAATGCGACATCTCGCGGATACGCTCGATATTCAGCCCGGTATCGCGAGGCGTGTTGCGCAACGCCTCGACGATGGAGCCGAGGCAGGGCTGCGAGGTGCCGCCCGAAAACGCATCCATGGCCGCGTCCACCGCATCGACCCCCGCCTCTGCAGCGGCGAGGATGGTCGCCCCGGCAATGCCCGACGTATCATGCGTGTGGAAATGGACGGGAATGTCCAACTCGTCCTTCAGCGCCTTCACCAGAACACTGGCCGAGGCCGGTTTCAGCAGCCCAGCCATATCCTTGAGGCCCAGCACATGCGCGCCAGCATCCTGCAACTCGCGGGCCATGCCGACATAGTATTTCAGGTCATACTTGGCCCGGTCCGCATCGAGGATATCGCCGGTGTAACAGATCGTGCCTTCGCAGATCTTGCCGCTTTCATTCACCGCATCCATCGCGACGCGCATGTTTTCGACCCAGTTGAGGCTGTCGAACACGCGGAACACGTCGACGCCGGTCTCGGCGGCCTGCCGCACGAATTCCTGCACCACGTTGTCGGGATAGTTGGTATAGCCCACGCCATTCGATGCGCGCAGCAGCATCTGCGTCAGCAGGTTCGGCATCTTGGCGCGCAGATCGCGCAGGCGCTGCCACGGGCATTCCTGCAGGAATCGGTAGGCCACGTCGAACGTCGCCCCGCCCCAGCATTCGACACTGAAGAGATCGGGCAGGTTGGCGGCATAGGCCGGGGCCGCGCGCACCATGTCGATGGACCGCATGCGGGTCGCCAGCAGGGATTGGTGTCCGTCGCGCATGGTGGTGTCGGTCAGCAGCAGCCGCTCCTGCGCCAGCATCCAGTCGGCGACGGCCTTGGCACCCTTGTCGTCCAGCAGTGTGCGGGTGCCGGGGGCGGGTTCGCCCTGTAGCGCGGGTGGGCGCGGCAGCTTGACGTCGGCCGGTTTCGCACGGCCCGTCGTCTCGGGATGCCCGTTCACCGTGATATCGGCGATATAGGTCAGCACCTTGGTGCCCCGGTCGCGCCGCTTGGAGAACTTGAACAGGTCCGGCGTCGTGTCGATGAACTTGGTGGTGTATTCGTTGTTCAGGAAGGTCGGGTGCTTCAGCAGGTTCTCGACAAAGGCGATATTTGTGCTCACCCCGCGAATGCGGAACTCGCGCAGGGCGCGGTCCATCCGGGCGATGGCGGCCTCGGGGGTGGGGGCCCATGCGGTGACCTTGGTCAGCAGGCTGTCATAATAGCGGGTGATCACACCGCCCGAATAGGCGGTGCCGCCGTCAAGCCGGATGCCCATGCCGGTGGCGCTGCGATAGGCGGTGATACGGCCGTAATCGGGGATGAAATTGTTGAGCGGATCCTCGGTGGTGATCCGGGTCTGCAGCGCGTGACCGTTCAGCGTGATGTCGTATTGCGACGCCTTGCCGGTGGCCTCGGTCAGGGTCTTGCCCTCGGCGATCTTGATCTGCGCCTGCACGATGTCGATGCCTGTGACCTCTTCGGTCACGGTATGCTCGACCTGCACGCGCGGGTTGACCTCGATGAAATAGAAAGCGCCGGTGTCCATATCCATCAGGAATTCGACTGTGCCCGCGCATTCGTAATCGACATGCTTGCAGATGCGGTGGCCCAGCTGACAGATTTCCTCGCGCTGCGCCTCGCTCAGATAGGGGGCAGGGGCGCGCTCCACAACCTTCTGGTTGCGCCGCTGCACCGAGCAATCCCGCTCATAGAGGTGATACATGTTGCCATGCTTGTCGCCGAGGATCTGCACCTCGACATGGCGCGCGCGCAGGATCATCTTCTCCAGATAGCCCTCGCCATTGCCAAAGGCCGCTTCGGCCTCGCGTCGCCCCTCCAGCACCTTCTCCTCAAGCTCGTCCTCGGAGTTGATCGGGCGCATGCCGCGCCCGCCGCCGCCCCAGGACGCCTTGAGCATCAGCGGATAGCCGACCTCACCCGCCTCCTTGCGGATCGCCTTCATATCCTCGCCCAGCACCTCGGTCGCGGGAATGACTGGCACCCCCGCCTCGACGGCCACGCGCCGCGCGCTCGCCTTGTCGCCAAGCGCGCGCATGGTCTCCGCCTTGGGACCGATGAAGGTGATGCCAGCCGCGTCGCAGGCATCGACGAAATCGGGGTTCTCGGACAGCAGGCCGTAACCGGGATGGATCGCGTCGGCCCCGCATTCACGGGCCACGCGGATAATCTCCTCGATCGAGAGATAGGCCGCGACCGGCCCCATCCCTTCACCGATGCGATACGCCTCATCGGCCTTGAACCGGTGCAGGCTCAGCTTGTCCTCGTCGGCAAAGACCGCGACGGTGCGCTTGCCCAGCTCATTGGCGGCTCGCATGATGCGGATGGCGATCTCGCCCCGGTTGGCGATCAGGATTTTCTTGAAGTCGGCCATGGCCTTTACCCCCGGTTGGTCACGTCTTGGGCCACCCGCGGCGATGCCGCGCTGCGGCGCTATGACCTTGTAAGATTTGTGAAAGCTTTGCGCAATCCGCCATTCTGGGTATTCGCCGGGTGGGGGAATTTCCTGTCCCAAAGGGTGGGCACCCCTACCCGGCAGGGATAGGGGCGCAGGCGGTCACTTGCCGGATTTCTTCTTTTTCTTCGCCTTGCCCTTGGCCGCCTTGCCGGATTTTTTCTTGGACTTGGCAGAGGACTTGTCGTCCTTTTTGCTCTTTTTCGTATCGTCCTTCTTCTTGGACGTCTTCTTCGCGTCGGCCTTCTTGTCTTTGGCCTTCGCGTCGGCCTTTTTCGACGTCGTCTTTTTGTCAGCCTTCTTCTTCGCGGCTTTCTTGCCACTTGCCTCGGGCTTGGCCTCGGCGTCGGTGGCTGCCGCCGGGGCCTTGTCAAGTGCGGCGGCGGCGTCGATGAACCCCTGCGCGCGGGCCGGCGAGATGCCGCGCACCTGCGTCAGCGCCGACGGGTCGGCGCGCGCCAGCAGTTCGGGGCTGGTGATGCCAAGGGCTTCGATCGCCTTGGCAAGGGCGGGCCCGATCCCGCGAATATCTGTCAGTGAGGACACAGCAGTCTCCTGTCTCTGAGGAAAAAAAGGAATAGCGGGTGCACCGATGGCGCCCGCCGCGTGATGGCCCGGTCAGGCCGCTTTCTTGAGCGCCTTGCGCGCCGACTTCAGCTTGGATTTCTGCCGCGACACCTTGGCTTCGCGCTGCTTCACTTCTTTTTTGAGCTCTTTGATTTTCGCTTTTTTGGCCATGGCTTTGGCTCCTTTTCGGTGATGTCCTGTGCCGCACCGCTCTCGTCGGGGGCACCTTGATGCGACAGGGTGAAATCCCGGATGAAACGCCGGATCTCGCGCGCCGCACTGGTATCGAGCGTCTCGCACAGATCGACAAAGGCATCGCGATCCGCCTTGCTGATGCGAATGATCAACTGGCTGTCCTTGCGATCCTGTTTCTTGCGTCCGTCTGCGGGCATCCGTCTGTCTCCTGTCGGCTGACATGATGACACACTGCATATACTTTGTATATACATTGTAATACACCTGCATAGCCCGTTGAATTAGAGCATAAAATACCCGCTCAGGATGATCCGATCAGCCGAGAGGGCGCGTCCGAACCCCGGAGCAACCCCAACTGCCCCATATTGGCCTTCAGATCCTCGCGCAGGATATCGGCCAGATGCGCCGGGCCCGCCGCCCCAAGCGCGCCGAGCGCTATGTGCCACGCCCGCCCCATCATCACGAAATCCGCCCCGAGCGCCATCGTCCGCAGGATATCGAGGCCACCTTCGACGCCGCCATCCATGATCACCGGCAGCGTGGTCGCCGCGCGCACCTCCGGCAACGCCTCTATCGTGGCCGGTGCGGCGTCGAACTGTCGTCCTGCGTGGTTCGATACCCAGATGGCATCGGCCCCGGCTTTCTCCAGCGCCGCCGCGTCCTCGCCGCGCAGCACGCCCTTGACCACCAGCGGCCCGTCCCACGCGTCGCGCAGCCAGCGCAGATACTCCCAGTCCGGCGAGGTGCGCAGCAGATAGCCCGCGTGCTTGTTCGACGGCAGCCCCTTGGTCTGCCCGGCATAATCGTCGATCAGCCGCATTCGTGGCATGCCCATCCGCGCCATCTCGGAAGCCCAGGCCGGGCAACGCGCCACCTGCGCCATCAGCCGGGGCGTCAGCCGCGGCGGCTGCGTCAGGCCCGAGCGCACCTGCCGTTCGCGCCGCGATCCCACCGGCACATCCACTGTCAGCACCAGCACCCCGAACCCGGCCTTGCGCGCGCGCGCCAGCATATCGCGGCGAATCTCCGGATCGCGCGGCGGATAAAGCTGAAACCAGCCGCGCCCCTCCAGATGCGGGCCGACATCCTCGGGCGTCTGGCTTGCTACGGTCGACAGGGTATAGGGCACCCTCTCCGCCGTCGCCGACCGCGCCAGATGCCGCTCCGCATCCGGCCAGATCAGCCCCGACATGCCCACCGGCGCGATCCCCACCGGCAGGGCATAGTCCTCGCCCAGCAGGTGCGTGCTGAGGTCCGGCGCGATCTCGCCATGCAGGATCGACGGGCACAGCCGCACCTGATCCAGCATCGCCCGGTTGCGCGCCTTGGTGGCCTCCACCCCGGTGCCACTGTCGAGATACTCCCAGACGAAACGCGGGATACGGGTGCGCGCACGGGCGCGCAGGTCACTCAGGGCGGGGTATTGTGCGTGCAGGTCCATGCTCCGCATTTGCGCGGGTTTTCAGGGGCTTGTCCAGTGCCACGCCGCGCGCGGAACAATCCCCGAACATCTCTTTATCTCCGACACGCCCCGGGCTATTGTCTCGGCTATGAGCACATTCGACGAATCCGACGCCTTTGAAGGCGCCAGCCTCGCCGCCCGCGCCATGGCCGCGCGGCCATCGCACTATCTCGATGATCTGAACCCCGCTCAACGGCAGGCGGTAGAGACACTAGAAGGCCCTCTATTGATGCTGGCCGGGGCCGGAACAGGTAAAACGAAAGCATTGATGGCACGGATTGCTCATTTGATAACAAAGGGCCGTGCGAAACCTTACGAAATTCTAGCAGTAACCTTTACCAACAAGGCTGCGCGAGAAATGAAAAATCGTCTCGCCGTAACGCCTTTCGAAATTCGCGAGCCGATTCGGTGGATGGGAACATTCCACTCTCTCTCTGCCAAGATACTGCGCAAAAGGGCTGAACTCGTTGGTTTGCAGCACAACTTCACTATCCTCGATACCGATGACCAACTGCGCCTGCTGAAACAACTGGTGCGGGCCGCGGACATAGACGACAAACGCTGGCCCGCCCGCATGCTCGCCGGGATCATCGACCAGTGGAAGAACCGCGCCTGGACCCCCGACAACCTTCCCGCCGCCGAGGCCACCGCGTATGACGGCAAGGGCCCCGCGCTCTACCGCCAGTATCAGACCCGCCTCAGGGAGTTGAACGCCGTCGATTTCGGCGACCTGCTGCTGCACGTGGTGACGATCTTTCAGAAACACGACGACGTGCTGGCGCAGTATCAGCGCTGGTTCAAATACATCCTCGTGGACGAATACCAGGACACCAACGTCGCCCAATATCTCTGGCTGCGCCTGCTGGCGGGCGGGCACCGCAACATCTGCTGCGTGGGCGACGATGACCAGTCGATCTATGGCTGGCGCGGTGCTGAGGTGGGCAATATCCTGCGGTTCGAAAAGGATTTTCCCGGTGCAGCCGTGATCCGCCTGGAACAGAATTACCGCTCCACCCCGCATATCCTTGCCGCCGCGTCGGGCGTCATCGCGGGCAATCGCGACCGCCTGGGCAAGGAACTTTGGACGCAGGCCGAGGCGGGCGAAAAGGTCCGGCTGATCGGCCATTGGGACGGCGAGGAAGAGGCCCGCTGGATCGGTGAAGAGGTCGAATCGATGCAACGCGGCACACGCGGCATGCGCGCCTTCGGTCTCGATGACATGGCCATTCTCGTGCGCGCCTCGCACCAGATGCGCGCCTTCGAGGACCGGTTCCTCACCATCGGCCTGCCCTACCGCGTGATCGGCGGCCCGCGCTTTTACGAGCGGATGGAGATCCGCGATGCCATGGCCTATTTCCGCCTCGTCACCTCGCCCGCCGACGATCTGGCGTTCGAGCGGATCGTCAACACCCCCAAGCGCGGCCTCGGCGACAAGGCGCAGCAGACCATTCAGCGCATCGCCCGCGACAATGGCGTCTCGCTGGTCGATGGCGCGGCGCTGGCGGTCGAGCAGGGCGCGATCAAGGGCAAGGGCGCGGCGGCGCTGCGCGACCTGATCGTTGGCCTCGCGCGCTGGGGCCGGATGACCGGCGACGCCGATCTCACCCATATGGAACTCGCCGAGATCATCCTCGATGAGAGCGGCTACACCACCATGTGGCAGAACGACAAGACGCCCGAGGCGCCGGGGCGGCTGGAAAACCTCAAGGAACTCGTCAAGGCGCTGGAAGGCTTCGAGAACCTGCAAGGCTTTCTCGAACATGTCAGCCTGATCATGGACAATGAAACCGAAGAGGCGGGCGAGAAGATCACCCTGATGACGCTTCACGCCGCCAAGGGGCTGGAGTTTCCCGTCATCTTCCTGCCGGGCTGGGAGGACGGGCTATTTCCCTCGCAACGCTCGATGGACGAAAGCGGCACGCGTGGCCTCGAGGAAGAACGGCGGCTGGCCTATGTCGGCATCACCCGCGCCGAGGAGGTCTGCACCATTTCCTTCGCCGGCAACCGCCGCGTCTATGGCCAGTGGCAATCGCAGATGCCTTCGCGCTTCATTGATGAACTGCCCGAGGCGCATGTCGAGGTGCTCACCCCGCCGGGCCTCTACGGCGGCAATTACGGGGCTGCGGCGAGCGGGATCGAGACCCGTGCGGCCGAGGCCAATGTCTACAACTCTCCCGGCTGGCGCCGCCTGCAATCGCGCAGCGGCGCGCGCCCCATGAGCCAGCCGACCGAGGCCCGCTCCCCGGTGATCGACGCACAGGCGCTCAGTTCGCATACCGTGGGCGAGCGTGTCTTTCATCAGAAATTCGGCTACGGGGCCATTCTCGGCATTGAGGGCGACAAGCTGGAAATCGAGTTCGAGAAGGCCGGCATCAAGAAGGTGGTCGCCCGCTTCATCACCGGGGCCGATGACGTGCCGTTCTGATTGGGCCTGACCGGCGGGATATGAGTATTCTCGGAAAGATGAAGCGCATCTGCATTTCACCTTTCCTCAAATACTCCCGCCGGAGGGGTATTCTTTTTGTGTCATACGTTCTCACCACGTGCCATCTGAATAAACTTTCCTTTAATGCCCTTGGGTTAAGGTGTCACGGCGTCCCGGAATGAACCGGGCAGCGTCACGCCAGAACGTATATAACAAAGAGGATATTAGCATGGCAAAATCGAACGCATTCACGGTTGCAAAACTCAAGTCCCTCCCGGCCGGGAAACACTGCGATGGGCAGGGTCTGTGGTTTCATAAGCGCGCTGACGGAGGCGCACAATGGGTCTTTCGCTTTCAGCTCTGGGGTCGGCAAAGAGAGATGGGGCTTGGATCTTTCAAGAATGTCTCCCTCGCCGAGGCTCGCAGGAAAGCGGATTGGGCCCGTCAACAGGTGCAGGCTGATACTGATCCGGTCAAACAACGTCGTTTGACGCGGCAGCAGTCGAGCGGTCATGACGGCCGTCTCGAACAACTTTCGTGGGCCGCCTTTGAAAAGCACAAGGGGAACCTGAAGCATTCTGGCGGAGACGGACGCTGGATTAGCCCCCTTCGCCTGCACCTCCTCCCCAAATTGGGCAAGATGCCGATTGTGAAGATCGACCAGGACGACATTGCGCATGCGCTGGCGCCGATCTGGTACGAGAAGCCGGTTACCGCGAAGAAAGCCATGTCACGCCTGCGGACGGTGTTCAGGTACGCGCGCGCGAAAGGATTTCTTGTCAACCGTGCCGTGATCGAGGAAGCCGTCATCATTCTCGGAGAAAACAGGAAACTCGCCAAGCCAAGCCTCGCGCTACCCTGGTCAGACGTGCCCGCATTCTACGCGAGCCTGTCGGATGATGACCCGACACAACTCGCCTTGAGACTGCTGATCCTGACGGGTGTTCGTGCGGACTCGGTGAATAACATGCAACGGGGTCAGATCAGGGGTCCGATTTGGGAAATCCCACCGCTCCATGTAAAGGGTCGCGTCGATAGCGCTCATGGGTTTGACGTACCCTTGAGCCGGGAAGCCCTGCATGTGATCGAACTCGCGAACGCGCATGAACGCAACGGGTACCTGTTTCCCAATGCAAAAGGTGGTCCTTTGAACAAGATGGCGATGCGCAATTATCTTGTGGAGAACGATATTCCGGCACGCCCCCATGGCTTCAGAACCTCGCTGCGGACATGGCTCTCGGACCAGAGCGAGTGCCCGTTCGAGATCGCGGAGGCCTGCATTGGCCATGTCAGAAAAGGCGATGCCGCCATCGATGCCTATAATCGTACAACCTATATCATGAAGCGGGCTCCCTACATGAATGCCTGGGCGGCTTTTGTAACCGGAATTTCTGAACAAAGCGTAAACGTGGCTTTAACCGGAAGCGTGGTAAGACCGTCGTGTCAAAACAATAAGAGGACATAAATGCACGACAAAATTCTAAGACAAAAAGCAGTTCAGACTATTACCGGGCTCAGCCGCTCGACCATTTACAGACATATCGCAGCGGGCACATTTCCGGCCCCGGTCAAACTGACCGAACGTCTCATCGGATGGCATTACAGCACGATATCCAACTGGCTGGCCAGTCGCCCCGAAGTGTGATCGCCTGACACGCCAATCTCACAATACCCCGCCCGCCGCAGGACGCGCCGGGCGGGGTGTTCAGTGTTGAATGCTCCGGGTCAGTTTTCGGGATGCTCTTAGCCGTTTCGGCGTGTAGCGCGCAGATCAATTGCATCGACTGCTGGCGCTGAGCTTTGTTCGCTGTCGGGATGGCTCTTTACGATCACCTCGATATCCTGCCCGGACATCTCTCTGACGCGTAACAACTGTTTGGCCAGCCGCATGAGGGTGCTTTGCTTAGCCCGGATGAGCTTCAGCGCTCCGGCTTCTGCCTTCCGCATATGATCCTCAGCCCGCGCCCGAACGTCCGCCGGGGCGCGCCACGTATCCCCTGCCGACAGTCCGTCCCAAAGCAGGCCGCTGTCGCCAAACCCCCAGTGCCGCTCGATGGACAGGGCGAGCGTCGTCGCTTGTGCAAGATCACTTTGCGCACCCATGCCCGCGCCCGAACTCGGACTGCCGTATACAGCGATTTCAGCGGCACGGCCCGCCAGCAAAACCTGCAAGCGCTCTTGTGCTGTTTTGGGGGTCAGCATCCCGACTGGCCTGTGCTCGACCTGCCCGCCCTGTGACGTGAGACAAACCCGATTCGGCAGCGGCCAGCCCAGCTCCATCATGACCAGAACATGCCCCGCTTCGTGGATTGCAGCCCGGCGTAGTGTCTCTTTGTCCAGCTCCGGTGCAATCTGATCTGCTGCACTGTCGAGATGTTCTTGCTGAACCGGGGTCCGATCCGCCCGCGCGCGCCCTGAAGCATCCCGCACAATGGCTTCGGCCACGGCCCCGGACTGACCCAATAGCCGGTCTGCGAGAGAGGCGAGATCCAGCCGCTTGGAAGGGGTCGTGCCCAGCTTCGCGGCCAGAATGGCTTCAAGCCCGCGTTTGTCCGGATAAGGAACATGCAGCTTGAGATCGAACCGGCCGCTGCGAATGACGGCTGTGTCGACCGTATCCAGGTCATTTGTCGCGCCCAGCAGGACCAGCCCGCTCACGTCATTGGCGCGGTTGATCTGTTCGAGCAACCCGTTCACGACCCCCCGCATGTAGGACGAGTGCTGATGTGCCGAGTCTCGTTGAGAGAAACCATCCAACTCGTCGATGAACAGCACGGCAGGCGCGGCCTCTTTTGCGTCCGCAAAAGCCCTGTTCAGCGCCGCCAGCATGTCGCCCTGATGGCCGTGCTTCTGGCAATCTGCATAGGATGTGGCAATGATCGGAATCCCGGCAGAGCCTGCGAAGGCCTTGGCCAGGGTGGTTTTGCCGGTTCCGGGCGGGCCGTGGAAGACCGCGCTCGAGGTCACCTCCGACCATGCAAGCTCACCATTCCGCCAGGCATTCAGATCCTTCAGCATCCGGTCCAGAGATTTACGGACATCGCCCAATCCATGCACCGCACCGAGCGTCAGGTCAGGCGCAGGCGGTGTCAGTCTCCTTGCGATCTCCGCGAGCCGGTCCACCACGCTCAAGGTCGTCGGAGCCCCGCATGCGGCATCGATCTGACCGGTGCTGAACGTTTTCAACACGTCCCGGTCAGGCAAACGATTGCGGATCTCTGCCTCCGCTAGTTCTCCGGTTGCGCTGTGGGTCAGGCGCAGGGTTTCGATCACGATGTCCGGGGTGAGACCCGGCCACGCGAATGTTCGCGTGACGACCGCTGTCAAAGCGTCAGAAAGTGGCATCTCTCCGGTCGTGATCAACAAGACCGACGCATTCTGGGCCAGGCTGCGCTCTACGCGGGTATCCAGCATGCTCCGTTTCCGCCGCCGGTTTCTGCGCGCAATCGGGTCATCATCTTCGACAATGGAATGCGGTGCCGCCATGTCCTGGAATGATAGGTGACGTTTCCAATGCACGAGTACGTTGGGCAGGATCTGTTCGAGACCCCACATGACCGGCCCCACCGGGCAAATGAAATGCGTCACGCGGCCCGGCTCAAAGAGAGCCTGCAGATCGGCTTCGCTCTCAACGAGCCGGGCGGTGGCCAGCGCTGTCACGATCAATGAGGCAGGTGGGTCCCCTTCACACCGGACGCGCCCTTGGGCGCCTTGTGCCCAGGGATCGCAGCCATCCTGGATTGCGGCCGCGATCTCGGCCTGTGTCATGGACTTGGCCATCGGCGTTTGCGGTGCCTGCCAGGATCGCCTTTGGGCTGGCCGGGTCATATCGTCCGGCAAATTGACGAGGACGTCATCGTCATCCAGTTCGCCAGGGGCATGGCGCGTCTCGACGAACCCGTTCCAGGCCGCCTCAAAAAGGCACTGTGCGGTAGAGCGCGCAAGCTCCAGCGCGAAGCCGGGCTGGGGTGCTGTGTTGCGGAGAGCCTTACTGGTCATGGGAAGCCCCCTCATCCGACATTGGTGCGGGTGTCCCCTCGGACATGTTTCTATCCGACAGCCCCAGATCATCGATGGCGCGCTCGAGGCTGGCGCAGGGGTCTGCCCGCAATGCAGTCAGTTCGGACACCGCAACGCGATGCGATTGATGCCGCTCGGCCGTGAACTTTACCGCGTTTTCCGACAAGGCCACCAGGGCCACGAGATCGAAGTCGCTCGTTGCATAGGACTGCACGCCGGTTGGTGAGCGGTGATACCCTTTAACCAGGTTGAAGTGAAAGTAGCCGCCCCGCGACCGACAGCAGGTCTTGATCTGTAGTCGCAGGTCGCCATTCGGATGGTACACAATCCGGTCGGCGGGCAGCATTTCGGGCAATTGCGAGGTGTAGATGCCGAAGCGCAGCAGAATACTGTCGACAAGATGTTCGCCTGCCAGGCCAAACCATTTGGCGTGGCGGGTCAGCGTATCGCGTGACAGATCCGGGAAACGCCTGATGGCGTTGACGGAGGGTGGCGGGCGTGAAGAGAACAGCTCTTCGAAGCCGCTCAAAAGCAGTTGTTTGGACATATGTCATTCCTTTTGAATATGTTGGATGCCCGTCGACGCAACAGCGCCGACGGGGTAAATCGAGTGTTCGAAAATCTCGGAAACTCAGGCGGCCAGCGGCAATGCGGGCTCTGACATTTGATCGCCATCGCAGGTCAGGACATGCTCGATCATCTGGCCGATGGAGGTCACGGTTTCCCGGCCGAGGTCCTGCACCGGGCGTGCGAGACTCATCGGCGCCTGCGCCAGGCAGTGCATCGCCCGCGTCTGCACGATCTCCAACTCGGCCAGGTTGGTCGCCGCGAGCGCGCGCCGAACCAGCCCTGCCATACGGTGAAGCAGCAAGTCATTTGCCGAGAGTGGTGACATGGCTGTCACGGTGTCGGCCTGCAGCGCGACCAGTGTCCACGCGGCATCGGCATCGGACACAGACCGTCCATAGGCGATATCCCAGCCCGCCTCCGTGACCCACTCCTCTTCTTCGAGGGCCATGAACATCCGGGTCACGAGTTCGCAGAAATGATCAAACAAATCGGTTTGCGCCTTGTCAGCGTCTTTCGAAGCCAAAGTGTTGGTGGTAGTAATATTTTTAGTCATTATGATCTCCTTTCAGATCGTTTTGATTAGAGCGAGACAGGAGCTCCACCTCTTGTCTCGCTTGGCGTATCATGATATATTGATATCATAAAGTCAACCCTGATTCTGGAAAACTAAAGCCAATGGCAAAAATGGGTCGCCCGAAGACTGAGACAAAAGGCGTAATGGTACGTATTTCGGAAGACATGCTTCAGAGCATCGACGATGTGCGGAGAAACGAAGCCGATGTTCCAACACGGCCCGAGATGATACGCCGAATTCTCGCAGAATGGTTGGAGCAGAAATCTAAAGCGGAGGAGTCAGGTCTCTCATAATGTCCTGGCGTACAGAGAGCGGATGCCGTGTGTATTCGTGGGTTGCCATTGGGGCATCAATTAGATGTCTTCTTCCTGATACTTACTGTGTGAATTCAGATAGGCGATGAATTCGTATGAATGCGGAACCTCACTCACATACTCGACTGCAAGATTGTCAGGGGTGCCGCTGTCTCAGATTTGGCGGTTTCTAGAAGCGAACAGATCCAATTTGAGATTTTCTGCTGCTCTCCCCATTACTCCTACAATTTGTAACTCTGTGTGTTGAAAAACATAACAGAAATGTTGAACCAATCTGCCAACACACACCGCTACAGGCTTCAACAAATCCGTTATGCAATTCAACACATACCGTTACAGACTTAGGTAATCTTAATATTCTTTGGCATGGTTGGATGGAATGGCCTCGGGCTGCCAGTACTCGCGCGAATCTGGCTGTATGTTGAGGGTACAGTTGAAGACACCAAATTTGATCAGCGTGAAACTGCGCGGACCAAAGCTTCCAGAAACTCTTGCGTGTTTGCGGGGTTGAGCCATCTCATCACGGCGACAAGATCCTGTTCCGGGCTGATCCAGAGACAGTTTCCTCCCGCTCCAAGGGCGCTGAACGCTGTGGATGGTAGCTTGGGGTTGGAATCACGGCCGCGATTCAGCCACCAGAGGAAGCCGTATTTGTCGAGTGTCGGCGTCGGCTCCAGCGATTGCTTCATCCAGTCTTCCGGCAAAATCTGCTCACCCTCCCAAGCGCCGTTCTGGCTGATGAATGCGCCAAACCTTGCATGATCGTCAGCGCTGATGAACAGCCCGCCACCCCAATGACCGCCACCTGTGACCGACTGCATGCGCTGCCCGTCAATCTCGATCCAGGAGGTGGAGTAGCCTTCCCAACGCCATTGATCAGACGCGCCGATGCGGTCCATGATCCGTTCGCGTAACACCTCTGGCAATGGCCGCCGAAACCGGCTCATCAAAGCGTAGGCAAGCGCGTTCACGCGGACATCATTATATTCATAATAGCTGCCGGGAGGACCGACCTCTCGCAGTTGCCCTTTACGGCTATTGTCGGCACCAACGCCTATCTGACGGTAGTGATCGACCTGATCATCCTTGCCGAAAATTTCGCCGCGCCACTCGCTGTTCATCTGAAGCATGTGGCGCCAGGTGATCCTGGAATTGTGATGGCTGGCGAAATAGAGGCCGTCCACCGTATGGTTGATTGGTTCGTCCAGGTCTGAAATCAGCCCATCCTTCGCGGCAAGGCCGGCAAGGACCGAAAGATAACTCTTCGCGATCGAGAACGTCATGTCCGCCCGCCCTGTGTCACCCCACGCGGCAACCCGTTCCCGGCCGTGCAGGATGACCCCTGCGGGCCCGCCACGTTCGGCAACGGGGCCAATGATCTCGGTCCAAGGACCGCTCTCATTCCACTCGACATTGCCGACATAGGAACCGTCAGGATAATACATGCTGCGCGGCCAAGCTGTCTCATGCGCCAATGCAAAATCGACGACAGTCTGGAGTTGTGGAGTTGCCGCGTAAGAGGTCATGACGTCTGGCTTTCTTCTTTTTGTGGACCCCACCTCAAGCAATCCTGTCTCTGACCGGGAGTCGGCGGGACCTATTCTAGATGTGGTGACGATCACTGAAGCGGTCCCCGATGGGCATTCAGTGGCGGCCTTGTGAGGTGAGGCCACAGCGCGAACTCTTCATAGATACGCCTGTTTGTAAACATCAATTCATGTTTCGCGTCCGTTCTGTCCTGACGCCCCGAGAAACAAGATGTCATGAAACAAGGTGGCGTTTGAGCACCATTTGGAGTCTCAGGTCTTGGACTGAAATCTTGCTAGCTTTCGTCGCTGACCCGTTGAGCAGAAAGGGTGATAAGCTCAGCCAACCTGTTGACCGATTGGGTTCGTGTTCGCCATCGGGGGAAGAACAGGACATACTCCAATGTCAACTTTGGCGAGAAGGGGCGAATGACCATGTCAGGCCGCATGCTTGACCTGGCAACAAACCCGTCTGCGATCGACACTCCAAGTCCACGTGCCGCGAGTTCACACGCGATAACTCCGTTCGGTGTTTCAAGTCGGATATTCGGACTCGCACCTTTTTTGCGAAAGAGCGCGTCAATACGCTGACGCATCACGGTACGTGGACTGTTGATCACCAACGGTTCGTCGATCAGGTCTTCCAGCGTTACTTCGGCATGCGTAGCGAGTGGATTGTCCTTGTGCATCACTGCGACAGCATTCACCGAAGTCATCGGTTCGATATCGATTGAACTATCATCCAGGGGCAAAACAGATATGCCTATGTCAAATTGCTCACGCCCTAGCCAGATGTCGATGTCGATACGGGTGCGACTGTCAATGGTTGCAGTGAACTGTGGGGTCTCTTCCGTAAGCGTCGCGATTGCCTCGGCGACCAGAACATTGGTTACATGCGGCGCTGTTAGAATACGTACATGGCTGCGCTGGTGATTCTTGATCCGGCGGGCCTCATTCTCAACTTCATCCAAGGATGATAGCGCACGCTCAACCTGTGAGTAGAGTTTGCGCGCCTCACGAGTCGGATTGAGGCGACGTCCTTTGCGTACGAAAAGCGAAAAGCCGACCTCATCCTCCAAGGAAGCAAGTAGTCGGCTCACCTGTGGCTGGGTCCGGTGAAGTCGTTCAGCGGCGTCGTTTACGGAACCTCCCTCCATGAAGGCTCGGAACGCAAGAAGGCTCTTGTGGTTCATCGTGGACACCTCCGCAAATCATGCGCATTACGCATGTTTATCTGCCAAAACCGCATTTGACACATATGATAGAGCTGCTGCACCTTGGCGCAAAGCTTAAAATGTCGGCGTTGATCCGGCGAGAACACAGGGTGCTGAATGTCAGATAGCGATCACAAGGGCGCAGCTTGGGCGGTAAGTCCGTCGCAGTATTTGACCGGCAGGCCGGAAACTTTCACGCTGCCTGAGCGGCCGGTGTCGCAATATGTCGAGATGCGCGATGGTTGCAGGCTCGCCGTCGATATCTATGTTCCCGACGGTGGCCAGATCCCCAAGCAGGGTGTTCCCACAATTCTTATTCTGACCCCATATTACAGGCGGTTTGCGCTGCGTGAAGGATGCGCTTCATCCACCGAGCCCAGCCCCAACATTGCACTCTACCGGGATTTCTTCGTACCTCGCGGGTATGCGCTTGTAGTCGTTGATGTGCGTGGCACCGGGGCCAGTTTCGGAACACGCGATAGTTTTCGTTCACCGGCGGAGCGCGACGATTTCCACGAGATCGCGGATTGGATTATCACGCAGGATTGGTCGGATGGCACGATCGGATCGACGGGCATCTCCTATCTGGGCGCAGCGGCTTGTTTCCTTGCCAGCACTGGCCACCCTGCGGTCAAGGCAATCGCGCCTCTATTCGCGGTGTGGAATACCTATGCAGATCACTTCTATCCGGGCGGGGTTCTGCTGAACCAACTGGCCTCCACTTATGACGATATCATGGTCGGGCTGGATCACGACCGGCGAGACGTCTTGGCGAAGTTCTCGTATTTCAACAATCCGGACTATGCCGGGCCACAACCCGTGGATGATGATCCGGACGGCGCCCTGAAACATGCGGCAATCCAAGAGCATCTTGGCAACTTTCACATGCCGGATTTCATCACCGAGTTCCGCTTTACCGATGATCGCCTGCCCTACGATCCGAGCTTTGGGAGCCACTCCTTTAGCCCCTATCACTATGCGGCAGATATTCGGCCCGACGTGGCCGTCCTTTCTGTTTCCGGCTGGATGGACGGTGCTGGCTTTGCCAACGGCTCGATCGCCCGGTTCTTGTCTTTGCCGAACCGGAACCAGCATGTCCTGCTTGGCCCTTGGGATCATGGCGCGCGAGCCAATGCATCGCCCTGGCGCGACTCTGCGAGCAGTGAGTTTCCCTTGATGGGGGCCGTCCTTCGGTTCTTTGATCACTACCTGATGCAATTGGACACCAAGCTGCAGGAGGAAGCGCCAATCCACTATTTCAGCATGCATGCCGAGACGTGGAAAGCAGCGCAACAATGGCCGCCAATTTCCGAGACACGACGCTATTATCCCGATGCAAATGGCCAGCTGTCCGCGGCGCCTGGGGGGGCGGATCAGGATAGCTTTCGCGCCGATTTCACGCGCGGAACCGGAACGGCGACGCGGCACGAGCGACTGTCGGCCTTGCCCATCACCGATTATTATACCGACTGGACGGAGCGAGAGCACGGCATGCTGTCATGGACCACGCACCCGCTTGGCACCGATGCCGACATCGCTGGCCACCCGATCGTGAACCTGAACATCTCCGCCAGCGAGGCGGATGCGGTTTTGCACGTCTATCTGTCCGAGTTGGAGGCAGACGGAACCTTGCGGTATGTGACCGAGGGCGTTCTGCGTGCGTTGCATCGCAAACTCATTCCTGCGCCTGCGGATCAGAACTGGTCATGGCCGTATCGGGATTACAGCAGGAAGAACAGCGCCCCACTTGTTCCCGGTGAGCCAGCAGAACTGCGCTTTGCGCTTTTGCCGACCGCGTGGCGCTTTGCCAAGGGCAGTTGCATCCGCGTGTCTGTCGCTGCCGCGGATCGCGACCACTACGTGCAACTGCCATATGGTCGCCCACCGGAGATTGCGATCCAGCGCGGGGGTGACGCCGATGCACACGCATCGTGGATCGAACTGCCTTGGCAGACCATCAACTGACGAAGAACCATCAACAAGGAGGATGATAACGAATGTTACTCTCGAGAACGATACTGGCGAGCGGGATTCTTGCGGTCGCAACCGCGTCTGCCCATGCCGGCAAGGAAAACGACACCTTTGTCTGGTCAACCTCAACCGAAATGGACACCGCCGACATCTATTACGGCAATCAGCGTGAGGCGCTGATCAACGCCTATGCGATGTGTGACGGGCTTTTGCATCGGGATCCCATCACGAACGAGTTCCAGCCTCTTTTGGCCACAAGCTGGGAGTGGACGAACGACACCACGCTGGAGTTGGAATTGCGCGAGGGCGTCACGTTCCACGACGGCACCGAGTTTGATGCCGAGGACGTGGCCTATACGCTAAATCACGTGGCGGACCCGGACAGCGACATGAAAATTCGGGTGCTTGTGGACTGGATCGACAGCGTCGAGGCGGTCAACCCGCATAAGGTGCGCATCAATGCCAAGCGCCCAACGCCGGCCGCGCTGCAATATCTTACAGGGACGTCGCCGATGTATCCGTCCGGCCACTACAAGGACGCACCCGTCGTGCCTGGATCTGACGGTGCGGAACGGCGAGACTGGGGCGCGGTTCAACCGGTCTGCACAGGCCCCTACAAGCTGGCGGATTACGTTGCGGGCGAGTCGTTGACGCTTGAAGCGAACCCCGACTATTTCGAAGATAGCCCGAAAGGAAAACCCTCGATCGGCACGCTTGTCTATCGCACGATCAAGGATCCGGAGACGCAGATCGCCGAAGTCGTGACCGGTGGCGTGGACTGGATCTGGGGCGTGCCGCCAGAGAATGCCGAGATGCTCGCAACGATGGGCAATCTGACAGTTGTATCCGCGCCCACGATGAGGATGTCGTTCCTGTCATTGGATGCCGCAGGCCGGACCGGGGATACCCCGATGACCGACCTCAAGGTGCGTCAGGCGATTGCCCACGCCATCAATCGCGAAGCCATCACCGAAAACCTCGTCGGAGACGGTGCGGAGGTCCAGAAATCGATGTGTGCACCGGTTCAGTTCGGCTGTGAAACCGATGTGAAGCAATACCCTTATGACCCGGAAAAGGCCAAGGCGCTTTTGGCAGAAGCGGGATACCCGGACGGCTTCAGCGTGCCGTTTCACGCCTACCGTGATCGCGCCTACACCGAGGCTGTTCTGAATGACCTCCGCCAGGTTGGCATCAATACAGATCTGCAATTCCTGCAGTGGCGTGCCCTGCGTCCGAAGATCGTTGATGACGAGGTGCAGATCGGCCACCTGACCTTTGGCTCGAACGGCATTCTCGATGTGTCTGCCTCGACAAGCTACTACTTCACCGGAAGCTCGGATGACTACGCCCGTGATGAAGAGGTGATCGCATGGCTTGAAGAAGCTGATCGGACCACAGATCAGGAAGAGCGCAAGGAACTGTATTCGAAGGCACTGAACAAGATCGCAGATCAGGCCTACTACATTCCGCTTTTCATCTATGGCCGGACCTACGCCTTCAACAAGGACCTCGATTATCCGGTAACGCCCGATGAGATGGCGCATTTCTACATGGCCAAGTGGAAGTAAACCTTCCCGATCCAGCAAAAGACCATGTGGAGGGCAGCCTGCCCTCCACATACTCGGTCAGGAGACGACATGATCGTATATCTATCAAAACGGCTATTCATGACGGTCCTCGTGATCGCCGTGACCTCGGTGATCGCTTTTCTGCTTGTGCACTTGTCAGGTGATCCGGCGGCGGCAATGGCCGGCGAAGGCGCGAGCGACGCCGATATCGAGGCCGTGCGCGCGACGTATGGCTTTGACCGTCCGCTCTACGTTCAATACCTGGAATGGGCAGGCCGCGTTCTGACAGGCGATCTTGGTCGTTCGACTTATCTGCGTGCTGATGTCACCGAGGTTCTCGCGCGGCATATGCCGGTTACCGCAACGCTTGGTGCATGTGCTTTGGGCTTTGCGCTTGCGTTGTCAATCCCGCTTGGTGTCTTTGCCGCACTCCGACCCAATACCATGATTGACCGGTTCGCACTTTGGCTGGCCGTCGCGGGACAGGCTCTGCCATCGTTTCTGTTCGCCTTGGGCCTCATGTATCTCTTCGGTGTCTATCTACGTTGGTTGCCAATCTCCGGAAGCGACACGTGGCTGCATTATCTGATGCCGTCGATTGCCTTGGGTTACTATGCGACCCCGGCGATCATGCGCCTTACGCGCTCGGGCATGCTCGATGTCCTGCAATCCGATCACGTGCGCACCGCGCGCGCTTATGGGCTCGCCCCGTGGCGCGTGGTTGTGCGTCACGGGCTTCGCCATGCGATCATTCCCGTCGTCTCGCTCGCAGCGGTGCAGCTTGGGTTCATGCTGGGGGGGTCGATCGTGATCGAAACGATCTTCTCACTAAAAGGGATCGGCCATTTGGCTTGGGAGTCGATCCAGCGCGCCGATATCGAGGTGATACAGGCCATCCTGCTGGTCATCGCGGCAGCCTATGCCGTCCTCACGCTTCTTGCCGACCTACTGAACGCGGCCCTTGATCCGCGCATCCGGATTTCATGACTGATATGACAAACCCCGCTCAAGATACGGCGCCCGTTTCACTATCTCCTGGCCGCGTGGCGCTCCGGCGCGCACTTCGCCATGGTGGCTTCTGGATTGGTGGAACGATCATTCTACTGATCATTCTGATGGCTGTCTTCGCGCCGCTGATTACGCCTTATGATCCCTCCGTTCAGGGCTTGGCACAGCGGTACGTGCCACCCTTCTGGGCGGAAGGCGGAAGCTGGCAACACCCGCTTGGCACCGACAACCTCGGACGCGATTACATGTCACGTCTGCTATACGGAGCGCGCATCTCACTTGGTATCGGTATCCTGACAGTGCTGATCTCGGGCACTATCGGGACTGCGATGGGGATCACCGCCGGATACTGGGGCGGTTGGCCGGATATGATCATCAATTTCTTCATCACCGTGAGGCTGACCTTGCCAGTGGTGCTGGTCGCTCTTGTGGTGGTCGCGCTGATTGGCAGTTCGCTCTGGCTTCTGATCTTGGTGATTGGGCTGTTGTTATGGGACCGCTTTGCTATCGTTGTGCGCAGTGCCACGCAGCAGCTTGCGCAACGTGAATACATCACCTCAGCCCGTGCCATCGGCAGTTCGACTCCGCGCATTCTGTTTCGCGAGATTCTGCCGAACATCACCGGGCCGCTGGTCGTCGTCGCCTCAATCGAGATTGCCCACGCCATCCTGCTCGAGGCAGCATTGTCTTTCCTCGGCCTGGGTGTTCAGCCGCCTGATGTGTCGTGGGGCCTGATGGTCGCAGAGGCAAAGGCGCAGCTCCTGTTCCGTCCCTGGATGATTGCCATTCCTGGCGCCGCGCTGGTGCTGCTGGTCTTTGCAATCAACCTCGTGGGCGATGCGCTGCGTGATGTGACAACCCCCGAAGGAAAAGCCTGATATGACCAAAGACGCCTCAATTCTCAGTGTCGTTGGCCTGAATGTCGAAATACCCGTTCCCGGCGCAACCTTGCGTCCGGTGCGTGATGTCAGCCTTAATGTCGGTCGCGGTGAAACCTTGGCGGTGGTCGGGGAATCCGGCTGCGGGAAAAGCCTGACAGCGCTTGCCATCATGGGGCTCTTGCCGCGTCAGGCAAAGGTGCAGTCCACCTCATTGGATCTGAATGGTGAATCTCTCGACGCAGCCAGTGCCAAGCGCTGGCGTGAGTTGCGCGGTGACAGGATTGCGATGATCTTTCAGGATCCCATGACGGCTCTTGATCCGTGCTATCGGATCGGGGATCAGATGTGCGAGATACTGTTGCAGCACCGAAAGATGTCGCGGTCCGATGCGCTCGCTCGGTCGCGCGACCTGCTCGGAAAGGTGGGCATTCCTGCACCCACAGAAAGATTGAAGCAGTATCCCCACCAGCTTTCAGGCGGTTTGCGCCAACGTGTGATGATTGCAATGGCGCTGCTTTGTGAGCCGGAATTGATCATTGCGGATGAACCGACAACCGCCCTCGATGTGACCATTCAGGCGCAAATCCTGCGGCTCTTGCGGGATATCCAGCGGGAGACCAAGATCGGTCTCTTGTTGATCACGCATGATCTGGGCGTTGTTGCCGGGATGGCCGACCGGATTGTCGTCATGTACGGCGGCGAGGTGGTTGAGGTCGGCACTTGTGATCAGGTGCTGGCGAAACCGCTGCATCCTTATACCGAAGGGCTCGTGCGATCGATTCCGGTTCCTGGTGAGACCCAGCAGGGCGAGACCCTCGGATATATTCCTGGCGTAGTTCCCAGACAGGTCGGCGAACTCAAGACATGCGGTTTCGTCGACCGATGTCCCTACGCGGCTGATGCGTGTCGCGCCGGACCGATCAGTCTGCGGGAAGCTGGGGACGGACGGGTCATGCGATGCGTCATGCCAGTAGACGGCAGCGGGCGTGACCCGGCGGTCTGGTTGCTACCTGACGAAGAAAACACCGAAATCCCACTCAGTTACGGGAGCGTTTGATGGCCGAAGTTCTGTCAATGCGGGGCGTGACCCGCGACTATAGCGTCGGCGGAAGCTTTGCGCGCAAGCAAACCCTGCGTGCCTTGCGCGGAATTGATCTGGCTCTTGAGCGTGGGCGCACCCTGGGGCTTGTCGGTGAGTCAGGGTGTGGCAAAAGCACACTCGCGCGTATTCTTCTGGGGGTTGAGAACCCATCTTCAGGCGAGGTTCTGGTTGGTGGCCGACCGATTGACTCCTATGACCGGATCGCGCGTGCCCGTTTGATCCAACCCGTGTTCCAAGACCCCTATTCTTCGCTCAACCCTCGGATGACCGTCGAGGCGATTATCGCCGCGCCGATGCGTGTGCGCGGCGAGGGGGGACGGGCGTTGCAGTCCCGTGTCCGGGAGCTTGCAGGCGAAGTTGGCCTGCCTCGTCATCTGGTCGAGGCCTATCCAAGCCAGCTCTCTGGCGGCCAACGTCAGCGCGTCGCTATCGCTCGCGCCCTGATTGGTGAGCCGGAAATCCTGATTTGCGATGAGCCGACATCGGCACTCGATGTATCGGTCCAATCCCAGATCCTGAACTTGTTGCACAACCTAAAGCGCCAGCTGAATCTGACGATGATCCTGATCAGCCACAACCTTGCGGTGGTCCACCACCTCGCGGATGAGGTCGCGGTGATGTATCTGGGCCAGATTGTCGAACGTGGTCCAAGTCGCGAAATATTTGAACGGGCCCGTCATCCCTATTCCGAGGCCCTCTTGAAAGCTGTCTTGCCCCCGCGCGCAGGGGCACGCCTGCCGGAGATGGGGCTCGAGGCAGAGTTTCCCAGCCCCCTCAATCCACCGAGCGGCTGCACCTTTCACCCTCGCTGTCCCAAGGCCGAGGCGCTGTGTGCAAGGCAGATGCCGGACAAAAGCGGCACTGCGCACATCTATCGCTGTCATTTTCCGAATAACTGAAAGAAATAGAATGTCTGCGACCTTGATCGACTATCGCGTGACCGACCACCGTCCCTTTGCCAAGGGCATGAGTTTTGGTGAAGGCGGTTCGTATGAGCGCCTAAAGGGACGCGTGACCTTTCATGTCGACCCCTCTGCACCAGGGGTCCGAGATGTAACCGATATCGAATGGGCCCCCCGCGATGAAACCGGCAAGGTCACGTTCGAGGCGGATTTCTGCATCTTGCGGCCGGTTGATCCAGAGCGGGGCAACGGCAAGCTTTTTTATGATTATGGTAATCGAGGCGACAAACGTGCATTGCAGTTCTTCAACGCGGCAGTGCCAAGCAATGATCCGCTGGATGAACACCACGCCGGTGACGGCTTCCTGATGCGTCATGGGTATACTGTGGTTTGGCTGGGATGGCAGGGTGATCTGCTTCCAGGGGACGGGCGCCTTGTGCTGGATGTTCCGGTGGCGACACGGAATGGGCAGCCAATCACCGGAACGACGTGCGTCGAGTTCATAGCGCCGGAGGCGGGTTGTCACGATATGCCGTTAAGCTCCTTGGCCTCGACCCGAAGCTATCCAACCACATCCCTCGACACATCCCGAGCGAGATTGACCCGACGGCCTTATGCTCATGCAGCCAGACAGGAAATCGCAGCTGACGCGTGGGCGTTCGCGCGGCTGGAACGCGGCGGCGCCGTCGACAACAAGAAAACCGATACGGCGATCATTCCTTCGCATAGCAACCTGTACCTTCGGGACGGCTTTGAGCCCGGCTGGATCTATGAGCTTATCTATGAGGCTCAGGACCCGCTTGTTCTCGGACTCGGGCATATCGCCGTTCGTGATTTCATCAGCTTCTTGAAGAACGGGACTGCGACCTTCGAGGACCAACCCGAACTGGCAACTATCCCATTCGACAAGGCCTATGCGTGGGGACGCTCTCAATCCGGGCGCTGTATCCGGGATTTCATCTACCAGGGCTTCAATTCCGACGGGCAAGGGCGGCGGGTCTTCGATGGCGTGCTGCCGCATGTGGCGGGAGCAGGAAAGATGTGGATGAATCACCGGTTTGCAAACATCACGCTCTTACCCGGCCAAGAGCATGAGAACCATTTCTCACCGGTCGATCGCTTCCCATTTTCCTACACTCAGAGCAGGAATCACCTGACCGGTGCCGAGGATGCCATTCTAAAACGGCCGGATACGGATCCCTTGGTGATCCACACCGATACCTCCTGCGAGTACTGGCACCGCCGCGCTTCGCTGGTTCACACCGATACGGCTGGTGCCGATCTGGAACAGCCCGAAGGCGTGCGGATCTATTTCTGGGCCAGTTCGCAGCACTTCGCCGATCCCAAGCTGGGTGTGCCCCCGACGGGGATTGCGCAAACACCGTGCAACGTCGTGGCCACGCATTACTTTTTCCGCACGACTCTTGATCAGTTGGACAACTGGGCGAGTGAGGATATTCCGCCGCCGCCAAGCTGTTACCCTAGACGGGCAGACAGAACCCTTGTTGGCACGCAAGAGTGGCGCGAAACCTTTCCCAATATCCCCGGCATTGCCTTACCTCTTGGCCCCAGCGGTTTGGAGCATCTCGACTTTGGCGCTGCGTTCGAGGAGAGCGGCGTGGTTTCCGCACCGCCGCTCAGGCTTTCGGATGGTCAATACGCAGTTCTGGTGCCTGCGGTCGATGAGGACGGAAACGATCTTGGCGGTTTGCGTGCTCCGATGGCGGCCGCTCCGCTCGGCACCTACACGGGGTGGAGCCTGCGGCGCTGCGATGCGGGACATGGCGCGATGGTCGGCATCACGGGCAGTTATATCCCGTTCCCCGATATCGAAGAGGAGCGCCAGCAAATCGGCGACCCCCGCGCCTCTATCATGTCACGGTTTGAGGACTCGAAGGCCTATAGCGAGGCTATCGGCCGCGCGGCGGAAGACTTGGTGGCCCGCGGGCATATGCTGGAAAGTGACATTCAGAACTGCGTGGCCTTATCGCGCGATTGGGGCCGCCCCCGTCATCTGACGCGCCTGCCGGTCGCTAAAGACACATACCACCCCGATGACGGAGACACCCGGCCATGACAAGTGATGGAATGATCGTTTGCCCGCAACCCGAAGCCGCGGAAGCTGGGGCGGATATTCTGCGTATGGGTGGCAATGCCGTCGACGCGGCAATCGCGTGCGCGTTTGCGCAAGGTGTCGTTGATCCGTTGATGTGCGGTATCGCAGGATTTGGAAGCATGGCTCTTTTCACGCCTCAGACAGGAAAGACCGACTATCTGGATTTCCACGCCAAGGCACCAAAGGCGGCCACACCTGACATGTGGGCCGACCTGATAGAGGGTGAGACGCGGGATGGGTTCGGCTTTGTCCTGAAGGGACGGGTGAATGATCTGGGCTATCAGTCCATCAGCGCGCCGCCAGCCTTGCGTGCCTATGCCGAGGCGCATCGCCGTCATGGTTCGCTGCCTTGGGAAACGCTCATCGAACCTGCGATCCGTTGGGCAGAGGATGGCTATTTCGTCCGCCCTGCGATGCAGACCTTCTTCGCGGAAGGGTCTGCCATGGGGCGTGCGGCCACGGCGGAACGGCTGGCCTTCACCGCGGCAGGCCGCGCGCTTTACTGCCAGAAGGACGGACGCCCCAAGCCGACAGGAGCAACAATTCATAATCCCGACTATGCCCGGACCCTGCGTGAAATCGCCAGAGAGGGTGCTGAAGCCTTCTATTCAGGGCAGATTGCGGAACGTATTCTTGCCGACATGGCGGATAATGGGGGGTTGCTTTCCGCGGCGGATCTGGACGATTGCACCGCTGACTGGAGCGCGCCGCTCGAGGGAAGCTATCGGGGGCGGCGCATTGTCACCAACCCTCCTCCGGGCGGTGGTGTGATGTTGCTCGAAATGCTCAATATCCTGGAGAACTTCGAGCTTTCGGAATACGAGCACAATAGCGCGGCATACATCGCGCTCGTGTCCGAGGCCATGAAACGCGCCACGATCGACAAGGATCAGTTTGTCGGCGACCCTCGCTTTGTGGATATCCCCTTGGAACAACTCATAAGCAAGGACTATGCGGCGAATCTGGCGAGTGAGATCCGCCGGGGCGAACGGGCGACAGTCCAGAGGTTGCAGGCCACAGACGTTGTTCCGCGAGATACCACGCATATCTCCGTCGTGGATGGTCATGGAAATTGCGTTGCCATGACCCACTCACTCGGCATGCCCTCTGGAGTGATAACGCCGGGACTTGGCTTCATGTATAACGGATGCATGGGAGTGTTCGATCCGCGCCCCGGTCGCCCCGGTTCAATCGCCCCGGGTAAATCGCGCTTCAGTGCGATGTGCCCGACCATCATGTTCGAAGGGGATGACCCGACGCTCGTTTTGGGCGCACCCGGAGGCACGCAGATCGTGATGGGGGTACTTCAGACTATCTTGAACACCGTAGATTTCGGCATGTCGGTTGCCGAGGCGGTCATCGCCCCGCGCTTTTCCTCCACCAGCAATGCCATTGATGTCTCGAACCGTATTCCGCGCGCCGTGACCAGATCACTTGAGGCGGAGGGTCGTCCGGTGATCCGCAATCCTTACAGCCATACGATTGGCTGGGTGCATGCGATTGGCCTGACCTCTGGCAAAATCGACGGAATGGCCGATCCGGGACGAGATGGCGTGGCTTACCGGGTCAGATCATCCGACATCAAGACCTGTTCGAGTTGGAGCTGACACTGTTTCGGTCGCAATCTTGAAGCTACGCTTGCAAAGGGCACTAGATGAACTACGGCGACACCAGACCTGATTGTCTCGATTTCAACCCTTTCAAAGCGATCGTGACACCCCGTCCGATTGGGTGGATTGGAACTTTGGATGACCAAGGCACCCCCAATCTTGCGCCTTATTCGTTTTTCAACGGGTTGGGTGCCTATCCCGATCAGGTCTTCTTTGCGAGCGATGGGGCCAAGCATAGCTATGTGAATGCCCGTGACAGGGGAGAGTTCACCTTCTCGCTGGCCACCGAAGAGCTTGCGCAGGCCATGAACAAGTCCGCTGCGACCCTGCCCCATGGTGTCAGCGAGTTCGACGTTGCGGGGCTGGACAAGGGCCAGCCAGCAAACATCCGCACCCCGTTCGTTGCGGCAAGCCCTGCAGCCTTTGAATGTGTCACGATCCATACCATGCAGCTTGAAGACCGCACCGGGAAGCTGATCGATCGCTATATGGTCATCGGAGAAGTCGTAAGAACCCACATTCGCGATGAGTTCGTCAAGGATGGGCGCTTCGACACGGTTGGAGCACGCCCCATAGCACGGATGGGATATCGCGATTATACGACTGTGCAGACCGCATGGGAGTTGTTGCGGCCAGATGACTGAGCGCGTTTCCGATCTCGACAGGCCAATCTCAGGCCCGAGAACGCATGATATACGCGCGGTCCATTTGAACGATCATCAAAATGAAACCTGACACTTCACTCACCCGCCTCTTTCATCTGCTGCTCATCTATTCTGGGGCTCTCGCGTTTGGACTTGTTGCCCACTGGATGCAGTTTCCCCTGCCATGGATGATCGGCGCCCTGGTGTTCTCCTCGACCGTCCGAATGGCAGAACTACCTCTTCGGGTGCCCGGGCAAACGCGACAGATCGGGCAAGTCCTTGTTGCCACATCTGTTGGCCTTTCCTTCACGCCCGAGGCGGTCGGTGCCATGGTTTCGCTGGTGATACCAATGGTTGGCGCCGCGGTTCTTACAATTGGTCTTGGTTTCGTGGTTGCAGCATTTCTCATGCGCACCACCGGCGTCGATGTCATCACGGCGGTTCTGGCCTCCATTCCTATGGGGCCTGTGGAAAGCGCAAATCTGGCGGTCAAGCACAACGTACTTCCCGGGCCGGTAGTCTTCGCACAAACGCTCAGAATCATGTTGCTCGTCATCCTGATTCCCCCCGCGATCGTCGCGCTCGACGGGACGGTGAAAGACCCGGTCGCGGCCCTCAGCCGCGTCGACTGGACCGTGTCGGGTGCCATGCTGCTGGCGGTTACAGGCGTGGGCGGTGCCTTGGCCGCGCGAGTCTTGCATCTGGCCAACCCATTTTTTGTTGGCTCACTGGGCGGGGCGGCGTTCGCCGCCGCGTTCAGCCTTCCGATCACGGCGTATCCCTATCCTTTGCTGGTCTTGGCGCAGGTGTTCTTGGGCGTTTGGCTCGGCGCGGTATTTGATCGTGATCTTTTGCGCCATGCGCGGGGTTTCATACCGGGTGCTATAGCAGCCTCTCTTTTTCTCATTGCCTTGTGTATTGCCATGGGCCTCGTGCTGACTTGGGTCACGGATCAAACATGGCAGGTAATGCTGTTGGCAACGGCTCCAGGGAGCGTGACTGAAATGGCCCTGACGGCGAAGATCCTCGAGGACGGATTGGCAATTGTGACGGCATTTCACGTCGTTCGCATATTCATCATTCTGCCATTCGCCAATTCAATAATTGAGTTTACAGTACTTGTGGCAAACCGTTGGGGGGCTCGATGAGAGTGAATGTCTGTTGTGAACGGGCGGTCCCAAGTTGGGGGCGGACCACATCGGGAGGGCCAAGGCATTTAATCGGGCCTAGAAAATGCGGGACGCCTGTGTCACCGCGCCCCCATACATGATCCTGGTTCTTGGACAAAACTCGCCGTCTCCCTCCGATCCGACCCGTCCAACATCCTTGCAGACAAGGCACCTCTCCAAGTTGCCATGCCCCAGCTTCTCAGTACACTCAAGGTCAATGTGCATTCAAAACTGACCCGGTTTGATCATTTTAAAAATGACCCGCCCCTGAAGTGGCAAAGCCCACAGTAACCCGGATTGGGTCTGGTCCTTCAAGACCTGTTTCCGAGTGGCCTTGAGGAAGGTGTCCAGAAACTTCTGGGCGGGATCTGCGGCTGCACTGGCGCCGGCGGTCGTTCCGACACCGCCAGCAGTGTTCTGAAGAGTAGTTTTCCTGGTCATATTGATGTCCTTTGACAGTTTGAGTTCAGTGGCCAGCCGACCCGCGACAAAGCCACGAAATCCGGCTGGTCAGAAGATGGATTTTTCATTTTTTCCCAGAGAGCCATTGACGCTTTTTTGAGGGAAAAACTGCCAACAGACTGATTTTATTGCGAAAGGAATTTCACAAGATCTTAACTAAAACGTTTGCTGTCATCCTTGGTCCTTGCCCAGCCCTTTGATGAGGGGTTCAGTACCATTGTGCGTGCCGTAAACTGGGGTGTCCGTAGCTCGTGATTGCTTCACCCAACACGCGCATCAGATCGCAATCGCAATTTCGTCTTAACCCGGACGCAGATCACGCTTGCGCTCGTCATGGCACCCTCGCGCAAAACATGGTCTCAAGGCCAATCATACGGGTGTCGTGGATTGTCCGGGTTAACGCCCTTGATCAGACCTTGGTGACAGCGAACGTAGGGAAAGTCGAAGAACTCGGCGTAAAGACGCGCCAGCGCCAGCGCGAGCCAGGTGCCGGCCCCCCAGCCGATAAGTGTGCCCGCCATCGCGATCAACACGGCCAGCAGCAGGTAGTGCACGCAAATTTCCACATCCGAGTAGCCGACCGCCTTCAGCAGCCCGATCTCGCTGCGCTCCAGCGCGATGATGCGGCTCATCACCATCGCCACGAGAAAGGCCGAGATCGCGTAGAAGATCGGCGGCAGGATCATCGCGCTGGTCTTCAACTGTTCCAGCTCGGAGTCGATGAAGCTGTTGGAGAGCTGAATGTCGCGGCCATACGCGCCAAGCCCGCCATAGGGGTCGAGCAGGTCGTCGAGGCGGTCGATCACGTCCCTGGTATTCGCGCCGCGGTTCAACTTGAGCGTCACATTGTTGAAGGCCCCGTCCATGTCGAAGGCCGCCGCAACGGCGGTTTCGGGCATCCAGAGCACGCCGAAAGTTTCATTGTCGGGCATCAGCGCGCCGGGGCCGATCGTATAGATGAATTCGGGCGACAGGACCGTGCCGGTGAGTGTCAGTTCGCGCCGGAACCCGTTGAGGTTGGCGCGGAAGGTATCGTCCGGTTGCAACTTGTTGGCCTCGGCAAACGGGGCGTTGACCGCCACTTCGCCCGATGCATCGGGGGATGGTAAACGACCGGCTTGAAGAACCGGCTGGTTCAACTGCGATGTTCCGGTGGATGGCAGGGTAAGAATCCGAGCCGTGACGGTCTCGACGCGCTGCGGCACATCCAATACCGCCATTTGCGATATGCGCTCCTCCGCGGCGCGCACGCCCTCGATCTGTCGAATATCCTGCATCAGCCAGAGCGGTGCCCGGTTGGCATCTGCAAAAACATCGGCAAAGCGATTGCGTTCGTAATAGGCGCTGCGGGTTTCCTCGAGGGACACAAACGTGCCGAAGGTCGTCAGCAGGATCGCCACACCGCAAGCCAGCACCAGTGCAATGGCCAGTGCCTGCGCCCAGAGGCGTCGGAAATCGCGCAGCAGCTTGCGGTCAAGCGTGGTCATTCCCGGCCCCTCACCAGCTGATCTCGGACGGGGCGGTGCGGGTGTCGTTCTGCTCGACCCGGTCAATCCGTCCATCAAGGAAATACACCACCCGGTGCGCCATCTGGCGGATGGCGGCATTGTGGGTGATCACCGCCGTGCTGGTGCCCAGCCGGTCATTCACGTCGCGCAGCACCTCCAGCACCTGAACGCCCGTCTTGCTGTCGAGCGCGCCGGTCGGCTCGTCACAGAGCAGTACCTCGGGCCGCTTGGCGATGGCCCGCGCGATGGCCACTCGCTGTTGCTCGCCACCCGACATCTCGGCCGGAAAATGGTCCATCCGGTGCTCTAGCCCGACCTGCGAAAGCGCTTCCTCGGCGGGCATCGCGTTGGGCGCGACATCAGTGACGAGTTGCACGTTCTCGCGCGCGGTCAGGCTGGCCACGAGGTTGTAGAACTGAAATACGAAACCAACGTGATCGCGCCGGTAGCGCGTCAGGTCACGATCGTTGAGCGACGACAGTTCCAGGTCGCGAAACCAAACCTTTCCGGAGGTTGCGTGATCAAGCCCGCCCAAGATGTTGAGCAGCGTGGATTTTCCGCTACCCGACGGCCCCAGCAGCACGGCAAGTTCGCCGGAATAAAGCTCAAGGTCCACACCATCGAGCGCCCGGACTTTCAACTCGCCGGTGTCATAGATCTTGGTCAGTTCATGCGTCCGGAACACTGTGCCCATGATGCTCGCTTTCTCGGACATCGGAATAAACGTTTCCCGGGCCACCACATTGACCTGAGTCAAGACCTGGATTGATATCGGGCAGCGCTCCCAGCGCTGTCTCAAAACAAGGCCTGAGATGCCTAACTTCCGCTATAGTACCTGCAAGTAAACTATTGAATTCGCGAGAGCTTTATGAACATCTCCTGCTTCCCAAACCTAGTAGATTAAAGGAAATGTCCCGCGAGTAACGACATATTTACACGAAACGGTAATCGCAGCTAGAGGGACTGTGAAGCCTCACGCCTGACTTGTCCGCATAGGCGCCATCCACAAAATCATTCACCGCAAGGATGTCAGATACCTCTTCAGTTTCGGCGAAATTGACACTGGTCAAATGCAAGCTCCAGATTTGCCCTTATAGTGGCAGAACACGAAGTAAGACTACTTCGTGGCATGGCTTTGGGACGGACCGGTCAAATGAGCGACGATCCTTACAAGGTACTCGGTGTCTCCAAGGCGGCGACGCAGGATGAGATCAAGAAGGCGTATCGCAAGCTTGCGAAAAGGCTGCACCCTGACCTTCATCCTGGCGATCCGAAGAAAAAGGCCGAGTTTCAAGAAGTGTCGTCGGCGTACGATCTGTTGGGTGACGCCGAAAAGCGCCGCCGCTTCGATGCAGGCGAAATAGACGCCAAGGGCCATGAACGGCCAGAGCGGAACTTCTACCATCAGTATACCGACCAACAGGGTGGCCGCCGTTACGACCCGAACGAAGGCATGGAGAATCACGAGGGTTTTTCTGATCTGTTCTCTGATCTTTTCGGTCAAAGGACGCGCGCTGGCCAAGGTGGCCCTCGGCAGGGGTTTCACGCGCGCGGCACCGACCTGCGCTATCACCTCGACGTGGACTTCATGGATGCGGCGAAGGGAGCAAAGCAGCAGGTAACGATGCCCGATGGTAACCGGATAGAGGTGTCTATACCGGCCGGCCTGAAGGACAGACAGACGCTTCGTTTGCGGGGCAAAGGCTCACCGGGCTTCGGCGGGGGCCCGCCGGGCGACGCTTTGGTAACCGTCACAGTTCGGCCGCATCCGGTGTTCACACGCGTGGGTGACGACGTGGAAATCGAACTGCCGATAACTTTTGACGAGGCCATTCTGGGCGCAAAAGTGGATGTGCCGATACTCACTGGCACTGTATCCATGACGATCCCCAAGGGCGCATCCTCGGGCCGCAGGCTCAGACTGAAGGGCAAGGGCTTGTCCAGAGAGAACGGATCGACCGGAGATCAGATTGTGCGGCTAAAGATCGTTCTGCCTGAAAAGGTCGATGATGAGATGGCACAATTAGCCCAAGAATGGCGGGATCATGTTAAGCTGGACCCGCGAGAGGTCCTTCGGGGGATGCTATGAGCTACGATGAACGAACGGTTATCACTCATGTTCAACGGCTGACTCTCAGGGACCTTCGGCTATGGGTTCGCGAAGGCTGGGTGCGACCTATGGAGGGTGAAAAAGGGCCGGTATTCGACGACGTGGATATCGCGCGGGTCCGGCTCTTGCGCGATCTAAAGAAAGACATGTCGATTCCAAAGGATACACTGCCCCTTGTTCTGTCCCTGATCGACCGGCTGAACATGACCCTGCGGGAATTTCGCTGCTTGCAGAGTGCTCTGAAAGATCAACCCGAAGATATCCGCCGTGATATCATCACCCGCTATGCCGGCTTGCGTGAAGAAATGGAATGACGTCGCCCACGCGCGGAGAAATTATGCTCAATCTGGGAGAAATCACTCTGATGACCAATGATGTAGACCGCAGCCGTTACCTGCTTGTTCTGACTTATCGTCGCTACTTGGATGCTGAGCTTGGCTGGATCCGGGCACGAAGAGCCGCGCGTGCCTGGTTTCCGCCAAGCAGCCAGCCTTATCGCGGGACAATAGGTAGCCCTGAATCAGCCCTTCGTAAGGTCCATGAAAAACGGCAACGCGCGCTCCTCCAGATGGAAGCCGCTCGTCGGAAATTCCAGCAAGCGAAAGCGCAATCAGAGCGCCGCCAACCCATGATCGCATTTCTTCCACTTTCGATGCCAGGGCACGGCCCATGATTCGTCGAAAAAGAAACTCCTGCATCATGAGAAAGAGCCTGATCCCGCTGGGTCTTCTTCTGCTTGGTTGTGCAACGGCTCCTGAACCGGACATTTCCCGCGACGATGGACAGGCGCTCTTCGCCGAAAACTGTGCTATATGTCACGGTTTTGATGCCCGAGGTGGCGGGCCATTGGCCACCGAACTCGACACACGGTCAGCCGACCTTACCCAAATCGCCGCACGTCGGGGCGGCGTCTGGCCGATGCTTGAGGTCATGTCAATCATTGACGGCTATACGAGGCGGACCGACCCGCGGAAGGATATGCCGATCATCACCGGAGTAACCGGCGGCCCGATGGTTGATTTCGACAGTGGAAACGGGGATATGACCCCAACGCCAGCACGCCTTATCGCCCTGGCGGAATATCTCGAAGGACTCCAATCCCCGTCACCAACGCGTTATGTGCCCTAGCCAACACTAGAACGTTTCGACCTACCGCAGGGCAAGGTCGCTTTTGCACTTTGGGCCTGAAAAATCCCCCTGGCGGCCTAAACCAGCCCGTTAGTGTTGGATCCTTCGGCGCCCAGAGCAGAAGGCGATCGCACCAACCACAAGCCCAGCCAGCCCCGCGATCAGGACCTCGGGCTTTCCTGACCCCGCTCTACGTCATCAGCCACGAGGTTATCCCGGAGACGCACCGGAGCGGACATCAAAATAAGGCGACCTTTGGTTTCGCTATCGGATTGGTCGTCATGCTGTTCTTGGATGTATGGCTCGGCTAAAGCGCCACACCAGACGTGCTAGATTATTGATGCGTGTGCTCGCAGCGCAGGTTTCGCTGCGATGGCGAAAATAAATCACGCTGCCCAGTAGCGGAAACAGCCGCCATTCGTGCAAACTGCAACGAAAGCGAAGATGGCAATGAATTGATCACGGGACTGGCCTGCCGCTCTCCTCCCTTGATGGCCATCTAAAACTCAAGCAGAGACTTCTTCATCAGCCAACGCCAGTGAATACTGACAAGATGGTTGCGTTCGCCATTGGAAAAAACCGCATTCCACCCGTGCAGATGCTAACTGGTCGGATTGGTGGTCATCGGAGGGCTTCTGCTCGGGTTGGTCTTAACCATGGACAGCTGAAATCCGGCAACGGGTGGCTCGGGTGGCGGATCGGTCGGTGCGGCGCAGGCCTTCCCCACGCCGAGGCATCAGAGGTAGTCGGGCGAAAAGGGATTAGTATGGGAAAACACTCGGGAGATTAAGGATAAGTAATGGGAAAGGGGTAAAGGGAGGTCGGAGGCGTTCCAAGTTTCCTCCTCCTCACCACTCACCCCCCATTAAAATCCATCCAGAACAGAACCTACGTAGGAGGGTCCTCGTAGGATCATAAGGATCACCCATGGCCCCGATCAATCCCCAGCACTCCCGACCGTTGGACGTCCACCGGGGGTCCGATCACCCGTAAGTGAACGGTGTCGTGGAGGAAGTGTAGGATGAGTCAGAGGGCAGGAGCGGCCGTTCGCTACGCCGCCCACCAATGACTACGAAGCGGGCTTTGCTGCCATCCGATCGTCTGGCCCCAACAGCCGCTTAGCCCGCCTGCCGAACAGGGCGATAATGTTTGCCACGACGGAACACTTCGGGCACGCTCATTCAACTTAAATAAACCAGATTTGATTTCCGCAGTTTGATTGGCGTGACACGCGATGACAAAACGAAGCTATTCAGACCACCTCGAACTGCCTTGCGGCGTGCGTTTGAAAAACCGCTTCGCACGTAGCGCCATGACCGAAGCCCTCGCGGATGTTCACGATGCGCCGAACAAAGCGCATCAAACTCTCTACGAGCGCTGGTCCTATGGTGGTATGGCCATGCAAATGACCGGCAATGTTATGGTCGACAAACGCTACCTTGAACGGCCGGGCAATGTGGTTGTCCAAGATGAAAGTGTTTTGAACGTGCTGCAAGACTGGGCCCGGGCCGCAAAGTCCGGTGGCAGTCAAGTCTGGATGCAAATCAGCCATCCAGGGCGCCAATGCCCCATTGTGGTGCATACGCGGCCTTTGTCCCCGTCCGCGGAAAAGCTGCGCATTCTTGGCCTGTTCGGAAAACCAACGGCAATGACTTCAGAAGATATTCAGGATGCCATCCCCCTCCGTGCCAATAATAGTGAGACATTCGACCGGCTGAAGTTTACACTTGAGGGCGCAGGAGAACGAACCGATGGTCATGCCCTCACGGACACCACTTTCATCGGATGCCGGGTCCGACGCCATTTCGCCCGACGTCACACCTGCCCGCGTCGTAGCCGCACCGGCAGCCCCCACGGCCGAGCTGACGCGCACGCCGAAGCGGCGCAGCTTCACTGCGAAATACAAACTGCGCATTCTGGATGAGACGGATCGAGCAGCAGGCACTGGCGAGGTCTCCAGCATTCTGCGGCGTGAGGGGCTTTATTCCTCGGCCCTGACCGATTGGCGCCGGGCGCGTGCGGCAGGCACGCTGGGGGCATTGCAGCCCCGCCGACGCGGCCCGCAACAGGCGCCGGTCAACCCGTTGCAGGCCGAGCTGGACAAGGCCAACCGAGAGGTTGCGGCATTGCAGCGCCGCCTGAACAAGGCGGAAGCCGTCATCGCCATCCAAAAAAAAGTGGCGGCGCTGCTGGAGGAGATGGAACAGACATCCGAGCGCGGCGGAACATCATGATGGCCGCGGCGATCGCCTTGCCAGCCGGCAGCGGTTTGACATCGGCCGTCTGTGCCGCGCTGCCGGTGTCGCGGGCAAGCGTTTTGCGGCACCGCGCGGCCCTCACGGCCCCGCCACGCGCAGCAAAGCCGCGCCCGCCGTCGCAACGCGCCTTGCCGGAGCGTGAGCGGGCTCGGGTCCTGGACTATCTGCGCAGTCCCCGCTTCGCCGATCAGACGCCCACGGAGGCCTTTGCGAGCTTGCTGGATGAAGGCACCTACCTGTGTTCGATCCGCACGATGTATCGGATATTGGCCGCGCAAGGCGAAGTTGCCGAGCGCCGCCGTCAACGCACACATCCCGTCTACCAAAAGCCCGAACTGCTGGCCGAGGCCCCCAACCAGGTCTGGTCCTGGGACATCACCAAGCTGATGGGCCCGGTGAAATGGTCCTACTTCTATCTCTATGTCATACTGGACATCTTCAGCCGCCGCGTGGTCGGCTGGCGCGTCGAGCACGCCGAGAGCGCAACCCTGTTCAAAGCCCTGTTCATCGACGCGATGGAAAAGCATGCCGTCCCGCGCGATCAGTTAACGCTGCATGCCGATCGCGGAGGGCCCATGAAGGCAAGGACAACCGCCCTTATGCTGGTCGATCTCGGCGTGCTCAAGTCCCACGGCAGGCCGCACACCTCGAACGACAATCCGTTCTCGGAGGCTCACTTCAAGACGCTGAAATACCAGCCGGAATTTCCCAGGAACTTCGAAACCATCGAACAGGCCCGCACCTTCTGCCGTCGCTTCTTCGCATGGTATAACCAGGAGCATCATCACGCCGGCATCGGGTTGATGACACCCGACCAGATCCACTTCGGACAGGCCGAAGCAATCCAGACAGCCCGTCAAGCAACCCTCGACGCCGCGTTCCTGAGCACGCCAGAGCGGTTCGTGCGCAAACCGCCGCAACCACCAAAAATCCCGACTGCCGTCTGGATCAACCCACCAAAGACAACCGAAGGAAATCAAGCTTAAAGTCCAGAAGCTGCTGTCTCAAAGTCGTTGACACGTTCCGTCCAGCGCTATGCCACAACGGCCGCAATTGCGAAAAAGGCGGGGTTTGACGGTGTGCAGATACATGCCGCGCACGGCTATCTCGTCAGCCAGTTCCTGTCGCCGATCACCAACCAACGCAAGGATGACTGGGGCGGGTCGCTTGAAAACCGCGCGAAATTCCTGCGCAAAGTGTATGCAGCGACGCGCGCTGTCGTCGGCAAGGACTTTCCCGTTGCAGTCAAGCTGAACTCGGCGGACTTTCAGAAAGGTGGATTTTCGATCGAGGACAGTTGCCAGGTTGCGCGATGGCTCGAAGATGACGGCATTGATCTCATTGAACTGTCCGGCGGAACTTACGAGCAGATGAGCTTTGTCAATGGAACCGAGGAACAACAGCGCGATAGCACAATCAAACGCGAGGCCTATTTCTTGGAATATGCCCGCGAGGTGCGTCATGCGGTGAGTGTCCCTCTTATGGTGACAGGAGGGTTTCGCAGCGTCGCTGCGATGGAGCGCGCAATCGTTGACGATGGGATCGACATGATCGGTCTTGCGCGCCCCCTATGCGTTCAGCCGGATGCTGTAGCAGGGATACTTGACGGTTTGGTCGAAAAGATTGGCATCGAAGAAGATGGTCTGGTTATCGGGCGGGGCCGGTTCGGGGTGAACGCCAGAAACTGGTTCATAAATCTAGTCAACACTGTGTCCCGGGTTGAATATTATGCTTGGCAGATGAACCGGATGTCACGCGGCTTGATGCCCCAAACGGACGCACGCAATAATGCAGTTGGCTACTTTCTGTGGTACCTGAACCGCACAACCTTTCTAGGGCTGCGCCGAAAATTTGCCCGCAAATCCTAGGCCGAGCTACTTTTCGCATTTCCCGCCATTCATCCACGGCGCGGCATCGGTCACAATGGGCTCGAAGCTGCCCTTACCTCCAATCACTTCAATGCCTGCTTTGCGAACACGATCAAGTTTAGAGTTGGAGGCCGGTTCAGAAATCGTTTAGCATAGTGCAATGAAGGGAGAACACTCGTGCAGCTTAGAATGGTTTTGGCAGCAATAACATTGTCAGGCGCAGCCTCTGCCCAAAACATTGACGTACAGAATGGACAGGACCTCTTTTTATATTTTTGCGCGGAGTGTCATGGAAAAGATGCCGAGAGCATTGGGCCAATGGCAGAAATGCTGGCTATTGATACACCAGAACTGACGACGCTTGCGGAACGAAATGAGGGGGAATTTCCGGCCGAAGCGGTTGCAAAGCAAATCGACGGCAGACTAATCGTTGCCAACCACGGTGATATGCCTATTTTTGGACCGTATTTGGAGACTGCGCAGTCAGTGGCGATCAAACTGCCGAGCGGTCAACCTATGATGGTGACGCAGCATCTCGCTGACCTGATCGCCTATCTAAAAACCATTCAAACCGAACGGCATTGAGCGAAACAAAAGGTGACAGTGAGCCTCCCCATCTGAATTGGTCCACCGTTACGTTTAGCAGAGGGAGGACAGAGAATGGCGAACGAGCGACACACGCCCGAGGAAATAGTTCAGAAGTTGCGACAACTTGATGTTCTTGTCGATCAGCCCCACTAACAAAAATCCGCTCGGATGTGCGTCAATTTAATCCAGCCAGCCAACATAGACGTAGAAAAGGCTTGTATGGGGCGAGTAATTTGAACCGTTTTTTGAATGGAAATGAAAGGACAGTGCATGAACCGTCGTAATATTGTTAAGTCGCTTGCTTTAGCTGGCATCCTCGCTTCTGTGGGTGCCTGCGCACAAACTGACGACGGAGATGATATCGTCGATATCGCAGCCTCAAATCCCGACTTCTCTACGCTCGTCACCGCTGTTAAGGCTGCCGGTCTGGTGGACACGCTGAAAGGTCCGGGGCCATTCACCGTCTTTGCACCGACCAATGCGGCCTTCGCCGCTCTGCCCGAAGGCACGGTGGAAACTCTTCTGAAGCCCGAGAACAAAGATCAGCTCACGAGCATTCTCACCTATCACGTTGTGCCGGGCGCAGTGACATCCGACCAGATCCTTGGCACCCAGATGGACGTCGCGACGGTGCAGGGCAGCACCGTCAATGTAGACGGTACCGGTGGCAAGTACGGTGCCGCTGTCCGCGTGAATGATGCAAACGTTACGTCCGCAGATATCATGGCGACCAATGGCGTTATCCACGTCATCGACAAAGTGCTTTTGCCCTAACTCAATCTGTAAGTAAGACGCGATAGCCCGGCGGACCTAGGTCCGTCGGGCTTTTTCATTGTCCGGAAGAAAAAACGGTTGGGCTGAGCAACCCACGTGAGAACGGCGGTGCGAAAGTCGGCCTCGGTAGCGGCGGGATGAGCCTGCTGCGGGCGGCGTAAAAGTCGTCCTGATTTTGAATAGATAGTTGTAAATGCTAGCTCCGAATCCTCTCGTATCCACCGGGTGACTGGACAGAAGGTAGTAAATGCGGTTTCGCAAGTCGAAAGCACTCTCTGCGAAGAGGTGTTCACGGCATATCTTCACAAGTATCCGTTGGCTTACGGAGTTTGTGACAAGTGCATCCCAGAGCTGCCGAGGGAATTCGACGATGGCACTCTACACAAGGTCTACAACAGGCACGGCAAGCACTTATTTGAAGATCAAACGCCAAACGCCGAATATTCGGGCTTCAAGAAGATGCTCATCGAGATGGGCGTCATTGAGCGGGTCCGGAAGAAGACCGCGATTTATGCAGAAGCTGAGTTTGAGTGTGCGAAGCCGGGGCGACTGAGCATTAGTGTCGCAGATGGCCTCTGTCTTCATCCGCTCCGCTCCGGAGAGTCCAGTTCAGGCAAAAACAGTAACAATGGCCTGGTTGCCTATCCGCAAAAGGAATGGCTTGAGAATGACGACGGTCGGGTTGTCAGACTTGATTTGGGCGATCGGTAAGTATTTGCCAAAGAACAGACTTCTATTGTTGTTGTTTTAATTGAGCTACCCCGGAAATTTGGACACTGACGTAATCTGTTCAAACATTGGAGAGTAACTCAAGAAGTAGGCTTTGAACTCACGGCCTTTAGGCCGTATGGACCTGATCGACTTAAAGTGGAAAACAAGAATTCAGATTGAGGTCACGACGTTGATCAGATAGTGGACAGAACAAACCTCCTAATGGACAACGACTTGATATATAGGTATTTTGTCGCTTGACAATACCCCCGCCGGAGGCGTCCCGTCAGCCGAGTTCCGCGAGCCGGTCGAGGGCCGCGCGCAGTTTGGCCTCTTCCTCTTCGCGCAGGGCAAGGTTCTCGCGGGTTTCCGCGACCACCGCCTCCGGTGCGCTTTCGACGAATTTCGGGTTCTTGAGACGCCCGCGCAGCCCGCCCAGCTCTTTCTCCAGCTTGGCCAGCGTCTTTTCCAGCCGCGCCTTCTCCTCGTCCACGTCGATGATATCGGCCAAGGGCAGGCCAAAGCTGCCGCCCTCCACGGTGACGGTGACGCAGCCCTTGGGGAAGCTCGCCACATCGGTCAGGCTCTCGATCCGCGCCAGCCGCTTGATCATCACCTCGTTGCGCGCCCAGGCGGCACGGCCCGCCTCGTTCAACTCGGTCACCAGCAGCGGCACATGCAGCCCGGCGGGCACATGCATCTGCGCGCGCGCCGAGCGGATCTGCTCAATGAGCGAAATCACCCAGTTCATCTCGCGATCTGCCGCGCTGTCCACCATGTCCGCGCCGTAGGTGGGCCAATTGGCATGCACCAGCATCTTGGCGCGCTGCCCCAGCGTGCCCCAAAGCTCTTCGGTGACGAAGGGCATGATCGGATGCAGCAGGATCAGGCATTGGTCGATCACCCAGGCCATCGTCGCCTGTGTCTCGGCCTTTGTCGCATCGTCACCATCCATCAGGAGCGGCTTGGAAAACTCCACATACCAGTCGCAGACCGTGCCCCAGACGAAGGCGTAGAGCGTGTTCGCCGCGTCGTTGAAGCGGAAATTCTCCAGCGCCTCGTCCACCGCGACCCGGGTTTTGGCGGTCTCGCCGATGATCCAGGTGTTGACGGTCTGTGTCGCGTCGGTAACACGTCGGTCTTGCGTCGGTGCCACGGCACCGGCGGTGGCGCCGTTCATCTCGGCAAACCGCGCGGCGTTCCACAGCTTCGTGGTGAAGTTGCGATAGCCCGCGATCCGCTCTTTCGAGAGCTTCAGATCGCGCCCCATCGCGGCCATCGCCGTGAGGGTAAAGCGCACCGCATCCGCGCCATAGTCGTCGATCAGGTCCAGCGGATCGAGCACGTTGCCCAAGGATTTGGACATCTTCTTGCCGGTCTCGTCGCGCACGAGGGCGTGCACATAGACATGGCTGAACGGTTTCTGCCCCACCACCGCGTATTGCATCATCATCATCCGGGCGACCCAGAAAAAGATGATGTCGAACCCGGTGATCAGCACCGAGGTGGGGAAATATTTCTGCAATTCCGGCGTGTCCTCGGGCCACCCGAGCGTGCCGATGGGCCAGAGGCCGGAGGAGAACCACGTGTCGAGGACGTCGGGGTCGCGCCAGACCGGGTAGACAAGGTGCGTCGGGTCTTGCGAACTCGTGTAATCAGCCAGCGACGAGGCCAGCCGGTGCAAGGCCTCCTCGCGACTCGCGACCTCGACAACCTGCATCGCCGACAGTGGCACCGGTAGCCCTGCCAGCCTGTCGTGCCAGGCATCGGACACCGTGTCGAAATCCGCGCCGCATCCCATCAGATGCCCGGTATGCCCCTCGTTTAGCCCGCGCAGCATCTCCACAAGGTCGAGCGCACCATCGCCCTCATCATCGCGGAAATCGGGTGAACTGAGATCGAACCCGTACCAAACCGGGATCTGATGCCCCCACCACAGCTGCCGCGAGATGCACCACGGCTCGATATTCTCCAGCCAGTGGAAATAGACCTTGCGATCCGCCTCGGGCAGGATCGTCACCTCGCCCAAGCGCACGGCATCGAGCGCAGGCTGCACGATCTTCGCGGTATCGACGAACCACTGATCGGTCAGCATCGGCTCGATCACCACCTTGGAGCGGTCGCCAAAGGGCTGCATGATCAGTTTGGCCTCGACCAGCGGCACCCATTCGGCATCGCGCGTCTCTTCGCCCTCTTCGGGGGTGGCCGGTTTTTGCGCGGCCATGCCCAGACGCGGATCGTCCGCGCGTGTCATCACTGCAAGATCCTCGGCGGTGATCTCCTCGACAACCTTCTCACGCGCCGCAAACCGGTCCAGCCCACGCAGGTGATCGGGCACGAGGTTGAGCGTATCCACCTCTTCGATGGTGAACGCCGCACCTGTCGCGATCTCCTGCGCCCGTGCGGCACATTCGGCATAAGGGGCTCCGTCGTCGCGCATCTGCGCGCGGGTATCCATCAGGCGGTACATCGGGATGCCGCCGCGCTGCGCCACGCCGTAATCGTTGAAGTCATGCGCGCCGGTGATCTTGACCGCGCCCGAGCCGAAATTCGGGTCTGGGTAGTCGTCGGTGATGATCGGAATGAGGCGGCGATGCTCCTTCGGCCCCACCGGAATCTCGCACAACTTGCCGACGATGGGCGCATAGCGCGTATCCGACGGATGCACCGCCACCGCGCCATCGCCTAGCATCGTCTCGGGCCGGGTCGTGGCGATCGAGATGTAATCGCGCTCTTCCTCGAAAAGCACACTCCCGTCGTCGTCACGCTCGGTATAGGTATAGGTCTCGCCCCCCTCCAGCGGGTATTTGAAGTGCCACATATGGCCGGGCACCTCGGTATTCTCGACCTCAAGGTCGGAAATCGCCGTCTCGAAATGCGGGTCCCAGTTCACCAGCCGCTTGCCGCGATAAATCAGGCCCTTGTCGTACATGTCGACAAAGACCTTGATCACCGCGTCATGGAAATTGCCGTCCTCGCCCTCGGGCGCGGCCGGTGCGCCGGACATGGTGAACGCGTTGCGCGACCAGTCGCAGGAGGCCCCGAGGCGCTTCAACTGGTTGATTATCGTGCCGCCCGATTGCGTCTTCCAGTCCCAGACCTTGGCCAGAAACTCCTCGCGGGTGAAATCGGTGCGGCGCTTGCCTTGCTCGCCCAGCTGCCGCTCCACCACCATCTGCGTGGCGATGCCCGCGTGGTCCTGCCCCGGCTGCCAGAGCGTGTCATTCCCGCGCATCCGGTGCCAGCGAATGAGAATATCCTGCAACGTGTTGTTGAACGCATGGCCCATATGCAGGCTGCCGGTCACATTCGGCGGCGGGATCATGATCGAGAAGGTCTCGGCCCCGTCGCGCGCATTGGCCCCGGCGGCAAAGGCTCCGGCCTTCTCCCAAGCCTCGTATAGCCGCGCTTCGGCTTCGGCTGCGTTGAATGTCTTGTCCATCGCCATGACGTGTCGGTCCTGCCAGTTATGGGTTTTGCGATGCTCTAACGAATGCGCGCCACAAGGGGAAGGCGGGCGACGCATTTTCTTCTGTCTGCGGCGGCGTGACAGGGGCCGCGATATGGCCCATGGTCGGGCTGGCGCAGCTGGCAGGAGACGGGCAAATGGACGGTGTGACAGTATGGCGAATTGCCCCGGACGGAGTGGGCACGGTCGCAGAGACCGATGCGACCGCCCCTGCGGATTGGTCGGCGGAGGGCGCGCTGACATGGGTGCATGTGGATTGCGCCCGGCCCGGTGCGCGCGACTGGCTCGACGCCGTGCCGCTCGATCCGCTGGTCAAGCGCGCGCTTCTGGCCCCCGAGACGCGCCCGCGCTGCACCACCCATGGCGACGGCGTGCTGATCAACCTGCGCGGCGTCAATCTCAACCCCGGCGACGAGGTCGAGGACATGGTGTCGTTGCGCATGTGGGTTACGGCGGGCGTGGTCGTCACCGTGCAGCTGCGCCGCCTGATGGCGGTGCGCGACGTGATGGACGGCGTGGCGCGCGGGCAGGGCCCGGATGGCGCGGCGGAACTGGTGGCACGGCTCGCCCTGCGGCTCGCTGATCGCGCCGAACCGGTGGTCGCGGGACTCAACGAAAAGCTTGACACACTGGAGGATCAGGTGATCGAGGGGCTGAGCGCACTCGACCGGCGCGGGCTGGCCGATATCCGGCGGGTGGCGATCCTGCTGCGGCGGCACATGGCCCCGCAGCGCGACGCGCTCAGCACCTTCGAGATCGAGGATATGCCGTGGATTCGGCCCCACGACCGCGCGCGCCTGCGCGAGGCCACCGAACGCATGACCCGGCTCGCCGAGGAACTCGACGCGATCCGCGACCGCGCGCAGGTGGTGCATGACCAGATCATGGATGCGCGCGCCGAACTGATGAACCGGCAGATGCTGATCCTGTCGGTGGTGGCGGCGATCTTCCTGCCGCTCGGGCTTTTGACCGGGCTTCTGGGGATCAACGTGGGTGGCATGCCGGGGGCAGAGGATCCGCGCGCCTTCTGGATCGTGAGCGGGGGCCTGGTGCTCATCGGCCTCGCGCTCGTGCTGTGGTTCCGCCATGCCGGATTGCTTGGCCGTCGCTGACCTCCCCGGTTTCTTTATGGCGAAAATACTCGAATTACACCGCGTGCCTCACGCACCCCGATCCAGTTTCGTGCTCAGGTGAATCAGGCTCTCCGACCCCTTCACCCCCTTGGCCTCACCGATCCGGTCGAGCGTCTCGTCGAGCGCTTCGGTGGTCTCGGCCTCGATCGTCACGATCAGGTCGAACCGCCCCGAGGTGGTATGCACCCGGCGCACCTGCGGCAGGGATTTGAGCCGCGCCAGTACCGCCGGGCCGGTGCGCGGCTCGATGCTCAGGAGCGCCGTGGCGCGCAGGGCCGGGCGCGCGATCTGGCTGAGCCGCAGCGCGTACCCCGCGATCACGCCTGAATTTTCCAGCCGGTCCAGCCGTGCCTGCACCGTGGTGCGCGCCAGCCCCAGACGGCGCGCGAGCGTGGCCACCGGCAGGCGGGCATTATCCTGCAGAAGGGCGATCAGGTTCCGGTCGGTCTCGTCGATTTGCTGTGTCATGCTGTCGTTTCGTCTGACTCTGTCACAAGATTAGACGAAATAACGCGATGAATCGATGCAAATTCGGGTGACACTATGAAAAAGAGCAGGCCAAGAGGGAAAACACCCATGGAAAACACCCCCCCGATCCCCGATCCGCACACGCATTTGCTGCGCCATGCCCCCGATGCGCCGGTGCTCTATTTCAGCCCCGAGCGCCTTCAGGCCACGGCGCGGGCGTTCCGGCACGGCTTCCCCGGCCTCGTGACCTATGCGGTCAAGGCCAACCCGGGTGAGGAGGTGCTGGCCAATCTCGCCCGCGCCGGCATCACCGCATTCGACGTGGCAAGCCCCGCCGAGATGCGCGCCGTGCGCGCCGTCGCCCCCGATGCCGCGCTGCATTACAACAACCCCGTGCGCTCCCCCGCCGAGGTGGCGGTCGCCGCTGAAATGGGCGTGCGCTCCTTCTCGGTCGATTGCCTGCATGAGTTGGACAAGCTGACCGGCCATGTCGTCGATGGGTCCGAGATCAGTGTGCGCCTTGCCCTGCCTGTGGTGGGCGCGGCCTATGATTTCGGCGAGAAATTCGGCGTCGGCCCCGACCGCGCGGCGGAGTTGCTGCGCGCCGTGGTGGCGCGCGGTTTCACCCCGTCGATGACCTTTCACCCCGGCACGCAATGCGCCGACCCGAACGCCTGGGGCAGCTATATCGCCGCCGCCGCCGGTGTGGCGCGCAGCGCGGGTGTGCGGCTGCACCGGCTCAATGTCGGCGGCGGTTTCGCCTCGCACCGCACCGGGGCGGCCCCCGACCTCGGCGCGATCTTTGCCCATATCGGCAGCCGGGTGGCGCAGCACTTCGGCGCGGACACGCCAGAGCTTGTCTGCGAGCCGGGCCGCGCCATGGTCGCCGAGGCGTTCAGCATGGCGGTCCGCGTCAAGGCGCTGCGCGACAGCGGTGCCATTTTCGTCAATGACGGCGTCTATGGCGGCCTGACCGAGATCCGCGACATCGGCGCGCCCGACCGGATCGACGTGATCGCCCCCGATGGCACCGCCCGGCGCGGCACGCCGCGCCCGCGCGTCGTCTTCGGGCCCACCTGCGACAGTATCGACCGGCTGCCCGCGTCCTTGCCCCTGCCGGATGATCTGGCCGAGGGCGATTACCTGCTGATCCACGGCATGGGCGCCTATACCCGAAGCCTCAGCACCGATTTCAACGGCTACGGCTTGCGCGATGTGGTCACGGTGGCGCGATTATAAGGTCACGCTCACGCGAATTTTCATGAAATGTCAGGAATTTCGCGGCAGACTGGCCCTATATTGAATGCATGAAGGCCGCAGCGCGCGGCCTGCAAGGGCAGGTGTCGCATGTCATGGCGTGACTGGACCAAGAGGGTATACGACTGGCTGCGTCCCGGCTCGCGGGCCGAGCATACGGCCTTTGCCCATCGACGCGGCCCGGTCACGCATGTTCTCATCCTCGATGGCACGATGTCGAGCCTCGCCGAAGGCTATGAAACCAATGCCGGGCTGACCTTCAAGCTGTTGCACGAAATGGCCGGGCAGGACCTGTCGCTCTATTACGAGGCGGGAATTCAGTGGCGCGACTGGCGCGCGACCGGCGACATCATCCTTGGGCGCGGCATCAACCGGCAGATCCGCCGCGCCTATGGCTATCTCGCCAGCCGTTACCGCCCCGGCGACCGGATCTTTCTGATCGGCTATTCGCGTGGCGCCTATGCGGTGCGCTCGCTGGCCGGGGTGATCGACCGGGTCGGCCTGGTGCGGGCCGAGGCCGCGACCGAGCGCAACGTGCGCCTTGCCTTTCGGCATTACCGCTGCACGCCGCATTCCAAGGTGGCAGAGGCCTTCGCCCGCGCCCATTGCCACGCCAGCTGCCATGTCGAAATGGTCGGCGTCTGGGACACGGTCAAGGCGCTTGGCCTGCGCATTCCGATCCTGTGGCGCTTTCGCGTCGATCAGCACGGGTTTCACAGTCACCACCTCGGGCACACCACGCGGCATGGCTTTCACGCCTTGGCATTGGACGAGACGCGCAACGCCTATTGGCCGGTCCTGTGGGAAACGCTGCCGGATTTCGACGGCCATCTGGAGCAGGTCTGGTTCAGGGGCTGTCATTCGGATGTCGGGGGCCAGTTATGCGGCGTGCACGCGGCGCGCCCATTGGCCAATATCCCGCTGGTGTGGATGCTGGAACGGGCCGAGGGCTGCGCGTTGCCTCTGCCCGAGGGCTGGCGCGCCCGGTTTCCGCAGGATGCCGACGCGCCGTCGGTCGGCACATGGATCGGCTGGGGCAAGATATTGCTGATGCGCCGCCCCCGCTTGGTCGGGCGCGATCCGTCCGAACGCCTGCACGACAGCGTGAACGGCGCGCTGCGGCGCGGCTGGGGCGGGCCACGCCTTACGGGTCCCTTGAAAGAACATGCGGGGTCGTGAACGTGGCACATGTGCTGGGTCGGGTTCGGCCTTGAGCGAACATAAGCGCCTCCCGCGCGATACGCACCGAAGGTGCCGCGCGATCGTCATGCCAGAGGCATGCCTCCGGCATGACGCCGTCCCGCGGCCTGGCGATATGATAGGGCGCGCAACGTGTTGAGTTCAGGATGACTTGGCTGGCATAAAGCGCCCGCCACGACGGTCGCATCGCCAGTCCCCGGCCCTGCGATCACGCGGCACCTTCTGGCGGGGTGCTATGCCCCTTCAGACCAATCCCCCCAACGCTCAGCCGCCCCATGTCGGATGAAACCGCCCCGCTGTCAACGCCGGAGTAAAATCCAGCCACAGGGCGGCGCAAAAACCGGCCACTTTGGGTTTGGGCGTAACGCGCGGCACGAGGCGGCGGCCAGTCAGCCGCGCTTCCCAAATAGCTGGCGGTTGACTGGCCGCTTTGGCCCGTCAGGGCCAAATCTGGATAGGCTGGATCAGGCGTTGTTGTTGGACTTGCGCGCGCGGCTTTGAGCGAGACGATAGCTCTCGCCGTTCATCTCGAGAATGTTGACGTGGTGCGTCAGCCTGTCGAGGAGCGCGCCGGTCAGGCGCTCGGTGCCGAAGGTTTCGGTCCATTCGTCGAACGGCAGGTTGCTGGTGATCAGCGTGGCACCACGCTCGTAGCGCTGCGAGATCAGCTCGAACAGCAGCTCGGCGCCGGTCTTGGAGAGCGGCACGAAGCCCAGCTCGTCGATGATGAGCAGCTTGACGCTGGCCAGTTGCTTTTGCAGGCGCAGCAGACGGCGCTCGTCGCGGGCCTCCATCAATTCATTGACCAGCGCTGCGGCGGTGGTGAAGCGGACGGGCAACCCCTTCTGGCAGGCCGCCAACCCGAGGCCCAGGGCGATGTGCGTCTTGCCGGTGCCGCTTGGCCCGAGGGCGATGGTGTTCTCGCGCCGCTCGATCCATCCGCAGCGGGCCAATTCCAACACCTGCATCTTGTTGAGCTTCGGGATCGCCTTGAAGTCGAAGCTGTCCAGGCTCTTGGCGGCCGGGAACTTCGCGGCCTTGATGCGACGCTCGATCATCCGCCGTTCGCGGTCGATCATTTCCATTTCGACGAGGCGCGCCAGGAACTGGACGTGATCCAGCCCTTCAGTGGCGCATTGACGTGCCTGCTTCTCGTATTCGCGCAGGAAGGTGGGCAGCTTCAGCGTCTTCAGGTGATGGTTGAGCAGGATCTGCGGAGCCTCCGTCATCCCGTCGCCTCTGTCATCAGGGTCATGTAGCTGGCAGCCGAGGTCGTCCCAACATCGGCACGCGGCAGGTAGGGATAGCTGGCCAAGTCAAGCTTGGGCGGGCGCTTCTCGATCCGACAGAGCAGAATGTGCTTGACCGCATCGAAGCCCGTCGCGCGCAGGCGCAGGGCCTCCTTGACCGCGCCATGCAGGTCGTCGAGGCCGAATGTCTCCAGCAGTCTCAGGACTTGCACATACTCACGCCGTCCCATCTTCAGCATGTGTGCCTCCATGAGGCGGCGCAGGGTCTGGAACTCTTCGGGCAGATCCCACGCTGCCAAGGGCGCAGCCTGATCCAGGGCATTGATCTTGCGTTCGATCAGCGGGAGATAATGAATCGGATCGAAGACCACATCCTCGCGCGCGTAACACCGCGGATGCCGGGCGATCACGTCTCCACGGCAGCCGATCACGACCTGATCGACATAGCCGCGCACCCAGACATTCTGATGACCATAGGCGACGGGAACCGAGTAATCGTTGGTCTCGTAGCGCACGAGCGATTGCGAACTGACCTGGCCGCTGGCTTGCGCGCAAGCCTCGAATGGAGCCCCGGGCAGTGGCTTCATCGCCGCCAGATCGCGCTGCAGCCGTTCGCCAATCGTTTCCTTATGGCCACGCAGGATCTCGTTCTGGCGATTGCGGCACTGGGCCTCCAGATCCGCGTTGAACGCGTCCCAGCTGGCAAAACGCGGGACCGGCACCATGAAGTTCCGGCGGGCGTAACCAACGATGCCCTCGACTTTACCCTTGTCGTTTCCCTTGCCCGGCCGCCCGTAGCGGTCATGGAACAGGTAATGCGACTGCAGGGCACTGAACAGCGTGGCGCGCTGGCGCGTCCCGTCGGCCAGGATCTTCGAGACCAGGCAACGATCGTTGTCATAAAGGATGGAGTGCGGGACGCCGCTGAAGAAGGCAAAGGCGTGGACGTGGCCATCCATCCACGCCTCCGCCGTCGCCGCGGGATAGGCCCGCACAAAGCAGGCGTCGCTGTGCGGCAAATCCAAGACGAAGAAATGGGCCTTCTGCTCGACGCCATCGATGATCACCATGGCTTCGCCGAAATCCGCCTGGGCATCCCCGGGCGGGTGGGCGAGCGGCACGAACATCTCACGTCCACGCCGCTCGCGGTCCCGGATATAGTCCTTGATGATCGTGTAGCCGCCGGTGAAACCGTGCTCCTCGCGCAACCGGTCATATACCCGCTTGGCGGTATGGCGCTGCTTGCGGTGGGTCTCACGATCCCCGTCCAGCCACGCGTCGATAATCTCGGTGAACCCGTCCAGCTTCGGGCGCTTGATCGGCTTCTGGCGCCGGTAACCGGGCGGCGCTGAAAACGCCAGCATCTTGGCTACGCTGTCGCGCGAAACATTGAAATGACGCGCTGCTTCTCGCTGGCTCATGCCTTCGCCACACGCCAGGCGAACCTTCAAATACAAATCCACGGTATGCATCTCCACGCCCCCTCTTGCCGTCACAAGAAGAGCAAAATGGCCGGTTTTTACACCGCCCGCAGCAGGACTATCCCGCCGCTACCGTGGCCGAGTTTTGCACCGCCGTTCTCAGCCCCGCAGGCGACAGCGTGAAAATCTCCGCACCCTCTGCCGTCACCCCCACCGAATGCTCGAACTGCGCCGAGAGCGACTTGTCGCGCGTCACCGCCGTCCAGTCATCGGCCAGCACCTTGGTCTCGGGCCGCCCGAGGTTCACCATCGGCTCGATAGTAAAAAACATGCCCTCTTCCAGCACCGCCCCCGCACCCGCGCGACCGTAATGCAGCACGTTGGGCGGCGCGTGAAACACCCGGCCCAGCCCGTGGCCGCAGAAATCGCGCACCACCGACATGCGCTGCGCCTCGACATAGGCCTGGATCGCATGGCCGATATCGCCGAAGGTATTGCCCGGCCGCACCGCCTCGATCCCCTTCATCAGCGCGTCATGCGTCACCTGAATGAGCCGCTCGGCCTTGCGTCCCAGCTTGCCCGCCACATACATCCGGCTGGTATCGCCGAACCAGCCATCGACGATCACCGTCACATCGACATTCAGGATATCGCCATCCTTGAGCACCTTGTCGCCTGGAATGCCGTGGCAGACCACGTGATTGACGCTGATGCAGCTGGCGTGCTGATAACCCTTGTAGCCGATGGTCGCCGACTTGGCCCCTGCGGCGGTCACCTTCTCCTCGATCAGCGCATCAATCGCCCCGGTGGTCTGGCCCACGAACACATGGTCGGCGATCTCGTCGAGGATCGTCGCCGCAAGCCGTCCTGCGTCATGCATGCCCGCGAAATCCGCCGCCTCGTGGATGCGGATGCCTTCGCGCGTGGTACGTCCCCGGTGTTTGTTCACATCTGGCCTCATGTCGTGGTCTGTTTTGTCTTTAATTAGGCCCATTTGCCCCAAAGGACCAGAGGCGCGTACCTAGTCGTGATGCAAGCCGGGGCCGAGCGTGATCTGATCGGGGCTGATATCGGCGCGGTATGACAGCACCGTGACCCCCGCCGCGCGCGCCGCATCCATCGCGCGGGCGTAACCGGGGTCGATATCTGCGGCCACCCGCACCGTTTGCGCATCGGTGCGCTGCACGAGGTAGAACAGCACCGCCCGGTGCCCCGCCTGCGCCACCCTCGCCAATTCGCCCAGATGCTTTGCGCCACGCGCGGTGACGCTGTCGGGAAACTCGGCCACGCCCGGTGCCCGCGACAGCGTGACCGATTTCACCTCGACATAGGCATCGGGCAAGCCCGCGCCCGACAGCAGAAAGTCGATCCGGCTGTTTTCGCCGTATTTCTGTTCCGGGCGCACGGTCGCATACTCCGCCAGTTCCGCGACCTCGCCCACCTCCAATGCGGCGCGCAGGGCTCGGTTGGGCAGGCCCGTATCGACGCCGGTGAAATGTCCGTTCTCGTGATCCACCAGCCGCCAGCCGTATTTCAGCCTCTTTTTGGGGTCGTCATTGGGCTCCACCCAGATCCGCATGCCCGGCTCCGCCAGCCCCATCATCGAGCCGGGATTGGCGCAATGCGCCACCGCCTCTTGGCCGTCCTCCAGCCGGATATCGGCCAGGAACCGTTTGTAGCGACGGATCAGCCGCGCGGGCACGAGAGGGGTTTGAAAGCGCATGCGCTGCGCCTATACCCTAGGCATCCGCAGATCAAGGAGGCCCCCATGCCCAACCCGAGTGCCGCCATGCTTGTCATCGGGGATGAAATCCTCTCCGGCCGGACGCGCGATGCCAACATGCACTATCTGGCAGGCGAGTTGACCCGCACCGGCATCGACCTGCGCGAGGTGCGGGTGATCAGTGACGACCCCGATGCCATCGTCGCGGGGGTGCAGGCGCTGAGTGCGGCCCATGACGTGGTCTTCACCTCGGGCGGGATCGGCCCCACCCATGACGACATCACCGCCGAGAACGTGGCCCGCGCCTTTGATCGCCCCATCTCGGTGCGCGACGATGCCCGCGCCATCCTCACCGCACATTACGCCGCACGCGAGCAGGAGTTGAACGAGGCCCGCCTGCGCATGGCGCGTGTTCCCGATGGGGCCACGCTGATCGACAACCCGATCAGCGCCGCGCCGGGCTTTACCATCGAGAACGTGCATGTCATGGCCGGGGTGCCGTCGATCTTTCAGGCGATGCTCGCCTCGGTCCTGCCCACGATCACCGGCGGCGCGCCGCTTCTGTCGCAGACCCTCGAGGTGCGGCGCGGCGAGGGCGATATCGCCGGGCCGCTCACCGATCTTGCAGCGCGCTATCCGGATCTCACCTTCGGCTCCTACCCGTTCATCCGCGACGGCTGTCACGGGGCCAATGTCGTGGTGCGTGGACAGGACGGGGCACAGGTCGACGCGGCGATGGCCGAACTCTCCGAGATGTTCGCCGGATGACGCCCGATGCGCAGACGCTCTATGCCGTGACCGAGGCGACATGGCCCCCGGCGCGGATCGAGACGCGGGGCCCGGTCACCCTCCGCGACGGCGCGGGCGGCGGCAAGCGGGTCTCGGCGGCGACGGCGACGCGCGCGCTGACGCCCGATGAACTGACCGACGCCGAGGCCGCGATGCGCGGGCTGGCGCAGGGGGCCTTGTTCCAGATCCGCGCAGGCGACGACGCCCTCGACGCCATGCTGTCCGACCAAGGCTACCGCGTGGTCGATCCGGTCAATCTCTACGTCGCCCCGGTCGCCGCGCTGACGGTCGAGACACCGCCGCGTGTCACCACCTTCTCGGTCTGGGAACCGCTCGAGATCATGCGCGAAATCTGGGCTGAGGGCAGCATCGGCCCCGCCCGAATCGCGGTGATGGAGCGCGCGACCTGCCCCAAAACGGGCCTCTTCGGGCGGCATGACAACCGCCCTGCCGCCGTGGGCTATGCCGGTCTGCATCAGGGCGTCGTCATGGTGCACGCGCTCGAGGTGCGCGCGGCGCACCGGCGGGCAGGCATGGGCCGCTGGATAATGATCGAGGCCGCGCATTGGGCGGCCCGTCACGGCGCTGCACATATCGCCGTGCTCTGCACCAAGCAGAACGCCGCTGCCAACGGCCTCTATGCTTCCATGGGCTTTGCCCCTGTGGGATACTATCACTACCGCCAGAAGGACTGAGCCATGACCAAGACCTCACCGCCCACAGCCCTCGACCTGCCGATGGTCGACCCGCTGCCAGACGAGACCCGCAAATATTTCGATATCTGCGAGGACAAGCTGGGCATGATCCCAAACGTGCTGCAAGCCTATGCGTTTGATATCGACAAGCTCAACGCCTTCACCCCGCTCTATAATGACCTGATGCTCGCCCCCTCGGGGCTGAGCAAGCTGGAACGTGAGATGATCGCGGTGGTGGTCAGTTCGATCAATCGCTGCTGGTATTGCCAGGTGGCGCATGGCGCGGCGGTGCGACAGTTGTCGGGCGATCCGGCGCTGGGCGAGGCGATGGTGATGAACTGGCGCGCCGCCACCCTCGATGCCCGCCAGACCGCGATGCTGGGCTTTGCCGAGAAGATCACCAAGGCGTCGTCCGAGATCACAGAGGCGGATCGCGCGGCTTTGCGCGAGGCGGGCTTTGGCGACCGCGATATCTGGGACATCGCCAATGTCGCGGGGTTCTTCAACATGACCAACCGGGTCGCCTCGGCCACGGCCATGCAGCCCAATCCCGACTACCACGCGCAGGCCCGGTAAGGCCGGTGCGCGTCGTTCTCGCAACCCTGCTGATCGGGCTGGCACTTCCTGTTCACGCGCTCGACCTGCCGCTGCCGGAGACCTCCGAGCAGACCGCCGATACCCTGCGCGAGGCCGATACGATCCGTCTGCCCTCGGGGCCCTACGCGGACGGCACACTGCCGCGGCTGCGGCTCGACGGCACGATCCAAAGCCGCGCTTGGCGCCTGCCGGATCGCGGGTTGACCACGTTGCAAGTGCTCACCCCGCTGCGCGAGGCGCTGGAAAAGGCCGGATGGGAGGTGCTCTTCGACTGCGCCGCCGAGGAATGCGGCGGCTTCGATTTCCGCTTCAACACCCCGGTCCTGCCCGCGCCCGCGATCTTCGTCGATCTTTTCGATTACCGCTACCTGCTGGCCCGGCGCGGGATGGGAGCGGAGGCGGAGCACGCGATGCTGGTGGTCAGCGGCGCGGGCGGGCGGGGCTATGTGCAGGCGACCCATGTGCGCCCGGAAGACCTGTCGACCATGTCCGCGCCGGTCGCGTCGACAGGCGACGGCGGCGCAGAGGTCAACGGGCGCGCACCGCTGGCCGAGACGCTGCGCAGCCAGGGTCATGCCGTGCTTGGTGGCCTCGATTTCGGCTCCGGGGCCGCGACATTGGGTCCGGGTCGGCATGACAGCCTCGCCGCATTGGCCGAGCTGCTGATGTCGCGGCCCGAGATGCGTATCGCGCTGGTCGGACATACCGACGCGGTCGGTGCGCTCGAGACGAATATTGACCTGTCGCGCGCCCGCGCGCAGGCGGTGCGCAGCCTGCTGATCGAGACCTACGGCGTCGAGGGCGGACGCATCGAGGCGCATGGCATCGGCTTTCTGTCGCCGCGCGCGCCCAACGACAGCGACAGCGGTCGCGATCTGAACCGCCGGGTCGAGGCGGTGGTGATTTCCGGGTTCTAGCATGGAGGGTTGGGGGCGGGTTTGGCCCTGAGCGGACCATTGCGGGGCAGAGCCGGCGCGGCTCACGGCAACGCCATTTCCAGGCCAACATGTGACACGCATAATCCTTTCCAACCCCACCTGCGGGCTTGCCCCGCGTCGCCACTCGCGCGACACTTGGCGCGTGACAGCCGGAGGGTGACATATGGCCGATCTTGAACAGCGCATTGCGCAAGGCCGGGGCGACGTGCCCGCCGATCTGGTGCTGCGCGGGGGCGAGGTGTTCGACCTGATCACCGGCGCGATGATCGCGGGCGATGTGGCGATCTGCGGTGATACCATCGTCGGCATTGGCGCCGAGTATGAGGGGAAAAGGGTGATCGATGTCACCGGCCTCATCCTCGTGCCGGGGTTCATCGACACGCATCTGCATATCGAAAGTTCGCTCGTCACGCCATTTGAATTCGACCGCTGTGTCGCCCCGCGCGGGGTGACCACCGCGATCTGCGATCCGCACGAGATTGCCAATGTGATGGGTCTGGACGGCATTCGTTATTTTCAAGCCGCCTCAGAGCACACGGTGATGGATATCCGGGTGCAGCTGTCCTCCTGTGTGCCCTCCACGGATATGGAGACGGCAGGGGCCGAGATCCGCGCATACGATTTGCAGGAGGTGATGAGGCACCCCTCGGGCATCGGGCTGGCGGAGGTGATGAACTACCCCGGCGTGATCCACCGAGATCCCGGCATGATGGCCAAGCTGCGGCTCTTCGAGGGGGGCCATATCGACGGCCATTGTCCGCAGCTTTCGGACCGCGATCTCAACGCCTATTGTGCGGCGGGCATCCGCACTGAACATGAGGCGACGACGGCGGAGGAAGCGCGCGAAAAGCTGCAAAAGGGGATGCGCGTGCTGATCCGAGAAGGCTCTGTCAGCAAGGATCTCGCTGCGCTTGCGCCGCTGCTCAGCGATATCACCGCGCCTTACATGTGCCTGTGCACCGATGACCGCAATCCGCTTGATATCGCCGAGGAGGGGCATCTCGATCACATGATCCGGGTGCTGATCGCGCAGGGCGCATCGCCGCTTGCCGCCTATCGCGCGGCGTCGCTCTCGGGGGCCGAGGCGTTCGGGCTGCGCGACCGGGGGTTGATCGCGCCGGGGCGGCGGGCGGATATCGTGGCCGTCGGATCGCTGGAGGCGTGCGACGCGCGGCTGGTGCTGTGTGGCGGCGTGGTGGCGGATGATGCGGCGTTTGACGCGCGCGGGTGCGTCGAGCCGGTGGGCCGCCATTCGGTCAAGGCGCAGGTGGTGACGCCGCAGGATTTCCGGCACACCGGGAGCCGCGCCAAGACCGACGTGATTGGCGTTCTCGAAGGCAAGATCCTAACCGAGCATCTGCAGGAGGAGATCGCACCGCAGGATGGCGACAAGCGCCCCGATCCCGCCCGCGATCTGGTGCGCATCGCGGTGGTCGAGCGGCATGGGCGAAATGGCAATATCGCCACGGGTTTCGTGCGTGGTTTCGGATTGCAGGCCGGGGCCATCGCCTCGACCGTCTGTCACGATCACCACAATATCGCCTGCGTGGGGGTGGACTATGGCGACATGGCCCTTGCCGTGAACCGGATGTCGGAGATCGAGGGCGGCTTTGTCGTGGCGCATCGGGGGCGAGTGCTGGCCGAACTGCCGCTGCCGGTGGCGGGGCTGATGAGCCTTGAGCCTTTTGAGGCGGTGCGCGACCGGCTGGAGGCGCTGCGCGCGGCGGCAAAATCGCTTGGCGTCACGTTGCAGGAGCCGTTCCTGCAACTGGCGTTTCTGGCGCTGCCGGTGATCCCGGCCCTCAAGATCACCGACCGGGGGCTGGTGGATGTGACGCGGTTCGAACTGATCGGCTAGGTTCGGCGGCTCAGAGCCCGTCATAGGCGCAGAGCGTGTGCACCTCCATGCCCATCTCGGTCAGGCGCGCGTGGCCGCCCAGATCGGGCAGGTCGACGATGAAGGCGCAGCCGGTGATTTCACCGCCCAGACGTTCGACGAGCCGGATGCCCGCCGCGGCCGTGCCGCCCGTGGCCAGCAGGTCATCGACCAGGAGCACCCGCTCGCCCGCGCTGATCGCGTCGTCGTGGAGTTCAACCACAGCCTCGCCATACTCAAGCTGGTATTCCTCCGAGATCACTGCGCCGGGCAGTTTGCCCTTCTTTCGGATCGGCACGAAGCCGACCGAGAGTTGATGCGCGATCGCGCCGCCAAGGATGAAGCCGCGCGCCTCCAGTCCCACCACCTTGTCGATCGGCTGACCGGCATAGGGGTGCAGCATCTGGTCGATGGCGATGCGAAATCCGCGCGGATCGGCGAAGAGCGTGGTCACGTCGCGGAACATGACCCCGTCATGCGGGAAATCGACGATGGTGCGGATGTAATCCTTGACGGTCTTGGGCGGCGGCATGGCGGCTCTCCGGGCGGTTGCGCATCGCTTCTGCCGCAGCGGCGCGGATGGCGCAAGGGGTCAGAGCGCGCCACGATAGGCGGCGATGGCTTCGGTCAGGGCGCTGACGGCGTAGATCGTGAGGCCGAAGACCACGACGCAGAGCAGAAAATTGAGCGCTGATTGGGTCAGGCGACCCATGCGCCCGGAGGGGTTGCCGAGAAACGGGATCTCGGGGCGCAGCAGGAAGCGCGAGGCTACATAGCCGAAGAGCAGGGCCGAGAGTACCCAGTAGGTCAGGCTCAGAATGAGCGCGTCATGGGTTTTCGCCAGATAGCTGGCCAGCCCCACCACCAGCATCCACCGGATCACCTGAAAAATCTCGTCGGTCATTGCCTCGAACCGGCGGCCCATTCCGTGGCGCCAGTTCTGGTCCGCGAGGGTGTCGATGATCCGTGTCATGCCCTTGTTAATGGGGATGGCGCGCGCGGGCGTCCAGTGATGTGACAGCCCGCGCGCGAAGAGTTGAGCGGCGCGCGATCAGCCGAGCACCCGGCCCGCCACGGCATCGAGTCGGGCCACGAGGGCCGGGTCGCGTTGGTCGGGGGCCGTCAGGATGGCAAACTCGAGCGCGCGGTCGCAGCCATGTGGGCAGGGCGCGCGCTCTGCCCCGAGCAGAGCGGGCAGGCGGCGGACCATGTTGCGGCCCTTGTCGGCATTGCCCGAGAGCGTGGCGATGATATCGGAGATGTCGACCTCGCCGTGATGCGGATGCCAGCTGTCGTAATCGGTGATCATCGCGACGGAGGCGTAGCAAAGTTCAGCCTCGCGGGCGAGCTTGGCCTCGGGCATGCCGGTCATGCCGATCACGTCGCAGCCGAAGGCCTCGCGGTACAGTTTCGATTCCGCCACGGTCGAGAATTGCGGGCCTTCCATGGCCAGATATGTCCCGCCCATATGCACCGTGATGCCTGCGTCGCGCGCGGCCCGCTCGCAGGCCTCCGAGAGGCGCGGGCAGGTGGGGTGCGCGACGCTGACGTGACCGACGCAACCGGGGCCGAAAAAGCTTTTCTCGCGGGCAAAGGTGCGGTCGATATACTGATCCAAGACGACGAAATCGCCCGGGGCCATGTCCTCGCGGAACGAGCCGCAGGCCGAGACCGAGATCACGTCGGTCACGCCGAGGCGTTTGAGCGCGTCGATATTGGCGCGGTAAGGCACCGAAGAGGGTGTGTGCACATGGCCGCGCCCGTGGCGGGGCAAAAAGGCCATCGGCACGCCAGCGAGCGTGCCGGTCAGGATCGCGTCGGAGGGCGGGCCCCACGGGGTCTCGACCGTTTGCCAGGTGGCGTTTTCCAGCCCGTCGATCTCGTAAAGCCCCGAGCCGCCGATCACCCCGATCATCGTCTTTGCCATCGCATGCCATCCCTGCCTGTTGGTCGCTGTCCCGCACAGGGTTACGCGGCTTTGGCGCAAAAGAAAATGCCCGGGTGGAGCCCTGCGGTAGCCGGGGGGCAGGTGTCTCTTCAACCTGTGTCGGCCAGCGCGGGGCTTGTTGAACGCCGCGCTTTGGAGGCGGCCTGGAACGAGCCCAAGTTGACGGTTATGCTGATGTCGCTAAGCGGGCTCAATGATTAGCAGCCCAATCTCCAAACAGCGTTTCGTAATCGCGATCTATGTTCTGTGCTTCGCCATAGGCGCGCTCTCACAGGGCAAAGATTTCATCTACTACGGGTGGCGTTCTTACAAGGCCGCCCCGCTTCCAATTGAAGTGTTCTGGAGCGGCCTGATCTGGATCGATATACTGGTGGTCGTCGTTTTGCTGTCCCGAAAGAGGCGTTTGGGTGTCGTTCTAGCTCTGAGCGTCATGCTTGCCGATATTGCGATCAACTCGTATGCGACGAGGTTGCTCGGGTTTGCAATTCTCGTCGGTCCGCTTGTTTTGCAATCTGTTTTCTTGGGCTTCATTCTTGGCTCGATCTGCATCGTGTTGGAAACTCCGAAATGGCGCAAACTTGATAAGGTCGGAGAGACGAAAGTCTAATAGTTCGCCAACCGGACGCTTTGCCCTGACATGCCCCTGTCCAATCCGGAGATATTTGCCAGCCGCGGCACCTCGACCCGCGTGTTTCTGGAGCGAGGTGATCAGGCGGCGGAGCGGGCGCAGAAGCTGGCCTGATTGCGGCCCTGTGCCTTGGCGAGGTAGAGCGCGCGATCGGCCTCGTTGAGCAGCCCCTCGACGGTGGGGGCGGGCAGGCCGGGCCGATGCCGTCCGATGGTCACGCCGATCGAGATCGTGACGGTGAGCGACATGCCGCTGCCGGGCAGGGGGATCGGTGTTTCGCGCACGCTGTGGCAGAGGCGTTCGGCGATCTGGAGCGCGCGCATGCGGGGTGTATCGGGCAGGATGAGCAGAAATTCCTCACCGCCGATCCGGGCGAGCGCATCGCCGTCGCGCAACTGGCTGCGCAGGTGCTGCGTGATGGCACAGAGCACCGCATCGCCCGCAGCGTGGCCGTGGCGGTCATTGACCCGTTTGAAGAAATCGAGATCGGCGATCATGACGGCGGTCTGCGTGTCGCTGGCGCGACTTTCGCTGATCTGGCGCTCAAGAAACGGCAGGGCATAGCGGCGGTTATGGGCCCCGGTCAACGGATCGACAATGGCCGCCTGCAAGCCCGAGAGCAAGCGGGCGCGTAATCCCTCGTTGCGCTGTTTGCGGCGCAGGTGATTGTCGAGCCGCAAGGCGAGTTCGGTATGGTCGATGGGCGCGGCGATCACGTCGTCGGCCCCAATATCGAGCAAGGTCACGGCGAGGGGGCGGGCATCGCGGTCAAGCAGGGCGATGACCGGACAGCCCCGGGTGCGCTGAGCCGCCTTCAGATCGGCCAGCAGACGCAAACCGTCCTCGGCCTGAGCCATGGAAATGCGGATCATGTAGATATCGGTCAGTCCCGGTGCCGTCGGGGCGTCCAGTGTCAGAGCCGTACAGGCATGCGCGCTATGCGCCGTGATCCGGTCGCGCAGCTGAATCGCCTCTGCCCGGGTCTGCCCGATCACTGCGATGCGACCTGCGGTCATGAAATCGGATCGCTGATCGGAAAAGCCCGGTTCAATCCGTCCGCCCGAGGCCTGTGCGGCGAGTTCGTGGTCGGTGTGATGCTGGCGCAGGAGATTGCGCAGACGCGCAAGCAGCAGCGGTTCGGTCACGGGCTTGGTCAGGATGTCGTCGGCCCCGGCGCGCAAGGCGGCATGCCGTTCGTCACGGCAATCATGCGCTTGCAGTATCAGGATCGGCGTGCCTGTCGCCCCGGTGAGGCGGCGCAGCGCCGCGATGAAGTCGTCCAGTGCCAGACCCGCGACTTGGCTGCTGGACAGGATAAGATCGGGCCGCTCGCGCCTTACGATGTCGAGCGCCTCTTGCGCACTGGCCGCTTGCAGGACGTCATACGGCGTCGCTGAAAGCTTCACCTTCAGGACAATCCTGTTGGTGGCCAGTTCATCGACGATCAGAATTTTCCCTGACATCGGCGGAGCGCCTTTCTGACTTGCCCTTTGCACGTCATCGACTATCCATGGCAGAGGTTAAGAAAACCTTTCCAGAAATTAACCGAGATGAAGATGCAGCAGGAATCCGCCGAAACGATCGCCTTGCAGGCCCTGGGCTGGCTGGCTGGAAATGAAGAGCTCTTGCCGGTGTTTCTGGGGGCGACCGGGGCGTCGGAGGCCGATCTGCGGGCCCGCGCGACCGAGCCGGAATTCCTCGGGTCGGTTCTGGATTTCCTGATGATGGACGATGCCTGGGTTGTCGCTTTCTGCGACGGTCAGGGGCTGAGCTACGAGACGCCGATGATGGCGCGTGTGGCCCTGCCGGGCGGCGCGCAGATGAGCTGGACATGAGCCGCGCCGACGGGGTCCTCTTCGACAAGGACGGCACGCTTTTCGATTTTCACGCGACCTGGAGTGTCTGGGCGCATGAGGTGATCCGCGATCTGGCCGAGGGAGAGGCCGAGGTCATGGCGCGGATCGCCGAGGTTGCGCATTACGATCTGGCGGCGCGCTGCTTCCGGCCCACGAGCCCGATCGTCGCGGGCACCAATCGCGAGGCCGCCGAATGTCTGGGCCGCGCGCTGCCGGGGCGTCTGGTCGAGGATATCGAAACCCATCTCATGCTGAGCGCGGCCGGTGCGCCGCTTGCGCCCGCCGTGCCGCTTGCGCCCCTCCTCGAGGGGCTGGCAGCACGCGGATTGCGTCTCGGTGTGATGACCAACGATACCGAATACGGCGCCAAGGCGCATCTGACCTCGGCGGGGGTGTTGGGGCATTTCGATTTCGTCGCGGGTTTCGACTCGGGGCACGGGGCCAAGCCCGCGCCCAGGCCGCTTCTGGCCTTTGCCCGCGCCATGGGGCTGGAGCCTGCACGCGTGGTCATGGTGGGTGACAGCGCCCATGACCTGATCGCGGGGCGCGCGGCGGGGATGCAGACGGTGGGCGTGCTGACCGGCACGGCGGTCGAGGCCGATCTTGCGCCACTGGCCGATGTGGTCATGCCTGATATCGGACATCTGCCGGATTGGCTTCTGGCATGACGCGACACCCGTTGTTCGGCCTGTTTCTCGCCACGTTCGGCGCGCTGACGCTCACGCCTGATGCGCTCTTCATGCGGTGGTCTGGAATGGGCGGGTATCAGATGGTCGGCTGGCGCGGCCTCTTGATGGGCGCTGTGATGGTGGCGCTTTGGGCGATCACCTCGCGTCGGCTGGGCCGCGATGTGGCGCTTTTGGGCACCGGCTTTGGCCTTGCTATCGTGGTCTGTCAGTATTTCAATGCGACGCTTTTCAGCCTCGGGATCGCGCATGCACCGGTCGCGGTGATGCTGCTGGCGGTGGCGACGGTGCCGGTCTTTGCCGCCATCTTCGCCCGGATCATCATCGGCGAGCCGACCCGCCGCGCCACATGGGTGACGATCGGGGTTGTGCTCTGCGGCATCACGCTCGCGGTATTTGGCGGCAAGGGGGCGGTGACGCTGACCTCGGATGCGCTTCTGGGGGCGCTTGCGGGGCTTGGCGTGGCGATGGTGCTCGCGCTCAACTTCGTGATCCTGCGGGCGCGTCCTGATCTGCCGATTCCGTTGTTGATCGGGCTTGGGGCGGCGCTTGCCGGGGTGACGGGCGTGGTGATCACCGGTCCGGCGCAAATGGCCGATGGCACCGTCTGGGCGATCGTGGTCTGCGGTCTGGTGATCCTGCCGGTGTCGTTCTTCTCGCTGTCGCTTGCCTCGCGCTATACCCATGCCTCGAATGTGAGCCTTCTGCTGTTGCTGGAGACGGTGCTGGGGCCGCTCTGGGTCTGGATCGGGGTGGGTGAGGAGCCGACGCCGATGATGCTGGTAGGCGGCGTGATCGTGGTCGGCAGCCTCGCCATTTACCTCTGGCACACGGGGCGGCGGCGGCTCGCGCTGCAAACGTGAAACCGGCCAAGGCAAAAACGACAAGATGAGTCGCAAAGCGGCATGTAGAGCGCATCTGCGCGGTGTTTCGTTGACGGAGACGAGCACCGGGAGGGCGTGACATGGCCGAGGATCTCAAGCGCAGGAAACGGACGGGCGGACGTGCGGGCAGTGCTGCGCGGCGTGGCACGGCGGTGATCGAACAGATGCCGTGGAACCCGCCGGTGAATACCGACCGACCCACCGAGCCGCTGCGCCCCGAGGGGGTGCAGGCGGTCCATGACGGCGCGATGCGCATTCTCGAAGAGATCGGGATCGAGTTTCTGAACCCCGAGGCGGTCGAGATCCTGCGCGCCTCGGGCGGTTGCGAGATCAATGGTGAGAACGTGCGCATGGGCCGCGATTTCGTCATGGAGATGATCGGTAAGGCCCCCGAGAGCTGGACCATCACGCCGCGCAACCCGGCCCGGCGGCTGACCATCGGCGGCAATCATCTCAATTTCGGCAACGTGTCGTCACCGCCGAGCTACTGGGACATGAAGATCGGGCGCAAGGTGACGGGCACCCGCGAGATGTGCCAGAACCTGTTGAAACTGAGCCAGTATTTCAACTGCATCCATTTCGTCGGCGGCTATCCGGTGGAGCCGCAGGACATCCACGCGAGCGTCCGGCATCTCGACGTGCTCTATGACAAGCTGACACTGACCGACAAGGTGGCGCATGCCTATTGCCTCGGGAAAGAGCGGGTCGAGGATGTGATGGAGATGGTACGCATCGCGGGCGGGCTGAGCCATGAGGAGTTCGAGGCCTCGCCGCATATGTATACCAACATCAACTCCACCTCGCCCTTGAAGCACGATTACCCGATGCTCGACGGCTGGATGCGGTTGGCGCGGCGCGGGCAAGGGTTGGTGGTGACGCCCTTCACGCTGGCGGGGGCGATGGCGCCGGTGACGATGGCGGGGGCGGTGGCGCAGAGCCTCGCGGAGGCGCTTTGTGCGGTGGTGCTCGCGCAGGTGATCCGGCCCGGCGCGCCCTGTGCGATTGGCACGTTTACCTCGAATGTGGACATGAAATCGGGTGCGCCCGCGTTCGGGACACCGGAATACATGCGCGCGACGCAGATGACCGGGCAGCTGGCGCGGTTCTACCGGCTGCCGATGCGGGCGAGCGGGGTCTGTGCTGCGAATGTGCCCGACGGGCAGGCGATGTGGGAGACCTCGAACAGCCTGTGGTCGGCGGTGCAGGCGGGGGCCAACATGGTCTATCATGCCGCCGGCTGGCTGGAGGGCGGGCTGATCGCGAGCCCGGAGAAATTCATTATGGATTGCGAGATTTTGCAGCATATTCAGCGGTATATGGACCCGATGCTGACGGCGACCGGGCCGGACGAGATCGCCGTGGACGCGATCCGCGAGGTTGGCGACAAGGGGCATTTCTTTGGCATCCAGCACACGCAGGACCGCTATACCACGGCGTTCTACGCGCCCTTCCTGAGCGACTGGCGCAACTACGAGGCGTGGGAGGCGGCGGGGGCCGTCTGGACGCCCGCGCGGGCGCATCAGGTCTTTCAGGACATCATCGCAGGCTTCGAGGCCCCACCGATGGACGAGAGCATCCGCGAGGAACTGGCGGCGTTCGTGGAGCGCCGCAAGGCCGAGGGCGGGGCCCCGACGGATTTCTGAGGGGGGGGGTGAAACCGGGGGCTGTATTGCGTCGGTATTCTGTCGGTATTCCGGCGGTGCGCTTGAGGCTGGTCGGGGATTGAGTATTTGGGGCAAGATGAAGAGGGTTGGGGAGGCTTGGGAATAAATTTCTGAGCGACAGTTTTGCGGGGTGCCGCTCAAGGCGACGTCTGCTCCCGACCCAAAAGCTGATATTCATTTTAGCGCGACACAAGCTTTAGCGATGTGGATGAAGCCGGGACAAGGCTGTTCACGATGCAACGAAAATGCTTGTGCACCCAACAGATATGCCAACCTATCCGGCCGACTGTCCCCGTGCTTGGTTGATATCGTGAACCACGGTCGGAGTATGCACAGGGTCCAGCGACAAATCATGGCTGTACAACAATTCATCCATCAACACCGCGAGGAGCTCTGAACGCGACCCCACCGAGGCTTTCACATAGACGTTGTGCAAGTGGCTTTTGACAGTGCCTTCCTTGGACTTTCGATGAACAGAAATCTCCGGATACTGACGCCGCGGATGGCCAGAACTGCAATCTCGCGTTCGCTCTTGGTCAGGCTCCAGGCATGAAATTTTGCCATGAGGATCTTGTCGAATCCTGTGCGAATTGCATGCCCAAGGTCGTGCTCGTGTTTTGAAATTTCCCGAAGTCGAAAGTAGGATTGACACGATAGGATCACGGCGAAGATCAGGGCTGCTTCGGCGAACAGTTCCATGACTAAATGGACCGTCGACGAAAAGGACGGGTGTTGCTCTTCACGCATTTCGTGGCCGATCTCTAGAATGATGTCTATTCCGAATACCAGCGCACAGAAGAAGTAGAGCGCGACGATCATAGCGCTTCGCTCTATTCCGGGCTCTTTTCTTGCTCTGAGCAGCAATGCAACTCCTCCAATGTGCCCAAAGTGTTTTGCAGAAGTGCCGGGTCCAGCGTCTAGACCTCGGTTCAGTTTTCTAAACCTCGGTTTAGGCGCGCTTCCATTCCTCAGGGCTCATATGCATTCACTCTTGCCTGTGCGCACACCTGTCCGCAATGATCCCGATCAAATACCGAAGAAAATCAAAGTCCTACTTTCGCACGGATTTCTGATCCGTGTTCTCTGGCTCAGCCTGTTTCGGTGGAATGGGCCGGGGAAATTCATTTTCTGGCACCGAATTGGAGATTACCTCATGAAAACAGTACTGAAAGCCACAACCACAGGACTTCTCCTCACATTTTTCATGGCGCCTTCGGTGATGGCACAAGATCAGGGCTCCATCGCGCGCGGCGGACGGCTCTTTGATAAGTGGTGTAAAGAGATCAAAGCGGAGGTCCCGACAGAATCCCATAAGCTTTACCCCGCAGCGAACGAAAAATACGCCGACAATCCAGGCGCCAACTGGCGCTGCAAGGAATGTCATGGATGGGACGGAATGGGTGTCGATGGTGCCTATGCCTCGGGTAAGCACGCGACCGGTATCAAGGGCATCAACGGTATGGCGGGCGGTGATCCGGCGGCGGTGACTGCGGTTTTGACAGGCGACGCGCATGGCTATGGCGACAAGCTGTCGGAAGCCGATCTCATGGATCTGGCAAACTTTGTCACAGCTGGTCAGATCGACATGGACGTTTACATCGACCGCGCGACCAAAGCCCCCAAGGGCAACGCCGTGCAAGGGGAGCAGGTCTACAACACGGTCTGCGCCAACTGCCACGGGGTCGACGGCAAGCTGCCCAAAGAGATGCCGCCTCTTGGCTCGCTTATGGGCAACCCATGGGAAATCATGCACAAGGTTTTGAACGGTCAGCCGAACGAACGGATGCCCGCCTTGCGCGCAATCGACCATCAGGTTGCGACCGATATCCTGGCCTACCTGGCAACACTTCCGAAAGAATAACGGCACTCGACAGACACAGGATGAAACTCGCGGTCGGGGCTAGAAACCGCCCGGGCAGTCTGACGTAAAAGAAGGTGACTTGCGCCGATGTTCAAATGGATTGGGAAACTGTGGCGTTGGTATGCACGGCCCAGCATACAGATCGGGCAGGGTGTGCTGCTGAGCATCGGGCTAGTCGCCGGGATCATTTTCTGGGGTGGGCTCAACACCGGCATGGAAGCCACTAACAGCCTCGCGTTCTGCGTTTCCTGCCACGAGATGCGTGACACAGTGTATGTCGAATACAAAGAAAGTTCGCACTACCGAAACGCGTCCGGGGTGCGGGCCATCTGCTCGGATTGCCACGTCCCACACGAGTGGGGGCCGAAAGTGGTGCGCAAGATACAGGCCTCGGGCGAATTGTGGGGCAAGCTCACAGGCGTGATTGATACACCGGAGAAGTTCGAGGCCAAGCGGCTCGAACTGGCCACCCATGTCTGGGAGACGATGAAGGCCAATGATTCTCGCGAGTGTCGAAACTGTCACAGCTTTGAGGCGATGGATTTCGAACACCAGTCGTCTCGGGCGCGCGACAAGATGGAACCGGTGGCAACAGGGGAATATCTCGGGGACGGCTCAACCTGCATTGATTGTCACAAAGGCATCGCCCATAAATTGCCGCATGTTCCAAGAGACGACTGAAATGGCGTGAGTCGGATGTGTAAGGCGTTCGACCCGGCGCACTGTGCCGTCGGCAGAACGGCTGAGACAGCTTATGTCCGCCTCCGTTGGCGCATAGTGCCTCCATGTGGCATGGCTCGACCGTTCATCCTATCCCACTTCTCCGACTCACGTGCTTTGCAAACTCGCGTCTTGTGCAGAGCGGCCATCCGGACGAGCAGCAGCGACCATCAAATTTAGCTCCAAGCGGACCTCAGCCGAACGCCGCCTCACCCTGCGCAAATCTTCGCCCTCACCCCATCGCCGTGCCATCCAGCCAGCGGCGGCAGGCGCGGTCGACGGACATGTGCAGCAGGAGGGTGAAGATGGCCAGCACGATTAGGGCGGCGAACATGAGGTCGATCTTGGCGCGGCCGTTGGCGAGGAGCATGAGGTAGCCCAGCCCCTTGGAGGCCCCCACCCATTCGCCGATGATCGCGCCGATGGGGGCGTAGACGGCGGCGAGGCGCAGCCCCGAGGCGAAGCCGGGCAGGGCGGCGGGGACGCGGATATGCCACATCAGGCGCGGGCCGTTGGCACCCATGATCCGGCCCAGATCGAGCCAGTGCTGCGGGGTGCGCATCAGCGCATCAAAGAAGGCCGAGGTGACAGGGAAATAGATGATCAGCAGCGCCATGGCGACCTTGGACCAGAGGCCGTAGCCCAGCCAGAGCGTCAGGATGGGGGCGAGGGCAAAGACCGGGATGGCCTGTGAAAACACCATCATCGGGCGGATCAACCGGCGGGCCATTGGCGAGGCGGCGAGGACGATGGCCGACAGCCCGCCGAGGATCGCGCCCAGGGCCAGCCCGATCAGCACCTCGGCGGCGGTGATCCCTGCGTGTTCGAGAATGAGCGCGCGGCTGACCCAAAGCGTCTCGGCCACGCGGGCAGGACCGGGCAGGATGAAGGGCGGCAGGGCCGCCAGCACCACCAGCGCCTGCCAGAGCGCAAGGGCAAGCGCGGTGGAGGTGGTGATGGTGATCAGGCGGCTCATCTTTCGGGATAGCCTGCGAGGGCGGCGTCGAAGAAGGCGCGTTCCAGCCGGGTGGCGTGGGAGAAGGTGGCCTCGACCGCGCGCTGGTCCTCGGGTGAGAGGCCGGGCCAGACCGCATCGAGCTGGCCGCGCAGGTAGGCCACGACGCTCTCGAAGCCGTCGCCGCTGTGCAGCGTGATCCATTCGCCGAACCAGAAGGGTAGGTCGTCTGCCTTGTCGGCATGCGGCGTGGCCCAGTCGAGATAGGACCATTCGGCGACCACCAGCACCGCGAGCATCTGTTCATAGCGGCCCGATTGCGCGGCGTCGCGCATGATGGTCTGGAATTCGGCGGTGACGGGATGGGCCGGGGCGGGTGGCTCTGCCTGACCGCCCAAGGCCTCGATGGCGCGCATGAAGTAGGTGTTTTCGGGGCCCGAGATCAGCCCGAGGAACTGCGCAGCCGGAATCGCGTCGGGCAGGGTGGGCGCATGGGCGATGGCCGAGGCCAGAAGCCGCACGAAGCCGTCGATGAAGAGATAATCCTGCCGCAGATAGGCCAGCATGCGGTCCTCGGGCAGGGAGCCCGCCGCCAGTTGATCGGTGAAGGCGTGGCGGGTGGCGGCCTGCCAGTCCTCGGCGCAGAGCGATTGCAGGTGATCGGTGGGGCGCATGGGGGGTCCTTTCAGGCGGGGGCGCGCAGGCGCGACAAGAGCCTGCCCTGCGCGGTGAGGGTTTCGGGATCGTCCACGGGCCGGGGCACGGTGCCGGGGGGCGGTGTCACGTCCTCCAGCCCCGTCTCGGTCAGGATGTGGATAGCGTGGCCCATGCGTGCGGCTTCGGCCGGGTCGTGGGTGACCATCAGCACGGTGCGGTCCTTGAGGTGTTCCGCTGCAAGGTCCTGCATCTGCGTGCGGGTGCGGGCGTCGAGCGCCGAGAACGGCTCGTCGAGCAGGATAATGTGGCGGTCCTCCATCAGGGTGCGGGCAAGGGCGACGCGCTGCTTCTGACCGCCCGAGAGCGCGCCGGGGCGTTTGTGCGCGTGATCCTCGAGCCCGACGCGGGCGAGCATGCGCATGGCACGGGTGCGATCGCGCGCCTCGCCCCGGAGGCGCGCGCCGATAGTGACATTGCCGAGCACGTCGAGCCAGGGCATCAGCAGATCGCCCTGCGCCATCAGCGCCATGCGCCCGGCAAGGGACAGGTCGTCGGAGGCGGTGATCTGGCCGGTGAAATCGGTCACGTCATCGACGCACGCGATCAGGCGCAGCAGCGTCGTCTTGCCCACGCCCGAGGGGCCGAGCAGGCAGGTGATGCGGCCTGCGGGCACGGTGAGGTGCAGCGGGCCGAAGACGTGCAACCCGCCGATATGGGCGGTGCCGTCGAGCGTAAGCGCGGGCGCGTCGGGGCGCATGGGCGGCCTCTCTTCTCGGCCGGAACGCGGGCATGGGGGAGGGGCGCGGGTGCGCGGTCTCCGTTCCCTACGCCGGTGCGAGCCGGATCAGGTTCGGTGGGTTGGCGCATCGCCTCTCAGCCCCAAGGGGCACCCCAACGGATGAGAAAGATGTAACAATGCTGCTGGTCCTTGGCAAGCGGTGCGCCGGTGCCGGCGATCAGCCGTTCAGCGAATGTTAAGATTTTCTTGCCATGCTGCGCGGGTACGAGGGGAGAGATGTCATGCACGGGCTGGTGAACCGCGCCTTGGAAAGATTTACCCGCGACAGCTATGGCGACGGGCTGTGGCAGGAGGTGATGTCGGGGCTCGATCTGGGCTATGGCGCGTTCGAGCCGCTGATGCGCTATGAGCCGGAGGTGACGGAGCGGGTGCTGACGGCGCTGGGTGCCCGGTTGGCGCGCGCGCGGTCTGATCTGCTGGAGGATGTGGGCACCTATCTGGTGTCGCATCCCAAGGTGGAGCCTATCCGACGGCTGTTGCGGTTCAGCGGCGTCGATTTCGCCGATTTCCTGCATTCGCTGGAGGATCTGCCGGAGCGCGCGCGGCTGGCCGTGGCGGACCTCGATCTGCCGCCGATTTGCCTGCATGCCGATGGTGCCGGGCTCTACCGGCTGGAGGTCGGCTTGCACGAGTGCAAGGGGTTGCGCTTTGGCCCGGTGGTGATGGGGGTGCTGCGCGCGATGGCCGACGATTACGGCGCGCTGGTCGTCCTGGAGCATCGCGGTGCGACCGAGGCGGCGGAACTGATCGAGGTGCGGCTGCTGGACGAGGGCTTTGCCAGTGGTCGGGCGTTCGATCTGGCAGCGCGGCAGCAGGCGGGATGAGCCGGGTGTCACATGAGGCATTCTTGGCGGTGCTTGACCGGATATGCCCGATGCACGCGGTGCTGGCCCCGACCGGCCATATCGTGCAGGCCGGGCCGACCCTGGCCAAGGTGATCATGCCGCGTGCGGTGACGGGGACGCGGTTTCTCGACCTGTTCGAGCTAGTGCGCCCGGCGCGGGTGCACGACATGACGGGGCTGCTGGCGCTGGACGGGGCGCGGCTGCGGCTGCGGCTGCGCGCGGGGCCGCGCCATGCGTTCAAGGGGGTTCTGGCCCCGCTCGACATGGCCGGGGAGCGCGGCGCGCTGGTCAACCTGTCCTTCGGCATTTCGGTGATCGAGGCGGTGCGGGATTTTGGCCTGACCGGTGCGGATTTCGCGGCGACCGATCTTGCGACCGAAATGCTCTACATGCTGGAGGCGAAATCGGCGGCGATGGAGGAGTCGCGCAAGCTCAACCTTCGGCTGGAAGGGGCGCGGATCGCGGCGCAGGAACAGGCCTTTACCGACACGCTGACCGGGCTCAAGAACCGGCGCGCACTGGATCACATACTGGACCGTATGGTGCAGGGAGGTGAGGACTTCGCGCTGATGCATCTTGATCTCGATTATTTCAAACGGGTGAACGACACCCATGGTCATGCGGCGGGGGATCATGTGTTGCAAGTGGTTGCACGGCGGATGCTGTCGCTGATCCGCCCGAGCGACGTGATCGCGCGGGTTGGGGGGGATGAGTTCATCCTGCTTTTCGTCGGCTCGAACGCGCGTGACTGGCTGGCGGATGTGGCGCACCGTCTGATCCGGCGGTTGGAGGAACCGGTCGAGCATGACGGCCGGATATGCCGGATCTCGGCCAGTATCGGGGCCACGCTGCGCAGTCTTTATGATCACGCCGATATCGCGCGGATGCTGGCCGATTCCGACCAGGCGCTCTACGCGGCGAAGGAGGCGGGGCGCGGGTGCTACGTGATCCATCCGCCCGGCCCGGAGACACGGACGACGTTGCGGGATGTCGGGTGATCCGAAACTGCGCCTAGGGGCTTGCGATGGTGCCGAGATAGGCCCAGACATCGCGCGCCTTGACGGAGTCGCGCAGCTTGTAGGCCATTTTTCCGCGCGCGTCGGAATCGTTCAGATAGTCGCGCAGAAAGGCAGTGGCGTCTTTCACGTAGACAATGAAATCGGCCTCGTTCCAGCGCAGGCCGGATTGACCCGCCGCGACCATCGAGGTGGAGTAATGGAAATCCGGGACGCTGCCTGCATGCCGCCCGATCACGCCGAAGAGATTGGGGCCGGTGCGTCCGCCGCGCGCCACTGTTGCGCCGGTTTCGTCGATCACGGAATGACAGGCGAGACAGTCTCGAAAGAGCCGTTCGCCGCGCGCGGCATCTCCCGCCAGCCCTGGCGTGCCGAGCAGGCAGAGTGCTGTTAGAGTCGCCAATAGGTTGTGCCGCATTGCGTCCCTCCCGATATCAGCCCCTTACCAAGCTGACAGTTGGAGCGTGAAAAGCAATGGGCGAACCGCGGTATTCACGCGCTTGTCACCGGGGTTTAGCCGGATGTGAGCGGCGCGAGCCTCTGATGGGCGGCGGCGAGCGCCTCAACCTTTGCAAGAATATCTGGTCTTGGGTCGCAGCTGCGCCGCGTGTCGAGGCCGACATGGATCATCAGTTGATCGCAGGTGGCGAGCCGCGTGCCATCCGCCTTGCGCCGCATCTCGTGCCAGCAACGCAGTTTCTTGCCGGTGCCCTGGGTGATCCGGGTCTGCACCTCGACGCGCTCGCCCGCGTGGGTCTCGGCCAGAAAGCGCAGACCGGTCTCGACCGTGAAATAGCTGTGCCCGGCGGCGATGTAATCGGGGCCTGCGCCGATGCGGTCGAGCACGGCATCGGCGGCATCCGAGAAGATTTGCCCGTAACGCCCCTCGTTCATGTGGCCGTTGCGGTCGGTCCAGTCCACCGGGATCACGCGATCCTGCGTGATGAGCGGGCCGTCCGGTGCGGCGGCGGGGCGCGGCAGCTGCGCATTGTGGGTATTGATCAGCCGTCCGGCGGCGTTGCCCTGCTGGCGCAGGGCGCGCATCATCGCGATCAGGTTGTTGTCGCGCTTTCGCTCCAGCTGGCGGATCGAGAGGTGGCCGGATTGCGCGTCGGATTGATCGGCGATGCGCTGGGCCAGCGCGTCGGTCATATCGGGCACGTCCATCAGCTTGGTCCAGGGCCAGGCGAGGGCGGGGCCGAACTGGTCGATGAAATGCTTCATCCCCGCCTCGCCACCCGCGATGCGATAGGTCTCGAAGAGGCCCATCTGCGCCCATCTGAGGCCGAAGCCCATGCGGATCGCGTCGTCGATTTCGGCGGTGGTGGCGATGCCGTCATGCACCAGCCAGAGCGCCTCGCGCCAGACAGCTTCGAGCAGGCGGTCGGCGATATGGGCGTCGATCTCCTGGGTGAGATGGAGCGGGTAGAGGCCGAGCGCGGTCAGCGTGTCCTGTGCGCGGGCGACGAGGCCTGCGTCATTCGCTGGGCTGGTGACCAGTTCCACGAGGGGCAGCAGGTAGACCGGGTTGAACGGGTGGGTGACGACGATCTGTTCGGCGCGCGTGGCGCAGCCCTGCAATTCCGACGGCTTGAAGCCGGAGGTCGACGAGCCGATCACCGCGCCCGGGTCGCAGTGTTCCTGAATGGTCTGGAAGACCTTGCGCTTGAGGGCGAGGCGTTCGGGCACGCTTTCCTGGATCCACTCTGCCCCGGCCACCGTCTCGGACATGGTGGGGCAAAAGGAAAGCCGCCCCTCGTCGGGCAGGGCCACATCGTAGAGCATCGGCAGCGCGTGGCGGGCATTGTCCAGCACTTCGCCGATCTTGCGCGCGGCCTGCGGGTCAGGATCGAACACGCGCACGTCCCAGCCGTTGAGCAGGAAGCGGGCGGCCCATCCGCCGCCGATCACACCACCGCCGATGATCGCCGCAACGCGGCTCATTGCGGGGCCTGCTTGGTAAGGTTGAGGCGTGCGCGCACCTCATCCGGGCCGAGGACCCGGGCACCGAGGTTTTCGATGATCCGGGCGGCGCGTTCGACAAGCTGCGCATTGGTGGCGGGCACGCCGCGGTCGAGCATCAGGTTATCCTCAAGGCCCACGCGCACATGGCCGCCCGCGAGAACCGAGGCGGCGACGTAGGGCATCTGGTGACGCCCGAGGCCAAAGGCGGAAAAGGTCCATGTGTCGGGCACGTTGTTGACCATCGCCATGAAGGTGCCCATGTCGTCGGGCGCGCCCCAGGGCACCCCCATGCACAGCTGCACCAGCGCATCGGGGGCGAGCACGCCATCGGCGACAAGCTGCTTGGCATACCACAGGTGGCCGGTGTCAAACGCCTCGATCTCGGGCTTGACGCCGAGATCGGTCATCATCCGGCCCATGGCCTGCAACATGCCGGGCGTGTTGGTCATCACGTAATCGGATTCGGCGAAGTTCATGGTGCCGCAATCGAGAGTGCAGATCTCGGGCCGACAGTCGGCGATATGGGCGACGCGCTCGGTAGCGCCGGCCATGTCGGTGCCGGCGTCATTGGGTGGCAGCGGGCGTTCGACGCCGCCGAAGGTGATGTCGCCGCCCATCCCGGCGGTGAGGTTCAGGACCACGTCGGTGGCGCTGTCGCGGATGCGATCGGTCAGTTCACGAAAGAGCGCGGGGTCGCGCGACGGCGCGCCGGTATCGGGGGCGCGCACATGGCAATGCACGATGGCCGCCCCCGCCTGTGCTGCTGCGATGGCGCTGTCGGCGATCTGCTGCGGCGAGCGGGGGACATGCGGGCTGCGGTCCTGGGTGGCGCCCGAGCCGGTGACGGCGCAGGTGATGAAAACCTCGCGGTTCATGGTGAGTGGCATTGGTGTCCCCTGCTTGATCGGCCGTTTGTCGGGCCGATCAATGCATGTTTCACCGGGGCGGGCAAGGCGATCAGAGGGCGGGTAGCCGATACATGCCCGCACTGGAAAAGGCGATCGAGGTGCCGTCGGCGATCTCTTCGGCGAAGCGTTCGGCGATCACCCGCAAGGCTGCCTGCCGCCCGCGTGCGACAAGGGCGCGGCGCGAGGGCAAGGCCGGGGTCAGGCCCGGGCTGAGCAGGGTTTGCGACCAGATCAGCGGGTGCAGTTCCTGCAGGTGGTTTTCCAGCAGCCAGTCGAGACAGCCATGGATGCGGGCGCGGGTCGCCTCTTGTGCGGCGGGGAGGCGGGATGTGCCGATTTTCGGCGCCATGATCAGCCCGCAGAACGCAGCCAGCTGATTGATCACGTGCTGATTGTGCCGCCGGGCCACGATGTCGCGCAGACCGTCGATGAAAAACTCGGCCTCGAGCCGGGCGAGCGCGCCGGGGTCACGGGCGAGCGCGTCGAGATAGACCCAAGTATAGCCGCCGGTCCCCCAGACATCCTGCGTGCGCGACGCGGTGCGCCGTGCCTCGAGATCGAGGCTTTCGTAATCGCCGTAGCGGGTCGGCAAGAGCGCCTCGCCAAGGGCGCGCATGTGGCGCGGCGTGTCGGGGTCCAGGTCGATCAGCGTGGCGTAATCATCGGCCACGCGCAGGCGTGGCGTGGGACGTGCCGCCAGAAGCGCGCATTGCGCAGCCGCGAGTGACGGCGCGTCGAGGTCGGGCCCGTCGAAGGGGGCGAGCAGATCCTCGGCCCGTTTGAAATGCTCCAGAAAACGCGCTTCATGCCTGGTTGCGGTCAGGTCGGTCGCTGTTGCGCGCCAGGCGAGGCCGATGTCCACATGGGCGAGCGCGAGCACGAGCGCCATCGGGTAACTGTCCGGCAGGTCGGCGCGAATCTCTTCGAGCGCGTCGATGCCGTCGCCGTCGGGCTCTGCGCCGTCATGCAGCGCGTCTTCGGCGGCGCTGACCACATCGGCGCGTGCGCCGTAGGCCAGAAGCCCGGTTGCCGCCTCGCCGCCGGGCGTGCGCAATCGGGCGGAATCGGCGTATTCGATGATCTCTGCCAGGTCTTCCCACTGTTCCTGACGGGCGAATTTCTGACCTTTGTCCTGATGCGTGGCGCGGGCCATTTCCTCGTCGGTGACGGGGAGCGCGGGCAGCAGGATACGCTTGGTCAGACTGTCGATGTCCAGCTCCGGCTTGCGCCCTAACAGGCCGGTCAGACCGTCCAGCAGCCGGGCGAGGCCGGTGCGGGCCGGTCGGGCGCTGTCGGAAAGGGGTTCCGGTGGGGCGAGCGGGTCGAATGTCATGGTGTCTCCGGCAGCTTTGATCCGGATCAGACTGACGCGGCATTTCGGCCAAAAGAGGGCAGCCCTTGGGTGATGGAGGGGAATTGCGCAACGGGACGGATAAGATTGCCAAACCCCGCCTCCTGCGGCAAACTCTGCCGATGAAACGCGTTCTGGCCCTTTTTTGTCTGGTGTTCTGGCCTTCCCTTGCCCTGTCGGAGGTGGCGCAAGCCGTGGTTGTGCCGCCGCCGCAGGCCGCGCGTGACGGCAATATTCCGCGCACCCGGTGGGAGCATCAGCCGCAAGGGGCGCTTTGGACGCGCAGTGCGCTGTCGGCGCTCAAGGCGCATGGGGCGGTGCTGGTCGAGCGGGTGCCGCGTGATATCGCGGAGTGGTGCCCGGCCTATCCGCAGGCGGCAGAGCGGGGGCGGCGCGCCTTTTGGGTCGGCTTCCTGTCGGCGCTTGCCAAGCATGAAAGCACATATAATGCGCGGGCTGTCGGCGGTGGCGGGCGGTGGCACGGGCTGTTGCAGATCCTTCCTGCCACGGCGCGCGGCTATGGCTGTCGTGCGGGCGACGGTGCGGGGCTGCGGCATGGCCCCGACAACCTGTCCTGCGCGATCAGGATCATGGCGTTTACCGTGCCGCGCGACGGGGTCGTCTCGGAGGGCATGCGCGGGGTCGCTGCCGATTGGGGGCCGTTGCACAGCCGCGCCAAGCGCGAGGACATGAAACGGTGGCTGCGCGGGCAAAGCTATTGCAAGCCGCTGTCGGCGGTGCGCCCGCGGCCACGGCCGGACCAAGTCGCGCGGGTGACCGAGTAGCGCAGCGCTGGTCAAGGCGCGCGATCCGTTGCATGAGAGGGCATGGACCTCTGGATCATCCTCTCGGTTGCGGCGGCGGCGTTTCAGACGCTGCGGTTCATGCTGCAAAAGCATCTCAGCATGGGGGCGCTGAGCGCCGGGGGCGCGACGCTGGCGCGGTTTTTCTATTCCGCGCCCTTCGTGGTGACGCTGGCGGTCGGGTATCTGTGGGTTTCGGGGGCGGTCTGGCCCGGCTACACGCCGCTGTTCTGGGTCTATGCCGTGGTGGGCGGTCTGTCGCAGATCCTTGCCACATGGTGCGTCGTTGCGCTGTTTTCCGAGCGCAATTTCGCCGTGGGCATCACCTTCAAGAAAACCGAGGTGGTGCAGACCGCGCTCGTGGGGCTTGTGGTGCTTGGCGACCGCATCACCGTCTGGGGGGTGGGGGCGATCATGCTGGGCCTTGTGGGCGTGTTGATCCTGTCGGACACGCCGGTTCTGGAGGGGCGGTGGTGGCGGCGTTTCGCCAATCGCGCGGCGTTTTTGGGGCTGGCGTCGGGGGCGTTCTTTGCGGTTTCGGCGGTGGGTTATCGCGGTGCGACGCTGGAGATTGCGAGCGCCGATCCGGTGTTGCGCGCCGGGCTGTCACTGGCGGTGGTCACGATGATGCAGGCGGTGGCGCTGACGCTGTGGCTGATGTGGCGCGAGCCGGGGCAGGTGGGGCGCGTGATCGCGGCGCGGCGCACAGCCGTCTGGATGGGGCTGACCGGGATGGCCGGAAGCCTGTGCTGGTTCACCGCCTTCACGTTGGAAAACGCGGCGATGGTGTTCGTCGTGGGGCAGGTCGAGGTGATCTTTTCGCTCTTCGCCTCGGTGCTGTTCTTCGGCGAGCGGATCACCCGGCGCGAAGGCTGGGGGATCGCGTTGATCACGCTGTCGGTGATTGCGGTGGTGCTGTTGCGGTGACGCGTGGCGGGTGGCCGGTCACTCGATCTGGCGTCCGGCTTGCACGGTGAACGGCTCCAGCTGGTCGCCATTGACCCAAGCGTACTCGCCCGCTTCGGTGCGGACCATGGCGTAGGGTGTCCAGCCGGTGCTGCGCCACCAGCTTTCGTAGTCATCGGTTTCGGTGTTCAACCGCCATTGACCGTTTTCGACCCGGCCATTTCGCGGGACATAGACGGTGGTGCCGTCGGTGTTGAAATACTGGCGGTAGCTGGTGCCCGACCATGTGCCAGTGATCGTGTTGCCTGCCAGAAGTGTCTTGATCTCCGGGACGGTCAGCCGGACGATGTCGGCTGTCGCGGGCATGGTTGCGAACGCCAGCAAGGACATCACGGAGACGATCAGGATACGGCGTCTCATAAGAGAACTCCCTTCCAAAGTGGTCCTCACTATTGCAAATTGCCGTTGTGATTGCGACTCCATTCTCGGTCTGTTCTTGTTTTGGCGGGGTAACCTCGCGTCAGGCGGGCGCGATCAGGATGGCGCGAAAATCGTTCACATTGGTCAGGGTCGGGCCGGGAACAACCTGATCGTCAAGCGCCGCAAAGAAGTTGTGCGCGTCGTTGCGGTCAAGGGCGTGCTGCGGGTCGGTGCCGCATTTCGCGGCGCGGGCGAGCGTGCCCGGGTGGATTACGGCACCGGCCACCTCGGCCGCGCCGTCGACGCCGTCGGTATCGCAGGCGATGGCGTGAATGCCCGGTGCGCCATCCAAGGCAAGCGCCAGTGCGAGCGCGTATTCGGCATTGGGTCCGCCCACGCCATCGCCGCGCCGGGTCACCGTCAATTCCCCCCCCGAAAGCAGCAGCACGGGGGCCGAACTCGGTTTGAGCGTGGCCTGAACGGCACGCGCTTCGGCGGCGTGGTCGCGCGCCACCTCGCGGGCTTCGCCTTCCAGCGCGTCGCCGAGGCTGCGGACCTCGATGCCTTCGGCGCGGGCGATTTCGGCGGCGGCCTGGAGCGATTGGGCAGGGGCGGCGTAGATCACGTTCTCGACCTTTGACAGGCGCGCATCACCCGGGGCGATCACGCCGGTTTTCGCGTCCAGCACCGCCTGCGCGGAGGCGGGCAGGTCGATGCCATAGGCCGCCACGATGGCCCGCGCGTCTTCGGGTGTCGAGGCCTCGCCCACGGTGGGGCCGGAGCCGATCATCGCGGGGTCATCGCCGGGCACGTCTGAGATCATCAGCGCCAGCATCCGGGCCGGATAGGCGGCGGCGGCCAGCTGCCCGCCTTTCACGCGGCTGAGATGCTTGCGCAGAAGGTTCATCTTGCCGATGGGCGCGCCCGAGGCCAGCAGGGCGGCGTTGACGGCCTGTTTCTCGGTCAGGGTCATCGTGCCTGCGGGCTGCACCAGCAGCGACGAGGCACCGCCGGAAATGAGCGCCAGTACCATGTCGGCCTCGCCCAAACCCGCCACCAGATCGAGCATCCGCGCGGTCGCCTGCAGGCCTGCGGTGTCGGGCACCGGGTGCGCAGCCTCGACGATCTCGATGCCGGTGCAGGGCCGGCCGTAGCCGTAGCGCGTGATCACCAGCCCTTCGCAGGGGCCGTAGACGGCCTCGACCGCCTCGGCCATGCGCGCGCTGGCCTTGCCCGCGCCGATCACCACCAGCCGCCCGTCGGGGCGGGGTGGTAGATGCGCGGCGAGGCTTTGCATCGGGTCGGCCACGGCCACGGCGCGCTCGAACATCGCGCGCAGGAGGGGCAGGGGATCGGTCATCGGCGTGGTCCTTTGGGGGGATGCGGTCGGACGCACATTAGGCAGCGGCCCGGTTCCGTGCAACCGGATGTGGGGCGGGTGTCAGCGGCCCGCCGAACGGCGTGGCATCGGCACCGCGTGCAGCATCGGGCCGGTGAGCACCGCGAGCGCCTCGTCGCGCATCAGCCCGGTAAAGGCCGCGTCATCGCTCCAGAGCCCGCCGGTATAGGTGCCGTAGGCGGGCAGAATCACCCGGTCGCTGTCGATCAGGAAGGCCGGGCGGCTGAGGCTGCGGCCGCGCAGGGCAAGCCGTGCCTTGGGGTGGTAATGGCCCGAGATCTCGCCCGATTGCCGGGCCCGGGCGATGTGGCGAAAGACCAGCGGGGGACTGGGCAATTCGGCCATATGCGCGCCGCCCAGATCCACCGGGCCGGGATCGTGATTGCCCTCGATCCAGACCCATCGACGCCCGGCCTGCAACTTGGCGATCCAGAGCTTTTCGGCGTCGGGCAGGGCGTGGGCCGCGGCGGCATCGTCGAAACTGTCGCCCAGGCAAATCACCGTGGCCGCGCCGGTGCGGCGCATATCGGCCTCAAGCCGGGTCAGCGTGTCGCGCGTCTCGTAGGGGGGCAGGGGCGGTTCGCCCAATCGCGCGCGGCGTTCGGATTTGCCAAGATGCAGGTCCGACACGCAGAGCAGGTTGCGCGCCTCCCAATAGAGCGCGCCCGAAGGCAGGGCCGTAAGCGCAGCGCCCGCAAGGGTAAAACTGTAACCGTCCATGCTGCATTGGTGGCCTGTGCCGTGGGGAATGGCAAGGCCGGTCATCGCGCCGGATCAACCTATGCCAGCCCTGCCGCCTGCATCAGCCGCGCGCTTTCCTCGGCCAGAAGCCGCTCTTGTGCCGCGCCTTCGACGGGGGTGCGCCCGGCCTCGAGGAAGAGCGGGGCGGCAAGCGGGCTCACGCGCGTGAGGCGGCGCAGGGTGATGCGGCCATTGATGCGGTCCAGCATTTCCTCGATGCGGCCGAAATCGACCAGCCCGCGCATCGCCTCGGCCTGCGTGATGTCCAGCAGCAGGTGCTCGGGGTCGTATTTGACCAGCGTGTCATAGAGGATATCGGACGACATCGTGGTTTGCCGCCCGTTCTTGCGCGCCTGCGGGCTGTTGCGCTGAATGAGGCCCGCAATTGTGGCCGAGGCGCGGAAGGTGCGTTTCATCACCGCGTTGCCCATCAGCCAGCTTTCAAGCCCGTCGCGCAGGGCGTCGCGTGCGAAGATCGGGGCGGCATCGGTCAGCGGCTCCAGCCCCCAGATCAGCGTCGCGTAATCGGTCGAGACGAAGCCCAGGGGGGCAAGCCCCTCTTCCTCCATCCGCTTGGTGACCAGCAGGCCCAGCGTCTGCATCGCGTTGCGCCCGGCAAAGCCGTAGATGCAGACATGCTCGCGCCCCTCGTGCGGAAAGCTCTCGATCAGGAGGCGGCCCGCCTGGGGCATGTCCGACAGGCTGCGCTGCAACTCCAGCCAGTCGCGGATATGGGCGGGCAGGTCGGGCCAGTCGGGTTGATTGAGGATCGCGAGAATGCGTTCGGAGAGTTGCGTCGAGGTGGCGAATTTGGTGCCCATGAAGGTGGCGATTTTCGGCGTGCGCCCGGGATCGCGGCTGACTTCGACGACCATCTCGCGCAGGGATTCGAATCGCACGATCTGCCCGCCGATCAGGAAGGTGTCGCCGGGGCTGAGGGTGGCGGCAAAGCCTTCCTCGATCTCGCCCAGGGGCTTGCCGCCGCGTGCCCGGCGCATCCGCACCTTGAGGGTGTCGGTGTCCTGAATCGTGCCGATATTCATCCGGATGAGGCGCGGGCTGCGCGGGTCGCGCAGCTGCCAGAGGCCATCGGGGCGCTGTTTCAGCCGTTGCCATTGGTCATAGGCCCTGAGCGCATAGCCGCCTGTCGCGCAGAATTCCAGACAGGCGTCGAATTCATCGCGGGTGAGCGTGGCATAGGCCCCGGCAGAGGCGACCTCGGCATATAGATCATCCGCGTGGAACGGTCCGGCGCAGGCGCGGATGAGGATATGTTGGCAGAGCACGTCACGCGGGCCCGGTCCGCGCCCCTCACCATCCAAATCGCGATCCTTGACGGCCTGCAAAGCGGCGAGGCATTCCACCACCTCGAACCGGTTGGCGGGCACCAGAAGCGCCTTGGAGGGGGCGTTATAGCGGTGATTGGCCCGTCCGATCCGCTGCACGAGGCGTTTGACGTTCTTCGGAGCGCCGACCTGAATGACCAGATCGACATCGCCCCAGTCGAGCCCCAGGTCAAGGCTGCCGGTGCAGACCACGGCGCGCAACTCGCCGCGCACCATCGCGCCCTCGACCCGCTCGCGCTGCACCCGGTCAAGGCTGCCGTGATGGATGCCGATAGGCAGCGCGTCCTCGTTGGCGAGCCAGAGGTTGTGAAAGAAGATCTCGGCCTGCGCGCGGGTGTTGTGGAAAATCAGCGTGGTCTTGTGGCGGCGCACCTGATCGAGCACGGCTGGGATTGCATAGGCGGCCCCGCCGCCGGACCACGGCGGCGCCTCGGCCGTTTCCAGCATGGCGATATCGGGGTCGGGACCGGGATCGGCGTGCAGGATGTCGCAGGGATGGTCGCGGTGCGCCATGAAGCGGGCCAAGGCGGGCGGGTCCTCGACCGTGGCCGACAGGCCGACACGCCGCATCTCGGGGCAAAGCGCCTGCAGCCTTGAGAGCGCCAGCATCAGCTGATCGCCGCGCTTTGATTCGGCGAGGGCGTGCACTTCGTCCACCACCACGCGTTTCAGCCCGGCAAAGATGCGCGGCGCGTCCTCATAGGAGGTCAGGAGCGCAAGGCTTTCGGGGGTGGTGAGCAGGATATGCGGCGGGTCGGCGCGTTGGCGACGCTTGGCATGCGATGAGGTATCGCCGGTGCGGTCCTCGATGCGGATGGCGAGGCCCATTTCCTCGACCGGGCGCGTGAGATTGCGCCGGATATCCGCCGCCAGCGCCTTTAATGGCGAGATATAGAGCGTGTGCAGCCCGGCGTGGTCGCCCTGCGCCAGATCGGCCAGTGTCGGCAGGAAGCCTGCCAGCGTCTTGCCGCCGCCGGTGGGCGCGATGAGCAGCGTTGCGGGGTCCTGCGCCCGCGCCAGCATTTCGGCCTGATGCGGGTGCAACTGCCAGCCGCGGGCGGCGAACCAATGATCGAGGGGGGCGGGCAGGTTGGACATGCCGGGCAATCTAGGCGCGCGGGCGGGCAAAGCAAAGCGACAGGGCAGGTGGGGCGCAAGTTCTCTTCAGACAACAAAAAACGGCGACACCAGGGAGGAGGAGAGGTGCCGCCGTTTCCTGTACGTCCGGCCCCAGGGAGGAGGAGGGGGGCCTTTCGCAAACTTTCGGGATCAGGTGATCCCTATGTCCGGTCCCGAGCTTCAGGGAGGAGGAGAGAAGCCCGTTACCGTAGCAGATGCATCAGGGAGGAGGAGAGATGCATCCGATTCTGTTGTTACGACCGATGGCCGTAGACCGCGTCGTGGGCGACGCGCTTGATTTCGCTGCGATGCATGCCCAGATCGAACAAATCGCGCGCGGTCAGGTCTTGAAGTTCGCGCAGCGTGCGTCGATACATGCGGTAATCGGCAAGCCGCTGCACCGCAGCATAAACTGCAGTACTCAGGTCTTCGCCGAGAATGTGCAGAGCCGAGCGGCGCATGTGGATCGTGGTTGACATCGTTCGTATCCTTGCGGACGTATTCGTTTGATCAGGCGACCCGGTTCGTTTCGCCTTTGTTGAGTTCAAAATAACTCGTTTCTGCATCTGCACAATACCCCGGATAAGCAATGCTGCTATGCAGCAAATGCATATGAAAAAGGTGACGTAAGGTTAGGCAATCTCTGGATTTTTTGGTCAATTCGGGGATGAATGGTGCCGATGAGTGAGAGGTTGCCCCCTTTGCGGGCAGGTGCGCTGAAGGAGTGTGCAGAATGAACACGCGCGAAAGTGAAAGACGGCGAATGGTCGGGATGCGCTGTGCCGATGTCGGCAACCCGGTCGGGGCGGTCGGTGCGCCGCTGGTGAGAGAATCAGTATCTGGGAATATCGCATGAGCCCGCATGACATGGTGCTTACGCGCGTCGGTTTGCGGTTTCAGGGGCGGTGCTATCCCTGCACGATCGGGCGTGGCGGTCTTGCCATGGACAAGCGCGAGGGGGACGGGGCTACGCCGCGCGGTGCGCATCGCATCGTCGGGATGCTCTACCGTCCCGACCGCATGGCGCGGCCCGCCGATTGGGCGCTGCCGATCCGCCCGGGCGATCTGTGGTCGGACGATCCCGGGGACGAGGATTACAACCTCATGGTGCGCGCGCCTTATGGGCATAGCCACGAGGCGTTGCGCCGGGCCGATCCGCTCTATGATCTGGTGATCGTGACCGACTGGAACTGGCCAAAGGCCGAGCGTGGGCGCGGATCATGCATCTTTATCCATCGCTGGCGCAGGCCGGGGTATCCGACGGCGGGGTGCATCGGGCTGCGGCCCGGTCACCTGCGTCGGATCGCGGCGGCGATCCGCTATGAGACACGGCTGATTGTGAGGTGAGTACGGGGTAGAGGGGTGGCTTGATGCGGACATAGCACCCCGCCAGAAGGTGCCGCGTGATCGCAGGGCCGGGGACTGGCGAAGCAACGGCTGATGCCCGCACTTTATCCCAGCCAAGTCATCCTAAACTCAACACGTTTCGCGCCCTATCAAATCGCCAGGCCGCGGGACGGCCCGGCGATCGCGCGGCACCTTCGGTGCGTTTCGCGCGTCTCACGGCAACGGCAGCACCAGGCCAAAATGGTCCCCATGCCTTCTTGCCGATAACGGCGCGCTACCCGTAATCGCGTTCTCCGAAGATGGCCGAGCCGACGCGCACATGCGTCGCGCCAAGCGCGATCGCCTGCTCGAAATCGCCGCTCATGCCCATCGACAGCCCCGCGAGCCCGTTGCGCGCTGCCATCTTGGCCAACAGGGCGAAATGCAGGCTTGGCTCTTCGTCGACGGGGGGAATGCACATCAACCCGCGCAGGGGCAGGTCGAGCGTGCGGCATTCGGCCACGAATGCATCCGTATCGGCAGGCAGGATGCCCGCCTTCTGCGGCTCTTCGCCGGTGTTGACCTGAATGAAAAGGTCAGGGCATGCTCCGATCTCCTGCGCGAGACGTGCCAGTGTGTTGGCCAGCTTCGGGCGGTCGACTGTGTGGATCGCCTGAAAGAGGTCCATCGCCTGTCGCGCCTTGTTGGTCTGCAAGGGCCCGATCAGATGCAGGCTGATTCCCTCGAACTGCTCGCGAAAGTCCGGCCATTTGCCCGCCGCCTCCTGCACCCGGTTCTCACCGAAGATCCGATGGCCGTCGCGCAGCACCGCCTCGACCCGTTCATTGGGCTGGACCTTGGAGACGGCGATCAGGTCCACGCTTTCGGGCGCGCGCCCGGCGTCGTCGGCGGCGTTTCGCAGCCGCGCCTCGATCTCTTGCAGCCCCATGATAACCCTCCCGGCGGATGACGTGCGCAGTGCATGCCACAGTGCGCCCCCCGCGCACAAGTGTGCGGATCGGCGCAAACGGCTTGCCCATGCCGCCACGCTTGGATAGTAGGGGTGGAAACAATCTCGGACGGTGCCATGACCCATTCGCGTATCACATTGGCCGCTGCAGCGGCCGCAGCCCTTGCAATTCTGGGCGGCTGCAGCGCGTTTCAGAACGCCAAGCTAGACCCTGATGCAACGAGCGTGAAAAGTGGCCGCGAGGCCAGGCCCTCCGCCGAGCAAGGCTCGATTCTCGATGCGTTCCGCGGCGCCAAGGACACTACCAAGGTCAACCGCTTCTTGTGGACCGCCTCGCTGCAGGTGCTCGACTTCCTGCCGGTCGAGGCTGCTGATCCCTTTACCGGCGTGATCAGCACGGGCTATGGCACGCCTCCGGGCGGCGGTCAGGCGTATCGCGCGACGATCCTGATCAGCGATCCGGCGCTTGATGCGCGCGCGCTGAACGTGGCGCTGCAATCGCGCCGCGGGCCGGTCGATGCGGCCACAGAACGTGCGGTCGAGGATGCCATTCTCAACCGTGCGCGGCAGTTGCGCATTCAGGCCGCCCGGTTCTGATCTCCAAGAGCGGCAGCACGCCGCTCTTGCAAGGATTGCCGGATGATCTGCACCGATGAGTTGACGAAGAGCGCGGCCATCAGCCCGGCCACGATCAGGTCGGGCCAGCCCGACGCCGTTCCCCAGACCCCGAGGGCCGCCAGCATCACGGCCACGTTGCCGATGGCGTCATTGCGCGAACACAGCCAGACCGAGCGCACATTGGCATCACCATCCTTGTAGGCCATCAGCAAGAGCACGCTCGCCAGATTGGCGCCAAGCGCCAGAAACCCGATCAGCCCCATGATCTCGGCCTCGGGCACGCCCGTATAGAGCACGCGGTAGAGCGTGGTGCCCAGAACCCAGAGCCCCATTGCCATCAGGCTCATCCCCTTGACCAGCGCCGCCGTTGCGCGCACCCGAAGCGACATGCCGATCACCGCCAGCGACAGGCCATAGGTCAGCGCATCGCCCAGAAAATCGAGCGCATCGGCCTTGAGTGCCTGGGATTGTGCGGCCTGACCGGCGCTCATCTCGACCGCGAACATCGCCGCGTTGATTGCGATGACCAGCCAGAGCCGCCGTTTATAGGCGTCCGACACGCCCTCGAACCGCACATCGTGGTCACAACATCCCGCCATTCCCGGCCTCCTTTGCATCTTGCCTGAGGGACATGTAATCTCTCTAGCGACTAGAGCTTCAAGGGGAGGCATGATGTTTTTCTCGATTGGCGATCTTGCGCGGCGGACCGGGGTCAAGGTGCCCACCATCCGCTATTACGAGGCGCGCGGGCTGCTTGATGCGCCGTTGCGCAGTGCGGGCAATCAGCGGCGCTATGCGCAAGCGGAGCTGGAGCGGCTGCGCTTCATCCGCCATGCCCGCGATCTGGGATTCTCGCTCGGGGCGATCTCGTCGCTGATCGAGTTGCAGGAGCACCCGGATCGCGGCTGCGAGACCGCGACGCGGATCGCGCAGGATCAGCTCGAGGCCGTTCGTCAGAAGATTGGCCGGTTGCGCGCGCTTGAGACAGAGCTGGAGCGGATCACGGCGGGCTGCACGGGTACGGGCGTCTCGCGCGAATGCTACGTGCTGGCGTCGCTCGCCGATCACGAGTTGTGCGACCACGATCACGCGCCGATGGATGGGTGAAATGCCACCCTTGCGGGGATGGATTGGTGTGGTGGTGAGGGGGTTTTTAGCGGAACATGACCGTGGCTGATGGGGCGTGGTTGGCCTGTTGCTGCCGTTGCCGCCCCCCGCGCGAATCGCACCGAAGGTGCCGCGCGATCGCCGGGCCGTCCCGAGGCCTGGCGATTTGGAGTGGCGCGCAAAGTGGCGAGGTTACAATGATTTGGCTGGCATAAAGTGCGGGCAACAACGGTTGCATCGCCAGTCCCCGGCCCTGCGATCACGCGGCACCTCTTGGCGAGGCGCTATGTCCGGAACAGGCCAAATCCTCCCCTCGACCACAGCCCCCGGACGCAGGTGCTGCAAAGGCCGTGACGGGCGACCGCCTTACATGTCGCCTGCCGCCAACTCATGCACCCAGGCCACCTGACGCGGCAGACAGGTGGTTTGCAGATCATAGCGTTCGCGGATCAACTCGCGGGCCGCCGCCCCCAGACGTCGCCGCGCGGCCGCGTCGTCCAGCAGCGCGCAGACCTCGCCCACCAGTGCCGCGCCGTCGAAGAAATCCACCAGCCGCCCGGTCTCATCCTCGGTGATGACCTCGCGCACCGGCTCGGTATCGCCCGCCACGATGGCGGCGCCGCAGCTCATCGCCTCCATCAGCGACCAGCTGAGCACGAAGGGATAGGTGAGGTAGACATGCACGCGGCTCAGCTGCAACAGCCGCAGAAAGCGGTCATAGGGGATGCGCCCCAGAAAATGCACGCGCGCCCAGTCGGTGTCGGGTATCTGCCCGCGCACCTCGTCGATGAAGATCTGTTTCCAGGTCTGTCCCTTGGGCGGGCGGGCACCGTAGCTCACCTCGTCGCCGCCGACGATCAGCACGTGGGCGCGGGGTCGCTCGCGCAGGAGGTGCGGCAGCGCGCGCATGAAGATGTGATAGCCGCGATAGGGCTCGAGGTTGCGGTTGACGAAGGTGATCACCTCGTCGTCGCGGCTGAGCGTGCCTGCGCCTTCCACCTCAAGCCGGACATCGGGCTGCGGGCAGGCGGTGAGCGTGTCGATGCCGTCATGGCTGACGGTGATGCGGTCGCGGAAGGGCTGCGGAAAGGTATCGGCCTGAAATCGGGTCGGGCTGATCCCGGCATGGCCCTGATCGAAATGCAGGTGGTTGTTGAGGTTCTTCATACGGATGCGCAGGGCCTCGGTCTCGGGGGTCTTGCTGGCGAATTCCGGATCGAAATTCAGATGCGGCCAGCCCGCGAGGTGATAGAGTTCGCAATAGAGCCCCATGCGCGCCTCGGGCCAGACATCGCGCAGGAACAGCGATTCGCCCCAGCCGGGATGCGCAAGGATGAGATCGGGCACATAGCCCTTGTCGCGCAGCTGCCGCGCGGCGTGATAGCATGCCTCGCCGCGCGTCACCTTGGTATCGAGATCGACCAGCCAGGGGTGCAACTTTTGCCCCTCGCGCTTGGGCAGGGTGTAGGGGACCACGCGCACCCCTTGCCAGGTCGTCGCCTCCTTGACCCGCAGCGTCAGCGCCACGCAGTGATGCCCCTGCCGGGCCAGAAGCGGGGCAAGGTGCTTGTACTGGCCGGGGAAGTTCTGATGGATGAAAAGGATTTTCACGGATATGCCTGTCTGGTGCCCCTCAAGTGCTTATAGTCGTGCCGGGCCAGCCCCGCAAAGCCCCGCATTTTTGCAGCCGGAGTCTGGACCCGCCCCACACAAGCGCCTATCACCCCATCCAACAACTGACAGAGCAAGAGAGGCCCGGCCCATGTCGCGCTATGCACCGGCGGAAATCGAAGCGAAATGGCAACAGGCGTGGCAGGATGCGGATATCTTTCGCGCCCGCCGGGATGAGGCCAGACCGAAATATTACGTGCTGGAGATGTTCCCCTATCCGTCTGGGCGCATCCATATGGGCCATGTGCGCAATTACACGATGGGCGACGTTGTGGCGCGCTACAAGCTGTCGACGGGGCATAACGTTCTGCACCCGATGGGCTGGGACGCGTTCGGCATGCCCGCCGAGAATGCCGCGATGGCGTCGGGGGGGCATCCCAACGACTGGACCGAAGACAACATCAAGGAAATGCGGGAACAGATGAAGCCTCTGGGGCTTTCGATCGACTGGTCGCGCGAAATCGCAACCTGCCGCCCCGATTATTACGGTCAGCAGCAGGCGCTGTTTCTGGATTTCCTCGAAAAAGGGCTGGTTTACCGCAAGAACGCCGTGGTGAACTGGGACCCGGTGGACATGACCGTGCTGGCCAATGAGCAGGTGATCGACGGCAAGGGCTGGCGTTCGGGCGCCGAGGTGGAGCGGCGCGAGTTGACGCAATGGTTCTTCCGCATCTCGGATTTTTCCGAGGAGTTGCTGGAGGCCTTGGACGGCCTCGACGATTGGCCCGCCAAGGTGCGGACCATGCAGGAGAACTGGATCGGCAAGTCGCGCGGGCTGCAATTCGCCTTTGGCCTCAATGACGGCCCCGACGGGCATGACCGGGTCGAGGTCTATACCACCCGGCCCGACACGCTGATGGGGGCGTCCTTCATTGGCATCTCGCCCGATCACCCGCTGGCGCGTCAGTTGGAGCGTGAGCGCGCCGATGTGGCGGCGTTCTGCGCCGAGGCGCGCAAGGGCGGCACCACCGCCGAGGCCATCGAGAAGGCCGAGAAGCTGGGCTTTGATACCGGCCTGACCTGCCGCCATCCGTTCGACACGTCGTGGGAATTGCCGGTCTATATCGCCAATTTCATCCTGATGGATTACGGCACCGGCGCGATTTTCGGCTGCCCCGGCCACGATCAGCGCGACCATGATTTCGCGCGCAAGTATGACCTGCCGATCCTCGACACCTTCCTGCCGCTTGACGCGGAGCACGACATCGAAGCCGCGCCTTACGTGCCGCTCAAATCCGAGCGGGTGCGCTACACGCGGCTGGTGGCGGGCGCCGAAGAGCAGACCGGCGAGGCGGGTGTCGAGGCGGTGATTGAGTTCTGCGAGCAGAATGGCGTGGGGCAGGGTGTCACCAAGTTCCGGCTGCGCGATTGGGGTTTGAGCCGTCAACGCTATTGGGGTTGTCCGATCCCTGTGGTGCATTGCGATGCCTGTGGCGTGGTGCCCGAGAAGAAAGAGAACCTGCCGGTGCAACTGCCCTATGACGAGGGCGGCACGCCGATTGATTTCGGCATCCCCGGCAACCCGCTCGACCGGCATCCCACGTGGCGTGACTGTGCCTGCCCGGCCTGTGGTGCGCCTGCGCGGCGCGAGACCGACACGATGGACACTTTCGTGGATTCGTCGTGGTATTACGCCCGCTTCACCGCGCCCCGTGCCGAGACGCCCACGGACATGGCCGAGGCCGAGTACTGGATGAACGTGGACCAGTATATCGGTGGCATCGAGCACGCGATCCTGCATCTCTTGTATTCGCGGTTCTTTGCTCGGGCGATGAAGATTTGCGGGCATCTGCCCGAAAAGGCGATCGAGCCGTTCGATGCGCTCTTCACGCAAGGGATGGTGACGCATGAGATTTACCAGACGCGGGATGCCAAGGGCCGCCCGGTCTATCACCTGCCCGAAGAGGTAACCGAGGGGCGGCTTGCCGATGGCTCGCCGGTGGAGGTGATCCCCTCCGCCAAGATGTCGAAATCCAAGAAGAACGTGGTCGATCCCTCGACCATCATTGCGGAATACGGGGCCGATACCGCGCGCTGGTTCGTCCTGAGCGACAGCCCGCCCGAGCGCGACGTGGAATGGACCGCCTCGGGTGCCGAGGCCGCGCATCGCCACCTTGCCCGCGTCTGGCGCATCGCCTCGGAGATCGCGCAGACCCCCGGCGAGGCCGATGCGCAAGCCGACGAGGCGCTGTTGCGCGAGATGCACAAGACCATCGACGAGGTGACCAAGGGGGTGGACAGTTTCGGCTTCAACGCCGCCATCGCGCGGCTTTACGCCTTCACCAACACGCTGGCCAAATCGAAGGCGGGGCAGGCGGCCAAATCCACCGCCGCGCGCACGCTGGCGCAGCTGATGTCGCCGATGACGCCGCATCTGGCCGAGGATGTCTGGGCGATGCTGGGCGGCGCGGGGCTGGTTGCGACCGCCCCTTGGCCCGAGGCGGACCCCGCCATGCTGATCGACGAGACGGTGATCCTGCCCATTCAGATCAACGGCAAACGCCGGGGTGAGCTGTCGCTGCCCGCCGACATGGAGAAATCCGAGGTTGAAAAAGCCGCGCTCGCGCATGAAGCTGTGCAAAAGGCCCTGAATGGGGGGCAACCCAAGAAGGTGATCGTGGTGCCGGGACGGATCGTTAATGTCGTCGTATAGCCGCCGCCTGCTGCTCGGCACGGGGCTGGCCCTGCTGGCGGGCTGCGGCTTTGCGCCCGCCTATGCGCCGGGGGGCGCCGGGGCTGCGCTGATCGGGCAGGTCGAGGTGAGCGAGCCGGAGACGCGGGCGGGTTACCTGCTGACCCGTGAGCTTGAGGGTCGTCTGGGCCGGGCAACCGCGGCGCGCTACGAGTTGCGCCCCGCGATCAGCCTTTCGACCAAGGCGATTTCCATTGATCGCAGCAACGTCGCATCAAGGTTCAACATGCTGGGGCGCGTCGAATATGCGCTGGTCGACCGGGAGACGGGCCTGACCGTGACTACTGGATCGGTCGACAGCTTCACCGCGTTTTCGGCCACCGGCACGCCTGTGGCGACGCAAGCCGCCGAGCGCGATGCCGAGGTGCGGCTGATGACCATCCTCGCCGATCAGCTTGTGACCCGTCTGGTGGCGACTGTGCCCGACGCGGCGCGATGAAGCTGAGTGCGCGCGATGCGGCCCGCTATTTCGCCAAGCCCGAGGCGCATCGCACGGGGCTGTTGATCTATGGTGCCGACGCGATGCGCGTGGCGCTCAAGCGGCAGCAGGTGATCGCGGCGCTGCTTGGCCCCGACGCCGAAGAGGAAATGCGCCTTGCCCGGATGGCGGGCGGGGATCTGCGCAAGGATGCCGCGCGTCTGATGGATGCGGTCAAGGCGCAGGGGTTCTTTCCGGGGCCCCGTGCGGCCTTTGTCGAGGACGCCAATGACACCGCCGCCGACGCGATTTTGGCCGCGCTGAGTGACTGGCAGGAGGGCGATGCGCAGATCATCGTCACTGCCGGGCAGCTCAAGGCGACCTCGAAGATCCGCAAGGCGTTCGAGGCCCATCCCAATGCCTATGCCGTTGGAATTTATGACGAACCGCCCTCGCGAGAGGAGATTGAGCGGGTGTTGGGAGAGGCCGGTCTGCGGGATATTCCCGGCCCGGTGATGAATGACCTCACGGCGCTTGCCCGCGATCTCGACCCCGGTGATTTTCGTCAGACGATGGAGAAGCTGGCGCTCTACAAGCTGGGCGAGGATGGCCCTTTGTCTTCGGAGGATATCGTCGCCTGCGCGCCCGCCTCGACCGAGGCGGATCTCGACGATATCCTCAATATCGTGGCCGAGGGACGCTCGGGCGAGATCGGCCCGGTGCTGCGGCGGTTGAAGGCGCAGGGGGTGCAGCCGGTGGGACTGTGCATCGGGGCGACCCGGCATTTCAGGGCGCTCTACACCGCTGCGTCTGATCCCGGTGGGGCGGCGCAGGGCATCGCCCGGATGCGCCCGCCGATCTTTGGCCCGCGCCGCGACCGGATGCTGCGGCAGGCGCAGGGCTGGGGAGCGGAGAAGCTGCAACAGGGGCTGACGATCCTCACCGACACCGACCTGCAACTGCGCTCGGCGGCGCAGCGGGCCCCCGAGATGGCGCTGATGGAACGGGCGCTTATCCGGTTGGCGATGCTGGCGGCTAGGTGACAGGTGTGGGTTGGAAACCCACCCTACGCGGTGCCACCGGTGTGGGTTCGGGTTTACGGCGTCGGTTCAAAGCACACCATGGAACGGGGTAAGGTGCGGCCTAAACCCGACAAAAGCGCCTCCCGCGCGAAACGCACCGAAGGTGCCGCGCGATCGCCGGGCCGTCCCGCGGCCTGGCGATTTGATAGGGTGCGCAACGTGTTGAGGTTAGAATGACTTGGCTGGGATAAAGTACCCACCACGACCGTTGCTTCGCCAGTCCCCGGCCCTGCGATCACGCGGCACCTTTTGGCGGGGTGCTATGAGTGCTTCAGGCCAATCACGACCAAACCTTCACAGGCCTACATGACCCGTCCTGCCGCCGTTGCCTTCGCCTGCTCTTTGCGCAATGCTGCCGCGACACCAACCGAACGGGGACCGTTCCATGTATGACGTTATCGGATCGCGGGCCAGCCGGGCCTTTCGTGTGCTCTGGCTGCTTGAGGAAATGGGGTTGGAGTACAATCACCTGCCCGTCGCCCCGCGCTCGGCCGAGGCGCTGGCGGTGAACCCGTCGGGCAAGATCCCGGCGTTGCGGGAGGGCGATCAGGTGCTGACCGATTCCAGTGCGATCATGACCTATCTGGCCGACAAGCATGGCCAGATGACCCATCCTGCGGGCACCCCCGCCCGTGCGCGTCAGGATGCGCTGACGCATCAGATCCTTGACGAGGTCGATGCGGTGCTGTGGACGGCGGCGCGGCATTCCTTCGTGCTGCCGGAGGAGCACCGGGTGCCTGCGGTCAAGGAGTCGCTCAAGTGGGAATATGAGCGCAATGTCAACGGGTTGGAGGCGGTTCTCAAGGGTCCGTTCCTGCAGGGAGAGACCATGACCATCGCCGATATCCTGCTGGCGCATTGCCTGATGTGGGCGGGCAAGGCGGGTTTTCCGGACCCGCCCGCGCGGCTTGCGGCGTATCTTGATGCGATGATGGCGCGGCCCGCGTTTCAGCGGGCGGCGGCGCTGCCCTGAGCGTAGGCGGCTGCGTGGCGACCGGCCCAGACCCCCGTGGCGAGGCAGGCGGTCAGCAGGTAGCCGCCGGTGGGGGCCTCCCAATCGAGCATTTCACCGGCGGCGAAGGTGCCGGGGCGGGTGTGCAGCATCAGGCCGTCGGTCAGGGCGTTGAAGCGTAGGCCGCCTGCGGTGGATATGGCCTCGTCGATCGGGCGGGGGCCGAGGAGGGGGACGGGCAGCGCCTTGAGCGTGGCGGGCAGGTCCGGGGCGGTGCGGGCGAACTCCATCACCAGTGCGCATTTCACCGGGTCGAGGTTGAGCGCTTTGCGGAGGCGGTTTTTCAGGCTGTCGCGGGGGCGGGTGTTGGCCAGCCGTTGGGCGATTTGCTCGGTTGAGAGGTCGGGCGCGAGGTCGAGCGTGAGGGGCGCGCCGTCGCGCAGGGTGGCGCTGATCTCGTAGAGACCGCCGCCCTCGAGCCCGGTGGCGGAGAGGACGAACTCGCCACGTGAGCGGGTTGGGCCTGCGTGGAGTTCGACGCCTTTGACGGGTTTGCCGAAATGCGGGGTCATATGCGGCGACCAGTCCACGAGAAAGCCCATGTTGGCGGGGCGGAAGGGGGTGAGCGTCTCGGGGGCGAGATGCGCGCTCCATGCGCCATCCGAGCCGAGCCGCGCCCAGCTTGCGCCGCCGCAGGCCAGTACGGTGACGGTGGGGGTGAGGCGCTGTGGCCCGTCGGGGGTGTCGAAGAGGACCGCCGAGCCATCCCAGCCGGTCCAGTGCCAGCGGGTGCGGGTCTGGGCACCGAGGCCGCGCAATTCGGCCAGCATGCTGCGCAGGAGTGGCGAGGCCTTCATCACCTTTGGAAAGACCCGGCCGGTGGAGCCGGTGAAGAGCGTTTGGCCGTGCGCACGCGCCCAGTCCTGCACCGCGTCCGGCCCGAAGGCGGTGAGCATCGGGCGCAGGGCGTCGGCGCTGTCACCGTAGGCGTGCAGGAAGTCTTCGAAGGGTTCGGATTTGGTGAGGTTGAGCCCGGATTTTCCGGCCATCAGGAATTTGCGTGCGACCGAGGGTTTGGCCTCGGCCAGCGTCACGCGCAGACCGGCGCGGGCGAGTTCGCGCGCGGCCATGAGACCTGCGGGCCCGGCCCCGATGACGAGCGCGTCGGTCATGCCTGCGCGACCCGTTCGATCACGACACGATCAAGCAGGACGACGTCCCAGCCGCGTTTGGTGTAGGGCACGCGCGCGCTGTTAAGCCAGTCTTCCAAAGCGGCGACGATGCGGGGACGGCTGAAGGTCAAGTTCGATATGTTCAGTTTATGCCGGTTTCCGTCCATATCGCTGAGTTGTATCATTTCGATGGTCTTGGGCGCGGAGGAAAACTCGGCCCGTGCGAACGCGTGCCACGGCATGTGTTCTGGCGCAAGGAGGCGACCCCGGGAGGTCGCGCTGCGAAAGGTGAGGCCGGTCTCGTCGATGCGCAAGACCCAGTCGGTCCAGTTGGACATGCGCCAGAGCAACGCGCCCGAGACCAGCAGGACCGGAGGGGCGATCAGGAACAGGATCGAGACGAAGCGCAGATCGAAAAAGTCGATCTCCTGCGTGGTCATGAAGACCGCGAATGTGGCCAGGAGCCCCCCGAGCATGAACGCGATACCGGCACTGGAACGAAGCCATCCGCGCGCCGGGTAGGCGGTGAAGGGGTCCGGGGTCATGCAGCGTCTCCGGCCTCGACGAGCGGTTGGCTGTTGAGCCCGACATGATGCAGCACGCGCTGCGGGAAGGGGATTTCAATGCCCTCGGCCTTGAGCGCGTTCCAGATCGCGAAGAGCACGTCGGACTGGTATTTTCCGGTGACGTCCTCGATCCCCTCGACCCAATATTCGACCGAGAAGTCCACGCCGCTGTCGGCGAAGGCCTTGAGCTCGCATTCGGGGGCGCGTGCGCCTTCGGTGAGGACGAAATCGAGCGCGGCAACGGCGGGTTCGATCAGGGCGGGGATGCGGTTGATATCGGTGTCGTAGCTGACCGAGAAATCGGCCTCGTAGCGGCGTTGCGAGCCGGCGTCGGAGAGGTTTATGACGCGGGAGGTGATGAAATCCTCGTTCGGGACCACGATCCAGCGGCCATCGGGGGTCTCGAGGATCGCGGCGCGGGCGGTCATCTTGACAATGGTGCCCTCGGAGCCGTCATCGAGCACGACATAGTCGCCCACGGTGGTCTGCCCCTCCAGCAGCAGGATCACGCCGGAGACGAAATTGGCGGCGATCTGTTGCAGCCCGAGGCCGATGCCGACGCCGAGCGCGCCGCCGAGAACGGCGATGGCGGTAAGGTCGATGCCCATGATCGACATCAGGAGCAGGAAGGCCGCGCCGAAAATGGCGATCTGGCTGGCCTTCATCGCAAGTTCGCGGGTGGCGGGGCGCAGATCTTCCTGACGGCGGATGAAGTCTTCGGATTGGCTGTTGGACCAGCGGCCAAGCCAGAACAAGAGCGCGGCCGAGACCGCGCCGCGGATGAGGGACAGCGCCGAGAAGCTGATATTGCCGAGATCGACCGAGATGGCGGCGAGCCGGTCGTTGGCGAGCCCCAGAAGATCGAAGAGGTAGAGCAGCGCGACGGGCATGAGAACGAGGCGACCGAGCACCTTGAGGAACGGGTCGGTGACGATTTCGCGCACCAGAACGCGGGCGGCGAGGACCATGAAGAGCCGCTTGCCGAAGGCGATCACGTCGCCTGAGCCGAAGATAGAGCGGGTCACGCTCTCGCCGATGCCGGTGAGGCCATAGGCCAGAAGCGGCATCAGGAGCGGCAGGAACATCAGCACGAAGCGCCGCGCCGAGGCGATCGGCCCGTCTTGGCCAGCGGCGGGGGTCAGCAGGCGGGTGAGCGCGGGGCGTATGCGTCCGGTTATGAGCACGGCCAGCAGCCAGGCCACCACCAGAATCGCGAATTGCGACCATGCCGCCGGGCTGAGCAGCCAGACCTTGGCCATGTCCCAGCCTTGCAGGCCGTAGCCGATGGCCGTCTGCAAGATCTCCGGTTGCCCCTCCATCACACACCCCTTGTCATCTTGACCCTTTGTGCCAGTCTCTTGCCCGCACTCTGGGATAGGATCAAGACAAACTGACCGACGCGCCGATTTGCCCGCTCTGCCTGCGGCCCATTCCGCCCGGCACTAGGCAGAGCCTGCATCACCTTGTGCCCAAGCTGAAGGGCGGCAAGGGTGGCCCCGTCGTGCGGCTGCACCAAATCTGTCACAACGAGATCCACGCGACGCTGACGGAAGCGGAATTGGCGCGGGAGTTTAATACGGTCGAGGCGTTACGGGCGCATCCGAGGCTGGCGAAGTTCATCGCATGGGTGGGGCGGCGCCCGCCGGAGTTTCATTCGAGAACGCCGGGGCCGAGGCGCAAGCGGTGAGGGGCGTCAGAGCACGTGCCAGAGCGAGAGGCCGCCCACGAGGATCAGGCTGAGCGCCCAGACCAGATCGAGGTTGAACCAGCTTTTCGACAGGAACTTGAGGCCGAGCCAGCGATAGACGCCGAAGGCGAGCGCGCCGCCCGAGAGCATCATCGCGGCTGTGTGCAGCAGCGCCACGGCGGCGGCGATGGTGACGTTGCCGCCGATCAGCGTGTCGGCGGCGGCGTGGCCAGTGTCGGTGTCGACCGTGCCGCAGATGCCGAGATAGATCGGCACCAGCATCAGCCCCGCGCCATGCGCCATTGCCGCGAGAAACGACCAGAGCGCCAGCCGTGAGGGTGGCACCCGGGCGAGAAACCGGGGGTGCCTGCGATTGATCAACAGGTAGAGGCCGAGGCCGATCACGAGGCAGGCCGCGCCGATCTGGATTTCGCGCTGCCATGCCGCGAGGGCCATGAGCGCCGAGAACGGGAATAGGATCGCGGCCATGGCCAGCAGGTGCCCGCCCGCCAGCGCCAGCAATGCCATCCACAGGCTGCTGCGCTTGCGCTCCATCAGCGCGGCGGAGACCGCGAGCGGCCAGCCCATGCCGGGATTGACCCCGTGATAGATGCCCGAGGCAACGACGGCCCACCACAGGGCCGCCGTGCTATTGAGATCCGCCACGCCTTAGACGGAGGGGTAGCAGAAACTGTCGGTGGAACAGTCGCCGCCTTCGAGCCGGATCTGGTGGGCGCGGTAGCCCTTGGGGAAGTCCACATAGAAATCCGGGTCGAGCGTCAGCCCGCCGTCTTCGCCGACATGGGCCATCACCATCTGCCCGCCCTCGTCCTCGGGGTAGAACTGATCGTCCCACGAGGAATAGAGCGAGTTGGTCCAGTAGACGCGTTTGCCGTCGCGGCTGATTTCCACCATCTGCGGGCCATAGGCGAAATCGCGGCCGGTGGGGTGTTTGGTGTCAGCGACGATGCCGCCCAGTTCGACCTTGCCCGCAAGCGTGGGGTTCATCGGGTCGGAGACATCGTATTGGTGCATCTCGCCGGTGCCCCAGCAGGCGACATAGAGGTATTTGTCGTCAAGGCTGAGGTCGATATCGGTGACCAGCGGCGGCACCGCCTCGAACCCCTTGAGCAATTCGGGCAGGTCATCGGCGGCGGCGGGATGTGGCGGGATGGTGACGGTTTTCTTTGCGTCGAAGGTGCCGTCGTCCTTGCGCCACCATGTCCAGATCGAGCCTTCGAGATTGGTGGTATCGACGACCACGCCGCAGAAGCCGTATTGCTTGGCCGGATCATGGGCGGGCCGGATTTCCAGCGCCATCTGGTGATTTTCGCCAAAGTCGATGGTCTGCACGTTCTTGCGCGCGCGCAGGTCCCAGAAATGGATGGAGTGGCCGTATTTGTTGCTGAGCAGGTCCTCGGGGACGATGCCGTTTTCGTATTGCGGCGGCAGGCCCCATTCGGAACTGACCATGTAGTTGCGCGGTAGATTCCACCAGAAATCGTATTGCTTGTCCTGCACGCCGCGGTCCATCTCGTAGCGGCCGAGGATCTCGAAGGTTTCGCAATCCATGATGAACATGCCCGGCGGGCCGTCGGTGCCGTCCTTGCCGCCGCCGCCAAGGGTGGAGACATAGATGCCCTCGGGGCCGCAATGGATGGTGTGGGGTCGCGAATAGCCGGTCTTGGCAAAGACCTCTTCGGGTTCGATGATCTTGTGGATCTTCGCCTTGAGCGGTTCCTTGACGTCGATGATGTAGATGCGGCTGGAGCGGATGCCGGGAATGATCAGGTAGCGGCGTTCGAGGAATGCGTGGCCGGTGAGGGGCGAAAGGGCCGAGGAACAGGCGTTCCAGCCGAAATGGTGAAACTCGTCGCCGGTGTTGGGCATGAACAGGCTATGGACGATCTGCCCGTAGGTCTTGGACTTGGGGTCCACGTCCACAACGGCGAGGCCGTCGGGCTGGCTGCCGTCGGGGCTGAGCATCAGGGTGAAGGCGAGCGTTTCCGCCGGCGCCTCCATCGCGAGTTTGGGGGTGGCGTGAAATGTCGGATCGGGCCGCAAGGTCATCTGGTTGTCCTCCCTGAACTACGCGCCTGCCCTCCGCAACAGGCGCAGTTTACCCTGTCACGGAATGCGTGATGCGGCAAATCTTTTGCAAGACGGGGCGCGGGTCAGGGGCGGCAGAGGGCCTTGATCCCCGCGACATGGGCGGGGTCGGCGGCGAGCGCGTCGGCGGCGAGTGCGCGGGCGGTGTCGAGCACGGTCTCGGTGTCCGGGGTGATGTGGTCGAAGAGGCCCCAGGCGAGGGCGGTTTCGGTGTCGATCTTTTGCCCTGCCATGAGGATCATCCGGGCGCGGGCCGGGCCGATCAATGCGGTCAGGCGCGCGGGGTCGCTGGGCTGGGGCAGAAAACCCAGTTTCATCACCGGGTAGAACGCCTTGGACCCCGGCGCGGCGATGCGGATGTCGCAGGCCAGCACCATTCCCATCGCGCCGCCCGCCACCGTGCCGTTGAGCGCGGCGATGCTGAGGCCGGGAAAGGCGGCGATGGCGGTTGAGAGACGTTCCCAGACCGGGCTGGTGGCGAGGCCTGCCCGGGCGGCCTCGAGATCGGCCCCGGCAGAGAACACCTTGCCCGCGCCGGTGAGGGTGAAAACCTGCGCCTCGGATGCGGCGGCCTCGGCGATACCGGCAAGCTCCGACAGCATCGCCTCGGTCAGGGCGTTGGCCTTGTCGGGGCGGTCGAGCGTGGCGATCCAGAGGCCGCCGTCCTTGTCGAGCCGGATCATATGAGGCCGATCCGGCGGCGGATATCCTCGTCGCGCAGGGATATTTCCTGGCCCACGAACTCATCGGCCTCGGGGCTGCACATACACAAGAGCGCCTTGGCGGGCCAGTCGGCGGGGATGTGGTCGGACCAGTCGAGCGCGCTCACCGGGTTGACGCCGCTGGCCTTGATCTCGCGCTGCATGTCGGTGGCGACGGTGCCGGGCGAGAGGCCCATGACGCGCAGGCCCGCAGCGCGTGCCTCGTGATCGGCGCAACGGGTGAGCATCGCTGCCCCCGCCTTGGAGGTGCAATAGGCGCTCCAGCCTTCCAGCGGATTATGCGCCGCGCCGGAACTGACGGTGAGGATGGTGCCGGAGCGGCGCTCTATCATGCCGGGCAGGGCGGCGTGCATGCCGTTGAAGACGCCCTTGAGGTTGATGTCGATGGCATGGGCCCATGCGCCGGGGTCGACGTCGGCCAGCCCCGCGATGGGCTCGACCACGCCTGCGTTGTTGATCAGCACGTCAAGCTGGCCGAAGGCGGTGTGGCAGGCCTCGACTGCGGCCTCGACTTCCCAGTAGCGGCTGACGTCGCAGGGGATGGCGATGGCGCTGGGCCCGATTTCGCCCGCGAGATCGGCGATCGCGTCGCGATTGCGCGCGACCAGGGCGACATTGGCCCCCGCCTCGGCGAAAACTCGCGCAGCGGCGGCGCCGATGCCCTTGCTCGCGCCGGTGATGAGAACGCATTTGCCTTGCATGGTCATGGCTTGCCCCCTTTGGCCCTGTGATACGGAGCCTTGCATAGCCGTGCGGCGGGCGGAGTTCCAGTGACATCCTCCCTTGACCCCGCGCGCCCGAGGCCCGAAGTTATCGGCAACCCGTATTTGAAAAAGGTGCCTTGCATGTCTTATCTCCGCCCGCTGGCCGCGTCGGCCGTTCTCTTCGGTGTCACTGGCACCGCTGCGCTGGCCGATCTGACCGCCGATCAGGTCTGGCAGGACTGGACGACCTATCTGGAGGAGTTCGGCTATCGGATCACCGCTGACGAGAGCCGGTCCGGTGACACGCTGATGATCCGCGATCTGGCGATGGAGATGGCCCTGCCCGAGGCCGAGGGTGCGGTGTCGATGCGGATGGAGCAGGTCGAGTTTGTCGAGAACGGCGACGGCACCGTGTCGGTGGTGCTGCCCGAGACCCTGCCGATCGCGATTGCCGCCTCGGATGACGAGGCGCAGCAGGTCACGATGACGCTGGAGATGACGCATGAAGCGCTGGAGATGATCGTCTCGGGCACGACCGAGGCGATGGAATACACCTATGACGCCGATGCGGTGACCATGGCGCTGACCGACCTTCGGGCCGGGGAGGAGACGCCGGAGATTCGCGCCGCGCAGATCCGCATGGAGAATCTCAACGGCACGAGCCGGACCGCGCTTGGCGAGACGACGCGTGCGGTGCAACAGAACATGACGGCGGGCCCGGTGACCTATGATCTGGATTTCACCGATCCGACCGAGGGCGGCACGCTGGTGTTTTCCGGCTCGCTGGCGAATGCGACGTTTGCCGGGACCGGGGCGATCCCCGAGAGCTTTGACACCAATGACATGTCCGCCGCGTTGCGTGACGGGTTCCGGTTCGATAGCCGTATGGAATATCAGACCGGCAGCACCGTCTACCGGTTCGAGGATGATGGCGATGTGCTGGAGGGGGCCAACGGTTCCGATCGGGGCACGATAACGAGTTCCATCGGCCCGGATGGTCTGCGCTATGGCGGCGCGGGCGAGGGTGTGACGATCGCGATCAGTTCCAGCGACATGCCGTTCCCGGTCGATCTGAGCATGGCGCGGATGGGGTTCGATATCGCGATGCCGGTGATCGAGAGCGAGACCATGCAGGATTATGCGGTTGGGATGGAACTGGCCGAGTTCACCATGCCGGATCAGCTGTGGTCGCTGTTCGATCCCGGCGCGCAGTTGCCGCGTGATCCGGCGACGCTGAAGCTGGACCTGTCCGGCAAGGGGCGGCTGTTCGTCGATCTGTTCGACCCCGAGCAGATGGCGAACATCGAAAGCAGCGAGTCCGCGCCGGGTGAGGTCGAGAGCCTGACCCTGCACGACCTGACGCTTGATTTGGCGGGGGCGACGCTGACCGGCGAGGGGGCGTTTACGTTTGATCAGACTGACACCGAGAGCTTTGGCGGCGCACCGGCGCCGGAAGGCGAGGTCGATCTGCGCCTCGTGGGTGGCAATGGCCTGTTGGACAAGCTGATCGCCATGGGCCTCGTGCCGCAGGATCAGGCCACGGGCGTGCGGATGATGATGGGGCTGTTCGCGCGGTCCGGCCCGGGCGAGGATGAGCTGGTGTCCAAGATCGAAGTGACTGAGGACGGGCAGGTTCTGGCCAACGGACAGCGGATCAAGTAAGCGGCGCGCGGGGTCAGGCCGGTTTTCAGGCCGGATCCAGATCCTCCAGCATCGCCGCGCGTTCGCGGATGCGCGGCGGCTGCAAGACCAGCGTCAATGCGCCCGGCAGGGCCGCTGACGCCAGAAACATCGCCTTCGTGCTGAACGTATCGGCGGCGACGCCTGCGAGGGCGGGGCCGATCATGCTGCCGCCTGCGGTGGCGAGCAGCGCGGCGGTGAAGCTGAGCGACGGCAGCGCCGGGAAGAGCCGTTCCGACCATGACGCCAGCACCGCACTGACCATCATCACGTGCAGCCCTTGCAGCCCCGCCGACAGGACCAGCCCGGCCCATGTGCCGGGGATCAGCGCCACCAGCGCGAGCGAGCCTGCGCCCGCCACCATCAGGAGGCGCAGGAGGGTGGCCAGGCCGATGGCGGCGTTGATGCGTGCCGTGGCGAGCCCGGCCAGACCGCAAAGCCCGTAGATCACGAAGACCAGTCCGGGTGTGGCCGAGGCGGGCAGGCCGAGGGTGCCGCCTGCGGCGCGGAGGTGGTCGGCGGCAAAGGAAATGTAGATCGCCGAGGTGGTGCCATAGACGAAGGCCACGGCAAAGAGCGGCAGGGCCGTGATGTGGCACAACTCGTCCCATGCGGTGCGGGGCCGGGGCGCGCCGCCCGGCTCCACTTCGCGCAGGGCTGCCCAGTTGGCGGCGAGGGCGATCAGGCTGGCCAGGGCAAAGCCCGCCCAGCAGGCCCGCCACGAGAGGTCTGTGGCGATCAGCCCGAGGGCGGCGAGCCCGGCAAGGGCCACCCCGAGGCTGGTGCCGGTGCTGATCTCGGTCAGGGCCGTGGGCCGGTCGATATCGCGGATTGTGCGGTGCACGGCGTCATTGAAGGGCGTCCAGGCAAAGCCCGCGCTCGACCCCGCCAGAAAGACGCCGAGTGCCAGCGTGGGCACGGCTTGGGCGAGGGCGACCAAGGTGGTGCCGGTCGCGGCGGCGAAAAGGCCAAAGGCCTAGGGTCACCGGCGCGCGCGGGCCCGCGCGCCCGAGCATCGCCTGCGCGAGCAGGAGTGCCACGAAGAAGCCGAGGAACCCGAGGCCCGAGACGAGCCCGACGGTGGTGTCGGACATCGCGAATGCCTCCTTGAATTCGGGCACGAACAGGCCAAAGCCCATGCGACCGGGGCCGAAGCTGATGGCGGTTGCGGCGAAACCGGCGGCGGAGAGGCTCTGGAAATAGGTCATGGCAGGCGGCCCCTTGTTGCGCGTGGTGGGCTCTGTCCCCGCGCGCCCCGCCGGGGACGCCCCTGATGTGTGGCCCGGTCGAAATATCTGCAAGGGCCGGGAACGGTGCGGCTTTTCACGTGGCATGGCCTTGCACCATGGGCCGGGCCGGTCTACCTGAGTGCGGCATTCAGGAGACGCCCATGCCCCAATCGCTTGATGATCTGTCCCATGCCCTGATCGGTGCCGCGCTGAAAGCCGGGGCGCAGTCGGCTGATGCCATCGCGATCCGGGGGCAGTCGGTGATCGTCGATATGCGCGGCGGCACGCTGGAGCAGGCGGAAAGGGCCGAGGGCACCGATATCGGGCTGCGCGTGCTGATTGGCGGGCGGCAGGCCAATGTCTCGGCCTCGGACACGAGGCCCGAGACGATCGAGGCGCTGGCGACCCGTGCGGTGGCGATGGCGCGCGAGGCCCCCGAGGATCCCTATGCCGGGCTGGCCGAACCTGCGCAGCTTGCCCGCGATTGGGATCTGGCGGGGCTGGAACTGTGCGACCCGGCGGCGGAGCCCGCGCCCGATGCGCTGATGCAGATGGCGCAGGAGGCCGAGGCGGCGGCGCTGCGCGTGGCGGGCGTGAGCCAGGTGCAATCGGCGAGCGCGGCCTATTCGCACAATGCCGCGCATATCGCGGCGAGCAACGGGTTTTCGGGCGGCTATGCGCGCACCGATACGGGTCTGTCCTGCGTGGCCATCGGCGGCACCGGGTCGGGGATGGAGCGCGATTACGACGCCGACAGCCGCGTCTTTGCCAGCGATCTGCGCGGGGCCGAGGAGATCGGGCGGATCGCGGGGGAGCGCACGGTCGAGCGGTTGAATGCGCGCCGCCCGCGCACCGGGGCCTATCCGGTGCTGTTCGATGAGCGGGTCGCGTCCTCGCTGATCGGGCATCTGCTGGTGGCGGCAAGTGGCGCGTCGGTGGCGCGGGGCTCGTCCTGGCTGATGAACCGGCTGGGTGAGCAGGTGCTGCCCGACGCGCTGTCGCTGCTGGAGGATCCGCACCGCCCGCGCGTCACCGGATCGCGCCCGTTTGATGCCGAGGGTCTGCCGACCGCCCCGCGTGCGATTGTCGAGAATGGCCGCCTGATGGGCTGGACGCTCGATCTGGCGAATGCGCGCAAGCTGGGGATGCGCTCCACCGGCAATGCGTCGCGCGGGACATCCGCGCCGCCGTCGCCCGCGACGTGGAACGTGTCGCTGACGCAAGGCAGCCAGAGCCGTGCCGACCTGATCCGCGAGATGGGCACGGGCCTCATGGTGACGTCGATGATCGGGGCGACGATCAACCCCAATACGGGCGATTATTCGCGGGGCGCTGCCGGGTTCTGGATCGAGAATGGCGAGATCGCCTATCCGGTCAATGAATGCACCATCGCGGGCAGCCTGCCCGAGATGCTGCGCAGCGTGATCCCTGCCAATGACGCGCGCTCGCATCTGAGCCGGGTGGTGCCGTCGCTTCTGGTCGAGGGGCTGACGCTTGCCGGCGAGTGATCTTTCCCTGCTGATCGAGGCCGCGCAGGAGGCCGCCGAGATCGCGACGCGCTATATCGGCGCGCCGCTCGATATCCGCGACAAGCCGGGCGGGGCGGGGCCGGTGACCGAGGCCGATCTGGCGGTCGATGCCGCCCTCAAACAGATCCTGTGCGACGCGCGGCCCGATTACGGCTGGCTGTCGGAGGAGACCGAGGACGATGCCGCGCGGCTGAGCGCCGAGCGGGTGTTCATCGTCGATCCCATCGACGGGACGCGCAGTTTCATCGAGGGCAATGATATCTGGGCGCATTCCATCGCCGTGGCCGAGCGTGGCGTGGTGACGGCGGCGGCGGTCTATCTGCCGATGCGCGACAAGCTATACGCGGCAGGCGCGGGGTTGGGCGCGACGCTGAACGACATGCCGATCCGGGCCACGACGCGGGCCGATCTGGGCGGCGCGTCGCTGCTCGCGGCCACGCCCGCCTTTGCCCCCGAGGTCTGGCGCGAGGGGCGCGCGCCGGAAGTGACGCGCGGCTTTCGCCCGTCATTGGCCTATCGCCTGAGCCTTGTGGCGGAGGGGCGCTATGACGCGATGATGACGCTGCGCCCGACCTGGGAATGGGATATCGCGGCGGGCGATCTGATCCTGCGCGAGGCGGGGGCGGTGACATCCGACCGGCGCTCGGCGGCGCTGCGGTTCAACAATCCGGTGCCGCGTCTTGACGGGGTGCTGGCGGCAAATCCGGCGCTGCACGGCGCGCTGCACGCGGCACTGGCAGACTGACGCGCTCTGATCCCCCCTTGCACCCGGGCGCGATCCGCGTCTAATGCGCGGGACTTGTGATCAAAAAACAGGCAGACCATGCCCCGTTCCGACAACCTGACCGGCGCGCTCCTGATGATGGGGTCGATGGCGGCGTTCACCATAAACGATGCGATGATCAAGGGCCTGTCGGGGCAGGTGCCGCTGTTTCAGGTGATGTTCCTGCGCGGGGTGGTGACGACGATGCTGGTGGCGGTGATCGCCTGGCGGATGGGGGCGCTGACGAAGCGCCTGCCGCGAGAGGATTGGGGGCCGGTATTCTGGCGCATGGTGGGCGAGATCGGCTCCGCCTATTTCTTTGTCTCGGCTCTCTTTAACATGCCGATTGCCAATATCAGCGCGATCATGCAGGCGCTGCCGCTGACGATAACGCTGGCCGCGGCGCTGTTTTTCCGCGAACCGGTGGGCTGGAAACGGATGTCGGCGATCCTAGCGGGGTTCATCGGTGTGATGCTGATCGTGCGGCCCGGCACCGAGGGGTTCAATGTCTATTCGGTTTACGGGCTGGCGGCGGTCGCCTTTGTCACGCTGCGCGATCTGGCGACGCGCAAGCTGTCGCGCGATGTGCCGTCGATGCTGGTGACGCTGATCACGTCGTTTTTCATCATGGTGTTCTTTGGCCTGGCGAGCCTGACCGGGGAGTGGGCCGCCGTGGATGGGCGCGCCATGCTGCTGATCGGGGGTGCTGCGGTGATGATCATCGGCGGGTATCTCTTTTCGATCATGGTGATGCGGGTGGGCGAGATCGGCTTTGTCGCGCCGTTTCGGTATACCAGCCTGATCTGGGCGCTGATCCTGGGGTGGGTGGTGTTCGGTGACTGGCCGCAGACCGTCACGCTGATTGGGGCGGCGATTGTCGTGGCCTCGGGGCTGTTCACGCTCTACCGCGAGGCGCAGGTCAGCCGACGGGCACGGGCGGCGCAGAAAAGACAGCTTTCACTTGGTCCTCGTCCACGTTGAACTGCGCCTTGAAGAAGGCGCGCTCCTTGTCGGTGAGGGGCTGCAGGCTGCGCGGTTCGAAATTGGCGCCTGAGTCGTTGTCGTCATGCTTGGAGCGCAGATACATCTTCGGAGTCGGGTTGGAGATCATCGGCATTTCGAGGTGCAGCTTGTGATGGCCGTAATTCATCACCGTGCGCGGATCGCCGGGGCGAAATAGAACAGCGAGACCGCAGGCCCAGAACGGGGACTGGACCTCTTCTGCACTGATGCCCTGATCCGAGAGGCCGACCGAGTAGCCGCGATTGTATTCGAACGCCACGGTGCGCCACTTCTTGCGCATGGTGCGGCTGGCCTTGGCGGACCAGCGCAGGCTGCGGGTGAAGCCGACGGCGACGGCGTCGTCATCGTCAAGCCGGAACTGGATGGATTCCGTTTCGTCCTCGCCCAGCTCCTCCTTGATGGCAAGCTGCATGGCGCTGCGGTGGCGCATTGGGGGCTGTGCGACGATTCTGATCTGCGGCACGGCGGCGGTCAGGTCGTGAAGGCGGTCGCGATAGGGTTTTGGCAGGCTTTCGCCAACAACGATGAGAAAGGTGAAATCGGGGTTCTGTTGGGCGGCGATGGAGGGCAGGGTGAGGCATTCGAAATGCCGGAAACGCAACTCCATGCGCGCGGGATCGTAGAGATAGGCCTCGCGCGCCTCGATGCTGTCATGCATCCGCTTGAACCCGCCCTGCGCGGGATAGGAGAACCGGCAAATTCCGATGACGCGCATGATGTCGGACACTCCGGACAGGGTGGGTTGGCAGCGTTTCGCCTGTGCGATACATCGCATTCGCAAAGCCATTGCGCAAGCACCGGGCGGGCCTGTTGACAACCTCCGCGACTCCCCCTATACGCGCCCCATCCGAGGCAAAGGGGGCCGCCCCACCGCCTGTATCAGAACTGAAGTGGTCAAGATCCGGGCGTGATGCCCCGATCCTCTGGAAACCCACCGCGTCGGACCCGAAATATGGGGTGCGATTGCGGTTTTTGCGTATTGCGGACGCGCAGTGTGCTTTTGATTAACCGCACGGGTCACCTCGTGCAGACACATGTGTTGAGAGACGGGGAAAAAACCGGAATGCCAACGATCCAACAGCTGATCCGCAAGCCGCGGCAGCCGAAAGTCAGAACCACCAAGTCACAGCACCTGCAGGGCTGCCCGCAGAAACGTGGCGTTTGCACGCGCGTCTACACCACGACGCCGAAGAAGCCGAACTCGGCCATGCGGAAGGTTGCCAAGGTGCGCCTGACCAATGGCTTCGAGGTGATCAGCTACATTCCCGGTGAAAGCCACAACCTTCAGGAACACTCGGTTGTCCTGATCCGTGGCGGCCGTGTGAAAGACCTTCCCGGCGTGCGTTATCACATCCTGCGCGGCGTGCTCGACACGCAGGGCGTCAAGGATCGCAAACAGCGCCGCTCGAAATACGGCGCCAAGCGTCCGAAATAAGGATTTCGGGCGTCCCGGCATCGGCCCGGGGCCTCGCCCGCAGAGGAACAAGAGGAATATCAGATGTCCCGTCGTCACGCCGCTGAAAAACGCGAAATTCTGCCCGACGCCAAGTATGGCGACCGGGTTTTGACCAAGTTCATGAACAACCTGATGGTGGACGGCAAGAAGTCCGCCGCAGAGAAGATCGTCTACAACGCGCTGGAGCGCGTCGAGACCAAGATCAAGCGCGCACCGGTGGAAGTGTTCCACGAGGCGCTCGACAACATCAAGCCGTCGGTCGAGGTGCGCTCGCGCCGTGTCGGCGGTGCCACCTACCAGGTGCCCGTCGAGGTTCGCCCCGAGCGCCGCGAAGCCCTTGCGATCCGCTGGCTGATCAACGCGTCGCGCGCCCGTAACGAGAACACCATGGAAGAGCGCCTTGCCGGTGAGCTGGTCGACGCTGTCCAGAGCCGCGGCTCGGCCGTGAAAAAGCGCGAAGACACCCACAAGATGGCAGACGCGAACAAAGCGTTCAGCCATTACCGCTGGTAAACCTTTAGAGGCATCTGAATCATGGCACGCGACTATCCGCTCGAACGCTATCGCAACTTCGGCATCATGGCCCATATCGATGCAGGCAAGACCACCTGCTCGGAACGGATCCTGTTCTATACCGGCAAATCCCACAACATCGGTGAGGTGCACGACGGTGCGGCCACCATGGACTGGATGGAGCAGGAGCAGGAACGCGGGATCACGATCACCTCGGCTGCGACGACGACGTTCTGGCAGTGGCAGGAGGACCCCACCAAGGAGGGGACCGACGACACCAAGTTCCGGATGAACATCATCGACACGCCCGGCCACGTCGACTTTACCATCGAGGTCGAGCGCTCGCTTGCCGTGCTCGACGGCGCGATCTGCGTGCTGGATGCCAATGCCGGGGTCGAGCCGCAGACCGAAACCGTCTGGCGTCAGGCCGACCGCTACAAGGTTCCGCGTATCGTCTTCGTCAACAAGATGGACAAGATCGGCGCCGATTTCTACAACTGCGTCAAGATGATCGAGGATCGCACCGGCGCGCGGGCCGTGCCTGTTGCGCTGCCGATCGGGGCCGAGACCGAGCTCGAGGGCATCATCGATCTGGTGACCATGGAAGAGTGGACCTGGAAAGGTGAGGATCTGGGCGCGTCCTGGACCCGTCAGCCGATCCGTGACGAGCTTAAGGACACCGCCGACGAGTGGCGCGCCAAGCTCATCGAGAACGCCGTCGAAATGGACGACGACGCGATGATGGAATACCTTGAAGGCAACGAGCCCGACATCCCCACCCTGCGCAGCCTGATTCGCAAGGGCACGCTGTCGCTCAGCTTCGTGCCGGTTCTGGGTGGCTCGGCGTTCAAGAACAAGGGCGTGCAGCCGTTGCTCAACGCCGTGGTCGATTTCCTGCCGAGCCCGCTCGACGTGGTCGATTACATGGGCTTCAGCCCCGATGACGAGACGGAAACCCGCGACATTCCGCGCCGTGCGGATGACACGATGCCGTTCTCTGGCCTCGCGTTCAAGATCATGAACGACCCGTTCGTGGGCTCGCTCACCTTCACGCGCATCTATTCGGGCGTGATCAACAAGGGTGACACAGTCCAGAACTCGACCAAGGGCAAGAAAGAGCGCATCGGCCGGATGATGATGATGCACTCCAACAACCGCGAAGAGATCGACGAGGCATTCGCCGGCGATATCATCGCGCTTGCCGGTCTCAAGGACACCACCACCGGGGACACGCTGTGTGATCCCAAGGCGCAGGTCGTTCTGGAAACCATGACCTTCCCCGATCCGGTGATCGAGATCGCGGTCGAGCCCAAGACCAAGGGTGACCAGGAAAAGATGTCCGCCGGTCTGGCGCGGCTTGCCGCCGAAGACCCGTCGTTCCGCGTCGAAACCGACATGGAGAGCGGTCAGACCATCATGAAGGGCATGGGCGAACTTCACCTCGATATCCTGGTGGATCGTCTCAAGCGCGAATTCAAGGTCGACGCCAATATCGGCGCGCCCCAGGTCGCCTATCGCGAGACCATCGGTCACGAGGTCGAGCATACCTACACCCACAAGAAACAGTCGGGTGGTTCGGGTCAGTTCGCCGAGGTCAAGATGATCATCTCGCCGACCGAGGCGGGCGAAGGCTTCAGCTTCGAGAGCCGTATCGTCGGTGGCTCGGTGCCCAAGGAATACATCCCGGGCGTCGAGAAGGGCATCCGCTCAGTCATGGATAGCGGCCCGCTCGCCGGGTTCCCGGTGATCGACTTCAAGGTGGCGCTGATCGACGGTAAGTTCCACGACGTTGACTCGTCGGTGATGGCGTTCGAGATTGCGGGCCGGATGTGCATGCGCGAAGGTCTGCGCAAGGCGGGGGCCAAGCTGCTCGAGCCGATCATGAAGGTCGAGGTGGTGACGCCTGAGGAATATACCGGCAACGTCATCGGCGATCTCACGTCGCGGCGCGGTCAGGTCTCGGGTCAGGAGCCGCGCGGCAACGCCATCGCGATCAATGCGAACGTGCCGCTGGCGAACATGTTCGGCTACATCAACACGCTGCGCTCGATGTCCTCGGGCCGCGCGCAGTTCACGATGCAGTTCTCGCATTACGATCCCGTGCCGCAGAACATCTCGGAAGAGATCCAGTCGAAATACGCATAACCGGGTGGCGGGGAGACCCCCGCCCTACCCAAACCGTAGGGTGGGTGCAAACCCACCATCCGCAACGAAAAAAGGAGCCACGACCATGGCAAAGGAAAAGTTTGACCGTTCGAAACCGCATGTGAACATCGGCACGATCGGGCATGTGGACCACGGCAAGACGACGCTGACGGCGGCGATCACGAAGTATTTCGGGGATTTCCGGGCCTATGACCAGATCGACGGCGCGCCCGAGGAGAAGGCCCGCGGGATCACGATCTCGACCGCGCATGTGGAATACGAGACCGACACGCGTCACTACGCGCATGTCGACTGCCCCGGCCACGCCGACTATGTCAAGAACATGATCACCGGTGCCGCGCAGATGGACGGCGCGATCCTGGTGGTGAACGCCGCCGACGGCCCGATGCCGCAGACCCGCGAGCACATCCTGCTGGGTCGCCAGGTCGGCATTCCGTTCATGGTCGTCTACATGAACAAGGTCGATCAGGTCGATGACGAGGAGCTGCTGGAGCTGGTGGAGATGGAGATCCGCGAGTTGCTGACCTCCTACGACTATCCCGGCGACGACATTCCGATCGTCAAGGGGTCGGCGCTGGCGGCGATGAACGGCACCGATCCGGAGATCGGCGAGAACTCGATCAAGGAGCTGATGGCGGCTGTGGACGAGTATATCCCGACGCCGGCGCGCGCCGTGGACCTGCCCTTCCTGATGCCGATCGAGGACGTGTTCTCGATTTCCGGCCGTGGCACGGTTGTGACCGGCCGGGTCGAGCGTGGCGTCGTGAACGTCGGTGACGAGCTCGAGATCGTCGGCATCAAGGACACCCGCAAGACGACCTGCACCGGTGTCGAGATGTTCCGAAAGCTCTTGGATCGTGGCGAGGCGGGCGACAATATCGGCGCACTGCTGCGCGGCATCGACCGTGAGGGCGTGGAGCGTGGCCAGGTGCTGTGCAAGCCCGGTTCGGTCAAGCCGCACACCAAGTTCGAGGCCGAAGCCTATATCCTGACCAAGGAAGAGGGTGGCCGTCACACGCCGTTCTTCGCCAACTACCGCCCGCAGTTCTACTTCCGCACCACGGATGTGACCGGCACGGTGAACCTGCCCGAGGGCACGGAGATGGTGATGCCCGGCGACAACCTCAAGTTCGAGGTCGAGCTGATCGCCCCGATCGCCATGGAAGACGGCCTGCGCTTCGCCATCCGCGAAGGCGGCCGCACCGTCGGCGCCGGCGTCGTCGCGAAGATCATCGAGTAACAACCATCAGGCCCCGGGGCATGGCTCCGGGGCAGGGTTCGACGAGGGAGGCCGGGTGGTCCGGCCTTCCTCCTATCAACTCCAATGCCGCGAAAGGCTAGACCAATGCAAAGCCAGAACATTCGCATTCGGCTCAAGGCGTTTGACTACCGTGTGCTGGATGCCAGCACGCAGGAAATCGTCAACACCGCCAAACGGACCGGTGCCCAGGTGCGCGGGCCGATTCCGCTGCCGAACAAGATTGAAAAATTCACCGTTCTGCGTGGCCCCCACGTGAACAAGAAATCCCGCGACCAGTTCGAGATCCGGACGCATAAGCGTCTTCTCGACATCGTCGACCCCACGCCGCAGACGGTGGACGCGCTGATGAAGCTCGACCTCGCCGCTGGCGTGGACGTGCAGATTTCGGTTTAAGGAGGGCAAGACATGTTGCGCTCTGGTGTGATCGCGAAAAAAGTCGGCATGACCCGGCTTTTCATGGAAGACGGCAAGCAGGTTCCTGTGACCGTTCTTCAATTGGACAAACTTCAGGTGGTGGCACAGCGCACCCCTGAGAAAGACGGCTACTCGGCCGTGCAACTCGGTGCAGGCACCGCAAAGGCCAAGCGCACGACGCAGGCCATGCGCGGGCATTTCGCCGTGGCCAAGGTGGAGCCCAAGCGCAAGGTCGCGGAATTCCGCGTGGCGCCTGAGAACCTGATCAATGTGGGCGAGGAAATCACCGCTGACCATTACTTCGAAGGTCAGTTCGTGGACGTCTCGGGCACCTCGATCGGTAAGGGTTTTGCCGGTGCGATGAAGCGCCACAACTTTGGCGGTCTGCGGGCCAGCCACGGTGTGTCGATCAGCCACCGCTCGCACGGCTCGACGGGTCAGTGTCAGGATCCCGGCAAGGTCTTCAAAGGCAAGAAGATGGCCGGTCACATGGGCGCTGCGCGCGTCACCACGCAGAACCTGCAGGTCGTTCGCACCGATGCAGACCGTGGCCTGATCATGATCAAGGGCGCCGTTCCCGGATCGAAAGGTGGCTGGGTGACGATCAAGGATGCGGTGAAAAAGCCGTTCCCCGAGAACGCCATTCTGCCCGCCGCGCTGAAATCGGCCGCTGAAGAGGCCGCGAAGGCCGCTGAAGAAGCCGCCGCCGCCGCTGCCGCCGAGGCCGAAGAAGAAGCCAAGCGCCTCGCCGAAGAGCAGGCCGCCGCAGAGGAAGCCGCGCTGAAAGAGGCCGAGGCTGAAATCGAGGCCGAGAAGAAGGACAGCGAAGAATGAAACTCGACGTGATCAAACTGGACGGCGGCAAGGCCGGCTCGGTCGATCTGGGCGAAGACATCTTCGGCCTGGAACCGCGCGCGGACATCCTGCACCGCGTCGTCCGCTGGCAGCGCAACAAGGCGCAGGCTGGCACGCACAAGGTCAAGACCCGGTCGGAAACCAGCTATTCCACCAAGAAGATCTATCGCCAGAAGGGCACCGGTGGCGCACGCCACGGCGACCGCAACGCGCCGATCTTCCGCAAGGGTGGTATCTACAAGGGCCCGACCCCGCGCAGCCACGCGCATGACCTGCCCAAGAAGGTGCGTCAGCTCGGTCTCAAGCATGCGCTCTCGGCGAAGGTCAAGGCGGGTGAGCTGGTGGTGATCGAGAACACCGAGAGCGACGGCAAGACCAAGACCCTGGCCAAGCTGGTCAAGGACATGGGCTGGAAGCGTGCACTGATCATCGACGGGGCCGAGGTGAATGCAGAGTTCGCCCGTGCCGCGGCCAATATCGAGGGTCTCGATGTGCTGCCGTCGATGGGCGCAAACGTCTATGACATCCTCAAGCGCGACACGCTCGTGCTGACCAAGGCGGGTGTCGAAGCACTGGAGGCTCGGTTGAAATGAGCGCGAAACCTGAACATTACGATGTGATCCGCAAGCCGGTGATCACCGAAAAGGCGACCATGGCCTCCGAGAACGGGGCGGTTGTCTTCGAGGTGGCGATCGACGCCAACAAGCCGCAGATCAAGGAGGCCGTCGAGGCGCTCTTTGGGGTGAAGGTGAAGGCCGTCAACACCACGATTACCAAGGGCAAGCAAAAGCGCTTTCGCGGCCAGATGGGCCGCCGGAACGACGTCAAGAAAGCCTATGTGACGCTGGTCGAAGGCAACACGATCGACGTGACCACGGGTCTGTAAGCAAAGTGGGGTGAAACCCCATCCTACGGAATTAAACCCCCGGCTGCCGCAAGGTGGCCGGGGTTTTTCGTGTGTTGTGGTGGTGCGCTTGGGGTGTTGCTCACGCTTCGGTTGGCACGTCTTGTTCAGACGAGAAAGGCCGTTTAGGCTTGAACGGGGCAGGGTTGAAAGACGAGGTTGTCGGCATGTGGTCGGTTTTTCAGTTCATTCTCGGATTTCTCGCTGTCGCATGGGTATCAACCTGGGTTTCCGGGTTTTTGCTCGCCTTTGTTTTCCCGGTGTTCAATTACAAAGACGAGTTCATCGAGTATTACACGAAACGCACCGGTGCCCCCCCGTCCCGCGCAAAACTCATCCGGTGTATGTACGGGGCAGGTCACTGGTTCTTTGTGACCGAAAAGAGTTATAGGCCTTGGACACCCCATTCACTCAGCCTGATCCCGACAGCGTTTCTTCTTCGTCATATGTTGTTCGGTCTAGCGTCAATCCTGACAGCCCTCGGGCTGTGGGCGGTTATTCTGATCGGGTATCAAGTCCTGAAAGGGCTGTTCTGATGGGTCCGCCTGCAAGCCCTGCCGGATCACCGCGCGGATCTCGATCAGACGTCACACGGGAATATCGTCATACCCCCGCTTGGAGCCGGTCTTGGTGTCCTTGACCGCGTCGCCCGTGGCCTCGGTCATGATCTCATAGAGACGCTGCGCCTCCGAACCGTATTGCTCCATTGCCTTGCGGAAGAACTCCGACTGCACCTGTACCAGATCGGCCGGACTCTGGCAGCGCAGCATGGCCCTTTGGGTCTCAAGATCGTTCTGCAGGCGCTCGGAGACGAAGCGGGTGCTTTCGGCCATGATGTCGAGCCACATCCGGGCGGCGGGATTGCCGGCGGCCATGGCGGAGGTGAGGGCCGTGGTGTCTGGCTTGGCGGTCGTTTTCTTTGCGGATTTGGTCATGGTTGCTCTCCCTTTTCCGGATCGGGTGCGCGCGCGTGTGGGCGGCGCGTGTCATTGCCGATATGCTATTCTAGGGTTCCATTTTAAACCGGTCGTGCCACGCAGACCTTGATCTGTGTCTAATGGCGCGATTCTGTGCTCACCCCCTTGACCGGGCACGGACACTCCCCTATCAGAGCCCATCCGCAAGGCCCCGGATTCGTCCGGGGCTTCGCTGTTGTTCGCAAGGGCAACGAAGAGCCGGGCACCTTCGGGGGCCTATAACCACGGTGGGATTGAAACCCATCTTACATAGCGGGCCTTCGGGCACGCGTTTGCTAAACGGAAGACAGAAAGCATGGCACTCAAGTCGTATAAGCCGACGACGCCGGGCCAGCGCGGGCTGGTGCTGATCGACCGTTCGGAGCTGTGGAAAGGACGTCCGGTCAAATCCCTCACTGAGGGTTTGACCAAGCATGGCGGCCGGAACAATACCGGACGGATCACGATGCGTCGCAAGGGCGGCGGGGCGAAACGCCTCTACCGCATCGTCGATTTCAAGCGTACCAAACTCGACATCTCGGCAGTCGTGGAACGGATCGAATATGACCCGAACCGCACCGCGTTCATCGCGCTGATCAGATATGAAGATGGCGAGCAGGCCTATATCCTGGCGCCGCAGCGTCTGGCGATCGGCGACAAGGTCGTCGCCTCGGCCAAGGCCGATATCAAGCCGGGCAATGCGATGCCGTTCTCGGGCATGCCGATCGGCACGATCATTCACAACATCGAGCTCAAGGCCGGCAAGGGCGGGCAGATCGCACGCGCCGCTGGCACCTATGCGCAATTCGTCGGCCGCGATGGCGGGCACGCGCAGATCCGCCTGAGCTCGGGCGAGCTGCGTCTCGTGCGTCAGGAATGCATGGCCACCATCGGTGCGGTCAGCAACCCCGACAACTCGAACCAGAATTACGGTAAAGCGGGCCGCATGCGCCACAAGGGCATCCGCCCGTCGGTGCGTGGTGTCGTGATGAACCCGATCGACCACCCCCATGGTGGTGGTGAGGGCCGGACTTCGGGTGGTCGTCACCCGGTCACGCCCTGGGGCAAGCCCACCAAGGGCGCGCGCACCCGCAACAAGAACAAGGCGTCGCAGGCTCTTATCCTGCGCTCGCGTCACGCCAAGAAGAAGGGCCGCTAACACATGGCACGTTCTGTATGGAAAGGCCCCTTCGTCGATGCCTATGTCTTGAAAAAGGCCGAGGCAGCGCGCGAGTCGGGGCGTAAGGAAGTCATCAAGATCTGGTCGCGCCGCTCGACGATCCTGCCGCAATTCGTGGGTCTCACGTTCGGCGTCTACAATGGCCACAAGCACATTCCGGTGAATGTGAGCGAAGACATGATCGGTCAGAAATTCGGTGAATACTCGCCGACCCGCACCTATTACGGGCATGCGGCGGACAAGAAAGCGAAGAGGAAATAAGCCATGGGCAAGGATAAGAATCCCCGCCGCGTGGCGGATAATGAGGCGATGGCCAAGCTGCGCATGCTGCGCACGAGCCCGCAGAAACTCAACCTCGTCGCCGCGATGATCCGTGGCAAGAAGGTGGACCGGGCGCTGACCGATCTGACCTTCTCGAACAAGCGGATCGCAGAGGACGTCAAGAAGTGCCTGCAATCGGCGATCGCCAATGCCGAGAACAACCACAATCTCGACGTGGACGAGCTGGTCGTGGCCGAGGCTTATGTCGGCAAGAACCTTGTGATGAAGCGTGGCCGTCCGCGGGCGCGTGGCCGGTTCGGGGCGCTGAAAAAGCCGTTCTCGGAACTGACGATCAAGGTGCGTGAAATTGAGGAGCAAGCCTAATGGGTAACAAAGTCAATCCGATTGGCATGCGCCTGCAGGTGAACCGCACCTGGGACAGCCGCTGGTATGCCGACACCAAGGACTACGGTGATCTTCTGCTCGAGGATCTCGCGATCCGCGAGTTCATCAACAAAGAGTGCAAGCAAGCCGGCATCAGCCGTGTGATCATCGAGCGTCCGCACAAGAAGTGCCGCGTCACGATCCACACCGCCCGTCCCGGCGTGATTATTGGCAAGAAGGGCGCGGATATCGAGACGCTGCGCAAGAAGCTGGCCAAGATCACCGACAGCGAACTGCACCTCAATATCGTCGAGGTGCGCAAGCCCGAGCTCGATGCCGCCCTTGTGGGTGACAGCATCGCGCAGCAGCTTGAGCGTCGTGTGTCGTTCCGTCGTGCGATGAAGCGCGCCGTGCAGAACGCGATGCGCATGGGGGCCCTGGGTATCCGGGTCAACGTCGCAGGTCGTCTTGGTGGCGCCGAAATCGCCCGGACCGAATGGTATCGCGAGGGCCGTGTGCCCCTGCATACCCTGCGCGCCGATATCGACTATGCCAATATCGAGGCGACCACAGCCTATGGCATCATCGGCATCAAGGTCTGGATCTTCAAGGGTGAGATCATGGAGCACGATCCCGGTGCGCGTGATCGCAAGGCCCAGGAACTCCAGGATGGTCCCGCGCCCCGTGGCGCCGGCGGCCGCCGTTAAGGAGGAATGACAGATGCTTCAACCAAAGCGTACAAAATTCCGCAAGATGCACAAAGGCCGGATCAAGGGCGAAGCCAAGGGCGGCTCTGATCTGAACTTCGGGTCTTTCGGTCTCAAGGCCACACAGCCCGAGCGTGTCACCGCACGCCAGATCGAGGCGGCACGCCGTGCCATGACGCGTCATATGAAACGTCAGGGCCGGGTCTGGATCCGGATCTTCCCGGACACCCCGGTGACCGCCAAGCCGATCGAGGTTCGCATGGGTAAGGGTAAAGGCTCGGTGGACCGGTGGGTCTGCAAGGTCAAGCCCGGCCGCGTGATGTTCGAGATCGACGGCGTCGGCGAAGCGGTCGCGTTGGAGGCCCTGCGCCTCGCCGCGATGAAGCTGCCGGTCAAGACCCGGGTCGTGGTCCGCGAGGACTGGTAAGGCCGGTGGGGTGAACCCCCATCCTTTGACATTGGCCCCCCGTGCGAGCGATCGTGCGGGGGGCTGTCGTTTGGGCGGGCGGCAAGCCCGTTGCAACGTGCTTGTGACGCGGTTTTCAAACCGCGTGAGACGCGCCTTGCAAGGCGCTTGGCCAAGCCGCGTGCAAGCGGCTTGCGCGGTGAATTTGCCTCTCGCCTCGGGCGTGAGGCTGCGCTAGGAACGGGGCATGTCCCAGATCCGTTCTCTCTTCGTGACCCGCCTCTACCGTGCCGCCCTGAGCGAGCACGGCCCTGCCATTGACGCCAAAGAGCTGGAGGCGTCGTGCTATTCCATCGCCGAGGATGACGAGGCGGGGCAGGACTGGTGCGAGACCGAAGGCTATCCCGGCTACACCTCCTATGCCTCGCTGACCGATCTGCCGTGGCGGTTTCCGATCTTCGCCGATCTGGTCACGGCGCTGGATGCGCATGTGGCGGCGTTTGCCGAGGATCTGGAGTTCGATCTGGACGGGCGCGCGCTCAAGCTCGAGGATATCTGGATCAACATCCTGCCCGAGGGCGGCAGCCATGGCAGCCACATCCACCCGCATTCGGTGCTTTCCGGCACGACCTATGTGGCCATGCCGGAGGATGCCAGCGCGCTCAAGCTGGAAGACCCGCGCTCGGCGCGGATGATGGCCGCGCCGCCGCGCCGCAAGGGCGCGCGCGAGGAGTTGCAGACCTTCGTTTATGCCAAGCCGCAGGTGGGCGATGTGCTCTTGTGGGAATCATGGCTGCGCCACGAGGTGCCGCTGAACATGTCCGAAGAGGACCGGATCAGCGTCAGCTTCAATTATTCCTGGGCCTGATACCGCCGTGTGGGGCTTATAAGCCCCGGAAAAATCGGTAATTTGAACTTGCCTCTTGCAAAATCGCCCGTTCGCGCGCATATGGACGCTGCTAACGTTATTCTTTTTCGATACCTGTCTCCTCTAAACCGGCGGTCAGTTTCTCGATCCAGACCGACCACGCCGCGGCTGCCGCACTCAAGCGGGCAGCACAACATCAGGAGACTACCCATGGCCAATGGCACCGTAAAATGGTTCAATTCCACTAAAGGCTTCGGCTTTATCGCGCCCGACAATGGCGGCAAGGACGTTTTCGTCCACATCAGCGCCGTTGAGCGCGCCGGCCTCACCGGCCTGGCCGATGACCAGAAAGTGACCTTCGACATCGAATCCGGCCGTGACGGCCGCGAGAGCGCGTCGAACCTGCAGCTCGCATAAGCGATCTGATCTGACTTTGGGACGGCCTCGGGGGAACCCGGGGCCGTTTCTCGTTGCATGGCGTGGAGGCGCGGTGCGGGTCGGTCGGAGGATTTCCCAAACTCCCTCTTGCCCTATGCGGCCACCTCCCTTATAGAGCGCCAATCCGCGACCCTTGGGCCTGCCCGGGGATTCGCGTGTTTTGCAATTCATCCACCGGGTTTCGGGTGACCCTGAACCAACCGTCAGGGGCCGTCCGGTGTTTTGAGAAAGGAAAAGGCGATGAACGCCAAGGAACTGCGTGACAAGACCCCGGACCAGCTCCGGGAGGAACTCACCACCCTGAAGAAGCAGCAGTTCAACCTGCGCTTTCAGGCGGCCACCGGCCAGCTTGAGAACCCCGCTCAGATGCGCAAGGCCCGTCGCGATGCGGCGCGCGTCAAGACCATTCTGAACGAAAAAGCCCAAGCGGCCGCAGAGTAAGGAGCCCCTGAGATGCCCAAACGTATTCTTCAAGGTGTCGTGACCTCTGACGCCAACGCCCAAACCGTCACCGTATCGGTCGAGCGCCGCTTCAAGCATCCGGTGATGCAGAAGACCATCCGTAAGTCCAAGAAGTACCGGGCTCACGACGAGAACAACACCTACAAGGTCGGCGATGCCGTTCGGATCATCGAATGCGCGCCGAAGTCGAAAACGAAACGTTGGGAGGTGCTGGAGGCGTAAGCCAACAGCGCCTTTCGGCATTGTCGAAACCCTGGGGACCAGGCATTGCATCGCCCCCCATAGGTCGGGAGAAACCAAATGATCCAGATGCAGACCAATCTGGATGTTGCTGACAACTCCGGCGCACGCCGAGTTCAGTGCATCAAGGTTCTGGGTGGTTCCAAGCGTAAATACGCATCCGTGGGCGACATCATCGTCGTCTCGGTCAAGGAAGCCATCCCGCGCGGTCGCGTGAAGAAGGGCGACGTCCGCAAGGCCGTCGTCGTGCGCACCGCCAAGGAGGTCCGTCGCGAAGACGGCACCGCCATCAAGTTCGACCGCAACGCCGCCGTCATCCTGAACAATGCGGGCGAGCCTGTCGGCACCCGTATTTTCGGGCCGGTCGTGCGCGAATTGCGCTCCAAGAACTTCATGAAAATCATCTCGCTCGCCCCGGAGGTGCTGTAAGATGGCTGCCAAACTGAAAAAAGGCGACAGCGTGATCGTTCTGGCCGGCAAGGACAAGGGCCAGAAAGGCACGATCACCAGCGTTGATCCGAAATCCGGCAAGGCCGTGGTCGAGGGCGTCAACATGGCGATCCGCCATACCCGTCAGAGCCAGACAAGCCAGGGGGGCCGCCTGCCCAAGGCGATGCCCATCGACCTGAGCAACCTGGCGATTGTCGACAAGAACGGCAAACCGACCCGCGTCGGCTTCAAGATCGAAGGCGACAAGAAGGTGCGTTTTGCCAAGACCACGGGGGACGTGATCGATGCTTGATACAGCAACCTATACCCCGCGTCTGCGCACGCAGTTCCGTGAGGTGATCAAGCCTGCTCTGAAGGAAGAGTTCGGCTATACCAACGACATGCAAATCCCGCGTCTGGACAAGATCGTCCTGAACATCGGCTGCGGCGCCGAGGCCGTGCGCGACTCCAAGAAGGCGAAATCCGCTCAAGAAGACCTGAGCCTGATCGCCGGTCAGCGCGCCGTCGTCACCAAGGCCCGCAACTCGATCGCCGGGTTCCGCGTTCGCGAGGATATGCCGCTTGGGACCAAGGTCACGCTGCGCGGCGACCGCATGTATGATTTCCTCGATCGCCTGATCACCATCGCCATGCCCCGTATCCGCGACTTCCGCGGCGTGCCGGGCAAATCGTTCGATGGGCGTGGCAACTACGCCATGGGCCTCAAGGAACATATCGTTTTCCCCGAAATCAACTTCGACAAGGTCGACGAAGTGTGGGGTATGGACATCATCATCACAACCACGGCGAAGACCGACGCTGAAGCCAAGGCGCTGTTGAAGCTGTTCAACATGCCCTTCAACAGCTGAGCCGGGGGAGGATAGATTTATGGCTAAGAAAGCAATGATCGAGCGCGAGAAGAAGCGCCAGAAGCTGGTGGAGCGTTTCGCCAAGAAACGTGCCGCGCTGAAAGAGATCATCAGTGACGAAAGCAAGCCGATGGAAGAGCGGTTCCGCGCTTCCCTGAAGCTGGCACAATTGCCGCGCAACAGCTCGGCGACCCGGCTGCACAACCGTTGCCAGCTGACCGGTCGTCCGCATGCGTATTACCGCAAACTCAAGATTTCCCGTATCGCGCTGCGCGATCTGGGCTCTGCCGGGCAGTTGCCTGGCGTTGTGAAATCGAGCTGGTGAGGAGGGCAGAGATATGAACGATCCTATCGGCGATATGCTCACCCGTATCCGCAACAGCCAGATGCGTGGCAAGTCCACGGTTCTGACCCCGGCCTCGAAGATGCGCGTGCGCGTGCTCGACGTTCTGGCGGCAGAGGGTTACATCCGCGGCTATGAACAGATCACGGGCGAAAACGGTCACCCGGCGATCGAAATCAGCCTGAAGTATTTCGAGGGCACCCCTGTCATTCGCGAAATGAAGCGGGTCTCCAAGCCCGGTCGTCGCGTCTATATGGGCGTCAAGGACATTCCGCAGATCCGTCAGGGCCTCGGTGTGTCGATTGTCTCCACCCCCAAGGGTGTGATGTCGGATGCAGCCGCGCGCGCAGCCAATGTTGGCGGCGAAGTGCTCTGCACGGTATTCTAAGGAGACCCGGACATGTCTCGTATCGGAAAACAACCCGTGGCTCTGCCCAATGGTGTCACCGCGACGCTGTCGGGCCAGACCATCGAAGTGAAGGGCCCGAAGGCAACCAAATCCTTCACGGCGACCGACGATGTGACCATCACCATCGAGGATGGCCTGATCACCGTCACGCCGCGTGGCAAATCCAAGCGCGCCCGCCAGCAATGGGGCATGACCCGCACGGTCATCTCCAACCTGGTGCACGGGGCCAATGAAACCTTCAAGAAAGAGCTGGAAATCCGCGGCGTCGGTTATCGCGCGCAGATGGCGGGCAACGTCCTCAAGCTGAACCTCGGTCTCAGCCATGACGTCGACTTCGCTGTTCCGGAAGGTGTGACTGTCACCGCGCCCAAGCCCACCGAACTGGTGGTCGAAGGCACGGACAAGCAGCTCGTCGGTCAGGTTGCGGCGAATATCCGCGACTGGCGGCGGCCCGAGCCCTACAAGGGCAAAGGGATCCGCTACAAGGACGAGTACATCTTCCAGAAGGAAGGCAAGAAGAAGTAAGGACGCGAGCTATGGCATACAGCAAAAGAAAACTGTTCCTCAAACGCCGCCTGCGCGTTCGGAACAAACTCCGCAAGGTCAATGCAGGGCGTCCGCGCCTGAGCGTTCACCGCTCCAACAAGAACATCAGCGTGCAGCTGATCGACGACGTCAACGGTGTGACGCTCGCCGCCGCCTCGACCCTCGAAAAGGATCTGGGGCTGGTGGGCAAGTGCAACCTCGAGGCCGCCACCAAGATCGGGGCCACGATTGCCGAACGCGCCAAGAAGGCGGGCGTCACCGAGGCCTATTTCGACCGGGGCGGGTTCCTGTTCCACGGTCGGGTCAAGGCCGTGGCCGATGCCGCGCGTGACGCCGGTCTGAAAATCTAAAGCGCAGGCGGCCCTTCGGGGCCGCCTCGATGATCCGGGAGCTTTGGCTCACCTGGATTGAACAATATCAGGCACCACGCGGTGCCGCATCGAAAGGACGCCGAGAATGGCAAGAGATGACAACCGGGGGCGCGGACGTGACCGCGACGAAACCCCTGAATTCGCCGATCGCCTGGTTGCGATCAACCGCGTATCGAAAACCGTAAAAGGGGGCAAGCGCTTCGGCTTTGCCGCTCTGGTCGTTGTTGGCGATCAAAAGGGCCGTGTCGGCTTTGGCAAGGGCAAGGCCAAGGAGGTCCCCGAGGCGATCCGTAAGGCCACCGAAGCTGCCAAGCGCGCGATGATCCGCGTGCCGCTGCGCGAGGGCCGCACCCTGCACCACGACATGGAAGGTCGCCACGGTGCCGGTAAGGTCGTGATGCGCACCGCCCCGCAGGGTACCGGCATCATCGCCGGTGGTCCGATGCGCGCCGTGTTCGAGATGCTGGGCGTTCAGGACGTGGTTGCCAAGTCGAACGGGTCGCAGAACCCCTATAACATGATCCGCGCCACGCTGAACGGTCTCCAGAAAGAGACCAGCCCGCGCATGGTCGCACAGCGCCGTGGCAAGAAGGTCGCCGACATCCTGAAACGGGGTGACGAAGCGCCGGCTGCTGCCGATGCGGCAGAAGCGTAAGGAGACCGGAACATGGCAAAAACCATCGTCGTCAAGCAGATCGGCTCGCCGATCCGCCGCCCCGAAAAGCAGCGCCAGACCCTAATCGGACTGGGCCTCAACAAGATGCACAAGACGCGCGAGCTGGAAGACACGCCCGCCGTCCGCGGCATGATCGCCAAGGTCTCGCACATGGTCGAGATCGTTGAGGAAAAGGGCTGAGCGGCGTTTTCTTGAAAAGAAAACGGTCCGGAAACTTTTGAAGTTTCCGATATGCCCCAAGACAACGCCCCGGTCAGAGATGATCGGGGCGATTTTCGTTACACTATCACGCGAGTCTTTTGTCTCTCTGCCATCCGGGCGGGGGGCCGTGGTATTCTTCCCTTGCGCCTGGTCGGCGGTCTGCCCCCGGGCGCGCATTCCTTGAGGGAGGACCCCATGTCACATAAATATTCCGGCGGCTGCGCTCATATCCACACGCATGCCGATCACGACCCGATCGACAATCACACCTGTCATTGTTCCGTCTGCAAGGGCGTCACCGGGCAGGACACCACCCATGTCGTGTTCTTCAAGCATGGCGATGTGGCGGTGGACAACGAGGCCGGTCTGAAGCGCCAGCCGTTCAATGCCAACAATCCCGATGGTCCGCTGGAGCTGTGCATCTGCGCGGATTGCGGTGCGCCGATAATGCTCGACGACAAGCAGAGCCGCATCCGCGTCATCGTGCCCAACCTGATGGGCTATGATGATCAGATCGCCCCGGCCCCGTATCACGCCTTCTATGACCCGGCGAGCGGCGTGCCGAAGCCAAGCGACGGCCGCCCGGTCTACGAGGCGCTGCGCCCCGATTTCGAGTGGCCTGCGCCGTCTTAAGCACTGCTGCCCCGGCGGATCAGATCGGCAAGCGCGGGGTGATCCGCCGGGGCGCTTCGCCCACCACCAGACATCCCAGCGTGACGCGGAGCGCGTCTGACAACTCGTCCACCGTTTCGGTCGAGACGAACAGCCCGCCGGTCGCATCGGCGAGGCATTTGGCCACGGTCTGGCCGTCATAGTCACCCGCCTCGGGGCTGTTCCATGAGAACGGGTCATAGACCACGCGAAAGCCGATGACATGCACTGTGAGCCCCGGCGCTGTTTCGGCCAGATGCGCGCTCAGCGCGCAGGGCGTGCCGCCGCAGGTCTCGTTGCCATCGGTGACCAGGACGACGATACCGTCCTCTCCCAGAACCTCGACCGCCGCTCTGACCGAGGCGGCGAGCGGGGTCAGGCCGCCGGGCGAGAGGGTGTCGATCCCGGCCACCACCGCAGCGCCCGCATCGGCACGCGGGGCAAAGCGCAGGTTGATCCCCGAACAGGCATGCGCCCCGCCGGGGCCGTAGGTCAGCAGACCGACGCGGCGATAGGGGGCGATGTCGGGCATCGCTTCGCGCACCGCGCGGCGGGCGTCGATGATCCGGGTGGGGGCGGTTGCGTCATGGCCCACCTCGTCCATCGAGCCCGATCCGTCGAAGACCAGCATCGCATCGCGCGCGCAGCCCGTGGCCGCCTGTGGCGCGGGGCCGGGCAGGGTGGCGAGGGCGAGGGCGAGGGTGAGGGGCAGGGCGCGCATGGGGTCTCCGAGGTGACTAGGTCAGCCTAGCGCAGGCGGGGCGGTTGTCCATACATGCAATTTGTGAACTGTCATCCTCGGGCTTGACCCGAGGATCTGTTGCCCGAGAGATCGTCCGGTCGAGCCGGACGATGACGGGGTTTGTAGCGCGATGTGGTGGAGATCGTCCGGTCGAGCCGGACGATGACGGGGTTTGTGGCACGACACGGGGGAGATCGTCCGGTCAGGCCGGACGATGACGGTGTGGATTTTTGCCATGCCCCGCTTGCAGCACCGCGACGCTGGCCCACAACTCGGCCCTTGATCCCGGGGCGGGCCGGGTCTATACGCCCACGGTGGCCCGAGGGCCCGACTCAACCTTTCACGCAAGCCGCGTTCGGCCGCTCCCGTCGCTGGGGGCCGCATCCGGCAAGGAGATAGCGACAATGAAACTGCACGAACTTCGTGACAACGACGGCGCAACCAAGCGCAAGAAACGCATCGGCCGCGGCCCCGGTTCCGGCATGGGCAAGATGGGTGGCCGTGGTATCAAGGGTCAGAAATCCCGCTCGGGTGTGGCCATCAAGGGCTACGAGGGCGGCCAGATGCCGCTCTATCAGCGTCTGCCCAAGCGCGGCTTCAACAAGCCGAACCGCAAATCCTTTGCTGTGGTGAACCTCGGCCTGATTCAGAAATTCATCGAGGCGGGCAAGATCGACGGGTCTGCCCAGATCACCGAGGACGTGCTCGTGGCATCGGGCCTCGTGCGGCGCAAGCTCGACGGTGTGCGTGTTCTGGCCAAGGGCGAGGTGACCGCGAAACTCGACATCGCCGTGACCGGTGCCTCCAAGTCGGCCATCGACGCGGTCGAGAAGGCCGGGGGCAAACTCTCGGTCACAACAGCGCAGGCCGCTGAATAAGAGGTTGTGAGCGGGCCTGCGCCCGCTTACATAGTCCTCGAGTTTTCCTTTTGACGCCGCCTGAGCTGGAAAACAGCCCTAGGCGGCGTTGTCATATGAAAGAGACCCGCGAATGGTATCTGCAGCAGAGCAAATGGCGGCCAACACAAGCTGGTCCGCGCTTGGCAAGGCCACCGAGTTGCGCAAGCGCATCCTCTTCACGCTGGGGCTTTTGATCGTCTATCGGCTTGGCACCTTCATCCCGGTGCCGGGCATCGACGGTGCGGCGCTCCGCGAATTCATGGACGGCGCGCAGGCGACGATCGGCGGTATGCTTTCGATGTTCACCGGCGGCGCGCTTGGCCGGATGGGTATCTTTGCGCTCGGCATCATGCCCTATATCTCGGCGTCGATCATTGTGCAGCTTCTGACCGCGATGGTGCCGCAGTTGGAGCAGCTCAAGAAAGAGGGCGAGCAGGGCCGCAAGAAGATCAACCAGTACACGCGTTACGGCACGGTGGGGCTGGCGACACTGCAAAGCTACGGCCTCGCGGTCAGCCTGCAATCGGGCGACATGGTCACCAATCCCGGCCTTTTCTTCATCGCAAGCTGCATGATCACGCTGGTCGGCGGCACGATGTTCCTGATGTGGCTGGGTGAGCAGATCACCGCGCGCGGCGTCGGCAACGGCATCTCGCTGATCATCTTTGTCGGCATCATCGCCGAGATTCCCGCAGCCCTCGCACAGTTCTTTGCCTCTGGTCGCTCGGGCGCGATCAGCCCGGCGGTGATCGTGGGCGTGATGCTCATGGTGGTCGCGGTGATCGCCTTCGTGGTGTTCATGGAGCGCTCTCTGCGCAAGATCCATATCCAGTATCCGAAACGCCAGGTGGGGATGAAGGTCTATGACGGCGGCTCGTCGCATCTGCCGGTCAAGGTCAACCCGGCGGGCGTGATCCCGGCGATCTTTGCCTCGTCACTGCTGTTGCTGCCCGCGACCATCGGCACGTTTTCGGGCAATCAGACCAATCCGATCATGTCCACGATCATGGCCTATTTCGGACCCGGTCAGCCGCTCTACCTGCTGTTCTTCGCCGCCATGATCATCTTCTTCACCTATTTCTACACGTTCAACGTGGCCTTCAAGCCCGATGACGTGGCCGAGAATCTGAAGAACCAGAACGGGTTCATTCCCGGCGTGCGCCCGGGCAAGCGGACCGAGGAATATATCGAATACGTGGTCAACCGTATCCTCGTGCTGGGCTCGATCTATCTGACGGCGGTCTGTCTTCTGCCGGAGGTGCTGCGCAACCAGTTTGCCATTCCGTTCTACTTTGGCGGCACATCGGTGCTGATCGTGGTGTCGGTGACGATGGACACGATCCAGCAAGTGCAAAGCCACCTGCTCGCACATCAATACGAAGGGCTGATCGAGAAATCGCAGCTGAGCGGCAAAGGTCGCAAGAAAGGCCGTCGCAAGGGAGGGGCACGTCGATGAACATCATTCTTCTGGGGCCGCCGGGCGCGGGCAAGGGCACGCAGGCGCATCACCTCGTCGAGAGCCGCGACATGATCCAGCTTTCGACCGGTGACATGCTGCGCGAGGCCAAGGACAGCGGCTCGGAGATGGGCCGCATCGTGGCCGACGTGATGGCGCGTGGCGATCTGGTCACCGACGATATCGTGATTGGCCTGATCCGCGAGAAGCTGCAAGGCGACAAGCAGGGCGGGTTCATCTTCGACGGGTTTCCGCGCACGCTGGCACAGGCCGATGCGCTGGCCGATCTTCTGGAAGAGCAGGATGAGACGCTCGATGCGGTGGTTGAGTTGCGTGTCGATGACGAGGCGCTGGTCGAACGGATCACCGCGCGCTCGACCTGCGGCGGCTGCGGCGAGGTCTATAACGACATCACCAAGCCCTGGCCTGCGGACGGCAAATGCGCCAAATGCGGCAGCACCGACATTAAGCGCCGCGCCGACGATAACGAGGACAGCCTGCGCAACCGGCTGATGGAATATTACAAGAAAACCTCGCCGCTGCTGGGCTATTACTATGCCAACGGGCAGCTTGCCTCGGTGGACGGACTGGGCGAGATCGACGATGTCAAGGCGGCGATTGCGGCGGCACTTGACAAATGACGGAACGGGGGCTTGACGCCCCCTTAATTTCCCCATAACCAGCCCTATCTCGAACGCGAGATTGATTCTCGCCGGGTCGCCCCCGGCCTCGAATCGACAATCCGAATTCAGCTGCGGCCCGGAGCGAAAACCGCCTCGGGCTTACGTTGTGAAAAAAGGTTCTGGAGCTACGGAACCGCAACGAAAAAGGAAAAGACACTTGGCACGTATCGCCGGCGTTAATATCCCGACCTCCAAACGGGTCCCGATCGCCCTCACCTACATCACCGGAATCGGCCACTCTTCGGCCAAGGCCATCTGCGAAGCCGTGAACATCGACGTGTCGCGTCGCGTCAACGAGCTTTCGGATGCCGAAGCCCTGGCCCTGCGCGAGCACATCGACGCGAATTACACCGTCGAAGGCGACCTGCGTCGTGAGACGCAGATGAACGTTAAGCGCCTGATGGATCTGGGTTGCTACCGTGGCCTGCGTCACCGCCGCAATCTGCCGGTTCGCGGTCAGCGCACCCATACCAACGCACGCACCCGCAAAGGCCCCGCAAAGGCCATTGCCGGCAAGAAGAAATAAGGGAGGGCTGACCAGATGGCACGCGATACCAAACGCACCAAGAAGAAGGTCTCCAAGAACATCGCCACCGGCGTTGCTCATGTGAACTCTTCCTTCAACAACACCAAGATCCTGATCTCCGACGTGCAGGGCAACGCGATTGCGTGGTCCTCTGCCGGGACCATGGGCTTCAAGGGCTCGCGCAAATCCACGCCCTATGCCGCGCAGATGGCCGCAGAAGATGCAGGCAAAAAGGCGCAGGAACATGGCATGCGCTCGCTCGAGGTCGAGGTTCAGGGGCCGGGCTCGGGCCGCGAATCGGCGCTGCGCGCGCTGGCGGCTGTCGGCTTCAACATCACGTCGATCCGTGACGTGACGCCGATGGCCCATAACGGCTGCCGCCCACCGAAACGCCGCCGGGTCTGATCCGACATCTATCAAAGCGGGGCCGCGCAAGGGTGCGGTCCCCTTTTCGTCATTTTACATCCTCGGGCGTTCTGGACCTTTGGACATGAGGACAGAACAGGAATGGAGGGACGCATGATCCACAAGAATTGGGCTGAACTGATCAAGCCGACACAGCTTGACGTGAAACCGGGCAATGACCCGCTGCGTCAGGCGGTTCTGGTCGCCGAACCGCTGGAGCGCGGCTTTGGTCTGACGCTTGGCAACGCGCTGCGCCGCGTGCTTTTGTCGTCGCTGCAGGGTGCGGCCATAACCGCCGTGCAGATCGACAACGTGCTGCACGAGTTCTCCTCGGTGCCGGGCGTGCGCGAGGATGTGACCGATATCGTCCTCAACCTCAAGGGCGTCGCCGTGCGCATGGAAGTCGAAGGGCCCAAGCGTCTGTCGATCAATGCCAAGGGCCCCGGGGCCGTCACCGCTGCCGACATTTCCGACAGCGCGGGCATCGAGGTTCTGAACAAGGACCACGTGATCTGCCATCTCGACGAAGGTGCGGACCTTTACATGGAACTGACGGTCAACACCGGCAAGGGCTATGTCTCGGCGGACAAGAACAAGCCCGAGGATGCACCCATCGGCCTGATCCCGATCGACGCGATCTATTCGCCGATCACCCGCGTCAGCTATGATGTGCAACCGACCCGTGAGGGCCAGGTGCTGGATTATGACAAGCTGACCATGAAGATCGAGACCGACGGCTCGATCACCCCCGATGACGCCGTGGCCTTCGCCGCGCGCATCCTTCAGGATCAGCTGTCGATCTTCGTCAACTTCGACGAGCCGGAATCGGCGGGCCGCGAGGCCGAGGATGACGGGCTGGAATTCAACCCGCTCCTGCTCAAGAAAGTCGACGAACTGGAACTGAGCGTGCGCTCGGCCAACTGTCTCAAGAACGACAACATCGTCTATATCGGCGATCTGATCAAGAAGACCGAAGCCGAGATGCTGCGCACCCCGAACTTCGGCCGCAAGTCGCTCAACGAGATCAAGGAAGTGCTCTCGGGCATGGGCCTGCATCTCGGCATGGATGTCGAGGACTGGCCGCCGGACGATATCGAGGACCTCGCCAAGAAGTTCGAGGACGCCTTTTGAGATAAGGGGACGGAACCTTCAAAAGGTTCCGTTCCGATTTCTTTTCAAGAAATCGGTGCTCCCCGACGACCCGGGCAATCCCGCCCCAAGGAGAGCGGCTGACACGCATCAGACCGCCAGACAAAGCAAAAACGCTTAGGAGATAGAAAATGCGTCACGCCAGAGGATACCGCCGCCTGAACCGCACCCACGAGCACCGCAAGGCGCTGTGGGCGAACATGGCCGGCTCGCTCATCGAACATGAGCAGATCAAGACCACCCTGCCCAAGGCCAAGGAACTGCGCCGGATCATCGAAAAGATGGTCACGCTCGGCAAGCGCGGTGATCTGCACGCGCGCCGTCAGGCCGCGGCCCAGCTCAAGCAGGACATCCACGTTGCCAAGCTCTTCGACGTGCTGGGACCCCGCTACAAGGACCGTCAGGGTGGCTATGTGCGCGTGCTCAAGGCCGGGTTCCGCTATGGTGACATGGCGCCGATGGCGATCATCGAGTTCGTCGATCGCGACGTCGATGCCAAGGGTGCCGCAGACCGCGCCCGTGTTGCCGCCGAAGAGGCCGCAGAAGAATAAGCCACGCCAGTTATTGGCCCGGCCCTGACCCCCGCCCTCACCGGCGGGGGTTTTGCGTTTGTGGGATTAGAGTATTTGGACCAAGAAGAAACGCAGCGGGCTTGCATTGCTCTGCCGCGCCGCGCATATCTCGGGCGATCCGCCGAACCGAGGGAGGCCGCCGTTGATCCGCATCCTGTCGCTCATATTGATCCTGGTCGCGGCCCCGCTTCCCGCCGAGATGCGCGTGCCGATGATCGCCGCGCCCGAAGTGCTGTCGCACAACCCGACCCGGACGAGCGACCGCGCCGCCCTGCCAGAGATGGTGCTTGTGGAAGGCCCCGGCCCCTATGGCGTTTGGACCACGCTCACGCTGAGCATCGAGGTGATGCGCAACGGGCGGCGCATGGCGCTGCGGCTGCGGCTATGAGCGATCTCTTTGATACCGGCGACACGCCTGCACCCAAGGGGGCGCCGCGCCCGCTGGCGGACCGGCTGCGCCCCCGCGCCCTGTCGGAGGTGATCGGGCAGGATCAGGTGCTGGGGCCTGACGCACCGCTTGGCGTGATGCTGGCCTCGGGCAGCCTGACCTCGCTGATTTTTTGGGGGCCGCCCGGGGTGGGCAAGACCACCATCGCGCGGCTTCTGGCGGATGAGACCGATCTGCATTTCGTGCAGATCAGCGCGATCTTCACCGGCGTGCCGGAGTTGCGCAAGGTCTTTGAGGAGGCCAAGCATCGACGCGCGAACGGGCAGGGCACGCTGCTATTCGTCGATGAGATTCACCGGTTCAACAAGGCGCAGCAGGACGGGTTCCTGCCGCATATGGAGGATGGCACGATCCTTCTTGTGGGGGCCACGACCGAAAACCCGTCGTTTGAGTTGAACGCGGCGTTGCTCAGCCGGTCGCAGGTGTTGGTGCTGATGCGGCTCGATCTCGCGGATCTCGAGCGTCTGGCGCAGCGGGCCGAGAAGGATCTGGGCCGTACCCTGCCACTTGACGGTCCGGCGCGCGAGGGCCTGCTGGAAATGGCCGATGGCGACGGGCGTGCGCTGCTCAATCTGATCGAGCAGGTGGCGGCGTGGAGCACGGAGGGCAAGCTGGGGCGCGACGCGCTGGCCGCGCGGCTGATGAAGCGGGCGGCGAAATACGACAAGTCGGGCGATGAGCATTACAACCTCATCTCGGCGCTGCACAAATCGGTGCGCGGGTCCGACCCCGATGCCGCACTTTACTGGCTGGCGCGGATGCTGGAGGGCGGCGAGGACCCGCGTTACCTGGCGCGCCGCATCACCCGGATGGCGGTGGAGGATATCGGCCTTGCCGACCCGCAGGCACAGACCGTCTGTCTGCATGCCTGGGAACTCTATGAACGCCTCGGCAGTCCCGAGGGCGAGTTGGCGCTGGCGCAGGCGGTGACGTATCTCGCGCTCGCGCCGAAATCGAACGCGGGCTATGCCGCCTACAAGGCCGCCATGCGCGAGGCCAAGAAGAGCGGCAGCGAACCGCCGCCCAAGCACATCCTGAACGCGCCGACCAAGCTCATGCGCGATGAGGGCTATGGCGCGGGCTATGCCTATGACCACGATGCCGAGGATGCGTTTTCGGGGCAGAACTACTTTCCCGAGACGATGAAACGCCCGGTTCTCTACCAGCCAGTGGAGCGTGGATTCGAGCGCGAACTCAAAAAACGACTCGACTATTTTTCACGTCTGCGTGAGCGGCGCGGCGGGTGAAATGGCGTCCTGCCGGAAAAAACCTCAGGATGACTGACCTTTAAAACTTCGGCGTTTTCCGGAATAGAGTCTGGAAAGCCGGAGGATTTCGTGTTTTGTTTTCAATATGTCGTATTTGAGCATCCTGACCATGGGTCAGCAAAGGAAGCTTTCGGAGAGGGCCATGACAGGGGCCTCTCCAATGACAGATCAACAACAAAACAGGGAAGTCTCATGACAAAGAAAACCGACAAGGTCCTTATGGACAGACTGGCAAGTGCCGCGCGCTCCGGCGATATCTCGCGCCGGTCGTTCATGCATTTTGCCGCCGCTGCGGGCATGACTGCCTCTGCCGCGACCGGCCTCTGGGGCACATCGGCCGCCGCACAGCCAAGCCGGGGCGGCACGTTCCGCTGGGGTGTGCATGACGGCAACAGCTCTGACACGCATGACCCGGGCACCTATGTGACGCGGCAGATGATCTTTCTGGCGCACACGCATCGCAGCTATCTGACGCTGATTGAGCCCGACAATTCGCTCGGCCCGGATGTGGCGACAAGCTGGGAGGCGACACCGGACGCCAAGGAATGGACGTTCGAGCTCAATCCCGATGCGTCGTTCCACAGCGGCAAGCCGGTGACGGCGCAGGATGTGATCGACAGCCTCAACCACCATCGTGGCGACGCGTCCACCTCGGCGGCCAAGGCGCTGTTGACGGATGTGACCGACATCAAGGCGGATGGCGAGAATGCCGTTGTCATCTCGCTGGCGCGCGGCAATGCCGACCTGCCCTGGCTGATGACCGACTATCACTTTGCGATCTGCCCGTCGAATGGCGACGGGACGATTGACTGGAAATCCGGTGACGGCTGCGGCCCCTACAAGATCGAGTCGGGTGAATTCGGCATTCAGTGGGCGCTCAGCCGTCACGATGGCTGGCACGGCGAGGGGGCCTATTTCGACAAGGTCGAGATGCTGATCCTGAACGACCCGAATGCGCGTCAGACCGCGCTTGTCACCGGCGATGTGAACTGCGTCTCGCTGATCGAGCTCAAGACGCTTGCGCTGCTGGAGCGTAATCCCGACATCAAGGTCGACAACATCCCGTCGGGTGGCGCGATCACCATGCCGATGCATTGCGACACGGCACCGTTCGATGATGTGAACGTGCGCAACGCGCTGAAACTCGCGATGAACCGCGACGAGATCATCGAGAAGATCTCGTTCGGGGCGGCCACCAAGGGCAACGATTTCCACCTTTCGCCGGTGCAGCCCTATTGGCCCGAGGATATCCCGCAGCGCGAATACGATCCGGATCAGGCGAAATCGCTGCTCAAGAAGGCCGGGCAAGAGGGGCTTTCGGTCAACATGTCGGTGGCCGACAGCGTTTATACCGGTGCGGTCGACATGTGCGTCCTTTATGCCGAACAGGCCAAGGCGGCTGGTATCAACATCAATGTCGTGCGCGAGCCGAATGATGGCTACTATTCCGATGTCTGGCTGAAAAAGCCGTTCTCGGCAGTCTCCTGGGGCGCGCGCCCGACGCCGGACGTGATGTTCACGCTGGCCTACAAGGACGACGCAGCCTGGAATGAGAGCCGCTGGCAGAACGAACGCTTCAACGAGCTGCTGCTTCAGGCCAAGGGTGAGCTGGACGACAGCCTGCGCGCCGAGATGTATCGCGAGATGTGCGTGCTGATGCGCGACGATGGCGGCACGATCATCCCGTTCTTCAACAACTGGGTCTATGCCCGTGGCAAGGGTGTGGAGCGTGGCGAGGATGTCGCGGCCAGCTGGAGCTGTGACGGTGCCCGCGCCGCGAGCCGTTGGTGGTTCTCGACATAACGCCCTGATCCGGCCCGGTCCCCGAAAAGGGGGCCGGGTCTTTCACTGCCGGTGGCGGGTCTGTCCCGCCTCCGGTTTCGCCAATTCGGTCGCACTCGCAAATACCAAAAAACAAAGCGCGACCGCAGACACAGAACACTGTGCGCCTGAGCCGAAAACGGCCCGCCGGAACAAGGCGGCAGGCAGAAACAGCAGGAGGGAAAGATGGGGGACATCCTAGGGCTCGTTGCGAAACGGCTCGGTCTCGGACTGATCATCCTATTGGTCATATCCGTCATCATATTTTTCATGGTCGAGCTTTTGCCCGGTGACATCGCCGAGGCGGTGCTGGGGCAGGGCGCGACGCCCGAAAACCTGGCCGCATTACGCAAGGAGATGGGCCTCGATCAACCGGCCATCGTGCGCTACCTCGACTGGTTGTCGGGTGCGGTGATGCTCGATTTCGGCAATTCCATCGTAACCGGCACAAGCGTGTCGCAGACGATCAGCGAACGTTTTGCCAACACGCTGTTTCTGGCGACCTACGCGGCCGCCATCGCGGTGCCGATCTCGATCGTTCTGGGGATCATCGTTGCCCTGCTGCGCAACTCGATCTTCGACCGGGTGGCCAACGTGGCGACGCTCACCTCGATCTCCAGCCCCGAATTCTTTCTGGGCTATATCCTGATCCTCTATCTGGCGGTCAAGACGAGCATGTTCCCGGCGATTGCCAGCCTGAGTTCTGACATGGATTTCGGCGATCTGCTCTATCGCACCTTCCTGCCCGCGCTGACGCTGGTGCTGGTGGTGACTGCCCACATGATGCGGATGACGCGCGCGGCGATCATCAACCTTCTGGCCTCGCCCTATATCGAGATGGCGCGGCTCAAGGGCACGCCGCCCTGGAAGGTGATTGTCAAACACGCCCTGCCCAATGCCTGGGCCCCGATCATCAACGTGGTAGCGCTGAACCTTGCCTATCTCATCACCGGCGTGGTGCTGGTGGAGGTGGTGTTCGTCTACCCCGGTATCGGACAGGCCCTCGTGGACGCGGTCAGCAAACGCGACTTCCCGGTGGTTCAGGCCTGCTGCCTGATCTTCGCGGCGACCTTCATCCTGCTCAATCTGGCAGCCGATGTGGGCGCGATCCTGACAAATCCGCGCCTGCGGCATCCGAAATAAGGGGGCAGAGACATGAGTGTTTTCGTCATTATCTACTATACTCTGCTACTCGGCGCGTCCTGCCTTGCGGCTTACTTCAACAAGCGGTCGGCGTTCCTGCTGATCTTCTCGCTGACCCTGGTGTCGTTCATTCTCGGGATTGTCGGCGGGCCGGGCGCGTTGCGCAGCGTGGCGATCGCGGCGGGGCTTCTGGCGCTGGCGGCGATGGTCTCCTACGCCTTCCGCGAGTTCCTGATCGTCATCGCCTCGACCAACATGGCCAAGGAGTTGCGCACGGCACCGCTGACGGCGGCCTTCGGGATGTTCGTGATCTTCACCTATGCGATCGCGGGCATTTTCGCGCCGGTGATCGCGCCCTTCGGCGAGGCCGAGATCATCTCCTCGGCCTTTGCGCCGGCGGATGAGACGATGCTGCTGGGGGCGGATCAGCTGGGCCGCGACATGTTCAGCCGCATCATCTACGGCGCGCGCAATACCGTGGCCCTGGCGCTTGCCGGGACGGTGCTTGCCTTCCTTCTGGGCGCGCTTGCGGGTCTGCTGGCGGCTGTCAATGGCGGCTGGTTCGATCAGCTTATCGCCCGCACCTCGGACGTGATCATGTCGATCCCGTCGCTGATCTTTGCGCTCTTGATGCTGTCGATCTTTGGGGGCGAGTTGGCAAATGACACGACGAGTTTCTGGTTGCTGACCGGGTTCATGATGGTGACCGGACTGCTGGTCGTGACGGCGGTGTTCGAGAACAACATCATCGGCTGGGCCATCGGGCTGGCGGCGCTGGTCGGGGTATCGGTGGCCTTTGCCGGGTTCATGCTGATCATCTTCAACCCGTCCGAGATCATTCTCGTGCTGGTGGTCGCGGTGATCTACAGCCCGCGCGTCTTCCGCCTGACACGGGCGGTCGCGGGCAATGTCGTGGTGATGGACTATATCGAAGCGGCCAAGCTGCGCGGTGAAAAGACATGGTATCTGATCCGCCGGGAAATCCTGCCCAACTCGACAGCACCTCTGGTGGCGGAATTCGGGCTGGAATTCTGCTTCGTGTTCCTGCTGATCGCGGGCCTGTCGTTCCTCGGCCTCGGCATTCAGCCGCCGACGGCGGATTGGGGCTCGATGGTGCGCGAGAACGCGACGCTGGTTTCGTTCGGTGAGATCACCCCGCTCATTCCTGCGGCGGCCATCGCGCTTCTGACCGTCGCGGTCAACTTCGTGGTGGACTGGATGCTCTACCGCTCCTCTGGACTGAAGGTGTAATCGTCATGATCAAGAAAAAAGACGTATTGCTGAAAATCCGTGACCTGAAGATCCAGGGCTATTCGGATGAGACCTGGGTCGATATCATCAAGGGTATCGACCTGACCCTGCACCGGGGCGAGGTGATGGGGCTGATCGGCGAATCGGGTGCGGGCAAATCCACCATCGGCGCGGCCTGCATGGGCTATGCTCGCGACGGCACCCGCATTGTCGACAGCTCGATCGAGTTCGACGGGATGGAACTGACAACCGCCACCGAGGCCGACCGGCGCATGCTGCGCGGCTCGCGCATCGCCTATGTTGCGCAATCGGCGGCGGCGTCCTTCAACCCGGCGCACAAGATCATTGATCAGCACACCGAGGCGCCGCTCCAGTACCGGCTCAAGAAACGGATGGAGGCGCAGGAGGACGCGATGGAGCTTTACGAAAAGCTCCGGCTGCCGAATCCGCAGGAAATCGGATTTCGCTATCCGCACCAAGTCTCGGGCGGGCAGCTGCAGCGCGCGATGACCGCGATGGCGATGTCCTGCCGTCCCGACCTGATCATCTTTGACGAGCCGACGACGGCGCTGGACGTGACGACGCAGATCGAGGTTCTCTCTGCCATCAGAGACATCGTGGATGAGTTCAACACCGCGGCGATCTACATCACCCATGACCTCGCAGTCGTGGCGCAGATGGCCGATACTATCAAGGTGCTGCTCAAGGGCGAAGAGGTCGAGGAGGCATCGACCCGCGAGATGCTCGAGAACCCGAAAGAGGATTACACCAAATCCCTCTGGGCCGTGCGTGGCTTCAAGAGCCCGCAGCGCCATCGGCCCGATGACGGCTCGCCGCCGCTCATCTCGGTCAAGAACGTGGACGCGTCCTATACCGGTGGCGAGAAGGTGCTCGATGATGTGAGCTTCGACATCTACCCCGGCATGACCGTCGCGGTGGTGGGCGAATCCGGCTCGGGCAAATCCACCACGGCGCGGGTGATCACGGGCCTGCTGCCGCCGTCCAAGGGCGAGGTGCTGTTCAAGGGCGAGCCGTTCCCGCCCGATTACCGCAACCGCACCAAGGACCAGTTGCGCCAGTGCCAGATGATCTACCAGATGGCCGACACCGCGCTCAATCCCAAGGTGCGGATCTCCGAGATCATCGGCCGTCCGGCGGCGTTCTATTCCGGGCTCAAGGGTGTCGCGCTCAAGAACCGGATCGACGAGCTGCTCGACCTGATCGAGCTTGAACCGGCGCAGTATTACAACCGTTACCCGGCAGAGCTTTCAGGTGGGCAGAAACAGCGCATCGGTATCGCCCGCGCCCTCGCCGCCGAGCCGACCTTCATCGTGTGTGACGAGGTGACATCGGCACTCGATCAGCTTGTGGCCGAAGGGATTCTGCGGCTGCTTGACCGGCTCCAGAACGAGCTGAACCTCGCCTATATGTTCATCACCCATGACCTTGCGACGGTGCGGTCCATCGCTGACGAGGTGGTGGTGATGCAGCATGGCAAGGTGGTGGAGCAGGGGCCCAAGGACGAGATGTTCACGCCGCCGCACCATCCCTATACCGATCTGTTGCTCAGTTCGGTGCCCGAGATGGATCCCGACTGGCTGACCACTCTTCTGGAAGAGCGCGGCGTCGATAATGTGGGCGATGCGGCATCGGCCAAGATCGACCCGAAAGACGCCAAGGTCACCTGACCTTGGACGAACACCAAAACGGCGGGGGGAAGCCTCCGCCGTTTTTCATGTCGGACTCTGCGTTGTCTGGGGTGCTTAGAGAACCGCCATGGCCGACAGCACGAAAGTGCCGATGATCGCGCCATAGACGATCACCACGGCCTGCCAGGAGGCCGAGTGCATACGCAGTTCGCGGTTCAGTTCGTCGCGTGTCATGGGCTTGCCTCCTGCCTCGGGGTTTCAGATGCGAACGGCGCGCCGCTCACAAGGCGCACATAAGCGATAATTGTGGCGGCGCAATGATAAAAGCGCCGAGAATCCATGCATTTTCGACAACCCACATGGGCGTTTTCGACATATCGAGCGAATGCGAAGGTGCGTGGTCTGAAAGCGACGTCGCAATTGGCCTGAGCCTGATATTTTCCGAACAGAATTTTCGAAAAATTCCGTACAAGAAAACTTGAAGTTTTCTTGTACGTTTTCTTTTGAAGAAAACGGCGGCGACCCGAGACCGAGCGGTCTGATCCAGGCCAAAGGCCCGCCGCCCAATCGGTCAGGCGGAATTGCCCTGCAATGGCATCACCGACAACTCGCCCTCCTGCCGTGCCTTGATCGCCAATGCCGCCGCGTGCGATCCGGCCACGGTGGTGAAATAGGGGATCTTGTCATAGAGCGCGACCGAGCGGATCTCGCGGCTGTCCTCGACCGCCTGCACGCCCTCGGTGGTGTTCATCACAAGTGCGATCTCACCATCCTTGAGCAGGTCGACGATATTGGGTCGGCCCTCATAGACCTTGTTGACCACCTCGCAGGCCAATCCCGCCTCGGTCAGGAACGCCGCAGTGCCGCGTGTCGCGACAAGGGTAAAGCCCAGATCCGTGAGCACCTGCGCGGTTTCCACAAGCTGCGGGGTCTTGTCGCTGTCCTTGATCGAGACGAACACGCGGCCCCCCTCGGGCAGGTCCACACCCGCCCCCATCTGCGCCTTGAGGAAGGCACGCGGGAAGGACACGTCCCAGCCCATCACCTCGCCGGTGGAGCGCATTTCAGGGCCGAGGATCGTATCGACACCGGGGAAGCGGGCAAACGGCAGCACCGCCTCCTTGACCGAGAACCACGGCATGTCGGGATCGGCCAGCGTCATCTGGTCGGCCATTGGCAGGCTGCCGGGCTTGGTGTCGCGCGGGTAGGGGCCGCGATAGGGGAAGGACGCCATCGTCTCGCCCGCCATCAGCCGTGCGGCGATGGAGGCGATGGCGCTATCGGTGGCCTTGGCCACAAAAGGCACAGTGCGGCTGGCACGCGGGTTGACCTCGATCAGGTAGATATCCTCGCCCTTGACCGCGAATTGCACGTTCATAAGCCCGACGACATTGAGTGCGCGAGCGAGCGCCTCGGTCTGTGTCTTGATCTCGGCGATGGTGGCGGCGGAGAGTGAATAGGGCGGCAGCGAGCAGGCGCTATCGCCCGAATGCACGCCGGCCTCCTCGATGTGCTGCATGATGCCGGCGACATGCACGTTCTCGCCGTCGCAGAGCGCATCGACGTCGCATTCGATGGCCCCCGACAGATAGCTGTCGAGCAAGACGGGGCTCTTGCCCGACACCACAACCGCCTCGGCGATGTAGCGTTCCAGATGGGCCATGTCGCGCACGATCTCCATCGCGCGGCCGCCCAGCACGTAGGACGGTCGGATGACCAGCGGAAAGCCGATGCTCTCGGCAATGGCGAGCGCCTGCGCGTCCGTCGAGGCGATGCCGTTCTTGGGTTGCTTGAGGCCCAGCTTGACCACCAGCTCCTGAAACCGCTCGCGGTCCTCGGCCAGATCGATGGCGTCGGGGGTGGTCCCGAGGATCGGGATGCCCTCGGCCTCCAGCCCGCGCGCCAGCTTGAGCGGCGTCTGCCCGCCGAATTGCACGATCACCCCGTGCAGCGTACCGTTCTCCTGCTCGACGCGCAGGATTTCCATCACATGCTCGAATGTCAGCGGCTCGAAGTAGAGCCGATCCGAGGTGTCGTAATCGGTGCTGACCGTCTCGGGGTTGCAGTTGATCATGATCGTCTCGTAGCCCGCATCGCTGAGCGCGAAACAGGCGTGACAGCAGCAGTAATCGAACTCGATCCCCTGACCGATCCGGTTCGGTCCGCCGCCCAGGATGACGACCTTTTTCGCGTCAGAGGGGCGCGCCTCGCATTCCACCTCGCCCATCATCGGGGCCTCGTAGGTGGAATACATGTAGGGCGTCTGCGCCTCGAATTCGGCGGCGCAGGTGTCGATCCGCTTGAAGACCGCGTGCACGCCGAGATTGACGCGGGCGCGGCGCACTTGTTCTTCATCGCGACCGGTCAGCGTGGCGAGGCGGGCATCGGTAAAGCCCATCATCTTGAGATGGCGCAGGCCGTCCTCGGTCATCGGCAGGCCGTCGCGGCGAATTTGTGCTTCGGCCTCGACGATCTCCCGGATGCGGGCGAGGAACCACGGATCAAACGCCGTCGCGGCGTTGATCTCGTCATCGCTGAGGCCGTGGCGCATCGCCTGCGCGATGGTGCGCATCCGGTCGGGGGTGGCGACCGAGAGCGCGCGGGTGATCGCGGCCTTGTCCGGCGCACCCTCGATTTCCACCTCGTCGAAGCCCGACAGGCCCGTCTCCATAGAAGCGAGCGCCTTTTGCAGGCTCTCGTGGATCGTCCGGCCAATCGCCATCGCCTCGCCCACCGATTTCATCGCGGTGGTCAGATGCGGCTTCGAGCCGGGGAATTTCTCGAAGGCAAAGCGCGGGATCTTGGTCACGACATAGTCGATGGTCGGCTCGAAAGAGGCGGGCGTGACCTTGGTGATGTCATTGTCCAGCTCATCGAGCGTGTAACCCACGGCCAGCTTGGCCGCGATCTTGGCAATCGGAAAGCCCGTGGCCTTGGAGGCCAGCGCCGAGGAGCGCGACACGCGCGGGTTCATCTCGATCACAACCATGCGCCCGTCTTCGGGGTTGATGGCCCATTGCACGTTGGAGCCGCCGGTCTCGACCCCGATCTCGCGCAGCACGGCAATCGAGCCGTTGCGCATGATCTGGTATTCCTTGTCGGTCAGCGTGAGGGCAGGGGCCACGGTGATCGAATCGCCCGTGTGCACGCCCATCGGGTCGACGTTTTCGATGGAGCAGACGATGATTGCGTTATCCGCACGGTCGCGGACCACCTCCATCTCGAATTCCTTCCAGCCCAAGAGGCTCTCGTCGATCAGGATCTGGCTGACCGGCGAAGCGTCGAGGCCGGATTTGCAGTAGTGGATATAGTCGTCGCGGTTATAGGCGACGCCGCCGCCGGTGCCGCCCAACGTATAGGCCGGGCGGATGATCGCGGGCAGGCCGACATAGTCGATCGCCGCCATGCATTCATCCATGTTGTTGGCGATGGTGGCCTTGGGGTTCTCGATGCCCAGGCGATCCATCGCCTCGCGGAAGAGCTTGCGATCTTCTGCCATTTCAATAGCTTGCCGGTTCGCGCCGATCAGTTCCACACCGAATTTCTCCAGCACGCCCATATCGGCCACGGCGAGCGCGGTGTTGAGGCCGGTCTGCCCGCCCATCGTCGGCAGCAATGCGTCGGGGCGCTCCTTCTCGATGATCTTGGCCACGGTCTCGGGGGTGATCGGCTCGATATAGGTGGCGTCGGCGAGGCCGGGGTCGGTCATGATCGTCGCGGGGTTCGAGTTTACAAGGATGACGCGGTAGCCTTCTTCGCGCAGGGCCTTGCACGCCTGTGCGCCGGAATAGTCGAATTCGCAGGCCTGTCCGATGATGATGGGCCCCGCTCCGATGATCATGATGGATGAGATATCGGTTCTTTTCGGCATATCGGTCCTCGGGCAGCTGAATGACCGCGCGGGCCAGTGGGGCGCGCGCGCAAATTGGTGGGGTTATATCCATGATCCGCTCGTGTGCAAGGGGCAAACCCGGTGCGGGATCAGGAGGTTTCGGGCATCTCCGGCGCGTCCTCCAGAATGACCCGGTCGAGTGCGCCCATGCCCGCGCCGTCGCGCTGCGGATAAAGGATCAGCCGGTCGATCACCTGCCCGCTGAGCGCGCCTGCCTCAAAGCGCGTGAACCCCGGCTGCGCGGGGGCGGCGACAAAGCGGTCGCCCGCCACCAGAAGATCGCCGAGATAGCCCTCGACCCGCACTTCGGGCGCGCCGCGCTCGGACTGCCAGTCGAGCGAGACGAAGGTGAAGGGTGCGTCCCGCAGGATCGCGATGCCGCTGCGTTGCCCCATGGCCCCCTCGATCTCGGTTGGGCCATCGGTGCCGTCGCCTGACTTTTCCGCGGTCGAGATCATCGCGTTGCGCGTGACGATGCGGTAGCCGTCCTCTTGCATTTCTTGCGGTGCAGGCCCTTCGCCCGGTCCCTCGAACCCGATCGAGACCTGCCCGGCCCCGGCCATCCCGGCGCAGAGGCAGAGGCCCAGAATGCCGCCCTGCAAAAGAAGTCTCATCAATCCGGTCCTGAAATCGCGCTTGGGTCTGAGCGTCGCGCCTGCAATGCTTTGTGTCAAGCGCGGCGCGTTGCGCAAAACCGGATCAAAGCGGCGCTTTTGTGGGTGTCATTCGGTGCCGCGCGGCCTAAATACCGCAGCACCTGTGCAAGAGGATGCAACGTGCAGATTCGTTACGATCATGGACCGACCGGGGAGGCCTGCCAGTTCGCGCAGGCCGCACAGCTGATCGTGGCGCATGAGCCGGACGAGGTGCCTGCCGCCCTGGCCGCGATGGACGACGCGCGCGCAATGGGCCAATGGCTCGCGGGGTTTGCCAGCTACGAATTGGGCCATGCGTTCGAGCCGCGCCTTGCCGCGACCTTGCCCGCGCACCGCCGCCTGCCACTTTTGCAATTCGGCGTGTTCGAGGCCCCGCTTGACGCGGCCCCCATACGCCCCGGCCCTGCGCAGCTAAGCGAGATGCGCCCCGATTGGGACGCGCGCCGCTACGCACAGGCGTTCCAGACCGTGCATGACTATATCTGTGCGGGCGATATCTATCAGGCGAACCTGACCTTTCCGATCCGGATGCGGGCGACGGGGACGCCGCAGGCGCTCTATGCCGCGTTGAGCCAGATCCAACCGGTGCGCTATGGCGCTTTGATCGAGGCCGAGGGGCTGCCCGCGATCCTGTCGCGCTCGCCGGAACTGTTCTTTCGCACCGATGCCGCGGGCGGGATCGAGACCCGGCCGATGAAGGGCACGCAGCCGCGCAGCAACGACGCGATGGAGGATGCGCGACGCCGGTTCTTCCTGCAATCGGATGAAAAGAACCGCGCCGAGAACCTGATGATCGTGGACCTTTTGCGCAATGATATCAGCCGGGTGAGCGTGCCCGGCTCTGTGTGCGTGCCGGAACTCTTCAGCGTCGAAAGCTATGAGACGGTGCACCAGATGACCTCGCTCATCGCCGCCGATCTGGCACCTGATATGCGGCTCTCGGACATCCTGCGCGCGCTTTTCCCATGCGGGTCGATCACCGGTGCGCCGAAGCTGCGGGCGATGCAGATCCTCGCCGATCTCGAAGGCGCCGCGCGCGAGATCTATTGCGGCTCCATCGGCTGGGCCGCGCCTGACGGGCGCGCGGAATTCAACGTCGCCATTCGCACGCTGCTGCTGGAGCAGGGGCAGGCCACGCTCAACGTCGGCGGGGGCGTGGTCTATGACAGCACCGCCGAGGGCGAATATGAAGAGGCGCTGTGGAAGGCGCGCTTTACCCGCGCGCTGATGCCGGTCCCGGCCTGATCTATTCCGCCGCGTGGCGCAGATCGTCGCTATCGCCGGGATAGAGATAGTCCCGCGTCAGCGGCACCGCGTCCTGCTTGGGGCTCATCTGGAACTGGAACACCACCTGATTGTTGAGCCGGAACGTGAGTTCGCTGGCGATCAGGTAATAGCGCCACATCCGGCAGAACCGATCGTCGTAGAGCGCGCGCACCCGGTCGATATTGGCCTCGAACCGCCTGCGCCATTCGCGCAGCGTCTCGGCGTAGTGCAGCCGCCAGACCTCGACATCGGTGGTCACCAGATGATGATGCTCGATGGCCGCTGTGGCCTCGGACATGGCGGGACAATAGCCGCCCGGGAAGATGTACTTGGTGATCCATGGGCTTGTCGCACCGGGCGGCCCGGCCCGCCCGATGGTGTGGATCAGCGCGATGCCGTCGGGCCTGAGCAAACGATGCACGCTGGCGAAATATTCATCGTAATGCGGCACGCCCACATGTTCGAACATGCCCACCGAGACGATCCTGTCGAACTGCCCGGCCACGTCGCGGTAATCCATCAACTCGAACCGCGCCTTGTCCGAAAGCCCCGCCTTTTCGGCGCGGGCCTTGGCCATCGCATGCTGTTCGCGCGACAGGGTGACGCCGGTCACGTCTGCCCCGAAATCGCGCGCCAGCGTGAGGCCCATGCCGCCCCAGCCACAGCCGATATCGAGCACGCGCATCCCCGGCTTTATCAGCAATTTGCGGGCGATATGCGCCTTCTTGGCGGCCTGCGCCTCTTCCAGCGTCATGTCGGGGCGCGCGAAATAGGCGCAGGAATACTGCCGATCGTCGTCGAGAAAGAGATCGTAGAGCTCGCCCGACAGGTCATAGTGATGCGCCACGTTGCTGCGCGAGCGCGTCACCGGGTTGAACTGGTCCAGTCGTCTTGTAAGACGCCGCATCCCCTCCAGCGGGCGGCGGAACCACGGCTGGCCCTGTGCGGCGATATTCATGATCGCGAGGCTGAGAAAACCGTAGACGTCATCGCCGTCAAACGTGACGGTGCCGTCCATATACCCCTCGCCGATGGCCATTTCGGGCGAGATCACGATCTGGCGCGGCAGCGTTGCATCATGCAGCGTCACCGCCGCCTCGGGGCCGTCGCCGGGGCCATAGGCGCGGGTCTGCCCGTCGGGGTAGGTGACGCGCAGTCGTCCACGCTTGAAAAGATGGGTCAGCAACCCGTCCAGAGCCTTGGTCCACATGCTACACCTCGTTTTCTTGCGCCCGTCCTGCGGCGCATCCTTACGGCGTACCAAACCTGTCCCTGCACCCGGTTTCCGGGCCAGCCTGCTCGTGTGACGGGTATTTTTGCGCAATTCCCCTGTTCTGTAAACGGTTTTGCCCGGCAGTGCCCCGGCCCGCCCTTGACTTTGCCGCCCCGCCAAGGTGTATCGGCCCGGACCCAAGAGACAGGCCCGCGACCGGGCTCGGAGAGGATATCATGCACAGCTATCGCAGCCATTCCTGCGCAGATTTGACGAAAACAGACGTGGGCGAGACCGTGCGCCTGGCAGGCTGGGTGCATCGCATCCGCGATCACGGTGGGGTTCTGTTCATCGACCTGCGCGATCACTACGGCGTGACGCAGGTGCTGTGTGACCCCGACAGCCCGGTCTTCGCCGAGGTGGAAAAGCTGCGCAGCGAGTTCTGCATCCGAATCGACGGCGAGGTGAAGGCGCGCGACGAAGGTCTGGTGAACCCCAGAATCCCCACCGGCGAGATCGAGGTATTCATCCGCGACATGGAAATTCTGGGGGCCGCCGCCGAATTGCCGTTGCAGGTCTTTGGCGAGCAGGAATATCCCGAGGAGACGCGCCTGCGCTACCGCTACCTCGACCTGCGCCGCGAGGCGATGCAGCACAACATGACCCTGCGCTCGGACGTGGTGGCCGCGATGCGCCGCCGGATGTGGGATCAGGGTTTTCGCGAATTCCAGACGCCGATCATCACCGCCTCCTCGCCTGAGGGCGCGCGCGACTTTCTGGTGCCCTCGCGTTTGCATCCCGGCAAGTTCTACGCCCTGCCGCAGGCCCCGCAGCAATTCAAGCAGCTGATCATGGTCTCGGGCTTTGACAAGTATTTCCAGATCGCACCGTGCTTTCGCGATGAAGACCCGCGCGCCGACCGCTCGCCCACCGACTTCTACCAGCTTGACCTCGAGATGAGCTTTGTCGAGCAGCAGGACGTGTTCGACACGATCCAGCCGGTCATTCAGGGCGTGTTTGAGGAGTTCGGCGAGGGGGCCACGGTCGACAAGGTCTGGCCGCAGATCAGCTATCGCGACGCCGCCCTCTGGTATGGCACCGACAAGCCCGACCTGCGCAACCCGATCAAGATGCAGGACGTGTCCGAGCATTTCCGGGGCAGTGGGTTCGCCATCTTCGCCAAACTGCTGGAGCAGGACGGCACGCAGATCCGCGCCATTCCCGCCCCGACGGGCGGCAGCCGCAAGTTCTGCGACCGGATGAACGCCTTTGCCCAGAAAGAAGGGCTGCCGGGCATGGGGTATATCTTCTGGCGGGAGCGAGAAAGTCAAAAGCTTAGAATGAGAGAATCTGCTGAAAGAGGGATGAAAATCGGAGAACTTCTTGATGATCTGTTTCAGAGGTATGAAGGGGAACCTCCAGTAGAGTTGCTTTCTCCGCTTCTGGCCTCGCTGGATGCCGAGCAACAGGAATTCGAGAAGTATGCTGAGGTAGAAGAGGCTGCGATTGAGCGGTTCAGAGACGCTGTAAGTAAAGGAAACCTCAGGAGGGCTGTCCTCCTCCACAATGCCTATTTCGGTCCGTTCGAAGCCGCAGGCCCCTTGGCCAAGAATATCGGCCCCGAGCGGACCGAGGCGATCCGTCAGCAGCTTGGGCTTGGCGTGGGCGATGCGGCGTTTTTCCTCGGCGGCAAGCCGCAGGCGTTCGAGCGGGTGGCGGGCAAGGCGCGCGACGTGATCGGCGAGGAGTTGAGCCTAACCGAGAAGAACCGCTTTGCCTTTGCCTGGATCGTCGATTTCCCGATGTACGAGGCGGATGAGGAAACCGGCAAGGTCGATTTCAGCCATAACCCGTTCTCGATGCCGCAGGGTGGGCGCGCCGCGCTCGACGGTGATCCGCTGGAGGTGCTGGGCTATCAGTATGACCTTGCCTGCAACGGCTATGAACTGGTCTCGGGGGCCATTCGGAACCACAAGCCCGAGATCATGTTCAAGGCGTTCGAGCTGGCGGGCTATGGCGCCGACGAGGTGCGCAAGCGGTTTGGCGGCATGGTCAACGCGTTCCAATTCGGCGCGCCGCCGCATGGCGGCTGTGCGGCGGGGATCGACCGGATCGTGATGCTGCTGGCGGGCACCTCGAACATCCGCGAGGTGATCATGTTCCCGATGAACCAGCGCGCCGAAGACCTGATGATGAACGCCCCCTCGGATCCGACCAGCGATCAGCTGATGGAACTGGGCCTGCGCGTCATTCCGCAGGACTGACCGCGCTGATGGATCAGAGCCGCCCCCTCGGTCCCAAACTGGTGGATTGGCGGCCCCCGCCCGCCCCGGATGGCACGCCGCTGGTCGGGCGCTATGCACGGCTCGACCAGCTCGATGCGGATCGGCATGCGGGCGACCTGCACCGCGCGATGAGTGGCGATGCCTCGCTTTGGGATTACATGCCCTACGGGCCGTTTTCCTCGGCCTCGCAATATCACCGTTGGGCGCGCGAGGCGGCGGCGGGGACTGATCCGCTGTTCTATGCGATCACCGATCTCGATGCCGGGCAGGTCGGTGGCGTGGCCAGCTATCTGCGCATCAAACCGGATGCGGGAAGCATCGAGGCGGGCCATATCAACCTTGCGCCCGCCTTGCAGCGCACCCGCGCCGCGACCGAGGCGTTCTATCTGATGATGGATTGGGCCTTTGGCGCGGGCTATCGCCGGTTTGAGTGGAAATGCGACGCGCTCAACATGCCCTCGCGCCGCGCGGCGCAGCGGTTGGGGTTGAGCTACGAGGGCACGTTTCGGCAAGCCACGGTGGTCAAGGGACGCAACCGCGACACCGCATGGTTCGCCACCATTGACACCGAGTGGCCCGCGCTGAAAGAGGCGTTCGGCTTCTGGTTGGGGCCGGCGAATTTCGATGCGGAGGGTCGGCAGAGAGAGCGTCTCGGCGCTTTGACACGGTTGGTGCGCGTGACCTCGGACCCGGTTCAGAACGGCGGCTGACGAGGCTGAGTTTGCCGGTGAGAACGCGCGGCTTGGGTGACATATTGGTGGAGTGGGATGGTCTGTTGATGCAATAAGCGCCAACCGCGCGATACGCACCGAAGGTGCCGCGCGATCGCCGGGCCGTCCCGCGGCCTGGCGATTTGGAATGGCGCACAACGTGTTGAGTTTAGAATGACTTGGCTGGCATAAAGTACCCGCCACGACCGTCACATCGCCAGTCCCCGGCCCTGCGATCACGCGGCACCTTCTAGCGGGGCGCTATGTCCGCTCCAGGCCAATACCTCCGAAATTGCAATCCCCCTGCTCAGAGCGCGACCCGTGCCGCCAGCCGTGTCTCGATCAGGGACAGGACGCGGGCGATCCCGGCCTCTGACCCAAACCCGCTCAGGCCTGCCGCCGCGTCTGCCAGCACGTCATCCCCCGCCGCCCGCGCCACACCCAGCAGAAACTGCGTGACATAGGCGTGGGTGGCCGGGTCGGGCATGTCCTCCAGCAGGCTGCGCACATGCTCCAGATCGTCGCGATAGGCCAGCGGATCGGGCGTGATCACCTCTTCGCTCAGCGCATAGGGCCCCGCAGGGCAGCGGTCGCGGGGCAGGTGGCGCAGCATCTCCTGCTGGAACCGCCCAAGGCTCAGCGTCGGCTTGTCGAGAAACCCGTCGGCCCCGGCAGCCATCGCCGCCGCGCGGGTGCCGGGATCGCCGCTGCTGGCAAGGATCACGCCGACGCGGGGCGCTGCGCGCGCCATCTCCACGATCAGGTCAATCCCCGATCCGTCCGGCAGCCCCGGATCGACGATCACCACCGAGGGACGGTAAACCGACAGGTGCCGCCGCGCCGAGCCGAGGCAATCGGCCCGCCGGATGCGCGCGCCACTGCGCAGGCACATCAGGCGCAGCGCCTCGGAGGCATAGCGGCTGTCCTCGACGGCAAGAACGGTCATGCCCAGTAGCGGGCGTTGATGACTGGGGGCACGTAGCGGTGCGAGGCTGTCAAGGTCACTCATCGGGCTGGTCCTTCCTGCTTTGACTTTTCTCAGCATGGCCCGCGTTAGGTGAACACGAAGTTAATGCGCGGCTTGCGTCTCTCTGTCGCTTGTCAGGTGCGGCCAACATCCCCATAACAGCCGCAGACCAGACGAAAGGATCATGCCATGATCGGACGCCTCAATCACGTGGCCATCGCCGTGCCGGACCTCACCGCTGCCGCCAACCAGTATCGCGCCGCGCTTGGCGCCAAGGTCGGCGCGCCGCAGGACGAGCCCGATCATGGTGTCACGGTCGTGTTCATCGAACTGCCCAACACCAAGATCGAATTGCTTTACCCTCTGGGTGACGACAGCCCGATCAACGGCTTTCTGGAAAAGAACCCTTCGGGCGGCATTCACCATGTCTGCTACGAGGTCGATGACATCATCGCGGCGCGGGACCATCTCAAGGAAACCGGTGCGCGGGTCCTTGGCAGCGGCGATCCCAAGATCGGCGCGCATGGCAAGCCGGTGCTGTTCCTGCATCCCAAGGATTTCAACGGCTGCCTCGTGGAACTGGAGCAGGTCTGATGGGTATCACCTCGGCTCTCGTGCTGCTTGCGGTGATCTGGTTCATGACCTTCTTCATCGTGCTGCCGATCCGCATCCAGACGCAGGGCGATCTGGGCAAGGTCGTGCCCGGTACCCATGCCGGTTCGCCCGAGCATCATCACCTGAAGAAAAAGGCCTGGATCACCACCGGCATCGCGGTCGTGTTGTGGATCATCATCGGCGGCACGATCATTTCGGGCGTGATCACGCTCGAGGATATCGACATGTTCAACCGGCTGGGCCCGGGCTCCGCGCCTGAATAGCGTGGTAGATATGGGTGAAGGTGGCCGCCCCCATGATCGGGATCAGCAGGTTGACGATCGGCACCGATAGCGGCAGCGCCATCAGCACCCCTGCCAGCCAGATCGTCATCTTGTGGCGGCGGCGCAGGGCCTTGGCCTTGACCCGCCCGACCCGGCGGATCGCCACCAGCGTGAAATATTCCATGCCCAAGAGATAGCCATTGAGCGCCCAGAAGATGAACGGCGCAAACGGCGTGAAGATTGCGTAGAGGATGAGCGCCAGCGTATTGGCCCCGACGATCACGCCCAGAAAGTTGATCGTGTCGCGCAATGCCTCGCCGAAGGGGATGTTCACGGCGGGCGGCAGAGACGGATAGTGCCGATCCTCCACGGCCTGCGCCACCACGTCGAGAAACATGGAGGTGATCGCCGAGGCGACCGGCACCATCAGAAACACCGACAAGACGATCATCAGCAACAGCGACGCGCCGCCCAGCAGATCGCCCAGCCATGTGACCTCGCCGATTAGCGGCAGCGTGGTGCTGTCGCCGACGGCGGATTGCACCAGCCACAACACCCCGGAATAGGCGACGATCAAGAGCGCCAGCGTCAGCCCCACGCCAAGCAACAGAACCTTGCGGAAACGCGGATCCCCGATCTGGCCCATGGCCTTGAAGAAGCTGGCAAAGATCATTCCGGCATCCACTGGGTGACCGCGTCAAGATCGGGGCGTGGGCGTTCGGGGGGGGCGCTCGTCTCGGTGCCGATATGGACAAACCCCGCGATCCGCTCATGCGGGGCGAGCCCGAGCGCCGTGGTGGCGAAGCCCCGGTCATGGCTTGCCCATCCGCTGAGCCAGTTCGCGCCCCAGCCCGCAGCGAGTGCCGCGTTGAGCAGCCCAAGGCAGACGCAGCCCGCCGAATAGGTCTGCTCGAGCGGAGGGATCTTCTCCGAGGCCTTCGGGCTTTCGATCACGGCGGCGGCGAGATGCGCATCGGAAAACTGCGCCTGCGCCTTGGCGATATCCTCGGATGACTTGCCGATGCGCGCGCCCACCTCGGGCACCAGACCCGCAAGGCGCAGGAGTGCGGCGCGTTCCAGTACGATCATGCGCCACGGCTCCAGCTTGCCGTGATCGGGGACCCGCAGGGCGGCCTGCAAGAGCGGGCGCAGCGCGGCCCGATCCGGCACCGGCAGGCCAAGCGTCTTGGCGGGCCGGGACCGGCGGGTTTGCAGAAAGTCGAGCGCGGCAGGGTTGGGCGTGGGCATGGGCGGCCTTTCGGATCAGTTCGCCCCACATGTCGGCAAGCGCGCGTCCGGGGTCAAGACCAAACCCGGCGAAAACCGCTTGGGTCCCGGGATGCGAGGCGCTATCGGGTGCACATGGCCCATCCCGACCTCAGCCATCTCGTCCGTCCCGGCACGCAGATTTCCATCCGCGTGACACCGAAGGCTTCGCGCGACCGTATCCTGGCCGAGGGCGATACGTTGCGGGTCTACGTCACCACTGCACCCGAGGATGGCAAAGCCAACGCGGCCGTGCAGAAACTGCTGGCCAAGGCGCTTGGAATTGCGAAAACGCGGCTGCGTCTGATCCGGGGCCACAGCGCGCGCGACAAGGTCTTTCAGGTGGACTGATGCGGCTCACGTTTTTGGCACTGGCAAGTCGGCGCGGGCGCGCCTAACGTCGCCGCCATGAACGCCGATATCGCCCTGCTCGACAGCCGCTATTCCTGGACACGGCTCGCCATCTCATTGGCCATCGCGATGGTGGGCAATGTCGGCATGTGGTCGATCATCGTGGTGATGCCCGCAATTCAGGCCGAATTCGGAGTAGATCGCGCGGCGGCCTCCTTGCCCTATACGCTGACCATGGTGGGCTTTGCCTTCGGCAACATGGCGATCGGACGGGTGGTGGACCGGTTCGGGGTGACCACGGCGCTGATCGGCGCGGCGCTGCTGATTGCGGCGGCGACGGGCGCGGCGTCGCTCAGCCCGTCGGTGCTGGTGCTCTCGGGGCTGCAACTGCTGATCGGCTTCGGCACGGCGGCCAGTTTCGGGCCGCTCATCGCCGATATCTCGTTGTGGTTCCTGAAACGACGCGGCATCGCAGTGGCGATCACGGCAAGCGGCAACTACCTCTCGGGCGCGATCTGGCCGGTAATCCTGGCGGGGATTCTTGCCGGGCAGGGCTGGCGCGCGGTCTATCTGGTGCTCGCCGTGGTGACGCTGGCGACGGTGATCCCTCTGGCGCTCTTCCTGCGCCGCCGCGTGCCGCTGGCGGCCCGCGCCCATGCCGACAGCCTGTCTGCAGCGCGCGCGGGCACGACGGGGCTCTCGCCGCGCATGCTCGCGATCCTGCTGGGGATTGCGGGGGTGGGCTGCTGCGTGGCGATGTCGATGCCGCAGGTGCATATCGTCAGCTACTGCGTCGATCTGGGTTACGGCCCCGCTGTCGGCTCGCAGATGCTGTCGCTGATGCTTCTGGGCGGGGTGGGCTCGCGGCTGGTATCGGGACTGCTGGCGGACCGGTTGGGCGGGGTGCGCACGCTGCTCATCGGCTCGGCGCTGCAAGGGCTGGCGCTGATGCTCTACCTGCCGTCGGACGGGCTCACCTCGCTCTATATCGTGAGCCTCGTCTTTGGCCTCGCGCAGGGTGGCATCGTGCCCAGCTATGCGGTGATCGTGCGCGAATACATGCCAAGCGCCGAGGCCGGGCGCCGCGTCGGCTTTGTGCTGATGACCACCATCGTCGGCATGGCGCTTGGCGGCTGGATGTCGGGCTGGATCTATGACGTGACCGGCAGCTATCACATGGCCTTTCTGAACGGCATCGCGTGGAACGGCCTCAATATCGGGATCATGGTGCTGATCCTGCTGCGCACCAGACCCCGGAGCGCGGTCCCGGCCTGAGCGTCGCTAAGTGAGTATTTATGCCATAAAGAAGCCGATCCGGTTTCTTTATGGTCCAAATACTCAAATCCGGTCACTCTTCGTGAACAATCTTGATATGCCGTTCACCGCGTGCCTCGGCCAATGCCATCTGTTTCTGGCGCTCGCGAAACCGCGCCTTGTCCGCGTCCGAGGTTTCATGCGCGCAGAGGTGGCAGGCGACGCCCTCTTCATAGTCTGGGCGGCCCATGTCCTCGGGCAGGATCGGGCGGCGGCAGGCGTGGCAGAGACGGTGCGGCCCTGTCCGCAACCCGTGGCCCACCGAGACGCGGCCATCGAACACGAAGCACTCGCCCTGCCAGGCGCTTTGATCCTCGGGCACCTCTTCGAGGTATTTCAGGATGCCGCCCTTGAGGTGATAGACATCCTCCACCCCTTGGCCCAGCAGGTAATTGGTGGATTTTTCGCAACGGATGCCGCCGGTGCAGAACATGGCGATCCGCTTGTTGTGGAAGCGGTGCTTGTTTTCTTCCCACCACGCGGGAAAATCGCGGAAGGTGGCGGTTTCGGGGTCGACCGCGCCCTCAAACGTGCCGATTGCCACCTCGTAATCGTTGCGGGTGTCGATCACCGCGACATCGGGGCTCTGGATCAGGGCATTCCACTCAGAAGGCTCGACATAATGCCCCACCTTGGCGCGCGGATCGACATCGGGCTGGCCCATGGTGACGATCTCTTTCTTGAGCCGCACCTTCATCCGGCGAAACGGCTGTGCCGCGCTCTGGCTCTCCTTCCAGTCGAGATCCGCGCAGCCGGGCAGGGCGCGGATATGTGCCAGAACCCTTGCGATACCCGCCTCCGGCCCGGCAATCGTGCCGTTGATCCCCTCGCGCGCCAGCAGCAGCGAGCCGCTGATGCGCTCGGCTTCGCAGAGCGCCTGAAGCGGGCCCTGAAGGGCGGCGGGGTCGTCAAACCGGGTGAAATGGTAGAGTGCGGCGATCCTGTACATGGCGCGCGATTTACGCCCCCTGCGCCCGTCCCGCAAGAGGGCAGACCCCCTGATCGCGCCTATCCTGCGCCTTCGGAGACCCACAAGGTTGTCGGCACCCCATTCACTCCGAAAATCCGTACCCAGATATATCTGGGCCTGCCGGTGAGCACCCACTCTGCCACATATTCCGATCCGGACATAAGGTAGCAGGACCCGACAATGCGTGCCCGCATCTCGGGTGTGGTGAAAAAAGGATCGCCCTGATCGCCGTCGTGACGGATACCGAAGCGGTGATAATTCGCCCGATCCTGCTGCACGATGGCGCAGAAATCGCGTAGCGGCTGGCCGCGGGAATTGCGCATGTCCTCGGCTTGGATGCTGGTGTAATATTCGCCCATGAACTGCTGTGCGGCGGCGGGCACCGCCAACATGCAGGCCGTCAGGCAGAGAGATACGATCCTCATCATCAAATTTCTCCCTTATTAAGTATCTGTTGAAAATCGGCGTTTTGGCAGAGTGCCATGGGGCGGCGGATCAGGCAACGGCGGCATCGCTTTTGAAAACGGCCTGCCATTGACGCAAGCCTGTCGCGCACCTACCCCTATGGGGCAAAGGAGACCCGCGCATGACAACCGCCCTGATCGTGATCGACATGCAAAACGATTTCTGCCCCGGCGGCGCGCTTGCCGTGCCCGAAGGCGACAGCATCGTGCCCGGCATCAACGCGCTGATGGCGCAGTTTCCGGCGGTGATTCTGACGCAAGACTGGCACCCGGCGGGGCATTCGTCTTTTGCCTCGTCGCATGACGGCAAGGCCCCCTTTGATATGGTGGATATGCCCTACGGTCCGCAGGTGCTCTGGCCTGATCATTGCGTTCAGGGCAGTCAGGGAGCGGCGTTTCATGAGGGGCTGGATACCGACCGGGCCGACCTGATCATCCGCAAGGGCTATAACCCGGCGATCGACAGTTATTCGGCGTTCTTCGAGAATGACCACGCGACGCCGACCGGGCTGCACGGCTATCTGCAGACGCGCGGCATCGACAATCTGACCATGGTGGGGCTGGCCACCGATTTCTGCGTGAATTTCTCGGCGGTGGATGCGGCCAAGCTGGGCTACCGGGTGACGGTGCGGCAGGATCTGGTGCGCGGCATCGACCTCGACGGCTCGCTCGACGCGGCGCTAAAAGGTATGCGGGAGGCAGGGGTGGTCTTTGCGTGAGCGACCTAGCCTCTGATATCCGCGCCTGTCGGCTTTGTGCCGAGCGGTTCGCCGCCACCCATACCGAGCACGAACCTCGCCCGGTGGTGTGGTTCCGGCCCTCTGCGCGGATGCTGATCGCGGGGCAGGCGCCTGGGATGCGGGTGCACCAATCGGGCAAGCCGTTTGACGATCCATCCGGTGATCGGCTGCGTGAGTGGCTGGGGCTGAGTGCTAACGAGTTCTACGACACATCGCGCGTGGCCATCGTGCCGATGGCGTTCTGTTTTCCGGGCTATGACGCCAAGGGATCGGACCTGCCACCGCCACGCATCTGTGGCCGCACCTGGCATGACCGTGTGATGCAGGAGCTCGACAAGGTGGAACTTACCGTGGTCGTGGGCGGTTATGCACAGAAGTATCACCTCGGCGTCAAGACCGGCGTGACCGAAACCGTGAAGGCCTGGCGCGACCATGCACCGCGGCTTTTTGCCTTGCCGCATCCGTCGTGGCGCAATACCGCTTGGCTGAAGAAAAATCCGTGGTTCGAGGACGAGGTGCTGCCCGAATTACGTGCGCAAGTTCAGAAGGTTATCCATGACTGACGCGACCCGTCTCGATGAAACCCATACCGCGATGGAGGCGGCACCCGAGGATGCGGGTGCACGCCTGCGGTTCTACGAGACACTGGCGGCGAGCGAGCTTTATCTGCTGCTGAAATCCGAGCCGGAGGGTGAGGTGCTCGATCCGGAAGTGTTTGAATTGCCGGAAAATTCCTTTGTCCTCGTGTTCGATCGAGAGGATCGGCTTGCGCTTTTCGCGGGTCGCCCGGTGCCCTATGCCGCGCTGAGCGGGCGCAGCATTGCGGCGATGCTGGCGGGGCAGGGTGTGGGGCTGGGTCTCAATCTCGACGTGGCGCCGTCGGCGATCCTGCTGCCGCCTGAGGCGGTCGACTGGCTGGCCGCGACGCTGTCGGAGGGGCCCTCGGAGATCGAGGCACGGGCGCAGGAGTTCAGCGCGCCCAAGGGGTTACCCGAGGCGGTGCTGACCGCGCTCGACGCGCGGCTGGCGAGCATGACGGGGCAGGCCCGCATGGCCTATCTGGTGGGCGTGACCTATGAGAGCGGCGCGCGCGGGCATATGCTGGGCTTTGTCGGGGCCGTGCCCGAGGCGCAAGGCGCATTGGCGCGGGCGGTGTCGGAGGTGCTGGTCTTTTCGGGTCTGGAGGCGGCGGCGCTCGACGTGGCGTTCTTTGACGCCGCCGACCCCGTGGCGGCGCGACTGGCACGCTGCGGGTTGCGGTTTGACCTGCCGGAACCGCCCGTGGCGGAGCCACGTGCGGCACCCGGTTCTGACCCGGATAAGCCGCCACTGCTGCGGTAGCTGAGCCATGCGGGGCGTCCCCGCGCAGGCGGGTGCTTGCGGAATCGTGGAGATCCTCGGGTCAAGCCCGAGGATGACGGGGAAGAGGGGCCGCGCGTCAGTAGCCGTTTTCGCGGTCCACGAGATGCAGGAACGGCTCGCCGGTTTCGCCGCGGCGGACGTTCTCGGCAATCACCTGCGCCGCAGTTTCGGAGCGGGTTTCCGAGGCGATATGGGGTGTGACCGTGACGTTCGGATGCGCCCAGAAGGGGTGCTCAGCGGGCAGCGGCTCGACCCGGAAGACATCGAGCGTGGCATGGGCGACATGGCCCCGGTCCAGCGCGACGAGGAGCGCGTCATCGTCGATGAGCGGACCGCGCCCGGGGTTCACGATCACCGCGCCTTGGGGCAAGAGCGCGAGGGTTTCGGCATTCAGCAGGTTCTCGGTCTCATCTGTCAGCGGCAGCAGCAGCACGAGGATATCGGCGGCCTTGAGCGCCGCCTGCAGCCCCGCATCGCCCGACAGGCAGCTGACACCGGGGATGTCCTTGGGTCTGCGGCTCCAGCCGGTGACGGGAAAGCCGAGGCGCACCAGCATCCGCGCGCAGGCCTCGCCCAAAGCGCCCAGACCCAGCACTGTCACGCGCCGGTCGCTGGCCAGCGGCGGGGCGTCCGCGCGCCATTCGCCGTCCTGCCCGAGGATGTGCCGGTCCATGCCCAGGTGATGCCGCAGCACGTGGCCCGTGACCCATTCCACCATGCCTTGCGTCAGCCCGTGATCCACCATCCGCGCGAGGGGAATGCGCAATGTCGGATTGCCGACGATGTTCTCGACCCCGGCCCATAGATTGAGCACCGCCTTGGCGCGGGTGTAGGGGGTGAAATCCTGCACGGCGCTGTCTGGGGCATAGATGATGTAATCCACGTCCTCGGGTGCAAGGTCGGTGGACAGGGTCGCATCGACCCCCTGCTCCAACAGCGCCTTGGTCAGCGGTGCTTGATAGATGCGCCATTGATCGGCGCGGGCGGCAAAGAGAATGTTGACGGGCATGGGTCACCTTGGTCTGTGGATGTTCGCGCTCTGGATCAAGCCGAAGCCGATCATCAGGACCAGCATGGCGGAACCGCCATAGCTGACCAGCGGGAGCGGCACGCCGACCACTGGCATCAGCCCTGTCACCATCGCCATGTTGACCGCGAAGAACAAAAAGAACGTCATCGCCATACCAAGGATCAGCAGCGAGGAAAACCGGTCGCGATTGGCCAGCGCCGCCGAGATGCAGAAGATCAGGATCAGCGCATAAAGTCCGAGGATCGACACGCCGCCGATAAAGCCGAATTCCTCGGCCAGGGTGACGAAGATGAAATCGGTGTGCTTCTCGGGCAGAAAATTGAGCCGCGATTGGGTGCCCTGCATGAAGCCGCGCCCAGTCCAGCCGCCGGAGCCGAGAGCGATCTTGGATTGGGTGATGTGATAGCCCGCGCCAAGCGGGTCGGTCTCGGGGTTGAGGAAGGTGTCGATGCGGCGGAACTGGTAATTTTCCAGCATTTGCCAGTCGGTTCCCCGGCTTTGAAAGACGGTGAAGATCAACCCGACCGCGGCGAGGACCACGGTCACGAAATAGGCCCAGTGCACGCCTGCGACGAACATCATCACCCCGCCTGCCGCCAGCAGCAGGATCGAGGTGCCGAGGTCGGGTTGACGCAGCACCAGCGCCACCGGTGTGAGGATCAGCGTCACCGGGATCAGTATCCAGATCGGCCGCGAGACGCGCGACATGGGAAGCCAGTCGTAATAGGCCGCCAGCACCATAACCAGCGTGATCTTCATCAGTTCCGAGGGTTGCAGCCGCATCACGCCAAGATCAAGCCAGCGTTGCGCGCCCTTGCCCTCGACCCCGACCAGCGCCACCGCGATCAGCAGCGCGAGCGAGACCAGGTAGGCCACCAGCGAGACGTTGCGCCAGAACCAGATCGGCACCATCGCCACGATGAGCATTGCAACCAGCCCAAGGGCAAAGCGTTTCATCTGTGGTTCCGCCCAGGTCGAGAGCGAGCCGCCCGCGACCGAGTAGAGCATCAGAAAGCCGACCGAGGCCACGGCCATCAGAAGGATCACGAGGGGCCAGTTCAGATAGAGGATTTTGCGTGGCCCGCTTGGCGTGGTCTTGACCGTATGTTCGAGATAGCTCATGCGCGATCTTTCTCACCGGCCCCGGGGCGCAGGCGTTGCTGGCGCAGTTCTTCTTGCTGCGTGCGGATGCGGGGGCGGTCGGCCGTTGGATAGGCCTCGAGTGGTGGATCGCCGCCGTAGAGGGCCTGCAGCGTGATGTCGCGGGCAATGGGTGCCGCCGCCGTCGAACCGCCGCCGCCATGTTCGACAATCACCGCCACGGCATATTTCGGCGCGTCATAAGGGGCATAATCCACGAAAAGGGCGTGGTCGCGCTGCGTTCGCGGCAGCGCGTTGTTGTTGAGCACGCCGGTCGCCCGCTCGCCCGAGGAGATGTTGCGCACCTGGCTGGTGCCGGTCTTGCCCGCCATGCGCATCGCATCCTCGACGATGCGGCTGCGATAGGCGGTGCCGCGATTGCTGTTGCTTACCGCGTACATGGCGCGCCGCACCTCGCGCAGGTTGTTCTCGTTGAGGTCCAGATCCTCGCCACGGCCCGAGGGCTGTTCGACCCCGTCGATGGATTTCACCAGTCGGGGCGTGATCTGCCGCGAGGTGGCCAGCCGCGCCGTCATAACCGCCAGTTGCATCGGCGAGGCCAGCACGAAGCCCTGGCCGATCGAGGCGTTGATGCTATCGCCGACCACCCAGGGCTGACCGCGATTGGCCAGCTTCCATTGCCGTGTCGGAACAAGCCCCTGCGCCACCGAGGTCATCGGCAGATCGAACTGTTCCCCAAGCCCGAGGCGTTCGGCCATCGCGGAAATCTTCTCGATCCCGGTGCGCAGGGCCAGTTCGTAATAGTAGACGTCGCAGCTTTCGCGCAGCGAGCGGTGGAAATCGACATTGCCATGCCCGCCGCGTTTCCAGCAGTGAAAGCGGCGCCCGCTGATTTCCTTGTGGCCGGGGCAGTAGACCGTCTCGTTTATGTCGATCTGCCCATCTTCCAATGCCGCGAGCGCGGTGACCATCTTGAAGGTGGAACCGGGCGGATAAATCCCCTGCACCGCCTTGTTCGGCAGAGGGCGGTAAGGGTTTTCCAGCAGCGCGCGGTAATTGGCGACGGAAATGCCGCGCACGAAGAGGTTGGGATCGTAGCTGGGCGATGACGCGCTGACCAGCACGTCGCCGCTCTCGCAGTCGATCACCACCGCCGCTGCGCTCTCGCCCTTGAGCCGGGCATGGGTATAGCCCTGCAACTCGTTGTCGAGGGTGATCTGGATATCGGCCCCGGGCTGGCCTTCCTGGCGGTCCAGTTCCCGCATGATGCGCCCGGCGGCGTTTACCTCGACGCGGCGGCTGCCTGCGGTGCCGCGCAGCAGGTCCTCGCGCCGCGCCTCGAGTCCGATCTTGCCGATCTGGAAGCGTGGCAGGCGCAACAGGGCCTCGGGGGCCTCGATCCGTTCGAGATCCTTGTCGCTGACCGCGCCGACATAGCCCACCACATGGGCGTAATCGTCGCGCAGCGGGTAGCGCCGCGAGAGGCCGACCTCGGGCATGACGCCGGGCAGCGCCGGGGCGTTGACGGCGACCCGGCTGATCGCCTCCCAGGTGACCCGGTCGGCCACGGTCACGGGCGTGTCGCCGCGCAGGTCACGCAGATCGCGCCGCGCCTTTTCCAACTCGCCCGGGTCCAGTTCCACGAGGCGGGCAAGCCGTGCGATCACCGCGTCCACGTCGCCCGCCTGTTCGCGGATCATGGTGATCCTGTAGCTGGGAATATTCTCGGCGATGATCTGGCCATTGCGGTCAAAGACACGTCCGCGCGCGGGCGGCAAGAGCTGGATGTTGATCCGGTTTTCATCGGCCAGCAGCCGGAACTGATCGGCCTGTTCCAGTTGCAGGTGCCGCATGCGCAGCGCAAGGGCGGTCATCACCCCGGCCTGCAGCCCGCCAATGACCAGCCCGCGCCGCGTGATGCGACGCTGGCTTTCGGCGGTATCACGCGTCGGCCGTCTCATGCGCGGCCCGCCGCTGTGTCGAGGTCTCCCGGCGCACGTTTGCGTACACCGAAGAGCGCATGCGACAGCAGTGCCACCAGAGGGTAGACCAGAAGCGTCGCAACCAGTTGCATCAGGCTGAGGCCCAGAGGGGCCTGATCGACCATCAGGATCGTGAGAATGAACCGGTAGGCTAGCGTCATCACGACAAGTGTGCTGCTGACAGCGGCCCATTCGGCGGCAAAGGTCAGATCGCGCAGCGAAGACGCGCGGTTGCGCAGCGTCTCGAGCCCCAGCACGGTGATCGCGGCCCAGAGCCCCGGAGGGCGTTGCAGCAGCAGATCCGTCCCCAATGCCACGAGGGCCACCAGCAGCACCGGCACGTAGTCGGGGCGTCGCACGGCCCAGGCAAAGGTCAGCGCGAGAAAGATGTTAGGCCCGGCCCAGCCCGGCGGCATCGTGTCGAGCGGCAGCAGATGCACGAATACCAAGACCCAGCTGAGCCCAAGATAGAGCGCGCGCATCATCCAGACCCGGGGCAGCACCGTATCAGCCATTGCTGGCCTCCGCCGCGATTGCGGGATCAAGGGGCTGCGCGTCGGGCAGGGACGAGGGGGAAATGAGGTCGCCGGGCGTGTCGATGTCCTCGGTTGCATAGCTGCGCAGCACGCGCAGGAATTCCAGCCGCTCGTAATCGGCGGCGATGCGCACCCGCATGCGCCCGCCCGGATCTTCGGCCAGTTGGCCGACCAGCAGACCGGCGGGAAAGACCCCGCCATCGCCCGAGGTCAGCACCCGGTCGCCGGGGCGTACCTGATCGGGCGTTTCGATGAAATCCACCAATGGCGTTATGGAATTGTCGCCGATGATGAGGGCGCGCTGCCCCGACGGCTGCAGCGTCACGGGAATGCGGCTCGATGTATCGGTGAGCAGGATCACCCGCGCGGTATTGCGCCCCACGCCCGAGATGCGCCCGACAAGGCCCAGCCCGTCCATCGCCGCCCAGCCATCCATGATCCCGTCGCGGGATCCGACGTTGATCAGCACCGATTGACGGAACGGAGAGCCGCTATCGGCCATCACCACGCCGGTGACATAGGTCAGGCGCGGATCAAGCTGCACGTTGTTGAGATCGAGCAGGCGGGCGTTTTCCTGTTCCAGCTGGAGCGCCGCCTCTTTCCACGCCTTCATCTGCTGCAATTCGCGGCGCAGGTCCTGATTTTGCTGATACATGCGCTGATAGCTCTGGAAGTCTCTCAGGATGTTTACCGCGCCCGTCACCGGGGCCATCGCCCAGTCGAAGGAGGGCACGACCCGGTCGACCACCTGCGCGCGGAAACGCTCCACGCGCGGGCTGTCGATGCGCCAGAGCAGGAACAGACCGAGCAGGCACAGCAGAAGGACGCCCAGAAGCAGACGCTTGAGCGGGCCGCTATAGTCTTCGCTCTGTCCGCGATCCTTGGCCACGGGATCCCCCTTTTGCTCTAAAAGGTGGGCGGGTTAACTGTCGTAGTCAATCGCGTGGCGCAGTTGTTTCTCGAATTCGAGCGCCTTGCCCGTTCCGAGGGCCACGCAGTTTAGGCTGTCATCGGCGATGGACACTGCCAGCCCGGTCTGTTCGCGTAGCGCCAGATCGAGATCGCCCAACAGCGCGCCGCCACCCGTCAGCATCACGCCCCGGTCGACGATATCGGCCGCAAGGTCGGGCGGCGTCGCCTCGAGTGCGGTCATCACCGCCTCGCAGATCTGCTGCACCGGCTCAGCCAGCGCCTCGGCCACCTGTGCCTGGCTGATTTCGGTTTCTTTCGGCACACCGTTTAGCAAGTCGCGCCCGCGCACCTGAATGGAGGTGCCGCGCCCGTCATCGGGCATCCGCGCGGTGCCGATCGAGGTCTTGATCCGTTCTGCCGTGGCCTCGCCGACCAGCAGGTTCTGCTGACGCCGCAGATAGCTGATGATCGCCTCGTCCATCCGGTCACCGCCCACCCGGACCGAGCGGGCATAGACGATATCACCAAGCGACAGCACCGCCACCTCGGTGGTGCCGCCGCCGATATCGACGACCATGTTGCCGGTGGGATCGGTGATCGGCATGCCCGCGCCGATCGCCGCCGCAATCGGTTCGGCGATCAGGCCCGCGCGGCGGGCACCGGCGGACAGCACCGACTGGCGAATCGCGCGTTTCTCGACCGGGGTCGCGCCGTGGGGCACGCAGACGATGATCTTGGGCTTGGAGAAGGTCGAACGCTTGTGCACCTTGCGGATGAAATGCTTGATCATCGCCTCGGCGGTGTCGAAATCGGCGATCACACCCTCGCGCATCGGGCGGATGGCCTCGATGCTTCCGGGTGTGCGGCCCAGCATCAGCTTGGCATCCTCGCCGACGGCAAGCACCTTCTTGACACCGTCCTTGATGTGGTAGGCCACCACCGAGGGTTCCGACAGGACGATGCCGCGCCCCTTGACATAGACCAGCGTATTCGCCGTTCCCAGGTCGATCGCCATGTCCGATGAAAAGAGACTGGGAATTCTGTCGAAGATTGCCATTTACGTAACTGTCCTGTCGCCCCAATGAAGATTTGCCCCGCGACTCGGGCGGTCGGGGGCCGGATTTCCTTATAGTTGGCGGCCTGCACGGGCGAAAGGGGCTGTTTCAATCCTGTAAGCACCAAACCGCCACATCCGGTCTCACCCGTTGAGATGATCAAGCCGTGCGCGCACCGACAATCCGTGCGCCTCAAGGCTCTCGGAGCGGGCCAGGGTCTCGGCGGCGGGGCCGATGGCGCGCAGGGCTACGGGTGTCATCTTGGCCAGCGTGGTGCGTTTGAGGAAATCCATCACCGACAGGCCCGACGAGAACCGCGCCGAGCGGGCGGTGGGCAGGACGTGGTTGGGCCCGCCCACGTAATCGCCGATGGCCTCGGGCGTCCAGGCCCCGAGAAAGATCGCCCCGGCATGGGTGATTTGCTGGCTCAGCGCGCCCGGGTCGCTTACGCAAAGCTCCAGATGCTCTGGCGCGATGCGGTTGCTGAGCGCGGCGGCGGTATCGAGATCGGGCACGGTGATGATCGCGCCATAATCGCGCCAGCTTGCGCCCGCGATAGCGCGCCGTTCAAGCGTTTGCAGGTGGCGTTCGATGGCCGCCTCCACATCGCGCGCCAGCCCCGCATCATTCGTGATCAGGATCGCCTGCGCGCTCTCGTCATGTTCGGCCTGGCTCAGCATATCGAGCGCGATCCAGTCTGGGTTCTGCCCCTTGTCAGCGATCACCAGGATCTCGGAGGGGCCTGCGATCATGTCGATGCCCACCTTACCGAACACCCTCCGCTTGGCCGCCGCCACAAAGGCGTTGCCCGGCCCGGTGATCTTGTCCACCGGGGCGATGCTCTCGGTGCCATAGGCAAGCGCCGCCACCGCTTGCGCGCCGCCGATGCGATAGATTTCGTCCACCCCCGCGATCTGCGCGGCCAGCAGCACCAGCGGATTGGCCTTGCCATCCGGTGTCGGCACCACGATGGCCAGCCGCTCCACCCCTGCCACCTTGGCCGGGATCGCGTTCATTAGCACCGAGGACGGGTAGGAGGCGAGGCCGCCGGGCACATAAAGCCCCGCCGCGCCCACGGGCGTCCAGCGCCAGCCAAGCACGGCTCCGCTTTCCTCGGTCCAGCTTGCATCCTCGGGCAGTTGCCGTTCGTGGTAATCCCGGATGCGGGCGGCGGCGAGCTCCAATGCCTCGCGCTCCGCCTGCGGCACCTGCGCGACCAGGGCCGCCACCTCTTCGGGGGAAAAGCGCAAGGTTTCCGGCGTCAGCTCCAGCCGGTCGAACCTCGCAGTAAGTTCGATCACGGCGGCATCGCCCCGTGCGCGCACATCCTTGATGATCGCGGCGACGGTGTCGTCTACGTCTGGGCTGTCCTCGCGCTTGGCGCTCAGCAGCGCCGTGAACTGCGCCTCGAAATCAGCGGTGGTGGCGTCGAGCGTGATCGGCATGGCAGGTCCTTTCGACAAGGCAGATAGCGGGCGGGGGGCTGTGTCTCAAGTCCCGGGTTTCTTCTTGGCGAGAATACTCAAATACCGTCGCCTGCCACAGGTATCAGGCGTCGTGGCGGGGCACCTTTCCCGAAGGCGCGCGATAGGGGCGCGTGACATCCTTGAGCGTGACCTCGAGCGCCTCGATCTCGAGCCGGATCGCGCCATCGCCTGCAAGTGTCAGCAGCAGATGGCCGGTGCCGTCGCCGGTCGGCTCGAAGCTGACCGACATCAGCGACAGGATCGTGTCGGGATCACCCCGGTCGATGCCTTGGCTGGCGACGCGCAGCACGTTCTCGACGACCAGCACCGATTGCACCCGTTCGGGCGCGTGGCGCTCGCGACCCTGATCTTCCCAGCGAAAGCGGTTGAGCAGCAGGCCGAAGCGCCGCGCGCCCGGTCGCCAGGTCATTTCGGTGATCGGAAAGACCGCATCCTGCGCGAGGCTGGAGATCACCTGCAGATCATCGACATCGAACGCACCCAGATTGAGCGGGGTCTCGCGCCCGTCTTCGAATTTGGCGTCTTCGGTCATTGGCCGCTGATCCTTTCGATCTTCGCACCGACATTGCCGAGTTTCTCCTCGACGCTCTCATACCCGCGATCGAGATGATAGACCCGGTTGACCACCGTCTCGCCCTCGGCTGCCAGCCCTGCGAGGATCAGCGACACGCTGGCGCGCAGATCCGTGGCCATCACCGGCGCGCCCTTGAGGTGTTCGACGCCGGTGACGGTCGCGGTGCCGCCCTGCACGTCGATCCGCGCCCCCATGCGCATCAGTTCCGGCGCATGCATGAAGCGGTTCTCGAAAATCCGCTCTTCAAGCACCGAGGTGCCTTCGGCGGTGCACATCAGCGCCATCATCTGCGCCTGCAGGTCGGTGGGAAAGCCGGGGAAGGGTTCGGTGATCACGTCAACGGCCCGCACGCGGCCATTCTGACGGCTGACCTTGAGGCCGTGTTCGGTTTCCTCCACCGAGACACCGGCGGCATCGAGCCGCTCGCAGAACGCCTGCACAAGGTCGATCCGCCCGCCGAGGCATTCGACCTCGCCACCACAGATCGCCGGGGCCAGCATGTAGGTGCCCAGTTCGATCCGGTCAGGTACCACGGGATGCGTCGCTCCGCCCAGACGGTCGACGCCCTGAATGGTGATTGTCGATGTGCCCTCGCCCTCAATCTGTGCGCCCATGCGGCGCAGGCAGTGTGCCAGATCCACGATCTCGGGTTCGCGAGCGGCGTTCTTCAGCACGGTCGTGCCCTTGGCCAGCGTCGCCGCCATCAGCGCGTTTTCCGTGGCGCCGACCGAGACGATGGGAAACTCGAAGGTGCCGCCCCTGAGGCCGCCGGGGGCCTTGGCATGCACATAGCCCTCGCGCAGGTCGAGTTCCGCGCCCATGGCCTCCAGCGCCTTGAGGTGCAGATCGACGGGCCGCGCGCCGATGGCACAGCCGCCGGGCAGCGACACGACTGCATGCCCGTCGCGCGCCAGCATCGGGCCAAGGACGAGGATCGAGGCGCGCATCTTGCGCACGATGTCATAATCGGCCACGTGATTGTCGAGCGCGTGCGACGACAGCGCCAGCACCTTGCCGCCCTGCATCTGCGTGACCTCGGCCCCGAGCGATTGCAGGAGCGTGCTCATCGTCTTGATGTCCGACAGGCGCGGCGCGTTGGTCAGGGTCAGCGGCTCTTCGCTGAGCAGTGTTGCGGGCATCAGCGTGAGGCAGGCGTTCTTGGCCCCCGCAATCGGGATCTGCCCCTTGAGAGGGCCATTGCCCGTGACGACGATCGAATCCATCTGCTCTACCCTTTGTCCTTGTCACCGGTTTCCGGCTTGCCTGCCTCATCCGCACCGCGTGCGCGCATCTGCGCCTTACGCCGCGCGAGATTGGCCTTCAACGCCGATTTGAGCCTGTCCTCGCGGCTCTGGTCATTTTTCGCGGGCTTGTCCGGTGTGGTTTTCTTGTTCATGCCGCCCGTCTTACAGGAGCCATCAAAAACCGTCCAGTTACCCCTTGCGCGAGGGGGCATTAGCGTCTAATCAGCGCGCCACGTGCTGCTGTAGCTCAGTGGTAGAGCGCACCCTTGGTAAGGGTGAGGTCGGGAGTTCAATCCTCCCCAGCAGCACCATTTACGTCCCGAAACTTAAACGCCTGGGTGTGGCCCTTGATCGGTACGAGGTCTCAGGCGCCCTTGAAGTTGACCCGTCCCTCGTGTTCGAGCGCGTCGTCGAGTGCCATATCTCGGGCCTTGATCGCGCGCTGCTCTGCGCGTTGGTGGCGGATGCGGCCAAACTGACCGATGCCAATGCCGAAAAGAATGATCAGCCCGCCCGGGATCAGTCCCGCGCCGGGAGACTCGCCAAGCAGCAGCATCGCGATCACGAGCGCGGCCAGAGGGGAAAAGGATGTCGCAAGAGAGATATCCCCAGCTCGGGCGTATTTCAGGCCGAGCGTCCAGGCAAACTGCCCAACGATGATGACGATGACCGCGTAGACCCATACCCATTTCCAGACGATTGCAGAGAAAATGTCCTGAAAGTGCAGCGCTCCGTAAAGATAGATGGCGAGGAAATAGTAGATGATCGTGCCCAGGACCGTTCGGTAGATCGAGAATATTCCAAGCGGTATGCCTTTAAGTCCGACCCGGCTGACGATGGTCGAGGCGATAAAAGACAATGTGGCGAAGACGGTGGCGATCTCGCCTTTTCCAAACGAGAAGCGGGCGCCGCCGTCGTTCATGAGAAGCATCACGAGTGCACCGATCAGCGCGATCAAACCCGCCGAGAACGCCCAGGGATCGAGCTTTTCGCCAAGCAGAAGGAATGCGGTGAGCAAAAAGAGCGGCGGTTCGATCCGACCGATCAGCACGACGTTGGTCACGGTCGTATAATCGAGAGCGATAAAGAACAGCGCGGGCGTCACGGCTGACGACAGAAGCGCGGACAGAGACAGGATGCTCCAGTCCCGGCGTGTCAGCTTGCCAAGATTGTCGAGGGTCCAGTCCTTGTAGAACATGAACACCATTGGAATAAGCGATATCAGGGACCCTAGAAATAGCAGATTGCACAAGGTCACGGCGTTGCGGCCCATGATGGGGTGTTGCCTGCCGATATCCGCCAGCAAGGAGACGATGGAATTCGACGACGCATAGACAAGCACCGCCAGCCAAACCAGCCCGGCCCCCAGCATGGTCTTGGACATTTCCGGACGCGGTGTCGTCTCGACGTTGCTCATGGTCCGATCCCTTTCTTGTAAATGCTTTGAGAAAAACTTTGCCCCGTGCCGCTGAATAACAAGTGTCGCGTCGCACAAAGCCCATCACATTTCCTCGGGTGGGCTGGCAGTTCCGACAGATGCTACGGAAAAACCGGGATATGTCCATCGAAAGCGCGCCGACGCGGCTGCACCTTGACGCCGGGACTAGGGGGCTTTTGGAGTGAATTGGCCCATTGCCCCTGACGCGCAGGCCTGTACCCTGCATGAAGCAATGCAAGAGGACAGCGATGATCACCGTGAACCCTGAGAGATTTCTGGCCGATCTTCACCGGCTGCGCGAGTTCGGCGCGGCGGGGGTGGGCAAGGGCGTGGTGCGCCCGGCCTTCAGCGCGCCCGATATCGCCGCGCGCGAATGGCTGGCCGATGAGATGCGGGCGGCGGGGCTGACCTCGCAGTTCGATCCGGTGGGCAGTCTCTTCGGGCTGGCCGAGGGCAAATCGCTGCTGATCGGCAGTCACAGCGACAGCCAACCCGAGGGTGGATGGCTCGACGGGGCGCTTGGCGTCATCGCGGGGCTGGAGATTGCGCGTGCCAGCGTCGAGGCGGGCGGGCCGCCGATTTCGGTGGTGTCGTTCCAGGACGAGGAGGGGCGCTTTGGCGTCACTACTGGCAGCGCGATCTGGTCCGGCAACCTGAGCCTTGAGGACGCCGACCGGCAGACCGACCGCGAGGGCGTGAGTTTCGCCGAGGCGCGCGCGGGCATGGCGCATCTGGCGGGCGATTTCATTGATCCTGCGCGCTTCACCGGCTTTCTGGAAATGCATATCGAGCAGGGCCCGTGGCTGGAACAGGCGGGCGAGGCGGTCGGGGTCGTGACCGATATCGTTGGCATCCGCGACATGCGGATCACGCTGGAGGGCCAGCAGAACCACGCGGGCACCACGCCGATGCACCTGCGGCGCGACGCCTTTCAGGGCGTGTCGCGGTTCAACAGTCTGATCAATGAGCGGTTCCGTAACGTGGTCACGCCGCAGACGGTCTGGACCATCGGCCATGTGCGGCTGCATCCCGACGCGCATTCGATCGTGCCGGGGCAGGCGGTGTTTTCGATGCAATGGCGCGACGGCGACGCAGACCGTCTGCGCCGGATGGAGGAGATCATCCGCGATACCGCCGCAGAGGTGGCGCAAGACATGGGCCTTGGCCTGAGTTTCGGCGATATGCTGGGGCTGGAGCCGGTGCCGATGGATGGGAGTTTGCGTGCGGCGCTTTGCGACAGTGCCGAGGCCGTGGTGCCGGGCGGCTGGCGGCAGATGCAGTCGGGCGCGCTGCACGATGCGACCAATGTGTCGCGGCTGATGCCTGCGGCGATGCTGTTTGTGCCCTCGATCGACGGGATCAGCCACGCCTTTGCCGAGGACACCGCCGAGGCCGATCTGGTGGCCGGGCTGGAGGTGCTGGCGGGGGCGGCGGCGCGTCTATGATGATTTAGACCGCGTCATCGTCCGGCTTGACCGGACGATCTACTGGCCGTGAGATCCTCGGGTCAGGCCCGAGGATGACGGAAGCACGTCACCCCCACCCGACATCCCCCAGAAAGATATAGCCCGCGCCGTAGATCGTCTTGATGAGGCGGGGGTTCTTGGGGTCTTCGCGCAGCTTGGTGCGCAGGCGCGAGATGCGTACGTCCATGGCGCGGTCAAAGCTTTCGCCCGCCGCCCCGCCAAGCGCCTCCTGCATCGCATGCCGGGAAATCAACCGCTTGGGGCGTTCGAGAAAGAGACGCAGCACCTCGCCCTCGGCGTGGGAAAATGGGGTTTCCGCGCCGCTCTCATCCTCCAGGACATAACGGTCGAAATGCGCGGTCCAGCCGTTGAAGCGCGCCACCTCGCCGGTCTGGGGGGCGGGTGTGCCGCGACGCAGGCGGGCGCGGATGCGGGCCACCACTTCCGCCGGGTCGAACGGCTTTATGATATAGTCGTCGGCGCCCAGTTCCAGACCGGTCACTCGGTCCTGCACCTGCGCGCGGCCTGAGATGATGATCACCGTGGCACCCTGTTCGAGTGCGAGGCGATGCACGAGGGTCAGCCCGTCGCGGTCGGGCAGCGAGAGATCGACGAGGCAGACATCGGGATTGGCCTGCCGCAGCGCGGCCTCGAATTCGGTGGCGCGGCCAAAGGCCATGGTGCGAAATCCCGCCTCGGTCAGCGCGTCGGCCAGCATCGTGCGGATCGCCGGTTCGTCGTCGAGGATGGTCACCAGCGGTACGGTCATGGTCGGTCTCCGGCATTCAGGGCGGCGTCAAGCTGGGCTGCGGTGAACGGTTTGCGCAGCACCGGCACGCGCCCGGCGGCGGCGCGGTGCAGCGGATCGTCCGGCGGCAGGGATGTCATCAGCACCAGCGGGCAATCGGACCCGCGCACCACCGAGGCCAGATCGAGCCCGGTGCGGTCGCCTTCCAGCACGATATCCGACAGCACGGCGGATATCTCGGGCAGGTCGGCGATCAGCGTTGTCGCCTCTTCCACGCTGGTCGCCTCGATCACGCTATGGCCCGCGCCGCGCAGCATATCGCGCAGGGCGCTGCGCAGATCGGGGCTGTCCTCGACCAGCAGCACGAGGCCGGGGGGGCGTGCGTCACCCGCCGGGCGCAACGGCAGGCGCAGGGCCACGCGCCCGCCGGTGTCGGTATTGCCGAGGATGATGCGCCCGCCCGCCAGCTTGGTCATGTCATAGACCATCGACAGGCCCAGCCCCGAGCCCTCGCCGCCCTTGGTGGTGAAGAACGGATCGAGCGCGTGGCGGATCGCCTCGGGGCTGAAGCCGGGGCCGGTATCGTCGAGCACGAATTCAAGCCATATTTCCTGCAGCGCGCGGGCGGTGAGGGTGATTTCGCCGCCGCCGCCACAGGCATCACGTGCGTTCAGGATGAGATTGAGCAGTGAATCCTGCAACATGCCCGCATCGAGCAGGTAGCGGTTCTCGGTATCTTCGCGCGTGATCCGCAGGGTCACGCCCGAGGGCAGGGCCGAGCGGGCCAGTGTTTCCAGATCGCTCAGAAAGGCCGCGAGATCGGTCGGCACGGGTTCATGCTCGCGCGGGCCGGTCATGTCGGCGATCCGGTTGAGCAGCCCGCCCCCGCGCCGGGCTGCGGCAAGAGTGGCGTCAATCAGCGTGCGCGCCTCTTCCGGCAGGCCCATCCGGCCAAGCCGCGACTGCATGCCCAATATGATCGTCAGCAGATTCGAGAAGTCATGCGCCAATCCACTGGTCAGTTGTGCGGCCATCTCGCGGCGCCGGGTCTGTTGCAAGGCGGCGCGGGTCTGGCTTTCCTCGGTGATGTCCATCGACAGGATATAAACGCCGCCGCTGGAATGATCAGGGGTGAGCGCCACGCGGATGCGGCGCGAGCTTGGCTCATGGGTGAACTCGAAGACCGACGCCTGCCCGGCATAGGCCTTGTCCAGTTCCGGGCCGATCACAGACCAAGGCTGCGGCCCAAGTACCTCGGCCGCATGAACCCCGATCAGATCAGCGCGCGAGCCGGGCATCACCGAGGTCAAGCGCCGGTTGGAATAGGTATAGCGGTGATCGGGGCCGACATGCGCGATATGTGCGGGCATCATCTCGGCGGTCAGACGGGTGCGGGCCTCGGCCTCGGAAATCTGGCGCTTGGCTTCTTCCAGTGCGGTGATCGTTGCCTCAAGCTCTCGGTTGGCCGCCGAGAGATCCTCGGAATAGCTGAGCAACTGATCCGACAATTCCTCGGAACGGGCGCGCAGCAGCGCCTCCTGTCGCTTGGTGCGGGTGATGTCGGTATAGACCGTGACCCACCCGCCCTGCGGCAGAGGCGTGCCCTCGACGCTGATCGTGCGGCCATTGGCGCGGGTCCGTTCCATGTAATGCGGCTCGAAGGCGCGGGCGATCTCGACCCGGGTGGCGACGAAAGCGTCCACATCGCCCACATCGCCGTAATCGCCGCGTGTCGCGAGATAGCGGATCGTATCGGAGAAATCGGCCCCCGGCGTCACGAGCCAATCGGGTAGGGCGAACATTTCCTGAAAGCGCCGGTTGCAGACGGCGAGGCGCAGATCGCGGTCATAGATGGTGAGCGCCTGCTGAATGAGGTTCAGCCCGGCCATGGTCATGGCGTCACGATCGGCGTGGTTGGGGCTCATTCATCTTTCCTCCTGATCCTTGGCTAGCACCGGAGGGGGCGGTGGCAAAGGCTGTATATGCGCCTGTTACAATTCGTAAGGATTGCGAAATGTTCAGGAAAAAGTTGACGGCGAGCGTGTTTCCCGCACCCTTTGAGGAGAGGAGAATCGCCCCAAGGCGGTCGGATGTCCGTTGATCGGACAATTGGGAGGATAAAATTTGGCACAGCCGTCACAGGCGACGGACGGGATGGATTCCGTTCCGGCGCTCTTGCAACGTAACGCCACGCGGTTTGGCGATAAACCCGCCTACCGCGAAAAGGAATACGGCATCTGGCAATGCTGGACCTGGGCCGAGGCCGAGAAAGAGATCGAGGCGCTTGCGCTCGGGCTTATGAATCTGGGCGTGAACGAGGGTGATTTCATCGCCATCATCGGCCGCAACCGGCCGCATTTCTACTGGTCCATGGTTGCCGCGCAATCGGTGGGGGCGATCCCCGTGCCGCTCTATCAGGATGCCGCCGCCGATGAGATGGCCTATGTGATGGACCATTGCGGCGCGCGCTTTGCGATCGTGCAGGATCAGGAGCAGGTCGACAAGCTGATCGAGGTGCAGGAGGGGCTGCATCAGCTTGAGCACATGATCTATGTGGACCCTCGGGGCCTGCGCAAATACGACCATCACAAGCTGCACCGCTATATCGACATCCAGGAACAGGGCCGCGCGGCCTATTACGAATGGATCGAGGACCTCAAGGCGCGGCGCGAAAAGCTGACCTATGACAGCGTCTGCGTGATGCTCTATACCTCGGGCACCACCGGCAAGCCCAAAGGCGTGGTGCTGAGCAATCGCAACATCATCGAGGCGTCGAAATCCTCGTCGGAGTTCGACAAGCTGACCCGCGACGAAGAGGTGCTGGCCTATCTGCCGATGGCCTGGGTCGGCGATTTCATCTTTTCCATCGGGCAGGCCTATTGGTGCGGCTTCTGCGTCAACTGCCCCGAGAGCCCCGAGACCATGCAGACCGACCTGCGCGAGATCGGGCCGACCTATTACTTTGCCCCACCGCGCGTGTTCGAGACCCAGCTGACCAACGTGATGATCCGGATGGAGGATGCGGGAAAGCTCAAGAAATGGCTGTTCGATCGCTTCATGGCGCATGCGCGCCGGGTGGGCCCGGCGATCCTTGATGGCAAGCCCGTGGGCGGGATGGACCGGCTGAAATATGCGCTCGGCAACCTCTTCATCTATGGCCCGCTCAAGGATACGCTCGGGCTTGGCCGGGTGCGGGTCGGCTATACGGCGGGTGAGGCGATCGGGCCGGAAATCTTCGATTTCTACCGCTCGCTCGGTATCAATCTCAAGCAGCTTTACGGCCAGACCGAGGCATCGGTGTTCATCACGCTGCAACCCGATGGCGAGGTTCGATCCGATACCGTGGGCGTGCCCGCACCGGGCGTGGAGATCCGCATCAGCGACACCGGCGAAGTGTTCTATCGCGGGCCCGGAACGTTCGAGTATTATTACAAGAACGAGGAAAGCACCAAAAAGACCAAGGATTCAGAGGGTTGGGTCGCCACTGGCGATGCGGGCTTTTTCGAGGACGGCTCTGGCCACCTGCGGATCATCGACCGTGCCAAGGATGTCGGCAAGATGGCGGACGGGCAGATGTTCGCGCCGAAATACGTCGAGAACAAGCTCAAGTTCTATCCCAACATCCTTGAGGCCGTGGTGTTCGGGCATCAGCGCGAACAGTGCAGCGCCTTCATAAATATCGACCTGACGGCGGTCGGCAACTGGGCGGAGCGCAACAATATCGGCTATGCCTCCTATCAGGAACTGGCCGGAAATCCGCGTGTGCTCGACATGATCCAGAGCCATGTGGAGGAGGTCAATCGCAGCCTCGCCGATGATCCGATGCTGAGCCATTGCCAGGTGCACCGCTTCCTCGTGCTGCACAAGGAACTCGATGCCGATGACGGCGAGATGACCCGCACCCGCAAGGTCCGCCGGGGCGTGATTTCCGAGAAATTCGAGGATCTTCTGGGCGCGCTCTATGATGGCTCGAGTGAGATTTATACCACGACCGAGGTCACATATGAGGATGGCCGCAAGGGCAGCATCAGCGCGACGCTCCAGATCCGCGATGCGGCAGTGTTGCCGGTCGAGACAGCAAAGGTGGCGGCGGAATGAACGATATGACACCTGACGGATACACCACTGAGGACGGTCGCAAGATCGGTGCGGTGGTGATGGAAATGAGAAACATCACGCTTCGCTTCGGTGGGGTGGTGGCGATCCAAGATATCAGTTTCGACATCCGCGAGGGCGAGATCCGGGCCATTATCGGGCCCAACGGAGCTGGCAAATCCTCGATGCTCAACGTGATCAGCGGCTTTTACCATCCGCAGGAGGGTGAGGTCTGGTACAAGGGGGCCAAGCGTCCGACGATGAAGCCCTACGAAGTGGCGCAGCAGGGCATCGCGCGGACCTTTCAGAATATCGCGCTGTTTGAGGGGATGACGGTGCTCGACAACGTGATGACGGGTCGCATCCGGCAGATGAGTGCGGGGCTGCTGTCACAGGCGATCTGGAAGGGGAAGGCCGAACGCGAAGAGGTCGAGAACCGTGAGGTCGTTGAAAAGATAATAGATTTTCTGGAGATCCAGCATATCCGCAAGACCCCGGTGGGGCGGTTGCCTTACGGTCTCAAGAAGCGGGTGGAGCTGGCGCGGGCGCTGGCCGCCGAGCCGTCGATCCTGCTGCTGGATGAGCCGATGGCGGGGATGAACGTCGAGGAGAAGGAGGACATGAGCCGCTTTATCCTTGATGTGAATGACGAATTCGGGACCACCATTGCCCTCATCGAGCATGACATGGGCGTGGTCATGGACCTCAGCGACCGGGTGGTCGTGATGGATTACGGCAAGAAGATCGGCGACGGCTCGCCCGACGAGGTGCGTCAGAATCAGGCGGTGATCGACGCCTATCTGGGGGTGGCGCATGACTGATTTTTCCACGTCGGTAACACGTCGGTATCGCGTCGGTATTGCGTCGGTGCCGCGCAACAACACGAAAAACGGAGGCTTGCGCCATGCCTGAGCAGTTTATCTGGGGAATGGAAGTGTTCCTGAACGGGCTCATGGCCGGGGTGCTTTATGCGCTCGTCGCACTTGGCTTCGTGCTGATCTTCAAGGCCTCGGGCATCTTCAATTTCGCGCAGGGCGTGCTGGCGCTCTTCGCGGCCTTGACGCTGGTCGGGATCATGGAGGGGCAGGTGCCGTTCAGTCACCTGATCAATGCGGTCTTCGGCACCGATGTGCATTATTTCGGATGGAACGTGCCGGCGCTGGGGGCGATCCTGCTGACGATGGTGGTGATGGTGGCGCTGGCCTGGGCGGTCAATCAGTTCATCTTTCGCCATCTTGTCGGGCAGGAGCCTATCATCCTCTTCATGGCCACGATTGGTCTGGCCTATTTCCTCGAAGGGTTCGGGGACATGATGTGGGGCTCTGACATCAAGAAACTGGATGTCGGCCTGCCGCAGGGCATCAACAGCGCCATCGACGAGGTGACCTACAACATCTTCGGCTATGGCTTCTTCATCGACAATCTCGATCTTTGGGCCACGCTGGTGGCGGCGCTGCTGGTGATCGCGCTGGTGCTCTTCGCGCAGTTCTCCAAGCATGGCCGGGCGATGCGCGCGGTGGCGGACGACCATCAGGCGGCGCTGTCGGTGGGTATCTCGCTCAAGTTCATCTGGGTGATGGTCTGGTCGCTGGCAGGCTTCGTGGCGCTGGTCGCGGGCATCATGTGGGGCACCAAATCAGGCGTGCAGTTCTCGCTGTCGCTGATCGCGCTCAAGGCGTTGCCGGTGCTGATGCTGGGCGGGTTCACCTCGATCCCCGGAGCGATTGTCGGCGGGTTGATCATCGGGGTCGGTGAAAAGCTGTTCGAGTTCCTGATTGGTGCGCCCTATCTGGGCGGGGCCACGGAAATCTGGTTCGCCTATGTGCTGGCGCTCGTCTTTCTGGTGTTCCGGCCGCAGGGCCTGTTTGGGGAGAAGATCATTGAGCGCGTTTGACAAGATCCGTGCGGGCGACCGCGTGTCGCTGCGCGCCACGACACCCGCCCACCCAGGCCTACCTTCGATGCGGGAGGCGGTGAGATGCAAAAGCTGATTGCGATTGCCAATGTGGTGGCCTGGGCCGGGTTCTGGTCCTTCGGGTATCTGGCGTTCAGCGCAGGGCCCGATCAGAGCGGGCAGATGGTGATTGCCGCCGTGCTGGCTGCGCTTGGCGGCGGGGTGGGCATGCTGGCCTATTTCTGGCTGGTGCGCCACACCGAGGCGACGGGCTATGCCAAGCCCGCCAACCGCGCGGAAAAGCGCGACGACGATGAGATTCATGGGGAGGTGCTCTGAAATGTTTTACCGTGAAGCAGGGGATTTCAAGACCTCCTATACCGACGACAGCCAGACCTTTCCGATCAAGTTTGACCGCTACCGCTATTATGTGGTTCTTGTATTGGCCTTTGCCGTGGTGCCCTTCGTCATCAATGACTATTGGGTGAACGCGGTCTTCCTGCCGTTCCTGATCTATTCGATTGCCGCCATTGGGCTCAATATCCTTGTGGGCTATTGCGGGCAGGTCAGCCTCGGCACCGGCGGGTTCATGGCAGTGGGGGCCTATGCGGTCTACAAGCTGATGGTCGCGTTTCCCGAGGTCAGCATCTTTTTCCATGTCATCCTTGCGGGTGGGATCACGGCGGGGGTTTGCGTGCTCTTTGGTCTGCCAAGCTTGCGGATCAAGGGGTTCTACCTGGCCGTGGCGACCTTGGCGGCGCAGTTCTTTCTGGTGTGGATCTTCAACCGGGTGGGCTGGTTCTACAACTACTCGGCCTCGGGGCAGATCAACGCGCCTGAGCGGACCGTGTTCGGTGTCCCGGTCACCGGGGCGGAGACCGCGCCCTGGGCGGCCTATATCTTTTGCCTCGTCTTCGTCGTCGCCTCGGCGATCATTGCGCGCAACCTGACGCGCGGCATGGCGGGGCGCAAATGGATGGCCATTCGCGACATGGATATCGCCGCCGAGATCATCGGGGTGAACCCGCTGAAGGCCAAGCTGTCGGCCTTTGCCGTCTCGGGCTTTTTCGTCGGGCTGTCGGGGGCGCTGTTCTTTGCGGTCTACCTCGGGGCCGTCGAGGTGGGCGAGGCGTTCGGCATCAACAAGTCGTTCCTTGTCCTCTTCATGGTGATCATCGGCGGGCTCGGCTCGATCTTCGGCAGCTTTGCCGGGGCGGCATTCCTGGTGCTGTTGCCGGTGCTGTTGAAGAACACGCTGGTGGGGGGGCTTGGCTGGCCCACGGACCTCGCGGCGCATCTGGAGTTCATGATCGTGGGGGGGCTGATCATCATCTTCCTGATCGCGGAACCGCATGGCCTGGCGCAACTGTGGCGCGTGGCCAAGGAGAAACTGAGACTTTGGCCCTTCCCGCACTAGGGGGGGTTTTGGGATTGGGCGCGGGAGGCCGCGTTCAAGACGAGACATCGGATAAAAACCAAGGGAGGATAATACCGATGAGACAGAAACTGATGACGGCCGCGGCCGTCGCCATGATGGCGGCAAGCCCGGCGCTGGCCGAGCTGACCATCGTCGACACGAGCTATCGCACCGGGCCTTATGCCGCGAACGGTATCCCGTTCTCGGACGGGTATCAGGATTACTTTACCCTGCTCAACGAGCGCGACGGCGGTATCGGCGGCGAGATGATCAACCTCGTCGAGTGCGAGACCGGCTATAACACCGAGAAGGGCGTGGAGTGCTACGAGGCCACCAAGAACGCGGGCGACGGCGCGCTGGTCTATCAGCCGCTTTCGACGGGCATCACCTATCAGCTGATCCCCAAGGCGACCGCCGATGGCATCCCGCTTCATACCATGGGCTACGGGCGCACCTCGGCCAAGAATGGTGAGGTCTTCAAGTGGGTGTTCAACTATCCGGCCAACTACTGGGACGGGGCGAGCCACGCGATCACCCATATCCTGAACGAGAATGGCGGCGATATATCGGGGCGCAAGATCGCGCTGGTCTATCACAACTCCGCCTATGGCAAGGAGCCGATCCGCACGCTGGAGAACCTCGCCGAAAAGCACGGCTTTGAGCTGACGCTGCTGCCCGTCGACCATCCCGGTCAGGAGCAGAAATCGCAATGGCTGCAAATCCGTCGCGAGAAGCCCGACAACGTGATCATGTGGGGCTGGGGCGTGATGAACCAGGTCGCGATTCAGGAGGCTGTGAACATCCGTTTTCCGATGGATCAGTTCATCGGCATCTGGTGGTCGGGCTCGGAGAATGACGTGAAACCGGCGGGTGATCGGGCCGATGGCTACAAGGCGCTGACCTTCCACAACCTCGGCGACGATTACCCGGTTTACGCGGATATTCAGGAGCATGTCGTGGACACCGGCAAGGCCGCGGGTGCGGGCGACCAGGTGGGCTCGGTGCTCTATAACCGGGGCATGTATGCCGCGATGCTGGCCGCCGAGGCCGTGAAGACCGCGCAGGAGATGCACGGCGTGAGCGCGATCAATGCAGCCCAGATGCGTGACGGCATGGAGAACCTGGAGATGACCGAAGAGAAGATGGCGGCCCTTGGCCTGCCGAACTTCGGCCCCGAGTTCAAGGTGTCCTGCGAGAACCACGGTGGCAACGGCTTTGGTGCCGTGTCGCAGTGGGATGCGGAAGCCGGTGAGTTCACCCTGATCACTGACTATTACCAGTCGGATCAGGAGATCATCGGCAAGCTGGTGGCCGAGGATTCGGCGCAGTTTGCCGAGGAGAACGGGATCGAGCCGGGCTGCTGAGCCGGATCATTTCCTCCCGGTCGCGGTGCATGCCGCGGCCGGGGCACTTGAGTATTTTTGGAAAGATGAAGACGGGGCGGTCCCTGTCTGTCTGCGACGGAGAGCTTTGATGCTGGATGCAAGCCCGAGTGACGAGACCCTTCTCGAGGTCAACAATATCGAGGTGATCTACAATCACGTGATCCTCGTGCTCAAGGGCGTGAGCCTGAGCGTGCCGAAGGGTGGGATCACCGCGCTGCTGGGCGGCAACGGGGCGGGCAAGACCACCACGCTGAAGGCGATCTCGAACCTGCTGAAATCCGAGCGCGGCGAGGTGACCAAGGGCACGATCCACTATCGCGGCGAGCGGGTGCAGGATCTGCTGACCTCTGACCTGGTGAAAAAGGGCGTGGTGCAGGTGATGGAGGGGCGGCATTGCTTCGAGCATCTGACCGTCGAGGAGAATCTGCTGACCGGGGCCTATACGCGGGGCGTGAGCCGGGGCGAGATCGATGCCGATCTGAACATGGTCTACGACTATTTTCCGCGCCTCAAGGAGCGCCGCAAGTCACAGGCGGGCTATACCTCGGGCGGGGAGCAGCAGATGGTGGCGATCGGGCGCGCGCTGATGAGCCGCCCCGAGACGATTCTGCTGGACGAGCCGTCGATGGGGCTGGCCCCGCAGCTGGTGGAGCAGATTTTCGGCATCGTGAAATCGCTCAACGAGCAGCAGGGCTATACCTTTCTGCTCGCTGAACAGAACACCAATGTCGCGCTGCGGTTTGCGCATTACGGATATATTCTGGAGTCGGGCCGGGTGGTGATGGACGGTCCCGCCAAGGACCTGCGCGAGAACCCCGACGTCAAGGAATTCTATCTCGGCATGTCGGACGAGGGGCGCAAGAGCTTTCGCGATGTGCGCAGCTATCGCCGCCGCAAGCGTTGGCTGGCGTGAGCCCGTTCGCGTTTCCCGAGACCTACGCCAGAGGATGATGGCATGACCGACTATTTCGACGCCCAAGAGACCCGCAGCGCCGCCGAGCGCGCCGAGGCGCTGGCGCGTGACCTGCCCGCGCAGATCGCGCGGGCGCAAGGCTTGCCGGGTTATGGCGGGGCTTTGGACGGGGTGGAGCCGCAGCGTATCACCGATGCGGCGGCGCTCTCGGCGCTGCCGGTGTTGCGCAAGTCCGATCTGGGGCGGGCGCAGGGCGCGGCGGCCCCGTTTGGCGGGCTGACCGGTCTGCCTGCCTCGGGCTTTGCCCATATTTTTCAATCCCCCGGCCCGATCTACGAGCCGGGCGGGGTGAGCCATGACTGGTGGCGCGTCGGCCGGTTCCTGCATGCCTGTGGTGTGGGCCGTGGCGATATCGTGCAGAACTGCTTTGGCTACCATCTGACGCCTGCGGGCATGATTTTCGAGAACGGCGCGCGGGCGGTGGGGGCGGCGGTGCTGCCTGCAGGCACGGGCCAGACCGAGTTGCAGGCGCGCGCCGCGCATGACGTCGGCGTCACCGCCTATGCGGGCACGCCCGATTACCTCAAGGTCATTCTCGACAAGGCCGAGGAGATGGCGCTGGCCCTGAAGATCACCAAGGCGGCGGTAGGGGGCGGTGCGCTCTTCCCGTCTTTGCGCGCGGAATACGCGGAGCGCGGCATTCAATGCCTGCAATGCTATGCCACCGCCGATCTGGGCAATATCGCCTATGAGAGCGCCGCGCAGGAGGGGATGATCGTGGACGAGGGCGTGATCGTCGAGATCGTGACCCCCGGCACCGGCAATCCGGTCGCCCCCGGCGAGGTGGGCGAGGTGGTGGTGACCACGCTCAACCCCGATTATCCACTGATCCGGTTCGCCACCGGCGATCTGAGCGCGGTGATGGAGGGGGAAAGCCCCTGCGGGCGCACCAACATGCGTATCAAGGGCTGGATGGGGCGCGCCGATCAGACCACCAAGATCAAGGGCATGTTCGTGCGCCCTGAACAGGTGGCGGCGTTGGTGGCGCGACACGATACGATTTCGCGCGCCCGCGTGATCGCCAGCCGCGAGGGCGAGGCGGATGTGATGACCGTGCGGATCGAGGCCACGGGCGGCGAGGCCGATCACTATGCCGGGGCGGTGAGCGAGGTGCTCAAGCTCAAGGGGCGGATCGAGGTGGTGCCGCCGGGCAGCTTGCCCAATGACGGCAAGGTGATCGAGGATTTGCGCAGCTACGAGTGAGGGTGCCGAAATCTTGAAAAGATTTCGGACCGCGATCTTTTGAAGATCGCGGGGCCGTCGCGCGAGGATCAACAAAATCGGTTGGCGTCGTAGGGGGCGAGGTCGATATTGGGACGGCGTCCGGCGATCATGTCGGCGATGAGCCGCCCGGTCTTGGGCCCTGCTGTCAGGCCGATATGCTGGTGGCCAAAAGCGGCGTGTACGCCTGTGCCGCCGATTTCGCCGATCAGCGGCAGGCTGTCCGGGGTCGAGGGGCGAAAGCCCATCCATTCCTCGACGCTGTCATAGGTGAGATCCGGGAAGACCTGCGCCGAGACGCGGCGGATGAGATCGAGCGGCGCGCGGGATGGCCCCTTGGTGATGCCGCCCAATTCGACGGTGCCTGCGCAGCGCAGACCGTGCGCCATCGGGTTGACCGCGAATTTGCCGCTGGAGATCATCAGCGGGTGGCGCGGCATCTGCGAGGGGGCTTTGAAATGCAGGTGGTAGCCGCGTTCGGCCTCGAGCGGCACCTTGAGCCCGAGTTTGCGCATCAGCGGTTTTGACCAGATGCCGGCCGAAAGAACAGCCGTATCGCAGGGCAGCGTGCCTTGATCCGTGACCACGCCGGTGATGCGCCCGTCGGTGAGGGTGATGTCGCGCACCTCGGCGCGGCGGTACTGCCCGCCTTCGGATTGCAGGACGCTGGCGAGGTCGGCCATGTAGGCGAGCGGGTCGCGGATATGGCCGTGGTCCTTGAGCAGGGCGAGGCATTGGGTGGCGGGGCCGAGCATCGGTTCGACCTCCCTTACCGCAGCACCCTCGATCACCTCGGGGATATGCCCGGCGGCGCGCTTCATCTCCCACCCGTAGCTATCGGCCTCAAAACCGGCGCGGCTGGGATAGGCATAGGCGAAATCGCTGGTGGCGAGCCATTTTTCGGCCGGAGTGCCGCGCACCAGCGCGCGGTGCTGATCGACGCTGTCGCCGACGATGGGGATCAGCCCCTCGACCATGCGGCGGGTGCCCTCGGGGGTGGCGTTGCGGGTGAATTGCCACAGCCATGGCAGCAGGCGCGGCAGGTAGGACCATTGCAGGAAGAGCGGCGAGCGCGGGTTGCTGAGATACTTGATCGCGGTGGGGATCAGATCGGGGGTGTTGACCGGCACGATGGCCCATTGCGCGAGGAGCCCGGCATTGCCCTGCGACGCGCCCGCGCCGGGATACTCGCGATCGACGAGCGTGACCGTGTGGCCCGCGCGGCGCAGCCAGATGGCGGAGCTGAGGCCGCAGATGCCGGCACCGATGACGATGATGTTCTGGGGCGTGCTCACGGGCGGCCTCTGATGCATGTGTCGCAGGATCGTCGCCACCTAAGCGCAGCGCGTGGCGCGCGGCAAGGGCATGTGGCGGGCGCGCCAAAGAAAAACCCCGCCCAAGTCGGGGGCGGGGTTTCGATTTCTGCCGGGTGCGGTTGCACCGGGTGCCGGGTTCAGCCCTGGCGGGCCTTGAACCGGGGCTGCGACTTGTTGATGACGTAGACGCGGCCTTTGCGGCGCACGACACGGCAATCGCGGTGCCGGTTCTTGAGCGAACGCAGCGAATTACGAACCTTCATGGTCGTCTCCTGTCTGTCGTGGCGCGGGCCAGCGCCTTGGGTTACGGGTGTTTCGCGGGGTGCGAAACAGTGAATTCATGGTGGGCGATACAAGGTTCGAACTTGTGACCCCTTCGATGTCAACGAAGTGCTCTACCGCTGAGCTAATCGCCCATGAATGCCAGTCAGACCTTGCGCCCCAACAAATAGGGGCGCGGAAGCCCGCGCCGGTTCGCTGGTCTATAAAAGGAGTCGGAGAGGGGATCAAGGGCTTTTAGATACGCATTTTCGGTCTATTATGACTTTCAAGAGGAGCGCGTATGCCGAAGGCCGCCTATCACCTGACCCATCCCGAGCGGCGCACCACGTCGGTGGTGTTCGCCTCGCCGCATAGCGGGCGCGATTACCCTTGGACCTTCCTGCGCCGCACCGCCCTGAACGAGCATTCGGTGCGCTCGTCGGAGGATGCGTTTGTCGATCAGCTGTTTGATTGCGCGCCCCGTGCGGGGGCGCCGTTCATCCGGGCGGGGGCGCCACGCGCCTATGTCGATCTGAACCGCAGCGCCGATGAGCTTGATCCGGCGCTGATCGAGGGGGTGAGCCGACAGGGGCACAATCCGCGCGTGGCCTCGGGGCTGGGGGTGATCCCTCGGGTCGTGGCGAACGGGCAGGCGATCTATTCCGGCAAGCTCAGCATGGTCGAGGCGCGCCACCGGATCGAGACCTATTGGCAGCCCTATCACACGGCGTTGCAGGGGCAGCTCGATCAGGCGCATCTGATGTTCGGCGAGGCGATCCTGGTGGATTGCCATTCGATGCCGCATGAGGCGATGGATGCGGTCGCGCGGCGCGGTGTGCGCCGTCCCGAGATCGTTCTGGGCGACCGGTTCGGGGCTGCCGCCGATGGCGTGGTGGTGGACCGGATTGAGGAGGTGTTCACGCGGGCCGGGCTGGTCGTGACGCGCAACACGCCGTTTGCCGGGGCCTATATCACGCAGGCTTATGGCCGGCCCACGCGGGGGCGGCACGCGGTGCAGATCGAGATCGACCGGGCGCTCTACATGAACGAGCGGCTGATCCGGCCGAATGGGAATTTCGAGGCGTTTCGGCGGTTGATGCGCGAGGTGGTGCGCGAGATTGCGGATATCGGGCGTTCGGATGCGGTGCCGTTGGCGGCGGAGTAGCGGGGCGGCTTTTGGCCTGAAGCGGACATAGCACCCCGCCAAAAGGTGCTGCGTGATCGCAGGGCCGGGGACTGGCGAAGCAACGGTCGTGGTGGGTGCTTTATGCCAGCCAAGTCTTTGTAACCTCAACACGTTGCGCACCCTATCAAATCGCCAGGCCGCGGCACGGCCCGGCGATCGCGCGGCACCTTCGGTGCGTTTCGCGCGGGTGGTGCGTATGTCGGGTTCAGGCCAAACCCAGCCCCCCACGACCTACCGCAACGCCCGCCCCTTCAATATCGCGTCAGGCCCGAATTTCGAGCGGATCGCGTCGGTGGCGCGTTCCGCTTCGGCGCGGCGGGCGGCTTGCGGGTCGAGCAGGTCGCCGGAGCGGTCGGCGCCGTCTTCTGGCACGAGATCGGACAGCCCGACGCCGATCAACCGGTAGGCCGCGCCCTGCGGCACCTGATCCATCAGCGCGCGCGCGGCGCGGTAGAGCGTGTCGGCCATTTGGGTGGCATCCCGCAGGCTCTGGCGGCGGGTGAGCAGCGAATGATCGGCGCGCTTGAGTTTGAGCGTGACGACGCGGCCCGCGATGCCCTTGGCCTTGGAGCGGTCCGCCACCTTCTCCGACAGCCGCCACAGGTGTCCGTCGAGCAGGTCGAGATCGGCGGTATCTTGGGAAAACGTGGTCTCGTTGGAGATCGACTTGACCGGCGCGTTGGCGGCGACGCGGCGGCGGTCCTGCCCGCGCGCGAGATGCCAGAGCCGGTCGCCCATGGAGCCAAACCGCGCGATCAGGTCGCGCTGTTCCCAGCGCAAGAGATCGGCGAATGTGTGGATGCCCGCGCCGTTGAGCGCCTTCAGGGTCGACTGGCCGACGCCCCAGATCAGGCTGACGGGCTTGTCGCGCAGGAAATCATCGGTCTCCTTCACGCCGATCACCGAAAACCCATGCGGCTTGTCGAGATCCGAGGCGATCTTGGCGAGAAACTTGTTATGGCTGAGGCCGATGGAGCCGGTCACGCCCAACTCATCCCGCATTCGCCGGACGAGACGGGCGAGCATCACGGCAGGCGGCGCGCCGTGCAGCCGTGCGGTGCCGGTGAGATCGAGAAACGCCTCGTCGAGCGAGAGCGGCTCCACCGAAGGCGTCAGATCGAGCATCATCGCGCGGATGGCGCGCGACACGTCCGCATAAACCTCCATCCGGGGACGGATCACCACCGCCTCGGGGCAGAGCCGCAGCGCCTGAAACATCGGCATGGCCGAGCGCACGCCGCGAATGCGCGCGATATAGCAGGCGGTCGAGACCACACCACGCCGCCCGCCGCCGATGATCAGCGGCTTGTCCGCGAGGTCCGGGTTGTCGCGTTTCTCGACGCTGGCATAGAAGGCATCGCAATCCATATGCGCGATCGACAGGTCCCAGAGTTCGGGATGCGACGCCACGCGCGGGCTGCCGCAGGCGGGGCAGCTGCGGGCATCGTCGAATCGGGTCAGGCAATCGCGGCAGAGGCTGGGCATGATGCGGGCAGATTATCTCAGTTTGAGCGGCTTGGCAGCCATTTGATGGTGCTTGTCAGTAGTGCAGGCGCGGCCTAGGGTCCGCGCGACCAAGGAGCGCCCGCCATGACCCACCGTTTCCCCGTCCGCGTCTATTACGAGGATACCGATATGGGCGGTATCGTCTATCACGCCAATTACCTCAAGTTCATCGAGCGCGCCCGCAGCGCGTGGGTGCGCGATCTGGGGATAGATCAGAACGCGATGCGCGAGCGCGACGGGGTGATTTTCGCGGTGCGCCGGGTCGAGGCGGATTATCTGGGCCCTGCGAAATTCGACGACGCGCTGGAGGTCGAGACGCGCACGGTGCAGGTCACGGGCGCTCGGCTGGTGATGGAACAGGTGGTGACGCGCGGGGCGGTGCGGCTGTTTCAGGCGGTGGTCACGGTGGTTTGCGTCAACGAGGCAGGGCAGCCGGCGCGGCTTCCGGCGAATATCCGCCTGCAACTTCACTGATCGGTGCGATCACGCCTGTTTTGATGCGGATATGTTGGCTTTCCCTCTGGAAATAGGGTAGGTTCGGCCCCAATAAGGCGGGAAAACCGGCCAAACCTATAAAGAGCAGGCAGATGGAAGCAGAAACCCTGGCATTGGCACAGGAGATGGATTTCTCCATGTGGGCGTTGTTCGCGCGCTCCACCCTAGTCGTGAAACTCGTGATGTTGTTGTTGATCGTGGCCTCGTTCTGGGCCTGGTCGATCATCGTCCAGAAACTCATTACCTATCGCAAGGCCCGACGCGAGGCCGAGATCTTCGACCGGCGGTTCTGGTCGGGCGAGCCGCTCGATGGTCTTTTCGACGAGATCGGGCCGGAGCCGGACGGGCATTTCGAGCGGATTTTCGCGGCGGGCATGATGGAATGGCGGCGCAGTCACCGCACCGATGGCGCGCTGATCGCCGGGGCCACGGCGCGGATCGACCGCAGCATGGATGTGGCGATCGCCAAGGAATCCGAGAGCCTGCAAAGCGGCTTGCAGGTGCTGGCGACGGTGGGCTCTACCGCGCCGTTCATCGGACTGTTTGGTACGGTCTGGGGGATCATGCATTCCTTTATCAATATCGCCGAGCAGCAGAACACCAATCTGGCCGTGGTGGCACCGGGCATCGCCGAGGCGCTGCTGGCAACCGGTCTGGGCCTGCTTGCGGCGATTCCGGCGGTGATCTTCTACAACAAGCTGAGTGCCGATGCCGACCGCATCGTGGCCAGCTACGAGGCCTTTGCCGACGAGTTCGCCACCATCCTCAGCCGTCAGTTGGACAGCTAGGCCATGGGCGCGGGGGTGGTTCAGAAATCCGGCGATCAGGGACGGCGCAGGCGCGGGCGCGGACGGTCGCGCCCGATGGCCGAGATCAACGTCACGCCGTTTGTCGATGTGATGCTGGTGCTGTTGATCATCTTCATGGTGGCCGCCCCGCTGATGGTGGTGGGCGTGCCGGTAGAACTGCCCGAGACCGCCGCCAATTCCCTGCCGAGCGAGGAAGAAGAGCCGCTGACCGTGACGGTTACGGCGGATGGCACGGTGATGATCCAGACCACCGAGGTGCCGCGCGGCGACCTGGTGGCGCGGCTGCGCGCGATTGCGACCGAGCGCGACAGCACGCGGGTGTTCCTGCGCGCCGATGGTGCGGTGCCCTATTCGGACGTGATGCAGGTGATGGGCGCGCTCAATCGTGGAGGCTTCGGCAATATCGGGCTGGTGACGGATGCCGGCGGGCCCGCGCTTGACGGGCAGGGCGGCTAGGGGCGCGACTGGTGTGAATACCGGGCAGATCATATCGGGGGCGGGTCATCTGGCATTGATCGGATGGGCCCTCATCGGAGGTGTGTTCCAATCCGCGCCGCCGCCCTTCGAGGTGGTGCAGGCGACGGCCATTTCCGAAGAGGAGTTCGCCGCCATCATGGACCGCCAGAGCGCGCCCGATGCGGTGGCCGATGTCGACACGCCCGAGCCGCCCGCGCCGGGCGAGGCGGCGCCAAGCCTGAGCTCAGAAGCCGACACGCCGCCCGAGGCGGCGCAGCCTGATGCAAGCGCGACACCGCCGCCTGATCCCGCGCCCGATGTGTCGCAGATCACGCCGCCCGCGCCCGCCGAGGTCGAGGATGCGCCCCCCGTCATGGAGGTGCCGCAGGAGGATACGGCCGTGATGGTGCCCGAGGTGTCGCCCCGCCCGCAGCCGCGCCCGGCGCCGCGCGTCGCCCCCGAAGCGGTGGAGCGCCCCGAGCCGGATGTGCGCGTGGATGACGTAGCGAGCCCCGAGGTGACGCCCGACGAGGGTGCCGAGAGTGCGGAGGAGCCATCTGAGGCGACGGCCCCGGAAGAGGCCGCGACCGAGATCGTGACCGAGGCGGAGGAACCGGCGCAGGCCGCGCCCACGGCTTCGGTGCGGCCGCGCTCGCGCCCGGCGCGCCCGGCGGCCACGGCAGAGGCTGCGCCCGAAGAGACACCGCAGCCCGAAACGACAGCCGAGCCCGAAACGCCCGCCACCGATCAAAGTGCCGTCAACGACGCGCTGGCGGCGGCCCTGGGCCAGGCGCAGCAGAGCAGCGAGGCCCCGAGCGGCCCGCCCCTGACCGGGGGCGAAAAGGATGCGCTGCGGGTGGCCGTGCAGCGCTGCTGGAACGTGGGCAGCCTGAGTTCCGAGGCGCTGCGCACCACCGTCGTGGTGGGCGTGCAGATGGCCGAGAGTGGCAGGCCCGAGATCGGCAGCATTCGTATGCTGAGCGCCTCGGGCGGCGGCGATGCGGCGGCGAAACAGGCGTTCGAGGCGGCCCGGCGGGCGATTATCCGCTGTGGCAATGACGGATTCGACCTGCCGGTCGAGAAATACGATCACTGGCGTGATATCGAAATGACATTCAATCCGGAGAACATGAGGATCAAATGATGCGGTATATGATGAGCCTCCTTGCGGCGCTGATGCTTTGGGCGCTGCCCGCGATTGCGCAGAACAGCGGCCCGCTTCGGATCGAGATCACCGAGGGTGTGATCGAGCCGATGCCCTACGCGGTGCCAGATTTCGTGGGTGAGAGTGCCACGGCGACCGAGATGGGACGCAACCTGTCGCGGGTCATCGCGTCGGACCTGAGCGGCACCGGGTTGTTCCGGGAAATCCCGGCGCAGGCGCATATCAGCCGGATCACCAGCTTTGAAAGCCCGGTGCAATATGCCGATTGGCGCGCGGTCAAGGCGCAGGCGCTGATCACCGGCGCGGTGAGCGTCGACGGGTCGGGGCGTCTGGTGGTGAAGTTCCGCATCTACGATGTGTTTGCCGGGCAGGAACTGGGCAACGGGCTGCAATTCGTGGGCACGCAGGATGGCTGGCGGCGGATCGCGCATAAGGTGGCCGATCAGGTCTATGCGCGGATCACCGGCGAGGGCGGGTATTTCGACAGTCGGGTGGTCTATGTGGCCGAGAGCGGCCCCAAGGATCAGCGCGCCAAGCGGCTGGCGATCATGGATTATGACGGCGCGAATGTGCAGTATCTGACCGACAGTTCCAGCCTTGTGCTTGCGCCGCGCTTTTCGCCCTCGGGTGACCGGGTGCTTTATACCAGCTACGAGACCGGCTTTCCGCGCATCTATGTTCTGGACGTGGCCAGCGTGGGCCGCCGTGTCTTGCCGACGATGGACGGCACGATGAGTTTCGCGCCGCGTTTCGCGCCGGATGGGCGCACGGTGGTTTATTCGCTGACGCAGGGCGGCAATACCGATCTATACCGCATGGATATCGGCAGCGGGGCCAGCACGCGGCTGACCAATGCGCCGTCGATCGAGACCGCGCCCAGCTATAGCCCGGATGGCCGCCAGATCGTGTTCGAGAGCGACCGTTCGGGCACGCCGCAGCTATATATCATGGCCGCGGGCGGCGGCGAGGCGCGGCGGATCAGTTTCGGGCAGGGGCGTTATGGCACGCCGGTCTGGTCGCCGCGCGGTGATCTCATTGCCTTTACCAAGCAGTCCAAGGGCCGGTTTCATATCGGCGTGATGCGCACCGATGGCAGTGAAGAGCGGCTGTTGACCGCGTCGTTCCTCGACGAGGGGCCGACATGGGCGCCGAATGGCCGGGTGATCATGTTCACCCGCGAGACTCAGGGCGCGCAGGGGCAGGCGCGGCTTTATTCGGTGGATATCTCGGGGCGCAATCTCAAGCAGGTTCAGACCAATGGCGGGGCGAGCGACCCCTCCTGGGGGCCGCTTCAGAACTGACGATGCACGGCCCGCGTTTCCTTGGGGCGCGGGCTGTGGTAAACAACACCCGAGGCCATGAAAACAAACGGGGCAAAAATGACCTATCTGAGCAAGACACTGATCCTGTGTGCGGGGCTGGCACTTGCCGCCTGCACCAATCCCGACCGGTTCGAGAACCAGAATACCGTCGATCTTGGCGGAAGTGGCGCGGGGCTTGCGGGCTCGGCGCAGGATCCGACATCGCCGGCCTATTTCCAGCAGACCATCGGCGACCGGGTTCTGTTCGCCGTCGATCAGTCGAGCCTGAGCGATGCCGCGCAGGCGACTCTGAACGGGCAGGCGAACTGGCTGGGGTCGAACCCCGATTACACCGCCGTGATCGAAGGCCATGCCGATGAGCAGGGCACGCGGGAATACAACCTCGCGCTGGGGGCGCGCCGGGCCAATGCGGTGCAGGAATATCTGGTCAGCCGGGGCGTTGCGCCGAACCGCCTGAAGGTGGTGAGCTATGGCAAGGAGCGCCCGATCGAGATTTGCAGCGAGGAAAGCTGTTACACGCAGAACCGCCGCGCGGTGACGGTGCTTGCCGCCGGTCTGGGTAGCTGATCCGACGATTTGGGGGCCATATGCGCTATCTTGCTGTAACACTCGCGGCCACGCTGGCCCTTGCCCCGGTCGGGGCGGGGGCGCAGAGCACCGAAACGCTGGCCGATATCCGACAGGAGCTGTCGGTGCTGTTCGTCGAGTTGAAGAAACTGCGGCGCGAGCTGAGCACCACGGGTGGGGCGAGCCAGCCTTCGGGCGGCGGCTCGATCCTCGACCGGGTGAACGCGATCGAGAGCGAGGTGCAGCGCCTGACCTCCAAGACCGAGGAATTGGAGTTTCGCATCGACCGGGTGGTGAGTGACGGCACCAACCGTGTCGGTGATCTTGAATTCCGGCTGTGCGAGTTGGAGCCCGACTGCGATATTGCGGGTCTTGAGCCCGGCGATACGCTGGGCGGGGTGGAGCCTGCCACGGGCGGCGGCGGCGCGATTGCCACGCCAGACGAGGGCAGCGGCGACGGGCCGCAGCTTGCCGTGGGCGAGCGCGACGATTTCGAGCGCGCGCAGGCGGCAATGGAAGCGGGCGATCATGCGGCGGCGGCCGAGCAGTTCGCGGCCTTTCAGCAGGCCTATCCCGGTGGACCGCTGAGCGGGCAGGCTGGATTGCTGCGCGGTGAGGCGCTGGAGGCGGCGGGCCGCAAGAGCGATGCCGCGCGCGCCTATCTGGAGACGTTCAGTGCAGCACCCGATGGCGACGAGGCCCCGCAGGCGCTGTTTCGTCTGGGCCGGTCGCTGGGTCAGCTTGGCCAGACCGACGAGGCCTGTGTGACGCTGGGGCAGGTCGCGACGCGCTATCCCAATGCGGCGGCGGTCGCGGATGCGCAGGCGGAAATGACCCGGCTCGGCTGTTCGTGACGGCGGGCGGGGCGGACATCCGTCACAGTCTCACGCGCCATTTTCACCCCGGCGTGCCGGGGGTGATCGGCGTGGCCGTGTCGGGCGGCAGCGATTCCCTTGCCTTGTTGTACCTGCTGCATGACTGGCAGCGCGATGGCGGCCCGGATCTGCGGGCGGCGACGGTCGATCACGGGCTGCGGGCCGAGGCGGCAGCGGAAGCGGCAGAGGTCGCGCGGATCTGTGCCGGTCTGGGGATTGCGCATGAGACGCTGACATGGCGCGGCCATGACGGCGCGGGAAACCTGCCGGATCGTGCCCGGCGCGCGCGCTACGCGCTGCTGGCCGAGTGGGCGCGGGGGCATGGCATTGCGGATATCGCCGTGGGCCATACCGAGGATGATCTGGCCGAAACCTTTGTGATGCGGCTGGCGCGCGGGGCCGGGGTGGACGGGCTGGCGGCGATGCGGGATCGCTGGCGCGTGGCGGGTGTGAGGTTTCACCGGCCTTTGCTGGGACTGGGGCGCGAGGCGCTCCGCGATCTTCTGCGTGTGCGCGGTGTGGCTTGGGTCGAGGACCCGACCAATAGCGATGCGGCCTATGAGCGTGCGCGGACACGTGCTGCGCTGGCTGCGCTGGCCCCGCTCGGGATCGACACGGCAACGCTGGCGGCCACGGCCCGGAAAATGGCCGGGGCGCGTGCGGCGCTGTATCATCAGGCGCATGGCTTGGCGCAAGACCATGTGCGGATCGAGGCGGGCGATGTGGTGATCGCACGCGCTGCCTTGCGGGACATGCCAGACGAGGCAGCACGGCGCATTCTTCAGACCGCGCTGCGCTGGATCAACGGGGCGGAGTATCCGCCGCGCGGCCCTGCCATGACGCAGTTTCTGGCGGCGGCGCGGGACGGGGAGACGATGACGCTGCAGGGCTGTTACATGCAGGCGCAGGGCGACATGCTGCGCATCGGGCGGGAATATAATGCGGTGGCCGGGCTGCGCGTGCCGCAGGGGCAGGTCTGGGACGGGCGCTGGTGTATCGAGGGGCCGGAGATGGCGGGGGCGGAGGTCGCGGCACTTGGCCCCGAAGGACTGCGCGCCTGTCCTGATTGGCGCGCGGGCGGGCTGCCGCATGGCGCGGCGCTGGCGAGTCCGGCGCTCTGGCGCGGTGAGGAATTGATGGCGGCGCCGCTGGCGGGATGGTCGGGTGGCTACGCGCTGCGGCTCAGCCGCGACGGTGCGTCCTACTTCGACGCGTTATTATCTCATTGAACATGGGGTTGTGATGTCTATTTAAGAACGGTGCACCCCGTGCTATGAGCGGGGAACCGAATTTTGGGAGAAAACTCTTGGGCAACGCAAGAAACATCGCCTTCTGGCTGGTCCTGTTCCTGTTGATCCTCGCGCTGTTCAACCTGTTCAGCGGCTCGGGCAACACGCTGCAAAGCCGCGCGGTGCCGTATTCCGAGTTTGTGGCGGCAGTCGATGACGGCGCGGTGAGCCAGGTCACGCTAGACGGCGAGGCGGTGCGCTATCGCGGGGCCGACGGGCAGGATTACACCACCATCAAGCCGCAGGATGCCGAGATCACGCAACAGCTGATCGATCAGGGCGTGCCGGTCAAGGCCGAGAGCCAGGAGCAGTCGGGCTTTCAGACCTTCCTCGTGTCGCTCTTGCCCTTCCTGCTGCTCATCGGGGTGTGGATTTATTTCATGAACCGCATGCAGGGCGGCGGCAAGGGCGGGGCCATGGGCTTTGGCAAGTCCAAGGCCAAGATGCTGACCGAAAAGCATGGCCGCGTGACATTCGACGACGTGGCGGGCATCGACGAGGCCAAGGAAGAGCTGGAGGAGATCGTGGAGTTCCTGCGCAACCCGCAGAAATTCTCGCGCCTCGGTGGCAAGATCCCGAAGGGTGCGCTGCTGGTGGGCCCTCCGGGCACCGGTAAAACGCTGCTGGCGCGCGCCATCGCGGGCGAGGCCGGTGTGCCGTTCTTCACCATCTCGGGTTCAGACTTTGTCGAGATGTTCGTCGGTGTCGGTGCGAGCCGCGTGCGCGACATGTTCGAGCAGGCCAAGAAGAACGCGCCTTGCATCGTCTTTATCGACGAGATCGACGCGGTCGGTCGTCACCGTGGCGCGGGCTATGGCGGCGGCAATGACGAGCGCGAGCAGACGCTCAACCAGTTGCTGGTCGAGATGGACGGGTTCGAGAGCAATGAGGGCGTGATCATCATCGCCGCGACAAACCGCAAGGATGTGCTCGACCCCGCGCTGCTGCGTCCGGGCCGCTTTGACCGTCAGGTCACCGTGCCCAACCCCGACATCAAGGGCCGTGAGAAGATCCTCGGCGTGCATGCCCGCAAGACGCCGCTGGGCCCGGATGTGGAGCTGCGCCTGATCGCGCGCGGCACGCCCGGTTTCTCCGGGGCCGATCTGGCCAACCTCGTGAACGAGGCCGCGCTGATGGCCGCACGGGTGGGCCGCCGTTTCGTCACCATGGTCGATTTCGAGAATGCCAAGGACAAGGTGATGATGGGGGCCGAGCGCCGCTCGATGGTGTTGACCGACGACCAGAAGGAAAAGACCGCCTATCACGAGGCCGGGCACGCGGTGGTTGGCCTTGCCCTGCCGAAATGCGATCCGGTCTACAAGGCCACGATCATTCCGCGCGGTGGTGCGCTGGGCATGGTGGTGAGCCTGCCGGAGATCGACCGGCTGAATTGGCACAAGTCGGAATGCGAGCAGAAGCTGACCATGACCATGGCCGGGAAGGCCGCCGAAATCCTCAAATACGGCGAGGAGAACGTCTCGAACGGGCCGGCGGGCGACATTCAGCAGGCCAGCGGTCTGGCGCGCGCGATGGTGATGCGCTGGGGCATGTCCGACAAGGTGGGCAATGTCGATTACGAGCAGGCGCATGAGGGCTACATGGGCAATGGTGCCGGTGGCTTCTCGATTTCCGCCCACACCAAGGAGCTGATCGAGGACGAGGTCAAGCGCATGATCGACACGGCCTATCAAGAGGCCAAGTCGATCCTCGAAGAGCGCCATGACGAGTGGGAGCGGCTGGCACAGGGTCTTCTGGAATACGAGACCCTGACCGGTGAGGAGATCAACCGCGTGATCCGGGGCGAGCCGCCCGAGGCGGGTGACGATGACGGGGGCGCGGCAGAGGCCGCCAAACCGTCGGTGACCGCCATTCCCAAGACCAAGCCCAAATCCTCGCCCGGGTCGGGCGATGGCGGGCTGGAGCCCGAGCCCTCGACGTGAGCGCGACGCTCGCAAAAGCAGACTGGAATCCCGGGGCCTATGCTAGGTTCCGGGATCAGCGTTTGCGCCCCGCACTCGACCTGCTGAACGCGGTCGGGCAGATGGGGGCCGGGGATGTGGTCGATCTGGGCTGCGGCAACGGGGTGATGGCGGAGGCGCTGCGCGCGCGCGGGGCCGGACGCGGGCTGACGGGTGTGGATGCCAGCCCAGCCATGCTGGAGAAGGCCCGTGCAAGTGGTGGCTATGACGCGATGCAACAGGCCGATATCGCCGACTGGCACCCGCGTCAGGCCCCCGGGCTAATCTATTCCAACGCCGCGCTGCATTGGGTGGGCAACCACGAAAGCCTGATGCCGCGGCTTGCCGCGATGCTGAGCAAGGGTGGCACGCTGGCCGTGCAGATGCCGCATCAGAACAAGGCCCCGTCGCACCGTGTCTGGCTGACGCTGGCGGAAGAGCTTTTCGCCGGGCGGGTCGAGAAGATGGGCACGCCCGGTGTCATGGCCCCGGTGAAATACGAGGAATTGATGGCGCCCCTGGGGCAGTTCCGCCTGTGGGAAACCGACTATTACCAGCGCCTGACCGCCGAGCCTGGCAGCCACCCGGTGCGCCGCTATACCGAGAGCACCTATGCGCGCCCGGTGCTGGCGATGCTGGAGCCCGAAGAGAAGGCCGACATCATCCGCCGCTACGAGGAGGTGATGCACACCGCCTATCCGGTGCGCGCCGATGGCACGGTGCTGTTCCCGTTCCGGCGGATGTTTTTCACCCTCACGGTCTGAGCCTGTGGCCGCCGTCGCGTGAGTATTTCTGGCAAGATGAAGCGGGGGCGGGCATGCCGGCATTGAAACCGACGGACTATACCGGGCGGATCGCCTGGATCGGGCGGGTTGCGGACCGGGCGAGCAGCCTTGCGGCGGAGCCGTTGGGAGAGGTCGCGGTCAGCTATGCCGGGATCGCGGGGGAAGAGCATGCGGGGCTGACGCGCCCCTCGTGCAGCCGGGTCGTGGCGCAGTATCCCAAGGGCACGGAGATCCGCAATGTGCGGCAGTTTTCGGTGCTGTCGGTCGAGGAGCTTGCCGCGATTGCCGCCAAGATGGGCGTTGAGCGGATTGATCCGGCCTGGGTCGGGGCGTCGCTGGTGGTCGAGGGTATTCCCGATTTCACCCATCTGCCGCCGTCGTCGCGATTGCAGGGGCCGGATGGCGTGACGCTGGTGTTGGATATGGAGAACCGCCCCTGTCACCTGCCCGCCAAGGTGATCGACGCGCATTTGCCGGGGGTCGGCGGGCGGTTCAAGGCGGCGGCCCAGGGGCGGCGCGGCGTGACCGCTTGGGTCGAGCGCGAGGGCGTGCTGCGGCTGGGCGAGATGCTGCGCCTGCATGTTCCGGACCAACGCGGCTGGCGACCCTAACCCTGACACGCCCGCGCACCGCCACGATGCGACATGGCGGCGCGCGTGCCTGCAGTGCCTGAGGTTCAGAGGACTTCGATGTAGTAGTAGAAGACCGGCACAGCGACTGTGCCGCCGGTGTCGGCACCTTGCGTGTCCGAGGCGTCCTTGTCTTACGGCTCAGCGTCGCCCGGCTGGGGTGCCCAAGTGCCGGCGCCGCGAAACTCGGTCGGGGAAATGCCGCCGGAGCCGTCGGCGTCTCTGGCCTCGAACCGCTCGTTCAGGGCGTCTTCGCTCCAGCGACCCTCTGTAACGACCTGGTTCTCATACTCGCTCTTGGTCAGGACCCCGTCGTTATTCGTATCAAAGGCACGGAACCGGTCCGCTGCGGCCTTGGCAAAGGATTCGCGGGAGCCGTCCTGCTGGCCGGAACCCAGTGCGGCTTGCATCTCGGTATCCTCGTCGTTCCACGCGCGTTCGGCGAGGTCGGCGAATTCCTCGGCGCTCAGCTGGTCCTTTTGCGGAATTTTCAGATCGCTCCACGTGCCGACCGAGAAGCGACTGTCCTCGTTGGTCTCCTTGATGTCCTGCGCGGACTTCATTTCCTTTTGACCGACGCAATTGACGTATTCCTGCCGGTCAATCGAGCCGTCCTTGTTGGCGTCGAGCTGCTCGAAGACCACATTGCGGTGATCGTCGATTTCGGTCTTGGTCAGCGTCCCGTCATTATCCTTGTCCGCAGAGTAAAGGGCGTTCTGGCAGACGGACGCCGGTTCGGCCGCTGACTGTGCGAGAGCCGGGGCGGCGACAAGGAGTGACGTGCTGGCAAGAAGTGTTGTATAGAAGCGTTTCATCGGAATGCTCTCCCTCTGTCTGTGCCGACGGGATCGGCGGTTTCAGGGGCATGGCAATGGCCGCACGATCGGAGCGCACGGATCAGATGCCGTCCACTCGTACGTGTGGTCAACGCAATGCGGCGACAACTGTTCCAAATCCGGGCCTGCGGCGGCGTGGCGGGCAGTGGGGCCTCTGCATGGCCTGTTTCCGATCAGAAACCGGGCTGCGGCATGCCGCCGCAAGCGAGGCGGGATGTGTCGGATTCGCATGCTGCGGGATGCCGCAAACTGGATATAGGCGGGTCAGTGCCACACCTTGCCCTGCGCAAAGCAAAAGGACCGACCATGAGCTACAAATCCGACATCGAGATTGCACGCGAGGCGCAAAAGCGCCCCATCCAGGAGATCGGCGAAAAGCTGGGCATTTCCAGCGATCACCTGCTGCCCTATGGCCATGACAAGGCCAAGGTGAGCCAGGAGTTCATCAACTCGGTTCAGGGCAACAAGAGCGGCAAGCTGATCCTGGTGACCGCGATCAACCCGACGCCTGCGGGCGAGGGCAAGACCACCACCACGGTGGGTCTGGGCGACGGTCTGAACCGGATTGGCAAGAAGGCCACGGTCTGTATCCGCGAGGCAAGCCTCGGGCCGAACTTCGGCATGAAGGGCGGGGCTGCGGGCGGTGGCTATGCGCAGGTTGTCCCGATGGAGGACATGAACCTGCATTTCACCGGCGATTTTCACGCCATCACCAGCGCGCACAGCCTGCTGTCGGCGATGATCGACAACCACATCTACTGGGGCAATGAGCAGAACATCGACACCCGCCGCGTCGTGTGGCGCCGCGTGGTCGACATGAACGACCGGTCGCTGCGGCAGATTACCTCGTCGCTGGGCGGCGTGTCGAACGGGTTCGCACGTGAAGACGGGTTCGACATCACCGTCGCCTCGGAAGTCATGGCGATCCTGTGCCTGTCCAAGAACCTCAAGGATCTCGAAGAGCGTCTGGGTGCGATGATCGTCGCCTATCGCCGTGACAAGAGCCCGGTGTTCTGCCGTGACATCAAGGCCGAAGGCGCGATGACCGTTCTGCTGAAGGACGCGATGCAGCCCAACCTCGTGCAGACGCTGGAGAACAACCCGGCCTTTGTCCACGGTGGCCCGTTCGCCAATATCGCGCATGGCTGCAACTCGGTCATTGCCACCACCACCGCGCTCAAGCTGAGCGACTACGTGGTGACGGAAGCCGGGTTCGGGGCTGACCTAGGGGCCGAGAAGTTCATGAACATCAAGTGCCGCAAGGCGGGTCTTGCGCCCGATTGCGTGGTCATCGTGGCCACGGTGCGCGCGATGAAGATGAATGGCGGCGTGGCCAAGGCCGATCTCGGGGCCGAGAATGTCGATGCCGTCAAGGCGGGCTGTCCGAACCTCGGACGGCATATCGAGAACGTCAAATCGTTCGGCGTGCCGGTTGTCGTGGCGATCAACCATTTCGTCACCGATACCGATGCCGAGGTTGCCGCCGTCCAGGAGTTTGTGGCGAGCCACGGGGCCGAGGCGGTGTTGTCGCGTCACTGGGAGCTGGGCTCTGAAGGCTCCGAGCCGCTGGCGCGCAAGGTGGTCGAGGTGGCCGAGGCCGGGAATGCGAATTTCGCCCCGCTTTATCCCGACGAGATGTCGCTGTTCGAAAAGATCGAAACGGTGGCCAAGCGGATCTACCGCGCCGACGAGGTGCTGGCCGATCAGAAGATCCGCAACCAGCTGAAAGAGTGGGAAGATCAGGGATACGGCAACCTGCCGGTCTGTATGGCCAAGACCCAGTACAGCTTTACCACCGATCCCAACCGTCGCGGCGCGCCGACGGGTCATTCGGTGCCGGTGCGCGAGGTTCGGATTTCGGCCGGTGCGGGCTTTATCGTGGTGGTCTGCGGTGAGATCATGACCATGCCCGGCCTGCCCAGCAGACCGGCGGCCGAGTCGATCCGGCTGAATGACGGCGGCCAGATCGAAGGGCTGTTCTGAGCCAGAACATGGCGGCCCGCCCGGTGTTTTGCCGGGCGGGCCGATCCGTTGCAGAGAAGGGAAAAGACATGACGGCAGACATCATCGACGGCAAGGCTTTCGCGGCCACGATCCGGGACAAGGTTTCGGGTCACGTGGCGCGGCTCCGGGAGGAGCACGGGATCACGCCGGGCCTTGCGGTGGTGCTGGTGGGCGAGGACCCGGCGAGCCAAGTCTATGTGCGCTCGAAGGGCAAGCAGACGGTCGAGGTGGGGATGCACTCGGTCGAGCACAAGCTGGAGGTGGACACCTCGGAGGCGGATCTGCTGGCGTTGATCGAGCAGTTGAACAGCGACCCTGCGGTGCACGGTATCCTGGTGCAGTTGCCGCTGCCGGATCATCTCGATTCCGATCTGGTCATCAACAGCATCGACCCGGCCAAGGATGTCGACGGATTTCACATCTCCAATGTCGGGCTGCTGGGCACCGGGCAAAAGAGCATGGTGCCCTGCACGCCGCTCGGCTGTCTGATGATGCTGCGCGACAAGCTGGGCAGTCTGAGCGGGATGGATGCGGTGGTGCTGGGCCGGTCGAACATCGTCGGCAAGCCGATGGCGCAGCTTTTGCTGGGTGAAAGCTGCACGGTGACGATCGCGCATAGCCGCACGAAGGATTTGCCCGAGGTTGTGCGCCGGGCCGATATCGTGGTGGCTGCCGTGGGCCGGCCTGAAATGGTGCCGGGTGACTGGATCAAGCCGGGGGCGACGGTGATCGACGTAGGGATCAACCGGATCGAGCGGGACGGCAAGACCAAGCTGGTCGGCGATGTGGATTTCGCGTCGGTTCAAGAGGTTGCCGGGGCGGTGACGCCGGTGCCGGGCGGCGTGGGGCCGATGACCATCGCCTGCCTGCTGGCCAACACGGTGACCGCCTGTTGCCGGGCCAACGGGCTGGCCGAGCCGGAGGGGCTGACGGCCTGATTGCCGGATTGTCGTAGGGATTTGCGAAGGGCGGGGGACGATGTTCCTCGCCCTTTTGTGTTGGCGAGGGAGTTGGGCAGGTATTGGTCTGGAGCGGACGTTAGATTGAAGCACCTGCGCGGAACAAGGCCGAAGGCCGCCGCGCATCGCCGGGCCGCCCCCCGGCACGGCGATTTGGCTGCAACCTGCGCATCACATGGATGTTTCCCTGACTTGGCAGAGATAAAGGTCTGCAGAACAGGAGTTGGATCGCCGTACCGCGGCCCGTCGATGCGCGGCTTACGGCAAAGGTCCGCGCCAGGCGAAAAACACCCAAGCTCTTCGCACAAAGCGCGGCCCGTCGAGGCGCACTCCCTCAGGTGGTGGCGCGCTCCACGCCCTCGGCGATGGCGGATCGGAGTTTTTTCTCGAGTGAGGCGCATTTGGCTGCGGAGTGGAATTTCAGGCCGAACATGTCCTTGACGTAGAAGGTATCGACCACCTGTTCGCCATAAGTGGCGATCACTGCAGAGGCGATATAGACGTTCGAGCCTGCCAGCGTGCGCGTGAGATCATAGAGCAGGCCGGGGCGGTCGCGGGTGTCGACCTCGATGATGGTGTAGACCTCGGAGCCGTCGTTATCGAAGGTGATATGCGTCGGCACGCGGAAGGCGCGTTCGCGCTTCTTGAGCTTGTCGCGGGATTTGATCGCCTCGCGGGGGACGACCTCGCCGCGCAGGGTCTTGAGGATCATCTGGCGAAGGCGGGGCAGGCGGTCGGCCTCGAACGGGTGGCCGTCGCCGTCCTGTATCCAGAAGGCGGCGGTGGCGAAACCGTCCTTGGAGGTATAGGTGCGGGCGTCCACCACATTGGCCCCCACCAAGGCGAGCGCGCCAGCGAGGCGCGAGAAGATGCCCGGATGATCGGCCAGCGCGAAGCAGGCGCGGGTGGCGTCGCGGTCCTCGTCTATGGCGAGATCAATGCCGATATCGTCCTCGTGTAGCCCCTTGAGCAGCCGGGCAAAGACCACATGGGCGGTGACGTGCAGCCCCTGCCAGTAGGGCGGGTAGTGGCGCGTGGTTTCGTGCTTGAGATCGCGGGCGTCCCAGTCGGTGAGGGCCTCGCGCAGGTTGCGCTTGGCATCGGCACCGCGCTGTTCGCGGGTGATCGCCTCCATCCCGTCTTCGAGAACGCGGCGGGTCTGGCGGTAGAGGGCGCGCAGCAGCGAGGCCTTCCAGTTGTTCCAGGTGCCGGGGCCGACGCCGCGAATGTCGCAGACGGTGAGCAGCAGCAGCAGGTCGAGCCGCTCGCGGGTCTGCACCGCCTTGGCGAAGTCGCGCACGGTGCGGGGATCGGCGATGTCGCGTTTCTGGGCCATGTCGGACATCAGCAGGTGATAGCGCACCAGCCATTCGGCGGTATCGACCTCCTTGGGTTTCAGCCCAAGGCGCGGCCCGACCTTGCGGGTGATGCGCGCGCCGAGGATCGAGTGATCCTCGTCCCGGCCCTTGCCGATATCATGCATCAGCAGCGCGACGTAGAGCACCCGGCGGTTGACGCCTTCCTTGAGGATCGACGACGAGACCGGCAATTCCTCGATCAGCTCGCGGCGCTCGATCTGGGCGAGGTGGGAGATGCATTGAATGATATGTTCGTCCACCGTGTAGTGGTGATACATGTTGAACTGCATCATCGCGACGACCGGTTCGAATTCGGGGATGAAGGCCGAGAGGATGCCAAGCTCGTTCATCCGGCGCAGGGCGCGTTCGGGGTTGCCGTGTTTCAGCAGCAGGTCGAGAAAGAGTTTCGCCGCGCGCGGGTCGTTGCGCATCTGCGCGTCTATGAGATTCAGGTTGGCGGTGACCAGCAGCATCGCGTCGGGGTGGATGAGCAGCCCGGTGCGCAGCCCCTCCTCGAACAGGCGCAGCAGGTTGAGCGGGTCGGAGAGGAACTCGGCCTCGTCCTTGATGGCGAGGCGGCCGTGGATTTCCTCGTAGCCCGGCTTGAGCGTCTTGCGGCGCTTGAGCAGGCGTTGCAGGAGCGGTTCGGATTTGAGCTGCGTGGCCTCCAGCTTGGTCAGGAAGATGCGGGTCAGGTCGCCCACTGATGTCGCGTGGCGGAAGTAATCCTGCATGAAGATCTCGACCCCGCGTCGCCCGGCGCTGTCGGAATAACCCATGCGGGCGGCCACTTCGAGTTGCATGTCGAAGGTGAGTTGCTCGTTGGGCCGCCCCGAGATCAGGTGCAGGTGACAGCGCACCGCCCAGAGGAAATTCTCGGCGCGCAGGAAGGTGCTGAACTCGTCGCGGGTGAACATGCCGAGCGCCACAAGCTCGCTCACATCCTTGACGTGGTGCAGGTACTTGGCGATCCAGAACAGCGATTGCAGGTCGCGCAGCCCGCCCTTGCCCTCCTTGACGTTGGGCTCGACCATGTAGCGCTCGCCCTGTTTTTCGTGGCGGGCGTCGCGTTCTTCGAGCTTGGCCTCGGTAAACTGGCGCTCAGTGCCCTTGAAGAGGTCGTCGCGCAGGCGCTGGTTGAGTTTCGCCGCGAGACTGTCTTCGCCCGCCAGGAAGCGGTTTTCCAGAAGCGCGGTGCGAATGGTGAAATCGTCGGACCCGAGGCGCAGGCAGTCGTGGATCGTGCGGCTGGCATGGCCGACCTTGAGGCGCAGATCCCACAGAATGTAGAGCATCGATTCGATCACGCTCTCGGCCCAGGGGGTGATCTTGTAGGGGGTCAGAAAGAGCAGGTCGACATCCGATTGCGGGGCCATCTCGCCGCGCCCGTAGCCGCCGACGGCAAAGACCGCGATGCGTTCGGATTCGGTGGGGTTGGGCAGCGGGTGCATGTGCTGCGTCGCCAGATCGAGCGCGCTGAGGATGATGCAATCGGTGAGCCAGCAATAGGCGCGGGTGGCGGGGCGGGCGTCAAAAGGCCGGGCGGCGAAGGCCTCGGCGATGGCGGCGCGCCCGGCTTTCATACTCTCCGACAGGATGCTGACGGCGGCGCGGCGCAGGGCGGCCATGTCGCCTGCGGCCTCGTTCACCGCGCGGTCGAGCGCCGCGCGGGTGGCGGGTTCGTCGAAAATTTCCTGCGCCGGACAGATCAGATCGTCCGGGCGGGCCAGTGTCGTGATCATGTCAGGGTCTGGACCTTTGCGTCAAAATCCGGCCCCACCGAAGCCTTGCGGTGCGGGCGACAGGATCGTGACCGCGTTGTCGGTGATCGTCGCTACGGCGAGGCCACGCTCGTTGGTGCCGTCGGCGCGCAGGCGGAAGACGCCGTTCACCCCCTGAAAGCCCGCCGATTGCGTCAGGCTGCCGCGCCCGAGATCCTGGCCGGCCTGCGCCAGCGCACCGATGGCGGCGATGCCGTCATAAGCGAGCCCCGCGATGGGATGCGGCGCGCGCCCGTTGGCGGCCTGGAACCGGTTGGTGAACTGCGCCGAACGGTTCGGGTCGGGCAAGGCGAACCAGCCGCCCTGAACGCCCGGCAATTCCAGCGTTTGCGGCGGTGTGTCCCAGCGGCTGAGCCCGATATATTGCACCCGGTCGGGGCCCAGCCCGTTCTCGGGGAGCATCTGCGAGAAGAGCGGCAGGGCCCCGGCGGTATTGGCGGTGAGGAAGATCGCGTCGGCGGCGTTGGTTTCGGCGGATTGCCGGATATTGGGCACCGCGTTCAGCACGCCTTGCTGCGAGAATTCATAGCCGACGCTGCCCGCGAGCGTCGCGCCGTTGTCGCGCACCGCCTGTTCGATGGCCGCGCGGCCAAGCTGTCCGGCGAGATTGTCCGAATAGACCGCCATGATCCGCGATTTGCCCTGCCCGGTGGCATAGCGCGCGAGGCGATTGGCGGTGTTCTGGAAGGTCTGGCCCAGAATGAACAGATTGCCGCCCGCGATGGTCGGGTTGTTGGAGAAGGCCAGCACGTTGATGTTGCGCGGGGCCATGGCGACGGCAACCGCATTGGCGGATTCGGCATGCAGCGGCCCGACGATGATGCGCGCGCCGTCGGAGGCGGCGTTGAGCGCGGCCTGCTGGGCCTGTTGCGCCTGCCCGGCGGTGCCGTAGACGCGCAGGTCAATCTGCACGCCCGAGAGATCGGAGACCGCAAGGCGCGCTGCGTTCTCGAGATCGCGGGCCAGTTGGCTTTCCTGTGCATCGGCCGAGCCATGCGGCACCAGCAGCGCCACCGGCACGGCTCCGCGTGTCGGTGTGCCGCCGCCCCCGGTGGTCACGGTCGAGACCGGCTGACAGGCGGCGGCCATCGTGAGGATGGCGAGCCCTGCGAGAAGGCGGGTGAACGGCTTGCGGATGACGTTTAAAACGGCGAACATGTGACGGTCTCACTCCCTGTTGCGTTGTGCCTGAGGCCAGACGCGATTGCGGACGATCATAACCGTCATATGGAGCGGGTCCAGTGATGAATCCCGACAAGCAGAAACTGGCCGCGGGGCTGTATCTCATTGCCACGCCGATCGGGGCGGCGCGTGACATCACGCTGCGTGCGCTCGACCTGCTGGCGGCGGCGGATGTGCTGGTGGCCGAGGACACGCGCAGCCTGCGTCGGTTGATGGATATTCACGGGCTGAGCCTCGGGGATCGGCCGCTCTGGCCCTATCACGATCACAATGGCGCGCGCATGCGGCCGCGAATCATGACGGCGCTGGCCGAGGGAAAATCGGTGCTTTACGCGTCCGAGGCGGGGACGCCGATGGTGGCCGATCCGGGGTTCGATCTGGGCCGTGCGGTGGTGGCCGAGGGGTTCGATCTGGTGTCGGCCCCGGGCCCGTCGGCGGTGATCACGGCGCTCACATTGTCAGGGCTGCCCACCGACCGGTTCCTGTTTGCGGGGTTCCTGCCCAACACATCGGGCAAGCGCAAGACCGCGCTGGGCGAGCTGGCCGAGGTGCCTGCGACGCTGGTGTTCTACGAATCCCCCAAGCGCGTGGCGGCCATGCTGCGCGATGCGGCGGAGGTGCTGGGCGCGGGGCGGCCGGCGGCGCTCTGCCGGGAGATCACCAAGAAGTTCGAGGAGGTGCGGCGCGGGACATTGGCGGAACTGGCCGAGGGCTGTGCCGATGCGGCGCCCAAGGGCGAGATCGTTGTCGTGGTGGGGCGCGGGGATTCAGGAAATATTAGTGAAATCGATTTAGACACGGTGTTGCGAGAGGCGTTGCAGGCGGGATCGGTGCGGGATGCCTCCGATCAGGTGGCGGCACGGCTGCGGCTGCCGCGGCGCAAGGTCTATCAGCGGGCGCTGGTGCTGGCGGCGGAGCATGAAGGAGGCGAGGAATGAGCCAGATGAGTTTCGATTTCGAGGCCCAGGTGGTCGTTGCTGAGGTCGCGCCGCGCCGGGAGCGCGGCCTGCGGGCCTATCTGTCGGGCTGTGCGGCGGAGGATGCCGCGTTGCGCGCCTATGAGGCGCGGGGCGCGCGTCTGCTGGAACGGCGCTGGCGCGGGACGGGCGGGGAGATCGACCTGATCCTGCGTGAACCCGACAGTTACGTGTTTTGCGAGGTGAAGAAGGCGGTCAGTTTCGACCGGGCGCTGGAGCGTATCCGTCAGGGGCAGGTGCAGCGCATTTTCACGGCGGCGTCGGAATATCTGGGCCACACGCCCGAAGGGCAGCTGGCATCGGTGCGGTTCGATCTGGTTCTGGTCAACGGCATCGGCGATCTGCGCCTGATGGAAAACGCATTCGGGCATTTCTGAATTGCACCTCTGCGCGGCATGACGCATGTAAGTGGCGGATCGCAACAGGGGGCCGCCCATGAAAATCGCCTTTCAGATGGACCCGATCGGGCCGATCGACATCAATGCCGACAGCACGTTCCGCCTCGCCGAAGAGGCGCAGGCGCGGGGCTATGAGCTGTTTTATTACCTGCCGGAACGGCTGGCCTACAACGAGGGACGGATCACCGCACGGGGCTGGCCGCTGACGGTGCAACGGGTGGTGGGGGATCATTTCCACCTTGGCGAGGAGCAGACCGTCGATCTCGGCGCGTTCGACGTGGTCTGGCTGCGGCAGGATCCGCCTTTTGACATGTTCTACATCACCACCACGCATCTGTTGCAGCGGCTGAGCCCCAAGACGCTGGTGGTCAATGATCCGTTCTGGGTGCGAAATTTCCCCGAGAAACTGCTGATCCTCGATTTTCCGGACCTGATGCCGCCGACCACCATCGCGCGCGACATCGAGACGATCAAGGCGTTCCGGGCGCGCCATGGCGACGTGATCCTCAAGCCGCTTTACGGCAATGGCGGGGCGGGGGTGTTTCATCTGCCGGAGGCCGATCGCAATCTGGCGAGCCTGCACGAGATGTTCACCGGGTTCAGCCGCGAGCCGCTGATCGTGCAGAAATATCTGCCTGCTGTGAGCAAGGGCGACAAGCGGGTGATCCTGGTCGACGGGGAGCCGATCGGCGCGATCAACCGGGTGCCGGCGCAGGGCGAGACGCGCTCCAACATGCATGTCGGCGGGCGCGCCGAGAAGGTGGAGATGACCGCCCGCGACCGCGAGATCTGCGACCGGATCGGGCCGCTCTTGCGCGACAAGGGGCAGGTGTTCGTCGGCATCGACGTGATCGGCGATTACCTCACGGAAATCAACGTGACCTCGCCAACCGGGTTGCAGGAGCTGGAGCGGTTCGACGGGACCAATGGCGCGGGGCTGATCTGGGACGCGATCGAGGCGCGGCGGGCATGAGCTGGCAACTGTCGCTCCTCAATCGGCATCTGCGCTGGTTCGAGAAGCCGGCGCTGGCACGGTTACCGGTGGAGCGGTTGCGGCGCTCGTTCGAGATCAAGTCGAAGATTTATTTTCATGCGCCGTGGGGGAGTGTCTATCGGCGGGAGCGTCTGGCGGATGTTCCGGTGCAATGGGCGCAGGCGCGCGCGACCGGGGCCGGGCCGGTGATCCTTTATCTGCATGGCGGGGCCTATGTGTTCGGCTCGTCCGACACGCATCGGGCGATGCTGGCGAAGCTCTCGGCGCTGACCGGGCTGCGCGCCTGTCTGCCGGATTACCGGCTTGCGCCCGACCATGCCTTTCCGGCGCAGATCGAGGATGCGCTGGCCTGTTACCGTGCGCTGCGGGACGAGCACGAGGTGATCCTCGGCGGGGACAGCGCCGGGGGTGCATTGGCGCTGGCCCTCTTGCACGAGATTCTAAAGCAGGGGATCGCGCCGCCGAAAGGGGTGTTCGCCCTGTCGCCGCTGGCGGACATGACGTTTTCGGGCGCGTCGGTCACCGAGAATGCGGCGCGCGACGTGGTGCTGTCGCCGGGGCGCATCGGAGAAATGCGCGAAATGTTTCTGGCCGGACAGGATCCGGGTGATCCGCGCGCCTCGCCGCTGCGGGGCGACTATGCCGGTGCGCCGCCGGTCTGGATGGCCGTCGGCGATACCGAAATCCTGCGCGATGACGCGGTGCGGATGCAGGGGGTGCTGGAGGCGCAGGGGGTGACAAGCGTGCTGCATGTCGAACGCGATCACCCGCATGTCTGGCCGCTGTTTCACAATGTGCTGCCCGAGGCCAAGGCGACCCTGCGCGATCTGGCGGGGTGGATCAGCTCTCTTTGAGGGTGCCGATGCGAAAGCTGACGGCCTCGGCGACATGGGGGTGGCGCACCGCCTTGTCGCCGTCGAGATCGGCGATGGTGCGGGCCACGCGCAGCACACGGTGATAGCCGCGCGCCGTCAGGCCGAAGCGGTCGGCGACGCGGGTGAGCAGAGCGCGGCCCTCTACATCGGGCGTGGCGATTTCTTCCAGGGCCTCGCCTTCGGCATCGGCATTGAGGCGCATGTCGGGCCGGTCGGCAAATCGGGCCTGTTGCACCGCCCGCGCCGTCGCGACCCGCGCGGCCACCTGAGAAGACGTGTCGCCCGAGGGGGGCAGGTCGAGATCGGTGAAGGCCACGGGGGGCACCTCGACCCGCAGATCAAAACGGTCCATCAGGGGGCCGGAGATGCGGCCCATGTAATCCTCGCCACAGTTTGGTGCCCGCGAGCAGGCGCGGGCCGGGTCCGAAAGGTAGCCGCATTTGCACGGGTTGGCGGCGGCGACGAGCATGAAGCGGCATGGGTATTTCACATGAGCGTTGGCGCGGGCGATCATCACCTCGCCGGTCTCGACCGGTTGGCGCAGGGTTTCCAGAACGGTGCGGGGGAATTCGGGGAATTCGTCCATGAAGAGCACGCCGTTATGCGCAAGGCTGATCTCGCCCGGTGACGCCCGGCGCCCCCCGCCGACGATGGCGGCCATCGAGGCGGTGTGATGCGGCTCTCGGAACGGGCGGCTGCGGCTGATCCCGCCTTCAGAGAGGAGCCCGGCGAGCGAGTGGATCATCGAGGTTTCAAGCGCCTCGGGGGCAGTAAGGGGCGGCAGGATGCCGGGCAGGCGGGCCGCGAGCATGGATTTGCCCGAGCCGGGCGTACCGACCATCATCAGGTGGTGGCGTCCGGCGGCGGCGATTTCGAGGCCGCGCTTGGCGCGTTCCTGACCCTTGACGTCGCGCAGATCGCGGCCTTGGGCTGCCTCGATCACCTCGCCTGCCTCGGCCGGTTGCAGGGGGGCTTGGCCGGTATAGTGGCGCACCACGTCCGCAAGGCTGCCCGCGCCGATCACCTGCGCGGCACCCACCCATGCGGCCTCGGCGCCGCAGGCGCGGGGGCAGAGCAGGGTGCGGTTGTCCTCGGCGGCGGCCATGGCGGCGGGTAGCGCGCCGATGACGGGGATGAGTGTGCCGTCGAGGGACAATTCGCCGAGCGCGGTGGTGCCCTCGGCGGCGTCGGAGGGGATGATCTCAAGCGCGGCGAGCAGGGCTAGGGCGATGGGCAGGTCGAAATGGCTGCCTTCCTTGGGCAGATCGGCGGGGGAGAGATTGACGGTGATGCGCTTGGAGGGCAGGGCGATAGCCATGGAGGAGAGCGCGGTGCGCACCCGGTCGCGGGCCTCGGACACGGCCTTGTCGGGCAGGCCGACAAGCGAGAAGGCCGGCACGCCCGGAGTGATGGCGCATTGCACCTCGACCGTGCGCGCCTCGACCCCCTCGAAAGCCACGGTATAGGCGCGTGCGACCATGCGGGTCCTTTCCGGTTACGTCATGGTTAATGCGTAGCGCGGCAGGCGTTTAGGAAAGGTTAACGCGGGTGTGTTGGCTTGGGCCGGACATTTGCGTGAGCCGCGTATCGCGCGGGCGCTTAGATCCAATGCCCACTCAAGACCAACCCGTTTCAACCACCCCGTCGCTACCCGCGCCCCTGCGGGTGGGCGCGGGCATAGACCTCCATCAGGCGGGCGGTGTCGACGCCGGTATAGGCCTGCGTGGTCGAGAGCGAGGCGTGCCCCAACAGTTCCTGGATCGCGCGCAGGTCGCCACCCGCGTTGAGCAGGTGGGTGGCGAAGCTGTGGCGCATGGCGTGCGGCGTGGCGGTGGCGGGCAGGCCAAGCTGGGCGCGGGTGCGCTCCACCACCTTTTGCACCGCGCGCGGGCCGAGCGCGCCGCCGCGCGCGCCGAAAAAGAGCGGGCCGGTGCGGGTCATGTCATAGGGGCAAATCTGCGCGTAACGCGCCACCGCCGCGCGGGCGGGGGCGATCACCGGCACCAGCCGTTCCTTGTTGCCTTTGCCGATGATGCGTAGCGTGTCGCCAATCGGCAGCACCGCGCCGGTGAGGCCAAGCGCCTCGGATATGCGCAGCCCGCAGCCATAGAGCAGCGTCACCACCGCCTGATCGCGGGCAGCGATCCAGGGCGTGAGGGATTGCATTTCCAGCGTCTCGATCACCTCGCTGGCGGCCTCGGGTGAGAGCGGGCGGGGGAGTTTGCGCTGGAACTTGGGCGCGCGGATCGACAGGACGGCGGTCGGCTCGAAGCCCTCGCGCTCGGACAGCCAGCGATAGAAGCTCTTGACCGCCGAAAGCTTGCGGGCGAGCGAGCGGGGGCCGATATCCTGCCCCCGCGTGAAGGCCATCCATGCGCGCATGTCGGCGGTGGTGATCCGGGCGAGCGCGCCGAGGCCCTGGGTCTGGCCGTGATGTTCGGTCATGAAGGCCAGAAAGCCCGCGACATCGCGCGCGTAGGCGTCGAGCGTATTGTCGGAGGCCCCCTTGAGCGCCTTTTGCCCCGCCAGCCAGCCCTGCAGGGCGTCGCGGGCGGCGGCGGAGATCATGACAGCCAGCGGCGCATCGTTCGCTCGAACACGCCCGCGAAGAAGGCCAGAAGGTCGGTGCCCTGCTGCGGGCTGAACTGATGCGGGTCTTCGGCCCCCATGACCAGCATGCCGGGCAGGCGGTCGGCCCCGAAATCCAGCAGCAGGCATGCCTCGGAGCGCACGAACCCGGCGTCGCGGCCATAGATCCGCATGTCGCCCTCTTCGATCTGGCGCAGCGTCACCTGCCGCGCGGGCACGTCGCGCCCGCTGGTGAGGTAGGATTTGATGAAGCCGGGTTCGGCCACCGAGAGCACATCGCCCAAGCGGCGCACCGCCGGATCGCTGTCGTTTTGCACCGATTCGAGCACGAGGCGCACCGAATCGACCCGCAGGATATGCGCCACCTCGCCGTCGAGATCGCGCAGGAAGGTCTCGAACTCCACCGGGTCGAGCATGCGCAGGATCGCGCGATGCACCTGATTGGTGCCCGCGAGATTTTCGTAGGCGGCGGCGATCACCGAGCGGTGGGTGTCCTCGAGCCGGTCGAGCCGGGCCTCGAGCCGTTCCATCGCGATGCCGCGCAGATCGACGATATTGCCCCCCATGGCACGCTCGTTCGCGGCGATGAGGGCGCGCATAAGGTCTTGATCGTCAAGGATAACATCGGGCTGCGCGATGATCTTTTCGCGCAGGTGATCATTCATCTCGGGCTTGCTGCTCATTTGGGCCTCGGAGTATTTTTTGACGTTATAGCAGATCGCACGGGGAATGCCGCAAGAAATTTCGAGGCTGCGCCGCGATCCTCCTCCAAGGCGTCATCGTCCGGCGTGACCGGACGATCTCCTGTGGCATGAGATCCTCGGATCAAGTCCGAGGATGACGGGCGCGGGGCCGAGTCAGTGGAGGGCGGGTGACTGACCGTTGTCATCGTCCGGCTGGACCGGACGATCTGCCGGGTGAGAGATCCTCGGGTCAGGCCCGAAGATGACGGGTGCGGGACAAGTCCGAGGATGACCGGGCGGCGTCGGGTCAGAGGATCTTCTGACCGGTCTTTTCCCAATCTGACATAAACGCCTCGAGCCCCTTGTCGGTGAGGATGTGATTGGCCATTGCCTTGATCACGGCGGGGGGTGCTGTCATCACGTCGGCGCCGATCTGGGCGGATTGGAAGGCGTGGTTCACGGTGCGGATCGAGGCCGCGAGGATCTGCGTCTCGAAGCCGTAATTGTCGTAGATCTGGCGGATATCCGCGATCAGGTCCATCCCGTCGAGATTGATATCGTCGAGCCGCCCGATGAAGGGCGAGATGAACGTGGCCCCCGCCTTGGCCGCCAAGAGCGCCTGATTGGCCGAAAAGCACAGCGTCACGTTGACCATGTTGCCCTCGCCCGAGAGCACCTTGCAGGCCTTGAGCCCGTCCCATGTGAGCGGCACCTTGACGGCGATGTTGTCGGCGATCTGCGCGAGTTTGCGGCCCTCGGCGATCATCTCGTCGGCCTTCAGCGCCACGACCTCGGCGCTGACCGGGCCATCGACCATGCCGGCGATTTCCTTGGTGACTTCGAGAATGTCGCGCCCGGATTTGAGGATCAGCGACGGGTTGGTGGTGACGCCATCGACCATGCCAAGCTCGTTCAACTCGGCGATCTGATCGGTTTCTGCGGTATCGACAAAGAATTTCATGGGCCTGCCCTCTCTGGCGGGTTGGGTTGTTTCAGCTTCGCGTTTACCGCATAGATCAACCTGCCGAAACCCCTCTTGACGCCCAAGGCAAGGAGCCGCCCCGTGACCGAACAGCCGCCGGAGTTTCATCACGAAGGCGCGTTGGTGGCGGTGTTGACGGCGCAGCCCTTGGAGGGTCCGCTGGATTACCGTGCGCCCGAGGGGGGGTGCCTGCACGGCGCGTTCGTCGAGGTGCCGTTGGGGCCGCGCAAGGTGCTGGGCGTGGTCTGGGGCGCGGGGCGCGGGGGGTTCGACCTGAAGAAGGCGCGCAGTATCATCCGGGTGCTGGACGTGGCCCCGATGCGCGCGGAGATGCAGGAATTTCTGCGCCGCGCGGCAGAGTATACGCTGACGCCCCTGCCCGCGATGTTGCGGCTGGCGACGCGCGCACCGGGGCTGAGCGATCCGCCGTCGATGCAGAAGGTCTACCGGCCGGGCGAGGACGCGCCTGCCCGGATGACCGATGCCCGCGCGCGGGTGCTGGAGGTGCTGCGCGCGCATGGCGGGCTGGGGTTCACGCTGCGCGAGTTGAGCGACATGGCCGGGGTGACCTCCTCGGTCGTTAAGGGGCTGGTGAAACAGGGGGCCGTGCGCGAGGAGGATACGCCGCGCGACCGTCCCTTTGCGCGGCTTGATCCGGATCTGCCTGCGAAAGACCTGACCGACGATCAGGCGCAGGCTGCTGAGCGGCTGCGCGACGGCGTGCGGTCGCAGGGTTATGGCACCACATTGCTGCGCGGTGTCACCGGGTCGGGCAAGACCGAGGTTTACCTAGAGGCGGTGGCCGAGACGCTGCGGCAGGGGCGTCAGGCATTAGTCCTTTTGCCGGAGATCGCGCTGACGGCGGAGTTTCTCACACGGGTCGAGGCGCGGTTCGGGGCGCGCCCCGCCGAGTGGCATTCCGGCGTCACCATGACCGAGCGGCGGCGGACGTGGAAGATGGTCGGGCAGGGGGCGGCGCAGATGGTGGTGGGCGCGCGCTCGGCGCTGTTCCTGCCGTTTCAGAACCTTGGCCTGATCGTGGTGGATGAGGAGCATGACAGTTCCTACAAGCAGGAGGATGGCGTGCTTTATAATGCGCGCGACATGGCCGTGCTGCGGGCGTCGCTCTGCGATGCGCGGGTGGTGCTGGCCTCGGCCACGCCGAGCCTTGAGAGCTGGGCCAATGCCGAGGCCGGGAAATACGAGCGGCTGGATCTCGAGGCGCGTTACGGGGCGGCGGTGATGCCGGAACTGGCGGCGATCGACATGCGGGCCGAAACGCTGCCGTCGAACCGCTGGGTGTCGCCGACATTGCAGGCCGCGGTCAATGCGCGGGTGGCGGCGGGGGAGCAGGCGCTGTTGTTTCTCAACCGGCGCGGCTATGCGCCGACCACGATCTGCCGGGCCTGCGGGCATCAGATCGGATGTGAGCATTGCGATGCGCGGATGGTCGAGCACCGTTTCCAGAAGCGGCTGATCTGCCATCAATGCGGTGAGAGCGCGCCGGTGCCGAGTGCTTGCCCGTCCTGCGGCGCGGAGGACCGGCTGGCCGCTGTCGGCCCCGGGGTGGAGCGGTTGGCGGAGGAGGCGGCCGCGCTTTTCCCGCAGGCGCGGATCGCGGTGCTGTCGTCGGACTTGTTCGGCTCGGCCCGCGCGCTCAAGGAGCAGATCGTGGAGATCGCCGAGGGGGCCGCCGACATCATCATCGGCACGCAACTGGTGGCCAAGGGACATAATTTTCCGCTGTTGACGCTGGTGGGTGTGATCGACGCCGATCTGGGGTTACAGGGCAGTGACCTGCGCGCCGCCGAGCGGACGTTTCAGCTGATGCGGCAGGTGGCGGGGCGCGCGGGGCGGGCCGAGCGGGCGGGGCGCGCGGTGTTGCAGACCTATCAGCCCGAGCATCCGGTGATCCGCGCGATCCTCGCGGGTGACGAGGAAGGCTTCTGGCGCGCCGAGGCCGGGGCGCGGCGTGAGGCGGGCGTGCCACCCTATGGCCGGATGGCGGGGATCATCCTCAGTTCACCCGACATGCAGGCGGTGTTTGATCTGGGATCGGAACTGGCGCGACGGGACGGGCCCATTCGGGCGGTGGGGGCGCAGGTCTTTGGCCCGGCCCCGGCACCCATAGCGCGTATCCGGGGGCGGCACCGGGTGCGGCTCTTGGTGAAGGCGCCCAAGGGCGTGGCGCTGCAATCCGCGCTGTCGGCCTGGGTCGGGCAGTTGCGGCTGCCCGCGCAGGCACGGCTGAGCGTGGATATCGACCCGCAGAGCTTTTACTGACGGCGAAAGCGCACGCCATCGCGCGGCGCAGGGTTATTTGGTCTCGGCGAGCGTATTCTTTGAAACGACATCCTGTGTCGGTGCGGGCTGAGGTTCGGGAAACCACAGGCTTGGCGTCAGGGAGTTCGTGCTGATCCCCATTGAAATTGCTGGGGTTGCGGAAAGGAAGACAAGAATGGCGATTGCAGTGGTTTTCATGGTTTCTATCCCCGTGTTGAAATATGACGGTGGAGCCATGATGACCGTGTTGAATAATGGCGGCTATGAACCGGGTCACAGTTCAATTCAAATCCTGACAAGTATCTGTTTCATGGAACGGAAAACCTGATCGGCCTTTGCCGCAGGCCTCGTGTTGATGGGGCCGTTCCGCTTGGCCGGGCACGGGTTGGTCAGCCTATCGGGGTTCGCGAGAATGATCTGGGCACCGGGTGACGAAGTGACGCCCTGTCGGTGGATCGCATTGCAAAAACTGCATGCTTGCATAGCTGATGGCTGAAACGCGCAACCGCGAAAAGGAGACGAATATGGCTGACCGCACGACGAGCATCGAGAATCTGCAAACCGCGCTGTCGATGGAACTGACGGCGGTGCATCAATACCTGCTGCATGCCCACACGCTGGAGGATTGGGGCATCGACAAGCTGGCCGCGAAGATGCGCGAGGAGATGCACGAGGAGCTGGGCCATGCCGGGGCCTTCATCGACCGGATCATGTTCTTGGGCGGTGTGCCCAAGCTGGAGGCCGCCAAGACGCCGCAGGAGGCCGAGAGCCTCAAGGCGCTCTTTGAGGCCGACAAGGGGGGAGGAAGCCGGGGCGATTGAGTTCTACACCAAGGCCGCGCGGCAGGCCTTCGAGAGCGACGATATCGGCACCCGCGCGCCGTTCGAGCGGATCGTGCAGGACGAGGAGGGGCATTGGGAATGGCTCGACCTGCAGCTTGATCTGTTGCGCAAGCTGGGCGAGCCGGCCTTCATGACCAATTACATGAGCGGCACGAGCGCCGATCAGGGCGCGGGCTGAGCGGCGGTTGGTCCGTTGTCCGGACCCAAGGTCATCCTCGGGCCTGACCCGAGGATCCCTCAATCATGAGATCCTCTGGTCAAGCCAGAGGATGACGGGGAGTAGGGGGCGAGGATGACGGGGCGCAGGGGTGAGACTGACGGCAGGTGAAGGTGGCGGGACGGCGCTTTCTTGAAAAGAAAGCGGTCCGAAATCTTTTGAAGATTTCGGATGCTGGCGGGTGTGGCCTCTCGCCAAAGTCGAAACTTGGGCGTAAGGAATGCGCATGAGTGCGCAATTTCCCCTTGGGCGGGCGCGGGAGCTGCCGGTCTGGCGACGCCCTGTCACGCTGCTGTTCCTGATGGCCGCCGCGATGCCGGTGGCCTTTGCGACATGGTCTGCGCTGCTCAATAATTTCGTGATCGAGATGGCGGCGTTCGACGGCTCGGATATCGGCTGGCTGCACACGGTGCGCGAGATCCCCGGCTTTTTCGCCGTGGGGGTGATCGCGCTCATTATCTTCATGCATGAGCAGGTGCTGGGGCTGGTGTCGCTCTTGCTGCTGGGGGTAGCCACCGCGCTCACCGCGCAGTTCCCGACATTGGGTGGTATCCTGACGATCACCATGCTCAGTTCCATCGGGTTTCACTATTACGAGACGGTCAATCAGTCGCTGCAATTGCAATGGCTGGACAAGCTGCGCGCGCCGCAGATGCTGGGCTGGCTGCTGGCGGCGGGATCGGGGGCCACTTTGGTCGCCTATGTGCTGATCGTGCTGACCTGGCAGGCGTTCGATATCAGCTATAACACCGTCTACATGATCTCGGGCGGGTTCACGGCCTGTGTCGCGGTGTTCTGTCTGCTCGCCTATCCGAAGTTCGAGGCGCCCAATCCGCAGGTCAAGAAGATGGTGCTGCGGCGGCGTTACTGGCTCTATTATGCGCTGCAGTTCATGGCGGGCGCGCGGCGGCAGATTTTCGTGGTCTTCGCGGGCTTCATGATGGTCGAAAAGTTCGGCTTTGAAGTCCACGAGGTGACGGCGCTCTTCCTGATCAACCTTGTGGTCAACATGGTGGCCGCGCCGCTGATGGGGCGGGCGGTGTTCCGCTTTGGCGAGCGCAACACGCTGGTGTTTGAATATGTCGGCCTGGCGCTGGTGTTCCTGGCCTATGGCGGGATCTACTTCTTTAGCTGGGGCGTGGTGCTGGCGGCGACGCTCTATGTGGTGGATCATGTGCTGTTCTCGCTGGCGCTCGCGCTCAAGACCTATTTCCAGAAGATCGCCGATCCCGGGGACATCGCGCCGACCGCTGCCGTGGCGTTCACCATCAACCATATCGCGGCGGTGTTCCTGCCGGCGCTTCTGGGCTATCTGTGGCTGATCTCGCCTGCGGCGGTGTTCATGGCGGCGGCGGGCATGGCCTGTGTGTCGCTGGCGCTTGCGCTGCTGATCCCGCGCCACCCGGAGCCGGGCAACGAGACCGTGTTTGCGCGGTTCATCCCCGCGCCTGCCAAATAATCCCCAAGAATTGAGGCCGACATGCCGACCTATACCGCGCTCACCACGTTATCCGACAAATCTCAGGCAGAGGCGCTGGCCGAGGCGCTGGAAGGGCTGACGCCCGAACCGACCGGCGTGGGGGCCTTCGAGATGGAGGACGGGTCGGGGCTGTGGGAGCTCGGCGCCTATTTCGAGGAGGCCCCGGACGAGGCGGGGCTGGCCCTGCTGGCGACGATCCACGAGGCAAAGCCCTTTGCGGTGTCGGAACTGCCCGAGGTGGACTGGGTCGCCAAGGTGCGGCGCGATCTGAGCCCGGTCGAGGCGGGGCGGTTCTTTGTCTATGGCAGTCACGATGCAGACCGTGTGCCCGAGGGCTGCGAGCCGCTCTTGATCGAGGCGTCGATGGCGTTTGGCACCGGGCATCATGGTACCACATTGGGGTGCCTGCGCGCGCTTGACCGCCTGGCCGATGCAGGCTTTGTCGGGCGGTCGGTGCTTGATCTGGGCTGTGGCACCGCCGTGCTGGCGATGGGGGCGGCGCGGATCTGGCCGGGGGTGATGCTGGCCTCGGATATCGACGCGGTGGCGGTCGAGGTGGCCGAGGCCAACGTGGCGGCCAACGATCTGGGCGGACGCGTGCGCTGTGTCGAGGCGACCGGGCTCGATCATCCGGAGTTGCTGGCCGCAAGTCCTTATGACCTGATCTTCGCCAATATCCTCAAGGGTCCGCTGATCGCGCTTGCCCCCGAGATCACGGCGCGGCTGCGGCCCGGCGGAAAGGTGATTCTCTCAGGCATCTTGAACGAGCAGGCCGACGAGGTGGTCGGGGTTTATGCACAGGCCGGAAACAATCTTGATCATCGCGATGAAATTGGTGACTGGACGACGCTGGTGATGTCCAGAAACTCTTGAAATTAAGTCTAAAATTGGCCCGGTTTGCCAATTCTGCCTTGTTTCCGCCATAATCGAGGCGTAGTTTTTTCTCAATTACGGTGGGGGTCGTGATTGGGGAAATGTTGCCATGACTGATGTGCACCAAGCCTTTAATTCTCGCGTCAAGGCGCTTGACCGCAAACGTGCCCGCTCCGGGTATGGATATGTCGGCAAGGTCCGCGGTGACGGCCTTATCGTTTTCAAACCCAAGCGGCGGATGCCGGGTCTTCCGATCCGCGGTCTGCTCTACATGGTTCTGGGCTTTGTCTTTTTCAAAGGTGTCGTTCTCGCCCATCTGGGCGGGGTCACCTATGAGGAGCGCGTGGCGCAATTGGCCGAGGGCAGCCTCATTCAGCAGGCGGGCGCGGCGGTGATGCAGCCCGACCCGTTGACGCGGATCATGGCGCGCTATCTGGCGCCGGTTTTGCGCTGATCCTGAACTGATCGGGTCGTCTGACGGAAAAAGCCCTGCGCAGCTGTGTCTGTGCAGGGCTTTTCTGTGTTGTCCGGGTCGTGCGACCCGCGTCGTTGCGCATCAGATGTTGCGTGCAACGACGTCGATGTCGCCACGGGTCAGGCCGATATCGTCAAGCTCGCGGTCCGAGAGTTGCGACAGGGCGTTGCGCGTGGCGCGGCGCTCGTTCCATGCGACAAGCATGGACAGGACGCGAGAGGCGAGAGAGCCGAAACCGGCGTGAGGGGCGTGGGCGCGGGTGGTGTCAAGAGCGGCCATGAGAGTGTTCCTTGAATGGGTGGTTGCGGAGGAATTCCGTTTCTGCAGTGCAGCTAGTGAGACAATCCTGTTCTCGCAAGCCGGGATTATTGCATAGTTCTTATGCATTTAATGCATGGGTCGGTTCCGCGTTTAAGTTGTTGTTTATAAGTGGTTTTGCATTTCACAGAGCCTCGGGTGATCCTGTCGGGGGCGGCAATTCTGCAACGCTTTGCCGTGGGGCTGGGCAAAATGGAAACTTGCATTCCCCTTGGTCTTTGTTCTTGTTTCGTGCTATTGCATCGAAAAACAGGCGGGCAGGGCTGAAAAAACATGCGGGTATTGGGCATAGATCCCGGGTTGCGCAACATGGGCTGGGGCGTGATCGACGTGGATGGCAGCCGTCTGAGCCATGTGGCCAATGGCATCTGCCATTCGACTGGCGTGGACCTCGGGGCGCGGCTTTTGTCGCTGCATGAGCAGCTGACCGACATTTTCCATCGTTATGATCCGACTGCGGCGGCGGTGGAGCAGACATTCGTCAACAAGGACGGGGCGGGCACGCTCAAGCTGGGGCAGGCGCGTGGCATCGCCCTGCTGGTGCCTGCGCAATACGGGCTGACGGTCGGGGAATACGCGCCCAACTCGGTCAAGAAGACGGTGGTGGGCGTGGGCCACGCCGCCAAGGAGCAGGTGGCGCATATGGTCAAGGTCCAATTGCCGGGCGTGGTGCTGGCCGGTCCGGATGCGGCGGATGCGCTGGCGATTGCGATTTGCCACGCGCATCACGCGCGTTCGGGCGACATGCTGGCACGCGCGGTGGCGAGGGCGGGCGCATGATCGGTCGGATCGCGGGACGGATCGACTACCGTGCGAGCGATCATGTGCTGATTGACGTGCGCGGGGTGGGCTATCTGGTCTATTGCTCGGACCGGACGCTGTCGTCGCTGCCCGCCGTGGGCGGCATGGCCGCGCTTTATACCGATCTGCTGGTGCGCGAGGATATCTTGCAACTCTTCGGCTTTCCGACGCTGGTGGAGAAGGAATGGCACCGGTTGCTGATGAGTGTGCAGGGGATCGGGGCCAAGGCATCGCTGGCCATTCTGGGCGCGCTCGGCCCCGACGGGGTGAGCCGCGCGATTGCAATCGGCGACTGGAACGCGGTGACGGCGGCCAAGGGGGTGGGTGCCAAGACCGCGCAGCGCGTGGTCAACGAGTTGAAGGACAAGGCGCCCACGGTGATGGCCATGGGCAGCGCGCCCCCGCCCGCGCAGGATGCGGGCGAGGTGATCGAGGCAGAGAGCGTCGCGGCCCCGGTCGCGGCCCCGGTGATGCCTGCGGGGAACGGCGCGCAGGCCGAGGCGCTGTCGGCGCTGACCAATCTGGGCTATGCCCCCGGCGAGGCGGCGGGCGCGGTGGCGCAGGCGGCGGGTGAAACCTCGGACGCCGAGACCCCCGCGCTGATCCGCGCGGCCCTGCGCCTGCTGGCACCGAAAGGCTAAGATGTGACCGATCCGGACCCGACATTGCGCGCCGAGGCATTGCCCGAGGATCAGGACCGCAGCCTGCGACCGCAGGCGCTCAAGGAATTCATCGGGCAGCGCGAGGCGCGGGCCAATCTGGCGGTGTTCATCCAATCGGCGCGGCAGCGTGGCGATGCGATGGATCACACGCTGTTTCACGGCCCCCCCGGTTTGGGCAAGACGACGCTGGCGCAGATCATGGCGCGCGAATTGGGGGTGGGGTTTCGCATGACCTCCGGCCCGGTGCTCGCGAAGGCGGGGGATCTTGCGGCGATCCTGACCAACCTTGAGCGCAATGATGTGCTCTTCATCGACGAAATTCACCGCCTCAATGCGGCGGTGGAGGAGGTGCTTTACCCGGCGATGGAGGATTTCGAGCTTGATCTGGTGATCGGCGAGGGACCGGCGGCGCGCACCGTGCGGATCGAGTTGCAGCCCTTCACGCTGGTGGGTGCGACGACGCGGCTGGGGCTGCTCACCACGCCGCTGCGCGACCGCTTCGGCATTCCCACGCGCCTGCAATTCTACGAGATCGACGAGTTGCACGAAATTGTGCGGCGCAATGCGAAATTGCTGAACATTCCCACCGACCCGGATGGCGCGCGCGAGATCGCCCGCCGCTCGCGCGGGACGCCGCGCATCGCCGGGCGTCTGTTGCGCCGGGTGGTGGATTTCGCGGTGGTTGAGGGCGGCGGCAAGATCAGCCGGGAATTGGCCGATGCCTCGCTTACCCGGCTGGGGGTGGACCATCTGGGGCTGGATGGCGCCGACCGGCGCTATCTGCGGCTGATCGCCGAGGCCTATCAGGGCGGGCCGGTCGGGATCGAAACGATCAGCGCGGCCTTGTCCGAGAGCCGGGATGCATTGGAAGAGGTGATCGAGCCGTTCTTGTTGCAGCAGGGCCTCATTCAGCGCACGCCGCGCGGGCGGATGCTGGCGCAGGGTGGCTGGACGCATCTGGGATTGCCCGCGCCGGGACCGAAAGGGCAGAACGATCTCTTCGGCAAGTGACGGTGCCCCGGTGCGGGTGTCGGATTTGAGTATTTTTGCCATAAAGAAACCGGGGTTTGCGGGATCGGAGCGGGCCTGCTAGAGGGGCGCGGGATATGGAGGACGCTGCATGAGTGACATGCTGGAGCCCGCCGAGATCGAGGCGCTGTTTACCCGCACCGACGGGACGTTTCTGTTCGCCCGCTGGGGGCGGGCCATCGTGCCCATCGTCTTTGGCGTCGATGACCGGACGCTCGGCATCGTCAAGGGCGCGATCGAGGCGGTGGTGGCGCTGGCCGATCACAAGATGGCCGAGACCGACCCGGAACTGGGTGCGAACCTGATGATCTTTTTCTTTCGCGACTGGGAAGAGCTGCGCGAGGTGCCCGATCTGGACCGGCTGGTGCCCGACCTTGGTCCGCTGGTGGATCGGCTGATCACGGCAGGGGCCAATCAGTATCGCATCTTTCGCTTTGACGAGGCGGGGGCGATCCGCGCGTCTTTCGTGTTCCTGCGGATGGACGAGGAGTTGAGCGCGGTGCCCGCCGAGACGCTGGCGCTGAGCCAGATCGTGCAGACCATCCTGTTGTGGTCGGATCGCGCCTTTACCGACCGGTCGCCGCTGGCGGCCTTACCGGGCGGCGAGTTGGTGCTGCGCCCCGAGATCGGCGCGCTGATCCGGGCGGGCTATGACCCGGTTCTGCCCGCCGTGGCACAGGACCCGAGCCACGCGCTGCGGTTGAGCGCGCGGCTGACGCGCATGTAAACCGGGCGGGCGACCCGGGATTTGGCCGCGTTTGCGCTGTGGTACGGGCCTTTGCGGGCTCTGGGTACTTGACCGAATCTGGTGAAACGGCGTTATTACCCCTCATTATCTGGGGGTGTGTTATATGAGAAACGCAATTTGTGGGGCGGTGCTGGCATTTGCCGGGCTGGGCCTTGCCGGGGCGTCGGCGGCGCAGACCTGTGGCGGGGACTATACGGTCAAGCGCGGTGACAGCCTGTCGCTGATCGCGGACAGCCAATACCGTGACGCGGGCAAGTGGACCGTTGTGCATTCCGGCAATATCGACGCGATTGGCGAGAACCCTAACAATATCCGGGTCGGCATGACGCTGCGCCTGCGCTGCATCGACGGGTTGCCCGAGGGTTTGCCCGGCGGGCAGGCGGCGGAGACCGTGGCGCCCGAGCCTGCCGCATTGGTGGTGGCCCCCGGCACCGCCGCGACGCGCCGCAAGATCAACATCCTGACGGGCAGCGATTTCTGGCCCTTCACCGACAAGGACATGCCCGAGGGCGGCGTTCTGGCGCATGTGGTGCAGGCGGCGATGGAGGCCGCCGATCCGGCGCAGGGTTTTGCGGTGCATTGGGTCGATGACTGGGCGTCGCATTTCGAGCCGCTTTTGTCGAACGCGCTGCTGGATATCGGGTTTCCGTGGTTTCGCCCCGATTGTGAGAGCGATCCCGAGACCTATCGCTGTGCCAACCTGATTTTCTCGGACTCGATGTTCGAGGTTCTGATGCTGCTTTTCGTCGACACGAGCCGCCCCATCGCCTTCAACAATGCGGGCGATTTGCAAGGCCGGGTGCTCTGCCGACCGGCGGGGTATTCGACGTATATTTTCGATCAGCACGGGCGCAACTGGCTGAAAGACGGGGTGATCACCCTCAAGACCCCCGCCTCGCCCGGCGATTGCCTGCGGTTGCTGACCGAAGGCGAGGTCGATGGCGTGGTGCTCAACGAATTCCTCGGCCGGGGCAAGATCAAGGAGATGGGGCTGGAGGACCGTGTCGTGGTGGCGCAGGGGCAGCCGATCTCGGTCGATGGCAATCACATGGTGGTTCACAGGTCGCATCCCGAGGGGCGCGCGCTGCTCGCGATCTTCGAGCAGGGGCTGGCGCAGATCAAGGCCGATGGCACCTATCAGCGCATCATCGACGAGCACATGACCCGTGTCTGGGCGGAGTTCTAGGGCGATGCGGGGTGTCGTGACGGGGATTGCCGCTGCGCTGATGCTGGCCCTGCCGGGGGCGGCGCGGGCCTTGTGTGACGTGACCTACCGGGTGCAGCCCGGCGATACGCTCTTGTCGGTCGCGGCGCAGCATTACGAGGCGTCGGATCAGTGGACGCTGATCTATTATGCCAATCAGTCGGCACTTGCCGGGCAGGTGCAGAGCCTGGTCGAGGGCGCGGAAATCTACATTCCCTGCCCGGCAGAGAACCCTGTGGCCGACGCCTCGCCGCTGGTGCAGAAGGGCGCGGAAATGACCCTGCTGACCGGCGGTGGCAAGCTGCCCTTTGCCGATCCGGACTGGCCGGGCGGGGGGCTTGCGACGGAACTTGTCAATGCGGCGCTGGAGCTGAGCCCGTCGCCGGTGCCCTATGAGGTGGTCTGGGAGGAGGACTGGTCGCGGCACCTGTTCCCGCTTCTGGAGGAAAAGCGCTATGACATGGGCTTTCCCTGGCCCAAGCCCGATTGTGCCGCCACGCCCGAGGACGCGCGTTGCGCCAGTTTCCATTTCTCAGATCCGCTGCTCGATCTGCCGATCATGCTGTTTCGGCGGGCGGAGGGTGATTTTTTCTACGAGAGCGATGCCGATATCATCGGCAAGCGGCTATGTCGGCCCAAGGGGCGGTTCACCCATGATCTGGACCGGTCGGGGCGGCGCTGGCTGGCGCAGGCTCAGATCGAGTTGGTGCAGCCGGGCACGCCGGAGGAATGCTTTGCCGCGCTGATGGCGGGGCAGGTGGATGCGGTCAGCCTTGACGTGTTCGAAGGGGCGGCCAAGATCGTGGCCATGGGTCTTCGGGGGCGGGTGGTGCCGGTCGATCAGCCGCTGTCGCGGGAGGCGCTTCACGTGGTGATTTCCAAGACCCACTGGCGCGGCACGACGCATCTCTACCGGCTGAATGCGGGGTTGGCCCGGTTGCGCGAGAGCGGGCGTTACAACGAGATCGTGCAGCGGCATCTGGCGCTGTTTTGGGAAGAGTTGCAGTAGGGGGCGGTTGTGGCCTGGAGCGGACATAGCGCCCCGCTAGAAGGTGCCGCGTGATCGCAGGGCCGGGGACTGGCGATGTGACGGGTGTGGCGGGTGCTTTATGCCAGCCAAGTCATTCTAAACTCAACACGTTGTGCGCCATTCCAAATCGCCAGGCCGCGGGACGGCCCGGCGATCGCGCGGCACCTTCGGTGCGTTTCGCGCGGGATGCGACAACGGCAGCTTCAGGCCAACCGCGACCTTCCCTGTCATCCACCCGACGTTGGTTTCAACGCCCGCGCTATCCGGCCCGCGCGCCGGAAAACCGCGCAACCGCGACACCGGCGGCTTCAAGCTCCGCGCGCAGCCCGCGCGCGATTTCGACCGCCTCAGGCGTATCGCCATGCAGGCAGATCGTGTCGATCCGGGTGGCGATATGCTTGCCACTCTCGGCGATGATCGCGCCCGCGCGGATCATCTCGAGGATTCGCGCCGAAGCCAGCGCTGCATCATGGATCACGGCACCGGGCTGTCTTCGGTCGACCAGCGTGCAATCGTCGTTATAAGCGCGATCGGCGAAAATCTCGCAGGCCATGCGCGCGCCGAGATCGCGGGCGGCCACCTCCTGCGCGGTGCCCGCAAGCACCATCACGATGATCTCCGGGTCGACCGAGAGTGCTGCGGTATAGGCGGCGCGGGCAAGCTCTGCATCCTCGGACGCCATGTTGGCGAGCGCGCCGTGCAGTTTCAGGTGGCGCACTTTGCCCCCCGCCGCGCGCGCCATCGCCTGCGCCGCGCCCAACTGATAGCGCACGAGATTGCCAAGCGTCTCATGCCCGAGGTCGATGCGGCGGCGGCCAAAGCCTTGCAAGTCAGCAAAACCGGGATGCGCGCCGATGCCCACGTCTCGCGCGACGGCGCCCGCCATGCTGCGCGCCATCACATCCGGGTCGCCCGCGTGAAAGCCGCAGGCGATATTGGCGGAACTGACCACCTCCAGCAGGGTGGCATCGTCGCCCATGGTCCAGGGGCCAAAGCTCTCGCTCATGTCGGCATTCAGATCGACGCTTGCTTGCATGGGTCAGGTCTCCTCGTCATGGCCTGCGGTGACACCGCTGATGAATTGATAGGACAGAAGGTCGCGAATGTCGTGCGGGTCGCGAACAAGGTGATCGAGTTTTGCGCGCAATCCTTTGCGCGCGGTCGCGGCGGCGCGTTCGGCGGCGATGCCGTCGTCCTCCGTGACAAAGCGAAACCGCAGCCGCGCGCCCGGCTGCGCCTGTGCCACGCGCGGCAGGTCGCAGGGCAGCACAGAGCCGATGCGCGGATAGCCGCCCGTGGTCTGGCATTCGGCCATCAGCACGAAGGGCGCGCCGTCGCCGGTGATCTGGATATCGCCCGGCACGATCACCTCGGACAGAACCGAGAGCCCGGCTGCGCTGGCAAAGCCCTCGCCATCGGGATCAAAGCGCACACCCATCCGGTTGCCGCGCGCGGCGCGGGTGAACTGAGTGGCCTCGAAGCGGGCGCGTTCCTCATCTGGGAAAAACCCGGTCTGAAAGCCAGGCACGACACGCACTGCGCCACCCTCGAACCGGTCATCCATGGGCAGGCAGAGGCCGGTCTCGCCCCCGGTTCGGTCCTCGCCCAAAGGCAGTTCATCGCCCGCCACGATCAGCGCGCCAAGCCCTGCCGCCAGATGCGCCGAGCGCGCGCCGAGGCGTTCCGTCGTGGCGATGCCACCGCCCAGATGCAGGTAGCCATAGACACCGCGCGTCGCCGCCCCGATGCTGAGGCGGCTGCCCGCGTGCAGCAGATGCGAGGCGTTCCACGCGAGCGGCGCGCCGTCCACGCTTGCCCGCATCGGTGCGCCGGTGAGGGCGATGCGGGTGTCATGGCTGACCTCGAACGTGCCACCCATGCCCGCCATTTCCAGCGCCGCCAGCCCTTCGGACTGATGCAGGAGCGCCGCGCCCTCAGCCATCGCAAGCCGATCCGCCGCGCCGCCGCGCGAGAGGCCATAGGCGAGGTATCCGGGACGCCCCAGATCCTGCACGCTGACGCCGGGGCCTGCGTCATGCACGATCAGGCGGGTCATCGGATCACCTCGGATTGGGCACCGCCGTCGGGGCCATCCTCGCGCAGGCGCTCATAGGTCTCGCGGTCGGTCGCCTCAAAGATCACCTCGTCGCCCGGGCGCAGGACAAAGGGCGTGTCCGCATCGGGGCGAAACAGGCGAAAGGCGGTCTGCCCGATATGCCGCCAGCCGGTGGGCGTGGTGACCGAAAAGAGCACCAACTGCCGGATCGCCACGGTCAGCGCGCCAATGGGCACCCGGTCGGTCAGCGCGGTCTGGCGCGGGATGTCCCACGCCTCCGGCAATTCGCCCAGATAGGGCTGACCGGGGGCGAAGCCGATGGTCTGCACGCGGACGCGGCTGCTGGCGATTTGCCGAGCCGCCGCCGCTTCGGTCAGCCCCGCCGCCTCTGCCGCCTCGGCCAGTTGCGGGGCCAGATCGGTGCCGTAGACAGTCGGAATGCGCCAGAGCCTGCGCCCTTCGGGCAGGTCGGCGGCGTACCAGTCGCAGCTGTCGAGCAGCGTCTGAATCTCCGCCCGAAGATCCTCTGCCTCGATCCGAAATGCATCGAAACGCAGGAAGGTCGAGACCAGAGAGGTGGTGCTTTCCTCGACGCCTTCGGGCGTGGCCCGCTCCACCGCCGCGCGAAAGGCGAGGGCGGCACGGTTGGCAGGCTCGCTCAACGTCTCGCCGAAGGAGACGACCAGACCATCCAGCCCCACCCGCCCGATACGGGGAAAGGGCGCATCGGCGCGCATGTCTTGATCCGTCTCGCTCACGGGGCGGTTCCTCGGCTTTGTGCGTGACCAAATGTCTATTGGACAGCTTGCGGCAGGAAAAGGGCGATCTGCGGGAAGGCGATAAGCAACCCGGCCATGACCAGCATGGTCGCGGCATAGGGCGCGGCCCCCAGCATCACCTCGGACATCCGCCCGCCCTGCCGCGCGCCCTGCACCACATAGAGGTTGAGGCCCACCGGCGGGGTAATCAGCGCCATCTCGATCAGCACGATCATCAGGATGCCGAACCAGATCGGATCATAGCCCTGCGCCACCACCAGCGGCACCACGATGGGAATGGTGACGACCATCAGCGACAGCGTCTCGATGAAGAAGCCGAGCACGATATAGATGCCGACCACGACCATGATCGTGCCGAGCGGCGACAGGCCAAGGCCGCCGAGGAGCGTTTCAAGTTCACGGCCAAGCCCGGCAGAGGCCAGCGTGAAATTGAGGAACGACGCGCCGATCACCACCAGCATGATCATCGCGGTGATCTTGACGGTGCCAAGCAGGCTCTGGCGCAGGACGTCGAAATTCACGGTGCCAAAGAGCGCGGCGATCACGAAGGCCCCGAAAACGCCCACCGAGGCGGCCTCGGTCGGGGTCGCCCAACCCTTGTAGATCGAGCCGATGATGACGGTGAAGAGCAGGATGATCGGGATCAGTTGCAGCAGGGCACGCAGCATCTGCACCAGCGGAAACACCCGCCGCTCGCCGCCCAGATCGGGGCGGATAATGCAGATGATGACGGTGACGACCATGAAGGCGAGCGCGAGGCCGATGCCGGGCACGAGGCCCGCAAGGAACAGCTTGGGGATCGAGCTTTGGGTGAGAAAACCGTAGACGATCAGGTTGATCGAAGGCGGGATCATGATGCCGAGCGTGCCGCCCGCCGCGATCGCGCCCGAGAAGAGCTTGGGGTCGTAGCCCAGCTTTTCCGCCTGCGGCATGGCGACGGTGGCGACGGTTGCGGCGGTGGCCACGGAACTGCCCGAGGTGGCTGAGAACATCGTCGCAGTCGCGACATTGGCGTGGACGAGGCCCCCCGGCAGCCAACTGACCCACCGATCAAGCGCGGCATAGGTGCGGGTGGCGATGCCGGACCGCACGAGGATTTCGCCTAGAAGGACGAAAAACGGAATCGCAATGAGCGTGGGGTTGTTGGAGGTGGACCAGACAAGGTTGCCAAGGCCCCGGATCAGGGGAAAGGGGCTGAAGAAAAGATCGAGCCCGAAGCCCAAAAGAAAGAGCACGATACCGACGGGGATCGAGAGGCCCAGCAGAAACAGCAGGCCGAAGGTTGCATAGGCAATCATTCCGTGGCCTCCGCTTCGCCAAGGGCACCGATGGCCTGATCGGCCGCATCAAAGTCGCGCCGCAGCACCAGCACCGCCGCCGCAGTGAGCGTCAGCCACGATACCAGCGCGAACCACACCCAACCCGCGAACCACGGGATCTGCACCAGTGCCAGCGGGGTTTCCAGCGGCGTGTTGGCGCGGGACGCATTATTGAGGGAACGCTCTACCACCGGCCAGGACCACCACGCCACGAGCGTCACCGTGCCCGCCAGCGTGGCGAGCGCGAAGAGATCGAAGAGCGACCGCGTCACCGCCCCGCCGCGCGAGCGGATGAGATCGATGCGCACATGGCCCAGTTCCATCAGCGCATAGCCCATGCCCCAGGATGTGGCGATGGCCATGACATAGCCGCTGATCTCATCGGTGCCGCCGAACGAGGCCTCGACCTGCCGCAGCAGGATATCGCTGAGCACGAACGCGGCACAGGCCAGCAGGAAAAGGCCGACGGCCATCGCCACCCCCCTGTTGATCCTGCGCAGCCCGTCGAGCAGCGCCACGGCGGTGGAGGCCCCTCGCGTCATGCTCAGTTCACCCCGTCGATGGTGACGCCGACGGTGGCGCCCACGGTTTCGTTCCAGCGCTTGGCCCAGTCGTCGCCCGCGCGTTCGGCCCAGTCGGGCAGCACGGTATTGACCAGAACTTCGCGGGCGCGCTCGAAATCGGCCTCCGAGACCTCGACCAGCGTCATGTCGCGCGCGTCGCCCGAGGGACACTCGCCATTGCCGGTGAGGCAGGCGATATCGTTGACCAGCGCGTCCTGCGCGGTGGCCCAGGCGGGGTCTTCGAACTCGGTCTTGATCTGTGTCTCAATGAGCGATTGCGTGTCCTCGTCGAGGCTGTTCCAGCGGTCGAGGTTCATCGCCGTCACGACGCTGTCCCAGCCGCCAAGCGGGATCGGCAGCAGGTGGGTGGAGACCTCCCACCAGCCCGCCGAATAGCCCGAACCGGCCCCGGTGACGGCGCAATCCACCACGCCGTTTTGCAGCGCGCCGGGCACTTCGCCAAAGCTCACGTTGATGCCCTCGGCGCCCAAGGCCTCCAGAAACTGCGCGGTCATGCGGCCCGAGGCGCGCACCTTGAGCCCTTCGAGATCAGAGAGTTCCGTGACCGGCGCGTTGCAGAACACCACCTGCGGCGGATAGGGCGCGATGGCCAGAACATGGCTGTTGAACCGGTCGTTGAAGATATCCTGCACCATCGGACGCGCGGCATCGACCATCGCGCGGGCCTCATCGGCCGTGAGCGCCACGAGCGGCACGTCGAGGCCTTCGAGTTCCGGCGCGTCTGCGACAGCGTAATCGGCCACGGTCATGCCCACGTCATAGACCCCGTCACCGAGCAGGCGGTAGACGTCGCCAACCCCGAGATTCATCTGATTATGGGTGGTGAGCGAGACGTTGATTTCGCCGTCCGAGGCGGCGGGCAAAGTCTCGGTCCAGAACGGGGCCTCGTATTGCTTGTGCAACGGCAGGCTCGACCAGCTGCCTACTACAGAGAGATCCTCTGCAGAGGCGGGTGCGGCGAGCGCGGTGGTTGTGGCGAGAAGGGCGGTGAGGGTTTTCATGGTCGTCTCCTTGTTGGTTTCTTGGTTATTCTGCCGGTGTCAGAACCGGGGTTTCGCAGTCCTCGGGGATATCTGTGATCAGCATATGCCCGGGTTTGTGGGTGATACAGAGCGGCGGGGCTGCGGCCTCGATCGCAACCTGCGGGGTGACGCCACAGGCCCAGAAAACAGGCACCTGCCCCTCGGCCAGCGGCATCGGATCGCCCCAGTCGGGGCGGGTGATGTCGGTGATTCCGATCTCGTCGGGCGCGCCGTGATGGATCGGTGCGCCGTGCGCCAGCGGGTAGCGGCGGGAAATCCGTTCGGCCTCGGTCAGGCGCGACGGATCGACCGCGCGCATGCTGACGACCATGCGCGAGCGGAACGCCCCGGCGGGCGCGCAGTCGATATTGGTGCGGAACATCGGCACGGTGGTGTCATTCTCGACATGCCAGAGCGGGATGCCGGCCTGCATCAGCGCATGCTCGAAGGTGAACGAACAGCCAAGTGCGAAGGCCACCATGTCATCCGTCCACAAATCGCGGATATCGGGGGCAGAGCCCTCAAGCCGCCCGTGGCGGTAGATGTTGTAGGCAGGCACGTCGCTGCGAATGTCGATGTCGCGGCCAAGGGTGTGCATCATCGGATCGCCGGTATCCGAGACCCCCACCAGCGGGCAGGGTTTCGGATTGCGCTGGCAAAACCGCATGAAGTCGAGCGCCTGCGCCTCGGGGAGGATCACGATATTCGCCTGAAGATGGCCGCGCCCCAGCCCGGCGGTATGGCCCGCGTAGCGCCCGGCGCGAATTTCGGCGCGCACGCTGGGCAGGTCGGCATCTCTCAGACGGTCGAATTCGGTGGTCACGGGTGGCCTCTCGATTGGTTGACCCCAGCGTGACCGGGACGCACTATAAAATCAAATCGAATAAATTTGTCGCATGATATAGAAATTACTTATCACCCAGATTGGCGCGATACTCCTGCGCCACCTCCCGCGCGGCGCGCGCCGCGAATTCGACCACGTGACTGCGCGGCTCGGCCACCCATGACGCGGTAAAGCGCAGCGGCGGCGGCACCCAGCCGGGATCGAACTGCCGGATACGCCCCGCCGCCACGTATTCCGCCCCGAGCGCGCGCGGCAGGGCGGCGATGCCAAGATCGGCCTCGACCAGCCGGAAACAGGCCGAGAGCGAGGACGACGGAAAGATCGACACGTCAGGCCCCACATGCTCGAACAGCAATTCGCGCAATTCGCGGTAAGGCCGGGTGTTGCGCGAATAGGTCAGCACCGGGCGGTTGAGATAGGTGGCCGGGTCCTCTTCAATCGGGGCCTCAGCCGCGACATACCATGCCAGATCGAACCCCGGCAGGTCGATATTGTCGACCGTATATTCCGAGATCGGACCCAGCAGGATCGCAAGGTCGATCTCGCGCCCGAGCAGACGTTCGCGCAGGTCGAGCGAGATATCGACGTTGAACTCGATCTGCAGCTTGGGAAACTTGCGGTGCAGCCGGGCGATGAGATCGGGCAGCCAGCATTGCGCGATGGTCTCGGAGACGCCGATGCGCAGATGCCGCTCCAGCCCCTTGGGGTCGATCACATCCTTCTCGATCATCTCCTGCAACCGCTCGAACTTCTCGGCGTAAAGCAGCAGCCGCTCGCCGCGCCTGGTCAGCGTCATGCCGCCCGCGTCCCGGTCAAAGAGCGTGCCTTGCAGCGTGTCCTCGAGATTGCGGATACGGGCAGTCACGGCGGGTTGGGTGAGGTTCAGGCTGACCGCTGCCTTGCGCACGCCGCCGGTGCGGACGACCGCGAGAAAGGTGCGCAGATGGGCGAGGTTGAGGTGAGCCATACCCGAGCCTAGCGCAACACCGCGCATAGGGCCATCGCCGCCTCATGCGCGGCTGTGCAACTCGTAGCCCGGCGGGGCAAGGGCGGTGACGGTGGTGATCGGGTCAGCCCCGTTCCAGGTGCTGCGCGCGATGCCAAAGAGGGCGTCACCTTCCTCGGCCTGCAACAGAGCAGCCTCATCGGCACTGGCCTTCATCGCGAAAAACCGCAGGTCACAGCGGCTGTAAGGCCGGTGTTGCAGCAGCCATTCATTGGCGTTCTCGCGACTGAGATCGACATCGAGGATCTCGGGCACGGTCTCGACGCAGATCCAGCGATCCTCGAAAAGATAGGGACGCTGATTGGCAAGATGCAGGGCGCGGACATGCAGCATCCGGGCGGGTGCATGCAGTTCGAGGGCGGCGGCAACGGCGCGCGGGGCATCGGCCTCCTCGCGCGAGACAAGCTGATAGCCATAGCGCGCGCCGGTTGCCTCGACCTCCAGCCGGGCGACGGGGATGTGAAAGGTCGCGCGGGTGGCGGGCAGGCGCAGCACATGCGTGCCGCCCTTCCGCTTGCGCTCGATCAGACCCTCGTCGGCCAGTGCGCGCATGGCGCGTTGCACCGTGGCGCGGGCACAGCCGAGATCGAGCGCGATATCCTCGTCGCGTGGCAGGCGGGTGCCGGGCGGGTAGGTCGCGTCAAGGATACGCCCCTGTATGGTGTCATAGACATCCCGCCAGGTCAGCCGCTCCGCTATCGTCATGTCTCGTCCCGCAATTGCGCCATGGTGGCCCTGAACCGCCTGCATATCGCGTCGCGGTCGCGATGGCGACCGTGCTGCACCACATGGCGGCCCGCGCTCCAGACATCGGTGATGCAGTGCGCGCCGTGGCCGCCGAAGATCAGCGTATCGAGCGCCACGTCACCCGCGCGGTCGCAGAGCCATTCGTTGTCGGTGGACATCCCCACCAGATCGGCGAGGTATCCGGGGGCGAGCGCGCCGCTTGCCCGCCCCGCGGCCTGCGCGCCCCCGGCAAGCGTCTCGTCGATCAGGCGGCGACCGGTGGAGTGCGCCTGTGTCGCCAGAACCGCGCGGCCATGGTCGCGCAGGCGTTGCGAGTATTCCAGGGTCCTGAGCTCGTCGAAATACGCGATGTGGATATTGGAATCCGACCCCGCGCCGATGCGGCCCTCTGCGCCGAGATAGGTGACCCCGTTGAAAATCCCGTCGCCAAGGCTCGATTCGGTGATCGGGCAGAGACCGGCCACCGCATCAGTGGCGGCGAGCGCGCGGGTCTCGTCCTTGGTCATCTGCGTGCAATGGATCAGGCACCAGCGCGGATCGACCGCGTGGTGATCAAGCAGCCATTCGACCGGCCGCGCGCCCAGATGCGCCTCGACCTCCGCCAACTCGGCCTGTTGCTCGGCCAGATGCATGTGGACGGGGCCCTCGGGGCAGAGCGCAAGCGCGGCCTCCAACCCCGCCGCATCCACCGCACGCAGCGAATGCGGCGCCGTGCCGATCAGGTCGTCGGCATGGCCGTGATCGGCCAGCACTTGCGCGGCCCCGGCATGCAGGCGGGCGAACCGCTCGGGGTCGTTACCGAACCGCAATTGACCACCCATGAGCGGACGCGCGTCGCAGCCGCCCCATTGATAGAGCACCGGCAAGAGCGTGAGGCCGATGCCCGCCTGCTGCGCGGCGGCCACGATGCGCGCGCTGAGTTCTGCGATATCGTCATAGCCCTTCCCTTGTGCGGCGTGATGCAGGTAGTGAAACTCAGCCACCGCACCATATCCGGCCTCCAGCATTTCCATGAAGACCATCGCCGCAATGGCCTCGATCTGGTCTGGTTCAAGCCGGTCGAGAAAGCAGTACATCTGCCGCCGCCATGTCCAGAAACTGTCCGCCGGGTCCGGCCCGCGTGCCTCGGTCAACCCGGCCATGGCGCGCTGAAAGCTGTGGCTGTGCAGGTTCACCGGGGCCGGGATCACCATGTCGAGATGGGCGTCCGCGCGGGTGATCATGGGCCTCAGCGATTCGATCCGGCCATCCGCGCCGATGGTGATCTGCACATCGCGGGCCCAGCCTTGGGGGGTAAGTGCCTGACTGGCGGTGATGATTTGCATGGCGCGGCTCCGTTGACATATTATGTGCATACGTATTAACGTTAAGTGCGAATGTAATCAAGGACTGCGCCATGCCCGACCGCCTGCTGCTGACCGATCTGACTGCTGCGACGATGGTGCCCGGCACGGTGGCCTATGGGTTGATCGCGCAGGCCGCGATCTGCGTGGAGGGGGCGGCGATCCGATGGGTCGGGTCCGCGGGGGACGTGCCGGAAGAGTTCCGCGATGTGTCCGTGCGGTCTCTTGGCGGGCGGCTGGTGACGCCCGCGCTGATCGACTGTCACACCCATATCGTGCATGGCGGCGACCGCGCCCGCGAATTCGAGATGCGGCTGGAGGGGGCGAGCTATGAGGAGATTGCGCGGGCGGGCGGCGGGATTGTCTCGACGGTGAGTGCAACCCGGGAGGCGGACGAGGAAAGCCTGCTTTCGGATGCGCTGCCCCGGGTCGATGCGCTGATCGCCGAGGGGGTGGGGTGCATCGAGATCAAATCAGGCTATGGGCTTGATCTTGAAACGGAACTCAGAATGATGCGCGTGGCGCGGCGGATCGGCGAGATGCGGCCCGTGACCGTGGTGACGAGCTTTCTGGGGGCGCATGCGGTGCCCGCCGGAGAGGATGCCGACCGCTATATCGACGAGGTGTGCCTGCCAGCGCTGGAGGCCGCCCATGCCGAGGGGTTGGTCGATGCGGTGGACGGGTTCTGCGAGGGGATCGCCTTTGATACCGCCCAGATCGCGCGGGTTTTCGACCGGGCGGCGGTGCTTGGCCTGCCGGTCAAGCTCCATGCCGAGCAGTTGAGCCATATGGGCAGCACGGCGCTGGCGGCGCGCTATGGCGCGCTCTCGGCGGATCACGTGGAATACGCGACGGAGGAGGATGCCCGCGCACTGGCGCAGGCGGGAAGCGTTGCGGTGCTCTTGCCGGGTGCGTTCTATACCCTGCGCGAGACGCAGACGCCCCCCGTGCAGGCATTCCGCGAGGCGGGCGTGCCGATGGCGGTGGGCACGGACCTCAACCCCGGCTCGTCGCCGCTGGGCTCGCTTCTGCTGGCGATGAACATGGGCTGCACCCTCTTTCGCCTGACGCCCGAAGAGGCGCTGGCGGGCACGACGCGCCACGCCGCACGCGCGCTCGGGCTGAGCGACCGAGGCGAGATACGCGCCGGGCTGCGCGCCGATCTGGCGGTCTGGGATGTGAAGACGCCTGCCGAACTCTCCTACCGGATCGGCTCCAACCCGCTTCATACCCGCATATTCGGAGGACACTCGTGACCGAGACGCTCATTCCCGGGGCCACGTCGCTGGCGCAACTGGCAACGCTGTGGCGCGAGGGGCGCGCGGTTCGGCTGGACCCGTCGGCGCGCGACGGGATCGACCGGGCGGCGGCGCTTGTCGAACGGGCGGCGCAGGGTGACGCGGCGGTTTACGGCGTCAACACGGGCTTCGGCAAGCTCGCCTCGGTCAAGATCGCGGGCAAGGACACCGCGCAATTGCAGCGCAACCTGATCCTGTCGCATTGCTGCGGCGTGGGCGAGGCGCTGGATGCGGCCACCTCGCGGCTGATGATGGCGCTGAAGCTGCTGTCGCTGGGGCGCGGGGCGTCGGGCGTGCGGTGGGAAATCTGCGCATTGATCGAGGACATGCTGGCCGCAGGTGTCGTGCCGGTGATACCGGCACAGGGCTCGGTGGGGGCGTCGGGCGATCTGGCCCCGCTGGCCCACATGGCGGCGGCGATGATCGGCAAGGGCGAGGCGGTATATGAGGGTGAGACGCTGCCGGGCGGCGTGGCCTTGCAGCGCGCGGGGCTGACGCCCGTCGTGCTCGGCCCCAAGGAGGGGCTGGCGCTGATCAACGGCACGCAGTTTTCCACCGCCTGTGCGCTGGGCGGCCTCTTCGAGACCATGACGCTCCTACGCGGGGCGGTGGTGACCTCGGCGCTCTCGACCGATGCGATCATGGGATCGACCGCGCCGTTGCATCCGATGATCCACGAATTGCGCGGGCACCAAGGACAGATCGACGTGGCCGCCGCGATGGCCGGGCTGATGGAGGGCAGCGTGATCCGCGAGAGCCACCGCGAAGGCGATGCCCGCGTACAGGATCCCTATTGCATCCGCTGTCAGCCGCAGGTGACGGGTGCGGCGCTCGACCTTATCCGCTGGGCGGCGCGCACGCTGGAGGTGGAGGCGAATGCGGTGACGGACAATCCGTTGGTGCTGGTCGAGGATGGCGCGATCCTGTCGGGCGGGAATTTCCATGCCGAGCCGGTGGGGTTTGCTGCCGACACGATGGCGATGGCGTTGTCCGAGATCGGCGCAATCGCGCAGCGGCGCGTGGCGCTGATGGTCGATCCGACGCTGTCGTTTGACCTGCCGCCGTTCCTGACGCCCGATCCGGGGCTGAACTCCGGGCTGATGATCGCGGAGGTGACGACGGCGGCCTTGATGAGCGAAAACAAGCATCTCGCGCATCCCTGCACCATCGACAGCACGCCCACCTCGGCCAATCAGGAGGATCACGTGAGCATGGCGGCGCATGCCTCGTATCGCCTGCGGCGGATGACGCGGAACCTGTCGGTGATCCTCGGGGTCGAGGCGATCTGTGCCGCGCAGGGGATCGAGGCGCGCGCGCCTTTGGAGACCTCTGCGCCGTTGCGGGATGCTGTGGCGCGGCTGCGGGATGTGGTGCCGAGCCTCGGGGCGGATCGCTACATGGCCCCCGATCTGGAGGCCGCCGCGACGCTGATCCGCGAGGGCGCGCTGGTGCGGGCGGCGGGGCTGGAGCTGGCGTTATGATCGAGGTGGTACAGGGGGGTGGACCGCTGGTGCTGGGCCTGCCGCATACGGGTACGTATGTTCCGCCGGAGATCGAGGCGAGGCTCAATGCGAGGGGCCGGGCGCTGGCGGATACGGATTGGCATATCGAGAGGCTGTATGACGGGCTGGTCAGCGACGTGACCACGGTGCGGACGCCGGTGCATCGCTACGTGATCGACGTGAACCGCTCGCCCGACGGCGAGAGCCTCTATCCCGGGCAGAATACTACTGGGCTGGTGCCGCTAACGGATTTTGATGGACTGCCGATCTGGCGAGACGGAGAAGTGCCGGATGCGGACGAGGTGGAGGAGCGGCGCGTGGCGTATCACGCGTCCTATCATGCCGCACTGGCGGCGGAGATGGAGCGGTTGCGGGCGCGACACGGATTTGCCATCCTCTACGATTGCCATTCCATACGCTCGCGTATCCCGTTCCTGTTCGACGGCGTTCTGCCCGATCTGAACATCGGCACCAATGGTGGTGCGACCTGCGCGTCGGGGATTGCGGCGGCGGTGGAGGCGGTTTGTCGCAAGGCCGACGGATACACCTCTGTCACCAATGGCCGCTTCAAGGGTGGCTGGACGACGCGCCATTATGGACGGCCCGATGAGGGGCTGCATGCGATTCAGATGGAGCTGGCGCAGAGTGCCTATCTCGCTGCCGAAGCCCCGCCCTGGACCTATGACGAAAACCGCGCTGAGACCCTGCGCGCGACGCTCCGCACCATTCTCGAAACCCTGTCAGCATGGAGACCGTGATGACCGATCCCCGCAAGAACACCCGCGATGTCTATCCCCCCACCGGCCCGGAGCTGACTGCGAAAAGCTGGCAGACCGAGGCACCGCTGCGGATGCTGATGAACAACCTGCACCCGGACGTGGCCGAGAACCCGCATGAGTTGGTCGTCTATGGCGGCATCGGGCGGGCGGCGCGAACCTGGGCGGATTTCGACTGCATCGTCGAGAGCCTGAAGGATCTGGAGGCGGACGAAACCCTGGTGGTGCAGTCGGGCAAGCCGATCGCCATCGTGAAGACGCATAGCGATGCCCCCCGCGTGCTGATTGCGAATTCCAACCTCGTGCCGCATTGGGCCACCTGGGACCATTTCAGCGAGTTGGATCGCAAGGGGCTGATGATGTATGGCCAGATGACCGCCGGATCGTGGATCTATATCGGCTCACAGGGCATCGTGCAGGGCACCTACGAGACCTTTGCCGAGGCCGGGCGGCAGCATTACGGCGGCGATCTGACGGGCAAGTGGATCCTGACCGGCGGGCTTGGCGGCATGGGCGGTGCGCAGCCCTTGGCGGCGGTGATGGCCGGGGCCTGCTGTCTGGCGGTGGAGTGCAACCCCGACAGCATCGAGTTTCGCCTGCGCACGCGATATGTGGACGAACGTGCCGACAGCCTTGATGAGGCGCTGGAGATGATCGAGCGGTGGACCAAGGCGGGTGAGGCGAAATCGGTGGGCCTTCTGGGCAATGCCGCCGATATCTTTTCCGAGATTTACCGGCGTGGCATCCGGCCAGACATGGTCACCGACCAGACGAGCGCGCATGACCCGGTGAACGGCTATCTGCCGCGGGGCTGGAGCATGGCGGAATGGCGTGAGAAGCGAGAGTCTGACCCCAAGGCGGTGGAGCGCGCGGCGCGGGCGAGCATGAAAACCCATGTCGCGGCGATGGTGGATTTCTGGAACGCGGGGGTGCCGACGCTCGATTATGGCAACAACATCCGGCAGGTGGCGCTGGATGAGGGGCTGGAGACTGCCTTTGCCTTTCCCGGCTTCGTGCCCGCCTATATCCGGCCCTTGTTCTGCAAGGGGATTGGCCCGTTCCGGTGGTGCGCGCTGTCGGGCGATCCGGAGGATATCTACAAGACCGACGCCAAGATGAAAGAGCTGTTCCCCGACAACACCAAGCTGCACACCTGGCTCGACATGGCGCGCGAGCGGATCGCCTTTCAGGGATTGCCCGCGCGGATCTGCTGGATCGGGCTGGGTGACCGGCATCGCGCGGGGCTGGCGTTCAACGAGATGGTGGCGAATGGCGAGTTGAAGGCGCCGGTGGTGATCGGGCGCGATCATCTGGACAGCGGGTCGGTCGCGAGCCCCAACCGCGAAACCGAGGCGATGAAGGACGGCTCGGACGCCGTGAGCGACTGGCCATTGCTCAACGCCTTGGTCAACACCGCCTCGGGGGCGACATGGGTGAGCCTGCATCACGGCGGCGGTGTCGGCATGGGGTTTTCGCAGCACGCGGGCGTGGTGATCTGCGCCGATGGCACGCCGGAGGCCGCGCGTCGGCTGGAGCGGGTGCTGTGGAACGATCCGGCAAGCGGCGTCTGGCGGCATGCGGATGCGGGCTATGACGAGGCGCTGGATTGCGCGCGCGACCACGGTCTGCGGCTGCCGCGTATTCTGGGGTGAGGCGTCGGCTTGGCCGCGTTTGGCCTGGAGCGGACTTTGCTGTTGTGCCCCTGCGCGGAATCAAGGGCGAAGCCCGCCGCGCATCGCCATGCCAGAGGCATGCCTTCGGCATGATGCCGCCCCCCGGCACGGCGATTTGGCTGCAACCTGCTCTGCGCTCAGATGTTTTTCGGATTTGGCTGATATAAAGCGCTACAAAACTGACGTTGGATCGCCGTACCGCAGCCCGTCGATGCGCGGCTCACGGCAACGCCAGCTTCAGGCCATCCTGTTTTCAGAACGCCTTGAAGGTCAGCGTCGTCTCGGTGCGTTCGATCCCGTCGATATCGAGCAGGTGGTCGTTGATGTATTTGCCGATATCGTCGCTTTCGGGGATGTAGAGTTTCATCAGCAGGTCGAAGGGGCCGGAGGTCGAGTAAAGCTCGGAGTGGATCTCGCGCAGGGCGATGGCCTCGGCCACGCGGTAGGAGTGGCCCGGCTTGCAGCGGATATTGATGAAGACGCAGCGCATGGTGGCTCCTTGGCGTTGATTTGGGTCTGGCCGGAGTATTTCCGCAACGCGACCGATTGGCAATGACCTCAGGCGCCGGGCGGTGTCAGGAGGGGCCGCAACAGCGCCAGAGGATGCGCGCGCAGGCTGAGATGCAGGGCGGCGTAATCCTCGACCATCTCTTCGCCGAGGGTCATTTTCGGCAGATGTGCCGCCGGTTCATGGATCGCCTCGCCATCGAGATCGCGGGCGAAAAGCGGTAGCGGCTCGGGGCTTTGCAGTGCCTTGGCCTGCCAGAGCGCGTCGCGCCGCGTGAGCCCGAGGGCGGCGAAGGCATCGGCCTCGGCCAGACGTGCCAGCAACGCAGGTGCAAGGCCCGCCCGCCGCCAGACGTCTTGCGGTCCGGCATAGCCATTGCCGCGCGCCGCCGCGATCCAGTCGGCCTCGTCCCGGGCGACGCCCTTGATCTGGCGAAAGCCGAGGCGCAGCGCCAGTCGCCCCTGTCGGTCGGGCTCCAGCGTGTTGTCCCAGAACGAGGCGTTGATGCAGACCGGGCGCACGGTGACGCCATGCTCGCGCGCATCCCGCACGATCTGGGCGGGGGCGTAGAACCCCATCGGCTGGGCATTCAGCAGCGCGCAGGCAAAGACCGCCGGGTGGTGATGCTTGATCCAGGCGCTGGCATAGACCAGGTGCGCGAAGCTGGCGGCGTGGCTTTCGGGAAAACCGTAGCTGCCGAAGCCCTCGATCTGGCTGAAACAGCGTTCGGCAAACGCCATGTCATAGCCATTGGCACGCATGCCGCGCAGAAACCGGTTGCGGAACTCGCTGACATTGCCGTGTTTCTTGAAGGTGGCGAGCGAGCGGCGCAGGCGGTCGGCCTCCTCGGGGGTGAAGCCCGCGCCGATGATGGCGATCTGCATCGCCTGTTCCTGAAAAAGCGGCACGCCGAGGGTCTTGCCCAGCACCCGGCCGAGTTCGTCGGAGGGAAAGCTGACCGCCTCCTCGCCGTTGCGGCGGCGGATGAAGGGGTGGACCATATCGCCCTGAATCGGCCCGGGGCGGATGATCGCCACCTGAATCACCAGATCGTAAAAGCAGCGCGGGCGCATGCGCGGCAGGAAATTCATCTGCGCGCGGCTTTCGACCTGAAAGACGCCCAAGCTGTCGGCGCGGCTGAGCATCTCGTAAACGGCGGGGTCTTCGGGCGGCAGGGTGGCGAGCGTGTGCGCCTGCCCGCGATGCTGCGTCAGAAGATCGAACGCCTTGCGGATGCAGGTCAGCATGCCGAGGGCCAGTACATCGACCTTGAGGATGCCAAGCGCGTCGATATCGTCCTTGTCCCAGCAGATCACCGTGCGGTCGGCCATGCTGGCGTTCTCAATCGGCACCAGCTCATCGAGCCGTCCCTCGGTGATGATGAAACCGCCGACATGCTGGCTGAGATGGCGGGGAAAGCCGGTGATCTCGCGCACCAGATCGAGGGTGAGGGCAAGGCGCGGCTCGGTCGGGTCAAGGCCCAATTCGCGCAGGCGGATGTCGCTGATCTGGCCGTCGCCACCATGGCCCCAGATCTGAGTGGTCATCGCGCCGAGGATATCCTCGGAAAGGCCCATGGCGCGGCCCACCTCGCGGATCGCGCGCTTGGTGCGGTAATGGATCACCGTGGCGCAGAGCCCGGCGCGGTGCCGTCCGTAGCGTTCATAGATCCACTGGATCACCTCCTCGCGGCGTTCGTGTTCGAAATCGACGTCGATATCGGGCGGCTCGTCGCGCGCCTCCGAGACGAACCGCTCGAACACCATGGTGCCGATCTCGGGCGAGACAGCGGTGACGCCGAGGCAGTAGCAGACCACCGAATTGGCCGCCGACCCGCGCCCCTGACAGAGGATGCCGCGCGAGCGGGCAAAGGCCACCACGTCGCGCACGGTCAGGAAATAGGGCTCGTAGCGCAGCTTGGCGATCAGGCTCAGTTCATGCTCCATCATCGCACGCACCCGCTCCGGTGCGCCGGTCGGATAGCGCCAGTTGAGCCCCGCCTCGGCCAGCCGTCGCAATCTCTGGCTGGGGGTCTCGTTTTCTGCCACTTCGCTGGGATATTCGTAGCGCAATTCGTCGAGCGAGAAGGTGAGCCCCGCCGCGAGGCGGGCGGCGCGGTCGACCGCGTCCTCGTGGCCGGTGAAGAGGCGGCGCATCTCGGCCTCCGAGCGCAGGCGCGCTTCGGCATTGGGCAGGGCGTGGCGGCCCAGCCGGTCCACGGTCACACCCAGCCGGATGGCGCTGAGGACATCGGCAAGGCGGCGGCGCTGCGCGCGGTGCAGGACCGGGGCTGCGGCGGCAAGGGTGGACAGGCCGAGGCGGATGGCCTGCCGGGTCTGGTGCGCGAACCGTGCCCGGTCGCGCCCGTCATAGTGCGGGCGCAGCAGCAGGTGCATGTGATCGCCAAAGCGCGCGGCCAGTTGCGCGGCCTGTGCTTGCCAGTCCTTTGCCCCGCCGGGATGCAGCAGCAGGTGCAGGCCAGCCGCCCCCTCCAGCAGATCCGCGAGGTGCAATTCGCAGCCCCCTTTGGCCGCGCGCCGCCGCCCGAGGGTGAGCAGGCGGCACAGGCTGGCCCAGCCCTGCCGGTCGCGGGGCAGAGCGGTGAGCGTCAGCCCCTCGTGCAGCACCAGCCGGGCGGCGGGAATGAGACGGGGAGTGACGGCCCAGTGCGGGGTGGTGGGCCAGGGCGCGGGCGGGCCGATCATCCCGTCGCGCGCCTCCTGTCTCTGGCGTTCGCTGACCTGCCGGGCAATCTCGCGCGCGCGGGCATGGGCGCGCACGATGCCCGCGACGGAGTTTTCATCGGCGATGGCCACGCCCGAGAGGCCGAGCGTGGCGGCGCGGTCGATGTACTCCTCGGGATGGGCGGCCCCGGTGAGGAAGGTGAAATTCGAGAGGGCAGAGAGTTCGGCGAAGGGCATGGGGGTGGTTGCGATTCGGGAAGGGGCAGGTGGCATGTAGTATATTCACGTTTTGTTCTTTTTCGAGTCCTCGTGTGGTTGGGGGTGGAGTGGCCTGGAGCGGACATAGCGCCCCGCCAGAAGGTGCCGCGTGATCGCAGGGCCGGGGACTGGCGATGCAACGGCTGATGCCCGCACTTTATCCCAGCCAAGTCATTCTAAACTCAACACGTTGCGCGCCCTATCAAATCGCCAGGCCGCGGGACGGCCCGGCGATCGCGCGGCACCTTCGGTGCGTTTCGCGCGGGATGTGGCAACGTCCGCTCCAGGCCATTCTCGACACTCCCCCAAACGAAAACCGCGCGGCCCGTGTCGGGGCCGCGCGGCGGGGTCTCATATCCAGGCGCGACGCCCGATCAGGTCAGATCGAAACGGTCGGCCTCCATCACCTTGGTCCAGGCAGCGACGAAATCCTGCACGAATTTCTCCGCGTTGTCGTCCTGGGCATAGACCTCGGCATAGGCGCGCAGGATCGAGTTGGAGCCAAACACCAGGTCGACGCGGGTCGCGGTGTGCTTGGTCTCGCCCGACTTGCGGTCGACGATGGTGTAGGTGCCGTTCTCGGCCGGTTCCCACTTGTAGCTCATGTCGGTGAGCGTGGTGAAGAAATCGGTCGAGAGCGCGCCAACCTTGTCAGTGAACACGCCATGCGACGTGCCACCATAGTTGGTGCCCATGACCCGCATGCCACCGATCAGCGCGGTCATCTCATGCGCCGTGAGGCCCATCAGTTGCGTGCGGTCGAGCAGCATTTCCTCGGGGCTGACGACATAGTCTTTCTTGGCCCAGTTGCGGAAGCCATCGGCCAGCGGCTCCAGGACGTCGAAGGATGCGGCATCGGTCATCTCGTCCGTGGCGTCGCCACGACCGGGATGGAACGGCACCTCGACGTCGAACCCGGCGGCCTTGGCGGCCTGCTCGACACCGACATTCCCGGCCAGCACGATCACGTCTGCGAGGCTCGCGCCGCTGTCATTGGCGATCGGCTCCAGCACGCCCAGAACACGGGCCAGACGGTCGGGCTCGTTGCCCTCCCAGTCCTTTTGCGGAGCAAGGCGGATGCGCGCGCCATTGGCACCGCCGCGCATGTCAGAGCCGCGGTAGGTGCGGGCGCTGTCCCATGCGGTGTTGACCATGTCCGACAGGCTCAGCTCGCTATCCGCAATCTTGGCCTTGACGGCGGCGACGTCGTAGTCGGTCGCGCCTGCCGGGATCGGATCCTGCCAGATCAAATCTTCCTGCGGCACTTCCGGCCCGATGTAACGCGCCTTGGGGCCCATGTCGCGATGCGTGAGCTTGAACCAGGCCTTGGCGAAGGCTTCATCGAGCAGTTCGGGATTCTTGTAGAACTTCTCGGAAATCTCGCGATAGACCGGGTCCATCTTCATGGCCATGTCGGCATCGGTCATGATCGGGTTGTAGCGGATCGAGGGGTCTTCGACATCGACCGGGCGGTCTTCTTCCTTGATGTCGACCGGCTCCCACTGCCATGCGCCTGCGGGGCTTTTCTTGAGCTCCCACTCGTGGTTCAGCAGCATGTGGAAATAGCCGTTGTCCCACTGCGTCGGCTGCGTGGTCCACGCGCCCTCGATGCCGGAGGTCACGGCGTCACGGCCCACGCCGCGCTTGGTGTGGTTGTTCCAGCCAAGGCCCTGCTCTTCGACATCCGCCGCCTCGGGCTCCGGCCCGAGCAGTTCGGCGTCGCCATTGCCGTGGCACTTGCCGACGGTGTGGCCGCCTGCGGTGAGTGCGACGGTTTCCTCGTCGTTCATCGCCATGCGGGCAAAGGTTTCGCGGACCTGCTCGGCGGTCTTGAGCGGGTCGGGCTGACCGTTGACGCCTTCGGGATTGACGTAGATGAGACCCATCTGCACGGCGGCCAGCGGGTTTTCCATCGTGTCGGGCTTGCCCACATCGCCATAGCGGTTGTCGGACGGCGCGAGCCATTCCTTTTCGGCGCCCCAGTAGGTGTCTTTCTCGGGGTGCCAGATATCGGCGCGGCCAAAGGCGAAACCGTAGGTCTTGAGGCCCATCGATTCGTAGGCCACGGTGCCCGCGAGGATCATCAGGTCGGCCCAGCTCAGGCGGTTGCCGTATTTCTTCTTGACCGGCCACAGCAGGCGGCGGGCCTTGTCGAGATTGGTGTTGTCGGGCCAGCTGTTGAGCGGGGCAAAACGGTGGTTGCCGGTGCCGCCACCACCACGCCCGTCAGCAAGGCGGTAGGTGCCCGCCGCGTGCCAGGACATGCGGATCATCAGGCCACCATAGTGACCCCAATCGGCGGGCCACCAATCCTGGCTGTCGGTCATCAGCGCGGTGACATCGGCCTTGACGGCGTCGAAATCGAGCTTCTTGACCTCTTCGGCATAGTCGAAGTCCGGCCCCATCGGGTTGGTCTTGCTGTCATGCTGATGCAGGATGTCGAGATTTAGCGCATTGGGCCACCAGCTGGTGACGCTCGTGCCGCTCTCGGTCAGCCCGCCATGCATGACGGGGCATTTGCCCATATCGTTGCCGTCCATCTTGTCCTCCAATTCAGGTTGGGTCTGCTGTATTCGCTGCTGCGGTGCAGGCGTATGCCACGTCATATCCGCAGAATGTAGAATCGTTCTAACAAATCCGCGACATTAGGGGAAGTTGCGTTTGCTGATTAAAACGATAGGTTTTTGTTATTGATCTGTCACAACCGGTCCAGCAAGTCGCGCGTTGGCCATGCATCGACCGGCAGGCCCAGCTTGCCCTGCATCTCGCGCACCGCAGCACGTGTATTGGCCCCGAGAATACCGTCTACCCCGCCGACGTCATAGCCGCGCGCCTTGAGCTTGCGTTGCAGCGCCTTCATCTCTTCGCCCGAGAGCCCCGGCGCGGGATTGCCCGCGTCAAAGACCGGCGCGCCCTCCAGCCGTTTGGCGAAATAGGCGGCGGTCAGCACGTAGGTAAAGCTTTGATTCCATTCGAAATAGACGCGAAAATTGGGATAGGCGAGAAAGGCCGGCCCGCCTTTGCCCTGCGGCAGGATCACGCTCGCGGGCAGGTCTGCGATCTCGCCATGACGGGGGCGCAGGCCGATGGCGTCCCAGTCGGTGCCGTCCTTCGTCACCTCCAACCCCGATTGCGCCCAGTCGAAGCCCTGCGGCAGCGTCACCTCCTGCAACCACGGCTCATCCGCGCGCCAGCCCAGCCCGGCCAGCATCGACGCCCCGGACAAGAGCGCATCGGGGGCCGAGGTTTTCAACCGCACATGTCCGTCGCCATCGCCATCGGTGCCGTGCTCCAGAATGTCCTCCGGCAGCATCTGCACCATGCCGATTTCCCCGGCCCAGGCCCCGGTGGTGCGGTTTGGGTCGAAATCGCCCCGCGAGAAAAGCTCGATGGCGGCGAAGATCTGCGGGCGGAAAATCTCGGGGCGGCGGCAGTCATGCGCCAATGTAACCAGCGCATCGCGAGTGTTGAAATCTCCCTGCACCGCGCCGTAATCGGTCTCGAAGGCCCAGAAGGCCAAGAGCACGCCCCGGCTGATCCCGTAGTCACGCTCGATCCGGTCAAAGGTGATGTCATGACGCTCGGCCATCTGCTGCCCGCGGTTGAGGCGGTTGGCGCTGATCAGGCGGCGGGCAAACTCGGTGAAGGGCAGTTGGAACACGCCTTGCCGCCGGTCGGCGCGCAGCACGGCGGGGTCTTGCCGGACACCGGCAAAGAACCGCTGCACTGTCGCTGCATCATGCCCGCGCGCTTGTGCCTCGGCGCGCAAATCCGCGACGAAGGCGTTGAAATCGCCGCCGCAGGCCGCCGCTGCCCCGCCCGCTGTCAACGCCCAGAACGCCGCCGCCGTCATCATCCGCCGCATGTCACACCTCACAGTTTTCAAACGCGGCGATGAAACAGGATCACCTGCGCGACCGCAACCGCGAAAACCGGCTATCCGCTCAACAAGTCTTGCAGCGCAAAGGCCATGACCCGGGCCGATTGCAGCATGTCCTCAACGCCCACGTATTCATCCGGCTTATGCGCCAGATCGAGGATACCGGGGCCGTAGGCGATGCAGTTTTTCAGCCGCCCGATGCGGTCGATATGTTTCTGGTCATAGGTGCCGGGGCTGACCACGTAATCGGCCGCGTGGCCGAACACCTCCGCCACCGCCCGCGCCACGGCTGCGACCACCGGCGCGTCGCGCTCGGTCATGGTGGGCAGGACGCGGTGCAATTCGCGGATCGTGTAGTCAAAGCCGGGCCGCCCATCGCGCACGGCCTCGAGCACGGCGCGCACTTCCGCCTCGACCGCGCCGATATCCTCTTCGATCAGGAACCGCCGGTCGATCACCATGCGGCAGCGGTCGGGCACGCATGGGCTTGGCAGGCCGGTGTAATCCTCGTCCTGTTCCGGCTCGCCGCCATGGATGGAGTTGATGTTGAGCGTCGATTGCCGCGCGCCCTCGGGCACCACCGGCATGTCGGTGCGGCGTGCGGCGAGCGCGGGGAAAAGCTGCGCCTCCATAGCCTCGATCACCGCCCCCATGTGGCGGATCGCGCAATCGCCCAGGAACGGCATGGAGCCATGGGCGATCTCGCCATGGGTCTCGATCTCGGCCCACCAGACGCCGCGATGGCCCAGACAGATGCGATCCTTGCCCAGGGGTTCGGGGATGATGACATGATCGACGCGCTCGGGGCTGAAATAGCCACGCTCGGCCAGGTAGGCCACACCGCCAAAGCCGCCCGATTCCTCATCCGCCGTGCCGCTGATCTCGATGGCCCCGGCATGGTCGGGACAGGTGGCGATAAAGGCCTCCACCGCGACGATACTCGCCGCCAGCCCGCCCTTCATGTCGCAGGCCCCACGTCCGTAGATCTTACCGTTGCGCAATTCACCGTCAAAGGGGTCCACAGTCCAGCCGTGGCCCACCTCGACCACGTCGATATGGCTGTTGAAATGCACGCAAGCGCCGGGGCGGGTGCCCTCGCGCCGTGCCACGATGTTCCAGCGTGGGTGCCGGTCGCTGTCGCCCGGCGCGCCATGGGCGCGGATCATTTCCGTTGCGAACCCCGCCTCTGTCAGCCGCCGGTCGAGATAGTCGCAGATTTCGCGATAGTTCACGCCCGGCGGATTCAGCGTCGGGATGCGGATCAGGTCTTGCGTCAGCGCCACCAGATCGGCCTCGCGCGCCGCGATCTCTTGGGTCAGCCTGTCCTTGCGCGTCATCGTCTCACCCCCGCCCGGCAGTCAGAGCAGCGTATGGAATGACCATGACAGGCGGTTTCTTTATGGAAAAAATACTCATGTTCCTGCGCCCTCAATCCAGCCCCGGCGCGCGCCGCAGCAGCGCCTCGGCCTGCCGCACCATGGCTGCGATGATCTCGGCCACCGGCGGGCGGTCATGGATCAGCCCTGTCGCCTCGCCGACGAATGTATTGGCGCGGGACGGATCGCCCTCGGTCCAGCCCGTTGCCCAGTCAGCCTGTGCGGCCTGGTCGGCGCGCAAGGCATCCGGATCCCCGTGCCAGCGGTCCGTGATCGGGTTGCGCAGCACCCGTGCGGTGTAGCGGTCGGGCCAGCGCAGGCCCCGCGCGGCGTCCATCACGGTGGAGCGGAGGGTCTGATCCCCGGTGGCAGCAATCGCGGCGTCGGTCATCGCCTCGCTCACCTGTGCCTCTTCCGAGGCCCAGAGCCGCGAGCCGATGAGCACGCCATCGGCTCCCAGCATGAGGGCGGCCGCCAACCCGCGCCCGTCAGCGATGCCGCCCGCTGCGAGCAGCAGCACCTCGGGGGCGTGGCCCGCGAGCCAGTCGGCCACCTCGGGCACCAGCGTGATCGTGCCGCGCCGCTCGCCATGGCCGCCGGCCTCAGAGCCTTGCGCGACGATCACCCGCGCACCGCAGTCCGCCGCGCGCTGCGCGTCGCGCAGGGTCTGCACCTGTGCCATCAGCGGCACGCCCGCCTCGGCAATGCGGGGCGCGAAGGGCGCGGGGTCGCCGAAGGACAGGCACAATGCCGCCGGGTTACGCGCGAGAACCTGATCGAGCACCTCCGCGTTCTCGGCCATCTTCCACGTTATGAAACCACAGCCGACGCGCGCATTCCCGGCCTCGGCAAAGGCCCCGTCCAGCCACTCGGCATTGCCATAGCCGCCGCCGATCAGGCCCAGCCCTCCGGCATGGCTGACGGCAGCCGCGAGCCGCCCATGGGCTGCAAAGGCCATGGGGGCCGAGACAATCGGATGGGTGAGATCAAAGGCATCGGTGAGACGGGTGCGCATGAGCGCAGTATGCGCGCGAGGGCACGCTCAGGACAAGAGGTCCGCGACGATCCCCGGCAATTCGGCAAAATCGTCGAAGGCGCGGTCATGGGTGATGTCCGCGACCGGGCCCTTGCGGTAGCCTTGGGTATAGAGGGCAAATGGCAGGCCTGCGCGCGCCGCGGTTTCGGCATCGACCTCGCTGTCGCCGACATAGACCACATCGCGTGCGCCAAGGCCTGCCACCGCCGCGTGCAGCGGGGCCGGGTCGGGTTTGCGCACGGTCAGGCTGTCGCCGCCGATCACCACCGGGAAATGCGCGTCGAGCCCGAGATGCGCCAGCACCGCGCGGGCAGGCATGACGGGCTTGTTGGTGCAGAGCCCGAGCGCGTAGGGGGTGGCGGTGAGCGCCGTCAGGGCGTCAGGGACCCCGGGATAGACCTGCGTCAGGGTCACCGCCGTCTCGTAAAGTTCGATGAATTCCGCGATCAGCTGTGCGCGCAGGGCGGCATCCCCGGCCCGGTCGCGGGCGCGCAGGCAGCAAGTGATGAAATGCGGCACGCCGCTGCCGATGAAGCTGCGCGTCTCGGAAGGTGTGAAAGGCGCAAAGCCGTGCCGCGCCATCAGGGTGTTGGCGGCGGCGTGAATGTCGGGCGCGCTGTCGATCAGCGTGCCGTCGAGGTCGAAAATGACCGCGCGGGTCAGCCCTCGGTTCATGCCATCGCGCCGGTCGCGGCCTCTGCCGCATGGCGGATGCTGCGGATGTTCTCGCCGTAAACGCCGGGGTTGTCGACGCTGCCGCCCTTGAACACCGCCGAGCCTGCCACCAGCACATCGGCCCCAGCGGCGGCCATCAGCGGGGCAGTCTCGGGGGTGATGCCGCCGTCGATCTCGATATGGATGGGGCGGTCGCCGATCATCGCGCGCAGGCGTTTCACCTTGTCGATCTGGCTATGGATGAATTTCTGCCCGCCGAAGCCGGGGTTCACGGTCATCACACAGACAAGGTCGATCATGTCGAGCAGGTTCTCCACCCCGTCGAGCCCGGTGCCGGGATTGAGCGCCAGCCCCGCCTTGCACCCAGCACCACGAATGGCCTGCAGCGTGCGGTGGGTATGCGGCCCGGCCTCGAGATGCGCGGTCAGCACGTCGGCCCCGGCCTGCGCGAAGGCGTCGATATAGGGGTCGACCGGCGCGATCATCAGGTGCACGTCCATCACCGTCTTGATATGCGGGCGGATGGCGGCGCAGAGCGGCGGGCCGAAGGTGAGGTTGGGCACAAAATGCCCGTCCATCACGTCGACATGCACCCAGTCGCAGCCCTGATCCTCGATGGCCTGGATCTCGGCCCCGAAATTGGCGAAATCCGCCGAGAGGATCGACGGTGCGATCTTGATGGAACGGGTGAAGGTCATGGCGTGGCTCCTCTCAGGGCTGGATGTGGGGGAAATGCGCGCTCGGGCAGGGAAGGTCAAGAGCGGCCCGGTTGCCGTGTCGTTTTATCCGTCACCCTCCGGCTTGACCGGACGGTCTCTCGAGCGCTCTGGAGATCCTCGGGTCAAGCCCGAGGAAGACGGAGCATGCGATTGATCCCTCTCGCCTTTCATGCCACCGTCGCCGGGCGAGGGACGAGGGAGGAGAGCAGCATGCAGGGCCAGATGATGCACCGTGATCTGCGGATCATCGACATACTGACCCATGCCGCCGAGGCGCATGGCGATCAGGGTATCGTGTCGGCCCGGGTCGAGGGCGACATTCACCGGCAAAGCTATGGTGAGACGCTGGCGCGTGTGGGGCGGCTGGCGAATGCGCTGGAGGGGCTGGGCGTCGGCCGGGGCGACCGGGTCGGGACGCTGGCGTGGAATGGCTATCGGCATTTCGAGCTATATTACGGTGTCGCGGGCATGGGGGCGGTCTGTCACACGATCAATCCGCGCCTGTCGCAGGAACAACTGCTCTATATCATCCAGCATGCGGGCGACCGGGTGCTGTTTCTCGACCTGACCTTCGTGCCGCTGGTCGAGGCGCTGTTGCCCGATCTGCCCGACGGGCTGCGGTTCGTGCTGATGACCGACCGCGCGCATATGCCGGAGACGGTGCTTGATGCGCTCTGCTATGAGGAGTTGCTGGAGGGCCAGCCCGAGAGCCATGATTGGCCGGAGTTTCCCGAGGAGACCGCGTCGGGCCTGTGTTACACCTCGGGCACGACGGGCAATCCCAAGGGCGCGCTTTATTCGCATCGCTCGACGCTCTTGCATGCGATGCAGGTGCCGATCTGTCAGACCAGCAGTTTCCGCGCCGGGCAGCGCATCCTGCCGGTGGTGCCGCTCTTTCATGTCAACGCCTGGGGCCTGCCCTATACAGCGCCGCTGACCGGCATGACGCTGGTGATGCCGGGGCCGCATCTGGACGGGCCGAGCCTCTTTCGGCTGATGGAGGCGGAGCGGGTCTGGTCGGCTTGGGGCGTGCCGACGGTCTGGGCCGGGCTGCTGGAGGAGATCCGGGCGCAGGACCGGGTGCCGGAGGGGTTTGGCGATCTGGTAGTTGGCGGGTCCGCCGCGCCCAAGGTCATGATCGAGGCCTACGAGGCGCGCGGCGTGAACGTGGCGCAAGCCTGGGGCATGACCGAGATGAGCCCGATCGGCACGCATGGTATCCTGCCTTCTGCGCTGGAGGGCGCGCCTGAGCCTGAGCGTATCGCGGCCAAATGCTGCGCCGGGCGGCGGCTATTCGGGGTGGAGTTCAAGATCGTGGACGACGACTGCACCCGGATGCCGCATGACGGAGTAGCGAGCGGAGAGCTTTACGTGCGGGGCAATACGGTGATCAGCGGCTATTTCGAGAATGCTGAGGCGACGGCGGCGGCAATGGATGCCGAAGGGTGGTTCGGCACTGGCGATGTGGCCTCGGTCAGCCCCGAGGGGCGGCTGGTGATCCGGGACCGTGCCAAGGATCTGGTGAAATCGGGGGGTGAGTGGATCAGTTCGATTGACCTAGAAAACGCCGCCCTGTCGCATTCCGCCATTGCCGCCTGCGCGGTCATTGCCGTGCCGCATCCGAAATGGGACGAACGCCCGGTTCTGGTGGCGGTGGCGGCGGGCGAGTTGCTGCCCGATCTGGCCGAGGTGCGGGCGCATATGGCGGTTCATTTCGCGGATTGGCAATTGCCTGACGACCTGCTGTGGATCGAGGCGCTGCCGCTGACGGCGACGGGCAAGGTGTCGAAGCTGACGCTGCGCGAGCAGTTTTCCGATTACGTGCATCCCGATCTGCGCGAGGCGGGGGCATGAGCGAGGCGTTGGACACGGCCCGCGTCGCAAACTGGCTGGCCGGGCATCTGCCGGGCTTTGACGGGCCGGTTGAGGCCGAGAAATTCAGCGGCGGTCAGTCGAATCCGACTTATTTGCTGAAAACGCCCGTGCGCAATTACGTGCTGCGCCGCAAGCCGCCCGGGGTGCTGCTCAAATCCGCCCATGCGGTGGAGCGCGAGTTTCGTGTGCAAAAGGCGCTGGCGGGCACGGATGTGCCGGTCGCGCGGATGCACGTGCTGTGCGAGGATGAGGAGGTCATCGGATCGCCCTTCTACATCATGGACGCGGTGCCGGGCCGGACCTTCGATGCGCCGTCGCTGCCGGGGCTGGAGCCGCCCGCGCGCGATGCCATCATCGACGAGATGAATCGGGTTCTGGCCGCGATCCATGACGTCGATCTGGAGGCGACGGGGCTGACAGATTACGGCCCCTCGGGCAATTACTATCGCCGTCAGATCGACCGCTGGACGGCGCAGTATCACGCCACCGCCACCGAGGACCTGCCGGAGATGGAGGCGCTGATCGTCTGGCTTGACGCGCATGTGCCGCCGGAGGACGGGCAACGCTGTCTGGTGCATGGCGATTACCGACTCGACAATTTGCTGTTTGCGCCGGATGGCACGCAGTGTGTCGCCGTGCTGGATTGGGAGTTGTCGACCATCGGCCACCCCTATGCCGATCTCGCCGCCGTCATCATGCAATGGTCGATGCCCGCCACCGCCGAGGGACGGGGGTTGGCCGGTGTGGATCGTGCCGCACTCGGCCTGTGGTCGGATGAGGCGTTCATCGCGCGCTATTGCGAACGGCGGGGGATTGCGCCCATCAAGGGGTTCAACTTCTACCTCGCCTTCACCTATTTTCGCATGGCGGCGATCCTGCAGGGGGTGAAGAAACGCGCGATGGACGGCAACGCCTCGGACCCCGCGCGCGGTTTGGCGCTTGGCCAATACGTGCCGGAATTCGCAAGCGCGGGGCTGCGGACCGCAAAGGACGAGACATGAGCGACAAGATCGACCCTGCGCTGCTGGAGGCCCCCTCGGCGCTGCAAACCCATCTGGGTTATCGCCTGACCGAGTGGTCGGACGATTTCGCGCGCGTGGAATTGCCGTTGACGCCTGTGCTGATGAACCGGCAGGGGCTGCCGCATGGCGGGATGCATGCGACGCTTCTGGATACGGCCATGGGCTTTGCGGGGTGCTATACCGGCGATCCGGAGCGTGCGCAGATGGCGCTGACCCTCTCGCTCACGGTCAATTACCTCGGGCAGGCGCGCGGCGATGTTCTGATTGCCGAGGCCCGGCGCACCGGCGGCGGCAAGAGCACCTATTTCGCGGAAGGTGACGTGCGCGACGAGACCGGCGCTTTGATTGCGACGGGTGGCGGCGTGTTTCGGTATCGGCGGAGTTGAAATTCAGATATTCTGAATTTTTGTAAAGAAATTTGCGATTGATTTAATCGGATGCGCCTCGCAAGCTGCGTGCCTGAGATTTACCGCGTTCCCGCGCTGTGCGGTGGAGGGCGGCGGATGACAGAGGACAAGCATGACACTCGAGACGCGCAACTTCATCGCAGGCCAATGGCAGGACGGTGCCGCCACCGTGGAAAACCGCAACCCGTCGGATCTGAGCGACGTGATCGGCCACTATGCGCAGGCCGATGCGGCGCAGCTTGACGCGGCCCTTGATGCCGCGCGCACGGCGCAAGCGGCATGGGGTGCCACCGGCCCGCAGAAGCGCCACGATGTGCTGATGGCGATCGGCACCGAGTTGATGGCGCGTGCCGAGGAGATCGGGACCATGATCGCCCGCGAAGAGGGCAAGCCGCTGGCCGAGGGCAAGGGCGAGACCTATCGCGCCGGGCAGTTCTTTACCTATTTCGCCGCCGAGGCGCTGCGCCAACTGGGTGAGACCGCCGACAGCGTGCGCCCGGATATCGAGATTGACGTGCGGCGCGAACCGGTGGGCGTGGTTGCCATCATCAGCCCGTGGAATTTCCCCATCGCCACGCCCGCGTGGAAGATCGCGCCGGCGCTCGCCTTTGGCAACGCGGTGATCTGGAAGCCCGCCAATCAGACGCCGGCGAGCGCCGTGGCGCTGACCGAGATCATAGCAAAGCAGGATCTGCCCGAGGGCCTCTTCAACCTCGTGATGGGGCCGGGGCGCGACGTGGGGCAGCGTCTGGTCGAGAGCCCGGCCGTGGACGCCATCAGCTTTACCGGCTCGGTCCCCGTGGGGCGCGGCATCGCGGCGGCGGCGATGGTCAACATGACGAAAATCCAGATGGAGATGGGTTCCAAGAACCCGATGGTGATCTGCGACGATTGCGATCTCGATCTGGCGGTGGCCCATGCCGTGGGCGCGGCCTTTGGCGGCACCGGGCAGAAATGCACCGCCGCCTCGCGCCTCATCGTGCAGGAGGGCATTCACGACGCCTTTGTCGAGAAGCTGGTCGCGGCCACGCAGGCCCTCAAGGTCGGTCACGCGCTGGAGGACGGCACGCAGATCGGGCCGGTGGTGAGCGAGGGGCAGTTGAGCGGCAATCTGGATTACATCAAGCTGGGCCAATCCGAGGGTGCGGACCTCCTTTGCGGCGGCACGCGGCTGGAGCGGGCGACCGACGGCTACTACATGGCCCCCGCCGTGTTCGCGGGCACCGACAACGCCATGCGCATCAACCGCGAGGAGATGTTCGCGCCCGTTACCTGTATCCTCAAGGCGGGCAGCTATACGCAAGCGCTGCACATGGCCAACGATACCGAGTTCGGCCTGACGGCGGGGATCATGACGCGCGATCTCGCCCGCGCCACGCATTTCCGCCGCAACGCGCGGGCGGGCTGCGTGATGGTCAACCTGCCCACGGCAGGCACCGATTACCATGTCCCCTTCGGCGGGCGCGGCGCATCGAGCTACGGCCCGCGCGAACAGGGCCGCTACGCCGAGGAATTCTACACCACGGTCAAGACCTCCTACATCTTCTCAGGGGCACCCGCATGACGACACCCCGCATCGACGCCCTGCAATATGCCAACTGGTCGGAGGATATTTTCCGGCAGATGCGCGCGGGCGATGTCGACGCGGTGCATGTGACGATCACCTATCACGAAACGTTCCGTGAGACGGTGCTGAATATCGAGGCGTGGAACCGCTGGTTCGAACGCTTCCCGGACCTGATCTTTCAGGGCTTCACCGCCGATGACGTGGCGCTTGCGCGGCAGACCGGGCGCACGGCGATCTTTTTCGGGTCGCAGAACCCGAGTTGCATGGAAGACGATATCGGTCTTGTCGAGGTGCTGCACCGCTTGGGGCTGCGCTTCATGCAACTGACCTATAACAACCAATCCCTGTTGGCGACGGGCTGTTACGAGGCCGAGGATACCGGCCTCACGCGCATGGGCCGCGAGGTGGTGGCCGAGATGAACCGCGTCGGCCTCGTGGTCGATATGAGCCATTCCGGCGACCGTTCCACGCTGGAGGCGATCGAGCATTCGACGCGCCCCATCGCGATTACCCATGCCAATCCGGCAAGCTGGCACCCCGCCCGGCGCAACAAGTCCGACCGGGTGTTGCAGGCTTTGTCGGAAAGTGGCGGGATGCTGGGCTTTTCGCTTTATCCGCATCACCTGAGGGGTGGTGGCGACTGCACGCTCACGGAATTCTGCGAGATGGTCGCGCGCACCGCCGAGCGGATGGGTGTCGACCGGCTCGGCATCGGCTCGGATCTCTGTCAGGATCAGCCCGACAGCGTGGTCGAGTGGATGCGGTCGGGGCGCTGGACGAAAACGGTCGATTTCGGCGAGGGCAGTGCCGATGCACCCGGCTTTCCGCCGATGCCCGACTGGTTCCGAGACAACCGCGATTTCGACAATATCGCGCAGGGTTTGCGCGCCACCGGCATGTGCCATGCCGAGGTGGCGGGGATCATGGGGGGTAACTGGGCACGGTTCTTTGCCGAGAGTTTCGGCAGCGTCGCGCCCCGCTACAAGGAGGCCGCGCAGTGAGCTGCGAGAGCCGGAACCCCATGCCGCAGGCGGCGGCGTTCCGGCGACAGCCCGCAGAGGTCATGCGCCTCGACCGGATGGGCTGCAGCCACCCCACAAGGCTGTCGTTCCTGCGGCAATTGCTGCACCGGATCGAGGCCGAGGGCTGGGTCTTCGACCGCCCGGTCTGGGACATGGACGCGCGCGGCGTGGGGCGGGCGGTCTACCGGATGCGCTTTGACGGCGGCAGCCTGAGCCTCGTGGCCTTTGCCCATGATCTGCCCGCCGATCAACGCTCGGACCGGGTGATCGCGACGGCGTGGGATGCGACATTCGCGCTCTTCGACGGCACGCCGGGTGCCGATGATCTGGATCGGTTGCAGGCCAATGTGCCGCTGCAGGAGGCCGGGCGCGTCAGCCCGAAGGAACTGTCGTTAAGCCGCGCCAACCGCTCGGTTCGGCTGTTCGATCACGTGGTCGAGCGGCTGGCGGCGGGGCAGCAACCCGATGCGCAGATGTTGCGCGAAACCGGCTATCTGATGCGGACCACGGCCGTTTACGGCTCGGGCAAGTTCGGGGCGGCAGATCGGGCGATGATCGCCGGGCGGCCCGCTTTGAGTGCGCCGTTTCAGGCCGAGATGCTGTCTGTCTGGCTGACCCGCGCCTTTACCGTCGATCTGGTCGAGCATCTGGCGCGCGCCCGGGGTGGTGATGCTGCGGTGCCGCTGCGCGAGGATCTGCGCCGGGGGCTTGGCGTGGGAAATTCCACCGGCCTTGGCATGGCGCCATTTCTGGTGCGGCATCCGGTGCTGCTGAATAACTGGATGATGGCGCGCGAAGAGGCGTTGGCCCGCGTGCGGGCGCAAGCCTCGGCGGATGAGATGACGCTGGCGGGCTTTCGCGCGACGCTGGCGGCAGCGGTGCAGAACGCCACCGACTGGCAGAGCGCGCACCCGATACAGCAGGCCAAGCTGACCGATCTGCGCGATGGCCTGGCCCGGCTGGATCGCTTCGTGGCAGAGGGCTGGGATGCGAGCGCGCCGCAGCCCTGGGATGCGCTCTGGCACTGGGGGCAGAAGCATCTGCCGCTCGAGGCGCAGGAGGCGCTGCTTGCCGCGATGCTGGAGCCGCATGGCGACCTGATCGACGGGTTGGGCCAATGCATGCAGGCCGATGAAGAGGCGCATTTCGGCATTGACGGAACAATGCGCGTGGCCGAGTTGCGCGCCATCCTGCAAGCGCAGTACGACTGGGCCATTCACACCGATTACAGCGACCCCGCCCATTGCGCGCGGTTCTGGTATATCTCCGAGGAAAAGCTGGAGCCGCGCCTTGGCGAGCGGCTCAAAGAGGAGGGCGCAAGCCGTGAGTTGCCGCTCGATACCGGGCGGCAGGCGTCGGCGCTGTGGCAGGTCTTGCAAGAGGAGGACGGCGATGCCCCGCTGGCGCGGTTCCTGCTGGCGCATCCCGAGCATCGCCTGATGGTGCGCCGCGTGCAGACCACGGCGCGGCATCCGTTCGCGGAAATTCGTGATAACCTGATCGACGCGGAGATGCTGCCCATTGATCTCTTGCGCTGCAAGCTGGCGTTTTTCGGGGCGACGCGGTTTGATCCGCGCTCGGATCGGTGGGTGCGGATCAGCCTGTTTCAGGGCGCGCCCTATCCCGATGACCTGAACCCGGGGGATGCGCCGTGATGATGTCGCCCAACGATCCGACACGCTCTGCCTCGGCCCCTGTCGCACAGGACGGCGCGCGCGTCTGCCTGTCGCTGTCGGAGATCAACGCGCTGTGTTTCAAGGCGGCGCGCGGCTCTGGCCTGACTTGGGGCGAGGCCGAAGAGGCGGGATGGGCCGCAGCGTGGCTGACGCGCGCGGGATTGGCCGGGCCGTCAATCCTGTTGAACTGGCTGAAGGAGTGCGACGGGCTGAGCTGCCCGATGCCCGAGGCGGGCCGGTGGGCTGCGCGCATGCGCCCGCTTTGCCCGCTGCGCACGGGCATTGCCCTTGCCGATCACGCGGGGCTGCCCGAGGGGCCGGGTGAGGACGGCCTGCAGATCGACAGCGTCGCGCATCCGCGCCTCATCCTGCCCTTCGTGGCGCGGGCGGCGACAAGGCTTGACCTTCCGCTCCGGATCGGTTGGGTTGGCGCAGAACTCACGCTGGATACGGCTGCGAACGGGCCGATCACGGTGTCACTTGGGGAAGACGCGGGCGCGCCCGTCGATCTGTGGATCGCAGTCGTGGCGCGACCGGAGCCGAATGAGCAACAGACAGATTGTGCGGTGCCGACCAAGGGCATCGCCTTTGCCGACTGGCAGGCGCTCGATGCTTTGGCATTGCGCGTCACCGTTCCACCCTCGGCCGGGTCGCGTGCCGGTGCCGGGGATGCGGGGGATGACAACGATTGACCCGCGATCAGACGACCTACCATGAAAAAGACCACTCAACTGGGAGAAAGACCATGAAGAAACTGACACTTGCACTGGCCTTCGGCGCGCTGACCGCGCCCGCGATGGCGCATGCCGAATGCGGCGAAGTCTCGGTCGCCGAGATGAACTGGGCGTCGGGCTCGATCATCTCGAAGATCACCGAATTCCTGATGGAGCAGGGCTATGGCTGCGACGTGACGCTCGTGCCGTCGGCCACGACCACCGCGATCACTTCGCTGGCCGAGAACAACGAGCCGGACGTCGTGCCCGAGCTTTGGGTCAACTCGGCCCCCGCCTATTTCAAGCTGGAAGAAGAGGGCAAGGTGGTCAAGGCTGCCGATGTGTTCTCGGAAGGCGGCAGCGAGAACTGGTGGGTGCCCGACTACCTCGTGGAAGAGCATCCCGAACTGGCCACCATCGAGGGCGTGCTGGCCAATCCCGAACTGGTCGGCGGTCGCTTCCACAACTGCCCCGACGGCTGGGGTTGCCGGATCGCCAATGATAATCTCGTCAAGGCGTTCGATTTCGAGGGGCACGGCATCGAGGTGTTCAACCACGGCTCGGGCGACACGCTGCCCGCCGCCATGGCCTCGGCCTATGAGAACAAGGAACCGTGGTTCGGCTACTACTGGGGTCCGACCGCCGTTCTGGGCCGCTACAACATGGTTGCCGTGGACATGGGGCCGCACAAGCCCGAAGTGCACGCCTGCAACCAGACCCAGGATTGCGACAACCCCGGCAAATCCGCCTATCCGGCGGCCCCGGTCCTGACCGTTGTCACCTCGGACTTCGCCGAGCGGAACCCCGAAGTGTTCGACCTGGTAAGCAACATCTCCTTCGGCACGCAGGAGCTGAGCAACCTGCTGGCTTGGCAGGCGGATAACAGCGCCTCGGCAGAAGAGGCGGCCGTGTACTTCCTGACGCAGAATAGCGACACTTGGAAGTCCTGGGTGAATGACGCCGCTGCCGAAAAACTGAGCGGCATCATCAAGTAAACGATGCCTTCGGGCGGGGCCGTGCGACATGCACGGCCCCGTTTGCCCAATAAGCACGACAAGGCCCGCCAAGGGCCTGCGCAGGGAGAGCCGACATGGCGACATATGATTTCATCTTCAACGGGCTCGGCCTGCGGGAGTGGTGCGACAAGGATGCGACCACCGGCCCGATGAGCATGGCAGACCTGCTCGCCCAGGGCTCGGGCGGCGGTGCAGGCCCCTCGGTCTGGGAACTGCCCTTTCCCTCTCTCGATGCGCTGAACGAGGCGTGCCCGGCGATTGCCCGGACCCGCGATCTGACAAAGGGGGTCGAGACCAGCTTTCTCGACATCAAGGACACGCTCAAGATCGTGCTCGATCCGATCACCCAACCGCTGAGCTGGTTTCTGGAGGGCGCGCTCTACGCCTTTCAGAACACGCCGTGGTTCATCATGATCCCGATCCTGCTGGCGGTCGTCTATTTTGCCTCGAAATCCATGAAGCTGGTGGGATTTGTCGCCTTCTCGATCCTGTTTCTGGCCTTCATCGACCATTACAATTTCGCCATGCAGACGCTGGCGATTATCTTTGTCTGTGCGTTTCTATGCGTACTATTGGGCGTGCCCATCGGCATCGCCATGTCGCGCAGTGACACGATGCAGCGGCTGACGATCCCCGTGCTGGACATGCTGCAAACGCTGCCGCCCTTCGTCTATCTCATTCCGCTGATTTTCCTCTTTTCGGTGACCGAGCCCAAGCTCTACGGCATTGCCATCATCCTCTATGCCATCGTGCCGGTCATTCGCCTCACGGATCTGGGCATCCGGCTGGTCGACAAGGAGGTGATCGAGGCTGCCGAGGCGTTCGGCATGACCGACCGGCAAAAGCTATACGGGGTCCAGATCCCGCTGGCGCTGCCCAACATCATGGCAGGTGTGAACCAGACCATCATGATGAGCCTTGCGATGGTGGTGATCGCCTCGCTCGTCTCGGCCCCCGGTCTGGGCGTGCTGGTCCTGCGCGGCATCCGCAATCTGGAACTGGGCGTCGGCCTGATCGCCGGTCTGGGCATCGTGCTTCTGGCGGTGATCCTCGACCGGGTGACCAAGGCGGCGCTGGCCCGCGTCAATGCTGCAAGTGCGGCGCAGAGAAACTCATGAACGGGGCCGCTGGAATGGAAAAAGACGTCAAGATTTCGATCCGCAATCTCTACAAGATCTTCGGGTCGGACCCCAAGGGCGCGCTGGAGCATGTGCGCGCCGGGATGGGCAAGCCGGAACTGATGGAAAAGCACCGGCATGTGCTGGGCCTTCAGGACATCAATGTCGATATGCGCGGCGGCGATATCACCGTCATCATGGGCCTGTCGGGGTCTGGCAAATCGACGCTGATCCGCCACCTCAACCGGCTGATCGAGCCGACGGCGGGGCAGATCCTGCTCGATGGTGAGGACGTGCTGGCCTATGAAGAGCGCAACATGCGCCGCCTGAGGCGCGAGCAGATGTCGATGGTGTTCCAGCATTTCGCGCTGCTGCCGCACCGCACCGTGCTGGAAAACGCCGGCATGGCCCGCGCCGTGCGCGGCGAGACCAAGGCCGATTTCCAGGACGACGCGCTCAAATGGCTGGATCGCGTGGGCCTTGGCGGGCAGGGCGGGCAGTATCCGCATCAGCTGTCGGGGGGGATGCAGCAGCGGGTCGGCATCGCCCGGGCGCTCGCGTCGGACTCGCCGATCATGCTGATGGACGAGGCGTTCTCGGCGCTCGATCCGCTTATTCGCACCGACATGCAGGACCTGCTGCTGGAGTTGCAGGAGGAATTGCAGAAAACCGTGGTGTTTATCAGTCACGACCTCGACGAGGCGCTGAAGCTGGCGGATCACCTGGTCATTCTCAAGGATGGTCAGGTGGTGCAGCAGGGCGAGCCGCAGGAGATATTGCTGCATCCCAACGATCCCTACATCGTGGATTTCATCAGCGACATCAACCGCGCGCGGGTGCTCCGGGTGCGGTCGGTGATGGAAGAAACCACGGCACAGGACCGTGAGTTCGCGGGCGAGGTCGGCCCCGACGACACATTGGAGTCGGTAATCGCGATTTCCGAGGGCAATACCGGGCTGTGTTACCGGGTCATGCGCGACGGTGAGCAGGTGGGCGCGCTGGAGATGCAGAAACTGGTGCGCGCGCTGGTGCCCACCGGTGCGGCAGAGGGCGGCATGCGCGCCAAGGCGGTCTGAGGCGGCATTTACAGGGCTGCAATGCCGCGCGGATGTGCTATTGTCGCGTGACTTGCAGATAACAGAGGTGGCAGGGCATGCCCCGCCACCCGCCCACAGGCCGTTACCAGAGCAGAGACCCGCGTCATGAGCACCCAAGCCCCCGTTGCCCGATCCGTCCACGATGCGGAGGGGGCGGCGATCATCGACGCCTTCATGCGCCCCTATGAGACCGACACGCCGCTGATCCGGATGGGCGATTTCGGGGATGGCGGCTACCTGTTGCCTGACGACCTGCGCGGGATCGCCGCGTGTTACTCCCCCGGCGTGTCAGAGCAGGCCAGCTTCGAGATGGACATGGCCAAGCGCGGTATTGCGTCCTTCATGGCCGACGCCTCGGTCGAGAAGCCCCCGCTGAACGTGCCGGGTGCAGAATTCCTGCGGAAATTCCTTGGGGACAAGGATGAGGGCGAGGTCATGACGCTGGCCTCCTGGGTGGCGGCGACCGATCCCGACCCCGACGCCGATTTGCTGTTGCAGATGGATATCGAGGGGGCGGAATATGCCACGCTCTCGGCGGCACCCCGTGACCTCTTGCGCCGGTTCCGGATGATCGTGATCGAATGGCATCACCTGCCCTCGATCCTGACCAAGCCGCGCTTCATGGGCCCGGCGCTTGCCGCCATCGAAAAGCTGCGTGAGGATTTCGTGACGGTGCATCTGCATCCCAACAACGTGTCGGGCAGTGTCGAGATCGACGGCGAGGCGATCCCGCGCGTGGTTGAGGCGACGCTGTTGCGGCGCGACCGTGCGCAGGGCCTGCGTCCGGCAGGCGTGCTGCCGCATCCGCTCGACCGGCGGCACAATCCAAAGAAACCCGCCCTCGCACTGCCGGGGCGGTGGATGCGCGACACGGTGAAGGAGTGTGAGTGATGGACAAGGCGGTTCTGGAACGCCCCGAATTGACGTTTTCGCCCGAGGTGGGCGACTGGGTGCGCGAGGCCTATGCCGACGCCAAGGTCATTCTCGAATATGGCAGCGGCGGCTCGACGGTGCTGGCCTCGGAGATGCCCGGCAAGACGGTCTTTTCCGTCGAGAGCGACCGCCGCTGGACGCGCCGCCTGCAAGCCTATCTCGACGAGGCGAGCGCGCCGTCGCCGGTGCATCTGCACTATGCGCCGATCGGCAAGACCGGCAAATGGGGCCGCCCGGTGGATAGCAGCGGCTATCGGCGCTACCACGAATACGCGCTCGGTATCTGGGATCACCCCGAGTTTCAGGCCCCCGATACGGTGCTCATCGACGGGCGGTTCCGCGAGGCGTGCTTTTATGCGGTGATGCTGCGCTGCACCCGCAAGACCGTGGTGCTGTTCGACGATTACGGCGACAGACCGCGCTATCACGCGGTGGAACGCTTTGCCAAACCGGTCGAGATGCGCGGAAGGATGGCCCGCTTCGAATTGAAGAAGATGGCCCTGCCGCGCGAGGACCTGACCCAGATCATCGGCGCGTTTGCCAACCCGTTCTGAGGATCAGCCCGCCGTCTCGGGCAAGAGACCCTGCACCAGATCGCTGAAATCGGGACGCTCGCGCAATTCCGCGATCAGCGCGCGGTGATTGTCGCAGCAGGCGTCGTGCAGGCGGCGCAACTCGGGGTCGGACAGCAAGTCGTCGTAAATCGCTGCCTTGCGCGGGCGGATGCCGTCGATGCTGCGATCCTCGATCCGGTTGTGGTTCATCTTGTTCCAGTAGTCGAGGCCAAGCGCCTCGCCGCCGTGATGCGCCCGGCCCCGGGCCTTTTTCACCAGGTAGGATTCGCAGGACTTGAGCGCGTAGTGATTGAGTTGCACCAGATCATAGCCGAGCGAATCCGGCCCCGAGCGCCAGCTGCCCTCCATGTAGCGGTCGGGCATTGGCTGGCCCGAACCGTTGAACCACTGCGTCTCGGCAAAGGTTTCGACGGTGGGCCGTTTGGGTCGGTGCACGCCGATATGGCCCCACAGATCGCGGCGGAACATGGTCTTCAGGCCCCAGGCCTGCGGCGGGCGGCGGGTCATGTCGGCGGCGGCCATGCGGAACTGATCGGTGAGGAACGCCGCCTCGTAAGACTTGACCCCGGCATTTCCGAAGAGCCGCCATGTCATTGACAGCGTGCGCGCCTGCGGCACCGCATCTGTCAGGGCGCGCAGCGTGTGGTCGCCGGTCTTGACGTTGATATATTCGTCAGCGTCGATCGGGATCACCCAATCCTCGGGTCCGGCAATATCCATCTTGAGAAACCGACGATAGGCGCGGCGCTGCGGCGCAGGCTTTCTTGAGCTGTTGTCGACATGACGGAGCTTGCCCATCTCGTGCAACCGGTCGAGCAGCGCATCAGAGCCATCGGTGCAGTCGTTCGAGAAGATCGCCATCTCGTCTACGCCGATGGCGAGATTATGCGCGACCCATTCCAGAATGAACGGCCCCTCGTTCTTCATCGGGGTGACAATGACAAAGCGTCCCATCGGATATGCGCCGTCCTTTCGGTCAGAGAGTGCCGGCCGTGGCTCAGGTGCCCTGTGCGGCGGGCAAGCGGGTCTTGCGGAAGGTCTCGGAGATGAACACCGCATCGCCGAAGCGCAACTGCCCGTTCTTGAGCCGCCGCGACGGGAAGATGTCGTAGAGCAGGTAGCCATGCCCGCGCATCAGGGTCAGGATCTCGTCGAGCAGGGGCACGCCGTCATAATGCGGAATTGCGAACCATTCGAGCATGATGATGTCGATGGCATCGCGCGACAGCAGGTCCTGCGCGCCGGTGAGGATGTTGAACTCGCTGCCCTGTGTGTCGAGTTTCATGCAGGCGATATGGTCGACCGCGTTCGCCGCGCACCAGTCATCGAGACGGTTGGTCTCGACGGTTATCGTCTCGGCGGTGGAGTGGCCGGAATGCTGCGCGGCCTCGTCGCCGGTATTGGTGAAGAGCGAGGAACTGCCGACATGATCGGCCAGGTGAAAATCGCTTTGACCGGTCTCGTGCGAGAGGGCCATCTGATGCACCTCGACCGTCGGAAAGCGGGCGAAACGCTCGCGCACGTAGTCGCATTGTGCCGGGATCGGCTCGATCAGGTGGATCGGCATGTCGCAAAAGAGGCGGCACAGATGCAGCGCCATGGTGCCACGATTGACGCCAACATCGAGCACCGCGCCGCGACGCTCGGAATATTTCGAGAGCCGCGCGACGGCCCCCATCGGTCCGCCTTTTTCGGCGATTTGCAGGCGGTGTTTCTTCTTGGGATGAAGCATTGTGTCTGCGTTCATGCGACTGGTCCTGTGAAATGCCCGAGGGGTCTTTCGCGCCCTCCTGACTGCTGCCCGCCGGGTGCCGCGCTTGTGCCGCGCATGGTCAACCGGCGTTTTATCAAGCTGTCAGGCCGGGGTTATTGTCAATAATCTTTCTCGGTGACCTCGTCCTTTGTCTCGATCTTGTTGACCTTGAGCCACCCGAGGAATTCGTCCCAGCCGGCGCGCTCCTTCAGTTCCGCGATCTTGGCGCGGTGCCAGTCGCAGGCGTCCTGGTGCAGGCGCGCCAGAACCGGATCGGCCTTGAGCGCGTCGAGAACCGGGCGCGCGCGTTCGGCATGGGGCAGGATGCTGCGATCCTGCGCGCGGTTGACGTTCATGTCGGACCAGTAATGCTCGGTCTGCTCGCGGGCGATGTGATTGGTGCGGCCCCGGTCGCGCTTGACCAGAAAGCTGTCGAGCGAGCGCACCGAGTAGTGATGCAGCCGCGCGTAGCGGTTGCTGAACCCCGACCATGCACGCCAGCCGATCTGCCCCATCGGGCGCAGATTGCCACCGCAATCGGACCAGCGCACGGCATCCTCGCGCCCTTCGGGCACGCCCTTGGGGCGGTGCGGGTTGTATTTACGGAAAAGACCGTTGTTGCGGAACATCGTCTTGAAGCCTGTGGCGCGCCCGTTGGCCGGGTCATCCTCGATATCCGCGAGAAAGAACTGATCGGTCACGGGGGTGTCTTTGTAATCCTCGACCCCGCCACAGCCGAACAGTTTCCAGACGAACGACACCGCATCGCAATCGCCCATGGTGGCGATCATCTCATCGAGCGTCTGCACGCCTTCGCGCAGGTTTATGAACTCGTCCACATCGAGACAGATCAGCCATTCGGCCCCCTTGACCCACGGATGCGCGGTGGCGCGGCGCAGCGCCTTGTGCTGCGGCGGCGAGCCGTCCGAGACATCGTTGGGCCGGTGACTGCAATAGCCCAGTTCCTCCAGCCGCTCGGCCATGAGGTCGGTGCCATCGTCGCAATTATTGGTGAAGATCACGAAGCCGGTGAAGCCGATGGTCAGGTTATAGGCGATCCATTCCAGCAGGAACGGCCCCTCGTTTTTCATCGTCGTCATGATGACATGGCTGCCGCCAAGGGCGGGGGCGGGCAGGGCGGCGGTGATCGCTCCGGGCTTGGTCATTCGGCGGCCTGTCTCTTGAGTTTGCGAAAGGCGGGGCTGACGATGCGCGCCAGCTTGTCATGGCCGCGCTCTTGCAAGTTGGTTTGCAGCGCCTTGCGATACCACGGCAGAAAGCGGCGGTCGCGATACATCTTGTAGAAGACGTCCGGCGTCAGCGTGTCGTCGAGCGCGTGCTGCATCAGCGGCTTGAGCAGACCCGCCCGACGCAGGAACACCGGCGAGAAATGCCCCGAACACCAGGTCTTGAGCCGGATCACGTTGTCGCCCTCCAGCCGGTCGACATGGCGGCGGTCGGGCTCGAAGAACGGGTCGTAGAGCACGAAGGCCTTTTCGACCTCGTCGATCTCGAAGGCGCAGTCGCTATGGGCCAGCGTCCAATCGCGCGCGCGGCCCATGCCAAAGCGTTTCTCCCACGGCACCAGCGTCTCGTCGAGCGTGGTCTGGGGGTTGAAGCTGATGACCGTGGCGCCGGGGGCCAGCGAGGCAAAGGCAAGCGCCGCAAAACCGCCCATCGAGGTGCCGGTCAGGACGACCTTGTCGAACCCGGCAAAGACCCCGTCGGCAGCCAGCTTTTCAAGATGAGCGATCAGTTGCGGGCAGCGAAACCAATCCTTGCGCCGGGCCATCACCGCCATGTGCGACCAGCCATTGTCGCGCACGAATTTATAGGCCCAGGGCTCGCGCTCGGGCGAGAGGTCATTGACGTTCGAGAGGTTGTCGAAACTGATGACCAGCCGCGCCTGATCCCGCAGGATACCGACCACGGCATGGTTCTTGAGCCGGGTGTAGAAGCCTTCGGTGTCGCCGCCGGTGTGGATTTCGGCAAACCAGGGCGGCAGGGCGGCGGGAGCCTCGGGGCGCGGGTCTGGTTCCGCGTCCGGTGTGATCTCGGCGGTCTCCGCCACGGGCGTGACAGGGGGCTGGGCTTTGGTTTTGGGCGCGAGTGGTGGGGCCTTTGCGCCGACAGCGCCCAGCACTCGGGCCATGTCACCGCCGCCGGTGCGCAGCCGCTCCAGCGTCGCGCGTTCCTCGGCGCAGAGCGCCTCTTGCGCCTCGGCGACGCCGGGCAGCGCCATCAGGCTGTCGAGTTCGCGCGCCGTGTCGGCCATGCGCGGCGTCAGGTCCGGACCCTCGCCCGTGATCGCGCGCTGCGTTTCCAGCCACGCGATCAGCGTGTCGGCATCCGGGTGCTGCTTTTCGGGCAGGGTGGCCGTGTGCAGAAGATACGCCTCCACGCTCGGCGCGGGGATTTTCAGGATCGCGGCCTTGGACGCGCCGCGCGCGCCTGCATCGTTGGTCCAGGTCAGGCGGCTATGCGGTTCGGCCATCGGCGTGCCGTCACCGTTCACCCAGTTGAGCGCCGCCTTGCCCTGCGCGGGGCCGGTCGGCACCTCGGGATTGCGCGCTGCAAAAAGCCCGAGCCGCACCACGCTGCGCAAGGGCGCGTCCGCCGTAACGGCGGCGGTCGGGCGTTCGGTGAACAGGATCGCGCCGCTGTCCTGCCCCTCGGCCATGCCCGCAACCTGAAGCGGGGCCGAGAGCACATCCGCCCCGCCCGAGGACCGCATCAGCGACTGCACGGATTTCGAAGTGTTCAGGATACAGAAATATTCGTCGGCCCCGAGATAGAGGCCATATCCGCCGCTATCCGTGGCCTCGACCGCCGCGGCGCGCAGGGCGGAATTGTGGATCTCTTCCTTCATGTCGGGATCGACCGCGACCGGCGTCACGCGCACCGCTCCTGCCGCCGCGAGGGCGTCGAACAGCGGCTGCTTGCCTGATTGTCTGCGATCCGTGAACAACAGCACATCGGTGGCTCCGATTGCCCGGTGATAGGCCAGCCATTCCAGAAACGACGATCGAGGCTGCGCCGCGAAGGCACTCAGCAACAGTTTCGGCCCTGTTGTCATGAACTCACCAACTCCTTCGCCACTGCCCGGCAGCGGGAGCGCTTGCGACTGTTTCCATTGAGTGTATAAAATTTCCAAGATGTAGAAAAGGTTGATTTATGTCGACGGGTGCCAATAACGGGCGCGGATGGTTCATCGGTCTGCGCAAGGATCAGTTGGGCGCCCGCCTTCTGATGATGCTCAACAGCATCCGCCTCGCCGAGGATTACGGCACCGATTTCCGTATCAACTGGTTCCCGCGCGGGGCGATGGCCCCGAAACTCGACACGCCGTCGGATCTCTTCGCGCAGGCGTTCATCGACCGGCATTTCATCGACAACGAAAGCTTCGAGGCGCTGGACAGCCTGACCAAACCGCTTTGGTCTTTCCTCAAGGACAAGACGTCCAAACGGCTGGAGGCGCATCTGGCCGGGGGCGGGCATGTGTTGCTCGACGAGGGGTTCGAGATCGTGGAGTTTCCGTGGGAGGATGGCGGCGATCTGCGCGGGCGGTTTCGCGGGTTCATCAGCCGCATCGCCTTCAACCCGGTGGTGCAGCGCCATATCGGGGAGATCGAGACGGCGATGGCGCAGGGCAGCGGGCGCGTCGTGGCCTATCACATCCGGCGCGGCGACATCCTCAACGAGGACCCTTGGAAGCACAAGGAATGGCCCGCCAAGATCGAGCCGGACGAGCTCTATTCGGCCTATCTGGAAAAGAACGCCGGGGCAGGGGCGCTGGTGTTTTCCGATCAGGCCGAGAGCATCGCGCGGTTCACCACCGCGCACAGCCACGTGCGCAGCATCACCGATCTGGTCGATCTTGAGGGGTGCAAGCCGGTGCAGCGCGATTTTCTGGAGCTCTTCGCGATGTCGCGTGCCTCGGAGATCGTGGCTCCGCCGATCAGCGCCTTCAGCCGCGCCGCCGCCCGCCTGAGCGGGCAGGAGCGCAAATGCTTTCACGAGGTGATGAGCCTTGCGGAACGCGACGCCGCGTATGAGCATCTGGTGAGCCGGTTCAATGCCGGGGTGGAGAATTTCATCACCCCGAGCGAGGCCGCGCATGTCTATGTGAAACTCGCCCGCCGCCTGCAGGAAACCGGGCGCGAGGCCGAGGCGTGGGAAATCGGTCAGAGCATTCTGGATGCCGGGGCCGACAACGCCTTCATGGCGCTGATGCATGCGACCAACGGTATCTATCTCAGCAAGTGGGACGAGGCGCTGGTGCATGTCGAGGCGGCCCTCGCCCATCCGGACCAATGGCAGGAGAATTACATCTCTGGCCTTGCCACCCGGGCGCATATCCTGGGGGCATTGGGCAAGCGGTTCGGCGCGCGACGGTCGTTCCTGCGCGCCTTCTGGCAAAAGCCGATGCTGCCGGATGTGACGGTGCTTGGATCGTTCATGATCAAGCGCGGGCGGCTCAAGCCCGGTGCGACGCTGCCGTTTGACCGGGCCACGCTGATGGCCCTGCCGGTGCGCTATCAGCAGACCAATATCGTGGTGCAGCAGGGCAAGATCCTGCGGCGTCGCGCGGCGGATCTGTCGACCATCGCCATTGAATGGCCGTGGTTTCCGCTCGATGGCAAGACCGGGCGGTTATTGCAGTCGACGCAGGAACTGGAAGCGATGCGTGCGCGGCTTCTGGCGCATGAGGCCTGCGTGCCGGGGGCCGGGCCGTTCAGCTTTTGCGCGCTGCTCGAGGCGCGGATGGGTCGGCTCGATGAGGCGCTTACCCGCAATACCGAGGCAGTGGCGCAGGCCCCAGACGATCCGCTGGTGCGCAAGCGGCAGGCGGAAATTCTGATGCTGCGCGGCGATCACGCGGCGGCATTGGTCGAGATGGACGCGTGCCGCGCCGATGCGCCCGATCACGCCTTCTGGCATTTCCTGACCGGGCAGATTCATGAACAGGCGGGCGACATGGCGGCGGCGCGGGCCTGCTTCGAGCAGGCCTCGGCTATGGATGACAGCACCGCCGAGTTGCACGCGCATCTGGCGGACCTGTGTCGCAATATGGGTGACGAGGACGCCGCCGTGACGGCGCTTGATCGCGCCGCCGAGATCGCGCCCAATCAGCAACGCTATCGCAACCGGCGCGATCGGCTGTTGCGGAAACAGGCGTGAGCGGTGGTGGTGGTTTTTGGCCTGAAGCGGACATACGCACCGCCCGCGCGAAACGCACCGAAGGTGCCGCGCGATCGTCATGCCAGAGGCATGCCTCCGGCATGACGCCGTCCCGCGGCCTGGCGATTTGAGGGGTCGCGCAACGTGTTGAGTTTAGAGTGACTTGGCTGGGATAAAGTGCGGGCAACAGCCGTTGCCTCGCCAGTCCCCTGCCCTGCGACCGCGCGGCACCTTCTGGCGGGGTGCTATGTCCGCTTCAGGCCAAATTCCCTCTTCGTCTCAACCCGCCCGCCGGATCAGCTTGAGGATCGCACGCACCGCATATTGAAACTCCTGCAATTCGCCGCGATGGCCGCGTGGCGGATGTTCGGGCATGTCGGTGCGCGGCGGGAACAGCACCTTGCGCCCGGGGAAATACGCCTTGCGCATTGCCGCGTTGCGCGCCTCCAGCGTCTCGTTGATCTGGGCGCGTTCCTCGGGCAGGAGCACGTCGGCACTGGCAAACAGCCTCGGATCCTCGCTTTGCTGGAGGAGCCGCCCCAACCTGCGGCGCGCCTTCTTGTCATAGCCCGCGCCGCGCTCGTCGAAGAGGCCGAGCGCCTCGCTCGCCAGCCGCGAGAGCGAGCGGTTCGCCGCAACGCGCGGCAGGATCACCGCCTCAGGCGGCACGCCCATGGCCGACAGGAAATCCGGGATCACGTTCTGTCCCGCCATCTCGTCGCGCAGGTAGAGGCGCGGGTGGATTTCCGCCCCCGGCACCTGCGTCTTGATCCGTTCAAACAGCGCGGCGAAATCCATGTAGTCGGGATCGCTCTCGATCTGCTGCAGCCTTTGTGAGACAAAGCCGTCCGCCCCGCCGGTGGGCAGGGCGTTCTTGGCGCGCTGCTTGTAATCGGCTTCGATGAAATCGTCGAAGCGGCGCAGGTAGAGGATGACTTTGACCGACCCCTCCACGCGGCTCAGGAACCGAGCCTGCATCGGGGTCAGGTCACGGCCGAAGAACATTTCGCTCGACAGGATGCAATGCTGCGCGGGGTGGGCGGCATATTCGGCGGCAAAGGCTTCGGCCTCGCCTTCGGGGGCGGTCTGCCAGCCCCGGCTCATGTGCATGGCCATGGCGTTGTGACAGATCAGGCGCGCGGTGCCGGTGCCCCGGTCGCGGCCGGTGACCATGTAGCGGATGCCGTGATCGTCCAGAAAATCGGGCTGCGCATGCAGATAGCCCTGCAGCGCCGTCGTGCCCGTCTTGGGCATCCCGATATGAAGCCAGAGCACGCCTGGCTCCCTCATTCCACCGTCACGGATTTCGCCAGATTGCGCGGCTGATCCACATCCGTGCCTTTGGCGACCGCCGTATGATAGGCCAGCAATTGCGCGGGCAGCGCATACAGGATCGGGGCCAGCACCGGATCGACATCGGGCAGGGTGATGGTCTGCCATGTCTCGTCACCGGCAGCGGCGACGCCCTTGGCATCCGAGATCAGCAATATCTGCCCGCCGCGCGCCATCACCTCCTGCATGTTCGACACGGTCTTGTCGAAGAGCGCATCGCAAGGCGCCATGACGATCACCGGCAGGGTTTCGTCGATCAGGGCAATGGGCCCGTGCTTCAACTCGCCCGAGGCATAGGCCTCGGCATGGATATAGCTGATTTCCTTGAGTTTCAGCGCCCCTTCGAGCGCCAACGGATACATTAATCCGCGACCGAGGAAGAGCGCGCTTTGCGCACCCGAGAGGTCACGCGCCGCGATGCGGACATCTGGGTCGATCTCCATCGCGGTATTGAAGGTCGCGGGCAGCGCGCGCAACTGCGACAGCAGATCGCTCAGCCGGGCGTCATCGATGCGCCCGCGCGCATGTGCCGCCTTGAGCGCCAGCAAGAGCAGCACCGTCAACTGACAGGTGAACGCCTTGGTCGAGGCGACGCCGATCTCGGCCCCGGCAAGGATCGGCAGGGCCAGATCGCTTTCCCGTGCGATCGAGCTTTCGGGCACATTGACCACCGACAGCACCTGTCCGGCGCGGCCCTTGCAGTAGCGCAGGGCGGCGAGCGTGTCTGCGGTCTCTCCCGACTGGCTGACGAAAAGCGCGGCGGTGCCTTTGCTGACCGGCGGTTCGCGATAGCGGAACTCCGAGGCTATATCGACATCCACCGGTAGGCCGGCCAATTGCTCGAACCAGTATTTTGCCGTCAGGCAGGCGAAATAGGCGGTGCCGCAGGCCACGAGGCTCATGCGCTCGATCCTGGTGAAGTCGGGCGTCCCGCCCGGCAGCACGATATCGCGCCCGTCCTCGGTCAGGTAATGGGTGAGCGCGGTGCCGATCACCGATGGCTGCTCGGCGATTTCCTTGGCCATGAAGTGGCGATGCCCGGCCTTGTCGACGCGGGCATTGTCGATCTCGATGGTCTTGACGGCGCGGGTCACCGCCTGCCCCTCGGCATCGGTGACGGCGAGGCCCTGCCGGGTGACGACGGCGATATCGCCCTCTTCGAGATAGGTGATCCGGTCGGTCATCGACGCAAGCGCGATCGCATCCGAGCCGACGAACATCTCGCCCTCGCCATGGCCCACGGCAAGTGGGCTGCCCTTGCGTGCGGCGATCAGCAGATCGGGATGCCCGTCGAACAGGAAACACAGCGCATAGGCGCCTTCGAGCCGCGCAATGGTGGCGCGCGCGGCGGCCTCGGGGCTCAGGCCTTGCGTCATCATGTGATGCGCCAGCAGCGCCACCGTTTCGGTATCGGTGTCCGTCTCATGCCCGATCCCGGCCTCTGAGAGTTCGGCGCGCAAGTCGCGGTAATTCTCGATGATCCCGTTATGCACCACGGCGACGGGCCCGGCCTTGTGCGGGTGCGCGTTCATCTCGGTCGGGGCACCATGGGTGGCCCAGCGGGTATGGCCGATGCCGGATTTGCCTGCCAACGGCTGATGCACCAGCAGATCCGCGAGATTGACCAGCTTGCCGACCGCGCGCCGACGGTCGAGCCGACCGTCGTTCAGCGTGGCGATCCCGGCGCTGTCATAGCCGCGATATTCCAGCCGCCGGAGCGATTCGACGAGGATCGGGGCGGCCTCGTGATTGCCCAGAACTCCGATAATTCCGCACATCAATCCATTTCCTTCTGAGTCTTTCGGGCCTTTTGCGCCCGTAACAGTTCAAACAATTTACGTGCAAGTCCGGGTTTTTCGACCTGTCGGGCGCGCCCGATGGCCAAGGCCCCCGCTGCCACATCCTGCGTGATCACCGAGCCGGAGCCGGTCATCGCGTCGTCGCCGACCGAGACCGGGGCCACCAGCATCGTGTTCGAGCCGATGAAGACCCGCTCGCCGATACGCGTCTGGTGCTTCATCACGCCGTCGTAATTGCAGGTGATGGTGCCTGCCCCGATATTGCTGTTGCGGCCCACCTGCGCGTCGCCGATATAGCTCAGGTGATTGACCTTGGCCCCCTCGCCGATGAGCGCGTTCTTGACCTCGACGAAATTGCCGATGCGGCTGTCCTCGCTCAACTCGGTTCCGGGGCGCAGCCGTGCATAGGGCCCGACCACCGCGCCGCGCGCGACGTGGCAGCCCTCAAGATGGCTGAAGGCGCGGATATGCGCGCCGGTCTCGATGGTGACGCCGGGGCCGAAGACCACGTTCGGCTCGATCAGGCAATCGCGGCCGAGATGGGTGTCATAGGCGAAATGCACGGTCTCGGGCGCGACCAGCGTCACGCCGTTCTCCATCGCCTCGGCGCGGGCGCGGGCCTGAAAGGCGGCCTCGGCCACGCTCAGTTCCGCGCGGCTGTTGATGCCCATGGTTTCGGCCTCGTCGCAGGTGACGGCACTGGCCGAAAGCCCGCGCGCGCGGGCCAGCCCCACGATGTCGGTGAGGTAATACTCACCCGAGGCATTGTCGTTGCCGACCTCTGCGATCAGGTCGAAGAGAAGCGGGGCAGGGGCCATCACCACGCCGCTGTTGCACAGCGTGATCGCGCGCTCGGCCGGGGTTGCATCCTTGAATTCCACGATCCGCGTCAGCGCGCTGCCCTTGACAACAAGCCGCCCGTAGCGGCCCGGATCGGCGGCCTCGAACCCTAGAACCACGACGTCATGCGCGGTGCGCGCGGCGGCCATCTTTTCCAACGTCTCGGGCCGGATAAAGGGCGTGTCGCCATAAAGGACAATGGCGTCGCCGGTGAAGCCCTCCAGCTTTGCCTGTGCCTGCGCTACCGCATGGGCGGTGCCCAACTGCTCCTCCTGCAGCACGATACGCGCCGTCTCGTCATGCTCTTGCGCCGCGTCGGCCACCGCCTCGGCCTCGTGCCCTGCCACGATCACGGTATGGTCGGGGTCAAGCGCGGCACCGGCCTGCATCGCATGCACCAGCATCGGGGCATCGGCGATCCGGTGCAGAACCTTGGGCAGATCGGAGTTCATCCGCGTTCCCTTGCCCGCCGCCAGAATGATGAGTGCAATCGACATGAGAAATCCCTGAACGTGGTAACGCGTTTTCTTGTATCGGTTCACCACACGGGCGCAAGGGTGCAGGTATGAAACCTGCGTAACATCTCGCAGCGGGTTGCGCGAAAACCTGCCGCAGACTCAGCGATAGGTGCGCGCCTCCATCGGGGTGTCGTCGATCCTGCAGTGCAGCCGGTCGAGCAGGGACTGTTCCGCGCGGTTGAGCACGGCGCGCGGGTTCCAGACCACATGAACATCGACCGCCGCCGTCTGGTCATAGGGCGGCAACTGCCACAAGAGGCTGTCGCGCACGTCGCGCTCTGACACGTGCAGGGGCAATGGCCCGATCCCCAGCCCCGCGATGATCATGCGCCGCACCTCCTCCAGGTGGCTGGAGGTGGCGATGATCTGATCGCCCAGTTCGGCCTGCGCGCGCATCAGCGTCACCGGTTTGAGCGCGTCCTGGAGGCGGTCGGTCTCGAAGCTGACGGCGCTTTGGCCTGCGAGGTCGGCGCGGGTCAGGTCGCGGCGGCCGAAGAGGGGATGTGGCGGGCCGCAAAAGAGGCCGAAGAATTCGCGGTAGAGGCGCAGATATTCCAGCTTGGGGTTGCGCTGATGCACGAGGCAGATGGCGAAGGAGGCCGAGCGCGCCGAGACCGTCTCGATCGCCTGCGCCGAGGAATGCACCTCGATCGAGAGCGTCGCACGCGGGTTCTCGGCATGGAATTCCGCCAGCACCTGATCAAAAAGCGGGCAGATGACGTGGCTTGCCAAGGACACCCGCACATGACCCGTCACCTCGTCGGTCATGTTGCGCATCAGGGTCGAGAGGCGCAGGATCGAGCCTTGGATATCGAGCGCCTCGCGATAGAGCACCTCGCCCGCCTCGGTCAGCTCGAACCGCCCCGGCGAGCGGTGAATGAGGCGCTTGCCCACTCGATCCTCAAGTCTTTTCAACGCGGTAGAGACCGAGGGCTGCGTGAGGCGCAACCGATTTGCGGCATCTGTGACCGACCGTGATTGCGCCAGCACGACGAAGGTGCGCAAGAGGTTCCAATCCATCTCGCGCATGATCCGTTCAGGGCTGTCGCGGCTTTCCATAGATTTCATCTATTGTCACAATTCCTCTTATCTATTTGATTAATGATGGACCGCTTTGCACCCTTGTCGCAAGCCCGCATCCGACGGGCAGCGCAGGAAAGGGAGACGCATGTCGGTCGAAGCCCGCGAGGCAAGACAGCCGTGGATATTGCTTTCACCCGCCCTTGGGGCGGTGCTCTTTCTGCTGATCATCCCACTGATGTTCATCGTGGTCTATTCGTTCTGGCTGCGCTCGGCGATGGGTGCGGATCAGGTGGGGTTCTTTCTCGACAACTGGGAAAAGGCGCTGAGCGACCGGTTTTATCGCGACATCCTGCTGAACACGCTGAAGATCGCAGCGATCACCACGGTGATCTGCGGGCTGATGGGTTATCCGGCGGCCTATTTCATCGCGCGGTCCAAGGGCAACAAGATGATCCTGCTGCTTCTTTTGATGCTGCCGTTCTGGATCAGCTACATCATCCGCACGATGAGCTGGATCAATATCCTTGGCACGTCCGGCGCGCTCAACACCTTGTTGATGAGCCTCGGGATCATCGGCGAGCCGATGCAGATGCTCTATAACGAGGCGACTGTGATCCTCGGGCTCGTGCACTTCCTGCTGCCGTTCATGGTGCTGAATGTCTATGTCAGCCTGGAAGGGATCGACACCAATCTCGAAGACGCCGCCACCTCGCTCGGGGCGACCCGGTGGGAGGCGTTCACCCAAGTGACCCTGCCGCTGTCGCTGCCCGGTCTGGCGGCGGGCGGATTGCTGTGCTTCGTGCTGGGCGCGGGCACCTATATCACGCCGGTGATCCTTGGCGGGCCGACCGATGCGATGTTCGCTAACCTCGTGTTCGAGGCGATCATCACGCAATTGAACTGGCCGCTTGGCTCGGCGCTGTCGCTGCTGCTGCTGGCTGTGCTGGGCGTGCTGGTGGGCATCTACAACCGCTATCTCGGCATGGCGCAACTGGCCAAGGGGTTGGGCTGATGGGCTGGCAGGCGATCCGCATCTGGACCATTCTGGTCTATGGTTTCATGTTCCTGCCGGTGGCGGTGGTGGTGCTGTTGTCATTCAACGCCAATCAGTTCGGCAGTTTCCCGATGACCGGCATGTCGCTGCGCTGGTTCGAGGAATTGTGGAACAACGACGCGGTGATGCGCGCCTTTCGCACCTCGATCGTGCTGGGGCTGATGACGGCGGTGATCTCGACCACATTGGGCATCCTCGCGAGCCTTGCGCTGGTGCGCTACAAGATCCCCGGTCGCAACACGATCACCACGCTGCTGATCGCGCCCATTCTGGTGCCCGAGGTGGTTCTGGCGGTGGCGCTTTTGCTGTTTCTCAACTGGCTGGGCCTTGGCAAGAGTTTCGCTTTGCTGCTGGCGGGGCACGTCATCTTTACCCTGCCGTTCGTCATCCTCGTGGTGCAGGCGCGGCTGGTGTCGATCAAGCGCGACGTGGAAGAGGCGGCGCTCAGCCTCGGCGCCTCGCCGGTGCAGACATTTTTCTCGGTCACCCTGCCGCTCATGCTGCCTGCGGTGGCCGCCGGTGCGCTTTTTGCCTTCACTATCAGTTTCGACGACATCACCGGCACGCTCTTCTGGAAGCCGGGCGGGGTGGAGACCGTGCCGACGCAGATCTTTTCGATGCTGCGCAATTCGATCAGCCCGGAGATCAACGCGCTTGGCACGGTGATGATCGTGATGACCGTGGGCCTGCCACTGCTCGGTGCGGCGGTGGCCCGCAAACTCGCCATGAAAAGCGGCGCTTAAGAACCGCATTAACCCTCAACAAGGAGATATGAAAAATGGACAATACCAAACGTTATGAACGACTGCTGGAGCGCTATCGCAATGGCGATCTGGACCGGCGCAATTTTCTGGGGCTGATCGGGGCTGCGGGTCTCGCCTATGGTGTGCAGACGCCATTCGCCAAGTTCGCTCATGCGCAGGACGTCAAGCAGGTGCGGTTCGACGGCTGGGGCGGTGTCGTGTCCGAGGCGTTCCGCGAACATGCGTTCGAGCCTTACACCAAGGAGACCGGCATCGAAGTGGTGGACGGCACCTTTGCGGGCAGCGACGAGTATCTCGCGCAGGTGCGCTCCAGCCAGGAGGGCGAATACAACATCGCGCATCTGTCGGGCGTGTTCGATTACGCGCGCTACGTGAATTTCGGCCTGACGGTGGAGCTGAACCTCGACAACATCCCCAACATGTCGCTGGTGATGGATGCGCTGACCAGCGCGTTCCGGGGTGTGACGCCGGATTATCTCTCGGCGGTGCCCTATGACTATGGCACCACGGGGCTGGCCTATAACCGCAAGTATATCTCGGACGAGGAGATGAAGGAGAAAGGTGCCAGCATCCTGATCGACGAGGCCTACAAGGGCAAGATCGGCGGCTGGGGCGAATGGCGCACACGGATCTGGTACGGCGCGTTGCAGACGGGCCAAGACCCCAACAATATTCAGGATATGGAGGCCGTCTGGGACGCGATCCGCAGCCACCGCGATCTGGCGCTGAAATATTGGTCGTCGGGCGCGGAGTTGATGAGCCTGCTGGCCGAGGAAGAAATCTACGTGACCGAAGGCTGGTCGGGCCGCATCGCGGCGCTGCAGCAGCAGGGCCACGATATCGGCTATTACGACGCGCCCGGCAGCTTTGCCTGGCAGGAATGCCTGCACGTGCTCAAGGGCAGCCCGGTCGAGGCCTGCGAGGAACTCCTGAACTTCATGCTGGCGCCTGAGACCTCCATCGCCGTGGCCGAGGGGCAGAACTATCCGCCCGCGCTCGACGGCACCAAGGTCGATCTGGGTGACAAGATCCCCACCCTGCCGGCCTATGATCCGACCGGCACGCTCGACTCGCTCACCTTCGCCGATCCCAACTACTGGAACGGCAATGAGGCCGAGTGGTCCGAGACCTTCAGCCGCGTGCAGCGCGGCTACTGAGCGATCCAGCTCGCAAAGAGTGCCAAGGCCGTTCAAACGGCCTTGGTCACGCAATTTCGAAATTGCGTGCCCGCCGCCCCGCGCGGCCTCGCAACATAGGAGACCGCGATGAGCGCCGTCACCCTGCAAGACATCGTCAAGCGTTTCGGCAGTTTCACCGCCGTTCATCGCACCACGCTGGAAATTCCCGAGGGGGCGTTCGTCACGCTGCTGGGGCCTTCGGGCTGTGGCAAGACCACCAATTTGCGGATGATCGCCGGGCTGCTCGACCCGAGCGAGGGCGAAATCCTGATCGGGGGCAAACGCGTCAACGACGTGCCCATTCACAAGCGCAACCTTGGCCTCGTTTTTCAGAACTACGCGCTTTTCCCGCATAAGACCGTGGCCGAGAACGTGGCCTTCGGCCTGAAATACCGCGACGTGCCGAAATCCGAGATCCCGGCCAAGGTGCAGGCGGCGCTGGAACTGGTGCAATTGCCTAATGTCGGTGACCGCTATCCCAAGGAACTCTCGGGCGGTCAGCAACAGCGCATCGCGCTTGCCCGCGCCATCGTGATCGAGCCGGACGTGCTGCTTCTGGACGAGCCGCTTTCGGCGCTCGATGCCAACCTGCGCGAGGATATGCGCGTGGAGTTGAAGCGCATTCAGGAACGCATCGGCGTGACGACCGTTTTCGTCACCCACGACCAATCCGAGGCGCTCGCCATGTCCGATCTGATCGTGGTGATGTCCGAGGGGCGGGTGGAACAGGTCGGCAAGCCCGAAGAGGTGTATAACACGCCCGCCTCCGAATTCGTCGCCAATTTCCTCGGGGCGTCCAATATCACCGAGGCGAAATGTATCGAGCATGGCGCGAGCGTGGTGGTCGAGGATGCGACCTTTGGCAAGGTCACAGTGCCCGCCGCCAAGGCCCCGAACCTGACCGGCAAAGGCGCGGCCAAGCTGGTGGTGCGCGCCGAGAAACTGTTGCTGTCGAAAACCCAGGCCTCCGAGGGCGTGATCTCGGTGCCGGCCACCGTGGAAACCGTGGATTATCAGGGGCAGGCCGTGCGCTATTTCGTGCGTGCGGGCGATGCGCAACTGCAAGCCATCAACATGATCGACGAGCGCCCCTTTGCTGCTGGCGATGCGGTCCATCTGCACTTGCGGCCGCAGGATTGCGCGGCGCTTCCGGGATAAGACAATGAACGTGAAACCCTCTCACCTTTTCTATCAGGGGCGCGAGCGCAAGCCGGTGCTCGATCAGGCGCGCGGCGTTTATATGTGGGATGTGGATGGCAAGCGCTATCTGGACGGATCATCCGGCGCGATGGTCTGCAACATCGGCCATTCCAATGAGAACGTGCTTGAGGCGATGCGGCGTCAGATGGAGAAATCCACCTTTGGCTACCGCCTGCATTTCGAGACCGAGGCGTCGGAGAAGCTCGCCGCCAAGACCGCCGCGCTCTGCCCCGAAGGACTCAACCGCGTGTTCTTTGTCTCGGGTGGATCTGAGGCGGTGGAATCGGCGCTGAAACTGGCGCGTCAGTACGCGCTTGCCATCGGCGAGGGCAGCCGGTGGAAAATCATCAGTCGGGCGCCGTCCTATCATGGCTGCACTTTAGGGGCGCTTGCCGTCACGTCCTATGCGCCGCTGACAGAACCGTTTGCGCCGTTGATGCAGGCGATGCCAAAGATCCCCGCGCCGCGCGCTTACCTTGACGGGTTCGACCCCGAAGATGAGGCCACGGGCCACCATTACGCCGACATGCTGGAGGCAAAAATCGTGGAAGAAGGCCCGGACAGCGTCCTGGCATTCCTGGTGGAACCTATTGGTGGCGCGTCCACCGGCGCGCTGGTGCCGCCACGCGGTTACATGGAGCGGGTGCAAGAGATCTGTCGCAAACATGGCGTGCTGCTGATTTTGGACGAGGTGATGACGGGTGCGGGGCGCACCGGAAAATTCCTCGCTTCAGAGCATTGGGGACTGGCGCCGGATATCATCGTCATGTCCAAGGGTTTCGCCGCGGGCTATGTGCCGCTAGGGGCAATGGTGGCGCATGAACGGCTGGTCGAAGCGGTGCTGGATGCAGGCGGCTTCTTGCATGGCTACACCTATGCGGGCAACCCGCTGGCCTGCGCCGCCGGTCTGGCCGTGATCGACGAGATCGAGCGGCAGGATCTGGTGGGCAACGCGGCGCGGATGGGGGTGAAACTCAAGGAACGGCTGGAAGGTCTCATGCAGCGCTATGCCATCATCGGCGACGTGCGCGGCAAGGGGCTGCTCACGGCGTTCGAATTCATGGCCGACCGGGGCAGTAAGGCGCCGCTGCCGAAGCACCTGCAAGCCTTCAACCGGTTTGTGCAGATCGCCTATGACAAGGGGTTGATCGTCTATTCGCGGCGCACCCGCGACGGGGTGGAGGGCGATCATATCATCGTCGCGCCGCCGATGATCGTGACCGAGACGCATCTCGATGAGATCACCGAGGTGCTGGATGCCTCGCTGTCGCAGTTCACAGAGGAAATCCGCCCCGCGTTGGGCAAGGCGGTGTGATGCGCGAGATCATCATCACCTGCGCGCTCACCGGCTCTATCCACACGCCCTCGATGTCGCCGCACTTGCCGGTGACAGCCGACGAGATCGCAAAGGCGGGTGTCGAGGCCGCCGAGGCGGGCGCGTCGATCCTGCACCTGCATGCGCGCGACCCCGAGACGGGCAGGCCCTCGGCCGATCCCGACCATTTCCGCGCCTTCCTGCCGCGCCTCAAACAGGGCTGCGACGCGGTGCTGAACCTGTCCACGGGCGGCAGCGCGGTGATGACGCTTGATGAGCGTCTGGCCGCCCCGAAAGAGGCCGCGCCGGAAATGGCCTCGCTCAACATGGGCACGATGAATTTCGCCCTTTACCCGATGGCCGAGCGGATCACCGACTGGCAGCATGACTGGGAGCAGCCCTTTCTCGAAGGCTCCGATGATCTGGTGTTCAAGAACACCCCGCGCGACATCGCCCGCATCCTGACGGAGCTGGGACAGGAGCGTGGCGCGCGGTTCGAATTCGAATGCTACGATCTGGGCCATCTCTACATGCTGCGCCATTTCGCTGACCGGGGCCTGATCGAGGCGCCGTTCTTCATTCAGTTCGTCTTTGGCGTGCTGGGCGGCATGGGGCCGGAACCCGAAAACCTGAGCCACATGGTGCGCATCGCCGACAAGTTGTTCGGTGCGGATTACATGTTCTCGGTGCTGGCCGCGGGACGCCACCAGATGCCGATGGCGGCGCAGGCGGCGGCGATGGGCGGGCACGTGCGCGTTGGGCTGGAGGACAGCCTGACGATTGCGCGCGGCACGCTGGCGCGATCCAATGCCGAGCAGGTGGAGAAAGTGCGCGGCATTGTCGAGGCGATGGGGCGCGAGGTGGTGGATGCGGACGGCGCGCGCCGCCTCTTGCGCCTCAAGGGTGCGGACCGGACGGCGATCTGAGAGATGGTGACGGAGTTTCGCGCGGTCACGACAGAGGCGGATCTGGGTCTGCTGGACCGGGCCTTGCGGTCCCTCAGCCACGATCTGGGGGATCAGCATATGGCGGGACTCGACGCCTTGCGCGCCGGGCTGATGGGCGATACGCCAGCGGCTTACGGGCTTCTGGCAGTGGAGGGGGGCGTGATCGGTGCGGCGCTCTATAGTCCGGTGTTTTCCACTGCTCAGGGCGCGCCGGGGGTTTATGTCTCCGACCTCTGGGTCGATGCGGCGACACGGGGGCAGGGGACGGGGCGGCACCTGCTGGCCGAGGTGGCGCACCGGGCCGGGGTGCAGTGGGGCGCAACATGGATGACGCTGGCGGTCTACGGCCACAGCACCGCCTCACGCCGGTTCTATGAACGTCTCGGCTTTGCGCCGCAGGACCGTGTGACAAAGATGCGCCTGCCTCTGGCAGGGTTTGAGAGACTGAAGGGAGAGGGAAGATGAAGGCCATTTTCGACGACCGCCAGTGGAAACACGCGCCACAGCATTTCATGGCCAATGGCGTCATTCAGCCCAGCCCCGAACAGCCCGAGCGCATCGCGCGGCTGACCGATGGCGCGCGCAAGGCGGGCTGCGAGATGATCGCGCCCAAGGATGCCGGGCTAGGCCCGATCGCGGCGCTTCATTCGCCGGAGTATGTGACCTTTCTGCGCAATATCCACATCCGCTGGCAGCGCATCGAGGGTGGCGGGCCGGAGGTGATCCCCAACATCCACCCCGCCACGCGCGGCGACGGTTACCCCAAATCCGCCGTGGGGCAGGCGGGCTATCATCAGGCGGATACCGCCTGTCCCATTGGCGCAGGCACGTGGGAGGCCGCCTATTGGTCGGCGCAGAGCGCCGTCACCGGGGCCGATCTTGTCGCGGCAGGCGAGCGCGCCGCCTACGCCCTTTGCCGCCCGCCGGGGCATCATGCCTTTGGCGATCTGGCGGGCGGCTTTTGCTTTCTCAACAATGCCGCCATCGCCGCCGAACGCCTGCGTATGGCAGGACGGCGCACGGCGATCCTTGACGTGGATGTGCATCACGGCAACGGCACGCAGGGCATCTTCTACGACCGCGATGATGTGCTGACCGTGTCGATCCATGCCGACCCGGAACGGTTCTACCCGTTCTTCTGGGGCCATGCGTGCGAGCGCGGCGAGAGGCGTGGGATGGGCTACAACCTCAACCTGCCGCTGCCGCGCAAGACCGGCGATGACGACTATCTGAAGGTGCTGGATCGCGCGCTGGAAAGGATCGTGAATTTCGGGGCTGACGCGGTGGTGGTCGCCCTCGGCCTCGACGCCTATGAGGGCGATCCGTTTAAGGGGTTGGCCATCACCACGCCGGGCTTCGGGCGCATCGGTGCGGCCATTGCGGGCCTCGGGTTGCCCACGCTGTTCGTGCAGGAGGGGGGCTATCTCTGCGAGGAGTTGGGCCAGAACCTCACCGCCACGCTCACCGGGTTCGAGGGGGCGCGGCCATGAGCGATATAATAGTCATCGGCGGCGGCATCGCAGGGGTCAGTGCGGCCGCGGAGTGTGCCCGCGCCGGGGCACGCGTTTCGGTGCTGGAGAGCGAGCCTCAGATCGGCTATCACGCGACGGGCCGCTCTGCGGCGATCTTCATCCGCAACTATGGCAACGCCACGCTGCGCGCGCTAAACGCCGTGGCCGAACCGATTTTCGAGCAGCCGAGAGAGATCAGTGACAAGCCGATCCTCAGCCCCCGGGGCGAGTTGATGGTCGCCTCGGAAGAGGAACTGCCGGTGCTCGACGCCTATCTCGACGGGGCCGTGGGGGTCGAGCGACTGACCGGAAAGGAGGCCGCTGAGATCGTCCCCATCCTGCGCCCTGAGCGTATTGCGGGCGCGTTGATCGAACGCGACGCGCGCGGCATCGACGTGGATCTGTTGTTGCAGGGCTATGCAAGGATGCTGCGGGGGCGCGGGGGGCAGATCGTCACCGGCGCGCAGGTGCAGGCGCTGCGCCATGAGGCCGGGCAATGGCATGTCGAGACGGCACACGGTACCTTCACCGCGCCTACCATCGTCAACGCCGCCGGGGCATGGGCCGATGAGATCGCGGCGATGGCCGGTCTGCCGCGCTTCGGTCTGCAACCCTATCGCCGCTCCGCCGCGATCATCCCGGCGCCCGAGGGACAAGATACCGAGCATTGGCCGATCTTCGGCTCCATCGCCGAGACGTGGTACGCCAAGCCGGAGGCGGGCAAGCTGATGGTCTCGCCCGCCGACGAAGACCCGGTCGATCCGCATGATGCCTGGCCCGAGGACATGGTGCTTGCCGAGGGGCTGCACCGGTTCGAGCAGGCGGTGACGCATGAGGTGACGCGGCTGGAACATAGCTGGGCAGGCCTGCGCACCTTCGCGTCCGACCGCACACCGGTGGCGGGGTTCGATCCGCGCAGTACCGGCTTTTTCTGGCTGGCGGGGCAGGGCGGCTATGGCGTTCAGACCGCGCCCGCGCTATCGCAGTTCAGCGCCGCGCTGCTGACTGGCGGCGCACCCGTGCTCGACGCGGCCACCCGCGCCGCGCTCGCCCCCGACCGTTTTTGTTGATCCAACCGAAAGGACCCGCCCATGACCGAGATCACCCGTCACCACACCGGCCAGCGCATGAGCCAAATCGTCACCCATAACGGCACCGTCTATCTGGCCGGTCAGGTGGGTAATCCGGGCGACAGCGTCGCGGATCAGACCCGCACCTGCCTGGAGAAGGTCGAGACACTGCTGGCCGAGGCCGGGTCAGACGCCACGCGCATCCTGCAATGTGTGATCTGGCTGGCCGACATGGCTGATTTCGCCGAGATGAACAGTGTCTGGGATGCCTGGGTGCCCGAAGGCCACGCTCCCGCCCGCGCCTGTGGCGAGGCAAAACTGGCCACGCCCGAGTATAAGGTGGAACTGATCGTGACGGCGGCGCAAGGGTAAGCAGGACTGTCAGGCTCGCCACCGATTGCAAGTATACAGACTAACGGATGTACTTGATGAACGGCGTTAGCGTTCCGATCCGGTCATAGAGCTTGCGTGCCTGCGCGTTGAAGTCCTGCGTCAGCCAATAGACCGACGGACAGCCATCGGCATCGGCGCGGGCATAGACCGCCTCTATCAGCGCCCGCCCCACGCCTGTGCCGCGCGCTGCCGGGGCGGCAAAGAGATCCTGCAGGTAACACACCTTCTCCTCGCGCCAGTTGTGCGGATGGTAGATGTAATGCACCACCCCCACCGCGCGCCCGTTCCGCAGTGCGATCAGACCGTTCTGATCAGGATGCGCCGCCGAGGTCAGGCGCGCGAAGGTCACGTCATAGACCGTATCTGGCAGGGTGGTTTCGTAGAACGCCAGATAGTCGCGCCAGAGTGGCACCCATGCGGGTTTGTCCCCGGTTTCGACAGGGCGGATCTGCAGGGTCATGGCATATCTCCGGTTCAGGTCTTGTTGCGTAGCCTGCGCCAACCGCAGGGCAGAGACCAGACTGAATTCTCGCCGCGCCCCGGCATTTTTCCGCCGATCGGGTTGTCACCCGTTCATCGTTCCCCCACCTCTACCGGGCATTCCGCGCGGCCTGCGCGGGACGTCAGACCACGCAACAGGAGACTGATTTGACCTTCACAACCAAACTCGCGACGCTGCTCAGCGCCACGGCGCTCGCTCTTGCCACCCCGCTCGCCGCGCAGGAGACCGAGCAAAGCCTGCCGCAACCCGCCGAAATCGCCGCCGAGGATGTCACCGACGGCCAAGTTGAGGCCTTTGTCGATGCCATTCTCGCGGTCGAAGAGGTGCGCGACGAATACACGCCCCTGATCGAGGCCGCCGAGGACGAGGCAGCCCAGAAGGAACTCGTCGAGGAGGCCAATGAGGCCGCCTTCTCCGCCGTGGGCGAGGTCGAGAATATGGACGTGGACAGCTACGTCGCCATTGCGAATGCTGCCGGCGAAAGCGACGCGCTCAATCAGCGCATCATCGCTCGCATCTCCGAATTGCGCGAAGAGTAATCGGCATCGGGGCGGCGGATCACTCCGCCGCCACCGCGCGCGGATCGGCGAGCGTCACGATATCCATCATGATGGTGTTCAGCTCGAAATCCTTCGGCGTATAGACCCGCGCCACGCCCATTTCGCGCAGGCGGCGCGCATCGTCCTCGGGGATGATGCCGCCGACGATCACCGGCACATGCCCGAGGCCCGCATTGCGCATCCGTTCCATCAGGTCCTCCATCAGGGGCATGTGCGATCCTGACAGGATCGACAGGCCGACCACATGCGCGCCCTCGTCCTGTGCGGCGGTGACGATCTGTTCCGGCGTCAGACGGATGCCCTCATAGCCGATATCCATGCCGCAATCGCGGGCGCGGAAGGCGATCTGTTCGGCCCCGTTGGAATGACCGTCGAGCCCCGGCTTGCCGACGAGGAATTTCAGACGCCGCCCGAGGCTGTCGCTGACCGCATCCACCGCATCGCGGATCTCATCCAGCCCCTCGGTCATGTTCGAAGGGCTGCGCGAGACGCCGGTGGGGCCGCGATACTCCCCGTGAATGGCGCGCATCTGTTCGGCCCATTCGCCGGTGGTGACACCTGCCTTGGCTGCCGCGATGGAGGCGGGCATGATGTTCTCGTCGGCCTCTGCCGCCGCACGCAGATCGGCGAGCGCCTTTTTTACGGCCCCCGCGTCGCGCGCGCGCCGCCACTCTTCCAGCCGCCCGATCTGATCGGTCTCGACGGCCGCATCGACCACCATGATGCCACCATCCTCGGTCTGCAGCGGCGAGGGCTCGCCCTCCTGCCACTTGTTCACGCCGACGACCACGGTCTCATTGCGCTCGATCCGGCCGAGGCGTTCGGCGTTGCTGTCCACGAGCCGCGATTTCATGTATTCGATGGCCGAGACCGCGCCGCCCATGCTGTCCAGGTTGGCCAATTCATGCCGCGCGCCGTCTTTCAGCGCCTCGACCTTGGCATCCACCGCCGGGTTGCCCTCGAAGAGATCGTCGAATTCCAAGAGGTCCGTCTCATAGGCGAGGATCTGCTGCATCCGCATCGACCATTGCTGATCCCAGGGGCGCGGCAGGCCAAGCGCCTCGTTCCAGGCCGGTAGCTGGACCGCCCGCGCGCGGGCCTTTTTCGACAGCGTCACTGCCAGCATCTCGATCAGGATACGGTAGACGTTGTTCTCGGGTTGCTGCTCGGTCAGGCCGAGGGAATTGACCTGCACGCCATAGCGGAAGCGGCGGAACTTGGGGTCTTCGACGCCGTAACGCTCCTGCAAAATCTCGTCCCAGAGATCGACGAAGGCGCGCATCTTGCACATCTCGGTGACAAAGCGGATGCCTGCGTTGACGAAGAACGAAATCCTCCCGGCGAGGATCGGGAAATCCTCCTCCGGCACGCGCGGCTGCAACTCGTCCAGCACCGCCACGGCGGTGGCCAGCGCAAAGGCCAGTTCCTGCTCCGGCGTCGCCCCGGCCTCTTGCAGGTGGTAGGAACAGACATTCATCGGGTTCCATTTGGGCACGTGCTTGTAGCAATATTCGGCCACGTCGCCGATCATCCGCAGGCTCGGCTTGGGCGGGCAAATGTATGTGCCACGCGACAGATACTCCTTGATCAGATCGTTCTGCACCGTGCCTTGCAGGGCAGTGGTGTCTGCGCCCTGCTCCTCGGCCACAGCGATATAGAGCGACAACAACCAAGGTGCTGTGGCGTTGATCGTCATCGAGGTGTTCATCTGATCAAGCGGGATCTGATTGAAGAGCGCGCGCATGTCGCCCAGGTGGCAGACCGGCACGCCGACCTTGCCGACCTCACCCTTGGCGAGCACGTGATCGCTGTCATAGCCCGTTTGCGTCGGCAGATCGAAGGCCACCGAGAGCCCGGTCTGCCCGCGCGCGAGGTTCGAGCGATAGAGCGCGTTCGAGGCCTGCGCCGTCGAATGGCCCGCATAGGTGCGGATTAACCAGGGGCGATCTTTCTGCGTCTGCGACATGTACGGGCCTCGTGAATCAGGTTGCGCAATTTTCTTACGTTCCGCGCAATGTAATGGCAACAAACTGGCGCTGTCAATTCGCTGCATCGCGGCATATGCGCCGGTCCGGCGTCTTCGGGCTTTCTCCCGTCATCCTCTGGCTTGATCCGAGGATCTGCCAGCCAAGAGATCCTCTGGTCAAGCCAGAGGATGACGCCCAACACCAATAGGATAATGCGGCCCCCATTTACCGCCCCCGCGTTCCCTGCTTATCTGGTGCAATGACACAAACGGTCGACATGCCCCTTTGGGCGCTGCTCTTGTTGATCGCCTTCGCGGGCGTGACCTTTGCGTCGCATTTCCTCTTCCCCTCCGTCCGCTGGTTTGTTCGCCGCCGGATGGAGCGCGCCGTTGCCCGGCTCAACGAGAGGCTGGAGCGGCCCATCGAGCCGTTCAAGCTGGCGCGGCGCTATGACATGATCCAGCGGCTGATCTACGACCCTGAGGTCAGCCGCGCCATCGCCGAACATGCCCGCAAGGAAGGCATCCCCGAGAATGTCGCCTTCGAGAAGGCCAAGGGCTATGCGCGCGAGATCGTGCCGAGTTTTTCCGCCACCGCCTATTTCGGCATCGCCATAAAGCTGGCGAAATGGCTGAGCCGCGCGCTCTACCGGGTGCGGCTGGGGCATTTCGACGAGACGCTGAGCGGGATCGACCGCGATGCGACGGTGGTGTTCGTGATGAACCACCGCTCCAACATGGATTACGTGCTGGTGACGTGGCTGGCCGCCGAACGCTCGGCGCTGTCCTATGCCGTGGGGGAATGGGCGCGGGTCTGGCCGCTCAGCCGGCTGATCAAGGCGATGGGGGCCTATTTCATCCGTCGCAAGTCGCGCGGCGCGCTCTATCGCCGTGTTCTGGCGCGCTATGTCGGCATGGCCACCGATGGTGGCGTCACGCAGGCGATGTTCCCCGAGGGCGGGCTGAGCCTGAATGGCGGCTTGCAGGAACCGCGCCTTGGCCTGCTGAAATACCTTGTCGAGGAGCGTGAGGCGGGCGGGCGCGACGTGGTCTTTGTGCCCGTGGCGCTGAACTATGACCGGGTGTTCGAGGATCGGCTGCTGGTCGCCGCAGATCAGGCGGGCGGACGGCGCTTTCCGGCGCGGATCAGCGTGGTGGCGCAGTTCATCGTGAATCAGGGCTGGCTCAAGCTGCGGGGCAAATACCACCGGCACGGCTACGCCGCGGTCAGTTTCGGCGCGCCGATGTCACTGCGGTCCTATCAGGTGGATCACCCGGAAGGGGGCGTTGAGGGGCTGGCGCGGGCGCTGATGGCCAGGATCGGAGCCGAGGTGCCGGTGCTGCCGGTGCCCCTGGTGGCGCGCGCGCTGGTGCTGGCCGATGCACCGCTGAGCCGCGAGGCGCTGGATGCCCGCGTGGCGGAGATTTTGGAGGCGGCGCCGCGCGCCCATCTGCACCTGCCGCGCGACGATCTGGAATACGCGATCCGGTTCGGGATCACGGTTCTGCGCAAGCGTGGCATGATCGAGGAGCATCACGGGGCGTTCGTCGTCAACGAGACCGAGCGCCCGCTGCTGACGTATTATGCGTCCTCAATCGCCCATCTTTTTCGCGGGTGCAGCGGGGATTGAGCGATTTTGCTGCAATTGCTCGGTCATATAATTACAAAAATAGACCCAAAGCTATTGCAATATTACCGATCCATCAGTATCCCAAGGTCAGAGCGCCGCGATTCTGCACTGCGGCACGCGTTCACAGGAGGCTAGCATGGCTTTGGACAACGAGACGGGCATCGCGCCCTATGACGCACCTGAAAAAGACCTTTACGAGGTCGGCGAAATGCCCCCGCTCGGCTATGTGCCCAAGCATATGTATGCATGGGCAATCCGCCGCGAGCGGCATGGCGAGCCGGAAACATCGTTCCAGCAGGAGGTGGTCGATACATGGGAGATCGACAGCCACGAGGTGCTGGTTCTGGTGATGGCGGCGGGCGTCAACTATAACGGCGTCTGGGCCGGTCTCGGCCAGCCGATCAGCCCGTTCGACGGGCACGGCGCGGACTATCATATCGCCGGGTCCGACGCGGCGGGGATCGTCTGGAAAGTGGGCGAGAAGGTCAAGCGCTGGAAGGTCGGCGACGAGGTGGTTATCCATTGTAATCAAGACGATGGTGATGATGAGGAGTGCAACGGCGGCGATCCGATGTTCTCGCCCACGCAGCGGATCTGGGGCTACGAGACGCCGGACGGATCGTTCTCGCAGTTCACCCGCGTGCAGGCGCAGCAGCTCATGCCGCGCCCCAAGCATCTGACGTGGGAGGAAAGTGCCTGCTACACGCTGACGCTCGCCACCGCCTACCGGATGCTCTTTGGTCACGCGCCGCATGATCTCAAGCCGGGGCAGAATGTGCTGGTCTGGGGGGCGTCGGGTGGTCTGGGGTCTTACGCGATCCAGTTGGCGAACACGGCGGGCGCGAACGCCATCGGCGTCATCTCGGACGAGAGCAAGCGGCAGTTCGTTCTCGATCAGGGGGCCAAGGGTGTCATCAACCGCAAGGAGTTCAACTGCTGGGGACAACTGCCCACGGTGAACACGCCGGAATATAACGAATGGCTCAAGGAAGCGCGGAAATTTGGTAAGGCAATCTGGGACATAACCGGAAAAGGCGTCAGCGTTGACATGGTGTTCGAGCATCCCGGCGAGGCGACCTTTCCGGTCTCGTCTCTGGTGTGCAAGAAGGGCGGCATGGTGGTGATCTGTGCGGGGACCAGCGGGTTCAACTGCACCTTCGACGTGCGCTATATGTGGATGCATCAGAAGCGCCTGCAGGGCAGCCATTTCGCCCATCTCAAGCAGGCGGCGGCGGCCAACAAGCTGATGGTGGAGCGCCGTCTGGACCCTTGCATGTCCGAGGTTTTCCCGTGGGACGAGATTCCGCAGGCACATACCAAGATGCTGAACAACGAACACAAGCCGGGCAACATGGCGGTGCTGGTTCAGGCTCCGCGCACTGGGCTGCGCACGGTCGAGGATGTGATCGAGGCCGGTCGGGGCTAAGCCCGCGCACCGGATACAGAGAGGCCCGCGGGAGGTGTCCACCGCGGGCCTTTTTTCATGTCTGTATCGCGTCGGTATTCTGTCGGTATCGCGTCGGTGCGATATCAGAGCGCGAGATTGGGGATGATCTGCTTTTTGCGGGACATCACGCCGGGCAGGACCACGGCGTCGCCCGCCACGCTCGCGCCAAAGCTTTTCTCGGCGAGCGCCTTGACCAGATCGTTCGGCACCAGCAGCGTCGCCTCTTCATTCAGGATGTCCACCACGAACAGGAGCACCTGATCGACACCATCCTCGGCGGCGACGGTGGTCATGCTGTCCATCAGGCTCGTCTTGCGGTCGAGCACGGTGGCGGGGGCGGTGGTTTCCAGAACGCTGACGCGGAATTTCTTGCCGCCGACTTCGTATTCCTTGGAATCCATGCGCAGCAGTTCGGCGTCGGAAAAGGCCGACACGTCGGATTTCGCGGCGAACATCTCGGCGGCGTAGTCGGGGATCGAGATGCCCAGATCGGAGGCGAGGCTCTCGGCCACGGCGCGGTCATGGTCGGTCGTGGTGGGCGAGCGGAATTCGAGCGTGTCCGAAAGGATGCAGGTGAGTGCGGCGCCCTTGGCCCAATCGGGCATCTTCGCGGCGTCGTCGCCCATCAGGTCGACCATGATCGTCGCGGTGCACGCGAGCGGGCGCACGGTGATGTCGATCGGGCCTTTGGTTTCCAGCCCGCCGACCAGCTTGTGATGGTCGATGATCGCCTGCACGTCAGCGCCGTTGATGTTGGCGGGCAGTTCAGCCGGGTTGTTGGTGTCGACCACGACGCAGGCCTGACCATCCTCAACATCAGAGATGATGCGCGGCTTGGGCAGGTCCCATTTGCTCAGCAGGAAGGCGGCTTCGGTATTGGGCTCGCCCAGCAGGACGGCTTCGGCGTCGCCGCCCTTCACCTCGTTGAGATACCACGCCCAGAGGATCGGCGATCCGGTGGAATCGGTGTCGGGGGATTTGTGGCCGAAAACAAGAGTGGTCATGATGCGTGTCCTCAGTGATCGTGAATGCTTCGGCGCGCTTTATAGGGAGGTGCGCGGGGTTTGTCACCCGGCAATGCTGCACTGCGGCAAAGAGGGGGGCGATTCCGGTGCCCGCCTCTCGCATCGTCGCCCTCGGACGTGATCCGAGGGTCTCTCGGCCAAGAGATCCTCTGGTCAAGCCAGAGGATGACCGGGGAGGGGAGGCACAGGGGAGACGATCACAACAGATGGGGCGGGACAGTTCTGGCCTGGAGCGGGCGTTGAAGCCTGTCCGCGCGAAACGCACCGAAGGTGCTGCGCGATCGTCATACCAGAGGCATGCCTCCGGCATGACGCCGTCCCGCGGCCTGGCGATTTGATAGGGTGCGCAACGTGTTGAGTTTAGAATGACTTGGCTGGGATAAAGTACCCGCCACAAACGGCGCATCGCCAGTCCCCGGCCCTGCGATCACGCGGCACCTTCTACGGGTCATTCAATGACCGCTTCAAGTCGAATCCCGACCTTGACATCGGTTCGGCATCAGGCCGACCCGGCAGCCCTGATCCGACACCGACGATTTTCGCGACCAAGGGTGTTGACTCGGGGAGGCGCACTGCCTAGCTATCTCTCGTTAGCACTCGCCCGAGGGGAGTGCTAACGATCCCCGAGTAGGGATCAATAGGGAGTAACTTTGAGCCAAGGAGCCTCAGAGATGGCATTTAAACCGCTGCATGACCGCGTGCTTGTCCGCCGCGTTGAAAGCGAAGAGAAAACCGCCGGGGGCCTGATCATCCCCGAGACCGCCAAGGAAAAGCCCCAGCAGGGCCAGGTGGTGTCCGTCGGTGACGGCGCGCGCAAGGACAATGGCGAATTGATCGAGATGGCCGTGAAGGCCGGTGACACCATTCTGTTCGGCAAATGGTCGGGCACCGAGGTCACGATCGACGGCGAAGAGCTGCTGATCATGAAGGAAAGCGACATTCTGGGCATCATCGACGCCGATCAGGCTGCCAAGGCCGCCTGAACGCCGCGCTTCGTCTGACCCGGAACCCATAGAAATCAGGAGCATCTGAACATGTCTGCAAAAGACGTACGTTTTAACACCGACGCCCGCAACCGCATGCTGAAGGGCGTCAACACCCTGGCCGATGCGGTCAAGGTTACGCTCGGCCCCAAGGGCCGCAACGTGGTGCTGGAAAAGAGCTTTGGCTCGCCGCGCATCACCAAGGACGGTGTCTCTGTCGCCAAGGAAATCGAACTGGAAGACAAGTTCGAGAACATGGGCGCGCAGATGGTGAAAGAAGTCGCCAGCCGCACCAATGACGAGGCCGGCGACGGCACCACCACCGCGACCGTGCTGGCGCAAGCCATCGTGAAAGAGGGCGTCAAGGCCGTGTCCGCGGGCATGAACCCGATGGATCTCAAGCGCGGTATCGATCTCGCGACCACCAAGGTCGTCGAGCACATCAAGGCCGCGGCCCGCAAGGTCGAAAACTCCGACGAAGTTGCGCAGGTCGGCACCATTTCCGCCAATGGCGAAGCCGAAATCGGCCGTCAGATCGCGGATGCGATGCAGAAGGTCGGCAACGAGGGTGTCATCACCGTCGAAGAGAACAAGGGCCTCGAGACCGAGACCGACGTGGTCGAGGGCATGCAGTTCGACCGTGGCTACCTCAGCCCCTATTTCGTGACCAACTCCGACAAGATGATCGCGGAGCTGGATGACTGCCTGATCCTGCTGCACGAGAAGAAACTGTCGAGCCTCCAGCCGATGGTGCCGCTGCTCGAGCAGGTGATCCAGAGCCAGAAGCCGCTGCTGATCATCGCGGAAGACGTCGAAGGCGAAGCGCTTGCGACCCTCGTGGTCAACAAGCTGCGCGGCGGCCTCAAGATCGCGGCTGTCAAGGCACCGGGCTTTGGCGATCGTCGCAAGGCCATGCTGCAGGACATCGCGATCCTGACCGGTGGCCAGGTGATCTCGGAAGATCTCGGCATGAAGCTCGAGTCGGTGACCATGGACATGCTGGGCAGCGCCAAGACCGTCAACATCACCAAGGACGAAACCACCATCGTGGACGGCCATGGCGAGAAGGCGGAAATCGAGGCACGCGTCGCGCAGATCCGTCAGCAGATCGAGGACACCACCTCGGATTACGACCGCGAGAAGCTGCAGGAACGTGTGGCCAAGCTCGCTGGTGGTGTGGCCGTGATCCGCGTTGGCGGCATGACCGAAACCGAGGTGAAAGAGCGCAAGGACCGCGTCGATGACGCGCTGAACGCCACCCGCGCTGCCGTGCAGGAAGGGATCGTCGTCGGCGGCGGTGTCAGCCTTGTGCAGGGTGCCAAGTCGCTCGAAGGTCTGACCGGCGAGAACAGTGACCAGAACGCGGGCATCATGATCGTGCGTCGCGCGCTCGAAGCGCCGCTGCGCCAGATCGCCGAGAATGCCGGTGTCGACGGGTCGGTTGTTGCGGGCAAGATCCGCGAGAGCGAAGACCTCAAGTTCGGCTACAACGCGCAGACCGATGAATATGGCGACATGTTCAAGTTCGGCGTGATCGACCCGGCCAAGGTTGTCCGGACCGCGCTCGAGGATGCTGCCTCGATTGCCGGCCTCCTGATCACCACCGAGGCGATGGTGGCCGACAAGCCGCAAAAAGAAGGCGCCGGTGGCGGCGGCGGCATGCCCGACATGGGCGGCATGGGCGGCATGATGTAAATCATCCCCCGGCCTTTGGAGCCAAGGAAAGGGTCGCGCGCTGCGCGGCCCTTTCTCGTTGGGGGGCCGGAGTGTTGAGTATTTTCGGCAAGATGAAGGGGAGCGTCAGCCCTCTTGCACCAGAAGCGCGCGCAGCCCGCTGCGGTAGTCGGGGTGAATGAGGCGCACACCGAGATCGTCCTTGATGCGCCGGTTCGAGACGCGTTTCGATTCGGCGTAGAAGGAGCGGGCCATCGGGCTCATCTCCGCCTCGTCGAAGGGGATGGCGTCGGGCACGGCCACGCCCAGCAATTCGGCGGCATGGGCGATCACGTCCTGCGGCGGGGCGGGGTCGTCATCGCAGAGGTTGTAGGCGGTGCCGGGGCGGGGGGCCATGATCGAGGCCTCGAGCACCTGCGCGATATCGTCGACATGGATGCGGCTGAAGACCTGACCCGGCTTGATGATACGCCGCGCGGTGCCTTGGCGCACCTTCTCGAACGGGCCGCGCCCGGGGCCGTAGATCCCCGCGAGGCGAAAGATGTGCAGGGGCAGGCCGCGGATCGCCTGCCATTCGGTCTCGGCGGCGACGCGCAGGCGCCCGCGCTTGGTGGAGGGGGTGAGGGGGGTGTCTTCATCCACCCAGCCGCCCTGATGGTCGCCGTAGACCCCGGTGGTCGAGAGGTATCCAGCCCAGGTGAGGCGCGGCGCGAGGGTGGCGATCTCGGCGCGGTGGCGGGCGAGCACCGGGTCGCCGTCCTCGGTCGGGGCTACGGAACTGAGCAGGTGGGTCGCCTCATGCAGGGCGGGGGTGAGGTCATCGGTGCCCCAGAGGAGCGGGATGACGCCCTCGGCGCGCAGGGCGCGGGCTTTGCCTGCGTCGCGGGTGGTGCCGTAGATGCGCCAGCCCTGAGGCAGGAGCCGGGCGGCGAGGGCGCGGGCGCTATAGCCGTGGCCGAAGGAGAAAAGAACCTTGCTCATGCGCCCTTACATGGCGCGGGGCGGGTGGAATGGCAAGGTTTCGCCGGTGGTGATCATGTCGCTGGCGCGGGGCGACGCGGGCGGGCATTCTGGCGCAAAGTCATGTCGGAGCCGCAATGCCCCATCCCACGCGCCGCCTTGTGCTCGGTCTTCTGGCCAGCCTGCCGCTTGCCGCCTGTTCGACGCCGTCGGTCTCGACACGCAGCGCGCCCCATGATCCGCCGCTCTATCCCAACGAGACGCCGGAGTTGCGCCGTCTGATCAATCGCTATGCCGATCACTACGAGGTGCCGCGCAGCCTGGTGCACCGGCTGGCGATCCGCGAGAGCACGCATCGTCCGGGCGCGCGGAACGGGCCGTATTACGGGTTGTTGCAGATCCTTCCGCAGACCGCGCGCACGATGGGCCATCGCGGCCCGCCCGAGACATTGCTCGATGCCGAGACCAACCTGAAATACGGGGTGAAGTATCTGCGCGGGGCCTATCTGGTGGCGGGCGGCGATCCGGATGCCGCGATCGGCTGGTATGCGCGGGGCTATTATTACGAGGCCAAGCGCAAGGGGCTGCTGGTCGAGACCGGGTTGCGGTCTTGAGGGGCTTGAGCGGTCGTTGGATCAAAGCACCCGCGCGATACGCGGTCGAAGACCGCCGCGCATCGCCGGGCCGCCCCGACGGCACGGCGATATGGCAGCAACCTGCGCAACGCGTGGATGTTTTTCTGACTTGGCAGAGATAAAGTTCTGCCGAACGAGCGTTGGATCGCCGCACCGCGGCCCGTCGATGCGCGGCTCGCGTCAGCGGCTGAAACAGCCCATCTCCCTCCCTGCCTCAACTCGCGTAGTCCGAGCCTTCGGCGTCGAGCAGGGCCTTGATCTCCGACAGGTGCCGGTCGGCCTGTTCGGGGTAGCTCTCGATTTCCTCGGCGGTCTTGGCCGCGACCTCGTGCGACAGCACCCGCAGGGACCGCCCGGTCTGAAGCGCGCGGATGTAATTCTCCGCCGCGCGCTCAAAATAATAAAGCCGGTTGAACGTGTCGGCGACGGTGTCGCCGATCACCATCACGCCGTGATTGCCCATGATCATGACCTTCTGTTTCGGGTCGTGGAAGAGCCGCGCGCAGCGTTCGCCCTCATCCTCGAAGGCAAGCCCGCCATAGCCCTCATCGACGACGTGGCGGCCATAGAACATCGCGCCGTTCTGGTCGATGGGCGGCAGGCGGCTGTCGGCGAGGCTCGCCAGAACGGTGGCATGGGTCGAATGCACATGCATCGCACAGCGCGCATGGGCGCAGTGCCGGTGCAGCCCGCCATGCAGCCCCCATGCGGTGGGGTCGGGGGCGTCCGGCCCCTCCAGCGTCTCGGGGTCGTTGGCATCGACCACGATCAGGTCGCTCGCCCGGATGCGGGCGAAATGCATCTGGTTGGGGTTCATCAGAAAGCGCGTGCCATCCTCGTTGATCGAGAGGCTGAAATGATTGGCCACCGCCTCGTGCATGTTCAGCCGCGCGGTCCAGCGGAAGGCGGCGGCAAGATCGACCCGCTCCTGCCAATGCTCTATGTTGGGTTTCAGGCTGGTCACGCTCATGTCGCTGTCCTTTCATTATCGGTGAGGGGCCGCGAGGCCACCCAGGCATAGCCGTTTTCGCACAGAATGCAGCATTCGCGCAGCCCGTGCGGCTTGTTGGTGGGGGCTTGCAGGATCATCCCGCCCGCATCTTCGGCGCGGGCGGCGGCGATGTCGGGGTCGCTGTCGAACATGTGCAATGACGCGCCCGCGCCGCGCGGCGGGGTCTCGGGCACAAGGCCAAGCAGCGGATGGCTGCCATAGGTGTGATCGGCATGCAGCTGGATCAGGTGGCCATGATAGGCGATGATCGCGAAATCGCCGCTGACGCGGTGCGGCACCGCGCCGAAGACCTCCGCAAGGAATGCCGCCTGCGCGGGCACGTCGCGCACGAGGATGTTGAGACCAAAGCCGCGCAGGCTGGCCCCGAAATCCTCTGGGGTGACGGTCTCAAGATCCATGGTACACCTCGCTTTGCCTCGCAGCTTGATCGTGCGCTTGGCCCGTGTCAACGTGTGCCCTCTGACCGAGCACAGGACGCGCGCATGAGCCCCAACGACCCGACCGACCCGATCCTTCCGCCCGACCTGCCGGGGACTGAGGCGTTCACCGATGCCCGCGCGGCGGTGGATCGGCTTTGCCTGCTTTACGACGGCGCGACGCGGCATTTGTGCGACGCTTTCGCGCGCGCCCTCAAGGGTGATGTCCCGGCGCGGCGGGTGCGGGCGTTTTACCCCGAGATTCGCCTGACCACGACCACCTATGCCAAGATCGACAGCCGGTTGAGTTTCGGCCATGTCTCCTATCCCGGCACCTATGGTGCGACGATCTCTCGGCCCGATCTCTTTCGCGCCTATCTGGAACAGCAGATCGAATTGCTGATGGAGAACCACGGCGTGCCGGTCTCGATCGGCGTTTCGGACACGCCGATGCCGGTGCATTTCGCGGTGGCCAATGACGCCGCCCTGACCGTGCCACAGGAAGGCGCGGCGGAGTTCACCTTGCGCGATTATTTCGACGTGCCGGACCTGGCGACCACCAATGACGATATCGTCAACGGCACATGGGAGCGGGGGGCGGATGGCATTGCACCGCTGGCGCCGTTCACCGCGCAACGGGTGGATTACTCATTGGCGCGGCTGGCGCATTACACCGCGACCGACCCGGAGCATTTCCAGAATTACGTGCTGTTCACCAACTACCAGTTCTACGTCTCGGAATTCGAGGGGTTCGCGCGCCGGATGCTGGCCGATGAGACAAGCGGCTACACCGCCTTTGTCAGCACCGGCAATGCCGAGATCACCACGCCCGATGCAGCCCTGCCGATGCCAGCCCGGCTGCCGCAGATGCCGACCTATCACCTCAAGCGCGCCGACGGGTCGGGGATCACGCTGGTCAATATCGGGGTGGGCCCGTCGAATGCCAAGACAGCGACCGATCACATCGCGGTGCTGCGCCCGCATGCCTGGGTGATGGTCGGGCATTGCGCGGGGCTGCGCAATTCGCAATCGCTGGGCGACTTCGTGCTGGCGCATGCCTATTTGCGCGAGGATCGCGTGCTCGATGCCGATCTGCCCGCCTGGGTGCCTATTCCGGCGCTGGCGGAAATCCAGATCGCGTTGCAGGAGGCGGTGGCGGAGGAGACCCAGCTTGACGGGTTCGACCTCAAGCGGGTGATGCGCACGGGCACCGTGGCGAGCGTCGACAATCGCAACTGGGAGTTGCGCGACCAGTCCGGCCCGGTGCAGCGCCTGAGCCAGTCGCGCGCCATCGCGCTCGACATGGAAAGTGCCACGATCGCGGCCAACGGATTTCGCTTCCGGGTGCCCTATGGCACGTTGCTTTGCGTTTCCGACAAACCCCTTCAGGGCGAGTTGAAACTGCCCGGCATGGCCTCGGATTTCTACAAATCGCAGGTCTCACGGCACCTGATGATCGGGATTCGCGCGATGGAATCACTGCGCCAGATGCCGCTCTCTCGCATCCACAGTCGCAAATTGCGTAGCTTTGAAGAGACGGCATTCCTGTGAACCGACAGAAATCCGCACAAAATCCGCCGAAAACGCTTGCTTTTGGCCACTAGGCGTTGTGTTTAGCCACATCATAGCGTTAAATCACGCCCATGAGGCCCAAGAGACGGGCAGTTGAAGGAGACCAAGAAATGGCAAAACCAATGACCAAAACCCAGCTCGTCGCCGCTCTGGCCGAGGAAATGGGCAGTGACAAGAAATCCGCAAGCGCGGCCCTAGACGCCGTGGTCAACGTGATCACCAAGGAAGTGTCCGGCGGCGGTGCCGTGACCCTGCCGGGCGTCGGCAAGATCTACTGCCGCGAGCGCCCCGAGCGCATGGTGCGCAACCCCGCCACCGGCGAGCAGATGAAGAAAGAGGCCGACAAGGTGGTGAAGATGACCATCGCCAAGGCGCTCAAGGACAGCGTCAACGGCTGATCCGCTCTTTCGAGTTTTTTGCAAAGGGTCGCCCATCGGGCGGCCCTTTCGCGTATCCGGGGCACGGTGAGGCCCGGTGATGCCGGGTTGCGCCTGTCCGGGAAATCCACAATGGTCGCGGCGGCATATGGCACGGGGCAGGGCATGGATATTCGCGCGATACTGATGGGGCTGGCCTTTGCGGTGATGTGGTCCTCGGCCTTCACCTCGGCGCGGATCATCGTGGCCTCGGCGCCGCCGCTGACGGCGCTCAGCCTGCGGTTCTTCATTTCCGGCCTTCTCGGGGTGCTGATCGCCCGTGCCCTAGGGCAAAGCTGGCAGCTGACGCGCGGGCAATGGCGGGCCACGGTGATTTTCGGGCTGTGCCAGAACACGCTCTATCTGGGGCTCAACTTCGTCGCCATGCAGACCATCGAAGCGGGGCTTGCGGCGATCATCGCCTCGACCATGCCGCTCATGGTCGGGCTGGCGGGCTGGCTGATCTTTCGCGAGCGGATCGGCTGGATGGGGATGCTGGGCCTTGTCGCAGGCGTGATCGGTGTGGCGATCATCATGGGCGCAAGATTGCAGGGCGGTGTGGACCTCTACGGTCTCGGGCTGTGCGTTGCGGGTGTGATCGCGCTGACCTTTGCCACGCTGGCGGTGCGCGGGGCCACGTCAGGTGGCAATTTCCTGATGATCGTCGGCTTGCAGATGCTGGTGGGCAGCGCGGGGCTCGCGGTGGGGGCGGCGGCGATGGAGACCATCGAGGTCACATGGTCGTGGCAGTTGATCGCCGCCTTTGCTTATACCACGCTGGTGCCGGGGCTGGCGGCGACGCTGGTCTGGTTCTGGCTGGTCAACCGGATCGGGGCGACCAAGGCCGCGACGTTTCACTTTCTGAACCCGTTCCTCGGGGTGGCGATCGCGGCCCTTGTCCTGAGCGAGCGGCTTGGCCCGCAGGACCTGATCGGGGTGGCGGTGATCATGGGCGGCATTCTGGCGGTGCAGCTGTCGCGGCAGCGCCGGGTCTGAGCGACCGGAATCTTTCAAAAATTCCGGATCGTTTTCATTTCAAGAAAACGGCGTCAGCCGATGGTGCCGCGCGGCCCATCGCCCACCTGTCCGCGATGCAGGAGCAGGTGATCGAGCAGCACGCAGGCCATCATCGCCTCGCCCACCGGTACCGCGCGGATACCGACGCACGGGTCGTGGCGGCCCTTGGTGACGACCTCGATGGGGTCGCCGCCCATGGTGATCGAGCGGCGCGGCGTGAGGATCGAGGAGGTCGGCTTGACGGCGAAGCGCACCACCACCTCTTGCCCGGTGGAGATGCCGCCGAGGATGCCGCCTGCGTGATTCGAGGCGAATTCGGGGCCGGTCTCGCCCATGAAAATCTCATCGGCATTGGCGCTGCCGGTGAGGGTGGCGGCGGCCATGCCCTCGCCGATCTCGACGCCCTTGACCGCGTTGATCGACATCATCGCCGAGGCCAGATCGGTGTCGAGCTTGCCATAGACCGGCGCGCCGAGGCCGGCGGGCACGCCGCGCGCCACCACCTCGATCACCGCGCCCACCGAATCGTGGTTCTTGCGCAGGGCTTGCAGGTAGGCCTCCCACTCGGGCGCGGCGCTGGCATCGGGCAGCCAGAAATCATTGCCGTCGATGGCGTCCCAATCGAAACGGGCGCGGTCGAGTTGCATCTCGCCCATGGCGACCATGTAGCCCTTGACCTCGAGCCCCGGAACGAGGGCTGCCAGGGCCGCGCGCGCGACGCCACCTGCGGCCACCCGCGCCGCCGTCTCGCGGGCCGAGGAGCGCCCGCCGCCGCGCGGATCGCGATGCCCGTATTTTAGGTGGTAGGTGATATCGGCATGGCCGGGGCGGAAGGTGCGGGCGATGTCGCCGTAATCTCGCGAGCGCTGGTCAGTGTTCTCGATCATCAGCTGGATCGGCGTGCCGGTGGTTTGGCCCTCGTAGACGCCCGAGAGGATGCGTACCGCGTCGGCCTCTTGGCGCTGCGTGGTGTTCTTGTTCTGGCCGGGGCGGCGCTTGTCGAGCCAGTGCTGCAGCGCGCCCTCGTCGAGCGGCACGCCCGGCGGGCAGCCGTCGACCGTGGCCCCAAGGGCGGGCCCGTGGCTCTCGCCCCATGTGGTGAACCGAAAAAGATGACCGAAGGTGTTGAGGCTCATGCGCGTGGCTCCTTTGTCGCTCATCTAGCCGTGGCCTGCGCCCGCCTCAAGCCATTTTGGCGGGCATTTGTCGCAAACAGGCGATATGGGCGGGGGAATCGCTATACTCTCTGGCCTCGGACCGGACGCGAAAAGGTGCAAAAACGACATCTGTCCGACCCTGAAAAAACACTGGCGCAGGGGGTAATCCCTGCTAACACTGGCACCGGACCTGTCGGAAAACGACACCGGTCGCCCCGGCCAAAGGCCAACACGGAGGAACACCATGACCCACTCACTTCCCGAAGAGAACGTGCGCCCGATCGTGCGCAAACTGGCCGAGGACACCAAGGCCGGCAAGATGGACCGCCGCGAATTCATCGCGCTCGCCTCGACCTTCGGAGCCTCATCCGCTGCCGCCTATGGCCTCCTGGGCCTGGCCGTGCCGACCCAAGCGCAGGCGCAGGACGGCAAGAAGGGCGGCGTGCTGCGCGTAGCGAGCCGCGTGCTCGAGATCACCGATCCGCGCAAGTTTGCCTGGACCGAGCCGGGCAATATCAGCCGTCAGTTCTGCGAGCCGATGGTGCGCTGGGCGTCGGATTTCAGCTTTCAGCCGATGCTTCTGGAGGGCTGGGAGGTCAGCGATGACGCCAAGACCTACACGCTCAAGGTGCGGCAGGGTGCTGTCTGGACCAACGGCGATGAATTCAACGCCGATGACATCATTCACAACCTCAACCGCTGGTGCGACAAGGCGGTCGAGGGCAATTCGATGGCCGCGCGCATGGGCACGCTGATCGACCCCGACACCAACAAGGCGATCGAGGGCGCGATTGAGAAGGTCGATGATTTCACCGTGCAGCTGAACCTGCCGCGTCCTGATATCACGCTGATCGCGGGCATGTCGGATTATCCCGCACTCTGCGTGCATCGCAGCCATGGCGATGACAGCGATCTGGCACAATCGCCCATCGGCACCGGCCCGTTCGAGCTGGTTTCCATCGAGATCGGCACCATGGCCGAGGTCAAGCGCCGCGAGGACGGCAAGTGGTGGGGCGGCGATGTCTATCTCGACGGTGTCCGCTTCCTCGATTTCGGCACGGATAATGCCTCGATCGTGGCGGCCTTTGACGGCGATGAGATCGACATCAACGACGAATCGACCGCCGATTTCATCGAGGCCTATGATGCGCTCGGGCTGGTCAAATCCTCCAAGCCCACCGCCAATACCATCGTCGCGCGGATGCGCGCCGACACCCCGCCCTATGACAGCAAGGAACTGCGCAACGCCATTCAGCTCGCCTGTGACAACGAGGTGCTGCTGGCGATCTCGATCAACAACGAAGGCATCCCGGCCGAAAACCACCACGTCGCGCCGTTCCACCCGGAATATGCCGAACTGCCGAAAATCGCGCCCGATCCGGCAAAGGCCATGGAAATGGCCACAGCGGCGGGCCATGCCGAGACCGAGATCGACATCATCTCGATCGACGGTGACTGGCGGACCACCACCACGGATGCCATCGGCGCGCAGCTGCGGCAGGCGGGTTTCAAGGTCAAGCGCACGGTGATGCCGGGCAACACGTTCTGGAACGACTGGACGAAATATCCGTTCTCGACCACCAACTGGGGTCCGCGTCCTCTGGGGGTGCAGGTGCTGGCGCTGGCCTATCGTTCGGGCGAGGCATGGAACGAGAGCGGGCATTCGAACCCGGAGTTCGATGCGCTTCTGGATGAGGCATTGGGCGTGTTCGATGCCGATGAGCGGCGGGACTATTCGGCCAAGCTTCAGACCATGCTGCAGGACAGCGGGGCGATCATTCAGCCGTTCTGGCGCAATCAGGCGCTGCATCACACCGACAAGGTGAAGAATGTGAGCGCGCATCAGTTCCGCGAGATGCATTACGAGAAGGTCTGGCTCGACGCCTGATCGGGGTTCCCTCGGAAAAGACGGGCCGCCTTGGATTGGGCGGCCCGTTTGTGTTTGGGGCGTGTTGGGTGGGTTTGGAGCGGACATAGCCCCCTGCCAGAAGGTGCCGCGCGGTCGCAGGGCCGGGGACTGGCGATGCGACGGTCGTGGCGGGCACTTTAACCCAGCCAAGTCATTCTGAACTCAACACGCAGCGCGCCCTATCATATCGCCAGGCCGCGGGACGGCCCGGCGATCGCGCAGCACCTTCGGTGCATTTCGCGCGGGACGCGGCAACGGCAGATCCCGGCCATTCGCGCCCTTACTCACATGCCTATCCGAGTTCTGCCCGCAGTCCTTCCATCCGCTCGGTCAGAAGTTTTTGCGAGGTCTCGTCCTTGAGGCGTCCGTCGTCATCAAAGGCGTTCATCGCGCCTGCGATCAGGACGGCGGTGCCGGGGATGAGCCGGGCCTGATGCTGGGTGAGGCACGACAGCGTCATGAATTGCGCCGTCTCACCCCCGGTGCGCCCGGCTGAGGCCGAGACGACCACCGTGGGTTTGTCCTTGAGCGGCCATCCCGGCAGACGGCTGATCCAGTCGAGCCCGTTCTTGAGCACCCCGGTGATGCCCTTGTTGTATTCTGGCGAGCCGACCACCACCGCATCCGCGTCCTTGATCTGCGCCGCGAGGGTCTTGACCTTCTCGGGCACGCCCTCGGCCTCTTCGAGATCGCCGTTGTAGAGCGGGAGGTCGAGATCGCCCTCGATCACGTTGGCCGGGCCGAAGGCCTCTGCGGCCTGGGCCAGAAGCATCCGGTTGTAAGAGCCTTTGCGCAGCGAACCGGAGAGAAGCAGGAGTGTGGGATGTGTCATGTATCGACCTTTCTGAAATGAACCGATGTTATGCCACAAACTGGGTCGGGTTCCGGCGTTTGGCAACTGCCGGTGCCTGCACAGCGGATGTGCGATCCCTCAGGGGCCCGGAAAAACGAAACCGGCCCGCGCGGGCGCGGGCCGGATCAAATCTGCCATAGGCGTGGCGAGGGTGACGTTGTTACCAGTCCACAGGGCCTTTTTCGGCGAATTGGTGGACCAGGAAATCAATGAAGGCGCGGACCTTGGGCTGGGTGAACCGGCCCGGCGGGTAGACCGCGTAGATGCCCTGCATCTCGACCGGCAGGTCGGGCATCGCATCCTCGATCAGCCCGTCGGCCATCGCCTGTGCATAGAGGAAGGAGGGCAGATAGGCGATCCCGAGGCCGGAAATCGCGGCGTTGAGCAGCGATTGCCCGTCATTGACGCTGAGACCGCCCGCCGTACGCACCTGCCGCTTTTCGCCCGAGGGGGCGGTCAGCTTCCAGACCGCGTTGCCCGCCTGGCTGGAGTAATGCAGCAGCTTGTGCTCGTTCAACTCGTCGATCTTCTGGGGGCGTCCGTATTTCTGGAAATAGGCGGGGCTGGCGATCATCCGCTTGGTGGTCTCGGTGAGCTTGCGGGCGCGCAGCGTGCTGTCTTCAAGTTCGCCGATGCGAATGGCCATGTCGAAGCCTTCGGAAATCAGCTCCACATAGCGGTTGTTGAGCACCATGTTGACGGTGATATCGGGGAATTCATCTAGGAAAGACCCCAGAATCGGACTGAGATGATTGACCCCGAAATCGGTGGCGACCGAGATCCGCAAGAGGCCGGAAGGGTCGGACTGCATCGAACTGACCAGCGCATCGGCCTCGCCCGCGTCATTGAGAACCCGCAGCGCCCGGTCGTAATAGGCCAGACCGATCTCGGTTGGGCTGACGCGGCGTGTCGTGCGGTTGAGCAGCCGGGCCCCCAAGCGGGCCTCAAGGGACGAAACATGCTTGGATACGGCGGATTTCGAAATGCCCATCTTGCGCGCGGCGTCGGTGAACCCTCCCTGGTCCACTACCGTGGCGAAGGCCTCCATTTCCGTCAGGCGATCCATACTGATACCTCTTCTTGCGTGTCAGGCTCTGTTCTGCCCAAGAAATCAGGCACAACTGGGGCGCTTGCCCGACAATATCTTGATATTCCCTTTATCGTTCCCGCCTGGGAAACGCAGAAACACCGACCCGTGAGCGTCGAAACACTGCGTCGCCGCGCTACCTATGCTAGTATCTGGACAGGAGGATGAACCATGACACGCATTGCAACACTCGTCACCGCTGCTCTTCTGGCGGTCGCCGCGCCCGCGTTCGCCGGGGACACGCCCGCGCCCGAGGGGGCAGAGGTCTACTTTGTCAATCTCTCGGACGGCGATAGCGTCAGCGCCCCGGTCACTGTGGTCTTTGGCCTCAAGGGCATGGGCGTGGCGCCCGCGGGCACCGAGAAGGAGAATACCGGCCATCACCATGTGCTGGTCGACCGCCCGCCGCTCGGCGAGGGGCCGGAGGGGGCCGAGGAGTTGAACACCAGCCTGCCCGCCGACGACAATCATATTCATTTCGGCGGCGGTCAGACGCAGGTGAGCCTTGATCTGGAGCCCGGTCCGCACACGCTGCAACTGGTTCTGGGCGACATGAACCATGTGCCGCACGATCCGCCGGTGACGTCCGAGGTGATCACGATCACCGTGGAATAACCCGCCTCAGAGCGTGGCAGCCAGCCGCGTGCCCTGATCAATCGCGCGTTTCGCGTCAAGCTCGGCGGCCACATCCGCGCCGCCGATCACGTGGCAGGTGACGCCCGTGGCCTCGAGTGCGGAGGCCAAGCTGCGCTCGCTCAGCTGTCCGGCGCAGAGCACGATGGTGTCGGCCTCGATGAGTTTGGGGGTCTCGCGCGCCTCGCCAAAGCTGATGTGCAGGCCGTGTGCGTCGATACGCTCGTAATTGACGCCGCTCAGCATCTCGACGCCCTTCATCCGAAGCGCGGCGCGGTGAATCCAGCCGGTGGTCTTGCCCAGCCGCTTGCCGGGGCGTTCCGCCTTGCGCTGCAACAGCGTCACGGCGCGGGCGGGCGGTTCGGGCTGCGGGCCGGTGGCGGCCAGCCCGCCGCGCACCTCTGCAGGATCGCCCACGCCCCATTCCTCGCGCCAGAGCGACAGGTTCTCGGTCGGGCTCTCGCCCTCATGGACGAGGAATTCGGACACGTCAAAGCCGATGCCGCCCGCGCCGACCACGGCGACGCGCTTGCCCACGTTTGCCTTGCCGCGCAGCACGTCGATATAGCTGAGCACGTTGGGGCCGTCCTGCCCGTCGATGCCCGGGTCGCGCGGGATGACCCCGGTGGCGATGATCACCTCGTCGAAGCTTGCGAGGTCATTCGGCCCCGCCTCAACGCCCAGCCTGACCTCGACGCCGGTTTCCTCGACCATCACCTCGAACCAGTCGACGAGGCCGTGGAATTCCTCCTTGCCGGGGATGACGCGGGCCATGTTGAGCTGGCCGCCAAGCTCTGCCGCGCGGTCGAAAAGCGTCACCTTGTGCCCGCGCTCTGCTGCCGTGATCGCCGCCGCGAGGCCCGCAGGCCCGGCACCGACAACGGCGATGCGTTTTGGTGTGTCGGCGGGCGCGATGGTCAGTTCGGTCTCGTGGCAGGCGCGCGGATTGACGAGGCAGGAGGTGAGCTTGCCCGAGAAGGTGTGATCGAGACAGGCCTGATTGCAGGCGATGCAGGGGGCGATGGTCTGCGCGCGGCCCGCTGCGGCCTTGTTGACGAAATCGGCATCGGCAAGGAAGGGGCGGGCCATCGAGACCATGTCGGCCGCGCCCTGCGCGATCAGGTCTTCGCCGACCTGCGGCGTGTTGATCCGGTTCGAGGTGATGACGGGGATGCCGACCTTGCCCATCAGTTTCTGCGTGACCCAGGCCCAGCCCGCGCGCGGGACGGAGGTGGCGATGGTGGGCACGCGCGCCTCGTGCCAGCCGATGCCGGTGTTGAGGATCGTGGCCCCCGCCGCCTCGACCGCCTGGGCGAGTTGCACCACCTCATCATGGGTGCTGCCCTCGGGGATGAGGTCGATCATCGACAAGCGGTAGATCAGGATGAAATAGGGGCCTGTGGCCTCGCGGGTGCGGCGCACGACCTCGAGCGGCAGGCGCATCCGGTTCTCGTAGGAGCCGCCCCAGCGATCCGTGCGCTTGTTGGTGTGGGTGACGAGGAACTGGTTGAGGAAATAGCCCTCGGACCCCATGATCTCGACCCCGTCATAGCCGGCCTCGCGGGCGCGTTCTGCCGCGGTGACGATATCGGCGATCTGTTTCTCGATGCCGTCCTCGTCGAGTTCGGTGGGGGTAAAAGGCGAGATCGGCGACTTGACGGGGGAGGGTGCGACGCATTCCTTGCCATAGGCGTAGCGGCCCGCGTGCAGGATCTGCATGGCGATAAGCCCGCCCGCGTCGTGCACCCGGTCGGTGACGATACGGTGATTGGCGATATCCTCGGGGGTGAAGAGACCCGCCGCGCCGGGGAAGACGCCGCCTTCGCGGTTGGGGGCCATGCCGCCGGTGACCATGAGGCCGACGCCGCCGCGCGCGCGGGCGGCGTAGAATTCGGCCACCCGGTTCCAGTCCCGCGTCTCCTCCAGCCCGGTATGCATGGAGCCCATGAGCACGCGGTTCTTGAGCGTGACATGGCCCAGATCGAGGGGGGCAAGAAGGTGCGGATAATCGGTCATGGCTCTCTCCCTTGGCTTATCCAAGTGATGCCGCAGGTGGGCTCGATTGTCACGCGTGAACGCTGCGTTACGGGGGGAGGCGGGGCTGCGTCCCGGAGTTTGAGTATTTTGGCCAAGAAGAAGCCGGGGCGGGTGTTTGTCAGTCCTGATCGTATGCGAAACTGAGGGCCGCCCAGTTGCGCCGCTCATGCACCACGCGCAAGATCACGACGTCCGGTCCGACCATGCGGTAGAAGACAAGATGTCGACCGACCGGCAGTGACCGCGCACCCGGCACGAAGACGGACCGGTCGCGCCCTGTTTCCGGAGCGGCGGCCGCGCGCGAGAAACAGGCGAATATCTCCGTGACATAGCTTTCCGCCCGCTGTTCGCCCCATGTTACCTTTGAATGATCCCAGATATCATCGAGGTCGGCCACCGCTGTGCGTGTCAGCCGAAATTCCGTCACGCTGAGGTTTTACGCTTGGCGGCAAGGAAGCTTTCCAGATCGACATCCAGGGTTTCGCCGTTCGCCGCTTGCCGGTCGGCCTCCTCAAGGGTGGCTTTCAGGCGGTCGAACTCCAGTTCCGCCTCCTGACGCTCCAGCATCCGCAGCCCCGCGCGCAGGACGTCGCTGGTCGAGGCGTAGCGGCCGCTTTCGACGGCGCGGGCGATGAAGTCGTTGAAGTGGTCGCTGAGCACGACCGAGGTGTTGCGGGGCATGGGGAGGCTCCTTTGATCGCTGTATACCAATTATTGGTATCCGGATCAATTGGCGCTGGCGGCGTCAGTCGTCGCCGTCCACGCGGCCGCGTAATGCCTTGACCTCGCCGCGCACCTTCTTGGCCTTGAGGCGGCGTTTCTTGGCCCCCAGCGTGGGGCGCGTCGGGATGCGGCGTTTGGGTTTGACCAGGGCCTGCCGGATCAATTCTGCCAGGCGGTCGCGCACGATGTCGCGGTTGCGGGTCTGGCTGCGGGTCTCGTCGCATTGCAGGACGAGTGCGCCTTCCTTGGTCCAGCGGCGGCCCGCGAGCCGTTTGAGCCGGGCCTTGACCGGGCCGGGCAGGTTGGGCGAGCGCTCGGCCTCGAAGCGCAACTCGACCGCGCTCGCCACCTTGTTGACGTTCTGCCCGCCGGGGCCGGAGGCGCGGATGAACTGCTCGGTCAGTTCCCAATCCTCGATGGCGATCTGATAGGTGATCCTCAGCATGGGGCGGTCCCGTTGATGACGTGTTGGTCGATGACAAGCGTGGCAATTCAAAAGGGCCGCCCCGGCTGGGAACGGCCCTCTAGAAGCTACGGAGGTGGGCCGGTTAGGCGCACCAATCCGGGCGGCTTTCGCCTCGGGGCTGCCCTAGACGGCGGCCTCCCGAACTGTTCCGACACCTCGCTCCAATACCTCTATAGACACTGGACCACCTCCTTTCGCATTGTTGAACCTGACCCAAGCCTGACATAAATTTCGTAGTTGTCAAAACAAAATCATGTGGTAGGCGAAAAAAGCGACGCAGGATGCTGATTTATTGATCTTGCAACACGGCCACGCATTGGCGTGGAAGATCTTCCATCGTCAGCTCGCGGCGGGGTTTGGGCGGTGGTGCGTCCGGGTCGGGCGGCGGCGGGTTGAGGATGTTGCGCACCCACTGCTCGGCCTCGGCGCAGCCGTCGCCGGGGGGTGGCGCGGCCTGTTCCACGCAGCCCTTCGCATTGTCGGGGCAATTCAGCCGGACGTGGAAATGGTAGTGATGCCCCCACCACGGCCGGACCTTGCGCAGCCATGCGCGGTCGCCGGTTTCCTCTTTGCACATCTGGGTCTTGGCCCCGGGAAAGATGAAGATGCGCGCGGTGCGCGGGTCTTGCGCGGCGGCCTTGACGATCTCGTGATGCGCGCGGGTCCAGTTGCCGTTGATATAGGCGCCATTGGCCCGGCGCATGGAAATCGACGAGATGTTTTCGCGCGCGGTGCGGTCGAGGGTGAGGTTGTCGGCGGGGCGCAGCCAGATATCGGCGTCGAGCCCCATCTGGTGGCTGCGATGCCCCGACAGCATCGGGCCGCCGCGCGGCTGGCTGATATCGCCGACGTAGATGCCGTTCCAGCCCGGCTGCGCTGCGGCCTTGCGCGAGAGGTCTTGCAGCAGGTCGATGGTCTCGGGGTGGCCCCAGTTGCGGTTGCGGCTGAGGCGCATGGCCTGCCATGTGGGCCCGGTTTCAGGCAGGGCCACGGCCCCCGCGATGCAGCCATTGGCGTAGCTGCCATAGGCGGCGGGGGCGTGTTCGGAGCCTTGTCCCTGTGCGCCGAAAAGCTGTTTGGCCTGCACGCCCTGCATTGCGGCCGGGATGCTCTGGCTGGAGACGATGCCGGGGGCCTGCGCCTCCGGCTCGGGTTGTGTGCAGGCCGCGAGGCCCAGACAAAGTGCTGCTGTTATGACGATCCGGCCCATTGTTCGCTGTCCCCTTCCGCCTTGACCCAGCGTAGCAGCACAAGGCCGATCAGGAAAAGGAAAATTACCGGTGAAATGCCGATCCGTGCGCTGCCCGAGAGCGAGGTCACGAGGCCGATCAGCGCCGGGGCGAGAAATGCCGTGGCCCGCCCCGAGAGGCCGTAGAGGCCGAAGTTTTCGGTCGGGGTCGCGGGGTCGGTATGGCGCACCATGAGGGTGCGGCTGGCGGCCTGAAGGGTGCCACCGAGACCGCCGATCAGCACGCCGCAGCCGAAGAAGATCGCATCGGGCAGTGTGGAGCCGGGGGCCAGCGGGATGCCGAAGATCTGGCTGCGATCCATGCCGACGACGATGACGCAGACCGCGATCAGGCCCCAGATCGCCGCGACGATGACCGGTTTGGGGCCGAAGCGCGCGTCGAGCCTGCCGCCGACCCAGCTGAAAAGTGCGGCGGAAATCGCGCCAATGATGCCGAAGATGCCGACCGAGGTGATCGACCAGTTGAGCACGAGAATCGCATAGGTCCCGCCGAAGCCATAAAGCCCGTTGAGCGCGTCGCGGTAGAACATCGAGGAGCCGAGATAGGTGCTGAGGCTGAGGCGGTGGCGCAGGCCTTTGACCGTCTTGACCAGCAGCCCGAGCGCATCGCCGATGCCGCGCCCCGTGCCCGCAGGGCCGGTGTCGCGGACCCAGAGGAAATAGGGGATCATGAACACGGCGAACCAGACCGCGGTGAAGGGCCCGACGAAGCGCGTGCCCTCACGCGTGGCGGCGTCAAGTCCGAAGGCCGGGTCAAGGCCGATCAGGGTCTTGCCGCTGGGCTGTTCGACGAAAAGTGCCAGCATGATCAGCAGCGAGACCACCCCGGCGACATAGCCGAAGGCAAAGCCCGAGCCCGAGATCGCGCCGACCTCGTCCTGGGTGCCGAGCGAGGGCAGTTGCGAGTTGATGAAGATGAGCGCGTATTCCGCGCCGATGAAGCCGATGCCGAAGGCGATGAGCCCGAACCACAGGTTGGCCCCGTCCGGCGTCACGCCCCAGATCGCCGCCGCGCCGGTCACGTACATCGCTGAGAACACGATGATCCAGGGCAGACGCCGCCCGGTGGTGTCGGCGAAGGCCCCCATGATCGGCGCGCCGAGGCCGATGATAAGCCCGCTGATGGTCAGGCCGGTGGACCAGAGCGTCTGTGCGCGGGCGTCGGCCACGCCTTCGCTCAGCCCGGTGGACATGAAGTGATCGGAGGCGACGGAGGCGAAATAGGGGCCGAAGATGAAGGTGATCAGCAGGGTGTGATAGGGCTGGCTGGCCCAGTCGAAAAAGAACCAGCCCCAGATGCGTTTGCGTTTGGAAATACCCGTCATACCTGCCTCGCTCACCCTTTTGGGGATATGAGCGCGGCAGGCGCGTGGGTGCAAGCTATTCCTGCGCGGGGTCTTGCATCGGGGGCCAGGGGCGGGTGGCATCGGCCTCGATCCAGGCGCGGACCCAGTCGGGGTGCGGTGGCTGGGCGGCGTCGTGCCCGAGTTCGGCCTCGACGGTTGCGGGGGGCACGATCCCGCCCTTGCCGGTCACCGCCGCGCGGTAGAGGATGTGGTTGGCGCATTGGCCATCGGGCGTCCACATGGATTGTTCGAGATAGAGGAATTTCTCGTCCCAGCAGACCAGCCGCGAGCGCATCTCGATGCGTTCGAACATGCGGATGCGGCGGCGATAGCGCACGCTTGCGCCTGCGATGGTCAGGCCCCACCGCTTGCGGCGCAGCACCTTGATCAGCCCGACGCGACCGGCCAGCGGAATCCGCCCCAGATCATAGAGCGTGAGCGTGCGCCCGTTGTTCAGTTCCATCCAGAGGTCGATATCCCAGGGCAGGCAATAATGCTGCGACACGTGCAGCCCCGTTACCGGCAGGGCGGGGGATTTGCGATGTTTGTAGAGTTGCCAGACAAGGCGCAGGACGGGATACATGGGCGGGTCTCCTTTGGCCCGCGCCTGCCACCCTCGGGCATGGCAGTCAACTGCGACCGCGCGTCAGGCTTGCGCTCGGGGGCGGGCTTGCTTAGGTGGGAAGGCGTTTCAGACCCAAAGGACCACTGCCCATGCAATCGCTTTTCCAGATCCTGATGCTGCTGCTCGATATCGTGTGGTTCTTCATCCTTGCGCATGTGATCATGTCCTGGCTGATCAATTTCCAGGTGCTGAACCTGCAACAGCAATTCGTGGCGCAGATCTGGTACGGGCTCAACCGCCTGCTGGAGCCGATCTATTCGCGGGTGCGCCAATTCCTGCCGCCGATGTCGGGCATCGACCTGGCCCCCCTAGTGGTGCTGGTGGCGGTCTATGCGCTGCGGATCATCCTGATCAACAATGCGGCAGCGTTTTACTGATCCGGGGTCTTGTTCACCGAATCTTGGTGTGAAACACTGACTGTAAGAGCAGATATATAAAATCTTACAGGACTGCCATGCCGAGCGCTGCCACGCTTTTGCGCGATGTCTTCGGGTTCGATGCGTTTCGGCCCGGACAGGAAGAGATCGTGCACACCGTCGCCACCGGGTGCAACACCCTTGCGATCATGCCCACGGGGGGCGGTAAATCCCTGTGTTTCCAACTGCCTGCGCTGATGCGGGACGGGGTGACGGTGGTCATCTCGCCGCTGATTGCGTTGATGCGTGATCAGGTGCGGGGCTTGCGCGCGGCGGGGGTCGAGGCGGGGGCGCTGACCTCGGGCAATACCGAAGAGGAAACGGCAGAGGTCTGGGCGGCGCTGGAGGAAGGGCGGCTCAAGCTGCTTTACATGGCGCCAGAGCGGCTGGCCTCGGGGGCGGCGCTGGGGATGCTGCGGCGCATCGGTGTCAGCCTGATTGCCGTGGACGAGGCGCATTGCGTGAGCCAATGGGGCCATGATTTCCGCCCCGATTACCTGCGCATCGGGGAACTCAGGCGCGCGCTCAATGTGCCGCTCGCGGCGTTCACCGCCACAGCCGATGCCGAGACGCGCGACGAGATCGTGGCCAAGCTCTTTGACGGGCAGCCACCGCAGATCTTTCTGCACGGGTTCGACCGGCCCAATATCCACCTGACTTTTGCCGCCAAGGACGGGCCGCGCCAGCAGATCATGGGTTTTGCCGGGGCGCGCAAAGGGCAGTCGGGCATCGTCTATTGCGGCACCCGCGCCAGGACCGAGAGTTTGGCGCAGGCGCTGTCACAGGCCGGGCACAATGCCTGCGCCTATCACGGTGGGATGGAGGCCGATGCGCGCCGCCATGTGGAGCATCGGTTCAACAGCGAAGACGGGCTGATCGTGGTGGCGACGGTGGCGTTTGGGATGGGGGTGGACAAGCCCGATATCCGCTGGGTCGCCCATGCCGACCTGCCCAAGAGCATCGAGGCCTATTATCAGGAGATCGGCCGCGCGGGTCGCGATGGCGCGCCTGCCGAGACGCTGACGCTGTTTGGTCCCGACGATATCCGCCTGCGCCGTGCCCAGATCGACGAGGGGCTGGCCCCGCCGGAACGGCGTATGGCGGATCACGGGCGATTGAACGCGCTGTTGGGGCTGGCCGAGGCGCTGGACTGCCGCCGGGCGACGCTGCTCGGCTATTTCGGCGAGGCGGCGGAGCGGTGCGGGAATTGCGATCTGTGCGAGACGCCGCCCGAGACCTTCGACGGCACCGAGGCGGTGCAAAAGGCGCTGTCGGCGATCCTGCGCACCGAGGAACGGTTTGGCGCGGGGCATCTGATCGACATCCTGTTGGGCAACGCGACCGACAAGGTGCGCGCACGCGGCCATGACACCCTGCCCACGTTTGGCGTGGGCCGCGACATGGACAAGCGCGGCTGGCAGGGCGTGTTCCGGCAGATGATGGGGCATGATCTGGTGCGCCCCGATCCCGAACGGCATGGTGCCTTGGTGATGACCGAGGCCGCGCGCCCGATCCTGCGCGCCGAAGCCCCGATCCGTCTGCGCCGCGAGGTGGCGCAGCGCACGGCGCGCCCCGCCGCCCGGGCGCTGGTGTCGGAGGAGGACGCGCCGCTTCTGTCGGCGCTCAAGGCCAAGCGGCGCGCGCTGGCCGAGGCGGCGGGGGTGCCTGCCTATATCGTGTTCAATGACCGCACGCTCATCGAGATGGCCGAGACGCGGCCCGCCAATCTGGATGCGATGGCGCGTGTCGGCGGCGTGGGGGCGACCAAGCTGGACCGCTATGGCGCGGACTTTCTGGAGGTGATCAACGGTGCCGTGGAGGAGGTTCACCCCACGCGACGCAAGCTGGCGGGCCGCGCGGCGGGCGAGGTCTATGACCAGTTGATCGAGGCGCAGGCGCGGCTCTCGCGCGGGCCCGAGGGCATCGACAAGCCGTTGAGTTGTTCGGCCTCGCTGCTGGCGCGGGTGGCGAGCCAGCGGCCGCGCGACAGCGATGCGCTTGCCCGGCTGATCGGCGAGAAATATGCCGAACGTTTCGGCCCGGCCTTTCTGGACGTTCTGCGCATGGCGGACTAAGTCTGCCGCAACGCTGTCACAGAGGAATTTTGCGCATGCTGGTTGTCGTCTCGCCCGCCAAGAAGATGGATATGAACCCGGTCGAAGGCGTCACGCCGACGCGGCCTGCGTTTCGCGCCGAGGCGGAGGATCTGGCGCAGGTGGCGCGCGGCCTCGATGTGGGGGATCTGCAAAAGCTGATGAAGATCAGCGAGAACCTTGCCCGGCTCAATGCCGACCGCTTTGCCGAGTTCGGCACGATGGAGGAAAAGCCCGCAGCACTTGCCTTTGCAGGCGACACCTACCAGGGGCTGGAGGCGGGATCGCTCGATGCGGACGAGATGGACTGGGCGCAGGATCATTTCCGCATCCTGTCGGGGCTTTACGGCCTCTTGCGCCCGCTTGATGCGATCGAGCCCTACCGGCTGGAAATGGGCAGTCGGCTGGCGACGGACCGGGGCCGCACGCTCTATGACTATTGGGGCGACCGGATTTCCAGGGCGCTGAACGCACAGGCGCGCGAGATCGGCACCGACACGCTGATCAACTGTGCGAGCCAGGAATATTTCGGGGCGGTGGACCGCGCGGCGCTCGATCTGCGGGTGATCACGCCGGTCTTCATGGAAGAAAAGGCGGGCACGCCCAAGATCGTCAGCTTTTACGCCAAGAAGGCGCGCGGGGCGATGGCGCGGTTCGTGATCCAGCACCGGCTGACCGACCCGGACGCGCTCAAAGACTTCGACACCGGCGGCTATCGCTACAATCCCGAGATGTCGGAGGGCGACAGCATGGTGTTTTTGCGCGACTACCCGGCCTGAGCCGTTGTGGGTGCTGGCTGTGGCGCGCGGGCGTCGGGCGGGCAGGCGGCGGTGATCCGGGCGATGATATCGGCCTTGCGCAGCGGCTTGGTCAGGTAGTGATCCAGCCCGGCGGCGAGAATGTCGGCCTCGTCGCCCTGCATTGCGTGGGCGGTCATCGCGACGATGGGCACATGCGCGCCGGGGTCTTCGGCCTCGCGGATGGTGCGGGTGGCTTCCTTGCCGTCCATCTCGGGCATGGAGATGTCCATGAAGATCACGTCGGGCCGGAAGCTGTGGAACAACTCCACCGCCTCGCGCCCGTTCTCGGCGAATTGCAGTTCTATGTCGAGGCTGGTGAGCATCTTGGAGAAGACCAGCCGGTTGGTCTTGTTGTCCTCTGCCGCAAGCACCCGCATGGTGCGGGCGGCTTTGGGCATGGTCTGGTCGGACGGCAGCAAGACGGCGAGCGTGTCGATCAGGACGCGGCGGGGTGCCGGTTTTTGCAGAACCACCTGCACATGGGCGCGCCCGGGGTCTTGCTCGGCATAGCCGGTGTTCTGGCTGAGCAGGGCAATCGGTATGGTATGGCCCGCCGCGCGCAGTGCCTCGGCCAATTCAAGCCCGTCCATCCCGGCCATGTTGTGATCGCAAAGCACGATGTCGATCTCGGGGCAGGCCAGCGTCAGCGCCTCGGCCCCGCTGGCGCAACTGACCACGTCGAGCCCGAGCGCGGCGAGTTGGCGTTCCAGAATGTCCCGGCTTGCCGCCTGCGGCTCGACGATCAGGGCGCGCGCGGCTGATCGCGGCAGGACCGGGTCGGCCGCGTCCTCGGGGGCGGCGAGCGGCAGGGTGAGGGAGATGCCGAAACTCGACCCCTCTCCGGGGGTCGACTCGACCCAGATATCGCCCTGCATCATCCTGATCAGCTTTTGCGAGATCGCGAGGCCGAGGCCGGTGCCCTCGAACTTGCGGTTGCGGTCATCCTCGACCTGATTGAATTCGCCGAAGATGTGATCGACCTTGTCGGGCGGGATGCCGATGCCGGTATCCTCGATGCTGACATTTATCATCGCCGCCTCGTCTGCGGCGGGCGGCACGCCGGTCACGCGGATCAGCACATGGCCGGTCTCGGTGAACTTGATGGCATTGCCCAGAAGGTTGGTCAGGATCTGCCGGATGCGGCCCGTATCGCCGATGAAGCGCGTCGGCAGGAACAGGTCGTAATCGACCAGCAGATCGAGCCCCTTGTCTCGTGCATTGGCCTGCATCAGCGTCACAAGTTCGTGGATGCAGCGTTCGAGATCGAACGGGGCCGTGTGGAGGACGAGTTTCTCGGCCTCGATCTTGGAGTAATCCAGCACGTCGTTGATGATCACCAGAAGCGCCTCGCCGGAATGCTTGATGGTTGAGGCATAGAGGCGTTGTTCCTCGGTCAGGTCGCTGTCCATCAGCAGGTCGGCCATGCCGACGACGCCGTTCATCGGGGTGCGGATCTCATGGCTCATGTTGGCGAGGAAGGTGGATTTGGCGCGATTGGCGGTCTCGGCGCGGCGGCGGGCCTCTTTCAGTTCCGTCTCGTAGCGGATCGTGTCGGTGATGTTGAGCGCAAGGCTGACCACATCGCCATCGGGGCCGCGCTGATCAATCAGCTTGATATAGTGGCCGTTCCACAGGCGGATCACCTCGGGCTCGGGCGTGGCCTGTTGCCAGCGGTCGAGCATGTGTTCGCGCCAGATATGCGGGGCGTGTGCGCCGATGTTGACGATCCCCTCTTCGGTGATGAATTGCAGGATTTCGACATAGCTGATGCCGGGCTGCACCGCCTCGAGCCCGTCGAAAACCGCGAGATAGGCGTGATTGGCCGCGATCATCTGGCTGTCGGCATCGAAGAACGCAAAGCCGTCCTGAATGGTGGCGATCGAATGCCAGAGGCGGCGTTCCGCGATCTCGACCTTTTGATGCGCTTCGCTCAGGTCCGATTTGACGCGCAGGTTTTCGTCGCGGACGGTCTGCACCTCGGCGCGGGTCTCGTGTATCTCGTGCGAGAGGGCGCGCGCATGCTTGCCCAGTTTGCGGTTGGCGGCGTGCAGTTCCGCCTGTTTCTGTTCCAGCAGACGTTCGGCGGCCAGACGGGCGCGCCGCTCCTCTGCCAGCTTGTTGGCAAGGCTCATGCCCGTCCTCCGCCGTGCCGGAATGTGATCGGGTCACAATCCGGCATCGTCGTGAACAAGCGGTTAAAGCCTGTGAATTATGTGCTCAGAGCGCCTCGATCGCCAATGCGATGCCCTGACCGCCGCCGATGCACATGGTGATCAGCGCGCGCTTGCCCCCGGTCCGCTCCAACTCGTAAAGCGCCTTGACGGTGAGGATGGCGCCGGTTGCGCCCACCGGGTGGCCGAGCGCGATGGCACCGCCATTGGGATTGACGCGGCCCGGGTCGAGGCCAAGCCCCTTGTTGACGGCCAGGGCCTGCGCGGCAAAGGCTTCGTTCGATTCCACGACGTCGAAATCGGCCACGCTGAGCCCGGTTTTCTCCAGCAGGCTCTCCACTGCCGGGATGGGGCCGATGCCCATCACCTCGGGGCGCACCCCGGCATGGGCGTAGCCCAGAACACGGGCGCGCGGCTTGAGGCCTGCGGCCTCTGCCGCCTCGGCCCGGGCGAGCACGAGGGCGGCGGCCCCGTCATTGATGCCGCTGGCATTGCCGGCGGTGACGGTGCCGTCTTTCTGGAACACCGTGCGCAGGCTGGCGAGGGCCTCGGCGGTGGTGGGTTTGGGGTGCTCGTCGGTGTCGAATGCCACCATGTCGCGTTTCACGCGCACCTCGATGGGCACGATCTGCGATGTGAACCGGCCCTCGCCAATCGCCTCTGCGGCGCGGCGCTGGCTTTCGAGCGCAAAGGCATCCTGATCAGTGCGGCTGATGTCATGCTCGGCCGCGACATTCTCGGCGGTGACGCCCATATGGCCGGTGCCGAACGGGCAGTTGAGCGCGCCCAGCATCATGTCGAGCGTCTTCACGTCGCCCATCTTGGCGCCCCAGCGTTGGTCGGGGATGATGAAGGGTGAGCGGCTCATGTTCTCGGCCCCGCCTGCAAGGCCGAACTCGGCGTCGCCCAGCATCAGGGATTGAATGACCGACACGATGGCCTGCGCGCCCGAGCCGCAGAGGCGGTTGACGTTCATCGCGGGGGCGGTGTCGGGGATGCCTGCGTCGATGGCGGCGACGCGGCTGACATACATGTCGCGCGGTTCGGTGTTGATGACATGGCCGAAGACCACATGGCCGATTTGCCCGCCCTCGACACCCGAGCGTGCGAGCGCCTCGCGGGCGACGGTGGCCCCGAGGGTGGTGGGCGGTGTGCCCGCAAGGGCCCCGCCGAATGTGCCAATGGCCGTTCGGCAGCCATCCAGAATAACGATATCGGTCATGGGTCATCCTCCACCCGGGGTTTGCGTTGGGCAGAGCCTAGCGGCGGTGTAGGGCAAAAGGCAACGCGGACGTGGTGTCAGGGCGGAGTTTTGTGAAACTCAGCGGGTGGTCGTGCGGTTTATTCTTCATCCGGTGGGCGTGAGCGGTTGCCGTCCGGTGTCGGTGAGCAGGTGGCAGCTGGGGCCGTCGAACACGGCGGGCCAGAGTTGGCGGCCTTGGCCCGCGCCACCGTCGAGGTCGATGCGGTTGCCGAAATGCTGCGGCCGGTCGAGCGCGGTGTGGCCATGCACGACGAGCCAGGGGTGCGGCGCGTCGTGATCGAGAAAGCCGTCGCGGATCCACATCAGGTCGGTCGGGCTCTGGTCCGCGAGGGGCAAGCCGGGGCGGATGCCCGCGTGGACGAAGAGCAAGCCGCCCGTTTCCTTGTAGAGGGGCAGCCGGGCCAGCCAGTCGCGATGCGCCTGCGGCACGGCGGCGCGGGCGGCGTCCCATGCGGGGGCGTCCTCGGACGCGCTGACGCCGTAGGAGGCCAGCGTCGTCGCGCCGCCAAGCCGGGGGTTGAGCCAGGTGAGGCCGGAGCGGACCTGGGGCGAGCGGATTTGGCCGGTGTCGATGAAATCGAGAAAAAGCTGATCGTGATTGCCCTTGAGCACGGTCCAGGGGCGACCGTCGGCCTGACCCTGCATCAGCCGGTCGATCACGGCGCGGCTATCGGGGCCGCGATCCACGAGATCGCCGAGAAAGACGATGCGGGCCTGCGCCCCGCCGTCTTGCGTGACGAGATCGAGGGCGGCGTCGAGCAGCGCGTCCTGACCGTGGATATCGGGGATGGCGTAGATCGGGTCTGTCATGCGGGGATGTAGACCCTGCCTAAGGGGTGTTGTCCAGAGGGGCGGGCGATTGTCCTTGAGCAGATATTTGATTGAAGTACCCGGCGCGAAACGCGGCCGAAGGCCGCCGCGCATCGCCGGGCCGCCCCCCGGCACGGCGATTTGGCTGCCACCTGTTCTGCGATCAGTTCTTTTTCGGGCTTGGCGGGGATAAAGCCCTACAAAACTGGCGTTGGATCGCCGCACCGCGGCCCGGCGATGCGCGGCTCACGGCAACGGCAGAAACAGGCCCATCACAGCCCCATGAATCGCGCCGCCACGGCGCCGTTCATGTAGCTGATCCGCCCGCCTGCCATCGTGGCCATGATCCGGCGGCTTGCCGGGTCGATCACCGTGAGGTCGGCGCGCAGTCCGGGGCGCAATTCGCCGCGATCCTCGAGGCCCAGAATGCGCGCCGGGCCGAGCGAGATCAGCCGCCACGCCGCTGCCAGATCGCAGACCCCGCCATCGGCCAGCAGGAACGCCGCGCGCTTCAGCGACGGGTAATGGTAATCCGAGGCGAGCGCGTCGATCAGGCCCATGGCGGCCATCTCCAGCGCGCTTGCATTGCCCTTGTGCGAGCCGCCGCGCACCAGGTTGGGGGCACCCATGATGATGCTGTCGCCGCCTGCGCGGGCGGCCTCGGCGGCCGCCAGCGTTTCGGGGAATTCCGCGATGTGGATGCCGCGCGCGCGGTTCCTCGCGCGTGCCGCTGCGGTCGCCTCGTCATGGCTGCCGAGGCGCACCCCCGCCGCGATGAGCCGCGCGCTGAGCGCGTCGAGCGCGGGTTCCACCTCGGGCATGCGGGCGTGCAGGTCTTGCATGAAGGCGAGGTGCTTTTCGGGGTTGCGCCCGATGCGCAGGGCCTGCCCGGTCAGGCGGGGCGGGCGCTTGCCCTTGCTCAGCTCCTCATGCGGGAGGTGATCGTTGAACACCACGTAGGGGATCGCGTGGCGGGCGATCATCTCCTCGACGGCGGCGTAATCGTTGAGCATCGGGATCTCGAACCGCAGTTGCACCAGCAGGTCTGTGTCCACCTGCGGGCGGATGGTGGCGAGCCCGGCAAAGACCTTCTCGGCAAACTCCGGCCCGCGCATGCCGCCTTCCCAGCTGTAGAATTGCGCCAGCGTGGCGGTGGTGATGCCGTTGGCGGCCAGTTCCGCCTCGGTGGCAATGAGGCCCTGATCCACGTCCTTCATCGCGCCGCGCCGGGGCGCGAGGTGCCGCTCGAACCCGTCGCCGTGGATATCGACGATACCGGGCAGGATCATGTAGCCCGAGAGGTCCACGCCGCGCCCCGTGGGCGCGTCGGTGACACGGCCATCGGCGATCGTGAGATCACGCACCTCGGGCCCCTCGGGCCAGAGCACCTGCGCGCCCTGCAGGGTGAGGGCCGCGCTCATCCGCCGCGCCGCCCGAAGAGCACGTCGCCGAGCGTGAGATCGTGATCGAACCGGCCACGTTCAAGAAATTCCTCGACCTGCGCGATCACCAGCGGATTGTTCATCAGGAAGGTATGCGTCACCGGCAGGGTGAGGTGATCGGCCATGCCGTCGACCATGGTCGAGGCGACCGAGACCTTGCCATCGTCTGGCCCCTCGATCAGCGACGAGTAATAGGGGTTGAGCGAGCGGGTGCCCGCGATCACGCCCAGTTCGAAATCCACCGGCGGCAGGTTTTCGGGCACGCCGCCCGGCCCGGTCTGAAGCTGAATCCCGGCCGGGCCGTTGAGCCATCTGAAAAGCTCCAGCCCGCCCAGCTCGTCCACCAGTTCACTGCCGTGATTGGGCGGGGCGAGCATGACGACGCGACCCATGGTGTCGGGCCGGTTTTCGGCCAGCCAGACGCGCAGCAGGATGCCGCCCATGGAATGGGTGACGAAATGGATGCGGGTCTCGCCGCAGACCCGCACCGCGAAGGGCAGGGTTTCCTCGGCCAGTTCGGCGATATCCTCTTCGGTCGAGGGGTAATCGGGGCTGAAGACGTCATAGCCCTGCGCCTCGAGCACCTCCTGCATCACGAGGAACGAGGCATCGCTGCGGGCAAGCCCATGCAGCAGCACGACGCAATCGGCCCGCGCGAGGGCGGGGGCGAGGGTGAGGACCGTGATGAGGGCGAGACGGATCATGCGGGTGACATATGCGCAAACGGAAGGGCTGTGAATAGGGAGGTTTTTCAGGCGGGTGCGGACGGGCGCGGCACGTTGCAGGACGCCCGCGTCCTGCCCGCCCTTATCCTGCCGAAACCGCCCGACCTGCGTGCCGAAGTCTAACGGCTTCGCAAAACCGTGCACGGTCAGGCCCCGGCTGAGAGATTTGCGCGAGGTGTCGCGGTCCTGCGTTGCCACCACTGTCAATCGCGCCGTCCTCCATCGGGTCTCGATCCGCCAACCAAGCGCGGGTAAGCGGCTTGCAAGCCGCTTCTGCGCCCTATTCCGGGCGTTTCAGGCTGAAGGTCTCGCGGATCACCGAGTAATCCTGATAGCCCAGCCGGGTCAGCGGGGTGAAGCGGGTGACGTCGAAGAGGCCATCCACCATGCAATCGTCGCGCATATGCACGCCGGTGACCTCGCCGAAGACCACGAAATTCGCCTCGCCGGGCAGTTGCACGATCTGTGTGAGCTTGCATTCGAGATTGGCGGGGCTCGCGGCCACGCGGGCGCAGTCGATGGTGTCGCAAGGCGCTTTCTCCAGCCCCGCATCGGTGAACTCGTCGACCTCGCGACCCCACGGCCCCGACGTTTGATTCATCGCGTCGCGCAGCGCCTCGCTGACGATATTGACGCAGAACACTCCGGTGTCGCGGATATTGGCGACGCTGTCCTTGGTGCCGTCGCGGTCGGGCTTGGCGGAGGTCGAGGCGAACATCACCTGCGGCGGCACATAGGCCACCGCGTTGAAGAACGAGTAGGGCGCGAGGTTGTCATGGCCTTGTGCATCGCGGGTCGAGATCCAGCCGATCGGGCGGGGGGTGACGATCGCGTTGAAGGGATTATGCGGCAGGCCGTGGCCCTCCTCGGGTTTGTAGAACATCGCGCTCTCCTCTCGGGGTGATCCGGTTTGTGCCAGCCGTAACGCCGTGCTACGCGCTTTGCCAGTCGATATTCGCGAAGGTGTGGCGCGCCATGTTGGATGTGCGGCCCGAGGGGCCAGAGGATCATTGGGAGGTCGAGGCGCTCTATGACCTGTGTTTCGCGCCGGGGCGCGAGGCGTTGTCGTCCTACCGGCTGCGGGACGGGGTGCCGCCCGTCGCCGACCTGTGCCTCGTGGCGTGCGAGGACGGGATCGTGGCGGGCGCGATCCGGTATTGGCCGGTGCGGGTGGGCGCGGCGCGCGCGCTGCTCTTGGGCCCCGTTGCGGTGCATCCCACCCATCAGGGCGAGGGGCTGGGTGCGTGGCTCATTCGTGACAGCGTGGAGCGTGCGCGGGCGGCGGGCTGGCTGCGCGTGATGCTGGTGGGGGATGCGCCCTATTACGGGCGGTTCGGCTTTGCCCGGCTGGCGGGTGTCCTGATGCCGCCGCCCACCAACCCCGAGCGCGTGCTGGGGCTGGCCTTGCAGCCCGGCGCGTGGGAGGGTGTGCGCGGAGAGGTGACGCGCGCGGCTTGATTTTTCCGCAGGCGATGCGCAGCTTGATCGGGGTAAAGAGCTGACAGGGCGGGGCGATGGAACTTCTGGGCCGACCGATTGACGAGACCACGACACAGGCGCGGCTTGATGCGCTCGTGCAGCGCAATGCGCGGGCCGGAAATTCGGTGATGGATGTGCTGAACCTCATTGGCGGGCAGGCCGAGGGGTTGCTTGATCGGCTGCCCGCCGCCACGCGGATGCGGCTCAATTCCGCCACTGAGGAGGCGCTGCGCCATGCCGCCGAGGCCGCGCATCGCTCGCGCGATGTGATGGGTGAGGGGCCAGCCTGGCGCATCCGGGCGCTGACCACCGTGATGGGAGCCGCGGGCGGCTTTGGCGGGTTGCCCACCGCGCTGGCGGAACTGCCCGCGACCACGACCATCCTGTTGCGCGCCATTCAGGACGTCGCGAGCGAGCACGGCTTTGATCCGTCAGAGCCTGCCGTGCGCTTCGACTCCATCGAGGTGTTCGGCGCCGCCGGGCCGCTGTCGGAGGATGACGGCGCCAATCTGGGGTTCATCGGCACGCGGGTGACGCTGACCGGCTCGGCGATGCGCGCGCTCATTGCCCGTGTGGCCCCGCGTCTGGCAGCGGTGCTGGGGCAGAAGCTGGCGGCGCAGACCGTGCCGGTGCTGGGTGCGGCGGCCGGGGCGGCCACGAATTACGCCTATACGCAATATTATCAGGATATGGCGCATGTGCATTTCGGCCTGCGCCGTCTGGCGATCGACGCCGACCGCGACCCGCAGGAGATGATCACGGCGTTCCGCGAAAGGGCGGCGCGCGCGTAGCCTGCCTGTGGTGCGGCCTTTGGCGGCGGATCGGATCGGCAATACACCGCAGGCACACGTCAGATTGCTTTCGATTCGGAAACAATCGGGGTATCATCAAGAACAAATAGCCACGCAATAAGGGGCAGGTGATGCGAGCAGTGATGTTGGGGCTTTCAGCTCTTTTGACCGGGATCGGCCCGTCATGGGCGGCGGGTGCGGTAGAGGAGTCGCTGCGCCCGCAATTGCGGCCCGGGTCGGGGCTGATCACGGCGGCGGCGGTTGTGGTGAACGATGCGCCGGTGCGCGTGTTGCGCCCGCAACAGCGCCCCGATGGGCTGCGCGCCATCCCTATCACCTCCAACCCCGGCTTTGACCGCTGGATCGCCGGGTTTCGGGGCCGGGCGGCGGCGCAAGGGATCAGCAGGCGGGTCTTTGACAGCGCCTTTCGCGGCGTGCGCTACGATCCCGAGGTCGTGGCCAAGGATCGCAACCAATCCGAATTCAAGCGCGAAATCTGGGATTATCTCGACAGTGCCGCGTCGCCCGTGCGGGTCGAGAACGGGCAGCGCGCATTGCGTCAGCAGCGCCGCGCGTTGGAGCGGATCGAGGCGCATTACGGTGTCGAGAAAGAGATCGTGACGGCGGTCTGGGGGATGGAGAGCACCTATGGCGAGCGGTTGGGTGATCTGCCGCTGATCGGCTCGATGGCAACCTTAGCCTATGACGGGCGGCGCGGGGCGTTCTTTGAGAAACAACTGATCGCGGCGCTGAAGATCCTGCAATCGGGCGATGTGACGCCCGACAAGATGAAAGGCTCCTGGGCCGGGGCGATGGGGCACACGCAGTTCATGCCCACGTCATACGAGGCCTATGCGGTGGATTTCACCGGCGACGGCAAGCGCGACGTGTGGTCGGATGATCCGACTGACGCGCTGGCCTCGACCGCCGCCTATCTCAAGCGGTTCGGCTGGCGCAAGGGCATGCCTTGGGGCGTCGAGGTGCGGGTGCCGCGCGGCGCGTCCTACGGCGGCACGAGCCGGATGCCATCGGACTGGGCGGCGCGGGGTGTCGTGGGCATTGACGGGCGACCGGTGCGCGATTTCGGCTCGGCGCGTATCCTGCAACCGGCGGGGCCTGCGGGCGCGTCCTTCATGGTGTTTGCCAATTTCGACGTGATCAAGCGTTACAACAACGCCGATGCCTATGCCTTGGGCGTCGGGCACCTGTCGGACCGGATCGCGGGCGGGCCGCCGATCCAGGCAAGCTGGCCGCGCGGCTATGATCCGCTGAGTTTCGACGAGCGCAAGGAGATGCAGCGCCGCCTCAGACGCAAGGGCTTTGCCGTGGAGAAGATCGACGGCATCGTCGGGCCCAATACCGTGGCCGCGATCCGGGCCTTTCAACGGTCGGTGGGGGCGGCGCAGGACGGGCTGCCGTCGCAGCAGTTGCTGGCGCTGCTCAAGCGGTCGTGACACCAAAGAGCGGGGCGGTTTTCGCCCCTCTCGCGCTGATAGCGCAAACGTCTGCCGGGGGTTTGGGCAGGGTCCGGGGTGCGGGAATCGCAAATTCGTAAGAAAATGTGATGTTTTTTGCCGGGTAAAAAGCGCGCATTCGGTCGCACTTGGGGTAAGCCTTTGAAAGCAAGCGGTATTCTATAGTATACAATTGATTTCAAGCGGCTTGCCCGACACGGAAGGCTCTGCTACACCCCAGCCGAATTTCGATGTTTCGCAAGTTTCATCGTATGCCAACGCCCCCGGATGTGACCCGCCGTCACAGCTGCTCAACCGGGGCCAGATTATCGGAAGGGTGGACGTGTCCGAACCAGCTTCGATTTCTTCCGGCATTGCCGCGCGCTATGCCACTGCGATCTTCGAGCTTGCGAAAGAGGCCAAATCGCTGGCCAAGCTTGAAGCAAACCTCAATGACCTGTCCGCAGCACTTGGCGAAAGCGCTGAGCTGCGCGATGTCATCGCCTCTCCGGTGCTGAGCCGTGACGAGCAGGGCAGGGCGATTGCCGCGATTGCAGACAAGATGGGGCTGGTCCCCGAACTGCGCAATGGTATGGCGCTGATGGCCGCCAAGCGGCGCCTGTTCGTGCTGCCGCAACTGATTGCCCAGCTTGACGAGATGATCGCCGAGGACAAGGGCGAGGTGAAGGCCGAAGTGACCAGCGCCAAGGCGTTGACCAAGGCACAGTCCGACAAGCTGGCGAAAACCCTCAAGGCCCAGATCGGCCGCGATGTGAAACTGAATGCGACCGTTGATGAAAGCCTCATCGGCGGTCTTGTTGTCAAAGTGGGCTCGAAGATGATCGACACCTCGATCCGCTCGCGGCTCGATTCCCTCCAGAATGCAATGAAAGAGGTCGGATAAATGGGTATCCAAGCAGCAGAGATTTCTGCGATCCTGAAGGACCAGATCAAGAATTTCGGCCAGGAGGCCGAAGTTGCCGAGATCGGTCGGGTTCTGTCCGTGGGCGACGGTATCGCGCGGGTTCATGGTCTGGACAATGTCCAGGCGGGTGAACTTGTCGAGTTTCCGGGCTCGATCATGGGCATGGCGCTCAACCTCGAGGCCGACAATGTTGGTGTCGTGATCTTCGGGTCCGACCGTGACATCAAGGAAGGCGACACCGTCAAGCGCACCAAGTCCATCGTGGACGTGCCGATCGGTGACGAACTCTTGGGCCGCGTCGTGGACGGTCTTGGCAACCCGCTCGACGGCAAGGGCCCGATCAAGACGAAAACCCGCGGTCTGGCCGACGTAAAGGCCCCCGGCATCATCCCGCGTAAATCGGTGCACGAGCCGATGGCGACCGGCCTCAAGTCGGTGGACGCGATGATCCCGATCGGCCGTGGCCAGCGCGAGCTGATCATTGGCGACCGTCAGACCGGCAAAACCGCCGTGGCGCTCGACGCGATCCTCAACCAGAAGATCTATAACGAGGCCGCAGGCGACGACGAGAGCAAGAAGCTCTATTGCGTCTACGTGGCTGTGGGGCAGAAACGCTCGACCGTGGCGCAGCTTGTGAAAAAGCTCGAAGAGAGCGGCGCCATCGAATATTCCATCGTCGTGGCCGCCACCGCATCCGACCCCGCGCCGATGCAGTTCCTCGCGCCCTATTCGGCGACCGCGATGGCCGAGCATTTCCGCGACAATGGCCGTCACGCGCTGATCGTCTATGATGACCTCTCGAAGCAGGCCGTGGCCTACCGCCAGATGTCGCTGCTTCTGCGTCGTCCGCCCGGCCGCGAAGCCTATCCGGGTGACGTGTTCTACCTCCACTCCCGCCTGCTGGAGCGGTCCGCCAAACTCAACGAGGACAATGGCTCGGGCTCGCTGACGGCGCTGCCGATCATCGAAACCCAGGGCGGTGACGTCTCGGCGTTCATTCCGACCAACGTGATCTCGATCACCGACGGTCAGATCTTCCTTGAAACCGAACTGTTCTATCAGGGCATCCGCCCCGCCGTGAACACCGGTCTGTCGGTGTCTCGTGTGGGCTCCTCGGCGCAGACCAACGCGATGAAATCGGTTGCCGGTCCGGTGAAGCTTGAGCTTGCGCAGTATCGCGAAATGGCGGCCTTCGCACAGTTCGGCTCTGACCTCGACGCGGCGACGCAGCAGTTGCTGAACCGTGGCGCACGTCTGACCGAGTTGATGAAGCAGGCGCAGTATTCGCCGCTGACCAACGCCGAGATCGTCTGCGTGATCTATGCGGGTACCAAGGGCTATCTGGACAAGATCAAGGTTGGCGATGTGGGCCGCTATGAGCAGGGTCTGCTCAAGCATCTGCGCGGCAAGCATCAGGATCTGCTGGATCACATCACCAAGGAAGATCCCAAGATCAAGGGTGAGGCCGAAGACAAGATCAAGGCCGCGCTGGACGAATTCGCCGCTGACTTCGCGTAAGGGGGAGATAAGGCAATGCCGAATCTCAAGGACCTGAAAAACCGGATCTCGTCGGTCAAATCGACCCGCAAGATCACGAAGGCCATGCAGATGGTCGCCGCGGCGAAGCTTCGCCGCGCTCAGGAGGCCGCGGAAATGTCGCGGCCTTACACCGAACGCTTCAACGCGGTGATGAAGAAACTTGCGGCCTCGGTGGGTGACGCCGAGAACGCGCCGCGGCTTCTGGCCGGGACGGGCGAAGACAAGGTGCATCTTCTGGTGGTGATGACCGCCGAGCGTGGCCTTTGCGGTGGCTTCAACGCCAATATCGCCAAGCTGGCCAAGGCCGAGGCGGCGGACCTGCTGGGCAAGGGCAAGACCGTGAAGATCATCACCGTCGGCAAGAAGGGCCGGGACGCGATGAAGCGCGACTATGGCCAGTATTTCGTGGATCACGTCGATCTCACGGAGGTCAAGCGCGTGGGCTATGCCGATGCGCAGGCGGTGGCGGCCAATGTGCTCAACCGGTTCGACGCCGGTGAGTTCGATGTGGCCAAGATCTTCTACTCGCAGTTCGAGAACGTGGTGACGCAAATCCCGACCAAGCAGCAGATCATCCCTGCTGACGTGGGCGATCTGGACGAGGCCGATACCGAGACCTTCTACGAGTATGAGCCCGACGAGACGGCGATCCTCGCCGATCTTCTGCCGCGTGGCGTGGCGACGCAGATCTTCAGTGCGCTGTTGGAAAACGGAGCCTCGGAACAGGGGGCGCGGATGTCCGCGATGGACAACGCCACCCGCAACGCGGGCGATATGATCGACAAGCTGACCATCGAATACAACCGTTCGCGTCAGGCCGTGATCACCAACGAGCTGATTGAAATCATTTCCGGCGCGGAAGCGCTGTAAGAAAAACCGGAGACGAAACATGGCAAATGCAAAAGGCAAGGTGACACAGGTCATTGGCGCCGTTGTGGACGTTCACTTTGACGGCGATCTGCCAGCCATTCTGAACGCGCTGGAAACCGACAATAACGGCAAGAAGCTGGTGCTCGAAGTGGCGCAGCATCTGGGTGAGAACACCGTGCGCACCATCGCGATGGACGCGACCGAAGGTCTCGTTCGCGGTCAGGCCGTCAAGGACAGTGGCTCGCCGATCTCGATCCCGGTGGGCAACGCCACGCTGGGCCGTATCCTCAACGTCATCGGCGAGCCGGTGGACGAGGGTGCGCCGATCAAGGCGAGCGAATATCGTTCGATCCACCAGCCCGCGCCGGAATTCGCGGAGCAGTCGACCGCCTCCGAGATCCTCGAGACTGGCATCAAGGTGGTGGACCTGCTGGCCCCTTATGCCAAGGGCGGCAAGATCGGCCTCTTCGGCGGTGCCGGTGTCGGCAAGACCGTTCTGATCATGGAGCTGATCAACAACATCGCCAAGGTGCACTCGGGCTACTCGGTCTTCGCCGGTGTCGGCGAGCGGACCCGTGAGGGCAACGACCTCTATCACGAGATGATCGAATCGAACGTGATCAAGCCCGACAATCTGGAAGAGAGCCAGGTTGCGCTGGTCTACGGCCAGATGAACGAGCCTCCGGGCGCGCGTGCGCGTGTCGCCCTGACCGGCCTGACGCTGGCCGAGCAGTTCCGCGATCAGTCGGGTTCGGACGTTCTCTTCTTCGTCGACAACATCTTCCGCTTCACGCAGGCGGGTTCCGAGGTGTCGGCGCTGTTGGGTCGTATTCCGTCTGCTGTGGGCTATCAGCCGACGCTGGCCACCGACATGGGCGCGATGCAGGAACGCATCACCTCCACCAAGCAGGGCTCGATCACCTCGATTCAGGCCGTCTACGTGCCTGCGGACGACCTGACCGACCCGGCACCTGCCACGACCTTCGCCCACCTCGACGCCACGACCGTTCTCAGCCGTGCGATTTCCGAGCTTGGCATCTACCCCGCCGTGGACCCGCTCGACTCGAACTCGCGCCTGATGGACCCGCAGATCGTGGGCGAAGAGCATTACGCCGTGGCGCGGGATGTTCAGGGTATTCTGCAGCGCTACAAGTCGCTTCAGGACATCATCGCCATTCTCGGGATGGACGAACTCTCCGAAGAGGACAAGCTGACCGTGGCCCGTGCCCGGAAAATCCAGCGCTTCCTGTCGCAGCCCTTCGACGTGGCCAAGGTGTTCACCGGCTCCGACGGCATTCAGGTGCCTCTGGAAGAGACGATCAAGTCGTTCAAGGCCGTGGTCGCCGGTGAATACGATCACCTGCCCGAAGGGGCGTTCTACATGGTCGGCGGGATCGATGATGTGATCGCCAAGGCCGAGAAGATGGCGGCAGACGCGGCGTAAGTGTGGGGTGGGGGGCGTCCCCCGCCGTTCACTGCAAGAGGAGGCCAATATGGCTGAGACAGTGCAATTCGATCTCGTGAGCCCCGAGCGTCTTCTGACCTCGGTGGCGGCGCGTGAGGTGCAGATCCCCGGGGCCGAAGGTGACATGACGGCGATGCCCAATCATTCGCCGCTCATCACCACGCTGCGCCCCGGTATCGTCCGGGTGTCGGGGCCCAAGGGCGACACCGAATATGTCGTCACCGGCGGCTTTGCCGAGATCAACGGCGAGAGCATCTCGATCCTCGCGGAACGTGCCGTGGCCCGTGATGACATGACGCAGGAGGCCTACAAGGCGATGGTCGCCGAGGCGACCGACCGTCTGGCCAACGCGCAGGAAACCTATGTCAACGAGCCCGGCCCGGTGGACGAGGCGGCCAAGCTCCTGTCGGACATGGTGGCGATCGGCGATCATATCGGGCTCTCGGCGAACTGAGCCACAGGTCCGCAATCGCTAGGTGAAAGGGCCGCATCGCGCCGGCCCCTTGCAGTAAATGAGGCACGTGAGAACCCGCAGTGGGCTCGAAGCGCAATGACCGCTTCGAGCCCTTGCTACCTCCCAGTCAGCCTGTGGTGTATGAAGGAGACCTGAAACTGACGCGGTGTTCTAACTCTGACGGCAAACCATGAGGCAATCTGTCGGCCTCGGCGATCAAAAGACTCCGACCCATGTACACCATTTCACTATTGCGGTCCTTCCCATATGTTCTTAACCACAAGCAGCAGATAGCTTTTTCGACGCTTTCTCACCTTTTAGATCACGTCCTTTCGCAAGACTACTTTCAGAGAAAGTTCATGCAGGAGCATTCCGGGAAGGGCGATGAAGAACTGTCAATCACTGAACGCAACGAGATGTTGGCATCCCTATGGGCAACTGTCTCAACTCTGTACTTCATCGAAAAGGTTTGTAGATGCGAACCAGACATGTTGGGCTTTGCTTACGAAAAATCTAACCTGCCAAATTTCGTACCGTCCGTTTCAAATCTGCGTAACGCGAAAGACCATATCGCGCAGCGGATCGAAAACTTCGCTAACAGTCAATACCTTTCACCAATAAATGGACTTGTGAGGTGGACCTTCAATCCTCGAGTCGAAGGCGAAGAAGTCGTGATCAGCCTCCAAATCTTTACGGTTGATCCAATGCTGAAGTCGTTCAAAATTCCAACAGCCGACGGTATTGATGTGAACACTAAGCCATTTGACCACCTTGCGCTCTTTGCTTTTGGCGACTGCCTACAGGTTTCTCGAGCACATGAAGCGCTTCAAGGTTTTTTGCAGCTTTTGACTGAACAATTGGCCTTTGCGCTCAAAAAAGCAGAAGCAGATTCTGCAACAAAGAAAACTGAACTGAGCGAGGCAGAACAACGCCCTTTCTGCGTAGTGGGGGAAGGTCGTTTTTCGATTTAGCTCATTTACAATCACGCCACTCGGAATCCAAATGTGGCCTGAAGGCCAACGGCAGCAAAGTCCCGCATAGCTGTCATCGGGGCGCTTTGCGGCTAAGGTCCGGTGAGATCCCAGACTGTCGATTGCGTTGGAAATGAACCTCGGCTTGGATTGGCCGGGAGCTGCCGTTGACGTGAGCCGCGCATCGACGGGCCGCGGTACGGCGATCCAACGTCTGTTCTGCAGGCCTTTATCTCTGCCACGTCAGGAAAACATCCACGCGATGCGCAGGTTACAGCCAAATCGCCGTGCCGGGGGGCGGCCCGGCGATGCGCGGCGGCCTTCGGCCTTGTTCCGCGCAGGTGCCTCAATCTAACGGCAGCTCCACGCCAATGGCCGACCTTGATCCCGACTTTCACCAAGAGCAGCTTCGTCTCGCACAGCCGACAGTCATCGCATCCACCTCCCGAAGAAATCTTCGGAAGCTGGATCTTTGTCATCGTGTTGCCCTGAACGGCTCTCAGCTCCGCGCTGCATCATTTATTGCAAAGGGCTGGCGCATCGCGGCCCTTTTTTCTTTTTCGGTTCTCAATTCTGCCAGAAATCCGTAATAATTCAGGCAGGATAGCAAAGGCGCGGACATGCAGGTATTCATCAATCAGGCCATCGGCGTGGATCAGGGGGACGACGTGCTGTTCTCGGATTACGAGGATGGCGGCACGATGTGGACCGGTTCCGGCGCGCGTGAGCGGCGCAAGAAGATTACGTTCGCGACCGAGTTCAAGGACGAGCCGGTCGTGCATGTCTCGATGTCGCTCTGGGACATGGACAGCGCCACCAATGCCCGTGCCGACGTGACCGCCGAAAAGATCACGCGCACGGGATTCGACGTGGTGTTCCGGACATGGTCGGACACGCGCGTAGCGCGGGTGCGGGTGCGCTGGCTGGCGATTGGCGCGGCCTTTCACGAGGATGACTGGCAGGACGTCTATTGAGAGGCTGTCAGCCCGGTCCCGTTTTCGCTTTACTTCGCATCGCTCTGTGGCAGTGAGGGGTGGATGAGACACGCCTTGCCACATATCCGCGCCGGTCAGGTGGTGGGCCTTCTGGGCGGGTCGTTCGATCCGCCGCATGCCGGCCATCTCCATATCAGCCGCGAGGCGCTGCGCCGCTTCGGGCTGGATCGGCTGTGGTGGCTGGTGAGCCCGGGCAACCCGCTCAAGCCGCACGGGCCCGCACCCTTGGCCGAGCGTATGGCGGCGGCGCGCGCGATGGTGGATCATCCGCGCATGGCCGTCACCGATGTCGAGGCCCATGCCGGGACGCGCTATACCGCGCAGACGCTGATCGCGCTGCGCCATGCCGCGCCGGGGGTGCGGTTCGTGTGGCTGATGGGGGCCGATAATCTGGCGCAGTTTCATCGCTGGCAGGATTGGCAGAGCATCATCGAGAGCGTGCCGGTGGGCGTGCTGGCCCGCCCCGGAGAGCGTATTTCGGCGCGCATGTCGCCCGCTGCGCGGATCTATCGCCATGCCTTTCTGCCCGCCCGGGCAAGCCGTCTTCTGGGGCGGGCGACGGCCCCGGCCTGGTGTTTCGTCAACGTGCCGATGATGGATATTTCCTCGACCGCGCTGCGTGCGCAGGGGGGCTCTGAGGCGGGTCGTAAAACGTGATACGGCGCGCGCCGAATCGCGATTGCACCGCGCGGCGTGCTGCGTTTAACTCGGGCTCATGAGACATCCATTTACCAGACGTCTGTTCCTTGGTGCGGCGCTCTCGGGCATGGCGGGTGCGGCCCTTGGCGGGGCGCCTGCCGTCTCGCTGCGCCCGGTGGCGCGGCCCGGTGGCGGCGCGGCGCGGCTGGCCCCAAGCGCCGAGGCGCTGGTTGCCGAGGCGCAGCTATCGGGTCAGGTGGGCTATGCGGTGGCCGATGCCGCGAGCGGCCAGGTTCTGGAGGAGGGCGACGGCGCGACCGGCCTGCCGCCCGCCAGCGTCACCAAGGCGGTGACGGCGCTTTATGCGCTGGATACGCTCGGTCCCGGCTACCGGTTCGAGACCCGGCTGTTCGCCACCGGCGTACTGGAGGGCGGCGTGCTCAAGGGCGATCTGGTGCTTGCAGGGGGCGGTGATCCGACGCTCGACACCGATGCGCTGGCTGCGCTGGCGGCGGGGCTCAAAAAGGCCGGTGTCCGCGAGCTGCGCGGGCAGTTCCGCGTCTGGGGCGGGGCGGTGCCGTTCAAGCGCGCCATCGACGAGGGCCAGCCCGAGCATGTCGGTTATAACCCCGCGATCTCGGGGCTGAACCTCAATTACAACCGGGTGCATTTCGAGTGGAAGCGCGCGGGCGGAAAATATACCGTCTCGATGGATGCGCGCACCGCGCGCTATCGCCCGGATGTGACCGTGGCGCGGATGCAGATCGCCGATCGCAGCGGGCCGGTCTATACCTATCGCGATGCGGGCGGGCGCGATGACTGGACGGTGGCGCGCGGCGCACTGGGCAGTGGCGGTGCGCGCTGGCTGCCGGTGCGCAAGCCCGAGCTTTACGCGGCCGAGGTCTTTGCCACCTTCGCGCGCTCGCACGGCATCGATCTTGGCAAGCCCGCGCTGCAGGACAGCGCGCCGCAGGGCGGGGTGGTCGTGACCCATCACAGCGCGCCGCTGCGGGATATCCTGCGCGACATGCTGAAATATTCCACCAATCTCACCGCCGAGATGGTGGGTCTGATGACCACCGCAAAGCTGAAGGGCCGTGCCTTGCCGCTGGAGCGGTCGGCGCAGGCGATGAACGAGTGGGCGGCGCAGCGCCTCGGGATGACCGGCACGGCGTTGCGCGACCATTCGGGCCTGAGCGACCGGTCGCGGCTGACCGCGGCGGCGATGGCCAAGGGGCTGGCGCGGGCGCATGACGCGGGGTTGCTGCGGCCGCTCTTGCGCGAGCACCGGATGCGCGACGCAAACGGGCGCGAGCAGCGCAATCATCCGGTCAAGGTCGTGGCCAAGACCGGCACGCTCTATTTCGTGAGCAGCCTTGCGGGCTATGTGCGTACGCCGCAGGGGGCCGAGCTGGCCTTTGCGATCTTCACCGCAAGCGACAGCCTGCGCAGCCGGATCGACCCCAAGCGCGACGAGCGCCCGCCCGGTGCGCGCGGCTGGAACCGGCGATCGAAGCAATTGCAACAGGCGTTGATCGAACGCTGGAGCGCGGTTTACGGCGGGTGAGGCTGTGGGGTTTGCGACCTGACAAGGTTGGCCTGGAGCGGTCGTTGAATGACCCGTGGAAGGTGCCGCGCGGTCGCAGGGCCGGGGACTGGCGATGCAACGGTTGTTGCCCGCACTTTATTCCAGCCAAGTCATTCTAAACTCAACACGTTACGCGCCATTCCAAATCGCCAGGCCGCGGGACGGCCCGGCGATCGCGCGGCACCTTCGGTGCGTTTCGCGCGGTTGGTGCTTATGTTCGCTGAAGGCCAATCACCCCACCGCCCACCGCGCCTCTCACCCATTTCCGCCGAACACCGGCACCCGCCCGGCCATGTTGGCGGCGATCTGTTCCATCTGGTCGGGCTGCCCGATCAGCGCCGCCTGTTCGCGGCTTTCCTCCATCAGCACCGCATCCTCGCCCGCACCGCTCTCGGCCACGGCAATCAGCCGCTTGGCCGCGCGGATCGCGGAGGGGCTGCGGGTGGCGATCTCCTGTGCCAGATCACGAGCGGCACCCAGCGAATCGTCGGACACCTCCGTCACAAGCCCCCACGCCTCGGCCTGCGCGGCGGGGATCGGGCTTGCGGTATAGGTCAGCCGCCGGATCACGTCGGAACGGGTGAGATGCGGCAAGAGCGCCATGCCGCCCATGTCGGGGATCAGCCCCCATTTCATCTCCATGATGGCCAGTTGCGCCTCCGGTGACGCGATGCGGATATCGGCCCCGAGCGCAAGCTGGAAGCCCGCGCCATAGACCGCCCCCTGCAACGCAGCAATGACCGGCACGGGCAGGCGGTGCCAGACCATCGCCACCTCCTGAAAGAGGTTGGTATTGCCGTGGCTGCGCGGCAGGATCAGCGCTTCGGGATCGCCACGGGCCAGCGCGGCAAAGCTCATCACGTCGAGCCCGGCGCAGAACGACTGCCCCTCGCCCGAGAGGACGACGGCGCGGATATCGGCCTCGGTCAGCGCCTGTCCGGCCGCAACGATGGCCTCGGCCATCTCCGGATCGACGGCGTTGCGTTTGTCGGGGCGGGTCAGGGTGACATGGGCGATGTGATCGCGGATTTCGGTGGTGACACGGGGCATGGGGGGTCCTCCTCTGGCCGTATGAAACACGGGCCGTGCGGCGCAGGCCAGCGGAACGTGGCGGCAGACCCTTGCAGCGCCGCGCTCCATCCCGTTAACTGCCCCCATGACCGGACCCCGTTACACATCCCTTGTCGAGAGCCTGCCCGCCAACGTGCCCTTTGTCGGCCCCGAGGAGCAGGAGCGCGCGCGCGGCGCGCCCTTCGCCGCGCGGCTGGGCGCGAATGAGAGCCTGTTTGGCCCCTCGCCCAAGGCGCTTGCCGCGATTCGGGCCGAGGCGGAGGAGGTCTGGAAATACGGCGATCCGACGAGCCACGACCTGCGCGCGGCGCTGGCGGATCACATGGGTGTCGCGGTTGAGAATGTGCTGGTGGGCGAGGGGATCGACGGGCTTCTGGGCAATCTGGTGCGTCTGCTGGTGGCGCCCGGCGATGCGGTCGTCACCTCGGACGGGGCCTATCCCACCTTCAACTACCATGTCGCGGGCTTTGGCGGCGCGTTGCAAAAGGTGCCTTATCGCGACGATCGCGAGGATCTGGGTGCGCTCATTTCGAGGGCGCGCGAGGTGGATGCCAAGCTGATCTATTACGCCAATCCCGACAATCCGATGGGAACATGTGCGCGGGGCGCGGATGTTCTGGCCGCGCTCGACGACCTGCCCGAGGGCTGTCTGCTCTGCCTTGATGAGGCCTATGTCGAGTTCGCCCCCGAGGGCACGGCGGCAGAGGTGCCCGCAGACGACCCCCGCGTGATCCGCATGCGCACCTTTTCAAAGGCTTACGGCATGGCCGGGGCGCGGATCGGCTATGCGGTGGCGGCGGCGGACCTGATCAAGAGTTTCGACAAGATCCGCAATCATTTTGGCATGAACCGAATGGCGCAGGCCGGCGCGCTCGCGGCGCTGCACGATGCCGACTGGCTGGCGCATGTGCAGGCCGAGGTGGCCCGCGCGCGCGACGAGATTGCGCGCATCGCGGGCGAAAACGGGCTGCGCGCCATCCCCTCGGCCACCAATTTCGTCGCCGTCGATTGCGGGCGCGACGGAGATTTCGCGCGCGCCGTGCTGGCGGCGCTGGTGGCACGCGGCGTGTTTGTGCGCATGCCTTTTGTCATCCCGCAGGATCGCTGCATCCGTATCAGCTGTGGGCGGGCCGACGATCTGGCGGTGTTGGCCAAGGCGTTGCCGGAGGCATTGGCCGAGGCGCGCGGATAGCTGCGCGTCGGCGTCGCAGTAAAAAATTTCACCTGACAGGGGCGATTCTTGCGGTACACTCCGCCCATGCGACGTGGAAACCTGAAAGCGGCCCCGAATTACACCAATGCCGCCCTCGTGATGGGGGCGGTCAACCTGTTGTGGGTGTTCATGGTGATCTGGGCGACGCTCGGGTTTCTGGCGGTGCTGGTGACGGGCTTTGTCCTCGACAAGCTGATCCTGTGGTGCGCGCGCAGGCGGTCGGGCGGGGCCGCACGCGGCTGATCGCTGCTGGCCACGGCACCGTTACCGCAAACCCGCTTCACCCTGACGCCCCGACAGGCTAGAAGGCTGCCAAAGCAAGGCAGGAGAGAGCATGTCCGAACCCGTCGTCCTGTGCATCCTCGATGGTTGGGGGCTGAGCGAGCGCGCCGAGGCCAATGCGCCGCACCTCGCACATACGCCGAATTTCGACCGTCTGATGCAGACCTGCCCCACCGCCACGCTGATCACCCATGGCCCCGATGTGGGCCTGCCGCGCGGGCAGATGGGCAATTCGGAGGTCGGCCATACCAATATCGGCGCGGGGCGCGTTGTGGCGATGGACCTGGGGCAGATCGACCTTGCCATCGAGGATGGCAGTTTCGCGCGCAACGATGCGTTGCAGCGGTTCATTGCGCAGTTGCAGGAGAGTGGCGGCACGGCGCATCTGATGGGGCTGGTGTCGGATGGCGGGGTGCACGGGCACCTGCGCCACATCGTGGCCGCCGCCCGGGTGATCCGCGAGGCGGGCGTGCCGGTGATCCTGCATGCGATCACCGACGGGCGCGACGTTGCCCCGCGCTCGGCCCGCAGTCATCTGGCGCGGCTGATCGAGGACCTGCCCGAGGGGGTGCGTATCGCCACCGTCACCGGGCGCTATTTCGCGCTTGATCGCGACAATCGCTGGTCGCGGGTGCAGGAGGCCTTTGAGGCGATGGTGCGGGGGCAGGGCCTGCGCGCCGCCGATCCGCGCATGGCCGTGACCAATGCCTATGCCCGCTCGGAGAGTGACGAGTTCATCGCCGCCACGGTGATCGGCGATTTCCGCGGCGTGGCCCCGGGTGACGGGCTGTTCTGTCTCAACTTTCGCGCCGACCGGGCGCGCGAGATATTGCAGGCGATGGTCGATCCTGATTTCGACGCCTTCGCGCGCGGTGCGTTGCCCGAATGGGCGGCGGCGCTGGGCATGGTGGAATATTCCGACGCGCATAATGCGTGGCTCGACACGGTGTTTCCGTCGCGCGATATCGTCAACACGCTGGGGGCTTGGGTGGCGGATCACGGGTTGCGGCAGTTTCATCTCGCCGAGACCGAGAAATACCCGCATGTGACCTTTTTCCTCAACGGCGGTAAGGAAGAGCCCGAGGCGGGCGAGGCGCGCTACATGGCGGCGTCGCCGGATGTGGCGACATACGATCTCAAACCCGAGATGTCGGCGGCGGAGGTGACCGACCACCTCGTCGGGGCGATTGAGGATGGCTATGACCTGATCGTCGTCAACTATGCCAATCCGGACATGGTCGGCCATACCGGTGACCTGAAGGCCGCGATGGCCGCCTGCGAGGCGGTGGATGCGGGGCTTGGCCGGGTGCTGGAGGCGCTGGAGGCGGCGGGCGGCGCGATGATCGTGACCGCCGATCACGGCAATTGCGAGCTCATGGTCGATCCCGAGACCGGCGGGCCGCATACCGCCCATACGCTCAACCCGGTGCCGGTGATCCTCGTGGGCGGGCCCGGCGGCGTGCATCTGCGCGAGGGCGGCAGGCTCGCCGATCTGGCCCCCACCGTGCTGGCGCTGATGGGCTTGCCGCAGCCCGCTGAGATGACCGGCGAAAGCCTTTTGACATGAGGGCGCTGTTGGCCTGCGTCATCGGGTTTGCGCTGGCCGCGATGCCGGTCGCGGCAGAAGAGCCATCGGTCGCGGCGCGCGCGGCGGCGGATCAGCTGAACCGGGCGGCCGAGCAACTGGCACGCGCCGAGGGTGCGCAGAACCGCGTCAAGGCGCTAACGCAGGTGATCGGGGCCTATGAGGACGGGCTGGAGGCGATGCGCGAGGGGCTGCGCCGGGCCGCACTGCGCGAACAGGCGCTGGGTGCGGAATTGCAGGCGCGCGACGACGAGATTGCGCAGCTTCTGGGCGTGTTGCAGACCATGGGCGCGGCCCCGGTGCCGGTGCTGATGATGCACCCGGCGGGACCGGTGGGCACGGCGCGGGCGGGCATGATCCTGTCCGAGGTGGCCCCGGCGCTCGATGCCCGCGCGATGGGTCTGCGCGACAAGGTGCAGGAACTGAGCGTGCTGCGCGCCTTGCAGCAGAGCGCGGCGGACAAGTTGCAGGATGGGCTGGAGGGCGTGCAGGCGGCGCGCACCGCGCTGAGCGAGGCCATGGCCGAGCGCACCAGCCTGCCGCGCCGTTTCACCGAGGACCCGGTCAAGACCGCGCTGCTCATTGCCTCGACCGAGACGCTGGAGGGCTTTGCCAGCGGGCTGAGTGAGATCGCGGTGGACGAGGCCCCCGGCAGCCTGCCCGAGATCACCCCGCGCAAGGGCAATCTGGCGCTGCCGGTCGGGGGGGTGATCCTGCGCCGGGCAGGCGAGGCGGACGCGGCGGGCATCACCCGGCCCGGCATCGTGGTGGCGGCGCGCCCGCGTGCCCTGGTCACCACGCCGGCACCTGCGACGGTGCGCTATCGCGGCCCCTTGCTCGACTACGGAAATGTGATCATTCTGGAGCCGCAAGCCGGGATTCTTCTGGTGTTCGCCGGGCTTGATGTTGTTTATGGTCAGACCGGTCAGGTCCTGCCCGGGGGCAGTCCGGTGGGCCTTATGGGTGGGGCGGGCGCGGAAGGCGATCTGCTTTTGGCCGCAGATATGTCACAGGCGGGTGCCCAAAGAAGCCAGACGCTCTATATCGAAGTGCGTCAAGACAATTCACCGGTGGACCCGTTGACGTGGTTCAGAACCGACAAGGAAGAGTGAGACATGAAAAAATTCCTGATGGCCGCCTCCGTTGGCATCCTGACAGGGGCGATCGCGACGACACAGGTGGCGGCCCCCCTTCTGGCGCAGGAGAGCGAGAAATCGAGCAATGTCTACGAGCAGCTTGATCTTTTCGGCGATATCTTCGAGCGCATTCGCGCGCAATATGTCGAGGAGGTTGAGACCAACGAGCTGATCGAGGCGGCGATCAACGGCATGCTGACCTCGCTCGATCCGCATTCCAGCTATCTCTCGCCGGATGATGCCGAGAACATGCAGGTGCAGACGCGCGGCGAGTTCGGCGGTCTGGGCATCGAGGTCACGCAGGAGGACGGTTTCGTCAAGGTGGTCTCGCCGATGGACGGCACCCCCGCCGATCAGGCCGGGATCGAGTCGGGCGATTTCATCACCCATGTCGATGGCGAAAGCGTGCTGGGCCTGACCCTGAACGAAGCGGTCGACCTGATGCGCGGCCCGGTGGGCAGCGAGATCGTGATCACCGTGGTGCGCGAGGGCCAGCCCGAGCCCTTTGACGTGTCGATCATTCGCGACACGATCGAGCTTACGGCGGTGCGCGCCCGCACCGAGCGCGATGCCGTGGTGCTGCGGGTCACGACCTTCAACGACAACACCTTTCCCAATCTCGAAAGCGGTCTGAAAGAGCAGGTCGAGGCGCTGGGTGGCATGGAGAATGTCAGCGGCATCGTGCTTGATCTGCGCAACAATCCCGGCGGTCTGCTGACGCAGGCGATCAAGGTGTCGGATGCGTTTCTCGACAAGGGCGAGATCGTGAGCACGCGTGGGCGCGATCCGCAGGACGGCGAGCGCTTCAACGCGACGCCGGGCGATTTGGCGGGCGGCAAGCCCATCGTGGTGCTGATCAATGGCGGTTCCGCCAGCGCGTCCGAGATCGTCGCAGGGGCCTTGCAGGATCATCACCGGGCCATCGTGGTCGGGACCAAGAGTTTCGGCAAGGGTTCGGTCCAGACGGTGATGCCGCTGCGTGGCAACGGCGCGATGCGTCTGACCACGTCGCGCTATTACACGCCGTCGGGCCGGTCCATTCAGGCGCTCGGGGTCAGCCCCGATATCCTTGTGCAGCAGCCGCCGCGCAGCGAGCAGACGGCGGAAGAGGAGGAGACCCGTCCCGGTCGCTCCGAGGCTGATCTGCGGGGCCGTCTGAACAATGACAGCCTGAGCGAGGACGAGATCAAGCAGATCGAAGAGGACCGCGCGCGCGCCGAAGAGGCCGCCAAGCTGCGCGAGGAGGATTACCAGCTGGCCTATGCCGTGGATATCCTGCGTGGATTGTCGGTGATGGGCGGCAACCAGCCCGAGTGACCGGCGCTTGATTGAAAGATGCGAAACCCCGTCCGCCTTGCGCGGGCGGGGTTTTGGTTTGGGGGGTGGAATAGCCTTGAGCTTCCGTTCAGGTACAGCCCCAATGCGCGGAATCAAGGTGCCGCAGGCACCGCCGCGCAGCGCCCGACCGCCCCCTCGGGCGGGCGCTTATGCAACGTATCAAGCCATTGAAAACGCGGGAGTGCTTGGCGGGCATAAAGTGCGGTCCACCGAGGTTGCTGCGCCCACCCGGCGGTCGGGCGCTGCGCGGCTCATCGAGTTGACACTAGAGTTTCGCTCAAGACCATTCTCACCAGAATGCCGGTCCGCCGCTCCGGATCAATCTTTTGCGCCGTGAGAGGCCTGCCTCACTGCGCCTTGGCGCGGGCCGGGTCCCATGCGGCGAGAACGTTGGAATTGTCGTCGCCGTCGTATTCATAGAGCTTTTCCTCGGTCACGCCGGGGATCTTGCCGAAATCCTCGGCGGTCTTGCGCGGGAACCATGAGGAGCGGATCTGGCCGGGGAACAACTCTCCGAGGATGCGCGAGGTCGCCAGCGAGCATTGCGCCGAGGGCACCGGGCCATTGGCCTTCACAAGCTGGATCGCGCGTTCGGCCAGTTCCGGGGACACGTCGAGCCGCTGGATCTGCACATGATAGGTCTTGCGCGCGTGATAGCGGGTATAGACGTCCTCGACCGGCGGGGTGATGCCGAAGAGCACATCGTTGCGCTCCGGGATGGTGTCGTGCTTGAAACTGCCTGCGGGGTCGAAGATCACCCGCTGCGAGCCGTTGATCATCAGCGAGGTATGCGCGCCCCCGCCGGAATTGTTGTTGATCATCGTATAGACAGTCAGGCGTGGCGGGCCGTCATGCCGGTAGGCGGCGCGCGCCACCGCATCATCCGGCGCCCAGACCGTTTCTGTCGCACAGCCCGCAAGACACACCATGGCGCCAAGCGCCAGTACCAATGACCGCATCACATCTCTCCCGCGCGCGTTCGGGGGCGGCTGGATCAGCCGTTGACCGCCGCAATGAACAGCAGGAGCCCGACGATCACAACCGCCGACCATGTCACGGCCTTGATGAAGCCCTCGAATGTCTTTTCCTGAACGTCGGTATTCATCTCACCATGCTTGTGCTCGGCCATGTCGCGTGTTCCCTTGTTCGCTGAACCCATGTTTCGGCTCGTCATTACTGCATTTGCCACAGCCTGTCACGCCCCAAGCTGTCACATATCTCAGCCCTGTTCGAGATCCTGCGCGAGGCGAAAGCCGATGCGCGTCGGGGCCTCGGCCGGGGCCTTCTTCGGCAGGGCGCGCAGCATCACGTTGAGTTGGCTGACATGCTGGACAAGCTGCGTGCGCATGCCCATCTGATCCTGCCCGTAAAAGGTAATGATGTCGGGATCGAAATAGCCCATCCCCTCGATCCGGATCACGCCCGCATCGCCCCCGGCGAACCCCATCGCGACCTCGTGTTCCTCGTCCAGGGTCTTCTCGAAATTCTGGATATAGAGGATCAGCCGTTCATAGGCCCATTGCGCGACGCTCTTGCCGTCCATCGGCTTTTGCGACAGCGACTTGGCGGCGGTCTCGATACAGGGCTGGTCGGGGTCGGAATGCACCTCGTGGGCACGCGGCATCGCGGCGGCTTCAGCATGTTCGGCGCTGGTGTCGATCTCGTTACCCATCGGGGTCTCCTCCCGGCTACGCGTCCTTGATCTGCCAGAGCCAGGCCTCGTCATCGCGGCGCCAGCGGGTGACCTCGCCAGCGTGCAGCAAATGGTTGAGATGCGCAACGGCCTCGACCAGCGCGAGCCCGTAGGTGCCCCGGTCGATGCGGCGCTTGAAGAGGAGCGCAAAGCAGTCGGCGGCGGTGTGCGGTTCTTTGAGAAACGCGCGTAGCCGGTCGAGGGCGGCGTGGTGATTGCCGCTGAGTTGCGCCATGCGCAGGGGCAGGCCGGAGAAGGGCAGCTTGTGGCCGGGCAGCACCAGATGATCGTCGCGCGCATGCACCGCCAGCCGGTCACAGGCCGCCAGCCAGTCCGATAGCGGATCGGCCAGCGGTTCGGTCGGGTAGACGCCGATATTGGGGCTGATGCCGGGCAGGATCTGATCGCCCGCGATGACCAGATTGTCGTCGCGTGACCAGAGCGTGACATGTTCAGGCGCATGCCCGCCGCCCATCCGCACATCCCAGTCGCGCCCGCCCGCGCGAATCACGTCGCCCTCCTGCATCTTTGTATAGCCCACCGGAATCGGCGCGCAGATATCGGCGAAATTATAGGGGCGCTCGTGCCTGCGGTGTTCGTAGATCTCCGGGTCCATCCCGCCTGCGCGGGAAAAGGCGAGCGCCTGCGGGGTGGGGCGCTCCTCGACATCGAGGATCAGAAGACGCGCCAGAAGCCAGCTTGTGCGCGAGGCCCAGAGATCGGCGCCGAAGCGTTCCATGAACCAGCCCGCCATGCCGATATGGTCGGGGTGGTGATGGGTCAGGATCACGCGACTGACCGGCTTGCCCTGAAGGGGCCCCGCCAGAATACTCTCCCACAGCGCGACGCTGCGCTTGGAGTGGATGCCGGTGTCTACTAGCGTCCAGCTGTCGCCCTCGTCGAGCGCGTAGACATTGACGTGATCGAGCACCATCGGCAGCGGCAGGCGCAGCCACAGCACGCCCGGCGCGACCTCGGTCGCCTCGCCTTGGGCGGGCGGCTCTGCCCACGGGTGGCGGATATGCGCGCCGCCATCCATCAAGCTGCGAAATCCGAAGGCGTGAGCGCGTAGAGGTCCGCAGCGCCCGCCGTGGCATGCGCCAGATGCCCGGCATGCTCGGGCAAGAGGCGGGTGATGAAGAACCGGGCCAGCCGCGTGCGCGCGCCATCGCCGCCTTCGGCCTGCGCGGCCATCAGGTGGAAATGCGCGCCGAGGATGCGGGCAAAGCCGCGCAAGTAAGGGATCGCCCCGGCAAAGCGCTGGGTCATGTCGTCCTGCGCCAGCATCCAGTCGGTTGCCTCGCGCAGGCTCTCGGTCGCCTGCCAGACGGATTCGGCCAGATCGGGCAGACCGCCGCGCGCCGCCTCTGCCGCCGCCTGCATCTCGTCGATCAGGGCAAAGGCGGCCTCGCCCCCGTCCATCAGCTTGCGGCCCACCAGATCCATCGCCTGAATGCCGTTGGTGCCCTCATAGATCGCGGTGACGCGGACATCGCGCAGGTATTGCGCGGCCCCGGTTTCCTCGATGTAGCCCATGCCGCCATGCAGCTGCACGCCGGTATTGGCCACATTGATGCCGGTTTCGGTGCCGCCGACCTTGGCAATGGGCGTCAGGAGGGCGGCGCGCGCGGCCCAGTGTTTGGCCCCCGTCGCCGTCTCCATGTCGATGGCCTGCGCGCAGGCGAGGGCGATGGCGCGGGCGGCGAAGATCTCGGATTTCATGCCGGCCAGCATGCGGCGCACATTGGCGTGGCCGATGATCGTGTCGGGATTGTCCTTGTCGGGGGTATGCCCCTGCTTGCGGTCCTGCGCATAGGCGAGCGCGTGCTGAAACGCGCCTTCGGCCACGCCGATGCCCTGACCGCCGACGCCGAGGCGGGCATTGTTCATCATGGTGAACATCGCGCGCATGCCCTGATGCGCCTCGCCCACCAGCCAGCCAGTGGCCCCGTCATATTGCATCACCGCCGTGGGGCTGCCATGCAGGCCCATCTTGTGCTCAAGGCTCACGACATTGAGGCTGTTGCGCGCGCCGGGATTGCCGTTCTCGTCGGGGATGAGTTTCGGCACCAGAAAGAGGCTGATCCCCTTGGTGCCGGGCACGCCGTCGGGCAGGCGCGCGAGCACGAGGTGGCAGACGTTTTCGGTGAAATCGTTGTCGCCCCAGGAGATGTAGATCTTCTGCCCGGTGATCGCATAGCTGCCGTCGCCATTGTCCTCGGCGCGGGTGCGCAGCGCGCCCACGTCCGAGCCCGCCTGCGGCTCGGTCAGGTTCATCGTGCCGGCCCATTCGCCGCTCACCAGCCTGGGCAGGTAGAGCGCCTTCAATTCGTCGCTGGCGTGATGCTCCAGCGCCTCGATCTGGCCCTGCGTCATCAGCGGGGCGAGTTGCAGCGACAGGCAGGCCGAGGACATCATCTCGTTGACGGCGGTGGTCAGGGTCATCGGCAGGCCCATGCCGCCATGGTCGGGCTGTGCGCTGATCGAGACCCAGCCGCCTGTCGCAATCGCGCGGTAGCCCTCGGCAAAGCCGGGCGGGGTACGCACCACGCCGTTTTCCAGCCGCGCGGGATGCAGGTCACCGGCGCGCTGCAGGGGATAGAGCACCTCCTCGCACATGCGCCCCGCCTCGGTGAGGATGGCGGCGGTCATGTCGGGGGTAGCCTCGGCGAAACGCTCGGTCGCGGTCACCTGATGAAGGCCTATGACGTGATCGAAGAGGAACTGATACTCCGAGACCGGCGCGCGATAGGGCATGTCCATCCATCCTTTGCTGTTTCTGGCGCGTCTTGGCATCCGTTCTGAACGGCTGTAATCAACCCGGCGCAGGGCTTAGAGTAGCCGAAGGTGCCGGGACGACAACCAAAACGCGGCGTCAGGTCAGGGGACGTATATGCCAAATGCAACCAAACTATTGCAAGCCGAAGCTGCGGGATTTGACCGCGCTGCGGAGATTTGGCGCACCGGTGGCCTCGTGGCCTTTCCGACCGAGACGGTTTACGGGCTAGGCGCGGATGCGCGCGACGATCTGGCGGTGGCGCGGATTTTCGAGGCCAAGGGGCGGCCGCGTTTCAACCCGTTGATCGTGCATGTGGAGAGTGCGGCGCGTGCGCGGGATTTTGTCGAATGGTCGGACATGGCCGAGATCGTGGCGAGCGCGTTCTGGCCGGGGCCCCTGACGCTGGTTCTGCCATTGCGGGAGGGGGCAGGGCTGTCGCCGCTGGTCACCGCCGATTTGCCGACGCTGGCGGTGAGGGTGCCCGCGCATCCGGTGGCGCGCGCGCTGTTGCAGGCGTTCGGCGGGCCGGTGGCGGCCCCCTCGGCCAACCCGTCGGGCCGGATCAGCCCCACCGAGGCGGCGCATGTGATGGCGGGCCTTGCCGGACGGATCGAGGCGGTGGTCGATGGTGGGGCCTGTCCGGTGGGGCTGGAATCGACCATCCTTGGGCTGGCGAACGAGCCGGTGTTGTTGCGCCCCGGCGGCGTGCCGGTCGAGGCGTTGGAGGCAGCACTTGGCCAGCCCATTGGCCGGCGCGCCGAAGGCGCGGCGCTGAGCGCGCCGGGGCAGATGCGCTCGCATTACGCGCCGGGGGCAAAGGTGCGGCTGGAGGCCGAGGCACCGCGCCCGGGCGAGATGATGCTGGGCTTTGGTCCGGTCGAGGCCGATCTCAACCTGTCGCGGGCGGGCGATCTGACCGAGGCTGCGGCCAATCTCTTTCATCACCTGCACGCGCTTGACGGGATGGGCGCCGAGGGCATCGCCGTCTCGCCCATCCCCGAGACCGGGCTGGGGCGGGCGATCAACGACCGGCTGCGGCGCGCGGCGGCCCCGAAAGAGTAGGGGGCGCTGCCCCCGTCGCGCCGGGCGCGACTCCCCCGGAATATTTATGGCAAGATGAAGCCGTCAGCCGAGCAGGGCCAGACCGCCATAGAGCGTGACCCCGCCGAGGACGATGGCGACGATCACGTTGCGCAGGAAATAGCCCACAGCGAGGGTGACGAGGGCGGCGGCCATGCGCGGGGCATCAAGGCTGCCGCCGGTGGCGGCGGGCCAGACCACGAGGGGCGCGACAAGACCGGGCAGGACCGCCACGGCCGTGTAGCGCAGGTGGCGCAGCAGCCAGGGCGGCAAGGGACGGTTGCCGACAAGCCCGGTGAAGACGAAGCGCAGCCCGAAGCTGCCGAGGCCAAGCCCGATGATCACGAACCAGAGGTCTGCGGTTTCGATATTCATTGGCGGGCCGCCTTGCGGCGCTCCAGCCAGAGTTCGGCCTGTGCGCCGGTCATCATGCCCGCGACGCCTGCGACCAGCAGGCCGAGATTGTAGGGCAGAAAGGCAAAGCACAGTGCGGTGACGACCGAGACCAGCGCCGCCAGCACATGGGCCGGGGTGCGCAGCATCGGGCCGATCATCGCCAGAAACGTGATCGGCAGCGCGAAATCGAGCGCCAGACCCTGCGGGATCGAGGTGCCCACAAGTGCGCCGACAAATGTGAAGAGATACCAGAGCGGACAGATCGGCGTGACCACCCCGAAGAAATAGGCCAGACGCTGCGCGATGCTCCAGCCCGGGTTTTGCTCGAAGGCGGTGATGGCGCAGGCATAGCTCTGATCCACCGTGAAATAGGCGGCAATCGCGCGTTGGCCGAGCGTGGCCTCGCCGATCCACGGGGTCAGCGAGGCCGAATACATCGCCATGCGCAGGTTGACCGCGAGCGCCGAGATGAGCGCGATCAGGGTGGGCGCGCCGTCGCCCAGCAGTTGAAGCGCGGTGAACTGTGCGGCGCCTGCGATGACCAGCACGGAAAAGCTCATGGTTTCCAGTATGTTGAGCCCGGCCTCTGTGGCGACCACGCCGAACAGCAGCGAGAACGGCACGATCACGAGGATGAAGGGTGCGCCGTCGCGCACGCCTTGCCAATAGATCGATTTGGTGGTTTGAGTTGGCACCGTCCGCCCCTGAATGACCGCCTGTCCCGACACCGCCTATCCAATGCAAGGAGGAGATGCAATTGGCCCAGAGCGATGACCTATCCGGCTATGTGATCGCGCCGGACCCTGCCGCGCCGCGCCTGACGCGGGTGGTGGAGGGGGTGGACCACGAGGGCAATCCGTCTCGCATCTCGGTGGTAGAGGAACGCCCGCTGACGATCTTTCTAAACGGGCAGGAAATCGTGACGGCGATGACCATCGGGGATTATCCCGAATATCTGGCGCTTGGGTTCCTGCGCAATCAGGGGATGCTGGCGACGGGCGAGGTGGTGTGCGGGGTCGATTACGACGAGGACCTCGAGACGGTCGTGGTGCGCACCGACGGGCAGACCACCTATGAGGAAAAGCTGAAGAAGAAGACGCGGACGAGCGGCTGTGCCGTGGGCACGGTCTTTGGCGACATGATGGAGGGGTTGGAGGGTGTGCGCCTGCCTGAGGTGGAGGTGAAGACCTCGGATCTCTATGCGCTCGCCTCGAAGATCAACCGCACCCCGTCGCTGTATCTTGAGGCCGGGGCGATCCATGGCACGGTGCTGTGTCAGGGCGCGCGCCCGCTGGTCTACATGGAGGATGTGGGCCGGCACAATGCCGTGGACAAGATCGCGGGCTGGATGCTGAGTGAGGGGGTGAGCGCGGGCGACAAGACGCTCTACACCACCGGGCGGCTGACCTCGGAGATGGTGATCAAGACCGCGATGATGGGCATCCCGGTGCTGGCCTCGCGCTCGGGCTTTACCGCCTGGGGGGTGGAGATCGCGCGGCAGGTCGGGCTGACGCTGATTGGCCGGATGCGGGGCAAGCGGTTCGTCTGTCTCGCGGGCGAAGAGCGGGTGCTGCGCGACGCGGACCCCGCGAGCGTCGATGAGGAAAGCCCCAAGCATCGCCGCAAGGGGGGCGAGGCATGAGTGCGCCGCTCGGGGTGATCCTTGCCGGGGGGCAGGCGACGCGGATGGGCGGCGGCGACAAGGGGCTGTTGGCGCTGGGCGATGGCGTGATCCTCGACCATGTGCTGGCAAGGCTGGGCCCGCAGGTGGGGGCGGTGGCGCTCAATGCCAATGGCGCCCCGGACCGGTTCGCGGGGTTCGGCCTGCCGGTGCTGCCCGACCCGATTGCCGATTATCCTGGGCCGCTGGCGGGCGTTCTCGCCGGGCTCGACTGGGCGGCGGGCGAGGGGGCCGAGGCGATCGTGACGGTGGCCGCCGACACGCCGTTCTTCCCGCGTGATCTGGTGGCGACGTTGCAAGGCGCAGCGGCGGGCATGGCGCATCCGCTGGTCCTTGCCGCCACGCCGCGCGGCGATGAAGAGACCAAGTCCATGAGCCGTGGCGGGCAGGTTCGGCATCCGACCTTCGGCCTCTGGCCGGTGGCGCTGCGCGACGATCTGCGCGCCGCGCTGGAGGACGGGCTGCGCAAGGTCGTGCTCTGGACGGATAAACATGGCGGGCGTGAGGCGCTTTTTGACGAGGCGGATGCGTTTTTCAACGTCAACACGCCCGAGGATCTGGCCGAGGCACAACGGAGGGCGGCGGCATGAGATTATACGGCGTGACCGGCTGGAAGAATGCGGGCAAGACCGGGCTGATGGAGCGGCTGGTGGCGGAGATCACCGGGCGCGGCTACAGCGTCTCGACGGTCAAGCACGCGCATCACACGTTCGACGTGGATCATCCGGGCAAGGACAGCCATCGCCACAGGGTGGCGGGGGCGCGCGAGGTGCTGCTGGCCTCGCGCAACCGCTTTGCCCTGATGCACGAGTTGCGCGAGGCGGCAGAGCCGACGCTGGAGGTGCTGTTGCAAAAGCTGAGCCCGGTCGATCTGGTGCTGGTCGAGGGCTACAAGCGCGACCGCCACCCCAAGATCGAGGCATTCCGCTCCGAGACGGGCAATGCGCTCATTGCCCCCGATGATCCGACGATCCGCGCGGTGGCAAGCGATGCGCCGCTCGATCTGGACCGGCCGGTTTTCGATCTGAACGACACGGGCGTGATCGCGGATTTCATATTGGCAGAGGTGGGGCTTTGACGGGATTTAATACATTCGCGATGCTGGATTGGTCGGGCGGCAACGATACCGGGCCAACCCCCTGCCGGGATGCGATCTGGCTGGGGGTCACGCGCGACGGGGTGGACGAGGCCCCGCGCTACCTGCGCAACCGGACAGAGGCCGAGGCGGCGCTCGCACGCCTGATCGAGGAAGAGGGCGCGGCGGGGCGCAGGCTGCTGATCGGGGTGGATTTTCCGTTCGGATTTCCGGCCGGTTTTGCGGAGGCCCTGACTGGCGCCGACACGCCTTTCGCGGTCTGGGACTGGCTGGAAACGGTGATCGAGGACGCGCCGGACGGCAATAACCGTTTTGACGTGGCGGGCGAGATCAACGGGCGGTTCCCCGGGGTGGGGCCGTTCTGGTTCAACGGGCTGCAGCGCGAGATCGCCGATCTGCCGCGCAAGGATACGCGGGCGGGGCATGGCATGGCTGAGCGGCGCGTGGCGGATGCACAGGCGCCGGGCACCTTTACCTGTTGGCAGATGGGCGGCGCCGGGGCGGTCGGCGGGCAGGTGTTGACCGGGTTGCCGGTGCTCAACCGGTTGCGGCGAATGTTCTACGGGCAGGTGGCGGTGTGGCCGTTCGAGGTGCTGGACAAGCCTGTGGCGGTGGTCGAAATCTGGCCGGGCTTGATCAATGCCGCCGTGAAACGCGCCGAGGCCGAGGGCGGCATTCGCGATGCGCATCAGGTGCGGCTGCTGGCGCGTGCGCTGGCGCGATTGCCGGATGACCGGCTGGCCGAGATGCTGGCGGTGGATGCGCCCGAGGAAGGCTGGATCCTGGGCCTCGGGCATGAAGAGGAATTGATGGCGACCTGCGACGACACGCTGACGCCGCCGCCGCTGCGCGACGATTGTTTCGCGCTGCCTGCGGGCGTGGACTGGACGCCGGTAGAGGAGGCGCTGGCGCTGCTGCGCGAGCGGCTGCGCGCGGTGGTTGGACAGGAGGTGCTGCCGCTTGGTGACGCCGCCGGACGGGTGCTGGCCGCGCCGGTGACGGCGCGGCGGGCGAACCCGCCAGAGGCCAACACGGCGGTGGACGGGTATGGGTTTGCCTATGCGTCATTGACCAAGGGCGATCAGGTCTTGTCGCTGGTCGAGGGGCGCGCGGCGGCGGGGGTGCCGTATCCCGGTTCGGTGCCGCCGGGGCATGCGGTGCGGGTGCTGACCGGCGCGGCGCTGCCCGATGGCGTGGATACCGTGATCCTGCAGGAGGATGTGACCGTCGGCGAGGGGCGCATCGCGTTTCGCGCAGGCGTGAGGTCCGGGGCCAATACAAGGCGCGCGGGTGAGGATGTGGAGGCCGGCGCGACCGTGCTGGAGCCAGGGCGGGTGCTGACGCCTGCCGATCTGGCGCTTTGCGCGGCCGTGGGGCTGGACGATCTGCCGGTCTTCGCGCGTTTGCGCGTGGCGGTGATCTCGACCGGGGATGAGTTGATCGAGCCCGGAACGCAGGCGCGCGCGGGGCAGATTTACGATGCAAATCGGCCCATGCTCGGCGCGTTGGTGCAGCAGATGGGCTATGATCTGGTCGATCTTGGGCGGGTGTCCGATGATCGCGCTGCCCTGCGCGACGCGCTTGACCGGGGGGCGAAGGAGGCGGATGTGATCCTGACCTCGGGCGGGGCGTCCTCGGGGGATGAGGATCACGTCTCGGCACTGTTGAACGAGGCGGGGGCGATGGCAGAATGGCGGATCGCGCTCAAGCCGGGGCGGCCTCTGGCATTGGGAATGTGGGGCGGTGTGCCGGTCTTTGGTCTGCCGGGCAATCCGGTGGCGGCCCTCGTGTGCACGCTGATCTTTGCGCGTCCTGCGATGGCGGTGTTGTCGGGCGCAGGCTGGCATGTGCCGCAGGGGTTCGACGTGCCTGCGGGCTTCGAGAAGCGCAAGAAGCCGGGGCGGCGGGAATACCTGCGCGCGCGTATCCGGGATGGTCGCGCCGAGGTGTTCAAATCCGAAGGCTCAGGCCGGATCAGCGGGCTGAGTTGGGCCGAGGGGTTGGTGGAACTGCCCGATGGGCCTGCGGAAATCCGGCCCGGCGATCCGGTGCGCTATATCCCGTTCGGCAGTTTTCTGGGGGGCTGACCGGGTTGGGGGCGCTGCCCCCGTCGCGCGAAAGCGCGACTCCCCCGGAATATTTTTGGCAAGATGAAGCCGGGATCAGGGGTTCGGCGTCGCGACATGCACCTGCGTGCCCCACGCGACGCAATTCTCGGTCAGGCGGGCGGGCAGGGTGGCGTCTGTGAACATCTGGTCGACATCGCGCAGCGAGCCGATGCGCACCGGCGCGCTGCGCTGGAACTTGGAGTGATCGGCGACCAGAAACACCTCGCGCGAGCGATTGAGAAGGGTCTGGCCGACGACCACTTCCTGAATGTCGAAATCGAGCATGTCGCCGTCTTCATCCATCGCCGAACAGCCCAGAATCGCGTAGTCGAACTTGAAATTCTCGATGGTGCGCGCGGTCAGGTTGCCGACAAGGCCATTGTCAGAGCGCCGCAGCGCACCACCGGCGACGACGATCTCGCAATCGGTATTGGCGAGCAGGATCTGCGCCACGTTCATGTTGTTGGTGACCACCATCAGGTTGCGGTGATCCATCAATTCGCGCGCCACCGCCTCGGTCGTGGTGCCGATATCGAGAAAGAGCGACGCGTCATCCGGGATAGCAGAGGCGCAGGCGCGGGCGATGGCCTGTTTGGCGGGCTCATTCAGGCGGCGGCGTTCCTCGTAGAGGATGTTGCTGACGCCTGAGGGCAGGATCGCGCCGCCGTGCACACGCTCCAGCTTGCCGGCATTGGCCAGTTCGGTGAGGTCGCGACGGATGGTCTGAACGGTGACGGCGAAGCGTTCGGCGAGGTCCTCGACCATGACCTTGCCTTCGGCGCGGGCAATCTCGAGAATATCGGGCTGGCGGAAGGTTTGCGACATGGCGGGCCTTGATCGTGGTTCGGTTCGATTATGTTCGTTTTGATGCCGCTTGCAAGCACCGCCTCCGCCGCATTGCAGCATATGTGCCCGAATCGGACGGTTGTCTGCGCGTTTGACGTTGCGTCAGATACAATGACGCGCGCTTCGGCCGGTCAGAATGTGGGATCTCTGAGGATTTTCCTAATGAAATCAGCGGATGCGAATTAAAAAGAAAATAAACGAACATTATTTCTTGACGATACGCCGCGAAAAATGGTTCGTTTCCGCTCACACCTTTGGAGGAGGGGCGCGTGGAAAGCCGCGAGGACAACATCGTTGATCTGTTCGTCATTGGCGGCGGCATAAACGGCTGTGGCATCGCGCGCGATGCGGCGGGGCGCGGTCTGTCGGTCGAGCTGGCCGAGATGAACGATCTGGCCTCGGCAACCTCTTCGGCCTCGACCAAGCTGTTTCACGGCGGGCTGCGTTATCTGGAATATTTCGAGATCCGGCTGGTGCGCGAGGCGCTGATTGAGCGTGAGACGCTGCTGCGCGCGATGCCGCATATCAGCTGGCCGATGCGTTTCGTGCTGCCCTATCACCGCGACATGCGGTTCGAGGCGGAAACGCCGACCTCGCGCATCCTGAGCCTCGTGATGCCCTGGATGAAGGGGCGGCGACCGGCGTGGCTCATTCGGCTGGGGCTGTTTCTTTATGACCATTTGGGCGGGCGCAAGATCCTGCCCGCGACCAAGACACTAGATCTCACGAACGCGCCCGAGGGCACGCCGCTCAAGGACAAGTTTGCGCAGGCGTTCGAGTATTCCGATTGCTGGATCGAGGATAGCCGCCTTGTCGTGCTCAACGCCCGCGATGCCGAGGCGCGGGGTGCGCGCATTCGGGTGCGCACCAAGGTGCGCAGCGCCGAGCGCAAGGGTGATCTGTGGACGGTGGCGCTGGAGGACCAGGAGAGCGGTGCGACGGACGTGGTGCAGGCGCGCGCGCTGGTCAATGCGGGCGGTCCCTGGGTCAAGGACGTGATTTCCAATACGCTGCGGCTCAACTCCTCGGAAGGCGTGCGGCTGGTGCGCGGCAGCCATATCGTGACCCGCAAGCTCTATGATCACGACAAGTGCTATTTCTTTCAGGGCGGCGACGGGCGGATCATCTTTGCGATTCCCTACGAGGGGGAGTTCACGCTGATCGGCACCACCGATGCCGAGCATACGGACGCGAATGCACCCCCCGAATGCACACCGGACGAGGCCGAGTATCTGTGCAATTTCGCCAGCCAGTATTTCGAGCGCCCGGTGACGCGCGACGACATTGTCTGGAGCTATTCGGGCGTGCGGCCGCTCTATGATGACGGGGCGAAATCGGCGACGGCGGCGACACGCGATTACGTGCTGTCATTGAGCGAGGGGCAAGGCGCGCCGCTGCTCAACGTGTTCGGCGGCAAGATCACCACCTATCGCAAGCTGGCCGAGGCGGCGCTGGCCAAGATCACGCCGTTTTTCCCCAAGGCTGGACAGGACTGGACGGCGGGTGTGGCCCTGCCCGGCGGGGATTTCGCCGTTGACGGGTTCGACCGGCTGGTGAAGGATTTGCAGGCGGCCTATCCGTTCCTCGGCCCGGACTGGGCGCGGCGGCTGGTGCGCGCCTATGGCACCGAGGCGTGGGAGATTTTGGGCGATGCGCAATCGGCGGCGGATCTTGGCCCCGATTTTGGCGCGACGCTGACCGGGGCCGAGGTGCGCTGGCAGATGCGCCGGGAATATGCGCGCGAGGCGGCGGATGTGGTCTGGCGGCGCACGCGGCTGGGGCTGAAGATGCGCCCGGAGCAGATTGCGGCGCTGGATGAGTGGATGCGGCACGAGCAGGGCGCGACCGATGCCGCTCCGCGTGCCGCCAAGGGATGAGCGGGGACAAGAGGCAATGACGCTGACATTGGAGGGGGTGTCGAAACGGGTCAACGGGCGGGTGCATATTCACCCGACCGATCTGACGCTCGAGGCGGGCACGATGAACGTGCTGCTTGGGCCGACGCTCTCGGGCAAGACCTCGATCATGCGGCTGATGGCGGGGCTTGATGCGCCCACCACGGGCCGGATCCTGTGGCAGGGGCAGGACGTGACCGGCATGCGCGTGCAGGATCGCAAGGTGGCGATGGTCTATCAGCAGTTCATCAATTACCCGTCGATGACCGTTTATGACAACATTGCGTCACCGATGAAGCTGATGGGCAAGTCCAGGGCCGAGATCGACGCGGCGGTGCGCAAGACCGCTGATCTGATGCAATTGTCGCCAATGCTCGACCGCAAGCCGCTGGAACTGTCGGGCGGGCAGCAGCAGCGCTGCGCACTGGCGCGGGCGCTCGTGAAAGATGCCGGTCTGGTGCTGCTGGATGAGCCGCTGGCCAATCTCGATTACAAGCTGCGCGAGGAGTTGCGCGCCGAGATCCCGAAGATCTTCGAGGAGGCGGGCAGCATCTTTGTCTATGCCACGACCGAGCCGGAAGAGGCGCTGCTTCTGGGCGGCAACACCGCCACGCTGTGGGAGGGGCGCGTCACGCAGTTCGGTCCCACGCCGCTGGTCTATCGTCAGCCGCAGGACGCCACCACCGCGCGTGTCTTCAGCGACCCGCCGATGAATTTCCTGCCGGTGACCAAATCCGGCGCGCGGATCAGTTTCGGCGACGGGCAGAGTGCCGCTGCCATCGGCGGCATGGCTGATCTGGCGGATGGCGACTATATCGCCGGGTTCCGGCCCAATCATCTGGAGCTGGAGGCACATGGCGAGGTGATGGCGTTCGATACCACGCTGAGCGTGACCGAGATCACCGGGTCGGAAACCTTCGTGCATCTCGATCATCATGGTGAACGCTGGGTCGGGTTGATCCACGGTGTGCGCAACCTTGAGCCGGGCAGCGATTTGCGGGTCTATCTCGATCCCGCGCATGTCTATGTGTTCGAAACCCATGGCGCGCTGGTGGCCCCGGCGCCCTATGCGCAAGCCGCCTGAGGGGGAGAGAATGGCAAAGATCACGCTCGACAATCTGGCGCATAGCTACCTGCCCAATCCCGGCGGCGAGGACGATTATGCGCTCAAGGAACTGAACCACGTCTGGGGCGATGGCGAGGCCTATGCGCTTTTGGGCGCGTCGGGCTGTGGCAAGTCCACTCTCCTGAACATCATTTCCGGGCTGTTGCACCCCTCGCGGGGGCGCATCCTGTTCAACGATCAGGACGTGACGGGGCAGGTCACCGCAGAGCGCAATATCGCGCAGGTGTTCCAGTTTCCGGTGGTCTACGACACCATGAGCGTGCGCGACAACCTGGCCTTTCCACTGCGCAATCGCGGGGCCAAACCGGCCTATGTGGCCGAGCGGGTGCAGGCCATCGCGAAAATGATCGGGATGGAGGATGTTCTGGGCCGCAAGGCGCGCGGGCTGACGGCAGATGCCAAGCAGAAGATCAGCCTTGGCCGCGGCATGGTGCGCGAGGATGTCAACGCGCTGTTGTTCGACGAGCCGCTGACGGTGATCGACCCGCATATGAAATGGGAGTTGCGGACGCAATTGAAGGCGCTGCATCACGAGTTCGGCCATACGATGATCTATGTCACCCACGATCAGACCGAGGCGTTGACCTTCGCCGACAAGGTGGTGGTGATGCATGACGGGCGGGTGGTGCAGGTGGGCACGCCCGAAGAACTGTTCGAGCGACCCGAGCATACCTTTGTGGGGTATTTCATCGGGTCACCGGGGATGAACCTGCTCGATGCGCGGGTGGAAGGCGCGACGGCAATCGTGGGCGGCACGGAAATTCCGCTCGGCGCCGACTACGGACGGCCCGAGGGCCGTGTGCAGATCGGGGTGAGGCCGGAATTCGTGACGATGGCCGAGGGTGCGGGCGGCCTTGCCGTGCGCCTCAAGCGGGTCGAGGATGTGGGCCGCCACAAGATCATCCGCTGCGATTTTGAAGGGCAGGCGGTCAATGCCATCGCCCCCGAAGGCGCGGAGGTGCCCGCCGACCTGAGCCGCGTGGTGTTCGATCCGGCGGCGGTGAATGTCTATTCCGACGACTGGCGCGTGGCCCCATTGTCGCGCAAGGGGGTGGCGGCATGACGGGCACGCGCGCAACCGTCATCATCCGGCTTGACCGGATGATCTGCTGGCCGGGAGATCCTCGGGTCGAGCCCGAGGATGACGGATACTTTAGTCAAAGCCAAAAAAGAGAGGCCGCGTGATGGACAAGACGGTCAATCAAAAAGCGTGGTTTCTTGTGCTGCCGGTCCTCATTCTGGTGGCGTTCTCTGCCGTCATTCCGCTGATGACGGTGGTGAACTATTCCATTCAGGATGCCTTCGCCGGAGAGTTTTACCCGCTCGATGACAAGCTGATGTGGTTCCGCGAACTGCTTGAGGATGACCGGATGTGGAACGCCCTGCGGCGGCAGGCGATCTTTTCCGCGACCATCCTCGCCATAGAGATCCCACTTGGCGTCTTCGTCGCGCTCAACATGCCCAAGCGGGGTGCGTGGGCGTCGCTGTGCCTGGTGCTGATGTCTCTGCCGCTGCTCATCCCGTGGAACGTGGTGGGCACGATCTGGCAGATCTTTGGCCGCGTCGATATCGGGCTTCTGGGCTATACGCTGGACGCGATCGGGGTTGATTACAACTATACGCAGGATGCGCTCGATGCCTGGGTGACGCTGATCGTGATGGATGTCTGGCATTGGACCTCGCTGGTGGCCCTGCTGGCCTATGCCGGGCTGCAATCCATCCCCGACGCCTATTATCAGGCCGCCAAGATCGATCAGGCGAGCCGCTGGGCGGTGTTTCGCTATATTGAGTTGCCCAAGATGATGGGCGTGCTGATGATCGCCATCCTGTTGCGCTTCATGGACAGTTTCATGATCTATACAGAGCCGTTCGTGGTCACTGGCGGGGGCCCCGGCAATGCGACGACCTTCCTGTCGATTGATCTGGTGAAGATGGCGCTGGGGCAGTTCGATCTTGGCCCGGCGGCAGCCTTCTCGATCATGTATTTCCTCGTGATCCTTCTGATTTCATGGGTGTTCTACACCGTCATGGTCAACCTCGACAAACGGGAGGGCAAGTGATGTCTGGTCTCGCCAAGGCAGTCGTCATCCTCGGGCTCGACCCGAGGATCTGCGGGGCAAGAGATCCTCTGGTCAAGCCAGAGGATGACAGGGCGCGGGAGGGCTTGAGCCGATGAGCACTGCAACCACAACGCGCGCCCGCAGCCTGCCCCGGATCAACTGGGTGATGCTGCTGTATCTCTTGTTCCTGATGCTGCCGATCTACTGGCTCATCAACATGAGTCTCAAGACCAATGACGAGATCCTCGGCACGTTCTCGCTTTGGCCGCAGAACCTGACATTCCAGAACTACGTGACGATCCTGACGGATTCGAGCTGGTACATGGGTTATGTCAATTCGATCATCTACGTGACGATGAACACGCTCCTGTCGGTGGCGGTGGCGCTGCCTGCGGCCTATGCGTTCAGCCGGTACAATTTCCTCGGCGACAAGCATCTGTTCTTCTGGCTGCTGACCAATCGCATGGCCCCGCCCGCCGTCTTCGCGCTGCCGTTCTTTCAGCTGTATTCCTCGGTGGGTCTATTCGACACGCATATCGCGGTGGCGCTGGCGCATACGCTCTTCAACGTGCCGCTGGCGGTGTGGATCCTCGAAGGCTTCATGCGCGGCGTGCCCAAGGAGATTGACGAAACCGCCTATATCGACGGCTATTCCTTCCCGCGCTTCTTCGTGAAGATCTTCATGCCGCTGATCGCAAGCGGCGTGGGCGTGGCGGCGTTCTTCTGCTTCATGTTCTCATGGGTGGAACTGCTGCTCAGCCGCACGCTGACCAGCGTCGACGCCAAGCCGATTGCCGCGACGATGACGCGGACGGTGTCGGCGAGCGGTTTGGACTGGGGCGTGCTCGCGGCGGCGGGGGTGCTGACCATCGTGCCGGGGGCCTTGGTGATCTATTTCGTGCGGAACTACATCGCGAAGGGTTTCGCGTTGGGGAGGGTGTGATGGAACGGTTTGTTAACCATTCCCATGTCATCCTCGGGTCTGACCCGAGGATCCCTGGCCGTAGAGATCGTCCGGTCGAGCCGGACGATGACGGTGGCCCCTTTGCCCGCGTCATCCTCGGGCCTGACCCGAGGATCTCTGGCCAAGCCCAGTGCGACCCAAGCCATGATGCGACAACCCGCCGTCTATATCGTCACCAACAAACCGCGCGGGTCGCTTTACATCGGCATGACCGGGGACCTTACGCATCGGGTCTGGCAGCACCGGACCCACGCCTTGCCGGGCTTTACCGACCGTTACAATCTCACCCGCCTCATCTGGTTCGAGACGCATTTCGAGTTTTGCGAGGCGATCCGGCGCGAAAAGGCGCTGAAACGCTGGACACGCGATTGGAAAATCTCGCTGGTCGAGCGGGACAATCCCGGCTGGCGGGACCTGTGGCAGGATATCTGCGGGGCGTGACTGTTGCGACGCACGATCTTTCAAGAGATCCTCGGATCAAGTCCGAGGATGACACGCGCCCGGGATACACGTCATCCTCGGGCCTGACCCGAGGATCTCTGGTCAAAGAGATCGTCCGGTCAAGCCGGACGATGACGGTTTGCACAAGAGGGAGGCCAGACTGATGGCATGGATGGCATGGACCTGGCCCACGGCGATCTTTTTCCTGACGATCGCGGGGCTGCTGATCACCTTCACGGTGCTCGCCCTCAAATTCCCCGAGACCCCGCGTGTGGGGATACTCAGGATCGAGACGACGCGCGGCGATCGTCTCTTCATCACGCTTCTGGGCTCGGCCTTTATCAATCTGGCCTGGCTCGGACTTGTCGGCGCGAACCAACCCTATGCGCTGATCGTCTGCCTGATCTATGCTGCGGCGGTGTTCCGCTGGGTCTAGACAGGCATCATCCACTTCAAGAGTTCTGATAGGGAGGAAAATCAATGAACTTGCGAATGAAAACAACCACCGCGCTGGTGACGCTGGGCCTGATGGCCGGGCCCGCCTTCGCGGATATGGAGGCCGCGACGGCCTTCCTCGACGAGGAGATCGGTGATCTCTCGTCGCTTTCCCGCGCCGAGCAGGAAGCCGAGATGCAATGGTTCATCGACGCGGCGCAGCCGTTTGCGGGCATGGAGATCAAGGTGGTGTCGGAAACCATCGACACCCATAGCTACGAATCCAAGGTGCTGGCCCCGGCCTTTACCGCGATCACCGGCATCGAGGTCACCCATGACCTGATCGGCGAAGGGGACGTGGTCGAAAAGCTGCAGACGCAGATGCAGTCGGGTGAGAACATCTATGACGGCTATGTCAACGACAGTGACCTCATCGGCACCCATTGGCGCTATCAGCAGGTGCGCAACCTGACCGACTGGATGGCGGGCGAGGGCGCGGATGTGACCAGCCCGACGCTCGATATCGACGACTTCATCGGCCTGTCGTTCACCACCGGCCCCGATGGCAAGGTCTACCAGTTGCCGACCCAGCAATTCGCGAACCTCTACTGGTTCCGTTATGACTGGTTCAACGACGAAAAGAACCAGGCGGATTTCAAGGAGGCCTATGGCTATGATCTGGGCGTACCGGTCAACTGGTCGGCCTATGAGGATATCGCCGAGTTCTTCACCGGGCGCGACCTGAGCCATATGGGTGTCGAGACCGAGGTCTTTGGCAACATGGATTATGGCAAGAAGGATCCGTCGCTCGGCTGGCGCTACACCGACGCGTGGATGTCGATGGCCGGGATGGGAGACGTGGGCGAGCCCAACGGTCTGCCGGTCGACGAATGGGGCATTCGCGTCAACGAGAACTCGCAGCCTGTCGGGTCCTGCGTGGCGCGGGGCGGGGCGACGAACAGCCCGGCGGCCGTCTATGCCGTGACCAAGGCGATCGAATGGCTTGAGAAGTATTCGCCCCCGGCGGCGGCTGGCATGACCTTCTCCGAGGCGGGCCCGATCCCCGCGCAGGGCAATGTCGCGCAGCAGATGTTCTGGTACACGGCGTTCACCGCAGCCTCGGTCAAGCCCGACCTGCCGGTGATGAACGAGGACGGCACGCCCAAGTGGCGCATGGCCCCCAGCCCGCACGGTGTCTACTGGGAGGACGGCATGAAGGTGGGCTATCAGGATGCAGGCAGCTGGACCCTGATGAAATCCACGCCCGTGGACCGCGCCAAGGCAGCCTGGCTCTATGCGCAGTTCGTCACCTCCAAGACGGTGGACGTGAAGAAGGCCCATACCGGCCTGACCTTCATCCGCGAGTCGACGATCCAGCACGACAGCTTTACCGAGCGCGCCGACAAGCTGGGCGGTCTGGTCGAGTTCTACCGCTCGCCTGCCCGCGTGCAGTGGTCGCCCACGGGCACCAACGTGCCGGACTACCCCAAGCTGGCGCAGCTGTGGTGGCAGAATATCGGCGACGCCATGTCGGGGGCCAAGACCCCGAAAGAGGCGCTCGACGGTCTGTGCGAGGATCAGGAGCGGGTGCTCCAGCGTCTGGAACGTGCGGGCATTCAGGGCGATATCGGGCCCAAGCTCAACGAAGAGCGTGACCCCGAATATTGGCTGAGCCAGCCCGGTGCCCCCAAGGCGGCGCTGGAGAACGAGGACGAAGAGCCGGTCACCATCGCCTACGATGAGCTGATCAAGTCCTGGCAGTAACGACACGCATCGGGGCGCGTTCGGCGCGCCCCGGTGGCCCATTGATACGTCATCATCCGGCTTGACCGGATGATCTGCTGGCCGGGAGATCCTCGGGTCAAGCCCGAGGATGACGGGGACGGGGAGATCCTCGGGTCACGCCCGAGGATGACGTGTGACAGAGAGACCCTCGGGTCAAGCCCGAGGATGACAGGCACTAATACGGGAGCCCGCCCATGACCCATATCCTCGCCATCGACCAGGGCACCACGTCGAGCCGCGCGATCCTGTTCGATGCGGAGATGCGGATCAGGGCCGTGGCTCAGGAAGAATTCGACCAGCATTTCCCGCAATCGGGCTGGGTCGAGCATGAGGCGACGGACCTGTGGTCGACCACGGCGGGCACCTGCCGCGCCGTGATCGAAAAGGCGGGGCTGAATATCGCCGATGTCGCCGCCATAGGCATCACCAATCAGCGCGAGACCACGGTGGTCTGGGACCGCCATACCGGGCAGGCCGTTCACCGCGCCATTGTCTGGCAGGATCGGCGCACCGCTGACTATTGCGGGCAGCTGCGCGAGGCCGGCCACGAGCCGATGGTGACCGAGCGCACAGGGCTGTTGCTCGATCCATATTTCTCGGGCACGAAACTGCGCTGGATACTGGAGAACGTTGAAGGCGCGCGCGAGAAGGCGGCGGCGGGGGATCTGCTGTTTGGCACGGTGGATTCATTCCTCATCTGGAAGCTGACCGGCGGCCGCGTCCATGCCACCGACGCCACCAATGCCGCGCGCACGCTGCTTTACGATATCCGCAAGGGCCGGTGGAGCGAGACGATCTGCGACCTCCTCGGCATCCCCATGCAGATGCTGCCGGAGGTGCGCGACAGCGCCGATGACTACGGCCATGCGCGCGCCGATCTCTTTGGTCGCGAAATCCCCATTCGCGGCGTCGCGGGCGATCAGCAGGCCGCGACCGTGGGGCAGGCCTGTTTTCAGCCGGGCATGCTGAAATCGACCTATGGCACGGGGTGTTTCGCGCTCTTAAATACCGGGACGACGCCGGTGGTGTCGAAAAACCGCCTGCTGACGACGATCGCCTATCAGTTGGACGGCCAGCCGACCTATGCGCTGGAAGGCTCGATCTTCGTGGCGGGCGCGGTGGTGCAATGGCTGCGCGACGGGCTCAAGATGATCCGCCATGCAAGCGAGACGCAGCCCCTGGCGGAAAAGGCCGATCCCAATCAGAACGTCATCCTCGTGCCCGCCTTCACCGGCCTCGGCGCGCCCTATTGGCAGCCCGAGTGCCGTGGGGCGATCTTTGGCCTCACGCGCAATTCCCGGCCCGAGGAGTTTGCGCGCGCGGCGCTTGAAAGCGTGGGCTTTCAGACCCGTGACCTGTTGCAGGCGATGCGCGACGACTGGGCCGGGCATGGCGCGGATGCGGTTCTGCGAGTAGACGGAGGAATGAGTGCCAGCGATTGGGCGATGCAGTTCCTGTCGGATATCATCGACGCGCCGGTGGACCGGCCCGAGGTGCTGGAGACAACGGCGCTCGGGGCGGCATGGCTGGCGGGTATGCAGATCGGGCTTTATCCCGGGCAGGCCGAATTTGCCGAGACATGGGCGCTGGAGCGGCAATTCCTCCCAAAGATGGAGGCGGCGGAGCGCAAGACCAAAACCGATGCCTGGAAACGCGCGGTCGAGGCGACGCTGGCCTTTTGACACAGGCGTGATCCGGCACCCCGTTGTGCAGCCCTGACGCTGCGCCTAAAGTCATGCGACACCGCGCGCAGGAGTGCCCATGCCAGACCCGATTTCCGTCATCGTGCCCGCCCGCAACGAGGCGCAGACCATCGCGCGCGTGGTCCGGGTGTTGCGCGACATGGCCGGGATCGCCGAGGTCGTGGTGATCGACAATGCCTCGACCGATGCCACTGCCGCCGAGGCGGCTGGCGCGGGCGCGCAGGTGGTGACCGAGACGCGCCCCGGCATGGGCCACGCGGTGCGCACCGGCATCGGGGCGGCGCGACATGACTGGGTGATGAAGGTCGATGCCGATCTCGACAAGTTCGACACCGCGCTCTTTTCCAACATGATCCGCGCGCGCGCGCCCGGCGTGGGGCTGATCAAGGGCGCGTGGAACGACCCCAAGGACAACATGCCGATGACCCGCCTGCTGGTGCGCCCGGCGCTGGCGCAGATCTTTCCGGGGCTGGGTCACCTGCGCGCGCCCAATACCGGCATCTACCTCTTTGACAAGTCGCGCATCGCGCATGGCGAATTGGTCGGCGATTATGCCGTGGATCTCGACGTGATGCTGCGAGTGCATGCGTCGGGCGCCGAGGTGGCCGAGGTCGATATCGGGCGGATCGTCCATGATGCGCGCGATGTGAGCCATTACAACGGCATGGCCGAGCAGATCATGGCGTTCTTCCTGTCGCGTCAACCGCTTGATCTGCTGGGCGAGGTGGTCGTGGTGGCCGAGCGGCCCGAGACGGTCCTTCGTACGGCCCTAGGCCACGCGGCGCGCAAGCTGATGGCCGGGGCGCGGGTGACGTTTGCCTTGGGCGAGGGGCCGGGACTGGACATTCTGTCGGAGGCGGTTGCGCCTTATCCCACGGCGCGGATCGTGACGCTGGACGATCTGCCCGGCGTTGCACCCTCCGCGCATGCGGCGCGGTTGACGGTGATTGGCGGGGAAGGGGCGGCCCTTACGGTGGCCCGGTCATGCGCGGCGCGCCATGCCACGGCCTTGCCGGTGGCGCTGTGGCGGATGCCGGGCGAGGGGGAGCGCCTTGGCGATATCTCCGTCGACATTGCCGAAGGGGCAGAGATCAAGCGCGCGGCATTGGAACGGCTGGACGGGTCGGCGCAGGTTGCCCCGCGCGAGGTGTTCCGCGTCGAGGGTGACGTGGCGCAGTAGCCGTCATCCTCGGGTCAAGCCCGAGGATGACATTGTCCTGCGTGTCTCACGCGCCCTTGAAGTTCACCTCGCCCTCATGCTCCATCGCACGAGTGCGGGCGGGGGCCACCGTTGAACAATCCTCCCGCGTGCGGCGCGAGCGCAGACGCCCGTATTGCCCCAGCCCGATGGCCAGCAGGATGATCGCGCCGCCGGGAATGAGGCCGGGCCCGGGGTCCTCACCCAGGAGCACCATGGCGATGAGGATCGCGGCCAGCGGCGAGAACGAGGTGGCCAGCGACACATCGCCCGAACGCGCGTATTTCAGCCCGAGCGCCCAGGCGAACTGTCCGCCGATCACCACGATAAGCGCGTAGATCCAGACATATTCCCAAACCAGCGGGTGAAACACGTCCTGGAAATGGTCCGGGCCGAACAGGTAGATCGCGAGGAAGAAGTAAAAGATGGTGCCCACCACGGTGCGGTAGATCGCGTAGATCCCCAGGGGGATGCCGCGCAGCCCGGTGCGCGCCACCAGCGTCGAGGCGATATACGAAAGCGTTGCCAGCAGTGCGCCGATCTCGCCCTTGCCCAGCTCGAACGCGCCGCCGCCGTTGAGCCACAGCATCAGGACCGCACCGCAAAGCGCCACCAGACCGGCAACGAAGGCCCAGGGCTCGAACTCCTCGCGCAGGAACAGCCATGTCGCGAGCAGAAAGAGCGGCGGCTCGATCCGGCCCATCAGGACGACATTGGTCACGGTGGTCTTTTCCAGCGCATAAAAGAACAGCCCCGGCGTCAGCGCTGAGGACAAGAATGCCGAAAGCGTCAGGATCATCCAGTGCTTGCGCGTCAGCCTGCGCAGGTTCTCCATCGTCCATTCGCGCCAGAACATGAAGCTCATCGGCACCAGCGACATCAGCGAGCCGACGAAGAGCAGGTTGCAATAGGTGATGACATTGCGCCCCATCACCTGGTTCCGCATGCCGATCTCGGCGAGCAGCGACACGATGGAATTGCCGGCGGCGAAGATGAACACCGCCAGCCACGCGAGGCCCGCCCCCATCAGAACGCGGGAGTTGTCGGGCATGGTCTGGGCGGAACTCTGGCTCATCGCTGCCATCCTGATGAAAATGGTTTGGCTGCGGTCAGCGTGCGCCCAATCAGTGATTTGCGCAAGCCATGTGGCCACACGCCGGTTCACGTTGCGGAAAGCGGCGCGTAATATTGTTACCGGCGCGCGCTCTCGTCTCACGGTTGCGTGCGCCCGCGTGAGGGCCAGCGTGATTGCTCTTGTAAAATGCCCGTTGCGGGGCAAGGTTGGCCCCGGTGCCGCCCGCGCCGGAGCCAGAGAGATGCCACGCCGATGAACCCGCCCAAAGAGACGCCGACCACCGATTTCGTCACGATTTTCGATGAAACCTACGATCAGCCCGATTGCCGCGCCTATTTCCGGATGATGGATGCGCTGGGCTATCGCAATCAGCATCATGCGGTGGCGGCGTTCCGCGCGGGGCTGGATGAGGTGATGCGACTGCGCGGGATAGATGCGCCGAGGGTGTTCGATTTCGCAAGCAGTTACGGGATTGTCAGTCTGCTCATGGGCCATGACGTGACGCTGGAGGAGGTGCTGCGCCGCTACCGCGCGCCGCAGTTCGAGGCCGCAACGCCGCAGCAGGTGATGGATTGGGATCGTAACTGGCTCGCGGAGCGGCGCAGACGCGACGGGACGATTCGCTTTGCCGGGCTCGACGTGATGCCCAATGCGGTGGCCTATGGCGCGCAGGTCGGGCTGTTCGAGGCGGCCTTTGCCGAGGATCTGGAGACCAATCATCCGTCAGACGCGCTCGCGCTTGAGTTGTCGCACGCGGACCTGATCGTCGAATGCGGCTCGGTCGCGCAGCTCATGCCGCGCGCGCTCGATCGCATGCTGGCGGCCTGTGGGCCGGTCAAGCCGTGGCTGATGACCTCGCCCATTCGCGGCAATGAGCGCGCGGCGGCGGCAGAGGTGCTGCGCGCGCATGGCATGGTGCAGGAGGTTCTGCCCCTGCCGCCCTTCGTGCATCGCCGCTTCGAGAGCTCCGAGGAGCAGGCGCGCGCAATCGCGAACGCGCAGGCCGCAGGGCACCAAACAGACGGGACCGAGACCACTGGGCATTTCCACGCGCAGGTTCTGCTCGCGCGGCCCGAGGGGGAGCGCACCGATCCCGCCACATGGCGCCTGCCGCTGAGCGTGGCACCTTTGCCGGACGCGTTCTAGAGAGTTGCCGTGCCCCGCCGCTCTGGTCTATGCTCTGGGCGTTGATCCACGTTGATTTGAATGACCCGTCAGATGAGACAGCTGAACACATGCCCGATCCGTTTTCCCGTGCGACTGCCGGGCCGGTCCGGCCCGCGCCCCGAGATGCGGGGCTGAGCTGATGCGCGGTCAGGGTGTCTTGCTGCTGATCGCGGCTATGGGGCTGGGCTATGGCGGGGGTCAGCTGGCGCTTACCCTCGTCGGTCAGCGCGTGGCACCCTCGGCGCCGGTGCAGATCGGTGCGGCCCTCGCGGCGGTGGAGAACGCGGCAAGCGATCCGATACCCGAGGACTGGCCTGCGGTCTTCGATCCCTACGTTCCGGACCCGCCAAAGGCGCAAACTCCGGCCAAGAAGATCGAGAGCTATCGCCTGATCGGGCTGGTGGCGGATGGCGCGGCGGGCTGGGCGATCCTGTCGGCCTCGGACGGTGATCAGATCGTGCGCAAGGGGGACCGGCTGATCGGTGGCGAAACGGTGCTGGAAATCGAGGGCGAGGGCGTGCGTCTGGAACGCGACGGCGCGCCCGTGCTCATCGCCTTTGAAGAAACCCGCGAGGAGATGTTCAACCGCCTCGTCGAAAACGGCTCGGTGGAAACCGAGACCGAACTGCCCGCAAGCACCTTTGCCGGGCGCGACATGCGTCGGGTTCTGGGACGGGCGGGCAGTATCCGGATGATTGCGCCCAACGGTGGACGCGGTGATCTGGTGCCGGAAATCCTGTGGGTGCGCGAGGGGCAGCTTTATGACCTGATCGGGCTGCAACGCGGGGATGTCGTGCTGCGGGTCAACGGCTATTCGGTGTCCGATCCCGAGACCCTTGAGAACGCGCGCGCGATTCTCGCCGAGGCGGATGAATTCGCGGTCGAGATTCTCCGGGCGGGGCAAAGACGGACGATTACGGTCCGGATCACCGGGCGTGGATAGAATGCGGCGCGCGGTCGCGGCTCTTGACGTGCAACAATCATGCGCTAAGCCGTTGTATCGAAAAAAAATTGGATTGTTCTCGATACCTATCCAATCGGGTAAGCATACTATTTTTCAAGGCCTTACGTCAGCCGGTTCTAGGTAAGGAAGAGGGCCAAGCACTATTACGACCCGATCACGATAATGTTATCGTTGTTATATAAGGAGTTATATGCTGTAATCCGCCCACCAGATGCAGGGTTTTCTTTGAGGGTTTTGTTAAACAGTACTGCGACTGGGACGAAGAAAAATCAGACGCTACGTGCGCAAGCACGAAAACAGGGGGCTATTGCTCTTACCAATTAGACAAAAATCAGCGGGTCACTGATCCGTGCGGGCCACACATTACTCATTCTTCCGGCCTGTTCTCCAAACTCTCGAGCATGTTGCTCGATCAAGATAATAGTCGGCCCTCCGGGTCGGTTAGATTGCGGGGTCTTTGACCTTTCTTACTCGTGGCATGCTTGGCACGAGGGCGGTGGCGGTATGTGTGGCGCCATCAAATACATAGTTCATACGCTTTATCTGCTGGAGGACAAAGCATGAAACGAAGAGACGCATTGAAGCTCGGCTTCGGTGCCGCTGGTGCAACGGCCGTTGCATCACAGGCAGGCGCGGTCGAGATCGAACAGTGGCCGGACAGCGCCGCAGAGGGACTGACGCAGGACGGGCTGGTTTTCCCCGATACGTTCCAACCCAGTATCGTGACCGACCCAAGCCCCCCCGTGGAGCCGTTCACGGCCCCGCTCAACATCATTCCGGTCGCGCAGCCGATCGACCCCAACACCTACGATCCGCCGATCGAGCCCGCGCGCCATCAGCGGTTCGACGATTTCCCGCCGCAGAAGCATTACGAAGAAGTGATGACCGAATTCCGGTGGAAATATCACTGGCAGCCCCCCTATGGCGACGGCACTGAAAACGTCGTTGGCCGCGATGGTGACCCCGATGTGGGGTCCTGGCACTGGGGTTTCAATGGTATCACCCCGGGCGAGACCTATCACGCCTATTACGGCGAGCCGGTCTTCTTGCGCCGCAACAACCTGCTGCCGCCGGTTGGCGCGGGCAATGTGCAGTTCGCGCTGCCGTCGCCGACGGTTCACCTGCACAACGCGCATACCGCGTCTGAATCGGACGGTATCCCGCAGGATTTCTTCAATCCTGGTGAATTCTGGGATCACCACTATGCCAACTTCCCGGCTGGATCGCCGAATGGCTGGAGCCCGTTCAACACCGAGATCATGAACACCCTGTGGTATCACGATCACCGGCTCGATTTCACGGCGACCAACGTCTATGCGGGCTTCTCGGGCTTCTACCTGCTGTTCGATGAGCGGGATTCCAACAACGAGCGTGATCGCAACCCGCGTGCGTTCCGTCTGCCTTCTGGCAAGTACGACATCCCGCTGATCCTGCATGACGTGCAGTTCACTGCGGATGGTCAGGCACGGTGGGATTTCTTCCTGCCCGATGGCGATCAGCCCAACCCCGAAGAGCGCCCCGAACCCGTCGAGGTCGGCAACTCGCAAGGGACGCCGGACACGTTCGACTCCAACCGCCTGCAATACACCACGCAAGGCATGACCGGCGATCACATCACGGTCAACCGGATCATCACCCCCTATCTTGACGTGGATCGGCGCAAGTATCGCTTCCGCTTCCTCAACGGTGGTCCGTCGCGGCTCTATCGCCCGCGCTTGTACGTTGTGCCTGCGAATGGCGGTGCGCCGTATTTCGATGACTGGATCATCCTGTCGAATGACGGCAACCTGCTGGAGTCCCCTCTGGTCGAGCCCTCTTTCAACCTCTGGGTGGCCAATCGTTTCGACGTGATCGTTGACTTCTCGAAGTACAAGGATGGCGACAAGATCCAAGTTCTGAACGACCTTGAGATCCGCGACGATGGTGCAGGCCCGACGGGCTACACGCTGGACGTGGAAAACATGATGCCTGTCCTCGAGTTCCGTGCCAAGGGCCGCAAGAAGCGCGATCCGTCGCGTATCCCTGCGCGTATGCGTGAATTGCCCAAGATCCGCATGTCGGAAGTGCGCCGCAAGCGCCTGTTCGTCTTCGACTACGACAACGGGCTGTGGACGGTGAACGGTCGCCTGATGGATCCCAACCGTGTGGATGCCAAGATCGAGCAGGGTTCTGCCGAGATCTGGACCTTCCGCAACGAGGGCAACGCCTGGGCACACCCTGTGCACACTCACTTCGAAGAGTTCCAGATCCTTGAGGTTAACGGACGTCCGCCGAGCGCGGTCGAAACCTCCCGCAAGGACGTGGTCTCGCTAGGGCCCGGTGATGAAATCACTTTCTTCAGCCGCTGGCGCGATTTCTTCGGCAAGCACGTGATGCACTGTCACAACGTCGTCCACGAAGACCATGCCATGATGATCCGCTGGGACATCGTTGAGCCGGGTCAGGGTGACTGAGCACGCCGTACAGGAATTCTCTGAAAGACGAGAGGAAAAGACATGACTAACAGACGTCAATTCATGGCGAGCCTGCCTGTCGCGGCGGCTGCGGGTGCAACGGCGGGGTTCTACACCACGCCCGGCAACTCGCAGGAGCGTGCAGCAGCAGCAGCCTCTGAGGCCCGCGCCCGGTTGCGAGAAGCAGCGGCAGGGGTCAACCCCAACGACACGCCAATTCTGTGTAATCCGATCGACAGTGGCGGTGTCATCGACCAGAGCGCGCGGGATTCATTCCCGAACGTGATGATGGTCAATCAGGACGGTCTCGGAATGTCCTTCTACGAGGGCTTTGTCGAGAACAAGGTCGTGATGATGCACTTCATGAGCCTGCGGGACGAGCAGCACCTGCCGATCACCCGCCATATGGCGAAGGTCGTGCAGGAACTGGGCGACAAGGTCGGGCGGGATGTGTTCGTGTATTCGATCACTCGTGACCCCGAGCATGACACGCCCAGCCGGATGGCAGCCTATGCGCGCGAATTGAACGCGCCCGAGGGCTGGCATTTTCTGACCGGGACGCCGCAACACTGTGCCGATCTGGCCTTCCGCATGTATCGCATGAGCCATGCGACACTGCCCGGCAAGCGCAAGGTCGATGTGGTCTTTTACGGCAACGGCAAGGCGGGTCTGTGGGGGACGTTCCCCTTTGACATCCGTCCTGACGATGCCGCCGAACGGGTGACTTGGGTCATGCCGCGACCCGCGCACGAACCGGGGCAAAAGCTCCGCCGTGCCGGACCGCGTGTCTTCGACCTGAAGGACCCGCGCAACCACAATCGCGAGGTCTGACCGACCTCTGGCCCCGGGCAACCGGGTGACCAGCACAGTATTTGAAACGGAGACACTGAAATGTTTCGTAAATCCTTAAGATTGGCCGCGGTGGTGGCAGGGCCTGTCATCGGCCTGTGGGCGGGGCCTGCCCTTGCACAGCCCGTCAACCTCAACCAGTTCTGCCTGAAAGGCGGCCATGGCGCCGGCGAACAGCAACCTTGGGTGCCTTTCGAGACCCGCACCACGAGTCCGGACGGCTCGACAACCTTCCTGACGACGGCAGGTGGCACAGCCGTGTTCCCGGAGGGCGACAGCTTTTCGCCGAACCCGCCGAACATGCTGCCGACGATCTATGAGAACGCCAAGACGTGCCGGGGTAACGAGATCCCGAACACGCTGCCGTCGACGCCGGAAAATCCCTATAACCTGCATGACACACCGGTGACCCGCACGATCGACAAGACCTCGCCGACCGATGATCTCGACTGGATCATGGATCGGATCGAGGCGATTTCGGAGCCGTATAAGATCTGCCGGAGCTTCCGTGGCTATCAGTTCTGCTATGAATATCCGCGCCGGGTGAACCCCGGTCAGCTGCGCCGCCTGGCAGGGCACGCGGTGGATATCATCGAGGGCAACGACCTGCGCGGCCGTTTCCGGGATCGTGAATACGAGGGCTTCCCGCTCTTGCACTATCTCGGCGGGCTCAAGACCAAGTCGGTCGATCCCGAGACCAAGTCGGTCACGATGACACAGATCTGGTATGACACGCATATCGAGGGCGACACCGCCTATGTCGACCCGACCGTCGTCAACGATGAGGAATGGACGATCAAGTATATCGTCAAGATCCTCAACCGTGGTCACGAGGATTTCGCACCCTACACGATGTTCTTCGACGATCCCAGGGAGTTGAATTTCACTGAAGAGGGCGGGCCCGATCTGACCCAGGGTGGCACCGTGTTGCCGCGTCTTCCCAATATCGGCATGGACCAGACGTTCTTTCCGATGGAAGAGGGGCTGGAATACACGCTCAACATGAAGATGCCGCCGGCACGCTTCTGGAACCTCAGCTATCACTGGGGCTGGCGTAACCACCCGCCGCGCGTGCAGGTCACGGAAAACGTGCTTGTGCCGCTGGGTGTGGATGCCGATGGCAACCCGCGTCCGCGCAACTTTGCCGAAATCGCGGTCTTCGGGGAAAACCCGCGCGCCAACGAGGAGGCCAAGCTCAACGCGATCGGCATGATCGGCGACACGGCCCCGGCCAAGCGCATGTGGCGGATGTTCCGCGAGATGGCTGATCTCGATACCGGTCGTGGCTACCGTCGGTACTTCTACGGTCTCAACGGCTCGACCATTCAGGCGCAGATGGAGCTGATCCGTCAGGCCTTCTACGACTGGAGCAACCGCAATCTGCTTCCGACCGGCTATGAGATGGCCGAGGATGCAGACATGACCGTACTGTTCCTCAACAACACCATGTATGGCCAGCTCAAGGGTCATGACGGTGATGCCGAGGTGCGGATGAAGGACATCGTCTGGGACAACCGTGGCGACGTGGTCAACGTTCAGCTTCTGAATGGCGATTACTACCCGCATGCCTATGTCCTGGTGGACTTCGGCGGTCTGCGCGGGTGGGAAAACACCTTCCACAACACGCTGCCGGTCGGGGGCGCTGGTCCGCTCTTCACCTTCGGGCGCAACTACTTCTGGATCCACGTCGCGGGTCAGGGCCCGATCCCGGTGCCGCCTGCGACACCTCCAGCAGAGGCCTCGCCGACACCGGTCAGCCAGCTTGGCTGGACCCCGGGCCGCTATGCCGGTCTTGGTCACCGGTTCGCCTGGGGTGGCATGCAGCAGGAGATGACCGACTACGTCAACACCGATGGCGTCGGCGAACATAATGTCGAAGTGACCTTCACCTACGAGCCCTCGCGCCGTCTGCGGATGTATCAGTTCGATGCGCTGCACCACGACACGGCGGTTTGGTCGGTCCACTAAAGACCTGAAAACCCGGTTCCGGCGGCGCATGTGCCGCCGGGGCCTCTCTTCATTCGAGACATTACTCGCTCATTCGGAGACTCGACATGACGCTCTTCAAATCCGTTTCCCGTTCCGCCCGCTTCGGCCTGGCGGCGGTGTCGTTTTTTGCCCTTGCCGCGCCTGCGGTTGCCGATCACCCGGGCCATGATCATGCCGATCATGATCACGCCGCGCAGGACAGCGCAGGCCATGACCACGCTGCCGGTCACGCCAAACAGGATGAACATTCCGGCCATGACGCGCATGCAGGCCACGGCGAACACGCCGGTCACGACATGTCGCAGGGCGAGGATCACGCCGCGATGGATCATCGCATGCCCGAGCATCTCGGGATGGACGACGCAAACACCTTCGAGGCGGCAATGCGCCCCGACGGGTTTCATTACAAGCGCAGCGCGAATGACTACGTGATGCCCGCCGTCACCCTGCGCAATCAAACCGCGCAAAAGGTGAATTTCGCGGAGTTGATGGACTATGACGGGCCGGTGGTGCTGAACTTCATCTTCACCAGCTGCGCCACGATCTGCCCGGTGATGAGCGCGACCTTCGGTCAGACGCAAGAGGATCTGGCGGCGATCGACGACAGCTACATGATGGTGTCGATCTCGATCGACCCGGAATACGACACGCCGCGCCGCCTGCGCGAGTATGCGCAGTTGCACGCCGCGCGCGACAACTGGGTCATGCTGACCGGGCAGTTCGACGATATCTTCACCGTCGTTCGGGCCTTCGATGCGGTCTACAAGGGCGAGAACAAGATGTATCACCGCCCGCTCACCTTCCTGCGACAGGGCAAGGACACCCCGTGGCTCCGGCTCGAAGGTTTGCTCGGGTCCGAGGAACTGGCCGAGGAATATGCCGCCCTGCTGCGCCCCGAGGTGAACTGATGCGTCGACTGTCGATGAAGGATGCGCTGCGGGCCGCGGCGCTGTCGGTGGTGCTGGTCGCCGCCCCGGTTCTGGCCGGGGCAGGGCAGGCGGGTGACGCAGAGCTTGGCCGCACGCTCTACTGGGAGGGGATCGGGGCGGACGGCCAGCCGGTCACCGGTGTGACCCAGGGCGATGTGCAGGTGACGGGCGCGCAGTTTTCCTGCGTCAACTGCCACCGCCCGAGCGGCTTCGGCACGTCGGAGGGTGGCAACTACGTGCCGCCGATCATCGGCTCGGTTCTGTTCCAGACCAAGACCCCGAACCGCAACCGCATTTTCAAGGATCTCTACCAGGAGGTGCAGCCCCCCGGTTTCTGGGCCCGCGTCCGGCAGCCGCGCATGCGGCCCGCCTATGACGACGTGCTTCTGGCGCGGGCGCTGCGTGACGGTTTCGATGCAGGCGGACACGAGCTTGACCCGATCATGCCGCGCTATGATCTGAGTGCTGCGGATGTGGCGAACCTCTCGGCCTATCTCAAGACGCTGTCCGACGAGATCGACCCCGGCGTGACCGCGCGCGATATCCATTTCGCCACGATCATCGGCCCCGATGCCGACCCCGCCGAGGCGGATGCGATGCTGCGCACGATGGAATTGTTCTTCGAATGGCTGAACAAGGACACCGAGGGCGACACCCATAACCCGACCTTCTCGCCGAACTACCGCTCGAACTTCATCTCGGCCTATCGCTACTGGCAGTTGCATGTCTGGCGGCTGGACGGCCCGCCCGAGACATGGCGCGCCCAGCTCGAGGCGAAATACGCCGAACAGCCGGTGTTCGCCACGATCAGCGGGCTGGTCGAAGGGCCCTGGGACGAGATCGGCACCTTCTGCGACGACAATCGTCTGCCCTGCATCTTCCCCAACGCAGAACTGCCCACGCCCGGCGAGGGCCGGTATGGCTATTCGGTCTATTTCAACCGTGGTCTCGTGCTCGAGGCCGAGGCGCTTGGCCTGTATCTCGGTGATCAGCAGGCACCGCCGTCGCGCATCGTGCAGATCCATGGCACCGGCCCGCAAGGCACGCGGCCCGCGCAGGCCTTTGAAGAGACGATGGCGATGGTGTTCGGCGACACCGCGATCGAGACCGTCACCTATGAGGACGAGGCCGGGCTGCGCGTGGCACTGGCCAAGCATGGCGATGCCGAGACCCTGGTGATCTGGCCACAGGATGCCGCCGAAGCGGTCGCCGTTCTGGCCGATGCCACGCCCGCTGCGGCGCGGATTTTCCTGCCCTCCGCCACGCAGACAAGCGCGGTCAAGGCGTTCTCGCCCGACATGATCGCGCGCACCCGGCTGGTCTGGCCCTACGACGCGCCCGACTCCTACCACCCGCGCAAGTTCCGGATTCGCGGCTGGATGCATTCGCGGCGGCTGGATGTCACCCACCCGCGCATCCAGTTGCAAACCTATTATGCACTGACGATGGCCGAGTTTGGATTGATGCATGTTATCAACGATTTTTATCGTGATTACATGATCGAGATCATTGAGCATGAAGCCGAGAACGAGTTAAACCCGGGAACCCATCCCGAGCTTGCCTTGGGCCCGGGCCAGAGATTTGCCTCGAAGGGCGCGTTCATTGCCGAATTGGCACCCGACAAGCGTGTCGGTTATCGCGTCGTCAGCGAGTGGATCGTACCCTAGGTTTTGAGTAATGGGCCTGTGGTACGTAGCGGGCGGTGGGGCAACCTGCCGCCCGCGGCTTTTCAAAGCCAGAGCCAGACCAGCGCGGCCGCCCCCGCGAGATATGCGCCAAAGGGGATTTCGGTGCTGCCCTCGGCGCGGTTGCCGCGCAACGCGCGCAGCCCGGCCATCGCCATGGCACCGAGTGCCGCAATCAGCGCCACCATCGGCAACGCCGCCCAGCCCAGCCCGGCCCCGATCCCGGCCATCAGCTTGACATCACCAAGCCCCAGCCCCTCGCGCCGTCGCACCAGCTGATAGGCGAGGCGGATGGCAAGGAACGCCCCCGCCCCGATGCCCGCCCCGATCAGGGCATCGTCAAGCCCACGCGCTGGATCGGCCCAGGCCATGGCCCCACCGGTCAGGACCAGCAGGCCGGTCAGCGCATCCGGCAGGCGAAAATCTGACAGATCACACAGCACGAGGCCAAAGAGACACCACAGCCAGAGCGCGCCAAGCACCATGTCAGTAGGGGTCGCCGCGATCCATACCGCGAGGATCGCAAGGCCCATCCCGATGATTTCAGCGTAAAACAGGCGGCGGGGGATCGCCGCCCCGCATCCGCGACACCGCCCCGAGCGCGCGAGCCACGACACCACCGGCACCAGGTCGCGCCAGGCGATCTGCATGCCACAGTCGCGACAGCGCGATGGCGCATCGACGATGCTCTCGCCATGCGGCAACCGGTCCGCCCATGCGGCCAGAAACGAGCCGATGGCGGCCCCGCTCAGGATCAGGAAAAAGGCGAGCGGCGCGGTGTCAGGCATTGCGGGTCCGGGCTGTGAAAAACGGATTAGGGGCCAAGGCTTCGATTGTCACGGGCCTGTCCATGCTCTATGATTCTGGCTGTAGTCTACACGCTTTTACGGACAAATTTTACCATGCAAATCAATATGTCACGCCCCCGGTCCCGATCGCGCCGCGCCGCGCATGGCGAGGCTGGTTTTTCCTTGCTGGAATTGATGGTCGTGGTGGTGATCATGTCGATCCTGGCGCTGGTCGTGATGCCGCGCATCATCGACCGTCCCGATCAGGCGCGGGTGGCGCGGGTGCAGTCCGATCTGTCGGTGCTGTCGGGGGCGGTGAAGCTCTATAAACTGGACAATTTCCGCTATCCCACGACCGAGCAGAGCCTGCGGGCCCTGGTCGAGGCCCCGAGCACCGAACCGGTGCCGCAAAATTACGCGCAGAACGGGTATATCGACCGGCTGCCCAAGGATCCCTGGGGCAATGATTATCAATATCTGCAACCCGGAGTGCATGGGGAATTCGACATCTTCACGCTTGGCGCGGATGGCGTATCCGGTGGCGAGGGCGTGGATGCGGATATCGGGTCATGGGACGAATAACACAGGGCGGCGAAGCGGGATTCACCTTGTTGGAAATGGTGGTGGTGGTCGCCGTGATCGCCACGCTCTCGATCAGCGCGACCTTTGCGGTCAGCACCCGCGACAGCGCCGAGGCGGATGTGACCCGCTTTGCCGCCGCCTATGTGCGGCTGCGCGACCGAGCCATTCTGGGACAGTCCGCGCAGGGGATCGTGATCGTGCCCGAAGGGTGGCAGACGCTCGCTCCTGCATCGCCCGAAGCAGAGGCTGAGGGATGGCAAGCCGTTGGCATCGTGCAGAAATTCCGCGGCGAGGTGCGGTTCGAGCGCGCCAACGGCCCGATCTTCCCGCGCGAGGTGCCGCGCGATCCGGTGCCCGATCTGCTGTTCCTGCCCGACGGGCAGGTGACCCCGTTCGAGGTCACGTTCATCGCCAATGAGCGGCTGAGCCGGTGCCGGTCCACCGGGTTTGCGGGTCTCGATTGCGAGGGGATATGAGCGCGCGCGACACCGCCACACGGGGGGTGACCCTGCTGGAACTGGTGATCGCGGTTTTCGTGCTCGCCATCGGCACCATCGCGGCGCTGCGCAGCGCCGATCACGCGGGCCGCGCGCTTGGCGGCGAGGCGGCGCGGGTGATGGCGATGCAGGTCGCCCTCAACCGGGCCGAGGAATACCGCCTTCTGGGTGCACGCGAGGCAGTGAACCTGTCGCGCAGCGTGCGCTATGGCCCGTTTGACTGGTCGCTCGACATCTCCGAAGAGGTGACGCGCGCAGGCTTCACCGAGGCCACGATCGTGGCGCGCACAGACGGGCAACCCGGCGGCCGCATCGCGGTGATCGCCAAGACCGAGGTGATCCCATGAGCCGCCCTTCGCCTGAGCGCGGCCTGACGCTGCTGGAACTGGTCGCGGTGATGGCGATCTTCGCGCTTGTCGCGGTGATGGGGTTGCAGGCGCTCAGCGGCATGATGCGCGCCCGCGACCGGCTGACCGTGGCCGATGAAGAGGCCGCGGCGCTGGCCCGTGGGCTGACGCTTTTGCGCGCCGATCTCAAATCCGCTTCGGGCGCTGCGTTCTGGCCACCGGGCACGCCCGACCCGGAACCGCCCCTGCTGGACCAGAGCGCCGAGGATGGGTGGCTTGCCCTCACCACGGCGGGTCGCGCGGTGCTGCCCGAAGCATCCTTGGCAGGTGAAGAGCGGGTGATCTGGCGCCATGACCGACAGGGGGACCGATTGCTCCGACAGGTCTGGCCGGTGCTGCGGCCCGCCTCGGTGCAGGCGCGCGCGTCCGAGACCGAGATTTTCGACCGGATCGCGGGGTTTCAGATCCGCTCCTATGCCGGGGCGGAGGAGGGGTGGATCGACGGCTGGGGGCAGCCCGAGCCGTTGGCGCGCACCACATTGCCCAAGGCGGTGGAGGTGCGGATCGACTCCGAGCGTTATGGCCCCTTGCGCGTGATGGTGGCTTGGCCATGAAGGGGGATCGCGGCATCGCGCTTTTGAACGCGCTGATCATGGTCGCCGCGATTTCGGCGGTGGCGGCGGGGCTGATGCTGCGCGCCGAAACCAGCCGCGTCCGGGTCGAGGATCTGCAGATCAGCCAGCAGGCGGCGCTGCATCTCGATGCCGCCGAGTTTCTCATCGACCCGGTGCTGCGCGCCGATTGGGAGCGCGATCAAAACCTCGACCACCTGCAGGAGGCCTGGGCGCGCGAACCGTTCGACGCCAGCATCGACCGCGGCCTGCTGCGGGGCGCAATCCGCGACCTGCAGGGCCGGTTCAACATCAACAGCCTGAGCGTGCCATCGGATATTGCGGCGGCGCAGTCGTTCGAGCGGTTGTTGCGCGCGCTTGGCCTGCCGGTCGATCTGGGCCCCGAGATTGCAGGCTATGTGCAGACGCGCGGGCCGGTGCGCGTGGCGGATTACGCGTCGCGCGATGTGCCGGTGCGGCCGCGCCGCGAACCGATGGACCGGGTCGAGGAACTGCGCCTCGTGCGCGGCATGACCGAGGTGCATTATGCGCGCCTTTTGCTCCACGTCGCGGTCCTGCCCCCGGGCACCGGCCTCAACGTCAACACCGCCTCGGCAGAGGTTCTGGGCGCGGTTTTGCCCACCGCCAACCCGGCGGGAATCGCGCGTTTCGTCGCAGAGCGTGCCCGGCTGCCGTTCGAGACGCGCAGCGATTTCACCACCCGCGCGGAAGATCTGATCCACCCGCAGGCCATCGCGCAGGCGCAGGTGCCCGATGGCGGGTTCACCGTGGCGAGCAACTGGTTCGAAGTGACCTTCGAGCTAAGGCTTGACGGGCGCGTCCAAAGCCGCATTCTGACGGTCGAACGCTCGGGCCTGACCGGGGCCACGAAAATCGAATATCGACGGGCGGCCCGACCATGAGCCTTTTGAAACCGCGAAAATCCCGCGATGCAGCGGCCCCCCTGCCGGTTCATGACCTCAACGCGGGCGGGGCGTATCCCGTGCGGCCCTTCGTTGCCGTGGTGTCGGGCGAGGCGGTGCCTCTGATCCCGCTTGATCTGCCGGGGGCACTCAAGGGGGCGGCGCGCGAACGGGTGGCGCGACGGCAATTGCGCGACGCCTATGGCGGCAGCGAAACCGGCCTCGATGCGCGCCCCGCGCGGCTGGGCCCGACCTCCGAGATGTGGCAGCGGATGCTGGTCGCTCAGGCGACGGCGCGCGAGGATTGGGCGCGGGCCGTGGCCCCGGCAGGGGCGCTCTGCCGTGCGATCCTGCCCGATTTTCTCGCCTTGCCCGCCGCGCCGGACCTCTGGGTGATCGAGGCGGATAACGCGCGCATGCGCGCCCGGCTCGGGCTCGAGGACGGGTTTTCTGCCGAACCCGATCTGGCGCTGGCCCTGTTGCAGGATGCGTTCGAGACTGCACCACCCCGCGCAGTTCTGTGGCAGGGTGGCGCGCAGTCTGATGTCGAGGCATGGCTTGCCGCACGGTCGCTGCCGATCTGCCATGACGCGGGCGAATTGGCGGAACACGGCGTCGAGCCCCCGCGCCGCTTCGCACATGGCGAACTGGCGCTCGATCTGGCGCGTGATCCGGGGGCGGAGCGGGCCGAGATGCATCGCAGCCTGCGGCGGCTTCGCCTGCCGGTCGCGCTGGGGGTGCTGGGGTTTGCCGGCTGGATCGGCGCGATCCTGATGGATATGGCGGCGCTGCGCGACCAAAGCCTTGCCTACCGCCAGAATGCCGAGCGCATCCTGCGCGACGTGATGATCCCCACCGGCCCCATCCTCGATATCCGCACGCAGGTCAGCCAGGTGACCGACCGCGCGCGCGGCGCCGAGGCAGAGGCCGACACCGAGGCCCGCCCGCTCGACGTGCTGCGGCAGGCGGGCATGGTGCTGGGCGACCATGACCTGACTATCACACGGGTCAGCTATCAGCCGGGGGCGGGCTTGGTGATGGACCTGCAGATCGCGGATTTCGCCGCGCTCGATGCGCTGGTGACTGCGCTCAGGGCCGCGGGAACCGAGGCGCGCGTGGCCCAATCGGTGACACGCGAGAACGCAGGCGTCGAGGCCGTGCTTGCCATGGCCGTGACCCAGGGGGGCGCGCGCAGATGAGCGGGATGATGGACCGTCTGGTCGGGTTTCTTCTCGGGCTGAGCCGCCGGGAACGCTGGCTTCTGGCGGTGCTTGCCTTGGTCGTGCTGCCCGTGGGCCTGATCTACGGCGTGGCCCTGCCCTTGACCGAGCAGCGCGCGGCGGCGCGCGATGCGGTGGCCGAGGCCCGCGCAACCGAACTTTGGGTGGCCGATCAGGCGGTGACCTATGCCACGCTCCGGCGGGACGCGGGCGAGGGCCGCGCAACGGCCCACGCGACCGATCCCATCGGTATCAGCGGCATCGAGGCCAGCCTGCGCGAGGCCGATCTGCGAACGGCGGCGAGCGAGTTGGCCAATAGCGCGGATGGCGGGATCACCCTGCGCTTCGACGAGGTGCGCTTTACCGTTCTCGCCGAATGGCTGGGCGCGCAGGCCGATAGCTGGGGGTACGAGTTGGCCGGGTTCACCTTCGAGCGGGGCAAGCGCGAGGATGTCGTGGCCGCCGATCTGCGATTGGTGCCGATCCGATGATGCGGTTTGTGCTGATCCTTCTGGGGCTGCTCACCGGTCTGGGCCTCGCGGTTCTGAGCGAGGGACGGATGAGCCACCTGCGCCTTCTGGCACCGCAGATTACGCCTGTCTGGACAGCCCCGATCGACGGGGGCGCCACGCTCTGGCAGGGGCAGGCGCGCGGATTGAGCCTCGGTGTCCTGCCGGGGCCGACGGATCTGCGCTGGCGCTTTGACCGGGTGGAGAGGGCGGGTATCGTCTGGTCCATCCGGCTGAACGGTGCAGGTTTGGACGCGCGCGGAGAGATGCGCCTGCCGTGGTCGCGCGACCGCGTGGCCCTGCGCGACGTGTCCGGGGATCTGGGGCTGGCCGATCTGCCTGCGATCATCGGCGGGGCGGTGCAAACCGGGCTCTTGCGCGTCGAGGGCCTGCGCGCCCAAATCGGGCTGCCGGAGCGTCAGTTGCAGTCGCTCGCGGCGCAGATCGAGATGACAGGCGGACGGTTCGGCCCGGTGGAGATCGGCTCTGGCGAGGCGATCCTGACAAGCGATCAGGCGGGTGGCTGGCGCATGCCGTTCTCGGTCGAGGGCGCAATGCTACGGGCCGAGGGCCGGGTGGAGGGCGCATTGGGCCGGCCCGGCGCACGGCTTGAACTGCGGGTCACAGAGGTCAACGGGTTATCGCAAGAGGCGCGGCGCGTGCTGGACCGTGTGGCCGAACCCGAGGGGGCCGGATGGCGCTTGACGCGCGATATCGACAGTCTGGGTGGCTGGCCAGTGTTCTGACCGGGTACAGCCCGCGTCTGTCTTACCCGCCCAACTGCGCGATTTCCCTGCGAATGTCGCTGCGGCGGCTGGCCATAGCGCCAAGCGGGTCCATGTCGGCATCAAGCGCGAGCATCTCCTTGAGCGCGGCATCGGCGGCGCGCAGTTTTGCGACCGTGCTCCGCCCTGCCGTGCCCGCGCGCATGTCCGCAAGCGCGCTTTCATGCAGCGCCGTGCCCTGCACCGCGAGGGCCGCCGCGCGCTCGCTGCCCTGCCGCCCCGAGGCGAGCGCGCCTGCGACCTGTGCCGCCTCGTCATACCGGCCCGCGCGCAGCAGCGCATGGGCATATTCCAGCCGCAACCGGGGCTCCAATGGCCCGGCATTGGGGATGAGCGCCGCATAGTTTTTGATGGCGCTGTCGTAATTGCCCGCCTCAAGCGCCTTGCGCGCGGTGCTGTACTTGCGCTGGAATTCCGTGCCCTTGCTGACCACGCCGGGTTCACAGGCCGCAAGAGGAATTGAAAAGACAATTGCAATCAATAGTTTGGTTGAGAGGTGCATCTACAAGACCAATTCTTTACGTTTGGTCAAACCCTATCATGCGGGCGATAGGACGGGCCACGAAAAATCCCGGCCAGAGCCAAAAAATACACCTTTGAGACATTCCTGCGCCGCGCGAGGATTACGATAGAAACGTCGCGTCAAATCGGATATTATGTAAAGCACAAGCTTCGGCCCTCGACGCCGGGCGGATCGAGGCAGGCAGATAAAACAGGCAGGCGGTATCACCCGGTGATATTCCTGAATTATAACAATGAGATTTTCTGGATTACTCGCGCTCGTGACAGTTCTGTGGATGGCATGTCCATTGCCGTCGCACGCGCAGATGTCGCTGGATTTGCGCGATGCGAGCCTGCGGGATTTCGTGCAGATCGTCGCGCAATCGACAGGCCGCAATTTCATCCTCGATGATCGGGTACAGGGCAGCGTGACGGTTGTCGCGCCGAACCAGGTATCGCCCTCGGCGATTTACGAGATTTTCCTCAACGTGCTCGAACTCAACCGTCTGACGATTGTCGAAGGCGACATGACCGACCGTATCGTGCCCATCGACGTCGCGCGCGAACTGGCCCCCGGTGACGCGCGCTCCCGATTGGGCGGCGATTTCGAGACCCGGGTGATCGTCGTGCGCAACAGCCCGGTTGAAGAGATTGCCGAGGTGATCCGCCCGCTGCTTCCCGGTGAGGCGGTGCTGTCGGTGGTGCCGGAGTCGGGGCTGATGATCCTGTCGGACCGTCGCGAGAATTTCCAGCGCATCTCCAACCTTGTCGACCGACTTGACACGCCGAGCCGGAATTCGATCGAGACGATCCCGCTGCGCAACGGCAAGGCTGCTGAAATGCTGGGCGTTATCAATGCGTTGTCGATCACTCCTCAAGGCTCCAGCCTGTCGGCTGATCCACGCTCGAACGCGCTTATCGTGTCGGGCACACCGGAATTCCGGGACCGCGTGCGCAATGTCGTGGCCGAGTTGGACAAGCCGCAGCGCAGCGTCTCGACCGAGGTGGTGCGCCTCAATTATGCCGATGCCGAGGATCTCGCGGATGTCATCCGCCAGAGCTTTGGCGGGCAGGCGGCCTCTGCCGGAGGGGACGGGGCGGCGGCCCCGACCACGGCCAGCGGCATCACCATCGTCGCGGAGCGTCAGCAGAATGCGCTGATCATCACCGCCCCGCCAGAGCGCATCCGCTCCATCGTGGCCGCGATCCGGGGGCTGGATCAACGGCCCGATCAGGTGCTGATCGAGGCGGTGATCTTCGAGCTTTCGGTTGAGAGCTTTTCCGATCTGTCGTTTCAGTTCGGCGGCGTGATCGAGGATGCCACGGTGGGCGGGGTCGAGTTCTCGTTGCAGGGCCGGCCGACCCTGACCAGCCTCGTGACGACGGTCCTCAGCGGTGCGCCACCGACAGGCGGCGGCACCGGCGGCAGCATCGCCGCCTTTGATCAGAGCGGCATCGGAGGGTTTCTTGCCGCTCTTGCCTCCGAAACCTCGACCAAGCTGCTCTCGACCCCGTCGATCCTGACGCTGAACAATCGCGAGGCAGAAATCATCGTGGCACAGAACGTGCCCTTCGTGACCGGCAGCTTTTCGACCGTGGGTGACAGCGCCGTGCCGAACCAGCCGTTCCAGACCATCCAGCGGCAGGATGTGGGTCTGACCCTGACCGTCACGCCGCAGATCACGCGCGACAGGACCGTGCGGCTGGAACTGCGGCAGGAGGTCTCGAACCTGACCAATTCCGCCTCTGCCGCCGGAAGTGAAATTACCGCCAAACGAGAGCTTTCGACCAATGTGCTGGTCCGCGACGGCAATGTGATCATGCTGGGCGGCCTGTTGGAGAACGGATCAGGCTCGGTCAATCAGCGGGTCCCGGGGCTGAGCGAACTGCCCTTGCTTGGCCGCTTGTTCAAAGGCCGCTCGGTCTCGCGAAATCAGCGCATCCTGCTGATCATGCTGCGGCCACGCATCCTGTCGACCGACGAAGAGGCCCGCGCACTGAGCCGCAGGCTGGCCCGTGAGGCCAAGCGCGCAAGCGAACTGATCGCACCCGCCGACGATGGCACCTACCCGCGCGTGCCGGATTCCAGTTTTCCCTTCGACGGGGCCAATCTCGATCAGCCGTTCGATGCGGATTTCATCGACAGGGCCGCGCGCGAGCGGCGTTTTCCGCCATTGCCGTCACGGCTGAGTTTTTCGGATCGCTGACATGACCACGCCGCTTCTGCCCTTCACGATGGCCCGCGATGCGCAGGTGTTGGTCGAAGGCGGGCGGCTTCTGGCCGGGCCGAATGCCACCGCGCTCGGCCTGCGCGAGGCGCGGCGGCGCGCGGGCGGACCGCTCGCGCTGCAACGCGTCGAAAGCGAGGCATTCGACGCGCGACTGGCGGCGCTCTATCAGGATGGCAGCGGCACCGAGAGCGACGAGGACGGCTTTACTTTCGATCTTGAAGAGGGATCGGGCGGCGGGCGCGGCCCGCGCGACCTACTGGAAGACGGCGAAGAGGCCCCGGTCATTCAGCTTGTGAACCAGCTTTTGCGCCGGGCCGTGCGCTCAGGGGCGTCCGACCTGCATGTCGAGCCGCATGAGACCGGCCTGAGGGCGCGGATGCGCGTCGATGGCATGTTGCAATCGGTGCTCGACCGCAAGGATCTGCCGGTGCGCCGCGTGGTCTCGCGGCTCAAGGTCATGGCGGGGCTCGATATTTCCGAAACCCGCCTTCCGCAGGACGGCCATATCGCGCTGCGCCTCGGCGGGCGGGCCATCGATGTGCGCGTCTCGACCCTGCCGGGCAATTACGGCGAGCGGGTGGTGATGCGGGTGCTCGACCGGTCGGCGGGTCTGATGCCGCTCGAACAGCTTGGGCTGCGCCCCGATCAGGAGGCGGTTCTGCACCGCATGGCCGAGCGGCCCAACGGCATCATCCTCGCCACCGGACCCACCGGCTCGGGCAAGACCACGACGCTCTACTCACTGTTGCAACTCGCCAATGACGAAATCCGCAACATCCTGACCACCGAAGACCCGATCGAATATGACCTGCCCGGCATCAGCCAGAGCCAGATCAACGCCGAAATCGGCATGACCTTTGCCGCCGGGCTGCGCGCGGCATTGCGACAAGACCCCGACATCATCCTTGTCGGCGAAATCCGCGACCACGAGACGGCAAGCGTGGCTGCACAGGCGTCGCTCACCGGGCATCTGGTGTTCTCGTCGCTGCACGCCAACGGGTCGGTGGGCGCGGTGGTGCGCCTGCGCGACCTTGGGCTTGACGATTTCCTCATCGCCTCGACCCTGCGCGGCGTGATCGCGCAGCGGCTCTTGCGCAAGCTCTGTACCTCGTGCCGCGCGCCGGTGGCGCCCGTTGACGACGCGGTGCGGCACTTCCAGATGGCCGGGGTCGACCTGCCCGCGCAGCACTACGAGGCGCGCGGCTGTGATCTGTGCAACAATACCGGCTATGCGGGGCGCGTGGGCGTGTTCGAGATCCTCGACGTGTCCGAGGACTTGCGCGCCGCGATTGATGCAGGGTCGTCCGAGACCGAGATGAAGCGCGTCGCCGTGGCCCCCGATCAGACGCTTTTCGGCCAGTCGCTCTATCAGGTGGCCGCAGGCAAGACGAGCCTTGCCGAGGCGCTGCGCGTGGTGGGCGACGCGCTGTGAGGGCGTTCAGCTACACCGCGTTTACCGCGCAAGGCGCGAAGAAACGCGGCACGCTGGTGGCCGAGAGCGAGGCACAGGCCGCCGATATCCTGCGCGGGCAGGGCCTCTTTGCCGAAGACATCACCGCCAAGCGGCAGGGCGGGGGGATCACGCTGACGCGCTCGCGGCGCACAAGGCTCAATGCCGATATGCGCGCGGTTTTCACCCGGCAGATGGCGGTGCTCTTGTCGTCCGATCTCTCTGCTGAAATGGCGCTCGAGACGATCCGCTCGTCGGGCACCTCGCCGGTGATCGAGGCGGCGGCAGCCGAGGCCAAGGCAGCGCTGATGGACGGCCAGCCACTCTCGACCTCGCTCGACATGGCGAATGCTGGCTTTCCACGCTTCTTCATCGCGGCGGTGCGCGCGGGCGAGACCTCGGGCGATGTGGCGGCGGTCTTCGAGGGGCTGGCGGACTATCTCGAAAGCGTCGGTTCGGACCGCGCGCAACTGGCCACGGCGTTGATTTATCCCGCTTTCGTGGCCGCCGTGTCGCTGCTGGTCTGCGGCATCCTGATGGTCAATGTCGCGCCCGAGATTGCCGCGATGTTCGCGGTGACGGGGCGCGAATTGCCGCCCCTCACGCAATTCGTCATGGGGGTAAGCGATTGGGTGCAGGCGCATTGGATCGCGCTTGGCGTCGGCGTGGTAGGCAGCATTTTCGGCCTGATCTTCGCACTTCGCGTGCCCGCAGTGCGCGACCGCTGGCACGGCATGGCGCTGCGCCTGCCGGTGATCGGGCGGCTCTTGCGGCTGTCGGCGGCGGCGCAATACCTGCGCACGCTGGCGCTGGTGATTTCCAGCCGTCAGACGGTGGTCGATGCCGTCACCTCGGCAAGCGACGTGCTGGTCATCCGCCGCTTTCGCGACGAGGCGCTTGATCTTGCAGAGGCCGTGCGCTCGGGCGAAAGCCTGAGCCAGGGGCTGGTGCGGATGAGCCTCATTCCCCCCGTTTGCCGCCAACTCGTTGATGCCGGTGAGAAATCCGCGCGTCTTGGTCGGATGACCGAACGCGCGGCGGTGCTGGTCGAGACATGGCTCACCAATGAGCGCAAGCGCGTCTCGGCGCTCATTGACCCGCTCCTGATGATGGTGGTGGGCGGGCTTGTACTGGTGATCGTGCTTGCGATCCTGCTGCCGATCTTCGATCTGCAATCCGCTGTCGGTTAACCGACGCGGTAGGGCAGCACCCCGCGCTCGTCCGGCGTGACCTGTAGCCGTCGTTCCAAGGGCGGCACCGAGCGTTGGTGACATTCCGTGCGCTCGCAGATGCGACAGGAAATCCCGATGGGCTCGAACGCGCGGGCATTGGTCACGTCGAGATCGTCGCCATAGACCAGATCGCCCGCATGCTTGACCTCGCACCCCAAAGCTATGGCAAACCGGCGCACCGGCGCGCCAAAACTGCCCCCCGGTTTGCTGACATCGCAGGCCAGGCTGATATAGCGCACCCCGTCCGGCGTCTCGGCCAGTTGCCGCAGAAAGCGGCCCGGCGTCTCGAACGCGCGATGCACGTTCCACAAGGGGCAGGCCCCGCCGAAGCGCGCGAATTGCAGCCGCGTGGCGGAATGGCGCTTGGTGATCGTGCCCGCCTGATCGACCCGGACAAAGAAGAACGGGATGCCCTTGGCCCCGGGACGTTGCAGGGTCGAAAGCCGGTGACAGACCTGCTCGACCGACGCGCCAAACCGCATGGCGAGGATCTCCAGATCGTGGCGCACCTCTTGGGCTGCCGCCAGAAACCGACCGTAGGGCATGAGCGCCGCCCCGGCGAAATAATTGGCGAGGCCGATCTTGGCGATAGCCCGCGCGCCCTCGGACTGAAAGCGGGCGAAATCGAGCGTCGCCTCCAGCAGTTGATCCTGCGTCAGAAGTGCGAGTTGCAGAAGTAGCTGAAAGCGCCGGGTCTCGGGCGCGGCACGGGTCGAGAGTGTCAGCAGCCCGGTGGACCGGTCGTAATGGCGCAGGGTGGGGGTATCCGCCTCGGTCACAGTGACGCCGATCTCCTTGAGGCGGCGCAGCGCCACTGTGTCGATCTCGGCGCGCGCGCCCCCCTCGGCAAAGCGTTCGGCCGCATGATCGACCGCGTCGATATAGTTGTCGCAATAGTGAAAGAAATCGCGCACCTCGTCCCAGGCGCTGGTCTGGCCGCGCGCATCCTCGCGCCCCAACGCCTCGTCGAGCGAGGCCAGCCGTTCATGCGTCTGGCGATAGGCGCTGTGCAGTTCGAGAAAGGCGCGCGCCAGCGCCGGGGCATTCGAGGCAGTCAGCCGCAGATCGGCCAGCGGCGGCGGATCGCCGAACACCGGATCGGCCAGCGCCTCGCGCATGTCGCTGACCAGACGTTCGGCATCACCGGTGCTGAGTTCGGTGACGTCAAAGCCGAATTCCTGCGCCAGCGCCAGAACCACCGTGGTCGAGACCGGGCGGTTGTTGTTCTCCATCTGGTTGAGATAGGGCAGGGACACGCCCAGCTTGGCCGCGAAATCCTTTTGCGTGAGGTTGAGCCGTTGCCGCGTCTCGCGCAGCTTGGCTCCGGCATAGAGTTTCTGAGTGGCCATGAATGCCCCGATTTTTGCAGATTAGCTATGTCACAAAGTAGGTTTGCAAAGTCATTTGGGCAAGCAAAACACACCTGAGCATGAACTTTCCGCGCCACGGTAAAAATGTTCGATTATGAAAACTATGGGCGAGTATATCGTGGATAAACTCAGGTTTTAAGATATAAATCTAAAGTCACACGCCGATCTTTGGCCCCAGGCACATCAGCGGCTCACTGGATCTTTCGACCTCGTAAAGCTCCGACATCGCGGTTTCACCAGAGAAGCGGGCGATCAACCCGCTGCCCGTACGCTCGAAACTCCAGCACTGCGGATCGGGCCGATTCTCGTAGACGAAACAGATCAGATCGTCTTGCTCGTACCAATACCCCTCCTGGCATTCACCATCGAGAAACGACCAGCGCACCCGGCGATTGTCGAGATATTCCTCGCCGCCATAGGCCTGCCCGCCTGCGCCGTAATAGAAGGTGTGGCCGCGCGTATAGGCGTCGAAGTCTTCGGCGCTCATCTGCGCATGGGCCGAGGTGCCGAGGGCGGCAATGAGGATCAGGGCTCGCATGCCGTCAGCTTGCCAGATCGTGCGGCGCCTCGCCAGAGGGAACCTGCCTGCGCCAGCCTGCGGCGCCCATCCCGATCGTGGCGACGGTGTCGGGTCGCATCCGGCGACCATTGGCAACGTGGAGGGGCATACCCTTGGCTCGGTTGTCTTGCGGTTATGGTCTGGCATGTTGGCCTCGCATTTGCGGCGCGCAGAGAGCAAGACCGGCGGGATTTCGTGATATTCGGACGCCGGAACGCATCTGGCGGGGTAAATGTCGTTTTTGATCCCGCAGGGCATTCCGGCGGGCGTTAGATGTCGCGCAAGGCAAAGCGAGGATGACCGCATGGCACTGGATGAGCGCAAAGGCGTCTGGAAATCGGGCAAGGGCAAGGGGCGGCGCACGCCCAAGGGCCGCCAGCTTGAGGATCAGGCATGGGACGAGGTGCGCGCGCTGTTGGGTGACGGGCCGCGGCGGCGCGATCTGCTGATCGAATATCTGCATCTCATTCAGGACGAATACGGCCATCTGTCTGCCGCGCATCTGCGCGCATTGGCCGAGGAATTGCGCATCGCGCAGGCCGAGGTTTATGAGGTCGCGACCTTCTACGCGCATTTCGACGTGGTGAAAGAAGGCGAGACACCGCCGCCCGCGCTGACCATCCGGGTCTGCGATTCGCTCAGCTGCGAAATGGCGGGCGCGCAAGCGCTCAAGTCGGCGCTGGAAGACGGCATGGACCCGGCGCAAGTGCGCGTGCTGCGCGCGCCCTGCATGGGCCGCTGCGATACCGCGCCGGTGCTGGAACTCGGCCATAACCACATCGACAACGCCACGCCCGAAAAGGTGCAGGCGGCGATTGTGGCGGACGACACCCACGCACATCTGCCGGAATATCAAGACTTTGCGGCCTATACCTCATCCGGCGGCTACACCACGCTCGCCGAATTGCGCACGGGCGGCGATTTCGAGACCGTGCAGCAGACACTGCTTGATTCGGGGCTGCGCGGGCTTGGCGGGGCGGGCTTTCCGTCGGGAAAAAAATGGGGCTTCGTGCGCGCCGAAAAGGGCCCGCGCTATCTGGCCGTGAACGGCGATGAGGGCGAGCCTGGCACATTCAAGGACCGCTATTACCTCGAACGCGAACCGCATGTCTTTCTAGAGGGCATGCTGATTGCCGCATGGGCGGTCGAGGCCGAGCGCTGCTTTATCTACATGCGCGATGAATACCCCGCCGTGCTGGAAATCCTGCGCCGTGAGATCAAGGCATTGGAGGATGCGGACATCGTCGCCGAGCGATATATCGAACTGCGTCGCGGCGCGGGCGCCTATATCTGCGGCGAGGAATCGGCGATGATCGAATCGATCGAGGGCAAGCGCGGATTACCGCGTCACCGCCCGCCATTCGTCGCACAGGTCGGGGTCTACAACCGCCCCACGCTCGTCAACAACGTCGAGACGCTCTACTGGGTCACGCGCGTGCTGCGCGAGGGTGGCGAGATCCTGTCCGGCGTCGAAAAGAACGGGCGCAAGGGGCTGCGCTCCTACTCGGTCTCCGGGCGCTTGAAAAATCCTGGCGTCCACCTGCTGCCGGCCGGCTCGACCATCACCGACATCATCGAAGCGGCGGGCGGTATGCTCGACGGTCATACGCTGAAGGCTTATCAGCCGGGCGGGCCGTCTTCGGGCCTCTTGCCTGCCTCGATGGATGACGTGCCGCTCGATTTCGACACGTTGCAGCCGCATGGCACCTTTATCGGCTCGGCCGCCGTGGTGGTCTTGTCGGATCACGACCGCGCCCGCGATGCGGCGCTCAACATGCTGCGGTTTTTCGAGGATGAAAGCTGCGGGCAATGCACGCCCTGCCGGGTCGGCTGTGAAAAGGCGGTCAAGCTGATGCAGGCCGACACCTGGGACCAACCGCTGCTGGCAGAGCTGTGCACGGCGATGGCCGATGCCTCGATCTGTGGTCTGGGGCAGGCGGCACCGAACCCGATTCGCCTGACCATGAAGCATTTCGCCGACGAAATCTGAGGCAGGCACCGTCTTCCATATCCCGCCGATCCGCATTAGGTCAGGGGTGACACGCGGATCGGAGGGCGCATGGCGTTTTTCTCGAAACTCAAGGAACGGCTGTTCAAATCCTCGTCCAAGCTGGACGAGGGGCTGGAGGCCATTGTCGAAGACGGCGGCGAGCCGGAGACCCCGCCAAGCCCCGAGCCGGAGACCCCGACGCCTCCCCGGCCCGAGCCCGAGCCGCAACCAGAGCCGCCCGTTGTCCCGCCGCAACCCGATGAGACCCCGCCGCCGACCCCGGTGGAACAACCCGTGGAGCGGCCGCAAGAGGTGCCGCAACCACCCCCCGAGGCGATCGCCACCCCCGCGCCCATGGAAATCCCTGATGACCTGCCCGCCGCTGCCCCGCGCGCGGGCTTTCTCGGTCGGCTTCTGGGGCGCGGAGAAGAGCGGGTCGTCACCCGCCGCGCGCTCGACGATGACATGCTCGAAAGCCTCGAAGAGCTGCTGATCACCGCCGATATGGGCGTCGAGACCGCGATGCGCGTGACCGCCAACATGGCCGAGGGGCGGATGGGCAAGCGGCTGTCCTCGCAGGAAATCAAGGAGTTGCTGGCGCATGAGATCGCCCGCATCATGGAGCCGGTGGCGCGCCCCATGCCGATCTACGCCAAGCGTCCGCAGGTGGTTCTGGTGGTCGGCGTCAACGGGTCGGGCAAGACCACGACCATCGGCAAGCTTGCGAGCCAGTTCAAGGCCGCCGGAAAATCGGTGGTGATCGCGGCGGGCGACACGTTTCGCGCGGCGGCTGTCGAGCAGTTGCAGATCTGGGGCGACCGCGCGGGCGTGCCGGTGCTGACCGCACCCGAGGGCTCGGACCCCGCAAGCCTTGCCTTTGACGCCATGACCAAGGCCGAGGCCGATGGCGCGGACCTTTTGATGATCGACACGGCGGGCCGTTTGCAGAACCGGGCCGACCTGATGGAAGAACTCTCCAAGATCGTGCGCGTGATTCGCAAGAAGGACCCCGACGCGCCGCATAACACGCTGCTGGTGCTCGATGCCACGACCGGGCAGAACGCATTGAGCCAGGTTGAGATTTTCCAGAAGCTCGCCGATGTCTCGGGCCTCGTGATGACCAAGCTCGACGGCACCGCGCGGGGCGGTGTTCTGGTGGCGCTTGCCGACAAGTTCGGCCTGCCGATCCACGCCATCGGTGTGGGTGAACAGATCGACGATCTGGCGCCTTTTGATCCCGAGGAGTTCGCCGCCGCGCTGACCGGTCTCGACGCGCGATGACAGTTCGACCGGTCCGAGGGCCTGCTATTTTTCGGCCAGCCGGATCACGTAGAGCACAAGCAGAACGATCCCCGTCGCCATCGCGGCCAAGGGCATCTGCCCCGAGCCGCAGGCCAGACCGATCGCGCCTGCCATCCACATGGACGCGCCCGTGGTGATATTGTGCACTTGGCCGCCCGAGGTGAAAATGGTTCCGGCGGCGAGAAAGGCGACCCCGGCGGTCACCGCCTCGATCAGGCGCAGCGGGTCGACGCGCATCGCTTCCTGGGCCCCGAAGGGCAGGGCGGCGAGTTGCTGGCTGACCAGAATGAACAGGCAGGCCGCCATCGACACCAGCATATGCGTGCGCAGGCCCGCCGGTTTCTGCTTGCTTTCACGCTCGGCCCCGATCACCGCACCGGGCAAGAGCGCCGCGACCAGTCGGGTGCCTGCGATGAGCGGTGGAACGGCACCGAACGTGCCCGAAAGCTCGTCGATAATGGTCTCCATCACGTGCTGTTCCATGCCGTCCTTCCTTGGTTTTGACCGTGATCCTAGCATGATCCGTCGCGATGATGCGAGGCGGGTTGCATGAGCGACTGGCTGATCTCGCTGGAAGGCACCGAGGCGGGCCGTCACCTTGCCATGGTGCTGGCGCTGGCCGCAGCCTTCCTGCACGCGGTCTTTGGCGCGTTGCAAAAGGGGCGGCATGATCCGTGGCTGAGCCGGGGGGCGATCGACCTCAGTTACTGCATCATGGCGGCGCCCTTCGCCATTCTAGTCGTGCCATGGCCCGAGCCGCATATGTGGCCGATTTTTGCAGGCGCGGTGCTGATTCACATCGGCTACAAGATCCTGCAGGCGATGGCCTACACCAAGGGCGCCTACACGGTCGTCTATCCGGTGGTGCGCGGCACAGGGCCGCTCTTTACCGTGATCGGGGCTTGGCTCATTTTCGGCGAGCTTTTCACGCCGGTGCAATGGACGGGCGTGGCGGTGCTGCTCTGTGGCATCTACGGCCTTGCGGTCTACAACCTGCGCACGCTGACACTGGATCGCGAGACGATGCCGCTGGCGCTTGGCCTTGCGGTGGCGACGGGGCTCTTCGTGGCGCTCTATACCACCTATGACGCCTACGGCATCCGCGCGGCGGCCGATCCCTTCACCTTTCTGGCGTGGTTCTTCTTTCTCGACGGGATGAGCATCCTGCCGATTGCCGGGCTGCGGTGGCGCAACATGGTGGCGCGCCCCGCGATTGGCCCGCTGGCATTGCGCGGCGTGGCGGGCGGGCTGGTGGCGTTCTTTTCCTTTGGCTCGATCATGCTGGCCACGCGGCTCGACAAGGTGGGCGAGGCGGCGGTGCTGCGCGAGACTTCGACGGTCTTCGCCGCCCTCATCGGCTGGCTGGTGCTCAAGGAAACCGTGGGGCCGCGGCGGATTGCGCTCATGGGGTTGATTGCCACCGGGGCGGTCATAGTTGAATTCGGCGGATGAACGCGCGACAAGCGGGTTCCATAACAGGCAAGGCGAGTGCGATGACCGAGAAAACCCCGCCCAAATGGGCCAAGCCGGTTCTGGAGTTCGGGCCCCTGCTGGTCTTTTTCGCCGCCTATCTGTGGCTCAAGGACCGTGTGTTCACGATTGGTGGGGTCGACTATGACGGATTCATCGTCGTCACCGCCGGGTTCATCCCGATCTTTCTGATCTCGATGGCGCTCTTGTGGAAGCTGACGGGCCACCTGTCGCGGATGCAGATCGTCACCGCCGTGCTGATCGTCGTCTTCGGCGGGCTCAGCGTGTGGTTCAACGATCCGCGCTTTTTCAAGATGAAGCCGACGATGATCTACCTGCTGTTCGGCGGGGTTTTGGGGATCGGCCTTCTGCGCGGGCAATCCTGGCTACAGGTGGTGATGGAGGGGGTGATGCCGCTGACAGATCAGGGCTGGATGATCCTGACGCGGCGGTTGATGCTGTTTTTCTTCGGTCTTGCGGTGTTGAACGAGGCGATCTGGCGCACGCAGACCGAGGAAATCTGGGTCTATTTCAAGACCTTCGGCCTGACGGCGGCGATCTTCGTGTTCTTCATGACGCAAGGCAGCCTGTTTCGCGATCACGGCACCGAAGAAGACGACAAGGGGGCGTGAGAGCGGTGGCCTCACGCGGATATTGAAGTGAGCCGCGCATCGCGCAGGTGCCTCAATCCAATCTCCGCTCCATGCCAATGACGCCCCGCCCCCTCACTTCTTCGCCGTCGGATCGCGTCGTTTGTCAGCATGGAGCGCGCGGCCCCGTTGCACGCCTTCGCGTGCTCCGACCGTATCCAGCCAGCGGGCGAAATGCGGCTTGTCGTCGAGCGTCTGTTGCTGCCCTTCCCAGAGCGAACACCACCCCCAGAGCGCCATGTCGGCAATGGAATAGAAATCGCCCGCCACATACTCGGTCTCGGCCAGCCGCCGATCCAGCACGCCATAAAGCCGTGCCACCTCGGCGCGGTAGCGGTCCTTGGCGTAGGGTATGTCGTCCTTGGCGAATTTCAGGAAATGATGCGCCTGTCCGGCCATCGGCCCAACACCGCCCATCTGCCACATGAGCCATTCCTCGACCGCGATGCGGTCGCGCGCCGTCTTGCCGTAAAACCGCCCGGTCTTGCGCGCCAGATATTGCAGGATCGCGCCGGACTCGAAGACGTTGACCGGTCGGCCGTCCGGCCCCTCGGGATCGGTGATCGCCGGAATGCGGTTATTGGGCGACACGGCCAGAAATTCGGGGGCGTGCTGTTCGCCCGCACCGATATTGATCAGCCGACACCGATAGGGCAGCCCCATCTCCTCAAGCGCGATGGAGGCCTTCCAGCCGTTCGGCGTGGGCCAGTAATAAAGGTTGATCGGGGCCTGCATGGCGTCCTCCTGTCGGGGCTGTCAGCCACTCAGGATGACAGTTTTCGTCCCGATGGCAAGGGCAGGCGGAACTCCGGCAGCGGCAGCAGGCGCGACCAGCGCGGCGCGGGATGTTCGGGCAGCGCGGCGCGCAGTTGCCCAAGCGGGAGCGTGTCGGCCTCGCGCAACAGCCTGCGATACATCGGGAACACGCCGGGGCGGGTATAGGGCGACCAATGGCAGATGCGCGCCGTGGGATCACCAACCTCGAACCCGGCGCGGCGCAGCGCGCTCAGCGTCTCGGGGTGATCCATTTGCAGGTTGAGCACTTTGGGCCCGCCCGGCAACGCCAGCCCGAGGCTGCGGTCACCGCGCGCGGGCGCGGGGATCAGGCATTCGAGCAGGAAGTCGTAGAAATCGTTCTCGCGGCTGGTGACATTGATCACCTCGGCGCTGCGCCCGGCGGGCGTCGCGAGCGCCTCGGCAGCGCGGCCCGCGAACTCCGCCCCCGCCAGCAGGATGAGCCGCCTGAGCGCCCCCTCGGGCAGGTGCGGCAGCGCACAGAGCAGAACGCGCGCGCCCAGCGAATGGGCGACGGCATGGATCGGGCGATGCGGCGCGTGGCTGCGGATCAAACGAACCAGCTGCGCCAGCCGTTCGCCTGCATGCGCGGCCTCGGCATAGGCCTGCCAGAGCGTGCCGCGCGCATTCCAGCCGAACCCGATCCCCAGCCCTTCATCCGCCCGATCCTCGCCGAAACCCAGACCGCGCGGCCAGCTGACCACCTTGAAGCACTCGCGTTGCGGCGCGGCCGAGAGAATATGCCGATGCGGGCATTCGCGCGCATGGCCGGGGGCATATTTGTAGCCATGCAGCATGAGGATCACCGGACCGTCCCCGGCCAGCAGGTCCGGCAGGTACTGACCGATCGGACCCGGCTGATCATGCAGATCGGGGCCATCTCGCCCGGCATTGACATGAATGAGCGGCATATCCCTGACCCCACTATATCTTGTGGATGGGATGTAGGGACGACATACGAAGCCACGGTGACGTTTGCGTTAAACCTGCGTGACAGTGTTGACGAAACCCGCCCGCAGGAGTAATCGGCACGCGTGGCGATTTGTTACCGGATTGCGGGCCACGTTAAACACATCCGCTAAAGAGGTCAGGAGAAAGCCCCCTTTCGCTTGGCCGCGTCGGGGCTTTTTTTGTGGGCGACTGCGCCCGGAGGACGAAACATGAGCGACAGTTGGAAGAAACGCACCAGGCTGGTGCATGGCGGCACGCGGCGCAGCCAGTATAACGAGGTGAGCGAGGCGATCTTTCTCACGCAGGGCTTTGTCTACGACAGTGCCGAGGCGGCCGAGGCGCGGTTCATCAAGGCCGGTGACGACGAGTTCATCTATGCCCGATACGGCAACCCGACCGTGGCGATGTTCGAGGACCGCATCGCCGGTCTCGAAGGCACCGAGGACGGATTTGCCACCGCAAGCGGCATGGCGGCGGTGTCGGGCGCGCTGACGTCTATGCTGCGCGCAGGCGATCACGTGGTCTCGGCGCGGGCGCTCTTCGGCTCCTGTCTCTATGTGCTGGAAGAGGTGCTGACGCGCTTCGGCGTCGAGGTCACCTTTGTCGATGGCACCGACATCGACGCGTGGCGCGCGGCGATTCGCGCCGACACCAAGGCGGTCTTCTTCGAGACGATTTCCAACCCGACGCTCGCCGTGGTCGATATCCACGCGGTGGCCGAACTGGCCCATGCTGTCGGCGCATTGGTCCTCGTCGACAACGTCTTTGCCACGCCGGTGTTTTCGCGCGCGGTCGAGCAGGGGGCGGATGTGGTGATCTATTCCGCGACCAAGCATATCGACGGGCAGGGGCGCGCGCTTGGCGGCGTGATCCTCGGCACGCGCGAGTTCATTCGCGGCACGGTGGAACCTTACATGAAGCATACCGGCGGCTCGATGTCGCCGTTTACCGCCTGGATCATGCTCAAGGGCCTCGAGACGGTTGATCTGCGGGTGCGCGCGCAGGCCGAGACCGCATTGCAGATCGCCAATGCGTTGCAGGGCGATGCGCGCCTCGCCCGCGTGATCTATCCCGGCCATCCCAGCCACGCGCAGCATGATCTGGTCACGGCGCAGATGGGGCAGGGCGGCACGGTGCTGGCGCTCGATCTTGCGGGCGGGCAGGAGGCCGCGTTCCGGTTTCTCAATGCGCTAGATATCGTCCTGATCTCGAACAACCTGGGCGATGCCAAGTCCATCGCGACCCATCCCGCCACCACGACCCATCAACGCCTGCCCGACGCGACCAAGGCGCAGCTTGGAATCACGCCCGGCCTGGTGCGCCTGAGCGTGGGGCTGGAGGATGCAGACGACCTGATCGAAGATCTCACCCGCGCGCTCGACGCGAGTGGATAAAGCGAAAACAACGGGATAAGAATGATCCGCCGTGCCGCTTTTGTCGTAAATCCTCCGATAATAGCAATTCCCGCGGCAATGCCTTATGTAAGGGATTGGCGGCGCGGAGAGGGAGCCTTTGCCATGAACATGCATCCGTCCGAGATGAACCCGACGCCTGACCGCGACGCGGCGAAAGCGGCGCTTGATGTGCTGCGCGATTGGGCGCGGGCGGCAAGCCCCGAAGAGGTGGCCGATCTCGATCCCGCGATCGCGCGGCTGCTGCCCGACGCTGAGATGTCGAACTACCCGGCCCTGTCGCGCACCTATCCCGAAGGCTTCGAGGTGACCGACGCCTATCGCGCGTCGTTGCCCGACCTGCAGAATGGCCCGGCCTCGCTCATCCGCGGCACCAAGCAGCAGTTGCAGCATGTGGGCATCTCCAATTTCCGCCTGCCGATCCGCTTTCACGCCCGCGACAACGGCGATCTGACGCTGGAGACCTCGGTCACCGGCACCGTCAGCCTCGAGGCGGGCAAGAAGGGCATCAACATGTCCCGGATCATGCGCAGCTTTTACAAGCACGCGGAAAAGACCTTCAGCTTCGAAGTGATGGAGGCGGCATTGGCCGACTACATCACCGATCTCGACAGCCTCGACGCCCGTCTCCAGATGCGGATTTCCTACCCGATGAAGGTGCAATCCCTGCGCTCGGGCCTTGAGGGCTATCAGTATTACGACATCGCGCTTGAGTTGGTCGAACAGGCTGGCGTCAAGCGCAAGTTCATGCATCTCGATTTCGTCTATTCCTCGACCTGCCCCTGTTCGCTGGAACTGAGCGAGCATGCGCGCGCCACGCGCGGGCAGTTGGCGACGCCGCATTCGCAGCGCTCGGTCGCGCGCATTTCGGTGGAACTGATCGAGGGCGACTGCCTCTGGTTCGAGGATCTCATCGAACTCGCCCGCCGCGCCGTGCCCACCGAAACGCAGGTCATGGTCAAGCGCGAGGACGAACAGGCCTTCGCCGAGTTGAACGCCGCCAACGCGATCTTCGTCGAGGATGCCGCGCGGCTCTTTTGCGAACAGCTTCTGGCTGACCCGCGCATCGGCGATTTCCGCGTCGTGGCCAGCCATCAGGAAAGCCTGCACAGCCATGATGCCGTCAGCGTCCTGACCGAGGGCGAGACATTCGCCGCCCAGAGCCTTGATCCGCGTCTGTTCCAAACTCTGGTTCACGGCGGCTGACAGGCCTGATATGCGCTGAATGCCCGGTTTTCGGGCGTTCAGGCCGAATTTTCAGCGGATATCTGCGCAAAGGCGCTTTTGTGATTTGACCTTTGGTCAAATTGCTGCAACGCAGCATCGTGCGCGCGTTACACTCATGTCACCTGCCTGCGATACAGCAGGGACGCATCTCGATGAAAAGGATACCGACCATGCTTGCACCCGATCTGCCGCTCAAACTCTCTGCCGCCGGGATTCGGCTGACCGGCTACATGATCGAAAGCAATCTGCGTGTTGCGCAGGTCTTTGGCGAGGCCGCGTTGCAGGCAAGTTCGTTTTCCATGCTCAAGAAATCGCGTTCGGTCAGTGCGAAACCCGCACCCAAACCCGCGCCCAAGCCGAAAGCCGCCAAGCCGGTCGCCAAGGCAGAGGCACCCGCGCCCAAAACCGCAGAAAAAACTGCGGCGCCTGCCTCCGCTGCGCCCAAGGCCACGCCTGCGGCGAAAAAGCCCGAGGCTGCTGCGCCGAAACCTGCAGCACCCAAGTCGGCTGCAAAGCCTGCCAAAGCCGCCGCACCGGTGAAAGCCGCGCAATCGGCCCCGAAGCCTGCACCGAAAAAAGAAGCGCAGCCCGCACCGGCGAAAGCTTCGCAACCGGCTCCGGCCAAGCCCGCCCCGGCCAAGCCCGCACCGGCGAAAGCTGCGCAGCCCGCCCCGGCCAAGCCCGCACCGGCCAAGCCCGCACCGGCGAAAGCTGCGCAGCCCGCCCCGGCCAAGCCCGCACCGGCGAAAGCCGCGCAACCAGCTCCGGCCAAGCCAGCCGCACCCGCGCCTGCAGCCAAACCCGCGCCCGAAACCAAAACGCCCGAACAGGCGGCGACACCGGCCCCGGCCAAGCGTCCGCGCGCGCCCTCGAACCCGCCTGCGATGCCGGACACGTCCAAGAAAGTTGATGCAGAATAACATGTTGCAGGCCGGGATGCGTCAGGCGCAACCCGGCCATTCCAATTTGGCGCTAGTCATGTCAACGGCGCTGACCTAACTTCGTCATAGGGAGGAAACGGATCACTTAGACTGTGAGGTTTCCAAATGGCGAATATCACCACCAACATCACCGCAGCAGCGCCGCAAAATGGCGTCTGGAAGCGGTTCATCGCGGCACTCGAGCGCGGGATCAACGCGCAGGCACGGGTTCAATCCCGGCGTGACCAGATTGAGGCGCTCGAAGCGAAGAGCGATGCGGAACTCGACCGCATGGGCATTCGCCGCGACCAGATCGCGTATCACGTCTTCAAGGATCTGTTCTACGCCTGACCTGTAAAACGCAGACCTGTTCGGGCTCCGTCGGCGTCTCGCTGTCGGGGCCTTTGTCATGCTGCATTGCAGCAACACCTCGCGCATACCGGATACGCCCGCGCGCATTTCGCACCGCGATGCGGTATGCTGATCTCAGGGAGGGGACCCGTTCGATCCAAGGAAAGGGGACCCAATGGCCGAGACCGACCTGACGACCCGATTTCTGCCGCCGACATGGCGGCGTGATCTGGATCTTTTCATGGCAGAGCGCGCAGCGGGCATGAATGCCTATATGCTGACCCGACAGCGCCTGCTGAGCGTGGCCCGAATGCACAGCCTGAGCGATTCGGAACTGGCCGCGATGGGATTATGCCGTGCCGATATCCCGGCTTTCGTCTTCGAAGACCTGTTGCCGGACTGAGGTCGCGCGACAGGCGTCTCTATCACGCTTGACAGTTTCGCGAAGCAACGCCAACTCTGCGCGTCATGTTTGATGTGCGTCCCGTCGGATACCTTGTTGGCCTGATGCTCACCGCCATGGGCGCGACCATGGCGTTGCCGCTGCTCGTGGATATCGCCGAGGGGCGCGAGCACTGGCCCGTCTTCGCCGAGAGCATGATCGTGACCTGCATGATGGGCGCACTCGTGGCGCTCGCGTGCAAGAATTCCGTGGGCAAGGGGCTGACCATTCAGCAGGCGTTTCTGCTGACCACGCTGGTCTGGGTGATGTTGCCGCTATTCGGCGCGCTGCCCTTCATGCTGGGCGAGACCGACCTGCATTTCATCGACGCGTTCTTCGAATCGATGTCGGGTGTCACGACCACAGGCACGACGGTGATCGCGGGGCTGGATGACCTGCCTAAGGGGCTCTTGCTCTGGCGCGGCATCCTGCAATGGCTGGGCGGCCTCGGGATCGTGATCGTGGCGCTGGTGTTCCTGCCCGAAATGCGGGTGGGCGGCATGCAGTTCTTTCGCTCCGAAGGGTTCGACACGTTCGGCAAGGCGCTGCCGCGCACCATCGACATCTCCAAGGGGGTGCTCAACGTCTATCTCGGCCTCACGCTGATCTGCACGCTGACCTATCTGGTGCTGGGGATGGGCGCCTTTGAGGCGACAGTGCATGCGCTGACCACCGTCTCCACCGGCGGGTTTTCGAGCAAGGACGCCTCCTTCGCCGCCTTTCCCGGTGCGCCGCAATATGCCTGCGTGATCTTCATGATCCTCGCGACCCTGCCCTTCGTGCGGATGATGCAGGGGGTGCAGGGGCATATCCGCCCGATCCTGCATGACACGCAGGTGCAGACCTATCTGCGCTGGATATTTTACGCCGTGGTGCTTGTGCTGGCCTATGATTTCGCGATGAATGGCCGTTTCGACGAGGAAAGCCTGCGGCTGCGGTTGTTCAATGTCGTGTCGATCTTTTCCGGCACCGGCTATACCGATGGCGATCTCACAGCCTGGGGAAATTTTCCCTTCGTCATCCTGATCGCCGTGGGGGCCATTGGCGGCTGCACCGGCTCTACGGGCTGCGCGATCAAGATTTTCCGCTACCAGCTCATGTTGCGCGCGCTCGGCCAGCAGGCGCGGCGGATCTTTCACCCCTCCAGCGTCATGGTCCTGCGCCATGAGGGACGGCGCGTCGAGGACGAGGTGCTGCAATCGGTGATGCTGCTCTTTACCTGCTACATCCTGTCGCTCGGCTTTTTCTCGGTGGCGCTGGAGATGACCGGCCTGCCGCTGATGGAATCGGTGACCGCCGCCTGGACGGCGATTTTCAACGTCGGCCCGGCGTTCGGCGAGACCGTGGGCGCGACGGGGGCGGTTGCGGCGTTTCCCGACGCGGCCAAGGCGCTGATGATCCTCGCGATGCTGATGGGCCGGTTGGAGGTCCTGGCGGTAATCGTCCTGCTGGTGCCGGCCTTCTGGCGCAACTGAGGGTAGGTTTTGGCCTGGGGCGGACATAGCACCCCGCCAGAAGGTGCCGCGGGACGGCCCGGCGATCGCGCGGCACCTTCGGTGCGTTTCGCGCGGCTCACGGCAACGACAGCAACAGGCCAACCGCCCCCGCGATCACCCAACCGCCTCAATACACGTCCGCTCCCCCCTTGGTCGCGATATAGGTGGGGCATTCGGGGCGCGAGGTGTTGATGATCAGGTACCACACCACCTCGCCGGGCCGCCCGGTGCGCGAATATTCGCAGCCACTGGGATGGGTCCACCACTGGCCCGCATGGCTGGCGGGCGGCATGACCGTGCTGGTCCCGCCCTTGATCGCGGTGGTGTAGCCATAGCCCTGCGCGGTCTGCGCGGTGACGGCGGTGGCGAGGGTGGTCAGGGCGACTGCGGTCGCGAACAGTGTCTTTTTCATCTCATACTCCGTTTTTCTGACTGAGGCTGCACCGGCCATGCGAATTGGCGGCGCAGCGTGACCCCGATTGCACCTGCCTTGCGCGGCAGGTGCAGGTCGGGTTCGTGTCAGGAAAACGGCGTTTAGAGAGAATTATTCCCAACAGCTCACAAGAACGGTCATCGCGCTTGCATGGTCGGTCAGGGATTCGGGCGTGAGCGTGTCGACCTGAGACGTCTTGCGCGGGGAGATTCCACCGCGCGCCAGCACGTCCTGCAAGGCCCCGTTGGTGGCGGCAAAGCTGACCCCGTCGGGCAGGCTGCGCCCGTCCAACTCATGCGGCAGCAGCATGCCCAGCACGGCCCCCCCGGCATCGAGCACGGGGCCGCCCGCATCGCCATCAAGCGAGGCGAGTGCCAGGCGCTTGAGGTGGCTCTCGCCATGCAGCCCCTTGAGGTCGGAGACTTGCCCGAAGGTCACGGTAGGCCCCCCAAGCACACCGCCGTAGGAATAGCCTGCGACCGCGATCTCGGACATCAGGCGCGGTGTCAGCTCCTGAAAGGTGGCGACCCGCATCGGGGCAAGGGTTTCTTGCGGCTGCAGCACCGCCACCCCGAGGGCGTCGTCAATCAGCGTCACGGTTGCCGTGTAGCTCTCGTCGATGGTGATCCGGCCGCATTGCTGCACGGCGTCCGCCGTGGTCAGGACTGCGCCGCCCGCATCGACATAGAACCCCGAGCGCGTCAGACGCGGCTTGCGAACTTCAAGCCCGGCGATCAGGTCGATACGCTGCTCCGATTGCGCGCCCTCGGTCGGGTCGAGCGTGCCGGACAGCCATTCGAAACTGTCCTGCATTTCCTGGATCAGGCGATTGCGGCGCTCCTCGTCGCCGGCCGGCCAGATCAGGGTAAAACCCTTGATCTCGCCGTCGCGGTGCCAGACCTGCGTGTGCGATATCCGCAGCGCACCCTCGCCAATCAGGGTGAAGCTATCGGCCTCAAGCCCGCGCGGCCCGGTCTCGGGCACGATTTCCAGCGTCTGCATGATGTCGTATAGCCCGGCCATGGTGTTGCGATCGCCGCTCTGGCTGATCAGCAGCACGCGCGCATCGAGATCACCCACCGGGCTGTAATGCGCGAAAGGTGGCTCGTAGCGGTCGAACTCCACAACCTCGGTCGGCAGCGTCATTGCGATGCCCGCGCCGTTGTCGGCCACGCGTTCCAGGCCAAGCCCGTCGAAGACGGCGTTGTACTGCGCGAGCAACTCGGCCCGCTGCCGGGTCGTCAGGATGCCGGTGGCGTCAAAGCCGTTCTCATTCTGCCAGCGCGCCATGGCCCCGCGCGTGCCTTGGCCAAAGGCCGCGTCGATGGCCCCGCCATAGACCCCGGCCCATTTGAGCGCGACCTGCAACTCCGCGCGCGCCTCGCGGCTGAGCAGGCTTTCGCTGGCCCGCGCCTCGCGCGGGGTCTCGTCCACCGGCGCGGGGGCGGGTTCAGGGGCTGCGATAACATCATCGGGCAACGCGTCGGGGGCTTGCGGCGCGGCAAGCGTCGGCTGCGCCAGCAGGTTCGCCCCGATCGGCCAGAACTGGCGCTGATAATCCGAGGTCTCGGCGATATAGCTGTCGCGCGCGATCACCCCCTCGCGGCGATAGACTTGCAGCACGCGCTCCGCCTCGTCGGGCCGGTACGGCCCGAGCGCGATCGCATACCACCCCCGCCCCAGCGAGAACCCGTTCACATCCGACAGATCCCCCGCATAGCGCCGCGCGCTCTGCTGCGCTTCGGCAAGGCTGGGCTGGGCCTCGATCTGCACCCAGACCAGCGGTGCGCCGGTGGCATCGGTGAGCGGCGTGCCCTGCGCATGCGCAAAGATCGGGTTGAGCAGAACTGCGGCAATAAGTGCCAGGACGATACGCGCCATGAGATTCCCTTGGTCAAGACCGGTTATTCAACATTTAGTATTCTAAGGGGTTTTAACAAAACTGCCGGGCGATGCATCTGAAATATGCACATCCCCGCGATTGACCCTGCCGCGCGACGCGCCTAGAGAAAGGCGGCAATTTCAGGGTGCCTATCCCGGGGGGACCGCATGACGCAGGCCACAGACAAACCGCGCAGCTTTCAGGAGATCATCCTGCGGCTGCAAAGCTATTGGGCCGCGCAGGGCTGCGCCGTGATGCAGCCCTATGACATGGAAGTGGGCGCAGGCACCTTCCACCCCGCGACCACGCTGCGCTCTCTGGGCTCCAAACCCTGGGCCGCGGCCTATGTGCAGCCCTCGCGCCGCCCCACCGACGGGCGCTACGGCGAGAACCCCAACAGGCTCCAGCATTATTACCAGTACCAGGTGCTGATCAAACCCTCGCCGCCCGACCTGCAAGATCTCTACCTCGGCAGCCTGCGCGCCATTGGCATCGACATGGCCCTGCATGACATCCGCTTTGTCGAAGATGACTGGGAAAGCCCGACGCTCGGCGCTTGGGGCCTCGGATGGGAGGTCTGGTGCGACGGCATGGAAGTCTCGCAATTCACCTATTTCCAGCAGGTCGGCGGGCATGACTGCCACCCTGTGTCCGGCGAGCTGACCTACGGGCTGGAACGTCTCGCGATGTATGTGCTGGGCATCGACCACGTGATGGAGATGCCGTTCAACGATCCCGCAGCGCCCATCCCGCTGACCTATGGAGATGTCTTCCGCCAGACCGAAGAGGAATACAGCCGCTGGAATTTCGACGTCGCCAACACCGACGTCCTCCTGCGCCACTTTGAGGAGGCCGAGGCCGAATGCGAGGCAATCCTCGCGCAAGAGGCCGTGGACCCCAAGACCGCCAAGCGCATCATCATGGCGCATCCCGCCTATGACCAGTGCATCAAGGCGTCGCACATCTTCAACCTGCTCGATGCGCGCGGCGTCATTTCCGTGACCGAGCGGCAGGCCTATATCGGTCGGGTACGGGCACTGGCCAAGAAATGCGCCGATGCCTTCGTGCAGACAGAGGCCGGAGGACAAGCAGCGTAATGGGCAAATTTCTCGCGGGGGCGATCTTGATATCCGCATTGGTGGCCGGTGCGGCCCTCTATTACCTTCAGGTCTATCACTTCTACGAAGAGGTGGCGGCCACCGGCAACGACGATGTGCAACTGACCTCGCTCGTCACCGGCGCGCCCGAACCGGTGCTCTATGATGCGTTTCAGGCGATCGACGCCGATAGCAGCCCGATCCGCTACCGCGCCTGTTTCACCACCACGATGAGCCATCCGATGCTCACCGAGACCTATGAGCTCTTCGAGCGCGCCGAGCCGCTCAATGCCCCCGGCTGGTTCGACTGTTTCGACGCACAGGCCCTCGGGGCGGCGCTCGAGGACGGGCGCGCGCTGGCCTTTCTGGGCCAGAAGGACATTCAATACGGAATCGACCGCATCGTCGCCATCACCGAGGACGGCAGGGGCTATGTCTGGCACCAGATCAACCGCTGCGGCGAGGTGGTGTTTGACGGCCAGCCCGCCCCCGAGGATTGCCCCGAACCGCCGCAAGGATACTGACCCACATGCCTGACCTGCTGATCGAACTCTTCTCCGAGGAAATCCCCGCGCGCATGCAGGCCAAGGCGGCCGAGGACCTGCGCGCGCGCCTGACCGATGCGCTGGTCGAGGCGGGGCTGACCTATGCGGGCGCGGCGGCGTTCTCCACGCCCCGGCGGCTGACGCTCACGGTGCAGGGGCTGCTTGCGACCAGCCCCACCACCCGCGAAGAGCGCAAGGGCCCCCGCGTCGATGCGCCGGAAAAGGCCATCGAGGGCTTTCTGCGCGGCGCGGGCGTGACCCGCGAGGATCTCGAGGTTCGCGACGAGAAAAAGGGCCAGGTCTACTTCGCCACCCTCACCCGGCCCGGACGTCCGGCGTCTGAGATCGTCGCCGAGGAGCTGGAAAAGCTCATTCGCAATTTCCCATGGCCCAAGTCGATGCGCTGGGGCGCGGGCTCCCTGCGCTGGGTGCGGCCCCTTCATTCCATCCTCTGCATCCTGACCAGCGACGATGGCGAGGCGCAGGTGGTGGATCTCGAAGTGGACGGCATCCGCGCGGGCAACACAACGCGCGGCCACCGCTTCATGGCGCCTGATGACTTTGCCGTGACCGCGTTCGACGATTACGCCGCCCGTCTCAAGCGCGCGCATGTGGTGCTGGATGCCGCCGAGCGGGCCGAGGCGATCTGGCAGGACGCCACAAATCAGGCCTTCGCCGCCGGGTTTGAGGTGGTTGAGGATCGCGGGCTCTTGTCCGAGGTCGCGGGGCTGGTGGAATGGCCCGTGGTGCTGATGGGACGGATCGACGACGCCTTTCTCGATCTGCCGCCCGAGGTGTTGCAGACCTCGATGAAGGAACATCAGAAGTTCTTTAGCGTGCGCAACCCCAAGACCGGCCGCATCGAACGCTTCGTCACCGTCGCCAATGTCGAGACGGCGGACCATGGCGCGACCATCCTCGCGGGCAACCAAAAGGTGCTGGCCGCTAGGCTGTCGGACGCGAAATTCTTTTGGGAGAATGACCTGCGCACGGTGCGGGAAAAAGGCCTCGAAGGCATGGCCGAAGGGCTGCGCGACGTCACGTTCCACAACAAGCTGGGATCACAGGCTGATCGGGTGGCGCGCATCGCGTCGCTGGCGCGCGAGATCGCACCGCTGGTCGGCGCCAAGCCCGATCTGGCCGCCGAGGCCGCGCGCGTGGCCAAGGCCGATCTGCAATCCGAAATGGTCGGCGAATTCCCCGAATTGCAGGGTCTGATGGGGCGCTATTACGCCGAGGCCGCAGGCCATGACGACGGCGTGCCCGAGGCCTGCGAAGAGCACTACAAGCCCCTCGGGCCGGGCGACGCCGTGCCAAGCGCGCCCGTATCCGTGGCCGTGGCGCTCGCCGACAAGCTCGACACGCTGACGGGGTTCTGGGCGATTGACGAGAAACCCACCGGCTCGAAAGACCCCTACGCCCTGCGCCGGGCGGCTTTGGGGGTTATCCGAGCGCTTCTAGAAAGCGAGCTTCGCGTTAACCTTAGCGATATGGTGTACGTGTCATATAGACGATTGATGATTTCGCTAGTACGAAACACACCCGTCGGTGTTTGCGATAACCCTATCGACCGAGATTACGTTATTGGTGGTGCGAAAATCTATCCTGATGGAACCATTGAGGACTTAACGGACCAAGAAATTCTAGCCGCTCTTGATGAAGGTAGGGTGGACCTTGAGCCACCTCTTAATGGTATCGGCAAGATTGCATCGACGCCTGAAACAATCCAACTCGCCCTCCTCGCCTTCCTCCATGACCGCCTCAAGGTCCATCTCAAGGACGAGGGCCTCCGCCATGACGTGATCGACGCCTGTCTTGCGATGGAGGGCAATGACGATCTCACCCTGCTCGTCCACCGCGCCCGTGCGCTCGGGGACTTCCTCAAGACCGAAGATGGCGAGAACCTGTTGCAGGGCTTCAAACGGGCCAACAACATCCTCACGCAGGCCGAAGAAAAAGACGGCGTCGAATATTCCTTCGGCGCGGATGTGAAATTCGCCGAGACCGACGAGGAAAAGGCGCTCTTCGCCGCCCTCGACACAGCAGAGCCGCAGATTGCCACCGCTCTCAAGACCGAGGATTTCGCCGGGGCGATGCGCGCCATGGCCGCCCTGCGCCCCGCCGTCGATGCGTTTTTCGAGGCGGTGCAGGTCAATGTCGACAATCAGGTGCTGCGCCGCAATCGCCTCAACCTGCTCAGCCGCATCCGGACCATCTGCCTGCAGGCCGCCGACCTCACCCGCGTGGAGGGGTAGGGCGACCCGGTCGCCTCCATACCTGCGTCATCCCCGCGCAGGCAGGGATCTCTCATGACTGTCGCGTGGGCCCGTCGATAGATCCTCGGGTCAAGCCCGAGGATGACCGGGAGCGCCCCTGTCCCATATCCGTTATCCTTTCCCTTGCCTTGCACGCCGCGCGGCGTATGGTGCGGGCAAAGGAAAGGTGCCGCAGTGCAGCAAGACGACCCCGATATCACCCTGATCACCCCCACCTCTCCGGTGCATGCCAACACCCACGGGGGACGGGCGAAATGCCTGCAACGTCTGGCGCGGCTCGATCTGCCGGTGCCGCGCACCATCGCGCTGTCGTTTAAGGCGGTGCATGGCATCGCGGCGGGCGAGTTGCCCGACATGGCCGCCCTGCTCGCGCCCTTCGGCGAGGCCCCGCTGCTCTGCGTGCGCCCGTCCTCGGAAGATCCCGATTGGGGCGGGCCGGGCGCGGTGCTCAATATCGGCATCAACGACGCGCGATTCATCGAACTTTCGGACAAGATCGGCAAGCGCGCGGCGGCCGAGATCTACCTGCGCTTCGTGCAATCCTACGCGGTGCACGTGGCCCGGCTCGACCCCGATATCTTCGACGACGTGTCCGAAGATCCGAGCATCGGGCTGGGACAGGCCCTGCGCGCCTACGAGGACGAGACCGAAGAGGAATTTCCGCAAGATCCGGCGGTGCAACTGACCGAGGTGCTGCGCTCCATGGCCCGCGCCTGGGAAGGCACGACCGCCCGCCTTCTGCGGCAGGCCAAGGGGGCCCCCGCCGATGCAGGCCTCGGTCTCGTGGTGCAGGAACTGGCGCTCGGCCTCGGCGAGGGCGAATGCGGCTCGGGCGTGATGCAACTAGTGAACAGCCAGACCGGCGCGCGCCAGATCACCGGTCGCTACCTCAGCCAGAGCCAGGGCCGCGATGCGCTGCAGCGTGGTGCGGATGCGCTCTATCTCGAACGCGATCCGCGCGGGCCCTCGCTCGAGGAACTGGCCCCCGATGCCTTTGCCCACGTCAAGGCCTATGCCGCGCTGATGCGTGAAAAGCTGCGCGAGGACATGCAGGCCGAATTCACCATCGAGAACGGCAAGGTCTGGCTGCTCGACGGGCTGCGCGTGGCGCGCAATGCCCGCGCGGCGGTCAGCATCGCCGTGGCTCTCGCCGAGGACGGGATCATCAGCCACGAAGAGGCGCTGATGCGGGTCGAGCCGCGCGCGCTCAACGAACTGCTGCACAGGCAGGTCGATCCGGATGCCGAGCGTGACGTGCTGGCGCGGGGCATCGCCGCAAGCCCGGGCGCCGCCTCGGGCCGGGTGGTGTTTTCCGCCGCCGACGCGCAGGCGGCGCAGGCGCGCGGCGAGGCCTGCATCCTGGTGCGGCGCGAAACCAGCCCCGAGGATATTCGCGGCATGCATGCCGCCGCCGGCGTGCTCACCGAACGCGGCGGCATGACCAGCCACGCCGCGGTGATCGGGCGCGGCATCGGCCTGCCCTGCGTGGTGGGGGCCTCGGACATTCATTTCCAGCCCCGGCGCAAGCAGTTGACCATGCCCGACGGCCGCGTCGTCAAGGCGGGCGAGATGATCACCATCGACGGCACCAACGGCCTTGTTCTCGCGGGCGAGGCCCCGCTGCTCGAGGCCGCGCGCGACGGCTCGTTCCAGACCCTGATGAGCTGGGCCGACAACGTGCGCGACATTGCCGTGCGCGCCAATGCCGACACGCCCGCCGATGCCGAGGTGGCGCGCAATTTCAAGGCGCGCGGCATCGGCCTGTGCCGGACCGAGCACATGTTCTTCGAGGCTGACCGCCTGACGGTGATGCGCGAGATGATCTTTGCCGATGCCAGCGAGGATCGCGCGGCGGTGCTGGAGCGGCTGTTGCCCATGCAGCGCGCAGATTTCACCGATCTCTTCCGCATCATGCAGGGGCAGCCGGTCTGCATCCGCCTCTTCGATCCGCCGTTGCACGAATTCCTGCCCACCGACCGGGCCGGCCATCTGCAACTGGCCGAGGCGCTCGATCTGCCGCTCTCGGACGTGACCCGCCGGGTCGAGGCGCTTGGCGAATACAACCCCATGCTGGGCATGCGCGGCGTCCGCCTCGGGATCACCGTCCCCGAGATCTACGACATGCAGGCACGCGCGATCTTCGAGGCGACGCTCGAGTCCAGCAAGGACGGCGCGCCGGTGGTGCCCGAGATCATGATCCCGCTGGTCAGCGCCCGGCGCGAGGTCGAACTGGTCAAGACCCGGATCGACGCGGTCGCGGCGGCGGTGCGCAACGAGACGGGCCGCGATTTCGCCTATCGTCTCGGGGTCATGGTCGAGACCCCGCGCGCCGCGCTGCGGGCCGGGGAAATCGCACCGCTGGTGTCGTTCCTCAGCTTCGGCACCAATGACCTGACACAGATGACCTATGGCCTGTCGCGCGACGATGCCGGGCGGTTCATGTCGAATTACGTGCAGCAGGGCGTCTATCCCGAAGACCCCTTTCACAGCCTCGATATCGATGGCGTCGGAGAGCTGTTGCGCATCGGGGCAGAGCGCGGCCGCGCCGCCAATCCCGACGTGGTCCTGTCGATCTGCGGCGAACATGGCGGCAATCCCGAATCGATTGCATTCTGCCGGGACGCGGGATTTACCTATGTGTCCTGCTCGCCCTTCCGGGTTCCGGTGGCGCGACTTGCTGCCGCACAGCTGACCGTGCGCGACAAGATCGGGTAGTTCGATCGCCACACCGCGCAATATACGCGTCTCCGCAAGGCCTTTTTGAGCCATAAAACGACATGAGCGATTCCCCGCCGACCCTGAGGGTGGACGGATGGACCCATTTTGTCTAAATGCCGCCGAATGACAAAAGGGCTTTCCCTTATGGCAAGGAGATCACGCATGAAACACGCGCTACTCATCGCCGCCCTCGCGGTGCTGGCCGGGCCGGTTGCAGCGGATGCACCTGTGACCCGGCTGATGGAACAGGAAACGCGCGCGCTGCGCTCGATGTCCGGCGACCGTCTGGCAAGCTATATCACCCGTCCCGAAATCGGCATCGAATATTCGCGCGACTGGCTCGCGGGCCTTGATGTCGACGGCGGCAATGTCCAATCCGCCTGTCTGGCCGAGGCACTCTATTTCGAGGCCCGCGGCGAGAGTGTGCGCGGGCAGTTCGCGGTCGCCGAGGTGATCCTGAACCGTGTGGACAGTGCCGCCTTTCCCGATACCGTCTGCGATGTCATTCATCAGGGGACAGGGCGCAAATTTCAGTGCCAGTTCACCTATACCTGCGACGGACACAAAGAACATATCGCCAATCCGGTGGCCTTTTCGCAGGTCAACAAGGTGGCCAGCCTCATGGTGCAGGGTGCGCCGCGCCGTCTGACCGACGGGGCCACGCATTACCACACCCGCGCCGTGAACCCTCGCTGGGCGCGCGTCTATCCCCGCACCACGACGATCGGTGTGCATCATTTCTATCGCAAACCCACGCAATTGTCCCGGAACTGACGGGGCAGGCGGGCCAAGGCCGGAATTCCTGGCCCTGTGCCGACAATCGCGGTTGACTCGGGCGCGCGCGTCGGTAAAAGGCAGGCTTCATGAGATATTCACGGGCGCGTGTCGCGCCTGGCGCAGGAGATAAACAATGGCGAAGCCGACGACCATCAAGATCCGTCTGAACTCGACCGCGGGCACGGGCCATTTCTACGTGACCAAGAAAAACGCACGCACGATGACCGAAAAGATGACCGTGCGTAAGTACGATCCCGTGGTGCGCAAGCATGTCGAATACAAGGAAGGCAAGATCAAGTAAGATCGCCGTCCAGTCGATACCGCAAGAGCCGTGCCTTCGGGCGCGGCTTTTTCATTTGCACGGCCTGGTTTCTTCCCGTTTCTTTTTGGTCGAAATACTCCGGGGGTTTGGGGGCTGGCCCCCAAGTGGAAATGAGTTTGGGGGCTGGCCCCCAATTTGCCATGCGTTTGGGGGCTGGCCCCAAAGCCGCGCACCGCGCCTGCAGATGGGCCACGAAAAAGGGCCGGTCGCGTTGACCGGCCCTTTCCATCTCTTGAATGGCGTGTTCGCTATTCCTGTTGCCCCATGAACATGAGCAGGAACTGGAACATGTTCAGGAAGCTGATGTAGAGGTTCAGCGCGCCGTCATAGGCGGCCTTGTCCAGCCAGTCCTGATCGCCCTGCGCGGCATGCGCCACATAGGTGTTCTTGATCTCCTGCGTGTAGAACGCGGTCAGGCCTGCGAAGATCAGGACACCGATCGCCGAGATGGCGAACATCATCGCGGGCGACTGCAGGAAGATGTTGATGACCATCGCCACCAGCAGACCGATCACGCCCATGATGAGGAAGCTGCCCCAGCCCGAGATGTCCTTCTTGGTGGTGTAGCCCCAGAGCGACAGACCGGCGAAGGAGATTGCCGTCACGATAAAGGTCTGCGCGATCGAGAAGCTGGTGAACACCAGGAAGATCGAGCTGAGCGAAATGCCGATCAGCGCCGCGAAGGCGAAGAAGCCAAGCTGCACGCCCGCTGCCGGTGCCCGGCGCAGCAATGCGCCCCAGCCGAGGAAGATGAAGGCTAGCGGTGCCAGCATGACCACCCAGCGCAGCGGCGACAGGTAAAGAGTAGCGCCCAGACTTGTGAGCATCTTGCCGTTGCCCATCTGTGCGGCGGCGGCCGACGGGTCGGTCGTGACGGCGAGCCCTGCGATTGCCCACGCTGCGAGCGCGGTGATGAGCATGCCCACGGACATCGTGCCGTAGACCTTGTTCATGTGCGCGCGCAGGCCCGCGTCAATCTGGGCGGTGCGTGTGCCCGTCGCCGTCCGGATCGTGTTGAACTCAGCCATATATACCTCCGATATGTGAATGGCGGCCTCGGTATTGAGGCTTTGCCATTAATATCGGAGAGCAGGCACCCGTTTTCAAGTTTTTCCGACAGTTTTTGACATGTTTCGCCCGGCACGCTTCAGATGCCGGGCAAATCAGGGTCAGGGAAGGTCCCAGAACGGCCGCGTCGCCTCGCGCAGCGCCTCGCGCCGGGTGATCCCCAGATCGGCAAGCGCGGTGTCGTCCAGGTGCAACAGGGCGCGCCGCTGACGGAAGACATCGAGCATCAGGCCAAGCGTGATACGCTGCGGCCGGCAGGTGCGGTGCAGAGCGGGGGCGTCGATGTGGAACGTCATGGCGTTTCCTTTCCTTTTGGTGATGATTTCATGGCTATTCATTTTTCATGTTGATCTTTTGCCTCAACTGCTTCAATTTTGGAAATGAATGTTTGTCAGGAATTGCATCACGAGGGTTGATGAATGAGAAATCTGGATATCACCACGTTGCGGGCCCTTGTGGCCGTGACCGATCATGGCGGCGTGACGCGGGCGGCGGCGATGCTCAACCTCACGCAATCCGCCGTGTCGATGCAGATCAAGCGGCTGGAGGAGATGCTGGGCCTGGCGCTCTTCGATCGCGGCAACCGGCGGGTGTCGCTCACCGCGTCGGGCGAACAGCTGGTGCGCTACGCGCGCCGCATCCTCGCGCTGAATGACGAGGCGGTCGGGCGGCTGACCGAAGATCTCTACGAGGGCGAGCTGCGCCTCGGCGTGCCGCATGACATCGTCTACCCGGTGGTGCCGCGCGTGCTCAAGCAGTTCAACGCCGCCTTTCCGCGCGTCAATGTGCATCTGCGCTCGTCGAGCACCGTCAAGCTGCGCGAGGAATTCGCGCGCGGCGAGGTGGATCTGATCCTGACCACCGAAGAGGGCGTCGACGATGGCGGCGAGACGCTGACCGAAATGGCGTTGCGCTGGACCGGCGCGCCGGGCGGCACATCGTGGAAACGCCGCCCGTTGCGGCTCGCGTTCTGCACCAACTGCATCTTTCGCCCGATCGTCCTGCGCAAGCTGGAGCAGGCAGGCATCGACTGGGAGATGGCCGTGCTCTCCGAGGATGACCGCGCGGTCGAGGCGTTGGTCAGCGCCGATCTCGCCGTGGGCGCGCTACTCGAGGACAGCATCCCCCCGCATCAGGAGGCGATCGAGCCGGGCACCGCGTTGCCCGATCTTGGCGTGCAAAAGATCAATCTCTACGCCCGCCCCGGAGGCGACGCCTTGCTTGATCCGCTGTCGGACATGTTGCGGCAGGGGTTTTTCGCACAGCCCGCGCCGGTCAGCCTGCGGATGGCGTGACCACGACCTTCCCGGTCGAGCGGCGGCTGCGCAGCAATTCAAGCGCCTCGTCCGCGCGTTCGAGCGGCAGCACGTGGCTGACATGGGGCTTGAGTCGCCCCTCCTCATACCACCGCAAGAGTGTGCGCAGGCTGTCGGTCACCACCTCGGGGCGGAATTTCAGATATCCCCCCCAATAAAGGCCCATGACGCTCAGGTTCTTGACCAGCAGATGATTGGCCGGGATCTGCGGCACGTCACCGCTGGCAAATCCGATGCTTAGAATCCGGCCCTCGGGATTGCAGGCGCGCATCGCCGCCCTGAACTGATCGCCGCCCACCGGATCATAGACCACATCGACACCGCCCAATGCCTTGCAGACGACACGGATATCCTCGGTGCTGGCGTCGATGAGGTGATCCGCCCCCGCCTTGCGCGCTACCTCCAGCTTGTCGGCCCCGCGCGCACAGGCGATCACCCGTGCCCCCATCAGCTTGCCGATCTCCACCGCCGTCAGGCCGACGCCCCCCGCCGCGCCAAGAACGAGCAGTGTTTCGCCGGGCTTCAGCCGTGCCGTGTGATCAAGCGCAACATGGCTCGTGCCATAGGCGATCTGAAACGCCGCGGCCTCGGTGAACCCCATCGAATCGGGTAAAATGACGGCCCTGTCGGCTGGAAAACAGCCGTGTTCGGCCAATCCGCCCTGTCCCCCGAAAACCGCGACCCGCGCACCGACGGGGGGGCCTGATGTACCGGGGCCAAGCGCCTCGACCACGCCCGCCACCTCCATGCCAAGGGTAAAGGGCGGCGCGGGCGTGTCCTGATACTCGCCCTTGATCATCAGCAGATCGGCAAAGTTGAGCCCGCAGGCGGCAATCGACAGGGACAATTCGCCGACCCCCGGCGCGGGCGCGTCGATGTCGTGAATGGACGGGGCGATGTCCGGGGCGGGGATATGGTAGGCGCGCATGGAAATCCTGCCGTTAGGGTCGCGCAGATGCTAGCGCGGGCAGGCAGCGAACTGCAATTCGATTCGCCCCTGGCGTCCGCCATGCGGTGCGCTCACCGATCGGTGGGCCTCGCAGAGCCTATCCAAAAGGGGTAGTCGCCCGCTTAGATTGAGTGTCTTAAGTATATGGCACGTTATCGGCTAGCGATAATTCTTGTGTTTCAAGGCCAAGTTGCTACTTTGCGAAATGCGCTGCTGGGATGCGTGGCGTGTGGTTGAGGATGGTAAGGCCACCCTTGGGGTCCCAAATATAGTTAAGTGAGAGGAATATGGAATGGCGCACCTGGTAGATGTGCATGTCGGAAAACGCATTCGTCATCGTCGATGGCTTGTCGGGATGACACAACAACAATTGGCCGAAGCGGTCGGAATCAAATTTCAGCAGATTCAAAAATATGAAACAGGGGCCAACCGCGTCAGCGCATCGCGCCTTTGGGATATCGCCGAGGCGCTGGATGTCGATATCAGCTTCTTCTTTGAAGGCCTTGGAAAAGAAGAAGAAGTGACAAAGCCGGGCAATCTCCCGGTGGACATCATCGGGGACAAGGAAGCCTTGGATCTGGTGCGCTCCTACTATGCGATTCCGGAAAATCAACGCCGGCGTCTGTTCGACCTGGCACGCGTGCTGAGCGAGGTGGCTTGAGCCACCGCGCCCCGCGCGCTAAGCCCTCCCTCAGGTTTGATCGAGGGTGGGCATGAATATCGAAGATCTCAGGAAAACCGCCCACGCGGTCGCAGATGCGGCACGTGAGGCGGTTTTGCCGTTTTTTCGCAGCGCCGGGCTGACGGCGGATAACAAGCTGTCTGACGGGGCGTTCGACCCCGTGACCGAAGGCGACCGCGCGACGGAGCGCGCGATGCGCGACGTGTTGGCGCAACGACGGCCAGAGGATGCCATTCTGGGCGAGGAATACGGCACGCAGGACGGCACGAGCGGCCTGACATGGGTGCTCGACCCGATTGACGGGACGCGGGCCTTTCTGTCCGGAGCGCCGACATGGGGCGTGCTGATTGCGGTCGCGGATGAAAACGGCCCCATTTATGGTATCATTGACCAGCCCTATATCGGTGAGCGCTTCGAGGGTGGCTTGGGCCATGCGGCGATGAGCGGGCCACAGGGGCAGCGCGATTTGCGGGTGATCGGGGATCGCCCCTTGTCCGAGTCGATCCTGTTCACGACCTTTCCCGAGGTTGGATCCGCGGCCGAGGGTGCCGCCTTTGCCGAGGTGTCACGCCAGGTGAAGCTCACCCGCTATGGCCTTGACTGTTATGCCTATTCTCTCGTCGCCGCTGGCCAGATCGACCTCGTGATCGAGGCGGGACTGGCCGCCTATGATATTCAGGCCCCGATCGCGGTGATCGAGGCGGCAGGCGGGATCGTGACCGACTGGCAGGGTGGCCCCGTGCATGCGGGCGGACGCGCCGTGGCGGCCGGTGGACGAGAGCAGCACGCGGCGGCGCTTGAAGTCCTGTCACGGATCGCCTAGCGACTGCTTGCGCGGTTCTGGCCCCTTTCCGCCGTGCATTCGCGTCCAGAGGGGGTGAGGACGCACGCGTAAGGAGAGGTTTTCATGAAAGAATACCTGATTCAGGATGCGGATCATCTGTTGACCATGGATGACGCACGCCAAGAGCTGCAGGGCGCGGATATCCTGATCCGCGATGGCGTGATCGTGCAGGTCGGGCATGGGCTGGAAACGTCGGGCGAGGTGATCCGGGCCACCGGTTGCGTGGTCACGCCGGGGCTGGTGAACACCCATCACCATTTATACCAGACACTGACCCGGGCCGTGCCGGGCGGGCAGGATGCGCTGTTGTTTGGTTGGCTCAAGACGCTCTACCCGATCTGGGCACGGTTCGGACCCGAGGAAATGCGCGTCTCAGCGATGGTCGGACTGGCGGAACTTGCGCTTTCAGGATGCTCGCTAAGCTCTGATCACCTCTACCTTTTTCCAAATGGCGCGCGGCTTGACGATACCATCGAGGCGGCGGTTGAACTGGGGCTGCGGTTTCACCCCACCCGTGGCGCGATGAGCATCGGGGAAAGCGCCGGAGGCTTGCCACCGGACGCGTTGGTGGAAGATGAGAAATACATCATAAGCGATTGTATTCGCGTCATAGATCGCTTTCACGACCAAAGAGAGGGGTCGATGTGCAGGGTGGGCGTCGCCCCGTGCTCGCCCTTCTCAGTCAGCCGTGACCTGATGCGAGAATCTGCTAATCTCGCCCGTAATCAAGGGGTTATGATGCATACCCACCTAGCTGAAAATGCCGAAGACGTGGCTTATTCGCTGGAAAAGTTCGGCTGTCGCCCGGGGCAATATGCCGAGGATCTGGGCTGGACCGGCCCGGATGTCTGGCACGCGCATTGCGTCAAGCTCGATGGCCAGGAGATTGAATTATTTGCAAAAACGAGAACCGGCATTGCCCATTGCCCGTGCTCCAACTGTCGGTTGGGGTCGGGGATCGCACCGGTACGTGAGATGCGGGATCGGGGTGTTCGGGTCGGATTGGGTGTCGATGGCTCGGCGAGCAATGATTCGGGCAACCTGATCGGCGAGGCGCGGCAGGCGATGCTGTTGCAGCGGGTGTCGCGCGGGGCCGACGCGATGAGTGCGCGCGAGGCGCTGGAGATCGCGACGCGCGGCGGTGCAGAGGTTCTGGGGCGTGAAGATTGCGGCCAGATCTCAGAAGGAATGCGCGCAGATATCGCGATCTGGGACGTGAGCGGCATCGAAAGCGCAGGCAGTTGGGACCCCGCCGCGCTGGTGCTGGCGGGGCCGCAAAAGGTGCGCGATCTCTTCGTCGAGGGCCGTCAGCTGGTGCGCGACGGGCATCTCATCACGCTCGATCTGCCGCAGGTGATCGCGCAGCAGACCCGGCTGGCGCGGCACCTGGCGGAACGGCTGTAGCCTCAGCCGAAGATGCGCGGCTTGAGTTTCAGGATCGTCTCGCCCATCTCGGCGCTGATCCGGTGCGCGGCGGCCAGCGCCTCCTGATGCGCACCATAACCGGTGGCGACGGCGGCCTCGATTGTGGCGCTCTGGATAAGGCTGGCGACGAGGTCGGGATGGTCGCGGGCATAGCCCTCGCCGAACTGCGCGTCTATGGCCTGAACCGCGTCGGCGAGATGGCGGGCGGGGGTGCTGTCGGTCATTGCGGGCTCCTGTCACTGTCCGCAGCAAGAGATAGGGCGGCGGTCCCGATTGTCTGCCTGTCGCAGGATCAGACCGCGCGCCCGGCGACCCAGACCTGCGCGACCGCGCGATCATCACCCATCATGATCGTCGGAAAGAGCGCCTCCCATATATCCTCCGCACGCCCCGCGCGTTGGGCGATGGCCGGGGTCGAGGCGAGATCGAGCGCCACCAGATCCGCTTCCATCCCCGGGGCGATCGTGCCGATGAGATCGCCCATATGCAGCGCCTGCGCCGACCCGGCGGTGCCAAGCCAGAGCAATTGCGCGGGATGCAGCGCCGTGCCGGTCAGTTGCCCGATTTCATAGGCCGCCGCCATGGTGCGCAGCATCGAAAAGGACGAACCTCCGCCGGTATCTGTGGCCAGCCCGACGCGCTGCCCCTCGGCCACACGGGCGGCCATGTCAAAGAGCCCTGAGCCGATGAAGGTGTTGGAGGTGGGGCAGTGGATCAGCGCCGCGCCCACCTCGCGCAGCCTGTCGCGCTCGCGCGGGGTGAGGTGAATCGCATGGCCATAGAGCCCCCGCGCGCCCAAAAGCCCGTGCGCCTCGTAGGTGTCGAGGTAATCCCGCGCCTCAGGGTAAAGCGCCTGAACCCACTCGATCTCGTCGGTCTGCTCGCTCAGATGGGTCTGCATCAGGCAATCGGGGTGTTCCGCCCAGAGATGGCCCAACGCACCCAGTTGTTCGGGCGAGGAGGTGGGCGAAAAGCGCGGGGTGATGGCGTAGGACAGCCGGTCCACCCCGTGCCAGCGGTCCAGCAGCGCGCGCGAGTCGTCATAGGCCGATTGCGCCGTGTCTCGCAGGCCGTCGGGCGCATTGCGATCCATGCAGGTCTTGCCCGCCACGGCGCGCAGCCCGCGCGCCTGCGCCGCCTCGAAAAACGCGGTCACGCTGGCGGGGTGGATGGTGCAATAGCTGGCGGTGGTGGTGGTGCCATGCGCCAGCGTCAGGTCGAGATAGCGCCCGGCGATCTCGGCGGCATAGGCGGGATCTGCAAAACGCATTTCCTCGGGAAAGGTGTAGGTATTGAGCCAGTCGATCAGCCGCTTGCCCCAACTGGCGATCATCGCGGTCTGCGGATAGTGGACATGCGCGTCGACAAAGCCCGCGGTGATCAGATGCGCGCCCATGTCGCGATGCCGGGCCTGCGGATAGGCGGCGCGCACCTCGGATACCGGGCCGAGGGCGGCGATATGACCACCCTCGATCACCAGCGCCTCGTGCAGGCGGGCGGATTGCGCCGGATCACCGTCAAACGGCGTCCGGTCAAAAGCCAGGATCTGGGCGGTAATTAGGGTCTGGTCGGTCATCGGGCACCTCTGAGGGCCTGTCTGGCGACGGGCTGTGCAGCGCCACGATACGCGCGGCAGAAGGCGGGGTAAATCATCCCAATGTCATTGTTTTTCGCGCGGCGCTTGAGTACTCCTGCGCCAAGGTGGCGTGACGGGAGGGCGAGATGGCAGAGCAGGAACAGGAGACGGAGCACGAGCGTGACGAGGACGGCTATCCGCTGAACAAGCAGGCCGTATCGCGCATCATGTATGCCGTTGATACCGATGACCGCGAGATGCTCTGGGCCGAGATGGAGCCGCTGCACCCCGCCGACATCGCCGACCTTCTGGAACAGAGCAACGCCTATGACCGGCGACGGCTGATCAAGCTCTATGGCGGGGAATTCGACGGCGACATCCTGTCGGAACTCGACGAGTCGATTCGCGAAGAGGTGATCGGCCTGCTGACGCCCGAAGTTCTGGCGGAGGCGGTGCGCGAACTCGATTCCGACGACGTGGTCGATCTGGTCGAGGATCTCGAGGACAAGCAGCAGGACGCAATCCTTGAGTATCTGGAAGACAGCGACCGTCTGGCGGTGCAGCAATCGCTGACCTACCCGGAATATTCCGCAGGCCGGTTGATGCAGCGCGAGGTGGTGATGGCGCCTGAGCATTGGACCGTGGGCGATGTCATCGACTTCATGCGCAATGCCGAGGACCTGCCAGAGCAGTTCTATCACATCATCCTGGTCGATCCGCGCCTGCATCCGGTGGGCAATGTGACGCTCGGCCGAATCATGGCGGCGCGGCGCGACGTGCCGCTCAAGGACATGGTGGAAGAGACGTTTCACGTCATCCCCGTCACCCAATACGAGGGCGACGTGGCCTATGCCTTCAACCAGTATCACCTGATTTCCGCGCCGGTCGTGGATGAGGAAGGACGGCTCGTAGGCGTCATCACCATCGACGACGCGATGATCGTTCTGGACGAAGAGCATGAAGAGGACATCATGCGCCTTGCCGGTGTCGGCGAGGGCGGGCTCAACGACAGCGTGATCGCGACGTCGAAACAGCGGGTGCCGTGGCTGGCGGTCAATCTGCTGACCGCGATTCTGGCCTCGCTGGTGATCGCGCAGTTCGAGGCGGCGATTGCGCAACTGGTCGCACTTGCGGTGCTGATGCCGATTGTGGCCTCGATGGGCGGCAATGCCGCGACGCAGTCGCTCACCGTGGCGGTGCGGGCGCTGGCGACCAAGGATTTGACCGGCTCGAACGTCTGGCGCGTGCTGATGCGCGAGGTGCTGGTGGGGCTGATCAACGGCGTGATCTTCGCCGTCACGATGGGGATCGTGGGGGTGATTTGGTTCGGCGGGCCGGAACTTGGCTACGTGATCGCCGCCGCAATGGTGATCAATCTGGTCGTTGCGGGGTTTGCCGGGGCGGGCATTCCTGTGGTCATGGATCGGCTGGGGGTGGACCCGGCGCTGGGCTCGGGCACGTTCGTGACCACGGTGACCGATGTGGTCGGGTTCTTCGCCTTCCTCGGGCTGGCGGCGGCGTTTTTGTTGTGAGCGAATGATGACCGATCTGGCAGAGATCAAGGCGGCGGCGCGCAAGGCCGCCTTTGCCCGGCGGGCGGCGGCGCACCGGGCGGATGCCGGGGCCGGGGCGGGCCTTTTGTCCGGTGTGCTGGCAGGCTATCGCGGCGTGCCCCTCGCGGGCTACATGCCGATCCGCTCCGAGATCGACCCCCTGCCGGCGATGGCCGAAGCCGCCGCACATGGCCCGGTCGCCGTTCCGGTGATCGCGGGCGCGGGCCTGCCGCTCGACTTTTCGCTGTGGGAGCCGGGCTGCACGCTGCGCGAGGGGCCGTTCGGCGCGATGGTGCCCGAGGTTGACCGCTTCATCGAACCGGAAATCCTGATCGTGCCGCTGGTGGCGTTTGACCGCGCGGGCGGGCGGCTCGGCTATGGCGGCGGCTTCTATGACCGCACGCTGGAGCGGTTGCGCAGCCGCCGCCCGACACTGGCCATCGGGTTCGCCTATGCCGCGCAAGAGGCCGACGCGTTGCCGCTGGAGCCGACCGATCAGCCGCTCGACATGCTGGTGACGGAAACCGAGGTGATCGCGTTCTGAACAGGAGTGGGGCCGATGGCCGAGCATGATTATACCGCCCGCGTCATCTGGACCGGCAACCGGGGCGAGGGGACGCGGCATTACAAGGGCTATGCCCGGACGTGGAACGTCGAGACACCGGGCAAGCCGGTGATTCACTGCTCGAATGATCCGCTCCTGGGCGGCGACCCGGCGCTGCACAATCCCGAGGACATGCTGATCGCCGCGCTGTCGGCCTGTCACATGCTGTGGTTCCTGCATCTGGCGAGCGATGCGGGTATCGTGGTGACGGGCTACGAGGATGACCCTCTGGCGGTGGGCGAGACCGATCCGCAGGGCGCAAGCCGCTTCCTCCGCGCCACCCTGCAGCCCCGGATCACCGTGGCCCCGGGCAGCGATCTCAAACAGGTCGATGCGCTGCATGCGCGGGTGCATGACTATTGCTTTATCGCGCGGTCGGTGAATTTCCCGGTCGACTACAAGGCGCGGTATCGCATCGCGACTTGAGTATTTGCGGCAAGATGAAGCGCAGGGCGGCATTGCATCCGCTTGCCCTTTGGCCCGCCTGCCCCTAACAGGGATGCCATGAAAATACTGTTTCTCGGTGATGTGATGGGGCGCGCGGGGCGCGCGGCGGTGGCGGACAAACTGCCCGGCCTGCGCGCGGCGTGGAAGCTCGATTTCGTGGTGGTCAATGGCGAGAACGCCTCGGGCGGGATGGGCCTTACGGGCGCGCATGCCAAGGGCCTGTTCGAGGCCGGGGCCGATTGCGTGACGCTCGGCGATCATGCGTTCGATCAAAAGGACATGCTGCAGGCGATCGAGCGCGACAGCCGCATAATCCGCCCGCTGAACTATTCCAAGGTGGCCCCGGGGCGCGGGCACCGTGTCTTTACCGACGGACGCGGGCGCAAGATCCTCGTGGCGCAGGTGCTGGGCAACGTCTTCATGCGCCGCGCCTTCGATGATCCGTTCTCGGCCATCGACGCCACACTGCGCACGCACCCCCTGGGCGGCGCGGTGCAGGCGGCGCTCGTTGATGTGCATTGCGAGGCGACCAGCGAAAAGATGGCGATGGGGCATTTCTGCGATGGCCGCGCCAGCCTCGTGGTGGGCACCCACACCCATATCCCCACCGCCGACACCCAGATCCTGCCCGGCGGCACCGGGTTTCAGGGCGATGCGGGCATGTGCGGCGATTACAATTCGGTCATCGGCATGGACAAGACCGAGCCGATGCGCCGCTTCGTGACCGGCATGGGCCGCGAACGCTTCACCCCCGCCATGGGGGCGGTCACGCTCTCGGGCGTTTATGTTGAGACCGACGACGCCACCGGCCGCGCCACGCGGATCGAGATGGTGCGGCAGGGCGGGCGGCTCACCCAATCCGGGCCGGAGTGAGGCAATGCGCGACCGCGCCCTGCTGACCGGCGTTCTGGTGCTGCTGGGGCTGGGCTGGGGCCTGTGCATCCCGCTGAGCAAGATCGCGGTAAGCGGCGGCTATCAGCCACTTGGGCTGATCTTCTGGCAGGTGCTGATCGTCGCCCTTTTCCTTGGCACGATCAATTTCCTGCGCCGCCGTGGCCTGCCCCTGTCGCGCGCCACCGGCGGCGGGCCGGTGATCTGGCGGACCTATCTGGTGATCGCCTGTCTCGGCGCGCTCCTGCCCGACGTGGCCTATTACCGCGCCGCACAGCACCTGCCTGCAGGGGTGTTGGCGATCCTGATTTCCAGCGTGCCGATGTTCGCCTTTCCGATTGCGCTGATGCTGGGCAATGACCGGTTTCAGGCGCTGCGCATCGCCGGGCTGCTGGCCGGTATGGCGGGAATATTCCTGCTGATCGGACCCGAGGCGAGCCTGCCCGACGCGGCCATGGCGGCCTTCATCCCGCTCGCGCTGATCGCGCCGCTTTGCTATGCGAGCGAGGTCAATTACGTGGCCCGCTGGGGCACGGCGGGGCTCGATCCGATTCAGGCGCTGACCGGGGCCTCGATCGTGGCGGCGCTGATCGCCTTGCCGCTGGCGGTGCTGTCGGGGCAATGGATCGACCCGCGCCCGCCCTGGGGGCTGGCGGATGCCGCCCTCCTCGCCAATGCGGTGGTGCATGCGCTGGTCTATGCGGGCTATGTGTGGCTGACCGGACGGGCGGGGTCGGTCTTTGCCGCGCAGGCGTCCTATCTGGTCACGCTCTTTGGCATGCTATGGTCGATGGGCCTGCTGTCAGAGCGCTATTCGGGCTATGTCTGGGCCGCCCTTGGCCTGATGATCCTCGGTCTTGCGCTGGTGCAGCCACGCCCGCGCCTGCCCCCGGCACAGACCCCCTCAGCGCCATGACACCGCAAAGCGGCAGGCGGCGGCACCGGTGGCGCAGCAGGTGGTTTCGACAACCTTGGAGTGGCGGTGGACAAGCCGGGTGAAAAGCCGCTCGAAACACGCCGCATGCCAGTGGCAGACCGGCATGGCACTCTCGCCCACTTGCGGGATCGGGTTGTTCTCAAGGGTGAATATCACCGGGTCACGGCCCTCCGCCGACAACTGACCGCTGCCGCAGAAGGTCCAGCCGTGGGCCAAGATCGCACGCGTGAGAAGCGGCGCGGCGAGGGATGCGGGCAGGGCGCGCAATAGGGTTTGCGCGGCGCGCGGGATGCGATTGGCAAGGATATAGTCGCCGGTGGCCGTGCCTGCGGCAGTCGCGATCCGCTCTGCGGTCTCGGGATGATCGCGGCGCAGGGCACGGTGCAGCGCGGCGACCGGGCGCTCGTCGATCATCGCATCCGCATCAGGCAGCGGATCAAAGCCAAGCGGCGCAAAAAGCGCGCGGCGCGCCGCCTCGCCCACCATCCGATCCATTTCCGGGGCGAGTTGCAGCACCGCGTTGGGACCAATCCGCGCCGCGATATGGCCGCCGTCAGGCATCCATCTGCTCGGTGCTTCCACCGCAGGCGCGCACCTCGGCCCCGTTGGGCATCTTGAAGCCTTGGCTGCGCTCAACCGCGCGATCCTTCATCTGTGCGCGCACCGCCTCGCGGCGCTCTGCCGCCCGTGCGGCACGGTCGGCGCTGGCCTCCCAATCCTCCATCTGCGCCTCAGCGATGGTGCGGGTCTCATCAAAATCGAAACTGACCTTGTTCTTGGTCTGCGGGCCCCAGTATCCGGCCTTGCCCAGATCATAGAAGGTGCGGGCGAACCCGGCCTTGAGAAACGCCTTGAGACAGCCCAGCAGGTAACGCCGCCGATAGCCTGTGCCGCGCCACGGGTAGTGAAACAGCGCCTTGCGCATGTAGAAGCGGCGGTAGTTCTTCATCACCCCGTCCAGCAACTCGCCGCGCGTCATGGTGGCGGGCTTCATGATCGGCGTGACGAAATTGTATTTCGAGAAATCGAAGATCTCGACCTGATCGCGCAACTCCTGAAAGAGCGGCGTGAACGGCCAGGGCGTATACATCGCCCAGTTTGCCAAATCCGGCTGCCAGTCCCACGCCATCTGAAAGGTTTCCTCCAGCGTTTCGGGGGTCTCGTTGTCGAGGCCGACAATGAACTGCGCCTCGGTGAAGATATCGGCCTCGCGCAGCAGGCGGATCGCCTCCTTGTTCTCCTCGACCTTGGTTTCCTTGTTGAACTGGTCGAGTTTCAATTGCGCCGCCGCCTCGGTGCCAAGGCTCACATGCACCAGCCCCGCCTTGCGGTAAAAGGCCAGCAGATCGCGGTCGCGGTAGATATCCGTCACGCGGGTGTTGATGCCCCATTGCACGCGGGCGGGCAGGTCGCGCTTGATCAATTCCTCGCAGAACTGGACGAATTTCTTCTTGTTGATGGTGGGTTCCTCGTCGGCGAGGATGAAAAACCCGACGCCGTGGTTGTTCACCAGGTTCTCGATCTCGTCGACCACCTTCTTGGGGTCGCGCACGCGGTAGTCGCGCCAGAATTTCCATTGACTGCAGAACGAGCAGGTGAACGGACAGCCGCGCGCCATGTTGGGGATCGCGACGCGCTTGCCCAAGGGCACGTAGATGTATTTCTCCCATTCCAGCAGCGACCAGTCGGGATTGATCGAATCGAGATCCTTGACCGTCGCCGCCGCAGGCGTGGCCTTGATCGTGTCGCCGTCGAGATAGGCCAGCCCCTTGATCGCGCCACGCGCGGCGGGCCATTCGCCCTGATCCACGGCGCGGATGAGGTTGAGAAAGATTTCCTCACCCTCGCCGCGCACGATCACATCGACCCAAGGGGCCTCGGAAAACACCTGCTTGTACATGAAGGTGGCATGCACGCCGCCCAAGACACGGAGCGCGTCCGGCACTTCCTCCTGTGCGAGTTTGAGAATGTTTTCGGCCACGTAGATCGACGGTGTGATGGCGGTGACGCCGATCACATCGGGCTGCAAGTCGCGCAGGCGGGCGCGCAGGGTGTCGTCGTCGATATGGTTGGTCATGGCGTCGATGAACTGCACATCGTCATACCCTGCATCGCGCAGGTGGCCCGCCAGATAGGCGACCCAGGCGGGTGGCCAGCTTCCGGCGATCTCGGCGCCACCGGAGTGATAGTTGGGGTGAATGAGCACGATGCGCATGGTGGTATCTCCCTGTCCTGTCAACTCAGGCTACCAGATGAGGTGTCCAGTTTAGTTGACATATATCAAACCGACGCAATACCGACGCGATACCGACATGATACAGCCCCCCTTTTGGGCCGTGCGAGAGGGGCGTTGCCCTGCTGCGCGACAGCGGATAAAAGGCGTCAGATTTCCGAAGATGCAGGAGAAGGCACCATGGCCGGCCATTCCAAATGGGCGAATATTCAACACCGCAAGGGGCGCCAGGATGCCGTGCGGGCGAAACTTTTCTCCAAGTTTTCCAAGGAGGTCACCGTCGCCGCAAAGATGGGCGACCCGGACCCCGACAAGAACCCCCGCCTCCGCCTCGCGATCAAGGAAGCCAAGGCGCAGTCGATGCCCAAGGACAATATCGAGCGCGCCATCAAGAAGGCGTCGGGCGGCGATGCCGAGGATTATGAAGAAATCCGGTACGAAGGGTACGGCCCCAACGGCGTCGCGGTGATCGTCGAGGCAATGACCGACAACCGCAACCGAACCGCATCGACCGTGCGGTCGACTTTTTCCAAGAATGGCGGCAACTTAGGCGAGACCGGCAGCGTCGGCTTCATGTTCGAGCGCAAGGGCGAGATCACCTATCCCGCAGAGGTGGGCGATGCCGACACAGTCATGATGGCCGCGATCGAGGCCGGCGCCGAAGATGTCGAAAGCGCCGAAGACGGTCACGTGATCTGGTGCGCCGATACGGACCTCAACGACGTGTCCAATGCGCTCGAGGCGGAACTCGGCGAGAGCACATCGACCAAGCTGGTGTGGAAACCCACCACCACCACCGAGATGGACCTCGAGAACATGGAAAAGCTGATGAAGCTGATCGAGGCGCTGGAGGATGACGACGACGTGCAGCGCGTCACCACCAATTTCGAAGCCTCGGACGAGGTGATCGAGCAGCTTTGACGGCTGCTCTTTCGGGCTGAGTATTTCTGGCAAGATGACACAAGGGCCGCTCTTTTTGGGCGGCCCTTTGCGTCAGTCGGGGGGCAGCAGCCCGGTGCGCCCTGCACGGCGCAGCGCGCGGGTGACAGGGCGGAGTGCCGTGCTCATCAGGCGCGAGGATTGCCAGTAGAGCGGGGTGTCGAGCGGTGTGTCGGGGATGAGCGCGCGCAACGTGCCATCCGCGAGATCCTGCGCCACGAGCGGCTCGGGGTTCATGCCCCACCCGAGGCCGAGCCGGGCTGCGGTGGCGAAACCCTCGGACGACGGCAGCCGGTGACAGGGCGGCGTGAGCGCGGCCCCGGTGGCATGGGTGATCCAGCGATGTTGTAGCTGATCGCGGCTGTCGAATTGCAGCATCGGGGCGAGGGCGAGGGTATCAGCAGTAACGCCTGCGCTGAAGTGGCGGTCAATAAAGGTGGGGCTGGCGGTGGCGATATAGCGCAAGCGCCCCAGCGGTGTCACATCGCAGCCAGGCAGCGGGGCCGCGCGCGAGGTGAGCGCGCCCAGCACTTCGCCCCGGGTGAGCCGGTCATGGGCCGTGTCCTGATCCTCGATCACCAGATCGAAGAGATGGCCCGATAACTGAGCGAGCGCGTCGGGCAGCCATGTGGCGAGGCTGTCGGCGTTGATCGCGAGGCGCAGCCGGGTTTGCGGGGTAGGGGCCAGGCCCGCCAGATCCCGGGCGAGACGGGCGTCGAGCAGTGCCACCTGATCGGCATGGGCGGCGAGGCGCTGGCCCGCCTCGGTCGCCGTGCAGGGAGTGGTGCGGTGAACCAACTGCGCGCCGATACGCGATTCGAGCGCCTTGATCCGCTGCGAGATCGCAGATTGGGTGACGCCGAGATGCCGCGCCGCGGCTTCGAAGCTGCCGGTCTGCAGGATCGCCGTCAGGGTAGTGAGGTGATCGGACGGGAGGGGCATCAGATGTACTTATAATGAGTAAACATAGTGAATTTGGATAATGTGATGTGGCGCGGTAGGCAAGCCGTGGCGCGGGTGACGGCCTCGGGTTTTCGAGTATTTTGCCAAGAAGAAGGGGCAGGGGCATGCAGGCAGGGCTGGCGGGGTTTGCGTTGGGGTTTTCGCTCATTCTCGCGATCGGGGCGCAGAATGCCTTTGTCTTGCGGCAGGGGCTGCGGCGCGAGCATGTGCTGGCGGTGGTGCTGGTCTGTGCCTGTTCCGACGCGGTGCTGGTGGCCGCAGGGGTCAGCGGCTTTGGCGCGCTGGCCGAATTGGTGCCGGGGCTGGAGCGGGTGATGCGCTATGGCGGGGCGGCGTTCCTGCTGATTTACGGCGCGCGCAGCTTCTGGGCCGCGTGGCGCGGTGGGGCCGTGTTGGAGGCAGGCCATGGTGCGGGCAGCCTGCGGCGTGCGGTGCTGACCTGTCTGGCGCTGACCTGGCTCAACCCGCATGTCTATCTCGATACAGTGGTGCTTCTGGGCTCGATTTCTGCGCAATACGAGGATCGGCTGGCATTCGGCATCGGCGCGGTCTGCGCGAGTTTTGTGTTCTTCTTTGCATTGGGCTATGGCGCGCGGTTGCTTGCCCCGGTCTTTCGCCGTCCGGTCAGTTGGCGGGTGCTCGACGCCGGGGTGGGCGCGGTGATGTGGGCGATCGCCGCGAACCTTCTGACCGGCTGAGCCTGCACAGGGTCTGTGCGCGGCTGGCGGCTGAGCGGCGGGCGTGATCGTGCTACGATGGAGAATAGCATGGAGGATGCGCGATGAGCTGGAACCCGACAGTTGAGCCGGTCTGCCCCGATGCGGGGCCTGATGCGATAGAGACGGTGATCGTGCCGCGCGCCCGCGATATCGGCGGGTTCGAGGTGCGCCGGGCGCTGCCCGCGCCACGACGGCAGATGGTCGGGCCGTTCATCTTTTTCGACCAGATGGGCCCGGCGGAGTTTCTGACCGGGCAAGGCATCGACGTGCGCCCGCATCCGCATATCGGTCTTGGCACGGTCACCTACCTGTTCGACGGCGAATTTCAGCATCGCGACAGTCTGGGGACCGATCAGATGATTCATCCCGGAGCCGTCAACTGGATGGTGGCGGGACGCGGCGTGACCCATTCGGAACGCACGAGCGACGCCACCCGGCGCGGTGAAAGCAGGCTCTTTGGTATCCAGACTTGGGTGGCCCTGCCGGACGCCGAGGAAGAGCGGACCGCCAGTTTCGAACATCATGGCAAGAACGCGCTGCCGCTGCTGGAGGAGGGCGGCGCGCAGGCGCGGCTGATCATGGGGCGGGCGTGGGGTGCGACGGCGCCGGTCAGCACCTTTACGGATATGTTCTATGCCGATGTCCGGCTGGAGCCTGAGGCAGGCCTGCCGCTGCCCGAGGATCACGAGGATCGCGGGGTTTACGTGATCGCGGGTGCGGTCGAGGTGGCGGGTCAGGTGTTCGAGGCCGGGCAGATGATGGTCTTTCGACCCGGTGACCGGATCAGTATGCGCGCGGGTGAGGCCGGGGCGCGATTGATCGTCTTGGGCGGTGAGACGCTGAGCGGGCCGCGTTATATCTGGTGGAATTTCGTGGCCTCCGGCCGTGAAAAGATCGAAGCGGCCAAGGCGGATTGGGCGGCGGGGGACTGGGCCGAGGGGCGGTTCCGACTGCCGCCGGGAGATGACGCCGAGTTCATTCCTCTGCCCTGAGCTATGCAGCTAGCGGGACTTGGTGTTGCGCTTGGCGCATGGGAAAGCAGGTCGGGCACGCTCGACAGATGATGCGCGGCGTGAGTTAATGCATGCCATGAGCGCGAACGAGGGTATTTCGGCGGAGGCCGCCGCGCGTCCCGGATGGGGCGTGTTCTGGATGGTGGTGACGGGGCTACTCTTTGTGGGGGTCACGGCGCTGGTGAAGGTTCTGGGCACGCGGGTACCTGCCCCGCAGGCGGCGTTCCTGCGGTATGCGATGGGCCTGATCTTCTTGCTGCCGCTGCTGACCACGCTGCGCGATCTGCGGCTCGACCGGGGCACTTGGGGGTTGATCGGCGCTCGTGGCGCGTTTCATACTCTGGGCGTCGGGCTGTGGTTCTATGCGATGGCGCGCATTCCCATCGCGGATGTGACGGCCATGAATTACCTGTCGCCGATCTATGTAACACTCGGAGCGGCGCTTTTCCTTGGTGAGACGCTGGCGGCGCGCCGGGTGATGGCGGTGGTGGTGGCGCTCTGCGGTGCGCTCATCATCCTGCGGCCGGGGTTTCGCGAGGTGGGCACCGGGCACCTGGCGATGCTGTTCACCGCGATCTTTTTCGGCGGCTCTTATCTGCTGGCCAAGATGATATCGGGTCGGATCAGCGCCGGGGTGGTCGTGGCGATGCTGTCGATCACCGTGACGGTAGGGCTGGCCCCGATGGCCTGGGCGGTATGGGTCACGCCGACATGGTGGGAATTGGGGGTGCTGTTCTGCGTGGCCTGCCTTGCGACGGGGGGGCATTACACGATGACGCTGGCGTTTCGGTCGGCCCCGTTGACGGTGACGCAGCCGGTCACGTTTCTGCAACTGGTCTGGGCTGTGCTGTTGGGCGCGCTGGTCTTTGGCGAGGGTGTCGATATCTTTGTGGTGCTGGGGGGCACGGTCATCGTCGGCTCGGTCAGCTTCATCTCTTGGCGAGAGGCGGTGCTCAAGCGGCGGGTAACGCCGCCGGTGTCGGCGACCAAGGTGTAAGCGTGCGGGCGTTGGCGGCTCAGCCGAGCATGATGCCCACCACCACCATCATCAGGCCAAGCACCGACAGGAACAAGGCGCCGGTATTGAGCGGCATGACCCGTTGAATGGTGGCGCGCAGGTCGGTGTCGGATTGGCCTGCGCGGCGGGCCTTCCAGACGGTGAGGATACACCACACCAATCCCACCAGTCCGCCAAGCGACAGCGCGGCTCCGAGCCAGATCAGGATTTCCATGGCGGGTTCTCTCCTTGGTCAGAGGACGCTTGCGCCTGCGCGTAAGCGAAAGCGCTGCGCCCTGCAAGCCCTGCGCGCAGATGCCGCTTGCATGGCGACCCGCGCACGGATAGTCATGCTCCCTGTCCAGAGCGGAGGCCCCCAATGAACGATATGACGTCCGACAGCACCTATCGCGTGACCGCAGATGAGCTGCGCCAGTTCATCGAGCGGTTCGAGCGTCTGGAAGCCGAGAAGAAAGACCTCGCCGACCAGCAGAAAGAGGTCATGGCCGAGGCCAAGGCGCGCGGCTACGACACCAAGGTCATGCGCAAGGTGATCGCGCTGCGCAAACGCGACAAGGACGACATCGCCGAAGAAGAGGCGGTGCTGGAAATGTACAAGGAAGCGCTGGGCATGGCGTGATGTCGGCGCGGTGCATTGACACCAACGACATTTGATACCTGATCCAAAGGCTGCAGCCGGTCTTGCCCGCAGCCATTGTTCCTGCCCATTGGGGGCAAAATCGTGAGTGGCGTGCCGACGATCAACGTCTGCTGACATCGGCTGGTCTCTAGTGCGATTGGCCCGTTACATGGCGTGATGCAATGCTCAGATGGCGATCATCTCCGGGAGATTGGTCAGCCGCAGTAGCGGGATCGCACGTCATGGCGCGGTCGCGCAAGAGGCTCATGGAACATGGGCTCGCCGTCGATGAGATCACCCTTGCCTCGCGGTCCCTGATCTGCCCGCCGGTCGAGAGGTGAACGCGCGGGAGATGCAAACCCCGGTCTGAAGGACTGGCAAATGAACTGATCCTTGCGCGCGGCGCGCGTGATCTCGTCGGATGTGCCGGGCGTCAGCGTTACGATATGGCCCGCCTTGGTGCCCAGACCGCGCGTCTCGAAGGTCAGCGCGCGACGCAACTCGAAGCGGTGGGTCGCCTCGCCTTGCCCGAACAGAACATCCTCGCCCTGCCACTCCGTGCCCGTGGCAAAGCGCAGGTGAAATGTGCCCGGCGGCACCAGTACCCTGAAGAACGCGCCGCCCTCGATATAGGCGGCAAGCGCGGCCTCGCCGGTCTGCGTGTCGATCAGGGTCAGGTGATAGTCCGGCCCCGGTGGTGTCTTGATCTGAAGCGGAAACACCGCCGGCAGGCCGGTGCGATTCCACAACAACCCGGCAGGCGGTTGGGCTGAAGTTGTGGTCTGGCCGCTCTCGGCGAGGACCGGAACGCCGCCGAAGAGCAGCGCAACCATCAGTGCCAGGGGCCGTATGCTGAGTCTTTGGGTCACCACCCGCCTCGTCATTGCTGCTTGACTATCCCACCGCTGCGCGCGGCAGACGTCAGGCTGAGGGTAACACGTGTCGCAGGGCGGGTGAATGCCCGGTCAGGGCGTGATCATCTGCACCCCGTCGATGCGCTGGATCTCGTAGAGGTCCTCGTCGTAAAGATCGCTGAGGCGTGCAACGATCTCGTCGGTCCAGCCGGGCGCGTCGAGTTCTTCCTCGATCGCCTCTTCGTCGGCGAACTTGTCGAGGAAGGCCGCGATCACACGGCGTTTCTGCACCTCAGTCATGTTGGGATGTGCCTTCAGATAGGCGTGAAAGCGTTGCCGCCCCGGCTTGGTCATGATCTCGGACAGCAGCGCGAATTCGCCCGCGATCGGCACTGTGGCATCAATCCCGGCCATCTCGCGCACGATCTGCGACCAGATCAGCGGTGTATCCTCATTGCACCAGACGGTGATCGGCATGTCGGGATGGGCGTTGCGAATCCGTGCGATCAACTCTGACCAGCGCATGTCGGCGGGATCGTTGTCGTTGAGAAGGCGCGCGATGGAAGTGTAGGGCGTGCCGTGCAGCAAGGCGGGCAGGAACATCGCCGGGTTGCGCAGCCCGAGGAAAAGCTCGATCTCGTCGCCCGCGAAAATTTGCCGGAAGAGGCTGAGCCGCATATCCGCCGCCGGGTAGAGGATCGGCCCGCCGACCGCCATCTTGGGCGTGCCGAAGAAACCCTGGTTGGAGAGCACGAGCCTGTCGGTGACGTCCTCGGTGCTGATCGCGTCGATCACCACGTCGCGCGCATCGCCCGCAAGCCCCGCATCCTGCGCCTGCTGAAGGATGTCGCGCAAAAGCTTGCGATAGCTGGGCGGCGGCGGCACGTTCGTGCCGAACCGCGCGAGGGTGTCGCGATTTTCGGCGAGACAGGCAATCAGCCTGTCCTCATCCGTCATATGTGCGCCTGCGTGGAGTGCGACCTGCATGGGGACCTTGCGCCTCTTTCTTTGGTTCATTGGCCAATATAAGGGGTTTTGGGCGGAGTGAAACCGCAATCCCCATGCGGTGGCACCGGGAACAAACCCTCTTGAACCGCCGTGGATTCATCGCTAATGACGCGCTCGTGCCCCTATAGCTCAGCTGGTAGAGCAACTGATTTGTAATCAGTAGGTCCGCGGTTCGAGTCCGTGTGGGGGCACCAGTAAAATCCTGAAATCATTATAATTCCCGCTTTTGCGTCCGCATGTCCGTCCCGGCGTTGGTCATTTCCGTGGCGGGGCGTTCCGGCTCAATCGCTCTGATGCACCTGCCGGGCACGTCTTGGAACGGGGGTGCGAACGATCGTTCGGCGGACATTCCGAGGCGCGGCATGGGCGTGGTGCGAGCAGGGGCGCGGCAGTCCGGTTGATGTACTTGACTTTTTTGCTCGTGAATTGATATGCAGACATCAGCGGTGCGCCACGCCGTGCGCGTAACTCACCCTCTCAGCCAGCCTCGGTGCCAGCCCCTTGATCCGAATGCCCCTTATGAGCGGGGCGGAAAGGAGCTGTCATGACCGTGCCGTGCCGGGGACACATCTGCCATACCTTCGCTGCCATTCTCGCGCTGGCGGGCGGGGCCGCAGCGAAGCCCGCGCAAGCCGCCGATGGGGCGGCACTGACGATCACCCTCAACGCTGCCGCCGCGACCGACGCAGGCGGGTGTCGGCTGAGCTTTGTCATCCGCAACGATCTGGGGACGGCGATCGACAGTCTTGTTGCCGAGGCGGTGTTGTTCGACGCCGAGGGGCGCGTGACCACCATGAGCCTGTTTGATTTCGGGGTCGTGCCCGAGGGGCGGCCGCGGGTTCGGCAATTCGATTTGGCGGGGCAGGGCTGTGACGCCATAGGTGGGGTTCTGATCAACGGCATAGGTACCTGCGAGGGGAACGGTCTGTCACCTGCCACATGTGTGGACGGACTACGCCTGGCAAGCGAGACACGGATCGAGGTGACGGGATGACCCGGATGGATGCGATGCTCGCGCGGCTTGCCGCGCTGATCGAGATGGGCGGGCCGGTGATCGCTATCATCGCCTGCCTTTCGGTGGTGACGCTTGCGGTGATCCTTTACAAGTTGTGGCAGTTCCAGGCTTCGGGCGTGGGGCGGCATCATGCGTTGCGTGCTGCCGTGGCGGAGTGGGACCAGGGCGAGAGCAATGCCGCACGCCGCACTCTGGAGGCCTCACGCAGCTATCTTGCGCCGGTCATTGCCCGCGCCTTTGCCGCTGATCCGCGCAACCGCGCTGCGCTCCGGCGCATCGAGGCCGAGGCCGAGGCGCGGTTTTCCCGGCTCGAACGTGGTTTTCGCTTTCTTGATACGGTGGCGCAGGTGGCACCTCTGCTGGGCCTCTTCGGCACGGTTCTGGGCATGATCGAGGCGTTTCAGGCGCTGCAATCGGCGGGCGCGCAGGTCGATCCGTCGCTGCTCGCGGGGGGAATCTGGGTGGCGCTGCTGACCACGGCTGCCGGATTGGCGGTGGCGATGCCCGCCTCGGTGGTGCTGTCGTGGTTCGAATCGCGCATCGCCAAGGAACGGGCGCTTGCCGATCATGCGCTGAGCGTCGTGCTGGGCCCTGATCTGCAGCGGGCCCCGAAGCCTATGCCGCAGGGTCGGGCGGTGCCCCAGGATGCCTAGGGAGGCGTTCCGGCGGCGCAAGCTGTCACTCACCTCGCTGATCGACGTGATCTTTTTGCTGCTGTTGTTCTTCATGCTGTCTTCGACGTTCTCGCAATATGCCGAGGTCGATCTGGCCACGGCGGGGGCAGGGCAGGGGGCCGTGTCCGGGACACCTCCGATCTTCTTGCAATTGCGCCAAGACAGCCTGAGCGTGAACGCGCGTGAGGTGCCGTTCGACGCATTGGCCGGGGCGCTCGCGCCGCTGATCAAGGGAGAGACACGGGCGCTGGTCAGCACCGGCGTGCAGGTCACGTCGCAGCGGCTGACTGATCTGCTCATCGCCTTGCGCGGGGTGCCGGGGCTCTCGGTGCAGGTGCTGGTGCCGTCATGAAAGCCGAACGCCCCCGCCGCGAGCCGACGATCGCTCTGATCAACATCGTTTTCCTGATGCTCATCTTCTTCATGGCCGCTGCCACGCTCGCGCCGCCGCTCGATGGCGCGCTGAAGCTGGTGCGCACCGCCGATCTGGAGGGGCGCGCTCCGACTGATGCGCTGGTGGTCCATGCCGACGGGCGGCTGGCCTATCGCGGCGCGGCGGTGGCGGATGCGGCGGCCTACATGGCGCAGGTCGGGCCCGAGGAGATCGTGCGCATTGTCCCCGATGCCGCGCTGCCTGCGCCCGACCTGATCCGGCTGGGCGAGGCGTTGCGCCGCGCCGGAGCTCGCCGCGTGGTGATGGTGACCGAGCGGGGGCTACCATGATCCGCACGTCGCGCCTGATGCTGTCGTTTTGCGTGGCAATTGCCGTGGTGTTGCACGGGCTGGGGGCATGGCGGATGGAGACACGCCCGCAGGTCACAAGCGAAGGCGGGGCAGGCGCGTCCGAGGTGGTACTGGGCAGCGCCTTTGCCGATATGGTCGCGGGCGCGGCGCAGCCCGTGTCGAAAAGCACGGTGACGCCCAACCGAGAAGCGGAGCACGTGGCACGGCAGGTTGAGGCCCCGGCTGTGCGGGCGGCCTCCGTCGAGGAGGTGACGAAATCTGTCGAGCCCGCAAGGGCAGATCAGATTGTGCCGGTTCGGCCCTCCGCGGCCACGGTGCCGGTGCTGTCTGCACGCCAGTCTGGTCCGGTCGAGGCAGCACCGCCCGTCGCTGCCGCTCCATCGTCGCGCACCTCCGCCGAGGTTGCGCCGAAAAAGACGCTCGAGGCCGTGCCGGAGACCGTGGACGGGGTGGAGGTCTCGCGCCGCCCACAGGCGCGGCCCCGCGAGATCGAGCAACAAACCATGGTCCGGCAGACCTCCAAACCCGCGCGCAAGGCCGAGGTGCAGGGCCGGTCCGGCAACAATGCCACGCGCGATGCAACCCGGGGCAGCACCGCGGGGCGCGACACTGCCGCCGCGACGCGGGCAGGCCGCGAGACCGCGATAAAAAGCGACGAACCGGGCACCGCTGCCGCGAGCAGCTATCCCGGCGAGGTGATGCGCCATCTTGCCCGCGTGCCGCGCCCGCGTGCCGAGGCCCGGGGGGCCGCGCTGGTGCAGTTCAGCATCGCGACCGGTGGTCGGCTTGCCTCGTTGGGATTGGCGCAGTCGTCGGGGTCCACCCGGCTCGATCGCGCCGCATTGACCGTGGTGCAGCGCGCGGCTCCGTTTCCCGCGCCCCCTGCCGGCGCACAGCGCAGGTTCTCCGTCAGGATCGAGGGAAGGTAGAGCCGTTTCGTACAGTCAATGTTAAACTTCCGGACCCCGTGACCGTTGATCCACGTACCAACCTCACGGAGGAAGAATGTCACACCATGAATTCGTCTCGGCGCGCTTGCCTGCCAATGAGAACCGTCGACTTTCGGCGGTCAGGCGCACCGGCTTGATGGGCACCGCCAATAAGGCGCGCTTTGATATCTATACCCGCGTGTTCAGGCACATCGCGGGGGTGCCGGTCGCCTATACCGGCCTTCTAGATGAGGCCCGACAATATTTCCTGTCGGAGAACTTCACGGGCTGCCTGACAGGTGTGAGCGAGGTGGCTCGCGAGGCGACGTTATGCCAGCACGCGCTGCTTGACACAAAACCCTACATCGTGCCGGATTTGCGCGAGAATGACGTCTTTCGCCATCACCCTCTGGTGACAGGTGATCCGCAGTGGGTGTTCTGGGCGGGCTTTCCGCTGGTGACGCAGGAGGGCTATGTGCTGGGCACGGTCTGTGCCGTCGATTTCGAGCCGAGGCATATGTCTTCGGAGCAGGTTGATCTGCTGCGCGGGGTTGCCGCGGACATGGCGCTGACGATCCAGATGCAGGCCGATCAGCAGGAGATGCTGGCCGAGAAATGCGCAGGCGTGCTTGACGCGCTTGCCGGGGCAGAGATCGTAGATATCTCGACGGCGCGGGCATTTCTGGGGCTTTGCATGAACGGACCCATCGACAAGACCGGGCGCGCCCGGCTGGTGCAGGCCGGGCTGGCCATCGAGGAGGGGGCTGATCTTGCGCTGTCGGCCGAGGGCAACACTCTACGGACCGGGCAGGGGCTCGGTCCGGCGGCATACAAGGTCCAGGCATCGCCGATCCGCGATGCTGATCTGCTTGATGCGATGTTCGAAATGATGGACGAGGCGGAAACCTGAGCATGTACAGCAAAATCTACAACCTGAAATTCACGTCGATCACCGAGGCCAAGGTCGGCGTATCGTTCCTGTCGGAAGAGATCGGCGGAGCGATCCTGGAATCGAATATCGCCAGCCTGAGCATTCTTCTGGACAAGGAAGGCTTGGTTGTCGTGACCATCCGTTTCGACACGTTGGAGGACATGAACCAATTCGTTAAGCGAAAGTTCGAGGTGTTCGACAGCCTGAAGATGCCGTTCTCGCTGCGCTACTCGGAGCGGTCGGCGGTCGCCGTCTACACATTTGACCGTAAGGCCAGCAGCGTCGCCTGAGCGGTCGGGGCCGCGCGTCAGCCCTGATGCTCGGCCCCGATCCCCTGGAACATGGCGCGCAGATCGACGGTGCTGTCGACGCCGATGCGATCATGGAAGGTGTCGAGCCATGTCGCCGCCGTCTCGCGTCCGATGTCGCGCAGGCGGGTGAGGAAGGCCCATTCCACGTTCATCTTGGACGATGCCCCCATCGGCTTGAGCGCGTCCTCGTTCTCGATCAGGTGGACCTTGACGGGGCGATAGTGATCGGTTGAGAGCTTGCCCTGCGCGATAAGCCGGTCGACGAAGTCGATGGCGCGCAGTTCCTTGAGCAGGCTGGCGTTGAAGCTGATCTCGTTCAGCCGATTCTCGATCTCCTGCGCCGAGCGCGGCACGCCTTTCCGCTCGACGGGGTTGATCTGGACGACGACAATGTCGTCGGTGCCGGTCTTTCCGTAGAGCGGAAACAGCGCCGGGTTGCCCATATAGCCGCCGTCCCAATAGGGCACGCCGTCGATCTCGACCGCGCGGTAGAGGTGTGGCAGGCAGGCCGAGGCCATGACCATATCCGCCGTCAGGTCCTCGCGTGGGAAAACCTTGACGCGCCCGGTCTCGACATTGGTGGCCGAAACGAACAGCTCGAACGCCGTGCATTTGCGTACCATCTCGAAGTCGATGCTCTCCTCGACCAGGTCGCGCAGCGGATTGATGTTCATCGGGTTGAGTTGGTAGGGCGACGCGACGCCCGTCAGCGCGTTCATGAAGTGGTAGAACGGGTTGTTCTCCAGCCCCCAGTTGCCGGTCAGCCGGTCCATCGGCGTGCGTCGGAGGGGGGTATGTTGCGCACTCGTGCTCATGGCGCGCCAGAAGTGATCAAGCGCCGCGCGTGCGCCTTCGGGGCCTGCGCGGGTATAGCCGTCGGCCAGTGCCACGGCGTTCATCGCTCCCGCCGAGGTGCCCGAGACGCCCGCGATGCGCAGGCGTCCATCCTCCAGCAGATAGTCGAGCACACCCCAGGTGAAGGCCCCGTGCGCGCCGCCGCCCTGAAGGGCGAGGTTGATCGGCTTTTGGTTCTTCGGCATGGGGCGCCCTTTCTTGCTGCATTGCGGCATGTGCCGTCATAGCCGAAATCGGCGCGGGGCTGTAGGGGGAATGGCCCGGTGCCGTGTCACAGACACGTGTGTGCATCACTCGTCATAGCCGGTCATCTCCAGACAACCGGCGCCGGAATGGCTGCCGCTGATGGTCAACGGCCGTTCCCGATAGGGCACCGAGGAGGTCATCCAGGCATCGGGATTGATCGCCCGGACCGTCGCGTCGAGCCCGCGCGCGGGGCCTCACCGGACTGTGGCAATGGCGCTGAAAACCGCTGTCAGCACCAACAAAGGGGTATAAGCGCGAGGCCGGGGGAGGCACGCCTTTGAGCATGGGCGGGGATGTGGTGGTTTCCCCTTTTATGACCAGTCGGGTGTTGCGACACACGCATTCCGGGTTATGCTGCGAGCCGCGAACCAGGAAAACGGCCGCAAGCGACGGCCGTTGAAGAGAGGAAACCATGATGATTCGACCAACCCAACGCGCCTTGGCCAGCTTGACCGCAGGGGCCATCGCCACCGTGATCGGCGCAAGCCCCGCGCTTGCGCAATCCGGCATGAACACCACGAGCCTGCAACACGAGATCGTGCTCGACGGGCTCGACAGCCCGTGGGATATGACATTTCTCGAGGATGGCACGATGTTCTTCACGGAGAAATGCAATGGGCTCTCGGTCCGGATGCCCGACGGCACCGTGAATGCGCTTCTCGGCATGTCCGGCAGCGAGGACTATGCCTCGACCGCCGAGGATCTTGTCTGCGAAGGGCAAGCGGGCATGATGGGCGTCGCCATCGACCCCGGTTTCTCCGACAACCGCCGGATCTATGTCTATTCGACCTCCGAGAAATCCGATCCGCGCACCAACCGCCTGATGCGCCTCGTGGTGGGCGAAGATTTCTCCGCCGTGTCCGAGCGCACCGACATTGTCGATGACGTGCCCTACAAGGTGGAGGCCAGCGATCACCCGTTCGGCGGCCCCGGTGCGCATAATGGCGGGCGCGTGCGCTTTGGCCCCGACGGGGCGCTGTGGCTGACCACGGGCGACAACCACAATCCGGAGATCCCGCAAAGCCCGACGATGATGGGCTCCAAGGTGCTGCGGCTCGATACCGACGGCAATGCCCATAAAGACAACACGCCGCCTGAAGGTTTTGACAATCGGACCTATACCTATGGCCATCGCAATGTGCAGGGCATCGCCTTTCACCCCGGCACCGGGACATCGATTGTGGCTGAACACGGGCCCTGGCATTCGGACGAGATCACCGTCTTGCAGAATGGCGGGAATGGCGGCTGGGATCCGCGCGACAACATGGCTGGGCGCGGCGACTGCCCGGACGGGTATTGCGGCTACATGCCCAACCAGTCGGAGGGGATGAACCGCTACGAGCGCGCCTCTTTCATGCCGATGACCGATTTCGAGACCTATCCCGACGCAATGCCGCCGATCTGGACCAACAATGGCTGGTCGCAGGGCACCTCTGCGGCGGCGTTCCTGGAGGGTGAGCAATGGGGCGACTGGGACGGCGCCCTGGCGGTCAGCCTGATGGGCATCGGCTTTGGCGGCACGCCGATCGGCCAGCGTATCGACGTGATCGAACTCGACGAGGAGATATCGGTTTTCGATGTTACCGAAATGACCCTGCCGATGCAATCGGGCCGCTTCCGCGCGCTGGTTCTCGGGCCGGATGGCAGTCTCTATACCGCCATGGAAGAAGGCTCGATCCACAAGCTCACACCTGGCGGCTAAGGGTCAGCCGGTCACGCCGCAGATCGCGCGGCGTGACCGGATCACTCATCGTAGCCGGTCATTTCGAGATAGCCGGTGCCGGTGTGGCTGCCGCTGATGGTCACTGGCCCTTCCCAATAGGGCACCGAGGTGGTCATCCAGGCATCGGGATTGATCGCCGTCACCGTAGCGTCCAGGCCCTGTTCGGGCAGGCGCACCTGCCATTCGACCGGCACATCGCGCCCGGCCACCTCGTGCCATGAGAGCGGCGTTGCGGAAAACGCCCCATCGGGCAAGGCGGTCACCGCGCCTTGGGCGGTGATCCAGGTGCCGGCGGTGAAATCGCTGGCGCCGCGCAGCACGAAGCCCATCAACTTGTCACCGTTGTCAAACGAGAGCGAGAACCAGTCCCAGCCGTCCTGATCCTCGGCCAGCGGTTGCGAAGACCATTCCCGGTCGAGCCACGCCTGCCCTGTGACCGCGACATTGCCCTCGGGCAGTGTCAGCGTGCCAGTGAGATCGTAGAAGGGCTGCGAATAGTAATAGCTGGCTTGTCCCGCCGCCGATTTCACCGAATAGCCGTCTTGCCCATGCAGGACCAGCGGGCCGGTAGCTGCGAGATCGACATCATAGGCAAAATCCGGGCCCGACGCGGTAAGGGTGAGCGTATCGAAATCGGGGCCCTGCATGGCCCAATCGTCGATCCAAGCGTGGAATGGTGCGGGCTCCACTCCCGCCTGACCGATCCCGCCGCGCGCAAGCCGTTCGGCCACGTGATGCGCCTCGGGCGTGGTCACGGCGGCATGGCCCATCCAAAGCTGCGGGGTCTCCCAACCCTCGCCATCCCTCGGGGCGAGGGCGGAGCGAAAGAGCGTCCATTGCAGCCCGTAGGGAGTGCCGTCAGGGCCGGTCATGTTGGCGGTCAGATACCACCATTCGATGCGATAGGCGGGGTGTGGGCCGTGATCGGCGGGAAACTCCAGCGCGCGGTCCGGCTGCGGCGTGGCAAAGCCGTCGGCGGTGGTGCCCAGCCCGGCAAAACCCTGCGCCATGGCCTGTGCGGGCAGAAAAAGCAGCAGAAAAAGCGTCTTAACGTTCATTGCGGAACACTCCGAGCAGCTGCGCGGGCGGGGTGCGCGACAGCCGCCATGCGGGCCAGCTTGCCGCCAACGCCGCCGCCAGCAGCGCCAGCCCGGTCAGCCGCAAGTAATCGAGCGGAAAGAGATACATCGGCAGCCGCCAGCCAAACGCCTCTACATTGACCACCGCCAGAAGCGCCCATGCGAGGGCGAGGCCCAAAGGCAAAGCAAGCGCGGCGGTGAGCGCCGCGAGCACCACCGCGCGCAAAAGGTCGAGCCGCGCGAGGCTGCGCCGGGTGAGGCCGAGCGACCAGACCGGGGCCAGTTGCGGCAGGCGCATTGCGGCGAGCGTCAGCAGGCTCATCAGGATGGCGAAGCCCGCCACCGCCAACGTGAGCACGTTGAGCGCGGTGGTGACGGTGAAGGTGCGCTCGAACACCGCGAGCGACATGCGCTTGAGTGCGGCCTGATCGGTGATGGCGGCCTGCGGAACACCGGCCTCCTTCAGGGCCTCGCGCAGGGCTGCGACCTGGCCGGGGTCGCTGCGCAGGCCAAAGCGCAGGGCGACCACCTCGGGGTAGAGATCGCGAAAGAGCGGCTCGGTCACTATGACCTGCCCGATGGGATTGCCGTAATCTCCATAAATACCCAGCACGGCCATGCGAGTGCCCGGCGCGATGGTCACCTCATCGCCAAGGCTCAGATCGGAGCGGCGGAACATCTGTTCATTGATCAGCACGCCCTCGCCGCGCGCGAGCCTGTCCCAAGGGTTGGAAACGGCGTCCAGGAACTGCCAATTGTCGCGATAGGTCGCATGATCGCGCGCGGCATAGACCTTGGCGGGCATCCCGGCGACCTGCCGCTCGGTCGACAAAAGCGGCAGCAATGCATCGGCGTGATCGCGCGCCACCTCACGGATCACCTCGGCCTGCGCGGCATCCGCAGCCCTGACGTAAAGCTCCGAGGCAAGGCGTTGATCGAGAAAGCCGGTGAAGGTCAGCCGGAATGACGAGACCATGGTGGAGACGCCGACATTCGCCGCCATCGCCAGCAAGAACGCCATCAGTGCCAGCGACAGCCCAGGCACCTGTTGTCGCGTGTCGGCCCAGAACCACTCTGCGGTGGCGCTGCGCGCGGGTGTCTCGGCCCATCTCAGCACCAGCCCCAACAGCGGCGGCAACGCAAGCGCCCCGCCGATCAACAGCGCGCCGAGCATGGCAAAGCCCGCAAGCAGACCATCACCCCAGAGCGCCAGAGCGCCGGAGACCAAAAGGAGCAATACGGCGACCGTGGCCTGCCCGGTGCCCGAGCGCGCCATCATCAGCGCCCGCGGCTGTGCCCCGCTCAGAAGTGGCATGCGAGCCAATGACCAGAGCGCACCGCTTGCGGCCAGCGCCGTGCCGCCCAAGGCGATGCCCAAACCCGAGAGCCACCAGACGGGGCGCAGGCTGAGTTGCCCCGCTACATCCGCGCCATAGAGGCCGCGCAGCGTGGCGGCCACATCTGGCAGGAGGGCCGCCGCGATGAGATAACCGAGCGCCACGCCGATCCCGCCCGCAAGCAGTGCCAGCAGCGCCAGTTCCACCGCCATGAGGAGGATCAGCCGTCGCAGCGGCACGCCGAGGGCGCGCAGGGTCCGCACCATCGGACGGCGTTGCTCGAACGCAAGACCGATCGCGCCCTGCACGATGAAGAGGCCAACGGCGAAGGACAACAGGCCGAAGGCGGTGAGGTTGAGATGAAAGCTGTCGGTCAGCCGCGCCACGTCGCCGCCCTCCTGTGGGGCGCTGCGGATGAGATCGGGGGCAATGTCCGACAGCGGGCGCTGTGTGAGAGGCTGGTCCGGCAGGACGATCAGTCGGTCGATCTGCCCCTCGCGATCCAGGAGGCGCTGCGCCACGCCGATATCGGTCAGCGCGGTATTGGGGGCGACATCGGGGGCGGTCACCGGCTTAGCTGCCAGATCCGGCAGGCGGGCGAGCGTGTCGGAACGGGCGAAGACCTGACCGCTGCCCGAGAGGAACGCACCGAGATCAGCCTCGCCGCCCGCCCGCACCGGCCCCAGCCCGCCGGGGGTGGTCAGCGGCTCCAGCCCGATAAGGCGCACGCCATCGATGCGCCCTTCGATCACCGGCGAGACGGTCCAACCGGCACGGCGCAGGGCGACATACGTCTCTTGCGGGATCGCGCCACCGTCCCGCGCGGTGATTTGCGCATACTGCCCGTCGCCCAAGGTGGCCGCCGCTGCGTCATAGCTGGCGCGCGCCTCGGCGTTGATCGCCTGCACGCCCGACCAGAGCGCGGTGGCGAGCGCCAGCCCGGCCAGCAAGGTGATCAGCTGCAACGGGTTGCGCCGCCAATGCGACAGCAGCGCCGAGAGAATGACGCGGCTCATGTCAGCCGCCCGGCGCGCAGATGCAACCGCCGGGGCAGGCGCGCGGCGAGCCGTTCGGAATGGGTGACGAGGATGAGGCCCGCGCTGGTTTCCTCGACCAGTTCCTGCAGGAGGCTCATGACCGCATCGGAACTTGTCTCGTCGAGATTGCCGGTCGGCTCGTCAGCCAGCACAAGCTTCGGCCCGGCGGCAAGGGTGCGGGCGATGGCCACGCGCTGTTGTTGCCCGCCCGACAGCTGTTCGGGATATTTGTGGAGATGCTCCTGCAGCCCGAGGTGTGTCGCCAATTCGGCATCGCGTGCCGGGTCGTGCCGCCCAGCCAGCCGGGCCTGAAACGCGATGTTGCCCGCCACGCTGAGTGACGGGATCAGGTTGAACTGCTGAAAGATCACCCCGACGGTGCCACGCCGCAATCCCGCGCGCCCCGCATCGTCAAGCGGGGTGAGATCGGTGCCGTCGATCTCGAGCCGCCCGCTATCGGCGGTGTCGAGCCCACCGATCAGGTGCAAAAGCGTGCTCTTGCCCGAACCCGACTCGCCGGTGAGCGCCAGCATCCCGCCGACGTCGAGATCCAGTGAGACCCCGTGCAGCACCGGGGTTTCAGTGTCCGGATAACTTTTGGTGACGGTATCGAGGTGCAGAAGCATGGCGTCTCCTTCGGGAAGCCAGATAAACCGTAAGCCACGGATGGGAAGGCGGAAAGGGGCCTTATCGCGCGCCCCGGCCTGCGACGCATCGCCCGTTGAACCGGGCCGGGGGGCGGGCGAATCGCTCTGGCGCTCGGCATCAAGCAGCGCGAGTTGCGCCGCGCGCTCACCGATGCCGGGCTCGTGGCCGGGCCGTTCACCGGGCCTGGACCGCGCGGGATCAACCGCCGTGGCGATCTGACCATTGGCCGCCTGCCGCTCACCACCAGCCTTTACATGGGCTTTGCCCGCAAACCCCGGAGGCCCGAATGCTGACGGCTGCTCTTCTTGTCACCGCTTCGCTGTTCGGCGGCATGGTGGTATATCCCTTCGTGAACGCCGCAGCCTAGCCCGTCACCACACCGTCGCCCACCACGATCTGCCTCTGGCACAGCGCGGCGATCTTCTCGTCATGGGTCGAGATCAGGAATGTGGTGCCCTCCTCGCGGTTAATCTGTGCGATGAGGTCCATCACCTGCATCGCCGAGACGCGATCGAGATTGCCTGTCGGTTCGTCCGCCAGGACCAGTTCGGGGCTGTTCATCAGGGCGCGCGCCACGGCGACGCGTTGTTTCTGGCCGCCAGACAGCTTGGTGGCGGGAAAGTCGATCCGGTCTGCAAGCCCCATGCGGGTGAGCAGGGCGCGCCCCCGCGTGCGGGCCTGCGGTGTCTCGCGGCCCTCGCGTACGGCTGTGGGGAAGATCACGTTTTCCAGCGCGGTGAAATCGGGCAGCAGGTTGTGGAACTGAAATACAAAGCCGATATGGGCATTGCGAAACTCGGTCAGCGCGCGGTCGTCGGCGGCAATGAGATCCCGCTCGAGCATCCGGTACTGGCCTGATGTTGGTTTCATCAAGGTGCCCAGGATCGTCAGAAGCGTGCTCTTGCCGGAGCCCGAGGGCCCCAGCAGCGCCGCCATCTCGCCGCGCTCCAGATGCAGCGTAAGGCCGCGCAGCACGCGGGTTTCGGCCTCGCCGATACCAAACGTCTTGACCAGATCGCGGACATCCAGGAGCGCGCTCATTGGCCGATCGCCGTGACCGGATCGACCCGCGCCGCCGAGCGCGCAGGCAGGATTGAGGCGAGGATCGCGCCGATCACCGTTAGAGTGATGGCCAGGCCGTAGGAGCCTTGGGTGATGTCCATCGGCAGGGTGCCCGGCTCGAACGCCTCGCGCGGGGGGAAGGGCAGTAGCGCGAGATACCCCGAGGCCGCCCCCATGACGCCCCCCATCAACCCAACGAGCGCGCCCTGCGCCACGAAGACGAAGACCACAAAGCCGCGCCCCGCACCCATGGCGCGCATGATGCCGATTTCAGGGCGGCGGCGATAGGTCGAGAGCAAAAGCGCCGAGGCAACGCCGATCACGATGGTGATGAGCGCGAAGGTTTTGAGGAAATAGCCGGTCTGCGCCTGCGCAGCGAGCGCCTCCATCAGCTGTTCGGCACCGTCGGTCCAGGGCACGGCATCCAGCCCGGTCAGGCTGCGGATGCGCGCTGCCGTGGTACCAGCGGCGTTGAGATCGAAGAGCTTGATCTCGATCCGGCTGACACCCTGCGGCATGGCAAAGAGGGTGCGCGCGCTCGAGAGGCTGACAAACGCGCGCGCCCCGTCGATCGCGCCGTTGCCGGTCTCGAAGATGCCCGAGAGGGTCAGCAGGGCGGTGACACCTTCGGAGCTTTGCAGGCGCAGCGGTTGATTAAGCGACAGGTCGAGATCCTCGGCCAGTTCCCGGCCAAGGACGATCAGGCCCGAGCCCAAGCGCGCCCGCCCCTCGAGCATGTAGCCGGGCAGATCGAGGATCGCGGCCTCGCGACCCGGCTCGATCCCGGTCACGCTGACCTGCGCCACCTGCGCGCCGCGCGTGAGAAACCCCGCCCCGGTGATCTGCGGCGAGACCGCCTTGACCCCCGGCACGCCTTCGATCAGCGACAGCCAGGTGGCAGCCTCGGCCAGCGAGGCGGTGCGGGTACGACCGCGCTGCGTGACCACCAGCACATGCCCTTGCGGCGCGATCAGGATTGCCGGATCGTCGGGCTCGGCCTCGATGGTGATATGCGCGATATCGCCCACCGTGCGCGCGAGGATGAATTGCGCAAGTCCGCCGATCAACGCCGACATGAAGATGAAGATGAAAACCCCGACCGCGACGCCCACCACCAGAAGCGCGGTCTGCGCCATATTGGCGGTCAGGTAACGCGCCGCGATCTTGAGTGCATAGAGCATCAGGGCTGCACCATCGTCACGGCCTGACCGGCAGTGATGCCACTGGCCTCGGTCACAAGGCGCTCGCCCACGGCCAGACCCTCGGTCACGATCAGCCGGGCGGCGGGCCAGTCCACGACCGAGACAGGCCGAAACATGGTGCGGCCCTCACGCAGGAGGAACACGCCGGTCTCGCCCTCCACCTCTGTCAGCGCAGTGCGCGGCACGGTCAGGGCCGCTGCGCGCGTTTCGACGATGATGTTGGTCGCGACGGTCAGACCCACGGGGGCCACGACCGGCGTGTCAAAGGACAGCTCCACCGCCAGCCCGCCGGTGGCGATGTCCACCCGTCGCGAGACATAGCTGACGCGCCCGGAGCGGATCTGCGTTTCTCCGGCGAGTTGCAGCACGGCGGGCTGGTCGGTGGCGATCTGGGTGGCATAGGCCTCATCCACATCGGCCTCGACCAGCAGGGTGCCGAGATCGGCAAGGGTCATCAGCGGGGTGGATGGGCTGACGAGTTGCCCCTGTTCGACATCGAGGCTCACCACGTGGCCCGAGACGGGGGCGCGGATGGTATGATTTTCCAGCGCGATGCGTGCCTGATCGAGTGCGGCGCTGAGGCGGGCGACCTCCTGCGTGGCGGCTTCCAGCTTGTGTGCGTAGGTATCGCGCACGGAACGCGCCACGGTCGTGTCGAGGGCAGCGGCGCGGTCGAATTCGGCGCGCGCCTCGGCCTGCGCATCCCGGGCCGCGTCCAGACGGGCCCGCGCCTGACGCAACAGCGTGCGCTGCGCGTTCGGGTCAACCTGAGCGAGGGTATCACCGGCCTCGACCGCATCGCCTTCGGCCACCGGCAGCGCGGTGAGTGTGCCGGTCATGGTCGGTGTGACCTCGACCGAGTTATCCGCCGCGATCCGCCCGTTGATGGCAAGGACACGGGTGATCGGTGCAGGCGCGACAGTCTCGACCGGCACGACTGGCGGGCGGTTCATCCAACTCTGGGCCAGGACCAGTGCCGTCAAGACCAGCCCAAGAGCAGCGAGCAGGACCCAGATCCGCCAGCGGCGCGATGCTTTGGGACGTTCGCGTCGCGATGACGGGACAAGCTGCCCGTGCGTCTGCTGCGGCGCAGACAACTCCGCGCCGTCCGTGGTCCTGGAATGTTCATCAGCCGGGGCCAAATTGGCCTCCTTTCCGACAGGGCGTGCGACCCGGTCCACCGACGCGGGCCCGGTGCCGTCACCTAAAGGCAGCATAGACGACTGCGACAGCGCGACCTTGACGCAAATCATCAGCACCTCTGGTGGCGCGCGGTTTCTTGCGCGTTTTACACATTCTGTTTCTAGAATGTTTGTGACGGAGTCACCGACCGTTATGCGCGGACGTGCTAGGGACGCTGCAACCTGTCTACCGAGGAGCAAACCATGGCCGATTATCCTGTGAACATAGACGTGCAACCAGAGGTCGAGGCGTTCTTCGACGCGGCCACGAATACGATCAGCTACATCGTCAAGGATCCGGGTTCGGATGCCTGCGCGATCGTCGATTCGGTGATGGACATCGACTATGCGGCGGGCCGTATCACCTATGCGCATGCCGACGCGATGATCGCGGCGGTGAAGGAGCGCGGGCTGCGCCTCGAATGGATCATCGAGACCCATGTCCATGCCGATCACCTTTCTGCCGCGCCCTATATTCAGGACAAACTTGGTGGCAAGATCGGGATCGGAGAGAATATCCTGATCGTGCAGGATGTGTTCGGCAAGATCTTCAACGAGGGCACCGAGTTTCAGCGCGACGGCAGCCAGTTCGACTGGCTGTTCAAGGATGGCGATACCTACACCGTCGGTGGCATGACCTGTTTCGCGATGCACACCCCCGGCCATACCCCCGCCTGCATGACCCATGTCATGGGGGACGCGGCCTTCGTGGGCGATACGCTCTTCATGCCCGATGGCGGATCGGCGCGGGCGGATTTTCCGGGCGGCGATGCGGCGACGCTCTATGACAGCATTCAAAAGGTGCTGGCGCTGCCCGACGCCATGCGCCTCTTCATGTGTCACGATTACGGCCCGAATGGCCGGGACATCCGGTGGGAAACCACGGTGGCCGAAGAAAAGGCGCATAACATCCACGTTGGTGGCGGCAAGACAAAGGAACAGTTCGTCAAGTTCCGCACCGAGCGGGACGCGACACTCGACATGCCGCGCCTGATCCTGCCCTCGCTTCAGGTCAACATGCGCGCGGGCGAGGTGCCGACGGACCGCGACGGCAATCCGATGCTGAAAGTGCCGGTCAACGCACTCTGAGGTCAGGGCGCAGGACCCCGAACGGGAGGAAACGCAATGCAATTCAACAAGGTGACCGACGCTCTGTCGGTCAGCCCCCAGATCAGCGCCGGGGATGTGGCGGCGATCCGCGAGGCGGGCTATCGTGCCATCATCTGCAACCGTCCCGATGGGGAGGGGGCGGATCAGCCGACCTTCGACGAGATCGAGGCGGCGACGAAGGCGGCGGGGCTGGAGGCGCGCTATCTGCCCGTCACCTCGGGCATTGTGCAGGACGGTGATGCTGACGCGTTCGGGCAGGCGCTGATGGAACTGCCCGGTCCGGTGCTGGCCTACTGCCGCACCGGTACGCGCTCGGCCACACTCTGGTCGCTGAGTCAGGCCAAGACCCGCCTGGTCCCCGAAATTCTCGCCGCGACCAAGGCCGCCGGTTACGACATGGCCGGGGTTGCGCGGCGGATCGTCAATGGCGGCAAGACGCCGACCGATACCGGCGATGCGAAATTCGATGTGGTGATCGTCGGCGGCGGCGCGGGCGGCATCGCGGTGGCGGCCAGCCTCATGGCGCGCAAGCCGGGGCTGGAGATCGCCCTGATCGACCCTGCGGAAATCCATTACTATCAACCCGGCTGGACCATGGTCGGTGGCGGCATCTTCGAGCCTGCCGAGACCGCGAAGACCATGGGCAGCCTCATCCCGCGCGGGGTGCATTGGATCAAATCCGCCGTGGCCGCGTTCGAGCCCAAGGACAACGCCGTGATCCTCGATGGCTGTCGGGTGGTGAAATACGACCGCCTCGTGATCTGCCCGGGGCTCAAGCTCGATTGGGCAAGGGTCGAAGGTCTGGAGGAGACCCTCGGGCGCAATGGCGTCACCTCGAATTATCGTTATGATCTGGCCCCTTACACATGGGAACTGGTGCAGGAGCTGAAGGAGGGCCGCGCGCTTTTCACCCAACCGCCGATGCCGATCAAATGCGCGGGTGCGCCGCAAAAGGCACTCTATCTCTCGGCGGATCACTGGCACCGCACGGGCCGTCTGAGGGATATCGAGATCGGGTTCTGCAACGCGGGCGGGGTGCTCTTCGGGGTCAAGGATTACGTGCCCGCGCTGCAATCCTACATGGACAAATACGGCGCACGACTGGATTTCTTTCATAATCTCGTGGCGGTGGATGGCCCGGCGAAGCAGGCCACTTTCGAGGTGGCAAAGCCCGACAGCGCCCCCGAACGCGTGACGATGGAGTTCGACATGCTCCATGTCTGCCCGCCGCAATGCGCGCCGGATTTCATCCGGGTCTCGCCCTTGGCCGATGCCGCCGGATGGATCGACGTGGATCAGGCGACGCTGCGCCACAAGACCCATGACAACATCTGGTCATTGGGTGACGTGATGAATGCGCCCAATGCCAAGACGGCGGCGGCAGCGCGGATTCAGGCCCCGGTGGTGGCCGAGAATATCGTCGCCGACATCCGTGGTCGCGAACCGGTGGCGCAGTATGATGGCTATGGATCGTGCCCGCTGACGGTGGAGCGCGGCAAGATCGTGCTGGCCGAGTTCGGCTATGGCGGGGTGATGAAGCCCAGCTTTCCGAAGTTTATCATCGACGGCACCAAACCCAGCCGTCTGGCCTGGCTGCTCAAGGAAAAGATGCTGCCGCCGATCTATTGGAAGGCGATGCTGCGCGGACGCGAATGGCTGGCGCGGCCCGAGAAGATCAGCGCCGGGGGATGAGGTGGCGGCCCCCTCTCCCCGCCTGATATCTCTTTACTGAAAGACCACCGCGCATGACCCGCATTGCCCGTTACTTCCCACCCCTCGACTGGGGGCGCCGCTATAGTCGCGCCACGCTGACCAATGATCTGGTGGCGGCGGTGATCGTGACGATCATGCTGATCCCGCAATCATTGGCCTATGCGCTCTTGGCGGGGCTGCCCGCGCAGGCGGGGATCTATGCCTCGATCGTGCCGATCATTCTTTATTCGCTGTTCGGCACCAGCCGCGCACTGGCGGTGGGGCCGGTGGCGGTGGTGTCGCTGATGACGGCAGCGGCCATCGGGCAGGTCGCTGAGGCCGGCAGCATGGGCTACGCTGCAGCGGCACTGACGCTCGCGCTTTTGTCGGGGGCGATGCTGTTGGGCATGGGGCTGCTAAGGCTGGGCTTTGTCGCCAATTTCCTCAGCCATCCGGTGATCGCAGGGTTCATCACCGCGTCAGGCATCCTGATTGCCACGAGTCAGCTCAAGCATATCCTCGGCGTGCCTGCGGGCGGACATACCCTGATCGAGATGCTGCGCACGCTTGTCGCGCATCTCGGTGCAGTGAACTGGCCGACCCTGATTGTCGGGGTGCTGGCAACCGGGTTCCTTTTCTGGGTGCGCAAAGGGCTCAAGCCGCTCTTGTTGCGCGCGGGCCTTGCGCCGCGCATGGCCGATATTCTGGCCAAGACCGGGCCGGTGGCGGCGGTTGCGATCTCGACCCTTGCCGTCTGGCTCTTTGGGCTGGATGCGCGTGGCGTGGCCATCGTGGGGACGGTGCCGCAGGGCCTGCCGCCACTGACATTGCCCGATCTTTCATCTGATCTCTTGTCTACGCTGCTTTTGCCTGCGGTGCTCATCTCGATCATCGGCTTTGTTGAATCCGTCTCGGTGGCGCAGACGTTGGCCGCCAAGAAACGCCAGCGGATTGACCCTGATCAGGAACTGATCGGGCTGGGGGCGGCCAATCTTGGCGCGGCCTTTACCGGTGGCTATCCGGTCACCGGGGGCTTTTCGCGTTCGGTGGTGAATTTCGACGCGGGCGCCGAGACGCCCGCAGCCGGGGCGTTCACCGCCGTGGGGCTGGCCATCGCTGCACTGGCGCTGACGCCGCTCATTTTCTTCCTGCCCAAGGCGGTGTTGGCAGCGACGATCATAGTGGCCGTCCTCAGCCTTGTGGATTTCTCGATCCTGCGCAAATCCTGGGGTTATTCCAAGGCCGATTTCACCGCCGTTCTGGCCACTATCCTGCTCACTCTCGGAATGGGGGTGGAGGCGGGCGTGTCCGCCGGGGTGATCCTGTCGCTGGCGCTGCATCTTTACAAAACCTCACGCCCGCATGTGGCCGAGGTGGGGCTGGTGCCCGGCACGCAGCATTTCCGCAACATTCTGCGGCACACCGTCGATACCGATCCCGCGCTGCTGACGCTGCGGGTGGATCAGAGCCTCTATTTCGCCAATGCGCGGTTTCTCGAGGATCTGGTGCAGGACCGCATCGCCGAGGATTGCGCATTGCGGCACGTGGTGCTGATGTGCTCGGCGGTGAACGAGATCGACTTTTCCGCGCTGGAAAGCCTTGAGGCGATCAATGAACGACTCAAGGCGGCGAGCATCACCCTGCACCTGAGCGAGGTCAAGGGGCCGGTGATGGACCGCCTGAAGCGCAGTCATTTTCTCGACGAAATGGGCGGTCAGGTGTTCCTGTCGCAATACGACGCGTGGCAGTGCCTGACCCCGCGCCGTTGAAGCCGCGTGCTGACTCAGGTTTTCTTTTGTGTCTCATCCGCCGGTGTCGCCGCGCTCTTCTCGCTTTCGTGACGGGCCTTGCGAAGACGGGCCATTTTTTCCTGCCGTTGGGTGTTTTCCTCTTCGGCGATCAACTTGACGGCGCGGTTGGTCTTTTCCATCGGCGTCTCTGTTCTGGGTCGCGCACTTGGAAAATCCGGCGATTTTTTGAACTTGGCGGTGATGTGAATCCCCTTTCAGTGTCTGGCGACTGCGCGGACCGAAGATGGCCGTATCAGGGCGGGGCGATCGTGCGCCCGCGTCAGCGCATGTGCCTGACGCGTAATCTGTCCGGTGTCGGTTTGCAAACGCATAAGTCGAACGCGCAGTCCCCTGCCTTACCGGGGCGCGAGGGCAGGGCGGTGATGGTCCAGACTGTCGCCCATCGAACCGCGCAGCCGTTCGAGGCCACGCTCGCGCAACTGGCGCACCCGCTCGCGCGATATACCGTAGACCGTGCCGAGTTCTTCGAGCGTCATCGGCGGATCCTTCAAAACCGTGGAGACGACGATCACGCGTTCGCGGTCGGGCAGCTTGCCGAAATGGGTCTTTGCCTCTTGCCAGAATTTGTTGCGGTCCAGCCGGTCGGAAACCTGCTGTTCGACGTCGCAATCTGGGTCTTGCAGCAAATTGATGATGTCATCGCCATCCTCTGACGAGGCGGGCCGGTTGAGCGAACTGTCATTCCCGGCGAATTCGGTTCTGAAGGCGTCGAGCTCGGATGGTTCAAGACCGAGGGCCGTGGCGACGCGGCGATTCTTTTCATCGCGGGTCTCGCCTGGAGGCGCATTCACGTCATCCTCGAGGCGATGCAGATTGAAGAAAACCTTGCGGGATTTTGCCGTGCGTGTGCGTTGCACCATCGACCAGGTGCGCAGGCGATACTCCTGCAATTCGGCCCTGATCCACCAGGCTGCATAGGTCGAGAAGCGGAACCCCTTGTCCGGATCAAAGCCGTTCGCGGCCTTGATGAGGCCGATATGGGCATGTTGGATCAGGTCTGGGTCATCCAGTTTCTTGTCCCTGGAGTGACGTTTGGCCGTGGCCATGGCAAGCGGTGCAAAGGCGCGCACCAACCGGTTGCGCGCGTCGACATCGCGGTTGTCCTGCCATGCCCGGGCGAGGCGCTGTTCGTCATCGGCACTTAGAAAGCCCGGCCTTGGCCGGTTGCGATGGTGTTTTGGATCGCTCGGGATGATGGGTTTGTTCATGGGCTCGGTCTACGGTGAGATTTAGTTTTGAATCGAAATCATATAGATCAGGCGGCCCTTGTCAAACTGGTTTTGAATCGCTATCAAATCATCATGTCATCCCGTATCCCCCACATTGAACACCTTGAGCAGTTGGCCGAAATGCTCGTGCATGTCGGGCGGTCTGCGCGCGCCGAGGGGCGCGAGGATATGCTGACCGCTGCGCAATGGACGGCGCTGCGATTTTTCGCGCGCGCCAATCGGGCGTCGCGCACGCCCTCGGCCTTTGCCAGCTTTCAGGCGACGACGCGCGGCACGGCCTCGCAGGTGATCAAGTCATTGGTGCAGGGCGGGTTTCTGGAACGCCATGCCTCGGACACCGACAAACGCAGCGTGCGTTTCGAGGTGACGGGGCAGGGCCGCGAGATCCTTGCGCGCGATCCGCTGCGCCACCTTGTCTCGGCACTGGCCGGTCTGAGCGACGCCGATCACGCCACCCTCGCGCGCGCCCTGCCGGATATCGCCTCAAACCTTGCGCGGCACCGGGGGGATCGCGGCTTTGGCACCTGTGGCGACTGCCGCTATTTCGAGGATCGTGACGGGGCCGCTTATTGCGCCTGCGTGGCAAGCGACCTCGCCCCGTTCGAGATCGGCCAGCTATGCGCGAATTTCTCGACAACTTCCACGAACACCGAACCTACAGGATCCAAACCATGAGCCAGACGCAGCAGCAGGATGCGGACCCGCGCAGCGGCCTGCCCGCGATGATCGCGGTCAGCAGCGGCAAGGGCGGTGTCGGCAAATCGACCGTGACGGTCAACCTTGCGCTCGCCCTGCGCGAAAGCGGGCTGCGTGTTGGGATCGTCGACGCGGATCTCTACGGCCCCTCCATTCCCGGCATGCTCGGGCTTTCCGACAGCGGCCCTCCCGCCATGTCGCCCGCCAAGAAAGTGATCCCGGCGGAGGGGCATGGCATTAAGGTCATCTCGATGGCCATGCTTACGAGCGATGACAAGCCCGCCGTGCTGCGCGGGCCGATGGTGACCAAGTATCTGCAGATGTTCATCACGCAGGTCGATTGGGAGGGCATCGACCTCTTGCTGCTCGACCTGCCGCCGGGGACGGGTGATATCCAACTCACTTTGGCGCAGGCCTTTCCGCTTAACGGTGCGGTGGTTGTGACCACGCCGCAGGATGTCAGCCTGCGGATCGTGCGGCGCGGGTTGCGGATGATGGAACAGGTCAGCGTGCCGATCATCGGCGTGGTTGAAAACATGAGCGGGTTTACCTGCCCGTGCTGCGGCACGGTCACTGATATTTTCCGGCAGGGCGGTGGTGCGCGGATCGCGCAGGCGCTCGACGTTCCCTTCCTCGGCAGCGTGCCGCTGGACCCGGAGGTGGTAGAGAGCGGCGATACCGGGCGGCCCGCGATCCTGAGCGCACCTCAGGGCAAGGCCGCGCAGGCGTATCGTGATGTTGCCTCGGCCTTGGCAGGCCGGGTGGAGGGTGGCCGACGTGGGCTTCAGACGCCGTTCGACTGGCAGGTGGCCAAGGGCACGGGACAGCCCGCCCCCGGGGCCGTCGACCCGGATGGAAACCCGGAACTGCCCGTCGCGATGCGCTATGACGACGCCACCCTGCGGATCACCTGGGAAGACGGGGCCGAGATGGCGGTGAACCCGCGCGACATGCGGCTGGCCTGCCAGTGTGCGGCCTGCCGCGACGAGATGTCGGGCGCGCGACTGCTTGATCCCGCGACCGTGCCGCTCGACGTGGCACCCACGCGGATCTGGAATGTCGGCAATTACGGCATTGGCGTGGCGTTCAGCGATGGCCACAGTTCGGGGATTTACACCTTCAAGGCGCTGCGGGAGATGGAGGCAAGCGATCTCGAAGATGTCTGACCTTACACCCCCCAAGCGCCGGGTTCGCGTGCAGGCCTCTGACCGTGACCCGATGACCATGCGGTTCCTGCTCGACAGCGATGTTCAGCCCGGATCAAGTGCGAGCTTCACGGCGGCCGAGGCCGAGAGCGCCCCCTTGGCCAGCGCCCTTTTCGCCATCGACGGGGTGGAGCAAGTGCAGGTCGGCGGGGCATCGATCCATGTCCGGCGCGGCGCGGGGGCAGAGTGGACGGACCTTAAGCCGCGCATCGCGGAGGCGATACGCAGGGTACTTGATACCTGCGATCATCCGCTTGGCACGGCGCAGCCGCCCCGAGATGACGATGCGCGCCTCCTAGATCAGGTGCAGGACCTGCTCGACCGGCAGGCCAATCCGGCGATTGCGGCGCATGGCGGCAGTGTCAGCGTGGATCGGGTGGAAAAGGCCCGCGTCCATCTGCGCTTTGCCGGGGGGTGCCAGGGCTGTGCGGCCTCGTCCCAAACCCTTCGCGAGGGGATCGAGACGATGCTGCGGGCGGCGCTGCCGGAAATCGCCGAGATCATCGACGTGACCGATCACGACGCCGGGGTGAACCCCTATTACACGTCCAATGATGCCCCGTCGCCAAAGTTGACACGCCCGGTGCCCGCCTCGGTCGTGGATCACAGCGAGGGCGAGCTGCGGATCGACCCCGAGTTTCTGGCACGGCGTCTCGGGCTTACCCCGGAAACGCTTTCGGCAGGCCTCGCCAATGGCGATATCGAGCGCCATGTCGAGACCCGCACCGGTCAGAGTGGCCCGATCACGCGCGTCAGCGTATTTGCGCCGACCCGGTCCTGGGCGGCGGACCTGCATGACAATGGCCGCATTTTCGAAGTGCCGCCACCGCGCCGCGAGGCCCGGACCGAAGCCCGGACCGCGACCCTCACAGACCGGGTGCGCGCGCATTTGAACAGCCTTGATACCGACGCCAGACCGATAACATACAGCGCCTTGGCCCGGGCGCTCGGGCTTTACCTGCCGGGTTCTGTGCGCAAGGTGACACAGGCGCTCGAAGCCACTATGCGCGAGGACGCGGCGGCAGACCGGCCCTTCGTGGCAGCGGGGGTGGTCAACCGGCATTCCGGCTTGCCGGGCAAGGGGTTCTTCGATCTGGCGCAGGCCCTCGGACGAGCCATTCCGGAAGATCAGGAGGCCCTCGCCACATATCGTCAAAGGCTGACCACGCGGCCCTGAGGGGATTGGACCTCTGCCAAATGCAGCACCGCCTACTGACCTGTGCTGCGGCTTGCAAAAAACCGCCGTTGTCTTTGTCGGGTCTCGAAACGATGTTGAACATCCTCGGGGCGGCGATATTCTGGCGGTATGTGCATTTTATCTCCCCAATCGGGCGCGATCTGCGTCCCATTCTCTCCGCTCGCCCGTCATGATCGCCCGTCGTTGCGCCGCGTGTGCGGGCACATCAAGGAAATGCTGCTCGCTCTTGTCCTGTCGCTCTTTGCGACCGTGATCGTCTATGCGGAGGACATGCCGCAGGGTTGGGTGCCGGACGTGCTTGTGTTGCCTGATGACGCTGAGGTCATGATGGACAGGGCGATTGGCTCTAGTATCCGGATGTTTTCGTTCAGCACGGCGCAGGACGTGGAGGCTCTGTTCGGCGATTGGTCCGTGGCGCTAGAGGAAAACGGCTACACCATCCGCGCGCAGCAAGCCGAGTTGGACGAGACCGCGATCGAATTCTCGGGTCGTGACATTCTGAACGCGAAGATCGCGACGGATGTCGCAGGCGAGGGCGAGCGTCGCGTGATCACGTTCGATGCGACGCTTCAGTGAAGGCCCAAAGGCGCTCCGCGACGTCTCGCGCAAGGCGCAATCCATTGCGCTGTCAAATCAGGCCTTCTCCGGAAACAGCCACCCCGAGACAGGAACCAGGGCGCGCGTGACAACGGGGATCAACGCGAGGCCGCTGGCCAGCCCGATGATGCCGTCCAGTCCCGCCGTCACCACCCATGTCACGAAGCCCGGGGCAGAACCGACCGCCTCTGCCACCCGCTTGGCGGCCTGCTTGATCTGCTCATAGGGCAGATGCCAGCCCAGATCGTGCAGCCCGTGCACGAGGATGCTGCCCCCGACCCAGAGCATCGCCACGGTGCCGATGGTGGCGATCCCCGCCATCACGGCAGGCATGGATTTGACGATGCCGCGGCCCAAAGCTCGGGTCGCGGCGAGTCGGCCTTTCGCGCTCAGGAAAATTCCCAGATCGTCGGCTTTCACCAGCAGCGCCACAGCGCCATAGACCAGCGCCGTGATCCCGATCGCCACCGCCGCCAGCGCGAGGGCCTGGATCCAGAAACTGCCGATGTCGATCTGTGACAGGGAAATGGTCATGATCTCGGCGGACAGGATGAAATCGGTCTTGATCGCGCCCTTTACTCGCTGCTCTTCCAGATGCGCCGCATCCAGCGTCTTGGCCTGCTGCGGCCCCTTGTCCTTGTGCGGCACGATGAGATGCCAGACCTTCTCGGCCCCCTCGAAACACAAATACGCCCCGCCGATCATCAGAAGCGGCGTAAGCATCCAGGGCAGAAATGCCTGCAACAGCAGTGCTGCGGGCAATAGGATCACCAGCTTGTTGAAAAACGACGCTCGCGCGATCTTCCACACGATGGGCAATTCGCGCGCCGCAGGCAGGCCGGTCACGTATTTCGGCGTCACGGCGGCGTCGTCGATGACCACACCCGCGGCCTTGGTCCCGGCCTTGCTGGCCTGTGCAGCGACATCGTCGAGCTGCGTCGCCGCGAGCTTGGCAATCGCCGCCACATCGTCGAAAAGCGCCAGTAATCCGCTCATGATACTCTCTGCCTTGGTTTGTCGCGCCGACAGCCGACCCTTCCAAAGAGCAAAGACTGCCCGGTCACGATGTCGCAGTTTCGCGCCGTGTTCAAGGCAGGGAAACCCGCAGGTCCTTGAAAGTCCTTGCCTTCGGTCGGTGTCAACGGATGGCATAGATGGAAGGCGAGGGTGGCATTCGGTCGCCACTTGGCACCGGACGTGGCGCGTGAGCCATGGGCTGGGTTCGGACGATTGATGCAGGTTGGTGATGCATAATGGAGGCGAGTACCGGAATCGAACCGGTGTACACGGATTTGCAATCCGTAGGCGACATCAGATTCTTTTGGAAAAAAATGTAAACCAGACGCTTATTGCTACTATATTTTTCAATAACTTAGCGAGGTACTGTAAACTGACTTATTCCGTATTTTAGTGCGGACGAATGGCATCGCGGTGCAAGGAATTTCTTTGGTTAAAGGGAGAATATGGGCGATTTGACCGCCTGATTTCTGCCGCCCCCAAAGACCCCAGTTCCTTGCGATGACACATACCTCGTCTCCCATCGCTTTATCTTCGACTGAAGGTGCCAACTTATCCGCCGCTGAATTCGTTTCGCATCCTTCATCCGCCTGGCGGGATCGGGCGGGTCCCCGAAACATGGGGTTGATGTGAACTCCATAAACCTAAAGGTCGCGTGAAACCCGGATCAGAAACGGGGTAAAACTCCAAGTGATGAAGAGGGCCGAGAGATGTATCTCCGTGCCGAAGAAGCCATCAAGGATGAGAAAGGGGCCGATAAGCTGACGGCAGGTGGAGATGTGGTCTCGGCGTGCCGCAGTGTCGGGATCAGCGACGCAACGTACTACAACTGGCGGAAGTGGTTTGGGGGGATGGGCTGCCCGCAGTTGTCGGAGTTGAAGAACTTGGAGAAAGAGACCGCAAGGATCAGGAAAATCGTCGCGGGGTTCTACTTGGAAAAGCTTATTCAAAAGAAAAGTCTGAACCAAGTAAAGCCCAGGGCCTGATTACAGAGGAGCTTCGGCGGTACGTCATGCATACACGCCAGAAGCTTGCAACGTCTGAGCGACGGACGTGCCGGTGAATTGGCGTCGCGCGTAACTCCCTGCAATATCAAAGCACCCATGAGTCCAGCGTGTTGAATGTAGCACCATTAGATTTTGCCGCGGAGTCGCGAAATCATTCGAATTTTCTATAATGGGGCCTTTGGTCACGGAAACCCAGCGGCCTAGAATGTCCAAAATGGTCGGTCTACAGGGCAATTGAAGACATGCTTACTCGGAAAAACCAGGCGCGTCTCAAACCAAGTTAATCATGCTAGGCGAACCTGAAGCTAGGCAAGATGTATGCCCTATCTGCAGTAGACAGCGTTTGTGGCGAGCGGCTAGCCTTTGGCGGCCTATGATACTTTAGGCTACCAGCATCTGCGTAACCTTCGTACACTAGTTTTTTGCAATAGGGTATTTATGCAGCCCTGAAATGCTTTTGCTGTCGATGACCGGCCCAATTACGAAAGGCCTGAGATGACGAGAGGGAAAAACGCGAAATTCACGACCGGCAGTATTATGCGTCACGTTTCCGTTTCATCGTTTACGGCTAGCATCGGCCTGATGGCGATCTATGCGGTCGATCTGATTGACCTGATATTCATTTCGATGCTCGGGTATGAGGAAATGGCCGCTGCGGCGGGCTATGCCAGCGCTCTCCTCTTCTTTACCAGTGCAATCAATATTGGCCTGTCGGTCGCAGCTAGCGTTTTGGTATCGCGATCAATCGGCGAGGATGATGAGCTGGAGGCCCGTGAATACGCCACAAGCACAGTGATGCTTGTCATGGTGGTCGGGATCGCCATACCTCTGGTTCTGCTGACAAATATTGAGTTTTTCGTGGGCCTTCTCGGTGCCACGGGACAGGTGGCTGAACTTGCAGCGACCTATCTTTGGATTGTCTTGCCCTTCACGTGGGTGTCGGGCCTTTCGATGGTCACCGTCGTCTCATTGCGGTGCTAAGGCGAGAACCGGCTGGCAATGTACCCAGCACTTTTCGGAGCTTTGACAAATGCGGTGCTTGACCCAATTCTAATCTTCTCCCTCGGCATGGGCTTGCCGGGTGCGGCCTGGGCAACGGTGGCAGCACGGCTCGTGACGCTCGGCCTTGCCCTTTATCCAGCGTTGCGCAAGCACAATGCGTTTGTCCGTCCACGCTTGCGCTTGCTCTGGCGTGACCTCCAGACGGTGACACATTTTGCCAATCGGGCCGTGCTGGCCAGTGTGGCCACGCCCATTGGAACGGCGATCGTAACCCGCGAAATGTCGAAATACGGGCCAGAAGCGGTGGCCGGGATGGCCGTGATCGGGAGAATGGCACCGGTCGCCTTCTCTGTGATCTGGGCACTTTCAGGGGCCATCGGGCCGATCATCGGACAGAATTTCGGTGCCGGCCATGTTGATCGGGTTAGACGCACGTATCTCGATGCCATCAAGTTTGTTGCGATCTATGTGCTCTTTATAACCATGATACTGTTCGCCTTCCGTGGCCCGATTTCTGATCTCTTCAATGCGGAGAACCTGACGAGGGAATTGATTTACCTCTACTGCTTCCCTCTGGCACTGTCATCGTTCTTCAGTGGCTCGGTCTTTGTGGCAAGCGCGTCCTTCAACACGCTGGGCCGCCCGTCTTATTCGACTTGGTTGAATTGGGGGCAACACACCCTGGGCACTTGGCCCTTTGTCGTCGCTGGCGGGGTCTTGATGGGAGCGCATGGGGTTTTGATCGGACAGGCGCTCGGCAGCGTCATCTTTGCATCAATCGCGATATGGTTGGGCTGGCGGCTGATAAAGACCCCCCCGCAAGAAAACATGCGGCATCGCAGCCACGGCGCGATCTTTGGCCATGGCAGCCTCATTGCCCATACCCTCCAAAAGCATATGGGAGACAAATGATCCTGACCGTGGGACCAAAACCTTGGTATCAAATACTAACTCATAATTCCGAATCGAAGCGACACTGATACGGTAGCGTTTGACCAAATCTTTGACATGGTTTTGGCTCGAAAGGCGCACCAGGAAGGTAAGCCAATGGAATTCATCACCACACACCAGATCATTGAGGCCGTTGGCTGGCTCGCTGTTCTGTTCAAATTGGCGACTTTCTCGATACATTCGACGATCTGGCTTCGTGTCCTCGTAATTTTGTCTTCGGTCTGCTTCATCATCTATAGCGCCTTGTTTCAGATTTGGCCGCTTCTGGCGATTGAAGTCATCTTGCTCTCCATCAACGCCTATCGCCTCTACGAACTCATCGCGCTTCGCAGGTTGGTGACGCATATGACGGACGAGTCGGAACCCGATTTCTCCGCCGCTATGGCTTACGGTAAGAAACGCGTCATTCCGGCGGGCAATGTCATTTTCAAGAAGGGTGATCCAGTCGACAGCCTCTATTACCTGGCCGAGGGTCGTGTTGAAATCGAGGATCAGCATGTATCTGTGACCGCCGGAAAGATTTTCGGCGAGATGGCCTTCTTCAATAAAAGTGCCGCGCGGTCGGCGACGGTTCGATGCCCGGAGGATACGGTTGTCTACGAACTCGACGAGAAACGCTTTACGCGATTGCAATATGAAGATCCCGAATTCGCTATGGCCGTGATGCGCTTGGTCACCAAGCGGCTCGTGGCAAATGCCGCGCAAACCCACGATGGGTAACCCGAGTTAAGTCAGATGGAGTCTATTCCCTTTTCAATAACTTTCCGCTTTGCCATGATGCATTGAAAACGGCAGGTCTAGTTAAGCTGCGGCGCGGCATCGCTGCCCTCATTAGAGGTCTCCTGTGGGCCGTCTATGCATTCGATATGGTGCACCCAAAGCCAGATGCAGCGCCGTACTAGATGTCGGCCGCGAGCTGAGCAAATAGCTTGAATTGCCGAAACAAGATCAGCGTCATGTTGTTTCTTGAGTGACAGTCGGACCGATATATACTGTCGCGATGTTTGCCGGTGCTACAAAGGACTGTCACCAAAATGTCAGGAAAAAACCCTCAAGATCCAGGAAAATCCGATAAGCAAAGGTGCGCCCGCTGTCATTCGACTGGCCGGATTGCCTGTGAGATCTGCGGCGGAAAAGGTGATATAGTGATTGGAAGAGATACTCAGGGCAATTCCAAATGGGTTCGATGCAGTGCTTGTTTTGGTTTGAAAACGATGCGGTGCAGACACTGCGGTGGTGAAGGCTTCTTGTAGTTGACAGGGGACGCAGGGATATGTGGCCCTTAGTAGAAAGGCATTTCGCTCATTCGTGTCTGCCGTCTGCGTCCATGTTCTCGGGCGGGGGACATCATAAGTGATGATCGCGATAAGAGGCTTGAGACAGATATGCTGGCCGAAATCTAAATGCCAAATGCCGACGGCTTTGTTGCGGACCCGAGGCCGGGTGTCGGAACGATACGATAATAGGTGAGTTCAATTGGTACTGGGGCCGCTAGAAACGGCCCCTTGTTAAGATACTGAGGGGAAATATAAGAGTATCAGCTTCTAAGAAATCCGGTCCATACGTAGATTTGTGACTGCCGCGGTGACCTATGGCCAAGAGCCCAAAGACTATAACTGCATTCGCAAGCCCAGTGATTGCGCCACAGGGTCAGGTTTGAACGCATCCTTGAAACGATTTTTCGGATGACATCCGCGCTTATACTTGGATTCCAAAATTACGAAGCAAGGCGCTAGCATATCTGGGGACAACTTCACATTGCCTAGCTCTTGGAGCTGAAAAGCCGATTTGCCTCGTCTTCGAACGCGGGTACCGGTCTATCTGTACAACTTTTTAACTTTTTAGTTTCTTGTCGCAAAAGCCGCACTGCTTCCGAGGGAGCCATAATCCTACGGTTGGACAAGGATGTGACAATCAACGCATCGCTCTCCCAATTGAGTTTGGCCCGCGGCTTTGTGTGGAAGTCTAGTTTTTCACGGAGCCTCGACTGCAATAACTGCGGAACAACAGGGGTGCGTGCCATCAGTGCGCAAGTGAACTTTCCATATCCGACGTAAGAAAAAAGGAGCCGCTGAGACATCAAAACACGTGGAATGATGCTTGCCGTCATATGCACCAAGTGGAGGGCGTCGTGATGGTTTGCACTTTCTGCGACCGCCTCGAAACCCTTGAGCTCTACCGTGAAGAGACTGACGGCATACAAACTCTGATCCATACGGAGGAAGATGTTCTCCAACTCGAAGTAATCACGCATTGAGCGAATTTTGGAGAAGGTGATGCGAGTGCCGGGATGGAACCCATTCAACTCGCCGTCAATAGTTGGGTTTTCGTAGACTGTCAGCACTGGCGCGGCTTCCCTTTTCAGAGATTCGACCAGAAGGGATGCCGTGTTGATCCGGGCGGCAAGCTCTAAAGAGTTCAAGGGCTTATGGAGAAAATCTGTCGCCCCTGCATTAAATGCTTGCCGCATCGCGTGTTTGCTGTCCGAAGATGTCAGCATGATAATCGGGGCCAACCGGAAAGCCGGGCGGGATCGAATTTCGGAACAAAGCTTGATCCCATCTGTACCAGGCATTTGGATATCCAGAACGAAGCAATCGAAATAGGGGTCTTCGTTATCCAAAAACTCAAGTACAACGTCCGCCGATGAGGCCTGAACAACCTCCTTGAAGCCATTCTCCGCCAAGCTCATTTCGAGCAAATCGAGAAAAGTACTATCGTCATCGACAATGAGAATTCTCATAGTTCCATATCCTGCCAGCTTGCAACTCTAGATCTCTTGCGCTCACCTTATGGTTGGGTTTTGATGATGGCATTTTTGTGGGACCGTTTGGCTCATAATGTGGTGCATTCTTTTTTGAGCCTCTTTGGCTGAACTGTAAGCCTCCGGCGTCGACCGTCTGATTCCGGCATAGATCCGATGGAAAGTCCGACCTTATGTCCGAATTCATCAATCGCCCTCAAGTTGAAGCTTTTTTCGCTGCCGATGGTGATCGCCGCCGGTATTGGTCAGATGATGACGAACTGCGCATTCTGGAGGAAAGCTTTATCGACCACCGCCAGGCGGCAGCCACAGCGCCTGCATGGCATTGGCCGATCACTGCTGACTACCTAGCGGCGGCAGTATCAGAACGGTGAGCTTGGTACTTCTCGCCCGGTATCGTTCGCGCCGGTGACCCTGTGCGTGCCGCTCAACGCCTGCATGGCGACGACACGACCGAGCCACTTCCGACACGGGGTGGTGCGAAAAGGCCCGGCTTTGGATCGATGTTCGTGATGACCGACCTTGGAACGGGGCGCACCACCGGCCGCGGTCTTCCACTTTTCCCGCGACCGGTCAGCAACCAATCCCAATGAGCAGCCGGCCGGGTGGCAACCTCGGAGAGCTCACCCAAATGGACCGTGAGCACGTGCGCTGACCTCACCGTGGCCTATGCCGGATGCTTCCGCTGAACTCGTACACAGTCATGTTTTAGGGAAACGGCAAACGAAGGGCACGAGCCTGAAGAGTCTCTTTCGAACATCCGGAAGTTTGATGGGTTTTGGCCAGGCAATGTCGAAGGTTGATTCAATCCGTGAAGTGCGCATAGCGCGCACGCTCGGGCTGGCGAGGCAATCGGGCTGATGAGGCAATAGGGGAGGCACGGTTATCGGAAGTGTGCTGCACTGCTAAAGCATTCTGGCTTGTAAGTCAGTGCCGGTCGCATTGAGCGGTTGTGGAGAAGATAGGGTCTCGACATTCCGTCAATAAAACCGAATAACAGACGCCTTTGTTGAATGGCGGGTCATGCATGCGGCTCGGGCCGGAGTAACGGACCCATGTTTACACCTATGCCTTTGCGCATTTCTGAGCGGATGCCCGGGCCTCTGTCTCATGCTGAGGGATAGTGGGCGAGTTAAACCTACAATCAAATTGAAACAGTCAGATCAGGCTGCTCAAATCTAACGCGCCATCCAAGTGCGATATTCTCGATATCGAAAAGAATTCTAGACTTCCTCTTCGGAGACAGACTTGAGAACCGCCATCGCCGACGGGGCCGCGTTGACGTTGTGATGAGTTGCGATGCCAAGAAAATGCATGACAAGATCAAGCATGGCTTGGTCGTCATCGAATGCGTGTACTTTCATTCCGCCTCCAGATTCATTCCACCCAATAGATTCGCTGATGTATCGCTCAGAATTGCGGTGGCATTTTGTCGGATCGGCACAATTTGCGCTCGGAATTAGCCTTCGTTGCCTCTTTTGGAGCACATTTTTGTTGCTGCGGACCGCAGGCGCTGTGGAGTGGGTGGGAATGTCTCACGCGGTCGAAACGACGAGCTCATTTGGCTCCAAGATCCTAGAATTTTCAGTCGATCCACTCTGCAATTTAAGATTGTTCCTTGATTTTAAAGTATATTTTTTGGCGATCATTAATCTACCTGTGATAGACCTTTTACCCAGAGATTACCTAGGTCGCATGCACCAGTGGGCATGCCGCCTGTTGCGAAATCAGAAACGTTGAAGCCCTAATCGCGCGCATTGTTGACAAAAGCCTTGCAATATCAGCTTCGTGACGTAACCTGTTGTTAACAATAGAGGTCGTTCAGCAAGCCATCCCCAATCAAATCTTGGAGTCTCTCGTTCATGCCGTCACACGCGAGTGTTGAGGGGCGTAGCCCCATGAATTTCGACAGGTCTAAAGTCGATGACCGGTCGGCATCTGTCGATTGGAGCGCCTATGCAGTTGCCTACGACCTTCTGTCTACACACAACCCAGAGTATCTGGCGCTTATGCACGAGTTCGAAGATTTTCTTGCAGCAATCAAGACGCCGCGTTTGATCTATGACATCGGCGGCGGAACAGGCAACTATACCGAAATCGCAGCTCGCACCTGTCCCGGCAGCGAAATCCGCTTGGTTGAACCCGATGCAGGCATGATCGGATTGGCAAGAGCCAAATTGGCAGCTTACGGGAATATCACATACGACACACGAGCGATTGAAGAGATTGATGGGCAGGGTGCTGCCGATCTTGTCATCTGCGTTCACGCACTTTACGCGATGCCTGAGCACGAGCTACGTTTACGCGACCTGCGGCGGTTGCTCCGTCCCGGCGGATGGCTTTATCTCGTAGATCTCGGTCGTTACATGAATGTAGCCGACTGGCGCAGGTATCTGTTCTCAAACTTGAAAAAAGAACGCGGCCTTCTCGGCGCGCTTCAGGTCTTCTGGCAGGGGCGAGAAATCGCGAAGCAGAACAAGGCAATCCTCAAAGCACAACAGGAAGGCGTCTACTGGACGCACACCGAGGCAGAGATAGCATCGGCTATCACGTCTGCGGGTTTCGAGATTATCAGGCAGAACTCCGTATACCGCGGCTATAGCGACCTCCTCGTGTGCAAGGCAACGCCGTAGTCGCGCACGGATGGAAGGACCCATCATGAAAAAGCAAGTTATCGAGGCGTTGAAGCACTCTCGCTATAAGGTTCTCACGGAAAGCCAGGACCTCGAGGATGTATATCGTCTGCGCTACAAATGCTATCGCGCCGAACGGTCGATTGCGGAAAACGAGCGCGGAATCATGGCCGACGCATTCGACGAGACTGCGAATTGCGTCCACGTCGGGGTTGAAATGGATGGGAAGGTTTTGGCGTCGGTACGGCTGCATCTTGTGTCGAAGCTCTGTCTCATATCGCCGACGCTGGAAGTTTTTCCCGAGGTTTTGGATAATCTCAAGCGCGGACAAACGGTTCTCGATCCGACCCGCTTCGTGATCGATCCCGAGGCCCGAAAGAATCGAGTGCCATTGCATTTTTTGGCTCTGCGCATCCCGTTTCTCGCTGCCATGTTCTACGACATTGACTTGGCCCTTGCCCCCGTGCGGCCAGAGCATGCCGCGTTTTACCGCCGCTATCTCGGCTATGACGTGGCGATGAAACCTCGCATTTACCCGGGTTTGAAAAAGCCCGTCCAGCTTTTGACCGCCAAGTTTCGCGAGCAGCGCGACGCAGTTCTGGCACGCACGCCTGTTTTCGGTCCTGTGGACGAAATCCCACAGTCCAACATTGTGTTTCCGGACCTATCGGGGGTTTATATCGCTTCGAAGGAGGCTCGTTCCCGAGCGGCGTGACCACAGCACGGCGTGCGCCTTGGTCGGGTCACATATGGTGATCGATGCCCAAGCCTGCTTGCGGCGCGTACCGCCACAAGCAATGAATACTTTCTGGGCTCTGCCTCAGATTGTGCAAGTAAAAGCCGTGTCGTGCCTGTCGAGCGGCTGATTTTCAACACATTGGCGCTGTACCGTTAACACTTACCACAGCGGCAGAGGTACGCATGAAGCACCTAAAATCGTTTTGGTTGACCAGGGGCGATTGGTTCAGCTCTGACGGTCGCGAACAGAGGATCAAGGATTACATACTCCTTGCCAATCAGCTTGTTTGGAAGCGGCAGGCGAGCTTTCTAGCTGCGGCCGTGCTGACGGCTTGCTACTTTGACCCCATCTCCATATTCGCTTTCTATGGAGTCGTGGTCATTACCGAGATGCTAGACGTGCTCCTCGGGCGCCAGTCCAGAGCTTGGGGTGGTCAGGACCCAGTTATGGGCCGACGGATTCTCAAACGCATCGCCCGCAACACAGTCCTCAGCGCGACCGCGATCAGTTTTTTTGTGATCAATATTGCTGTTCAGCAAACACCGGGTGGGCATTTCACGCCTCTCTTCTTCCTATTCTCTGCGTCGATCTTTGCGGCAATGTACAATAGCCAAATGATCGGCATTCTGCTTTTGCGTCTGTGTATCTACGCTTTCGCGTTCCTATACATCGCGCTTCTTGATGTGTTGCATTTTGTCCCGCCGCTCAGTTCCGTAATCTGGCTGGAGTTCTTCACGACTATCTTCGTGCTCTACTTTATTGCCGACATATCAGTGAAATTCTATCTCAGCTATCAATACAGGCTGGAGCAAATGAAACTCATCAAGGCGGAACACGAAGCAACTAAGGCTGCCTTGGAGGTCAAGACACAATTCCTGTCGACTGTCAGCCACGAGTTACGAACGCCGTTAACCTCGATCACGGGGTCGCTTGACCTAGTCAACAATGGAATACTTGGTGAGGTGCCTGATAAACTAAAGCCCGTCATCGGCATGGCGGCCAAGAACGGGCATCGGCTTGCCAACTTGATCGACGATCTGCTCGATCTGCAAAAGATTGAAGCAGGCGAGATAGCGTTTCATTTCAAACCGGTCGAGGCGAACGACTTGGTAGATGAGGCCGTTGAAGCGACGGCAGGGTATGCTACCAAGTTGGGTATCCATGTCACGACCATTCCCTGCGAAGACGATTGCCGTTTCATGGGCGACCGAAGTCGCCTGATACAGGTTATGAATAATCTGCTGTCGAACGCCCTGAAATTTTCGGAAGAGGGCAGCACGGTAAAAGTGTGGGTGGAAAACCTTGGCTCCCGCATACGTATTTCAGTCCAAGACGAAGGAGTTGGTATTCCAGAAGGTGCCAAGGACCGCGTGTTTGGAAAGTTCAGCCAAGTAGATTCCTCCGATGTGCGCAAGGTCGGCGGCACTGGTCTTGGTCTCAACATCACCAAGCAGATCATCGAGCGCCACAACGCCACCATTGATTACGCCAGCGAACTGGGCGTCGGTTCTACTTTTCGTATAGAATTTGACCGCCTCACAGAAAGAGGAGGCGCACGCATTGGCCAAGACCCCGGCGCGCAAGCGGCCTGATGGTCGTCAGCGGGTTGTCCGTCATGGCTATGGGCCGGTGCGCAGCATTAGACCGGAAGCGGAGCGCTCGACGTGAACCGCCTGAACGTGTGCGACCGCGCGGTCGCACCGGATGACGAAAAGGTGCGGTTCGGGTAAGTTACAATGGCGCACCAGACGTGCGCGTCCATCCCCGAGCCTTTGCCAGGAAAAGGCGTTCACGAGCGCAGCCAGTTTCGCCTGGATCGCCTGTTCGGTCAGCTTGCGCACGCCACCGCGAAGATTGTCGGTGAATGGGGTGTGATCTGAAACCCGCAAACTGGACCGTTGGAAGGTGGAGTCTTCCGCTACGATTTCCCGACTGGGATAGGAGGGCAGAGGATGAAAAACGGGTCAGGGACGTTTACCTGGGGGCTCTGTTCTAGAGGCACCTTGGAAGTTAGCTTCCCAACATCGCCCTCTCAGATTCAACATCGTTATGAATCTGCCAGAGTTCGCGGAGTTGAGCGGCGAGGTCCATCGGATCGAAGGGCTTTGCTATGACGCCCAACGCACCATCGCGGCGAAGATCGTTTGACAAGTCTTCGTTGACCCGTGCTGTCATGAATACAACGGGTACATCATTTAGGCCGGGGAGTTTGCGGAGCTCGCAGAGCGTCTCTTTGCCATCCATATCGGGCATCATGTAATCCAGAAGCAGAAGGTCTGGACTAAAGGATGCCGCCTCTTCGGTTGCCTGTTTGCCAGAAGCACATTGCAGGAGCTCAAACAGACCAATCAACTCCAGAGCCATAGCTGCTATGGCTCGAATGTCATCATCATCATCTACGTGCAGTATTCGCTGCAACTCTCTCATCACGCCGCCCTCTTAGTGTGTCGCACTTCAACCAAGTATAGAAATAACTCGCATGATAAAGATTAAATTTCCACAGGCCTTAGGTCACGTCCTGTTTCTTCTCTTCGGCCAAGGCTTTTTGAAACATTTTCTCTTCGATTTCGTCAACCCTTGGCAGATCAAGAGCAAGCGCGTCTTGGTTTAGAGAGTGCTCTTCCTGCCGATCAGAAGTTATTGAATTCGCTGACTCTGAAAGTAGTCCGGTGATTTCAGAAACCTGAAGCTGCAAAGCGATCAACCCAGAGTATTGAGGCTGATTCAGTAGAAGGTTCGCTCGATCTTGCAAGTTCACGGCCGTCTCGCCGAAGTTCTTTGAAATACCGTCTTGCAAACAAATGATAAACCGACCTCGGCCGAGATAGGAAAATAGGAACTGCTCTCCACTTACTACGTCAGAGATCACACAGCTTACTGTGTGCAGATGTCGCTTCAACTCCGTTAAGTCGAGCTGCCTAGAAAAAGCGCCAAAATCTTTGATATGAGCGCGGTATAGCTTTGGCGTCTCATTTCGAGAGCGCAGTTCTGAGAGTTTTTTCTGGAACTGAGAGAACTGTGCCATGCCCTTGATTTGCGGAAACCAGACAGGTTTGAGTGCAACGTTATCATCAGAGAGATAGTTGGGTCTCGGGGGGATTTCAGAAGCTCCGATCGGCGCTTTAGCTTTTCTTGTGAGTTCAACTAGTAACATTGCAGTCTTGATGCGTCCGACAACTTCGTTGTGATCCAGCGGTTTGCGCATAAAGTCGGTCGCACCTGCGGTAAACGCACGCGACATCAGAGCGCTACCGCGCTGCGAAGTTACCATGATGATGGGTGCCAATTTGTTGTCGGCGCGCATTCGCAAAACCTGACACAGATCAATGCCGTTAGAATCCCCCAGGGCGATATCCAAAAGAAAACAGTCAAAAGGTGATGGCTCTTGGTCGAGGAGGGCTAGGGTCTCCTCGGCGCTGTGGGCTACGGTCACGTCGTGCAGGCCCAGTTCAGCGAGTTTCGTGACTACGAGCTTTGCAAAGACGACGTCGTCATCAACAAGAAGAATTCGCATTGCCGAAGCTCACCACAGGTAAATAGAGACCGTTGTTCTGCTTCTGATTGAGTAAAGCAGAATGATGTCATTTTATGGGCGTTTTACTTTTTGATTGTCTTATTGATCGAGAAGGCAAGCTCTTGAATGCAAGCCGAAAACTCTGAATTATGAGTTTGCTTTGTCAGGAGTTGGGCGAAGTTGTGAATCTACATGGCTAGAGTCATGCGGCCGACTCGGTTCACGCTTTGGTCTTCCGTCAGTTTGCCCTCGTGGGATTCTTTTACCGATCTTGCAAGTCCGTCCATAATTTGAACAAAATTCCGAAATACTACCTATAGGTGCATAACGGCCTGTGAGCTGTCGTTACATTGTGGCGGGCGTAGCGACCGACAGGCGTCAAGTTTTGGTGTGAGGCTGCAGTATGCAGGAGCTAAGAGCGACATGAAGATCATAGCGGTAGACGATGACCTGGTTTCGCTGAACTTGCTAAGCGATTTTCTGCAAAAGGAGCGACACCACGACGTAACATTAAAATCTTCAGCCTCGGCCGCGTTGGAAATTCTTCAGACAGAAGACCCGCCTTTCGACTGCATACTTCTAGATATCGAGATGCCAGAGATGAATGGTATCGAGGTATGTAGAGAGATTAGACGCCTTGAGGCTTACAATAGCGCGCCGATCCTGATGATCACTAGGTATAGAGATCACGTGTCGATATCGCAGGCCTTTGCGAACGGTGCCACTGACTATATCAAGAAGCCATTTGATGCTTTCGAGGTTCTCACGCGGATCAATGTTGCGGAGCGACTCGTTCAAGAGCGGCAGGCTGCGATAGATAGTTACATCGCTGTGAGAAATATTATGGGCTGTAAACCGCCTCTTGCACCGTTCAATCATATGCAAGACAGCGATGCTTTGTTCCCATCGAAAGCTATGCAAATCCGGCTAGAAGGGCTCCTACCCATTTCGGTATTTCAAAACTACCTTGAACAAGTCGCTGAAACAGAAGGCTGCGACGCCCATCTGTTTGCGGTCAGGATCCGGGAGATTAACAGGATCTTTGCAAGTACGGACGCAGCAGGTTTCTTGAAATTCTTCGAAGCATTTACATGGGCGATTAAAGCCGAGTTTGGTGCCGAAGACACTTTTCTTTCACATGCGGGAAATGGCACCATTCTTTGTGCGACCACGAGTGAAAGTAGGTTTGTAACCGAGGGGGCGCAAGCGTCCATTCATGAGAAGCTGCAAAGCTACTACTCTCAACGATGGAACTTTGACCTGACATCTGAGGATATTGTTTCCGGTCGTCCAATAAGCTTGAACAAGACGCAAAAGTTAAACTTCAAGAGGGCCGTGAAAGCTGCTCTTGCGCGCCTTGATCAATGCTCAGGAGACATGGATCCCTCATATACTTCCAAGCTTGTGGGCTAGAAAGTCTGGTTCATGATCTGACAGTCTTCTGGGGTGCCAGATTTGAATAATTCGGCTCCGGTTGTTGTCAGCCTGTCATCTGTGTGTCGGCATGTGTTCACAGCTGATAGTTTTATGCAAACATGGACTCGTCGTCGAAAATAAGGGACATAAGAACCAACAAATGGTCCGCGTGGTCGCGCATTTCAGATAGGGCTTCAGGGCGCGTCGCATCATTCGAAGCAATATAATCGTCGATTTCCGCAGCGATATTCCCTAGGTCTGGAAATCCGAGGGTCGCTGCAGTCCCGGCGATCTTATGACAAATACGCCCTATCGTGTAGCACGTTTCTGAAGGATCGGCTACCTGATCCAACCGACCGCGAAGCATTTCCACTTCAAGATACTGTTTTTCGAGTTCGGTGAGAAAGTGAGTTCGAATCTTTTCAAGCCGAATGGCCGTGTTTTGTTGAAGCATGATCTGTCCCTGATGCCTAATTTAACCAAAGCCTAGCAGGCGCATGAGTTTGCCTGACGGAGCGCGATTTTGTGCATTTGGATTCATCGCCCGTTCCTCTGCGGATTGCAGTGCTTGAACGAGTGCGTTGGATATGCCCCGCGAAGACTTGAGCTGCAGCGAAATGCCTTCACCAACTATGGGCAGCAACGAGATTGCGCGACCGTCGCAGAAATGAAGGTCCATTTCGCGTACTGTTTGGGACAGCTGTCGTTCAAATTCTTCATGGGCGAACGTATGCGAATTGGTTAGCACACAAACAAAATGGCCCTCTCCAGCATGGCTTGCAAAGAAACTCTCTGGTTTCAGGGTTTCAGAAATAGCTTCTGCAAAGTCACTCACCGCGGCTTCAAATTCAAAGACGCTGCTCGCGCGGAATGTACGAGCCATATCTGGCACCACAATCCCAAAGGTGATCATCCCGAAAAGCGAGACTCGTGACACTTGCATCAAGTAGTTTTCAAGCGCCAGATAGTCGATGAATCCATCGATATCTAGAAGAGCGAGCCGCTTTTCAAGGTCAGCAGAAGTAACTATCGATGCTGGCGACTTCTCCTGAGCGGTGGGATTGCGCTCCTCGAGGCTGAGGTGCTCTCCGAGTAGAGATTGAATCAGCCGCAATCTGGAGTGGATCTCCACAACGTCGAACGGCTTTGTGATATAGTCGCTGGCACCTGCCGCAAACGCTCTGTCAATGTAGCTACGGTCTGACATCGCAGTGATCATCAGAATAGGGGTGTTGCGATAGTCTGCCATCCGGCGAAGTCGCTCAGTCAATTCGATCCCATCGATCCGGGGCATTTGGATATCAAGGAGAAAGCAATCGAATGGGGTATCGGCTTGATGTATTTTCTCTAGTGCTTCGGTTGCAGAATGGCATACCGAGAGATTGGAAAAGCCAGCCGCTCGGAGTACTTCAGTTAGAAGCTCCAAGATGAGTGGATCGTCATCTACTGCGAGAATTTTCATCTTATCCCCCTTCAAAAGGAAGTGGTTCGGATGCGATGCATGGCCGAGGTATCTTATAAAATGCTATGTGAACTTGGCAAAACTAAGGCGGTAATGGCGCGCGCCTTGGGCATCTTGTCTCGCAGCGCCCATTTCCGAATAACCCTCAAAAATCCCATGCCTACCACTCCAATAGCACCCAGCTGAATCAAGCAGGGGCAAGGTTGCACATGGGTCAATTCTCAATGACAATTTCTGCAGTTGCCGGGTCAGTTCTCAGTGAAAATCAACACACCGGGTCGCCATGGCGCGACCTGCCACCTGCCTTTGGCCATTCCTCTATTTGGTCGCCATCATGGACTGGCACACACGCAAGGTTCTGGCGTGGCGCATCTCGAACACGCTGGAGGCAGACTTCTGCGTCGCAGCCCTGAACGAGGCCATCCACAAGTTCGGGCCTCCTGAGATCATGAACACTGACCAGGGCTCTCAGTTCACGTCCTTTGCCTGGACCGACCGGCTGCGCAGATCAACCATCCGCATCTCCATGGACGGCAAAGGCCGGTTCCTCGACAACATCTTCGTGGAGCGACTGTGGCGGTCGATGAAATACGAGTGCGTCTACCTGCATGCTTGGGAGACCGGATCAGAGGCCAGGGCCGGCGTCGGGAAATGGATGGAGTTTTACAACCACAAGCGACCACACTCTTCCCTTGGCGGCAAACCACCGGCTGTGGTCTATTGGCAGCGAAATGAAACAACCCAACCCGATCAGCAGGAGCAAAGAGTAGCTTAATTTACGCCAAGTCCTGTCCAACAATCGGGGAGTAGCTCAGTTTTTGGCGAAACGAAGACTTACCAACACAAAATGCGGACACTACTTTATTTAATGCAGGTAGCTTTAAGTTTTGTCGGATCGACGAAAAAGCAGATTTGCATTTTCAGATAAAGTTGAGAACGGCGGTGCAAAACTCGGCCACGGTAGCGGCGGGATAGTCCTGCTGCGGGCGGTGTAAAAACCGGCCATTTTGCTCTTCTTGTGACGGCAAGAGGGGGCGTGGAGATGCATACCGTGGATTTGTATTTGAAGGTTCGCCTGGCGTGTGGCGAAGGCATGAGCCAGCGAGAAGCAGCGCGTCATTTCAATGTTTCGCGCGACAGCGTAGCCAAGATGCTGGCGTTTTCAGCGCCGCCCGGTTACCGGCGCCAGAAGCCGATCAAGCGCCCGAAGCTGGACGGGTTCACCGAGATTATCGACGCGTGGCTGGACGGGGATCGTGAGACCCACCGCAAGCAGCGCCATACCGCCAAGCGGGTATATGACCGGTTGCGCGAGGAGCACGGTTTCACCGGCGGCTACACGATCATCAAGGACTATATCCGGGACCGCGAGCGGCGTGGACGTGAGATGTTCGTGCCGCTCGCCCACCCGCCCGGGGATGCCCAGGCGGATTTCGGCGAAGCCATGGTGATCATCGATGGCGTCGAGCAGAAGGCCCATTTCTTCGTCTTGGATTTGCCGCACAGCGACGCCTGCTTTGTGCGGGCCTATCCCGCGGCGACGGCGGAGGCGTGGATGGATGGCCACGTCCACGCCTTTGCCTTCTTCAGCGGCGTCCCGCACTCCATCCTTTATGACAACGATCGTTGCCTGGTCTCGAAGATCCTGGCCGACGGGACGCGCCAGCGCGCCACGCTGTTCAGTGCCCTGCAGTCGCATTACCTGTTCCATGACCGCTACGGGCGGCCGGGCAAGGGAAACGACAAGGGTAAAGTCGAGGGCATCGTTGGTTACGCCCGCCGGAACTTCATGGTGCCGGTCCCGCGTTTTGCCAGCTGGGACGCGTTCAACGCGGATCTGGAGGCCCAGTGCCGCAATCGCCAGAACGAGATCCTGCGTGGCCATAAGGAAACGATTGGCGAACGGCTGCAGCGCGATCTGGCGGCGATGAAGCCACTGCCCGGGGCTCCATTCGAGGCTTGCGCGCAAGCCAGCGGCCAGGTCAGTTCGCAATCGCTCGTGCGCTACGAGACCAACGATTACTCGGTTCCCGTCGCCTATGGTCATCAGAATGTCTGGGTGCGCGGCTATGTCGATCAGGTCGTGATCGGCTGCCGTGGAGACGTGATCGCCCGGCATCCGCGGTGTTACGCGCGCGAGGATGTGGTCTTCGATCCGATTCATTATCTCCCGCTGATCGAACGCAAGATCAATGCCCTGGATCAGGCTGCGCCCTTGGCAGCGTGGGATCTGCCCGAAGAGTTCCAGACCCTGCGCCGCCTCATGGAGGCACACATGCTGAAGATGGGACGGCGTGAGTATGTGCAAGTCCTGAGACTGCTGGAGACATTCGGCCTCGACGACCTGCATGGCGCGGTCAAGGAGGCCCTGCGCCTGCGCGCGACGGGCTTCGATGCGGTCAAGCACATTCTGCTCTGTCGGATCGAGAAGCGCCCGCCCAAGCTTGACTTGGCCAGCTATCCCTACCTGCCGCGTGCCGATGTTGGGACGACCTCGGCTGCCAGCTACATGACCCTGATGACAGAGGCGACGGGATGACGGAGGCTCCGCAGATCCTGCTCAACCATCACCTGAAGACGCTGAAGCTGCCCACCTTCCTGCGCGAATACGAGAAGCAGGCACGTCAATGCGCCACTGAAGGGCTGGATCACGTCCAGTTCCTGGCGCGCCTCGTCGAAATGGAAATGATCGACCGCGAACGGCGGATGATCGAGCGTCGCATCAAGGCCGCGAAGTTCCCGGCCGCCAAGAGCCTGGACAGCTTCGACTTCAAGGCGATCCCGAAGCTCAACAAGATGCAGGTGTTGGAATTGGCCCGCTGCGGATGGATCGAGCGGCGCGAGAACACCATCGCCCTCGGGCCAAGCGGCACCGGCAAGACGCACATCGCCCTGGGCCTCGGGTTGGCGGCCTGCCAGAAGGGGTTGCCCGTCCGCTTCACCACCGCCGCAGCGCTGGTCAATGAATTGATGGAGGCCCGCGACGAGCGCCGTCTGCTGCGCCTGCAAAAGCAACTGGCCAGCGTCAAGCTGCTCATCATCGACGAGCTGGGCTTCGTGCCGCTCTCCAAGACCGGCGCCGAGCTGCTGTTCGAGCTGATCTCGCAGCGCTACGAGCGTGGTGCCACGCTGATCACCAGCAACCTGCCGTTCGACGAATGGACCGAAACCTTCGGCACCGAGCGCCTGACCGGCGCGCTCCTCGACAGGCTGACGCACCACGTCAACATTCTCGAGATGAACGGCGAGAGCTATCGTCTCGCTCAAAGCCGCGCGCGCAAGTCCAACAACAACGCCTGATCCAGCCTATCCAGATTTGGCCCTGACGGGCCAAAGCGGCCAGTCAACCGCCAGCTATTTGGGAAGCGCGGCTGACTGGCCGCCGCCTCGTGCCGCGCGTTACGCCCAAACCCAAAGTGGCCGGTTTTTGCGCCGCCCTGTGGCTGGATTTTACTCCGGCGTTGACAGGAGCGCGCTGAGTGGCCCTTGGTGGTTTGCGGCGCTTGGATTTACGATAGCACAACACTCTTCACCCTGCGAGCTGTGCGGGCCCTTGAGCTTGTTGGTCCGTTAACCAAAACTCGAGATAAAACGTCGTGCCAAGGTCGACTTGACTTTCGTAATAGAGGTTTCCGGACATTTGCTTCGCGAGATTTTTCGAGATGTGCAGACCGAGCCCTGATCCTTGGGAAGAGGTTCGTCCACAATTTCCAATCTGCCCGAAACGCCCGAAGACTTGGTCTTCACTGCCTTCGGGAATTCCCTGGCCGCTGTCTTTGATTGATAGCCTAATTCGTTCGTCATTGATCGTGACGCCGCACTCGACGACACCTTGATCGTCCGAAAACTTGATCGCATTTGATATGAGGTTGTCGATGATCTGCCGGACGGCGAAGGCATCTCCCATAATGAGCGCAGAATGATCGACTTGTGCTTTAGTGAGTGTCACGCTCCGCGCAGAAGCGAACATTCTATTTTCTTCGATGCTCTCTTCTAGGAGAGTTCCGAGATCGACCTGCTCTTGTGCCAAGGCCAACGCTTCGATGTCGATTTTCTGTGCCATAAGAATGTTGTCAACCAATCGTGACAGACGGTCGCCGTTTCGGCTAGCGACCTCTAGCGAGGAACGGATCGGTGCGGCCAGATCCCCAAGGCGACCGCTGAGCGCGAGTGCCAAGCCCCCTTTGAGCGATGTCAAAGGTGTCCGGAGCTCATGACTAATCACTGATACGAACTCATCTTTTGCCCGGCTGGCATCATCTGCCCTTTGAAGCGCCTGTTCCAAGGCTGAGCTGATGGCGATCCGATTGGTGATATCTATAAATGTAATGCTCCATCCAAGAACGCTGCCTGATGGATCAAGTGGGTTTTCAATCTCTTGAAGTCTGGGTTCATACGCCCGCAGTCCGAAGGTCAGGTGGGTGACGTCGTTGGATTGGCTCAACCGTTCGATTTTTGCAAGCATGTCCGTTGGAAGACCATCCGCGCCATCAAGCAGCCCGCTGTGTTTAGCCGCTGTGTTCATCAAAACTATGCTTCGGTGCCTGTCAATCAGAACAACTGGTTCGCTTATCGTATTGAATAGAATGGACTGGCCAACAGTGGCCATATCCATTGTCTTGTTTGTGGCAAGCAGCCAAGTGAATGCGACGATCCCGAGCGTGAACATGAAGGCTGTGGGATCGAGCCCAAAGACGGTATAATTCAAGCCTACATAAGCGGCGTTTGCAGCAAGAGGAATTATCGTGACCACGACCAGCATAGTCAGCAGTGGCCAGACAGCCTTTCTCGCTCGGACGAATGCCTTAGCAAGACATAAAAGGGTCGCGAGCACGAATGCGTATAAAGCTGCGATAATCACATAGAAACCTGGCCCATGAGAGTAATCAATATAGTCCCCGCCCGGCGGAATGATCGAAGCATCTGTATATACGAGGTTGTGCCATTGGTTTGTGGCGGCAAAAGCGAAAATAACTGTGGGTGCGATCGCCAATATGACATTGACGCTGCGCTTATTGAGCCATGAGGCATTGTCCACATAGGCAAAGACGAAAAAACACCACGCAATAGGCACTAAAGCATTGCCAAGCCAAGCCATGGTCGCCCATTGGAACTGACAAGAGAAAGTGCTTGATGCAGCCTCAAATCCGACCATCAGCAAAGTCCAGATCATGGCGACGAATGTAAGCACGTAATAGAGTTTGCCATTAAATCTCTGAAATTTCAGCACCCAGAGCATAACAAATGCAGCGACGGCACTGATTCCGGCTACGCCTAAGAAGACTGGATCTGTTGTTGCTCCCTCAAAGCACATCACAAGCATTCTGCCTTAATCCTTAGTTAGGCAGCACCATCACCATATGGTTGTGTCGGAAATTTGATCTGAAAACGGCTTTTCTTGCCCTTCCCAAGTGGATTGCTGATTCAACTGGGCAAGATCGTTTTTAGGGGTATAAACAACTGGCTGCGACGGCCTGCTCTGGGGTTGCTGCCGTCATCTGAAAGCTTCCGTCAGGCGTCCGAAACTGGCCAGACGGGGTGAGTGGAGTGCCCCCACTGAAGTGGTCCACCAACTGGGATAGTATTATCCCATTTCAGGAGGAGCAGAGATGGCTGGAAAGAGAGACAAACCCGAAGAGATCGTGCTGAAGCTGCGGCAGGTTGAAGTGTTGCAGGGGCAAGGCAGCTCGATTGCCGATGCCGTGCGCCAGATTGGCGTGACGCAGCAGACCTATTATCGATGGCGCAAAGAATATGGTGGCATGAGCCGGGATCAGCTCAAACGTTTGAAGCAGTTGGAGACCGAGAATACCCGGCTCAGGCGTGCGGTTTCAGATCTGACGCTGGATAAGATGATCCTGGCCGAGGCTGCACGGGGAAACTTTTAAGCCCTTCCCGTCGCCGTCAGTGCATTGATCATGTGCAGCAGACCCTTGGCGTATCTGAGCGCCGGGCCTGCCGTACACTCGGACAGTATCGTTCGACACAACGCAAGGTTCCTTGCGGTTTGCCGGACGAAGAACGGCTGACTGAGGACATCATTGAGTTGACGCGAGAGTTTGGGCGCTATGGATATCGCATGATTACCGGGATGCTGAACAACAGCGGCTGGCATGTAAATCACAAGCGCGTCGAACGCATTTGGCGGCAGGAAGGGCTGAAAGTCCCGCAAAAACAACCAAAGAAGGGGCGGCTCTGGCTGAACGATGGCTCATGCATCCGGCTCCGACCTGAGCGCCCAAACCATGTCTGGTCCTACGACTTCGTCCAGGATCGGACCCACGACGGACGGGTATATCGCACGCTCAATATCATCGATGAGTTCACGAAGGAGGCCCTGGTGATCCGCGTCAAACGCAAACTCAATTCCGTCGATGTGGTCGACGCCTTGACCGACCTGTTCATCCTGCGCGGTCCGCCGGAATACATAAGATCCGACAATGGCGCGGAATTTATCGCCAAAAAGGTACGCGCTTGGATCGGCGCGGTGGGCGCCAAGACGGCCTTTATTGCGCCAGGATCTCCGTGGGAGAACGGCTACTGCGAAAGCTTCAATGCCAGGTTCCGGGATGAGCTTCTGAACGGTGAGGTCTTCTACTCGCTACGCGAGGCCCAGATTCTGATCGAGAAGTGGCGCCGCCACTACAACACAGTCAGACCGCACAGCGCTCTGGGATACCGCCCACCAGCGCCCGAAAGCATCGTTCCGATAGACCAAAGGCCGACCATGCACTAACATTTAAAACGGACCACTCAGTGGGGGCAGACCAGGAGCCGTGAAATCCTGCTTGAGGCGCACCTGGTAATGATCTGCGAGATTGTTCTCGAGGAACGTCTGCAGAAGCTTGATGTCAGCAAAAAAACCGCGAGTAGCGACCCTCGAAGCTTCTCCAAGTGTTCTGCTGTCGCTTGGCCGGATTTTTGTTGCACGCGTCGTTTTCCAAGCACTTTGCCGATTTGAAACGAAATGCATGAGCGTTTGTCAGCGGCGGAGACAAAACCGGCAATGTTGCGGTGCAAAAGTAGGCCAGTGGCAGGTCACAAGTGCCATAGCGCGTGCCATTGCGCAGTGGCCCGGAGGGCCAATTCTGCAACGTGTGATCAGGTGGCGGCTTTGGACATGCGCCGCGTCCATGGAATCCTCGCTGCGTGGTGGTTGCTTGAAAATGTGTATGCTAGCACGACTGTAAAGTTCGAGTATCCGAAGAGCCGCTGTCTTGCTTCGGTTACAGATCTCATCAAGTAACCTTTAGAATAAAATGAATTCACCCTATTGACGTGGGCTGAATATGATTTACCCTAGGCCGTGATATGTCCTATTTCTGGAAGATACCGCAATATGACCCCGACTGAATTCAATGCGAGCTTGGCTGGGGTTATGTCTGTCGAGCGCACAGAGATTGCAACTGTAGACCGGGCATTGGCAAAGCATGGCCTGAGGCAGCTGGCCCGGGGCAGGTATCGTCCGGATATTTCTCTGCGAGAAGGTGTCCAATTGATTTGTGCATGGGCAGCTGCAAAGAGCCTTACGCTGGCGGCCGATGATGTGCAGCGCCTGGAGCGGTGTATCCCTCAGGTCACGACGGCTTCTGATTACGAGTATACAGGACATAAGAACTCGCGCTTTCCGGAGCTTTTTGGCCGTGAAGAGTTCGAGCTTGAGGGAGTTAACTTCCTGGATGTTACATCCATGCTTGCTAGTCAATTGGCGGCAGAACAATTTCCAGCAAACCGTGTGTGGATATCTTTGGAAAAAGGTGGCGTGCCTGGAATCGAATATGATGCCGACTTCACAACCCAATATCTGCGTTTCAGCTGCTTCCCCAAGACGTTTTCACTAAAACAAAAGACGGTCTCAAAGCCGGAGTCTGCAATCAATGTGAAGGTGACTACGTCGATAAATGGCGCTGTATTGAAATGGATCCATGAAGTCACGGAGGGTGTTTAATGCCCAGGCCCATGTTGCCAAAAGCCGAAGAGGTCGCCGGTATTGCGAAGGTGCTCAGGGCTGAGGGCTTCCAGTCAATCTGTATTGAGACCTCGCCCGATGGCCGCGTTTCAATTACAATTGGCGAAATCGAAGGCCGTGAGAACGTGACTCCGCTTGCGAAGTGGAAGGCGAAGCGTGGCGTTTCCTAAGGGAGTTCATCGGGTCAGAAGAAAGTTGGCAAGCGGTCGGAGCCGTTTTCATTTCTACGCATGGCGGGGTGGCCCCAAGTTCTGGGTCGATGACATCGCAGTCCCGAACGATCAAGATTTTCACCTAGCTTTTGCCGAAGCCATGGCGCGCCCGAAGCCTGTTAGCCTGATGACACCGACAATGGTGGACCTGTTTTTGTCTAGCGCGGCACGGGCTAAATCAAAGCGATCACTGGCGGACCAACGAAAGTGGCTCCTTCGGTTTGCCGCATATTTCCATGATGCTCCCGCAATCATCTTTGAAGAGCGTGCCTCACGAGGTGAGGTGAACAAGTGGCGTGCAGAATGGAAGCATTCTCCAAAGCAACACGATATGGCAGGCACGCATGCGGCCCGTGTCCTTAACTGGGCTGTTGAAGAGGGGCATCTCTCAGAACATCACTGTCACAAGCTTCCTCGCCTTTACACCGTAGACCGGTCCGAAGTTGTATGGACGCCATCCGACCGTGAGGCGATCAACTCGAGGGCACCCGAATGGGTTCGGCGCGTTTTGTGCGTGGCATGTGAGACAGGGCTGCGTCCGGGTGACCTGATAAAGTTGACGCGGACTGCCGTCGAACAGACACCGCACGGACGCAGGCTGCGCGTACGGACCAATAAAAGAGGACGGATCGCGCATATTCCCATTACACCGGCCTTGGCAGAGGTCATCGACGCCACTCCAAAAGATCGGCTTTTGATTCTGACAAATGCGAGTGGCGGCCAACTCACAGAACACAGGGCATCAGAAGGGGTAAGGCAATGGCGAGACAAGGCGGGGCTCAGCCCTGACCTTCGTCTGCAGGATTGCCGGGGAACGGCGGCAACCAGGCTGCTCAACGCGGGGCTGAGCCTGTCTGAGATAGCCAATCATATGGGATGGTCGCTGCGCCATGCCGCGAATGTCATCGAACACTATGCCCAGGTATCACCGGCTGAAACTGACAAGGTATTGAGCAAGTTGGCACAGGCGAAACAGGGTGGATCGTGAACAAGATTGTAAACGGCCCTGTAAACGGTGGCGACCGGTTAGAAGTGTTCTTGCGCTAAGTGATTGATTTAAAATGGAGGCGAGTACCGGAATCGAACCGGTGTACACGGATTTGCAATCCGCTGCGTCACCACTCCGCCAACTCGCCGCTCCAGGTGGTTGCGCCGGATTATCCGATCCGATGCCTCGGCGCAAGTGGTCAAAGCGGCGTTTTGACCGGGAGGCGGGGCCATAGACATTGCCGCCGCCCGGGTTCTGTGTCAGAACCGAACCACAGGATTCCGAACGCGAGAGTTTAGCTCATGACCGACTATGCCGCCCGTCGCACCATGATGGTGGACACGCAGGTTCGCCCCTCCGATGTAACCAAGTTTCCGATCATCGACGCCATGCTGTCGGTCCCGCGTGAGGCATTTGTCCCGGATCGTCTGCGCGAGGCCGCGTACCTTGGCGAGAATCTCGATCTGGGAGAGGGGCGTGTGATGCTCGACCCGCGCACATTGGCCAAGATGCTTGATGCGCTCGACATTGAAGGCGACGATCTTGTGCTCGATATCGGTGCTGCGCATGGTTATTCGTCGGCGGTGATCGCACGGATGGCCGAAGCGGTTGTCGGGGTCGAGGCTGACGCGAACCTCGTCGAGGAGGCGCAGCGCACGCTGCTTGAGCATGGTGCAGACAATGTCATCATGCAGCAGGGCGATCTGGCCACAGGTGCGCCGGATCACGGCCCCTATGACGTTATACTGCTGCAAGGTGCGGTGGAGCATTTGCCCGAGGCGATTACGGACCAGCTCAAGGAGGGAGGACGCATGGCGTGCCTGTTCCTCGAGGGGGCGCTTGGCGTGGTGCGCATCGGTTACAAGATCGATGGCCGGCTCAACTGGCGCTATGCGTTCAATGCCGGGGCACCCGTGCTTCCGGGCTTTGAGCGGCACGCGGCCTTTACACTCTGAAACCGCGCGCCGCGCAGAAAGGGCGAAGACATGACGTTCAGGTGGAACCCCGCAGGTCTTTGTGCCGCTGTTGCGATGGTGGGGATGCTGACCGCGCCGGTTGCGGCACGCGCGGAAACCTTGGCGGATACGCTTAAAAGTGCATATCTCAACAGTGGTTTGCTGGAGCAGAACCGCGCGCTGCTGCGCTCGGCGGATGAGGATGTCGCGCAGGCGCTATCGGCGCTGCGGCCGATCATCAACTGGACGGCGGATATAACACGCGATTTCAGCAGTGCTCGTATCTCTGGCCGGACCCGTAACACCGCAAGCACTGGAACAACCGCCAATCTGGGGATCACCGGTAGCCTTCTGCTCTATGATTTCGGGCGCAACGACCTGTTGGTCGAGGCCGCGAAAGAGACCGTTCTCGCCACGCGGCAGACGCTGATCAGCGTCGAGCAGCTGGTGCTGCTGACTGCGGTGCAGGCTTATATGAACGTGATCCGAAATCAGGAATTCGTTGCGCTGCGGCAGAACAACCTGAGGCTTTTGCGCGAGGAATCGCGCGCGGCGCGGGACCGGTTCGAGGTCGGCGAGGTGACGCGGACCGATGTGGCCCAGGCCGAATCAGCGGTGGCGCTCGCGCAGAGCGGATTGGCGGCGGCGCAAGGTGATCTGACCCGTGCAATCGAGGAATTCCGCGAGGCCGTGGGCCGCGATCCGGGCGCGTTGCGCGCACCCGGAGATCTGCCCGGCCTGTCGGGTGACGTGAACGCGGCCAAGGCTGTCGCGGTGCGTCGTCATCCTGATATCCTGGAAGCACAGCGCAATGTTGCGGCTGCGGAGTTGAACATGCGTGCGGCAGACGCCGCGATGAAGCCGACGCTCAACCTGACCGCACGTCTGGGAACCTCGGATGACATCATGGATTCCGACCGGTCGCGCAGCGGCAGTGTCGGATTGGAGCTGACTGGTCCGATCTATCAGGGCGGGCGGCTCTCGTCTCAGGTCCGGCAGGCCATGGCGCAGCGTGATGCACAGAGATCGCAGCTGCATCTGGTGGGGCTGCAGGTCAAGCAGGACGTGGGCAATGCCTATGCCAATCTGCGTGCCGCGCGGGCCAGCCGCGATGCGAGCCGCGAGGCGGTGCGCGCCGCACAGGTCGCGTTCGAGGGCACTCGCGAAGAGGCCAAGCTGGGCGCACGCACCACGCTGGACGTGCTCGATTCCGAGCAGGACCTGCTTGACGCGCAGGCGAACCTGATCTCGGCCAATGCCGACGTGGTGATCGCCGCCTACTCGGTGCTGGCGGCAATCGGAGAGTTGACGGCGGGGGATCTGAACCTTGGGGTGCAGACCTACGATCCGGCGGCTTATTACGATCTGGTCAAGACAGCCCCGGTTCCGATCAGCCCGCAGGGTCAAAAGCTCGACAAAGTGCTGCGCGCTCTTGGGAAAAAGTGAAAACTTTCTGAATCGGTTGTGTGAAATGGCACCCGGGGGTAAACTCGGGCGAGGCAAGAATGGTAGCAGAGCATGTCCGAACCCGTGACCAATGTTGATATTGAGGATGTGTTGTCCTCAATCCGCCGTCTCGTGTCCAACAGCAATGATGGACAGGGTGACCATGCGTCGCCTCGTGAGAGCAAGTCGGACAAGCTTGTTTTGACCCCGTCCTTGCGGATTGACGATTCGGCGGCCGAGGCAACCGGGGCCGAGGCGGCCGCCGAGGAAATCGCGCCTGTGGCTGATGCGGGGCCACAAACCACGGCCTCGGTCGCAGACGCGGCTCCTCAGTACGGCGATGATACTTCCACCGGCGACGGCCCCGCGGTCGAGGAGACCGGCGCGCAGGGTCCGGTGACGCAGGATGATGGTTCGGAGGAGGCGGAAAGCGCCGCTGAAACCAGCGTGCTCAAAGCGCATGATGACGCGTGCGACACGCCGGGCGATGACGAGACAACGCCTCTTGGTGCACAGGCGGCGGAGTTCGAGACGGCCGTGGCCGGTCGCGACGATCAATGGGAGCCGGATGGCCTGTCAGAGGATGACTACGCCGGCGGGGCGGTAACGGCGCTTGACTGGCAGGATGCGGACGAGCTGTCATCGGACCCGGATCTTGATCCTGCGGACGAGCAGGCTTCTGATGCCTATGCGCAGGCATGGGATACGGACGAGCCGAAAGAGGATCGCACGTCGGAGAACGCCTTTTCCCTCGATGATGCCGTGATCGACGAGGACACGCTGCGCGACATGGTGGCGGAGATCGTCCGGCAGGAGTTGCAGGGCACCCTTGGCGAGCGGATCACGCGCAACGTGCGCAAGTTGGTGCGCCGCGAAATCCACCGTGCCTTGACGAGCCAGGACTTCGACTAGGGCAGGTCTGCGCTCAGCGACAGCAGCAAATCCAGATCCATATGCATTTCCAGATGCGCGGCGAGCGCATCCAGCGTGCGTTCGACCGCGCTGTCATAAAGCAGGGCCGAGGACGCCCCGAGCCCGGCCAGATAGGCGGCGCGGAAGGCGTCGTTGCCGAAGAGCCCGTGCAGATAGGTGCCCCGGATGCGCCTGTCATCGGACATCGCGCCCTCGGGCCGTTCGCCCACCTTTAGCCAGGCGCGGGCGCAATCCGGCCCGGTGGTTTCGCCCAAGTGGATTTCATAGCCCGAAAGGGGCGCGCCGGTGGCAATGTCCTGTGCGTCGCTGAGCGCGAGGCGCTTGTGCGGTTGCATCACGGTGTGCACGTCCAGATGCCCCAGCCCGTCGACCCTGCTGGGCGCGCCTTCGATCCCGTCCGGGTCGGCGATGCTGCGGCCCAGCATCTGGTAGCCGCCGCAGATCCCCAGCACGTGCCCCTTGCGCCGGATATGGGCGGCGAGGTCGATATCCCAGCCGTTGGCGCGGAAGGCCGCCAGATCGGCGATGGTCGATTTGCTGCCCGCGATCAGCACTAGGTCGGCATCGCCGGGCAGGGCGGTGCCGGGTTCGACGATCTCGACGGTGATGTCCGGTTCATTGGCCAGGGGTGTCAGGTCGTCGAAATTGGCGATCCGCCCAAGATGTGGCACCGCGATCTTGCAGGGGCCGCCTTGGGATGAGGTCAATTCCAGAACATCCTCGGGCGGCAGGCGCCAGGCATCGTGGAACCACGGCACCACGCCGAGCGAGGGCCAGCCGGTGCGGGTGACGATTTCTTGCAGCCCTTCATCGAAGAGGCTGACATCGCCGCGAAACTTGTTGATGGCAAAGCCCCTGATGCGCGCGGCGTCCTGTGGGGCAAGCACGGCCTGCGTGCCGACCACCTGAGCGATCACGCCACCCCGGTCGATATCGCCGACCAGAATCACCGGCACCCCTGCCGCCTCGGCAAAGCCCATATTGGCGATGTCGCCCTTACGCAGGTTGATTTCTGCCGGGCTGCCCGCGCCCTCGACCAGAACCAGATCGGCGGTGCTGCTCAGGCGCTTGAAACTCTCCATCACCGGGGCCAGCAGGCGGGGCTTCTCACCGGTATAGTCGCGCGCCCCGAGGGTGCCCACGCGCCGCCCCTGCACGATCACCTGCGCGCCGGTCTCGCTCTCGGGCTTCAGAAGCACCGGGTTCATGTCGGTATGTGGCGCGCGGCCCGCCGCGAGCGCCTGCAAGGCCTGCGCGCGACCGATCTCGCCGCCATCCTCGGTCACTGCGGCGTTGTTGGACATGTTCTGCGCCTTGAACGGGGCGACATTCAGTCCACGCCGCGTGAACGCGCGCGCCAGGCCGGCCACCAGCATGGATTTTCCGACATTGGACCCGGCGCCCTGTATCATGATTGCGCGTGTCATGGCCTGCCCCTGCTGTGGTCCGCTCGTGTCGTGATACCGACCGGATGCCATAAAGCAAAGGCCCCGCCGCGTGCGGCAGGGCCCTTGAAACCGGTCGTTCGATCGGTGGTCAGGCGGCTTCGGCCTGTGCGGCGGCATTGCGCCGCTCGCTTTCCTCGCGCGACAGCGCCACGGAGGTGCGAACCCCCTTGGACACGAAGTCCATCAGGCCAGAGACAACGCGCTCGTTCGGATCGATACCCGCACAGCTGAGAACCTCACGGCCGTCGCGGGAGCGTGCCCAACGAGCGATCTGCTCGGGGCCATTGCCATATTTCTTGTCGTCGGAAATGGCATCATCCAACGCAGCCAGTACAACGGCTGCAAAAAGTTTGCGCGCACGGTTGCCCTGTTCAGCATTGAAAGCCGTGCCGTCAACGAAATCCTTCATCATTCGTCCTGTTCTTATTGCTCTTGCGTTTTGGGCGTGAGGGTGGTTATGAGGGAGTTTGAACGATTCGGATAGAGCAGAAACGCATAACATCTATGCAATTTTTGCATAGCTTCGCTGTCCACCAGACGATATCTCGTTGTCTTGCCACCCAGCATGACGCGAGATATAGGTGCCCCTGATGATTTATCAACCTTTTGTCATGGTTTGAACACAATGCCCAAGATCAACGGAAACGAGATACGCCCCGGCAACGTGCTGGAGCATAACGGTGGCCTCTGGGCCGCGGTCAAGGTCGATCACGTGAAGCCCGGTAAGGGTGGTGCCTTTGCTCAGGTCGAGATGCGCAACCTGCGCAACGGATCGAAGTTGAACGAACGCTTTCGCAGCGCCGACAAGGTCGAGCGTGTGCGGCTGGAGCAGAAGGATCAGCAGTTTCTCTACCAGGAGGGCGAGAATCTCGTCTTCATGGATACCGAGACCTACGAGCAGATCGAACTGCCTGCCGAGATCCTTGGCGAGCGTCGCCCCTTCCTGCAGGACGGCATGACGATCACCGTGGAATTCCACGACAGCGAGGCGCTGAACGCGACCCTGCCGCAGAAAGTCACATGCAAGATCGCCGAGACCGAGCCGGTGGTCAAAGGCCAGACTGCGGCCAACAGCTTCAAGCCCGCGATCCTCGAAAATGGGGTCAAGGTAATGGTGCCGCCCTTCGTGGGGCAGAACGAGGATATCATCGTCAACACCGAAACCATGGAATACGCCGAACGCGCCTGATCGGCGCTGCCACGACAGAAGTTGACGCGGGCCCCGTTTCGGGGCCCGTTTGCCATTCAGCGCCCGGCGATCACCCGCGCCGCCGCCGCCATGCCCCCCGGGCCATGCGGGATATCAAGCGCGATCAGGCCGGATTCGATCGCGCCAAGCGCGCCGAGGATCATATGTGCGTTCACATGCCCCATATGACCGATGCGGAAGAATCCGTGCCAGGCCGGGTCGCCGGGCTCTGCCATGCCCAGCCCGATGCCGAGCGTCACACCGGCATTGTCCTGCACCCATTGCCTCAGTGCCGATCCATGCGGCGCACCGATCCGGAGCGCAGTCACGGCGCGGCTGCGCAGATCGGCATCGGCGATATTGAGCTCCAGCGGGCCGGTCTGTCCCCATGTCTCACAGGCGGCCCAGATCGCGCGGGCCAGCGTCTCGTGCCGTGTCCAGATCGCTTCGATACCTTCAGTCTTGATAAGGTCGAGCGCGGCGCGCAGGCCGAAAAGGTGATGGGTGGGCGCGGTGCCGCCGAAATACTGGTAGAACATCTGCGGATCGGCCCGATTGGTCCAATCCCAGTAGCGGCTCACCCGTTCCATCCTGCGCCGGGCATCCGCTGCCTTGTCAGAGAAGAAGACAAAGCTGAGGCCCGGCGGCACCATCAGTCCCTTCTGGCTTCCCGCGACCATCACATCGACGCCCCAGGTGTCCATCTCGAACCGGTCACAGGCCAGCGAGGCGATGCAATCGGCCATCAGGAGCGCCGGATGGCCCACTGCGTCGAGCACCGCGCGCATTCCCGCAATATCGTTGCGCACCGAGGTGGAGGTATCGACATGGGTGGCAAGTATACCTTTGATTTTATGCGTTTTGTCAGCCCGCAGCGCCGCTTCCAGACGGTTCAGGTCAACCGGCGTGCGTTTGCCGAAATCGAGCATCTCGACGGCGATGCCCTGACCCTCGGCGACCTCGGCCCAGCCATGCCCGAACCGGCCTGTCGCGGGCACAAGAACGCGCTCTCCGGGGGCGATGACATTGGCAAGTGCGGCCTCCCATGCGCCGTGCCCGTTTGCGATATAGATCGCCACATGCCCCTGACTGCGCGCCACGTAGCGCAGGTCGGGGATGAGGCCCGCCGTCATCTCGATCAGGTCACCTTCATAGATATTGGGCGCCGCGCGGTGCATCGCGCGCAGCACCTCTTCGGGCATGACGGAGGGGCCGGGAATAGCGAGATAGGGGCGGCCGTTGGCAAGGCTCATCTGGGTCGGTCTCCTGTGCGGGTCGGGCAGACCTTACGCCCTTGCCGGGCGGCGTCAATCCGGCTCCGGCTTGTGGGCGCTGGCCATCCCGCAGCGCACTAGCGTCGATAGGCCTTTGCCAGCCGCGTCGGGTCCGTTCCGCAGAGATAACGGATCAGCGTCAACACGTTGCGTGTCCCGCGCCGCAGCCAGCCGTCGCGCCGGTAGCGCGCCGCCGAGGTGGTCACCGCCAGTGGCAACAGCCTGATCCGACCCCTGAGGGCGCGGGCCATCGCGACGTCTTCCATCAGCGGGATATCCTCAAAGCCGCCCGCCGCCTCGTAATCGGCGCGTGCGATCAGCAGGCCCTGATCGCCATAGGGCAGGCCGAACAGACGGCTGCGCAGGTTGGCCCAGCTCGCGACCAGTGTGGGCATCGGGCCGGATGTGTCGAAGCGGAGTCGAAACGCCGCCGGGCCGCCTTCGGCGATCTGTGCCTGCACGGCTTGGGGCCAGTTGGGCGGCAGCACCGTGTCGGCGTGCAGGAAGAGGAGCCAGTCGCCGCCCGCGACCTGTGCGCCGCGCCGCAGTTGCCCGCCGCGTGACGGCGCGCCTTGGACGATGATTGCGCCTGCCGCGTCCGCGAGTTGAAGGGTCGCGTCGCCGGACCCGCCGTCGCTTACGATCAACTCGCGGATGACCCCGGCCTCCAGCCCTTCGACCAATGCGCCGAGGCAGGCGGGCAGGCCCTGGCCCGCGTCGAGCGTGGGAATGATCACCGAGAGTGCGGCGCGCATGCGAGGACCCCTTTCGTGTCAGGCATGACGCCCTATATTACACCGCAAACGGCAGGGGAACGGCATGGCGCGAAAGATTTTCGAGATCACCGGCACGGATGCGGAGCATTTTCTGCAAGGCTTGATCACCAATGACCTGAGCGGGCTGGATCGTGGCCTTGTCTACACCGCGATGCTGACCCCGCAGGGCAAGTATCTCGCCGATTTTTTCCTTTTGCGACAAGGCGATGCGATCCTGCTTGATGTGGATGAGAGCCTTGCCGACGGTTTGGCGCAACGGCTCAACATGTATAAATTGCGCGCCGATGTGACGATTTCCGAGAGTGATCTGCGGGTCCGTAGAGGCACCGGAGACGCACCGGACGGGGCGTTAACCGACCCGCGGCACCCGGATTTGGGCTGGCGGCTCTATGGCGCGGAGGAGGGCGACGATGGCAGTGATTTCGACCTTGTTCGCGTCGCGCATTGCATCCCCGAGACGGGCGTAGAGCTGACCCCCGATACGTTCATTCTGGAGGCCGGCTTCGACCGGATCAATGGGGTGGATTTCCGCAAGGGCTGTTACGTGGGGCAGGAAGTGACCGCCCGGATGCGGCATAAAACCGAGCTGCGCAAAGGACTTACGCTGGTGGCGGTGCATGGCGAGGCGCCCATCGGCACGCCCGTCACCACGCCCGAGGGCAAGGCGGCGGGCACGCTTTTCACCCAGGCCGGGGGCCGGGCGATTGCCTATCTGCGCTTTGATCGGGCGGTGCCGGGGATGCGCGCGGGCGAGGCGCGGGTCGATCCGTTGCAGGTGAGCGCGGAGCCCTGAGGCGGGGACTGTATCACGTCGGTATTGCGTCGGTATCGCGTCGGTGGCCGTGCGCGCGGGCAGGGCGGCGTTAACGTGGCTGCGGGCAGGGTGAGTTTTCGCCAAAACCGGAGACCCCCAATGGCCCGCATGACCAAGACCGAAGCCCGCGCCCGCGACATGCTGATGCGCGACCTCATCCATCTCAGCCGCGAGGACTGGGTGCCCGCCACGCTGGCCGAGACGGTGCCCGAGGCCTGGCACACGCTGGAGGCCGATCTGGAGGTCGAGGAGCCGCGCGAGAAGGTGACGCTCTACCTCGACCGGTCGGTGGCGCGGTTCTATCGCGGGATGGGGCGGGGCTACCACGCGCGGATCAACCGGCTGCTGCGGACATGGGCGCAGATGAAGATCGCGGGCGAGGTGCGGCTGGATGCCTATCTGGAGAAGCGGGTGACGGGGGAGGAGTGACGCGGGGTGGTGGGTTGGAAACCCACCCTACGGGTGCTGTCTGATCGTCATCCTCGGGCTTGACCCGAGGATCTGTTGGCAGGGAGATCCTTGGGTCAAGCCCGAGGATGACGGATATTAAAAACCAAGTTGCCGGACAGGTGGGCAGACAGGAGAGCGACCGGCCCGCCGCGCGATGGCCGACGCGCGCGGGGGCGATCTGACGGGGGTTCGGGGCACTTTATCTCAGCCACATCCGTGTGACTTTTGAGCGGTGCACCCAGCCTCACCAAATCGCCACCGCGTGGGCGCGCGTCGGCGATCGCGCGGCTTATTGCCGCTTTACTTCGATGCAGAGCAATAGATATTGTTCGAATTCTGTCCAAAGCGCAGCTAAATCTTCCTTGGCTGGAAGCGTTGTTTTGCTGTGAACGCAACGGTTTAACACTTCTAGCTCCCGTGGCGACTTTGTATATCCAAGCAAGCGCTCAAGATCGTCTCGTTCTTTTATCGTCATAAGTTCAACGCTGCAAAAGTAAGAAGCAACCTTCTTAACGCGTGATGACAACTTGTCTTGTTGTTTTGAAGGTTGATCAATCTTGCTGGCAGCGTAATCTGTAAGCAATTCGATTAAAGTCCGGAATAGGATTGGTATAGATATCGCGTGTCTGTCAAATCGCAGAGTGAATTGCAGTTCTTGCCAAATCATTTCAACTTTGTGTAACCCATGCGGCCATTCAAAGTCATAATGTTTTTTGGGGATTAGATTTTCGCGTTCAGGTTTTCTTTTCGGCCTTATTGACCGACCGTCTCTCCCCTCTTTCTCTTTTGCTGAATTTCCTTGTTCGTTTGTATTAGCCGGTTCAATCAGTCCAGCTTGTTCCAAGTTACCCATATATTTATCAACACCTTCGGAATTCAGAACGTTCTTTAGGGTGAGGTTTTTCTCCAAGATATCGTCTGCAACTTTGGAAAGGGCGGCCAAAATATCATCTTCATCACGCAATAGCTTTAACTTTCCATCGGCTTCTAACTCGATACCAAATTGCCTTTGCCTTCGTTTTGCATTGATTAGTCTATAAATCGTTGAACGCTTTATTTGACGTGCATAAGGATAACCGTGATCAGCCAAGAATTCTTCGACTGCTTCTGCTATTGGATATTGAGTCGTTACTCCGATGCGCTTTGCATGATTTTGCTTGGCTCTCGTGTCCCAGCCTAGTTGACCACGACCGCCGTCTGTGCCGTTGTGTCGGCGGCTCACGATTTGATCTATTGTGTGTTGGTCCGCCTCTAGCTGACAGCTTATTGTCATGTTTGAGGAACAGTCGAAACGCCTTTGCAAATTCGAAAATTGACTTTGAAGTTCGTCAGGCAAGCTGCACAAGCCGCAAAGTGCCTTAAGGCATGTCACTCGGCGGTTGCCATCGTAAACTGTGAATTTTCCATTATTCTTCTTGACCAATGGCGGATCAAACACAGACCCTTGCAACACAATGTCCTTGGCTAAGGATAACATTTTGCCGTGATGTTCGGAAAACAGCCAATCAATGGCACTTTGTTCATCGCCCTTCGGCCCATGGCGGTCGTTGTTCGGATTGACAACAAGGTCAGTCAAAGGGACGTCAATAAATTTCAAAGCGCACATGCCTCCAATTCAATTGAGAGGCAACTTACTGCGCGCTGTGTCAGTTTTCAATTGTAGGCTGTGTTCGCCCCTTTACCTCGCAAACTTCTTATACTTCACCCGCTTCGGCTCCAGGGCATCCGGCCCCAGACGGCGTTTCTTGTCTTCCTCGTAATCCGAGAAGGCGCCTTCGAACCATTCGACATGGGCCTCGCCCTCGAAGGCAAGCATATGGGTGCAGATGCGGTCGAGGAAGAAACGGTCGTGGGAGATGACCACGGCGCAGCCGGCGAAATCGACGAGGGCGTCTTCCAGAGCGCGGAGGGTTTCGACGTCGAGGTCGTTGGTCGGCTCGTCGAGCAGGAGCACGTTGCCGCCCTCTTTCAAGAGCCGCGCCATGTGGACGCGGTTGCGTTCGCCGCCCGAGAGCAGCGAGACCTTTTTCTGCTGGTCGCCGCCCTTGAAGTTGAACGCGCCGCAATAGGCGCGGGAGTTGATCTGGGCGTCGCCCAACTGGATGATCTCGGCCCCGCCGGAAATCGCCTCCCACACCGTCTCATCGGGTTTCAGGTCATCGCGGGACTGGTCGACGTAACTCAGCTCCACCGTGTCGCCGTAGTCGATGCTGCCCTCATCCGGGTTTTCCTGCCCGGTGAGCATCTTGAAGAGGGTGGATTTGCCCGCGCCGTTGGGGCCGATCACGCCGACGATGCCGCCGGGGGGCAGCGAAAAGCTGAGATCCTCGATCAGGAGCTTGTCGCCCATGGCCTTTTTCAGCCCTTCGACCTCGATCACCTTACTGCCCAGACGCGGGCCATTGGGGATGATGATCTGGGCGCGGCCGACCTTTTCGCGCTCGGACTGGCCTGCCAGTTCGTTATAGGCGTTGATCCGGGCCTTCTGCTTGGCCTGGCGCGCCTTGGCCCCCTGCCGCATCCATTCCAGTTCGCGTTCGAGCGTCTTCTGCTTGGACTTGTCTTCCTTGGCCTCGCGCTCCAGCCGCTTGGCCTTTTGCTCCAGCCAGGCGGAGTAGTTGCCCTCGTAGGGGATGCCGCGGCCGCGGTCCAATTCCAGAATCCAGCCGGTGATCGAGTCGAGGAAATAGCGGTCATGGGTGACGATCAGGATCGTGCCCTTGTAGTCGATCAGGTGCTGTTGCAGCCAGGCGATGGTTTCGGCGTCGAGGTGGTTGGTCGGCTCGTCGAGGAGCAGCATGTCGGGGGCTTCGAGCAGCAGCTTGCAGAGCGCGACGCGGCGTTTCTCGCCGCCCGAGAGGGTGGTGACGTCGGCATTGTCGGGCGGGCAGCGCAGCGCCTCCATCGAGACGTCGATCTGGGCGTCGAGATCCCAGAGGTTGTCGCTGTCGATCTCGTCCTGAAGCTGGGCCATCTCGTCGGCGGTCTCGTCCGAGTAGTTCATTGCCAACTCGTTGAAACGGTCGAGCTTGGCCTTCTTGCCCGCGACGCCCAGCATCACGTTCTCGCGCACGGTGAGGCTCTCGTCGAGATGCGGCTCCTGCGGGAGGTAACCGACCTTGGCGCCCTCTGCGGCCCAGGCCTCGCCGGTGAAGTCGGTGTCGAGCCCGGCCATGATCTTCATCAGGGTGGATTTACCCGAGCCGTTCACGCCGACGACGCCGATTTTCACGCCGGGCAGAAAGCTGAGATGGATGTTCTCAAAGCATTTCTTGCCGCCCGGGTAGGTCTTGGAGACGCCCTGCATGTGATAGACGTATTGATAGGCTGCCATCGCGCTGGCCCTCCGTTGCGTGTGGGGTGATCAGAGGTGGTGATAGCGCCCAAGGGCGGCGGGGGCAATGGCTTGCGCGCGGCTCAGCTTTCGATCCAGATGGTGACGGGGCCGTCGTTGAGTAGCGACACTTTCATATCCGCCCCGAAGCGCCCGGTTTCGATGGCGATGCCATGGGCCGCGATCCGGGCGGCGAAATACTCGTAAAGGCGGCGGCCCTCGTCGGGGGCGGCGGCGGTGGAGAAGCCGGGCCGGTTGCCGCGCGAGGTGTCGGCGGCGAGGGTGAACTGGCTGATCACGAGGGCAGAGCCAGCCGCGTCAAGGATCGAGCGGTTCATCTTGCCCGCGTCGTCTGTGAAGATGCGCAGCTTGGCGATTTTTGCCGCCAGCCGGTCTGCCTCGGCGTCGGTGTCGCCCTGCATGGCGCAGACGAGGATCAGCAGGCCCGGGCCGCATTGGCCGATTGTCTCGCCGTCGACGGTGACGGAGGCGTGGGAGACACGTTGCAGAAGGGCGCGCATGGGGGAACCTTTGGGTTTGATACGGGGCAAGGCCGTGGTTCAGGTGTTAGAGCAGGCTTGCGCCGTGTTCAACGTGAAGGCGCATCAGGGGCGCGCACGGTGGCGATCGAGCGGGGGGGGTGTTTGGGCCTAGACCCGACAGCCGCGCCTCCCGCGCGAAACGCACCGAAGGTGCCGCGCGATCGTCATGCCAGAGGCATGCCTCCGGCATGACGCCGTCCAGCGGCCTGGCGATTTGATAGGGTGCGCTGCGTGTTGAATTACGACTGACTTGCGGCCTTATGTATCAAACGCACCAACATTCTACATGCATAGATTCCGCATGTGAATCATAATGTTGGGTATGAAGGACATAACGATAGACAACGCGCTATTGGCGCTGCGAAAGCAGATGATCCTTGGCGATGACAAGGGGCGCGATAAGGTCGAGGCGTTGCTAAAAATGCGCGGCGTCAGATTGCCCCGAGTGTTCAGGCCAAGGGCTGGTGACGCAATGCGCAGGGGCCACATGGCCCACATAATCCTAGAAGCCCTTAGCAACCGCCCTATGACCCGCAAGGAACTGGTGGCGCACATAGCAGCCAAGCGGCCTGACGTGCCGCATGAACGGGTCTACTGGCGCACAGCCTCTGCGTTGAACAAGTTGCGGGTCAAGGGGGTGGTGAAGCGTGAAGGGCGAATGTGGCTGGCCCAATAAAGGGCCAGCCTGAGTCATTATGCCGCCTTCTCAAAGGCGTTTTTGAATGCTTCACCCTTTACAAGGAGACTATTCCATGCAGCAGCAGAACACCTGCACACCAATAACCCATCCTCAGCGCGGAGAGTGGCAAGAAGATGGTCGCGAAGGCCAGAGGCCGACCCGCTGTAGTCAAGCCACCATACGGTTTCGAGTATGCGAGACGCTCCCAGAGCGCGCATTGTCTGATCCATCTCTTGGTGAGACGGATCAGGGCCATTTAGGTCGTAAGTAACGATAAAGTTTGCCATCGTTAGGCTCCTATATTGAGCCGTTGATGGGTTGACGATCTGTGCGAAAAAGTGGATAGTACCGCCACGAATTCGTAAAAATCACCGCCCACCAACGGCGGTTTCTCTTTAAGGCGACGGGTCTAGACCACCCGTCGCCTTTTCTTTTATCTGATTCGGCGCGATGGGTCCAGATGTTGACGTTTGTCAACTGTTATCCACAATCAATTGTAGGTCCATCAAGCCGCCCGCTGCCAATACCCTTTCCAGTTCCGGCTGACCGGCGCGCCCATCGAATTAGCAACAAGGCGGTGCGCCAGTTCGCCGTTGTCAAAGCGGCGGTTATCTTCAAGCCATGCGGCGTGGTTCGCATACTGGTGCAGGTATTGCGGGCTGACGTGGTGATGCTGGCCTGAGACCATGCGGCGCAGACGCGAGAAATAGCTTTCCGCCATGTTGGTGTGCTTGCCGTGGTCGCTGTAGCACTCGCTGTGGTTCACGCGGTCAACGTTCCAGCCCATGTGCAGCATGTCCCAATGGCTGGCCTCGTCGGCTGACATGGTTGCCATGCGGCAGATGTTCTCGTTTGCCAACGCAACGCCTTCACCCTCAGTCATGGCAACGATGGGCAAGGTGCGGCCAACACGCTCGCGCATGGCGATCACAACGCGGCGCTTGCCGGTCTGGTGAGCCTTCAAGCGGCGGTCCTTGCGGTCTGCCTTTTTGTTCTCGGGGCGAATGTGACCGCCAAAGTATGCGCCATCAATCTCGACGTGGCCTTCCAGCACTTCGCCGGTCTGGACCTCTTGCGCCATTGCCTCGCGCAGCTTGTGTGCCAGCACGAAAGCGGTCTTGTATTGGCAGTCCAGATCGCGGGAAAGCTGGATCATGGAGACGCCCTTGGCGCTATTCACGATGATGCAGATCGCAGCCAGAAGGTCCACAAAGTCCATCTTGCGGCTGGCAAAGATCGTGCCGCTGGTCACGCTGAATTGGTGCGCGCATGCCTTGCACTTGAACTTGCGGCGGGTGCTGATCGAATAGGTATCGTCATGGCCGCAGCGCGGGCAAACCGCCTCGCCATTCGTCTCAGGCCAGCGCATTTCGCAAAACGTCTGGTAAGCCGCTTCCTCGCCCGCCTTGTAAATCTGGCGAAGGCTGAGGGTGCGCGATGCTGCTGAGAGAAGGAAGTGTTGGGCCATTTTCTACTATATCCGTTATTTACATATCGAATATAGTATAGCGACATACTGTTTGCAATAGGTTATATACTAAATACGTTAGTTTTTACACCATAGGTGATATATGCCAGAGCAAACGGAATGGGAAAAGAAGGCCGCTAGCCTTCTCAAAGCAGAGTTGAAACGTCAGGGGGTGACTTACGCCCAACTTGTTGAAAAGCTGGCGGCTATTGGAATCAACGAGAAAGAAGTGAACATTGCCAACAAGCTCTCCAGGGGGAAGTTTAGCGCAGCGTTTATGTTGCAATGCTTATCAGTGATTGATCGGAGGCTCGTCAGCCTCGACTGAGGTTATCTATTTTTATCTCTGTCCCGTCAGATGAAATCAAAGTGGTTTCATCGGAAACTAGTTGCTGATCGTCAAACAAACTGCTTCTTAAACTATTGTATTTGCGCTTCTTCCGCCAACCGAAAAAACCAAGAATAGCGCCTAAAACAATAGCCCCAATACATACAATTAGGGTTGCCAGCGCAACATCATCTTTTGTTTTGTACGCGGCGACCCCCATCTCAACGCCAAGTGAAACACCAAAAACAATCAACGCCAAACTGAGATGCGTTAAAAGGTTCTGGTCGGCCCACACACCCTCAAGTGCCTCGAATTTATCCCTGTTAATCATAACACTATGCTCGTCTTGGGCATACAAACGCCTTCGCGAACCAGCGATAATAGATGGCTTGATGTTTGGCGACGTGCCCGAGTCATTGCTTTGATTGGGGGCCATTTGAGTTGGCCTATTCTGTGTCTGACTCGACGGTCTGCACGTGCTTGTTCAGCCAATCTCGGAATTGAACTAGGGTCGCAGGCGACATAGCCAAGCGCGCCACAACGACTCGCGCCATCTCGTCTGGAGACCGAAGGTCTTGAACGACTTGAAACAAATTGATCTTCGTAACTTCGTTGATCGTAGAAATCCCTTGAAAGCCGTCTACAAATATCGTCGGCACAATGCCCGGGTCGCCTATAATTTGATGCGGCTGTTGGGGCTGAGTCCCAGTTTCGTTCTTTTCGGACATATTCTTTTTGGACATACAAAAACTCCCTTTTGAGAAACATGACATAGAGCCTAGCCTCAAGTGGAGTCATTTTATTGGCCCACCCCAGAATCCGGTTGGTGCGTTTGATACATAAGGCCGCTGACTTGGCTGGGATAAAGCGCAGGCATCAGCTGTTGCATCGCCAGTCCCCGGCCCTGCGACCGCGCAGCACCTTCTGCCGGTCATTCTACGACCGCTCCAGCCCCCCGTTACCCCCGCAGATCGAGCACCTCGTCGAGGTCTGCCCGCGTGGTCCGGAACGTGTTGGCGGGGTGGGCCGGGTCGGGCAGGCCGAAGGAGATGGCGCAGAGGATCAACCGGCTCTCGGGCAGATCGAAATGCCGCCGGATCATCGGGGCGTAGGCTGCGACCGAGGCCTGCGCGATGCTGCCCACACCGAGCGCCGTCGCCGCCAGCATGAACGCGGTGATGAAACCGCCGGTATCCATTGCGCCGTAAGGCCCGAGGGCGGCTGTGGAATGGACGATGGCCACATGCGGCGCGCCGAAGAGGTGATAGTTCTGCATGCTCTGCTCGGCCCGGCCCGCGCGGTCGTTGCGGGCGATGCCCACGGCCTCGTAGAGTTGCAGCCCGCATTCGCGGCGGCGCGCGCCGTGCGCGCCCGGATAGCTGTCGGGCCAGGGCAGGTCGGGGGCGGGTGTGTCATTGCCGACCGCATCAAGGAGGGCGCTGCGAAAGCGGTCTGTTTCGGCCCCGCGCGTGACCGTCACCTGCCAGGGCTGCGCGTTGCACCATGAGGGCGCTTGGCCTGCAGACCGTATGATTTGTTCTGTCACGTCTGTCGCTACCGGATCGGGCAGGAAGGCGCGGCAGGATCGGCGCGCATCGAGAATGGTGTGGAGCGTGTCGTAGGCGTTGGTCATTCAGGCTCCTCTGTGCCGGGCCATGTGTCGGAGAGACGATAGCCCTCGGGCCAGGGGTCTTCGGGGTCCAGCATAAGGGTTGATTGCCCGGTGATCCATGCCCGGCCCGCGATTTCCGGGCGGATCGCCGCCAAGGGGCCACAGGTGGTGGTCCCGAGGATGCGCCCGTCAAAGCGCGCGCCGATGAGCGAGGTGGCGCTGTAGCGGTCGTCTTGGGTCATCTGCCCGCGTGCATGCAGGAGCGCCATGCGCACTGAAAGGCCGGTACCGGTGGGCGAGCGGTCGATCTTGCCGGGGCGGATGGCGACGGCGTGGCGGGCGTGGAGCGTGGTGCCGTCGCGCTCGGGCGGGGTGGCGAAGAGGCAAAATGAGATATGCCGCCAGTCGGGGTTGGTGGGATGGTCGAACCCCAGCTGCTCGGTCGCGGCGCGGGTGATGCGGGTGCCGGTCTCGGCTAGGTGCCGGGCATTTTCGGGGGTCAGCGCCAGATCGAGCGTGGCGGGATCGACCACCACGAAACTGTCGCCGCCAAAGCCGGTATCGACGGGGATGTGCCCCAGTCCGGCCACGTCGAGCGTGGCGTCGAGGCGGGCGACGAAGGAGGGCAGGTTTTCCAGTGCGATTTCCGTGACACGGCCTGCTTCGCAGCGCGCGCGCACCGCCACCAGACCGCCGGGGGCCTCCAGTGTCAGCCGGGTTTCGGGCTCTTGCATGGCAAGGATGCCGGTTTCCAGCAGCACGGTCGCGACGCAGATCGTGTTGGAGCCCGACATCGGCGGGGTGTCGCAAGGCTCCATGATGATGAAGCCCATGTCGGCGCGGGGCTCGGTGGGCGGAACCAGCAGGTTGACGTGGCGAAAGACGCCGCCGCGCGGCTCGTTCAGCACGAAGCGGCGCAGCCGGTCATCGCGGGCGATGTGGCGGGATTTCTCCCACATGGTGGCACCGGGGGGCGGGGCGACGCCGCCGGTGATGACATCGCCCACCTCGCCACCGGCATGCGCCGTGGTGATCTGGATCGCGACGGTGGAGCGCATCAGAAACCGCCCTGTTCCAGCGCGACCAGATAGCCGATGCCGCCTGCAAGGGCCGCACCCAGAATGACCGCGACGGCGATTTTCCACGCCGACCACGGCCGTTCGCCCTGCACCCGGCCGGTGCGGGCGTTGACCACGAAACGGTAGGTTTCGCCCCGGTATTTATAGGCGGCGAGCCAGACCGGGAGCAGGATATGCTTGAAGGTCACGTCGCTCACGGCGGTGTCGATGTCGTGGATGCGCTGCCGGTCGCCGCCGATGTCGAAGCGCACATCCCGGGCGATGGTGGCGTCCATCTTGTTGCGGGCCTGTGTGAAGCCCTCGTCGAGATCGACGCTGTAGCCTTCGGCGCGGAAACCGGCGAGATATTCCGGCGTGTAGGGCTCCAGTGCCGAGAGATCCCACGGTTCCAGCGCGTCGGTGAAGCGTTTGGGCAGCGAGGTGGAGGCCAACACCAGCACATCGTCAAAGAACCGCGCGACCCGGCCCGAGACGGCGCGCCAACGGACCTTTGCGACCTGAACGGTCTGGCGCTTGCCGTCGCGCATGACGGTGCGGCTCTCGTAATAGACGGTGCCGCGCTCGCCGCGATAGTGCGATTTGGTGTCGGCGTCGAAGGTCCAGTAGGGGACGTAGATGCCTTCCATCTTGCGGCCTTTTCTGGCGTAGTCCTGCAGGCCGTTCGGCGCGAACCAGAGCCGCCCGAGCCAGTCGGTCATCGCCTTCCGCGCCTGTGCCTCATCCAGCGCGAAGGGCAGGAGCGCGCGCGGCTTGATATGGCGGTGCGTGCCGGTATCGGTGACCACGGGCGAGGCGCAGAACGGGCATTCGGTGGCGTGGGTGTCGGTGCCCAGTTCGACCTGCGCGCCGCAGCTGGTGCATTTGGTGGTGCGGGTCTCTTCCATCTCCTGCGCGGGGAGTTGGTCGCGGAGCGCGGCGCGGAAATCGAGTTCCTTGATGCCGCCCTGCCAAGGTCCGCCGGTCTCGATCTCGGCCACGTCGCCGCAATGGTCGCAGATCAGCTGGCCCGCGCCGGGATCATAGCGGTAATCCGACCCGCAGCTTGCACAGGGAAAGCGGTGATCTGTCACCGACATGTCCTGCCCCCCTTCTTGCTAAAGTCACAGGTCATGTGACCGTTTACCTGAATGACCCCGCAAGACAAGGATGCACAATGACTGACCTCGCGCTCTACGACAATCTGACCGACGCCATCGGCGCGCATGGTGCATGGAAATTCCGGCTCCGGGCTGCGATCCGAAAGGGGGCCGATGAGGCGCTTGTGGCGCAGGCTGGCGACCATCACGGCTGTGCCTTCGGGCGGTGGCTGGACAGTCTGCCGAGCGACGTGCGATTGGAGCAGGAGGCGAGTGAAACGATTGTGCGGCATGCCGCGTTTCATCGTGCGGCGTCGCGCGCGGCGCAGCTGATCAAGCAGGGCCGACCGGATGCCGCGAGTGATATGCTTGAGGCGGACTTCACCGAAGCGTCGCAGGCGCTGACCGCAGCGGTGTCGCGCTGGCGCATGACCGCGAGCCGCTGACCGGCAGAGGGGCCGCAGCGCGATCACAGAATGTGGTGAATGCGGCGCGGGGTGATCCGGCGCAGCGCGCCGTCGCCAAGGGCGGTGTGCCGCCAGAGGTTGAAGACCGCGTGCAGCGCGGTGACCGCCAGCAGCGCAAGAAGCAGCTTGCGTGCGGTGGGGCCGGGAAGGTGCGTGGCGAGCGTCTCTGCCAGAAGCGCCAGCGCTCCCCAGCCGAGCAGTGCATAGATCGCCCGGTGCAGCCACGGGTGCAGGGCGCGCACCGCGCCTTCGAGTTTCGGCCCCGGCCCGCTCATCAGCCCGAAGACCAGCGCCAGCGCGCACATGGTGAGCGCGCAAGCCGCGTAGAGCAGTGAGAGCCATTGGGTCGCGCCGCCATCGCCCAGCACGAAGAGCAGGAGCAGAAGGTTCAGCCAGTGCAGCGTGATGGTGGCGCGGCGGCGCATGGGTTTACGCGCCCGGCGGGGGCGGCGGCATGACGGTGAAGAGCCGCGCCAGTTCCGTCACGTCCTCGGCGCGTTTCCAGCCGTCCTGACCGGCGGTCCAGACATGGCTGTCGCGGGTGAGGCTGCCTTCGGTCACCATGCGCCCGAGACGGGCCTTGGAATAGGGGCCGTGGGTCTGGCCGTCTTCGGCGATGTGCCAGACATGTTCGACGGGCGGTGGCGGCGGGGGGGCGGCGGCGGCGGCCTCGGGGCGCGTGCCCCATGGTCCCTGGCCGCGGCTCTGATCGGCCATCTGCTGCGCCATCGCCATGCCCATCCCCATGCCGAGACCGGCGCCGATGCCGCCGCCGCCCGACGGGTTCTTGGCCGCTGATGTCATCGCCTCGGCGGTGGAATACTGGGTGAAGCGGCCCAGATCGCCCGCCAGCCCCATCGAGGTGCGTTTATCAAGAGCTTCTTCAACTGCGGGCGGCAAGGATATGTTTTCAATGTAGAATTCTGGGATCTCCAGCCCGTATTCGGCGACCACGGCGGTGATCTCTCCGGCCACCAGCTTGCCCAGATCGCGGGTGTTGGCAGCCATGTCGAGGACCGGGATGCCGCTGCCTGCGATGATGCGGGAAAACGCCTGCACGATGATGTTGCGGATCTGGTAGCTGATCTCGTCCATGGTGAATTCGCCGTCGGTGCCGACGATCTCAGAGAGGAACTTCGCGGGATCGCTCACGCGCACGGTATAGGTGCCGAAGGCGCGGATGCGGGTGGGGCCGAATTCCGGATCGCGCAGCATGATCGGGTTCTTGGTGCCCCATTTGAGGTTGGTGAACCGGTTGGTGGCGACGAAGTAGATTTCCGATTTGAACGGCGAGCGAAAGCCGTGATCCCAGTGTTGCAGGGTGGTCATGATCGGCATGTTGTTGGTCTCGAGCATGTAGAGACCGGGGGTGAACACGTCGGCCAGCTGCCCCTCATGGACAAAGACGGCGGCCTGCCCCTCGCGCACGGTCAGCTTTGCGCCGTACTTGATCTCGTGGCCCTCGCGCTCGAAGCGCCAGACCATGGTGTCGCGGGTGTCGTCGGTCCAGTGGATGACGTCGATGAACTGGCCGGAAAGAAAATCGAAGATGGGCATATGAAAAGCTCCTGTGATCGGGGGTCAGACCGGCCCGCCCGCGCGCTCATCCAGCAGGCGGCGGATGATGGGGCGGGCCTGGTCGGGGGTCATGCCGGGGCGCAGGTCGGGGGAATAGAGCAGGCGCAGCAATTCCTCGTCCTGGGTGGTGAGCCAGGCGAATTCGTCGTCGTCGTTGAAGATCGAGGGCCGGGCGGCGGGGCTGTCATCGGCGAGGCCCAAGCCCTGCGCCAGTTCCTCGTGGACGCAGGATTCGCGCATCAGCGGCGGATGCTCGGCCCGGATCCAGGCGATGGCCTGGGTATAGGTGTGGGGGTCGCCCTTGCCGGAGAAGGCCACGACCAGACAGTGGATGCTGCGCGGCATGGAGCGGAAGATGCCCATGGTGGCCGGGTCGATATCCGGCACCATCTGGCGGATGCGGGCGAGCCCCTCGGCGCGGTCATCTTCGGACATCACGAGAACGTGGAAATTGGGGTTGCGTGTGCTTGCGCTTATCGGGTGGCGCGCGGCCTGCGACAGGCGGTTGGCATAGGCGGTGATGGTGTTGCGATCCTGCACCTGCTGATCACGCGGCACCGAGGCGCCGAATTCGATGCCCATGCGCACCGGCCCCTGCCATTTGCGCAAGCCGCCCGCGCGCCCCGAGGACGGGCGATAGCCGCCGCCGGGGGCGTATTCGTCGAAGAATACGATCCGCTCGAAATTGCGGAGGAGATCGGTGTCGGTATAGGGCGTGTCCGGCCCGCCGCCATCGGTGCGCAACAGACCGCGCGACAGCAGGTTGCGCTCGATCCGCTCGTAATAGCTGGCGAGTGCGCGGCTGTCGTAGGAGGGGCCGGGGGCGGGTGTGGGTGCGCCGCCCGGCGGGCGCGCCGTCGGGCGTTCTGCGGGGGGTGGGGCGGGCACGTCGCAGGCCGCGAGCGCGGCAAGGGCCGCGCCCGCAATCCATGCCGTGTACTGCTTTGCCCGCATGCCCCGGTTCAGCCCTTGGGCACGGCGGTGCCGGCGGTGTCGCCTGTGCCATCGCGCCGCGCCTTGGCCGAGGCCAGCGTGTCGCGCAACTCGGCTTCCATCTTCTTGAGGTCTTCCTCGGCCTTGGCGCGTTTGGCCTTGCCCTCGTCGGCGATCTGGAGACTTTCCTGAATGGTGCCGATAAGGTCGGCATTGGCCTTTTTCACCGCTTCGATATCGAAGACGCCGCGCTCCATTTCCTGGCGGATCATCTTGTTGCTCTCGCGCAGGTTGGCGGCGTTGGCGGTCAAAAGCTCGTTGGTCAGGTCATTGGCGCTGCGCACGGCCTTGGCGGCCTCTGCCGAACGCTGGATGGTGACCGCTTGTGCCAGCTGGGTTTCCCAGAGCGGCACGGTGTTGACGAGGGTGGAGTTGATCTTGGTCACCAGCGATTTGTCGTTTTCCTGCACGAGGCGGATCGAGGGCAGGGATTGCATGGTGACCTGACGGGTCAGTTTCAGGTCATGCACCCGGCGTTCGAGATCGTCGCGCGCGGCGCGCAGGTCGCGCAACTCCTGCGCGGTCATCACCTGATCGGCCTCGGGGGCGGCCTGCACCTCGGCCTCCTTGGCGGGGATGTCCTTTTCGTCGAGTTCCTTGAGCTTGGCCTCGCCCGCCGCGATGTAGAGGGCCAGCTCATCATAGAAGGCGAGCGTTTTTTCGTAGAGCATGTCGAGCGACTTGATATCCTTCAGGAGGGTATGCTCATGCGTCAGCAGGTCGTCGGTGATCTTGTCGATCTGGCCCTGCACCTCTTCAAAGCGCGCGGTGAACTTGGCGATGGGGGCGGCGCGGCCCAAGAGTTTCTCCCACCACGACCGCTCGCGGCGCACGTCAAGTTCGGAGACCGAGAAGCCTCGGATCGTGGTGACGATGCCGCGTAAGGAGTCGCCCGCCGGGCCGACATCCTTGTTGCGCACGCCCTGCAGCATGCTCTGCGAGATTTCCTGCAATTCGGCCTGCGCGGCGGAGCCGAAGGAGACGATGGATTGGGTGTCGGCCATGTCGATTTCACCCATGCGGCGGGTGATCTCGGCGCTGGCGGGAGCGTCGGCCTGATCGAGGGCGACGATGGCATTGGCCTCCGACGGCTCGGGCAGGATCGCGCGGCTGACGGCCTCGACATCGGCGAGGGCGGCTTCGGCCTTTTGACGGGTGGTCTCTGACATGGGTTGGTCCTCTTACGCTAAATCTTTGGTCTCAAGGTGAACGCCTTCGCGCTCCAGCCGGTCGCGCAGCACCTCGATCTCGATATCGAGATCGGTGGTGCTGTCGGCCATGAGCGCGCGGGTCTTGGCAGTGAAATTCTGTTCGAGGTCGGACAGCAGCGCGAGGTATTTCTCGCGGGCCTCGGGGTTGGGGGCGCGGGTGGCGAGATCGGCATATTTGACCGAAGCGTCGCGTGCGCCCATGAGATAGACGCCCAGGTATTTTCGCGCCGCAGTAAGGTCGCGCGGGTCGTCCTCGACCGTGCGGAGCATGTCGCGCACGGTGATCTGAAACTGATCAAGCCGCGATTCGAGCGCGCGGTCGCCGGTGCGGCGGATCGTGTCGGACATGGATTTGAGATAATCCTCGGCCTGATCGACGACACGGGCGACGCGGTCGGTCTGAAAGCTGTCGACGCCCTCGGCACCCTTGTCGCGCAGCGGGTCAAACCCGAAGGCGAGGCTGTGCAGCGCGGTGCCCGCGACCGCGTAAATCAGCGGCTCCAGAAGGCCGCCGCCGGTGGCGAAGCCCGCGACGCCGAGACCTGCGCCGGTGAGCAGCGAGGCGAAGATCTTGCGCGGGATGGCGGGACGGCGGGCGATCTTGCGCGCCTCATAGGCCTCTTGCGCAAGAATGCCCTCACGGGTGAGCCATGCGGCGAGCAGCAACAGCCCGAGGGCGGCGAGGTTGAACGCCATGTCCACCGGGCCGGAGGTGAAGGCGCGCACGGCGAGGGGCAGCGGGGCCATGAAGAGCAGGTTGACGCGCCCGCCCGCGCGGGTGCGCCGCGCGCCGCGATAGCCGCCGGTCTGGGCGGGGGGCGTGGTGCCATTGCCGTCGGGGCTGAACTTTCCGCCGAAGCGCTGTGCCATCACACGCCTCCTGCGGCGGCGACGAACAGGATCAGCGCCACCAGCAGGAAAAACGCCAGTTTTTGTAGTCCGGTCTCACTCATGACGCCCCCGGGCCCGGTTTCACTTGGGGATGAACTTAGGCGATGGGGGGCGGGCTTGCTAGGGGGAAGATTGCCCGATGTGGCACAGGGCGCAGGCGGGGGATTTGAGTATTTTTGCCAAAAAGAAAGCACTTGTGCCGGGACGGTGGGCGGGGGCAATGCAAAACGGCCGGTGCAAGACCGGCCGTCCGTCTGAGCTTTGCCCTGTGTCAGGGGATGATGCGGCTGTATTTCATGCCTTCGAGCGAAGCCCCGGCAAGCAGGCCCGCCTGACCGAAGATCACCGCCACGACGGGGGCGGTGGAGGTGGTGGTTTCGGCGCGCAGGTTGTCGCCGCGATCGTTGAAGACGTATTCAAGATCGGCGCCTGCGGCCCAGCCCGAAGAGCGACGGAAACGCTGGAGCGCCTCGTCGGTCATGAAAAAGAGCACATGGGCGAATTGCTGGGCCCCGAATTGCAGGCCGAAGCTGCCCTTGGTGGCGGAGTAGTAATCGACCGTGACACCGTCGATCTGAAGCGCGCCCTGGCCATAACCGCCGCCGACGAAAAAGCCACCTTCGGTGATCACCGGCATGATCAGGATGCCGGTCGATTTCTCGGCGAGATCGCGGGTGCCGGGATAGTTGGCGAACATGTGACTTTTGGTGGATGCGACGCGCGCGTCGATGCGGGCCGCGCCCGGACTGCCGACGCCGTTGCCGCAGGCCGCAAGCAGCGGGGTGCCAGCCAAAAGGCCGAAGGTGAATCCGCGTCGTGAAAGGTTGCTCATGTCATTGCCCGTTTCGTTGCCTCTGGAAATGCCGGTCTGATGCCGGGTTTGATGCCACATAGTATAGACAGGCTGTCCGCTGCTGTCACTAGGGATTGCGTGTCTACGCGGGTTCTTGCGCGTGTGGGGCTTGTCAGGACAAGAGGCGGGCCACCTTGGGGGCGAAATAGCTGAGCACCCCGTCGCAGCCTGCGCGCTTGAAGCACATCAGGCTCTCCAGCATGGCGCGCTCCTCGTCGATCCAGCCGTTCTGCACGGCGGCCATGATCATCGCGTATTCGCCCGAGACCTGGTAGGCGAAGGTGGGCGCGCCGAAATTATCCTTCACCCGCCTGCAGATATCGAGATAGGGCAGGCCCGGTTTGACCATCACTATATCGGCGCCCTCGCGCAGATCACGCTCGACGAGGCGCAGCGCCTCATCCGAGTTGGCGGGGTTCATCTGGTAGGTTTTCTTGTCCCCCTTGAGCGCCGCCCCCGCGCCCACCGCATCGCGGAACGGCCCGTAGAAGGCCGAGGCGTATTTGGCGGCGTAGGACATGAGCATCACGTTCGGGTGACCGTTTGCCTCGAGTGCCGCGCGAATGGCACCGATGCGCCCGTCCATCATGTCCGAGGGGCCGATGATGTCGACACCCGCCTCGGCCTGGCTCAGCGCCTGTTTCACCAGCGCCTCGACGGTGGCGTCGTTGACAATCTCGCCATTCACCACAAAGCCGTCATGGCCGGTGTCGGAATAGGGGTCGAGGGCGACGTCGGCCATCACCGCGATGTCGGGCACCGCTGCCTTGATCGCCCGGGTGGCGCGATTGCTCAGGTTGTCGGGGCTCCAGGCCTCGGCGCAATCGGCGGTGCGGTTCTCGGCGGAGGTGAAGGGAAAGAGGCAGATCGCCGGAATGCCGAGATCGGCGGCCTCGCGGGCGGCCTCGACCACGCGGTCGATGGAGCGGCGCATCACGCCGGGCATCGAGGGCACCGGTTCCTCGACGCCCTCGCCATCGCGCACGAAGACCGGCCAGATCAGATCGGCCGAGGTCAGCGTGTTTTCCGCCACCATGTCACGGATTGCGGGCGACTGGCGAGTGCGGCGCAGGCGGGTGGCGGGGAAGGCGGCTTGGGTCGGGCGCATGGGCGGACTTTCTGGTGATCTCGGGGTGCCAATTGAGTGGCATGGAAATTCGCACATCTCAAGGGTAGGAATTGCCGCGCACCGGCGCTAAGAGAGGCGACGGAAGTGAAACAGGGGCGTGGCCTTGGACTGGTACGACAATGTTTTCGAGCTCATCGACATGCGCTCTTTCAGCAACCTGTGGTATTGGATCGCCCTGGCGGTGACGTGGTCGTCGGCCTCGCATTGGGTGCTGGGGGTGCCGTGGGACATGGCGATCCGTGCGCGCAAGAGCCAGAGCGACGCGCCGATGCACGATTTTCAGGATCTGGTGCGGGTGAATACCAATCGCATTCTCTATGTCGCGCGCGAGAGCGGGTTGCTGCTGGCCGGGCTGGTGGCCTTCGCGGTGACAAGCGTGGCGCTGTTGGCGTTTGTCTATGGCAACGAGTTCGCGCAGGCGATTTTCCTGTTGGGTTTTCCGCTGCTGATGGTCGCGATGCTGTCGGTGCGCACCGCGCATATCATCCAGGATCAGGCGCTGGCGGGCGAGGCGCTGGTCAAGCGCATTCAGCGCCACAGGTTGCACATCCAGCTGATCGGCATGGCGTCGATCTTTGTCACCGCGATGTGGGGCATGTATCAGAACATGAACGCGAACGTGCTGAGCTGAACGGCACGGCGCGACGGAACGGGTGAGGCAATGAGCGATCACATCAAGGTGGGCGGCGCGCCCGAAGGGTTCGACGCGCGTCTGGTGCTGAAAGAGGCCGAGGTGCGCGGCGGGCCGGTCATCCATGTCGCGCGCGACGACAAGCGGATGGCGGCGATGGCCGCCGCGCTGGAGTTCTTTGCCCCCGAAATGCCGGTCATTCGCTTTCCGGGCTGGGATTGCCTGCCCTATGACCGGGTGTCGCCCAATGCCGATATCTCCGCCACACGGATGGCGACGCTGGCCACGCTGGTGCATGGCGCGCCGAAGCAGTTCGTGCTGCTGACCACGCTCAATGCCGCGACGCAGGCCGTGCCCGCGCGCGATGTCCTGCGCGAGGCCGCCTTTGCCGCCGCGGTGGGCGAGCGCATCGATGAGAAGGCGTTGCGCGATTTTCTGGTGCGGATGGGGTTTTCGCAGGCCCCCACGGTGACGGAACCCGGCGATTACGCGCTGCGCGGCGGTATCATCGACATCTATCCGCCGGGCGAGGCGGGGCCGGTGCGGCTTGATCTTTTCGGTGACATTCTGGACGGGCTTCGCCGGTTCGATGCGGCCACGCAGCGCACCACAGAGACGCTGGAGCGGATCGAGCTCGCCCCGGTGTCGGAGGTCATTCTGGATGAGGCCGCGATCCGGCGCTTCCGGCAGAATTACCGGATCGAGTTTGGCGCGGCGGGCACCGATGATCCGCTCTATGAGGCGGTGAGCGCGGGGCGCAAACATGCCGGGGTCGAGCATTGGCTGCCGTTCTTTCACGAGCGGCTGGAACTGATTTTCGACTATCTGCCGGAGGCGTCGATCACGCTGGATGATCAGGTCGGCGCGGCGCGCGTGGCGCGTTGGGAGAGCATTGCCGATCAATACGAGGCGCGCCAGCATGCGCTGAGCCAGAAGAGTCGCGGCGACACGGTTTACAAGCCGGTGCCGCCGGGGCTGCTTTATCTTGATGACGACGCTTGGCAGGCGGCGGTGGCGGATCGGCGGGTGCTGCAATTCGTGGCCCTGCCGCAGGCGACCGGGCCGGGGGTGATCGACGCGGGCGGGCGCATCGGGCGCAGTTTCGCACCTGAGCGACAGCAGGAAAACATCAACCTTTTCAGAGTTCTGAAGGATCATGTTGACGCACGCATGGCCGAGGGGCCGGTGGTGGTCGCATCCTATTCCGAGGGCGCGCGCGAGCGGATCGAGGGGCTGTTGGAGGATGAGGGGCTGTTGGGGACGGTCACCATCCGCAGCGCCAAGGCGCTGGGCAAGCGCGGGCTGCATCTGGCGGTCTGGCCGCTTGAACAGGGGTTCATCGCGCCCGGGCTGACGGTGATCGCTGAGCAGGACGTGCTGGGCGAGCGCCTTATTCGCGGGGCCAAGCGCAAGCGGCGGGCGGAGAATTTCCTGACCGAAGCGCAGGCGCTGAGCGCGGGCGATCTGGTGGTGCATGTGGATCACGGGATCGGGCGCTATCTGGGGCTGGAGGTGGTCACGGCGGCGGGGGCGGCGCATGAGTGCCTGGTGCTGGAATATGCCGAGAGCGCCAAGCTGTATCTGCCGGTCGAAAACATCGAACTGCTGTCGAGGTATGGCCATGACGAAGGGCTGCTCGACAAGCTGGGCGGCGGCGCGTGGCAGGCCAAGAAGGCGCGGCTCAAGGAGCGCATTCGCGAGATGGCGGACCGCCTTATCCGGGTCGCTGCCGAGCGTGAATTGCGCCGCGCGCCGGTGGTCGAGGCCGAGCATCACGCCTGGGAGGCGTTTGCCGCGCGCTTTCCCTATCAGGAGACCGACGATCAGCTGCGCGCGATCGAGGATGTGGTGGCCGATCTGGGCGCGGGCCGCCCGATGGACCGGCTGATTTGCGGCGATGTGGGCTTTGGCAAGACCGAGGTGGCGATGCGCGCGGCCTTTGTGGCGGCCATGTCAGGCCTGCAGGTGGCGGTGATCGCGCCGACTACGCTGCTGGCGCGGCAGCATTATCAGGAATTCGCGGCGCGGTTTCGCGGCTTTCCGGTCAATGTGCGGCCGCTTTCGCGGTTTGTGAGCGCGGGCGAGGCGAACAAGACCCGCGAGGCGATGGCGAAGGGCGAGGCCGATATCGTGGTGGGCACGCATGCGCTGCTGGCGAAGAGCGTGCGGTTCAAGAATCTGGGCCTGTTGATCATCGACGAAGAACAGCGGTTCGGGGTGGCGCATAAGGAGCGATTGAAGCAGTTGCGCTCGGACGTGCATGTGCTGACGCTGACCGCGACGCCGATCCCGCGCACGCTGCAACTGTCGCTCTCGGGCGTGCGAGATCTGTCGATCATCGGCACGCCCCCCATCGACCGCCTGTCGATCCGCACCTATGTGAGCGAGTTCGACACCGTCACCGTGCGCGAGGCGCTGTTGCGCGAGCATTACCGGGGCGGGCAGTCGTTTTTCGTGGTCCCGCGCATCAAGGACCTGCCCGAGATCGAGGAATTCATGGCCAATCAGGTGCCCGAGGTGTCCTATGTGGTGGCGCATGGGCAGATGGCGGCCGGAGAGCTCGACGACCGGATGAACGCCTTTTACGACGGCAAATACGATGTGCTGCTGGCCACGACCATCGTGGAATCGGGGCTGGATATCCCGACGGCCAACACGATGATCATCCACCGCGCCGACATGTTCGGGCTGAGCCAGCTCTACCAGATCCGGGGGCGTGTGGGCCGCTCCAAGACGCGCGCCTATGCGTATCTCACGACCAAGCCGCGCGTGCCGCTGACGCCCGGCGCGGAAAAGCGGCTGCGGGTTCTGGGCAGTCTCGACACGCTGGGGGCGGGATTTACGCTCGCGTCTCAGGATCTCGACATTCGCGGGGCGGGGAACCTCTTGGGCGAGGAACAGTCAGGGCAGATGCGCGATGTCGGCTATGAACTCTATCAATCCATGCTGGAAGAGGCGATTGCCAAGATCAGGTCGGGGCAGATTGACGGGCTGTCGGAGGCCGATGAGCAATGGGCACCGCAGATCAATCTCGGTGTGCCGGTGCTCATTCCCGAGACCTATGTGCCTGATCTCGATGTGCGGCTGGGCCTCTATCGCCGCTTGAGCGGGCTGGAGAGCAAGGTCGAGATGGAAGGCTTTGCGGCAGAACTGATCGACCGGTTCGGCAAGCTGCCGCGCGAGGTCAACATGCTGATGCTGGTCGTGCGGATCAAGGCGATGTGCAAGCGGGCGGGGATTGCCAAGCTTGATGGCGGGCCCAAGGGCGCGACGATCCAGTTTCACAACGACAAGTTCGCCTCGCCGCAGGGCTTGGTGGAATTCATCAACGATCAGAAAGGTCTGGCCAAGGTGCGCGACAACAAGATCGTCGTGCGGCGTGACTGGAAGGGTGAGGCGGACCGGATCAAGGGCGCCTTTGCCATCGCGCGCGATCTGGCGGAGAAGGTCGTGGCGGAGAAGAAAAAGGCGGGCGGGAGCACGGGCTGAGGCGATGTGAGGGGCGCTGCCCCCGTCGCCGCGGGGCGGCGACTCCCCCGGAATATTTATGGCAAGATGAAGCAGGGGCGTGGAGATGATCAGCGAGACAGCGGAAGGGGTGATCGGGCGGATGGTGCGGCGCGAGGTGAGCGCCGAGGCGGTGATGCGCGAGACGTTGGACCGCATCGAGGCGGTCAATCCAAAGGTCAACGCGATCGTCAGCCTGCGCGACGCCGCCGATCTGATCGCCGAGGCGCGCGCGGTGGATCAGGGCGGTCCGCGCGGAGTGCTGCACGGGTTGCCGATGGCCGTGAAGGATCTGGCGAATGTGGCGGGGTTGCCGACCTCGCAAGGCTCGCCACTGTTCGCCGGGCAGGTGGCGGAGCGCGATGATTGCCACGTGGCGCGGATGCGCGCGGCGGGGGCGATTTTCATCGGCAAGACCAACACGCCCGAATTCGGGCTGGGCAGCCATACGTTCAACCCGGTGCACGGGGTGACGGTGAACCCCTATGATCCGGCGCGCTCCTGTGGCGGCTCGTCGGGCGGGGCGGCGGTGGCGCTGGCCTGTGGCATGCTGGCGCTGGCGGACGGGTCGGACATGATGGGCAGCCTGCGCAATCCGGCGGGCTGGTGCAATGTCTACGGGATGCGGCCAAGCTGGTCGCTGGTGCCCTCGGAGCCGCGCGCCGATACCTTTCTGCATCAGCTGTCGACGAACGGGCCGATGGCGCGCAACCCGCGCGATCTGGCGCTCTTGCTGTCGGTGATGGCGGGGCGTGACGGGCGGCAGCCGCATGGGATGGAGGTGCCGGACCTGGCGGATATCGCGCCGCGTGCGGCGGGCGTGCGGATCGGCTGGCTGGGCGATTGGGGCGGGGCCTGGCCCTATGAGGAGGGCATCCTGCCGCTCTGCGAGGCCGCGCTTGGCGTGCTGGAGGGGCTGGGGGCGCAGGTCGAGGCATTGGCCGCACCCTATAGCCGCGAGGCGCTGTGGGAGGCGTGGGTGACGCTGCGGCATTGGGCGGTGTCGGCCAATCTTTCGCCGCTGCTGGAGAGCGGGCGATTGAAGCCCGAGGCGGTCTGGGAGGTGGAGGCGGGGCAACGCCTGAGCGCGCTCGATGTGCACCGCGCGAGCGTGGCGCGCAGCGGGTGGTTTTCCACCGCCGCGCGGCTTTTCGAGAGCCATGACGTGCTGGCCCTGCCGACGGCGCAGGTCTGGCCGTTTCCGGCCGATGAGGTCTATCCGGCTGCCATAGCCGGGCAGGCGATGGACACCTATCACCGCTGGATGGAGGTGGTGGTGCCCGCCTCGCTGGCGGGCTTGCCGGTGGTGGCGGTGCCGGCGGGGTTCGGGCCGCAGGGCCTGCCGATGGGGTTGCAACTGATCGGCAAGCGCGGGGCGGATCGCGAGTTGCTGGAGCTGGCCGAGGCCTGGCACGCGTCGACCGATTGGCCGGGACAGCGCTCGCCGGTGCTAAGCTGAGTTCAACTTGCATCTTTTTATAAGATGCGCCTGCCGCTAACCTTTGCCGAAACGGGAGAGGATGCGCGATGCCAGCAAGAGAGGTAAAGCCCCTGGGCGTGCCGGAGATGGGCGCGGTGCGGACGGGCATGCTGGGCGAGGCGCTGCGCCGGGGCTGGGCGGATATGCGGCAGGCGCCGGGCTATGCGGTAACGTTCGCCGGGGTCTATGTGGTGATCGGGATGCTGCTGGCTTGGATCACGCTGGCCACGGGCAAGAGTTACTGGCTGATTTTCGCCGCCGTCGGCTTTCCGCTGGTGGGGCCGTTCGCCGCCGTGGGGTTCTACGAGGTGAGCCACCGGCTGAGCGAGGGCCGCGCGCTGGTGGCGGCGGAGATTTTCGCGGTGATCGCGTATCAGCGGCGGCGGCAGTTGCCGTCGATCTGCGCGATCATCATCATGGTGTTCCTGTTCTGGTTCTTCCTCGCGCATATGATCTTTGCGCTCTTTCTGGGGCTGTCGACGATGACCAACGTGTCCTCGTCGCTGGAGATCTATTTCACGTCCCAAGGGCTGAGCATGCTGGCGGTCGGGTCCGGCGTGGGGGCGGTCTTTGCGCTGCTGCTCTATAGCCTGACGGTGGTGGCGCTGCCGATGCTGCTGGATCGCGAGGTGGATTTCGTGACTGCCATGATCACCAGCCTGCATGTGGTGATCGAGAACCCGGTGCCGATGCTGATCTGGGCGGCGCTGATCGCGGGGCTGACCTTCGTGGCGATGCTGCCCGCGTTCCTGGGGCTGTTCTTCGTGCTGCCGTTGCTGGGGCACGCGACCTGGCATCTTTACAAGTTGATGTGTGAGGCGGAGGCGGCCTAGTGTGCGCCCGGCAGGTGCCGATCAGGACCTGAACGCAGACCGAGGACGTCACGATGCTGAAGATGATACGCGAGTTCACCCTGTCGGGGGTCGGACTCCTGGCGCTGATCGTGTTGACGTGCGGCCCCGCCGCCGCTGCGCAAGATGCTTTGCGGCAAACCGTGCAAGACGTCGAGGCGCGGATCGGTGGGCGCATCGGCTATGCGGTGACGGATCTGAACAGTGGGCAGGAGTGGGGCTCCAGGCCCGACGAGCGTTTTCCGATGTCCAGCACGTTCAAGGCTTTGCTCTGCGGTGTGATTCTTGCCCGCGTCGATGCCGGGGCGGAGGCTTTGGATCGCCGCATCACCTTTGGGCGCGACGATCTGGTCACCTATTCTCCGGTGACGGACCGGCATCTCGGGACCGGAATGACCGTCGGGGAATTGTGCCGTGCCGCGATTACGATGAGCGACAACACGGCGGGCAACCTGCTGTTGGCAACGATAGGCGGGCCAGAGGGATTTACCGAAACCCTGCGCGACATGGGCGACGCCACCACCCGTCTCGATCGCTGGGAGACCGCGCTCAACGAGGGCGCACCGGGCGATGAGAGGGATACCACGACGCCACGCGCGGCGCTGTCCACGTTGCAGGCGCTGCTGTTCGGTGACATGTTGACGGCCGCGTCACGTCAGCAACTCTCGGACTGGATGATCGCGGATGCGGTCGCGGATGATCTGCTGCGTGCCAGCCTGCCCGAGGGCTGGATCATCGGGGACAAGTCCGGCGCGGGCGGTCATGGCTCTCGCTCCATAATTGCCGTGGTCTGGCCGACACCGAACCACCCGGCTCTGGTCACGATATTCATGACCGGGGCCGATGCGGATATGACAGATCGGAACGCGGCGATTGCCGAGATCGGCGCGGCGATATTTGCCGCGCTGCCGCTCCGCTAGGCTGGCTGCAGGTCAGATCACGCCTCGCGGCCGTGTGCTTTCAAACGGGCGTGGAGGGTCTGGGCCTCGGATGCGCCCGCCTCGAGCGCGAATACGTAGGCGTGGGTCAGGTAGAAGCAGGACGCGTCGAGGTCGTTGACCGCATTGGCCGCCTGCGCATAGAGCCGGATCAGCGCGCGGCGGTCGCCCGCCTGATGCGCGCTGATCATGTTGGCGTCGAGATCCTTCATTCCGCTGCCTGTTTCATGGCGCGATGCGCCTCGACCTTGCCTGCGACCCAATCGTGGAAGCAATGCGTGGGGCTGTCCATCACCGGAGAGAAGCGCCCGCCGTCGAAATGGGTGGCGTGACGGCCCTTTTGCATGCCTTCGACGACGAAGATGTCCTCTTCGAAAACGGTCTTCCACAGCTGGGTGTTGCGCATGCGCAGCCCCTCGTCGCTGCGCGGGACCGAATAATAGAGGTGGATATGCTCGACCGTGCGCTCCGGCCCCTTGGGTTCGAGGATGATGGCGAAGGCGTGGTCGCGGTGCACGCCGAGCAGCACGTTGGGATAGGCCGCGATATATTCGGCCTGCTCGTTCCACTTCGCGCCGACATCCTCGAAATCGGGGAACTTCTCGCCGTTCTCGTTGGTCAGCTGGCGGTAGACCATCGTGCCCTGACCGGAATATTCGCCGGGTTTCTCGATGTGGTAGTGATCTTCCAGCTTGGAATAGCTGTTGAGGCCGGGATGCACCCAGGGCAGGTGATAGCTCTCGCAGTAATTCTCGACCGCGAGTTTCCAGTTGGTCTGGACCTCCAGCTCGAACCGGCTGTCATGGCCGCCGTGATAGAGCGGCAGGTCGAACTCGGACCAGCGGGCGATGAGATCGGACATCGCCTCCTCGAACGGCGCGGCGTCGCCCGAGACGTTGATCCAGACGATATCGCGCCAGATATGGCTGCGGACCTCGTTGAGGCTAAGCTCATCGCGGCGGATAGAGGCGTGGGTGTTGTGGCCCGGCCCGCCGACATGCGGGGTGGAGACGAGCGCACCCTTGGTCGAGTAGCACCAGGAATGGTAGGGGCAGCGAATGGCGCCTTCGATCTTGCGCGGTTCTTCGACGAGGATCATGCCGCGATGGCGGCAGATGTTCTGAAAGACCCGCACGTCGCCATCCTTGTCGCGGATGAGCAGCAGCGGCATGCCGAGAAATTCCAGCGGCTTGGCATCGCCCGGCTCGGGGACATCGGCGTAGACGGCCAGCCCGGCCCATTGGCCGAACAGCAGCGCGTGCTTTTCTTCCTCGTAGACCGCAGGGTCGATGTAATGCGCGTTGGGCAACCCGTTGGCCTGGTCGACGCTTGCGCGCACGCGGCCAAGATCGGTCAGCGGCTGGGTCATCTGGTCTCTCTCCCGTTTGATTCAACGGGAGATTACCGGCGCGCGTGGCATTCGGCGCATACGCTTGCGACCTCTGAGTTGCCTCAAGGCGACATGATGCGCGGGTGGCGGGCCCGGTTCAGAGCCCGCGCGACATCGCCGCGACGCCGGTGCGGGCCATTTCCACAAGGCCCAAGGGGCGCATCAATTCGGCAAAGGCGTCGATCTTTTCCGGTGCGCCGGTGATCTCGAAGACAAAGCTGGAATGTGTGCTGTCCACCGCGTTGGCGCGGAAGATATCGGCGAGGCGCAGCGCCTCGACCCGCTTGTCGCCCTCGCCCTCGACCTTGAGCAGCGCCAGTTCGCGCTCCACGCTTGCGCCCTCGACGGTGAGGTCATGCACCTCGTGGACCGGCACGATGCGGCCAAGCTGGGCCTTGATCTGCTCGATCACCTGCGGGGTGCCGGTGGTGACGATGGTGATGCGGGAGGTGTGGCCGGTATGATCGACCTCGGCCACGGTCAGGCTGTCGATATTGTAGCCGCGCCCCGAGAAGAGGCCGATCACGCGGGCCAGAACGCCCGGCTCGTTATCCACGATCACGGCGAGGGTATGGGTTTCCTGCACATCCGAGAATTGCGGGCGCAGGTTATAGGCCGAATGCTTGGACGAGCCTTTTTTGATTTTCAGCGGGGACATTGGTCAGGATTCCTCTTGGTCAAAATCGCGGGTGGTCAGGTTCTGCGCGTCGTGCAGGATGTCGATCACAACCCAGGTATCGGGTTCGGGCAGCAGGATCAGCAGGTGGCGACCCACCTTCAGCGTCATCAATGCGTCGTGGTGCGCCGCACCGGTCAGGCGCGAGAGAGGTCGGGGTTGCGCGCGCCCCTCGACCAGTGCGGTGAGCCGGTCGATGAGGAGCGTCTCGTAGCGCTCTGCCTGCGTCGGTCCGAATGTACTTTGCGTCCATGTGGCGATCTCGGTCAATCTCTCGGCGGCCCGTCGGGAAAAGCGGTAGTCAGTCGGCATTCGCGCCGTCGCGGTCCTGTCGGGCGCGGGCGAAGGCGCGGCGGATGGTGGTCTCTCCGTCCTCGGTGAGGGGGCCGGTTGCAGTGTGATCGGCGAGCGATCCGTCAATGCGTCGGATGAGTGCCGCGCGTGTCTCTTCCTCGGTCTGCAACAGGCGCAGCCCGGCGCGCAGCGCCTCGGAGGCGTTCTGATAGCGGCCCGAGGCGACGAGATCGTCGATCAGTGCCGATTGATGCTTGGTCAGGACGACATTGCGGGTGGGCATGGGATGTCTCCGATAGGTGATATTGGCAATATATGCCAATCTTGAACGTCAGGCCAGAAATCTATGGTCTACGCCTGTCGGCGGGGTGGGGCGTCCCGGAATTTTCAAAAAATTCCGGGACGTTTTCTTTTCAAGAAAACGGGCTCAGACGAGCACCGCGCCGCCTTCCTTGATGGCGTCCTTGGTGCTTGCCTCGCCCAGCAGCATCTTGTTATGCGGCTCGCCCGACGGGATCATCGGGAAGCAGTTCTCGTGCTTCTCGACGAGGCAGTCGAAGATCACCGGCCCGTCATGGTCGAGCATTTCCATGATCGCGTCATCGAGATCGGCGGGGTCTTTGCACAGGATGCCCTTGGCCCCGAAGGCCTCGGCCAGTTTCACGAAATCGGGCAGCGCCTCGGACCACGAGGACGAATACCGCTCGCCGTGCAGGAGTTCCTGCCATTGCCGGACCATGCCGAGGCGTTCGTTGTTGAGGATGAACTGCTTGACCGGCAGGCGGTATTGCACCGCCGTGCCCATTTCCTGCATGTTCATCAGCCACGAGGCCTCGCCGGCGACGTTGATGACCAATGCTTCGGGATGGGCCATCTGCACGCCGATGGAGGCCGGGAAGCCGTAGCCCATGGTGCCCAAGCCGCCGGAGGTCATCCAGCGGTTGGGGTCCTCAAAACCCAGATACTGCGCCGCCCACATCTGGTGCTGGCCCACCTCGGTGCAGATGTAGCGATCATGCCCCTTGGTCAGTTCCTCGAGCCGGTGCAACGCGTATTGCGGCTTGATCGTCTTGCCCTGCTGCTTGAACTTCAGGCAGTCGACCTTGCGCCATTCGTCGATCCGCGCCCGCCATTTGGCCAGACCTTCGCCATTCACCTTGCGGCCGCGCGATTTCCAGACCTTGAGCACGTCCTCGAGCACATGGGCGATGTCGCCGACGATGGGGATGTCGGTCTTGATCACCTTGTTGATCGACGAGGGGTCGATGTCGATATGCGCCTTGGTGCTGTCGGGGCTGAACGCGTCCAGCCGCCCGGTGATCCGGTCATCGAAGCGCGCGCCGATATTGATCATCAGATCGCAGCCATGCATCGCCATGTTGGCCTCGTAAAGCCCGTGCATGCCCAGCATCCCGAGCCAGTGCTTGCCGCTTGCGGGATAGGCCCCGAGGCCCATCAGCGTGGAGGTGATCGGAATGCCCGTGGCCTCGACCAGTTCGCGCAGGAGTTGGCTGGCGGCGGGGCCGGAGTTGATCACGCCGCCGCCGGTGTAGAAGACAGGGCGCTTGGCCTTTTCGATGGCGGCGACCAGATCGGTGATGCCCTCGATATCGCCCTTGACCTGAGGCTGATAGTGATGCGTGCGCGCCTTTTGCGGCGTGACATAGTCGGCCGAGGCGAATTGCACATCCTTGGGGATGTCGATCAGCACCGGGCCGGGGCGGCCCGAGGTCGCGACGTGGAACGCCTGATGGATCGTGTCCGACAGGTGCTTGGTGTCCGACACCAGCCAGTTATGCTTGGTGCAGGGGCGGGTGATGCCGACGGTATCGGCCTCCTGAAACGCGTCTGTGCCGATCATGAATGTGGGCACCTGACCGGTCAGCACCACCAGTGGTATGCTGTCCATCAGCGCGTCCGTCAGGCCGGTGACGGCATTGGTGGCCCCGGGGCCCGAGGTCACCAGAACGACACCCGGCTTGCCGGTCGAGCGCGCATAGCCTTCGGCGGCATGCACCGCGCCCTGTTCGTGACGCACGAGGACGTGGCGGATGTCGTTTTGCTGAAAGATCTCGTCATAGATCGGTAGCACGGCGCCACCGGGATATCCGAATACGACGTCCACGCCCTGATCCTTGAGGGCCTGAACCACCATTTTCGCTCCGGTCATCTGACGTGTCATGTGCTTGTGCTCCGTGTATGACGTCATTTCAATTCGCATAAAAAAGCCCCCGACCGTGAGACGGGGGCGCATGGGGAACCATCAGGGTATCCGTTACCGGCCCATGCGCCACGTGCCTACGATGTCTACTAGCGTGTCCACCCGTGCGACTCCTTTGCTGCGTGGCGGAGACATTAGGTCTGGTGGGCGGGGGCGTCAAGGCGATATGGCGGATAAAATGTCGCCAGCAGGGGCATTTTCTTTGCATTTGTTGCGTGAATTGGCGCATTCCGGCTTGGTCCCGTGCTCTCTTTCAAGATGACAGGTCCATTCTCTGCTTTTTTGTGATCGTCGGGAATAATCCCGGTGCCGCTACGTTTACAGTCACGGTCGCACAAGCTGGTGGCCGGAACCGAACGAAGAAGGAGAGAGTTTGATGGCTGATGAAGACGTTAAAAACACGTCGCGACGCCGTATGCTGGCGCGACTGGGCCTCTCGGCAGGGGCCGTTTATGTGGCTCCGGTGATGTTGCATCTCGGTGCTGCGCATGCATCAGGCGGCGGTGGCGGCTCTGGTGGTGGCGGTGGTGGCTCCGGTGGAGGCGGTGGCGGCTCCGGTGGCGGTGGCTCGGGTGGCGGCCGCGGTGGTGGATCCGGTGGCTCGGGTGGAGGTCGCGGGGCGCGCGGTGGGTCTGGGCCGTCCGGCGGCGGCCGTGGCCGCAGGGGTGGTGGCAATCTTGGTGGTCTTGGCCGTGCCGTTCGCGGCGCGGCGCGCGGTCTTGGTATCAATTTCTGAGATGCCGCGAAGTGACACCAACGTTGCGGACGAGGGGGCGCGCATTCTGCGTGCCCCCGCCTCTGGGGTCGCTCGCCTGTCGATTCCGGCTGCGCAACATGCGCTGGAGTTGCTTGATTGCGATGCAATTCCCGACGCTCTGTCGACGGTGATGCCGGACTGGGCGTTCGCGGCGTGCCCGGATGAGAAGCATGAGGAAACTTGCGCCTCTGTAATCCGGATGCAGGCCGATGGCCGCTATAGTTTCCGCTCGCGCTGGGGGCGAGACGCGCTGACCGGGCTCGGTTTGGCGGGAGCCACTTGCGGTGCGGTGGCCGATATCACGCAGGCCTATCTGGATGCGCGGCCCGGTCTGCTGGGCCTGCATTGCGGTGCCGTGCGGATTGACGGCCAGCTTGTGATTTTCACCGGCCCCTACAGGGCTGGCAAGACGACGCTTGTCACCCGCCTTGGGATGGAGCCGGGCACCGAGCTTTTCTGTGACGACGTGCTGCCGGTGGAGCCGGGCGGAGAGACGGTCGCGCTTGGGATTCAGCCGCGCCTGCGTTTGCCGTTGCCAGATGGTATTGCGGTGCCGTTCCGGCGCCAAGCCACGCGAAGCATCACGCTATACGATCACCGCTACGGCTATGTCGCGCTGCCGGGTCAGGCCCCGCTTGGAACGCGCGCCCCGCTTGCGGCGGTGGTTGTCCTCACGCGGCAGGAGGGGATGCCTGCGCGGTTTTCCCGGCTGCGCGCAGAAGACGGGGCAGCATGTCTTATCCGCCAGAACATTGCCGATCCCGGCGACATGACTGCGCATTACGACGAAATAGCCGGTATGGTGGAGAGGCTGCCCTGCGTCGCGCTTGAGTATTCGAACCTCGAAGAGGCTGTGGCCCTTGTTCGTGCGGCCTTTGCGGGTGGCCGGAGACCGGAGGCATGGGTGGACAGGCGCGCCGAATGCCGGGTCGCGCCTGAAGCGGCGGAGGCCGTGCCGGCAGCCCTTGACCACCGCTTCAAGCGGTCGAGCGGCGTGATCGAACGGGTGATCGGTGCCGACATGTTCCTGTGGCATATCGATAGCCGCGAGTTTTACAGGCTGAACGCCGTGGGAGGGGCCGTCTGGACCCTGCTGGAGAATCGGGTGACGGGACAGGAGATCGCCGATCTGCTCTGCGAGGTATTCCCCGGGATGGGGCGCGATCTGATCGCGGCAGACGTGGCGCGGCTGCTGGGGCCGATGATCACGCGGGGGCTGGTCGAGAGCGAGAGTGCCTGACCTGCCGCGTCAGAGCCGCACGCCGGTGCCTTGCAAGACGCCGTGTTCCAGCGCGTAGCGGGTCAATCCGGCGGTCGAGGAGATGCCCAGCTTGCGCTTGATGTTCTTGCGGTGGGTTTCGACCGTGCGCACCGAGATGTCGAGCGTCTCGGCCACCTCGCGGTTGGATTTGCCCTGCGCCAGTTGCAACAGGATGGTCTGTTCGCGATTGGTCAGCTGTTCGCGGTCGGGCGCGGTGAAAGGTGCGAGCGAGCCCTGCGCGCCGGTGCAGAGATACCGTTGCCCGGCCATGACCGCGTCGATGGCGCGCTTGATTTCGTCGGTGGGCACGTCCTTGAGCACGTAGCCCGCAGCACCGTGGCTGAGCGCCGAGGAGATGTATTCGGGGCTGTCATGCATGCTGAGGATCAGGATGCGGGTGCCGGGGCGGCGCTCCAGCAGGAGTTCGGCGGTCGAGAGCCCGCCCAGCCCCGGCATGTTGAGGTCGAGCAGGATCACGTCGGGGGCGAGATGTTCGACCCGGTCGATGATCTCCTGCCCGGTGCTGCAGGTGGCGATCACCGCGACATCGTCATAGCTCTCTAGGATCGACTGGATGCCTTCGGCGACCATCGGGTGGTCGTCGACAATCACGACGCGGATCGGGGATGTGGTCATGCCTGTGCCTTTGTTCTTGGGGCGGGATCGGGTTGGCCTTGCGGTTTCAACAGGTGGGTCAGGAGATAGGCGCGAAAGTTGGTGACGCCCTGAGGGGCGGCATATCATGGCGGTGTTCAGACGCCGCGATTCTCTGCTGAGAAAAGGATATGCCCCATGTCAGAGACTACCATTACTCAACTGCCCGATCCATCGGGATTTAGCGCCGATCCGTTCACGGATGTCATCCGCGATGGCGCGCGCAAGCTGATTGAACAGGCGATCCACGCCGAGCTGGCCACACTCATGGCGGCCTTTTCCGGAGAAAGACTTGAGGATGGGCGGGCACGCCTGGTCCGTCATGGTCACTTGCCTGAGCGCGAGGTAATGACCGGCATTGGTCCGGTGCCCGTGAAGGTGCCGCGGGTTCGGGATCGGGGTGCTTACGAAGACAAGATCACCTTCACGCCCAGCATCCTGCCACGTTACCTGCGCAAAGCGAAATCTATCGAAGAACTGCTGCCTTGGCTTTACCTCAAGGGCGTGTCCACGGGCGATTTTACCGAGGCACTTGAAGCGCTGCTGGGCCCGAATGCCAAGGGTCTATCCGCCAAGACCATCACGCGCCTGAAAGCCGATTGGTGGCAGGACTACGAGGCTTGGCAGAAACGCGATCTTGGCTCGCGGCGGTTTCTCTACATCTGGGCAGACGGAGTCTACTTCAAGCCGCGAATGGCTGAGGAAAAACAATGTGTTCTGGTGGTTGTGGGCGCAGACGAATATGGCCGCAAGGAACTGCTGGCCATGACCGACGGCTTCCGCGAGAGCACTCAAAGCTGGCGCGAGGTTCTGCTTGATCTTAAGCGGCGTGGCCTGAAGCAGGATCCAAAGCTGGCTATCGGCGATGGTGCCATGGGGTTCTGGACAGCCCTGCGCGAGGTGTTCGCCACGACGCGGGAGCAACGCTGTTGGGTCCACAAGACCATGAACGTGCTGAACGCGATGCCGAAATCCGTGCAAGCCAAGGCCAAGGGTCATCTGCACGACATCTGGCAGGCAGAGACAAAAGCCAAGGCCAACGCAGCCTTCGATTTTTTCGTCGAAACCTACGGCGTGAAATGGGACAAGGCGGTCGCCAAGCTGGTCAAGGACCGGGATGCGCTGCTGACCTTCTACGACTATCCGGCGGAACAGTGGAAACACATCCGAACGTCAAACCCGATCGAAAGCACTTTCGCCACGGTCCGGCACCGCACGAAACGCACCAAAGGATGCCTCAGCCGCAAGACCGGGCTGGCCATGGCCTTCAAGCTGATGATGTCAGCGCAGAAGAAATGGCGCAAACTCGACGGACAGAACCGCCTGCCCGAGATCATCCAGGGGGTTGAGTTCCGCGATGGGATCCGCCAACTTCAAACTGCCGCCTGATCAGGCATCACCAACTTTTGCCCATATCTCGTGGGTCAGCGGGACCGAGGCCTCGATTCCGGTGCCCGATTTCGAGGAGGTGATGCGCAGCGTGCCGTCAAGCTGGTCGATGCGTTCCTGCATGTTGCGCAGCCCGAGGCCGCTGCTGCCGCCCTGCCGGGCCTGTGCCTCGTCGAGGCCGCAGCCGTTGTCGGTGATCCGCAGGGTGGCCCCGTTGAGGTGGCCGCGCACGTCAATCGCCACATGGGTCGCGCCGGAATGGCGCTCGATATTGGTGAGCGCCTCTTGTGCGACGCGGTAGAGCGCGATCTTGGCCTCGTCATCGAGCCGGTTGCGAAAGACCACGGTGGTGAACTCGGTCTCGATGCCGGTGCGTTTGCCGAAATCCTCGGCCAGCGCCTTGATCGCGGGACCCAGCCCGAGATCGTCGAGCACGCCGGGGCGCAGGTCGCGGCTGATGCGGCGCACCTCCTGGATGGCGCCCGAGAGGTGGGTGATGCCACGCTCCAGCGTGTCGGCGGCGCGCGCGTCGCCCGCCGCCAGCCGCCGCTTGGCGGTGTCGAGCGCGTAGCGCACGCCGACGAGGATCTGGCTGATCCCGTCATGCAATTCGCGCGCGACACGGCCGCGTTCCTCTTCCTGCGCGTCGAACACCCTCTGGGTCAGCCGCTTGAGCTTGGCATCGGCGAGGCGGCGTTCGCGGATATTGATGAAGAGCCCCGAGACGAAGACGAAAAGCAGCGCCGCCAGCATCGCCGCCCCGATATAGAGAAAGGTGCGTTCGACCCGGGCCTCGACCTTTTCTCGCGACTTGGCGACGGTGGCGACCACGTCGTCGATGAAGACGCCGGTGCCGATGGCCCATCGCCAATCCTGAAGCCCCGCCACATAGGCCACCATCTGTGCGCGTTCGCCGGTCGAGGGTTTGGGCCATTCATAGCTGTGATAGCCGCCGCCCGAGCGCGCCAGCCGAATGAGTTCGTCGGTGACGGGGCGGCCCGAGGGATCTTCCAGCCCGGTCCAGTTGCGCCCGATGAGCTCGGTGCGGCGCGGGCTGACGAGGTTCGTGCCCTCGTAATCGTAGACGAAGAAATAGCCGTCCTGCCCGTAGAGCATGCCCGCGAGGATCTGTGTGACCAGCAGCTTGGCGCGGTCGTCATTGGGGGCGGCGCGGCCGTAGATATTCACGAAGGCGGTGCGCGCGATGGAGAGGTAATTCTTGAGCTCCGCACGCTTGGCCTCGATCAGCTGCGCCTCCAGCGTCTCGATCTCGCGTTCCGCCAGTTGCCGCGATTGCAGCGTCACCACGACCGAGATTGCCACCGCCGTTAGGATCAGTGGCAGCGTCGCGATCAGGAAAAGCTTTTGCCCGTAATTGAGGCGCAGGCGGGAGATGAGCTGTCTCATGGTTCAGCGATACGGCGAAACCCGCGCGATATCCAGTATTTCGCGCCTCACCGGTCGGGCGTGTCCCAGTCGGCGGGCGGCACGTTGCGCCGCCGCAGCCGCAGCGCGAGGCCGAGCGCCACGCCAGTGCCGATGGCCACGGTCAGATCCGCCAGCACGGTCAGGATGAGGGTGAGCAGCAGGAGCGCCAGATCGGCGCGGGGCAGGGCCATGTAGCCGCGCCATTTCTGCGGCTCTGCCATGTTCCACGCGGTCAGGATCAGCAGGCCCGCAAGCGCGGGCATCGCCAGATAGCCCGCGAGCGGGGCCGCCAGCAGCATCACGATCAGAATGGTGAGCGCGTGCACCATGCCCGCCACGGGTGTGAGCCCGCCTGCGCGCACATTGGTTGCGGTGCGCGCGATGGCCCCGGTGGCGGGCAGCCCGCCGAAGAGCGCCGCGCCGATATTGGCCGCGCCGCCTGCGATCACCTCGGCATTGGGGCGGTATTTGCCGCCGATCATCCGGTCGGCGACCGAGGCCGACAGCAGCGATTCAACGCCTGCGAGGAAGGCGATCACAAGGGCGGAGGGTAGAAGATCGGTCAGCCGCGCGAGGCTGAGATCGGGCAGGGCGGGCATGGGCAGGGTTGCGGGCAGCGCGCCGTAGCGCGCGCCGAGCGTGTCCACCGGCAGGTGCCAAAGCGCCACCGCCGCCGAGGCGGCACCGACCGCCACGATGAGGCCGGGATAGCGCGGCGCGGCGCGACGCAGAGCGACGATCAGGATCATGGTGCCGAGGCCGATCGACAGTGCCGGGGCGCTCAGCGTGTCGCGGGCCTGCCAGAGGACCGCGACCTTGTCGAGGAACTCGCCCGGCAGGTCCTCGGTGCTCAGGCCGAGCAGGTCGCGGATCTGGCTGGTGGCGATGATGATCGCGATGCCGATGGTAAAGCCGTGGATCACCGGCTCTGGTATGTGCCGCACGAGGCTGCCTGCGCGCAGCGCGCCCGCGATCAGCAGGATCGCCCCCGCCATCAGCGTGGCGAGGACAAGCCCGTCATGGCCGTGTTCGGCGATGACGCCGTAGACCACGACGATGAACGCCCCCGTTGGCCCGCCGATCTGCACCCGGCTGCCGCCGAGTGCCGAAATCAGGAACCCGCCGATGATCGCCGTGGTCAGCCCGGTGGCGGGGTCTGCGCCCGAGGCGATGGCGATGGCGATGCTGAGCGGCAGCGCCACCATCGCGACGGTGATCCCGGCCAGCACATCGGTGCGCAGCATCGCGGCGGTATAGCCGGGCAGGGTGCTGAGGATCTTGGGCTTCATGGACCTGTTCAACACCCGTGGTGCGGCCTGATCAAGCGCCAATCGGGTGATTGCGGGTGCGGCACGCGCAACGCGCGAAGAATTTACCGGGAAAATGTGTCCTCTACGCAGTACTAGGTATTTGCAGACATTGAAGCGCTGTCTAAGGTCAGCGCACTTTAGAGGGTCCGGGTGCCGCCGGAGCGAGGGCGGCATCTTTCATAATGGGGAGGAAAACCAATAATGGATCGTCGTTCTTTTCTGAAAAATACTGCTCTGGGTGGCTCTGCCGCCGCCGTCACGTCACTGGCCGCACCGGCCTATGCGCAAGGCAATCGCACGCTGACCATGGTCACCACATGGGGCCGGGGTCTGGCCGGTGTGTTCGACGCCGCACAGCGCGCCGCCGACAACATCAACGGCATGGCCGATGGCGCATTGACCATCGAGGTCAAGGGTGCCGGTGAACTGGTCGGCGCCTTCGAGGTGTTCGACGCCGTCACCGCCGGTCAGGCCGATCTCTATCACGGGGCGGATTATTATTTCGTGGGTCAGCACCCGGCCTATGCGTTCTTTACCTCGGTGCCGTTCGGGATGACCGCGCAGGAACTGGTGAACTGGTATTACCACGGTGAGGGCGCGGCGTTCCACGATGAGCTCGGCGAGATTTTCGGCCTGAAATCCTTCCTCGCGGGCAATACCGGCGCGCAGGCCGGTGGCTGGTTCTCGAAAGAGATCAACGGGCCCGAGGATTTCAACGGTCTGAAGTTCCGGATGCCGGGCCTGGGCGGTCTGGCGCTGGGCAAGCTGGGCGCATCGGTGCAGAACCTGCCCGGGTCGGAAGTGTATCAGGCGCTGGCTTCGGGGGCCATCGACGGCACCGAGTGGATCGGCCCCTGGGCGGACGAAAAGGCCGGGTTCCAGGAAATCACCAAGACCTATTACACCGCCGGGTTCCACGAGCCGGGTGCGGGTCTGTCGATCGGCATGAACCGCGACGTGTTTAACGAACTGACGCCGGCGCAGCAGAAGATGGTTGAGATCGGCTGTGCCGAGGCGCATCAGTGGAACCTCGCACAGTTCCTGTCCAACAACGGTGCGGCGCTGCAGCGTCTGCAATCGGCCGGTGTCAAGACGATGCAGTTCCCCGACAGCGTGTGGGATGCCTTCGGCGAAGCCTCGGACGCCGTGCATCAGGAAAACATGGGCGACGACATCTACAAGCGCGTCCATGACAGCTACATGGCGTCGATGGCCTCTTCGTCGTCGTGGATCCAGAAATCCGACGGCGCCTATACCGCGCAGCGCGACCGGGTTCTGGGCTGATCCGCGCCACTAACGCACCATGACAGGCAGGCCCCGGCATCTCCGGGGCCTGCCACTTTACCCAACAGGGGGCGTTGCGACCCGTCAGAGGCCGCGCGTGTGAGGGGGAGAGATGCTCGACGCTGTTCTCTGGCTGATCCAGAATATCGCCATGGCCTTTTACAACCTTGGCTATGCGCTGACCCATCCGGGCCTGTGGCTCGACTGGTCGAACAAGGAAGCGATCATGCGGTTCGTCTATTACGGCGGGTCGGTGGAGTTCTTCTTTGTCGCCTTAACCGCCTTTCTGGTGATCACCGGGATCGGCATGTGGAAGCACAGCTTTCTATGGGGCTGCGTGCGCGGGCTGGAAGGCTTTGCCAACACGGTGGGGCGCTTTTTCGCCTGGGCCGGGCTGATCATGGTGATCCAGCAGATCATCATCGTCTTCATTCAACGCATCTTTGCCCGGCCCGATATCGTTCTGGGCTTTGGCATCCCGCTGCAATTCGACATCAGCTGGTGGGCCGAGGAGCTCAAGCTCTATAACGCGATGATCGTGGCGCTGTGCTGCACCTACACCTTCGTTCAGGGCAACCATGTGCGGGTCGATCTGTTCTATGCGCCGGTGCGGCACGGCACCAAGAAGGTGATCGACATGTTCGGCTCGCTGGTCTTCATGATGCCGATGGCGGTGCTGACATGGATGTATGGCTGGTATTTCATGTGGCGGCACCTGATCACGCCGAAACCCTCGGCGTCGGACACGCTGGACCGGCTGATCCTCAAGGCGCGGGCGGTGCGCTGGAATGTCGAGACCATCGGGTTCAGCCCCAACGGGTTCAACGGCTATTTCCTGTTCAAGGTCCTGCTCGTGGCCTTTGCGGGCATGATCTTTCTGCAGGCCTGCGCGTTCTTCTGGCGTTCTTGGCTGGAATGGAAGGAAGGGCCCGAGAGCCTGAACAAACATCTCGACCGCGACACGCTGGGCGCGGGCGAAGAAGCCTATGAAGGCACGCATTAAGGGGACTTTGGGACATGCTATTCGGACTTGATGGCGTCGAGATCGGCCTGATCATCGTCTTTATGTGCCTCTTCGGCGGCATCCTGTCGGGCTTTCCGGTGGCCTTTGCCATCGGCGGGGCGGGGGTGGTGTCGTTCGCGATCATCGCCGGGCTGGACAGTGCGGGATTGCTGATCCATCAGGCGATCGACACCGGCAGTGCGGCCTATGACGCAGTGGTGGCGAGCGGGGTGCGGCCCGATGCGATCTCGATCTTCCGGTATCCGGATCTGCCACGAATGGCGCAGCCGGTGTTTGACCGGGGCTGGGAGGTGGCGCTGGATCGCAACGTGTCGTTCATCGTCAACCGCATCAACGAGCGGGTGCTGGCCGGGGCGGCGATCGAGACGCTGCTGGCGGTGCTGATGTTCGTGATGATGGGGATCACGCTGGAACGCTCGAAGATCGCCAATGACCTGCTGACCACGATGGCCAAGGTGTTCGGCCCGCTGCCCGGCGGTCTGGCCGTGTCGGTGGTGGTGGTGGGCACCTTCCTTGCCGCCTCCACGGGCATCGTCGGCGCAACCGTGGTGACGATGGGCCTGCTGAGCCTGCCCACGATGCTGCGCGCAGGCTATTCCCCGCAGATCGCCACCGGGGTGATCGCGGCCTCGGGCACGCTGGGGCAGATCATTCCGCCCTCGATCGTGATCGTTCTGCTCGGCACGCTGGCGGGGGATCTCTATTCCGTGGCGCAGGACAACCGGGCGATTGCCGCCGGGTGTTCGGATGCGCTGACCTTTCTGGGCGAGCCTGCGGTGGTGTCGGTGGGCACGCTGTTTCAGGCGGCGCTCTTGCCGGGCATCCTGCTGTCGTTGCTTTATGCGCTCTATGCCTTTGGCTATGCGCTGGTGAATCCGTCGAAGGCCCCGGCGGTGCAGCTGGGCGGTGGCACCGGCGGCGAGGTGATCACGCGCGGCGAGGGCTTTACCTGGTTCCTCGGCGTGCCGGTGGCGCTGATCGCGGGCACGATGCTTTTGTCCACATTGGGCATGGTGGGCACGCAGAACCTGACCATCGACAGCTTTACCGACATGGGCGAAACGGCGTCCCTGCGCACCAATGTGAGCCCCGAGTGCCAGGCCTCGATGATCGAGTTGCACGGGCAATCGGCCTGGGATGCGGCCGTGGCCGAGCAGGAGGCGATAGATGAGGCGGGCGGCGTCGAGCAGAGCATGCGTCTGAGCCCCGAAGAGATCGAGCAGCTGCGCATTGACAAGATCGCCGATGCGGCCCCCATCGGGACCGGCGTGGCGACGATCATGGTCATGCTGGGCCTGACGCTGGCGATTGCGCGCGGGGTGGCCCCGTCGGCCAATCCCGCGCCGCTGTTGATCGGGGGGCTGGGCATCGTGCTGGGCCTTCTGGCGGATATCGTGCTTATCGCGCCGACAACATCGCCGGGGGTGACGGTGCTGATCCTCGCGCTGCCGCTGGCGCTGGCGCTTTATGGCTGTGCCCATGGCGCCGGGCGGATGGCGCAGAACGAGCTCATTCGCGTGGTCTTTCCGCCGCTGGTGCTGATCGTGGCGGTGCTGGGCTCGATCCTCGGCGGGATCACCAATCCGACACCGGCGGCGGCGCTGGGGGCGGGCGGCGCGATCATGCTGGCGGCCTATCGCAAGCTGCGCGATCAGGACCGGTCGCCCCGGATCATCCTGTTTTCCACGCTTGCCGTGGTGGTGGCCATCCTGATCGGCATCAATTTCGACCTGCGGATCAACAACGAGGTGGTCAGTTTCGAGAACTGGGTGGCGTTCCTTGCGGCCTATGCGGCCTATCTCTATGCCGCCTTTGGCCTGCTCTTTGCCTGCTGGGTGCTGTTCACCGGCGGGGTGCTGACCCCGGTGGTGCGCGAGACCGCCAAGGTCACGAGCATGGTGTTCACCATCCTGATCGGCTCGCAACTGTTGAACCTCGTGGTGATCAGCTTTGGCGGCGAGCATTACATTCAGGAATTCCTCAAGAGCTTCGATAACGAGTTCAAGGTCTTCCTGATCGTGATGCTGGTGCTGTTCATCCTCGGCTTCGTTCTCGATTTCCTGGAGATCATCTATATCGTGATCCCGATTGTCGGGCCGGTGATCTATGGCGGCAGTTTCGATCCCAAATGGGTGACGATCATGATTGCGGTGAACCTGCAGACGTCGTTCCTGACGCCACCCTTCGGGTTTGCGCTGTTCTATCTGCGGGGGGTCGCGCCGAAGGAGGTGACGACGGGGCATATCTATCGCGGAGTGTTGCCGTTCGTGCTCATTCAGGTGGCGGGGCTGGCGATCCTGTGGTTCTTCCCGGATATCGTGACGATCCTGCCGGCCCTGATGGCGAATTGAGGGGGGTGCGTTTGGCTTGGAGCCAACATCAGATTGAAGAACCTGCGCGGAATCAAGGGCGAAGCCCGCCGCGCATCGCCGTGCCGCCCCCCGGCGCGGCGATTTGGCTGCAACCTGCTCTGCGATCTATTCTTTTTCGGACTTGGCTGGCATAAAGCACTGCCAAACTGACGACCGATCACCACACCGCGGCACGACGACGCGCGGCTCATGATGACAACGATAGCACAAGGCCATGCCCAACGATCCCGGTGCCTCAGCCGCGCGGGTCGAGCAGCTTGGCGAGGATGCGGTTGCGGGTGATCTGGCCGAGCAGTTTGCCGTTCTCCTCGACGCCCACCGGCGTGTCGTGCCCCTGCGCCTGTTCCATCACCTGCTGAATGGTCGCATCGGGCGGCACCGTTGAGGTGGGCGTGCCGGTGGCCGCCTCCATCACGTCGCGCGCGCAGAGCACGCCCAACGGGTTCATATGGGCCACGAATTCGGCCACATACTCGGTCGCCGGATTGGTGAAGATCTCTTGCGGGGTGCCGCATTGCACGATGCGCCCGCCTTCCATGATGGCGATGCGGTCGCCCAGCTTGAACGCCTCGTCGAGGTCGTGACTGACGAAGATGATCGTGCGCCCCAGCTTCTTTTGCAGGTCGATGAGTTCGTCCTGCAAGTGGTTGCGGATCAGCGGATCGAGCGCCGAGAACGGCTCGTCCATCAGCAAGATCGGCGCGTCTGTGGCGAAGGCGCGGGCAAGGCCCACGCGTTGCTGCATGCCGCCCGACAATTCGCCCACCTTGCGGTCGGCCCAGTCAGACAGATTGACGAGGGCAAGCTGGTCGGTGACCCGCCGTGCGCGCTCGTCCTTGGGGATGCCCGCGAGTTCGAGGCCAAGCCCCACATTCTCGGCCACCGTGCGCCAGGGTAGAAGGCCGAATTGCTGGAACACCATGGCGATATGATGCTGCCGCAAGCGTCGCAGGGTGGGGGCGTTGGCATGGGTCACGTCAACCATCTGCGTGCCGTCATGCACCTCGACCGTGCCGCGCGCCACCGGATTGAGCCCGTTGACAGCGCGCAGCAGCGTGGACTTGCCCGAGCCCGACAGGCCCATCAGCACGAGGATCTCACCGGGGGCCACCGACAGATCGCAGTCATGCACGCCCAGAACCTGACCCGTGGCGTGCTGGATCTCGGGGCGCGATTGTCCGGCGTCCATCAGCGGCAGGGCGGTCTCGGGCGCGTCGCCGAAGACGATGGAGACGGATTTGAAATGGACGCTGGCCTCGGTCATTTGCGGCCCTCCATGCGCAGCATCCGGTCGAGCACGATGGCGACGACGACGATCATCAGGCCCGACTCGAACCCGAGCGCGATATTCACGGTGTTGATCGCCCGCAGCACCGGCACGCCGAGACCGTCCGCGCCCACCAGCGCGCCGATCACCACCATCGAGAGCGACAGCATGATGGTCTGGTTGAGCCCCGCCATGATCTGCGGCAGGGCGTAGGGCAACTCCACCTTCCACAGGGTTTGCCGATTGGTGGCACCAAACGCCTGTGCCGCCTCCAGCAGCGGCTGCGGCGTATTGGAGATGCCCAGATGCGTCAGGCGGATGGGGGCGGGGACCACGAAGATCACCGTGGCAATCAGCCCCGGCACCATGCCGATGCCGAAGAACACGATGGCCGGGATCAGATAGACAAAAGGCGGCAGCGTCTGCATGAGATCAAGCACCGGGCGCATCCCGTCATAGAGCCGGGGCCGGTGGGCGGCGGCGATGCCGATGGGCACGCCCATGGCCATGCAGAAGATGCAGGACGAGAGCACCAGCGTGAGGCTTTCGGTGGTTTCCTCCCAATAGCCCTGATTGAGGATGAAGAGAAAGCCGAGGGCCACGAAAAGGCAGGTCTTCCAGTTGCGCTGAAGCGCCCATGTGAGGCCGACGAACACCGCGATGATCACCAGCGGATGCGGGGATTGCAGGACCCAGAGGAACGCGTCGATCAGCGTTTCCATGAGCACGGCCAGCGCATCGAAAAACCCGGCGGCATTGTCCTGAAGCCAGAGAAAGAAATCCTCGGCCCATGTCCCCACGGGGATCTTGTGATCGCTCAGCCACTCCATGGAAAAGCCTCGACTATTGAATTTTTGAAAGAACGAAAGACGCGCCGCCCAAGGTCGGGCCGGGCGGCGCGGGGAGGTGCGTTACATGTCGAGGGCGGATTTGACCGCCGCCATCGCGTCGTCGCCACTTTGGGTGGTGACGCCGTCGAGCCAGCCGTCGAGCACACCGGGATTGGACTTGAGCCATGCGGTGGCCGCCTCTTCGGGGTCGGTGCCATCGTCAAGGATCGCGGCCATGATCTCGTTCTCCATGGCAAGCGTGAACGCAAGGTTCTCCAGCAGCTTGCCGACGTTCGGGCATTCCCCGACATAGCCCGCGCGGGTGTTGGTATAGACCGTGGCACCCCCCAGATCGGGGCCGAACCAGTCGTCGCCGCCGGTCAGGTAGGTCATGTCGTGATTGGCGTTCATCGGGTGCGGCTCCCAGCCGAGAAACACGATCGGCTCTTCACGGCGGTCGGCGCGGCTGACCTGCGCCAGCATGCCCTGCTCGGAGCTTTCCTTGACGTCGAAGTCCGAGAGTCCAAAGGCATCGGCCTCGATCATGTCGAGGATCAGGCGGTTGCCGTCATTGCCGGGCTCGATGCCGTAGATCGTCTCGTCGAGCGCGTCGGCATGCTCGGCGATGGTGCCGAAGGAGGTGATGCCGAGGTCGGCCCCGGCGGCGTTCGTCGCAAGCGTGTATTTCGCGCCTTCGAGGTTGGCGCGCACGGTATCCACGGTGCCGGCCTCGCGGTAGGGGGCGATATCGCCCTCCATCGTGGGCATCCAGTTGCCCAGGAACACGTCGATATCGCCGGCGGCGAGCGAGGTATAGGTGACCGGCACCGACAGCACCTTGGTCTCGGTCTCATAGCCCAGAGCCTCCAGCACCACGGTGGTGGCGGCGGTGGTGGCGGTGATGTCGGTCCAGCCCACGTCGGAGAAGGTGACGCTCTCGCAATTGGCAAGCGCGGGGCCTGCGGCGGTGGCGAGCGCGAGGGCGGAAAGGGTGGTCTTGAGGGTCATCATGTCTCTCCCGTTATCGGTGGTGCGGGCGCATGGCCCGCTTGGCCAAGGGCCCGGAGGTTGCTACCCCCGGGCCCTCGCATGTCTGTCAGGCGGTCAGGGTTAGGCCATCCACCAGCGCTCGATCCAGCGCTGGCCGTCGACATCCCAGTTGGAGCCCATCACGTCGGAATGCCCGACCTTGGTAGAGTTGCCGAAGACGTAATTGGCGAACATCGGGACGATGACGCCGCCCTCGTTGCTGACCAGGGCCTGCATCTCGAAATACATCTCGCGGCGCTTGTCCTCGTCGAGTTCCGAGCGTGCCTTGAGCATCAGCTCGTCGAAGCGGTCGTTGCACCAGAAGCTGTCATTCCACGACGCGCCGCATTTATAGGCGGTCGAGAACATCTGGTCCTCGACCGAGCGGCCCGACCAGTAGACGGCGCAGAACGGCTTTTTCATCCAGACGTCGGACCAATAGCCGTCATTCGGCTCGCGCACCGGCGTGAGGTTGATGCCCGCCTCGGAGGCGGAGCTTTGATAGAGCACGGCCGCGTCCACGGCCCCCACAAAAGCCGCATCGGCCGCCGAAAGCGAGACATCGACGCTGTCGACCCCGGCCTGCTTGAGGTGATATTTCGCCTTGTCGGGATCGTAGGCCTTCTGCTCCAGCTCGGTATTGTAAAAGCGCTGGCCCTGACCGATCGGGTGGTCATTGCCGACCGAGCCGTAGCCGAACAGGATCTTGTCGACCAGTTCCTGACGGTTGATGCCGTATTTCAGCGCGAGCCGGATGTTGACGTCATCATAGGGGGCGGCGCGGGTGTCCATCGCGAAGGTGTAGTGCTGCGTGCCCGCGACCGAGTTGATCTGGATGTCGGGGCGGCGCGCCAACAGGCCCACGGTCTTGAGGTCGAGCCGGTCGGCCACGTCCACATCGCCCGAGACGAGCGCGGATGTGCGGGCGTTCTGATCGACCACGGCCAGAACCTCGGCGCTGTCGAACCAGGCCACGTCATCGCGCCAGTGGCCCTCGTGGCGTTCCACTGCGAAGGATACACCCGGGCTGAAATCCTTGAGCTTGTAGCTGCCGCAGCCATCGCCAGAGCGCCAGTCGATGCCGTCGCCATCGGCCTTGCAGATCACCAGGTGATAGTCGCTGAGGATGAACGGAAAGTCGGCATTGCCGCCGTCGAGGGTAAAGACGACGGTGTCATCGCCCTCGGTTGCGATGTCCTGAATGGGCGCCACGATCGGCCCGGCGGCCGAGGTCGAATCTTCGCCCCGGTGATGGTTGAGCGAATTGACCACATCGGCGAGATCGAGTTCCTTGCCGGAGTGGAACGTCACCCCCTTGCGGATCTTGAAGCGCCAGACCGAGGCATCGTCGGAGGCCTCCCAGCTTTCGGCCAGTTCGGGCTTGAGCGAGCCGTCGGCGGCGACCTCTGTCAGGCGGCCATGAATGGCGAAGGACATCGAGGTGGTAAAGCTGTTTTCATAGGTCGCCGGGTTCAGCGTGTCGGTGGTTTGGCCGTGGCCGATGGCGGCGCGCAGGTGGCCGCCGCGCTTGGGCTGGGCGCGCGCGCTCAGCGGCAGGCCCGCGACAAGTGCCGCACCGGCGGTCGTGGCCATGAAGCCGCGACGATTCATTCGGCCGGAATTGAGGATGGTCATCTTGGTGGTCTCCCTTCGAGTTATTCATCCTGACCTTGCTCTGCGGGCGGTCGGCCGGGTGGCCCACGCGCCGCGGCGGTCAGTTGCGATAAGAATAGGCTAATATGACGGCGCAGTGAAATACAACGTCGTTATCTGTCCCTGTCGGTCGGTGCGTCCCCTTGTTTTCTTGATTGACGAGTCAATTAAACACGATTACGCCGGTCAGGCAAGCACGCAAGCGGAGGGGCGAATGCCCAAGATCGGAATGGAGCCCATCAGGCGCAGCGCGCTGGTCGAGGCGACGATCCACGAGATCGGCGCGCGCGGTTCGCTCGATGTGACCGTGGCGCAGATCGCCAAGCGGGCGGGCATGTCCTCGGCCTTGGCGCATCACTATTTCGGCTCCAAGGAGCAGATTTTCGTGGCCGCGATGCGCCATATCCTGACGCTCTACGGGGCCGAGGTGCGCGGCGCGCTGATCATGGCCACGACCCCGCGAGAGCGGGTCGAGGCGATCATCCGCGCCAGTTTCACCCCGGCGCAGTTCCGGCCCGAGATGGTCTCGGCGTGGCTCAATTTCTACGTGCAGGCGCAGCGCTCTGACGACGCCCGGCGGCTCTTGCATATCTATCAGCGGCGGTTGCGCTCGAACCTCTATCACGCGTTTCGCCAGATCACGCAGACCGAGGCGCAGACCCTGACGCGCGGCTTGGCCGCGATGATCGACGGGCTCTATATCCGGCAGGCGCTCGGCGAGGGTGAAACCGCACCGGGGCCCGCCATCGACGTGCTGCTGCGCTATCTCGACACCTCTCTCCAGCAATCCAAGGAGCCGACATGACCACCCCGAACATCCTGATTTTCATGGTCGATCAGCTCAACGGCACGCTGTTTCCCGACGGCCCCGCGGACTGGCTGCACGCGCCCAACCTCAAACGTCTGGCGGCGCGCTCCACCCGCTTTGCCAATGCCTACACGGCAAGCCCGCTCTGCGCGCCGGGGCGGGCGAGTTTCATGTCCGGCCTGCTGCCGTCGCGCAGCCGCGTCTATGACAATGCCGCCGAGTTCTCGGCGGATATTCCCACCTATGCGCACCACCTGCGCCGCGCGGGCTATCAGACCTGCCTGAGCGGAAAGATGCATTTCGTCGGCCCCGATCAGCTGCACGGCTTCGAGGAGCGGCTGACCACCGATATCTACCCCGCCGATTTCGGCTGGACGCCGGATTACCGCAAGCCCGGCGAGCGGATCGACTGGTGGTATCACAATCTTGGCTCGGTCACCGGCAGCGGCGTCGCCGAGATTTCCAACCAGATGGAATACGATGACGAGGTGGCCTACGACGCGCGCGCCAAGGTCTACGACCTCGCACGCGGGAAAGACGCGCGGCCTTGGTGCCTGACGGTCAGTTTCACCCATCCGCATGATCCGTATGTGGCGCGGCGCAAGTACTGGGATCTCTACGAGGAGTGCGAGCATCTTCTGCCGCAGGTTCCGGCGATGGATTACGAGGATCACGACGCGCATTCCAAGCGTATCTTCGATGCCAATGACTGGCGCTCGTTTGACATCTCGCAAGAGGATATCCGCCGCTCCCGCCGCGCCTATTTCGCCAATATCTCTTATCTCGACGACAAGATCGGCGAGGTGATGGAGGCGCTGGAGGCCACCCGGCAGGAGGCGGTGATCCTGTTTGTGTCGGATCACGGCGACATGCTGGGTGAGCGTGGCCTGTGGTTCAAGATGTCCTTCTATGAGGGGTCGGCGCGCGTGCCGCTGATGATCAGCGCCCCGGACATGACGCCGGGCCTTGTGACCGACCCGGTGAGCAATATCGACGTCTGCCCCACGCTGTGCGATCTGGCGGGGGCCGACATGTCCGAGGTCATGCCCTGGACCGAAGGCCAGAGCCTCGTGCCGCTGGGGCAGGGCGCGCGCCGCGACGCGCCGGTGGCGATGGAATACGCCGCCGAGGCGTCCTATGCGCCGCTTGTCTCGCTGCGCTATGGCAAGTGGAAATACACCCGCTGCGTGCTTGACCCCGATCAGCTTTTCGATCTGGAGGCCGATCCGCATGAATTGACCAATCTCGCAGATGACCCCGCCCATGCCGGGACGCTGGCGCAGTTGCAGGTCAAGGCCGCCGCGCGCTGGGATCTCGATGCCTTCGATGCCCAGGTCCGCGAGAGCCAGGCCCGCCGCTGGGTGGTCTACGAGGCCCTGCGCCAGGGCGGCTATTACCCCTGGGATTACCAGCCGCTGCAACAGGCGTCCGAGCGCTACATGCGCAACCACATGGATCTCAATGTCGTGGAGGAAAACCAACGTTTTCCCAGAGGCGAATGATGGCTTCATCTTGCCATAAATACTCAAATCCTCACCCCGGCCACGAAGGGCACCGCTGATGGAGGCCGATTACGTCATCGTGGGCGCCGGTAGTGCGGGCTGCGCCATGGCCTACCGTCTGGCCGAGGCGGGCAAATCCGTGCTGGTGATCGAGCATGGCGGCACCGATGCGGGGCCGTTCATCCAGATGCCAGGCGCGCTCAGCTACCCGATGAACATGAAGCGCTATGACTGGGGCTACAGCACCGAGCCCGAGCCGCATCTGAACGGGCGGCGGCTGGCCTGTCCGCGCGGCAAGGTGATCGGCGGATCGAGCAGCATCAACGGCATGGTCTATGTGCGCGGCCACGCCCATGATTACGACCATTGGCGCGATCAGGGCTGCGACGGCTGGGGCTATGCCGATGTGCTGCCCTATTTCAAGCGTATGGAGAATTGGGACGATAGCGGCCATGGTGGCGATGCCGATTGGCGCGGCCAGAACGGCCCGCTGCATGTCAGCCGGGGCAAGCGTGACAACCCGCTGGTGCGCGCCTTTGTCGAGGCGGGGGTGCAGGCGGGATATGAGCGTACCGACGACTATAACGGCGAAAAGCAGGAGGGCTTCGGCCCCTTCGAGATGACGGTCTACAAGGGGCAGCGCTGGTCGGCGGCCAATGCCTATCTGCGCCCCGCGCTTAGGCGTGAGAATTGCGATCTGCTGCGCGGGCTGGTGCAACGCGTGGTGATCGAAGAGGGCCGCGCGACCGGCGTCGAGGTGCTGCGCGGGGGGCGGACCGAGGTGGTGCGCGCCCGCGAGGAGGTGATCCTTGCCGCCTCGTCGATCAACTCGCCCAAACTCTTGATGCTCTCGGGCATCGGTCCTGCGGCGCATCTGGCGGAACACGGCATAAAGGTACAGGCCGACCGCCCCGGCGTGGGCGCGAACCTGCAGGATCACCTGGAGCTTTACATCCAGATGGCCGCCAGCCAGCCGGTCAGTCTCTACAAATACTGGAACCTTGTCGGCAAGGGCTGGGTCGGGCTGCAATGGCTCTTGGGCAAGCAGGGGCCGGGGGCGTCGAACCAGTTTGAAAGCTGCGGGTTCATTCGCTCGGCGGCGGGCGTCGATTACCCCGATATCCAGTTTCACTTCCTGCCCATTGCGGTGCGCTATGACGGCAAGGCTGCGGCCGAGGGGCACGGATTCCAAGCCCATGTCGGGCCGATGCGCAGCGTGTCGCGGGGCGCGGTGACCCTGCGCAGTGCCGATCCTTCTGATGATCCGGTGATCCGCTTCAACTACATGAGCGAGGACAGCGACTGGGTCGATTTCCGGCGCTGCATCCGGCTGACGCGTGAGATATTCGAGCAGGACGCGTTCGCGCCCTATTCCAAGCACGAAATCCAGCCCGGCGCTGCGGTGCAGAGCGATGACGACCTCGACGATTTCATCCGCGAGCATGCCGAGAGCGCCTATCACCCCTGCGGCACCTGCAAGATGGGGCGCGCGGATGATCCGGAGGCGGTGGTCGACCCAAAAGGCCGGGTGATCGGGGTCGATGGATTGCGCGTGGCCGATTCGAGCATCTTCCCGCGCATCACCAACGGCAACCTCAACGCGCCCTCGATCATGGCGGGCGAGAAGATCGCCGATGCCGTGCTGGGCCGCCGCCTGCCGCCTGACAACGCCGCGCCCTGGCTGCATCCCGAGTGGCGAACGGCGCAGCGCTGAGCGCGCGTTAACCTTTTGTTCACCTTTCGTCTTGAAAGGCAGCCGGGCATGCTCCCATAAGGGGGCATGTTAAGAATTTCTTTACTCATCGTTCTTACCCTGTTCCCTGTGGCGTCCACGGCGCAGGGGTTTGGCGGGCCCGTGCGGGTGGTGGATGGCGATACGCTCGATGTGGGCGCGGTGCGGGTGCGGCTGCACGGCATCGACGCACCGGAACTGGGGCAGATCTGCACCAATCCCGACGGTGCGACCTGGGATTGCGGCACCTGGGTCGCCGATCAGGTGCGCGCGCGGATCGCCACCCGCGAGGCGCGCTGCGAAACGGTGGACACCGATCGTTATGGGCGCACCGTGACCACCTGCAGGGTGGCGGGGCAGGATGTCGGGCGGATGCTGGTGACGGACGGGCTGGCGCTCGCCTATCGCAAGTATTCGATGGCCTATGACCTCGATGAAAAATCGGCGGTCGTGGCCGGGCGTGGCTTGCACGGGCATCTCATGGCCCGCCCCGAGGATCACCGCCGCGCGGTGCGCGAGGAGCGGGCGCAGCAGAATGCCGCGCCGAATGCCGATTGCCCGATCAAGGGCAACGTCAATTCCAAGGGGCGGCGCATCTACCACATGCCGGGGCAGGCCGATTACGCGCGCACCGTGATCCGGCCCGCGACCGGCGAGCGCTGGTTCTGCGACGAGGCCGCGGCCCGGGCGGCAGGCTGGCGCCGGGCCAAACGCTAGCCTGCCGGGGCAGGCTACGACGCGGGCCAAGGAATGACCGCTGCGGCGGATTTCTTGATCCGGATCAAGGCTTGCCGCTTGTGTGGCGTCTAGGCTCCGAGTCGAACGACACAGAAGGAGCAACGCGCGATGTCCCACACCCCCCATGAGCTGCACGAGGAATTTCCCGATCTGGCCGAGAAGATCAGCGAGATGAAACAGTCCGACGCGCATTTCGCCCGGCTGGCGGATGAATATCACGAGATCAACCGCCGGGTTCACCGCGCCGAGACTCTCGTCTCGCCGGTGGAAGAGCTGACCGAGGTGGAAATGCGTAAACAGCGCGCGGTGCTCAAGGATGAAATCTATCGCATGCTGACCGCCTGAACGGACGCAGCAGGCAAGACCAAAGGGGCAGGGGGGACGTGTCCCGCCCGGCCCTTCGGTCGTCCGGAGCGTAAAAATTCTTGCAATGTGGCGCGGGGTTTTCCACCATGGACGGGTTGATCGAACGCCTTTCATAAGCCCATTCATTCGCCACGAGTGCCACAATGTCACAGATTATCGCGCTGCACGCCTTGGATTCGATGGGCCATGTCGGTCCCGTGGCATGAGCGTCGCGCTCGCCCTGATCGCGCTCGCGCTCTTTCAGATCAAGCATTATCTGGGGGATTTCCAATGGCAAAACGGCTGGATGATCGCGGGCAAGGCGCGGTATGGCCATCCGGGTGGTTTGGCGCATGCGGGGCTGCATGCGCTCTTGTCGCTGCCGATCCTTCTCTTCGTGACAGGCGGTTGGAGCGGGACAGTCGCGGGGGTGCTGATCGCGGAAGGGCTGGTTCATTACCATATCGACTGGCTCAAGCTGCGCCTCGGTGCGGTGCGTGATATGGGGCCTGACGACCGGGAATTCTGGCATCTTGTGGGGCTCGATCAGATGGCGCATCAGATGACCTATCTGGGTGTGCTCGCGGTGCTGGCCATCCAGGGGTGATCCGGCAGGGAAAAGCCCCCGACCGAACCGGCAACACGCTTGGACACGGTCTTGGGTTCGATCGAGGGCATCAGTTGGTCATAAAATGACTGCTTACAATCAAGAGGACAGGTGACGGAAAAAACTGCACGCCACCCTCGGAAACCGGTGCCAGAGGGCCACTCACTACCCAGCCCCTCCGGGTGCCCGCACCGCACGGGAGTCTCGACGATGCGTTCCGGACGTTGATCAGCATACACTCACTGCGCTGATCCGGTGTCGATCGGGACCAACTCGTGATCGCCACCTGCCCGCCGAAGGGGTAAACCCCGATTTCCTGAACCCACTATGCGACGGGCGCGCTTACGCCGCTGTGATCCGCTTCACAGGTTGGGCGTGTTTTTTATGATTTCGGCGGGGTGGCACAGGCGAATGACGCCGGTCTCGATTTCAATGTCCCCTTGATCCTGTAGCAATTTCAATTGCTTGTTGACGGCTTCGCGGGTCACGCCCAGCATTTCGGCGAGCGCGGTTTGCGAAAACTTTCGCCCCAGGCTCAGACCTTCGGGGCGCAGGTCGCCGTGTTGCAGGCCAAGTTCCGTCAGCTTTTGCAAGAGCCGGCGCTGCAGGTTGTCAAAGGCAAATCGGTGCAGGCTGTCATTCGATTGCCGCAGGCGCCGCGACAGGAAGGCGATGAGATGCCGCGCGAGCGCGGGTTCCTCTGCCAGAAGCGCGACCATGGTCCCGGTCCCGACATGCAAAAGCACCGAATCCTCCAGGGCGGTGACCGTGGCGGAGCGGGGATCGGGCGTCACTAGGGTCATTTCGCCAAGTGGAGCGCCATGTTCGGGCAGCGCCAGCACGAGCGTGTTGCCGTCGGCATCGGTGATGCTGACCTGAACCAGTCCGCTGCACAGCACATAGAGCCCGTCCGACGGATCGCCTTCGTGAAAGAGCGCCTCGCCCTTGGCGAGTGCGACGCCGCGCGCCCGCATCGCCATGCGGGTGATCACCTCGGGTTCCAGCCCGTCGAACAGCGGGCAGGCCCGCAGGAACCGCTCCTTCTGAGACGCGGCGATTTTCATGGTGCAGTCCTGTTGAACATGGGTGCGACGATACAGGCCGCGCGACCGGGTTCAAGGTGAAATGACCGGCACGCGGCCACTGATCGGCGAGAAATCCGGAAGAGGGAACGGTTGACCGCCGGATCGTGCCGTCCGCGCGGTCCGCGTCCTGTGCCGTCAAACCGCCTCGGTTACCCGGTATTGCGCCTTTGCCAGCCACTCGGGGCTGACCTCGACCCCCCAGCCGGGGGCGTCGGTCACCGTGGCATGCCCGTCCTCGAGCCGGTAGGGGTCAGAGGTGAAGAGACCCTGTTGCCAGGGGTAGTAGTCCAGCCCCTCGATCGAAAATTCCAGATACTTCCCGGCATTCGGGATCGCCCGCAGCAGGTGCATCGTGAACAGCGTCACCATCGACAGGTTGGCCGCGTGCGGCGTCACCGGCAGGCCCGCAGCCTCGGCCATGCGCGCCACGCGCAGGGTGCGCGACAAGCCGCCCAGATAGCAGATATCGGGCTGGATCACATCGACGACGCGGTCGCCGATCATGGTCTGCCAGCGTTCAATCATGCAATCCTGCTCGCCACCGGTGATGTCGATCCCGAGCGCGTCGGTCACTTCCTTCGTCTGCGCGAACTCCCAATAGGGGCAGGGTTCCTCATAGTGCGAGATGCCGTTGTCCTGCAGCATCCGCCCGACCTCGATGGCGCGGGCGGGGGAGTAGCAGGAATTGGCATCGACCAGCAGGGCCACGTCGTCGCCCATGGCGCGGCGCATGGTCGGCACGATCTCTTCGGTGCGGCCGGGCCATTCGTCGCGGTCGCGCCCGACCTCTGCGCCGATGCGGAACTTGAAGGCGTCAAACCCGTGCGTGTCGCGCAGCCGCAGCAGGCGCGCGGCCTCATCCTTTGGCGTGATATCGCGCTTCATCGACGAGCCATAGGCGCGGACCCGGCCCGGCGTGCCGCCGATCAGGGCGCAGACCGGCTTGCCCGCGCGCCGCCCGCGCATGTCCCAAAGCGCTGTGTCGACCCCGCCCATGGCCCGGCGCAGATAGGCACCGGGGAACTTGTGCTCGCGGTCGCGCACGAGGTCGAGCATCGGGTCGATGTCATCGCAGTCGAGCCCGAGCACATGCAGCGCGACCTGCCGATGCAGCACCTGCGCGGTGATATCGGCGCAGTAGGGGGCGACTTGCCCCCAGCCCTGCGCCCCGTCTTCGGTGGTCGCCCGGACGAAACAGACGAATTCGTTGGAAAAAGTTTCAAGTTTGACGAGTTTCATGAGGCTTCACCGGTGTTTGCCGACCGAGACGGGCGGGTCCTGAAAACGCTGGCGAAAAAACGGAATGCCAGATATATCCATTTCCACATTTTCCCCAGACCAATTGACGGGAGGCGACCGTGAAACATGCCGCTGGCGCCTTGTTGTCCTCGATCCGGCTGGACCGGTCGCTGCGGCGCAGCGTCAGCGTGCAGCTTTATATGGCGCTGCGCGACATGATCCTGTCGGGCGCGCTGAGGGCTGCGGATCGGTTGCCTGCGACCCGGACTCTGGCCAAGGAAATCGGGGTGTCGCGCACCACGGTCATTGACGCCATCGACAGGCTGGTCGCCGAAGGCATGCTGGTGTCGCGCATCGGGGCAGGCACCTTCGTCAGCGAAACGCTGGACAGTCAGACGCTGACCGCCGCGCCCCGACTGGGGGCGGACGTCGGCGGGCAGAAACCGCGGGTATCCCATGTCATCAGCCAGGCCCAGAACCGCTATGCGCAACGCGCGTGGCTGCCGCACAAGCCGCGCGCCTTCGTCACCGCGCTGCCTGCGCTCGACGCCTTTCCGATGGCCCATTGGGCGCGGCTGTCGGCGCGGCATTTGCGGGGCGGGCGCAGTGATGTGATGGGCTATGGACAGCCCAAGGGGCTCGACGCGCTTCGACGGGCGATTGCCACACATCTCGGGGCGCTCAAGGGGATAAAATGTCACCCGGAGCAGGTGTTCATCACCTCCGGCGCGCAACATGCCTTTTCGCTGATCGGGCGGCTCTTGCTCAATCCCGGTGATCGGGTCTGGATGGAGAACCCCGGTGCCTCGGGGGCGCGCAACGCGTTTCTGTCCGAAGGGGCCGAACTGGTCCCGGTGGAGGTCGACGACCAGGGCTTGGTCGTGTCGGACGGATTGGCCAAGGCACCGCATTTCCGGCTGGCATTTGTCACGCCATCGCATCAGCAACCGCTTGGCCATGTCATGTCATTGCCCCGCAGGCTGGAATTGTTGCAGGCGGCGGAACAGGCGCAGGCGCTGATTATCGAGGACGATTACGACGGTGAATTCTATTATGGCAATACGCCGCGCCCCGCGCTGCGCAGTATCGATGCGACCGGGCGGGTGATCTATGTCGGCACCTTTTCCAAGTCGCTGTTTCCGTCGCTGCGGTTGGGATTCGCCCTGGTGCCCGAGCGCATGGTCGAGGCGTTCGAGCGGATGTTCGACACATGGGCCAGCGGGCCGTCCACCGCGACGCAGGCGATTGTTGCGGAGTTCATGGACGAGGGCCATTTCGCGACGCATATCCGCCTGATGCGCCAGCTTTACAAGGCGCGCTACGAGGCCCTGCAGGACGCCGCGCGCAGCTTGCCGGACACCATTCGCCTGCAAGAGACGACCAGCGGCTTTCACACACCTGCGTTTTTCGACAGGCGGGTGGACGAAGCCGAGGTGGTGGCGCAGGCGGCGGCACAGGGGGTGACGCTTGCTCCGCTGGGCCGCTACTGCCTGTCGGCGATCCCGCAAACCGGCCTTGTCTTCGGATTTGGCTGTACGACCCCCGAGGATATCGCGCGCGGTATCGGCGTTCTGCGCGATCTGCCGGTTCTGCGCTAGGCAGGCAGGCCGGATTGGTCTGAAAAGTTTTGTCATATTGGATATGAAGCGCGGGCCAATCTTGGCCTAGCGTTCCAACCTGAGCCTGCGGACGGGGGATGTCCCGCCGGGGCCGAAGGAGCGCCGAGTTCAAACGCATGCAACTGTCAGATATCAGGCAAAGCCCCTATTGGCATGATCAGATCGGCGCGCCGCCGACGCTGCCGACCGGGCTGCCGAAGACGGTCGATGTCCTGATCGTCGGGGCGGGCTATACCGGGTTGAGTGCAGCGATCACGACGGCGCGCGGCGGGCGCTCGACGCTTGTGCTGGATGCGGAAGATCCCGGCTATGGATGCAGCACCCGCAACGGCGGGCAGATCAGCACCAGCGTCAAGCCATCGCTGGACAAGTTGGCCGCGAAATTCGGCGTGGAGCGCGCAAGAGGCATCCGTATGGAGGGGGCCAAGGCGCTGACATGGATCGGCGATTTCATCGCGGATGAGGGGCTGGACTGCGATTTTCGCCGGGTCGGACGGTTTCATGCCGCGCACACGCCGCAGCATTACGAGGCCCTTGTTCGCGACGCCGAGAAAATGCGCCAGCGCGAGAATATCGAGAGCTTTGCCGTGCCGCGCCACGAGCAGCGCAGCCAGTTGGGCACCGATGCCTATTTCGGAGGTGTCGTGTTTTCGGCGCATTGCTCGGTCCATCCGGGCAAGTTTCACCGTGAATTGCTGCGCCTTGCCCTTGGGGAGAGGGTGCAGGTGTTGGGCCAGTGCCGGGTGACGCGGATCGCGCGCACCGCGTCGGGGTTCCGGGTGCAAACCGCCAAGGGGCCGGTCGAGGCCCGGGATGTGATCGTCGCGACGAATGGCTATACCACCGCGCTGACGCCGTGGCTGCAACGCCGGGTGATCCCCATCGGCAGCTATATCATCGCCACCGAGGAACTGCCCGAAGCCACCATCGACACGCTCTTTCCCGGCGACCGCATCGCCAGCGACACCTGCAAGGTGGTCTATTACTACCGCGCCTCGCCCGACCGGCGGCGCGTGCTCTTCGGCGGGCGTGTATCGGCCTCCGAGACGACGCCGCTGGCCGGTGCCGCGCGGCTGCGGCAGGACATGTGCCGCATCTTCCCCGAACTGGAGGGCGTCGGGCTGTCACATGCCTGGAGCGGGACCGTCGCCTACAGTTTCGACGAACTGGCCCATACCGGCGTGCATGACGGCGTGCATTACGCGATGGGGTACTGCGGCTCGGGCGTGTCGATGGCCCCGTATCTGGGCATGCGGGCCGGGCAAAAGGTTCTGGGCCGGCGCGAGGGCGTCACGGCCTATGACGGTCTGCCGTTTCCGACGCGCCCGCTCTATCAGGGAAAGCCATGGTTTCTGCCCGCCGCGGTGGCCTGGTATCGCTGGAACGACCAACGACAGTTTCGCAAGGCAATAGGTATGAGTTGACGGCCCGGGCAGGGCGCGCAGAGCCGCGTTTGCACCGGTATTAACGGATCGAAACCAAGGTTAAGAAATCGAAATTTCATTTGCTCCGATCGTGCCAGCACAATTGTGACAGATGGATGTAGAGACGGTGCCTTGTCTGCCCCGCGACTGATGGGCAAACGGCAAGCCCGGAAGAACTATAAAAACCATAAGGCCATAAAACCATAAGGGAGGAAAATTGATGAAAACGAAAACAATCCTGACACTCTCCGCCGCACTCATGGCGACCACCGCGATGGCGGCGGACAAGAGCGTGACCATCGCATCCTGGGGCGGCTCCTACCAGGAGGCGCAGAGCAAGGCGCTGTTCGAACCCGCCGCCGCCAATACCGGCATTGAGGTCAAGCAGGAAACCTATGGCGGCATGTCGGATGTGCGGCTTCAGGTGCAGACCGGGCAGGTGACGCTCGATATCGTGGCCAGCGGCTCTGGCTCGGCGGCGCGTGCGGCGGCCGAGGGGCTGCTGGAGAAACTCGATTACAGCGTGATCGACGTCTCGACCTTCTATCCCTCGCTCTATAGCGATTACTGTGTCGGCGGCGACGTGTTCTCGACCGTCTATGCCTGGAACACCAATACCTACGGCGAGGACGGGCCGCAAAGCTGGGCGGATTTCTGGGATATCGAGAAATTCCCCGGCAGTCGCGCCTATCGCGGCAGCGTGGCGGGTGCGCTGGAACCGGCGCTGATGGCCGATGGCGTGGCCCCCGAGGATGTCTACGCCATGCTCGACAGTGAAGAGGGCATCGAGCGTGCGATCGACAAGATCCGCGAACTCAAGCCGAATATCTCGGTCTTCTGGTCCTCTGGCGCGCAGCACGCACAGTTGATGAAGGATGGCGAGGTCGATATGGCCACAGGCTGGAATGGCCGGTTCGACAATGCGCGGGCGGACGGTGGCAAGGTGGCCTATTCCTTCAACCAGGCGCTGCTGGATTACGATTGCTTCGGCATCCCGAAAGGCGCGCCCAACAAGGATACGGCGATGGAATTCCTCGCGGAGATTTCCAAGGCCGAGTATCAGGACGACCTGCCGAAATACATCACCTACGGCCCGACCAACAAGGCCGCCTACGACACCGGAGAGATCACCGCCGAGGTGGCGGCGGGGCTGCCCTCGTCGCCCGATAACGCGGCGTTGCAGCTGCCGATTTCGCTGGACTGGTATGCCAAGTGGGAAACCATCGCCGCCGAGATGTACCAGGAGATGCTGACCGAGTAAGACGGTCCATCCGATGAAATCCGAAAGCGGGCGCTGCGGCGCCCGCTGGTTTCCCGAACGAAGATTGCGAGGGTTTGCCGTGACGTCCCGAAACTCCGACGCGTTGCCGATCTCGATCAGGAACGTCACCAAGACCTATGGCGCCGTCCACGCGTTGAACGATGTGTCGCTCGAGGTCGAAAGCGGTGAATTCCTGACCCTGCTGGGCCCCTCGGGGTCGGGCAAGACTACGCTCCTGATGGTGCTCGCGGGCTTTACCCGGCCTGATTGCGGCAGCCTGAAATTCGGTGATCGCGAAGTGATCCGCACCCCGCCGCATCTGCGTGACGTGGGCATGACCTTTCAAAGCTACGCCCTTTTTCCGCATATGACGGTCGCGGGCAATGTCGGCTATCCGCTGAAACTGCGCAAGGTGTCCAAGCCCGACATCGCCGCCCGCGTCGAGGCCGCGCTGGACACCGTGCAACTGGGCGGCTTTGGCGACCGGCGGATCGACCAGCTTTCGGGCGGGCAGCGCCAGCGTGTCGCGGTGGCCCGTGCCATCGTGTTCGAGCCGCGCATCCTGTTGATGGACGAGCCGCTCTCGGCGCTCGACAAGAAACTGCGCGATCAGATGCAGATCGAACTGCGCCACCTGCATGAAAAACTGGGCATGACCACGGTCTATGTCACCCATGACCAGCGCGAGGCGCTGACCATGTCGGACCGGATCGCGGTGGTGAATCACGGGCGGATCATGCAACTGGCGACGCCGCGCGACCTCTATGAACGTCCCGCCAACCGCTTCGTGGCCGATTTCATCGGTGAATCCACCTTTCTGCCGGTATCTCGTCAGGGTGAGACGATCCTGTTCGACGGTCAGCCCTTGCTGCACGATATTCCCGCACCCGCCACCGACAACCTGTCACTGATGGTGCGCCCCGAACGTGTGGTGCTATCGCGCGAGGGGCCGCGCGAGGGGGCCAACAACTTTGCCGCCACCGCGACCGACGTGGTCTATCAGGGCGACAGCTACCTTCTGCATGCCGCGCTGGCCAGTGGTGGCCAAATCGTGCTGCGCGGCGCGATGCGCGGGGCCAATGTCACGTCGCTGCCATCGGTCGGAGACGCGCTGACCCTGTGTCTGGCCCCCGAGGATACCGTCCTGATCGACGGGAGCGAGCAGTAGGATGCAGGCGCTGCGCACAAACGAGGCGGGCCTGAGACGCGACGAATGGCTGGAACGGCTCAAGCTGTTTGGCCTCGGCTCACCGGCGATCCTGCTGATCCTGATCATTCTGGTCATCCCGGTGGGCTGGCTGTTTTATGTCTCGTTCATCGGCGCCGATGGCACGTTTTCGCTGGAAAATTACGAGCGGATGCTGAGGCGCAAATCCTATGCGCGGATATTCCAGACCACCTTCGAGGTCAGTTTCCTGACCACGGGCCTGTGCATCCTGATCGGCTATCCGCTGGCCTATTTCATCTCGGGCCTGCCCAACCGGATCGCCAACCTGTGCCTGATCACGGTGCTGTTGCCGTTCTGGACCTCGCTTCTGGTGCGCACCTATGCATGGCTGGTGCTGTTGCAGAAACGCGGGCTGGTGAATGAATGGGCGATGTCGCTGGGGCTGTGGGACGAGCCGATCAAGATGGTCCACAACATGACCGGCACGCTGATCGGCATGGTCCATATCATGCTGCCCTTTCTGATATTGCCGGTCTATGGCGCGATGCGGGCGATCGACGGCGACCTGATGAAGGCGGCCAGCAATCTGGGTGCGAGCCCGCGGCACGCCTTCTGGACGGTGTTCTTTCCGCTGACCTTGCCGGGCCTCTTTGCCGGGTCGCTGATGGTGTTCATCCTGTGCCTTGGCTTTTTCGTCACCCCGGCGGTGCTGGGCGGTGGCAAGGTCATCATGGTGTCGATGAAGATCGTCTCGAATATCGAGTTGTTCGTGAACTGGGGTGCGGCCAGCGCGCTGGGGGTGGTGCTGCTGGTCTCGACGGTGGCGATCCTCTGGATCGCGTCGCGGTTCCTGAACCTTGAAAAGATGACCGGGGGAGGGCACTGATGCTGCGCTGGTTCCGAAGCCCCGCGACCGAAACCCAGATCACCCATGGCCAGCGGCTGTGGCTCTACGTGCTTGCGGTCGTCATCATGATCCTGCTGGTCACCCCGACCCTGATCGTGATCCCGATGTCCTTCTCCGACAGCCAGTATCTGGAGTTTCCGCCCGACACATGGTCGATGCGCTGGTACGATCACTATTTCGGCTCGCCTGAATGGATGCGGGCGACGGTCACCTCGTTCAAGGCGGCCATCCTGACCATGCTGCTTGCCACGCCCATCGGCGTGCTGGCGGCCTACGGGTTGCATTGCTCGAAGGTGCGCTTTGTGCGCGCGGCCTTTGTGCTGATGATCACGCCGATGATGGTGCCGGTGGTGCTGGTCGCGATTGGGGCATTCTATGCCTATGTGCAGTTGCAGATCCTCTACACGCTGACCGGGCTGGTGCTGGCGCATACGGTGCTGGCCCTGCCGCTGGTGGTGATCGTCACCGGATCGGCGCTCAAGGGCTATGACATGAGCCAGGAGGCCGCCGCGCGCAGCCTCGGCGCGCCGCGCTGGAAGGCGTTTCTGACCGTGACCCTGCCGCAGATCCGCTTTGCTGTCGTCACCAGCGCGTTGCTGGCCTTTCTGACCTCGTTCGACGAGGTGGTCGTGGCGATGTTCATCTCGGGGGGTGACAACCCGACGCTGACGCGCAACATGTTCAATGCCCTGCGCGACCAGATCGACCCGACGATCGCCTCGATCTCGACCATCATGATCCTCGTGACCACGGGGATGATGGTGCTGGCGCAGCTCTTCGGGCAGCAAAAAGAGCCAACGCGACCGAAAGACTGAATGTGCCCTGACGCGCACCCCTGCATCCAGAAAGTCCGACCATGATAGACCTGCAGACCTTTGCCGATCTCGCCTCCGTTCCGCTGGGGGCCTTCGCCGACAAACCGACATCCCTGACCCAAGGCCAGACTGAGGCATCAGCCGTGCTGTGGACCTCAGAGGAGGGCCGGACCAAGATCGGTGTCTGGGAATGCACGCCGGGCCGGTTCACCGCCGACAGGTCTGCTGCGGGGGAATACTGCTATATCCTGTCCGGGCGGGCCACGGTCACCAACGCCGATGGCAGTGGCAGCCGCGACATCGGGCCGGGCGACCTGCTGGTGCTGCCGCAGGGCTGGACCGGGGAGTGGGTGATCCACGAGCATATGCGCAAACTTTTTGTCCTTAGCGCGGACCCCGCTCTCTAGATGTCCGGCGCAAGAGGGCCTGAGCCCGCAATGACCGAATACGATTTCATCGTCGTGGGTGCCGGATCGGCGGGCTGCGTTCTGGCCAATCGGCTGAGTGAGAGCGGCCGGTTCAGCGTGCTGCTGGTTGAGGCGGGTGGCAGCGATCTGAATTTCTGGATCTGGATGCCGATCGGCTATGGCAAGACCTTCTACAAGCCCTCGGTCAACTGGATGTACCACACCGAGCCCGACCCGGCGCTTAACGGGCGGGTGTCCTACTGGCCGCGCGGCAAGGTTCTGGGCGGATCGAGCTCGATCAACGCGATGGTCTATATCCGGGGGCAGGCGCGTGATTTCGACGAGTGGAAGGCGATGGGCAATCCCGGCTGGGGCTGGGGGGACGTGCTGCCCTATTTCCGCAAGTCCGAGACCAATGACCGTGGCGGCGATGCGTTTCGCGGTGACAGCGGGCCGGTTCATATCGCGACCATGGACCGCGACCTGCACCCGCTCTGCCACGATTTCATCGCCGCCGGGAAAGAGCTTCAGTTCCCGCACAACGCCGATTTCAACGGGGCCGGGCAGGAGGGTGTGGGCACCTATCAGAATACCGCCCGTGCCGGAATGCGCATGTCGACCGCGCGCGCCTATCTGCGTCCGGCGCGGCACCGCGCCAACCTGCGGGTCGAGACGCATGCGCTGGCCGAACGGGTACTGTGCGAGGGCAGGCAGGCGGTCGGGCTGCGGTATCGGCAGAACGGTCAAATCGTTGAGGCGCATGCCCGCCGCGAGGTGATCCTGTCGGCCGGAGCTGTCAACTCGCCGCAACTTCTGCAAGTGTCGGGCATCGGCCCCGGCGCGCTGCTGGCGGCGAAGGGGGTCGGGGTGGTGCACGCGCTCGACGGGGTGGGGCGGAATTTGCAGGACCATCTCGGCCTTGACTATCTCTACCGCTCACGGGTGCCGACCCTGAACACTCAGCTTTACCCGTGGTATGGCAAGCTCTGGCACGGGCTGCGCTATGTTCTGACCCGGCGCGGGCCGCTGTCGCTTGGCGTCAATCAGGCGGGCGGCTTCGTGCGGTCGCGTCCGGGGCTCGAGCATCCGAACATGCAACTTTTCTTCTCGCCGGTGAGCTATACCAAGGCGCCGCCGGGCAAGCGCCCGCTGATGAATCCCGACCCGTTTCCGGGGTTTCTGCTGGGCGTGCAGCCAACCCGACCGACCAGCCGGGGCCATTTGGAAATCCGCTCGCCGGACCCGTCCGAGGCCCCGGCGATCTACCCCAATTACCTCGCCACCGATATCGACCTTCAGGAAATGCTCGAAGGCGCGCGGCTGATGCGGCGCTTTGCCGAAGCCCCGGCGCTGGCCCGGCTGATCGAGGCCGAACTTCTGCCCGGCCCGCATGTGCAGAGCGAAGACGATCTGATCGCCGATGTCAGGAACCGGGCCGGAACCGTGTTCCACCCGGTCAGCACCTGCCGGATGGGGCCCGATGCGCGGCACGACGTGGTCGATGCGCGCCTGCGGGTGCACGGGATGGGCGGGCTGCGCGTGGTCGATGCCTCGATCTTTCCGACGCTGACCTCGGGCAACACCAATGCCCCGGCGATCATGGTCGGCGAAAAGGGCGCGGATATGATCCTCGAGGATTGCGGGTCAGGCGAGTCGTGCCAAGGCCGCAGTTAACAAAACAGTAATTTGTCTAGCGGCGTATTCCGGTTTCCTTATAGTGACGGCATGCACCTTAAGCTGCGCCATCTCGAGGTTTTCCACGCCGTCATGGAAGAGGGCTCCGTCTCCAAGGCGGCGGATCGGCTGTATCTGACGCAACCGGCGATCAGCATCGCGCTGTCGCGGCTCGAGGACATGCTGGGCTTTCCGCTGTTCCATCGCTCCAAGGGTCATTTCGCGCCGCGCCCCGAGGCCTATCTGCTGCATATGGATGCGGAACTGTCGATCCTCGCGGTCGAGCAGTTTTCCAACCGGGCGCGGCTGATCAAGCAGGGGGGCACCGGATTGCTGCGCGTGGGGGCCATCGGTGCGGCGGCCTTCGGGCTGATGCCGGGGCTGGTGGCGCGCTACACGGCGGACAACCCGCTGGTCGAGATCGACCTGAGCGTGCGCAGTTCGCACCAGATTTCCTATCTTGTCGGCAACGGGCAATGCGATATCGGGCTGGTCGAGGCCCCGGTCGCCGCGCCATCGCTGGTGGCCGAGCAGTTTTCGCTGCCCTGCGTCTGCATTTTCCCCGCAGGATCGGAACTCGAAGCCAAGGCGCAGATCACGCCCGCCGATCTCGCGCAGCACCGGCTGATCGGCATTCAGGACAGCAACCAGGTGGATCGCCAGCTGCGCGCGGTCTGCGCCGGGGCGGGGTTTGAGATGCGCGCGCCCGTCCATGGCTTCTTCTTTGCCGTCGTGCGCCGGATGGTGGCCGAGGGTGCGGGCATCGCCATCGTGGATGCGCTGAACGGCTGCCTGCCGCCGCAGGACGGGGTCATCTGGCGACCCTTCACCCCCGAGATCCGCTATGACACCGCCCTGATCGTGAAGGCCGGGGCCGAGTTGTCGCTGCCCGCGCGCGCCTTTATCCAGATAATCCGCAACGAGATGCAGGCACGCGGTAAATTGCCGGACATGGCGACGGTATAAGCCGGGTAAATCCCTCGTTTCCAATTCGGAATTTCAACTGCCCGCCGGTTGCGACCAATATCCGGTCTGATCCAACCCGAGAGGCTGTGGCGTGCAGGACCAGAACGTTCCGAGATCGGCGATGACGGCGCTGCTGGCCCCGAAATCCATCGCCCTTGTCGGCGTCTCGGACCGTGCGGATTCGTACGGTCATGCGCTGGACCGGATGGTCACTCAAGGCGGGTATGCCGGGCGGATCATGCGGGTCAATCCGCGTCTTGCCGCGCAGTCGGATGGCCGGGTCGCCGCCACGCTGGCCGACCTTCCCGAGAGGCCCGAGCATGTCGTGCTGTCGCTGGCCACCGCGCGGGTCGAGGCTGCGGTCGATGAGGCGCTGACCGCCGGGGTGCGCGCCCTGACGATCTTTTCGGAATGCCCCGACGCTTTCATGCGCCAGCGGATCGGTGACCGGGTCCGGGCGGCGGGCGCGGCGCTTTGCGGGCCCAACAGCATGGGCGTGCACAACATCGCGCTGGGCCTCAGGGTCACGCCCTTTCCGGTGCCGCTCGATCTCAAACCGGGCGGCGTCGGGTTGATCGCGCAATCCGGCTCGATCCTCGGGGCGCTGATGAACAACGACCGGCGGCTGCGGTTCTCGCAGGCGGTCAGCACCGGCTCGGAAACCGTCACCACCGCCGCCGATTACCTGCGCTGGATGGTCGACCGGCCGGAAACCCGGACCGTCGGCCTGTTTCTCGAAACTGTGCGCGACCCCGAGGGTTTCATCGCGGCGATGGAGGCGGCGGCGGTGCGCGACATCCCGGTCGTGATCCTGAAAATCGGTCGCTCCGCGCTGGGCGCGCGCATGGCGATCTCGCATACCGGCGCGCTGGTCGGCGATGACGACGTGTTCCGCGCGCTGGTGCGGCGGCTGGGCGGTCATATGGCGGGCTCGCTTGACGAGATGGCGGCGATGCTGGCCATGTTCGCGCAAGGACGGCGCGCGACCGCGCCGGGCATCGCCTCGATCCACGATTCGGGCGGCGAGCGCGAGTTGATGGCCGATATGGCCGAGGATCACGGCCTTTCCTACGCTGCGCTCTCCTGTGAAACCAAGGCGGCGATCCAGTTGGGGCTCGAACCCGGCAAGTCTGCCGAGAACCCGCTCGACGCCTGGGGCACGGGGCAGGGGGCGCAAGGCACCTACACCCGCGCGGTCACGGCGATGATGGCGGATGAGAGCGTGGGCACCGGGCTCTATGTGCTCAACTGGCGCGGCAACTACTACCTGCACGAGATGCATGCCTGCGCATTGCAAGATGCGTTTCGCCAGACCGACAAACCGCTTGCCGCCGTGTCGAACTTCTCGCGCAGCGATGACGCGGCGCTGGCCGAGCGGTTCGCCGATCTGGGCATTCCCCTGATCAGCGGCATGCAGAATGCGCTGGCGGCCGTGCGCGCATTGCACGATCACGGCCCGGTTGCCCGGTTTCGCGCCCCCGAACCACCGCACCCCCGCGCGACGCACTGGCGTTCGGCGCTTTGTGGCCGCGACTGGATCGGCGAGGCCGAGGGATACGCGCTTTTTTCGGACTACGGCATCGCCTGCCCGGCGCATGGCCTGGCCGGGTCACGGGACGACGCGCAGGCGATCGCCCGAAAGATCGGGGGGGCCGTCGTTCTCAAGACCGCGCAGCCGGGGCTGTCGCACAAATCGGATTGTGACGGGGTCAAGCCCGGCCTTGCAACCGCGCAGGCCGTTGCGGATGCATATGATGATCTGACGGCGCGGTTTCACGGTCAGATTCTGGTCGCCGACATGGTTGCACCGGGTGTCGAATGGTCGTTGGGCGCGATCAATGATCCCGATTTCGGTCCGGCGGTGCGCATTGCACCCGGTGGCCAATTCGTGGACCTGCTGGACGAACACGTCCTGCTGATGGTCCCGTTCACGGCCGCCGAGGCCGCAACGGCGATCACCCGGTTGCGCGCCGCCCGCGTGTTGTCGGGGTATCGCGGGGGCGCCCGCCTTGCCGCCGAGGCGCTGGCCGATGCCGCCGCCGCGCTGTCGCGTCTGGCCTGGGACCTGCGCGACACTATGGCCGAAGTCGAGATCAACCCGGTCATCGTGGGCAGGCAAACCGCGACGGCCGTCGATGCGGTCATCCGCACCCGCGTTTCGTAAAAAACATCCGGATGCCGCGCGCCCGGATGTGGCGGGGATGGTCCGTGTCAGCAAGGTCGATGCTCGTGACGCGCAACAAAATGGCAAATCGCGGCGCGCCAGAAATCCAAGCGTCTGCGGCCCCGGCACCGCTCGCACGCCGCATTCCGGATCAACGACCATCCGGACCCTCAGAGCGCCAAAACGATCACGCGCAACATCGACGGCGCGCACCACAACACCGGCGCGACACATGCGCACCGGACCTCTATCGACCTTGGGGAAATCCTGAGAAAGTGGCAGCCCGTAGGGGAATCGAACCCCTCTTTCCAGGTTGAAAACCTGGCGTCCTAACCGATAGACGAACGGGCCAGCGCTGCTGTGGGGGGTAACTAGGCAAATCCGGACCGGCGCGCAAGAGGGATTTTACGAAAACTTGGCGCTGTTTCGCAAAAATCGACATGGCCGGTTTCGCGCCGCCTCGGGGGCCGGATCACAGGGCCGGCGCGGCGTCCTCAAGGCGCAGTTGCACCGATCTGCGCCCGCCCCATGTGTTGATGTCGAGCCGTCCGGCAAGATGAAAGCGTGCGCCGCCATGTCCCGTCAGCGCGGGCCCCAGCGGCCCGTCAAACGCCCCGAAGGCGATCGCCTCGAGGCTCGCGCCCAGCCCGTCACCAAAGCGCAGCTTGAGGTGGTTGCCGCCCAGTTGCTTGGCATAGCTGATCTGACAATCGGGAAAGACATAACGCGGCCCCGGCGCACCGGCCCCGAACGGCCCCGCGGCCTCGATCTGCTCGACCAGTTCGATCGTCGCCGCCCCCGGCATCAGCATCCCGTCAAGGCGCAGGTCGGCGGGCCCGGCCTGACCGGCCCCCTGACGGGCCAGCAGATCCGAGAGCCGTGCCATCGCCTCCTCCAGCCGGTCGCGCGCCACGGTGAGGCCCGCCGCCATCTTGTGCCCGCCGCCCTTGATCAGCAGCCCCTCAGAGGCCAGCCGCTGAATGGCGGCGCCCAGATCGACGCCGCTGATTGAGCGGCCCGATCCCTTGCCCTCGTCGCCCTCGAGCCCGATCACGATGGCCGGGCGGTTGGCGGTCTCCTTCAGGCGGCTGGCGACGATGCCGACAACGCCGGGATGCCAGCCCTCGCCCGCCGCCCACACAAGCGGCGCGTCAAAGCCACGCGCCTCGGCCTGGTCCAGTGCGGCATCGCGCACCATGGCCTGGACCTCGCGCCGCTCGGTGTTGAGCTGATCGAGCCGCTCGGCCATGGCGCGCGCCTCGGAGGCGCTCTGGCAGGCCAGCAGCCGCGCACCCAGATCGGCCTTGCCGATGCGCCCGCCCGCGTTGATGCGCGGTCCCAGCAGAAAACCCAGATGGTACGCATTGGGCGTGGCATCCATCCGCGCCACATCCGCCAGCGCCACCAGACCGGGGCGTTCGCGCCGCGCCATGATCCGCAGCCCCTGCCGCACGAAGGCCCGGTTCACGCCGATGAGCGGGGCCACATCCGCCACCGTCGCCAGCGCCACCAGATCGAGCATCGCCATCAGGTCGGGGCCTTGGCGTCCGGCGTCGCGCAGCTGCCGTCCGGCCTCGACCAGCAGCAGGAACACCACAGCAGCGGCACAAAGATGCGCCAGATCGCCGCTTTCGTCCTGCCGGTTGGGGTTCACCACCGCCAGTGCGGGCGGCAGCGTCTCACCGCCCAGATGGTGATCGAGCACGACCACGTCGGCCCCTGCGGCGGCGGCGATGGCGTCATGGCTCAGCGTGCCGCAATCGACGCAGAGGATCAGATCATGCCGCGCCGCCAGATCGCGCATCGCGGGCTCATTGGGGCCATAGCCTTCGTCGATCCGGTCGGGGATATAAAGCGTCGGTTCGGGTGCGCGCATCTGGCTCAGCCAGTCGATCAGAAGCGCTGCTGAGGTGCCGCCATCGACATCGTAATCGGCAAAGATCGCGATCCGCTCGCCCGTCGTCACCGCCTGTAGAAACCGCGTGGCGGCGGGCTCCATGTCGCGCAAGTCGCGCGGGTCGGGCAGCAGGTCGCGCAGGGCCGGGGCGAGATAGGTCTGCGCCTCGGCGCTCTCGACCCCAAGCCGCGCGAGGGTCTGGCAGAGCGGACGGGGCAGGGCGGTGACCTGCGCCATGGCCTCGGCCTGCCGATCCACCTCTACGCCCGGCCCGATCCAGCGCCGCCCGCACAGCGAGTTCTCCACACCCAGATACGCCGTCATGCCCGCGCCCCGGCTTCATCTTGCCGGAAATATTCCGGGGGAGTCGCCGCCTGCGGCGACGGGGGCAGCGCCCCCAGCCCTGTCGCGCGATCAGTCACGCTTGCTGCGATAGATCATCCGCCGCACCGAGCCGGTGCGCGAGCGCATCAGCACGGTCTCGGTCTCGACGAAACCGGGGCGGCGCTGCACGCCCTTGACGATCGAGCCGTCGGTGACGCCGGTGGCGGCAAAGATCACGTCCGAGGTGACCATCTCGTCGCGGGCATAGACCCGGTCGAAATCGGTGATCCCGGCCTTCTGCGCACGCGCCCGCTCGTCGTCGTTGCGAAAGACTAACCGTCCCCACATCTGCCCGCCCATGCATTTGAGCGCCGAGGCCGCGAGCACGCCTTCGGGCGCGCCGCCGGTGCCCATATACATGTCGATGCCGGTGCGCTCGGATTCCGCGCAATGGATCACGCCGGCCACGTCGCCATCGGTGATCAGGTAGACGGCGGCCCCGGTTTCGCGCAACTCCGCGATCATCTCCTGATGGCGCGGGCGTTCGAGCACGCAGACGGTGATCTCCGACGGGCGGCAGCCGCGCGCCTTGGCCAATGCTTCGACCCGTTCGCGCGGAGACATCGACAAAGAGACGACGCCCTCGGGGTATCCCGGCCCGATCGCCAGCTTGTCCATGTAGGTGTCGGGCGCATGCAGCAGCGTGCCGCGCGGGGCCATCGCGATCACCGTCAGCGCATTGGGCATCGCCTTGGCGGTCAGCGTGGTGCCTTCCAGCGGGTCGAGCGCGATATCGACGCCGGGGCCTTCGCCGGTGCCGACCTCTTCGCCGATGAACAGCATCGGGGCCTCGTCACGCTCGCCTTCGCCGATCACCACCACGCCCTTGATGTTGAGCATGTTGAGCTGGTCGCGCATCGCGTTGACGGCGGCCTGATCGGCGGCCTTCTCGTCGCCGCGCCCGATAAGATCGGCGCAGGCAAGCGCTGCCTGTTCGGCGACGCGCGCCAGCCCGAGCGAGAGCGTGCGGTCGTTGAAGGCGGTGTCAGAGGTCATGGGATGGTCCTTGCAAATATGGGTCAAAGCAGCATTAGCGCCCGCGCCGCCCGCGCACAAGGGCGGGGCCGGGGCGTGGGTTTCAGACGGTTTCGATCCGCAGCGCCACCGGATCGCCCGCCAGCACATCGAGCCGCCGGATGCCGGTCAATGCCGTGTCGAGCGCGTCGCGATTGGTCTTGTGGGTGACGATCAGAACCGGCGCGGTGGCATCGTCATGGCGATACTGCCGCATCCGGTCGATGGAAATCCCCGCCTCGCCCAGCAACGTCGCCACCTTGGCGAGCGCGCCGGGCTTGTCGTCAAGCGACATGCGCAGGTAATAGCGCGCGGGCGTGGCGCTGCTGGCCTGCGCGCAGGGTTTGAGCATGGCGGCGGGCTGACCGAAGGTCGAGATGCGGAAGCCGCGCGCGATATCCATCACGTCGCCCATCACTGCACTTGCCGTCGGGCCCATGCCCGCGCCGGGGCCGCGCAGCACGATCTGTTCGACCTGATCGCCTTCGAGCACCACCATGTTGGTGCCGCCCTCAAGCTGGCCAATCGGGCTTTTCGCCGGGACAAGGCAGGGCGACATGCGCTGTTCCAGCCCGCGCCCGGTCATCTGCGCCACGCCCAGAAGCTTGATCCGGTAGCCCATGTCGGCGGCGTGACGGATATCGTCGAGGGTGATGTCCTGAATGCCTTCGAGCGCCACGCCGTCGAAATCGACCTGGCAGCCAAAGGCGATCGAGGACAGAAGCGCCAGCTTGTGGCCCGCGTCGATGCCGCCCACGTCGAGATTGGGATCGGCCTCGAGATAGCCCAGCTTGTCGGCCTCCTCAAAGAGCGCGTTATAGCCCTGGCCGGTGGCCTGCATCCGCGTCAGGATATAGTTGCAGGTGCCGTTCATCACGCCCATCACGCGGGTGATGTCATTGCCCGCCAGCCCCTCGGTCAGCGCCTTGATCACCGGGATGCCGCCCGCGACCGCCGCCTCGAAGCGGATGACGCGTCCGGCCTCTTCGGCGGCGAGTGCCAGGGCATGGCCGTGATGCGCGAGCATCGCCTTGTTGGCGGTGACCACGTCCTTGCCTGCCGCGATGGCGGCCTCGGTCGCGGCCTTGGCGGGCCCGTCGGAGCCGCCCATCAGTTCCACGAACACGTCCACATCGTCGCGCTTGGCCAGCGCGACCGGATCATCCTCCCACGCGTAATCGCCGAGGTTCACGCCGCGATCCTTGTCGCGGGTGCGGGCCGAGACGGCGGTGATCGTGATCGGACGGCCCGCGCGCGCGGCGAGTGTCTCGGCCTTTTGGCGCACGATGCGGACAACGCCGGTGCCGACGGTGCCGAGACCGGCAATGCCAAGGCGCAGGGGGGTGGTCATGGGGCTCTCCGATCATCGCTGTCCAGTGGTTGAGCCGCGATGTAACGGGTTCGGATGGTCCTTGCAACGCAGGGCGCACCTGTCGGGGGCGGGTTTTTATCGGGTGACGCCGGTTTGCATCCGCGCCTGCGTCTCGGCGTCGATCACCGGGGCGTCGAGACGGGCCGCGCGGGCGCGCAAGCGGTCGGCACGGCTTTGCAGTTCGGGGGCGGTGCGCTCGTCGCTGCGCGGCGGCGGTACCTGGCCGGTGATCTCGCCTGCCGGGACCAGTTCGAGATAGGAAAGATCGGCGCGGTTATCGCTGATCTCGTCCGGGAGGGCGGGCAATTCGGTACACCCGGCAAAGAGCGCAAGCGCGAGGGCGGCCAGGGCGGCAGAGAGACGAGGGCGCATGGGCGGGCGGTCCTTTGCGGGCGATTGATGTCTTTCTTGCCATTCTTTGGCGGGGCAGGGCAAGCGGGGCTTTGATCTGAACGGATGTTCAGTTAAACCGGTGGGCATGGCACGCACCCAAGGCTCGCATTCCGACATCACCGGCCCGCGCATCCGCGCGGCGGCGCTTTCGCTATTTGCCCGCCATGGCTATGCCGCCGTCTCGATGCGGCAGATCGCGGGCGAGGTGGGGGTGCAGGCCGGTGCGCTCTACAATTACACGCCGGACAAGCAGACGCTGCTGTTCGAGCTGATGCGCACGCATATGGAGGACCTGCTGTCGGCCTGGGATACTGAGGCCCCGCAGGCGGGCGGCGCGATGGTGCAGCTTGAGGCGTTCACCCGCTTTCACATCCGCTTCAACACCAGCCGCGCCGAGGCGGTCTTTGTGTCCTACATGGAGTTGCGCAATCTCAGCCCGGAGAATTTCGAGTTGATCGAGGGCTTGCGGCGCGACTACGAGACGCGGCTCGAGGCGATCTTGCGCGCCGGTGCCGAGGCGCGCGTAATGGTGGTCACCGAGCCGCGCATCGCCAGCATGGCGCTGATCGCCATGCTGACGGGGGTGAACACCTGGTTCCGCGAAAAGGGCCGGTTGTCGCTGGCACAGGTCGAGGCGGTCTATTGGGACATGGTGCGCCGGTCCGTGGCGGGCGAGGCCGGGTTGGGCGCTTGAACGGGGTAGGGCCCGGTGTGGTGCTGGCCTGAAACGGATCTTGAAGCGATGCGCAGCAGCCTTCGGCCTTGGTCCGCGCAGGTGATTCAATTGAAGTTCAACTCCAAACCAAACCCGACCAGGCCCCCCCCCCCGGTAAAAAATCTCTGAAACTCTTTCGCCCCCCGCGTCGTGCCTCCCCATGACCTTTGGCCATATTGCCGGGGGCATTGCTATCCAACCGAGGAGACACGACATGACACCCAAGAAAATTTTCGCAGCCACCGGCGCGCTTGCCCTGACCGCCACCATGGCGCTTGCCGCGATGGACAATCCGATGGTCGGCGGCGCCGAGATGTATCCCGAAAAGAACATCATCGAGAATGCCGTCAATTCCGCCGATCACGAAACCCTTGTCGCCGCCGTCAAGGCCGCTGGCCTCGTCGAGACGCTGCAGGGCGAGGGGCCGTTTACCGTGTTCGCGCCCACCGATGCCGCCTTCGGCATGCTCAAAGACGGCGCGGTCGAGGCGCTGCTCGAGCCCGAAGCCAAGAAACAGCTGACCCAGATCCTGACCTGCCACGTCGTCGGCGCCGATGCGATGGCCATGGCGATTAAGGGCATGATCGACGATGATGGCGGCATGCATGTCGTGCCGACGCTCGGCGGGTGCGAGCTCAAGGCGACCTATTCGGGTGACAAAATCATGCTCGAGGACGAGCGCGGGCGCGTGATCAACGTGACCATCGCCGATGTGAAACAGTCAAACGGCGTGATTCACGTGGTCGACCGGGTCATTCTGCCGCCGCGTCCCTGATCGCGCGCCAAATCCACAAGGCCCATGACTCGAACGGGGTGGCGCGCAGCGCCGCCCCGTTTTCACGCGTCGAGGCTGGCCAACTCGCCCAGGGTCCCGGCGTCGAGAATTCGTACCACGCCGCGATCCAGCGCGACGATCCCGCGCCGCGCCAGCGCATCGAGACGGCGCGAGACCACCTCGCGCGCCGTGCCGATCATCACCGCGATCTCGGCATGCGTCGCCTTCAACGTGTCGCCCTCGGCCCGCTCCAGCAGGCATTGCGCCAGCCGCGTCTCGATCCGTTGAAAGGCGACGCGATCCAGCAGGTGCATCATGGATTGCAGGCGCTGCGCAAAGGCCGCGAACACGAATTTGCGGAACACGTCCGACACATCCATCAGGTGCAGGAAGGTGTCGCGCGGCACCAGTACCAGTTCGCTCTCGCTCCGCGCGACCGCCTCGCCGGAATAGTCCTCGCCGCCCATCAGCCCGAGCGTGGACTGCACGCAGCTTTGCCCAGGCTCCACCGCGTAGAGCAGCATCTCGCGCCCCGACGCGCCGGTCAGGAACACTTCGACCCGGCCTTCAAGTACGATCACGAAGCCCTTGACCGTCTCGCCGGGGTGAAACAGCACCTGTCCCGCAGGCACGCGCATCGGGGTCAGCCGGTCGAGCAGCGCCACCGCCTCCGGCTCCAGCACAGGCAGGCCGGGCGCGCGCGCGACCCAGCCCATCAGCCGCGTCCGCGCGTCTCGAATCGCGGCAGCATGGCCGAGAAATCACGCCCCTTGCCGTCTTCCTTCTCGACGAATTCCGCATAGAGATCACAGGCCGCGCGGCCCATCGGCGTGTCGGCATCGACCGTCTCGGCGGCCTGCTGCGACAGCCGCAGATCCTTGAGCATCAGATCAGCGGCAAAGCCCGGCTGATAGCCATTATCGGCAGGCGATTTCGGGCCGATGCCGGGGGCCGGGCAATAGGCGTTCATCGACCAGCTATAGCCCGAGGAGGTCGAGACGACGTCGAACATCGCCTGTCGCTCCAGTCCCAGCTTGTCGGCTAGCGTAAAGGCCTCACAGGTGGCGATCATGGTCGCCCCGAGGATCATGTTGTTGCAGATCTTGGCCGCCTGACCGTTGCCGGACGGGCCACAGTGCACCGCCTTTTGTCCCATGATGTCAAAAAGTTCGCGGGCGATGTCAAACCCCGCCTCATCGCCGCCCACCATGAAGGTCAGCGTGCCGCCCGCCGCGCCGCCGACCCCGCCCGACACCGGCGCATCGAGCGCCGAAAGCCCTGCGGCCTGCGCCTGCGCCGCGACGTCACGCGCGCTTTCGACATCGACGGTCGAGCAATCGAGCAGCACCGCGCCCGTCTCCATCGCCGGGATCACCTCATCCGCCACGCGGCGCAGGATATCGCCATTGGGCAGCATGGTGATCACCACCCGTGCACCCTCTGCCGCGGTAGCGGCACTGCCCGCCATTTTGATGCCTTCGATCTTGACGTCGGCCATGTCAAAGCCCGTCACCTCATGCCCGGCCTTGGCCAGATTGGCCGCCATGGGCCCGCCCATGTTGCCCAGCCCGATGAACCCGATCTTCATGTCGTTGCCTCCCTTTCGAATGTCAGCGCGTCCGCCCCGAGAGGCATCAGCATGGATGAGACCGCCGTGCCCGGCAGGCAGTCCAGCGCGTGTTGCCAGTGCGGATCACGGTCCTTGTCGATGATCGCGGCGCGAATGCCCTCGAGGAAATCGCCCTTGTCCATCGCACGATAGGTGAAACGATATTCAAGGCCAAGCGCGCGGCGGATATCCGCGCCGGGGCCGCGCAGCCGGTGGATCATCTCGACCGCGCAGGCCATCGACAGCGGCGAGCCGCGCGACATCGCCTTGAGCGCCTTGGCGGTGAAGTCGCTGTCCTCGGTGCGCAGCGAATTGACGATATCGCCCAGACGTTCGCCGCCGAAATGTGCGGCGACCTGTGGCTCGATACTGCGCAGACTGCCGGTCGGGGGCGTCTCCGCCACAGCGTCGATCACCGCCGGATCGCCTGTCTCGACCAGCGCCGCCATCAAGTCTTTCCACTTCAGCTGCGGCACGTAAACATCTGCAAAGCCGCAATATATCGCGTCCTCCGGTCCCATGCGCGTGCCGGTGGTCCCCAGATATTCCCCCATCCGCCCCGGTGCCCGCGCCAGCAAGAGCGAGCCGCCCACATCCGGCACCAGCCCAATGCCGCATTCGGGCATCGCCACTTGCGTGCTCTCGCAGGTGACGCGGTGCGACCCGTGGCACGAAATGCCCACGCCACCGCCCATGACAAAGCCCTGCATCAGCGCGACATAGGGTTTGGGATATTCGGCGATCTTGGCGTTCAGCCGGTATTCATCGGCCCAGAACCGCCGCCCATAGGCGAAATCTCCGGCACGGCCGCTGTCGTAAAGCTGCTGAATGTCGCCGCCCGCGCAAAAGGCCTTGTCGCCCTCGGCGTCGATCAGCACCAGCGCCACCTCAGGGTCGTCGCGCCAATCGTCCAGCGCCGCCTCGATGGCCATCGCCATGTCGTAACTCAACGCATTCAAGGCCTTGGGTCGGGTCAGGGTGATCCGTCCGGCGCGGCCGTCCTTGCGAATATGGATATCGCCGCTCATTTGTCCGCCAGCATCTGCCGCGCCACGATCAGGCGCATGATCTCGTTGGTGCCTTCGAGGATTTCATGCACCCGCAGGTCGCGCACCAGCTTTTCGATCCCGTAATCGGCCAGGTAACCATAACCACCATGCAGTTGCAGGCATTGGTTGACGATGCGACTGCCCGCCTCGGTCACGAACGTCTTGGCCATGGCGCAGAACTTGGGGGCGTCGGGCGCCTCATGGTCCAGCTTCCACGCCGCCTGCCGCAGGAATGTGCGCGCGGCCTGCAATTCGATCTCCATGTCGGCAAGGCGGAATTGCAGCGCCTGAAACTGGTCAATCGGTTTTCCAAAGGCCTTTCTCTCGGCCATATAGCTCAGCGTCATGCTCAGCGCCTGCTGTGCTGCGCCCAGCGAGCAAGCCGCGATGTTCAAACGCCCGCCATTCAGCCCATTCATCGCATATGTGAAACCTTTGCCCTCTTCGCCCACCAGATCAGCGGCAGAAATGTTGCAATTGTCGAACTGCACCTGCCGCGTCGGCTGACTGCGCCAGCCCATTTTATCCTCCAGCCCGCCATAGCTGAGGCCCTTTGTGCCGTCCTCGACATAGACCGTCGAGATCCCCTTGGGTCCGTCGCCCCCGGTACGCACCATCACAACGTAAGCGTCCGAATATCCGCCGCCCGAGATGAACGCCTTGGTGCCGTTCAGGGTGTAGCCCTCGTTGGTGCGCTCGGCGCGGGTCTTGAGCGCGGCGGCGTCCGAGCCAGAGCCGGGTTCGGTCAGGCAATAGGACAGCACCGTTTCCATCGTCATCGCCTTGGGCAGCACCCGCGCCTTGATCTCGTCGCTGCCGAACTTGTCGATCATCTTGGCGCACATGTTGTGGATCGACAGGAACGCCGCGACCGACGGGCAGGCCATCGACAGCGCCTCGAAGACCAGCGTCGCATCCAGCCGCGTGAGGCCAGAGCCGCCCGCCTCCTCGCTCACGTATAGCCCGCCGAACCCGAGCGCGGCGATCTCCGGCCACAACTCCTTGGGAATGGTGCCCTCGCGCTCCCACGCACGGGCATGCGGCGCGATGCGGTCCTGTCCAAAGGCATGCGCCATGTCGAAAATGGCGGTCTGTTCCTCGCTGAGGGCAAAGTCCATCACGGGCTCCTGTTCGCTGAAATGAACGCTTGTTTAATTAGCAACTATTGCAGAACTTTTGCAAGGCGCAACGCTCTCCGGTCGGGATGCGACAAAAGAAAACGCCCCGAGGGGTAACCCGGGGCGCTGATGCTTTGCAAGGGCGGTGCGGTCAGAGCAACAGCACCTGCGTGCCGACTTGCGCCATGCCGAACAGCTCTTCGATATGCCGGTTATAAAGCCCGATGCAGCCCGAGGAGGACTGCCGCCCGATCTTGCGGGTGTCATGCGTTCCATGCACCAGATAGGCGGGCCAGCTCAGATACATCGCATGGGTGCCCAGCGGGTTGTCCGGGCCGGGCGGCATATAGGCGGGCAGCGTCGGATCACGCTCGCGCATGGATTGGGTCGGCGTCCAGTCGGGGCCGACACGCTTGCGCACGATCTCGGTATAGCCGCGCCGGGTCAGTTCTTCGGTCATCGGTACCGACGAGGGGTAGAGCGCATAGGTCTCGCCATCCGGGCCCCAGTAATGCACGGCGCGGCTGTCGATATCGGCCAGCAGGCAGCCCTCGCCCAGACTGTCGAAATGATCGCGCCAGTCGCGTTTGACAAAGGCCGAGGCGTTGCGGCGGTTCACGGTCTCGGCGCGCAGTAGGCCGGGCATGGCCAGCGCGGCAATACCGGTGGCGATGGCGGTGCGGCGGGTGAAGTTCGGGGTCATCGTGCTCGGTCCTCTTGGTCGGGATTATCGCCCGTACATAGGAAGGACTGCCCCGGATGCGTAGGGGGCGTCGCACATTTGGTCCGAGTGCTCACAGAATTGTCATCCGTGCCGGGCCTATAGGTCGGCGTGGTATTCCTCGATCAGGTGCCGCACCACCGATTGCAGCGCCTCGGCCTCGGTCTCTCCGGTGGCGCGGGCGGCGGCAAAGACCGCGCGCTGCCGCTCGGAACTTGTGCCACGGTCAAGCATATCGCGGGCATGTTCGACCTCGGCCACCGCGTCGAAGAATTGCGCATCTTCCTGAATCAATTCTATTATTTCCTCGACCAGCGCGGCCATATCGACAATCTCGCCCCTCCCGAAGTCGATCAGCCCCTCGGTGGTGCCATAGCGTTGCGCCCGCCAGCGGTTCTCCGAGACCAGAAATCCGTCATAGATCCGCCAGCGCTGATTGTGGATCGCCAGCCGCCACAGCATGCGCGCCAGCGATTGCGTCAATGCTGCCAGCGTCAGCGCGTCCTCCAGCCGGGGCTGCACATCGCAGATCCGCGATTCCAGCGTCGGAAAGCGCGACGAGGGGCGCAGATCCCACCAGATCTTGCTGGCATCCTCGATTGCGCCCAGTTCAACCAGCGCCTGCACCGAGCGGTCGAACTCGCTATAACTCTCCATCCGGGGCGGCGGGCCCGTGCGCGGCAGGTTGTCGAACACCGTCAGCCGGTAACAGCTCAGCCCGGTATCCTGCCCCTGCCAGAACGGCGAGGAGCAACTCAGTGCCAGCAGATGCGGCAGGAAATAGCTCAACTGATTCATCAGGTCGATGCGCCGGTCGGGCGGCTCGATTCCGACATGCACATGCATGCCGCAGATCAGCATCCGCCGCACCACGCCCGCCAGATCGTGCTGCAATTCGTTATAGCGTTTCTTGTCGGTATGGGTCTGGCTGCGCCAATCGGAAAACGGGTGGCACGAGGCGGCGATAGGCGCGAGGTTATGTTCCCTGGCGTGGCGCGCCACGGTGCTGCGCAGGCGCTTGAGATCCTCGCGCGCCTCGCCGATGGTGCGGCAGACGCGGGTGCCGATTTCGATCTGGCAATTGAGGAATTCGGGGCTGACCTGATCCTGCAGGTCCTGCTCGCACGCCGTCATCAGCGCCTCGGGCGCGTTGGCCAGGGCAAGGCTGTCGAGATCGACGAGAAGATATTCCTCTTCCACGCCGATGGTGAAATCGGGGCTGATATAGGCCATTCGCGTCGCTCTCCCGCCGTGGTCGGTGCCGTGGCTGTCAGTTCAGCATGGTTCTCCGGGGGTAGGCAAGAAAAAGGGGCGGCACCGAGGCCGCCCCTTGTCACGATGTTCTGTCGTATTGCGCTGTCACGCGGCCTTGCGGCGGCGACGGAGCGCGGCAAGGCCGCCAATCCCAGCGATCATCAGCCAGCCAGCCGCAGGCAGAGGAACTGCCGAGATGTTGGCGTAAATGCCGAGGGTAGATGTTTCACCTTCTTCATTCGACCACGATCCGTTCGAAAAAGTACCAAAGGCGCCATCAATTTTGGCGAAGTAGCTCGTAACGGTAACACCTTGGCCCAGATCAAGCGGGACCCCAAGCCCAAAATCAAAAAGGCCATCAAGTACGAGTGTCGCTATACCATCCGGGTTTCCCCCGCTCGTGTTGGTCACTGAGAACGTAACCCCTTCGGTACCGGCAATATCGCTCGGGCTGTCATAGTCGAGAGTGAGAGTCGCGTCAGCATCGAAACTTGGTGAAAAAGTCGGAAACGAACTGGCGTTTTCCCACGTCAGTTGGCCAACCTTCTGCTCGCTGTTCCCCAAAGGAACAGGTGCGTTGAAGCCAAAGTTGTCGATTGTGAGAGTGCTCTGCGGATTAACGAGGCTAGCTCCCGGCCAAGTGAGCTGGTTGCCCGATGCGCTCACATTAAACCCGTCTTCCGAAGTAAATTCTCCACTACTGCTTCCGATCAAAGTCGCAGCGGACGCGCCGGTCGCCATTCCTGCGACCAATGCTGACGCGATCAGAAATTTCTTTATAGTCATAACATACCCCCATAATGGTCTGGCCGCCCGGAGAACCCGTCGCCCAAGTGATCATCACACTGCCTCAATACCGCCATATTTTCAACAATCGACTGGCTCTTCGGGGAACTTTGGAGAGGTGTCGGAAATTTTGTTTCCTGTCGCATGGTTATTGTCGCATCTATCGGTAGATTGTTCATAATTTCGAAACGGCGAAATCAATCACAGGGTGCATTGCACTATAATGTTGAACCTAGGGTGGCGGCGGATCGAAACAGCACGAATCGCGTGAGGTTAGGTTGCCAGGGGACAACACTGCCGGGAGAGCAGGACCGGTGGTTGGTCCGATCGCCCCATGCGTATATGATCGGTGATGCTGTCAGTCCGCCCCGATGGTTGCGGCTTGAGTGCCGATACCATCGGGACCAAAGACCGGGGACGGGCACCATCGCGAAAAATGGCTCAGTCCATCGCCTTGAAGTTGAACTCGCCGCCATCCTTGATCCCCGACGGCCAGCGTGACGTGATGGTCTTGCTGCGGGTGTAGAACTTGAACGCGTCCGGCCCGTGCTGGTTGAGATCGCCGAAGACCGATTTCTTCCAGCCGCCGAAGGTGTGATAGGCCAGCGGCACCGGGATCGGCACGTTGATGCCCACCATGCCGATATTGATCCGGTTGGCGAAATCGCGCGCCGCATCGCCATCGCGGGTAAAGATCGCAGTGCCGTTGCCCATTTCGTGATCCATCGCCAGCTTGAGCGCCTCTTCATAGCTGCCCGCGCGCACGGTCGATAGCACCGGCCCGAAGATTTCCTGCTGGTAGATGTCCATATCCGGCGTCACGCGGTCAAAGAGGTGCGGCCCGATAAAGAACCCGTCCTCGTAACCCTGCAGGTTGAAATCGCGGCCATCGACGACCAGCTCCGCGCCCTGATCAATGCCCGATTGCACCAGCCCGAGGATCTTTTCCTTGGCCGCCGCCGTCACTACGGGGCCGTAATCCACGTCATCGCCCGCCGTGTAGGGCCCGACCTTCAGCTTTTCGATGCGCGGCACCAGTTTCTCGATCAGCCGGTCGGCGGTCTCGTCGCCCACCGGCACGGCCACGGAAATCGCCATGCAGCGTTCGCCTGCAGCCCCGTAACCTGCGCCGATCAGCGCGTCGGCGGCCTGATCCATATCGGCATCGGGCATCACGATCATGTGGTTCTTGGCCCCGCCGAAACACTGCACGCGCTTGCCCTGCGAACAGCCGGTGCCGTAGATATATTCGGCAATGGGCGTGGAGCCGACAAAGCCGATCGACTGGATCACGTCATTGTAGAGGATCGCATCGACCGCGACCTTATCGCCGTTCACCACCTGCAACAGACCCTTGGGCAGGCCTGCCTCTTCCATCAGTTCGGCCAGCATCAGCGGCACCGAGGGGTCACGCTCCGACGGCTTGAGGATGAACGCGTTGCCGCAGGCCAATGCAGGCGCGAACATCCACATCGGGATCATCGCCGGAAAGTTGAACGGGGTGATCCCTGCCGTCACGCCCAAAGGCTGACGCATCGAATACATGTCGATGCCGGGCCCCGCGCTGTCGGTGAACTCCCCCTTGAGCATCTGCGGCGCGCCGATGCAGTACTCGACCACTTCCAGACCGCGCTGAATATCGCCCTTGGCATCGGGAAAGGTCTTGCCGTGCTCGCGGCTCAGCGTCTCGGCCAGCTTGTCCATGTCGCGGTTGAGCAGATCGACGAATTTCATCATCACCCGGGCGCGGCGCTGCGGGTTGGTGGCGCCCCATTTGGGCTGTGCGGCCTGTGCGGCTGCGACCGCCTGTTCCATCTCCTCGACGCTGGCCAGCGGGCATTTCGCCTGCACTTCGCCGGTGGCGGGGTTGAACACGTCGGAAAACCGGCCGGACGTGCCTTTGACATGTTCGCCGTTGATGTAATGGGTCAGTTCTTGCATCTGAGATCCTCCTCTAGGGTTGCGCGCAGGGTAGTCTTGCAAAACTCGAGCGAAAAGGGGCAATATTCCAAAAGCGATTTGCATTTTTGCAAAGGGGGCCGCCATGCAACCACATTGGGACGATATCCGGATCTTCCTGGCCGTGGCCCGCGCCGAGAGCCTGTCGGGTGCAGGCCGTGCGCTGCGCATCGACCCGGCCACCGTCGGCCGCCGCATTGCCCGGCTCGAGGAAGAGATGGGCGCGCCGCTTTTCGCCAAATCCCCCACCGGCTATGCGCTCAGCGAGGCGGGCGGGCGGCTGATGGCCCACGCGATACGCGCCGAACAGGCGATGCAGGAGGCGGCCGAGGACATGGCGGGCCAGGCGGGCAGCATGTCCGGGCAGATCCGCATCGGCGCGCCCGACGGCTGCGCCAATTTCCTGTTGCCGCAGGTCTGTGCCGCCATCGGGGCCGACAATCCCGATCTGGAAATCCAGATCGTCGCCCTGCCGCGCGTCTTCAACCTGACCCGCCGCGAGGCCGATATGGTGATCGCCGTCAGCCCGCCCACGGCGGGGCGGCTTACGGTGCAGAAACTCACCGATTACCGGCTGCATCTGGCGGCATCGGTCCGGTATTTGAAAAACGCAGGCCCCATCGAGACGCTCGCCGACCTGCGCGGCCACCGGATGGTCGGCTATATTCAGGACATGATCTTCGACAAGGAACTCGACTATCTCAGCGAGGCGGGGGTGGAGCGCGTCAGCCTCGCGTCGAACTCGGTCTCGGTGCAGCTTCACTGGGTGCGGCAGGCGGGCGGCATCGGCGTGCTGCACGATTTCTCACTGCCCTGGGCGCGCGGCGTGCGCCGTATCCTGACCGATCAATTCACCCTCACGCGCAGCTTCTATCTGGTGCGCCATGCCGATGATCGCAGGCTGGAACGGCAGAACCGGTTCGCCGCCGCGCTCGCCGACGGGTTGCGGCAAGAGGTTGCCCGGCTCGAGGCCCGCAGTTGACAAAAATTTTGTTCTGTATCACGCTGATTTGAGGATATTTTATTTCGGAGGGTACGCCATGCTGGTCCAGCAAATCCTGAAATCCAAGGGCGACGGCGCGGTGATCACGATCACCCCCGAAACCAAGGTCTCGGAAGCGGCGCAGACGCTGGCGGAACGTCGGATCGGTGGCCTCATTGTGTCGCGCGACGGCGAGACCGTCGACGGCATCCTCTCGGAACGCGACATCGTGCGCAGCCTCGCGGTGCGCGGCACCTCCTGCATGACCGAAACGGTATCCGACATGATGACCCGCAACCCGGTCTGCTGTTCTAAGCAAGACAGCTCGGACGCGGTTCTGACCCGCATGACCGATGGCCGCTTCCGCCACATGCCCGTGGTCGAGGATGGCAAGCTGGTGGGCATCGTCACGATCGGCGACGTGGTCAAGGCCCGGCTGGAGGAGTTGTCGATGGAGAAGAACGCGCTTGAAGGGATGATCATGGGCTACTAGCCCTTGCATTCACCGGCGCAATATTGTTGCGTGCGCTTCGACTGCAACAAAGGAGCGGCCCGATGCGCATAGCCCTCTATCCCGGCACGTTCGACCCGATCACGCTCGGGCATGTCGATATCATCCGCCGGGCGGCGATTCTGGTGGACCGGCTGGTGATCGGGGTGGCGATCAACCGCGACAAGGGCCCGCTTTTCTCGTTGGAAGAGCGCGTCGCGATGATCGAGGCCGAGGCCAAGGCGCTCAGCGTCGAGACCGGCACCGAAATCATCGCGCATCCGTTCGAGAACCTGCTGATCAACGCGGCCCATGACGTCGGCGCGCAGATCATCGTGCGCGGCCTGCGGGCAGTCACCGATTTCGAGTATGAGTTCCAGATGGTCGGGATGAACCGGGCACTCGACAACTCGGTCGAGACGGTGTTCCTGATGGCCGACGCCAACCATCAGGCCATCGCATCGAAACTGGTCAAGGAAATCGCCCGGCTTGGCGGGGACGTCACGAAATTCGTCCCCCCCGCCGTCAAGGCGGCGCTGCTGGCCAAACTCGACTGATCAGCCGAGGTGCTTGCCCATTTCGCCCGCCACATCCAGCATGCGGTTGGAAAAACCCCATTCGTTGTCATACCAGGCCAGCACCCGGCACATGCGGGCGTCCATCACCCGGGTCTGATCGACCGCAAAGATGCTGCTATGCGAGTTGTGGTTGAAATCCGATGAGACGAGCTCGCGGCGCGTGACGTCCAGCACCCGGTTGAGCGCGCCATTCGCCGCCGCCTGCATCGCCGCGTTGATCTCGTCGATATCCGTGTCGCGCGCGGCCTCGAATGTCAGGTCCACGACGCTCACATTCGGGGTCGGCACGCGAATGGCGGTGCCATCAAGCCGCCCGTCAAGCGCGGGCAGCACCAGCCCCACGGCACGCGCCGCCCCGGTGGTGGTGGGGATGATGTTCAGCCCCGCCGCCCGCGCGCGGTAGAGATCCTTGTGCATCGTGTCGAGCGTCGGCTGATCGCCGGTATAGCTGTGCACCGTGGTCATGAACCCGCGCGTGATGCCGATGCTCTCGTGCAGCACCTTGGCCACGGGGGCGAGGCAATTGGTGGTGCAGGAGGCGTTCGAGACGATCACGTCCTGCGCCGTCAGATCATTGTGGTTCACCCCGTAAACCACTGTGCGATCCGCGCCTTTTGACGGGGCCGAGACCAGCACCCGCTTGGCCCCGTTTGCCAAATGCGCCGCCGCCTTGTCGCGGTCGGCAAAGAGGCCGGTGCATTCCAGCACCACGTCGATATCGCCCCAGGGCAACTCTGCCGGGTCGCGCAGCGCGGTCACGCGGATCGGTCCGCGCCCGACGTCGATACTGTCCTCGGTCGTCGTGACGGACCCGGGAAAGCGGCCATGCACGCTGTCGAATTCCAGCAGATGCGCGTTGGTCTCGACCGGGCCCAGATCGTTGATCGCCACGATCTCGATGTCATGGCGTCCGGTTTCCACCAGCGCACGCAGCACGTTGCGCCCGATGCGGCCGAACCCGTTGATCGCCAGCCTGAGTGCCATGATGTTTCCTCCTGATATCTCGCGGCGCATACCCGCATAGTTAGCGCTAACATTTGATCGCGAACATAAACGAATTTCGAATGTAGTCAAATCATGGTTTCTTAATCGGAAAAGGTGCCGAAACGATCAACGCCAGAAGGCGAGATATTCGATGAACGCGACCAGTTTGCGCCCCAGAAAGACCGTGCCCGCGCTGTCGTGATAGACCTTGTCGAACACCAGGATTGCCACAATCATCAGTCCGAGAATGATCGCGATCCGGTTGGTCATGAGGGGTATTCCAAATGAAAAGGTCCCGCCGGGTATGCCCGACGAGACCACGTTGCGCAATAGTGCGCGGGTTTACTGCAACCGGCCCATCGCCACGGCCACATCGGCCATGCGGCACGAAAAGCCCCACTCGTTGTCATACCACGCCAGCACCCGCACCAGCCGCTTGCCGGTGACCTTGGTCTGATCGGGCGCGAAGATCGAGCTTTCCTCGGTATGGTTGAAATCCACGCTGACCTTGGGTTCGGGGTCATAGGCCAGCACGCCCTTCATCGGGCCTGCGGCGGCGGCGGCGACGACCTCGTTGACGTCGGCCTTGGTCACGTCGCGCTTGGCGACAAAGGTCAGGTCCACCGCCGAGACATTGGGCGTCGGCACCCTGATGGCCGACCCGTCGAGACGCCCCGCCAGTTCCGGCAGCACCTCGCCAAGCGCCTTGGCGGCCCCGGTCGAGGTCGGGATCATCGACATCGCCGCCGCCCGCGCGCGGTAAAGGTCACTGTGCCGCCGGTCGAGCGTCGGCTGATCGCCGGTATAGGCGTGGATCGTGGTCATGATGCCGCTCTCGATGCCGATCCCGTCATTCAGCACCTTGGCCAAAGGGGCCAGGCAATTGGTGGTGCAGGACCCGTTCGAGATCATCCGCTCGCCCGCCTGCAACGTCTCGTGGTTGACGCCGTAGACCACGGTGCGGTCCACGTTCTTGCCGGGCGCCGACAAGAGCACCTTGCGCGCGCCGCGCTCCAGATGGGTCTTGGCGGTCAGCCCGTCGTTGAACTTGCCGGTGCATTCCATCACCACATCCACACCCTCCCAGTCGAGCGCGGTCATGTCATAGGTCGAGTACATCTCGATCGGGCCCCGGCCCAGATCCATCGTGTTGCCCTCGACGGTGATCGGATGGGCAAAGCGGCCATGCACGCTGTCATAGCGCATCAGATGCGCTGCGGTCTCGATCGGGCCGGTGGCGTTGACCTTGACGACCTTGATATCGTTGCGCAGGCTTTCGGAAATATGCGCCAGTGTGGCGCGACCGATACGGCCGAAACCGTTGATACCGACGGTGATGGTCATTGGGCTCTCCTGCTCCGGGATTTGGCGGCGGTATAGACCCAAGCGGGCCGCGCTGAAAGATAGAAGTGATGCGTTTTCGTTGGTTATTCAGCATGTTAGCGATAACCGTTATCGCAAACCCATGCGCCGGGGCCATGATTGCGCTAACGGCGTGGGTGCCATGTCGGCAGTTGCACATATCGCTCAATCCGCTATCCACATGCGGCGGCGGGGCATGACCGCGACCGCAGGGGAGACACGAAAGAGAATGAAGGCCATGGCGATCAAGGTGACACCGCGCAGGGTAGGGGCCGCATGTCCCTGATCCTGCTGGTCGAACAGGCGCTCAACGGGCTGCAACTGGGGGTCATGCTGTTCCTGATGGCGGCCGGTCTGACGCTGATCTTCGGCGTCATGGGCCTGATCAACCTCGCGCATGGCTCGCTCTACATGGTGGGCGCGTTTGCGGCGGCGGCGGTGGCCGGGCTGACCGGCTCGTTCCTGCTGGCGCTGGTGGCCAGCCTCGCGGCGGCGGCCTTGGCCGGGGTGATTGTCGAGATCACGGTGATCCGGCGGCTCTACGACCGCGACCACCTCGATCAGGTGCTGGCCACCTTCGCGCTGATTCTCGTCTTCTCCGAGGGCACGCGCTGGCTCTACGGCTCGGTGCCGCTCTATCTCGACCGGCCCGAGTGGCTGTCGGGCACGGTGACGTTGCCATTGGGCATCGAATATTCTGCCTATCGTCTGGCGTTGATCGGCGCGGGGCTGGCGGTGGCGGCGGGGCTGTTCTGGATGATCGCCCGCACACGGCTGGGCATCCAGATCCGCGCCGGTGAGAATGACCGCGAGATGATCGGCGCGTTGGGCGTGAATATCTCGGGCCTCTACACGCTGGTCTTTGCACTCGGCGCGGCGCTCGCCGGGCTGGCGGGCGCGCTGATCGGCGCGATCCAATCGGTGCAGGTCGGCATGGGCGAGCCGGTGCTGATCCTCGCCTTCGTGGTCATCGTGATCGGCGGCATCGGCTCGATCAAGGGCGCGTTGGTGGGCGCGATCCTCGTCGGCATGACCGACACGCTGGGCCGGGTTCTGCTGCCGCAGGCGTTTGCCCTCGTCATGGACGCCTCATCGGCCACCACCGCAGGCTCGGCGCTCGCCTCCATGGCGATCTACCTGCTCATGGCGGGGGTGCTTCTCTTCCGGCCCAAGGGCCTCTTCGGCGGGGCCACGGCATGAGGCGCGAACGGGTGCTCAACACGGCCCTTTTGCTGGGTCTGCTGGCGATCCCGCTCTGGGCGTGGATCGTCGATGAGCCTTTTACAATCACCCTCGTCACCCGTGCCGTGATCCTCGCCATCGCCGGTGTCGGCCTCAACGTGGCGCTCGGGCTGGGCGGTCTGGTCAGTCTCGGGCACGCGGCGTTCTTTGGCTTGGGCGGCTATGCCATGGGCATTCTCGCCTACCACGCGCAGACCTATACCCCGCTGATCGAGATGCCGTTCCTGATTGAGGGCACGAAATCCATGCCGGTGATCTGGCTCGTCGCAATCGCCGTCAGCGCGCTCGCGGCGCTGGCCATCGGCGCGCTCTCCTTGCGCACCACGGGGGTCTATTTCATCATGATCACCCTCGCTTTTGGCCAGATGTTCTATTATTTCGCAATCTCCTGGCCCGCCTATGGCGGCGAGGACGGGCTGTCGATCTATGTGCGCAACGGCGTGGCGGGGCTCAACACGATGGACCCGCTCACCTTCTTCGCGATCTGCTACGCGCTGCTGCTGCTGGTGCTCTTCATCGTCTCGCGCCTTGCCGCTTCGCCCTTCGGCCTGATGCTGGGCGCCGCCCGCCAGAACCCCGCCCGGGTCGAGGCGGTGGGGCAGGCCCCTTACCGCCTCTACCTCACCGCCTTCGTCATCTCGGGTGCGATCACCGGGCTTGCGGGCGCGCTTTTTGCTGATCTCAACCGCTTCGTCAGCCCCGTCATGCTGTCCTGGCAAACCTCGGGCGAGATCATGGTTTTCGTGATCCTCGGCGGGGTCGGGCGCGTCTTCGGCCCGGTCGCGGGTGCCGCGCTCTTCATCGCGCTGGAACACTGGCTGGGCGGGCTCAGCGACTACTGGCACATCTATCTCGGCGCGATCCTGCTTGGCGTCGTGCTGTTCGCGCGCGGCGGAATCTATGGCCTCATTGCGGGGCGCGAGGTGGCGCATGACTGAGCCGGTGATCGACGTGCGGGGCATCACCAAGGCGTTCGGCGGGCTGGTGGCGAGCGACGATATCACGCTCGACCTGCGCCCCGGTGAGATCCACGCCCTCATTGGCCCCAACGGCGCGGGCAAGTCCACGCTGATCGCGCAAATCGCGGGCGCGCTGCGCCCCGACCGCGGGCAGGTGCGGCTCGACGGTCAGGACGTGACCGCGCTCGACACCCCCGCCCGCGCGCGGCGGGGCCTTGGCCGCACGTTTCAGATATCCTCGCTGGCGATGGATTACACGGTGTTGCAGAACGCGATGATCGGCGCGCTCGGGCGGCGCGGCGGGGTGATGCGCTTTCTGCGCCCGGTGATGCGCGACGCCGCCCTGCGCGACGCGGCTGAGACGGCCCTCGATCAGGTCGGTCTCTCGGAGTTTCGCGCCCTGCGCACGGCGGAACTGTCGCACGGTCAGCGGCGGCAGCTGGAACTGGCCGTCGCCCTCACGCTCACCCCCCGCGCTTTCGTCATGGACGAGCCTATGGCGGGCCTGGGCGCCGAAGGCTCCAAGCGGCTGATCACCTTCCTCTCCGACCTGCGCGCCCGCACGCCCATTCTGCTGGTGGAACACGACATGGATGCGGTCTTTGCCCTTGCCGACCGGATCAGCGTGTTGGTGGGTGGGCGCATCATCGCCACCGGCCCGGTGAGTGAGATTCGCGCCAACCCGGAGGTGCGCCGCGCCTATCTGGGCGAGGACGCCCAGCCATGAGCCTGCTCACCCTCTCGCATATCTCGGCCTTCTACGGCCCCTCGCAGGCGCTCTTCGATGTCGATCTGGCCCTGGACGAGGGCGAGGTGCTCGCGCTTCTGGGGCGCAACGGCATGGGCAAATCCACCACCATCAAGGTGATCTGCCGCCTGTTGCGCCATCGCGGCGGCGCGGTGATGTTCGACGGGCAGGACATGGCCCGCCTGCCCAGCTACCGCGCGGCGCGCGCAGGCATCGGTCTTGTGCCGGAGGGACGGCGTTGCTTCACCAATCTCACGGTCGAGGAAAACCTGATCGCCGCCGCGCGCCCCGGTGAATGGGATCTTGCCCGCGTCGCGGGGCTCTTTCCCCGGCTTCAGGAACGCCGCGTGCAATCGGCAGGCTCGCTCTCGGGCGGTGAGCAGCAGATGCTCGCCATCGGGCGCGCGCTGATGACCAACCCGCGCCTGCTGATCCTCGACGAGGCGACCGAGGGGCTGGCCCCCGTGGTGCGACAGGAAATCTGGGCCGCCATCGCCCGGCTCAAATCCGAGACCGGCATGGCGTTGATCGTGGTCGATAAATCCTTGGGCGAACTCGGCCGTATCGCCGACCGCGCCGTGGTGCTGGAAAAGGGCGTCTCGGTCTGGTCCGGCGCCTACGCCGCGCTCTCGCCCGCGCTGACTGATCGTTATCTCGGCGTCTGAGCGGCCTCGGCCAAGAGCGCCCGCGCCACCAGCGCAGGCACTCCCGGGGCACAACCGATAGGATCGAGCCGCACGCCCTGAAACCCCGTCCCGTCCAGCGCCTCGGGGATATCGTCGATCACATGGCCGAGGATCGCGGCAAAGAACGGCAGGCAGATCGCCTGCGCCCCCAGCCCCGCCGCCTGATCGGCAAGGTAGGGTGCCTGCTCGACAAACCCCACGCGCATCTCGGCAAAGCGCATCCGCTGCGCCACAGCCTCGGCGAACGCCCGGGTGTCACGCGCCGAATTCGGGCTGCGCCCCGATCCGTGCCCGGCGATGAAAAGCTGCGTCTCGCCCGCCAGCCAGCCGCGGACTGCCAGCACATCGCGCAACACCTCAGCGGCCAGATCGGGCAACTCGGACGACACGCCAAGCGGCCGCAGAACCCGCGCCTCCTGTGCCCCGCTCAGCCGCTTGCGCAGGTTGTCACCGGTGAACCACCCCTCGGTCATGAAGAGCGGATAGACCAGCGGCGCAGGCCCCGCCGCGTCGAGGGCGGCATCGAGCGCACCGGGTGCCGCCAGGGTCGCCGCCCCCACATGCCAGCCGGGCAGGGCCTCCGCCACCCGCGCGGTGAACCGTTCCAGATCGGCCTGCGCCGGATCGGGGTCCGAGGGCTGTCCGTGGCTCACGATGATGGCGGCGGGCATGGGCATCTCCTTGCAAGTCTCGGCATCTCAGCCACTGGCGCAGGAAATGCAGCGCGGCGCGGCGGGGTCAAGCCGCAACCGCCCCTCCGCGATCTCCTCGCCACAATCCTCGCAATAGCCGAACTCCCCTTCGTCGATCCGCGCGAGCGCGGCCATCAGCCGCCTTTGCTCGGCCTGCCGTCTAGCATGCCCCGCCTTGGCCATCGCCTGATTTTGCAACGCGTCCATACGGCTCAGCCGTCCGACCGCCTGCTGATCCAGCTCCACCGTCGCCTGACCCTCGCGCCCGCGCGCCTCGTCCTGCTCCAACTCCGCCAGAAGGCTCTCGATCAACACCCGAAATTCCGCCGCCCGCGTGTCATTCATTTTGGTGATCCCCCCTGTCACGCCTTTGCATTTTACGACGCATGCCTATCTGCTATACTCAAGCCGATCCAGAGGAGCATGAGCCGTGGCACATACCAAGACCAAACTGGCCGAATTCGATCCCGTCTGGGCGCGCATCGCCCGCGAGGCCGAGGCCGCGATCAGCGACGAGCCGCTTCTCGGCGGCCTCATTCATTCCAGCGTGCTGCACCACGGCACCTTCGAATCGGCGCTCGCCTATCGCATTTCGCTCAAGCTGACCTCGAACGAGATGCCCGAGCAGATCCTGCGCGAAATCTGCGACATGGCGCTCAATTCCGACGAGTCGATCGGCCTTGCCGCGCGCGCCGATATCGTGGCAGTGAACGACCGCGACCCGGCCTGCGACCGCTTCCTGCTGCCGCTCCTGTTCTTCAAGGGCTTTCAGGCGATTCAGACCTACCGCATCGCGCATTGGCTGTGGGAAACCGGGCGCTACGATCTGGCGCGGTTTTTCCAGATGCGCTGCTCCGAGGTGTTCGGCGTCGATATTCACCCCGGCGCCCGGATCGGCAAGGGGATCATGATCGACCACGCCCATTCCATCGTCATCGGCGAGACGGCAGTGGTCGGCGACAACGTCTCGATGCTGCATTCGGTGACATTGGGCGGCACCGGCAAGGAAGAAGAGGACCGCCACCCCAAGATCGGCAACGGCGTGCTGATCGGGGCAGGGGCCAAGGTGCTGGGCAATATCAAGGTCGGCAATTGCAGCCGCGTCGCCGCAGGCTCGGTCGTGCTCGAAGAGGTGCCGCCCTGCAAGACCGTCGCGGGCGTCCCCGCCAAGATCGTCGGCGAGGCGGGCTGCGATCAGCCCTCGGTCAGCATGGATCAGCTGTTGGGCGTGCGCGGCACCGACGAGGACGACTAGCGCGGCGCAGCCTGCATGCAGACCACCTTCACCCTCACCACGCAGGGGCAGGGCCTCTACGAGTTCACCGACCGTGTCGCCGATTGGGTGGCGGGCGATGGCCTCCTGACGCTGTTCATCCGCCACACCTCGGCCAGCCTGCTCATTCAGGAAAACGCCGATCCCGAGGTGCAGACCGACCTGCACGCCTTTTTCGCCCGTCTTGTGCCGCCAACCACCGATCCGTCGATGGCCTATCTCAGCCATAGCTATGAGGGGCCCGACGACATGCCCGCGCATATCAAGGCGGCACTCCTGCCGGTCAGCCTCGGCATCCCGGTCGAGGATGGCCGCCTGCGGCTTGGCACGTGGCAGGGGATATACCTCTTCGAGCACCGCGATGCGCCGCATATCCGCGAGGTTGCGGCGCATCTCGGCTAGGCGTGCCCGCGCCCCGACCTATTGCGTCGGCATCAGAAAGATTTCCTGCACCGAGGCGCGCGCGGGCGCGCTCAGCGCATGCATCACCGCATGCGCCACATCCTCGGGCTGCAGCTTGTCGGGCTTGGGGCTGTCGAAAAAGGGCGTGTCGACCATGCCCGGCGCGATCACCGTGCAGCGCCCGCCCCACTCGCGCATCTCCTCGGCCATGTTGCCGCCAAAGCCATGCACGAACCATTTCGAGGCGCCGTAGATCGAGCCCTTGATATGCCGCTTGCCCGCCGCCGAGCCGGTCAGGACCAGATGCCCCTTGCTTTCTTGCAGCGCGCCGTAGCTGGCCTTGACCGTGAAGAGCAGGCCCATGACGTTGATATCCATCATGCTGCGCCATTCCTCGGGGTCGCCCTCGGCCACGCCGGGGGTGTCGAGCCCGCGCCCGGCATTGGCAAAGACGGCGTTGATCTGCCCGAACCGCGCTTGCGTCTCGCGCACCGCGTGCTCCAGATCGGCCATCTGCGTGACGTCACCGGGCAGGGCGAGGGCGCGCGCCTCTCCCAATTCCGCCACCAGCGCGTCCAGCTTGTCTTGGCTGCGCGCGAACAGCGCCACGTTCCAGCCTGCATCGGCGGCGGCACGCGCGGTCTCGGCCCCGATCCCGCTCGAGGCCCCGGTGATGAACAGCGTCTTGGTCGTCATGTGATGTCCTTTCCATTCGTGTTTCCGCTCATCTAGGCCCCCGACCGGTCTCTTTCAAAGGCAATCACGCCGCCTATCTAGCGGTGCGATTTCCCCCCTACCCAAAACCTTGCGGCTGTCCTATAGTGACTGTGGATAACTGGGCTTCAGACCCATGACCCAAGAGGCAGAGACAAAGAAGGGGGACGGCCCATGCGCTGCCCGTTTTGCGGAAATATCGATACACAGGTGAAGGATTCACGCCCCGCCGAGGATCACGTCTCGATCCGGCGCAGGCGCTTCTGCCCGGCCTGCGGCGGGCGGTTCACCACCTATGAGCGGGTCCAACTGCGCGATCTCGTGGTGGTCAAGACCAATGGCCGGCGCGAGGATTTCGACCGCGACAAGCTGGAACGCTCGATCCGCATCGCGCTCCAGAAACGTCCCATAGAGCCCGACCGCGTAGAGCAGATGATCTCCGGCATCGTGCGCCGATTGGAGAGCATGGGCGAGACCGATATCCCCTCCAAGACCGTGGGCGAAATCGTGATGGAAAGCCTCGCAAGGATCGACACGGTGGCCTATGTGCGCTTTGCCAGCGTCTACAAGAACTTCCAGGAAGCCGATGATTTCGACCGCTTCGTAAGCGAGTTGCGCCCCGACGAGGCGGCGGCAACCCCAGACCCCGACGCGTGACGGGACGGGACGTTCGTTTCATGCGCCTCGCCCTGTCGCTCGGGCGGCGGGGCATGGGGCAATGCGCGCCCAACCCGGCGGTCGGCTGCGTCATCGTCAAGGATGGCCGCATCATCGGGCGCGGCTGGACCGCACCGGGCGGGCGGCCGCATGCCGAAACGCAGGCGCTTGCACAGGCAGGCGCGGCGGCACGCGGCGCCACCGCCTATGTCACGCTTGAACCCTGCGCGCATCACGGAAAAACCCCGCCCTGCGCCGAGGCGCTGATCGCGGCCCGGGTGGCGCGCGTGGTGGCCTCGTTCGATGACAATGACGCGCGCGTCGCGGGGCGTGGTTTCGCCATGCTGCGCGCCGCCGGAATAGAGGTGACGACCGGCGTCATGGCCGAAGAAGCCGCGCGCGATCTCGCCGGATCGCTGATGCGCAACGAAACCGGGCGGCCTTTCGTGACGCTGAAACTCGCCTCCAGCCTCGACGGGCGCATCGCCACCGCCACCGGTCACAGCCAGTGGATCACAGGGGCACAGGCGCGGCGCATGGTCCACGCGATGCGCGCGCGCCATGACGCGGTGATAGTGGGGGCAGGCACGGCGCGCGCCGACGATCCCACGCTCACCGTGCGCGACATGGGCGCGCGCAGGCAACCGGTGCGCGTGGTGGTCTCGCGCAGGCTCGACCTGCCGCTGATGTCCAATCTCGCGCGCACCGCGAATGATGTGCCGCTCTGGCTCTGCCACGGCACCGAGGTCGACCCTGCCATCGCCGAGGCGTGGCGCGGCGTCGGCGCGCGGCTCTTGCCCTGCGACGTGATGGCAGGGCAGGTCGACCCCGAGGCGATCCTTCAGGCGCTCGGGCAGGCGGGGCTGACGCGGGTGCTCTGCGAAGGCGGCGGCGCGCTCGCCGCGTCGCTTCTGGGGGCGGGTCTGGTCGATGAATTCGTCAGTTTCACCGCCGGTCTCGCCATCGGGGCCGAGGGCCTGCCCGGCATCGGCGCGCTGGGCCTTGCGCGGCTGGAAGAGGCGGGCCGCTTCACGCTCGGTGAGACCCGCCAGGTGGGTGGCGACGTGATGCATCGCTGGCGTCGCATCTGAGTATTTTTTCCATAAAGAAACCGATATCTTCTTTATGGTCCAAACACTCTCGCCGAAGGCGTTACGACATTTGCCCCCTCACGCCGGTTTGCGCGGTCGCGCCCGCGCCGCCATCACATCCCGCCCCAATGTAAGCGTATAGGCCTCCAGTTCCGACAGCGCGGCCTGCGCCGTGTCGCCTTCGTGGCGCTCCAGCGCATCGGCGATGCGGGTGTGAAAGCCGACGATCGACTCGCGCGACCGCGCGGTGAAGGTGATCATGTTCATCAGCGGCTGCATCGCCTCGACCGCCCCGGCCAATTGGTAGCTGAGCACCGGATTGTCCGCACTGTCCACCAAGGCCCGGTGAAACGTGACATCCGAGGCGCAAAAGCTCTCATCCGTCAGCCCCGGCTGCCCCTGCCGGTGAATTTCCGCCCGCATCGTGGCCAGCGTGTCGGGCGTGCGGCGTAGGGCTGCCAGCGGCGTGCAGGCGCGCTCGAGCGCATAGCGCGCCTCGCAGGCCACATCGAAGCTGATCGCGTTCATCGACAGAAGCAGCGTCGAGGTGGTGATATGCTGACCGTAAGCCTCGGGGTAACTCAGTCGGTTCACAAAGGCCCCGCCGAACGCGCCGCGCGCGGTGCGGATGAGCGATTGCGCCGCCAGCCGCTTCAGCGCCTCGCGCACCGTCGGGCGCGACACCTCGAAGTGATCGGCCAGTTCCGCCTCGGACGGCAGGCGCTCGTCGACAATGAGCCGCCCGGCCATGATCTCCTCGCGGATGGCCTCGGCGATCTGGGCCGAAAGGTCGGCCTTGTTATCGGGATCAATTTTCATTTGTCTTACATTTAAATGTCTGACAATTTAAACGCAAGAGATGAGTCGTGAGGGAGAGCGCGATGATTGCGGCACAGGTCAGACGAATGGGCGGCGGGCACTGGCTGGTGCTGTTCGGCCTCATTCTCGGGGCCTGGGGGCTGCTCTATGCCATGGCGCTACCTGCCGACCTGCGCGACGGCGCGGTGATCTACGGCGCGGATTTCCTGCAAAGCCTGTGCATCGTCACGCCCGACGCCGCCGGGTTCGGCCGGATCATCCTCATGTGGGCGCTGATGTCGGCGGCGATGATGGCCCCCACCGCGCTGCCCGCCTTCGCCACCTATGAAGAGCTGAGCCATACCGGCGAAACCCGCTTCGGCGCGCTGGTGGCGGGCTATCTGTCGGTCTGGCTCGGGTTTTCGGTTCTGGCCGCAGCCGCGCAGATGGCGCTCTTTCAGGCGGGCCTGCTGACGGCCTTCGGCGACAGCCGCTCCGGCGTGCTCTCGGCGGCATTGCTGGCCCTCGCCGGACTATACCAGTTCAGCCCCGCCAAGGAGGCATGCCTGTCAAAATGCCGCCGCCCGCTGTCCTTCTTCATGCAATACTGGGATGAGGGCGCTGTGCGCAACGGCGTCCGCCTTGGCCTTGTCTGCTTGGGGTGCTGCTGGGCGCTGATGCTGCTGGCTTTCGTAGGGGGCGTGATGAACCTCGCCTTCATGGGGCTGGCCACGGTGATCATGGTTCTGGAAAAACTGCCCGATATCGGGCGCTGGCTCACCCGCCCCCTGGGCGTCGTGCTGCTGGCCGCATCGGTCTGGGTTCTGTTCGCGACAATATGAGAGAGGAGGCCACGACATGGCATTGGACGACGCAAGCGTGGGCACGGTGCCCTGGACGATCAAGGGGGAGTTGATCCTCAACTGCAACTGCACGGTATTCTGCCCCTGCGTGGTGAGCCTTGGCAAACACGCACCCACCGAAGGCTACTGTCAGGCGTGGTCGGGCGTGCGCATTGACGAGGGGCAGTATGGCGATACCGATCTCAGCGGCCTCAACGTGGGCCTGATGCTGGAAATCCCCGGCCTTATGGCGCGCGGCAACTGGAAGGCCGCTGCCTATATCGACGAACGCGCCAGCGAGGCGGCCTACGAGGGGCTGGTCAATATATTCTCGGGCAAGGCGCGCGGCACCACCGGTCTCTTCGGGGTGCTGGTCAGCGAATTCCTGGGGGCTGAGCGCGCGCCGGTCATCTTCGAGACCGAAGGCAAGGCCCGCCGCCTGATGGTCGGCAAGAAGATCCAGGGCGAGGTGGTCCCCGTCGAGGGCCACAAGGGCGAGGATATCGTCGTCACCAATACTGAATACTGGATGGGCCCCGATATTACAGTGGCCACCGCCACCAAGGGCCGCGTGCGCGCATTCGGCCGGGTCTGGGATTTCGACGGGCGCAGCGCGGAAATCTGCCAGATCGACTGGAAAGGTCCGCGCTGATGATGCTGACGGCGGATTATGTCGCGCTCATGGCGCGCTATAATGCGTGGCAGAACGCGCAGATCACCCGCGCCATCGACGGGGTGAGCCTCAAGGTGCTGACCGAGGATCACGGGGCGCATTTCTCGTCGATCCTCGGCACGCTCAACCACATCCTCTGGGGGGATCGCATGTGGCTGCACTGGTTTGGCGTCGAGGACACCCGCCCCGAAGGCGGGATCAAAGAGAGCACCACGCTCACCCCCACCGGCGCGGCATGGAGCGCCGAGCGCTTCACCACCGATGGCCGCATCAAGGCATGGGCGGGGCGCGTCCACAGCATCGACCTCACCGGCGATCTGACCTTCTATTCGGGGGCCTTGGGGGCCGAGATCACCACCCCGATGGCCGCCTGCGTCACCCATTTCTTCAACCACCAGACCCATCACCGGGGGCAGGTCCACGCGATGCTGACCCGCGCCGGGCTGCCCGCCCCGGTCACCGACATTCCCTTCATGCCCGAGGATCACGCATGACCACACCGCTCCTGTCCCTGTCGCGCCGGTTGCGCCGCACGCCCTTTTCCGACGGGGTCGAGGCGGCGGGGGTCAAGGCCTACACGGTCTACAACCACATGCTTTTGCCGACGGTCTTCCGCTCCATCGAGGAGGATTACCGCCACCTGAAAGACGCGGTGCAGATCTGGGACGTGGCCTGCGAACGGCAGGTCGAATTGCGCGGCCCCGATGCGGGCCGCCTGATGCAGATGCTGACCCCCCGCGACCTGCGCGGCATGACGCCGGGGCTATGCTATTACGTGCCCATCGTCGATGAGACCGGCGGCATGCTCAACGATCCTGTCGCCGTGAAACTGGCCGAGGACCGCTGGTGGATCTCGATCGCCGACTCGGACCTGCTCTACTGGGTGCGCGCCACCGCGCATGGCTGGCGGCTGGATGTGCTGGTCGATGAGCCGGATGTCTCGCCGCTGGCCATTCAGGGCCCGCGCGCCGATGACCTGATGGCGGCGGTCTTCGGCGACAGCGTTCGCGACATCCGCTTCTTCCGCTTCGGCGTGTTCGACTTTCAGGGCCGCGACATGGTGATCGCGCGCTCGGGCTATTCCAAGCAGGGCGGGTTCGAGATTTATGTCGAGGGCTCTGACCTCGGCATGCCGCTCTGGCACGCGCTGATGGAGGCGGGCAAGGACATGGACGTGCACGCCGGCTGCCCCAACCTGATCGAGCGGATCGAGGGCGGCCTCTTGAGCTACGGTAACGATATGACCGACGACAACACGCCGCATGAATGCGGGTTGGGCCGGTTCTGTAACACCCACACGGCGATCGGGTGCATCGGCCGCGACGCCCTGCTAAGGGTCGCCAAGGAAGGCCCGGTGCAGCAGGTCTGTGCCATCGCCATCGAGGGGGATGCCGTGCCGCCCTGCCGCGAATGGTGGCCGGTTCTGTCGGAAAAGGGCAAACGCGTGGGCCGGATCAGTTCCGCCGCATGGTCGCCGGATTTTGACACCAACGTCGCCATCGGCATGGTGCGGATGACCCATTGGGACGCGGGCACCGAATTGCGCATCAGCGCCCCCGATGGCGAACGACGCGGCGTGGTGCAAGACGGGTTCTGGGCCTGAGCGGTCCTTGAGCGTGGGAGTGAGGGGCCAGCCCCTCACACTCCCCGGAGTATTTTTGGAAAGATGAAGCAGGGGGCTGGCCCTGCGATCGAAAAAGGAGAGCGATATGTTCAACGCATTGGTCGTCGAGAAGGACGAGGAAAGCGGTAAGACCTCCGCCGCGGTCAAGCAGATCACGGTCGATGACCTGCCACACGGCGAGGTGCTGGTCGCGGTCGAATATTCCACGGTGAACTACAAGGACGGGCTCTGCGTCGGGCCCGGCGGCGGGCTGGTGCGCAACTATCCGCATGTGCCGGGGATTGATTTCGCCGGAATCGTGGAGGAAAGCAGCGACGACCGTTACAAACCCGGCGACAAGGTCGTGCTCACCGGTTGGCGCGTCGGCGAGGCGCATTGGGGCGGTTACGCGCAAAAGGCGCGGGTCAAGGCCGACTGGCTGGTGCCGCTGCCCGACGGGTTGGACAGCCGTCAGGCGATGGCCGTGGGCACCGCAGGCTTTACCGCCATGCTGGCGGTGATGGCGCTGGAGGATCACGGACTGAAACCCGGCCACGGCCCGGTGCTGGTCACCGGGGCGGCAGGCGGTGTCGGCTCGGTCGCGACCGCGATCCTTGCCAATCTCGGCCATGAGGTGGCCGCCGTCACCGGCCGCCCCGATCAGGAGGACTATCTGCGCAGCCTCGGTGCCACGCAGATCGTCGCCCGCGACGAGCTGACCGAGGTGACGAAGAAGCCGCTCGAGGCCGAGCAATGGTCAGGCTGCGTCGATGCGGTGGCGGGCGCGATGCTGGGCCGGGTGCTCAAGCAGATGAAATACGGCACGTCCGTCGCCGCCATCGGGCTGGCAGGAGGACCGGCTATCGAGGGCGCGCTGATCACCCCATTCATCCTGCGCGGTGTCAACCTTCTGGGCATCGACAGCGTGATGCAACCCTACGAGAACCGCACCCGCGCCTGGGACCGCATCGCGCGCGACCTGCCGATGGACAAGCTCGAGGCGATGGTGCAGCCCGCCTGCCTCGGCGATCTGCCCGAGCTTGGGCGCGACATCCTCAAAGGTCAGGTCAAGGGCCGCGTCGTCGTGGACGTCAACACCTGAGACTTGCCAAGACCCGCGCCCCCCGCTAGCCATGGCCTGAGCGGGGGGCGGCGACATGGACAGCGATCAGGGCATCACCATAAGGTACGTGCGCGAGGGCGATTTCAACGCCCTCTGGCCGATCCTGCGCGGCGTCATCAAGGCAGGCGACACCTACACGATAGAGCCGGGCCTCACCCGCGAGGCGGTGCGCGAGATGTGGATGCAGACCCCGCGCGCCACCTACGTGGCCGAGATCGCGGGCGAGGTCCTGGGCACCTATTACATCAAGACCAATCAGCCCGGCGGTGGCGCGCATGTCTGCAACGCGGGCTTCATGGTGAGCGAGGCGGCGCGCGGGCAGGGCCTTGCGCGGGCGATGTGCCTGCACGCGCAGACGCAGGCCCGCGCCATGGGCTATCTCGCGATGCAGTTCAATTTCGTGGTCGAGACCAATACCGGGGCGATCAGGCTCTGGGAGGATCTCGGCTTTGAGACCGTGGGCCGCCTGCCGCGCGCCTTTCGGCATCCCGTTGAGGGCCTTGTCGATGCGCGCATCATGTATAAATGGCTCGGCGACTGAGACTGCCCCCGCATTGAGAACTGGCGCGATGCCCGGACCTGTGGCAGAGTGCCGCGCATGACGCGCGTTTCATTTGGTCTTTGTTCAAGATTGATTTTGGTTGTCGCCCTGAGCGTGGCGATGGCGGCGGTGGGCTTTGCCCATCGCGATCTGACCGGGGAGACAGGCCGCAGCGTCAATCCCGATTACCTCGCCTATCTCGCGGCAGGCAGCAGCGCCGATGACCTCTGCGCGCATGACGCCCATGACGGCAGTGCCGATCACGACAGCGCCGCCACCGGATGCGAGGCCTGCCGCCTCGTGGCCTCGGTGCTGCTGCCGGGGCAGGCGGCTCTGCCCGAGCCATGGAGCGCGCCGCGTGAGACGCGGATCAAACACGCCCCGACGTGGCGTCTGGCACGGGCCTTCGCCCATGCCCGGCCCAATCCGCGCGCCCCGCCGCACGCCTGATTTCCTTAAAATTCGTCTCTTTTACCGCTTTCCCCCCGGCATCCGGGGTCTCTGATGGAGCCTTTCCATGACGTCGATCGACCCGACCCAATCCCCCGCGCAGGCACGCAGCGGGGTAAACCCGTTCTATTTCGCCGCCTGGCGCTGGCATTTCTACGCTGGCCTCTTCGTGATCCCGTTCTTCTGCATCCTTGCCGTCACCGGCATGCTGATGCTGTGGATATCCTGGGCCGACGGGCGCGACGGCGAGCGCACGCCGGTGATCCCGCAAGAGGCGGCCCTCGCCGTCTCCGAGCAGGCCGAAGGCGCGGTCGCCGCCATTCCCGGCGGCACGCTCAAGCAATACGTGGCCCCGCGCCGCGATGATCTCGCGGCGATCTTCCGCGTCGATCTGGAGGGCGAGGCCAACATGGTCGTCGTCGATCCCTACACTGCCGAAGTTCTGGAGATCTTCCCGCGCCGCTCCGGCTGGTACGATTTTGCCGATGGCATCCACAGCAACCTGATGCTGGGCGTGACCGGCGACCGCATGCTGGAAATCGCGGCCTCTCTGGGCATGGTGCTGATCGCCACCGGCCTTTACATGTGGTGGCCGCGCGAGGCGGGGTGGCGGGCGGCACTCATTCCCGCCTTTGGCCGTGGCCGCGCGCTCTGGCGCTCGCTGCACGGCGTTCTGGGCTTCTGGATTTCCATCGTACTGGCGTTCTTCCTCGTCTCCGGCCTCGCCTGGGCGGGCATCTGGGGCGAGAAGATGGTCCAGGCCTGGAGCCAGTTCCCGGCCGAGAAATGGGACAACGTGCCGCTCTCGGACGATATCCACGCCAGCATGAACCACGACCGCAAGGAGGTGCCCTGGGCGCTGGAACAGACACCCATGCCCGCCTCGGGCAGCCATGCGGGCCATGCGGGCGTCGATGCCGAGGGCGGCAGCGCGGTGGATATCGACACGCTCGACACGCTGGCGCGCGAGATCGGGTTCGACGCCCGCTATCAACTCAACCTGCCGAATGGCGAGGCCGGCGTCTGGACCATCAACCGCGATTCCATGAACACCGACGACACCGACCCGACCAGCGACCGCACCGTGCATGTCGACCAGTTTACCGGCAACATCCTCGCCGATGTGCGCTACGCGGATTACTCGCTGGCGGGCAAGGCGATGGCCGTGGGCATCGCGCTGCACATGGGCACGCTGGGGCTGTGGAGCGTGCTGGCCAACACCGTCTTTTGCCTCTCGGTGCTGTTTCTCTGCGTCAGTTCCGTGGTGATGTGGTGGAAGCGTCGCCCGGCGGGGGCAGGCGGGCGTCTCGCCGCGCCGCCACTGCCGCGTGACATGCCGATGTGGCAGGGCGCGGTGCTGGTCGGGCTGGCGGTGTCGTTGGCCTTCCCGCTCGCCGGGCTGACGCTGATCACGGTGCTGGCGCTCGATGTGCTGGTGCTGCAACGCCTGCCCGCACTGCGCCGTCTGGTCAGTTGATCACCGCCCCCGCTGTGGGGGCTTCAATATGAGGATTGCGAAACCCCGTCCCGAAAAGGGCGGGGTTTTGTCGTTCCGGCGGGATCGGGTGGGACTGTCCGGGAAATATGGGAAATCATGGGTCGAAACTGCGCCGCCTTGATGGCCCGGCGTGAAAATCGAATCAATCCGACGTGAATCACGGCCTTCAGAGCCGCCACAAGCCTGTTGATTTGCCGCGTCCGGGCCTGTAATCACGCGATCAGGGCGCAGATTTCCAAAAAATTTTGGAAATCATGGGAAGTCATAGGAAGTAAATTCAATGCGCATATATGGTGTCACATCTGACACGCTTGACTATATAAGCTATCCTTAAGCCTGAATTCGGCACATTATGTTGTTTCGAAGGGGCCTTGGAAGCAACATCCTGTGCCTGACAGTGCAAAAAAACATTGCCATGGGACAATTTCCCATAGTATCAATAAACCACGATGAGGACGGGAACACAGAGGGGCAGCAAGACCCCAAAAACTCCCAAGTCAGGTTTCATACAGGCACCCGCTTTCATCGAACAAAGAGATCCGGCGCGCGAGCGAGCAGACATCCCCCCAGGTGGCGCGCGCAGTCGGACACCCCGCTCAAGCGGGACGAGGGCGGCGGGTTGATCAGTGGCAGCAGATCAACCCGCCGTTTCGTGTCTCAGGGGGCAGGTTTTCAACCGGGGGCGTAGCAAGGGACCGACGGGACAGTGGGCCGGATATTCAGAGGCGAGAGTCTCTACAAGGTGGATGGAAAGGGCAGGGTGTCTATCCCGGCTCTTTATCGCCGTGTGATCGAAGCCTCTGATCCGAACTGGACCGACGGCCTCAGCCCCGAACTCATCATCGTCTATGGCGACCACCGCCGCAATTTCCTCGAATGCTACACCGTCGAGGCGATGCAGGAGGTGGACGACAAGATCGCCGCCCTGCCGCGCGGCTCGCAGGCCCGCAAGCATCTCCAGCGTCTCTTTCACGGCCAGAGCTTTCCCACCTCGGTGGATGAAACCGGGCGGCTGGTGCTCCCCGCCAAGCTGCGCCGCAAGATCGACCTCGAAGGCGAGGCGTTCTTCATCGCCGCAGGCGACACGTTCCAGATCTGGAAGCCCGAGACCTACGAGTCCGAAGAGCTGGCCAAGACCGAGGAATGGCTCGACGACTTCCCAGAGGATTTCGACCCGCTCATCCTGCTCGACACTCCGGACGGGGCGTAAACCATGGCCGCTGCCGCCGCCACATCCCCCGACGCCCCGCATATCCCGGTCCTGCTGCGCCCGCTTCTGGCGGCCGTCGCCCCCGTCACCGGCACCTGGCTTGATGGCACGCTCGGTGCGGGCGGCTACGCGCGCGGGCTGCTTGAGGCCGGGGCAGGGCAGGTCATCGGCGTCGACCGCGACCCGCTGGCGCTCGATCTCGCGCGCGACTGGGGCGCGGACTACGGCGACCGGTTGCGCCTCGTGCAGGGCAATTTCGCGCAGATGGATGACTATGCCACGAGTCTCGACGGCGTCGTGCTCGATCTCGGTGTCTCTTCGATGCAGCTGGACGAGGCCGCACGCGGCTTTTCCTTCCGAAACGACGGCCCGCTCGACATGCGGATGAGCCAATCCGGCCCCACCGCCGCCGATCTGGTCAACGAGACGCCCGAGGCCGAACTCGCAAACATCATCTTTCTCTACGGCGAGGAGCGCGCCAGCCGCCGCATCGCCAAATCCATCGTCCGGGTCCGCGAAGACGCCCCCATCGAGACCACGCTGCACCTCGCCGGGGTCGTCGAGCGCTGCCTGCCGCGCCCCAAGCCCGGCCAGACCCACCCCGCGACCCGCACCTTTCAGGCGATCCGCATCGCGGTGAACGATGAATACGGCGCGCTGATCGAGGGGCTGGAGGCGGCAGAGCGTGCGCTCAAACCCGGCGGACAACTGGCGGTCGTGACTTTCCATTCCATCGAGGACCGGATGGTCAAACGCTTTCTTCAGATCCGCGCCGGTGCCACTGGCGGCGGCAGCCGCCACGCGCCCAAGATCGAACAGCCCGACCCGCAATTCACCCTGAAATCGCGCAAGGCCATCGTCGCGGACGCGCAGGAACTGGATGAAAACCCGCGCGCGCGCAGCGCCAAGCTGCGCGTCGCCACCCGCACCGAGGCCCCGGCGGGCCATATCGACCGCAGCGCCATCGGCATGCCGATGCTCAAGGGGGGCAAATGATGCGCAGCCTGCTTTATGTTCTCACCGCGCTGTCCGTGATCGGCCTCGCCTTCTGGGCCTACCGCGAGAATTACCGCACCCAAGAGGCACAGGCCGAGGCGCAGCACCTCCAGAATGCCATCGGCGACGCGCGCGCCCGGCTGCGCGTGCTCAACGCCGAATGGGCCTATCTCAACCGTCCCGACCGGCTGATGGATCTGGTGGAACTGAACTACGACAAGCTCGGCCTTCTGCCGCTCCAGCCCTATCAGTTTGGGCGCATTGATCAGGTCGCCTTCCCCGCGCCGCCCGAATTGCCGATCACCAACCCCGTCGACGTCTCGAACTCGGAGCAACAGCCATGATCCGCACGCCCCTGCGTCCGCTCGCCCGCATCCTCGAGGCCCGCAGCCGTGGCGAGAACCCCGACGCCATCGAGCGCGAGAACATCCGCCTGCGCCACGAGGAAATGCGCGACCGCGCCCGCCGCCGCGCCGAAGGGCGGCTTCTGGTGCTGGCGGTGTTCTTCTTCTGCGCCTTCAGCCTCGTGGGCGGGCGCATGGCAGTGCTGGCACAGTCCGAGCCGGGCGAGCCGCGCACCAGCGTCGCAGGCGCGTCGATCCTCGCGCAGCGCGCCGATATCGTCGATCGCGAGGGCCGGATCCTCGCCACGAATTTCGACACCCACAGTCTCTATGCCCAGCCCCGCGACATGATCGACCCCGACCATGCCGCCGACAAGCTGGTGGAAATCTTTCCCGATCTCGACCGCGCCCGCCTGATCCGTGATTTCACCGGAACGCGCAAGTTCCTGTGGATAAAGAAGAAAATCAGCCCCGAGCAACAGCAGGCCGTGCATGATATCGGCGAGCCGGGCTTGCTCTTTGGCCCGCGCGAGATGCGGCTTTACCCCAACGGCTCGCTCGCCGCGCATGTGCTGGGTGGTGCCAGTTTCGGGCGCGAAGGCGTGCATGCCGCCGAGGTGGTGGGCGTCGCGGGCATCGAGAAATACTTCGACGAGCGCCTGCGCGATCCCGCCCGCGCGCATCAGCCGCTCACCCTGTCGCTTGATCTCAGCGTGCAGGCCGCGATGGAGCGGGTGCTGCATGGCGGCATGAAGATCATGAACGCCAAGGGGGCTGCGGGCATCCTGATGGAGGTCGACACCGGCGAGGTCGTGGCCGTCGCCTCCTTGCCCGATTTCGACCCCAATGACCGCCCCGCCGCCCCGACCGAAGGCAACCCCGATGACAGCCCGCTCTTCAACCGTGCTGTGCAAGGGGTCTATGAGTTGGGATCGGTGTTCAAGGTGTTTGCCGTGTCGCAGGCGCTGGAACTTGGCCTCGTGAACCCCGACACGATGATCAACACCCAGAGCCCGATGCAATGGGGCAAGTTCCGTATCCGCGATTTCCGCAACTACGGCCCGGAATTGAGCGTCACCAAGGTGATCGTCAAATCCTCCAACGTCGGCACTGCCCGTATCGCAATGGACATCGGCGCGGCGCGTCAGCGCGATTTCCTCGATAAGCTCGGCTTCATGCAGGCCTCGCCGCTGGAAATCACCGAGGCGTCGGGCAGCGCCCCGCTCCTGCCCAAGAACTGGTCGGAACTGTCGACCATGACGATCTCCTACGGCCATGGCCTCTCGACCAGCCCGATGCATCTGGCCGCCGCCTATGCGACCATCGCCAATGGCGGGCGGCGCGTGACGCCGACGCTGGTGCATGGCGCAACACCCACCCTTGGCGAGCGCGTCATCTCCGAGACCACGGCAGACGCCATGCGCCACATGATGCGCAAGGTGGTCAGCGAGGGCACCGCCAGCTTCGGCGAGGTGGCAGGCTATGCCGTCGGCGGCAAGACCGGCACCGCCGACAAGCCCAAGGCACGCGGCGGCGGCTATTACGACGACAAGGTGATCGCCACCTTCGCCAGCATCTTCCCGGCGCATGATCCCAAATACGTGCTTGTCGTCACGCTCGATGAGCCGGTCGAGACCTCAGGCGACGAGCCGCGCCGCACCGCAGGCTGGACCGCCGTGCCAGTCGCCGCCGAAATCATCCGTCGCGTCGCTCCGCTCATGGGGCTGCGACCCGAGATTGAACCCGCAGACCTTGCTGCTATAAGGCGGACATCCAACTAATCGCGGCAAGGCGGGGCAGATCACGTGGCGGGGCAGATCAGATCATTGGCAGAGCTTGGCCTGACCGCCATGGCAGGCCGCAACGCGCAGGTCACCGGCCTCGCCGTCGACAGCCGCGCGGTGCGCAAGGGTATGCTCTTCGCCGCTCTTCCCGGGGTGCGCGCGCACGGCGCCGAGTATATCGCCACCGCCCTCGCGCAGGGCGCGGCGGCGATCCTGACCGATGCCCAGGGCGCGCGCTTCGCCCATGAAACGCTGGCCGGTAGCGATGCGGCGCTTGTGATCGCCGAGGACCCGCGCCAGACTTTGGCCTTCGCCGCAGCACTCTGGTTCGGCGCACAGCCCGAGGTGATGGTCGCCGTCACCGGCACCAACGGCAAGACATCCGTCGCCACCTTCACCCGCCAGATCTGGGAATTGATGGGGCTCGATGCGGTCAATCTCGGCACCACGGGCGTCGAGGGCGCGCTCAGCCTGCCGATGACCCACACCACGCCCGAACCGATCACCCTGCACCGGCTGCTCGCCGACTGCGCCGAGGCCGGTGTCGACCACGCCGCGATGGAGGCCTCCTCGCATGGTCTGGCGCAGAAACGGCTCGACGGGGTGCGCCTCGCGGCGGCGGGCTTTACCAACATCACCCAGGACCATCTCGATTATCACCCTGATTTCGATGCCTATTTCGACGCCAAGGCCGGGCTCTTCTCGCGCGTTCTCTCCGAGGATGGCGTTGCCGTCATCAATATCGACGACCCGCGCGGCACCGGCATGGCCGAGATCGCGACTGAGCGCGGCCAGGACCTGATCACCGTCGGGCGCAGGCCCGGCGCAGATCTGCATCTGGTGGCACAGCGGTTTGACGCAACTGGGCAGGTGCTCCGTTTCGACTGGGAGGACAGCACCCACCAGGTGCGGCTTGACCTCATCGGCGGGTTTCAGGCGGAAAACGTCCTGCTCGCGGCAGGGCTCGTGATCGGCACCGGCGAGGACCCCGAGCGTGTCTTTGCCACCCTGCCCGAAATGCGCACCGTGCGCGGCCGCATGCAGCTGGCCGCAACCCGCGAAAACGGCGCGGCGGTCTTCGTCGATTACGCCCATACCCCCGATGCCGTGGCCACCGCGTTGAAGGCGATGCGCCCGCATGTCATGGGCCGCCTCTACGCCATCGTGGGCGCGGGCGGCGACCGCGACAGGGGCAAGCGGCCCCTGATGGGGCAGGCGGCAACCGAATTTGCCGACCGCGTGATCGTGACCGATGACAATCCCCGCTCCGAGGACCCGGCCAGCATAAGACGGGCCGTGTTGCAGGGCTGCCCCGGCGCGCAAGAGGTCGGCGACCGCGCTGAGGCGATCCTGCGCGCGATCGACGCACTCGGCCCCGGCGACGCGCTGCTGATCTGCGGCAAGGGCCACGAGACCGGCCAGATCGTCGGCGACGACGTGCTGCCGTTTGATGATGCCGAACAGGCGAGCCTCGCCGTGTCCGTGCTCGACCGGGGGCGGGTATGACGCTCTGGACGGCCTCGGAGGCGGCGCAGGCCACCGGCGGGCGCGTAACCGGCGATTGGACCGCGACCGGCGTCTCCATCGACACCCGCACATTGCAGCCCGGCGATCTCTTCGTGGCACTCAAGGCCGCGCGCGACGGCCATGATTTCGTGGCACAGGCGCTGGAACAGGAGGCCGCCGCCGCCCTCGTCGCCCATATCCCCGAGGGCGTGGCCAAGGACGCCCCGCTCCTCATCGTGAGGGACGTGCAGGCCGCGCTCGAGGCTTTGGGCGTCGCCGGGCGCGCCCGCCTGCGCGGCCGCGTCATCGCCGTCACCGGCTCGGTCGGCAAGACCTCGACCAAGGAAATGCTGCGCGACGTGCTGGGCGCCCAGGGCCACGTGCATGCCGCCGAGGCCAGCTACAACAACCACTGGGGCGTGCCGCTCACATTGGCGCGGATGCCCGCCGACACCGACTTTGCGGTGATCGAGATCGGCATGAACCACCCCGGCGAGATCGCGCCGCTCGCGCGCATGGCCCGGCCCCATGTGGCGCTGATCACCACCGTCGCCCCCGCGCACCTTGAGGCGTTCGAGAATATCGAGGGCATCGCCTATGAGAAGGCCAGCATCTTCGAGGGGTTGGAACCGGACGGCGTGGCGATCCTCAACGCCGATGTCGCCACCGCCCCGATCCTGCGCGAGGTGGCGCAGCGGCATGCCGGGCGTGTCCTCTCCTTCGGCTGGTCACGCACCGCGCATCACCGCCTGCTGTCGGTCGATCTGCATGAGAATTCGACCGTCGCTCGCGCCCGCGCCTGGCGCACGCCGCTGGTCTACAAGATCGCGGTGCCGGGGCGGCATTTCGCGCTCGGCGCGCTCGCCGTGCTGGCGGTGGTGCGGGTGCTCGGGCTCGACCGGGCCGTGGCGATGGCCGATCTTGCGACATGGTCGCCCCCCGCCGGGCGCGGCACCCGCGAACGGCTGGTGCTCGACACCGCCGAGGACGGGATGAGCATCGACCTCATCGACGACGCCTTCAACGCCAACCCCGCCTCGATGGAGGCGGCGCTCGATGTGCTGGCGGTCAGCCATCCGCGCGACGACGTGGGCCGCGTCGCCCGTGGCCGCCGCATCGCCATCCTGGGCGACATGCTGGAACTGGGCGAGACCGAAGGCGTGCTGCACGCCGCCCTCGCCGATCTGTCCGCGATGCAGGCGGTCCACGAGGTGCATTGCGTGGGCCCGCGCATGCGCGCCCTCTGGAAGGCGCTGCCATGGGAAAAGCGCGGTCGCCGGGTTGATCGCGCCGAGGATCTGGCGCAAGAGGCGCATCGGTTGGTCGATGCGGGTGATGTGGTACTGGTAAAGGGCTCCAAGGGGAGCCGGGTAAGCCTCGTCGTGGCCGCGCTGCGGCGGGCCGGGCGCAAGATGGAAGAGGACGTGGCGTAATGCTCTATTGGCTGACGATCTGGTCGGACGGGGGGGATTTCTTCAACCTCTTTCGCTACATCACCTTCCGCGCGGGTGGCGCCTTCATGACCGCGCTGATCTTCGGCTTCCTCTTTGGTCCGCCGCTGATCCTGTCGCTGCGCCGCCGTCAGGGCAAGGGTCAGCCCATTCGCAGCGACGGCCCGGAATCGCATCTCGCTAAGGCAGGCACCCCCACCATGGGCGGGCTCCTGATCGTGGGTGCGCTGCTCACCTCGACGCTGCTTTGGGCGCGGCTCGACAATCCTTACGTCTGGCTGGTGCTCTTCGTGACGCTGGCCTTCGGCCTCATCGGCTTTGCCGACGACTACGCCAAGGTCTCCAAGGGCAATCACAAGGGCGTGCCGGGCCGCGTGCGCCTCGCGCTCGGCTTTCTCATCGCGCTTCTGGCGGCGGGCTGGGCCAGCTGGCACCACCCGGCGGAATTGCAGTTCCAGCTGGCGCTGCCGGTCTTCAAGGACGTGCTGGTGAACCTCAGCTTCTTTTTCATCCCCTTCGCGATGATCGTCATCGTCGGCGCGGCCAATGCGGTCAACCTCACCGACGGGCTCGACGGGCTGGCGATCATGCCGGTGATGATCGCCTCCGGCGCGCTCGGGATCATCGCATACACCGTGGGGCGGACCGACTTCACCGAATATCTCGGGTTGCACTACGTGCCCGGCACCGGCGAGATCCTGATCTTCGTGGCGGGGCTGGTGGGCGGCGGCCTCGGCTTTCTGTGGTATAACGCACCCCCGGCGGCGGTCTTCATGGGCGATACCGGCTCGCTGGCCCTCGGCGGCGCGCTCGGGGCCATTGCCGTGGCCACCAAGCACGAACTTGTGCTGGGCATCGTCGGCGGCCTTTTTGTGGCCGAGGCGCTCTCGGTGATCGTGCAGGTGATCTATTTCAAACGCACCGGAAAGCGGGTCTTCCTGATGGCCCCGATCCATCACCACTACGAGAAAAAGGGCTGGGCCGAACCGCAGATCGTCATCCGTTTCTGGATCATCGCACTGATCCTCGCGATGATAGGACTGGCGACGCTGAAACTGCGCTAGGGGCATCCCCCGTCATCCTCGGGCCTGCCCCGAGGATCTCCCGGCCAGCAGATCGCCCGGTCAAGCCGGGCGATGACGCCTGCCCCCATCCCCCGCGCGCCGCCCCCTCCCTTCCCCCGTCATCCTCGGGCCTGACCCGAGGATCTCCCAGCCAACAGATCCTCCGGTCAAGCCGCAGGATGACGCCCATATTCCACCGACCCCCGCGCGCCCCGTTAACCCCACCCAACCCCGACACCCGCACCGTCGCGATACCGACGCAATACCGACGCGATACAGACAGCCCGAAACCGCCTCACCCCCCTTGTCAACCTGACGATTCGGCCCCTCGCGCCGCTCCACCCGCGCGCTCCCCGCAACCTCTCGTTAACCCGCTTGCGCGCGCCGCCGCGCCGGGGCACTCTCGCGCGGCGAAAAAGGCGGGAAGGAAACGGCACGATGATTAAGGTGCAGGGGATGGCCGGGCAGCGCGTGGCGGTGCTTGGATTGGGGCGCTCGGGCCTCTCGGCAGCGCGTGCGCTCAGTGCAGGCGGCGCCGAGGTGCTGGCCTGGGACGACAACCCGCCCGCCCGCGACGCCGCCACGGCCGCGGGCCTCACCGTCACCGACCTCACCCGCGCGGGCGCCTTTGAGGATGTGGCGCGCCTGATCGTCAGCCCCGGCATCCCGCATCTCTACCCGTCCCCCAACAAGGTGATCGCGGCGGCGCAAGAGGCGGGCGTGCCGGTGGACAACGATATCGGGCTCTTCTTCCGCTCCCTTGCCACGCCGGACTGGAACGGGTTCGACCAGCCGCCCAAGGTCATCGCCGTGACCGGAAGCAATGGAAAATCAACGACATCCGCCCTCATCCACCACGTCCTGACCGAGGCGGGAAAGCCCGCACAGCTGGCCGGAAACATCGGGCGCGGGGTGCTCGACATTGACCCGCCGGGCGATGGCGGCGTGGTGGTGCTGGAGCTTTCCAGCTACCAGACCGATCTGGCCCGCGCGCTGACGCCGGACGTGGCCGTGTTCACCAACCTCTCCCCCGATCACCTCGACCGGCATGCCGGTCTGGGCGGGTATTTCGCGGCCAAGCGGCGGCTCTTTGCCGAGGGCGGGCCAGACCGCGCGGTGATCGGCGTCGACGAGGACGAGGGGCGGTATCTCGCAGGGCAGCTGAGCGAGGCACCGGGCGACGACCGGGTGATCCGCGTCTCGGTCGCGCGCAAGCTCTCGGGTCCCGGCTGGATGGTTTTCGCGAACAAGGGCTTTCTCAGCGAATACCGCAAGGGCAAACAGGTTGCCTCAATCGACCTGCGCGCGGTGCCCGGCCTGCCGGGCCGCCACAACCACCAGAACGCCTGCGCCGCCTATGCCGCCTGCCGCACCCTCGGCCTCGCGCCCCGTGTGATCGAGGCCGCCTTCCACAGCTTCGCGGGTCTGCCGCATCGCAGCCAGACCGTGGCGGAGCGGGACGGCGTGCGCATCGTCAATGACAGCAAGGCCACCAATGTCGATGCCGCCCTGCAGGCGCTGCTGGCCTTCGACAACATCCGCTGGATCTGCGGCGGGCTGGAGAAAGACGGCGGGCTTGCCGGGCTGAAACCCGGCCTCGATCATGTGCGCAAGGCCTATGTCATCGGGCGCGAGGCAGCGCAATTCGCCCTCGGTCTGGAAGGGGTGGAGGTGGAAATCTGCACCACCATGGCCCGCGCCGTCGAGGCCGCCCTGACCGAGGCCGCGCCGGGTGACGTGGTGCTGCTCGCTCCGGCGGCCGCCAGCTTTGATCAATACGACAATTTCGAGCAGCGCGGCGAGGATTTCATAGCGGAGGTGCGCGCCCGGCTGTGAGCGTGGAGCATGAGTATTTTTGCCAAAAAGAAACTGGAATCCGGGTTTCTTTATGGTCCAAATACTCAATCCTGACCTCTCACCCCCGCGCCGCGATCGCCTGTCCCGCGGCCCAGCCCGACGACCAGGCCCATTGGAAATTGTAGCCACCGAGCCAGCCGGTCACATCCACCGCCTCGCCGATGGCATAGAGGCCCGGCAGGTGCTGCGATTCCATGGTTTTCGAGGACAGCCCGCCGGTGTCGATGCCGCCAAGCGTGACCTCGGCGGTGCGGTAGCCCTCGGTGCCGGTGGGCTTCAGCGTCCAGCCGCGTAAGGTGTCCGTGATCTCGGCCAGCCGGGCGTCGGACTGATCCGCCAGATTGCCCGAAAGGCCGAGTGCGGGGGCAAGATGGCCGATCAGCTTGGCGGGCAGGTGGTGGCCCAGTTCCGTGCTCAGGTTGCGGCGGCCCTGGCTCTGGCGTTGCGCGCGCAGCGCCTCATAGAGCCGCGCCTCGGGGTCGAGATCGAGCGTGATCGCTTCGCCCTCGCGCCAGAACGACGAGATTTGCAGGATTGCCGGGCCGGAGAGGCCGCGATGCGTGAAAAGCGCGGCCTCCTCGAACGCCGTGCCGTTGCAGGCGGCGCGCACCGGCAGGGCGGTGCCGGACATCGCCGCGAAAGGTGCTTCGGAAAAGGTGAAGGGCACCAGCGCCGGGCGCGTCTCGGTCAGCGTGTGACCAAATCGTTGCGCGATCTCATAGGCGAGCCCCGTCGCCCCCATCTTGGGGATCGACTTGCCGCCGGTGGCCAGCACCAGGTTGCGCGGGCTGAGGGTCACGCGCGCGCCGTCGCGCTCCAGCACAGCGTGAAACCGATGGCCGTCATGGCTGAGATCCACCAGCCGCGTCGAAAGCCACAGATCCGCTCCCGCGCCGCGCAACTCCTCGACCAGCATGGCGATGATCTGGGTGGCCTTGCCGTCACAAAAAAGCTGGCCAAGCGTCTTTTCATGCCAGGCGATGCCATGGCGCGCCACGAGGTCGATGAAATCCCATTGCGTGTAGCGCGACAGGGCCGATTTGCAGAAATGCGGATTGGCCGACAGGAAATTCTCGTGCCCCGCGTGCAGGTTGGTAAAGTTGCAGCGCCCGCCGCCCGAGATGCGGATCTTTTCGCCGGGCGCGCGGGCATGGTCGATCACCAGCGTTCCAGGCCCGGCCTGCGCCGCGCACATCAGCCCGGCCGCCCCTGCGCCGAGAATGAGGGTATCGATGGCCTCTGTCATGGGGCCGCCTGAAACGCGAAAACCCGCCGAAAGGCAAGGGGGATAGTTCTGGCGTCTGAGCTGAAAAATCGCTAGACTATGTATCAGACCCCGAAAAGGGGCGCAAAATGCATGAGGCGGCAGGCAGATGACGGAAATGGTCTATGGGGCAGTGCCCCAAAGGGACGCTGAGCCCATCCTTCCCAAATGGTGGCGCACGATCGACAAGTGGTCGTTCTCCTGTGTGCTGATCCTCTTCGGTATCGGCATATTGCTGGGGCTGGCGGCCTCACCGCCGCTGGCCGAAAAGAACGGGCTGGCACCCTTCCACTATGTGCAACGGCAGGCGTTCTTCGGGGTGCTGGCGCTGGTGGCGATGGTGTTGACCTCGATGATGCGGCCAGACCTGGTGCGGCGACTGGCTGTCATGGGCTTTCTCGCGGCCTTCGTGGCGCTGATCCTGCTGCCGGTCTTCGGCACCGATTTCGGCAAGGGCGCGATGCGCTGGTACAGCCTTGGCTTTGCCAGCGTGCAGCCTTCGGAATTTCTCAAGCCCGCCTTTGTCGTGGTCGCCGCCTGGATGATGGCGGCAAGCCAGCAGATCAACGGCCCGCCGGGGCTCAGCTGGTCGTTCCTGCTCGCCATGGTGATCCTTGCCTTTCTCGCCATGCAGCCCGATTTCGGGCAGGCGGCACTGGTGCTCTTTGGTTGGGGGGTGATGTATTTCGTGGCCGGTGCGCCGATCACGCTGCTTCTGGCGATGGCCGGGGGCGTGGTGCTGGTGGGCAGTTTCGCCTACTCCAATTCCGAGCATTTCGCACGCCGTATCGACGGCTTTCTCAGCCCTGAGTTGGACCCCACGACGCAGCTTGGCTTTGCCACAAACGCGATCCGCGAGGGCGGCTTCTTTGGTGTTGGTGTGGGCGAGGGGCAGGTCAAATGGAGCCTGCCGGACGCCCATACGGATTTCATCATCGCGGTCGCCGCCGAGGAATACGGGCTGGTTCTGGTGCTGTGCATCATCGCGCTCTACACCGGCATCGTCGTGCGTTCGCTGGTGCGGCTGATGCGCGAGCGTGACCCCTTCATCCGGCTGGCAGGCACCGGGCTCATTGCGATTTTCGGCGCGCAGGCGATGATCAACATGGGGGTCGCCGTGCGGCTCCTGCCCGCCAAGGGCATGACCCTGCCGTTCGTCAGCTATGGCGGCTCGTCGGTGGTGGCGGGGGGCATCGCGGTGGGCATGCTGCTGGCCTTCACCCGCAACCGTCCGCAAGGGCAGATCGGCGATCTGCTGCGCGGACGCCGCTAAGCGCGAGAGGCAAGCAATGACCGAACGAGCACCCCTTCTGATCATCGCGGCAGGCGGCACCGGCGGGCACATGTTTCCCGCGCAGGCGCTGGCCGAGGTGATGCTGCGGCGCGGCTGGCGAGTGCGGCTCAGCACGGACGCGCGGGGCGCGCGCTACGTCGGCGGTTTTCCTCATTCGGTCGATATCGAGCAGGTCGCAAGCGCCACCTTTGCGCGCGGTGGCGTGCTGAACAAGCTGCTGGCCCCGCTGCATATCGCGGGCGGAATCCTCGGGGCAAGCCTGCGGATGATGCGCGAGAAACCGGATGCGGTGGTGGGCTTTGGCGGCTATCCGACGATCCCGGCGCTGGCCGCCGCCTTTCTGCTGCGCCGCCCGCGCATGGTGCATGAACAAAACGGCGTTCTGGGACGGGTGAACCGGACCTTCGCGAAACGTGTCGACGTGGTGGCCTGTGGCACATGGCCCACCGACGTTCCCGAAGGGGTCGAGGCCGTGCATGTCGGCAACCCCGTGCGCGCGGCGGTGCTGGAGCGCGCAGGCGCCCCCTTCATTCCGCCGGGCGATTACCCGATGTCGCTGCTGGTGATCGGCGGAAGTCAGGGCGCGCGCATCCTCAGTGATGTGGTGCCGGGGGCCGTGGCGGCACTGCCCGAGACGGTTCTGCGCAATCTTCGCGTCAGCCACCAAGCCCGTGAAGAGGATATGGACCGCGTCGCGAAATTCTATGCCGATGCCGGAATCGACGCCGATGTGCAGCCGTTCTTTCGCGATGTGCCGCGCCGGATGAGCGAGGCGCAGTTGGTGATCAGCCGCGCGGGCGCGTCTAGCATCGCCGACATCTCGGTCATCGGACGGCCCGCGATCCTCATCCCCTACGCCGCCGCCGCCGCCGATCATCAGAGCGCCAATGCGCGCGGGCTGGTCGAGGCGGGCGGCGCGATCCGCATCCCCGAGAGCAAGCTTGACAGCGCCAGCCTCAGCGCGCAGATCGCGGCCGTGCTTGGCGACGCGCAGGGCGCGGGGATGATGGCGCAGGCGGCGCTCTCGCAGGGTCTGCCCGATGCGCCGCAACGACTGGCCGACATGGTCGAGGAACTGGTACGTAAAGGGCAAGACAGATGAACGCAGCCACCAAGCTTCCGACCGATGTCGGCCCGATCCATTTCGTCGGCATCGGCGGGATCGGTATGTCGGGCATCGCCGAGGTGCTGATCAATCACGGCTACGAGGTACAGGGCAGCGACCTGAAAGCGACGCCGATCACCGAGCGGTTGGCGGGCATGGGGGCAGAGATTTTCATCGGGCAACGGCCCGACAATCTGAGTGGCGCTGAGGTGGTGGTGATCTCCTCCGCCATCAAGCCGGGCAATGCCGAGCTCGACGAGGCCCGCCGTCAGGGCCTGCCGGTGGTGCGCCGGGCCGAGATGCTGGCCGAACTCATGCGGCTCAAATCCAACATCGCGGTGGCGGGCACCCACGGCAAGACCACGACGACGACGCTGGTGGCCGAACTGCTGGTCAAGGGTGGCATCGACCCGACGGTGATCAACGGGGGCATCATCCACGCCTACGGATCGAACGCGCGGATGGGGCAGGGCGAATGGATGGTGGTCGAGGCCGACGAGAGTGACGGCACCTTCAACCGACTGCCCGCGACCATCGCCATCGTCACCAATATCGACCCCGAACATATGGAGCATTGGGGCGATTTTGACCGCTTGCGACAGGGCTTTCACGATTTCTTAAGCAATATCCCGTTCTATGGCCTCGCGGTGTGCTGCACGGACCACCCCGAGGTACAGGCGCTGGTCGGCCGGATCAGTGACCGGCGGGTGCTGACATACGGGTTCAACGCGCAGGCCGATGCGCGCGCGGTGAACCTGCGCTACGAGAAGGGTGTCGCGCATTTCGATGTGGCGCTTCAGGCCGAAGGGCGGATGATCGAAGGCTGCAGCTTGCCGATGCCCGGCGATCACAACGTCTCCAACGCGCTGAGTGCGGTCGCGGTGGCCCGCCACCTTGGCATGAAGCGCGACGAGATCCGCGCGGCTCTCGCGAGCTTTGGCGGCGTCAATCGCCGCTTCACCCGCGTGGGCGAGGTGAATGGTGTGACCGTGATCGACGATTACGGCCACCACCCGGTCGAGATCGCCGCCGTGCTGCGCGCGGCGCGGCAGGCGACCGAAGGCAAGGTGATCGCGGTGCATCAGCCGCATCGCTATTCGCGCCTGTCCTCGCTCTTCGAGGATTTCTGCGGCTGTTTCAACGAGGCCGATGTGGTTGGCATCGCCGAGGTTTATGCGGCGGGCGAAGACCCGATCCCCGGTGCCTCGCGCGACGATCTTGTGGCGGGGCTCATCCGGCACGGGCACCGGCACGCGGTGGCGCTCGACAATGAGGACGATCTGGAACGGATGGTGCGCGAAGCCGCCCGTCCCGGTGACATGGTCGTCTGCCTTGGTGCGGGCACGATCAGCGCATGGGCCAATGCCCTGCCCGGTCGCTTGCGGGGATAGCGCGCATGGCAGAGCCCCTCAAACGCCGGATCGGTCTGGGCCTCCTGACCGCCTATGGCGTGGGGGTCATGGTGGGCGCAGGGATCTACGTGCTGGTGGGCGCGGTGGTGGCCGAGGCCGGCATCTGGGCCCCGCTGGCTTTTGTTCTGGCAGGCGTGATCGCGGCCCCGACGGCGCTCAGCTATGCGGAGTTTTCCACCCGCTTGCCCGAGGCGGCGGGCGAGGCGATTTTCGTCGCCAAGGGGCTCAACCTGCCCTGGCTCGGCACGGCTGTCGGCCTGGCCATAGTCGCGGCCGGGGCGATCTCGGCGGCGGCGGTGCTGCGCGGCGGGGTGGGCTATCTGGGCGCTGTGACGGGTCTGCCATTCACCTCGTCGGTTGTGGTCCTCGGGCTGGCGCTGATGGCGGTGGCGATTGCGGGCGTGCTCGAAAGTCTCGCTCTCGCGGCGCTCTTCACCGTGGTCGAGGTTGCAGGGTTGGCTATGGTGGTCTTCGCAGGCTTTACCGCCGTGCCCGCGCCTGACTGGCAGGTGGGCGGCGATCTGGTCTGGTCGGGCGTGATGGCGGGCGCGGTTCTGGCCTTCTTCGCCTTCATCGGCTTCGAGGATATCGTCAACATGGCCGAGGAGGTGCGCGAGCCGGAGCGCATCCTGCCGCGCGCAATCCTCTTGTCGCTGGTGATCACGAGCGCGCTCTATGCACTGGTCAGCGTCGCGGCGGTGCGCGCCGTGCCACTCGCCTCGCTCGCAGGCAGCGAACAGCCGCTGGCACTGGTCTGGCAGGCCGGGCGCGGCGGCAGTGCGGCGTTTCTCTCGCTTATCGCGGTCGCGGCGGCGCTTAATGGGGTGCTGGCTCAGATGGTGATGGCGAGTCGGGTTCTCTTCGGTCTCGGGCGGCGCAGCACTGCGCTCGCGGGCTTTCACCACGCGCATCCGCGCTTCGGCACGCCCTTGCGCGCGACGCTTCTGATTGGCGTGGCGGTGATCGCGGGGGCGGTCCTTTTGCCGGTGGCGGATTTGGCGGGGCTCACCTCCACGCTGCTCCTGACCGTCTTCGTGCTGGTCAACGCGGCGCTGATCGCGATGAAGCGCGCAAGCGCCGAGGCCGCGTTCCGGGTGCCGATGGCAGTGCCGGTCTTTGGCCTTCTCGCGGCCCTGGCCGCGCTGATCGCAAGCTTTACGGGAGGCGCAGGATGACGCTTTCGCTGGCTCTGGCCTGTCTCTGGGCGGTCGTGGCGAATGTGCTGGCGACGCTGCCCTCGCGCGACAATCACTGGCGCCGCGCCTATGTGCTGATCGCGATTGGCGTGCCGCTCCTCGGGTTCGTGACATACCAGAACGGGCCATGGATCGGCCTGCTGGTGCTGGTGGCCGGAATGAGCGTGCTGCGCTGGCCGGTGATCTATCTGGGCCGCTGGCTGCGCCGTCGCCTGGAGTAGGCACAATCGTTTTGCAAAACGATTGCAAGCCGTTTGAAAACGGCTTGTCCAACGGCCTTGCAAGGCCGTTGCAGCGCTCTTTACCTTTCGCACGGTGCAGGGCAAAAGCGGAGCCATGACAGAGCTTCCCCAGACCCGCGGCAGGCTGACGCCCGACCGCCCGCTATCCGACCTTACATGGCTGCGCGTGGGTGGCCCGGCGGAGTGGCTGTTCCAGCCGGCCGACCCGGAGGATCTCGCAGGGTTTCTGGCGGCACTCGCCCCGGACATCCCGGTTTTCCCAATGGGGGTGGGCAGTAATCTCATCGTGCGCGACGGCGGCTTACGCGGTGTGGTGATCCGCCTCGGGCGCGGTTTCAACGATATTCGCATCGAGGGCACCCGGGTGATCGCCAGGGCGGCCGCGCTCGATGCGCATGTGGCGCGGCGGGCCGCCGAAGCGGGGGTGGATCTTACGTTCCTGCGCACCATCCCCGGCAGCATCGGTGGCGCGGTGCGGATGAATGCGGGCTGCTACGGCGCTTACGTGGCCGATCATCTGATCGAGGCGCGGGCGGTGACGCGCAACGGTGAGTGGTTGACCCTAACCCCGCAGGATCTGAACTTCGCTTATCGCCACAGCGAACTGCCCGAGGGCTGTGTGATCACCGAGGCCACGTTCGAGGGACAGTCCGGCGCACCCGAAGTGCTGCTGGCGCAAATGGAGGAACAACTCGCCCGTCGCGATGCCACGCAACCCACCAAGGACCGCAGCGCCGGAAGTACCTTTCGCAATCCCGCCGGGTTTTCCTCGACGGGTCGTGCCGATGATGTCCATGATCTCAAGGCGTGGAAGGTCATCGACGAGGCCGGTTTGCGCGGCGCGCGGCGCGGGGCTGCGCAGATGAGCGAGAAGCACCCCAACTTCCTGATCAATACTGGCGGGGCAAGCGCCGCCGATCTCGAAGGACTGGGCGAAGAGGTGCGAAAAAGGGTTTTCCAAAACAGTGGAATAGCGTTACAGTGGGAAATCATGAGGGTCGGTGAACCGGCCCCGGGCGAAAGCCTTCAGGCAGACCAGACAAAACGATAACCGAGACCGTCTGAAACGGTCCGAAGATTGAGGCACAAGGTGGTTGGTTCGAGCAGAACAGCCTCCAGAATTGCGGTGATCATGGGTGGCCCCTCGGTAGAGCGCGAGGTGTCGCTGTCCACGGGTCGCGAATGCGCCACCGCGTTGAAGGAGGCAGGGTTTGAAGTGGTCGAGGTCGATGCAGACCGCGATCTTCCTGCGCGCCTGTCCGAGATATCCCCCGATGTTGTCTTCAACGCCCTGCATGGACGCTGGGGCGAAGATGGTTGTGTGCAGGGCCTGCTGGAATGGCTACGCCTGCCGTATACCCATTCCGGCGTTCTGGCCTCGTCGCTGGCGATGGACAAGGAACGCTCCAAATCCGCCTACCGCGCTGCCGGGCTGCCGGTGGTCGAGAGTGTGCTGGCCCCGCGCGACGAGGTGCGGGCACGTCACGTCATGGCTCCGCCCTACGTCGTCAAGCCCAACAATGAGGGGTCGTCCGTCGGCGTTTATCTGGTGCAGGAGGTCGCGAACGGCCCGCCGCAACTGTCAGATGAGATGCCTGAAACGGTGATGGTCGAAGCGTATGCGCCGGGCCGCGAGTTGACCACTACGGTGATGGGAGACCGCGCGTTGACGGTGACGGATATCCTGACCGACGGCTGGTATGATTACGACGCCAAATACAAACCGGGCGGGTCACGCCACGTTGTGCCTGCCGAGGTCCCGCAAGAGATTTTCGACGCCTGCATGGAGTACGCGCTGCGCGCGCACCAAGTCCTGGGCTGTCGCGGACTCAGCCGCACTGATTTTCGCTGGGACGAGACGCGTGGCCTTGGCGGACTGATCCTGCTCGAGACCAATACGCAACCGGGCATGACGCCCACCTCGCTCAGCCCCGAACAGGCGCAGGTGGTGGGTCTTTCCTTTCCCGACCTGTGCCGCTGGATGGTGGAGGATGCCTCATGCGACAGGTAATTCCCCGTGTCGATCCCGCACCGTCGCGGCTGAGCTATCGGTTTCAGCGTCTGATGCTGACGCCCGTCTATCGCAGGCTGTTGCGCGTGGGGCTGCCGGTGTTGGTGGTGGCGGGGCTTTGCGCCGGCTACCTTGCGGATGAGGCGCGGCGCGTGGCGCTGACCGATCAGATCGCCGAGATCCGCCGCCAGATCGAAACGCGGCCGGAATTCATGGTGCGCCTCATGGCGATCGACGGCGCGAGCGAGAGCGTTCAGGCGGATATCCACGAGATTTTCCCCTACGACCTGCCCGCCAGTTCCTTCGACCTCGACCTGCCCGCAATCCGCACCATGCTCGAGGAGTTGCCCGCCGTGGCGCAGGCCAATGTGCGCATCCGGCAAGGCGGCGTGCTGGCGGTCGAGATCGCCGAACGTCAGCCGGTGGCGCTGTGGCGGACGCGGGACGGGATCGACGTGGTCGATATCGAGGGCGAGAGCATCGCCAGTGTGACCTCTCGCGCGGCCCGACCCGACCTGCCGGTGATGACCGGAGACGGAGCCGCCGCGCATGTCGCGCAGGCGCTGGACATATTGCAGGCGGCGCGGCCGCTCGGGCAGGACATCCGCGGACTGGTGCGCATGGGCGAGCGGCGGTGGGATCTTGTGCTGCATGATGGCAAGCGCATTCTCTTGCCGGAAGAAGAGCCGGTGCGCGCGCTGGAACGGGTGATCGTGCTCAACGCGGCACATGACATGCTGGAACGCGACCTCGTTGCCATCGACATGCGGATCGGTGCGCGTCCGACGGTCCGACTCAGCGACTATGCCACCGAGGAATGGTGGCGGATAACAAGCATGACGGCAGGGGCAAACTGAAGATGATCGAGCTTTACGAATCCCAAAGGGCAATGCGCGCGATGCGCAAGGCAGCCTTGCAGCGGGGCGTGGTTGCGGTGCTGGATGTGGGGACCTCCAAGATCGCCTGTCTTGTACTGCGGTTCGATGGCACCGGCCGCCTTGGTGAGGCCGAAGAGGTGGGCCGCATGGCCGGGCAGGCCGGGTTCCGGGTGATCGGGGCCGCGACCACCCGTTCGCGCGGGGTGCGCTTTGGCGAGATCGACGCCATGGTCGAAACCGAACGCGCCATTCGCACCGCCGTGCAAGCGGCGCAGAAAATGGCCAATATCCGGGTCGATCACGTCATCGCCTGCTTTTCCGGGGCTGAGCCGCGCAGCTACGGCCTTGCCGGTCAGGTGGAGCTTGAGGGTCACACCGTCAGCGAGCAGGATATCAGCCGCGTGCTGAGCGCCTGCGATGTGCCCGATTACGGAGACGGGCGCGAGGTGCTGCACGCCCAACCGGTGAATTTCGCGCTCGATCATCGCACCGGGCTGATTGATCCGCGTGGTCAGATGGGGCAGGTGCTGTCCACCGACATGCACATGCTGACCGTGGACGGCGCTGCGATCCAGAACCTCGCGCATTGCGTCAAGCGGTGCGATCTGGAACTCGCGGGCGTGGCAAGTTCGGCCTATGTCTCGGGCATCTCGGCCCTTGTCGAGGACGAGCAAGAGTTGGGCGCGGCCTGTATCGACCTTGGCGGCGGTACGGCCGGGGTTTCGATCTTCATCAAGAAGCATATGATTTACTCCGACAGCGTGCGGATGGGCGGCGATCACGTCACCAGCGACATTTCCATGGGTCTGCAGGTGCCGCAGGCCACGGCTGAGCGTATCAAGACGTTTTACGGGGGCGTTGTCGCCACCGGAATGGATGACCGTGAGATGATCGAGATCGGCGGCGATACCGGCGATTACGAACATGATCGCCGACAGGTCAGCCGCGCTGAGCTTATCGGCATCATGCGCCCCCGGGTCGAGGAGATCCTGGAAGAGGTGCGCGCCCGGCTCGATGCGGCGGGCTTTGATCACCTGCCCAGCCAACAGATCGTGCTGACCGGTGGCGGCAGCCAGATCCCCGGCCTCGACGGGCTGGCGAGCAAGATTTTGGGACAGCAGGTGCGGTTGGGCCGCCCCCTTAGGGTGCATGGCCTGCCGCAGGCGGCGACCGGCGCAGGCTTTGCCAGTGCCGTGGGCATGTGCCTGTTCGCAGCCAACCCGCAAGACGAATGGTGGGATTTCGAGATTCCCGTGGATCGCTATCCGGCGCGCTCGCTCAAGCGGGCAGTCAAGTGGTTCAAGGATAACTGGTAACCGCAATATATGGCGTTATCGGCGAAATCCCGCGAAAAACGATAGAAAAATGGCCATATTTGGTGGTCAAACGGTGTTTTTTTGGTGACGATTGGGGTATCCATCGGTAAGAATGGAACCAATCAGGCAGAAATCGGCCCGAAAACGTGGCCATAACGACAGGCGGACAGAGCAATGACACTCAACCTTTCAATGCCCGGACATGACGAGCTCAAGCCCCGTATCACCGTCTTTGGTGTCGGTGGGGCGGGTGGCAATGCCGTGAACAACATGATCGAGAAACAGCTCGATGGTGTGGATTTCGTGGTGGCCAATACCGACGCGCAGGCGCTGAGCCAGTCAAACGCGGAACACCGCGTGCAGCTTGGCGTGAAAGTGACCGAGGGGCTGGGCGCGGGCGCACGGGCCACAGTGGGTGCTGCAGCCGCCGAAGAAAGCATCGAGCAGATCGTCGATCATCTGGCGGGTGCGCATATGTGCTTTATCACGGCGGGCATGGGCGGCGGCACCGGTACCGGGGCCGCACCCATCATCGCACAGGCCGCGCGCGAATTGGGCGTGCTGACCGTGGGCGTGGTGACCAAGCCCTTCCAGTTCGAAGGTGCCAAGCGCATGCGTCAGGCCGAGGACGGGGTCGAGGCGCTGCAAAAGATGGTCGATACGCTGATCATCATCCCCAACCAGAACCTGTTCCGTCTGGCCAATGAAAAGACCACCTTCACCGAGGCGTTCAGCATGGCCGACGACGTGCTCTATCAGGGCGTCAAGGGTGTGACCGACCTGATGGTGCGTCCGGGCCTCATCAACCTCGATTTCGCCGATGTGCGCGCCGTCATGGACGAGATGGGCAAGGCGATGATGGGCACCGGCGAGGACAGCGGTGAGGATCGCGCCATCCAGGCGGCGGAAAAGGCTATAGCGAACCCGCTTCTGGACGAGATCAGCCTGCGCGGTGCCAAGGGCGTGTTGATCAACATCACCGGCGGGCATGACCTCACGCTGTTCGAGCTTGATGAGGCAGCCAACCGCATCCGCGAAGAAGTGGACCCCGACGCCAATATCATCGTCGGCTCCACACTCGATCCGTCGATGGAAGGCTCGATGCGCGTCAGCGTCGTGGCCACCGGCATCGATGCGACCGAGACGCTCGAGACGCCGCTGCCGCGCCGCTCCCTCGCGCAGCCGCTGAAACAGCCCGAGGCAGTCGAGGTGGATGCAGCCGACCACGCTGTAGAACCCGTCGCGGCCCGCACGGACGCGCAAGAGCCGTCGCTGTTCGAGCAGGAAGACGCACAGCGCGCCGCCGCCGAGGATCAGATGGAAGACATCTTTGAAGAGGATGACGCCGGTTTGCCGCTGCCCGCCTACCAGCCCCGGGTCGAGGAATTTGCGCCCGCCGCAGAGTTTGAAGCCGAAGATGAGGCCGAGAGCTTTGTGGCTCCGCGTGCACCGGCCCCCGGAACGCCCTCACCCGAGGCGCTGCAACGCTTGCAGGCTGCCGTCGGTCGGGCGTCGTCGCAGCCGGCCCCGCGTCGCGTCGAACAGTCTGCGCCCGCACCCCAGCCGACAGCGAGCGAAGAACGCCAGCAGCGGTTCGGCATCAATTCGCTGATCAATCGCATGACCGGGCATGGCGGCACTGCCGAAGCACCGCGTCCGGCACGCCAGCAACCGCAGGTGCAATCCGCAGCCGCGCCTCAGCCCTCGCCGCGCGCGCAGGATGAGGACGAGCAGATTGAAATCCCGGCGTTTCTGAGACGTCAGGCCAACTGACCTCTCGCCGACGGAACCCCAGAACAAGGGCCGCCCATGAGGGTGGCCCTTTTTGATTGATCGAAGCGGGCCACAGGGTTGGCCGAAAAGGCATGCGACGCCGAAATCGCCGCCTGTCTGCCGGGAGCCGGGCGCATGTAGGTGAAATTTCGTGAGTCGCCTGACACGCATGCGCCGCGAAATGCGCCAAAGGCGTTTTGCACCGGAAATTTCTGTGCTAGGACCAAGTCAACGTGCGGGGTTGGACCCGCCTACAGGAATCTGGAGTGAGAACGCGCATGAGTAAGGGCAAGTCCCGGGCCACGCTGATCGGTGCCGCCTTGGTGGCTTTGGCGGTGGCCGGATGCGGGGATAAAGAAAGCGTCGAGCGCGGCACGGTGAATTACGAGAATTACACCGCGCAGCAGATTTTCGAGCGCGGAGAATACGATCTCGCGCAGAACGATCCTGCTCTGGCCGCCAAGAGCTTTGCAGAGGTCGAACGGCTTTATCCCTATTCCGATCTCGCCAAACGGGCGGTGATCATGCAGGCCTTTGCCTATCACCGGGACAAGGATTACGAGCAGAGCCGTGCCGCCGCACAGCGATTTATCGACTTTTACCCGACCGATGAGGACGCGGCCTATGCGCAGTATCTTCTCGCGCTGAGCTATTATGACCAGATCGACGAGGTCGGGCGTGATCAAGGTTTGACCTTTCAGGCGTTGCAGTCTCTGCGTGAGGTGATTGAGCGTTATCCCGACAGTGAATATGCCAATGCCTCGATCCTGAAATTCGATCTTGCCTTCGATCATCTGGCCTCCAAGGAAATGGAGATCGGGCGCTATTACCTCAAGCGCGATCATTTCCCGGCAGCGATCAACAGGTTCCGTGTTGTGGTCGAGGATTTCCAGACCACGACGCATACTGCGGAGGCGTTGCACCGGCTGGTAGAATCCTATCTCTCGCTTGGCCTCGTCGATGAGGCGCGTACTGCAGGGGCCATTCTTGGCCATAACTTCCGCAGCACCGAGTGGTACGAGGACAGCTATAAGCTGTTGACCGGGCGTGGCCTGACGCTAGAGGCGGCGGGTGATAACTGGCTGCGACAGATTTATCGTCAGACGGTTCAGGGGCGCTGGCTGTAAAGGGCGGCGGGGACATACCCCGCCCGACGGGTGGACTGGATGCTGGGCGCGCTTGAAATCCGCGATATGCTGATCATTGACCGGCTTGAACTAAGCTTTCAGCCGGGGCTCAACGTGCTGACCGGCGAAACCGGGGCTGGCAAATCCATCCTTCTGGACAGCCTCGGGTTCGTGCTGGGCTGGCGCGGGCGGGCCGATCTCGTTCGCGCCGGGGCCGAGCGCGGAGAGGTCGTTGCGGTGTTTGATCTCGCCCCTGGTCATCCCGCGCGCGCGGTACTGGATGACGCGGGTTTTCCCGACAGCGACGAGTTGATCCTGCGGCGGGTCAACACAGCCGATGGGCGCAAGACCGCCTGGGTCAATGATCGCCGCGCCTCGGGCGAGGTGCTGCGGCGGCTGTCTGAAACGCTGGTGGAATTGCACGGTCAACAGGATGATCGCGGGCTGCTCGACCCCAGAGGTCACCGCGACATGCTCGACACCTACGGCCGCCTTGGGCCTCAGCGTGATGCGGTGCGTGCGGCATGGAGTGCCCGGTCCAAGGCACGCAAGGCATTGGAAGAGGCCGAGATTGCATTGGAAAAAGTGCGTGCTGAGGAGGATTTCCTGCGCCACGCCGTCAAGGAACTCGACGCGCTCGATCCGCAGCCGGGCGAGGAGGCGGAACTGGATATCCGCCGCCGACTGATGCAGGGGGCCGAGCGTATTCGTGAGGATATCGCACGCGCCGCGACGCTCATCGGTTCGGACGGTGCCGAAGGTGCGGCGGGTGATGCCTTGCGCTGGCTGGAAGGGGTGTCCGATCAGGCGGAAGGTGCGCTCGACGGCCCCGTCGTCGCCCTTGGCCGCGCGCTCGTGGAACTCGACGAGGCCGGGCGCGGGGTGGAGCGTGCGCTGGAGGCGATGAGCTTTGATCCCTTGGAACTGGAGCAGGCCGAGGAGCGTCTCTTCGCCATCCGTGCCCTTGCCCGCAAACATGGGGTGTTGCCCGATGATCTGGGCACCTTTGCCGGAGACCTGCGCGAACAGATCGCAGCACTCGATGCGGGTGATGCCGATCTGGCAAACCTGCGGGCGGCGCTCGAGGCGGCGGGTGGCGCTTACGACACCGAGGCCGGGGTGCTGAACACCGCGCGTCACGCGGCGGCGCACGCGCTTGATGAGGCTGTGATGGAGGAGTTGGCGCCCCTCAAGATGGAGCGCGCGATCTTCACCACCGCCATCAGGCCTGCAGAGCCCGGACCCACGGGCCGTGACGAGGTGACCTTTACCGTTGCCACCAACCCCGGCGCACCCTCTGGGCCCTTGAACAAGATCGCTTCGGGCGGCGAACTCAGTAGATTTCTTCTGGCCCTCAAGGTATGTCTGACAGGCACCGATAGCGGCCTTACCATGATCTTCGACGAGATCGACCGGGGCGTCGGCGGGGCAACGGCAGATGCCGTCGGCCGCAGGTTGGCGCAGTTGGCCGATGGCGGTCAGGTTCTGGTGGTCACCCATTCCCCGCAGGTTGCCGCGCGCGGCACGCATCACTGGCGCGTCGAGAAACGTGTTGAGGATGAGATGACACTTTCGACGGTCCGCGCGATGACCGGGCAGGATCGCATCGACGAAGTCGCGCGGATGCTTTCGGGGGACCGGGTCACCGAAGAGGCCCGCGCGGCGGCGCGGGCGTTGATGGCGGGATAGGAAGCGCGCCAGCCTTACGGCCGTGTAGCGCGCGGGTGCTTCAACCAGGTGACCGCTTCAGACTGTCCTTCACCGTGCCCTCTACCTCACGGCTTGCGCCGTTTAGGTGGGGTGCTGCCGCCGAACCCGGCCCGTGACTTGGCCGGTGCGCCTTTGGCTTTGGGTTTGCCGGGCTTGCCGGGTTTTCCGGGCTTGCCCGGCGGTGTGAAGCGTTTGGAGGTGTCAGCGGCCAGATTGGGTTTGGGTTTCGCCGGTTCGGCGGGCGTTTCGCTGCGTGGCGCAGGCTTGGCCTTGGGCTTGTCAAACGGCTTGGCTTCCGGCTTGCCGGGCTTCTTGTCATAGGCGGGTTTGCCCGGTTTCTTGTCGGCCCATGGCTTTTTCTCCGCCGGTTTTGGCGCGTCAGACCGGGGCTTGCGTGCGGGCTTTACCGCGCCGCTCTCGACTGCCTTTTCCAGACGATCGGGCTTGGGGACCGGTCGAGCGCGCGGTTTGGGCGCGGGGCGGGAGGTTCCCTTGCCACGCGGGGCGCGGTCTGGGCGTGGCGCGCGCGTGTCCCGGTCTTCGCGCGGGGCGCGTGGGGCAGGGCCCAGATCGGGGGCGCCGTCGATCTTGCGCGCGGTGATCCCTTCGTCAAGCGCGCCATCTGCTCCGAGCGCGCTTTGAAAACCGGGTACTGCCGCGTCGGACAGCTCGACAAAGGTTTCCTTGTCCTGCACCCGGATCGCGCCGATGGCGGATTTGTCCAGGTTTCCGGCCCGGCACAGGAGCGGCAGAAGCCAGCGCGCCTCGGCCCGGTCGCCGGCCCCGACCGAGAGCGCGAACCATGTGCTCGGCCCGAAGGCTGTGCGCTCGCGTGCCGGAGGGGCCGCGTCGGGCGCACTCAGATCTTCAGGCGCGGACCAGCGGGACTGATAGAGCCGCAGATAAGCGGCGGCAATCTCTTGCGGGCTGTGCAGCGTCAGGAGCTCGTCGGCAAAGGCGGTTTCGGTCTCGGACGGGGCCTCGGACCAGACCGGGTCGGCCAGAAGCCGTGCGCGGTCCTGCGCCTCAATATCCTGTGCCGTGGGCGGGGTGGTCCATTCGGCTGTGATCTTGGCGAATTTCAGCAGGCGTTCGGCCTTCTTTACCGCTTTCACCGGCACGATCAGCGCCGAGACGCCCTTGCGTCCCGCCCGGCCCGTGCGGCCCGAGCGGTGCAGCAGCCCTTCGGAATTCGTAGGCAGTTCGGCATGGATGACCAGATCGAGATTGGGCAAATCAATGCCGCGCGCGGCGACATCGGTGGCGACGCAGACGCGTGCCCGCCCGTCGCGCATCGCCTGAAGCGCATGGGTGCGCTCGGATTGGCTCAGCTCGCCCGAGAGCGACACCACCGCAAAGCCGCGATTGGCGAGCCGGGCCGTCAGCCGCGCCACCATGGCGCGGGTATTTGCGAAGACGATGGCGTTCTGCGCATCGTGATAGCGCAGCAGGTTGATCACCGCGCCCTCGGCATCCTGCGGGGCAACCCGCAGCGCCTGATAGGCGATGTCGCTGTGCTGTTTGCCGCCGCCCAGAGTGGTCACGCGCTGCGCATCACGCTGGAATTTTTCGGCCAGCTTGGCGATCATCGGCGGCACGGTGGCCGAGAACATCAGCGTGCGCCGGCCCTCGGGGGCCGCCGCCAGCATGAATTCGAGATCTTCGCGAAACCCGAGATCGAGCATTTCGTCGGCCTCGTCCAACACCACGGCGCGCAGGGACGTCATATCCAGAGCGCGACGGTTGATGTGGTCACACAGCCGCCCCGGCGTGCCCACCACGATATGCGCGCCGCGCTCCAATGCGCGCCGCTCGTCGCGGGCATCCATGCCGCCCACGCAAGACACCAGCCGCGCGCCGGTTTCGGCATAGAGCCAGCTCAGCTCGCGCATCACCTGCAGCGCCAGTTCCCGCGTGGGTGCCACGATCAGCGCAAGCGGCGCAGCGGCAGGGGGCAGCCGGGGCTCATCCCCCATCAGCGTCGAAGCGATAGCGAGGCCGAAACCCACCGTCTTGCCCGAGCCGGTCTGCGCCGAGACCAGAAGGTCGGCCTGCCCGAGGGCTGCATCGGTCACGGCCTCCTGAACGGGGGTGAGCGTGTCATAGCCGCGAGCGGCGAGTGCGGAGGAAAGTGTCTGGGGGATCATCAGAGAAAAGGGCCTTGAGCATGAGTCGTGCGCCCGTAGCGCAAGCCGCGACGCATAACTGAGCCGCGCGGCATTGTATATCGCAAATCGCCCCCCTTGTAGACCCCGCGCGAATACGCCACGTTATGCACAATCCCTAAATGCGAACAGGAGTGCAGAGCATGCCCGTCAAGAACCGTTTTGCCGAACTGCATGGCGATATCACCGAATGGCGACGCGATATCCACGCCCATCCCGAAATCCTATATGAGACGCACCGGACCAGCGCGCTGGTGGCCGAAAAGCTGGAGGCGTTCGGTTGTGACGAGGTCGTGACTGGCATTGGGCGCACCGGCGTGGTGGGCGTGATCAAGGGCAAAGCCACTGGCTCGGGCAAGGTGATCGGCCTGCGCGCCGACATGGACGCACTGCCCATCCACGAGGCGACCGGGGTCGACTATGCCTCCAAGACCCCTGGCGCAATGCATGCCTGCGGCCATGACGGGCATACTGCGATGCTGCTTGGCGCGGCACGCTATCTGGCCGAGACACGTAATTTTGACGGCACTGTTGTGGTGATCTTCCAGCCCGCCGAAGAGGGCGGGGCCGGTGGCAAGGCGATGTGCGACGATGGCATGATGGAACGTTTCGGCATTCAGGAGGTCTACGGCATGCACAATTGGCCGGGCCGCCCGGTGGGCAGCTTTGCCATACGTCCCGGCGCGTTCTTCGCCGCAACCGACCAGTTCGATATCGAGATCACCGGCAAGGGTGGCCACGCCGCCAAGCCGCAGGAGACGGTCGATCCCACGGTGATGGCCGCGCATATGGTGACGATGCTGCAGACCATTGCCAGCCGCAATGCCGATCCGGTCGATCAGGTCGTGGTCTCGGTCACCTCGTTCCAGACCTCGTCGAACGCGTTCAACGTGATCCCGCAATCGGTGCATCTGCGCGGCACCGTGCGCACCATGAGCACCGAGATGCGCGATCTGGCCGAGAGCCGTTTGCGCGCGATTTCCGAGCATGTTGCGGCGGGCTTTGGCGGGCAGGCCGAGGTGACCTATCACCGCGGCTATCCGGTGATGGTCAATCACGAGGAGCAGACCGATTTTGCGGCCTCGGTCGCGGCGAAGGTCAGCGGCGACTGCGCCGAGGCGCCTCTGGTAATGGGCGGCGAGGATTTCGCCTTCATGCTGGAGGAGCGCCCCGGGGCTTATATACTTGTTGGCAATGGCGACACGGCGATGGTCCACAACCCCGATTACAACTTCAACGACGAGGCTATTCCGGCGGGTTGCAGCTGGTGGGCAGGTATCGTCGAGGAACGCATGCCGGCCTGAACCTGCCAAGGCAACTGAGTATTCATGGAAAGATGAAGCAGGGGCGGGGTATCATCCCGCCCCTTTTTTGTATCAGCTCGATGTGGGCACGCAGGTATTGGTCGCGCTATCCCAGGTGGAGCCTTGGGCGCAGGAAAACGCCTGTTTCTCCTTGCCGTAGCTGCAGGCCGCCATGGCCAGTGACGGCATCGCGACGAGGGCAAGGGCGGCAAGTCCGAATTTCAACTTCATGATATGTCTCCCTGTTGGACAGGGTCAGATCATATCACGATTCCCCGAAAACCCGGCCAAATATCGTGTCGACATGCTTGGTGTGATAGGACAAGTCGAATTTTTCATCAATTTGCGCAGGTGACAGCGCCGCCGTGACTTCCGCGTCATTCAGCAACTCGGTCTTGAAGTCGCAGCCCGTCTCCCAGACCTTGAGCGCGTTGCGCTGTACGAGGCGGTAGGCGTCCTCGCGGCTGACACCGGCCTGCGTAAGGGCCAGAAGCACCCGTTGGCTCATTACGAGGCCGGGGAATTTGTTCATGTTGGCCAGCATGTTGCCGGGGTAGACGATCAGCTTGTCGATGACATTGGTCAGCCGCGCGAGGGCGAAATCGAGGGTGATCGTGGCATCGGGGCCGATATTGCGCTCGACCGAGGAATGCGAGATGTCGCGTTCGTGCCAAAGCGCCACGTTTTCCATTGCGGGCACCACAGTCATGCGCACGAGGCGGGCAAGCCCCGTCAGGTTTTCGGTCAGCACCGGGTTCTTCTTGTGCGGCATGGCCGAAGAGCCTTTTTGCCCCATTGAGAAGAACTCGGCCGCCTCCAGCACTTCGGTGCGCTGCATGTGGCGGATCTCGGTGGCAACGTTCTCGATACTGCTGGCCACGACGCCAAGCGCGGCGAAAAAGGCCGCGTGGCGGTCGCGCGGGATGACCTGCGTGCTGATCGGTTCGGGCGCGAGGCCAAGCTGCGCGCAGACATGTTCCTCAACGCGCGGATCGACATTGGCAAAGGTGCCAACGGCGCCCGAGATGGCCCCGGTCGCGATCTCGTCGCGCGCTGTGCGCAGGCGGGTCAGGTTGCGGTCCATCTCGGCGTAGAAGCGCGCGAAGGTCAGCCCCATCGTGGTCGGCTCGGCGTGGATGCCGTGGCTGCGCCCGATGCGGATTGTGTCCTTGTGCTCGAACGCGCGGCGTTTCAATGCCGCCAGAAGCCCCTCCATATCCGCGATCAGAATATCAGCGGCGCGGGTCAGCTGGATGTTGAAACAGGTGTCGAGCACGTCCGACGAGGTCATGCCCTGATGCACGAACCGGGCCTCGTCGCTGCCCACATGCTCGGCCAGATGAGTGAGAAAGGCGATCACGTCATGCTTGGTCTCGGCCTCGATCTCGTCGATGCGGGCAACGTCGAACTCCACATCCCGGGCTTTCCAGACGGCTTGCGCGTTTTCGCGCGGGATCACGCCCAGATCAGCCATGGCGTCGCAGGCATACGCCTCGATCTCGTACCAGATGCGGAATTTGGTGGCGGGCTCCCAGATGGCGACCATGTCGGGGCGGGAATAGCGGGGAATCATCGGCGGTCCTTGCAGATTGGTATGGAAAGCGGTTGAGCGCGCTTGTAGTGGCTAAGGGACAGCACGGCAAGGCGGGGGCAAGCGGCGCATGCGGCCAAGGCGATTGCAGGATTTCGAGGGGGCGTGGGGTTTCACCCGCGAAGTGGTCGAGGCAGATGGGCGCAGGGCCACCGTGACGGGGCGCGCGCTCTGGATGTCTGATGACGCGGGGCTGGCCTATACCGAGACCGGCGAGATGCGAATCGCGGGCCATGCGCCGATGCAGGTGGAGCGGCGGTATCATTGGGGCAGCGATCTGGCGGTGACTTTCGAGGATGGGAGGTTTTTCCATCATGTGCCGCCCGAGGGCGGCGAGACTGCGCATTGGTGCGACCCGGATCAGTACGATGGCTTCTATGATTTTGGCAATTGGCCGGAGTTCATCGTGACATGGCGGGTGCACGGCCCGCGCAAGGATTACCGCATGGTGACACGCTACAGACCGGAGGCAGAATGACCAAGATATTGCAGAAACGCCTGCCCTATGACGTGGAGGCCAAGCGCCCGCTGCCGGGGATCGCGCCGCTTGAAATGGCGGAGTGGCTGTTGGTGGACGAGGCATTCAGCGCGCAAATGGCCGAACGTGCGCGGTTATTGTCGGAGCGGCGCGATGATGTACTGGCCGTGACCGACGGGGCGTGGCCTGCGATGGCCGAGCTTTTGCAATATGTACTGGACTGGCTGGCAGGGAATGCTGTGGGCTACGTCATTTCCGCAAAAGAGGTGCGGCGGCCCGATGGTGTGACCGTGCCCATCGACCGCGATGATCCGATGGGCACGCTGGGGCATCTGGTGCAGGAGGATCTGTGCCTGCTGGAAAAGCGTGGCGATGAGCATGTTCTGAGCGCGGCGGTGCTGTGTTTTCCGGCAAGCTGGCGGCTGGCTGAAAAGATCGGCCGCCCCCTGACCGGGATTCATGTGCCGGTACCCGAATATGACGACGGCATCGCGCGGCGGGTGCAGCGGCTCTTTGACGGCGTGCAGCCAGGCCGCCCGCTCTGGCGGTTCAACGCGCTCAACTATGCTGATGCGGTGCTACACCAACCGCGCTCTCGCGTGCAGCCGAGCGAGACCGCGGACTTGCCCTATCTGCGGACCGAGCGGCAATGTGTGCTACGCCTTCCCGAGACGCGGGCCTGTGTCTTCTCGATCCATAGTTACGTTCTGGCGCGGTGAAAAAAGGGCAAGTGTTGGCCTGTTACTGCCATTGATAGCCGCCAGAAGGGCTGCTTCATTCGGGTGATCCCACGGGTTGCGCAGGGTTCAACAAGGGTCGCACGCTGAACGGATAGGGCGCGGATGCATCGACCGTGACCGCGACCGCATGCATATGCGCGGCCCCGAAGGTCTCCAGCGCCATGATCCCCGGCGCCCTTTTGGGAAAGGGTCGAAACATCCGGAACCGGTGGCTGTCGCCATAGGTCAGCAGGACCGGACGAGCGAAGCGGTTGGCCTCCTCGATGAGCAGTTCCGCAAAACGGGCGAAACCGGAATGACGCAGAAAGGCCTCGGCATTCCATGGCGGGCCAAAGCCGAATTCGAACATGTCTCCGTGAATGGCGAGAATGAAGGCTCCCGCCCCGGCCTCTTGCGCGGCGGCAAAGGCGGAGGTCAGCCATGCTCGGTTGGCGGCATCCCGGGCAAGCGCCTCAAGTGCTGTTTCCGCGTCATGGGGTTCAAACCCGTTATTGGAGCCGACAACATGCGCGGTCACCACCATCGCGCCATGCAGCATCAGGCGGGCGTTCTCGGGATAGCCCGCCTCGGCTTGGCTATCGACGGGCAACGGGCGGGAACCCAGGCTCTGGCCGGGTGTGGCAAAATAGGTGCTGCGGATATGCGCAAGGCGTTCGCGCGGATCGAAGCCACCGGCCCGCGCACTATGACAATCGGTCCATTCATTGTCGCCGGGTGTGTAGAGTACGGGCGCGGTAATCCGCTGCATGTAATCGAGTTGTTCTGCCAGTACTGCGTTGGTGCAGGGGCTACCGCCGGACTTGGTGTCTCCCACATGGATAACGAGATCGGGTGTGGTTTCGTTGATCCGTTCAATAAGCGCCTCAAAAGGCGGGTAGCTGGCCTCGGGCGGGCCATAGGGCATGTCGCCGAGGATGACCAGATCGAAAGGCTGTGCGGCCGCCATGTGCGGAAGGGCGAAAACGGCAGCAGCGAGTAGCGCGGCTTTGAGCATGCGGACCCTCGGCGGTCTGTGAAGAATTCGCCTAGTAGCATATCTGCTGGTTGCGACAGTTCAATGTCGGTTGCGCAACCGCGCCCGTCTAGCCAAGCAGCGGCTGCGCCTCGCGCAGCGTGGTGTATGTCAGCAGCGCGGCCCCTACTGGCGGCGCATGGATGAAAAGCGTTAAACCGAAGGTGATGATGGTCAGTCGCATGGGCACAGAGGCCTGTGGCGGATGTCGGCGCGCCTCGTTGGCATCCATTGCCCCGTCGGACCAGTCTTCTCCTTTCGGTTGGCGGGGTTTCTTGCGGGTGCTGGCCTTCGCGGTCTTGGGTGCGGTCGCCGATAACAGTTCGAAAGTCCTGTCCAGCAGGGCCGAGCCGATCGGTTGTGCGGCAGGGCCGGTCAGCTCTGCGTCATAGGGCAGGTAATCGCGTACCCGCTCGACCGCCCGGCGCAACAGCATCTCATAGGCTGAGGGATCAAGCGTGGCGCGGGCCCTGCGCCCCGGCGGGCCGACGGCGATCACCAGATAGTGCGGGCGCTGCGCGCGTTCCGGTGGCAACCAGCCAAGGGCGATGCGCACGGATTCGCGGTCGATGATCGCCACATCCTCGCCATCCCATGTCAAACGGCGCACCTGCGTCGCCAATGCATGCGAGGCGATGTCGAATTCCTCGACGATATCCGGGAACTCCATCTCGGGTGGCTGGTGATATTCCAAGGCGGCGATTTCGCCGAAGTTCTGCTTGTTCATGTCATGCCTCGATTATCGTTGGGTCTTTTAAACCGCACGTATTTGGCACTCTGAAACCAGTGGCCGGGCGCACATACATGCCCGACCTGTGTTGTGGGGATCAGCCCCCGTCGATCCGCGCCGCCATCAGGGCGATGGCCTGCTGGTAGACGGTGGCCGCATTCCATTGCTCGATGACCGCGAAGTTGGGCTCGCCCTGACGGTATCCCGCACCGGGGCGCCATCCCTTCTGCCGCAGGAAGTACGCGGTGGAGGCCATGGCATCGGTCAGGTTGTAGAGATCGACACGCCGGTCGCCATTGCCATCGACGCCGAAAGCCAATGCATTGCCGGGCAGGAATTGCGTATGGCCCAACTCGCCATGTCGCGCGCCCTTTGTCTGGCCCGTGATCGACCCGCGATCCACCAGCTTGAGCGCGCCGATGGCATGCGGACGAAAGAAGTCTGAGCGGCGGCAATCATAGGTCAGCGTGACGATAGCCGAGACCACCGAGGTGTCGCCCATGAAGCCCCCAAAACCAGTCTCCATGCCGTGAATCGCGATGAGAACCCCGGAGGGCACGCCATATTGCCGCTCGAGCGCATCATAGAAGGCCGCGTCGCGGGCGCGCCGCTTGCGGCCCTGCGCCACGATGGTGTCGGCCCCGCGCACCTGCATGAACTTATCCAGACTATAGCGAAAGCTTTTCTGATTGCGATCCGCCGCGATGGTACGGGTCGCGTAGCGCGCGCCCTGCAACGCCTCCAGCCCGCGCTGCCCCACGCCCTCGGCCGCGGCCTCACGGGCGAACGCTGCCTTCCAGCTCTCGAAGCCCTGGCCTGTATTGCCGCAGGGGGCGGCCAGTGCGGTCGATCCCCCCATCAGGCAAAATCCGAGCCCGAGGCCCTGAACGACGCGGCGGATCATAGCGGTCTTCAGCATCCGAATTCTCCCAAACAGACTGTGTTCGGGGTGCAGCATACCGCGCCCTTGGCACAGCACAAAGCGGCATGAGGCCCCTGGATGGGTCATGTTCCGATGCCCTGCACGATCTCTAGAACCTCTGCCACTGCGCCATGTGCCTGAAGGGCCATGAACATGCCGGTGAGGGCGGCGGTATGCGAGGCAAGCCGAAGGTTCTCTCCGCGCAAGAGGTTGAACACTGTCAGGGCTGCGGCGACCGGCAGGGCAAAGAGCCCAAGCGTGATCGTCATCATCCAGACGCTCAGTCGCAATGGTGCCGTTGGCTCGCGAATCCCTTCACCGGGATCGTCGACCTCTTCGGGCTCCGGATCGCAGAACGCTGCGCGCAGTGCGCGCAGGCGCGCTTCATCCGCTTCGCTGTAATCTCCCGCACCGGGAATGCTGTGTTGCAGCCCGGAATAGGCGGTTTCGACATCCGGCAGGCGCTCTCGTCCGGGGCGCCTGCGAGCGCGCCGTGTTTCCGCGTCCTGTGGCGGGCTGATCGCGGCGCGGAATTCGGCCCGCGTCAACAGCGCGTCCGGCTCTGTCCATTGCACGAAGTCGGGCGCAAGTGGCACATGCAGGGCCGCAAGTGTCTGCGCCAAGACCGTCTGCGATGCTTCCGGATCGGTCCAGAGCGGGCCGTCTTCGCGCATCAGCGTCAGGCCGATATAGTGATCCGCCGGCAAATCCAGTTTCGGGATATGCCGCTTGCGTTCGATCGTGACGCGCAGGTCGAAGTCGCGCGTTCGCAAGACCGCCGCCTCTTCTGAAAGACATCGCTGCGCGGTCAATTCCACGCCGATTTGGTCCAGCGTGTGCGCGATCCGCTTGGTGATCGCAGTGATGTCGAGTGCTCTCATACCGAGAAATACTAGCCCTGCCGTAACCTTGTGAGTGGTATGGGTCATGGTCGGGTCCATTCGTGTTTTTACACTCATAAGTTGACCCAAGAAAACGGAACCAGTTTGTTTCAAATGAGGATACATTGGGGCAATCCTTACTTTTTGGTGGTTTTGGTTCCTGAGCGGCAACGATGGTACCGAACTGAAAAAGGCGCCCCCGGATGGGGACGCCCTCTTGGTTTGAAAGGTGGCCGCTAGTGACCGACCGGCCGCCTCAGCAGCTATAGTACATCAGGAATTCAACCGGGTGCGGCGTGTGCTCGTAAAGTTCGAGCTCTTCCATCTTCAGGTCGATATAGCCGTCGATCTGGTCCTTGGTGAAGACGTCACCGGCCAGCAGGAACGAATGATCCGCCTTCAGCGCATCCAGCGCCTCGCGCAGGGACCCGCAGACGGTGGGAATTCCCTCAAGCTCTTCGGCGGGCAGGTCGTAGAGGTTCTTGTCCATCGCCTCGCCCGGGTCGATTTTCGACTTGATACCGTCGAGACCCGCCATAAGCAGCGCGGCAAAGCACAGGTAGGGGTTCGCCGACGGATCGGGGAAACGCGCTTCGACGCGCTTGGCCTTGGGGCTCTCGGTCCACGGGATACGCACGCAGCCCGAGCGGTTGCGGGCTGAATAAGCGCGCAGCACAGGGGCTTCGAAGCCGGGGATCAGACGCTTGTAGCTGTTGGTCGACGGGTTGGTGAAGGCATTGAGCGTTTTCGCGTGCTTCAGGATGCCGCCGATAAACCACAGTGCTTCCTGGCTCAGATCTGCATACTTGTCACCGGCAAAGAGCGGCTTGCCGTCCTTCCAGATCGACATGTTGACATGCATGCCGGTGCCGTTGTCGCCATAGATCGGCTTGGGCATGAAGGTCGCGGTCTTGCCATAGGCCTGCGCCACGTTGTGAATGACATACTTGTATTTCTGAAGCTCGTCGGCCTGCTCGGTCAGCGTGCCGAAGATCAGGCCCAGCTCGTGCTGGCACGAGGCCACCTCGTGGTGGTGCTTGTCGACCTTCATGCCAAGGCGCCTCATCGTGGACAGCATTTCCGAACGGATGTCCTGACCGTCGTCGATCGGGTTCACCGGGAAATAGCCACCCTTGACGCCGGGACGATGGCCGGTATTGCCCATCTCGTATTCGGTGTCGGTGTTCCAGGATGCGTCGAGCGCATCGACCTCATAGGACACCTTGTTGATCGAGTTCGACACACGCACATCGTCGAACAGGAAAAATTCCGCCTCGGGGCCCCAGTAAGACACATCGCCGATACCCGACGCCTTCAGATAGGCCTCGGCCTTTTCGGCAGTGCCGCGCGGATCGCGATTGTAGGGTTCACCGGTATCGGGCTCGACAACCGAACAATGGATGCAAAGCGTCTTTTCGGCGTAGAACGGATCGACATAGGCGCTGTCGAATGCTGGCATCAGCTTCATGTCCGATGCTTCGATCGACTTCCATCCTGCGATGGAGGAGCCGTCGAACATGAATCCTTCATCGAGGAAGTCCTCGTCGACCTGATCGGCCATCACCGTCACATGCTGCAGCTTGCCGCGCGGGTCAGTGAAGCGGATATCGACATACTCGATATCCTCGTCCTTGATCTGCTTGAGAATCGCGTCTTTGCTCATTCTCTTTTTCCTTTTCTTGCTGGGAAATGGGTTAGAGCGCGTCCGGACCGTGCTCGCCGGTGCGGATGCGGATCGCCTGTTCGACGGGGCTCACGAAAATCTTGCCGTCGCCGATCTTGTCGGTCTTCGCGGCGTCGATGATCGCCTCGATGGCGGCATCGACCTGATCGTCGTCGAGCACGACGTCGATCTTCACCTTGGGTAGGAAATCCACCACGTATTCGGCTCCGCGATAAAGTTCGGTATGGCCCTTCTGGCGACCGAACCCCTTGACCTCGATCACCGAAAGGCCCTGAATACCAGCTTCCTGCAACGCTTCCTTCACTTCGTCGAGTTTGAAGGGCTTGATGATCGCTTCGATCTTTTTCATGGGCGCGGGCCTCCTCGGCTGTCGTTTCGCAACGTGCAGACCACTTCTCAGCGGGGGGCTCAATCGGTTACGGTTGCAACTGGCAGGTTCCAGGCGTCGCTGGATGTGTGTTGCCTAAGAATTATGCATATCGCCTTATTTTGAGGCGAAAATGAATCGTGAGAGGTCAGGTATTGCTCGAAATCCTCACAGCCGCGCAAATGCGCGCCATCGAACAGGCGGCAATCGAGTCGGGTACGGTCACCGGGCTGGAATTGATGGAGCGCGCCGGGCGCGGCGTGGTCGAGGCAGTGTTCGAGGAATGGCCGGAACTTGCCAAGGCGCCGCACAGGGCAGTTGTGTTGTGCGGGCCGGGAAATAATGGCGGCGACGGATTTGTGGTGGCGCGGCTGCTGAACGAATGGGGTTGGGAGGTAGAGGTGTATCTCTACGGTGAGCCTGCCAAGCTGTCGCGCGATGCGAAGGTGAACTACGAGAAATGGCTAGAGATGGGTGAGGTGGCAACGCTGACCGCCACCCTTGAGCCTTCGATGCGAAAGCCGTCACTGGTCGTCGATGCGATCTTTGGCACGGGTCTCACTCGCCCGGTGCGGGCGCTTGGAGGCGTGCTTCTGGATTTGTGCGACAGCCGTGGCTTGGGTGCGCATATGACCGAAGGTGACAGGCTGGACTGGACCCCGGTGATCGTGTCGGTCGATCTGCCAAGCGGTCTGTGCAGCGATAGCGGCAGGGTGCTGGTGTCCGAGGAGTTCACTGGTCTTCCAGACCGTTTGGAAGCAGCAAGCGTGCACAGTGATCTGACGGTGAGCTTTCATTGCCTCAAGTTGGGCCATGTGTTGCAGGACGGTCCCATTGCCGGCGGCAAGGTTGTCGTTAATGACATAGGCCTGAGGCACCGGGCCGGGCCGGAAATTGTGAAAGCTGTGGCATGCCAAACGGTGCGCGCCGTCGCGAAGCGCGCGGGTCATAAGTATTACCACGGCCACGCGCTTATCCTGTGCGGCGGCGCGGGCAAGACCGGTGCTCCGCGGTTGGCGGCGCGCGGCGCGCTGCGGATCGGGGCAGGGGTTGTGACGCTTGGCGTGCCGGGAGCGGCACAGATGGAGGTGGCGACGCAGATCACCGCGTTGATGCTGCGACGGGTTGACGATGGCGTAGCCCTTGCCGAGGTGCTTGAGGACACCCGGATCAATGCGCTGTGTCTGGGACCGGGCATGGGCGTGGAGCGCGCGCTGGATTTGGTGCCCGTCGCGCTTTGCGGGAATGGCCCCCGTCCGACGGTTCTGGACGCCGATGCTCTGACCGCTTTCGAGGACGCGCCGGAGACGCTCTTTGGTATGCTTCACAAGAACTGTGTGTTGACGCCCCATGGTGGGGAATTCGCCCGCCTGTTCCCGGATATCGCTGAAAAGCTGAACGCCCCTGCCACAAAGGGCCCGGCCTATTCTAAGGTGGATGCCACCCGAGAGGCGGCCAAAAGGGCAGGCTGCGTGGTGCTGTTCAAGGGCGCCGATACGGTGATCGCCGCGCCTGACGGGCGATGCAGCATCAACTCCGCACAGTATGAGCGCGCGGCACCTTGGCTTGCCACTGCGGGATCGGGCGACGTTCTGGCAGGGTTCATCACTGGACTGTTGGCGCGGGGGCTCAATCCGATGCAGGCGGCTGAAACTGCGGCCTGGCTGCATGTCGAATGCGCGCGCTCCTATGGTCCCGGCTTGATCGCCGAGGACTTGCCCGAGGAATTGCCATCGGTCTTGCGTGCGCTCGGGGCCTTACGCTCAGTCCTCGAACTGCCACTGCGCCCGGCGCGGCACCCGCACGGCCAGTATCGGCTTGAGCAGGGCGGCGCGGAACCGGCGCAGATCTAGCGCCTCATGCACGCCCACCGTTTCCTCGCCATCCAGACAGGTCCGCACGGCGGAGCGGCAATAGAAGGGCGCATCGAGCATCGGTTTGATCTGCCTTGGCTGATAGCCCGGATCGGCCCGCGTCTCGCGCGCCACGGCCCAGAGGCTGCGGCGCATCCGCGCCTTGGGGGCGGCGTCGATCACCTGCGCGCCACCATCCGCATCGAAATGCACTGCCGTGGCAAGGCCAGTGCCGTCAAGTCGCATGGCATCGTAGAAACAGGTGCTGCCGCCGCGTGCCGGGTAGCGCCCCCAGGTCCAGAAACTGAAATCCTGCTCCAGTGCACGAGTGCCGAAATTGGCGTCGAAATAGCCGTGCCCGCGCCATTGCCAGCCCCGGGTCTCCAGATCAACCTCGATATCTGCCGTGGGGCCGAAGGGGCGCCAGATATGGCTGCCATCGGGGGTGAGGGGCAGTTCCACCTGTGTCAGCGCCGTGGGTGTGACGGTGATGCGTCCGCGCACGCGGGACACCATCGGTGGCGCGCCAATCTCGTTCACGTCGATCACCAGCCGGTCGCCCTGCCACCGCATCGAGGAGGGGCCGACGGTAAGGCAGTCACGGCTCTGGCGCAGGGCGCTTTCGCCCCGGTCGGTCATCGTAAAGCGCCCGCCGGGGCCATAGGTGGCCACGTTGATGCAGACATGGTTCGCCGGGCGTTTGCGCCCCGACCACGCATACCACGGCGAGAACACCGAGCCGATAAAGCCGATCACGCTGATTGCGCGGCTGCCGTCGTCGCTCAGGCCGTCGACATACCACCAGGCATAGCCGTTCGCGGGCACGTCGAGGTCGAAATTCGGTCGCTCAAGATCGCCTCGGCCGCATGCCGCGCGGAGAGGGTCGCCATCGGCACGCCCGCCCCCGGATGCGCCCCGCCACCGGCCAGATAGAGGCCCTTTACAGGCGTCCGGGTTGTCGGTCGCTGAAATGCCGCGAACATGCCCTGCGGGCTCTGCCCGTAGAGTGCGCCGAGTGTCGCGGGAAACAGTTTCTCGAAGGTCTGCGGGGTGCTCAGGCACTCCGGCCCCGGTGCGGGATCGAAGCGCAGTCCGAAACGGCGCAGCATCTGGAAGGTGCGTGTCTGACATGCGTGGGCATCCTCTGATTGGGCAAGGCCGGGGCGCAGGGGCGGCGCGTTGGCGATGATCTCGAAGCGTTCGATCTCTGGCGGTGGCGCGGGCAATCCGCGATCCTGTGCGCAGACATAAAGCGTGGGGTCATGCAGGCGGGTGCCCTTGTCGAGCGCGTCGAATTCGGCCTGCGGGTCCTCGCGGAAAAATACGTTGTGATGGGCGAGGTTGGGGCCGTGCGGGGTGGCGGCAAAGGCCCAGACATCCGCCGAGAGCGAGCGCGCGGCACGGGCGGTCTGCGGGGCCACGCGGGCCACATCCGGCCCGAGCGCGCCGGTGGCAAGCGCGCGGGGGTCGCCGTTGAAGAGCACCGACTGTGCGGCCAGTGTCGTGCCATCGGCCAGCACCATCCGCGCGGCGCGGCCCCCTACGGTCTCGATCCGCGCGACATGGGCGTTGTAGTGAAATGTCGCGCCATGCGCCTGCGCCAGATCGGCGAGCGCCTGCGCGAGCCGCGTCATGCCGCCCTCGACCACCCAGACCCCTGCCGCCTCAGCCTCCCAGATCAGCGCGAGCAGTGCGGGCACCTTGTCCGGCGCGCCGCCGACATAGGTGGCGTAGCGCCCGAACAGCTGCGCAAGGCGCGGGTCGTCGAAGCTGCGTTGGAGCATCCCCGCGAGCGACGAAGCGGGGGCCATTGCGCGTATCAGATGCGGGTGTCGCGCTACATGCGCGATCAGCCGCGCGGGCGAAGGGGTGGCAGACTGCATCACAGGGCGGTCGAACCCGTCGAACAGCGTCCGGGCCCGCGCGCAGAAGCGGCGGAACTGCGCCTCGCCGCGCGCGCCCGCGAAATCGCGCACGGCGTTGGCGCTGCGCTCGTGATCGGCATAGAGGTCGAGCGTGCTGCCATCGGGCCAGAAATGCCGCGCCAATACATCCTGCCGGTGCAGGGTCACGTGATCCTCAAGCCGGGTGCCAAGCTGCGCGAAAAGATCGTCGAAGACGTGGCGCATGGTCAGCACGGTGGGCCCGGTATTCACCGGACCGGCGCGCGAGGGCAGGACGCGGATCTTGCCGCCGGGGGCGGCGTGGCGCTCCAGCACCGTGACCGGAAGCCCTGCCTGCGCCAGCCGCGCCGCCGCCGCAAGCCCGGCCACGCCCGCGCCGACGACGATCACGGGCGGGGTGCTGTGCTCCGGGAAATTTCTTTCGCTCATGGGGGGATTGTTGACTCGAATGCGCAATGTGTCCAGTATGATTTACACATGACATGTCATCCATTAGTGACATACGCAGAGCGAAGGAGGCTTGCATGCCACTCACCGACCGGATCGACAGCGCGTTGCGCGATGCCATCAGGCGGGGTCAGGGCGGGCTTGCCCCGCGCCAACTGGCCTCGGCGCTCGACTATGCCACAACGCCCGGCGGCGCGCGCATAAGGCCGACGATCCTGGTCTCTGTAGCGATGGCTTGCGGCGACGATCGCCCCGCGCTCACCGATCGGGCAGCGGCGGCGCTGGAACTTATTCACTGCGCGAGCCTCGTGCATGACGATCTGCCCTGTTTCGATGATGCCGATCTGCGGCGCGGCAAGCCGTCCGTGCATCGCGCCTATTCCGAGCCGCTGGCGGTGCTGACCGGCGACAGCCTGATCGTGATGGCCTTCGACGTGCTGTCGCGCGCCGACGCGGACGATGCGGCCCGTGCGCTCGGGCTGATCCGCGCGCTCTCGGACCGGACCGGCATGCCCAACGGCATCTGCGCCGGGCAGGGATGGGAGAGCGAGCCAGAGATCGACCTGCGCGCCTATCACCGCTCCAAGACCGGGGCGCTGTTCATGGCGGCGACCGAGATGGGCGCACTGTCGGCGGGTCATGCGCCCGAGAACTGGACCGATCTGGGCGCACTGATCGGCGAGGCGTTTCAGGTCGCCGACGATCTGCGCGATGCGCTGCTCGACGAGGCGAGCCTTGGCAAGCCGGTGGGGCAGGACGATCTCCACGGGCGGCCCAATGCGGTTGCGAAACTGGGCGTTGAGGGTGCGATGGCGCGGTTGGGTGATATTCTGGCCGGGGCCATTGCCTCGATTCCCTCCTGCCCCGGTGAGGCGGCGCTCGCGCAGATGGTGCGCAAGCAGGCGCAACAGATCATGCCCAAGGTGCCCACACGCGCCCGAAGCTCGGTCTGAGCCGCATGGCGGTGCAGGACGCAATCCCCGCCCCGCGGCGCCCGCGCGCGGGGCTTATTGCGCGGCTGCTCGCCAATCCCGGATTCCAGAGCCTTGCCAGTCGGTTACCGTTCAGCCGGGGGATTGCCCGCCGCGACGGTGCGGCGCTCTTTGATGTCGTGCAGGGCTTCGTGCAATCGCAGGTTCTGTTCGCGCTGATCGAGCTGGATATCCTGCGCCGTCTTTTCAATCTAGGCCCGCAAATGCCCGAGGTGCTGGCCCGCGCCACCGCCATCCCTCCCGACCGGATGACGCATCTGTTGCAGGCGGGTGCGGCGCTCGATCTACTGAAGCGTCGGCGCGACGGGCGGTTTGCACTGGCCCGGCGCGGGGCGGCCCTGCTGGGGGTGCCGGGGCTCGAGGCGATGATTCGCCACCACCGTGCGTTTTATGTCGACATGGCCGATCCTGTGGCGCTCTTGCGTGGCGAGGGCGAGACCGAACTGGCCCGGTTCTGGCCCTATGTATTCGGTGCGTCGGGTGAAATTGCGCCCGACGTTGCGGAGCGGTATTCCGACCTGATGGCGCAAAGCCAGGTTCTGGTGGCCGAGGATGTTCTGCGGATGATCCCGCTGCGCGGGGTGTCCTGCCTGATGGATGTGGGCGGCGGATCGGGCGCGTTTCTGCGCGCGTTGGCGCAGCGCCATCCGCGCCTTGCCCTGCAACTCTTCGATCTGCCCGAGGTGATGCCGGAGGCCACGCGGCGTATGGCCGAGGCAGGGCTGTCGGGCCGGGTGGATCTTTGCGGCGGCTCATTCCGCGAAGAGGCGCTGCCGAAGGGGGCAGATGCGATCTCGCTGATCCGGGTGCTCTATGATCATGCCGATGACACGGTGTCCGACCTGCTGGCCAAGTGCCATGCCGCGCTGCCGCCCGGCGGGCGGCTGATCGTGGCCGAGCCGATGTCGGGCGGGGCCCGGCCCGAGCGTGCAGGGGACGTGTATTTCTCGTTCTATACCATGGCCATGGGCACCGGGCGCGTGCGCTCTGCCGCGCGGATCGCCGAGATGTGTCGCGCGGCAGGATTCGACACCGTGACGATCCCGCGTGCGCCGCGCCCCTACATTACCGGGGCGTTGATCTGCGTTAAGGCGGAATGACAGTATTTCAGGCAATTGTGTAACGTAAACTTGACACATAAACATGTCCGAGTAGACTGACATCATGAACCCGTATCCGCCTGCTGAGTCTTTCACGCAGGAAACGGGCCACAGCTGGGAGGCGATCATGGAAACCCGCGCTGTCTTTTTGAACGGTCCCGAGGATCTTCATCTCGACACCCTCGCGCTCAAGGCGCCGGGCGCGGGCGATATCGTGGTCGAGATTGCCCATTCAGGAATTTCCACCGGCACCGAAAAGCTGTTCTGGAACGGCACGATGCCGCCCTTTCCGGGTATGGGCTATCCGCTGGTACCGGGCTATGAGGCCGCCGGAGAGGTGGTCGAAGCCGCACCGGGCACGGGCTATCGCCCCGGCGATCATGTGTTCGTTCCGGGCGCCGATTGCTTTGACGGGGCGTTTGGCCTCTTTGGTGGCGCGGCGTCGCGTCTGGTCACCTCGGCATCGCGTGTTACTCGAATCGATTCGCAGATGGGGCCGGAGGGCGCGCTTCTGGCGCTTGCGGCCACGGCGCGGCATGCGATGGCGGGGCTGGATAAGGCGGTGCCTGATCTGATCGTCGGGCACGGCGTCTTTGGCCGCCTTCTGGCGCGGCTCACCCTTGCGGCGGGCGCGCCCGCGCCGACCGTGTGGGAAACCGAGCCGGGACGGCGGGACGGCGCGCGGGGCTACGAGGTCATCGACCCTGCAGACGACCCGCGCCGCGACTATCGCACGATCTATGATGCGTCGGGCAATGCCGCGATCCTCAATGACCTGATCGGGCGCATTCAGAAGGGCGGCGAGATCGTCCTTGCGGGGTTTTACCCCGAGGCGCTCAGCTTTGCCTTTCCGCCCGCCTTCATGAAGGAGGCACGGCTGCGCGTGGCAGCCGAATGGGCGCGAGAGGACCTGGCAGCGGTGAGTTCGCTCATCGACCAGGGGGCGCTCAGCCTTGGCGGACTGATTACCCATCAGGCGCCCGCCGTAGAGGCCCCGAGCGCCTACCGCACGGCTTTCGGTGACCCCGAATGCCTGAAAATGATACTCAACTGGAAGGATGCAGCGTGAAGGACGACGTGCCGAATCTCAAGGACTTCGACCAGCGGCTGCGCGATGAGGCGCATGAAGATCTGGCCGATCTGATCACCGAGGAACCGACCTCCAAGACCCAGATCATCGCGATCTACGGTAAGGGCGGGATCGGCAAGAGCTTTACCCTCGCCAATCTCAGCCACATGATGGCAGAACAGGGCAAGCGGGTGCTGCTGATCGGCTGCGACCCGAAATCCGATACCACCTCGCTGCTCTTTGGTGGCAAGGCGTGCCCGACGATCATCGAGACTTCGACCAAGAAGAACCTCGCCGGGGAGCCGGTGAAGATCGGCGACGTGTGTTTCAAGCGCGGCGGAGTGTTCGCGATGGAACTGGGCGGGCCGGAAGTGGGCCGGGGCTGTGGCGGGCGCGGCATTATCCACGGCTTCGAGTTGCTGGAGAAGCTGGGCTTTCACGACTGGGATTTCGACTACGTGTTGCTGGATTTCCTCGGCGACGTGGTCTGCGGCGGCTTTGGCCTGCCGATCGCGCGGGACATGGCTCAAAAGGTCATTCTTGTGGCCTCGAACGACCTGCAGTCGCTTTATGTCGCAAACAACGTCTGCTCGGCGGTGGAGTATTTCCGCAAGCTGGGCGGCAATGTCGGCGTTGCGGGCCTTGTGATCAACAAGGACGATCATTCCGGCGAGGCGCAGGCCTTTGCCAAGGCGGTGGACATCCCGGTTCTGGCCGCGATCCCGCAGGATGACGATTTGCGCAAGAAATCCGCCAATTACCAGATTGTTGGCACATCGCAGAGCCAGTGGGGCGGTCTTTTCGCCGAATTGGCCGATGCGGTCTCCATCGCGCCGCCGGTGCGGCCCACGCCGCTTGATCAGGATGGGCTTCTGGGGCTGTTCGACAGCAAGGACACCGGCGGCGACTACGTGCTGGAACCTGCGACGGACGAGGACATGCGCGGCAAATACGCCGCCCCCAAGGCATCGCTGGAGGTGGTTTATGACGACGCCTGAGCAGCCCCGCCGCGAGACATTGACCCAGGTGCAGCGCATGCTGGCGCGCGCCCGGCCCGAGCAATTGCGCCGTCTTCTGGCGGATATCGAGGCCGCGGAGATGAGCGCCGACCGAGGTGAGAGCACCCCCCAAAGGCGGGCGTCATGAGCGATGAAGTCACATATGACGGCACCGCCGACGCGCCTGTGATCACTGGTCCCGCCGGTAATGCGGCACCGCAGGAGGGGATGGGCTGTCATTCGGGGTCCGAGATGGAGAAGGCCGCGCGCATGGCGGGGCAGTCCGAATTGCTCGACCAATATGCCAAAGACTATCCCAAGGGTCCGCATGATCAGCCGCAAAGCATGTGTCCCGCCTTCGGCTCGCTCCGTGTGGGGCTGCGGATGAAGCGGGTTGCGACGGTGCTGAGCGGGTCGGCCTGCTGCGTCTACGGGCTGACGTTTGTCTCGCATTTCTACGGCGCGCGTCGCTCGGTTGGGTATGTGCCGTTCAATTCGGAGACGCTGGTCACTGGCAAGCTGTTCGAGGATATACGCGAGAGCGTGCATGAGATGGCGGACCCGGACCGGTTCGATGCCATCGTCGTAACCAACCTCTGCGTGCCCACGGCGAGCGGTGTGCCGCTGCGCCTTTTGCCGAATGAAATCAACGGGGTGCGTGTTGTCGGCATCGACGTGCCGGGATTTGGTATTCCCACCCATGCCGAGGCTAAGGATGTGCTGGCGGGGGCGATGCTGAATTATGCGCGCAAGGAGGTCGAGGCCGGGCCGGTGGCGGCACCGGAATCGGGTGTCTCGGACCGGCCGACCGTTACCCTGTTGGGTGAAATGTTCCCGGCTGATCCGATGATGATCGGCGCGATGCTGGCTCCGATGGGGCTGGCGGCAGGGCCGGTGGTGCCGTGCCGTGAATGGCGCGAGCTTTATGCGGCGCTGGATTGCGGGGCGGTGGCGGCGATTCATCCGTTCTATACCGCTGCCGTGCGCGAGTTCGAGGCCGCCGGGCGGCCCATCGTGGGCTCTGCGCCGGTGGGCCATGATGGCACCTCTGAGTGGTTGAAGAACATCGGGCAAGCGTTTGGTTTGTCAGAGGAAAAGATTGCCGCTGCGCAGAACGCTTTCCTGCCTGCGATCCGTGAGGGGCTGGCCAATTCGCCCATCGAGGGGCGCATCACCCTGTCGGGGTATGAGGGTAGCGAATTGCTCGTCGCGCGGCTCTTGATCGAGAGCGGGGCGGAGGTGCCTTATGTGGGCACCGCCTGTCCCAAGACGCCCTGGTCGGCGGCGGATGCCGAATGGCTGACGTCGCGCGGTGTGACGGTGAAATTCCGGGCCTCGCTGGAGGATGATTGCGCCGCGATGGAAGGGCTGGAACCGGACCTTGCCATCGGCACGACGCCTGTTGTGCAAAAGGCAAAAGAAAAAGGTATTCCAAGCCTTTACTTCACGAACCTCATGTCGGCGCGCCCCCTGATGGGCCCCGCAGGGCCGGGCAGTCTTGCCGAGGTGGTGAATGCCGCCATGGGCAACAAGGACCGCATGGGAAAGATGCGTGCGTTCTTTGAGGGCGTGGGCACCGGCGACACCGCGGGTGTCTGGGAAGGCGCGCCGAATATCCGCGAGGATTTCCGGGCGACCAACCTAAAGAAGATCGAAAAGAAGGCCCGCGCGGCCAAAGCGCAGGAGATGATCTGATGCGCGGGATGGCTCAAAAAATCGCTGTCTGTATCGCGTCGGTATCACGTCGGTATTGCGTCGGTGCACGGCGAGGCGGTGCGCCATGCTGATTCAGGACCATGATCGCGCGGGCGGATACTGGGGGGCTGTCTATGCCTTCTGCGCCGTCAAGGGTTTGCAGGTGGTGATCGACGGCCCCGTGGGCTGCGAGAACCTGCCGGTCACATCCGTCCTGCACTATACAGACGCGCTGCCGCCGCATGAGTTGCCCATCGTGGTGACTGGTCTGGGCGAGGGCGAAATGGGCGCGGGCACCGAAGAGGCGATGAAACGCGCCTGGGGCACGCTCGACCCGGCGCTGCCGGCGGTCGTCGTGACCGGCTCGATTGCCGAGATGATCGGCGGCGGGGTGACGCCGCAGGGCACCAACATTCAGCGGTTCCTGCCGCGCACCATCGACGAGGATCAATGGCAGGCCGCCGACCGGGCGATGACCTGGCTGTTCACGGAATGGGGCATGACCAAGGGGCGCATGCCGCCCGAGAAGAAGCGCGAGGAGGGCAGTGTGCCCCGCGTCAATATCCTTGGGCCGATGTACGGCACGTTCAACATGCCCTCGGACCTCGCGGAGATCCGGCGGCTGGCCGAAGGCATCGGGGCCGAGGTCAACATGGTGATGCCGATGGGCGCGCATCTCGCGGAGATGCGCAACCTGGTGAACGCCGATGCGAATATCGTGATGTATCGTGAGTTTGGCCGCGGTCTGGCCGAGGTTCTGGGCAAGCCCTATCTGCAAGCGCCGATTGGTGTCGAGTCGACTACGTTGTTCTTGCGTAAACTCGGCGAGATGCTGGGGCTTGACCCGGAACCGTTCATTGCCCGTGAGAAGCATTCCACGCTGAAGCCGGTCTGGGATCTGTGGCGCAGCGTCACGCAGGATTTCTTTGCCACCGCGAATTTCGGGATCGTCGCGGGCGAGACCTATGCGCGCGGGATCCGCAACTACCTCGAAGGTGATCTGGGACTGCCCTGCGCCTTTGCCGTGGCGCGCTGCGCGGGCACCAAGACGAACAACGAAGAAGTGCGATCGCTGGTGCATAACAAGCGCCCGCTGATCCTGATGGGCTCGATCAACGAGAAAATGTATCTCGCCGAGATGCAGGCCGGGCATGGCCCGCGCCCGACCTTCATTCCCGCATCCTTTCCCGGTGCCGCCATCCGGCGCGCCACGGGCACGCCGATGATGGGCTATGCCGGGGCCACGTATCTGTTGCAGGAGGTGTGCAACGGGCTATTCGATGCGCTGTTCCACATCCTGCCCCTCGGGTCCGAGATGGACGCAGGATCGGCCACGCCGACGCAGCTGCGCCGCGATTTTCCGTGGGATTCGGATGCCGCGCGCGAGTTGGAGCGGATCGTGTCCAGCCACCCCGTGCTCACCCGTATTTCCGCCGCCAAGACACTGCGCGATGCCGCCGAGGAGGCAGCGCTGCGTCAGGGCGACGAACGTGTCGTTCTGGAGACCATCCAGGCGTTTTCCACACTTCCGACAGCATCCGACAAGGAGGATCTGACCGATGACTGACATGACATCCAACCCGCCGCAGCGGAGCCGCGCGGGACGCCCGCGTAGCGCGGAATACCATGTGTATTTCTTCTGCATCTTCTTTGTCGCCATCCCCTTCGCAACCCTGCGTTGGATGCGCGACGTGATCCGTCACCGCACCCTCAACCTGCGCGGCCCGCTAGCGCGCGCATGGCTTGAGGCGGACCGGGTGACGCCAATGATTTTCTCGGTCTGAGCCGTAATGGCCCATGACCGAGACACGAGCTGCCTGCCCGGCGACGGGTGGACAGAAACCTGAGGGACCACGAAGGGCCCAAAGGACCCGGCCGCGGGGAACGCGGCGTCAGCATAACATTCCGGAGGAAAGTTCATGGCTGATAAATCCGACCTGTCCTTCACAGGTCTCACAGACGAGCAGGCCCAGGAGCTGCATTCTGTCTATATGAGCGGCCTTTGGCTGTTCTCGGCAATTGCAGTGGTTGCACATATCGCAACCTTCATCTGGTTCCCGTGGTTCTGAAGAAAGGGGTTAGAAAATGGCTAAGTTTTACAAGATCTGGCTGATCTTCGACCCCCGCCGCGTTTTCGTGGCGCAGGGCGTATTCCTGTTTCTGCTGGCGGTGATGATTCACCTCGTGCTTCTGAGCACCGACGGTTTCAACTGGCTTGAAATCGCGACTGCCAAGTACGGCGGGTGATCACGCTGTTCTAAAGCCCGCTGCGGGCGCGGCCTCGTGCATCGCCCGCAGCTATCAAGATCAAAATAAACTGGCCTCTCGGGCGGATTCCGCTCCCGTGGCCGAACGCGGAGACTTAAGACGATGGCTTTGCTCAGTTTCGAACGCAAATACCGGGTCCGCGGGGGGACGCTCGTTGGCGGCGATCTGTTCGACTTCTGGGTCGGACCGTTCTATGTCGGCTTTTTCGGGGTCACGACGGCCTTTTTCGCGCTCCTTGGGACCATCCTGATTTTCTGGGGGGCCTCGCAACAGGGCACCTTCAACCCCTGGCTCATAAATATCGCGCCGCCTGACCTGAAATACGGTCTGGGGCTGGCGCCGCTGATGGATGGCGGTCTGTGGCAGATCATCACGATCTGCGCGATCGGTGCCTTTTGCAGCTGGGCGCTGCGCGAGGTGGAGATCTGCCGCAAGCTGGGTATGGGCTATCACGTGCCCTTTGCCTTCAGCGTGGCGATCTTTGCCTATGTGACGTTGGTGGTGTTCCGCCCGCTTCTGATGGGGGCCTGGGGGCACGGTTTTCCCTATGGCATCTTCAGCCATCTCGATTGGGTCAGCAACACCGGCTATGCCTATCTGCACTTCCACTACAACCCCGCGCATATGCTGGCGGTGACGTTCTTCTTCACCACGACGCTGGCGCTGGCGCTGCATGGCGGGCTGATCCTGTCGGCGGCGAACCCTGAAAAGGGCGAGGACATGAAGACGCCGGATCACGAGGACACGTTCTTTCGCGATTTCATCGGCTATTCGGTCGGCACGCTGGGGATTCACCGTGTGGGCCTGCTGCTCGCGCTCAATGCCGGGTTCTGGTCGGCCATCTGTATCATCATCTCCGGCCCGGTCTGGACCAAGGGCTGGCCTGAATGGTGGAACTGGTGGCTCGAACTGCCGATCTGGCCCTCTCAGGTAGGGATGTGACCGATGATTGAATATCAGAATATCTTCACCCAGGTGCAGGTGCAGGGCACGCCCGAGATGGGCATGGACGACACCGGTGGTCGCCTGACCGAGGAACGCGTCGGTAAGCCCGGCTTCTCGAAGCTGCTGGGCTGGCTGGGCAATGCGCAGCTGGGGCCGATCAACCTCGGGATGCTGGGGGTGTTGAGCCTTGCCAGCGGTCTGCTGTGGTTCTTCATCGTGGGCGTGAACATGCTGGCTCAGGTGGGCTGGTCCTTGCCGGAGTTCCTGCGGCAGCTCTTTTGGTTGGCGCTGGAGCCGCCGGGGCCGGAGCATGGCTTGTCGATGCCGCCGCTGAATGACGGGGGCTGGTATATCATCTCCTCGTTCTTCCTGCTGGTCGCGGTGCTCGCGTGGTGGGCGCGCAGCTATCAGCTCGCAGTCAGCCACAAGATGGGCAAGCACGTGTTCTGGGCGTTCGGCTCGGCGATCTGGCTGTTCCTGGTGCTGGGTCTCTTCCGCCCGGTGCTGATGGGCAGCTGGTCGGAGGCGGTGCCTTACGGGATCTTCCCGCATCTCGACTGGACCACGGCGTTCTCGATCCGCTACGGCAACCTTTACTACAACCCGTTCCACTGTCTTTCGATCGTGTTCCTCTATGGCTCGGTGCTGCTGTTTGCGATGCACGGGGCGACCATTCTGGCCGTCACCCGCTATGGCGGCGACCGGGAGCTGGAGCAGATCGTCGACCGGGGCACCGCCTCGGAGCGGGCGGCACTGTTCTGGCGCTGGACCATGGGCTTCAACGCCACGATGGAGGGCATTCACCGGTGGGCCTGGTGGTTCGCGGTGCTGACCCCGATAACCGGCGGGATCGGTATCCTGCTCACGGGGACTGTGGTGGATAACTGGTTCATCTGGGCACAGGAGCATAATTTCGCGCCCATGTATGACGGCTCTTATGGCTACGAGGCTTACGGCTCCTACGAAGCCTTCATCGGACAGGGAGAGTGAGTCATGTTTCCAAGATGGTTTGACAAATGGAACCGCGAGAACCCCAAGGACATCTATGGCCCTGCCATTGCCATCGGGGTGATCGGGGGGGCGGTGTTCACCGCGACCATGCTGATCGCCTTCGGGCAGCCCAATGCGACGGACAGTCTGCAGACCGGCCCGCGTGGCACCGGCATGTCGCGCCCCGAGTTCAAGGTCGATCTCGCCAAGCCGGACCCGGGGATCGAGGCGTTTCTCGCCTCGACCTCCGCGCCGGTGGTGCCGCAGGGCGGTGAAGAGACGGCCGGTGCGGCGCGTGAGAACGTGCCGCCGGGGCTGGAGGGTCTGACGGTCGAGAATTACGACCGATTGCTGGCGGCGATGCGCGAATGGACGGGCATTCCCGATCTCTTCGACGATCCGGCAAGCTATCAGACCAGCGTCGGCCACGTGATGATCGGGATGACCCAGAATCTCAACGAGGAATGGGCCGGTCACGTGATGGCCAACAAGGAGGTGGGTGTGACCTGTTACACCTGCCACCGTGGTCAGCCGGTGCCGTCGGATGTCTGGTACAAGATCAGCCCGGTGAACGAGAGCGTCGAAGGCTGGTCGGCCAATCAGAACCGGGTGACGATGCAGTCGCAATATACCTCGCTGCCGTCGGACGCGCTGGAGAAGTACCTGCTCGACGGTGAGGCGATCAATGTCCACGACCTTGAAAGCCGCGTCGCGGGTGTACCGGGGACGGATGGCTATCCGGGCATTCAGCAGGCTGAGCGGACCTATTCGCTGATGAACTATGTCAGCAATTCGCTCGGGGTGAACTGTGTGTTCTGCCACAATTCGCGGGCCTTCTACGACGGGTCCCAAGTGACGCCGCAATGGGGCACCGAGATGCTGGGTATCCAGATGGTTCTGGAACTCAACAACACCTATCTGGTGCCGCTCGAGGGCCTCTTGCCCGAGAACCGGCTTGGCCCGGTCTATGCCGACGCGCCCAAGGCGGCCTGCAAGACCTGCCACAAGGGCTATCAGCAGCCGTTGCAGGGCACCAACGTGATCAAGGACTGGCCGGAGCTTGCCACCACGAGTGGCGAGCCGGATTACGGCAACTGATCCAAGGCGCGGGGGCGCGGATGATTGCGCCCCCGCCGCAGAGTTTGCGCCGCCCTCGCGCGGGTGGCGATGCGCCACCGAGGAGGAGGCCGACATGACCCAAGAGACCCCCAAGACACCGCTGTTGGACCGGATCGCCGGGCCGTCTGACCTTCGGCAGATGCCGGATGACAAGCTGGCCCTGTTGGCGGATGAGTTGCGCGCCGAGGTGATTTCGGCCGTGTCGGAAACCGGCGGGCATCTCGGGTCGAGCCTCGGGGTGGTGGAGTTGAGCGTGGCCATTCACGCCGTCTTCAACACGCCGATGGACAAGCTGGTTTGGGATGTGGGCCATCAATGCTATCCCCACAAGATCCTGACCGGACGGCGCGACCGTATCCGCACCTTGCGTCAGAAGGACGGGCTGTCGGGGTTTACCAAGCGGTCGGAGAGCCAGCATGACCCGTTCGGGGCTGCGCATAGCTCAACCTCGATCAGCGCCGCGTTGGGATTCGCCGTGGGGCGCGACATGGGGCAGGCGACGGGCGACGCCATTGCCGTCATTGGCGACGGGGCGATCAGCGCGGGCATGGCCTATGAGGCCCTGAACAACGCAGGCGCCGAGGGGCGGCGGCTGTTCGTGATTTTGAATGACAACGAGATGAGCATCGCGCCGCCTGTTGGCGCGATGTCGTCCTATCTGAGCCGGATGTATGCCAGCGAGCCGCTTGCGCGCGTGGCGTCATTGGCCGAAGGGTTCGAGGCCGCATTGCCTGCGCCGATGCGCGACGGCGCGCGCCGGGCGCGGCAGTTGGTGACGGGGCTCACGGGCTCTGGCACGCTCTTCGAGGAGTTGGGGTTTCAGTATGTCGGCCCGATCGACGGGCATGACATGGGGCAATTGCTGGCGGTGCTGCGCGCCGCGCGGACGCGGGCGACAGGGCCGGTACTTATTCATTGCTGCACGGTCAAGGGCAAGGGCTATGCCCCCGCCGAGGATGCCGCCGACAAGGGGCACGGCGTGTCGAAATTCGACCCCATGACCGGGGCGCAGGCGAAATCTTCGGGCGGTGCGCCGTCTTATACCTCCGTGTTCGGGCAGGCGCTGACCGACGAGGCGGCGCGCGACGAGCGCGTGGTCGCCGTGACGGCGGCAATGCCGGACGGCACCGGCGTGTCGAAAATGGCCGAGCGGTTTCCGGGGCGGGTCTTTGACGTCGGGATCGCCGAGCAGCACGCGGTGACCTTTGCGGCGGGCATGGCGGCGAGCGGGCTGCGGCCGTTCTGCGCGATCTATTCGACGTTCCTGCAACGCGCCTATGATCAGGTGGTGCATGACGTGGCCCTGCAGGGCCTGCCGGTGCGGTTTGCGATTGACCGCGCGGGTTTGGTGGGCGCGGATGGGGCGACCCATGCCGGAGCGTTTGACATTGGCTATCTGAGTAACCTGCCGGGCATGACGGTGATGGCGGCCTCGGACGAGGCGGAACTGGTGCATATGGTCGCCACGGCGGCGGCACATGACGCGGGCCCGATTGCCTTTCGCTATCCGCGCGGGGCAGGGACCGGCGCGGCACTGCCCGAGCGGGGCAGGGTGCTGGAGATCGGCAAGGGCCGGGTGGTCGAGGAGGGATCGGATGTGGCGATCCTGAGTTTCGGCGCGCATCTTTTCGAGTGTCAGGTGGCGGCCGACATGCTGGTCGAGGAGGGGATTTCGGTGACCGTGGCGGATGCGCGGTTCGCCAAGCCGCTCGACACTGATCTTCTGATGCAGCTTGTGCGGCATCACCGGGCGCTCATCACCGTCGAGCAAGGCGTGATGGGCGGATTCGGCTCTATCGTGATGCACGAGCTGGCGGCGCGCGGGGCGTTCGACCGGGGGCTGGCGATCCGCAATATTTGCCTGCCGGATCGGTATATAGATCAGGCGAGCCCGGCGCAGATGTACGCGGATGCGGGCATGACGGCGGGCGATATCGCGGAGACGATCCGACAGGTGGCGGTGCCGGGCCAGGCACAGGTTGTGCCGCTGCGCGGGGTGTGACGGGATAGGTTTTGGGATGGCGCGGGCTTTGATTTGAAGCACCCGCGCGATACGCGGCCCAACGGGCCGCGAGCCACGACGGCAAGCCCGAGATCGAGGCGTTTGATCTGAGCCATATCCTGAAGGCGCGGGACATGGCCGACAAGGGGCAGTTGGCCGGCACGCCCTATATTCAGTTCGTGATGGGCGTGACGCCGAGGCCATGGCGAGGAATTCCTTGCCCTGACATGGACATATCGGCATCAGATCGCGCAAACCCTTCAGTTTGCGATTGAAACCGAGAGACCCTTTATCGTTTATACCTGTCGAGTGCCATCGCCCATGAGAGGGTCATACATGAGTCTCGACCAGATCTTCGTTCTCGCGCTTGTCGGCGTGGTTTTCCTGAGCTTCTTCAAGGAGATCTATCCGCCTGAGGTCACCGCGCTGGCGGCCTCGGCGGCGCTGTTGGCGACGGGCATCATCGAGACAGGCGATTTTCTGACGGTGTTCAGCTCCTCCGCGCCGATCACCATCGCGATGATGTTCATCATTTCGGCGGCGCTGGAACGCACCGGGGTGCTGACGATCATCGGCGATGTCCTGAAACGGCAGGCGCGGGGATCGTACCTGCGGGCGATGCTGTTGATGATGGCGGGCACGATGGGGGCCTCGGCCTTCATGAACAACACGCCGGTGGTGATCCTGCTCACGCCGATCATGATCTCGGTCGGGGCCTCGATCGGGGTGGCCCCGTCGCGGCTTTTGATTCCGCTGTCGTTCTCGGCGATCTTCGGCGGCACGCTGACCCTGGTCGGCACCTCGACCAACATCCTGATGAGCGGCGTCGCACAGGAGGCCGGGCAGCCGATGATCACCATGTTCGAAATGACGCTGCCGGGCTTGATCTTTGCCACGACGGGCATGCTCTACATGGTCTTTGCGGGTCGGTTTCTGCTGCCCGATCGCGCGTCCCTGTCGGGGCTTTTGGGACAGGAAGGCAAGCGCAGGTTCCTGGCCCGCCTGCTGATCCCGAACGGATCGAAATATGTCGGCGAGCGGCTGTCGGACCTGCCGTTCAACACGGCCGAGACGCGCATCCTCGACGTGGTGCGCGGCGAGGTCTCGATGCGCCGCACGATGAAGGATCTGGTGCTGGAGGTCGGCGACCGGCTGGTTCTCAAGACCGGCACCGGTGAGATCCTCGGCCTCAAGGAGGACGGGCAGATCGCCTTTCGGGACCGCGACGATCACGATGTCGAGCCGGTGACCGCCGATCAGACGATCACGATGGAGGCGAGCGTGGGGCCGAACTCGCATCTGCGCGGACGGCCGATCAAGGATCTCAAGCTGCGCCGGAAATATGGCGTCTATCTCATGGCCGTGCATCGGCAAGAGCAGAATATCAGCCAGGAATTGCAGGACCTGCGCCTGCAATTCGCCGACACGTTGCTGCTGGAGGGGCCACCCGAGGGGTTGCAGCGGATGATGGAGGATGGCGGCATCGTCAACCTGTCCGCGCCCACCGAGCGCCCGCAGCGGCGCGCCAAGGCCCCGATTGCGATTGCGACGATCTTTGGTGTGATGGGGCTGGCCGCACTCGGCATCATGCCGATTGCGGGCCTTGCGGTGATCGGGGCGGTGGTTGTGATGATGACCCGCTGCGTCGATCCCGAAGAGGCGTTCGACGCCATCGACTGGCGCATCCTGTTCCTGATCTTCGGGATGCTGGGCCTGTCGATGGGCATGGAGGCGACCGGGACCGCGCGCGTGATTGTCGAGGCGGTGGTGCATGCATCGGGCGGCGTCGGACCGCTGGCGATCCTCGCCGCCGTCTACGTCCTGACCAATGCGCTGACCGAGATGGTGTCGAACAACGCGGTGGCGGTTCTGATCGGCCCCATCGTGATCGCGCTCGCCCTCGAGCTCGGTTTCGATCCGCGCCCCTTCATCATGGCGGTGATGTTCGCGGCCTCGGCCAGTTTCGCGACGCCCATCGGTTATCAGACCAACACGTTCGTCTACGGTGCGGGGGGCTACAAGTTCACCGACTTCATCAAGGTGGGCCTGCCGCTCAACATCCTGTTCGCCGTGGTCGCGGTGATCATCATCCCGCTGTTCTTTCCGTTCTGAAAGCTGCGGTCAGGACGGGCAGGCGGGCGCCCTGGCGTCGATCCTTGAGGGTTCGGATGTGCATTGGAAATCCCGTCGCAAACCGCTTCGGCCAGTTCGATGCCCTGTTTTGCGTTGGCCGAGAGCGATATCTTGGCCGGGATATGGCGATCACGTGCCATCCGAACTCTGCCGGGACGACGCGCCGCTCACAGTTCGGCCCGCGATGCCGATCCTAAATGTTTGATTTTATTGGCTCCGGCGGTAGGGGCCGGAGACGGAAGTTCAAGTGCCTGATATAAAACGGTTTTTCCGGTGCGACTCTTGTCCGACTCCGCGATGTGACATCGGTTGTGTCGTACATTGTGCCATCTGGCAAGGACCTTCCCACAAAACCAGGTCAGCGCACCTGACGGCGCAGCTGCCACGCATGATGTGTTTGCGCGTTCGCTATGCACCACCGAGGAGTGCATCGAGCGCGAGTGCGGTTGTCAGCCCGACGCCCAGATCTCCCATGACAACCCTGAGCGCGCGTGGCTCCACCCGGCCAGCCCGAAGCGCGTTCCCGGCCGCGAATGCCGCTCCCACCAGAACAGACGCACCTGCGGCCTCCAGGATTTCCTCTGACACCGTGTCGCCTGGCGTGAGTTCAAGCGCGTCACGAACCTCCGCTTCCAGCTGCGCATTGCTGAACCCGCTACTGGAGATGCCCGGGATCATGGCAGCAACTTCCTCGGTCGCCAGGATGTCGATGCCCGGATACCGCGACAAATGCTCGTAAATATACTCAGGGGAGGCGACGGCCTTGAGTTGCACAGCGCCGATGATATCGCCGTCAACCGTGAACTCCACGTCCGATCCCGGGTGGTTCGTGGCGTCCGGCAACTGCGCGAGCACGGCGTCCCCGTCCGTGTCTTCCGCAGCCGCAAAGACCAGTTCATGGTAGATGCCCTTCACGTTCGAGACGACGCCGCGTAGCTGGTCGGGTTCGAGACCGGAGAGATAGCTTGCCAGATCCGCTTCGCTGGCCTCTGTCAAATCGCCTCGGGATCGGCGCAGCGCGTTCAGCACAAGCAGTTCTTCTTCGCGCCAAGCGCGGTCAGGATCGTCGATCAGGCGTTGGAATGTGACCGCAAGCACCACTGCGGCGCTGCGCCGGCTCATGCCGTCGCCCATTTCCCGGCGATGCGCTCGAGCTGCAGGTGCGCGCGACGCAGTCGGCGCTGCGGCCAATAGGCCAGAGATCCAGACGAGGCTACGCATGTCTCGTCTGGATCGGTCCGTGTCTCTTTGGCGTAGAGTTTGGCAAGCGCAGAGGCGAGCGGGTGCAGACCCTGCCGGGCGAAGAGCCGCATCTCGACGGGGTGAGGTTGCACGTCTCTGGCGCGCAGCGCCCGCACCGGCGCGGCGAGGCGAAGGGCCGCGTAGAGCACTGCCCGCTCCTTGGGGCTCAGATCTTGTTCGGTTCTGCGACGTCCGAATACGCGTCTTCGGACAAGGATTGCCGCCGGAATCCCAGCGGCGAGCGCGCCGCCCGCGACGATGAGGCTTCCAGCGGCAACACCAAGCCCGACAGTCGACCCGACCCAGTAGAGCGTCGCCGTCGTCGCGGCGGCCCCGGACAGGGTCGCGATCGCCGTGCCGGTACCCCCCTCTGTCAGGGATGTTGTCCGCTGCTCTATTTTTCTCTAATTTTCAGGTGGGCGGGATAGGACAATGACGTGGGATACTCACCAGAACGAAAATCGGCTGTTCTGAAGCGGATGCTGCCGCCGAACAACTTGGCCATTCGGCAGCTGTCGCAGGAGGAAGGGATTTCTGAAGCGACGCTGCACAAGTGGCGGGCTGAGGCGCGCAGCAAGGGGCAGCTTCTGCCTGACGCTGACGCTGGCCCCGAGGGTTGGTCTTCGCGCGACAAGTTCGCGGCGGTGTTGGAAACGGCGACACTGAACGAGGCTGATTTGGCCGAATACTGCCGCAAGCGCGGGCTCTATCCGGCGCAGATCACGGCGTGGCGATCGGCCTGCGAGCAGGCAAATGACTGGGACCGTGCGAGCACTGCACGTCTGGGTCAGGCGACCAAGGAAGAAAGGAAACGGATCAAGGATCTGGAACGCGAGCTTGCCCGCAAGGACCGCGCATTAGCCGAAACCGCAGCGCTTCTGGTTCTCAGAAAAAAGGCGTCAGCGATCTGGGGGGGCGGCGAGGACGCATGATCAGCACCCCACATCGCCAAACCGCCACGCTGCTGATCGAAGATGCCGTCACCACCGGCGCGCGGCGCGCCAAGGCCTGTGCCGAGCTGGAAATCAGCGACCGCACTCTGCGGCGCTGGAGGAAAGACGGCCAGCTTCACGCCGATCAACGACCCCTCGTGCCGCGCCCGGAACCCGCGAACAAGCTGAGCACTGCCGAACGCGCGGCGGTGCTGGAAGCCTGTAATTCAACGGATTTTGCCAGCCTTCCGCCCTGCCAGATCGTGCCCAAACTAGCCGATCAGGGGCGGTATCTTGCATCCGAGTCCAGCTTTTACCGCATTCTGCGCGCGGATGGTCAGCAGCATCACCGTGGCCGGGCCAAGCCGCCGGTTCGGCGTAAACCACCCACCAGTTACAAGGCAAGTGCGCCCTGCGAGGTCTGGACCTGGGACATAACGTGGATGCCGGGGCCGGTCGTGGGGATGTTTTTTTATCTCTATCTGATCGTGGATATCTTCAGCCGGAAGATCGTGGGCTGGGAAGTTCATGAGCGCGAAAGTGCAGACCTGGCGGCCGTCCTGATCCGGCAGGCAGTGCTGGCCGAGGGATGCTTTATGCAACCGCTCGTTCTGCATGCCGACAATGGCAGCCCGATGAAGGGTGCCACAATGAAAACAACCATGGAAAAACTTGGCATCACCGCGTCCTACAGCCGCCCCCGCGTCAGCAACGATAATCCCTTCTCGGAGGCTCTGTTCCGAACCTGCAAATACCGCCCGGACTGTCAACGCCGGAGTAAAATCCAGCCACAGGGCGGCGCAAAAACCGGCCACTTTGGGTTTGGGCGTAACGCGCGGCACGAGGCGGCGGCCAGTCAGCCGCGCTTCCCAAATAGCTGGCGGTTGACTGGCCGCTTTGGCCCGTCAGGGCCAAATCTGGATAGGCTGGATCAGGCGTTGTTGTTGGACTTGCGCGCGCGGCTTTGAGCGAGACGATAGCTCTCGCCGTTCATCTCGAGAATGTTGACGTGGTGCGTCAGCCTGTCGAGGAGCGCGCCGGTCAGGCGCTCGGTGCCGAAGGTTTCGGTCCATTCGTCGAACGGCAGGTTGCTGGTGATCAGCGTGGCACCACGCTCGTAGCGCTGCGAGATCAGCTCGAACAGCAGCTCGGCGCCGGTCTTGGAGAGCGGCACGAAGCCCAGCTCGTCGATGATGAGCAGCTTGACGCTGGCCAGTTGCTTTTGCAGGCGCAGCAGACGGCGCTCGTCGCGGGCCTCCATCAATTCATTGACCAGCGCTGCGGCGGTGGTGAAGCGGACGGGCAACCCCTTCTGGCAGGCCGCCAACCCGAGGCCCAGGGCGATGTGCGTCTTGCCGGTGCCGCTTGGCCCGAGGGCGATGGTGTTCTCGCGCCGCTCGATCCATCCGCAGCGGGCCAATTCCAACACCTGCATCTTGTTGAGCTTCGGGATCGCCTTGAAGTCGAAGCTGTCCAGGCTCTTGGCGGCCGGGAACTTCGCGGCCTTGATGCGACGCTCGATCATCCGCCGTTCGCGGTCGATCATTTCCATTTCGACGAGGCGCGCCAGGAACTGGACGTGATCCAGCCCTTCAGTGGCGCATTGACGTGCCTGCTTCTCGTATTCGCGCAGGAAGGTGGGCAGCTTCAGCGTCTTCAGGTGATGGTTGAGCAGGATCTGCGGAGCCTCCGTCATCCCGTCGCCTCTGTCATCAGGGTCATGTAGCTGGCAGCCGAGGTCGTCCCAACATCGGCACGCGGCAGGTAGGGATAGCTGGCCAAGTCAAGCTTGGGCGGGCGCTTCTCGATCCGACAGAGCAGAATGTGCTTGACCGCATCGAAGCCCGTCGCGCGCAGGCGCAGGGCCTCCTTGACCGCGCCATGCAGGTCGTCGAGGCCGAATGTCTCCAGCAGTCTCAGGACTTGCACATACTCACGCCGTCCCATCTTCAGCATGTGTGCCTCCATGAGGCGGCGCAGGGTCTGGAACTCTTCGGGCAGATCCCACGCTGCCAAGGGCGCAGCCTGATCCAGGGCATTGATCTTGCGTTCGATCAGCGGGAGATAATGAATCGGATCGAAGACCACATCCTCGCGCGCGTAACACCGCGGATGCCGGGCGATCACGTCTCCACGGCAGCCGATCACGACCTGATCGACATAGCCGCGCACCCAGACATTCTGATGACCATAGGCGACGGGAACCGAGTAATCGTTGGTCTCGTAGCGCACGAGCGATTGCGAACTGACCTGGCCGCTGGCTTGCGCGCAAGCCTCGAATGGAGCCCCGGGCAGTGGCTTCATCGCCGCCAGATCGCGCTGCAGCCGTTCGCCAATCGTTTCCTTATGGCCACGCAGGATCTCGTTCTGGCGATTGCGGCACTGGGCCTCCAGATCCGCGTTGAACGCGTCCCAGCTGGCAAAACGCGGGACCGGCACCATGAAGTTCCGGCGGGCGTAACCAACGATGCCCTCGACTTTACCCTTGTCGTTTCCCTTGCCCGGCCGCCCGTAGCGGTCATGGAACAGGTAATGCGACTGCAGGGCACTGAACAGCGTGGCGCGCTGGCGCGTCCCGTCGGCCAGGATCTTCGAGACCAGGCAACGATCGTTGTCATAAAGGATGGAGTGCGGGACACCGTCGAGGTCCCGCGCCAGTGCGTCTTCGCCGGCACCGTAAACCCCGACACCTACCTGCGCGACGAAACCGGCAATCGCCGCTTCTGGCCGCTCCGCTGCGGGACCATCGACATCGCGGCGCTCGACCGCGACCGCGACCAGCTCTGGGCCGAAGCCGTCCACCGCTTCCGCGACGGCGCGATCTGGTGGATCGAGGACCCAGCGCTGCTGGCCGAAGCCCGCGCAGCGCAGGACAGCCGCTACCAGTCCGACGCCTGGGACGACCTGATCGAACACTGGCTGACGCACGAGATCCGCACCGTGTCGGACGGCTTCCCCGACTACGGCAACTCCCGCACCGAGAGCGTGCCGCGTCCGGAGCCGTTGAGGGATGTGGCGGTCGGCGAGATCCTAGAGGAGGCGATCGGGCTCGAACCCGCGCGCTGGACCCGCGGCGACCAGATGCGCGTCTCGGCCTACCTCAAGGCGAACGGCTGGGAGCGGTACCGACGGCGCGACGAGGGCGGGCGCGAGGCGCCGCGGGAGTGGCGGTATCGTAGATGTGTTGGGTAGACTCGTCGCCCGTGAATTCCTCGATTATGCGGCTACGCGGCGATCAGCTGTTGCGCTGTACGGCGTCGTCGGATTGCCGACGTTGTAGAGACGGCAGAGGATCCAGACGAAAAGCAACCTGATCCAGGCTGCCAGGAGCCGCATGTTGTGCCCTGCGGCGGTCAGGATTGCGTTGATCGCATCGCCTTCGGGTCCGGTGAGGTGGTTCCGTTCGAGGTGTCCGTCTTCCTTCAAATGGCCAATGACCGGCTCAATGGCACTTCGTCGTCGCATTTCGCGCCGGATGGTGGGCGAGGTGATGCCGCGTGTGTGGGAGATGGTGATATCGAGGTTGTCACGCTCGATCCTGTGGCCGCGGTAGCCGCGGTCGACATAGGCGCGGGCAACAGATGTTCCGGTCAGGCGGGCCACCTGATCGATCTGTCCGGCGAGGCTGTGACCATCATAGGGATTGCCGGGCAGCGCCATGGCCCCGAGCACGAACTGGCCGCCTTTGCAGCGCTCGTTGGTCGTGGCGATCGAGGTCTTGCAGCCGAATTCGTAGCGGGTGCGGGCCTTGCCTTTCCCGATGCATTCGACCTCCGGCGCGTGGAACGCGTATAGTTTGTCCTTATCGTCTGGCTGCTGCCCAAGGATGCGCTCGGCGCGCTCCAGCACCGTGGCGAATGCCGCCTCCAGCGCCGGGTCCCCGGCGATCTTGCGGCGGATGTCCCGGGTCAATCGTCCCAACCAGGTGCGCATGCTTCTCAACCAGCGCAGGCCCTGCTTGTGGCCCCGGCCATGCAGCAGCCGGGCAACCTCGCGCCGGGCCCGGGTTGTCAGCCGCAGGAAGGATTGGCGCAGCTTGATCCCGTGGCGCTTCGCCAGACGGTTCAGCCATTCGATCGACCGCAGGATCAGATGGCTGTCGGTCGGATGTGCCACCGCCTTGGTCTGCACTGTGGTGTCCACCGTGATCCGTTCCAACTGCCGCTCACTCACAGCCTCGGTTTTTACAGCCACGGCAATGGTTTCGGCCAGCAGCGCCTCCAGATCCTCGGCCCCGATCCGTTGGCGCCAGCGGGTCATCGAGGAGCGGTCGATCGGCAGCCGGTGCTGGAAAAACGTCTCGCCGCAGAAGGCCTGAAAGTATGGGTTCTCCAGCCAGGTCGCGCAGGTCTCCTCATCCGACAGACCCTTCATGTGCTTGAGCAAATGGAGCCCTGTCATCAGACGTGTCGGCGACCCACGCCGGCCTTTCCGATCATGGTAATGCGTCCCGAACGCGTCATCGAACCGGGTCCAGTCGATCAGGCCAGCCAGCTTCAGCAGTTCGTGCCTCGGATCGAGAATGCTCTCCAGAGAACTCCTGAACAGATCGTCAGGTCGGGCTTCGGGCAGTTTCGGACGCATCGCAATCTCGCACGTAGGTGGGGCCTGATCGCAGTGGAGCACGACCGGTTGGCGATGGGAATCCCCTACGCGCAAGCGCGTCAGAAATCGCAAGGTTTTCGTGGGTATCGACCAGAAACCTTGCGATTCCGGATATTATCAAAACTAGAATAAGAATACATTGTCAGATGCTTACGGGAAAATCACAGGCGACTAGACTCGTGATGAGGCGGCAAACGGCGAAAACCGGACCTTGGTCTCGACATCGCTGTATCCCGCTGAGTCTGGTGGAATGCAGCACTCGCTGCGGACGCCTACCCTTAGGTGGATTGGAGCTGCCAACGTCCTTCTGGGCAAAAGGAGGCAGTCGTCGGATTACAGGCCGGAAAGTCGATGCAGCCTATCTCGTAGCGCGATCAATCGATGTCAGAATTACCGATGACCGCTGTTCCAGTAGCGCCGCACAGCCGCGAGAAACGTCTGATAGTTCTGCATATTCCAGCAGACATGTGAGCTCTCTCGGATTAACCAGTAGAGATCATTCGCGCAGGACAGTTCGTTTGCATTGCATCGCTCCAGCCAGTACAAATAGTCCTCAAAGCTCTGCTGGTATCCTGCAACGAAGTTCTGGTTCGGGACACTCCACAGCATTCCCTCGAGAAAGTATGACGGCGCGACGCCCTTCTTGAGGAAGCCCTCGTCGACCATTGCGTTGCGCATGTTCTTCAGCACCCGCACGTTCGGCTTAAAACGGTTACTGGTAGCTTGATGCTTAGATGTGCAGTTCTGCTTATGCTGCCTCGGGAAGTTGACAATCCGGTCCCCGTCAGCAGTGATGAACGATATTCCTATATGATGACGGTTATCCGAAGGCGACCGATACGAGGTGTACCGATGGTGCTCGATGCAAGCCAAAACGTCTGCGGTGCGTCGATTTCCCTCTCCCGGAACAGCAATTGCTTTTCGACCCGGGGTCACACCGCCGCCGAAATTCGCCTTCAGCCAAGCGACTACTTCAGATTTGAACTCCGTTAAGCCGTATTTTGCGGGCGAGCGGTTCGCTTCATACGCCTCCTTCTCCGCTGGATCGAGACCAGATATGTCGCTGTTGAAGACGTCGGTTAGACAGATCACCACATCCACATCGCTTTCGGAGCCGCGGACGTTCGTGTCGTTCCCATAGGAGCCCTGCAGGAATACGTCGATCCCGCGTCCTGCATACGGAGCATCAGGATGCTCGAGGACTGACCGTATCGTCTGGTAGGTCGCTGCGGATTGCTGCTGGGATCCCACATGGGACCAAGTTTCAAGTTGGTTCTCTGAAATTGCCATTTCACACCTCAACTAAACAAGACGTCATGAATTTTGTTCTCGTAGCGGCCGAAGGACTCGCTGCCCTGTTGACGCAGCAAGTTCAACTTATTCAAGTCATGCTCAAATAGGTCAGTCGCCATTTCCGGTTTGTTGAAATGGTCGCTAACCCGAGCCGTCGGCACGGTCGCAAACAAGAGCTGGCGCAGTTGATCCATGGACGCCGTATTCACTTCGAGCGTCTTCTGCAGAAGCTGCACCAGCCAGAAGCGGCGTTTCATGCGTTCGAAGAATGGGTAGCGCGGCTCCGGGTACTGCCCGCAACCTATGCTCAGTACGCGGCACTCAGTCGGTGCGAACCCAAGCGGCCCGGTGGCATCAGCCAACGCGTAGAGCGCAGGATTGTTCGCCACATAGCCGCCGTCGAAGAGCTCGACATCGTTACCCGTGCTCGTTTTCACGATCTTGCGCTCGAAGAACGGGTACGCCGAACAAGACGCTTCCACCGCGTCGGCGAGCGTGCAGCCGAAGCCCGGAACGAATGTAGCGCGCCTGCCGTGTGCCTGGGTCTGCATGCTCTTGAAGATCATTGGCGTCTCAAGTTGCCACTTCGTAGTCACAACACCAAGGCCAGTGCGAACCGTGTCGAAACCATCCTCTCCGAAGACCTTCTCTCCTACGGCCCGAAGACGCCGTGTGCGCTCGCGCGGTTTCTTGGCTTGCATGATATGCGGGACGTGCTCCCGATAGAGGCAATGGATTTCTTCGACCGTCTTTCCGGTAGCCAACAGCGTGGCGATGATCGAGCCGGTACTTGTCCCGAAGATCAAATCGAAGCTCTCGTGAATGGGCTGAGGGAGCACTGCTTCGACCTCGGCCAGCACTCCGAGGGAATAGAAGCCTTTCGCTCCCCCACCGTCCAAGCTCAAGATCCTGCAAACGCCTTCTTGCATCGGAAGCACGCTCCAAGTGATACCCAGATATAGTGGATTGTGCGCAGGTCGTATGCAAGAGTTAGCGGTGCATCGTCGAATGGCTGTTCTGTGATGCTGTGCCAGGCGAGTTCGTTTTCGCAACCAACGGCCGCTCCGCGACCTTCGTCCGCATCCTCTGTTTATCTGAAGCTGCTTGGCAATATTCATGGCGTTCTGTCCCAACCTCCCCGGTGGTCCCAACCCTGTCCCAACCTCCCGAGGGGGTTGGGGACACGAAAAGCCGTTCAAAAACAACGGTGTCCCCAACCTCACCCCGTGGTCCCAACCTTTTGCTACACATTCATGTGGGAGAACGGAAAAGGTCGGGAACATGCTTTTCTATACGAAAAGAGAAGGACCCCCGTTGGGGACACCGAGGTTGGGACCACATCTGGGCAAGGCATTGCCATGGAACGATAAAAGCCTGTCCCAACCCCCTGAGAGGGTTGGGACAGCGCGCCATGAGGTTGGGACATGGGCCGGGCGACATCCGCTCGCAGGCTAGGGGTTGGTCCAGGTGGCGATTTTTCTTGTTCGGCGGAATCCGGCGCACTAGCCTTGTCTCGACCAAAGCCGAAGGCCCACTCGATCCCGTGAGCCTTCACCATGTACACACAACACCAACGCGTTGCCGATACGCGCCCCGAACCCCAGCACGGCGCAAACACGATCCTCGCCCTCGACCTCGGCACGACCACCGGCTGGGCGCTGCGCGCGGCGGACGGCCTGATCACCAGCGGGACGGTCTCGCTCAAGCCCAGCCGCTACGACGGCGGCGGCATGCGATATCTGCGGTTCACCAACTGGCTGACCGAACTGGACCGGCTGTCAGGTCCGATCGCCACGATCTGGTTCGAAGAAGTTCGGCGGCACGCAGGCACCGATGCGAGCCACGTCTATGGGGGTCTGATGGCCACGCTGACCGCGTGGGCCGAGCTGCGCGGCATCCCCTATGCAGGCGTCCCGGTCGGCACGATCAAGCGCCACGCCACCGGCAAGGGCAACGCGCCCAAGGCGGCGATGATCGCCGCGGTCCGGGCACGCGGGTTCTCGCCCGCCGATGACAACGAGGCCGATGCCATCGCCATCCTGTTCTGGGCCATCGAGACGCAGGGAGGTGTGGCATGACCGGCATGCGGTTCACGCCGAAAGGCTATGGCGGGCGGCGCCGCGACCCCCAGCAGGTCAAGCGCGACGGCTGGCAGGAACAGGGTGTGCTGGCCGTCTCCGTTGACGACGACCGCCTGACCTGGCCCGAACGCGAGCTCGTCCGGCAGCTGGGCGAGCGGCTCTACGGGCAGCGGGACCGGGAGGTGCGGCATGACTGAATGGACCATGGCACGGGTGCAGGACCGGGTCGAGAGCGCCGCCGACGTGTTCGCACAACTGCCCGCCGTGAAGCCCACCGGGTATTTCAACGCGTGGCCGGAGTATTTCCACGGCTTCGCAGATCAGGTGGGCCAGGAGCCCGAGATGAAGCGACCGCGCCCGAGCCCGCGGCAGATCACCGAGGCCGAGGCGGCGATGCTCTGGCTGCGCTGGCTCGAGCGCGACGACGCCCGCATCGTCTGGCTGCGCGCCAACCGCCAGCCGTGGAAGAAGATCGGCTGGGAGGTCGGGCTGAGCCGTCCGGCGGCCAACCGGCACTGGCAGTACGGCGTGGCGCTGATCACATGGCGGCTCAACGGGCGCGTGCCGTCGTCCAGGCGATCGCGGCGCTTCGTGGTCGAGAACGCCGATCGGCTGTCAAGAAAAATCATCCTGTGAGGGAATTTTCGGAGAGACATCGGTGGGGGTTCACCGATCCCCGGCCGAGGGCTACAAACGGGATATACTCGGGAGAGGCGTGCGCGGGACGGCCCGCCGCCGCTGGCTTCCCGGGGTCCGGCGCAGGGTCCAGCCGGGGTCCAGGCCACCAAGTCATTGTTTTACGGTTCCTTTCCGGGCCGAAACGTATGCTGGCGGGCGTGGCGCAAAATGTCGCCAGCGACAGGGCCGATTTTTTGGGAAGCCACCGGTGTCCAGCATCCAGCTACGACACCCTGAAAGCTTCGTGATTTCAAAGACCTGACCGGCCGCGCGGGGTGGATACCCCGCGGACTTCGGAGTCCAGCCGGAAGCCGGTGGCCCCCACCGCGGAGTCCACCCGTGGGGGAGTCCAATCCCTTCGGCCCCAATGCCATAGACAGGAATACGCATGACGCTGAGCTTCGCCCCGGAGCGGATCGAGCACTGGCCGCTCGCGCGCCTGCAGCCTTACGCGAAGAACGCGAAGCAGCACGGGCCCGACCAGGTCGCGAAGCTCGCTGCCAGCATGGCCGAGTTCGGCTGGACCGTGCCGTGCCTCGTGGGCGAGGACGGCGAGCTGATCGCCGGCCACGGGCGGGTGCTGGCCGCGACGCAACTTGGGCTGACCGAGGCGCCGGTGATCGTGCTCGGGCACCTGACCGAGGCGCAGCGCCGGGCCTATCGTTTGGCCGACAATAAATTGACCGAACTCGGAACATGGGACGAGGCGCTGCTGTCGGCGGAACTGAACGAGCTGCTGGCCGACGACTACGACCTGTCGCTGGTCGGCTTTTCCGACGGCGAACTCGACAAGCTGCTGGCCTTCGATACGGACGTGGGCGGCGGAGAAGAAGGTAGCGCCGGGGGCTCCGTGCCTCCGCTGACCATCCCCGAGCCACCGCGCAATCCGGCCTCGCGGACAGGCGACCTGTGGATCCTCGGCGATCATCGGCTGCTCTGCGGGGACAGCACGAACCACGAAGATGTCCGCCGTCTGATGAACGGCGAGCGCGCGGTGCTGTTTGCGACCGACCCTCCGTATCTCGTCGACTACGACGGATCGAACCACCCGACGCGGAACAAGGACTGGAGCCAGTCCTACGGCGTCACTTGGGACGACAGCAGCCAAGGGGCCGAACTCTACGACGGGTTCATAGCGGCCGCCGTCGCCGAGGCGATCACCGAGGACGCCGCCTGGTACTGCTGGCACGCCTCGCGCCGGCAGGCGATGCTGGAGGCCTGCTGGGAGAAAGCCGGCGCCTTCGTCCACCAGCAGATCATCTGGGTGAAGGACCGCGGGGTTCTCACCCGGTCGCATTACCTCTGGAAGCACGAGCCCTGCTTCATGGGCTGGCGCCGACCGAACCGCCCGCCGAAGGTTGCCGAGCAGACGTTGCCCTCGACTTGGGAGATGCCGTCCTTCGCCAAGGACGACCGGCCCGACCACCCGACGCCGAAACCGCTCGACGCTTTCGGGATCCCGATGCGCCAGCACGTCGCCCGTGGAGGGCTCTGCTACGAGCCGTTCGCTGGCTCGGGCTCGCAGATCATGGCGGGCGAGGCCAACGGGCGGCGCGTGTTCGCGATGGAGATCAGCCCGGCCTATGTCGATGTCGCCGTGGAGCGCTGGCAGGCGGACACTGGCAAGGACGCGATCCTCGACGGCGACGGCCGGACTTTTGCCGAGGTGAAGTCGGAGCGGCTTGGCGACAAGGCAGACGCTGCCGCCTGATGGCCGTCTACTACAATGATACCGATCCCGCCGCCTGTGCCTGGCTGCGGGAACTGATCGCGGCCGGGCTGCTGCCCGCGGGCGAGGTGGATGCGCGGTCCATCCTCGACGTCACGCCGTCGGACCTGCGGGGCTTTAAGCAATGCCATTTCTTCGCCGGGATCGGCGGCTGGCCCTACGCGCTGCGCCTCGCGGGCGTCGCCGAGGACCTGTCGGTCTGGACCGGCTCACCGCCCTGTCAGCCCTTCAGCCAGGCCGGGCAGCGCAAGGGACAGGACGATGACCGCCATCTCGCCCCCGCCTTCCTGCGGCTCGTCGCCGCCTGCCGACCCGGCCTCGTCTTCGGCGAACAGGTCGCGAGCGCGGCCGTGCTCGGACGTGTTGGCGCAGCGTCTCGAAAGCCGGCTGCGGGTGCAGATGACTGGGCGTGGTTCGACGCTCTGGCGGATGCGCTGGAAGCGGCATCTTACGCCGTCGCGGCGGCCGATCTGCCGGCTACGGGCATCGGCGCGCCGCATATCCGCCAGCGGCTGTTCTTCGGCGCCGCCGCCCTGGAGCCGGGCGGGCTGGGCAACGGCCTCAGCGCGGGATCACAAGGACGGATCGGAATGCCGGGCGGTGCCGATCAACGCGCTACTCGGCCGGCAGGTCTGGCTGGCGGGCTGGCCGACGGCGATGGCGGGCTCGCCCGCGACGGCAGCGTACAACGCGGCGGGCAACACGGATGCGAGCCGCAGGACGGTAAAGCTGGTCGACTGGTCGAAGGTGACGACCCCACCGGCGCCGATGCGACGGACGGCGTCTGGCGAGATCCGGACTGGCTCCTCTGCCGCGATGGCCGCTGGCGGCCCGTTGAGCCCGGAACATTCCCGCTGGTTGATAGGATATCCGGTCGCATGGGGCTGCTGCGGGGCTACGGCAATGCGATCGTGCCGCCGCTCGCGGCGGAGTTCGTGACGGCGTTTCTGGAGAGCCTGCCGGAGGGGCTGTGATGAAGCAGAGCCGGATCATGTCGATGGTCGAGGCCGCGACGAACGTCGTCGTCGGCTACGTGCTGGCCATCGCCACGCAGATCGTCGTGTTCCCATTGTTCGGGATCGAGACCGGTCTCGCCGAGCACATGACCATCGGCCTCGCCTTCGTCGGCGTCTCGCTGGCGCGCGGCTATCTTCTGCGCCGGCTGTTCGAATTTTGGCGGTGACGCCGCGCGTCACTCTTCGGAGGCGACTTCCGAGACGTATGCACCGCCCGCATTCCACGAACCTTCATCGAGGGTCCAGACGGCGTTTTCCATGTCGGCCAGAACCTTGAAGGCGGCGACTTGCGCCGCCTCAGGGGATAGTGCTTCGACGGACACGAAGGTGCTTTCGGTGACGTCGCGGGTGATCTTGACCCTGAAGCGCGGCATCAGTCCGCGTCCTGAATGCGATAGCAGCGCCCACGACCCTCGACCTTCTCCGAGGTGATGGTCAGGCCGAGCTTCTTTTTCAGTGCGCCGGACATGGCGCCCCTAGCGGTGTGAGCCTGCCAGTCGAGTGCCGCCACGATCTCGGCGATGGTGGCTCCGCCCTCGGCGCGGAGCATCTCGATCAGCTTCGCCTGCTTCGTGCCCGCGCGCGGTGTGCGCGCCTTGGCCGCGGGGTCGCCCTCGGCGGGAGCGTCCTTCGGGGCCTCCGCGCTCGGCGCCGCGTCGGCGCCCGTGTTCGCTCTGTCGCCGCCTTCCGGCTCGATCCCGATGGCGGCGAGGCCCGCATCTGCGATGTGCAGGAGGATGGCGCGGCCGTCCGTGTCGTTGCGCCAGATGCGGTTGAGGGCGGCATCGGCCTTGGTCCGGCTGTCGGTCGTGGTCTCGGCGATCAGCCCGCGGGAGAGGAGCGCGCCGACCACCTTGGCGGCCGCGCCGCCGCGGAGCGAGCCGGGAAGCGGCAGGACGTTGCGGTCCTCGCGCTGCGCGGCGGCGCTGAGGATCACGAGCTGGGTATCGGAAAGCTTGGTCATGGGGTCGTCTCCTTGGTCGGGGCCGCGACCGTCGCGACCCTCCTACGACCCCGAGCCGCGCCTTGGCGCGGCAGGAGTTCCGGCGGGGCCGGAGGTCAGATCAGCCCGAGGTCTCGCAGGAGCGTGGCGGCGTCGGGCAGCCGATCCGTCGCCACGTCGATGGCGATGGTCATGCTGTCGGCGGTAAGGCGGGCCGAAATGTCCGCTTCCTCGCGGAGGGCGTCCCCGATCTCCTCGAGAACGGCGGGGATGCGGCTGGCATCCCAAGGCTCGTTCAGGCCGCGGATGGCGATGCGGATGGTGCTGGTTTCCATGGTGCTTACTCCGCGTGCTCGCCCTCGCCGAAGGCGCTGTCGGTGATGCGCTTGAGGAGGCTGGCGTAGTGGTCAAGGGTGCCGACCATCGCCCAGCCCACCTCGTCGGGGTGGCAGTTGAAATGGTCGTCGCTCAGCGCCTGTAGCCGGGCGAGCATCTCGTCGATCTCGGCTTTCTTGCCGATGAAGGCGTTCAGCGCGGCTTCTTTGTTGCGGCGCGCCTTCTCGGCGCGGAGCTGGTGGCGGGGCGTGGTGATTGGGTTCAGGCGCGTGGTCATCCGGTGGCTCCGTGTGCTGAGTTGCATCGTCCTTCTGGATCCAGGTTCGCTCCGGCGCAGAGGCTTATCAACTCAATAAGCACATGATTTCGAATGATAATCGGAGCGCGGCATGGAGGGTCTGAGCGAGCGCCAATACGCCGCCCGCGTCGGCCTCTCGCGCGGGGCGATCCAGAAGGCGAAGGCCGCCGGCCGCCTGGTGCTGCACGCCGATGGGAGCATCGATCCCGACGCCAGCGACGCGCGCCGGGCCGAGAGCACGGACCCGTCGAAAACCCGCAAGCCGCCCGCGCCGAAGCGCAAGCCCGTACCGGAGGCGGCTGTTTCGGCGGTGGGCGATACCCTCAAGGAACAGGGCCTGGCCGCGCCGGCCACGGGCGGCGGGACGACCTTCCTGCAGGCGAAGACGGCCAACGAGGTGCTGAAGGCGCAGGAGCGGCGCATCCGGCTGCAAAAGCTGAAAGGCGAGCTGATCGACCGCGCCCGCGCGCTGGCGCTGGTGTTCCGGCTGGCGCGGCAGGAGCGCGATGTCTGGGTCAACTGGCCCGCCCGGGTGGCCGCACTGATGGCGGCCGATGTGGGCGTGGAACCGGCCGCGATGCAGAAGGCTCTGGAGAAACATGTCCGATCCCAGCTCGACGACCTCGCCGAGATCCAGCCCGATCTCCGCTGAGGACGCGGACGCGCAGGCCTTCGACGGGGCGCAGGACATCCTGCGTGCCTGGGGCGCAGGGCTGCGGCCCGACCCGGACCTGACGGTATCCGAATGGGCCGACCGGCACCGCAAGCTGTCGTCGCGCGCCTCGGCCGAGCCCGGGCAGTATCGCACGGTGCGCACGCCTTACATGAAATCCGTCTTCAGCTCGACCGTGGCGAGCGGCAGGCCGTTCAGGAACAGGCCGAGGTCGATGGCGAGCTCGCGGCCCGGGTGATACTTCAGCTGCGGCACGACCCGCAGCCGGTTCGACGCATAGCGGTGCAGGACCTTCTCGTTGCGCTGGTCCTCGGGGGCTGCCTCGGACAGGTCGAGGTGACCGGCGCCCGCGATGGAGAAGCCCCGGCGCAGGGTCTGCACCATCCCCTGTTTCTCCAGCGCGGTCTCCAGCCGGTCCATGACAACCGTCAGGGTCTTGTCGCCGTTCATCGCGTGAAGCCGGTCCCATTTCTGGGGCTGGGTGGCGCGCAGCCAGGCTTCGAGGTCCTCGGGATACATGGCGCGGTCGGCGTCGTAGGCGTCGGAGGTGCCGACCAGCCAGCCCGCCTGGGTGAGCTTGCCGACGATATGGGACTCGAGGTGCTTCTCGTGATGCAGGTCGCTCATGCCGCGGCCCTCACGTCGATCTTTCCGGTGACGGCGGCGGTGATCAGGGCGGAACGCTTCTCGCGCAGGAGGTCGATGCTACGCTCGGTCTGGGCGATCAGGTTCTTCATCCGCGCCGTGGCACGTTCGATCCGATCAACGATTTCAAGCTGCTCCTCGCGTGGAGGCACGGGGAGTTTCACGGGCGCGAACCGCACGAAACGAAACCTCGGGGCTCTTTCACGAACAGATGGGCACAGAACATAGATGTAGTTTCGCCGCGCCATGCACCTGAGCAGGTAGGCGTAGTATTCGGGGACAGCCTCATCGGAGCGAGGTTTGCACACGGCGTACTCGCCGGTCGCTTTTCCGTCGTCCTCCGAAACCCCGATCGCTCCCGCGAAGGCATCCATGGTGTGAATGATCAAATCGCCCTTTAGTATTCTTTGGTATCCGACTTCCTTCTCGGCGAAGGTATACCCCTCTGTTCGCCGCTTGCTCCTGAGGCAGACCTGCCCATCGCGGAACGCGGTGATGATTTCATCTTCTGGACCCACCGGGCGTGCCATTTCTTCAAAGAGATGCTTGCCCTTTCGCACGGTCCAGCCTTCCGGAATCTGAGGCGCCCACGGGATATCGATATTCTTGAGGGCGCGTTGGCTGTCGTCCCTACCGGTAACGCACGAGTCCGCAAAGCCAAGGATCTTTTCCTTGAGCAGCGCGATGAACCGGGTCTTCTTCTCGATCAGGCCGTCAATCCGAATGATTTCGCGGTCGAGTAAGTGGGCAATGGCGGTCTGTTCTTCCATCGGCGGGAGCGGCCAGACGCACTGCCCGATGTCCTTGAAGGTAATCGTCTGTCGAACACCCGCGCCAAGGGTCTTCATATGGCACACGTCGAAGACATGAAGCACATAGTTCCCAAAAACGGGATGAATCTTTTCGGGGACCGCCCGGAGAACGATGTACGCGGGACTGACGCATACATCCATGTCCGATAGCGCAGTCCGCAGACTGACCAAATCGTAATTCAGATTGATCGGGTGGTCTGCCCCCACTGAGTGGTCCGTTTTAAATGTTAGTGCATGGTCGGCCTTTGGTCTATCGGAACGATGCTTTCGGGCGCTGGTGGGCGGTATCCCAGAGCGCTGTGCGGTCTGACTGTGTTGTAGTGGCGGCGCCACTTCTCGATCAGAATCTGGGCCTCGCGTAGCGAGTAGAAGACCTCACCGTTCAGAAGCTCATCCCGGAACCTGGCATTGAAGCTTTCGCAGTAGCCGTTCTCCCACGGAGATCCTGGCGCAATAAAGGCCGTCTTGGCGCCCACCGCGCCGATCCAAGCGCGTACCTTTTTGGCGATAAATTCCGCGCCATTGTCGGATCTTATGTATTCCGGCGGACCGCGCAGGATGAACAGGTCGGTCAAGGCGTCGACCACATCGACGGAATTGAGTTTGCGTTTGACGCGGATCACCAGGGCCTCCTTCGTGAACTCATCGATGATATTGAGCGTGCGATATACCCGTCCGTCGTGGGTCCGATCCTGGACGAAGTCGTAGGACCAGACATGGTTTGGGCGCTCAGGTCGGAGCCGGATGCATGAGCCATCGTTCAGCCAGAGCCGCCCCTTCTTTGGTTGTTTTTGCGGGACTTTCAGCCCTTCCTGCCGCCAAATGCGTTCGACGCGCTTGTGATTTACATGCCAGCCGCTGTTGTTCAGCATCCCGGTAATCATGCGATATCCATAGCGCCCAAACTCTCGCGTCAACTCAATGATGTCCTCAGTCAGCCGTTCTTCGTCCGGCAAACCGCAAGGAACCTTGCGTTGTGTCGAACGATACTGTCCGAGTGTACGGCAGGCCCGGCGCTCAGATACGCCAAGGGTCTGCTGCACATGATCAATGCACTGACGGCGACGGGAAGGGCTTAAAAGTTTCCCCGTGCAGCCTCGGCCAGGATCATCTTATCCAGCGTCAGATCTGAAACCGCACGCCTGAGCCGGGTATTCTCGGTCTCCAACTGCTTCAAACGTTTGAGCTGATCCCGGCTCATGCCACCATATTCTTTGCGCCATCGATAATAGGTCTGCTGCGTCACGCCAATCTGGCGCACGGCATCGGCAATCGAGCTGCCTTGCCCCTGCAACACTTCAACCTGCCGCAGCTTCAGCACGATCTCTTCGGGTTTGTCTCTCTTTCCAGCCATCTCTGCTCCTCCTGAAATGGGATAATACTATCCCAGTTGGTGGACCACTTCAGTGGGGGCACTCCAGCCCTTGGTCTGTTTGCGCTTGGCGCCACCGCGCAGTCCCAGACGCAAGAGCGCATGAGCGTCGTGCAAATCGCCACGATGTTCGAGGAACAGGGATACACAGTTCTGGAAATCGAGTTCGAGCGCGGCCACTACGAGGTTGATATGCTTGATGGCAAGGGCATGAAGGTCGAAGCCTACCTTGACCCGGTGACGGGTGAGGTTCTGCCCTACCGCGACGATGACTATGACGAAGATGACCGGCCTTATGAGCGCAATGACGACTGATGGCCAACACGTCTGATACGTCCACGATGCGGGTCTGGGACCCCTTGATCCGCATCGGGCATTGGGTCCTTGTGGCAGGTTTTGCCACCGCCTACCTGACGGAAGGGGAAGCCGCATGGCTTCACACTTACGCAGGCTACGCCATCGCCGGGACGGTTGCGCTGCGCATTGTCTGGGGTTTCATCGGCCCCCGGAGGCCGCGATTCTCTGATTTCGTGACTGGCCCGGGGCGCGTGATCCGGTATCTGCGCGATCTCGTCCTGGGCCGGGCCAAACGTCACGTTGGCCATAGCCCGGCGGGTGGCGCGATGACGGTGGCCTTGCTGTTCGCGCTGACGCTGACCGCGCTGTCGGGTATGGCAACCCTCGCGGTGGAAGAGGGCGAAGGCCCGCTGGCGGGTGTCATCTCCGCGCAAACTCTTCCGGGATGGGCAATAGAGGATGCACACAGCGACCACGGCGAGACAGAGAGATATGCGCAGAAGTTGGTGACGCCTGATCAGGCGGCGGCTTGAACGTGGCGGAGGCCGTCGCGGAACTCAACCCCTTGGATGATCTCGGGCAGGCGGTTCCGGCCATCGAGTTTGCGCCATTTCTTCTGCGCTGACATCATCAGCTTGAACCTCCGGGTATGTAGTGATAATAACGGTATTACTTTCGCTACCGGCGCGTTCTCTCCGGCTGCTCGGGAAATTGATCCGTTTAGCGGGAGACAAAGAGATTTTTGCCTTTTCGGGGAGGAATTCCCGTTGCTTAGCGGTTTCGTTGTGTGTGTGTGTGTGTGTGTCGAACAGCCCTGCAACGTGACCTGTGTTCAGACCCCTCCCAACAGCTGACCGCTGCAGGAATGCCTGATCCGAGATAAGACCACACGATCACGGCAGGCCGCCTTCCAATCTGCATCGGCTGACGCCCGACACGCAGGCCGATCAGGTGCTCTGCGACGACCCCGGGCGTGGCAGGTGTCGGGAGTCACGCTCGGTTATTTCCGCTGATCAACTGGCGAAGCGACGCTCCACATCGTAGCGGTCGAGCTTAGGATGGCTGAGGCGCGCGTCACGGTTGAAAGGTGGCGGGTACAGGTGTTTTTGAAGCGTGGCAGGCCGGGCGGGGCAAAGCGGCGCACCAAAGACGATCCCATGACACAGCTTACCGCGGACGTTCTTCGGATTTCCCGATTTGCCACGCTCATGCCGGGCGCGGCTGACGGCGGTCCGACAAATGCGCCACATTCGTGCTCCGGGGCTCTTCAAAAGGCGGCCGGATCATCGAGATATCCACCTCGATCGAATTGACGCGCCGCTGGAGCAGTTCTTCCGAAAACCCGTGCGGGTTGTAGTTCGTGATCCCGATGTCTCGCTCCACATGCCCCATCAATGCGCGCCGCTGCGTGTCGGGGCATTCGGCCACGATCAGAAGGTGGTTGAAGCTGGTGCGGAGACTGTGGAAGTCGCGCTGCGTGTCGTAGATATTGTGATCCTGGCGATACCGGGTGAAGCGTTTCGAGAACGTCTCGGTGAAGGTCTTCTTGCTCTGGCTGCGTTCGATCCACGGAAAGAGACGTGGCTCCTCGTCACGCTCCCGCAGAGCGACCAGCTTCATGAACCCCAGCTTCAGGAGATTGTCGTGGATCGGCAAGGTGCGCCTGGCCGCCAAGCTCTTCAGGCTTTGACCCGGGCCTTGCCGCAGGACGATGCAGGGCACATCTCCGATGATCTTGATGTCGGACACGTAAAGCTGCAGGATCTCCTCGCTTCTGAGCCCCATATGCACGGCGATCAGCGGCGCCCAGAACATCGGATCGCCAACATCTTCGAGCTTCTCCTGGAAGATCGGTGAACGGAAGAGGCCGTCGAGGTGACCGCACCAGGTCAGACGCTCGTTGTCTTCCTCGAGCGTTTCGCGACGCAGGTATTCAGCCGAGTCCCAGATGTGATCTTCCATGATGTTGCTCGGAACATGGCCCTGCTTCTTCATGCAGACGCAAATCCGCTGATGATCCTGCATGTGCCGATAGATCGTGGCCGTCCTCAGACGCGGCAGCCGATACTTCAGCATCTCGGATTCGATCTTGCCCGGGCTGGCGCCTTTTTTCCGGAGCCGCGCACGGGTGATCTCCTGGTTGTGCTTCTCGGTCGCATCCGCTTCATCTGCTGCTTGTTGCGGTGACAGTTTGGCGGTTTTGGCCTGGTAGGAGCGCGGCAGTCGCGCAATGAGCTCCCATGCATGTTTCAGATCCGCATCCGTGATCTGGTCGTAAGGCTTGTCGCCGAGAATCCGCGACATCAGGCAAGCGGTCGAGCGGACATTCGGCGCGGTATTGCGCGCCCAGCTTGCACCGGCCTTTTCGTTTGTCTGTTCGTTCGGCTTGAAGGTCTTGTAGCCCTTGCTACGCAGATCGATGTAAATCTGCGCCCCTTCCGTGATGCTTGGACAGGGCGGCGTGCCTTGCGCGGCGGCGACGGATGCCTCCTGCTTGAGAGCCGTTCCGACCGCATCAGGCGCCGCCTCGGGCCCTTTGGACGCGCGAGGGCCATCCGGTGTGACAGCCCCGTGGTCCGAAGCGGCCGGACCGGATGTCGGCGACATCGGATGCGCATATCGAGTGTGAGAAAGCCCCATCGGCGCCGGCCTGCATGCCGCAAGATCATCGGCGTCTTTTTGAGCATGGGGCGCATCGACCAGCGGTCTTGCGGTCTGGAACGCGGCGGAGGGCGTCTCGAACTGACCTTGGTCGCGGCGGTGATTTTCCTGCTCGGCCTCCAGCATGACGCGCAAGGCCCGGAAGGCCAAGCGGCGCCAATCAGGATCGTCCTCGTCAAGCGTGACGCCCAGTCGCGCGGCCACGGCCCGAAGCGGATCGCGCGCCATGTCGCGGTCCCGCGTGGCGATTGCGGTTCTAAGGCTGTCCATGGCGGCATTGGCGCAGGCAAGCTCGTAGGCCGCGGTGTCGGGGCTGCGCGCGGGGGCGGTCTCGCGCGCGACATCGGCCGCCTCGATCAGGAAGCGGCACAGCTCGACAAGAAGCCTGTCCATGATGTCCGGCGCGATCGCCATCGTTCTCTCCGTCACTCCGGCGAAGGCGACGTCGCTCAGAAGGGTGAGTTTCTGAGCCAGCGCCCTCGCGTCGGGGATGACGTGGGAGCGAAGAGAGAAGAGCAGAAAGGATTTTTCTGGAGAGTCGCAGATTTTCCGGATGCGTCCGGGCCAGCGACGGCGCCAGTGAAAGCCCGTGGGCCGGTATTCGAGATGCGGTTGTGTCCTGAGCCGGGCCTGCATGTCTGCGACTCCTGTGCCAGCGTTTGTGCCAGGCGGAGGGACAGGAATCGTGCCAGCCGACGTATTCTTCGACTCTCGGTCGAAAAACCGTCTGAAATCAGCTACTTGAAGGAATTGGCTCCGGCGGTAGGGATCGAACCTACGACCAATTGATTAACAGTCAAGATTTGGGGCCAAACTTGCCCTAACTTTGCAAAACTATCGACTGCACTTTTCCCCATATTTTACTTGATATTTCGCTAGATTTTATGCAATGTTAGCACGCGGGGTAACGGCGCAAAACGTCTAGATCTGTTACCCCTGTGTTACCCCGGCGGAAATCTTGAGCCGAAGCCGGGTAGCGACAGCCGCTTTCCGGCAAGCCGTTGGAGGCTAAGGGAAGCCTTGGGGTAACAGATTGAGGTGATGAATTGACTATACGCCGCGCACTAACCACGAAAACCGTGGAAGCGATCAAACCCGACCCAAACCAACGCCTAGAATTGCCAGACCCGGCATTGTCTGGCCTTTACCTTGTGGTGCAACCCAGCGGGGCTAAATCATGGGCCTTGCGCTATCGCTACGCGGGCAAGCCTAAGAAACTGACCCTTGGCCGCTGGCCAGTGATGGGGCTGGCCGATGCGCGCGCCGCCGCGTCTGAGGCTATCGAGGCGGTTGACCATGGCACCGACCCAAGCGCAGCTAAGAAAGCGACCAAGGCCGCACGGCTGGAAACCCAACTATCCGAGCGCGACAAGATCAAGACGCTGGTGGAGAAATTCGGCGCGCGGCACCTGTCCACCCTGAAATCTGGCGAGACGGTCAAGCGCGAATTGAACCGGCACGTTGTGGCGATCTGGGGCGAAAGGGATATTCAAACCATTACAAAGCGCGACGTGATCGACCTGCTGGACGGGATTGCAGACAGCGGGCGGGTTGTGACTGCAAACCGCGTTCGGGCGTATCTGAACAAGTTTCTAAGCTGGTGTGTTGAGCGCGATATAATCGTAACTCCCAAGCACCCCCGCGGTAGGGGTTATTGTCAGTTTCGGGGTGAGTCCAATTTGCCATTCGGCGCGTGAAGTTTTCGTTCCGGGCTGAATTCCGTGGCGCCGGGTCGATTTCTCTGAATCAGTGGTGGCATGGATCGGCTTACCACCCTTGAACAACAACTCGCCACGGCTCTGCGCAGGATCACTGAGCTTGAAGCCGCGTTGGCGACCATGGCGGAAGAAAACGCGGATCTGCGCCGACAGTTGGCCAAGAACAGCAACAATAGCAGCAAGCCCCCTTCGAGTGATGGCCTGAAGAAACCGTCACCGCGCAGCCTGCGTGGCAAGTCCGGCAAGAAAAGCGGCGGCCAGGTTGGCCACCGGGGCAACACCCTGCGCCAGACGCCAACACCCGATTTTGTCGAACGGCATGAAGCGACGCGTTGTGGCGCGTGTCAACGCGCCCTGACGGCGGAGATGACGAAGGGGATGGAGAAGCGTCAGGTGTTCGACCTGCCCGCGCCGCGCCTGGAGGTCACCGAGCATCAGGCGGCGGTTTATTGTTGCGACCATTGTCGAGCCATGACGACGGCTGGCTTTCCCGATGGCGTGAACGCGCATGTGCAATACGGCACGCGCATGCGGGCGGCGGCGGTCTATTGCAATGTTCAGCAGCTGATACCCGAGGATCGGGTCTGCCTGCTCCTGCGCGACCTGTTTGGGGCCACCAGCCTGTGCGCAGCCAGCGTGACCAACTGGGTGAACCGCGCGGCGCACACCTTGGGTGGCGTGGTCGAGCACATTCTTGCCCGCCTCACCAAAGGCGGCGTTCGGCATCTGGACGAGACCGGACTTCGTGTTGCCGGCAAGCTGCACTGGCTGCACTCGATCTGCGATACCGCCTTCACGCATTACCGCATCGACACCAGGCGCGGTGCCGTTCCAACCTTCCTGACCGGCGGGACGATCGTTCATGATCACTGGAAACCCTACTACGCCCATATGAGTGGGGTCGACGCCCACGCCCTCTGCGGGGCGCATCACTTGCGCGAACTCAAGGCCATCGAAGAGATCGAAAAGGAGCCGTGGGCGAGAGAGGTGAGCGCGGTGCTCAACCGCGCCAATCAGCTCAGGTGCGAGGCTCAGCACCGAGGCGAGACCGAACTTCCGGAACCGGTTCGCCAGGGTATCGTCACCAGATACATGGCGATCCTCGCCGAAGGGCTCGCCTTCCACGAACGTCAGCCCCCACTGGCCAAAAGCCCCGGCACCCGCGGCCGACAAGCCAGGCGGCCAGGCCATAACCTGCTCATCCGCCTGCGTGACTACCGCGACGACGTCCTGCGGTTCCTCGCCGACTTCGCAGTCCCCTTCACCAACAACCAGGCTGAACAGGACCTGCGCATGATGAAGCTGCGCATGAAAATCTCGGGCACCTTCCGCACAGTTGAGGGTGCGCAGGTCTTCGCCGACATCAGGTCCGTCATCTCGACGGCCAGAAAACACGGGCTCAATGTCCTCGACACCCTGACCCTGTCACCATCTCAGATCATCGCTCGGCTCTGAAGGCAGCCCCCCGCACAACCTTATCGGAGAGGGTGCTTGGGAGTTACATATAATCAAGCAATCGCCAGCGATGGGCGTTAAACCGGCGGCAAAGGAAAAGAGCCGGGACCGGGTGTTAACCGATGCCGAAATCAAACTGTTCTGGCTGGCCTGCACTGTTGAAGGCCAGCCATGGGGCCACCTTGGTAAAATGCTGCTGTTGACCGGTCAGCGGCTTGGCGAGGTTGTGAATATGACCGACGGCGAAATCACCGACGATCTATGGCATCTGACCGCCGACCGCACCAAGAACGGGCGCGCGCATGACATAGCACTGTCAGAGGCCGCGCGCGACGTTCTGGGGGCCGTGGAGCGCGTCAAAGGGCAGGCGGGATATGTGTTCACCATGAACGGAGCAACCGCCCTACAGGGCTATCACAAGGGCCGGAATCACATTGCCAAACGTATGGCGGAGATTGCCAGTCATGAGGCGGGCGAGGCCATGGAGATTCCGCACTGGACGTTTCACGATCTGCGCCGCACGGCGGCAACCGGCATGGCGCGGCTTGGCATCCCGGTGCGCGTCACTGAGGCCGTTCTAAACCACGTTAGCGGCACCGCAGGCGGCATTGTGGGCGTGTATCAGCGGCACGACTATGCGGACGAAAAGCGCAATGCGCTGGACGCTTGGGCGCGCTTTGTTGGCGATCTGGTGGACGGGACACCGGATAACGTGGTGCTTTTTTCGGCCAATTCATGATTTTTTTACGGATGATGGAAACGGCATAAGCCTTTGAAAAGTCGCACCCCGACCTGCCCTTGTTAACTATTATTAGCCACTATTATCCTTTATTACCAGTGGGTTAGGTCTCAGGTGCCGATTGACAACACCCCTCGGCACGTGCTTTTCTTTGTGCTAACAGAAGGAGCACGACGCCATGCAGACGCAAACCGGATCGAACCGCGCGGCATTTACCACCGTGACAGAGAAACGAATTCAGGCCGCAGCCGTGCGCGAATTGTGCGGAGGCGTATCAGACATGTGGATTTGGCGGCGAATGGATAGCGACTCGACTTTTCCGAGACCGATCTACATCGCCAAACGCCGTTTTTGGCGTGAGTCTGATCTGATCGAATGGCTTAACGCTCAGGCCGACCGCACCACCGCATAAAGAAACCCGCCCACGAAAGGCACGCGGACGGGATTCTAGGGTAATGCGGATTACTTTTTATTACCACACTGCGGCGCCTTAGGCAATATCTGAGGAAACGCAGATGAATACAAAAAAAAAGCCGGAGACGGGCGCAAATGCCCCGGTGGTAGTGCCGAGCCCGCGCATTCTTTTTTCGACCTTCACCGGGCAGAACGCCCTTTCAAAGACTATCGGATCAGACGGGCGCGCGGTTGCTAGCGGTAAGATGGTAAGCGGCGCGGTGCACGTCTATCACGTCGATGATCTCGAACAATTCGCAAAATACCGGGCGACCCTAAAAAGCTCACAGGCACTGGGATATGGCGTGCCGAAGAACGGCAGGGTCGAGGCTCAGGTTGTCACCAGAGACGCCGTGAAGGATTACCTGTCCGGCGCAGTCATCACCCGGACCCGCGATCACTTCGAATGGCCAGCGAGTGACACGATCCTTATGCTCGACCACGACCCCTTGCCCGACCAAGACGCCCTTAAGCCGCCAGCCCTGGTGGATCTAATGAAGAGCGTTTGCCCGACGCTGACGGGGTGCGAAATGCTGTGGACTCCGAGCGCGTCTAGCTGCATCTTTAATCTCGATCAGGAGATCGTCGGCCTTCGCGGTCAGCGCCTCTATGTCCGCCTCGCCGCTGGCGTAGACCCGAAGGTCGCGGGCGATAACATCACCGATTCTCTGTGGGCGCGTGGTTATGGAATTGTGGTGCCGTCGAAAGCGGGGACGCCTCTCTACCGATGCCCGATTGATGGAAGCGTATTTCAGCCCGAGCGCCTCGATTATGCAGGCAAGCCTTTGGCTATGCCGCCGCTGGAGTCGCGAGCGGCGGGCATGTTCCAGCACTATCCGGGGCGCGCATGGGAGGGACCGACATGCCCGGATGCGTTGCGGATCACGAAAGAGGAAGCCGACCGCAAGCGCGAGGAAGCCCTAGACGACGCCGCCGACGCGCTGGTCGAGGCCCGTGATGCGTGGGTTGAGGATCGTGTCGCCACCGTGCCCGAAGCCGAAAGAGATGCAGCGCGCCGCACCTTCACCGCAGCCGCGTGTGACCGTGTGCTTCTTGGCGACTTCATCCTGCATCTGGACAACCACGGGGAGCGCCGCGTCTCGGACGTGCTGGCTGACCGCACGAAATACCACGGGGCTACGCTGGCCGATCCGCTTGAGCCTGAGTATGGCGGCGGCAGGAATAAGGCCATTCTCTATCTCGACAACGCCACGCCCCAAGTCGTTTCGCAGGCCCACGGCGGGCAGATGTTCAATCTGACGGCGATCTCGGAGACCATCGAAGTCAAGCAAGGCAACGCGCACGAGGTTGCCGTCCATGTCGCCAAGGTCATGGCGATGCAGCCCGACCTGTTCCGCACCACCGCAGGGCTGGTGCGGGTGGCGTTCGATCCGGTTTCGAAGTTGTTCGCACCCATGAAGATGGACGACATCGACACACAGCTTGCCGCGCCGCAAGTGGTCCGGTTCACTTGTTTCGACGGGCGGAGAAAGCAAATGGTCGGCCACAATCTGACCAAAGACCTCGCCGCGCAGATTAGGCGTGCCACCCTGCAACCTCACAGCACTATGCGCGTCCTGCGTGGTATCATCCATGCCCCGACGATGACGCCAGATGGTCGGATCATCCAGTGCGCCGGATATGACGAGGCGACCGGGCTCTTCTATCAGCCTAACACCATGTTCCCGCCTGTGCCTGAGACACCGACCGCGCAGGACGTGACCGAGGCGCAGGATACGCTACTGAGGCCATTCCGCGCCTACAACCTCCCCAGCGACACCGACCGCGCCGTGCTGGTCGCGGCACTGCTGACGGCTGTTGTTCGCAAGACGCTGCCGACCGCACCGGCCTTCGCGGTCAGCGCGATGCAGGCGGGCAGTGGAAAGACGAAGCTGGCTGGTTGCCTTGCCGCAATGACATGCGGCAAGGAGGTGCCCGCTGCCCAATGGCCGAGCGGCAAGGAAGAAATCCAAAAGACTGTTTTGAGCCTGCTGATCAGTCTGCCGTCAACGCTGCTGTTCGACAACCTCGAGAACGCAGTTGCATCCGATGCGTTGGCCGCCGTCCTGACCTCGCCCGAGTATGTCGCGCGCAAGCTTCATGCGTCATTCGCGCCGACCGTGCAGACCAATGCGCTGTTCCTGTTCACCGGCAATAACGTGCAAGTCTCGGGCGACCTCAACCGTCGTGTCCTTCGTATCAACATTACCCCGCCGGGCATCGACGCCCATGCGGTCCGGTTTGACTTCGACCCACTGAGCGAGACGGTCAGGAACTGGCCGGGCATGGTCCGCGCCGCCCTGGTGTTGATGAAGGCTTACATGGCCGCAGGTAGGCCGGTGCAGGCAGGCACGCCGTTCGGATCGTTCGAAGCGTGGTGCCGGATGGTCCGCGACTGTACGATGTGGATGGGCTTCACCGACCCCGTGGCGGTCATCGCCCAGAATTATGCCGATGACGACGAGACCGCGATGCTCCATGCCGTCATGGACCTGTGGGAAAGGATGCATAAAGGGGCAGAGATGACACAGAGCGACCTGATCATGGGATGGACGGGCACCTTCGGGGATGAGGTGCGGCAGGTCATCGACAAAAGAGACATGTCCTTAAAGGCGTTCACCCATTGGTTTGGCCGCTACAAGGATCGTCCCATCAACGGGCGGCGTTTCGTCAAGGGCAGGACGAGCGAAAAAGGCACGTTCTATAAATTACAGCAAATTTAGCGAACCGGCATTAATTTAACTTACGGGCCGTTGATATTCTAACGGGCCAAAAAGCGCCCTCTATGCACGACTTTTTCGTGCGAGAAAGAGCTTCCCCCTAAACTTCACCTTCTTACTAACCTCAAGTTTCATGAGATATAAGGTTCTGCACGAAAAAGTCGTGCGTGGGATATGTGGTTGGTGCCCGGTGTTGGTCGGTAACTGACAGTCGCAAGACCGTGCGCCCGGTGGTTTGTCTGGTTTGGGGACTTATAGTCGGGAACGGGAGGATTGTGTGGGCGTTGTAGCCAGCTGCAAATATCACCCCTCCTGCGCACCTTTTTCTGCCCAGAACGTGAAGATAGTTTGAAACATAGTCAATTTTCCTAAATATAATTAATGCTTTTAAACATAAGCTTAGCTTACATGTATTTGCAATATATGCTACAAGGGTAACTTACGGGTAACAAAGGCTGGGTTTGACATGACGAAAGCACCACCACCGCCGGAATTCAGCACACGCCAGGGAACAGGTGCGGTTACGGTGTTTGGGGTAGATGGGTGCACGCCGAGGGCACCTTTGCCAGCGGCAACCGGGCAAATCCAAAACTGGGAGAACCCTAAAGTTGACTATTGATTTCGTAAAAAATTGGGCGGGCAGATAATGGGTGGATACGGCTCTGGACGTCCCCGTCGCAACCAGTTGGCAGAGGATTGCCGCAAGCTGGATGTGAACCGGCTCAACCGTGAAGGTTGTCTAAAACCCGGCTGGTCTGGCAACTGGCTCTGGCACCGCGATTGCGAGCAAGTCGCGGGCATAAGTCTAAGCGCCGAACAGTCGCGGTTGATCGTAAGTTTTCACATCACGGAAAAAACGGGCGACTACTATGATGTAGAGCAATCAATCCCTATCATCCGAACCCCCTGCAACTATGGTGGCAACCGACCGTTTTTTGGCTGTCCTGGCGTCGTAAATGGCACCCCTTGCCGACGCAGAGTTGCAAAGCTGTTTAAGGGCGGGCGCTACTTTCTCTGCCGTCACTGCTACAGCATTGCCTATGCGAGCCAGTCGGAGGCCGTTGAAGACCGGATGCTGCGCCGCGCTGACAAGCGGCGCATGGCAATGGGCGGACAACGTGGCACGGCATACGGCATCGCTCCCAAGCCAAAGGGGATGTGGCAACGCACCTATGATCTGCAATGCGACGAAATCGAATGGTGCGAAGACCAAGCCAACCGCGCGTTTCTTGGGAGGTATCGACATTCCCTCAGCCGCGAAGAACTGGAAATGTATTTTGGCCCATGACCGATTGACCCGGTGTCCCCCACCGCCTTTAGTGGCAAAGTGCAGTATCAACGGGAAATGCAATGACGCCGCAAGACTTCATCGCCAAATGGCGCAATAACGAACTTAAAGAACGGTCCGCATCCCAGTCGCATTTCAATGACTTGTGCCGCTTGCTTGAACTCGACGACCCGACGACGGCAGACGGCAAAGGCGAATGGTTCACCTTCGAGAAAGGCGCATCCAAAACCAGCGGCGGCGAAGGCTGGGCGGATGTCTGGCGCAAGGACAGCTTTGCTTGGGAATACAAGGGCAAGCGCGCAAACCTCGACAAGGCATTCGACCAACTGCTGCAATATTCAATCGCGTTGGAAAACCCGCCGCTTCTGATCGTCTCGGACATGGATATCATAAGGGTCCACACCAACTGGACCAACACGGTTCAGAAGATTCACACCATCGCTCTGGCCGACCTGAGCGACGCCACCAACCGCGATTTGTTGCGCAACGCCTTCCTTGACCCCGACAAACTGAAACCGACAAAGACGCGTCAGCTGCTGACCGAGGAAGCCGCTGAGAAATTTGCGGGCCTCGCCCAGCGCCTGCGCACCCGTGGCAGTGACCCGGAACGGGTGGCGCATTTCGTCAACCGGCTGGTGTTCTGTATGTTTGCTGAGGATGTGCAGCTTTTGCCGAACAAGATGTTCGAACGGATGATAAAGACCGCGCGCAAAAAGCCCGAAAGCTTCGAGGGCCACGCGCGCAAGCTGTTTGCCGCGATGAAATCCGGCGGCGATGTGGGCTTTGAATCGGTTGAGTGGTTCAACGGCGGTCTGTTTGACAGTGACGACGCCCTGCCTTTGGACTGGCAAGACCTTGATGACCTGATCCGCGCCTCTGCCTTGGATTGGTCCGACATTGACCCGTCCATCCTTGGCACGCTGTTTGAGCGCGGGCTGGACCCGGACAAGCGCAGCCAACTTGGCGCGCATTACACCGACCGCGAAAAAATCATGATGATTGTGAAGCCGGTCATTGTCGAACCGCTGCTGGCCGAATGGGATGGGGTGCGCGGCACGATTGAAACCCTGCTGGACAATGCCCCCAAGGCCACCAAAGACAAGCTGCTGCGCGGCAAGGAACTGGAGGCAAGCACCAAGGCGCATAACGAGGCCGAGGCGTTGCATAAGGCATTCATCGAGCGGCTAAAGGCTTTTCGCGTTCTGGACCCTGCCTGTGGCTCGGGCAACTTCCTTTACATCGCGCTTCTGGAGTTGAAGAACCTCGAACACCGCGCGAATTTGGAGGCCGAAGCGCTGGGCCTTCCCCGCGCTTTCCCCTCTATCGGACCAGAGGCGGTGCTAGGCTTAGAGTTGAACCCCTATGCCGCTGAACTGGCCCGCGTGTCGGTTTGGATTGGTGAAATTCAGTGGATGCGCCGCAACGGGTTCGAGGCCGGCAAGAACCCGATCCTGCGCACGCTGGACACCATCGAATGCCGCGATGCCGTGCTGAACGACGACGGCACGCGGGCGGGCTGGCCGCGCGCCGATGTGGTGGTGGGGAATCCGCCGTTTCTGGGGGCGAGCAAAATTTTAGGCGAACTAGGCGAGGACTACACCGCCACATTGCGCAAAGCCTGGGGCGAGAAGGTGCCGGGCTTTGCCGATCTGGTCTGTTATTGGTTTGCAAAGGTATGGGCGCAGATTCAAGCGGGCGAATTAACCCGGGCGGGGCTTGTTTCCACCAATTCCATTCGCGGCGGGGCCAACCGCGAGGTTCTGAAACCGATTGTGGATGGTGGGCGAATTTACGAGGCTTGGGCCGATGAGCCGTGGACAATTGATGGAGCGGCGGTTCGTGTGTCGCTGGTCTGCTTCGATGGGATGCATGGCCATTCTGCGAGGCTGAACGGCCTGCCTGCACAAAAAATTCTGTCCGACCTAACTGCAAACTCGGCAGACTTTGACCTTACAAAGGCGAGGCAACTTTCAGAAAACGACGGAATAAGCTGTTATGGTTCGCAGCAAAAGGGTTCTTTCGGTATAACTGGAGAAGACGCCCGGCTAATGCTGGCGCTACCAAACCCCCATAATGTTGCAAATTCGGTGGTTTTGAAGCGCTCTGTCAATGCAAGGCAGATTACACAAGGGAAAACAGATAGTTGGGTCATAGATTTTGGGCTGAGAATGTCCGAGACAGAAGCCGCTCTGTTCGAAGAACCTTTTAAGGTTGTGAGTTTGCAGGTTCTCCCAGAAAGATCGAACCGACGCGACCAAGGACAGGCAAAACGCTGGTGGCTGCACGCTCGGCCTTCGCCGGTCTATAGGGCAACGCTAGAGCGATATGTCCGATGTCTGTATCCCCTGCTGTCGCGAAACACCGGCTGTTTGTCTGGCTAACTTCCCTCGAACTTGCCGACCACGCGCTTGTCGTTATCGCCCGCGACGACGACACCACTTTCGGCATCCTGCACTCGCACTTCCATGAACTCTGGGCGCTGCGGATGGGCACTTCGCTGGAGGATCGCCCCCGCTACACCCCCTCCACCACTTTCGAGACCTTCCCCTTCCCCGCTGGTCTGACCCCCAACATCCCCGCCGCCAATTACGCCGCCGATCCGCGCGCGATCAAAATCGACGCCGCCGCCAAGCGCCTCAACGAACTCCGCGAAAACTGGCTCAACCCCGCCGATCTGGTGGACCGCGTGCCAGAGGTTGTGGCGGGCTACCCCGACCGCATCCTGCCCAAAGACGCCGCCGCTTCCAAGGAACTCAAGAAGCGCACCTTAACAAACCTCTACAACGCTCGCCCCGCATGGCTCGACCACGCCCACAAAGCCTTGGACGAAGCCGTGGCCGAATCCTACGGCTGGGGCGACGACTGGCGAGACGGCAAACTGACCAACGACGAAATTCTGGCGCGCCTTTTCAAGCTGAACCAAGAGCGCGCCAAGGCCGAATCCAAAGCAGCGGCAAAGGTCAAAATGAAAGGCAAGAAAAATGGCAAGTAACCCAACCGTCTGGGGCATCTGGTGCAGTTTACCTTCCCGACAATGGCCGTGACGCGCTGGCGACCGGCAAAGCCCGGCATGGGCAAGTGGTCAACTGACCCTGCGGGCTCTTCAGGAAAAGCACGCCGATACCGACTATAAAAAAGGCCGTAAGCGCGAGGCAAAAGGTGTATAATTAGGGGGATGACCTAAAACCTAATTTCGTCTTTATCTATATAATTCAACAACTTACAAGAATTATATGGTGCCTAAGCGAGGCACCATCACCGTCTTATCCGAAGTCACCATGCGAGCGTCCTCAACGATTAACACCCGGTCACCATGCGAGCGGCGTCACCACGGCGACCAGCGCTGATGCGGCGGCACTTGCAGCAAACGCGGCGTTTGCTTCGTCATTGTGACGTGTGTCCCAAGTTGGGACAGGGGCTGGGGGGCGATGCTTCCCGGCCTTTTCTGTTGCTTGCCTATGGCGCGGCGAACTGGCCGATGGTTCGGGAAGCGCAACGCCACCTCGCACAATGGGCGCTTATGCCGATTGCCGCGATGATCGGGCAAGAGGCCAGCGAGAAGCTGGGCCAGCCCGTCACGCTGGACGTGATGCGACCATTGCAAGCGTTGGACGCTGGGGGCCGTGCGCGTGAGCTTGGCGCGATTGTGCACGCGATGGCGCTGGCGAAAGAGGCCGGTGTCGATCCATCGGAGGCGCTCAAACTGGTGGATTGGGAGGGTTGAGCCGTGATTACCTAACGGCCTCAGACACCGTCCATAGTAAAACGCTACCACTGCCAGCGTAAACGCGAATTTTGCTACGTATGAAACCGCGATCAACAATCGAGTATTCGCGTCCGTTAATTTGGAAGCAAACACTCCCCAAAAGCGCATCCCCTTGCCTAGTGTCGCCGTTTACCGCAGCGCTGATAAACTCGCTAAGAGCGGTCTCAGTGAGGCAACCAACGTAGGCTCCAGAGATCGTGTTGGCATTCGCTGCACTTGCAAGAATCATCGAGGCAGTAAAAAGAACAACAGATCGAAACATTGCTTTTCCTCATGTGACATCTGTTTTCACAAATAAAACTAATGCATGGCATGTCAAAGATCAACTATATTTGCCTTGTGCGATGTCACTTCCGATTATGGCAGGTAGATAAGCAGGCGGGATTTTTGCCTTTCCTGAAGGGCGCGGCGCTGAATGAAGGGCGCGGGTTGTTCCCCGGAGACCGTGAGTTTGGCCGATGGCTGCAAGAAAATGTTCTTTCGCAAGTTGCGATTGCACCAGACGATCAAGCCGCCGCCATGTGGGTTGCCAGAGCGCTAAATTTTCTAGCGATGATGGGCGCGACATTTTGGCAGTCACCCAAATCACCCGCCCGTTACCCTAGATGTTACCCCAAGCCAAAATACGCCAATGTCACTTGGCAAGATTAAAGCTAAACTGCTGTTTTCTTGGGGTTTTTTGGCTCCGGCGGTAGGGATCGAACCTACGACCAATTGATTAACAGTCAACTGCTCTACCGCTGAGCTACGCCGGAACACGAGAGCGCGTATAGCAATCCGGTCTTGAGAGGTCCAGAGGGTTTGTGACAAAAATTTCACGAATTCGCTGGTGGCGACGCGACCGGCTCGAAGAGCGTGTCCGCGTCCAGTGCGCCGAGGGGGCGGGCGAGGGATTTTCCCGTCAAGTCAATGAGATGTGCGAGCACGTTGCGGCTTGCGGCGGGCAGGAGGGCGGCTGGCGTATCGGTATAAATGCGCGCGGCGAGTGCGGCGGCGGTTTGTGGGCCATCGGCCAGGGTCGAGAGGATCTCGGCTTCGCGCATGCGCCTGTGTGCGAGGAGCCAGTCGAGCCGTGCGGCAGGGTCGGTCACCGGCGCTCCGTGCCCCGGAAAGAGCACCTTGGCTGCCCGCTGTTGCAGACGGGCGCAGGAGGCCATGAACTGGGTCAGGTCACCGTCGGGCGGCGAGACCAGCGAACTGGCCCAGCCCATGACCAGATCACCGCTGAGCACCGTATCGCCCAGCTCAAAACACAGGTGATTGCCGAAATGCCCCGGTGTCCAGAGCGCGATCACGCTCCAGCCGTCGCCCTCGACGCAGTCCTGGTCGCGCAGGTTGATATCCGGGGCAAAGGCTGTATCCACGCCTTCTCCGCCGCCGATCGGGGCGCTTTGTGCAATCTCTTCCATCACCGGGCTGCGCCCGGCGCGGGCAGCACCAAAGGCCAGCACCGGCGCACCGGTTTCCTGCCCGAGGCGGGTGGCGAGCGGTGAGTGGTCGAGATGTGCATGTGTCACGAATATGTGGCTGATGCTCTGACCGGGGGCGAGTGCGTCGAGGATCGCAGCCAGGTGGGCATCGCTGTCCGGGCCGGGATCGACGACCGCGATCTGGCGGTGTCCGAGGAGATATGTATTGGTGCCCCAGAATGTCATCGGCGAGGGGTTGGGGGCGAGAATGCGGCGCACATCGCGGCCAAGCGGCTGCGCGATGCCGACGGGTGGGGCCGCTCCCTGTTCAAGTCGCATCGCTCTTCCTTCCGGTGCTCGACGGGGATAGGTTTAGCCATGTCCAAACGCATCCTCAAACGCTATCTGCCTCGCGGTCTCTATGCCCGGGCGACACTTATCCTGCTGCTGCCGGTGATCACGCTATTGCTGGTGGTCTCGCTGGTCTTTGCGCAGCGCCTGTTCGACGATGTGACGCAGCAGATGGTGAAGACGGTCGCGCGCGAGGTGCGGCTGGTGCTGGACGAGCCGGAGGGCAGCCCGGTGGCCGACGCGCTGGAAATCGAGCGCCGCCGGGTTTCCGAGGCCGATATGCCCGCGACCGACAGCTATGACTGGTTCGACATTTCGGGCGTCGTGGTGGTGCGCGAATTGCGAGGTTATTTCCCCGACCTGGCGCGTGTTTCGCTCTCGGACAGCCAGGTGGTGATGCTGTATTTCCAAGATGGCGCGGCGGTTACGGAGCTGATATTCGACCGGCGCAGGGTATCGGCGCGGCGGCCCTATCAGGTTCTGGTCAACCTCGCCTTTTACGGAATCCTGATGACCGCTGTGTCATATTTCTACATGCGCAAGCAGCTGCGGCCCATTTCACGGCTTGCCGAGGCGGCAGAGGCCTTTGGGCGCGGGCGGCATGTGCCGTACCGGGCTGCCGGGGCGCTGGAGGTGCGGGCGGCGGGGAATGCCTTTGTCGATATGCGCGCGCGGCTGGAGCGGCAGATCGAGCAGCGTACCTTGATGCTGTCCGGGGTCAGCCATGACCTGAGAACACCGCTGACGCGGCTACGGCTGAGCCTTGCGATGCTGGATGAGGACGAGGCTGCGCCGATGTTGCGCGACGTCGTCGAGATGGAGCGCCTGCTGGAGGGGTTTCTGGCGTTTGCGCGCGGGGCTCATGGGGCAGAGCCCGAACCGGTGGACCCGATCGCCCTCGTGCGTCAGGTCGTCGAGGATGCGCAGCGCGCGCAGAGCCCCGTCACCCTGATCGAGGCACATGGCGAGGGGCAGATCGCCTTGCGGGCCGAGAATATCCGCCGCGCGGTCGAAAACCTGATCGGCAATGCGGTGCGATACGGAACACGCGCGGACGTGTCCGTGACGATGACCGACAAATCGTTGCGCATTCGGGTCGAGGATGACGGGCCGGGGATTTCGCCCGAGAACCGGGAGGAGGCGGTCAAGCCTTTCGCCCGGCTGGACCCTGCGCGGAACCAGAATCGCGGGACCGGCGTGGGGCTGGGCCTGTCGATCGTGCTGGACGTGGCGCGCGCCCATGGCGGCACGCTGCGGCTTGGGGAAAGCGAGCGGTTGGGCGGGCTTTGCGCGGATATCGTGATTGCCCGCTAGCCTTGGGGTGCAAGCCGTCGTCAGGCGGCTTGCGGTGGCTGGTCCCGGTCAGCCGACGCGACGTTCGTCGAAGCTGAGCGCGATGAAGCTGGGCATGTGATCGCCCATGCCCACCACCTTGTTGCCCTGATCGCCGCCACGACCTGCGCCACTGCGGCCGGAGTCGCCGCTGCGGCCACGGCCCTGATTGCGCTCCTGGCCACGGTCCTGGGGCTTGTCTTGCGACTTGTCCTGGGGTTTGGCTTGGGGCTTGGGCTCTGCCTTCGGCGTCTCGGGGGGCGTTTCGGCCTGCACCTCGACAGGGGCCTCCTGCGGCGCGTCGGCCTTCTTGCGGCTGACAGTGCGGCTACGGCTGCGGCTCGGCTTGGCGGGCTTGTCCTCCGCCTCGGCCTCGACCGGCGTGTCGCTGCCCGCAGATTGTACCGGGCTGTCGAGCCGCGGGATCTCTTTCTGGAGCAGCGCCTCGATCGCGGCAAAGTTCTTCTCATCGCGCGGATTGCAGATCATCATCGCCTTGCCCGAGCGCCCGGCGCGGCCGGTGCGGCCGATGCGGTGGACGTAATCCTCGGCGTGGCTGGGCACGTCGTAGTTGAACACGTGGCTGACCGCTGGCACATCGAGGCCGCGCGCGGCCACGTCCGAGGCGACGAGAATTTTCAGGTCCCCAGCGCGGAATTGATCAAGGGTGCGCGTGCGCTGGCTCTGATCGAGGTCGCCATGGATGGGGGCCGCGTCATAGCCGTTTTTCTTGAGCGATTTGGCGACCACATCCACGTCGATCTTGCGATTGCAAAACACGATCGCGTTGGTGCAGGCCTCGCCCTCGCCGTCGATCAGCGCGCGCAGAACGGCGCGTTTTTCGCTATCGGCGCGGTCGCGGCGGGTGGCCTTGATCATCACCACGCCCTGTTCGATGGTCTCGGATGCCGTGGCCTGGCGGGCCACCTCGACCCGCGCGGGGGCCGACAGGAACGTGTTGGTGATGCGCTCGATCTCGGGGGCCATGGTGGCCGAGAAAAAGAGCGTCTGCCGGGTGAAGGGCGTCAGGCTGAAAATCCGTTCGATATCCGGGATAAAGCCCATGTCGAGCATGCGGTCGGCCTCGTCCACCACCATGATCTGCACGCCGGTGAGCAAGAGCTTGCCGCGCTCGAAATGGTCGAGCAACCGGCCCGGTGTGGCGATCAGGACATCGACGCCCTTGTCGATCAGCTTGTCCTGCTCCTTGAAGCTGACCCCGCCGATCAGCAGCGCCTTGGTCAGTTTGAGATGCTTGGAATAGGTGTCGAAATTCTCGGCCACCTGCGCCGCCAATTCGCGGGTCGGGCACAGCACCAGACTGCGCGGCATGCGCGCGCGGGCGCGTCCCCGCGACAGCAGCGACAGCATCGGCAGGGTGAAGCCTGCGGTCTTGCCGGTGCCGGTCTGGGCGATGCCCAGAACGTCGCGCCCTTCGAGGGCCGGGGGAATGGCACCCGCCTGAATGGGGGTGGGGGTTTCGTATCCCGCTTCCTCGATCGCCTTGAGGACTTTGGGGTTGAGATTCAGGTCTGAAAATTTGGTCATGCGTATCCGTGGTTTACGGACACAATCCTGGCCCGTACGTCTGTCGCCGGGTCAGGCCCCTCCTGGGCCTGTGGTTCTCCACATGGGTGACCCGCTGCGCGTCCCATACCTGAAGCGCCGGGTGCGGTCAATGACATGCCTCCGAGGTGCCAGGGCAATGGCCCGAGGGGTGGCAGATTGTGTATGAATGCGAAACAATCAGACGAAACCGGCGAAGTGCTTTTGCCGTTTTTCATCGAGCGCGAGAGGAATGGAATGCAAGGCCCCATGTGCTGCGAGGCGCGCACGCAGGGCAGGGGAAGCGACGCAGACCTCGTCGTAAAAGCGGCGCAGCGCCGTCTCGCCGCCCTCGTCCTCGATCATCCTGAACAAGGCGTGCATGTTGAGCCCGCCACCGCCGGGCTGCGGCGCGGGTTTGAGGCTGTCGCGATACGAGCCCTGTTCGAGGCGAAAGCGATAGGCGGCCTGCCAATCCTCCCATGAGGGGGCGTGGAGGTGGCAGAGATGCGTGTCGGGCAATTCTGCGGGCGCGTCATCCATCACCTTGTCGCGGAAGGCGTTGTGGATGCGCAGGCTGATGTCGGGCAGGCCGGTGCGGACAAACACCTTGCCCGCCACATGGCTGAGAAAGCCGCCGTTGAGATGCGGGCCGTAGGTGGGATAGATGGCGTTGGTCTGCTCGCGGCGGGGCATCTGCAACAGGGCGCAGGACTTGAACCAATGCGTACCCGCCGCCGGAGGATCGGCGGGGTCGGGGGCGAGCGCCTCGATGGGGCGGATGCGGGCGCTGAGCGTGTCCTCGGGCAAGGCGGCCAGTTGCTCGGGCAGGGGGCTGGCAGGCCAGAGGAATTCATCCACGTCGATATGCGCGAGCCAATCGACCTGCGGGCGTTTGTTGAGGCAATGGGTGGCGTTGAGGCTCTGGCGCGGTTGGTGCCGGTCCGGGCGTCCCTTGCGGCGACGGCGGTGCCAGTAGTCGTCGTCACACAGGATCACCCGGCATTTGGGATGCGCGCGCAGCGCCGCCTCGGCCTGCGGGTTGGCGGCGTCGAGATAGACATGCACCCGGTGCGCGCCCAGATCGAGGTGATGGGCGACGAAATTCAGGATGTCTTTGGTGGGGGCCTTGATCGTGGCGACAAGGCCCCATGTGGGGGACGGGCTCATGTGCGGAGCATGCGGCGTGGCGTGGTGCTGCGCAAGGGGTTACGGGAGGTATCGCTGGGTTTGACTTGCCGTTGCACCCCGCCAGATGGTGCCGCGTGATCGCAGGGCCGGGGACTGGCGATGCAACGGTCGTGGCGGGTACTTTATGCCAGCCAAGTCATTGTAGCCTCAACACGTTGCGCGCCCCCTCATATCGCCAGGCCGCGGGACGGCCAGGCGATCGCGCGGCACCTTCGGTGCGTTTCGCGCGGGATGCGAAAACGGCAGAAACAGGCCCTTAGCCCCCACCAAGCCGTGCAAAACCTATTGGGGTGCGAGAGGCGGCGATCAGCAGTGGCTCAGTCGAACTTGCGCGACGGCGCGAGCACGGTGGCTTCGCCGATCAGCACCTTCTTGCCCTCTACCAAGCAGCGGCAATCCAACTGCACGCGGCGCTTGCCGTGGTCGATGCCCACGACCTCGACCTCGGCATGCACCATGTCGCCGGGGCGCACGGGGGCGAGGAATTTCAGCGTCTGGCCCATATAGACCGTGCCATGGCCCGGAAGCTGCTCACCGATCACCGCCGAGATCAGCCCGGCTGTGAGCATGCCATGCGCGATGCGCCCCTCGAAGATCGTGTCCTGCGCATAGGCGTCATCCAGATGCACCGGATTGTGGTCGGTCGAGACCTCGGCGAACATCTCGATATCGCGGTCGGTCACGACTTTGCGCAGGTGGCGCGTCATGCCCATTTCGATATCCTCGATACAGATCGTGCCGCGCGGCATATTATCCAACATCTCCGCCCTCCGCAGGGTTTGCCGTGTAACATTCAGGCGCTTTCATGCCCGCAATTGGAATTTTATTACTTTGCGGATGCAGAAAAAGCAAGCGGTTTCTGTCAGCGCAGGAACCCTATCGCGTAGGTGGGAGAGGACATTTCCCTTTCAAGATAATCAGTTAGCGCATTTTCCTCGGGCTGGTGCGACGTTTTGGTCTCCTTCGCGGCGAGGCCGCCGGTGATGAAAAGAGAATCGATATCCTCGCCCATGGCCCCCTTGATGTCGGTCTGCACGCCGTCCCCGATGGCAAGGATGCGGTGGCTTTCAACGTCGCGCCCGAGGGCCGAGAGCCGCCGCCGCGCAAGATCGTAGATCGGCGGATGCGGCTTGCCGAAATAGAGGCTCTCGCCTCCCATCTCGGTGTAAAGCTGCGCCAATGCGCCGGCGCACCATTCCCGGGTTTCGCCGCGATCCACCACGAGATCGGGATTGGCGCAGAGCAGCTTGAGGCCCTTTTGCTTGGCATAGAGGAATTGTGGCCGCATCTCGGCGGGGTCGGCATGGGGATCGAAGGGACCGGCGCAGACGATGCCGTCGGCCTCTTCCAGTGGCACGCGGGTGACGTCGACCGGGTCCTCGATGATCTGGAGCGGTTCGAAGAAGCTCTCGTCATGGGACTGCCCGATGAACCACAGCTTTTGCCCCACGACACCGCGAAACATCGCTGCGCGGGCGCTGTCACCGGAGGTGGCGATGCTGTCCCAGGCATCGGTCGGCACGCCGAACCCGTCGAGTTGCCGTGCCACCGCGTCGCGGGCGCGCGGCGCATTGGTCACCAGAATCACCGTGCCGCCCGCCCTGCGATAGGCCTGCAAGGCGGTGACGGCATCAGGCAGGGCACGCACGCCGTCATGCACGCATCCCCAGAGATCGACAAAGAGCGCGGCGTAACGGTCGGATACCTCATGCAGGTCGGTGATGATACGGGTCATGGGCGCGTCTCCTTGGCTGGGTCGCGCGCAGATATGGCAGGGGCCGCGCGGTTTGGCCAGCCGTCGGATTCGAGTATTTTCGCCATAAAGAAACGGGAAGGCGTCAGTCGCGATGCGGACGCACGATGTGGTAGTCGCCGCTCAGATAGGTCAGCGGACGCTCGCCGGTATTGCTGAGCCGGGTGACCTGTCCGATGCAGATCGCGTGGCTGCCATGGATCATCCGTTCAGTGAGCGTGCAGGAAAAGGCGGTGGCGCGCGGCAGGATGGGGCCATGCGCGTCGGCCTCGAAGGACAGCCCGGCAAACCGGTCCTCGGCATTGTCGGGCGAGGGCCCGGCAAAGGCGCGGGCCACCTCGACGGCATGTTCCGGCAGGATATTCACGCAAAAGGCGCGGTTTTCGGCCACGGTGGAGGCGATCCGGCTGTCGGTGCGCAGACAGACCAGAACCGAGGGCGGATCGGCCGAGAGCGAGGTGAAGGCGCTTACGGTCGCGCCTGCACGCCCTGCAGGACCGTCGGTCGTGACCACGGTGACCGTGCTTGCGACCTGCCGCATGGCCGCAAGGAATGCGTCACGTTCCACGCTCGGGGTCTCTTGGGTCACGCGTCTCTCCTCGAACTGGGGTCAGGCCTTTGGGTAGCGATGAAACAGGGCGGGGTAAAGACGTCACCGCGACGGCGCAGGTAGCGCGGGGGGCAACGCATTCCAACCGCAAATCCGCAGCTTGGATGAAAAACGCCACGCGAAGTTTCCCTCGCGTGGCGGATGACGCACGGTCTGTTCGCGTCAGTTGGTTATGATCTCCGGCCCCATGAAGGTGTTGGGCAGGAAGGTCGATAGCCACGGGATATAGGTGACCATGATCAGGAACACGAAAAGCACCGCGAGGAAGGGCAGGGCGGCGCGCACCACGGCCATCATCGGCATGCCCGCCACGCCGGAGGTGACGAAAAGGTTGAGCCCCACGGGCGGCGTGATCATCCCGATTTCCATGTTCACCACCATGATGATGCCGAGGTGAATGGGGTCGATGCCCAGTTCGATGGCGATCGGAAAGACCAGTGGCGCCACGATCACCAAGAGGCCCGAGGGCTCCATGAACTGCCCGCCGATGAGCAGGATCACGTTGACCACGATCAGGAACATCACCGGGCCGAAGCCCGCCCCGAGCATCGCGTTGGCGATGCTTTGCGGGATCTGTTCGTCGGTCAGCACGTGTTTCAGGATCAGCGCGTTGGCGATGACGAAGAGGAGCGTCACCGTCAACCTGCCCGCCTCGAACAGCGTTTTCTTGGTGTCGGGGTGGACAAAGGCGGTGATGAGCGCGTGCGGCTTGCGTAAGAGGCTCGTGTTCTTGCCGTCGCCGGTGGTGGCGAGCGGCCCCATGTCGCGGTAGATGAAGCAGGCGATGAAGAAGGAATAGACTGCCGCCACCGCCGCGGCCTCGGTCGGGGTGAAGATGCCGCCATAGATGCCGCCCAGGATGATGACGATCAGAAAGAGGCCCCAGCCCGCCTCGCGGCCCGAGGCCCAGATTTCGCCCCAGCCCTGCCAGTCGCCCTTGGGCAGGTCGCGGATCTTGGCGATGACATAGATCGTGGTCATCAGCATGAACCCTGCGAGCAGGCCCGGGATGACCCCCGCAAGGAACATCCGCCCCACCGACACATCGACCGAGGCGGCATAGACCACCATCACGATGGACGGCGGAATGAGGATGCCGAGCGTGCCGGCGTTACAGATCACACCGGCGGCGAATTCCTTGGTATAGCCGACCTGACGCATGCCCGCGATGACGATAGTGCCGATGGCCACGACGGTCGCGGGGGACGACCCCGACAGTGCGGCGAAGAGCATGCAGGCAAAGACCCCCGCAATCGCCAGCCCGCCCGGCAGGTGCCCGACGCAGGCGATGGAAAAGCGGATGATCCGCTGCGCGACGCCGCCCGTGGTCATGAAGGCCGAGGCGAGGATGAAGAACGGGATCGCGAGCAGGGTATAGTGACCGACGAAGGCTTCGAGCAGGGTGCCTGCGACCGAGGCGAGTGAGCTTTCGGAATAGATCAGCAGGAAGATGGTCGAGCTGAGGCCGAGCGAAATGGCGATCGGCACGCCGATCAGCAGAAGCCCGATCACCATGGAAAAGAGCAGGACGACATCCATCAGTTGGATCCTCCCTGCTCGTCGCGCGCATGTCCGGCGCGGATCTCGTCAAGCTCGTCCTCGACCTCGTGGCTGGCGACCAGCCGGTCCACATCGCCGCGCCAGATCGCGACGGCCACTTGCGAAAAGCGCAGCACGAGCAGCAGTGCCGAGATCGGCAGCACGATATAGGGCACGACCTTGGGCAGTTTCTCGTAGGTTTCGCCGTAGTTGATCATGTCCTCCAGAAAACGGAAGACGCCGACCATCGGCACGTCCTGCACCTCGTAGAAGCTCTGGCTGCGGGCGCTCATGTCGAAGCCCGTCGGGAACCAGCGGCCCGAGGTGGGGGGCAGGTCGGCAAAGACCGCCCAGTAATCGTAGCAGCCCTTGAGCAGCAGCAGTGAAAACATAAGGCATGCCGCCACCGAGATCAGCGCAAGCACGCGGCGCGCGGGTGGCGACACCATGTTCAGGATCGCGTCCACCCCCAGATGCGCGTGTTTCTTGACCGCGTAGGAAGCCCCCAGAAGCACCAGCCAGCCGAACATGAACACCGTCAGTTCCAATGCCCAGAGGATATTCGAGTTGAATACGTAGCGCGTCACCACATTGGCGAAGGTGATGAGTGTCATCAGTCCGAGCAGTGCGGCGATCACCGTCTCCTCGATCTGGTCGATTAGCCCAGTCTTGTGCGGCATCGTCCCGGTTCCCTGATCTTGCAGAAGTCTGTTGCAGGTCGGGCGGGCCACGGGGGCCCGCCCGATACTGATACCGATGCCCCGATGTTGCGGGGCGGCACCGTCAATGCAGGTTTACGAGCTGCTGTTCGAAGCGACGGCCGCGTCGATATTCTCGGCACCGACATCGCCCTCGAACTGCTCCCAGACGGGCTTCATCGTCTCGACCCATTTCTCGCGCTGCTCGGGCGTAAGCTGACGCACCACGCCACCGGCGTCGATGATCGCCTGCTTGGCGTCCTGATTGACTTTTGAGGACTCGCTGTTGCGGGTCTCGGTCACTTCGGCGACAATAGTCAGGAACTGATCGCGCACATCCGCATCAAGGCTGTCGAGCCAGTCGACGCTGGTCACCAGCAGGTAGTCGATGATGCCGTGATTGGTCTCGGTGATCCCGTCCTGCACCTCGAAGAACTTCTTGCCGTAGATGTTGGACCAGGTGTTTTCCTGCCCGTCCACAACGCCCTGCTGCAGCGCGCCGTAGACCTCGGAGAAGGCCATCTTCTGCGGGCTGCCGCCGATCGCTTCCATCTGTGCGACGAGAACGTCCGAGGACTGAACGCGGAACTTGAGGCCGTTGGCATCCGACGGTTCCAGCAGCGGCACGTTGGCCGACATCTGCTTCATGCCGTTATGCCAGTAGGCGAGGCCCTGAAGGCCGCGGCGCTGCATCGAGTCGAGCATCGCCTGACCGGTCTCGGAGGCCTGGAAGCGGTCGACCGCATTCACGTCCGAGAACAGGAAGGGCAGGTCGAAGAGGCGGAACTGCTTGGTGAACTTCTCGAATTTCGACAGGCTGGGGGCGGCAAGTTGCACGTCGCCCTGCAGCATCGACTCGAGCACCTTGTCGTCATTGTAGAGCGTGGAGTTCGGATAGACCTCCATGCACATGGTGCCGTTCATCTCTTCGTTGACGCGGCTTTCCAGCATCGATGCGGCGATGCCCTTGGGGTGCTTGTCGGTGTTGGTGACGTGGCTGAACTTGACGACGATCTCTCCATCGTCACAGGCGGCCATCGCGGCGCCTGCGCCAACGGTCAGGGCCATTGCCGATACGGCAGCGGTCAGGAATTTCATGTGGGTCTCCTCCCATGGATTTTTGTAGGTTCCGAAACGCCCGGTTCGGGGCGCGGTGTCGCTATGGTGAGAGAATCATGCGCGCCGCTCAAGGCTTGCGTGGTTTTAGGGCACGCTGCCTGATTTTTGACCTTATATCAGGTGTTTGCGGGGCGATTTTCACATGGCCGCTTTGCGCCTGCAGCATAGCTTGTGCGGTAATCCGCACGTGGTCTTGGGGGCTTGTGCGGATTTCCGCACAGGTTGGGCGTGGATCAGCGGCGGTAATCCTCGGGGCGAATCCCGTAGCGCGCCAGCTTGTCGTAGAAGGTCTTGCGCGGCAGCTTGAGCGCCTGCGCGGCTTGCGCTGCGCGCCCGTTCTGCCGCCCGAGGGCCGCGATCAGCAGCGAGCGTTCGACGCGCGCCATCTGTTCCGCGAGCCCCAGTTCCGCCGCTTCCGCCGCGTTGTCGGGCATGCCCAGCACGAAGCGCATCGCCGCGGACATCAGCGAGCGTGCGTTGCCGGGCCAATCCTGCGCCATCAGGGCCGCGAGGTGATCGGGGCTGATCTCGGGGGACGAGAGCCCGGCCTGCTCGGCCGCTTGCGCCACGTAGTGGCGAAAGAGCACGGGAATGTCCTCGGGCCGCTCCGACAGGGCCGGGATGCGCACGCGCAGCACCTCCAGCCGGTAGAAGAGATCGGCGTTGAAGCGCCCCTCGGCGGCGGCCTGCCCGAGATTGGCGGTGCTGCCCGCGATCAGCCGCGCCTCGCCCCCCGGGTCGAGCCGTTCGAGCAGCGCATACTGGCTCGCCGTGGGCAGGGCCAGGATCTCGTCGAGGAAGAGATTGCCGCCTGCCGCCTGCGCATAGGCGGTCTCGAGCGCCTGTGGATCGAGCCCCGCCGCCGCGCGCTTGACGAACGGGCCACTCGCGCCCTGCGACATCAGGTGGATGACCTCGGCCACCTTGGAAACGCCCGCGCCGGGTGGGCCGGTGACCAGCACCTCGGTGCCCGCGCGTGCCGCCTGCCGCACGGTCTGGCGCATGTCCTCTGCCAGTTGCGAAGTGCCGAACAGCATGCGCGCCGCCGGATCGCCGGTTTCAAGCTGCGCCTTCAGGCGGCGGTTCTCCAGTACCAGACGCCGGTTCTTGAGCGCGCGGTCCAGTACCGGGATCAGCTGATCGGGTGCGCAGGGCTTTTCAAGGAAATCGAAGGCGCCTTCGCCCATGGCCTTGACCGCCATCGGGATGTCGCCTTCGCCGGTCAGCAGGATCACCGGCAATTCATCATCCAGGGCGCGGGTATAGCTGAGCAGGTGAAACCCGTCGCGCCCCGGCATGCGGATATCCGACAGGATCACGCCGGAAAAATCGGGCGCGATATGGTCCTTGGCCTCGATGAAGGAGCCGACGGCGCGCACACGGTATTCGGCCAGTTCCAGCGTCTGTGTCAGCGCCTCGCGGACCGGGCGGTCGTCATCCACCACAAGCACCTCGCCGCTCATGCCGCACCCTCCTGTTGCTCTGTCCATGGCTCCAGCTCGACGGTGAATTCCGCACCGCGCGAGGTGTTGGCCCCGGTGATCTTGCCGCCGAAACTCTGGACGAGGCCATATGAGATCGAGAGGCCCAGCCCCATGCCGTCGCCCGCGCCGACAAGTTTCGTGGAATAGAACGGATCGAAAATCTTTTCCGGCTCCTCGATGCCGGGCCCGGTATCCGACAGGCGCAGCGTGACCGGCGCACCGTCGGTGAGGGTGATCGAGAGGCGGCGCGCGTCGCTTTCGGACATGGCATCGGCGGCGTTGGTGATGAGGTTGAGCACGACCTGGCCAAGCCGCACATCGCCGCCGCGCACGGGCACCGGATGCGCGGTGGGCTGCCAGTCCACCTCTATGCCATCGTTGGCCAGTCGCTCGCCGGTCATCTCGAGCGCGGTTTGCACCACCTGCACCATGTCGACCCGGGTCACCGGTTCATTCTCGTTCCGGACAAAGGCGCGCAGGTTGCGGATGATGCGGCTCATCCGGTGGGCCATCTCGTCGATGCGGGTGAGGTTCTCGGCGGCCTTTTCTGGTGTGCCGCGTTGCAGGAACGCGCCGCCATTGGCGGCGAATTGCCGGATCGCCATCAGCGGCTGGTTGAGTTCGTGGCTGATCCCGGCGCTCATCTTGCCAAGCGCGCTGAGCTTGCCAGCCTGCACCAGTTCGGCCTGTGCGCGGCGCAGTGCGGCCTCGGCCTCCTGCCGCTCGCGGATTTCGCGGCGCAGGGCGAGGTTGGTCTCGGTGAGGCTTGCCGTGCGGTCGGCCACGCGCCGCTCTAGCTCGGCATTGGCGCGGGCCAGCGTGCGGCGGCGTTCCTGCGCAAAGAGCAGCAGCGCGCCGAAAAACAAGAGCATCCCGCCCACGGCACCGGCCTGCAACATCGCGATGCGCCGCGCCGGGGCCACGTCCACCAGTGCGGCCCCGGTCATGCCGATCCGCGGCAGCGCCTCGCTCACCTGTAGCGCGCGGCGCGGCAGGTAGGGCCCAAGGTCGATCTGCCAGATTTCATGCGGGCCGCTGCGGCTTTGTGCAAAGCGGATCGGCGCACCGCCGGGCGGCACCAGCTGCGCCTCGCCGGGCACCTTGCCCCAGCCCAGCAGTTCGGAGCGGTTGGACATGAAGACGCGGCCCGCCTCATCCACCAGGAACACGGCCGTCTGTAAACCGCGCCAACCGAATTCGACATTCTCGGCATTGGCCACGCTGATAAGGGCCCCGTTCACCCTGCCATCAGCCCCGAACGAGGGGGCGGCGAACTGAAATATCCGGCTGTCGCCTGCAGGCTGCATGGCATGGGTCGTGCCAAGCGCGCCGTCCATTGCACGGGCAAAGGCGGCAGAGCCGGTCAGGTTCTGCGGAAGGGCACCGCGCGTGCCTGCCAGAAGATTTCCGGCGGCGTCGACAAAGTAGAGATCGGCAGCCCCGGTCCTGTCCGCCGATGCGGTCAGCAGGCGATTGGCCGCCGCTTCCTGATGCGGCACGCTTGATCCGGTCAGAACCGTGAGCGTCGGGTGATCGGCCAGCGCCACCGCCTGATCGCGGTAGCGTTGCAGGTCCGAGACCAGCCCGCCCAAAACCAGTGACATATCCGCCGTGCCCCTGCGCGAGAGCGCGTCGAGCGCCTGACTGTAGCCGTATTTCCACACAGAGCCGGTGATCAGGGCGACGACCAGCAGAATGGGGAGCACGAGCATGATGCGGGGGGCAGCGCGGAACATGGTCGGTAATCTATCAGCGCGTGACAGATGTTGACCAGCAGCAATCCGCTCAGGCGCGCCCGGCATCGGAGGACAGCATCAGGGACGACACGCCGAGGCGCGACAGAGCGGCCTCCCACTTGTCGGTATCGGCGGTGGCAAAGACCAGATCCTTGTCGGCCTCGCAGGTCAGCCAGCCATTATCCGCAATCTCGGCCTCGAGTTGCCCGGGCCCCCATCCGGCATAGCCAAGCGCAAGGAGCGCGTGGGTCGGGCCGCGCCCGTCGGCGAGGTCTTCGAGGATATCGAGCGTCGCGGTCATCGCGAAGGCATCGTCGATATCGAGCGTGGAGATCGCGGAATGATAGCCGTAATCATGCAGCACAAAGCCGCGCCCATGTTCCACAGGGCCACCGAAATGCACCGGAAGGTCGCGCAAATCGGGGCCGGGCGTGATCTCCAGCTGTTCGAGCAGGTCGCGCATGCGCAATTCCTGTGTCGGTTTGTTGATGATCAGCCCCATCGTGCCGTCCTCGGAATGGGCACAGAGAAACACCACCGCATTGGCAAAGCGGGGATCGCCCATTTCGGGCATCGCGATAAGGATTTTTCCTGTCAGATCGGTCGCTTCCGTCACGTGTTGCCCCTTCTGCTCATGGCCCCAGAATGGGGGCAGGGACAGCCCGGTGCAAGACGGGTGTTAAAATCGTGGCAAGATTTCTCTCTTGAATGTGAGTTGGCATTTCCGTCGAAATCCCCCATTTGAAGGACATGTTCAAATCCCTGTTCGCGCCTCTCCTGATCGCCGTCATGTCGCTCGCCTCGGCGGGGGCGGCCCAATCTGCCGATGACATGGTCAGCGTCTCGGTGCTACCGGGATGGCAGATGTCCGACGGTCGGCACATGGCGGCATTGCGGTTTCGCCTCGAGGACGGGTGGAAGACCTATTGGCGCGCGCCGGGTGATGCGGGCATACCGCCCCGGTTCGACTGGCGCGGGTCGCAAAACCTGTCGCAGGTGGAAATCATCTGGCCCACCCCCGAGCAGACCATAACCAACGGCATGCGCACGATCGGCTATACCCATGATCTCGTATTGCCGGTGCGATTGACGCCGAAACAGGCGAATGTGCCGATCTCGCTGTCGGCGGAGATGGAAATCGGCGTTTGCAGCGATATCTGCGTGCCGGTCGAGATCGGCGTCGGGCTGGATCTGCCGCTTGGGTCCGGTGATCGCGATCCGCGCATTGCAGCAGCCCTTGCCGCCCGCCCCTACACGGCAGCGGAGGCGGGCGTCGGGCGGGTCGCCTGTTCGGTCACGCCGATTGCCGGTGGCGGTCTGCGTCTGGTGGCACAGATCGACATGGAGCAGATGGGCACACAGGAACTGGTGGTGGTCGAGACCGACAATCCCGACCTCTGGGTTGCCCAGACGAACACCAAGCGCCGTGGCGCCATGTTGCAGGCGGAGACCGAGATGCACCATGTCGAGGGGCGCGGCTTCCTGCTGGATCGGTCGGGGTTGCGGCTTACGGTGCTGAGCACGGGCGATGCCGTGGACATCCGGGGCTGTCCCAGCCCCTGACGCGGCTCAGCGACCGGTGCGACGGGTCGGCCCGCCATCTGGAAGGGCGATATTCGCCACCTGTTCCGAAATCGGATCATTGACCAGCGGGTGGGCCTGGGCGCGAAACGCGTCGGGATCGTGCATCTTGCGCCAGGTATCGCCCACGTAGACCTCAAGACCGGAAAACGCGGCCTTGTAGCCCATCTTGGGGCTGCCGGGCACCCAGTAGCCGAGATAGACATACGGCAGACCATTCTCGCGCGCGATGTCGATATGGTCGAGTATGATATAGGTGCCAAGAGACGCCTTGGGCTGGTTCGGCTCGTAAAACGAATAGACCATGCTCACCCCGTCATCGAGAATATCGGTGAGGCAGACGGCAGTCAGGCCGTCGCTCTCGGGGTCGGTATATTCCACGACACGCGTGCGGATCGGGGTCTCTTCGATCATCGCGGCGAACTCGAACGTGTCCATGTCGGCCATGCCTCCGGTGGCGTGGCGGCTCTCCAGATAGCGGCGAAAGAGGTCGTATTGATCCTCGGTCGCCCAGGGCGAGGTCGCCCGGCGCTTGAGATGCGCATTGCGGCGCGCGGTGCGTTTCTGGCTCTTGGAGGCGGTGAACTCGGCCACGTTGATTCGTGCCGAGAGACAGGCCGCGCAATCGGCGCAGGACGGGCGGTAAAGCACGTTCTGCGACCGGCGAAACCCCTGTTTCGACAGCCCGTCATTGAGGCGCTGCGCGCCCTCGCCCTGCAGGGCGGTGAACAGCTTGCGCTCCATCCGGCCCGGCAGATAGGGGCAGGGCTGCGGTGCCGTCACATAGAACTGGGGCGCTATGGGAAGCGTGTGTCGCATGGGAGTGTTCCGCGTTGTCCTAGGACCGGACGATAACAACCATCACCGCCCTCGCCAAGAGGCTTGTCACGCCTCTGTCACATCGCGGCGCGGCGGTTGACGGCGACGCTGCCCAGAACCAGATCGCTCAGACCCTGACCGCGCGGCCCGGTGAGCATCAAAACGATGGAAATGACCTGCAGGATCGGCAACCCAAAGGAAATCGTGAGCCCCAGCGTATGCGCGAAGGCGAGCCCGAGGTCGAAGCGCTGGCCGTCGGAGGCGCGAAACTCGATCGCCATCAGGCGCATGCCCCATGTGGCCGAGCCGCGGGCGATGGTCACGACCCGGTAGGCAAAGCCCACCACCGCCATCAGCACCGGAAAGAAGAAAAGCCCGGTGAAGGCGGTGAAGGGCACGATCAGCAGGCAGATCAAGATGATCAGGATGGTATCCACGATAAAGGCCACGAGTCGTTTTGACGCCACGTCGGCATAGAATTCCGGTTGCCGCTCCGGGTCGGGCAGGTGCCAGGTGATGTCGCTCATGCGGGGGCCAATCGGGTCTGGGTCATCGCCTCTTAGGATGGGCATGGGCAGAGCATTTGCAAGGGGTCAGGCGGTGAAACCCGCCTCTTGCGCGCCCGCCATTTCCATCAGGCGCCGTGGGGCGATGCCGAATAGGTGCCGGGGCGTGCCCGCCGCCGCCCAGACCTCGGCGAAGGTCAAGAGATACGGATCGAAGAACGCGCGCGGTCGCGTCAGGTGCCCCACCGGCGACACGCCGCCAATGGCAAAGCCGGTCTGCGCCCGGATCAGCGCGGCGTCGGCCTTGCCAAGCGTCTCACCCGCCACCGCACTGGCGCGGGCATCGTCCACCCGGTTGGCCCCTGATGTGACGAAGAGGATCGCCGTGCCGCTCTGCTGCCCGCGAAACATGATCGACTTGGCGATCTGCGCGATATCGCAGCCGACCAGATCGGCTGCCATTTGCGCGGTGGTGGCGTTGCCGATCTCGATGGGTGCGATCTCGAGCCCGGCCTCCTGCAGGGCACGGGTCACGCGGGCGAGGCTCTTGCTCATGGCGTTTCTCCGGTTTTTTCCTCTTATTTCAACTCTGTCAGCCATTGACCAGACCCGCCCGCCTTGTATCACTCGTGCCATGACATTCACTGACCGCCTGACCCGCCTGCCGCGACCCTTTGACCCCGCAGAGGGAGAGGAGGCGCGCGCCGCGCTGCCCGACCTCACTGGTCCGCTGTCGGATCTGCTGGCCGGGGCGGGGGGGTGCAGCCCGTTCCTGAAATCGCTCATTCTTCAGGAAGCCGAGTGGCTGCGTGACGCTCTGGATGCGCCTGAAGCGGCGCTGGAGACGCTATTTGCGGGGTTGAAGGACGTGCCGCCGGACCGTCTTGGCCCGGGCCTGCGCGAGGCCAAGCGGCGGGTGGCGCTGCTCACCGGGCTTGCCGATCTGGCGGGCGTCTGGCCGCTGGAGGAGGTAACCGGCCGCCTGACGGATTTTGCCGACCTGGCCTGTGATCTGGCGCTGAAATCCGCGATCGGTGCGGAAATCCGGCGCGGCAAGCTGCCGGGGATGAGTGAGGATGACATCGCCACTGGTGCCGGAATGGTGGTGCTCGCGATGGGCAAGATGGGCGCGCATGAGCTCAATTACAGCTCTGATGTCGACCTGATCTGCCTCTTTGACGAGACCCGGTTCGAGCGCGACGATTTCCACGAGGCCCGCGCCAGTTTTGTCCGCGCCACGCGCAAGATGTCCGCGCTGCTGAGCGACCGCACCGCCGAGGGCTATGTGTTTCGCACCGATCTGCGGCTGCGTCCGGATTCGGGCGTCACCCCGGTCTGCATGGCGATGGCCGCCGCCGAGACCTATTATGAGAGTTTGGGCCGCACATGGGAGCGCGCGGCCTATATCAAGGCGCGGGCCTGTGCGGGTGATATCGCGGCGGGTGACCGGTTTCTCGCGACGCTGACCCCGTTTGTCTGGCGCAAGCATCTCGATTTCGCGGCCATAGAGGACGCCCATAACATGCGCCTCGCGATCCGCGAGCATAAGGGGCTGGGCGGGCATCTCTGCCTTGAGGGGCACAATATGAAGCTGGGGCGCGGTGGCATCCGCGAGATCGAGTTCTTTACTCAGACACGGCAGCTGATCGCGGGCGGGCGTGATACCGATCTACGGGTGCGCGGCACGGTGCCGGGGCTGGCGCGGCTGGCCGAGAAAGGCTGGATTCCCGAGAGCGCGGCCGAGACGCTGACCCGTCATTACCGCTTTCACCGCGAGGTCGAGCATCGGGTTCAGATGCTGCGCGATGCGCAGACGCATCTTCTGCCGAACTCAGCCGAGGAATTCGACCGGCTCGCCGCCTTCATGGGGCGTGACACGGGTGATCTGCGCGCCGATCTGGAGGCGCGGCTGACCGAGGTGCATGACCTGATCGAGGGCTTTTTCGCGCAGGATACCGGGGCCGAGGAGTGCCCCGTGCCGGACACGCTCGACTGTGATGTGATCGCGCGCTGGCCCAGTTATCCGGCGCTGCGCTCGGCGCGTGCGGTGGAGATTTTCAACCGGCTCAAGCCCGATATCCTCGCGCGTCTGGCTCGCACCACCGAGCCGAACGAGGCGTTGCTGGCTTTTGACGGGTTCCTGTCGGGCCTGCCTGCAGGGGTGCAGGTGTTTTCGCTCTTTGAGGCCAATCCGCAACTGATCGACCTGCTTGTCGATATCGTTGGCACGGCCCCGGTGCTGGCGCAGTACCTGTCGCGCAATGCGGGTGTGTTCGACGCGGTGATCGCCGGGGATTTCTTTGCGGATTGGCCGGGCCGTGCGGCGCTGGAAGAGGAATTGGCGGCACGGCTGGCGCGAGAGGCGGATTATGAGCGCGCCCTCGATGCCACGCGCCGCTGGCACAAGGAATGGCATTTCCGCATCGGCGTGCATCACCTGCGCGGCCTGATCGACGCGGATCAGGCGGGGCAACAATATGCCGACCTGGCCGGGGCGGTGATAAGCGCGGTCTGGCCAAGGGTGATTGATCAGTTCAGTGAGAAACATGGCCGCCCGCCTGGCCGTGGCGCGGTCGTGGTCGGCATGGGCTCGCTTGGGGCCGAGCGGCTCAACGCCGGTTCCGATCTCGACCTGATCGTGATCTATGACACGGGTGAGGCGGAGGGCTCCGACGGTCGGCGTCCGCTGGCGTCGCGGCCCTATTACGCGCGGCTGACGCAGGCGATGATCACCGCCCTGACCGCACGGATGGCCGAGGGGCGGCTCTACGAGGTGGACATGCGGCTGCGCCCCTCTGGCAATCAGGGGCCTGTCGCGACAAGCTGGCCGTCCTTTGAGAATTACCAGCAGAACGAGGCGTGGACATGGGAGCATCTGGCGCTGACACGGGCGCGGGTGATCACCGGTGATGCAGGGCTTGCGGCGGATGTCGAGACATTCCGTTCGAGCCTCATCGCCGAGAAATCCGCGCCCGCGCCCGCGCTTGCATCGGTCAAGGAGATGCGCGCAAAGGTGGCCGAGGCCAAGCCGTCGGAGGGGCCCTGGGATGCCAAGCTGGGGCCGGGTCGCCTGCTCGATCTGGAACTTGTTGCGCAGGCCGGGAACCTGATGGCGGGGCAGGCGGCGCGCGATGTGGCGTCGGGCTTTGCGGGCGGTGTCGCAATCGGCTGGTTGAGTGACGCCGACAGCGCAGCGCTCACCCGTGCCTATGCGCTTTGTTGGCGTGTGCAGATGGTGTCTCGGCTGATCAGCGACAAGACGCTTGCGCCTGACCGCATCGGCGAGGGCGGTGCGGCGTTTTTGCTGCGCGAGACCTCGGGGGAGACGCTGAGCATGCTTGAAGAGCGCCTGAACACGGCCTGCACGGCGGCGGCAGAGGTGATCGACGCCCGCCTTGACCGCACCCCCGGGGAGGGCTGAACCATGGCCATGCAGCGCGATCCGCTGGATCCCAAGGGGCTCATCCGCGAGGCGTACCGCATCGACGGGATCGGGCCGGGCGAATGCCGCTCGATCTTTCTAGACTGGGCGCTGTCGCAGCCGCAGGAGGGCAGCCCACAGGTGGCGATTGCCGCGCTGATCGAGCAATACGCGCCCGACAATCCCGATCATCCGATGACGCAGGTGTTGCGCGAGGGGATGGAGAAATCGGGCCCCGCGCGCCGTCGCGGTGGCTGGCGATCGCGCCCGCGCGACATTTGAAAAGGGGCTTTGGACGTGTCATCCGCCTTGGGAATGCACGGAAAATGCGCTGAGTTCGTCTAAAATGCGCCTCAATTCGGGGTCACCTTCAGGTTGCAACCATAACAGGCAACGCCCTGGAGGACATCATGATCACATTTCGTCTCGCCGCCGCACTGGTTCTGGGGTTTGGCCTGTCGGCCTGTGCCAGCGTCGATACCGCCACCCGCAACGCCCCGCTGGACAGCGCGATCACCCAATCGGTGCCGGTGTCGCTGGACATTCAGGACGTTCGTGTGACGGTGCCGAAATCGCTGAAGGCGTCCGAGGCGAACCGTTATTACCCCGGTGGTGACATCGTGTGGCGCGAGGACCCGCCCGGCGACCGTCACGCGCAGGTCAAGGCGATCTTCGAGACTGCCCTGCAAACCGGCGTGTCGCAGATGCCCAAGGGGTCTGTGCCCGCGATCCTCGATGTCAGGGTCACGCGGTTTCACGCGCTGAGCGAAAAGGCGCGCTATACCATCGGCGGCGTACATGCGGTGCAATTCGAATACGTGCTGCGCAACCCCGCCACCGGCGAAGCCTATGGCGCGCCGAAACGGGTCAAGGCCGATTTCAAGGCGTTTGGCGGGCAGGCGGCGATTGATGCCGAGCGGCAGGGGATCACGCAGAAGGTGCGTATCTCCGAGCAGCTTTCCAACGTGATCCGGTCCGAACTGCGCCAGCCGCAGGGCGATCATGCCGAGGCGCTCGGCCTCATGGGCGCGCTCAATCAAATCTGATCTTTCCCGGGCTGGGGAAACGGCGTAAGGGGGCGGCATGACACCGCCCCCTTATCCCGTGATCCGCCTGAAACCCAAGACAGAGGCGCGCGCCATTCGCCATGGCGCGCCCTGGGTGTTCGACAATGAACTCGTCACCGACCGGCGCACGCGGGCGCTGTCGCCGGGCAGCATCGCCGTGCTCGAGGATGCCGAGCGCGCGCCGCTCGGCCTCGTGGCGGTCAATTCCGCCTCGCGCATCATGGCCCGTATGCTGGATCGTGATGTCGGCGCGCGGATCGACAAGGCGTGGCTTGCGGCGCGTCTGGCGCGCGCGCAGGCGTTGCGGACCCGGCTGTTCGAGGCGCCGTTTTACCGGCTCGTCCATGCAGAGGCGGACGGTCTGCCCGGTGTGGTCATCGACCGGTTCGACGACATCGCCGTGATCCAGCCCAATGCGGCCTGGGCCGACGTTCTGCTGCCCGAGATCGCGGCGGCGCTGCAAGAGGTGACAGGCGTCTCGACCGTGTTCAAGAATGCCTCGGGCCGGGCGCGTGGGTTGGAAGGGCTTGACGATCTGAGCGGTGTTCTGGTTGGACATGCGCCCGAGGGGCCGCTCCCGGTGCCGATGAATGGTGCCACTTACATGGCGGATCTCCTGGGCGGGCAGAAGACCGGTATTTTCTATGATCAACGCCCCAATCACGCGTTTGCCGCGCGGCTGGCCAAAGACGCGCGCGTGCTAGATGTGTTTGCCCATGTGGGTGGTTTCGCCCTGGCCGCTTTGGCGGGGGGCGCGGAGCGTGCTTTGGCGGTGGACGGCTCTGCCCCGGCGCTTGATCTGGCGCGCGAGGGCGCGGCACGGATGGGGGTCGAGACCCGCTTTGACACCCGACGCGGCGACGCGTTCGAGGTGATGGAGGCGCTGATCGACGAGGGTGCGGAATTCGATCTGGTGATCTGTGATCCGCCCGCCTTTGCCCCTTCCAAACCTGCACTTGAAAAGGGTCTGCGCGCCTATGAGCGGGTCGCACGGCTGGCGGCGGGGCTGGTCGCTCCGGGCGGGTATCTGGGGCTTTGCTCCTGCTCGCATGCCGCTGATCTGGCGCGCTTTCGTACGGCCTGCACACGTGGCATCGGGCGGGCCGGGCGTGCGGGCGCGCTCATCCATACCGGGTTTGCCGGGCCGGATCATCCGCTGCATCCGCAGCTGGCGGAATCGGGGTATCTCAAGGCGCTCTTTTACCGGCTATGAAGGTCCTGCTGGATACCTGCGTGATCTATCCGACGGTGATGCGCGAGATGATCCTGGGCGTGGCCGGGGCAGGGGCCTTCACCCCGCTCTGGTCCGAGCGGATCATTGGCGAGTGGCTGCATGCGGCGGCAAAACTGGGGCTGGATGCGCAGGCGCAGGCGGCGGGAGAGGCCGCGCTGATGGCGGCGCGGTGGCCCGGGGCAAGCGTCGCTTACGCGCCCTCGCTCGAGGCCCGGCTGTGGCTGCCTGACCCCGCCGATACCCATGTTCTGGCCGCAGCGATCGCGGGGTCTGCCGACGGCATCCTTACCCTGAACGCACGTGACTTTCCGCGCAACATCCTGGCCGAGGAGGGGCTGTGGCGGGCCGATCCCGACGGGTTCCTGCATGGCATCTGGCAGGCACAGCCGGGGCTGGTCGCGGAGGTCGCGGCGGGCGTTCTGGCAGAGGCACGGCGGCTGTCGCAGGGGGATTGGGAAATGCGTCCGCTGTTGAAGAAGGCGCGGCTGCCGCGACTGGCCAAGGCGCTCTCGGGAGGGTGATCTGGCTGGGGGCTGGGGTTGCCGTGAGCCGCGCGGCGCCCGCCCGAGGGGGCGGTCGGGCGCTGCGCGGCGGTGCCTGCGGCACCTTGATTCCGCGCATAGGTGCTGAACCTGAAGGTCCGCTCCAGGCGAAGATCTGCCCCGTCCTTCGAATGCGATATCAGCGCAGCAACGCCTTCATCCCCTGATCCAGCCCTTCGAGCGTCATCGGCACCATGCGGTCGTCGAAGAGTTCGCGGATCATGCCGATGGAATGGGTATAGTCCCATTCGCGGCGCGGCACCGGGTTGATCCACAGGTGATCGGGCCATTGCGCGCGGGCGCGGTCCAGCCAGACTTGTCCGGCTTCTGCGTTCCAGTGCTCGTTGGCACCGCCCGGATAGGCGATCTCATAGGGGCTCATACTGGCATCGCCCACGAAGATGCATTTGTAATCGGGCCCATAGGTGTTGAGCACTTCCCAGGTTGGCGTTTGCGCGTTCCAGCGCCGGGCATTGTCGCGCCAGACCCCGTCGTAGAGGCAATTGTGGAAATAGTAGTATTCGAGATGCTTGAACTCGGCTCGCGCGGCTGAAAACAGCTCCTCCACCACCTTGATATGCGGATCCATGGAGCCGCCCACGTCGAGAAACAACAGCACCTTGACGGCGTTGCGCCGCTCGGGCCGGGTTTTCACGTCGAGATAGCCATGCTCGGCTGTCGCGCGGATGGTGCCGTCGAGGTCCAGTTCATCATGTGCCCCGTCGCGCGCCCACCGGCGCAGACGCTTGAGCGCGACCTTGATGTTGCGCGTGCCAAGTTCCACGCTGTCGTCGAGGTTGCGGAATTCGCGTTTGTCCCAGACCTTGACGGCGCGGCGATGGCGGGACTCATTCTGCCCGATGCGCACGCCTTCGGGGTTGTAGCCATAGGCGCCGAAGGGCGAGGTGCCGGCGGTGCCGATCCACTTGGAGCCACCCTGATGGCGGCCCTCCTGTTCCTTGAGCCGTTCTTTCAGCGTCTCCATCAGCTTGTCAAACCCGCCAAGCGCCTCGATTTCGGCCTTCTCCTCGGGGCTGAGATGCTTTTCGGCCATCTTTTCCAGCCAGTCGGCGGGCAGGTCGACGGTGTCGAGCACATCCTGCATCGTGATGCTGTCCAGCCCGGAGAAACTGGCGGCGAAGGCACGATCAAAACGGTCGATAAGCCGCTCGTCCTTCACCATCGCGCTGCGCGCGAGGTAATAGAACCCCTCGACATCGTAGATCACGAGATTGGCGCGCATTGCCTCGAGGAAGGTGAGGAATTCGCGCAGGGACACGGGCAGGCCCGCTTTCCGGAGTTGTTCGAAAAACGGCAGAAACATCGCGGCTTACATCGCGCTGCGATGGATGATCAGTGTCGTGAACAACCCGGCGAGGCCGAAGACCAGACCGTAGACAAAGGCATAGAGCAGAATATCCGCGAGTTTTCCCTTGCGGCTATAGGCCACGGCAGCGCCACCGATGGCCCCGAGAACTGCGCCTGTGATTACAATCATCGCTTACCCGTTCGGTCCCTTGAGCGGGCTGAGCGCGCCAACTTCCCGCAGTTTCGCGCGCACCGCCCAATCTGCCCCATAGCCGTAGCGCGCCCAGCCCAGACTGTCCAGCCTGACGCTGCGCGCCTCGGCGACGCGTCCGGTCAGTTCGAGCGCCTCGGCGCGCAGCATCTGCAATGTTGCAAGAAGGGCGGCATTCTCAAATCGCTCTGCCGTGCCGAGATGCGGGCCGATCAGCATCAGGGCATCCTCGCCCCGGCCCTGCGCGATCGCGTAGCTGGCCAGCTGAGCGGCGGTAAAGGCGCGGTGCAACTCGGTGCCGGGGGTGCGCTGATAGAACTGATCGGCGGCGGCGAACTGATCCTGCGCGAAATCGGGGTCGCTGGCCTGGGTCAGCCGTCCGAGCGCGAAATGACTGAACGCGCGCCGGTGATCGGCCCAGCCCACGGCCTGCGCGATGCGCAGCGCGTCCACTGCGGCCTCGCGCCGTTGCGCGGGGCGTGCACCGGGGCCAAGCGCCGTCTGGATGGCGTCGATCCAGGCGCGTGGCGTCGAGCCGTAGAAACGCGGCCCGATCCGGTCGCCGCCCGGGTTGAGCCGCGACAGGATCGCGGGCAGCCGTGCCTCGACTTCGCGGCGGGTCATACCGGCGCGCAATTCCGGTGAATAATAGGCGCGCAAGATCAGCATGTCGAAACCGGTCAGCACCGCGTGGACGTTGTCATCATTGAACACGCTGTCGTTCAGGCGGTAGAGATCGTTCAGCGGACCGAGCGCCTGTGCCAGTTCTTCGTGCAGGCAGTCGCGCACCTCCTGCGGGCTGGAATCGTTGGGCACGAAGATCGCAATCTTTTCGCGCCGGGTGATCCGCGTCCAGTCGGTGCTGCGGGCGTTGCGCGCGCTGCGATACTGGGTGATGCGCGAGATGTTGGGCACCACGAAACAGGCCGCCGTTGGCAGTTGCCGACGGATATCATCACGGCTCACGGCCTCGATCGTGATATTGGCACCTTCGTCGCTCACGCGGCGAATGTCGATCCCGGCCTCGGTGCGCAGGCGGTGGATCAGGCGGTTGAGGTCAGCCATCAGCGAGATCGGCGGCTCGCCCGTCACGCGCAACGTGACCGGTCCCTCGAAGCGCGAGAAGTGCTGGAGCATGCGCCCCGACTCCATCTGGAAGCTCAGATCGAGAAAATCGCGGATGATATCGCGGTTGGAGCGCTGTGGCGGCACCGGGCGGGGTGCGGAAAACGCCTTCATCGGGGGCATCGTGCTCTCTTGCGGGAGGGCGGCACGCGACGCGGGTTCGTTATAGGTATAATTTCCGGGCACGCAGGCCCCGAGCATCAGACAGATTGGCAGAATGACACGGCGCATCAGGCCCCCGAAACTAGTTATGCCAGTAAACGACCCGATGCCGGAATGGCGCAAGGTCGGGCTACGGCGGGGCGAGGCAAAAAGAGACGCGGTTGCAACCGAAGCAAACCACGTCTGTCCCTTGCCGCATCCAGTGCCGGGTCCGGGGCAGAGTTGATGTTCATCCTGTTCTGCGTAAGGAGCAATCAAGGCAAAATTGTGGCAATCGCCTTTCGCGCGAGTTGCGGGGCGGGCCGGTCTGTCCCTGGTGACGGATCGCGCCCGCATGACATCGCCTCAGCGCTGCCGCCGCGCCATGAAGGCGAGACGTTCGAAGAGATGCACGTCCTGTTCGTTCTTGAGCAGGGCACCATGCAGTTTCGGCAGGACGTCCGCGCCGTCACGGCGCAGGTCTTCAGGGCTCAGATCCTCGGCCAGAAGTAGCTTGAGCCAGTCGAGCACCTCGGAGGTGGAGGGCTTTTTCTTGAGCCCGGGCTGATCGCGGATCTCGTAGAACTGGGTGAGCGCGGCGGTCAGCAAGGCCTCCTTGATGCCGGGGTGATGCACCTCGACGATCTTTTTCATCGTTTCGGCCTCGGGAAAGCGGATGTAGTGAAAGAAACAGCGCCGCAGGAAGGCGTCGGGCAGTTCCTTTTCGTTGTTCGAGGTGATGATGATCACCGGGCGATGACGCGCGCGGATCGTCTCGCCGGTCTCGTAGACATGGAATTCCATGCGGTCGAGTTCCTGAAGAAGGTCGTTGGGAAACTCGATATCGGCCTTGTCGATCTCGTCGATCAGCAGCACGACCTTTTTGCCCGCCTCAAACGCCTCCCACAGCTTGCCCTGTCTGATGTAGTTGCGCACGTCATGCACGCGCTCTTCGCCCAGTTGGCTGTCGCGCAACCGGCTTACGGCATCGTATTCGTAGAGGCCCTGTTGTGCGCGGGTGGTCGATTTGATGTTCCACTCGATCAGCCGCAACCCGAGCGCCTGCGCCACCTGTCTTGCCAGTTCAGTCTTGCCTGTGCCGGGCTCTCCCTTGACCAGCAAAGGACGCTCCAGCGTGACGGCGGCATTGACCGCGACGGTCAGGTCATCGGTGGCGACATAGGCGTCGGTGCCTTCGAATTTCATCGGTTTATCAATCCTTTTCGGGACCGCGCGCAGCGGTGTCGCGGCTAAACTAGTCCGTTCGACATTTCACATCAATGGCATGTGATTGGCTAGTGACAATCCGGGCGGTCAGGTGTAGATCAGCCCCCAATGGGGCACCCACTGTCTGAGGAGTAAACGATGCCAGACACTGGCCTTGATGAGGGGATCGAGATGAAAGCCGAAGTATTTCTGCCCGAGGATTATCAGCCTGCCGAGGACGAGCCGTTCATGAACGAACGCCAGCTCGAATATTTCCGTCGCAAGCTGATGAAGTGGCGTCTGGAGTTGCTGGAAGGCAGCCGTGAAACCATCGAAGGGTTGCAGGATGGCACCCGGGCCATTCCCGATGTGGCCGACCGCGCGAGCGAGGAAACCGACCGCGCACTCGAGTTGCGGACCCGTGACCGTCAGCGCAAGCTGGTCGCCAAGATCGACGCCGCACTGCGCCGGATCGACGAAGGGGAATACGGCTATTGTGAAAAGACCGGCGAGCCGATCAGCCTCAAGCGGCTGGACGCGCGCCCGATCGCCACGATGACGCTCGAGGCGCAGGAGCGCCATGAACGGCGTGAAAAGGTTCACCGCGACGACTGATGGCACGGTGACCGTGCGCGGGGACGTCTTGCAGATGATGCGCCGGAGATCACTCTCCGGCGCGTTTTGTCTTTGAAAGGCCACGATGAAACTGGATACGCTCAAGGTATGCGTGATCGGCGCGGGGATTGGCGGGCTCGCGGTGGCGCGTGCGCTGGCCTTGCGCGGGGCGGATGTGAGCGTGCTCGAACAGGCCCCCGAGATATCGGAGGTCGGCGCGGGGCTGCAGATCAGCCCGAACGGATTTGCCGTGCTGCGCGCGCTTGGGCTGGATGCGGCGCTGCGGGCGCGCGCGGTGCAGGCAGAGGCGGTCTGCCTGCGCGATTACCGCCGGGGTGAGGTGCTGCGGCTTGATCTCGGCGCGCTCGACAGCCGGGACTATTACTTTATCCACCGCGCCGATCTGATCGAGGTTCTGGCCGAGGGCGCGCGCGAGGCCGGGGCACGTATCCGTCTGCTGCAAAAGGTCTCCTCGGTCGAAGGCGGCGCACAGCCGTGCGTACATCTGGCCAGCGGGGCGCGGACCGAGGCCGATCTGGTGATCGGGGCCGATGGCCTGCATTCGGTGGTGCGCCCGGTTCTGAATGGTGTCTCGACGCCGTTCTTCACCCGGCAGGTGGCGTGGCGCGCGACAGTGCCGAACCTGTGGGATCGCGGCCCCGAGGTGCAGGTGCATATGGGTCCGATGCGCCACGTGGTGAGCTACCCGTTGCGGGACGGCGCGCTGCTCAATCTGGTGGCGGTGCAGGAGCGCGCCGCCTGGACCGCAGAAAGCTGGAGCCAGAGGGACGACCCGGTGGCGCTCCGCGCGGCCTTCGGGGATTTCAGCGCCGATCTGCGGGCCATGCTCGACGCGGTTCAAGAGGTGCATCTGTGGGGGCTGTTCCGGCATCCGGTGGCGAAGGTCTGGCAGCGCGATGGTCTGGCGCTTTTGGGGGATGCGGCGCATCCCACCTTGCCGTTCATGGCGCAGGGCGCGTCGATGGCCCTCGAGGATGCGTGGGTGCTGGCCGATGCGCTGCGCGATGAGGCCACACGCGAGGCCGCCCTGACACGCTATCAGGCGCGCCGCGAGGGGCGTGCGGCGCGGGTTGTCGGGGCTGCCAGCCGCAACGCGTGGAAATATCACCTGTCCTTCCCGCCGCTGAGATGGGCCGCACACACCGCCTTGCGCGCTGGCGGCGCAATCGCTCCCGACCGGATGATGCGCCAGTTCGACTGGCTATATGGTCATGATGTGACGCACGCCGCCTAAGGTCAGTGCGCGACGTTCAGGCGTCGAGGTCGACCCAGACGGGCACGTGATCGGATGGTTTTTCGCGCCCGCGCACGTCTTTTTCGATATGGCAGTCGGTCATCAGGTCTGCCGCTTGCGGGCTGAGCAGGAAATGGTCGATGCGGATGCCGTCATTGCGGTTCCACGCCCCGGCCTGATAATCCCAGAAACTGTAATGCCCGGGGCCTTGGGTGCGAGCGCGGAATGCCTCGGTGAAGCCGAGGTTCAGGATGCGGCGAAAGGTGGCGCGGCTGTCGGGCAGGGCGAGCGCGTCCTCGTGCCAGGCCTCGGGGCGGGCGGCGTCCTCATCCTGCGGGATGATGTTGTAATCGCCGCCCATGAGCACCGGCTCTTCGGTGTCCAGAAGCGCTGCGGCGCGGGCGTGCAGCCGCTCCATCCAGGCCAGTTTATAGTCGTATTTCGGACCCGGTGCAGGGTTGCCGTTGGGCAGGTACAGCCCGCAGAGCCGTAGAGCGCGGGTATCTCCCATTACCGTCGCTTCGATCCAGCGGGCCTGTTCGTCGGCATCATCGCCGGGCAGGCCGCGCGTGACGTCCTCGAGCGGGCGCTTGGACAGGATCGCCACTCCGTTGAAGCCCTTTTGCCCGTGGGTTTCGACGTTATAGCCGCGCTCCTCGAACATCTCGCGCGGGAAATTGTCGTCGACGGATTTGATTTCCTGTAGCAGGGCCACATCGGGCGACGCGTCGTCGAGCCAATCGGTCAACGCCTGCAGGCGCGCCTTGATCCCGTTGATGTTGAAACTCGCGATCTTCATGGCGGATGTCCCCTCTCGGCAGGTTTTGCAGCTATCGCAGCGTGTTTGTGGGGTTGCAAGTGGTTTCAGAAACGCGCGCCGAGATGGGGTGCGTTCACAAAAAGGGCCGACGCCGTCCACATTTAAACCAAAAAACAATCTTATCGCTGGAGAGATAGCAAGATGTGCTGAACCAGAGCGAGCGAGTGTCACGTGGCTGTTTTCACGGATCAAACCATAGCTGGAAATTTTGACCCGGGCGTTCCGCCGGGCCTTCCGACAACGATCACCGTCGTCACGATGGAAATCAACGATGCGGACGATGATGGCTTGATCCGGCCCAATTCCGGCGATCAGATCAACGGCAGCAACGTTAATTCGGTCTGGGACGGAGATACCGTCACGATAAACGGGGTGACGATCACCGGGGTGACGTTCTACACGGATGACGGGGCTCGCTATTTCACCCCGTCCGATGGCTCGGTCTTGCCGGATGGTGGAACGGCAACGGCCACCACCTTCGTCACGCAGAACACGCAGTTTCCGGTGGGCAGTTTCGGGCCCCCGTGTTTCGTCGCCGGGTCGCGGATCGCGGTGCCCGGCGGGTTTGTCCCGGTCGAGGGGTTGCGCATCGGGGACCTTGTGGAGACGCTGGATCATGGGGCGCAACCGATCCGCTGGATCGGGCAGCGCACGGTGCCGGGGCGCGGTGCCTTTGCCCCGATCCGGTTCGCGCCGGGGGCGCTTGGGGATCACGGGGCGCTTCTGGTCTCGCCGCAACACCGTATCCTGCTCGATGACTGGCGCGCGGCGTTCTACCTTGGGGAGGACGAGGCGCTCTGCCCGGCGCATATGCTGGTCAATGGCGACACCATCCACCGTGCGCCCTGTGCGCAGGTGACTTATGTGCATTTCATGTTCGATGCGCATGAAATCGTCATGGCCGAGGGATTGGCGAGCGAGAGTTTCCTGTTCGGCGATTATCTTTGCAAGGAAACCAGTGCGTTACGCGCCGAAATTATCGCGCTTTTCCCTGAGTTCGGGGGGCAGGGCCCGCAGATGAGTGCCGCGCGGCGCACGCTGCGGGCGCATGAGGCGCGATTGCTGCGCGACGGGGCTACGCCGGGCAACACCTGCGCCGCCTGACCCTACATCGAGAACGAGGTGCCGCAGCCGCAGGACGAGCTTGCATTGGGGTTCTCGATCACGAAGCGTGCGCCGATCAGCTCTTCGCTGAAGTCGATCGTCGCCCCGGCGAGGAAGGGCAGCGAGACGCTGTCGACCACGACTTTCTGGCCCTGACCCTCGAGCACCATGTCGTCCTCGGCGGGCTGGTCGAGCTTGATGTCGTACTGAAACCCCGAGCAGCCGCCGCCTTCGACGGCAACGCGCAGGGCCTGATTCTGTTCGCCTGCTCCGATCTCTGCCAGACGGGCAAAGGCGCGCGGGGTCACAGTGGGGGGCATTTGCATGGCGCATCTCCGGGGATTGTCGTGGTCTGCATAACGTCGGTTTCACGTCGGTATTCGATCTGTAATATAGAGGTCGAGGCAACAGGCGACAAGGACATGCAGAATGACGGCTCCTTATGCCACCGATCCGGCGCGCAGCCGGGGCCGCCGCGTGCCCGAAGAGGAAAGCGCGTTCCGTTCGCCGTTTCAGCGCGACCGCGACCGGATCATCCATTCGAGCGCCTTTCGACGATTGAAGCACAAGACGCAGGTCTTCGTGGCCCATGAGGGGGATTACTACCGTACCCGGCTGACCCATTCGATCGAGGTGGCGCAGGTGGCGCGCACGATCTCGGGGGCGCTTGGCCTCAATGCGGAACTGACCGAGGCGGTGGCGCTGGCGCATGATCTGGGCCACACGCCGTTTGGTCACGCGGGCGAGGACACGCTGGCGGCCTTGATGGCCCCCTATGGCGGGTTTGATCACAACGCGCAGGCGCTGCGGATCGTAACCTTGCTGGAACGGCACTACGCCGCCTTCGACGGGCTGAACCTGACATGGGAGACGCTGGAGGGCATTGCCAAGCATAACGGCCCGGTCAGCGGTCCGTTGCCCTATGCGCTGGCCGATTACAACGCGGAGCACGATCTGGAACTGGGCACGCATTCCGGGGCCGAGGCGCAGGTTGCGGCCCTGGCGGACGACATCGCCTATAACAATCACGACCTGCATGACGGGCTGCGCGCGGGGCTGTTCAGCGATGAAGAGATCGCGGCTTTGCCCATCGTCGGCGATTGCTTTGCCGAGGTGGACCGGCTTTATCCCCGGCTCGATCCGAAACGCCGCAGGCATGAGGCGTTGCGCCGGGTGTTCGGGGTGATGGTGGGCGACGTGATCAGAGGCTCAAAGGCCACGCTGGAGGAGATGCAGCCCGCATCCGTCGAGGAGGTGCGCCATCTGGGGGTGCCGGTGATCCGGTTCTCGCCTGCGCTCTGGACGGATTTGCAGGCGATCCGCCGGTTCCTCTACACCCGGATGTATCGCGCGCCGAAAGTGAACGAGATGCGCGCCATGGTGCACCGCGTGGTCAGCGATCTGTTCCCGTTTTACTTGGATGCGCCCGAGCATCTGCCCGAGGAATGGCGCAGCGACGTGGCGCAGGCCGCTGACCGCACCGCATTGGCGCGGCTGGTCAGCGATTACATCGCCGGGATGACCGACCGGTTCGCGCTGCAAAGCCATGCGCGGCTGATCGACGGTGACCCCGACCCCGCGACACATGATGGAGTATGAGCGATGGCCGTTGAACAACAGGCGGGTGAACTGGCCCCGGTGATGGTGTTCGCCTTGGTGGGCGCGCTGGGCGTTGGGGCGCAATGGCTGGCCTGGCGGCTGCGCATGCCTGCCATCGTGCTGATGCTGCTGGCGGGGTTGGCGGTGGGGCCGGGTCTTGACCTGTTCGACCCGGCGCGCGATATCGGCCCGCTGATGGCCCCGATGGTGGCCATCGCGGTGGCGATCATCCTGTTTGAGGGCGGTCTGACATTGAACCTGCAGAGCCTGCGGGGGGCCGCCGAAGGGGTCTGGCGGCTGGTGATCATCGGCGCGCCGCTTGGCTGGCTCGGCTCGACGCTGGCGCTGCATTATGCCGCCGGTCTGGACTGGCCCGTTGCCGCCGTGTTCGGCGGGATCATGATCGTGACCGGCCCAACGGTGATCGCGCCGCTGCTGCGGCAGGCGCGACTGGCGCGGCGCCCTGCGCAACTGCTGCAATGGGAGGCGATCGTCAACGATCCCGTTGGCGCGCTGGCGGCCGTGCTGGCCTTCGAGGTGGTGCTGGTGATGGCCGCATCCGAGACCGCAGGCGGGGCCGCGCTGTCGATGGCGTGGGGCATCGTGGTGGCGCTGGTGCTGGGGCTGGGGGCCGGTTGGGGGCTGGTGCGGGCCTTCACCGCGGGGCATGTGCCGGAATTCATGAAAGTGCCGGTGCTTTTCGCGGTCCTGCTGGGGGTGTTCGCGCTGTCGGATACCGTGCTGCATGAGAGCGGGTTGCTGACGGTGACGGTGATGGGCGTCTACATGGCCAATACCGACCTGCCAAGCTATGCCGAACTGCGCCGGTTCAAGGAACATGCGACGGTGTTGCTGGTCTCGGGCGTGTTCATCCTGCTGGCCGCGTCGATGAACATGGAGGCGCTGGCGCTGCTTGATGCCCGCGCGGCGGTGTTCGTCGTGGTGACGATCCTGCTGGTGCGCCCGATAACGGTGATGGTCTCGCTTGTGGGCACCAAGGTGGCGATGAACGAGCGGCTATTGGTGGCGTTCACCGGGCCGCGCGGCGTGGTTCTGGTGGCGGTGGCGGGTCTCTTCGGTGAACGGCTGGTGGCGCTTGGCTTTGAGGATGCCGCACGGCTCACGCCGCTGGCCTTTGCACTGGTGGCGGCGACGGTGGTGCTGCACGGGTTTTCCCTGCGCCCGCTCGGGCAACTGCTGGGGCTGGCGGGGCAGGGGGTGCCGGGGGTGATCATCGTCGGCGGCTCGCAATTCTCGGCCTCTCTCGGCAAGGCGCTGTCGGAGTTGGAGGTGCCGGTGCTGATCTCGGACCCCAATCGCACGCACCTGCGCACGGCCCGCGAGGCCGGGCTGCGCACGTTTTTCGGCGATATCCTGTCAGAGGCCGCCGAACACGGGGTCGAGATCGTGAATTTCGGGCGTGTTTTGGCGGTGACCGACAACGACGCCTACAACACGCTGGTGGCCACCGACCTTGCCCCGGAATTCGGGCGCGAGAATGTCTATCAGTTGCGCCGCGCGAAAGAGGACAATGCGCGCCATGCGCTGCCCGCCACGCTGGGCGGGCGCAAGATCGGCGGTGAGTTGGGGTATTACGAGATTGCCCGCCACATGAGCCAGGGATGGAAAGTGCGCGCCACCAAGCTGAGCGACAGTTACACGCTGGAGGACTGGCAGCGCGACAACCCCGACGCGGTGCCGCTGGCCGAATTGGCGGCGGGTGGCGGGCTGTCCTTTGTCACCCGCGAGACCGAGGCCAAGGGCGGCGACGGCACGCGGCTTGTCGCGCTTGGGCCGCCGCGCGACACGGCGGACTAGGCGGAAAAGCGGGGCGCGGCAGCCTCGGCGTTGCCCCCTTTGCTGCGTGGTGATACCTGTCGCGCCGGGTGCGTAGCGATCGGGTGGGTATACGTGTGAATGGGGGGCTGTCTGACAAGACGGTGATGATTGCGGCTGCGGGCTGCGATGCGGGGCGATGCCTTGCGGATGCCTGCGCGCAGGCGGGGGCGCGGGTGGTCGTGCTGGAGCAGACGGCCAGCCGGGCGCGGGCGGTGGCGCGGGCGTGGCCCGACCGTATCGAGACGCTGGGCCTGAACGCGCTGCGGCCGGACCATTGTGACCGGCTTGGCGCGGTGTGGGACGCCACCCCGCTGGATCTGTTGCTGCATCTGCAGCCCCTTCGCATGCCGCGTCGTCCGGGGGCGGCGATTTCCGCGATCCCGGCGCTGAGCCGGGCGCTCTTGCCCGGGTTGGCGGCCGGGGCTGGGCGCGTGATCGCGGTGTTTCGCGCACCGGGGCCGGGGGCCCGCGCCGAAGGTCTGGCCTATGATGCCGCGATGTGCGCCCTTGCAGGCCATATGCAGGAGGAATTCGGCAACCGCGCGATGGTCAATGCGTTGCGGCTGGCGCCCGAGGGCGCGGAGTGCTCCTGTGGCGCGCGGCTCTGGCCTGCGGTGGCGATGCTGACGGCGGGGGAGCGGGCCGGGCCCTGTGGCTCGGTTCTGCATCTGGGGCCTGAGTGATTGACGCGCGGGCTGGCGGTGGTAAACCGGCGCGCATCGCAGCAGGAAGGGCGTGCCATGAATCTCTTTACCGACATCCGCAGTCTCGTGCTGGACGCACTGGCCCGGATGCAGGCGGCTGGGCAATTGCCCGAGGGTCTCGACATGGGCAATGTCACGGTGGAGCCGCCGCGCGATCCTGCGCATGGCGACATGGCGACGAATGCCGCGATGGTGCTCGCGAAGCCTGCGGGGCTGAAGCCGCGCGACATTGCCGCCACGCTGGCGGATCTGCTGGCCGAGGACGACCGCGTTGCCGTGGCCGAGGTGGCGGGGCCGGGGTTTCTGAACCTGCGGCTGGCGCCGGGGCTGTGGCATGGCGTGCTGCGGACCGTGCTGGAGACGGGGCCGGATTTCGGGCGCTCGAACATGGGGCAGGGCCGCCGCGTCAATGTCGAATATGTTTCGGCCAACCCGACCGGGCCGCTGCATGTGGGCCATACGCGGGGCGCGGTCTTTGGCGATGCGCTGGCGAGCCTGCTGGATTTCAACGGCTATGAGGTCACGCGCGAATATTACATCAACGATGGCGGCGCGCAGGTCGATGTGCTGGCGCGGTCGGTCTACCTTCGGTATCTTGAGGCGCATGGGCAGGAGGTGGCCTTTGCCGATGGCACCTATCCGGGCGATTACCTGATCGAGGTGGGTCGCGCCCTCAAGGACAAGGTGGGCGAGGCCTATCTGGATCAGCCCGAAGAGGTCTGGTTGGAACCGATCCGCGAATTTTCGACCCAAGCGATGATGGAACTGATCCGTGCGGATCTCAAGGCGCTCGGCGTCGAGATGGACGTGTTTTTCTCAGAAAAGTCTCTCTATGGCACCGGGCTGATCGAGGCGGCGATCGAGGATCTGCGGGGCAAGAACCTGATCTATCGCGGCGTGCTGGAGCCGCCCAAGGGCAAGATGCCCGAGGATTGGGAGCCGCGCGAACAGACGCTGTTCAAATCGACCGAACACGGCGACGACGTGGACCGCCCGATCATGAAATCGGATGGCGGCTGGACCTATTTCGCGCCCGATATCGCCTATCACTATGACAAGATCGAACGGGGTTTTGACCTGTTGATCGACGTGTTTGGCGCGGATCATGGCGGCTATGTCAAGCGGATGAAGGCCGCTGTTTCGGCGCTGTCGGAGGGGCGGGTGCCGGTCGATATCAAGCTGTGTCAGTTGGTCAAGCTCTACAAGAACGGCGAGCCGTTCAAGATGTCGAAGCGTGCGGGCACGTTTGTCACCCTGCGCGACGTGGTCGATCAGGTGGGTGCGGATGTGACCCGCTTTGTGATGCTGACGCGCAAGAACGACGCGCCGCTTGATTTCGATTTCGCACGCGTGATGGAGCAATCCAAGGACAACCCGGTGTTCTACGTGCAATACGCCAATGCGCGGGTGAATTCGGTGCTGCGCAAGGCGCAACAAGCGGGGATCGCGGTGGATGATGCCACGCTTGCTGCGGCGGATCTGTCGGGGCTGACCCATGAGGCCGAGATCGCGGTCGCCAAGAAGGTGGCCGAATGGCCGCGCCTTGTCGAGATCGCGGGCCGCTCGAACGAGCCGCACCGGGTGGCGTTCTATCTCTACGATCTGGCCTCGGATCTGCACGGGCTGTGGAATCGCGGCCATGACGAACCGGCGCTGCGCTTTCTGCAAGAGGGCGATCCGGCCACGTCACAGGCGAAAATCGCCCTCGTGCGTGCCGTAACCGTTGTTATTTGCGCAGGTCTTGGTATCTTGGGCGTAACTCCGGCGGAAGAGATGCGTTAAGCGATCCGACATCAGGCCGGGGATGAGGCAGTATGATCAATTCCCGGCGGCCATGTATCGCCGGTGAGGCAAGAGGCAGAGCATGGCTGAAATGCACGATGCAGGGTTCGAACCCGCGCCCGCACGCACGGCGACACTCGGGACACTCACCAATATCACAGGCGCGGTCCTGTCACTTGCGCTTGTCGCGGGTGTAGGGGTCTGGGGCTATAAACTCATCATGCGCGATGTGTCGGGTGTGCCGGTGGTGCGCGCGGTCGAGGGGCCGATGCGGATGGCCCCCGAAGATCCGGGCGGGCAGGCGGCCGATCATCAGGGGCTTGCGGTCAACGCGGTGGCCGCCGAAGGCATCGCCGCCGCACCTGCGGATCGTCTGATCCTGGCGCCGCCGCCGCTCGATCTGAAGCTGGAGGATGTGCCGCGCGCGGCTGTTGCGGCGACGGAGGCGGCGGAGGTGAGTCCGACCGCCGAGGCGGGTGAGGAAACCCCGGATGACGCGCCCGAGGTGCTTCAGCAAGCCTCGGTGCAGGCGCTGGCCGATCTGGTCGCCGAAGACGTGGCCCCGCTGACCCCGCTCGATCCGCCGCAGGAGGATGCCGAAGAGGCCCCGCAGCAGGCGGCGGTCGAGGGTGGGCTGAGCCGGTCCTTGCGTCCGCGTCAGCGCCCCGATGTATCGCAGGCGGTCGCGCTCGCCGTGGCGGCGGCCCGCAGCACGGAGTCTGCGGCGCAAGAGATTGACCCCGAGGCGATCCCGACGGGAACGCGCCTTGCGCAGCTTGGGGCGTTCGAGTCGGCCGCCGTCGCGCGTGAGGAATGGGACCGGTTGCACAGCCGGTTCGAGGATTTTCTGGAGGGCAAGAACCGGGTCATTCAGAAGGCCGAGAGCGGCGGGCGGACCTTTTACCGGCTGCGCGCCATGGGCTTTGCCGATCTGGGCGAGGCGCGGCGGTTCTGTTCGGCGCTGGTCGCTGAACGCGCCGATTGCATTCCGGTGGTCACCCGGTGACGCGCTATGGCGCGACGATCCTCGATGCCGAAGGGCTGTGTCTGACCCCTGACGAGAAAGCGTTTTTTCGCGATGCGCGCCCGTTCGGTTTCATCCTGTTCGCGCGCAACATCGACACGCCGGATCAGGTGCGGGCGCTTTGCGCCGAGATGCGCGAGGCGGCGGGGCATGACGCGGTCATCACCGTAGATCAGGAAGGTGGGCGCGTACAGCGCCTGCGCGCGCCGCAGTGGCGCGACTGGCCCGCGCCGCTGGATCAGGTGGCACAGGCCGGGGCAGAGGCCGCCCGGGCGATGTATCTGCGCTACCGGATCATTGCGGCTGAATTGCATGCGCTCGGGCTCGACAGCAATTGTGCGCCGCTGATCGATGTGGCCGGGCCGGGCACGCATCCGTTCCTGCGCAATCGCTGCTACGACGAGGACGCGAAACGGGTGGCGGCGATTGGGCGTGCGGTGGCGGATGGCCTGCTGGACGGTGGCGTTTTACCGGTGGTCAAGCATATCCCGGGCCACGGCCGCGCCGAGGCGGACAGCCATCACGATCTGCCGCTGGTGAATGCCGTGAAGAGTGACCTGCAAGCCGTTGATTTTGAGCCATTTCGGAAGTTGGGCGATCTGCCGCTCGGGATGACCGCGCATCTTGTGTATTCGGCCATCGATGGGGAGCCCGCCACGCTGTCGGCGCCGATGATGCGGGTGATCCGGGACGAGATCGGCTTTGACGGTTTGATCATGACCGACGATATCTCGATGAAGGCGCTGCAGGGCACGCTGCCTGATCTCACGCGCAGGGCGCTTGACGCGGGCTGCGACGTGATCCTGCATTGCAACGGCACGCTGGCGGAGCGGCAGGCGGTGGCGGAGGCGGCGGGCGAGATGTCTGACGCGGCGCAGCGCCGCGCGGAACGGGCGCTGACATGGCGCAAATCGCCTGATCCGGTTGACATTTCGGCCCTCTCGGCGCAGCTTGACGCGCTGGTGAGTGGGCGCGTGCATGGCTGAGGACGACTTCGATCAGGGTGAGGCAGTGACCAACGTGGCGGACCGTCTGGCCGCCGAGGCGCTGATCGTCGATGTGGACGGGTTCGAGGGGCCGCTCGACCTGCTGCTGACGCTGAGCCGGACGCAGAAAGTGGATCTGCGCAAGATTTCCGTGCTGCAACTGGCGCAACAGTATCTGGCGTTTGTGGAGCGCGCCAAGGCATTGCGGCTGGAACTGGCCGCCGATTACCTGGTGATGGCTGCGTGGCTGGCGTTTCTGAAATCACGGCTGCTGCTGCCGCCCGACCCGACCGAGGACGGGCCCTCGGGCGAGGAACTGGCCGCGCATCTGGCGTTTCAGCTGGAGCGGTTGCAGGCGATGCGCGATTGCTCGGCGCGGCTGATGGGGCGGGACCGACTGGGGCGTGATTTCTTTGCGCGCGGCATTCCCGAGAACGTGATGCGGCTGCGCAAGGTGCAGTATACCGCGACGTTGCTGGACCTGATGCAGGGCTATGCGCGGATCAGGACGCGCGACGAGTTTCGCCCCTATGTCATGGACCGCGACGCGATTTTCACCATGGAACAGGCGCTGGAGCGGCTGCGGGGGCTCATTGGTTTCGCCGGGACATGGACGGATATCTCAAGCTATCTGCCCGACGCATTCACCACCGATCCGGGGCGGCGCAGGTCGGCGACGGCCTCGACCTTTGCGGCCTCGCTGGAACTGGTGAAGGAAGGCCGGGTGGAATTGCGGCAGGCCGAGACATTTGCCCCGATCGAGCTGCGGCGTAAGGATTAAGAGTTTGTCAGAAGAAACGGAAAAGAAAGAAGAAAGCCTGTTCGATGCGCCGCCCATGGCGGAGCAGGAGCGGATGGTCGAAGCGATGCTGTTTGCCAGTGCCGAGCCGCTGAGCACGCGCGATATGGGCGAGCGGATGCCGCATGGCTGTGATCCGGCGGAAGCGGTGGTGCACCTGCGCAAAAGGTATGAGGGGCGTGGGGTCAGGGTGGCCAAGGTCGGCGATGCCTGGGCGATGCGCACCGCGCCCGACCTGGGCTATCTTATGAGCCGCGAGACAGTGGAGACCCGCAAGCTGAGCCGGGCGGCGATCGAGACATTGGCGATCATCGCCTATCATCAGCCGGTCACGCGGGCCGAGATCGAGGAGATCCGGGGCGTGTCGGTCAGCCGGGGCACCGTCGACCAACTGCTTGAAATGGAATGGATTCGCTTTGGACGGCGCAAGATGACGCCGGGCCGTCCGGTGACTTTTGTGGTGACGCAGGAGTTTCTGGATCAGTTCGGGCTGGAGAGCGCGCGCGATCTGCCGGGGCTCAAGGAATTGCGCGCGGCGGGGTTGCTGGAAAACCGCCCGCCGCCCGGCACGATGCCGCAACTGGGCGAGGGCGAGGAGGCCGACGAGACCGAGACCGCGCCCGGGCAGAACGAATTGTTCGAGGATTGAGGCGGTTTGCATCGGCCCGTAAACTTTTACCGGCCTTGCCCTGAAATCTGCACGTTTGCGTGTTATGGTCTGCCAGAGGCAGCGAGAGGAGAGGCGCTATGAACGCCAATCAGATGATCAACATGGTGATCCGCATTGTCATGCGCCGGTTTCTGAGCCGGGGTGTGAATGCGGGGATGGACGCGGTCGGCAAGCGCATGGGTGGCGGAGCCAAGCGCCCGCCTCGGGATAGCGATCACCGGTCCTGATCGGATGAGGCGGCGCGCCACGCGGTCCACGCCTCGGGCGTGTCGAGATCGGTGGTGGCGCGGGTGCCCGGTAATCTGACGGTTTGAACGGGGTTGGCGCGCAGGATGTCCTGTGCGCCCTGATCGCCTGTGAGGTGGCGCATCGCGGGCAGAAAGTGGGACGGGAAGAGCACCGGATGACCGGGAGTTCCGTCCTGGGCCGTAGCGCGGATTATTTCTTTTTCATCATAGGCTTGAAGAACGGCTCTAATGTCCTTTTCGGTCAGGTCCGGCAGATCTGGCAGCAGCACCATGAGCGCGCTATGGTCGTGGCGCAGCGCCCAATCGGCCCCGGCGCGCAGTGAGGCGGAAAGGCCGGTGGCGGCATCCTCGACAACGAGGGTGGAGAGCTGCGGATGTGCGAGATCGCGCAACGCCTCGGCGCGCCGTGGCCGGTCAGGCGGCAGGGTGACGAGGACGGGATGCCCAAGGCCAAGCGCCATTTCGACCCGGTCACGCAGAAGGGGCGCACCGCGCACCTCCTCCATCAGCTTGTCGCGCCCGCGCATCCGCGACGAGGCCCCGGCGGCGGGAATGAGGATCAGCACATCTGCCAATGTCTCCCCCTAGCGGATCACGTTCATCCGCAGTTTCAGCCCGCGCCGTGCCTCTTGTGGCAGGTGGCGGTTGAGGTGGCGGTTGATCAGCCCGAAAATCCCGATGATCACCAGCGTGAGCAGGATGAAATATCCCGCAAGGATCGGGTAGGGCACGAAGGGGTTGAAGGTCTTGTCAGCGAAGTAGTTGGCGTAATAGAGCGCGTCGCCGCGTTGCTGCCAGGCCGGGAAGCCCGAGAAAAAGACCAGCGTGGTGGCGTGAAAGAGGAAGATCGCCTCGTTGGTATAGGCGGGCCAGGCGAGGCGCAGCATGGTGGGCCAGATGATCCTGCGAAAGCGTGCCATGCCGGTGAAGCCGTAAGCATCGGCGGCCTCGACATCGCCCTTGGGGATGGAGCGCAGCGCGCCGTAGAAGATCTCTCCGGAATAGGCGGCGGTGTTGAGAAACAGAACGATCAGCGCCCCGAGCCAGGCCGAGGTGAAGGCGTCGAACACGGGCGAGACGGATTTCAGCGAGAGGAACAGGAAATAGGCGAAGAAGAACTGGATGAAGAGGGGCGAGCCGCGAAACACGAAGATGAACCATTCCGACGGCTTGCGCAGGAGCGGGTTATGCGCGCCCTTGCCGAGGGCGACTAGCGTCGCGAGGAAGAACCCGGCCAGAAGGGCGAGCACGCCGAAATAGACATTCCAGATCATCCCCGACCCGATCAGGGTGAAATGCTCGCACAGCGTATAGCCCTCGCGGGGGAGCAGACGTTCGCCGTAGCCGAGCGAGCGGAAGGCGTAGTCCTGCACGGTCTGCCAGCAACTCATGCCGCTTTCCTCTGCGCTTCGCCGCCCGTCGTGGCCTGACCGTGGGTGAGGCGCTGCATCAGGCGTTCGAGATAGATCTCGGAGATGCGGGTGAGGCCGAGGTAGAAGACCATGAGGCCGAGGAAATACCACATCCGCCAGTCACCATGCGGATAGTCGGTAAAGCGGGGGTTGGCGGTGCCGCCCAACTCGCGCGCCCAGTAGACGATATCCTCGACCCCCAGAAGGAAGAGCAGCGGCGTGGCCTTGGTCAGCACCATCCAGAGGTTGCTGAGGCCGGGCAGCGCATAGACCCACATCTGCGGCACAAGGATGCGCCAGAAGGTCTGACGCCGCGAGAAGCCGTAGGCGGCGGCTGTTTCAAGCTGCGCATGCGGCACCGCGCGCATCGCGCCAAACAGGACGTTGGCGGCAAACGCGCCGAACACGATGGCGAAGGTCAGGACGGCGAGGAAAAAGCCGTAGGTTTCGTGCATCCATTGCGGATCGTTGCCAAGCGGCAGCTTGGCCGCCTGACAGACGACGAAATCATTGCCCTGCCAGATCGCCTGATCCCAGTCGGGGCATTTGATCTTGTGGCGGATCGCCTCGAACAGCTGATCGAGGGCGATGACGAAAAAGAGAAAGAAGGCGATATCGGGCACGCCGCGCACGATGGCGATATAGCCCTTGCCGAACCATGCGATCGGCCAGATCCGCGAGCGCGCCGCCATTGCCCCGCCGAAGCCGAAGGCGAGCGCGGTGGGCGCGGTGATCGCCAGCAAGAGCAGCACGGTGCCGGTGGCGACATAGAGATTGGCGTGCTTGCCCGTGGTGAGGTAGCACGACAGCCATTTCAGGCCCTCAAGAGTCGATGGATCGGCGCAGAAGGAAAAAATGGCGGTCTCCCTCGGGTGGAGAGGCCCCCGCGCAGGGTACGCGGGGGCGGGATTAGGTCACTCGAAGGTCGAGGAGACTTCCCATTTCTTGATCATTTCGTTGAGCGAGCCGTCATCCTTCATCGACTGGATTGCGGCATCGAAGGTTTCGCGCAACTCGCCATCGGATTCGCGCACGCCCATGCCGACGCCGCCGCCAAGCGGCACGTCTTCGCCCACGAACATCAGGTCGGCATCTTCGGCCGCGACGGGCGCGAGGAACGACTTGTCGGCCAGCACCGCATCGGCCTCACCGTTGCGGACGGCTGCGATGGTTTCTTCAGGGGTGGCGAACTCAACCAATGTGGCCCCGGATTCGGCGACGTAACCCGCCTGAATGGTGCCGGTCTGTGCGGCGATCACGCCGCCGGTGACGTCCACGTCCTCGGACATGCCGAGATAGGCCGAGGGATCGGGGGGCGTGTAGTTCTGGGTGAAGTCGATGACCTGATCGCGCTCGTCGGTGATCGACATGCCGGCGATGATGGCGTCATAGTTGCCCGAAACGAGGTTGGGGATGATGCTGTCCCAATCGTTCGTCACCCATTCGCAGTTGAGTTCGGCGCGGGTGCACAGTTCGTCGCCAAGCTCGCGCTCGAAGCCGTCGACCTCGCCCGCGTCATTGATGAAGTTCCACGGGGGGTAGGCGCCCTCAGTCCCGAGGCGGACGACGTCCTGTGCCATGGCCATACCCGCCATCATGGCGAAGGCGGCGGTGGAAAGCATGAGTTTTTTCATGAGTGGTTTTCTCCCTTTGGTTGGTTGGTCTCAGGCGGCCATGGTGGAGCTGAGAAAGCCCTGTAGCCGCTCGGATTTCGGTGCGCCGAAGAGCGCGTCGGGCGCACCTTCTTCTTCGATCAGGCCCTGATGCAGAAAGACCACGTGGTCGCTGACATCGCGGGCCATGCTCATGTCGTGGGTGACGATCATCATGGTGCGGCCCTCATTGGCCAGATCCTTGATGACGCGGATCACCTCTTGTTCAAGTTCCGGGTCGAGGGCCGAGGTGGGCTCGTCGAACAAGAGCGCCTCGGGTTCCATGCAGAGGGCGCGGGCGATGGCGGCGCGCTGTTGCTGGCCGCCCGAAAGCTGCGCCGGGTAGACGTCGCATTTGTCGCCGATGCCGACCTTGTCGAGATAGCCGCGCGCGGCGTGCTCGGCCTCGGCGCGGTCACGGCCCAGAACGGTCACCGGGGCCTCCATCACGTTTTGCAGGATGGTCATGTGGGCCCAGAGATTGAATTGCTGAAACACCATGGAAAGGTTGGTGCGGATTCGCAGAACCTGGGCTGCGTCCGCCGGGTGGCGGTTCAGCCCTTCGCCGCGCCATGTCACCGGTTCTCCCTTGAAGAGGATATCGCCCTGCTGGCTGTCTTCGAGCAGGTTGGCGCAGCGCAGGATGGTGGATTTGCCCGAGCCCGAAGAGCCGATGAGCGAGATCACATGCCCCTTGGGCGCGGTGATATCGACGCCCTTTATCACCTCGAGCGCGCCGTAGGCCTTGTGCAGATTACGGATTTCGAGGACCGGAGTCGTGGTCAAGCGCGTCACCCTGTTGGCTGGTCGTTTATCGTTTTCATGACAATAGGGCTGAAAAAATGGTGCAATGCAACTTGCAATGCGGGCGAATGGCGGGGCTGGCGTCCGAATTGACGTATCGTCAGCTCAATTCGGAGGCGGTGGCGGGGGATTGGGCACGGCGAGATAATCCGTTGCGGGCAGACGGATCAGGCTGGTGATCCCGAGGGTTGTGCGGTCGTCCTGCGACAGCCCGGCGATGGCGGTTTGCAGCGCGTTGAAGAGTGGCGCGGGGTCGCGGTCTCGGGCGGTGATATAGGGCAGGGCCGGGGTTGGGTCGGTGCGGGCGAGAACGCGTAGAGTGTCGGTGAATCGGTCATGGCCGCGCAGGATGTCCCAAGTCAGCGCGTCGATGGCGGCGATATCTGCGCGGCCTTCGGCGACGGCGAGAGCAGAAGCGCGATGCGCGCCGGTCTGGAACGGGTTCGAGAAGGTGAAGCCGCGCGCGGCGGCCCAGTTTTGCGGCGCGGCCCAGCCGGATTGCGAGAGCGCCTCGTTATAGGCGAAGGGAGCGGCGCCGAAGGCCTCGGGTGCGTCGCGCGGATCGTCGGCGCGGACGACAAGGGCGCTGCAATAGTGCCCCGGCGGACAGTCGGGCAGGGCGAGGACCGGCGTGCCGACAAGCTGCACGTGAGGGTGCAGGCGGGCGCGGAACGGATAGCCGCAGGTCTGTGCGATGAGCAGATCAGGGCTTTGCCAGGTGTTCCAGAGATCGCCGTCGCGGGTGAGCGTCTCGGGGCCGTATCCCAAAGCCGCGCGCAGGCCTTGCCAGAGCCGGTCATTGGCCGCCGCCGTCTCGGGGCGGTCATACATCGGCAGGGCGGCGATCATCCGGTGGATGTGACCCGTTGGCGGGCGAGCGCGCTGTCGCGGTCGGAGATGCCCAGAAAGTTCGAGACCAGTCGCAGCAGCGAGTCCTCATGGCTCTCGCGTTCGCCATCGGCGAGGGCCACTTGCCACAGCGCCTCGATCACCGCGACACGCTCTTCGTAGGGCACGGCATCCTTGATCGCGCGGGTGAAGCGGACGGTATCGGGGGCCTCGGATTCGAGGGTTTCGGCATCCATGCGCAACGCCTCGGCCGCGTCATGCGAGAGGTTGTACCGTGCCTCGACGATGCGGGTGATTCGAATGATTTCGGCGGCCGCGTAATCGCCATCGCTGCGGGCGACACGGACAAGCAGGGCGGTGAGCGCCAGACGGGCATCGCCATCGTCGAGCGGATCAGGTTCGGGCTGGATGAGCCGGTTGAGGAAATCTGCGAACATGGGCACAGGTATAGGGCGATGCGGCGCGCGGGCCAATGGAGAATTGCGCGCGGTTACTGCGCCTCGGCCTGCGCGCGGGCGGTGTCGCTGTCGGCATGGCTGAGCCCCATGGCCTCGCGGGCGGCGTCGAGCACCTGCAGCTCCTGAGGCTGGCTGTCGCCATCCGAAAGGACCACTTCCCAAAGCGCCTCGAGTGCTGCGACGCGGGCCTCGAGGCTGACGGTCTCGCGGATCAGGTGGCCGAATCGGTCGGTATCGGGGGCGGCATGTTCGAGTTTCTCGCAGGTGGCGCGCATCTTGGCCGCCTCGATCGGTTTCAGCCCGTAGAGCCGTGTGAGGAGGCGGTCGATACGCTTGATTTCCGCGAGGTCGTAATGGCGGTCGGACTTGGCGACACGCACCATCAGCGCCCCGAGTGCGAGTTTCTCGTCGGGTTCGGGCAGGGGGCCGGGCTTGGGCGCCTGAAAGGCGTGCAGGATACGGGACAGCATGCATGAATCGTAATCCGCGCGGGCCGCGCACCCAAGCGAATTCTCGCTGATCGCATGCGAGGCGCGCGAAAATGTGCAGCGCCGCAACGGTGACACAATTGCTCCCAAGAAATCCCATTTTGTGGGCCGAAAGAAAGGCATGCTGCTAGTTGAAATACGGAGTTTGATATGAGCGAGGCTGACGCGTGGGCCGGGATGTCGGCAGAGGCGCAATTGGCACAGCTTCGCAGCCTGCCAGTCCGGGAGATGGCCGATCTTGTCACCAATTATGACTGGTCACAGCATCCTGAGCCGGTGCTTGGCTGGGCCATGGCGCAAAAGGGAATTGATCTGCGCGTGGCCGTTTGCGTGTTTTTCAACGGCGCACCGGAGCGCTTCAATTACATGCCCAAGGGTCACGTGCCCGCCCCGCTGCGCGGCACGGCGCGGGTGCTCGACAATATCTGCCTACGGATCAATAGCGGGTTCTATCTGGTGCAGCCCGGCAGCAAGCCGTCGAGCGACAGATCCCTGCGGCGATGGCTCGAGTATCAGGCGGCAGACCGGCGCGAAGGGCGGCGCGGGCGCTGGATCCTCGACGAGGCGATTCTCGCGCCGATGCTGAACGATGAATTGAGCGCGCCGCCGGAACAGACCGCCTGGCGGAACGCGCGCCCGAGCCTTTGGCGCGCGCTGCTGGCCCCGCTGATCGGGCTGGGGGTGGATCGCGATATCCTGAAATACAAGGAACCGCGCGGCTGAGGCGTCAGACCAGCCGCGAGGTTTCCACCGCCGCGCGCAGGAAATCCGCGAAAAGCGGGTGCGGCGCGAAGGGTTTGGATTTCAATTCGGGGTGATATTGCACGCCGATGAACCACGGGTGATCCGACCATTCGACGATTTCGGGCAGGCGGCCATCGGGGGACATGCCCGAAAAGGTCAGGCCGCAGTCTTCGAGTTTCTCGCGATACTTTGTGTCCACCTCGTAGCGGTGGCGGTGGCGTTCGTCGATCTGGGTCGTGCCATAGATCTGCGCCACGCGAGAGCCGTCCTTGAGCACCGCGTCATAGGCGCCGAGGCGCATGGTGCCGCCCTTGTCGTCGCTGACATTGCGGCTGACCTTCTCGTTGCCCTGCACCCATTCCTTGAGGTGATAGACCACCGGCTCGAAGCGTTTCTTGCCGGCCTCGTGGTCGAACTCCTCGGAGCCTGCGTGCTTGAGCCCGGCGACGTTGCGCGCCGCCTCGATCACCGCCATCTGCATGCCGAGGCAGATGCCGAGATAGGGGATCTTGCGGGTGCGGGCAAATTCGGCGGCCTTGATCTTTCCTTCGGTGCCGCGCTCGCCGAAACCGCCCGGAACCAGGATGGCGTGGAAGCCTTCGAGATGCGGGGCAGGGTCTTCGCGCTCGAAAATCTCGGCATCGACCCATTCGACATTGACCTTCACCCGGTTGGCCATGCCGCCATGAATGAGCGCCTCCTTGATCGACTTGTAGGCGTCTTCCAGTTGCACGTATTTGCCGACAATGGCGATATTGACCGCGCCGTCGGTGTTTTGGATGCGGTCGACCACGTCCTGCCAGACGTTGAGGTCGGGGCGCGGTGCGGGGCTGATCTGGAAGGCGTCAAGCACGGCCTGATCGAGCCCTTCGTGGTGGTAGGCCAGCGGCGCCTCGTAGATCGACTTGAGGTCATAGGCGGCGACGACATGTTCCTTGCGGACATTGCAGAAGAGCGCGATCTTTTCGCGTTCCTTGTCGGGGATCGGCTGTTCGGAGCGGCAGACGAGGATATCGGGGGCGATACCGATGCTCTGCAATTCCTTGACCGAGTGCTGGGTCGGCTTGGTCTTGAGCTCGCCAGAGGCGGCGAGATAGGGCAGCAGCGTGAGGTGCATGAAGATGCATTGCCCGCGCGCCCGGTCATGGCTGAACTGGCGGATCGCCTCGAAGAAGGGCAGGCCTTCGATATCGCCGACGGTGCCGCCGATCTCGCACAGCATGAAATCGACTTCCGTCTCGCCGATTGCGAGGAAGTCTTTGATTTCATTGGTGACGTGGGGAACGACCTGAATGGTCTTGCCGAGGTAGTCGCCACGGCGTTCGCGTTCGAGCACATTGGAATAGATCCGGCCCGAGGAGACGGAATCGGTCAGTCGGGCGGGCACGCCGGTGAAGCGTTCATAGTGGCCGAGATCGAGATCGGTTTCGGCCCCGTCATCGGTGACGAAGACCTCGCCATGCTCGAACGGAGACATCGTGCCGGGATCGACGTTGAGGTAAGGATCGAGTTTGCGCAGGCGGACCGAGAAGCCGCGCGCCTGCAAGAGCGCACCGAGAGCGGCCGAAGCGAGCCCTTTGCCAAGCGAGGATACGACGCCGCCGGTGATGAAGATGTAACGTGCCATGCGCGCGCAAAGCCCCCCGTGATACTGCGTTTGTGATGCTTGATCAAAAGCCCGGATTGGCCCTGAAAAGGCCATCCATCACGGGATTTAACCAATAGAGGATTCGGGAGGGATGCGCAAGCCGACCGCAAGATCATGTTGCGGTTTCGGCGCGGCCCTCAATCGTTTGTGGTCAGTCGGCGGTGGGCGTCAGCGGGGCCGTGTCGCCCGAGGACGGCGGCAGGAGCGAGCCGTCGCCGGGCAGGCCGGGCACGCTTTCCTCTACCGGGGCGGGTTGGTCGCCGAGACGGTCGAGCACCGAACTGCCCGCCGATTGCTGCGCTGCGATGATGGTCAGCGTGATCGAGGTCACGATGAAGGCCGCCGCGAGGATCCATGTGACCTTGCCCAGGGCCGTGGCCGCGGCCCGGCCCGTCATGGCGCCGCCGCCACCGCCGCCCATGCCAAGCCCGCCGCCTTCGGAGCGTTGCAGCAGCACCACGCCGATCAGCGCGAGCGCCAGAAGCAGGTGGATGGTCAGGACGACGTTTTCCATGGGTCACAGGGCCTATCACTTGATCGCGGTCTGCGCGGTATCTATGCAATTCCGCTGCCGCCCGCAACCCGGCAATGTGGGAGGCTTTGGCAGAGGGGTCTTCTGGTGCGGGTCGGAAGAAACTCAGCCGGGGCCGGGGCAGGCCGGAGCCTTCATTCGCGTCGGGCTGTCGATGAGGTGCATGCGTCGCATGCGTTGGTCGGGATTGGCCTGGGAGCGGTCATCTGATTGAAGCACCCTGCGCGGAACAAGGCCGAAGGCCGCCGCGCATCGCCGGGCCGCCCCCGGCACGGCGATTTGGCTGCAACCATCTCTGCGCTCAGATGTTTTTCGGATTTGGCTGAGATAAAGCGCTACAAAACTGACGTTGGATCGCCGCACCGCGGCCCGGCGATGCGCGGCTCACTGCCAAGGTCCGCTCCAAGCCATTCGCGCCGTCTGTTTTCAGGACACTCATTCCACGGCACAGCCGCAAAGACTAGGGCGCTCGCCCCAAACCCGCTACTCGTCCACATCATCCATATCCGCCTGCCCCGAGAGCTTGCGGCGGACGTGGGACCAGCTGAGCCCGATGCCGAGCACCAGCGACAGCGCGACCAGCGCCAGCCAGACATTCAGCGTGGGATTGTCGAAGCTGATCCACCCGAAATCATGCAGCACCCAGACCAGTGCCGCCGCGATCGCCAGCACCAGCCCCATGCCGAAGCCCCCGATGGAGCGCAGCGTGGCGCGCAGGTAGATGATGTAGCCGACCAGCAGGATCAGCCCCAGAAGAACCGTCAGCGGCATCTGCGCGCTGAAATTACCCCGTGCCCAGGTGATGAAATTCCACTCGGTCGGGTTGAAGGTCAGCGCCAGCAGCACGAAGGCCACCGCCCATCTTGCCAGAAATCCCATGTCACCCTCGCTTTTGCACTGCACGGCCCCGATGTGCCGCAGGGCGGGCGCGCTGTCCAGTGGGGCGCGGTGATTTAGCTGTTTCGCCCGCGTGCGGCCCCCGTTATACCGGCGCGCGGTTTGGACCAAATGCCGAGGGGTAAATCATGGCAAATGTCGTCGTCGTCGGGGCCCAGTGGGGGGACGAGGGAAAAGGCAAGATCGTGGACTGGCTGAGCGAGCGCGCCGACGTGATCGCGCGGTTTCAGGGTGGCCACAACGCGGGCCATACCCTCGTGATCGACGGCAAGGTCTACAAGCTTAACGCGCTGCCCTCGGGCGTGGTGCGGGGCGGCAAGCTGAGCGTGATCGGCAATGGCGTGGTGCTCGACCCGTGGCATCTGGTGAAGGAGATCGCGCAGATCACCGAGCAGGGGGTGTCGATCACGCCCGAGACGCTGATGATCGCCGAGAACACCCCGCTGATCCTGCCGATTCACGGTGAGCTTGATCGCGCCCGCGAAGAGGCCGCGAGCAAGGGTACCAAGATCGGCACGACCGGGCGCGGCATCGGCCCCGCCTATGAGGACAAGGTCGGCCGTCGCGCGGTGCGGGTGGCCGATCTGGCCGATGAAGAGACGCTGATCGCGCGGGTGGACCGGGCGCTTCAGCATCACGACCCGCTGCGTCGGGGGCTGGGGATCGAGGCGGTGGACCGCGAGGCGCTGATCGCGCAGCTGATGGAGATCGCGCCGCAGATCCTGCCCTATGCGGCCCCGGTGTGGAAGGTGCTCAACGAGCAGCGCCGGGCGGGCAAGCGGATCCTGTTCGAGGGCGCGCAGGGTGCGCTGCTGGACATTGATTTCGGCACTTATCCCTTTGTCACCTCGTCGAATGTGATCGCGGGCCAAGCGGCGACGGGTGTCGGGATCGGGCCGGGCTCGATCGACTACGTGCTGGGCATCGTCAAGGCCTATACCACCCGCGTGGGCGAGGGGCCGTTCCCGACCGAATTGCAGGACGCAGATGGCCAGCGATTGGGTGAGCGGGGCCATGAATTCGGCACCGTGACCGGGCGGCAGAGGCGCTGCGGCTGGTTCGACGCGTGCCTCGTGCGGCAGACCTGTGTCACGAGCGGCGTGAACGGCATTTCCTTCACCAAGCTCGACGTGCTCGACGGGTTCGAGACGCTCAAGATCTGCGTGGCCTATGATCTCGACGGCAAGCGGCTGGATTACCTGCCGATTGCCGCCGAGGAGCAGGCCCGCTGCACGCCCGTCTACGAGGAGCTGCCGGGTTGGTCCGAATCGACCGAGGGCGCGCGTAGCTGGGCCGATCTGCCTGCCAACGCGATCAAATACGTGCGCCGTGTCGAAGAGTTGATCGACTGTCCGGTCGCGCTACTCTCCACCTCACCGGAGCGCGAGGACACCATCCTCGTGACCGACCCGTTCGCGGATTGAGGAGGCGGAATGCTCAGCTACAAGGCCCGGAAACGCTGGTCTCTGGTGGTGCTTCTGGTGGGGCTGCCGGCCTATATCGTGGCTGCCGTGAGCCTTGTGAACTGGATCGACCGGCCGTCGTTCTGGATCGAACTGCTGGTTTATGTGGGGCTGGGATTCATCTGGATCATCCCGCTCAAGCGGCTGTTTCTTGGCGTTGGTCAATCCGATCCGGATGAACGCCGGGATTAACTGAGGCATTCACCTTTCTGAAAATACTCGAATAAACCCCGGTGCAAGTCATGACCTGCGCCGGGGTTTTGCGATCAGCCTCGCATCCGCGCGCCGTCGGCGTCAAAGAGCGGCTCTGTGATCAGCCGGGCGGCGCGGCGGTGGCCGAGGATTTCGATCTCGGCCGTCAGCCCGCCCCGCGCGCGCTCGGTCGGGATGAGGGCGAGGGCGATGGATTTTCCTGCGTGGTGCGAATAGCCACCCGAGGTGCAGAAACCATGCACTTCGCCCTCGATCCAGACCGGCTCGTAGGCGTTCACATCGGCATCTTCCGCCTCCACCTCAAAGGCGACGAGCGTGCGCGCAGCCCCTTGGGCGCGCTCGGCCTCTGCCGCCGCGCGGCCGATGAAATCGGTGTTTTTCTTCCACGCGATGAAGCGATCCATGCCGGTCTCTGCAGCGGTATAGTCGGGCGAGAACTCGCGCAGCCACGCGCCGAAGAACCGGTCGAGCCGCAGCGACATCATCGCGCGCATGCCGAAGGGTTTCATGCCGTGGTTCTGCCCTTCGCTCCACAGCACGTCCCAGAGCGCGCGCTGCGCCATCGGGTCGCAATAGATCTCGTATCCGAGATCGCCGGTATAGCTGACGCGCTGAATGAGGCAATCGACCATGCCGAGGACGGCAGGGCGGATATCCATGAATTTCATGTCCGCGAGCCTGTCGCGGGTGCAGGCGGTGAGCACGTCGCGCGCCTTTGGTCCGGCGATCTGAAAGCCATTGAGGCGATCCGAGATGTTCTCGACCCGCACGCCCGCCGCCTCGTTCTGCGCGAACCAGCGCATGTGGAACGCCTGCGCGCCGTAGGAGGCGGTGAGTTGGAAGGTCTCATCGTTGAGGCAGGACACGGTGAAATCGCCCCAGAGCCGGCCCTTGGGCGAGAGCATCGGGGTCAGTGAGAGCCGCCCCGGTTTGGGGATGCGCCCCGCCATGATCCGGTCGAGCCAGTCGCGCGCGCCTGTGCCGCTGACGAGGTATTTGCCGAAATTGTGGACCTCGTTGATGCCGACGCCCTCGCGCACGGCTTTCACTTCGCGCGCTGTGGCCTCCCACGCGTTGGAGCGGCGGAAGGAGGGGGTTTCGAAGCGCGGCTCGTGCTCTTCGGCGAAGTAGTTGACCACCTCCAGCCCGTATTGCGCGCCCCAGACCGCGCCCATGTCGTCAAAGACGTCATACATTGGCGTCTGACGGAAGGGGCGCGCGGCGGGCAGTTCCTCGTTCGGGTAGGAGACGGAGAAGCGTTTTTGATAGTTTTCAATGACCTTGGGGCGGGTATAGCCCGGGCTGATCCAGTCGCCGAAGCGGGCCACGTCCATGGCGGTGACGTCGCGCTCGCATTCGCCTTCGGTCATCCATTGCGCCAGCATCAGGCCGACGCCGCCGCCTTGGGAAAAGCCCGCCATCACGCCGCAGGCCGACCAGTAGCCGCGCAGGCCGGGGATGGGGCCGACCAGCGGGTTGCCGTCGGGGGCGAAGGTGAAGGGGCCGTGAATGACCGATTTGACGCCCGCGCGCTCCAGCACGGGAAAGCGGCGATAGGCAAACTCGATGCTGGCCTCGATCTTGTCGAGATCGTCGGGCAGCAGTTCATGGCCGAAATCCCATGGCGTGCCGTCCACCGCCCATGGTTTGCAGGGCTGCTCGTAGAAGCCGATGCACAGGCCGCGCCCCTCTTGCCGCAGATAGCTTTCGCCGGCCGGGTCCATGACATGGGGGTGCTCGCTGTCGCGCTCATAGATCTCGGGCGTCTCGTCGGTGACGATATACTGATGCTCCATCGGGTGGAGCGGCAGGTAGACGCCCGCCATCGCGCCGACCTCACGCGCCCAGAGGCCGCCTGCATTGACCACGTGTTCGGTGTGGATGGTGCCCTTGTCCGTCACCACATCCCATGTGCCGTCGGGGCGTTGGTTGGTTTCTTGCACCATGCAGTGCGTTTCGATCTGCGCGCCGCCCATGCGCGCGGCTTTGGCATAGGCGTGGGTGGTGCCCGACGGGTCGAGATGGCCGTCGAGCGGGTCATAAAGCCCGCCGATGATGCCGTCGATATTGGTGACGGGCGCGATCTCGCGGATTTCCTCAGGCGTGACGATATGGGTGTCGAGGCCCATGTAGCGATGCTTGGCGCGCTCGGCGAGCATCATGTCGAAGCGGTCGCGGTTGTCGGCGAGCGTCACGCCGCCGACGTGATGCAGCCCGCAGGACATGCCGGTCAGCTCTTCGAGCTCCTTGTAGAGCCGGATGGTGTAGCCCTGAAGGGCGGCCATGTTGGTGTCGCCGTTGAGCGTGTGAAAGCCGCCCGCCGCGTGCCAGGTGGAGCCGGAGGTGAGCTCGGAGCGTTCCAGGAGCATGACATCTGACCAGCCCAGTTTGGTCAGGTGATAGAGCACGGAACAGCCGACGACACCGCCGCCGATCACGACCACTCGGGTGCTGGTTTTCATGTCACGCCTCCCTGATGTTTTGGTCGAGCCTGCCTGCCGCGCCGGAAAGATCATGTCTGTCTGCGACAAATGCTGCCGTATTTGGATCGGGGCATGGTGCGGCGATTTCGGCGAGAGGAGGGCTGTCCTGAAAAGAAATTTGCAGAAAAACAACCTAAAGACGAATCATTGAAAAAATACTCAGCTTAATATATAAGAATATTACCCGCAGTAATTAGCGGGGACTTTAATTTTTCCAAGGAGGCCTTTGAAATGGCACAAGATTTTTATGAGTTTGACAGTGAAGCCGTTGATGCCGCTCTCGATGCTGCACGGCGCACCCACTCGGGAAATGAGAAGCTTCAGAACCTGACCGCGCAGTCGGGTCTGCCCATGGTCGGGGCGCATATCGCCGTGGCGGCGCAATGCATTGCCGTGACGATCTCGAACAATCAGGTGTGTCTGACCCTGCCTTTGGGGCTGGGCAAGCATTGCCTTCACCTGCCGGTGCATATCCCCAACGGGACGGCGGCACAGGCCTGTCTGACGATCTGCACGCATTTCGGCATCCCGACCGGTGTCAAGGTGTCGGTGGTGGTGGCAGGAAGTACGGTGTTCAGCCAAACCTTCGGTGCATGCTGAACCGGGTCAGCCCCCACTGACCTGACCGTTCAATCCTGTCCTGCGGCCTGCCCCTTCGGTGGCAGGCCGTTCCTTTTCATGTTTGTCGGTGCCTTGCATCACCGCGACAGGATATGTCGGAAATCGGCAATCGCAGGAGCGGTGTGCGCTTCAGGGTGAAGGGCGAGAAAAACCCGAGGGAACCCCATGAAGACCCATGCACAGGCTGTCGTGATCGGCGGCGGCGTTATCGGATGCTCGATCCTCTATCATCTGGCCAAGCTGGGCTGGAGCGATGTCGTGCTGCTGGAGCGCGACGAGTTGACGAGCGGCAGCACATGGCATGCGGCGGCCAATATTCATGGGCTGCATGACAGCGCCAATATCAGCCGTTTGCAGCATTACACGATGAATCTCTATAATGCGCTGGAGGAAGAGACCGGGCAAAGCTGCGGGGTGTTTCAGCCTGGCTCGCTCTATCTGGCGCAGACCGAGAACCGGTCGCATCAGCTACGGCTTCAGGCGGCCAAGGCTAAGCTTTACGGTATGAATTTCCACGAGATTTCGCGGGACGAGGCCGAGCGGCTGCACCCTTTGGTGAATTTCGACGGCATCCGCTGCATCATGTACGAGCCCGATGGCGGCAATGTGGACCCCTCGGGCGTGACCAATGCCTATGCGGTGGGCGCGCGGCAGCGGGGCGCGGAAATTCACCGGTTTACCCCGGTGATGGCCACGGTGCCGCAGGCGGACGGGACATGGATCGTCGAGACGCCGAAGGGCAATATCCACACCCCTTGGGTCATTAACGCTGCCGGTCTGTGGGGCCGCGAGGTGGCGAAACTGGCAGGGATCGAATTGCCCCTGCAACCGACCGAACACCAGTATTTCGTGACCGAGACGATTGCCGAGATCGCCGGGATGGACCGGCGCCTGCCGTCGGTCGCGGACCGGGACGGGGAGTATTACCTGCGCCAGGAGGGCAAGGGCCTGCTGATCGGCGCCTATGAGCGCGACATGCGGTTCTGGGCGGAAGAGGGCACGCCGCTGGATTTTGCGCATGATCTTTTCCCCGACGATCTGGAGCGGATCGAGGACAACATGATGCGCGCCATCGACCGGGTTCCGGTGGTGGGCGAGGCGGGGATCAAGCGGGTGATCAACGGTCCGATGATCTGGTCGCCCGATGCCAATGTGATCCTTGGGCCGGTGCCTGAGTTGAAAGGCTACTTCTGCTGTAACGGCATCATTCCGGGGTTCAGCCAATCGGCGGGCATGGGCTGGATGGTGGCCGAATGGCTGGTGCATGGCGAGATGAAATACGACATGTTCGCCTGGGATATCGCGCGGTTTGGCCTCTGGGCCAATGACCGGGAGTTTGTGAAGGCCAAGGTGAAGGACCAATACGCGCATCGGTTTGCGATTCATTACCCCAATGAGGAGCGCGCGGCGGGGCGGCCGCTACGGGTGCGGCCTGCTTATGAGATGCAGAAGGACATGGGGGCGGTCTTTGGCCTCAACTATGGCTGGGAGCATCCTTTGTGGTTCTCCGAGGTGCCCGGCACCGTCGATACTAACGGCTTCACCCGGCAGAACTGGTGGGGGCCGGTGGGCGAGGAGGCCCGCATGCTGCGCGAGCGGGCGGGCATCATCGACATTTCGAATTTCGCCAAGTACCGGGTCAAGGGGCCGGGGGCGGAGGAGTGGCTCAACGCCGTCTTCGCCAACCGGATGCCGCGCGCCGTGGGTCGGTCGTGCCTGACGCCGCTGATCGGGGTGCGTGGCGGGATTGCCGGGGATGCGACGGTGACGCGGTTGGGCGAAGAGGAGTTCTGGGTGATCTCCTCGGGCATGGCGGAGCGCTATCACAAGCGGTTTTTCGATGCGGTGCCGCTGCCGGAGGGGACCGTGTTCGAGAGCCTGACCGAGGCGGTCTGCGGCTTCAACGTGGCGGGGCCACGGTCGCGCGAGATGTTGCAGCGGTTGACCAATGCGTCGCTCAGCACCGAGGATTTTGCGTTCATGCGCTCGGCGAAGATCGAGATCGCGGGGGTTTCTTGCGTGGCGCTCCGGGTGAGTTTCACCGGCGATCTGGGCTGGGAGTTGCATTGCGCGACCGAGGATCAGGCGCGGCTTTATGCGGCGCTGATCGAGGCGGGGCGCGAGATGGGCGCGGGGCCGGTGGGCAGCCGCGCGTTGATGAGCCTGCGGATCGAGAAGGGCTATGGGTCGTGGTCCCGCGAATACAGCCCCGAATACTGGCCGCAGGAGGCCGGGCTGGCCGGGCTGTGCAAGATGGACAAGGATTTCTTGAACAAGGCGGCGCTGGAGGCGGTGATCGGGGAGGCCCCGCGCGAGCGGTTGGTGTTGCTGGCGCTGGAGGCGGCGGATGTGATGGCCTCGAATGCAGATGCAACGGGCGGCGAGCCGATCTTCAAGGATGGCGTGGGCGTAGGGCGCGTGACCTCGGGGGCTTACGGCTATGCGGTGGGGATGAGCCTGGCGCTTGGCTATGTGAAGGGGGGCGCCGGGCCCGGCGATGCGGTGGAGGTGATGGTGCTGGGCCAACCGCACCGCGCGCGCATCCTGCACGAGCCGCCGTTCGATCCGGAGGGGGTGCGGCTCAGGGCGTGAGGGGAGTGACGGGGCTGGGACGCGCCTGCTGCTGCCGTTGGCGGTTTCAGAGACTAGCCGCGCGGTGCCCGACCGCCGGGTGGGCGCAGCAACCTCGGTGGACCGCACTTTATGCCAGCCAAGCACTCCCGCGTTATCAATGGCTTGAAACGTTGCAAAAGCGCCCGCCCGAGGGGGCGGTCGGGCGCTGCGCGGCGGTGCCTACGGCACCTTGATTCCGCGCATTGGAGCTGCACCTAAACGGCAGCTCCAGGCCAAAAATCACGACGCCCGACCGGTCAGCCGTCGCCCTTGCCAGACTCTTTCGCGGCCTTGAACTTCTTGAGCTTGTCCATCAGCAGCGCCCGCGCCTTGATATTGGCGCGGCGCACGCGGAGGGCGGTGAGAAACGCCTCTTCGGCGGTCTGCGAGGTGGCCCCGAGCACCTTTTGCATATCGGACACGAGATCCTCGTCACCGGTGGCGTCGATCGCCTTGATGACGTCGCGGGCCAACTCGTCTGCAAGATCCTCGGTGATACCCATCGGACGGCCCCCTAGCGCGTGCTCTCGGTCAGGCGGCGTTTGACATAGGTCGAGACCGTGTCGATCATGCCGTCCATATAGGGGTCGCGGAAGAAATGGTCGGCGCCCTCGACCTCTTCATGGGTGATGGTGATGCCTTGCTGTTCGTGCAGTTTGCCGACCAGCGCGGTGGTGTCCGCCGGCGGGGCGACGCGGTCATGGCTGCCGTTGATGATCAGGCCCGAGGCGGGGCAGGGCGCGAGGAACATGAAATCATACATGTTGGCGGGCGGCGACACGGAAATGAAGCCGGTGATCTCGGGGCGGCGCATCAAAAGCTGCATGCCGATCCACGCGCCGAATGAAAAGCCCGCGACCCAGCAATGCTTGGAGTTGTTGTTCATGGATTGCAGGTAATCGAGGGCCGAGGCCGCATCCGACAACTCGCCCACGCCCTGATCGTATTCACCCTGAGACCGCCCGACACCGCGAAAGTTGAAGCGCAGCACGGTGAAGCCCATGTTGTAGAAGGCGTAATGCAGGTTGTAGACGACCTTGTTGTTCATCGTGCCGCCGAATTGCGGATGCGGGTGCAGCACGATGGCAATCGGTGCGTCCTTGTCGGCTTGCGGATGGTAGCGGCCTTCGAGACGGCCTTCGGGGCCGGGAAAGATTACCTCGGGCATAGGGTCCCTTTTGTCCTTGTTGCGGGGGCTGGCGAGAATCTTGACGAATTCGCTCGACCACCTTAGAACATTTCTAAATTACGGTCAGTGCCGGACTGGCTCAGAGCGAGATAAGCCCTGCGTCGCGCAAGGTCAATCTGTTCGCGAGGGGAGAGGCCCATGAAACTCAGCACCAAGGGGCGTTACGCAATGGTGGCGCTGGTCGATATCGCGCTGCAACCCGATGGCGAGGTGGTCACCTTGGGCGAGGTGTCGCGACGGCAGGACATCTCTCTGCCCTATCTCGAACAGCTTTTCGTCAAGCTGCGGCGGGCGGAACTTGTGACCTCGGTGCGCGGGCCCGGCGGTGGCTACCGGCTGGCGCGGCCCGCGACCGAAATCCGGGTGGCCGATGTGCTGGCGGCGGTCGACGAGACGGTGGATGCGCTGCACAAGGGCGCGGGCGCCTCGGGCGGGTCGAGCGGGTCGCGCGCGCAATCCATGGCGAACCGGCTGTGGGAAGGGCTGAGCGCGCAGGTCTACGTGTTCCTGCACCAGACAAGGTTGAGCGATGTGGCGGGCAATTCGCTGGCCCCGTGCCCGGCGGTGCCGCATCTCTTCTCGGTGGTGGACGAGGACTGAGACGTCGCGCCGGGTGGGGGCCAGCCCCCACGCCCCCGGAGTATTGCAACCATAAAGAAACGGCAGGCATGGACAGGGTTTACCTCGATTACAATGCGACGGCCCCGCTCCGCGCGGAGGCGCGGGCCGCGATGATCCATGCCATGGACCTGCTGGGCAACCCGTCGAGCGTGCATGCCGAGGGGCGCGCCGCCAAGGGGTTGGTGGAGCGCGCGCGCGCGCAGGTGGCCGCGGCATTCGGGGCTGAAGGCGCGGATGTGATCTTTACCTCGGGGGCCACGGAAGGCGCCGCATTGGCCTGTGCCGGGCGCGGCCTGAGCGGGGCCGCGATCGAGCATGATGCGGTCGGGGCCTGGGTGGGTGAGGATCTGGCGGTGGACGGCGCTGGCAGGGTGACGGTGGAGGACCCCGCGCGTGCGGTGCTGCAACTGGCCAATTCCGAGACCGGCGTGGTGCAGGAGTTGCCTGAGGGTCTGGCGGTGAGCGACATGACACAGGGCTTTGGCAAGCTGCCAGTGGCGTTCAACTGGTCGGGCGCGCAGATGGCGCTGGTGTCGGCGCACAAGCTGGGCGGACCCAAGGGGGTGGGCGCGCTGGTGATCCGGCGCGGCACCGATCTTGCGGCGCAGATCCGGGGCGGCGGGCAGGAAATGGGCCGCCGCGCGGGCACCGAGAACGTCATCGGCATTGCCGGATTCGGCGCGGCCGCAGAGGCGGCGGCGCGCGATCTGGCGGCGGGGGTCTGGGATCGGGTCGAAAAACTTAGAAAGATTCTAGAATCAACTATTGCAGAGACTGGGAACGGGACTATTTTTGTCGGGAAAGACTCGGTGCGTTTGCCCAACACAAGCTGCTTCATAACGCCGGGTTGGAAGGGCGAGACGCAGGTCATGGCAATGGACCTTGCAGGCTTTGCGATTTCGGCGGGCAGCGCCTGTTCGAGTGGCAAGGTCAGAGCGAGCCGGGTGTTGCGCGCGATGGGCTATGACGAGGTCCATGCCAGTTGCGCGATCCGTGTCTCGCTGGGGCCGGATGTGACGGAAGACGAGATCATGCGCTTTGCCGAAAGCTGGCTGACGCGCTGCACAAAACATCAGGCGCGCAAGGCCTGAGAAGAAGGGAGATAGCCGATGGTTGCTTTGGACGAGACCCAAGTCAAGGAAGGCGTTGATCAGGAAACGGTCGATGCGGTGCGGCAGGTGGGCGGTGCCTACAAGCACGGCTGGAACACCGATATCGAGATGGATTACGCACCGATGGGCCTCGACGAGGATATCGTGCGGCTGATCTCGTCGAAGAACGAAGAGCCGGAATGGATGACCGAGTGGCGTCTGGCGGCCTATCGGCGCTGGCTGGAGAAAAAAGAGCCCAACTGGGCGATGGTCGATTACCCCACGATCGATTTTCAGGCGCAGTATTACTATGCGCGCCCCAAGAGCATGGCCGAGAAGCCGAAATCGCTGGATGATGTCGATCCCAAGCTCTTGGAAACCTATGCCAAGCTGGGCATTCCGCTGAAGGAACAGATGATCCTTGCCGGGGTCGAAGGGGCCGAGGATGCGCCCGCCGAGGGCCGCAAGGTGGCGGTCGATGCGGTGTTTGACAGTGTCAGCGTCGGCACCACGTTTCAGGCCGAGTTGCGCAAGGCGGGAGTGATCTTCTGCTCGATCTCCGAGGCGATCAAGGAGCACCCGGAACTGGTGAAGAAGTATCTCGGGTCGGTTGTGCCGGTCAGTGACAATTTCTATGCGACGCTGAATTCGGCGGTCTTTTCCGACGGCTCGTTCGTCTACATTCCGCCGGGCGTGCGCTGCCCGATGGAACTCAGCACCTATTTCCGGATCAATGCCGAGAATACAGGGCAGTTCGAGCGGACGCTGATCATCGCCGACAAGGGATCGTTCGTGAGCTATCTCGAGGGCTGCACCGCACCGCAGCGCGACGAGAGCCAATTGCATGCCGCAGTGGTGGAGATCATCGTCGAGGAAGATGCCGAGGTGAAATATTCCACGGTGCAGAACTGGTATCCTGGCGATGAGAACGGCAAGGGCGGGATCTACAATTTCGTCACCAAGCGCGCCGATTGCCGGGGCGACCGGGCCAAGGTGATGTGGACGCAGGTCGAGACCGGCTCTGCCGTGACGTGGAAATATCCCAGCTGCATCCTGCGCGGCGACGAGAGCCAGGGCGAGTTCTATTCCATCGCCATCGCGAACAACCATCAGCAGGCCGATACCGGCACCAAGATGATCCATCTGGGCAAGAACACCCGCTCGCGCATCGTCTCGAAGGGGATCAGCGCCGGGGTGGCGCAGAACACCTATCGCGGGCTTGTCTCGATGCACCCCAAGGCCAAGAACAGCCGCAACTACACGCAGTGCGACAGCCTGCTGATCGGCGATAAATGCGGGGCGCATACGGTGCCTTATATCGAGGTCAAGAACAACTCCTCCCGCGTGGAGCATGAGGCGACCACCTCCAAGGTCGATGACGACCAGATGTTCTATTGCCGCTCGCGCGGGATGGACGAGGAAGAGGCGGTGGCGCTCGTGGTCAACGGCTTCTGCCGCGACGTGTTGCAGGCGCTGCCGATGGAGTTCGCCATGGAGGCGCAGCAACTGGTGGCGATCTCGCTGGAAGGGTCTGTTGGCTGATGACAGGGCAGGGCACCATCAACGGCCCGCAGCGGCTTGCGATTGCGTGGCTGACGCGGTTTCCGCCGCGTTTGCGGCAGGAGGGGCGGCGGCTTGGCCTGTTGATCCTCGGGCATTTCACGATCTTCCTGCTGGCTCTGGGCCATGACGAGATCGTCGCGGAATGCGTGGAAAACGGGATGATCGCCGCGCAGCGGGCCGAGATGGTCGAACTGATCATCGGGCTGGGCCTGTTCCTGTGTTGGAGCGTGCTGACCATCGCGATGGTGCGTCTGATCGACCGGGCGCGCGCCGGTGAGCCGGGCTGACATGCAGGACGCGGTGAGCATAGAGCGGCCCGAGTTGACCCTGCCCGAGGCGGAGGCGTCGCATCTGCGGGATGCCTATGAGCAGGCGGCGGTGATCCTCGAATACGGCTCTGGTGGATCGACCGTGATGGCCGCCGAGATGCCGGGCAAGACCGTGATCTCGGTCGAGAGCGACACGGACTGGGCGCAGATGATGCGCGACTGGTTCGCGATGACCGCGCCCGCCGAAGGCACGACGGTCAAGGTGATCTGGTCCGATATCGGGCCGACCAAGGCATGGGGCTTTCCCAAGGACCAAAGCGGCTGGTCGCGCTATGCGCGGTATCCGCTGGCGGTCTGGGATCTGGATACGGTCGGGCAGCCCGACGTGGTGCTGGTCGACGGGCGGTTCCGGGTGGGCTGTGCGATGGCCGTGGCGCTGCGCACGACGCGGCCCGTGACGCTGCTCTTCGACGATTACGTGCCGCGCAAGCAGTATCACCGGATCGAGCAATACATCGGCGCGCCGCGCCGGGTGATCGGGCGGATGGCCGAATTCGAGGTGGCCCCGATGCCGCTGCGGCCGGAGATGCTCTTGACGACGATAGAGATGATGCAGCGGCCCTGACGCCGCGAAGACAATAGGAAGGACATAATAAAATGTTGGAAATCAAAAACCTGCACGTCGATCTTGAAGACGAGGAAAAGAGCATTCTCAAGGGTGTGGACCTGACCGTTGAGGCGGGCAAGGTGCATGCGATCATGGGCCCGAACGGGTCTGGCAAATCGACGCTGAGCTATGTTCTGTCGGGGCGCGATGGCTATGAGGTCACGCAAGGCTCGGCCACGCTCGACGGCGTTGATCTGCTGGCGCTGGAGCCCGAAGAGCGCGCCGCCGAGGGGCTCTTTCTGGCGTTTCAATATCCAGTCGAGATCCCCGGCGTGGGCAACATGACCTTTCTGCGCACCGCCGTAAATGCACAGCGCAAGGCGCGCGGGCAGGAGGAAATGAGCGCCGCCGATTTCCTCAAGGAGGTGCGCGAGAAGGCCAAGACCCTCAAGATCGACGCCGACATGCTCAAGCGGCCGGTGAATGTGGGCTTTTCGGGCGGTGAGAAGAAGCGCAACGAGATCCTGCAGATGGCGATGCTGGCCCCCAAGATGTGCATTCTCGACGAGACCGACTCGGGTCTCGATGTGGATGCGATGAAGCTGGTCGCCGAAGGTGTGAACGCGCTGCGCGACGAGGGGCGCGGGTTTCTGGTGATCACCCACTATCAGCGCCTGCTGGATCACATCAGGCCGGACGTGGTGCACATCATGTCCGAAGGCCGGATCATCAAGAGCGGCGGGCCGGAACTGGCGCTCGAGGTCGAGAAGAACGGCTATGAGAACCTGAAGGCAGAGGTGGCGTGATGGCGTTGGACGATACCAAGCATTCGGCCACCGAGGCGCGGCTGGCGTCGATGGTCGTGCCCGATGTCGGCTGCACCTCCGAGGCGCGGCAAGAGGCGCTGGCGCGGTTGCGCAGCATGGGCTTGCCGCATCGGCGCGATGAATACTGGAAGTTCACCCGGCCCGACACTCTGGTTCAGCCCGAGCCGCCGCAGGCGGCGCTGTTCGACGATGGCGAAGCGCCGGTGTTCGACAGTTTTGACCGGCTCAAGATCGTGTTCGTGGACGGGCTGTTCGCTCCCGAACTGTCGGATGACTTGACGCTGGAAGGGGTCGTGATCGACCGATTGGAAGATGTCTGTTGCAGCACTGAGCACTGGGCCGAGGATTTCTACGGCACGCTGGAAGCTGCCGGTCAGGTGCCGGTGGACCGGCCACTGGCCGCGCTCAACACCGCCTATGCGGGTGACGGCGTGACCATTCGTGTGACCGGACGCCCGAGCAAGCCGATCAACCTGATCTATACCCATGAGGCGACCGCGTCGGACGTGTTCCTGCATCACGTGGTGCGGGTCGAGGAAGGCGCCTGCGCGACCATTCTCGAAAACGGGCCGGCGGCGGCGCGGTTCAACAATTGCATGGAAGTCGACGTGGCCGATGGCGGCACCCTGCATGTGGTGCGCGCGCAGGGCCGCGACCACGAGCGGCGTGCGGTCACCAATCTGTTTGCCCGGCTGGGGCGCGAAAGCGTGTTCAAATGCTTTACCCTGACCGCCAACGGCGTGCTGACGCGCAATGAATGCGTGGTCACGCTGACCGGGGATGATGCGGTGGCGCATGTGGCCGGGGCCGCGATGGGCGACGGCGATTTCCATCAGGATGACACGGTGTTCATCACCCATGACGCCGAGCGCTGCGAGAGCCGTCAGGTCTTCAAGAAGGTGCTGAGCAACGGTGCTGTCGGCGTGTTCCAGGGCAAGATCCTGGTCAAGGCAGGTGCACAGAAGACCGATGGCTATCAGATCAGCCAGTCGATGCTGCTGGATGGCGACAGCGAGTTCCTGGTCAAGCCGGAACTGGAAATCTATGCCGATGACGTGGCCTGTTCGCATGGCTCCACCTCGGGGGCAATCGACGAGGATGCGCTCTATTACCTGCGCGCACGGGGGCTTCCGAAGGATATCGCCACGGACCTGCTGACCCTCGCCTTTGTCGCCGAGGCGGTCGAGGAGATCGAGGACGACGCCCTGCGCGAAGAGATCAACGGGCAGCTGGCGACCTGGCTGGACTGGCGCAAGGGCTGATGCCGGTCACCCGCGACATCGTCGCCACCTATCGCGGGCCGCGCCGGGTGGTGCGGCGGCTGCTGGATATGGGCGAGCGCGAGGATCGCGCGCTGGTGATGCTGGTCGGCGCCTGCGTCGTGGTCTTCGTCGCGCAATGGCCGCGCCTCGCACGAGAGGCGCATCTGGCCGAACGGGACCTCAACCCGCTTCTGGGCGGTGCACTGATGGCGTGGCTCTTTATCGCGCCCCTCCTGCTCTATGCGATTGCGCTGATCAGCCACGGGATCGCGCGGCTTATCGGTGGGCGTGGCACCGCCTATGGCGCGCGGCTGGCGCTGTTCTGGGCGTTCCTGGCGGCAAGCCCGCTGATCCTGTTGCACGGGCTGGTGGCCGGCTTTGTCGGCCCCGGGCTGGGTTTGCAGGGCGTCGGGCTGATCTGGTGTGGTGTTTTCGGCTGGTTCTGGCTATCCGGTCTGCGAGAGGCGGAATGGAGCAGCGCATGATACCCGATCAATTCAAGGACCTGGTGCGGCAGACCCTGTTTCAGCCGCAGGAGGCGGCGCGTGTGCTGATCGAGATGCGGCTGCCCCGGCAGGGGCTGTGGATGGCGCTTGCGCTCTTGTCGATCTTGAATTCGATCGTCTACTCGCTGTCGCTGCAACTCAGCCCGCCGACCGATCCCTCGGCGTCCCTGATGCCGCCCGCGTTTCATTCGCCGATCCTGTTCGCAGTTTTCCTGTTCGGGGCCTTGGCAATCACGGTGATCGCGCTCCATTACGTGGGGCAGGGTCTGGGGGGTGCGCCCGGGTCGATGGACGACATCCTGGTCCTGCTGACATGGTTGCAGGTATTGCGGCTGCTGGTGCAGTTGGGCGTGCTGGTTCTGGTCCTTGTCGCGCCCGTGCTGGGGGCGCTTGCCGTGATCGTCGCTGCGGTGTGGGGGATCTACATTCTGATAAGCTTTGTCGATGCCGCGCACCGGTTCGGCAACATGTTCAAGGCGGCAGGGGTGATCCTTCTGTCGCTCGTGGCGATGGCGGTCGGGCTGAGCGCGCTTCTGAGCCTCGTCGGTGTCGCCCGGATGGGAGGGGGCTGAGATGCTCGATATAGAAAAAATCCGCGCCGATTTCCCGATTCTCGCACGAGACGTGAACGGCAAGCCATTGGTTTATCTAGATAACGGGGCTTCGGCGCAAAAGCCGCAGGTGGTGATTGACGCGATCACCACGGCCTATGCCCATGAATATGCCAACGTGCATCGCGGGCTGCATTACCTCAGCAACCTCGCCACCGAGAAATATGAGGGCGTGCGCGGCACCATCGCGCGATTCCTCGGCGTGGCGGAAGAGGAGCAGGTCGTGCTCAATTCCGGCACCACCGAGGGGATCAACATGGTCGCCTATGGCTGGGCGATGCCGCGGATGGAAGCGGGCGACGAGATCCTGCTGTCGGTGATGGAGCACCACGCCAATATCGTGCCCTGGCATTTTCTGCGCGAGCGGCAGGGCGTCGCCCTGAAATGGGTGGACGTGGATTCGCGCGGTTATCTCGATCCGCAGAAGATCATCGACGCCATCACGCCCAAGACCAAGCTGATCGCAATCACGCATCTTTCCAATGTGTTGGGCACCAAGGTTGATGTGAAGGCGATCTGTGATGCGGCGCGCGAAAAGGGAGTGCCGGTGCTCGTCGACGGCTCTCAGTCGGCGGTGCATATGCCAGTGAATGTCGACGATCTGGGCTGTGATTTCTATGCCATCACGGGGCACAAGCTCTATGGTCCCTCGGGCTCTGGCGCGATCTTCGTGAAGAAGGAGCGGCTTAGGGAAATGCGCCCGTTCATGGGTGGCGGTGACATGATCCGCGAGGTCAGCAAGGACGCCGTGAGCTATAACGACCCGCCGATGAAATTCGAGGCCGGCACGCCGGGCATCGTGCAGACCATCGGGCTGGGCGTGGCGCTGGAGTACATGATGGGCGTCGGCATGGCGGATATCGCGCGGCACGAGGACGATCTGTGTCACTACGCGCAGGAACGTCTCGCGGGGCTCAACTGGCTGAGCGTGCAGGGCACCACGCCCGACAAGGCGGCGATTTTCTCGTTTACAATGGACGGGGCGGCGCATGCGCATGACATTTCCACCATCCTCGACAAGAAGGGGGTGGCGGTGCGCGCGGGCCATCACTGTGCCGGGCCGCTGATGGATCACCTGGGCGTCACGGCCACCTGTCGTGCGTCTTTCGCGATGTACAACACCCGTGCCGAGGTCGATGCGCTGATCGACGCACTTGAACTGGCCCACGAGCTTTTCGGCTGAATTTACGATTGCGGGGTCGCAATGGCCCCGCTATACGGTGCCCCAAGTGGACCCATAGCTCAGCTGGATAGAGCGCTGCCCTCCGAAGGCAGAGGCCTCAGGTTCGAATCCTGATGGGTCCGCCATTTGCGAAACATTCTTATAATACGCGGTCGGCGGCGGTGTCGAGCGGGCAGATCCGACGATCCCAAAAGCCACTCGGAGCGGGAACGCCCAATCGCCGTGCATGACACAATCTCTAGACGTTGACCTTACGGCATCGGTACGGACAATGCCATGTTGCTGGGTGATTTCAACGCCTATGCCAAGGAAGACCCGGTCCAGACCATCGCCGAGGACCCGGATTATGTCGATCTGATCGACAGTTTCATTGGTCAGGAAGACGCGTTCAGCTTCATCTTCGACGGCCAGCAGGGCTCGCTCGATCAGGCGCTCGCCTCGGACGATATCGCCGGGCTCGTCACCGGCGTGACCGAGTGGCACATCAACGCCCAAGAGCCTGATCTGCTGAACTACAACAGCCGCTTCAACGATGCCGGCTTCTTAAGCGAGGACGTGGTCGCCTCCTCCGACCACGATCCGCTGATTGTCGGGCTCGACACGCAGGCGGATTTCTTGGTCGCCTGATCCAATGCCCCGGTTGTCCTATGGATGGCCGGGGCATTTCATGGCCTTAGGGTCCATCCGCGCGTTTGATTGCCTTGGCGCGTTATCCATTCCTGCGCCTGCAGCACGCCGCAATAGCTGTTGATGACGTGAATGATTGCATGGATTTTTCCTGAGTGACGCGGTTTTGGGGCAATCCCTGAGCGACAATCAAACCGTGGGATTGTCGTCAGGATTTCCGTATAGTCGCGACAGCATCGTGATCATGAACATCCAAAAGGCGGACAACTTGGCCAAGCTGACACAGGATCCCCATAAGGGATTGGAGGAAAAGGAAAAGGTTCTCGAAGTTGCGATCGGGCGCGAGGTTCGCGCGTTTCGCAAGAAGCAGAACATCACGGTGGCGGAACTGTCCGCGCTGACGAACCTGTCCATCGGCATGCTCTCGAAAATCGAGAACGGCAACACCTCGCCGTCGCTGACGACGCTTCAGGCGCTGGCGAATGCCCTGTCGGTTCCGCTGACCGCGTTCTTCAAGCAGTACGAGGAGCGGCGCGAGGCGGTTCACACGAAAGCGGGGGAGGGGGTTGAGACCGAACGGGCGGGCACACGATCCGGGCATCAGTACAACCTGCTTGGCCATATCGGGTCGAACAACAGCGGCGTGATCGTCGAGCCCTACCTGATCGTGCTGAACGACGAATCCGACACGTTCAAGACCTTCCAGCATGACGGGATCGAGATGATCTACATGCTCGACGGCATTGTCGGGTATCGCCATGGCAGCGATGCCTATCGTCTGGAGCCGGGGGACACGCTGTTCTTTGACGCCGACGCGCCGCATGGTCCGGAGGAGTTGATCAAGTTCCCGATCCGGTATCTGTCGATCATCAGCTATCCGCAGCGCAAGTGATCCGGAGCGGTGCCGCTTTTTTAGGCGGACGCGCCAAGGAATGACGCGAGAGATATTGCCTTAAGGGAAACTTTTTTCACTTTGGTTGCGTATCACGTGTCGTGATGCTAGCTTTTTCGAGAGATACCCCAAGGGGCGGAATCATGACATGGAGCAGACGCGAATGTGCGGAATTGTCGGGCTTTTTCTGAAGGACGAGGCGCTTGAACCGCGGCTTGGGTCGATGTTGACGGACATGCTCATCACCATGACGGATCGCGGCCCCGACAGTGCGGGTATCGCCATATACGGCGCGGAGAATCCGGCGGTGTCAAAGCTGACGGTCCAGTCGGACACGCCCGATCAGGCCTTCGCCACGCTGGAGGCGGAACTCGGGGCCGCGCTCGGGCTCGATGTGCGGCTGCGTCGCAAGGACACCCATGCGGTTCTCGAACTCCCGCGCGGTCAGCTTTCGGCTGCCGCCACCGCGCTCGCCGGGATAGCCCCCGATATCCGGGTGATGTCGTCGGGCGATACGGTCGAGATCTACAAGGAGGTGGGCCTGCCCACCGAGGTCGCAGAGCGGTTCGACCTGCGCGCGATGTCCGGCACGCATGGCATCGGCCATACCCGCATGGCGACCGAGTCCCTGGTCACGACCATGGGCGCGCATCCGTTCAACACCGGGCCAGATCAATGCCTCGTGCATAACGGGTCGCTGTCCAATCACAATCGCCTGCGCCGCAAGCTGCGGCGCGAGGGCATGCATATCGAGACCGAGAACGATACCGAGGTCGGCGCGGCCTACCTGACATGGCGCATGCAGAACGGGGCGACCCTGGGCGAGGCGCTGGAAGGCTCGCTGAGGGATCTCGACGGTTTTTTCACCTTTGTTTTCGGCACCAAGGACGGGTTCGGCGTGGTGCGCGACCCGATTGCCTGCAAACCCGCCGTGATGGCGGAAACCGATCAATATGTCGCCTTCGGCTCGGAGTACCGCGCATTGGTGAACCTGCCGGGCATCGAGCAGGCCCGCGTCTGGGAACCCGAACCCGCGACCGTCTATTTCTGGAGCCACAACGACACCCCCACCCCAACCGAAAAGGCCGCGTAAGATGCAGATCATCGACATGGCAGTCACGCCGCTGCGTGATTTGAACGCCACGCTTCAGGCGCAGGCCGGGGCGACCAACGGCACTGCCTGGGATATCGAGAACCCGCGCGGCAGCCACGCGATTGCCGTCGGTCTCGACGCACCCATCGAGGTCACCGTCAAAGGCTCCACCGGCTATTACTGTGCGGGCATGAACAAGCAGGCGACGGTCAATGTCCGGGGCTCTGTCGGGCCGGGCGTGGCCGAGAACATGATGTCGGGCACCGTCGTGATCGACGGCGACGCCTCGCAATACGCGGGCGCCACCGGCCATGGCGGCACGCTTGTGATCAAGGGCAATGCGTCGTCGCGCTGTGGCATCTCGATGAAGGGCATCGACATTATCGTGCACGGCAATGTCGGGCATATGTCGGCCTTCATGGCGCAATCGGGCAATCTTGTCGTCTGCGGCGATGCGGGTGATGCGCTGGGCGACTCGATCTACGAGGCGCGGCTCTTCGTGCGCGGATCCGTCAAGTCGCTGGGGGCCGACTGCATCGAGAAGGAGATGCGCCCGGAGCATGTCGCGCTGTTGGCTGATCTTCTCGAACGCGGCGGGTGCGATGCCAGACCCGAGGAGTTCAGGCGCTACGGGTCGGCCCGGCAACTCTACAATTTCAACATCGACAACGCGTATTGAGGTGGCTGCCATGAAAGACGATCACAGCCGCGCCCCGCGCACCCCGCCCATTCAATCAGCCACGTTCAGCCAGAGCGTGAACGCCGAGATACGCCGCGCGGCGGCCACCGGTATCTACGACATTCGCGGTGGCGGTGCGAAACGCAAGGTGCCGCATTTCGACGACCTGCTTTTTCTTGGGGCGTCGATCTCTCGCTATCCGCTCGAAGGCTACCGCGAGGCCTGCGACACCTCGGTGACGCTTGGCACGCGCCATGCCCGCAACCCAGTAGAACTCGACATTCCCATCACCATCGCAGGCATGTCATTCGGCGCGCTTTCGGGTGCCGCGAAAGAGGCGCTTGGCCGGGGCGCCACGCTTGCGGGCACCTCGACCACCACCGGCGACGGTGGCATGACGCCCGAGGAGCGGGGCCACTCCAAGACGCTGGTCTACCAGTACCTGCCGTCGCGCTATGGCATGAACCCCGATGACCTGCGCAAGGCGGACGCCATCGAGGTCGTCGTCGGGCAGGGCGCGAAACCCGGCGGCGGGGGCATGCTGCTGGGGCAGAAGATCACCGACCGCGTGGCTGAGATGCGCAACCTGCCCAAGGGCATCGACCAGCGTTCGGCCTGCCGCCACCCCGACTGGACAGGGCCGGACGATCTTGAGATCAAGATCCTGGAGTTGCGCGAGATCACCGGCTGGCGTGTTCCGATCTACATCAAGATCGGGGGCGCGCGGCCTTATTTCGACACCACGCTGGCGGTCAAGGCCGGGGCGGATGTGGTCGTGCTCGACGGGATGCAGGGCGGTACGGCGGCCACGCAGGATGTGTTCATCGAACATGTCGGCATGCCGACCCTCGCCTGTATCCGCGAGGCCGTCCGCGCGTTGGAAGATCTTGGCATGCACCGTGAGGTCCAGCTGATCGTTTCGGGCGGTATCCGCAGCGGGGCGGATGTCGCCAAATGCATGGCGCTTGGGGCGGACGCGGTCTCGATCGGCACGGCGGCGCTGATCGCGCTCGGCGACAACGATCCCAAATGGGAAGACGAGTACCGCGAACTCGGCACCACTGCCGGGGCCTATGACGACTGGCACGAAGGCAATGACCCGGCGGGCATCAGCACGCAGAACCCGGAGCTTGCCGCGCGGCTCGACCCGGTCGAGGGCGGGCGGCGGTTGCGCAACTACCTCAAGGTGATGACCCTCGAGGCCCAGACCATCGCGCGCGCCTGCGGCAAGAACAGGCTGCAGAACCTCGAGCCCGAGGACCTCTGCGCGCTCACGATGGAAGCGGCGGCGATGGCAAAGGTGCCGTTGGCCGGAACTGATTGGTGGCCCGGCAAGCCCGGCCCGGCATTCTAGGAGACCTCCGAAGGCGCGGCACCGATGCTGCGCCTTTTTCAATTCGATGACAGACAACAGGGAACAGAGCGCATGACCATGGATCTCGCCAAATTCGCCACCGACACGGGCGTCACGTATTTCATGATTTCCTTCACCGATCTCTTCGGCGGCCAACGGGCCAAGATGGTCCCGGCGCAGGCCATCGCGGACATGCAGAAAGACGGTGCAGGCTTTGCCGGGTTCGCCACGTGGCTCGACATGACACCGGCGCATCCCGACATGTTGGCCATTCCAGACCCGTCCACGGTCATCCAGTTGCCGTGGAAGCCGGAGGTGGCCTGGGTCGCCGCGAATTGCGTCATGGAAGGCGAGGACGTGGCGCAGGCCCCGCGCAACGTGTTGCGGCGGCTGATCGATGAGGCCGCCGAAGAGGGCCTTCACGTGAAAACCGGGGTCGAGGCCGAGTTCTTCCTGCTGACGCCCGAGGGTGACCGGATCAGCGATCCGTTCGATACCGCCGAGAAGCCGTGCTACGACCAACAGGCGGTGATGCGCCGCTATGACGTGGTGCGAGAGATCTGCGACTACATGCTCGATCTCGGCTGGGGCCCGTACCAGACCGACCACGAGGATGCGAACGGCCAGTTCGAGATGAACTGGGAGTTCGACGACGCGCTCAACACCGCCGACAAACATTCCTTCTTCAAGTTCATGGTCAAGTCGGTGGCCGAGAGCCATGGCTTCCGCGCCACCTTCATGCCCAAACCCGTCGAAGGGCTGACCGGCAATGGATGCCATGTGCATGTCTCGGTCTGGGATGCGCCCGGTGACAAGGCGAGGACCAATGTCTTTGCTGGTGACGGTGACGGCCCGACCGGCGAGGTTGGACTGTCGGAGCGCGGCAAGCATTTTCTCGGCGGGATCATGAAACACGCCAGCGCCTTGGCGGCGATCACCAACCCGACGGTCAACAGCTACAAGCGCATCAATGCGCCGCGCACCTCGTCCGGGGCGACATGGGCCCCCAACAGCGTCACATGGACCGGCAACAACCGCACCCACATGGTGCGCGTGCCCGGCCCCGGCCGGTTCGAGTTGCGGCTGGCGGATGGTGCGGCCAACCCGTATCTGCTGCAGGCGGTGATCATCGCGGCGGGGCTGTCGGGATTGCGGACGCAGGCGGATCCGGGCAAACGCCACGACATCGACATGTATGCCGAAGGTCACAAGGTGCGCGGCGCGCCCAGCCTGCCGCTCAACATGCTCGATGCGCTGCGCGCCTACGACAAGGACAAGGCATTGAAGGCGGCTATGGGCGAGGCGTTCTCTTCTGCGTTCCTGACCCTCAAAATGCAGGAATGGAACGCCTATGTGTCGCATTTCACCCAATGGGAAAAGGACAACACGCTGGACATCTGAGCGGGCGAGGGGCGCGTTTGCACCAATGGCAATGTCGTCTTCAAGCTAGCGTCCGATTGCCCAAGCGGTGAGCGGAACGTCTGCGACCCGGACGTTGTAGATAAGGTCGTCGACGCCTCGGCGCACGAGTGTGGCGATGTCGAAAAGATGGTGCAAAAGCCGGGCCCGTTGTCGGTCTGGTCGACGCGAAAGCGGATAACACGGGGCGCGCGGATGTCGGTTGCCCCACCTGCGCCAATCGGCGTATCAACCTAAACGGCTCCGGTTCCGGCTGGATGAAAGTTCACTGGCAGGTCAAGTGCTCCAGAGTACAGCATTCTTTGAAGCTGAAGGGTTCGACGATGCCCCCTTTTCAAGGCAGCCCTACCCAAACACCGCCCTCTTCCTGTCTTTCTGCGGGGTGGGGTGGCAGGACAGGTGCCGTGTGCGTATGATGTGCACAGTGGGTCCGTTTCAAATACGCGCGGCCCCGAGGAGACCTTGAAATGCCCAGCAACGCAGCCACCGCGGCCGCGCGCCTGTCTTCTGCCCCGATGATGGACTGGACCGACAGGCATTGTCGGTACTTGCACCGGCTGCTCAGTCGGCATGTGTTGCTCTACACTGAGATGGTGACTGCGCCTGCGCTGGTGCGTGGCGGTGCGTTGCATCTGCTTGAGCACAGCGCGGAGGAGCATCCCGTGGCTTTGCAGCTTGGGGGCTCTGACCCGGCGGAGTTGGCGCGGGCGGCGCGCTTGGGGGCGCAGGCGGGTTATGCTGAGATCAACCTTAATTGTGGCTGCCCGTCGGATCGGGTGCAATCGGGCACGTTTGGCGCGATTCTCATGCAGGATCCGGGGCTTGTGGCGCAATGCGTGGCGGCGATGCGGGATGTGGTCGATGTGGATGTGACCGTGAAATGCCGGATCGGGGTAGATGATCAGGACCCCGAGGCGGTGCTGCCGGAATTCCTGTCGCGGATCGTGGCGGCGGGTTGTGAGCGGGTGCAGATCCATGCGCGCAAGGCATGGCTGCAGGGGCTCAGCCCCAAGGAGAACCGCGATATTCCGCCGCTTGACTACGATCTGGTGCAGCGGATGAAGATGCTTTTCCCGAACTTACATATCTCGATCAACGGCGGAATTACCAATCTGGATCAGGCGGTTGGCCTGTTGGATGCGGGCCTTGACGGGGTCATGGTGGGGCGCGCCGCCTATCATCAGCCCGGCGATATCCTCTGTGCGGCGGATCGGCGGATCTTTGGCGCAGAAGGGCCCGACAGCACAGCCGAAGGGGCGGTACGCGGGATGCTTCCTTATATCGAGGCGCATCTGTCCAGCGGTGGCAGGCTGAACCAGGTCACGCGGCATATGTTGGGGCTGTTTGCTGGGCGGCCCGGGGCACGGGGCTGGCGCAGGACGTTGTCGGAGGGGGCGACGCGGCCCGGTGCGGGGCCGGAACTGGTGGAACGCGCGCTGTCGGACATCGAGGTGGCCGCGCGGGTGACGGCATGACGATGGTCCGTTGAGGCCTCAGAATTCCGCGCCGCCGCCCTGTTGCCACGGCTTCACGAGATTGCCGAACCGGGTGAATTGCGACTCGAAGCTGAGCTCGACCGTGCCGATGGGACCGTGCCGCTGCTTGCCGATGATCACCTCGGCCTTGCCGTGCAGACGCGACATGGCTTCCTGCCATTCGGCCATCTTTTCCATCTCGTGATCACCGGGCTTTTCGCGTTCCTTGTAATATTCTTCGCGGAACACGAACATCACCACGTCGGCGTCCTGTTCGATCGAGCCGGATTCGCGCAGGTCCGACAGTTGCGGGCGCTTGTCCTCGCGGCTTTCGACCTGGCGGGAGAGCTGCGACAAGGCCAGTACCGGAATGTCGAGTTCCTTGGCGATCGCCTTGAGACCCATGGAAATCTCGCCGATTTCCTGCACGCGGTTCTCGGAGGTGCCGCGCACCAGTTGAAGGTAGTCGACGATCAGCAGGTCGAGCCCATGGGTGCGCTTGAGGCGGCGGGCGCGGGCGGCGAGTTGCGAGATCGGGATCGCCGCGGTGTCGTCGATGAAGAGGGGGCAGGATTCGAGCGATTTGGCGGCCTCGACGAAGCGGCGGAACTCTTCCTCGTCCATGTCGCCCTGACGGATCTTGTGTGAGGAAATCTCGGACGCTTCGGCCAGAATCCGGCCTGCCAATTGTTCGGCGCTCATTTCCAGTGAGAAGAAGCCGACGACGCCGCCATCCACGGCACCCTGCGTGCCGTCGGGCCGGGTGCCTTTCTTGTAGGCGCGGGCGACGTTGAAGGCGATGTTGGTGGCGAGCGAGGTCTTGCCCATCGAAGGACGCCCGGCGAGGATCAGCAGGTCGGACTTGTGCAACCCGCCGAGTTTGCCATCCATGTCGAGCAGGCCGGTGGAGACGCCCGCGAGCCCGCCTTCGCGCTGATAGGCCGCGTTGGCGACATTCACGGCGTCCGTTACGGCCTTGAGAAAGCTTTGAAACCCGGATTCGGATTGTCCCTGCTCGGCCAATTGGTAGAGCTTTTGTTCCGCCTCTACGATCTGATCCTTGGGCTCGCTGTCGACATGGACGCGGGCGGCCTTGCCTGCGATGTCATGGCCGAGCGCGATCAGTTCGCGCCGGATCGCGAGATCGTAGATCATCTGCGCATAATCACGCGCGGCATAGGTCGAGATCGCGGCCCCGGCGAGCTTCACAAGATAATTCGCGCCGCCGAGTTCCTGCAGCCCCTCATCTTCTTCGAGAAAGGCGCGCAGGGTGACCGGAGAGGCGAGATTATTCTTGGCGATGCGCGCGGCGGCGGTCTCGTAGATGCGGGCATGGACGGGGTCGTAGAAATGCTGCGGGCCGATAATGGCAGCGATGCGGTCATAGACATCGTTATTGGTCAGGATCGCGCCGAGGATCTGTTGCTCTGCCTCGATCGAATGCGGCATCGTCTCGGCGGCCTGAATCTCGGTGCCGGTTGGATTGAATACGCTGACCTCGTTCATGCCTGCTGTCCCTGTCGTCTTTGTCTTTTTGGCGTTCGGGTGTTCTAAGCCAAACCCCGCGCGCATGCCACATGTATAAGCCTGTGGATGGTTGCCGGGATAACCCTCTGAACAAGCCGCCCCTGGCTGTTCGCGCCCCGCATTCTGTGGTGCGCGCCTGTTATGCTACCATATCTGGAGGGCGATTTCGATTCGCGATGCAGGTTATCCACCGCGCCGGAACAGGATTTTATTTCTTGTTTGCTTCCTGCCACTTACGGGGATCACGCAGAAATTCCTCGACCTGATCGAGGGTGTCGGCGTTGATTGATCCCTGATCGCGGGCCTCTGCCAGCACGTCCCACCAGGTGCAAAGATGATGCAGGGCGACACCGTGATCGCCGAGGGTTTTCTCGGTCTCGGGGAAGATGCCGTAATAGAAGATCACGGCGGTGTGCCCGCAACTCGCCCCGGTTTCGCGGATGGCATCGACAAAGCTGAGTTTTGAGCCGCCATCGGTGGTGAGGTCCTCGACCAAAAGCACCCGCTGGCCCTCGCTCATCGCGCCTTCGATGCGGGCGTTGCGACCGTAACCTTTGGGCTTCTTGCGCACATATGTCATCGGCAGGGCCATGCGTTCGGCCACCAATGCGGCAAAGGGAATGCCCGCCGTCTCGCCGCCCGCGATATTGTCGAACGCCTCATAGCCTGCCTCGCGCATCACGGTGATGGTGAGAAAATCCATCAAGGTGGAGCGGATGCGCGGGTAGGAGATCAGCCTGCGGCAGTCGATATAGGTCGGCGAGGGCAGGCCCGAGGCCAGCGTGAAGGGCTCGTCCGCATTGAAATGCACCGCGCCGATTTCGAGCAGCATGCGGGCGGTGAGGCGGGCGATTTCGGCTTTGGGTGGGTAGGTGGCAGGGATCATGGCGTGGTCCTTGGGTTGGGCGGTGCGCCGAAGAGATGTGATGCCTCCGGCGGGAATATTTTGGGCAAGATGAAGATCAGCTCACCTGCCAGTGCAGCGCAAAGCCGGGGTCGAACACGGTGACGGGGCCGTCCTCCGTTTCGATCTTGTCAGGATAGGTGACCGGATCGCCCTTGGTCAGCGTGATCTGCGCATCGTTCGCAGGCAGGCCATAGAAGGCAGGGCCGTTGAGCGAGGTGAAGCTTTCGAGCCGGTCAAGTGCGCGTTCTTCCTCGAACACATGGGCGAGGATCGACATGGTGTTGGAGGCGGTGAAGCAGCCCGCGCAACCGCAGGCGCTTTCCTTCAGGGGGTCGGTATGCGGCGCGCTGTCAGTGCCGAGGAAAAACCGCGCGTCGCCCGACGTGGCGGCGGCGCGCAGCGCGAGGCGGTGTTCCTCGCGCTTGGCCACAGGCAGGCAGTAGTAATGCGGCTTGATCCCGCCCACGAGGATGTGGTTGCGGTTGATCACGAGGTGATGGGTGGTGATGGTGGCGGCGAGATCCCGGTCGTTCGCCTTGACATAGTCCACACCGTCCCGCGTCGTGATATGTTCCATGACCACCCGCAGCCCCGGTGTGGCGCGGCGGACCGGATCGAGCACACGGTCGATGAACACCGCCTCGCGGTCGAAGATGTCGATATCCGCATCGGTCACCTCGCCATGCACGCAGAGCGGTAGGCCGATCTCGGCCATTTTCTCAAGCACCGGGCGCACCTTGTCGAAGTCGCGCACGCCCGAGGCGGAGTTGGTGGTGGCGCCTGCGGGGTAGAGTTTGACCGCCGATATGAGGCCGCTCGCGTGGGCGGCGGCGACGTCGTCGGGGTCGGTCTGCTCTGTGAGGTAGAGCGTCATCAGGGGGGTGAAATCGACGCCCTCGGGCCGTGCCGCCATGATCCGGTCGCGATAGGCTTGGGCGTCATGGGACGTGACCACCGGCGGCACGAGATTGGGCATGATGATGGCGCGGGCGAAATGGCGGGCGCTTTCGGGCAGGACGGCGCGCAGCATCGCGCCATCGCGCAGGTGCAGGTGCCAGTCGTCGGGACGGCGGAGGGTCAGGGTCTGGGTCATGGCCCATGCGCATACACAATCGCGCGCGCCAAGACCAGAGGGTCAGGCGGTGCTATCGGTGGTGCTCGCAAGTCGCGCCTCGGCCATGCCGAGCGCCTTGCGAAAGCGCGGGCCGCCGACCTTGCGGGCGATGGCGTTGCGGCAATGCAGCACCGTGAGGTGATAGCGCTCGTCCGCAATGAGACGGCGCATCACGTTGGCGAGATACGGGGTCTCCTCGCGGCGGGCGCGCCACATCCGCGCGACGTCGAGCGGTGTGAGGGGGGCCTCGCTGAGCGCGGCCAGCAGCTGCGCGATGAGCCCCATGCGTTGCAGGGTCTGCGCGATCTGGTAGCCGAGGAACCGGGTGCGGAACTTGACCACATTGGCGCGGGTGAAGAGCGCGGCATGCATCGCGTCAAGCTCCACCTCCGGATCATAGAGCAGGACGGCTGCGTCGGCGGCATCGAGCATGTCGGGGGCATAGCCGTAGCGGTCGGTGAACGCAGTGCGGCGCATGTGCAGATACCGGTCGTCCCATTCCGCGACGCGCGGATCGAGTGTCGCCTGCGGGCTGAGCATCGCCACTCGCGCGCCGGGGGCGGCGACCGAAAAGGCCGCCGCTGCATAGCCGCAGGGCCCCGCGCCGTAGAAGATCACCTGATCGAATTCATCGAAAAAGCCGTCGTCGATCAGCCTGTCGAAATAGCCATAGACACGGGTGTCGCGAAACCATGTGTCGCCGTGGCTGAGCAGGCACAGATGCGACCAGCCAAAGCGCTCGATCATCGACCAGCCAAAGGGCTGTGCGGTGGCGGAACTGTCGGGCAGGCGATTGAAACTCTCGAAGGTCACCAGCAGAACCGGCTTGCGCTCGATCAGCAGGGCCGCGTGCCTGTCGCCCAGTGGCTGGCAATAGCCGTCATCGCCTGCCAGCGTGTCGGCCTGCTCGATCCAAGCCTCCCAGTTCAGCCCGGAAAGATCGGCCTTGGATATATCGGCGCTGTCTTGCATCACTGCTTGAACCCTCGGTCACGCGTGGTCGGTCTGCGCCGTCCATTAAGATGGTTAAACATGGCCTCGCATTGGGGCAAAACTTGGGAGAATCCAAGAGCTTTCCGCGCGGATTTGCGACCTTTGTGTGAGGTCTGCGCCCTTGACCGATGGGCAGTTGCGATGCACTTGATGAGCGCAGGCAAGGTGCAGCGGAGGCGAGAGCGTGCAAAACCCCACATCCATCGGTGCAGTTCAGGACATGCTGGCGGGACAGGATTATGTCTGCGGGCGCGCCCTGGGCACGGTGACCTATCTCGCGCTGACCCTCGGGCGGCCGCTGTTTCTGGAGGGAGAGGCGGGCACCGGCAAGACCGAGATCGCCAAGGCCATCGCTGCGGGTCTGGGGCGGCGTTTGATCCGGTTGCAATGCTACGAGGGGTTGGATGCGGCAAGCGCCGTCTATGAATGGAATTTCGCCGAACAGATGATCGCCATCCGAACCGCCGAGGCCGCAGGCGGCGTGGATCGCGGACATCTGAAGGATGAGCTTTTCACCGAAGACTATCTGGTCGAGCGCCCGCTCCTGCAGGCGATGCGGCCGCAAGCGGGCGGCGCGCCGGTGCTGCTGATCGACGAGATCGACCGCACCGACGAGCCCTTCGAGGCGTTCTTGCTGGAGGCGCTTTCGGATTTTCAGGTTACGATTCCGGAGCTTGGCACGATCCACGCGCCCGAGCCGCCGATCGTGATCCTAACATCGAACCGCACCCGCGAGGTGCATGATGCCCTGAAGCGCCGCTGCCTTTATCATTGGGTGGATTACCCCACATTCGAGCGCGAGATCGATATCCTGCAGGCCCGCGCGCCCGAGGCGGCGGAGCAGTTGAGCCGCGAGGTGGTGGCCTTCGTCCAAGCGCTGCGCACCGAGGATCTGTTCAAGAAGCCGGGCGTGGCCGAGACCATCGACTGGGCCAAATGCCTGCTGGCGCTCGACGTGATCAGCCTCAGCCCCGAGGTGATCGCCGACACGCTTGGCGCGATCCTGAAATATCAGGACGATATCGCCCGGATGCAGGGCTCCGAGGCCAAGCGCATTCTCGACGAGGTGCGCAGCACGCTGGCACCCGCCTGATGTTTCTTTTTGGTCGAAATACTCCGGGGGTGTGGGGGCGGCACCCCCACGCAACGCCATGACAGACTACGCCCCGCTGGAGTTGCCAGACGATCCCAAGCTGACGCACAACATCACCCATTTCGCCCGCGCGCTGCGGGCGGCGGGGCTGCCCATCGGGCCGGGGCGGGTGATCGACGCGGTGCGGGCGGTGGCTGCCGCCGGGTTCACGAGCCGGGAGGACTATTTTTACACGCTGCGCGCGTGCCTTGTGACGCGGCCGGAACATCTAACGGTCTTTGCGCAGGTCTTTCGCCTCTATTGGCGCGATCCGCGCTATATGGAGCACATGATGGCGATGATGCTGCCCGCCATCCGGGGTGTGCAGGAGGATCGCAGTGCTCAGGCCGCCGAGAAGCGCGCGGCGGAGGCGCTGCTTGACGGTGTGGCGCGCGACGCACCCGAGATCGAGGAACATGACAGCGACGAGGTGCAGATAGACATCGACGCCTCGGCCACGATGTCGGGTGAGGAGCGGCTGCGCAAGCTCGATTTCGAGCAGATGAGCAATGCCGAGGTGGCGCAGGCCAAGCGCATGCTGGCGCGGCTGACTTTGCCAGTCAAACCCTTCGCCTCGCGTCGGGGCGTGGCGAGCCCGCAGGGCGCGCGGCTCGACATGCGCCGCAGCATGCGCGGGGCGCTGCGCCACGGCGGTGAAATGCGCCGCATTCACCGCAAAAAGCCGCGTGAGCGGTGGCCCAATCTTGTCGTTTTGTGCGATATTTCCGGCTCTATGAGCCAATATAGCCGCATGGTCTTGCACTTTCTCCACGCTGTGGCCAATCAGAGGGGGGCGGGCTGGGCGCGCGTGCACGCCTTCACGTTTGGCACGCAACTGACCAATATCACCCGCCAATTGGCGACGCGGGATGTGGATGCCGCCCTTGCCGCCGCCGGGAAACAGGCGCAGGATTGGGAGGGCGGCACGCGCATCGGGGCGTCGCTGCACGCGTTCAATCGCGATTGGTCGCGCCGGGTTATGGGGCAGGGGGCGGTGGTGCTGTTGATCACCGACGGTCTGGACCGCGACGCGCCCGAGGCGCTGAGCCACGAGATGGAACGCCTGCACCTTTCGTCGCGGAGGCTCATATGGCTCAACCCGCTGCTGAGGTGGGAGGGATTTGCGCCCAAGGCGCAAGGCATCCGCGCGATGCTGCCGCATGTGGACGCCTTCCGCGCGGGCCATTCCATCGCCACGCTGGAGGATCTGGCCGAGGCGATTTCGCGTCGGGATGATGATGGCGAAAAGGCGCGGCTGATGGCGGCGTTGCAGGAGGGATGAGGGAATGGACCTGTTCGACGATATTCCAAAGACCGCGCTCGAATGGCACCGGGCAGGCAAGGGGGCGGCGTTGGCCACGGTGGTCGAGACCTGGGGCAGCGCGCCGCGCCGGGTGGGCAGTCAACTGGCGATTTCCGGCGAGGCTGAGATTGAGGGCTCGGTCTCGGGTGGCTGTGTCGAGGGGGCTGTGGTCGCCGAGGCGCTCGATGCCATCGAGGAGGGCCGGTCGGTCATGCTGGAATACGGCGTCAGCGATGGCGATGCCTTTGCCGTGGGGCTGGCCTGCGGCGGCACGATCCGGGTGTTGGTAGAGCCTGTGGGCTCGGTCATGCCAGAGGATCTGCTGGCGGATCTGGTGCTGGCGCGCGAGGCGCGCGTGCCGGTGGCCTATGTGTCCGGGCCGGGGGGGCGCAGGCTGGAGCGTGAGGGGCATGAGGGCCGCTTTCGGATGGACCGTTCGGGGTTTGAGGAGGATGGCGAGACGTTCGTTGCCATCCACAACCCGCCGCTGCGCATGATCGTGGTGGGGGCGGTGCATATCGCGCAAGCCCTCGTGCCGATGGCCCGGATCGCGGGCTATGATCCGATCCTGATCGACCCGCGCGAAAGCTTTGCCTCGGAGGCGCGGTTTCCCGGCGAGACGGTGCTGCATGACTGGCCCGACGAGGGGCTGAGAGCCCTGGGCCTCGATCTGCGCACCGCGCTGGTGCTGCTGACCCATGATCCCAAGCTCGATGATCCCGCGCTGATCGAGGCGCTGCGCTCTGACGTGTTCTACATCGGTGCGCTCGGGTCTACCCGGACGCATGCGAAGCGCGTGGAACGGCTGACCGAGGCCGGGTTTTCCGAGGCCGAGATCGGGCGGATTCACGGGCCCATCGGTCTCGACATCGGGGCGGCAGGGCCGTCGGAGATCGCGGTGAGCGTTCTGGCCGAGATGACGCGGGTTCTGAGGAAAGGCGCATGAAGTTCGGCCCGGTGCCGCTGGCCGAGGCGGAGGGTGCGATCCTTGCGCATTCAGAGCAGGTGGCGGCGGGACGGCTGCGCAAGGGCGCGGTGCTGGGCGCAGGTGAGATCGCGGCGCTGGCGGAGGCGGGTTATGACACTGTCACAGTCGCACGGCTTGAGGCGGACGATCTGCATGAGGATGCCGCCGCCGAAACTCTCGCCCGCGCGCTGCATGACGGGGCGGCTGGCATCGGGTTGAGCCAGCCTTTCACGGGCCGAGTGAATCTGACGGCGGAGGGGCCCGGCGTGGTCTGCCTCGACGTGGGCGCGATCAACGCCGCCAATGCGGTGCATCCGATGATCACCGTGGCCACCGTGCCCGACCATCATCAGATCCGCGCGGGCGGCATGATCGCCACGGTCAAGATCATCGCCTATGGCGTGCCGGGCGTGGCGGTGGAGGCCGCAGCAGAGGCCGCGCGCGGGGCGGTGCGGCTGGCCACGGCGCGCTACACAACGGTGAGCCTGATCGTCACGGACGTGCCGGGCGGTCCGGGAACCAAGGGCGTGGAGGCGATCGATGCACGGGTCACGGGCCTCGGCATGGAGATGGCGGAAGTGGTGACATGTGCCCATGAGGAAGGCGCGCTGGCGCGGGCCATACGCGCGGCCAACGGCGAGATCGTGCTGATCCTCACCGCCTCTGCCACGTCGGACCCCTATGATACCGCGCCGCAGGCGCTGCGCCTTGCGGGCGGGCAGGTTGAGCGGTTCGGCATGCCGGTCGATCCCGGCAACCTGCTGTTTCTGGGTGATATAATGGGCAAGCCGGTGATCGGCCTGCCCGGCTCGGCGCGCAGCCCGGTGTTGCACGGGGCCGATTGGGTGCTGGCGCGGGTCGCCTGCGGCCTGGCCTGTGGCGCGGCGGCGATCGCCGCGATGGGGGTGGGTGGCCTGCTCAAGGAAATCCCGACGCGTCCGCAGCCTCGGCGCGGCCCGCGCGGCTGAGACAAAGAAACCGGGTTCTCAAGTGGCGGGAGGCATGCTTTAGTCGCATTGGACAGTTAGACAGAAGTGACTAAAGTCTGATTGGGAGAGATATACAATCGAACCGGGAGGAGCCAATGCCAGAGGTCAAGATGACCGTGAACGGCAAGCCAGCGTCGGGCCAGATCGAAGGCCGCACGCTTCTTGTCGATTTCCTGAGAGAGAACCTGGGCCTGACGGGCACGCACGTCGGCTGTGACACCAGCCAATGCGGGGCCTGCGTGGTGCATGTGGAGGGCCGCGCCGTCAAGGCCTGCACCATGTTCGCCGCCGAGGCCGAGGGCATGGAGGTGAAGACCATCGAGGCAATGGCCGAGCCCGACGGCACGCTGCACCCCATTCAGGCCGCGTTCCAGGACCATCACGGGCTGCAATGCGGGTTCTGCACGCCGGGCATGGTGATGTCCGCGGCGGCGCTGCTCAAGGACAACCCCACGCCCACCGAGGCCGAGGTGCGCGACTACCTCGAAGGGAACCTGTGCCGTTGCACGGGCTATCACAATATCGTCAAGGCGATCCTCGCGGCATCCGGCCAGGATGTGAGCAAGATCGCGGCGGAATAAGCGGACAAGAGGGGGCGCTGCCCCCGCGCCTGCGGCGCTCCCCCGGAATATTTCGGGCAAGATGAAAATGCTGCGGGTTTGATGGGGGTGACCCCGGACCATTCAGGGAGGTCAAGACATGCCAAAGGACGGAGGCATCGGCGCCAGCACCAAGCGGCGCGAGGACGTGCGGTTTCTGACCGGCACGGGAAATTACACCGATGACATCAATCTGCGCGGGCAGGCCTATGTGCATTTCCTGCGCTCGGACATGGCGCATGGGCGGCTCAACACCGTCGACACAAGCGCCGCCGAGGGGATGCCCGGTGTGATCCGCATCTTTACCGGGGCGGATTTCGAAGGCATTGGCGGGCTGCCCTGCGGCTGGCAGGTGACCGACCGGCACGGCGAGGTGATGCAGGAGCCGGGGCACCCGGTTCTTGCACAGGGCAAGGTGCGGCATGTCGGCGATCCGATCGCCGCCGTGGTGGCCGAGACCCGCGAACAGGCGCGCGATGCCGCCGAGGCGATCGAGCTTGATATCGAGGAATTGCCAGCGGTCGTGGACATGAAGGCGGCGCTCAAGGATGGCGCGCCGAAGGTCCACGACGATCTGACCTCGAACCTCTGCTATGACTGGGGCTTCGTTGAGGAGAACAAGGCGGCGGTGGATGAGGCCTTCGAGAAGGCCGCGCACGTCACCACGCTGGAACTGGTGAACAACCGGCTGGTTGCCAACCCGATGGAGCCACGCGTTGCCGTGGGCGATTTCAACCGCTCGACCGGGGATCACACGCTCTATACCACCAGCCAGAATCCGCATGTGATCCGCCTGTTGATGGGGGCCTTCGTGTTGGGCATCCCCGAGCACAAGCTGCGCGTGGTGGCCCCGGATGTGGGCGGCGGCTTCGGCTCCAAGATCTTTCACTATGCCGAAGAGGCGTTCTGCACCTTTGCCGCCAAGGCGCTCAACCGTCCGGTGAAATGGACCTGCTCGCGCTCCGAGGCGTTCATGACCGACGCCCATGGCCGCGACCATGTGACCAAGATCGAACTGGCGCTCGATGCCGACAACAACTTCACCGCGCTGCGCACCGACACCCATGCCAATATGGGCGCGTATCTGAGCACCTTTGCGCCCTCGGTGCCGACCTGGCTGCATGGCACGCTGATGGCCGGGAACTACAAGACACCGCTGATCTATGTGAACGTCAAGGCGGTCTTTACCAATACCGTGCCGGTCGATGCCTATCGCGGCGCTGGACGCCCCGAGGCGACCTATCAGCTGGAGCGCGTGATCGACAAGGCGGCGCGCGAGTTGGGCGTTGATCCAATCGCTCTTCGGCGGCAGAACTTCATCACCGAGTTTCCCTATGCCACGCCGGTGGCGGTGGAATATGACACCGGCGACTATCACGCCACGATGGACAAGCTGGAAGAGATCGCTGATTTCAAGGGCTTTGCAGCGCGCCGTAAGGAGAGCGAGGCCAAGGGCAAGCTGCGCGGACTCGGTATCAACTGCTACATCGAGGCTTGCGGCATCGCGCCGTCGAACCTTGTGGGTCAGTTGGGCGCGCGCGCGGGGCTCTATGAGAGTGCCACGGTGCGGGTGAATGCCACCGGCGGCCTCGTGGTGATGACGGGCTCGCATTCGCACGGGCAGGGGCACGAGACGTCATTCGCGCAAGTGGTGGCCGAGATGATCGGCATCGACGCCGATCAGGTCGAGATCGTGCATGGCGACACCGCCAACACGCCGATGGGCATGGGCACCTATGGCTCGCGCTCGATTGCGGTCGGAGGCTCTGCCATGGTGCGGGCGACCGAGAAGATCATCAACAAGGCCAAGAAGATCGCGGCCCACCTGATGGAGGCATCCGAGGCCGATATCGAGTTGAAAGACGGGCAGTTCAGCGTCGCGGGCACCGACAAGTCGGTGGCCTGGGGCGATGTCACGCTGGCCGCCTACGTGCCGCATAACTATCCGCTCGAGGATATCGAGCCGGGGCTGGAGGAGACGGCGTTTTACGATCCGTCGAACTTTACCTACCCGTCGGGGGCCTATGCCTGCGAGGTCGAAGTCGATCCCGATACCGGCAAGGTGACTATCGAGCGGTTTGCCGCCGCCGACGATTTCGGCAATATCATCAACCCAATGATCGTGTCGGGGCAGGTGCATGGCGGGATCGGTCAGGGTATCGGTCAGGCGCTGCTGGAGGCCTGCGTCTACGACGAAAACGGGCAGTTGCAGAGCGGCTCTTACATGGATTACGCCATGCCGCGCGCCGATGACGTGCCGTTCTATCAGGTGGATCATTCCTGCCAGACGCCCTGCACGCATAACCCATTGGGCGTGAAGGGCTGTGGCGAGGCGGGGGCCATTGGCAGCCCGCCCTCGGTGGTGAACGCCGTCATAGACGCGCTGCAATCGGGGGGCAAGGATGTCACCCATATCGACATGCCGCTGTCGCCGTCGCGCGTCTGGCAGGCGATGCAAGGGTAAGGAGAGCGATCATGTATGCATTCGATATCGAAAGACCTACGCGGTTGACCGATGCGGTGAAACTGCTGAGCGATGCGACCGACAGCCAGCCCCTTGGCGGTGGTCAGACGCTGATTCCGGCGCTAAAGGCGCGGCTTGCAGCGCCGGAGCGTCTGGTTTGCTTGTCTGCCGTTGACGAGATCAAGGGTATCTGCACCGCCGATGACGGCGCGCTCTGCATCGGTGGGGGCACCTGTCATGCCGATGTGGCGGCTGGGGCGGGGGCCTATCCCGCGTTGGCAAGTCTCGCGGCCAATATCGGTGACCCGGCAGTGCGCAATCGCGGTACCATCGGCGGCAGCCTTGCCAATAACGACCCGTCCTCCTGTTATCCAGCGGCGGTTTTGGGGTCGGGGGCCACGGTGGTGACCACCAACCGCAAGATCGCCGCGGATGATTTCTTTGAAGGCATGTTCACCACATCGCTGGAGGAAGGTGAGATCATCACCGAGGTACGCTTTCCGGTGCCGGAAAAGGCGAATTACCAGAAGTTCGAGCAGCCCGCCTCGCGGTTTGCGCTGGTCGGCGTGTTCGTGGCGAAATATGCCGATGGTGTGCGCGTGGCCGTCACTGGCGCGTCGGAGGACGGCGTGTTTCGCTGGTCCGAGGCGGAGGCGGCGTTGTCGTCCGATTTCTCCGCGGGTGCGGTGGAGGGGCTGAGCCTGTCGGGGGATGGGATGATTTCCGACATGCATGGCTCGGGCGATTACCGCGCACATCTGGTGGGCGTTATGACCCGCCGGGCGGTGGCCGCGGCGGGCTGAGGCGGTTTGCGTGACAAGAGTGGGCCGCCCTCTGGGAAGGGGGCGGCCTTTTTTGTTGCGGCATGGCTTGGCCTGAAGCGGACATGGCACCCCGCCAAAAGGTGTCGCGCGCTCGCAGGGCCGGGGACTGGCGAAGCGACGGTCGTGGCGGGCACTTTATGCCAGCCAAGTCATTCTAAACTCAACACGTTGCGCACCCTATCAAATCGCTAGGCCGCGGGACGGCCCGGCGATCGCGCGGCACCTTCGGTGCGTTTCGCGCGGCTCACGGCAACGGCAGCAACAGGCCTACCGCGCCCTCCTCTCAAGGTATTCGGGGAACAGGCTCGCTCAATATCCGCTCCACCAGATCGCAGACCCTCTCCGGGTCTTCCTCATGCGCAAGGTGCCCCAGGCCGGGCAGATGCATGACCGTGCAATTGGGCAGGCGTTGTGCGGTGCGGTCGGAGACCTTGGGCGGTACTGCGAGATCGTTTTCGCCGGTGATCAGGTGGCAGGGGGCGGTCACGCGTTCCAGCCGCTCGAGCAGGCCGTCAATATCCCATTGCGACATCATCCGCAGGGTGCCGTCAACATGGCCGCGATCAGAGATCAGCCGGGCGTAGAGTGCCAGACCCGCCGGGTCGAGCGTCGATCCCGTCCCCTCGATCAGGCGTCTTGCGCGATTGACCGGGTTGCCGCCCATGGTGAAGATCGTCGCGGTCAACGGGTTGAGCGCCAGCACCCGCGCCAGCACCGGAAAGAGCCAGCCCGCTATGCCTTCAAACCGGTCAAGGGCCGCGTTGAGGCCGATCACCATCGGAGGCATGCCGTCCGGCGCGGTAAGCCGCGTGCTGAGATCGAGCGCGATGGCGGCCCCGGCGGAATGGCCGATTATGGCGCGGGGATGCCAGCCTTGGGTATCGCACAGTGTCGCGATATCGGTGGACATCGCGACCAGCCCGCAGCGCCGGCGGTCGCCCGCGCGGGTGAAACCCTGCGCGGGCAGGTCGAGCGCCACGACATGGTATTGCTGCGCCAGCCGTGGCAGCACATCGCGCCAGCTATGGGTCGAGGCCCCGGCACCGTGCAGCAAGAGCAGCGTCTCGCCGCTTCCCATTTCCTGCACATGCCAGTCATGCGGGCGGTGGCGGATGCGACGCGAGCAGGCGCGGTTGGGCCAGTCGGGCGGGATGTCGGCCCCGCCGCTCATCGGGCTGTCGCGTCGAGCGTCGTGGAGACGGCGGTGCTGATGCGGTTTGCATCGGCACGGGGTAGGGCGAGGTACTGCGCGCCAAGGCCATGGGCAAGCTGCGCGGTCTCGGGGGCGCTGCGCGCCGAGGTGTCGATCAGGATCGCGGGCAGGCCTAGGGCGCGCAGGTACGCTGCCACCTCATATGCCTCCTGCATGGCCGCCGCCCGTCCGCCGCTGCCATCGAGCGCGACATTGGCGCGCCCGTCGGTCAGCAGGGCAAGTGCAGGGTCGAGCCCGCGCCCGCGCGCCTGCGCCGCCAGGGTTGCCCCGGCCAAAAGCCCCGCCGCGAGCGGTGTGCCGCCGCCGCCGGGCAATCCCGCCAGCCGCCGTTTGGCCTGCACCAGCGAGCGGGTCGGTGGCAGGAGCAACTCGGCTCCAGTGCCGCGAAAGGCAATGAGTGCCACGTGGTCGCGCCGCGCATAGGCCTGTGCCAGCAGCAGTTCCACCGCGCCCTTGGCCTCGGCGAGCCGCGCCATCGCCGCCGAGCCCGAGGCATCTACAGCGAAGATCAGCAGCCGGTCGGAGCGGGTCTCGAACCTGCGCAGACGGATGTCGGAGGGGTGAATGATCACGCGCGCGCCGCTCTCGCCCTGCCGTCGCAGCGGTTGCCACGGGGCGGCGTTGCGCAGGGTGGCGACGATGTCGATGCGCGCGCGCCCGTCGGGTTTGCCGGGGCGTGACGGCAGGGGGCGCCCGCGCCGGTTGCCCTTGCGCCGCGCGCCGGCCCCGGCACCGCGCATGCCGCGCACGCCGCGCGCGTTTTGCAGCCGCTCCATCAGCCCCGGGGGGATAAGCGCCGCAACCGCGTCGATCAGCATGTCGTCGGGGATGTCTCCTCGTGTCTCGTCGATATCGGCGCTGTCGGTTTCGGGGTCGGGGGGCGGTGTGTCGTCCTGCGGCTCCGCCTCGTCTTCCTCTTGCGGGATCTGCGTGGCGCGATGCGCAAAGACCAGTTCCGCCGCCTCGCGCAGGTCGTCGTCATTGGGTGCGTCGCGCATGTTCAGGGCGGCCAGAGCGCGGGCAGCGCGCAGCGCCAGCAGGGGCGCGCGCAGGCTGTCGATGCCGAAGCGCGCGGCAAGGGCGGTGAGCGTGGCGATATGGTCGGGGTGTAGCCTGATCTCGGGCAGGTGCGCGCGGGCGGCGTCGAGATCAGCGGGGGCGGGCAGTGTCGCCTGCGCCTGCTGCCAGCCGGTCTCGTTCAGGTCGAGGCCAAAGGCCAGCCGCTCGATCAGCGCGTCGGGCGCGCGCTCGGTCTCCTCCGCGCCCTCGTCGAGCAGGATCAGCCCGTGCTTCGCCTCGCGATCGAGCAGTTGTGCCAGCCGCGCGGCAAGATGCGGTGGCGTGCGCTCGGCCATCGGCAGGATCAGGCGGGCGGGCTGCGTGGCCAGTCCCTCTTGCCAGACCAGCCGCCCTTGGGCCAGCGTGGCAGCGACATCCGCACCGCCGAAGAGCGCGGTATCGCTGAGATCGGGATGAATGCGCCGGGCGGGCCCGGGCAGGGTGGAAAGCAGCGTCTCAAAGCGCTGTCGGACCGGGCCTGCGCGGGCGCGCAGATGCAGCCCGCACAGGCCCTCCGGGTCGATCGCCAGAAGGCTGAGCGCGCGGAGCGCGCGAGCCCATGCGGCGCTGCCGCTCATCCCAGCAAGTCCTCGGTCAGGCGGATGACGCGGGTCACCGATCCGGCCTCGTCCAATGGGTCGCGGCGCAGCCGGTGGCTGAGCGCGATCGGGGCGACGCGGCGCAGGTGATCGCGGGTGATGGTGGCGGCCCCTTCATAGGCGGCGAGCGCCCGCGCGCTGCGCATCAGCGTCAGCTCGCCGCGCAGCCCATCCGCGCCGAGCGCGGTGCAAAGGGTTGCGCAATCGCGCAGGATATCGTCGGGCGTGGTCACATCGGGTTTGGCCGCGCGGGCGGCAAGGATGGCGTCGCGGATCGCGGCATCCTCGGCCTGCCAATGGGCGAGAAAGGCGGCGGTGTCGGTCTCATAGGCGTCGCGGCGTCGGATGATCTCGATCCGCTCCTCAATATCGGTGGGCGAGCGCACCTCGACCGAGAGGCCGAACCGGTCAAGCAGCTGCGGGCGCAATTCGCCCTCTTCGGGGTTGCCCGAGCCGACCAGCACAAAGCGCGCCGGATGGCGGATCGAAAGCCCCTCGCGCTCGACCACATTCTCGCCGGATTGGGCTACGTCGAGCAGCAGATCGACGATGTGATCCTCCAGCAGATTGACCTCGTCGATATAGAGATAGCCGCGATTGGCGCGCGCCAGCAGGCCCGGCTCGAACGCCTTTTCGCCGCGCGTGAGCGCCCGCTCGATGTCGAGCGCGCCGGTCACCCGGTCCTCGGTCACACCTAGGGGCAGATCGACCACGGGGGTGGGGCACTCGACAATGGCGCCGTCGGAGGGCGGGGCCCAGTCGGGGCTGTCCTCGGCGCGTTCGGCATTGGTGGGGCTGCCCTCAATCATGCGGATGGGGGGCAAAAGGGCCGCGAGCGCGCGCACGGCGGTGGATTTGCCAGTGCCCCGGTCACCAAAGACAAGCACGCCACCCAGCCCCGGCTCGATCGCGGTGAGGATCATCGCGCGTTTCATCTGGTCCTGACCGACGATGGCGGAAAACGGGTAGGGGGCTGTCATGCGGGCTCTTTCATGGTGATCGGTTGGGTGCCGTGCCAGCTGCCGCGCGTCGCGGTGACGCGGAAGCGGGCGTAAAGCTCTTCGCGGAACCAGTTGCCCTCGCGGACGGCGCGGATGGCACGGGCATGTGGCCCGTCGGCGCGGGCGAATAGCGCCATGCTCTCGGCGTCGGGCCAGATCGAGAAGGTCACCTGATGCAGGAGCGGCACCTCGCCGATGCCGATCTTGAAGGCGACGTTCGGGTCCTGGCCGATCATCGCGCTGATATCGGGCACGCGGCGCCAGAAGCGCAGCGCGCGGGCCGGGCGCACGGTGGCGCGGGTGAGCGCCGCGAGCGGGCCGGTGCCAGGGTCGTCGGAGGGCCGGAATGGATTTTCGCCCGCCCATGCGCCGCGCGCCGAGACCGGGGTCAGGAACACCGTCCAGACCTCGGCCGCGTGGCGGGCGTAGCGGCGAAAGACATCGGCCTGCACGGTCTGGCGTTCTGCTGTGGCGTGGTCTGGCCATGTGGCGAGGATCGCGTAGACGCCGGTATTGGGAACGGGGGTAAAGCCTTCACCGGTGCCCGAGCCGCAGAGCTTCCAGAAATCGATTTCGGGCACGCGCGGCAGCATCAGCCGCGCCGCGCCCATCATGGCAAAGGCCCAGAGCCGACTGACACCGGTGTCGAAGCGATGGAAACTGAGGCTGACGGTTTGTATCGGGCCGCTCCCTGTGACGATCTGTGCAGAAATAGTGACATGGTTTCAAGGCATAGAAAAGGGTGCATTCCGAGATTGTCAATTTAACTAGACACATGTAGCATGTTCTTATGTTGACACGTCTAGATCCGGAAATGAGTGAAGAGGCGGCCCGGGCGAGCGCCCCGCATGCCGTTGTAATCGGGGCCGGTCTGGGCGGTCTCGCCTCGGCGATGCGGCTTGGCGCGCGGGGCTACCGGGTGAGCGTGATGGACCGGCTCGACAGCCCCGGTGGGCGCGGATCGAGCCTGATGCGCGACGGATACCGCTTCGATCTGGGGCCGACCATCGTGACCGTGCCGCAGATCTTTCGTGAGTTATGGGCCGCCTGCGGGCGTGATTTCGACGCCGACGTCGATCTGCGCGCGCTCGATCCGTTCTACGAGATTCGCTGGCCCGATGGCTCGACCTTCACCGCGCGCCAGGATGGTGACGCGATGCGCGCCGAGGTGGCGCGGCTCTCGCCCGGTGATCTGAAGGGCTATGACGCCTTCGTGCGCGACAGCGAGGCGCGCTATTGGTTCGGGTTCGAGGATCTGGGGCGGCGGTCGATGCACCGGTTGGTGGATCTGATCAAGGTGCTGCCGAAATTCGCCTGGCTGCGCGCCGACCGGTCGGTCTATGCCCATGCCGCACGGCGGGTCAAGGACGAGCGCCTGCGCATGGCGCTGTCGTTTCATCCGCTTTTCATCGGTGGTGATCCGTTCAACGTGACCTCAATGTATACGCTGGTCAGTCATCTCGAAAAGGAATTCGGCGTGCATTATGCGATGGGCGGCGTCGATGCCATCGCGCGGGCCATGGGGCGGGTGGTCGAGGATCAGGGTGGTATGATCCTGCAGGGGGCGGAGGTGGATGAGATCCTGCTCAAAGAAGGTCGTGCGCGGGGCGTGCGGCTGAGTTCGGGCGAGATCGTGACCGCCGATATCGTAGTCTCGAACGCTGATGCGGGCCATACCTACGACCACCTTTTGCGTAACCACAAAAAGCGGCGCTGGACGCCCGCCCGACTGCGGCGCGCGCGGTGGTCGATGGGCCTGTTCGTGTGGTACTTCGGCACCAAGGGCACGGCAGAGATGTGGCGCGATGCGGGGCATCACACCATCCTCAACGGGCCGCGCTACAAGGGCCTCGTGCGGGATATTTTCCGCACCGGGAAACTATCCGAGGACATGAGCCTTTATGTGCATCGCCCCTCTGTCACCGATCCGACCGTCGCGCCCGAGGGCGATGACACGTTCTACGCGCTGAGCCCGGTGCCGCATCTGGGCCATGCAAATCCGGTAGATTGGCAGGCCGAGGCGGAACCCTACCGCCAAAAGGTACAAAAGGTGCTGGAAGAGCAGCTTTTGCCCGGTCTGGGCGATCATCTGACCGCCTCGGACGTGTTCACGCCCGAGACCTTCCGCGACCGCTATCTCAGCCCGCATGGCACGGGGTTTTCGATCGAGCCGCGCATCCTGCAAAGCGCGTGGTTCCGGCCGCATAACGTCAGCGAGGAGGCGCAGGGTCTGTATCTGGTCGGTGCGGGCACGCATCCCGGTGCGGGCCTGCCGGGGGTGATCTCAAGCGCGGAGGTGCTGGACAAGCTGGTGCCCGACGCCGAGACGGTACGCGGCCGATGATCGAGCCTCGCGATATGGAGCACTGCGTGGCGGCGATCCGCCACGGCTCACGCTCGTTTCATGCCGCCTCCAAGCTCTTACCGCGCAGCCTGCGCGATCCGGCGCTGGCGCTATATGCCTTTTGCCGACTGGCCGATGACGCGGTCGATCTGCAACCGAACAAATCCGAGGCCGTGCTGCGGCTGCAGGAGCGGCTGGATCTGGCCTATGCCGGACGACCGCAGAATGCGCCTGCGGACCGCGCCTTTGCCGCGATCATCGCCGATTTCGAAATGCCCCGCGCGTTGCCCGAGGCGTTGTTGGAGGGACTGGCCTGGGATGCGATGGGGCGGAGGTATTCGACGCTGTCGGACCTGCGCGCCTATTCGGCGCGGGTGGCCTCTGCTGTCGGCGCTATGATGTGCGTTCTCATGAGGGTACGGGATGGCGATGCCTTGGCCCGGGCCTGTGATCTGGGCGTCGCGATGCAACTCACGAATATTGCCCGCGACGTGGGCGAGGATGCGCGCGAGGGGCGGCTTTACCTGCCGCTGGAGTGGTTCGACGAGGCCGGGCTGGAGCCGGAGGATTTTCTGGCGGCTCCGCAGCCCTCGACGCAGATGGCGGGGATGCTGCACCGGCTGTTGCGTGAGGCGGATGATCTCTATCTGCGCTCCGAGGCCGGGGTTGCGGCGCTGCCGCGTGCCTGCCGTCCGGGGATTTTTGCCGCGCGCCATGTCTATGCCGGGATCGGGCATCAGGTGCGCCGGGCGGGTTACGACTCGGTGACGCGTCGGGCGATGACCAACACACGGCAGAAACTGGGCTGGCTCAGCCTTGCGATGCTGCGGGCCGGGGCGACATATGTGATGCCGCGCTCGGCGATGATCTATGCGCGGCCCCTGCCGGAATGCACGTTTCTGGTCGAAGCAGCGGCGGAAAGTGCACCGCAGCGCGGGGATTGGAGCGACACGCTCTATGCGACAATGGCGCAGCTCAAGGCGCGGGATGCAAGCCGGGGCTTTGTCTTGATTGATGGAGATGCGGGCGATAGATATCGCGCATGATCTGGATCTGCTTTGCGATTTTTCTGGCCGCCTGTTTCGCCGCAGGCTCTACCGGGGGGCTGTTTTCACCCGGGGAATGGTATGACCGCTTGAAAAAGCCGTGGTGGACGCCGCCCAACTGGCTGTTCCCGGTGGCGTGGACGTTGCTTTACGTCTGCATGGCGGCGGCGGGCGCGCGGGTGGCGGTCAGCCCGGATAACGGGATTGCCATGGCCTTCTGGGCGTTGCAGATCGCACTCAACGGTTTGTGGACGCCGGTGTTCTTCGGGCTGAAGAAAATGCGGCTGGGGCTGATAGTGCTGAGCGGGCTGTGGGTGTCTGTCGCGGCCTCGGTGGTGGCGCTGTGGCAGGTCGATATGATCGCGGGGCTGCTGTTCCTGCCCTATCTGGCATGGGTCAGCGTGGCCGGGGCGCTGAACGCCTCGGTGCTGCGGCTCAACCCGGAAGAGGCCGGGTAACGAGGGCGGTCAGTCCGCGTCTTGCGCCATGCTGGCCAGTTCCAGACCGTCCACATAGAGGATATGCGGCTGATCAAAGATCAGGTGATAGAGGTCGAACACCTGTGCGGGCCGCAGCGTGACGAATTCGCCGTCGACGAGCCGTTCTGCGGGGACCATCGCGCGGCCTGCACCAAAGAGCGCATGAGCACGCCAGTCCCGCACCAGGATTGGCTGGGTGGCGGGCAGGGTGACGTCATGTTCGGGCCGGGTATGACCAAGCGATCCGGCGCGGATATGCACCGCCCGGCAAGTGCTGCGTCGCCGGTCCACAGCGCGCAGCGTAGCGGTGCCGCTATCACGGGTGATAACCCGCGCGCCAGGCCGCAGATCGCGCACGCGCGTTTCGCCGTCAAGAGTAAGGATGATGCTGTCGGCGCACAGGCCGCTTGCTTCCATTGCGGGCATCACGGCCAAATCGCCGCCCGTCCGCCTGACCGTATTCGGTTTCATGGCGTTTCTCGCTTTATGACTGCCTCAGTTTTCCATCACATTACGGCAAGATTGGGTTAATGTCGCGCCTTTTTTTCGGTGCTGACCGGGCGTGTGGGGCGTGATTTCCCCTCGCATCCGGTGGCGCGCTTTGCTAGAGAACACGCCAGCGGTGCCCTCTTGCGGTCCGCGATCCCGTGCGGGTGTGGCGAAATTGGTAGACGCACCAGATTTAGGTTCTGGCGCCGCAAGGCGTGGGGGTTCAAGTCCCTCCACCCGCACCACGGAACCGGCTGACCCGCGTGGCACCGGTTTTCCCTTGCACGCATGAAATCGCCTCAATAGAAGAGCCGTGATTTTGACCGCCGCGGACGCCTCCGCGGCCCGATGCATATGGAAGGACGAACATGCAGGTCACCGAGACACTCAACGAAGGTCTGAAGCGGGGATACAAGATGATCCTGTCGGCTCAGGCGCTGGACGACAAGGTCAATGAAAAGCTGAAAGAGGCCCAGCCGGATGTCGAGCTCAAGGGCTTTCGCAAGGGCAAGGTGCCGCTGCCGCTGCTGAAGAAACAGTTCGGTCAGCGTGTGCTGGGTGAAGCGATGCAGGAAAGCGTCGATGACGCGATGAAGGTGCATTTCGAGGAAAAGGGCGAGCGCCCCGCGTTCGAGCCCGACGTGAAGATGGCCAACCAGGAATGGAAAGAGGGCGACGACGTCGAGATCGAGATGACCTACGAGGCACTGCCCGATATCCCCGAGGTCGAGCTGGGGTCGCTCAAGCTGGAGCGGATGGTGACCAAGGCGGATGAGGCTTCGGTCGACGAGGCACTGCAGAACCTCGCGGAGAGTGCGCAGGATTTCAAGGATCGCAAGAAGGGCAGCAAGGCCAAGGACGGCGATCAGGTGGTGATCGATTTCGTCGGCAAGGTCGATGGCGAGGCCTTCGAAGGCGGCACTGCCGAGGATTACCCTCTGACTCTTGGCTCAGGCAGCTTCATCCCGGGCTTTGAGGAGCAACTTGTCGGCGTGAAGGTCGATGAGGAAAAGGCCGTGACGGTCAATTTCCCCGAGGAGTATCAGGCCGCGCATCTGGCGGGCAAGGAAGCGGTCTTTGACTGCACCGTCAAGGCCGTCAAGGAGCCGGTCGCGGCCGAGCTCAACGATGAACTGGCGCAGAAATACGGCGCCGAGGATCTGGACGCGCTGAAAGAGCAGATCCGCGAGCGGCTGGAGCAGGAATATGCCGGGGCCGCGCGTGCGATCCTCAAGCGGCATGTGCTCGATGCGCTGGACGAAAAGGTCAGCTTTGACCTGCCGCCCACCATGGTCGAGACCGAGGCCAAGCAGATCGCGCATCAGATCTGGCATGACGAGAACCCTGATGTGCAGGGCCATGATCACCCCGAGGTCGAGCCTACCGAAGAGCACACCAAGCTGGCCGAACGCCGCGTGCGTCTGGGGCTGTTGCTGGCCGATCTGGGCCAGAAGGCCGAAGTCGAGGTAACCGATGCCGAGATGACCCAGGCGGTGATGAATCAGGCGCGGCAATATCCCGGCCAGGAGCGTGAATTCTTCGAATTCGTCCAGAAGAACCCGCAGATGCGCCAGCAGCTGCGCGCGCCGATCTTCGAGGACAAGGTGATCGACTACGTTGTCGAGCTGGCCGATGTCACCGACAAGGAGGTGTCCAAGGATGAGCTCGAAAAAGCCATCGAGGCGATGAACGACGAAGAGTAATCGACCCGCCGAGGTCTTGTGAATGAAGGGCCGCCCCGGGGAGAAGTGGGGCGGCCCTTTTCGTTCGTGCGTGAGTGTACGCGGACGTCCATGCCTAGCATCCGCGCGATATCGGCCCCTTTGGGGGTCAGGCGCCGACGTCCGTGCGCGAACGAATCTTTTCTACGAGCGTGGCCTTGAGGCGCAGCGCGTCCACCCTTTCTTTTGCGGTTGTGGCATTCGCGATCTGCTCATCGCAGTAGATTTCGAGGTCGGATTTGACCGGTTCAGTCCGCAGCGCCTTTCCGCGTTCGCTCAGCGAAAGAGCCTCCGCGTCGGACAGGAATACATCGCCGTCGATACCGGCATGTGTCCGGATGCGATCAATGCGTTCATTCGAACAGTCCAGCAGCGCCGCGAGCGCGTGCGCTTTGCCCATGTCCACGGTCTTGCCGATGTAGTCATATGGCGCATTACCAGAGCGGATCATCACACGGTTCATCACAGGATCAATCACCGCAACGGCGTCAAGCACGCCGGCGTCGCGTCCGTATTCGAAGGCACCGACCATCACCTCTGATGTCACGTATGAGATCGAGTTGGTGGCGCGACCGCCGCGCGACAGGCGCTCGGTGTCAACGCAAAATCTTGTTGCTTCCCAGATCTGCGAGCTGCGCAGCGGCGGTTCGCCTTCCAGAATGTCCGCGAACACATCCGCTAGCATATGCGGGCCCGTCGTCTGCAACAGGCGCATGCATCCTACGACATGGCCATCCTGGTCCAGCGACACGACATAGGCCGGATCAAGCGAATCGTAGATGTCCATTTCCATTTCGTCGGTGATCGTGACGTCCCATCCCAGCCGGTCACGGAATACACGTGCCCGCAGCCGGAACATTTCCTTGACGAGATCACTGAAGCGATCTCGATTCAGCGCATCTATGACGATGATCATGTTTCTTCCCCAATATGATTGTTCTAGGGGAAGTTTCGCGCATCAGGCGCGCAGATGCCATTAGGGGTTTCCCGTATGTGATACACGCCACCGTGATCGACATCCGGGCCGAGCCAACACGCGTCAGCCCGGTTTTATCATGCCAAGCCCCACCGCGCGACCAATGGCTTGAGGCGTACTGAGAGCACCCAGCTTGGTGCGTGCGGAGCGCAAATGCACCTCGACGGTGCGGTGCGAGATAGCGAGGATGTCGCCGATGTCCTGCTGGGTCTTTCCTTCGGCCACCCATTGCAGGATTTCGCGTTCACGCGTCGATAGCACCGGAAGGTTCAACGCGGCCATCGGCAGGTCTGAACTCATGACGTTGTCGTGCATGTGCACAGCGGCAACTTGCAGGTTCCCAATGACTTTCTTCTTGAGAAGATGCCACTCTTGATCGCTGCAGTCGCGGGTCACACTCATCAGGCCAACATCTCCATAGGGGCCGCGAACAGGCACGGTGAGGCCCCTGGCGGCCACACCAAAGGCCGGTGCATCATTGAAGACGCTTTGGAAATGCGGCGTGCGCTCCAGCCGGTTCCAGTCAACCGGGGCGATTGACTTCCGCCCGATATGGATCGTCGGATCTATGCGGTGCAGTCCCTTGCGGGTGTAATGCATGATCCAGTCAGTGCGATAATTCGCAAAGCCTTGAATGGCACCCGAAATCGGGTTGAAGGTGGCGTAGGAGGCGTGGTCGAATTCGAGAGACTGACAAACGTCATCGAGAAACCGGGCAAACCGGTCATCAGAATGGGGGATCTTGCTGAGGTCGATGAGCTCCATGCTCTTATCCTCGCTGCGTTGCCTACGGTGCAGTATAGTTGCTGTCACGCAGATTTTACAACATTAGCGATTATTGCCCGAATTGCGAGGGGCGAAGACCACGAAACGGTTCAGGTGGAAACCGCCCTTGATAACAGGCAACGCCGCGCGAGTGCCCGCGCGGCGTTCGGTTTAGGTGGCGCGTCTGGCTCAGTTCGCGCTATCGTCACGCTCGACGGACTCGGCCACTTCAGCGAGATCGTCATCGTCCGAAGCGGCGGCACCGATATCCTCGAACAGTTCAGCGATCTCGTAATCGGCGGCCTCGTCGGCTTCGGCGGCGGCGTCCTGGATGGACTTGCCGGAAGCCTGCAATGCGGCTTCTTCGTTGGAGCGCGCGACGTTCAACTGGATCGTGGCCTCCACCTCGGGGTGAAGCGTGACGATCACGTCATGCAGGCCCAGTTCCTTGATTGGGCGGGTCAGCGCGACCTGCTTGCGTTCAAGGCTGAAGCCGTTTTCGGTGGCGGCGTCGGACGCGTCACGGGTGCTGACCGAGCCATAGAGCGCGCCGCTGTCGGAGGCCTGGCGAATCACGATGAACTGCTGGCCGTGCAGCTTGTCGGCCATCGCTTCGGCTTCTTTGCGGGTTTCGAGGTTCTGGGCCTCGTACTGCGCCTTGCGGGCTTCGAAATCGGCAATGTTCTGCGCCGAGGCCGACAGTGCTTTGCCCTGAGGCAGCAGGTAGTTGCGCGCAAAGCCGGGCTTCACTTCGACGACTTCGCCCATCTGGCCGAGTTTTGCCACGCGTTCAAGAAGGATCACTTGCATCTGATTTCTCCTTATTTCACAGCGTAGGGCAGCAGAGCGAGAAAGCGGGCGCGCTTGATCGCGCGGGCCAGCTCACGCTGCTTCTTGGCGGATACGGCGGTGATGCGCGAGGGCACGATCTTACCGCGTTCGGAGATATAGCGTTGCAGCAGGCGCGTGTCCTTGTAGTCGATCTTGGGTGCGTTATCACCCGAGAAGGGGCAGACCTTGCGGCGACGGAAAAACGGTTTTGTAGCCATGGTTTATGTTCCTTTCTTCAGGTGATGGTTCAGCGGCGCTCGCGGCGCTCGCCACGCTCTTCGCGCTTCTGCATCTGGACCGAGGGGCCCTCGGCGTGCTCGTCGACCTTGATGGTCAGGACGCGCATCACGTCGTCATGCAGGCGCATCAGGCGTTCCATCTCCTGCACGGCCGAAGCGGGTGCGTCGGTGCGCAGAAAGGCATAGTGGCCCTTGCGGTTCTTGTTGATCTTGTAGGCCATCGTCTTGACGCCCCAATACTCGCTATCCACGAGTGTGCCGCCATTGTCGGTCAGCACGGCACCAAAATGTTCGACAAGGCCTTCGGCTTGCGCATTGGACAGGTCCTGACGCGCGATCATCACATGCTCATATAGCGGCATGTCAGCTCCATTTCTATCAAGGCGCATTTCATAGGACGGGCATTTTCCCTTTCGCGGCCCACCCACGAGAGACTGCGCGGTAAATAACGAATGCGAAAGGTCGTTAGCTCATACATGGCCGCATGGAATGGCGCAAGCCGATTTCAAGGTCCGTCGCAAGCCCACGGATTGCCGTGTCGGCGCCCCATTTCCGGCGCTTTTCGAGGGCAGTTTTGAAGAGTACGAGCAGAAGGACAAGACCATGGTTGCATTGCCCGATTTCGAACGTGAATTCACCGAGGCCCCGCACAGCTTTCAGGAGCCTGCGCACCTGCCCGAGCAACGAATGATCCGGATCGAGGCGTCCCGGGTGCTGCGCGGATTGTGTGGCACGGCACTGATGGCATCGACATTCGGTGTCTGGATCGTGCCGACCGGCGCCGGTGATCCGGCGATGATGCTGATCAAACTCTTGTTCTCGCTGTCTCTTTTCTGGGCGGGAATGTTGTGCCTGTTTCGGTCGGATCGCGACAGCGACCTTCCCGAGATTGCGCTTGATACCCACGCCCGGCAGTTGCGCGTGCTCTACCCTCAGCCCGGCGGGCGCACGGCGCGCGTAATGGTGCATGACCTCGACGACCTGACGGAATTGTCGCTGTGCGACCGGATGCTGACCGCGCGGGACCGTGATGGACGCCAGATCGTGACGCTGGAATTGCACGATGCGCGCACCGAGCAGACCTTGCGCCGTGCGCTGAGCCTTGTTGCCTGACGGCGCTCTACCGGCGATTGTTCGCCAATCCACAGGGTCTGTTTGAAACTGTAGTATTGTGCTTCGCGGCAACCATGCCAATTTCGATCATGTCAATTCGACATAATCTGTTTGGAGGTTTCCGTGATGAGACAGACATTAATCGCCGCCGCGCTTGCCTTTGGGGCAACCGGCGCATTCGCCGCACCCGAGGCCTATACGCTCGACCCGAGCCACAGTCAGGTCGTGTTTTCCTATAATCACCTCGGTTTCTCGACCACCTATGGCATGTTCTCGGGCTTTGAAGGCGAGATCATGTTCGACGCCGAAGACCCGGCGGCCTCTTCTGTCAATGTCTCGATGCCGGTGATGTCGATGTTCACAGGCTGGGAAAAGCGCGAAGAGCACTTCATGTCCGATGATTTCTTCGGTGCGAGCGAGGGTGACATGGTCACTTTCACCTCGACGGGCATTGAAGTGACCGGCGACAACACCGCCAACATCACCGGCGATCTGACGATGAACGGTGTCACCAAATCGGTTGTGCTCGACACCACGCTCAACCAAAAGGCCGACGCGCATCCGATGAACAACAAGCCGTGGCTGGGCTTTGATGCCAGCACTACGCTGTTGCGTTCGGATTTCGGGGTCGACAAGTTCGCCCCATATGTCAGCGACGAGGTCGAGGTGAAAATCTCGATCGAGGCTGGCAAGGGCGAATAAAACCGCTGCTCCACTCACGGAAAAGCGGGGCCGTTCGCGGGGATGCGAACGGCCCTTTTTTCATCGTGCTTTTCAGGTGCCGTAGGCGCGGTCCGGGGCCATGATATCGTCTGCAGCTGCCAAAACTGCCTCGACGATCATATCCAATTCAGGCCGCGTCAGGCGGGCGGGCAGGCGGGCATCGCAGGCGCGCATCAGCATGGCGCGGGTTTGCGGCAGATCGGGCATCTCTCCCGGCAGGAATTGCCAGTTCCAGAAGGCGCGGGCATTGTCAGTACTTAGGCCAAATATCTGCACCTTGACCCCGCGCGCCGCCGCCGCCTCGGCAAAGGCGCGGGTTTCCTGATCGCTCAGACCCACAAGGTTGAACTGGATGGAGTCCGGGGCGCGCTCTTCTGGTGGCAGTTTTGCAGGAACCGACAGCCAGGGTGAGGTATTGAGCCGGTCTGCGACATAGTCGTGATTGGCGCGTCCGTCGCGCACCCGTCGCGCCACCTCGGGCAGTTGCGGGCGGATGATCGCGGCCGACAGGTTGTTGAGGCGCAGATTGTAGAGTGGCAGGCGGTTCTGCCAACGGGCAAACCCAGCCTCGATCTCCGGGTCTGGCGCGCCCAGATGCTTGGTCCAGTTATGCTCGTACGCCCCGGACATGATGACGGCGCGGGCAATCAGATCGGCATCGTCACTGACCATGATCCCGCCTTCGCCCGCATTCACCAGCTTGTAGGACTGAAAGCTGAAACAGCCGACGCGCCCGATTGTGCCGATGTTGCGCCCGCCCCACGTGGTGCCGAGCGAATGCGCCGCATCCTCGATCACCGGCACGCCGCGCGCGTCGCAGAGCGCCATGATCCGGTCCATGTCGGAGGTATGGCCGCGCATATGGCTGATGATGACGGCCTGCACATCGTCTAGCCGCGCCTCGAAATCCGCAATGTCGATGCGGTAATTCTCACCCACCTCACAAAGCACCGGCACGCAATCGGCATGCACCACCGAAGAGGGCACGGCGGCGAAGGTAAAGCCGGGGATCAGCACGCGCGCATCGCGCGGCAGGCCAAGCGCCTTGAGCGAGAGAAAGAGCGCCGCCGAGCAGGACGAGACCGCGAGCGCGTATTTCGAGCCCAGAAGAGCCGCGAATTCCTGCTCCAGTAACGTGACCGGCGCATTCTCGGGCGCGGTGTAGCGAAAGAGGTCGCCCGATTGCAGCATCCGGTCGATTTCCGCGCGAGCGGCTTCGGGGATGGGTTCCGCGTCATAGACATTGGGTGTGGCTGTCATGTTTTCGGATTTCCTGAATGTAGCTTTCGGTTTTCCGGAACATATAGGCCGCAATTGTGACAGTTTGTCAAAGAAAACCCCGCCTCACCCGTGAGGGGTGCGTTTTTCAGCCGAAGCGGCGTCGGATCAGACGCCGAGCCGGTCGCGCATCGAAAACCAGGTCATCGCCAGCACCAGAAGCGGCGTGCGCAGGGCACTGCCGCCGGGAAAGGTAGGGGCAGGTACGCGCGACAGCGTCTCGAATCCTGCTGCTTCGCCGCGCACCGCATCGGCCATGAGCTTGCCCGCATGGGTCGCGGTGCCGACGCCATGCCCCGAATAGCCCGAGGCCGAGAGCATGTTGGGCGCAAGCCGCGCGAGATAGGGCATGCGTTTCATGGTGATCGCCAGCGTGCCGCCCCAAGCATAGTCGATGCGCGCGTCGCGCAGATGGGGAAAGATCTCCAGCATCGGCTTGCGCACCAGCCCGGCGATGTCGCGCGGAAAGCGGTAGCCATAGCTTTCGCCGCCGCCGAACAGCAGGCGCTTGTCGTGGCTGAGGCGAAAGTAATTCACCACGAACTTGCTGTCGGCCACGGCGACGTCGCGGGCCAGCACACGCGCGACCTCATCGCCGAGGGGCTCGGTCGCGGCGATGAAATTGTTGATTGGCATGACGCGGGCGGCAACCTTGCGGTCGAGCCCGCCGAGATAACCGTTGCAGGCGAGGATCACGTGATCGGCCTTGACCGCGCCTGCATCGGTGGCCACGCGCGCCGGGATGCCGCGCGTGACGTGATGCACTGCCGACCCCTCGAAGATACGCACGCCCGCCGCCTGCGCGGCGCGGGCGAGGCCAATCGCATAGGCCAGTGGGTGCAAGTGACCCGCGCCCATATCGAGGGTTCCGCCGCTGTAGGCGGGTGAGGGGCATAGCGTCTGCATTGCGGCTTCATCGAGCTTCTCAAGCTGATCATAGCCATATCTCTCAGCCAGATGATCGGCATAGGCATGCTCGTGCGCCGTTTCGCGAGCCGAGAAACAGGCATGCGCCACGCCGGGTTTCAGGTGACAGTCGATGCCGTGCCGCGCCACCAGCGACTTGACCAGCGTCTTGGCGTCCTCGGCCAGATCCCAGAGTTTCGACGCATCCTCTTGTCCGACCAACCGCTCGAGGCCCGTCTGCTCCATCCGCTGCCCGCTGCCCAGTTGACCGCCATTACGCCCCGAGGCGCCAAAGCCCACGCGCTGCGCCTCGAGCAGCACCACGTCGAGCCCCGCCTCGGCCAGATGCAGCGCCGCCGAGAGTCCCGTATAGCCCGCCCCCACCACGCAGACATCCGCCCGCACCTCGCCGCGCAGGGGCGCAAAGGGGGCCAGCGGTGCGGTGGTCGCGGCATACCAGCTTGGCGGGTATTCGCCGCGCCGGTCATTGGCATAGAGCAGGTTCATGGCGTCTTCTTGGTCAAAATACTCAAAATCCGACCGCTTGGACCGGATCAGACGTTGAGCAGCAGGTGCTCGCGTTCCCACGGGCTGATCACCTGCAGGAATTCCTCGTATTCGGTGCGTTTCACGATGTTGTAGACGCGGCAGAATTCCGATCCGAGGATCTCGTGCAGGTCGCTCGCCTCCTCGAACACGTTGAGCGCCTCGCCCATGACGTTGGGGATATCCGGCTCTCCGGCATAGGCGTCGCCCTTGAACTGTTTGTCGGGCCAGTCTTCCTTGATGATGCCCAACAGACCGCAGGCAAGGCTTGCCGCGATGCCGAGATAGGGGTTGCAGTCCATCCCGGCCATGCGGTTTTCCACGCGGCGCGATTCCGGCCCCGAGAGCGGCACGCGAATGCCGGTGGTGCGGTTGTCTCGGCCCCAGGCGAGGTTGATCGGGGCGGCGTGGTCCTTGACGTAGCGGCGATAGGAATTGACGTATGGGGCGAGCACCGCGATCGCCGAGGGCAGGTGTTTCTGCAAGCCGCCGATGAAGTGGAAAAACGCGTCGGTTTCGCCGCCCTGCGGTCCCGAGAACAGGTTGCGCCCGGTTTCGATGTCGAGGATCGAGTGGTGGATATGCATGGCGCTGCCCGGCTCGTCCTCGATCGGCTTGGCCATGAAGGTGGCGAAACAATCGTGGCGCAGCGCCGCCTCGCGAATGAGGCGCTTGAAGTAGAACACCTCGTCGGCCAGCTTGATCGGGTCGCCGTGGCGGAGGTTGATTTCCAGCTGCCCGGCGCCGCCTTCCTGCGTGATGCCGTCGATCTCGAAGCCCTGCGCCTCGGCGAAATCGTAGATGTCGTCGATCACGGGGCCGAATTCATCGACGGCGGTCATCGAATAGGCCTGCCGCGCGGCGGCGGGGCGGCCCGATCGGCCCATCATCGGCTTGATCGCATGCGCCGGATCGAGATTGCGCGCCACGAGGAAGAATTCCATTTCCGGGGCGACGACCGGTTTCATGCCGCGCTTGTGATACATTTCGACCACGCGGCGCAGCACGTTGCGGGGCGAGAACGGGATCGGCGCGCCGTCGCGGTCGAACGCGTCATGGATCACCTGAAGCGTCCAGTCTGCCGTCCACGGCGCGGCGGAGGTGGTCGACATGTCGGGCCGCAGGATCATGTCCTTCTCGATGAACCCGTCTTCGTCCGCGGCCTCGCCCCAGTCGCCGGTGATGGTCTGGTAAAAGATCGAATCCGGCAGGTGGAAATATTGCTGACGGGCAAATTTCGAGGCCGGGACGGCCTTGCCCCGCGCGATGCCGGGCAGATCCGAGATGATGCATTCCACCTCGTCCAGTCTGCGGTTCTCCAGATAGGTCTGGGCCGCCTGCGGCAGCGTTTTGGTAAAGTCGCGTAGATCGGCCATGTCAGGCCCCTTTCCTGAAGACATCCGCGATGCGCGTGGCCATGGCGGCGTTGTCGGTGTGCGTAGAGAGCAGCGCGCGTGCATGGTCGCTCAGCGGGTCGGGCACGACGCCGGGCGCGCGATGGTCCAGCAAGCCCTGCATGAAGGCGGCCCCGTATTCGGGATGCGGCTGAACCGTGTAGATCCGCTCGCCAATGCGCATTGCGGCGATGTCACAGCCCTCGGCGCGACCTATGATCTCCGCACCGTCGGGGGCCTCGATCACCTGGTCCTGGTGCCACGCGTTGAGGGTGAGGGGGGTGCCCTCGATATCGTATTGCGTGGCCCCCACGCGCCAGCCATCAGGGTGTTTCACCACCTTGCCGCCAAGCGCCTGCGCGATGATCTGATGGCCAAAGCAGACGCCGACCATCGGCAGGTTTGCGGTGTGAATGGCGCGGATCAGCTCTTCAAGCGGCGGAATCCATGGGTGATCCTCGTAAGCGCCGTGCTTCGATCCGGTAATGAGCCAGCCATCGGCAGCGTGCGGGCCTTTTGGGAACTCTTGATCGACGACCGCGTAGGTCTCGAATTCAAATCCTTGGCCGTCCAGCATGCGCGCCATCATTGCGTCGTAATCGCCCGTGTCCGGCAGGAGCATGTCGGGGGCGTGGCCGGTTTGGAGGATGCCTATTTTCATCATTGGCTCGTTATTTGATCAAATTTTGACGTGGTGCTGCTGCACAGAGGCTACACCGTTTCGAGATAAGTCTTCCAGTGGTCCTCTGCGTCGATCTTCGAGATATGCGCATGTTCCTGTCGCTTGGTCATCACAAGATTGCGGATCAGCTCCGCCGGAAAGATGCGCGCGATCAGCGGATCGGCCTCGAAAAGGTCGATGGCCGCGCCCCAATCGGCGGCGAGTTGTGGCAGGTCAGCCTCATACGCATTGCCGGTGATCGGGGCAGGGGGTGTCATGCCGTCCTCGATGCCGGTGATCGCAGCACCAAGGATGGCGGCAAAGCTTAGATAGGGGTTAATGTCACCGCCCGCGACGCGATGCTCGATCCGGCGCGCGGCATTGGGCCCGCCGGGGATGCGCACCGCCGCGGTGCGGTTCTCATAGCCCCAGCCCGCGCCGGTAGGAGCATGCGCGCCGGGCACGAGACGGGCGTAACTGTTGGCATGGGGCGCGAAAATCAGCGTCGAGGGCGGCATCGCGGCAAGGCAGCCCGCGACTGCGCTGCGCAGGGTGTCGGTGCCCCGTTCGGTGCCGTCGTCAAACACGTTGTGGCCCTCGCCGTCCAGCACCGAGAAATGCATGTGCATGCCGTTGCCGGTATCGTCGGCAAAGGGTTTGGCCATGAAGGTGGCGACATATCCGTGTTGACGCGCCAGCCCCTTGATCATGGTCTTGAAGAGCCAGGTATCGTCGGCGGCACGCATCGCCGATTGGTGATGCAGGGTCAATTCGAACTGCCCGATCCCGGCCTCGCTGATCGCGGTTTCCACCGGGATCTCCATCTCGGCCCCGGCGGAATAGAGATCGGACAGGAAGGCGTCAAAGGCGTCCATTTGCCCGAGACTGAGGATGCCGGGGGCCTTTATGCGCCGACCAGAACGCGGATCGCGCACGGTTTTCAAGGACTTGCCGGACGGATCGACGAGGGTGAATTCCAGCTCTGTCGCGGCAAAAACCTCCCACCCGCGCGTGGCGTATCGGTCGAGGACGGCGGCTAGCGCGTGGCGCGGGTCACCCGCGAAGGGTGCGCCGTCCTCGGTATGCATGACCATCGGCACCAGCGCCTGCGGCACGTCGAGCCAGGGCAGGGGGACTGCGCCGCGCTCGGTCGGAAAGAGGCAGCCGTCGATATCGCCGGTCTCAAACACCAGCGGAGAGTTTTCGATATCGGCGCCGAAAACATCGAGGTTGAGCGAGCTGAGCGGCATGCGCAGGGTGCCGCCGCCGAGTTTGTCACCATGGCTTGCAGGCAGGCGCTTGCCGCGCATGCGACCGTTGAGATCGCAGGCAGCCACGCGGAAGGTCTGGAACTGTGTGAGGTCCATTGAGAGGCGTCCTGATAGAGGTTTGCGGCAACCTATCCCGGCTGCGGGGGCTTTGCCAAGATAATTTGATCAAAAAATTTCGAGCTGTGCGCGGCGCGTGTCTTTCTCAGCGTCATCGTCCGGCTCGACCGGACGATCTCTTGGCCGCAAGGTCCTCGGGTCAGGCCCGAGGATGATGAGGAACGCGGGTCAACTCAGGCTCTGCTGCCAGCGGGTTTCAAGGGTTTCGATCGCGGCGATGCGCTCGTCGGTCTTGGGGTGGCTGAGCAGCCATGCGGGCATCGCGCCGCCCGCGCCCGAGGTCAGTGCCTCGAGCTTCTTGAATAGGGATTTTTGCGGCGCGGTGCCGATCCCGGCCTTGGTCAGCAGCGCGGCGGCGTAGGCGTCGGCCTCATACTCGTCACCGCGCGACAGGCGCGCGGCCAGAAGTGTGGTCAGACCATTGGCGATCCAGACACCGATCCCGGGCAGAAAGCGCGACAGCAACATGGCAAGCGCCGTGCGCAGCGCGTTCTGGCCCGAAAAGTCGATCATCCGGCGGCGCGAATGCCCCAATGCGACGTGCCCCAGCTCATGCGCGATGACCGAGGCCATTTCCTCTGCCGAGACCTCACCGGTCTTGAATTTGCGATAGAACCCGCGGGTGATGAAGATGCGGCCATCGGGGGCGGCCAACCCGTTCACCGGGTCGATCTCGTAGATATGCACGCGCACGCGCGGTAGGTCGAGTGCTGAGGCGAGCTGGTCCGTCATGCGTTTGAGCACCGGATCGGCCAGTTCGGTCGATTGGGTGTCAAGCTCGCGCGTGGTGCGCCAGACCGAGAAGCGGTACATGGCGAGCGCGTAGAGGATGGCGAGCAGGATCGGCGTGAACTTGAGCATGACTTGAATATGGGGCGGCGGGCCATGGCTGGCAAGCGATAGCTAGCCGCGTGGCGTGATCGGAGCCGAGGGGGTGGCGCCGCGCCGGGCCAGCCGCCGCTCGCGCCAGAAGGTGTAGATGCCCGAAGCGATGATGATCGCGGCCCCGGTCAGCGTCCAGATATCCGGGCGCTCGTCAAAGAGCGTCACGCCGATGATCAGCGCAAAGATCAGCCGCGAGTAGCGGAACGGCGTGATCACCGCCACATCGCCCAGCCGCATCGCCGCCACGATGGCGTAATAGGCCGCCACCCCGCAAAAGAGCGCCAACACCAGATCGCGCCAGTTGAGGCCAGAGGGCAGGGCAGGCGTGCCGCTGAACGCCAAGAGGATCAGCCCGGTGGGCACCAGCGTGGCAAAGGCATAGGTCGAAAGCTGCATTGACGAGATGCTGCGCGGCACCGCGCGGGTCGCCAGATCACGGATCGCCAGACCGATCACGCCCTGTACGGCGAAAAGCGATGCCGGCTCGAACCCCTCAAGCCCCGGACGGATCACCATCAGCACGCCCATGAAACCCACCAGAATGGCGCTCCACCGCCGCCAGCCCACGGCCTCGCCGAGAAAGAGAGCTGCGCCGAGCGTGACCGCGAGCGGCGTGGCCTGAAGGATGGCCGAGGCCGAGGACAGGGGCGTGAGGGCAATGGCGGTGACAAAGCCCAGGGTGCCGACAATCTCGCCGAAATTGCGCAAGAGAACCGGGCGCGACAGCAGGTCGCGCGACCACAGTTTGCGGCCCTGCCCCATGGTGATCGCGCCAAAGATCAGCGCACCGCCGAGGCCCAGAAAGATGATGATCTGTCCCACCGGCAGCGCATCGGCCAGCCGCTTGATGAACATGTCCTCCAGCGCGAAACCGGCCATCGCGAGGACCATCAGGATGCTGCCGCGCAGGTTTTCCATGTCAGAGGGCTTTCGTGTCAGGGTGCCTGACCCTGTTAGCGCAGGACAACTGCACAAGAAAGCAGCAGAGCTATGACAACACGACAATGCCGCTATGCTTGGCTTTGTGTTCGGGCTCCACATGGATGGTGACACGGGCATCGGGCAGCGCCTCCATCAGCGCCGCCTCGATCCGGTCGCAGAGGTCATGCGCGGCCTCGACGGTGGTCTCGCCGGGCATCACGAGGTGAAAGTCGATGAAGGTGACCTGCCCCGCGTGGCGGGTGCGCAGGTCATGCGCCTCAAGGGCAGCATCGTCGCTTGCGGCCTGCGCGATCACGCGGCGGATCGTGGCCATCTCCTCGTCCGAGACGGCCTCGTCCATCAACCCGCTCAATGATCCCTTGATCACCACCCAGCCCGACCACAGGATGTTGAGCGCGACCAATACCGCCATCGCGGGATCGAGCCACCACCAGCCGGTGGCGAACGCGAGCGCAACGCCGATCAGCACCCCCACCGATGAGACCACATCGGTCATCAGGTGTCGCCCGTCAGCCACCAGCGCGGGCGAGCGGTGGCGGCGCCCGTTGCGGATCAGGATCATGGCCCAGACCCCGTTGATCAGGCTGGCCCCGGCGTTGATCGCCAGCCCCATCAGCGGCGCATCAAGGGCGCGCGGGCTGAGGAACCCAGCATAGGCCTCGCGCAGAATGAAAAGCGCGGCAATGACGATCAGCACGCCTTCGAGCACCGCTGAGAAGAACTCGGCCTTATGGTGGCCATAGGGGTGATTGTCATCCGCAGGCCGCCGCGCCACCCGCAGCGCCACAATCACGGCAAGCGCCGTCGCCACGTTGACCAGGCTTTCGAGCGCGTCCGACATCAGCGCGAGCGAGCCGGTCAGTTGCCAGGCCACGGCCTTGAGCGCCAGCACGGCAAGGCCCACGATCACGCTACCGATTGCGATCCGCATGATCCGTCTGGCAGGGGGTGTGACCATGTCCGCGCCTATTTGCCGGATTTCAGCGGCACGCCGTAAAGCTCCAGCCGGTGGCCGATCAGGCGGTAGCCCAGCTTCTCGGCGATCTTCTCCTGCAGCGCCTCGATCTCGGGATCCACGAATTCGATCACCTTGCCGGAATTCATGTCGATGAGGTGGTCGTGGTGGTCGCGCTCTGCATCCTCGTAGCGCGCGCGCCCGTCTCCGAACTCCAGCTTGTCGATGATGCCCGCCTCCTCGAACAGCTTGACGGTGCGGTAGACTGTGGCGATCGAGATGCGCGGATCGACGCCCGAGGCGCGGCCGTATAGCTCTTCGACGTCCGGGTGATCGTCGGAGGCCTCCAGTACCGTGGCGATGGTGCGCCGCTGATCGGTCATGCGCAGGCCCTTGGCCTCGCAGCGTTCGGTGATGGTGTCGCGCATGGGCGGCCTCATGTGGTCTTCGGTCGCTGCAATAGCGGCAAGCGGGCGGTGTTTCCACCCTTTTTGCCCCTTTGGTGGTGGTCTAGTGCGGGGCTGTCCGCGAGAATAACTGGATCACGACGATTCCGGCAAGGATCAGCCCGGTTCCGAGGATCGCGGGCAGGTCGAGTTTCTGGCCGAAAACCACGTAGCCGATGGCGGCGATGAAGACGATGCCGAGGCCCGACCAGATCGCGTAGACCACCCCTACGGGCATGGTGCGCAGCGTGAGGGCGAGCAGGTAGAAGCTGATCCCGTAGGCTATGACGACGACGACCGAAGGCAGGGGCCGGGTGAATTGCTGGCTGGCCTGAAGCGCCGTGGTGCCTGCGGTTTCGGCGAGGATGGCGAGAAAGAGGATGAGATAAACCGTGGGGATCATGGGGCGCTCTCGGTTCTGGGTGGGTTTGGTGAATGGAATACGCGAGGGGTGGGGGCGGGTCTACCGGGAAAGACACAACGGAGTTGGCCTCGAGCGGGCGTTGGAATTCAGCACCAATGCGCGGAATCAAGGTGCCGCAGGCACCGCCACGCAGCGCCCGACCGCCCCCTCGGGCGGGCGCTTTTGCAACGTTTCAGGCCATTGAAAACGCGAGAGTGTTTGGCTGGCATAAAGTGCGATCCACCGAGGTTGCTGCGCCCACCCGGCGGTCAGGCACCGCGCGGCTTGTCTCTGAAACCGGCAACGGCAGCTCAATGCCCAACACCCCCGCCCCATCACCCCTCAAACAACGGCAATTCCGTGCTGTGCTTGATCTCCTCCATCACGAAGCTGGCCGAGACATCGCCCATCGGCACCCGCGCGATCAGCGTCTGGTAGAGCCGGTCGTAATCGGCCATATCCGCGACCCGCGCGCAGATCAGGTAGTCGAGATCGCCGGTCATGCGGTAAACCCCCTGAATTTGCGGCATGGCGCGGGTCGCGCGGGCGAATTTCGCCAGCCAGTCGGCATCATGGGCTGCGGCGCGAATTTGCATGAACACGGTGAGCGGCAGGCCGACTTTTGCGGCATCGAGCAGCGCCACCCGGGCGCGGATGACGCCGGCCGCCTCCATTGCCTTGATCCGCCGCCAGCAGGCATTGCGCGACAGCCCCACGACCTGCCCAAGCGCATCCAGCGGGGTATCGGCATGACGTTGAAGTTCTGTCAGGATCTTGCGGTCGAGATCGTCCAGTTCTGTCATGAAGTCACGCCTCTTGTGGAAATTGTCCCAATATAAAGGAGTATTGCGAGAAATTTGGGATAATGTCACGCAGAGACTCCCATAGCTTGGCGCCAGCCAATGAACAGGAGGACCAACAGATGATTTCGAGGCTGTTTCTGGACCATCCCCGCAAGGTGGAAGAAAGCTATGTCGAGCATGCGATATTCGCGGGCTGGTTCGCGCTGCGGCTCTTTGCGGCGGCCTGTGCCGCGTTGGTTCACGCGGTGATCCCGTGCCTGTTCGAAAAGACCGCGAGCCGGATGATCGCGACGATGTATGCACAGACCCACAACCGGGGTCAGTGACCGAACGTGCAACGACCGGAGCCTCAAGCAAGGCCCCGGTCGCGTGACGTCTCAAGCGGCGCGGGCATGACCCGCGCGTTTCGTGCCTAGCCGATGATCTCGTTGAGCGTCGCCGAGGGCCGCATCACGGCAGCGAGTTTCTCAAGATCGAGGTGGTAATAGCCGCCGGTATCCGCCGGGCTGCCTTGTGCCGCTGCGAGTTCGCCCACGATCTTGGCCTCGTTTTCCGCAAGCGCTTTGGCGACCGGGCCGAATTCCTCGGCAAGTGCAGCATCATCGGATTGTGCCCCTAGGGCCTCGGCCCAGTAGCGGGCGAACCAATAATGGCTGTCGCGGTTGTCGGGCTCGCCGACCTTGCGGCTTGGCGAACGGCCGTGATCGAGCACGCCCTGCGTTGCGGCCTCGACAGCCTCGCCCAACACGCGGGCGCGGGCATTGTCATGGGTCTCGGCAAGGAACTTGAGGCTTTCGCCAAGCGCGCAGAATTCGCCCAAGCTGTCCCACCGCAGGTGGTTTTGCTCCTGCAACTGCTGCACGTGCTTGGGGGCAGAGCCGCCCGCGCCGGTCTCGAACAACCCGCCGCCATTCATCAACTTGACGATGGAGAGCATCTTGGCCGAGGTGGCAAGCTCCAGGATCGGGAAGAGGTCGGTCAGGTAGTCGCGCAGCACGTTGCCGGTGATGGCGATGGTGTTCTCGCCCTTGGTGATCGTCTCGAGGCTTGCGCGGGTCGCCTCGCGTGGGGCCATGATTTCGAATTTGTCAGTCACGCCAGCGGCTTCCAAGATGGGCTTCACGTAAGAAATCAGTTCCGCGTCATGGGCGCGGGTGGCATCGAGCCAGAAGATCGCGCGATATCCCGTTGCCTTCTGCCGTTCGATGGCGAGGTTGACCCAATCCTCGATCGGGGCCTTGCGCGCCGAGGCCGAGCGCCAGATGTCGCCCGCCGTGACGGAATGCTCGTGCAGCACGGTACCGTCGTCGAGGATCATCTTGACGGTGCCGGTTTGGGGGATCTCGAAGGTGGTGGGGTGGCTGCCATATTCCTCGGCCTTCTGTGCCATCAGACCGATATTCTGCACCGTGCCTGCGGTCGCGGGGTTGAGCTTGCCGTTCGCCTTGAAGAAATTGATCGCCTCGTCATAGACGGTGGCATAGCTGCTGTCGGGGATGACGCAGACCGCGTCATGTTCCTTGTTGTCCGGACCCCAGCCCTTGCCGCCGCCCCGGATGAGCGCGGGCATCGAGGCGTCGATGATCACGTCCGAGGGCACGTGCAGGTTGGTGATGCCCTTGTCAGAGTTCACCATGTACATCGCGGGGCGGTCGGCCATGCAGGCGTCGATGGCCTTGAGGATTTCGGGCTTGTCCTTGACGCGCTCCAACAGGTCGCCGAGGCCTGCATTGGGCGACACGCCGAGCGCTTTCATCTCGTCGCCATATTGCTCGAAGACGGGGGCGAGGAACTGCTGCACCGCGTGACCGAAGATGATCGGGTCGGAGACCTTCATCATCGTGGCCTTCATATGCAGCGAAAAGAGGATTCCTTCGGATTTGGTCTTTTCGATTTCCTCGGCGAGGAAGGCGTCGAGGGCGCTCGCGCTCATGTAGGTGGCATCGACCACGGTGCCCGCCGGGTAGCTGAGCCCGTCCTTGAGCACGGTCTCGCCACCGGCGGCTTCCAGCACGATTTTCGCGCCGCTGTCCTTGGGCAGGGTGGCGGATTTCTCGTTGGCGAAGAAGTCTCCCGCGCCCATCGTGGCGACGCGCGTCTTGCTGTCAGCGGACCACTCGCCCATGCGGTGCGGGTTGTTCTGAGCGAATGTCTTGACGGCGGCGGCGGCGCGACGATCGGAATTGCCCTCGCGCAGCACCGGGTTCACGGCAGAACCCTTGAGCGTGTCATAGCGCGCGCGGGCGGCTTTCTCGTCTTCGGTCTTGGGGTCATAGGGGTAATCGGGCAGGGCATAGCCTTGCCCCTGCAATTCTTTGATCGCGGCGACCAGCTGCGGCTCGGAGGCGGAGATATTGGGCAGCTTGATCACGTTCGCGCCGGGGGTTTTGACGAGCTCGCCCAGTTCGGCCAGATCGTCGCTGACGCGCTGATCTTCGGTCAGATGATCGGGAAAGGCGGCGAGGATACGACCGGCGAGCGAGATGTCGCGGGTGTCGACAGAGACACCTGCGGCGGAGGCAAAGCGGCGGATGATCGGCAAAAGCGAGGCGGAGGCGAGTTCCGGGGCCTCGTCGACCTTGGTGTAGACGATATCGGGAGTGGAGGTATTGGCCATCGGGTGTCCTTTCCGATCTGGATTTGCACGGTGTCGCGTGCGGTGTTCAGGTCACGCGACTCGCTGGAATTGCCGCTGTCTTAGCGGAAAAACCGGCTTTGTAAAAGATAGTATGCGACGGTATACAAAATAAATCTGCGTCAGACAGTCTCGATCATCCGCGTCTTGAGCCGATGCATCAGTGCATAGCCTGCCAGCACTGCACCCAACACGCCCAGATGCGCGGGCATCGGCGTGCCATTGAATTGCAGACCGATGGGAATGGCGATCACCACGCTGCCCACCGTGGCGATGGCACCGGTGACGCTGGCGGCCATCCCCGCGATGGCGCCCATCGGCGCCATGGCGAGCGCGTTGAGATTGCCGAGCGTGAGGCCCGCTTGAAAGAACACGGATGTCTGCCAAATCACGAACACGCCGAATTGTGCGTCCGGCGGCAGGCCGATCTGCCAGAGCGCGATAGCGGCGAGCGAGAGCAGGATTTGCGCGGTGAGGGCGGCGCGCACCATCCGCTCCATCCCGAGACGCATGACAAGGCGCGAGTTTAGAAAACTGCCGCTGCCCGCGATCAGGGCCATCAGGAAGAACCAATAGGGGAAGCTGTCGGCGCGGTGGAACACCTCGTCGAACATCGGTTGCACCATGCTGAGCGAGGTGAAAAGCGTGGTCATGCACAGCATTTGCACCGCGATGGCGGTGCGCGTGACGGGGTGGGCCAGCACCTCGCGCAGGGCGGCGCGGAGAGGGGCGGCACGGAACGGGCCGCGGGCCTCGCGCGGCAGCGGTTCGGGCAGGCGCAACGCCATCCAGAGCGATAGCAACGTGGCAAAGAGAATGAACGCGCCAAACACCCCGCGCCACCCCGCGACGGCGATCACGCCTGCACCCAGAAGCGGGGCCATGGCGGGGGTGAGGGCAAAGACCATCATCACGAAGGACATCAGCCGCGCCATGTCGCGCCCGGCATAAAGGTCGCGGATGATCGCGATGGAGACGATGCGGAACGCCGCAGCGCCAATCCCCTGGATCGCACGGGCGGCCAGCAGGGTCTCAAGGCTGGGCGCGATCATCGCGAGCGCTGCCCCGGTAATATAGATCGCGGCCCCGCCGAGGATCACCCGCTTGCGCCCGAAGCTGTCCGAAAGCGGACCCGACACGAAGGTGCCCAGCCCCAGACCGAGCAGAAAGGCGGTGATGATCAGCTGCGCGCGGTTCGGCGCCTCGGGGGTGAGCGATTGCGCGATATGCGGCAGGCCCGGCAGCATGGCGTCGATGGAAAAGGCCACGGTGGCCGCCATCATCGCCATGAGCGCGATGAATTCCGGCCGCTTGAGCGCGCGGGCAGGGGCGATCGGGCCGGTCATGCAGTGTCCTTTTCGGCGTTATGAAGCGGGCTTAGCATGGAGGATGCTATGTGACCAGATCAGGCTTGTCGGTAGATGACAATAAAAGTAAGGATTGAGACGTAAATACCTGACAAAAGGAATCGGACAATGAAGCTCACAGTATTTCACTCTCTCAGCCTTGCAGCGTTGATCTCGGTCGGTGCGGTTGCGGTCAAGGCGGACGAGGCCATGGATGGCCGCATGACCTATGAACTCTTCGAGCACACGGTCGAGCATGCCGATCTGGCGGGGTGCCCGCCCGAGTTTGATCCCGACACGCAGTTTTGCCGGATGACGCTGGCCGATAAGCGCGCGCATGTCTTCGTGTTCGGTCTGGAGGGGGACCAGCCTTTGCAGGCGGTGAAATCCTATGAGCTTTCCGAAGGGCTCCCGGCGTTCTGAACGATATGAAAAAAGGGCGCGGGAGAGGCCCGCGCCCTTGGAAATTGTCCCGAGAAATCGGGCCTTACTGGACCTCGCCGGTGGGGCGGGGTGTTTTCAGCGTCTCAGCGGGCAGCACCGGATAGACCACTTCGGGCATCTTGCCGGTGAGCGCCCCGAGAAAGGCGACGATCTGATCGGCCTCCGCGTCATTGATTTCGGTGCCCAATTGTGAGGTGCCCATGATCTGCACCGCGACCTTGAGATCCCAGACCTTGCCAGAGTGGAAATAGGGCGCAGTCTGGTCGATATTGCGCAAGGGCGCGGCGCGGAACACGTAAGAGTCGTCCGCCGTCTCGGTCACTGCAAAACGACCCCGGTCATCGGGTGGCAGCACATCGGCCCCCGGTTTCTCGATCAGGCCGAAGGGATAATAGCCATTGCCGCCAAGGTTGACGCCGTTGTGGCAAGCCGAACACCCCTTGTCGATGAACAGTTCCAGCCCGGCCACCTGTGTGTCCGAGAGCGCGCCATCGTCCCCGTTGAGCCATGCATCGAACGGTGCTGGCGTGATCAGCGTGGCCTCGTAAGCCTCGATTGCCTTGGCGAAGTTGTCGAAGCTGACAGGGGCGGCCACGTCGGGGAAGGAGGCCTCGAACCACTCCACGTATTGCGGCATGGAATTGAGCGTGGCGACCACGTTATCTGGCGTGTTCGCCATCTCGACACCGGCCTGCACCGGGCCCTTGGCCTGTTCGGCAAGGTCGGCGGCGCGGCCATCCCAGAACTGCGCATCGTTGAACACGGCATTGAGCACGGTGGGCGAGTTGCGCGGGCCTTTTTGCCAGGCATGGCCGATCGAGGTTTCCATGTTGTCATCGCCGCCGGTGGCGAGGTTGTGGCACGAGTTGCAGGAAAATACGCCCGATGCGGACATGCGCGGATCGAAGAACAACGCCTTGCCGAGATCGACCTTTTCCTCGGTGAGGATGTTGTCGTTGAGGGCCGGAATGGTCGAGGGCAGCGGCGCGAACATGTCTTGCGCGCGCTCGCGTAGTTCCGATGCGGCGGCTCCCTGAGCGAGCGCCAGCGCGGAAACCGTGCCGAGAATCAGTTTGAGGGGACGTGTCACGGAATTTCTCCTTGGATTGCGTGGATTCGCGCGCTTAGAATCATTCTAAACGTTTCTGAGAGAGGCGGATTTGATCTGTCTCAAGACCACCTCGGGTCTGGAACCGATCAGTCGCCATCTTGCGGGAATGGTGGTTGTTGTTCCAAACCGGCGGTTTCTCGCGTCATTTTTGTCTCAATTCACCAAACAAACCGGCTATGTCTTGAACTTACGTCCCTAGCGGGGCTAATCCCCGGCCAACCCCGTTGCGCTGCAACATTATTAAAATCCGCGAATTGCCCGAGGCTCACGATGCAACTGCCCAACCTTGCCCCCGTTCCCGAACTCTATGTCTCTTACGAGAGCGCGCAGAAATTGAAGATCGAGGCCGCTGATCTGACAAGCTGGGACCTGAGCCCGCGCCAGATCTGCGATCTGGAACTCCTGATGAACGGCGGGTTCAACCCCCTCAAGGGATTCATGAGCGAGGCCGATTACGATGGCGTCGTGGAGACCATGCGCCTTGCCGACGGCACGCTCTGGCCGATGCCGATCACGCTGGACGTCAACGAAAAGTTCGCTGACAGCATCGAGATCGGTCAGGATATCGCGCTGCGCGATCAGGAGGGTGTGATCCTCGGGACGATGACCGTGACCGACCGCTGGACGCCGGACAAGGCGCGTGAGGCGGCGCATGTGTTCGGGGCCGATGACAGCGCGCATCCGGCGGTGAACTACCTGCACAACACGGCCGGCAAGGTCTATCTGGGCGGCCCGGTGACCGGCATTCAGCAGCCGGTGCATTATGATTTCCGCGGCCGTCGCGACACCCCCAACGAATTGCGCGCGCTCTTTCGCAAGCTGGGCTGGCGGCGCGTCGTGGCGTTCCAGACGCGCAACCCGCTGCATCGCGCGCATCAGGAACTGACCTTTCGTGCCGCCAAGGAGGCGCAGGCCAACCTGCTCATTCATCCCGTTGTCGGCATGACCAAGCCGGGTGATGTCGATCACTTCACCCGCGTGCGCTGCTACGAGGCGGTGCTGGACAAATACCCCGGTGCCACCACCACGATGAGCCTGCTGAACCTTGCAATGCGCATGGCCGGCCCGCGCGAGGCGGTCTGGCATGGCCTGATCCGCAAGAACCACGGCTGCACGCATTTCATCGTCGGGCGCGACCACGCGGGCCCCGGAAAGAACTCCGCCGGTGAAGATTTCTACGGGCCCTATGATGCGCAGGATCTGTTCCGCGAGCATCAGGACGAGATCGGCATCGAGATGGTCGATTTCAAACACATGGTCTATGTTCAGGAGCGCGCCCAATACGAGGCGATCGACGAGATCGAGGACAAGGACAACGTCACTATCCTTAACATCTCGGGCACCGAGTTGCGTCGCCGCCTTCAGGAAGGGCTGGAGATTCCCGACTGGTTCTCGTTTCCCGAGGTGGTGACGGAATTGCGCCGCACCCGCCCGCCGCGTTCGCAGCAGGGCTTTACCGTGTTCTTCACCGGCTTTTCCGGCTCTGGCAAATCCACGATTGCAAACGCCCTGTTGGTCAAGCTGATGGAGATGGGGGGGCGTCCGGTGACGCTTCTGGATGGCGATATCGTGCGCAAGAACCTCAGCTCCGAGTTGGGGTTCTCGAAGGAGCATCGCGACCTGAACATTCGCCGGATCGGCTATGTGGCGAGCGAGATTACCAAGAATGGCGGCATTGCGATCTGTGCGCCGATTGCCCCCTATGCCGCCACCCGCCGCGCGGTGCGCGAGGATATCGAGGAGTTCGGCGCTTTCATCGAGGTGCATGTCGCGACCAGCATCGAGGAATGCGAGCGCCGTGACCGCAAGGGTCTCTACAAGCTGGCGCGCGAGGGCAAGATCAAGGAGTTCACCGGAATTTCCGACCCCTATGACGTGCCCGCCGACCCCGAACTGCGTGTCGAGACCGAGAATGTCGATGTCGACAACTGCGCGCATCAGGTCATTCTGAAGCTCGAATCGATGGGTCTGATCGCAGGCTGATCGCGCGCGCCTGACCGTGTCCTATACGGGCCGCCCTTGACGGGGCGGCCCGTTTTCGTTTGAGCGAGAGAATGTATGCGATTTCGCTGACTTCGATTCCACCGCGATACGCGCAGCTTGGCCCGGTGCTGGAGAGCCTTCTGGCGCAGCGGCCCGCGCCTGACCGGGTGTTGCTGTGCCTCCCGCACCGGCCCATGCGGTTCGCGACCGCGCCCTGGCCGAAGGTGCCCGATGGGGTAGAGGTCTTGCCCTTGGCCGAGGACATCGGACCGGCGATCAAGGTCCTGCCGGCCGCACGCCTGCTGGCGGGGCAGGGCGGGCGACTGATTTACTGCGACGATGACTGGATCATGACGCAGGGCTGGGCAGCGCGGCTCTTGGCTGGAGACGAGAGTGAGGCGGTGGCTGGCTCTGGGTTCAATGTGCGGCGGCTCAGGCGAAAGGGCCAAGCGGCACCGCGCGCGGGCTATGCCGACATCGCGCAGGGCTTTGCAGGGGTGGCGGTGCGGCCTGAGTGGCTGGCGGCGGCGGAGTGCGCGCCGCCGCCTCTGGCATGGCCGGTCGATGACATCTGGCTGTCGGCGCAACTGGCGCGGCAGGGGGTTGCTATCCGGCTGGCACCCGAGGCACGCGAGGGGATTTGCCCTGCTTTCAGCGATGCGCATGGTTTGCAGGATGCGATGATCGACGGGCGGAACCGGGCAGCTGCAAACCGCGCCTGCCTTGACGAGATTACTGCGCGCTACGGGATGTGGCCGCCGATGGGCTGAGCCATCAGTCGCGTCGTTGGTCTGTCTCGGTTATGTCCGTCTCGGCCTGTTCGGGCTGGTCTTCGTTCATCAGGTGCCTGCCGTGATGCTCGCGCTTCTTGATTGTGATCACGGCAAAATGCTGGATCGCCGCTGCGAATATACCGAGACCTGTGATGATGAACACGGTGGTGCCGATCTTGCCTAGCACCGTCGCAGGCACGAGATTGCCATAACCCACCGTAGAGAGAGTCACGACAGTGAAGAAATAGCTGTCCAGCCAGGACCAGCCTTCGACAAATCGAAAAAAGACCGTTCCACTGGCGATGATCGACGCCAGCAGAGCCAGTAACAAACGGGTGCGCAGGTTGAGCACGGTCTAGCCTTCGGCGGTCTCGCGGATCTCGTCGATCACTTTGAGCCACATCTCGGACGGCTGGCAGCCGGGCACGGCATGCTGACCGGCGACGATGAAGGTGGGCACGCCGGATATCCCCATCTCGCGGAACTGCGCGTCGCGCGCTTTGATGTCCTCGCGGTCCGAGTCGGACCCCAGAAGGCGAAGGATCATCGCGCCATCCATGCTGAGACTGTCGGCGATATCGGCGAGGGTTTCGTGATCGCTGATATCCCGGCCCTCTTCGAAATAGGCGTGAAAGAGCGCCATCGCCATCCGGTCCTGGCATTCCTCGATCCCCGCCCAATGCAGAAGGCGGTGCGCGTCGAGCGTATTGGGCGTGCGCTTGATCGCGGCAAAGTCGATGGAAAGCCCGGCAGCCTCTGCGCGGTCGAGCACCGGGGCGTACGCCTTGATAGCGCCGTCCTTGCCGCCAAATTTCGTCTCAAGATACTCGGCCCGGTCCATGCCTTCGGCGGGCATGTCCGGGTTGAGCTGGAAAGGGTGCCATTCGATCTGGAACGGATGGTCGGGACGCTGGGCAAGCGCCTGATCCAAAAGGGTTTTGCCGATATAGCACCAGGGGCAGATCGGGTCGGAAATGATGTCAAGCTTGACCATGAAGGTCCTCGTAAATCGGCCGCAAGGCGCGGCGCAGGAGTTTGCCATTGGCCCCTGTGGGCAGGGCCGTGACGTGAATATAGCCACGCGGGGCTTTGTAACCCGCGAGGCGTTCGCGCGCGAAAGCGTCGAGCGTTGCGGGGTCGAGCGGGTCGGGGCCAGTATAGAAGGCCATTATGACGCGTGCATCCTCTTTCACCTCAATGTCAGTGACGGCGACCTGCGTGATGCCGGGATGCAGGGTGAGAGCGGCCTCGACCTCCATAGGCGAGACACGAAAACCGCCCGCGTTCATCATGTCGTCAGCGCGGCCCATGTAGGTGATCTGGCCGCCTTCGTCCATCGCGCCCTGATCGCCGGTCAAAAACCAATCGCCGCTGAACTTCGCCGCCGTTGCCTCGGGCGCGCCGAGATAGCCGAGCATCAGGCCGGGATCGGATTTGTGAATGGCGATGGTACCCTCCTCATTGGTCTCGACGGGACCCTCCGGCCCGACGATCGCCACGCGCCGCCCTTGTTGCGGGCGGCCGAGCGTGCCGGGGGCGGCCGGGTGATCGGGGCTGCCGGAAATGAATGTGGAGCATTCGGACATGCCGTATGCTTCAAAGACGGGCGTGCCGGTGGCGTCCTGCCAGTGCTGGCGGATCGTGTCCGAGAGCTTTTCGCCCGCCGCGAGGCCGTGGCGCAGACGGGGCAGAGCAAGCTTCATGTTTTGCTTGAATATCTTGCGATAAACGCCTGGTGCTGCGGCAAAAATTGTTGTGTCATGGCGGCTGAGCAGGAGCGGAAGTTGATCCGGCGTCACCTCGGGCGCGGGAATGAGAGCAGTGGCACCCATGGCCCACGGATCCATCAACCCGGTGCCGAGGGTGAAGGTCCAGTTGAAGGCCCCGGCATGGCAGAGCCTGTCGTCGCCGCGCAACCCATACCAGCCGTCATACATCATCCGCCGTGCCCAGATCGCGCGATGCGCGTGGCATACCGCGCGCGGCGTGCCGGAGGTGCCGGAGGTGTAGATGATATAGGCCAGCCGGTCGGGATCGCCCATGTCATACTCAGCGGGGGGCAGGTCGCGCATCGCCTCGAGCGCGGGTTCGTACAGAACGGGGATTTCCGTCTCGGGGCAGGCGATGTCGCCTGCGCGCAGGATCAGGCGGGGCTGCGTGGTGGCGATGATTCCGGCCACCTCGGGCGCGGTTAGCTGGCTGGAGGTCGGGATGGGCACCAGGCCTACGGCGATGGCACCGAGATAGGCGATGGGAAACTCCACCGTGTTTCCAAGCCGCATCAACATCCGGTCGCCGGGCTGCAAGCCTGCGCGCATCAGCCCCGTCCCGGTGCCGCGAATGGCCGCGTGCAGGCGCGCATAGCTCCAGCGTTCGGCACCGGACAGGCGCAGGATCGCGAGGGCGATCTTGTCGGGCTGTGCCTCGGCGCGGCCCATCACATGGGCGGCGAGGTTGAAGGGCGAGGGGCAGGGGGCGCTTGGGCCCGCGTCGAAAACGGCATGCATACCTTCGGCTTAGGCAGGACGCGCGCCAGTTGCAAGTGGGTCCGAGCCTGCCTATAGGACTGTGCTATGTCCGATCAAGCCTCGCACCCCCTGATCCGTGTCGCGCGTGACACAGGCGAGAGTGGCACGCCCGAGCCGCTTGATCTGGGCGCGCGGGTGCGCGAGTTGCGCAAGGCGCGTGGATGGACGCTGGAGCAGGCTGCAAAGCAGGCGGGGTTGGCGCGGTCCACCTTGTCGAAGATCGAGAATGGCCAGATGTCGCCGACCTATGACGCGTTGAAAAAGCTCGCGCTGGGGCTGGAGATTTCCGTGCCGCAGCTTTTTACCCCGCCATTGCGCGAGCGGATCAATGGTCGCATGGCGCTGACCAAGTCGGGCGAGGGCGCCCCCAAGGCCACCTCGACCTACGAGCATGAACTACTGGCCGAGCAACTGAGCCAGAAGCGGATGCTGCCCTACCGCGCGCGCATCCGGGCGCGCGGTATCGAGGAATTCGGCGGTTGGGTCCGTCACGACGGCGAGGAATTTCTCTATGTGCTGACCGGCGTGATCCGGCTTTACACCGAGTTCTACGAACCCATCGAGATGCGCCGGGGCGACACTGCGTATTACGATGCCACGATGGGGCATAACGTAATCTCGGTCAGCGCCGAGGATGCGACGATCCTGTGGGTCACCTCGCTGGCCTGAGCCGAGAGCCTAGTCGGCGGGTGTCGTGGCCTGTCCGCCCGAGATGCTTTCGGGGGCCGTTGCCTCGGGGGCGGGGCCACCATCGGATGTCGAGGGCCCGAGCATGCTGAGGGTGATCAACCCGCCAAGCAGGGCCACGACGACCAGCAATGCAAGCAGCCCGCCGTTTGACGCAGCGCTGCTTTCGTATCCGGGGGCTGCATAGCGGTTGCGGTCGCGGTTGACCTGTCGGTGAATGTCGTCATTGGGCGTATACATGGCAGTCTCCTTTATCTGGGATCTCAGTATAATCGAGGTGAGGCCGCTGTCGGTCCTGCGCCAGAGCCGAGTGATATTCAGGCGGTGGTCTGCCGTTTTCTGCGCCTGCGCGGGGCGGATTTTGGCCGTCGGCGGCGGTTCGCCGGGCCGGATGTGGCGTTTCGGCAAGGGCTGGCCGATCGTGGACGTCGCAAAGCGCTGTGGACAGCCGCGGCGCTTGGCCTAATATCCGGTCATGCGCCGTATGTGTCGTCATATAGCGGGTTTGTTGACCGCGCTTCTCGGGCTCGCCATCGGGCCGGCTCTTGCTGACAAGGCGCAATATCTCGACATGGCGCGGCGCGGCTGGAGCTATGAGCTGCGCTCGACCATGGTCGGGCGCGACATGTCGATCCCGGTGCATATCAATGGCCGCGACCTCAAGGGCGCGCAGATCTGTCTGGTAGGCGAGCTGCCGACCGAGGGCAGCCGTGCGGTGCTGGGTGCCTTTCGCGCATTGCTGGAGCATGTCCACGGTGTGCCTGTGCCGCTGCACGAGGCGGGCGCGGATATCAGTGCCTGCGGGCCGGGCCGCAACGTGATCCTGCGGCTCTATTCCGGACCGCCGCCCAATCGGGCGCTGGGCCGCGATCTGGCGTGGATGGACCGGGTCTACGAATTGGGGTTGCCGTCTCGCCATGTCTGGGCGGCCTCTTCACCGGCGATGGCGCAGACGTTCTTCGGGCGCAAAGGCTCTGGCACGCATGTGATGGTGCAGCAGGCGGCACCCGGCGGGGCTGGTCCGCTGGATCAGGAATATTTCCGGTCTCTCCTGGTGGAGGAACTGTTTCAGACCTTCACCTTTGGCATGGATATCCTGCATCTCGATGCGCAGGTGCCGTTCCTGTCCAAGCTGGAAGAGAACCCCTTGCGTCTGCGTCATGCGGCCTGGGGGTCGAGCGGGTTCAAATCGGCGATGTTGTCTTCGAACCCGCCTGCGCTTTGTGCCTTTGACATCTTCATGCTCCATGCCGTGGCGCGTGCGCCGGTGGATGAGACCACGGCCCCCGACTTTCTGACCTATATCGACGCAGAATTCGCACCGTTGCAGGCACTGACCGAGGCGACGATGGGCGAGCCGCGCTTTGCCCCCGTGCTCGATCCCGCATGCGCCCCGCGGGAGGCCGCGAAGCTAAGACAATAGGCTGTCTTTGTGGGGCGGTGCTTTGCGGCTAGTCTTATCCCGGGATCAGCCGGGAGGGGCCATGGACAAGAGAGCCGAGGAGGTGCCGCAGGGCGTGGCTGCACTCGCGCAGACGCTGGAGGCGGAACTGGCGGGGCACGGACTGTTGATAAGGCGGTTGCTGATCACGCTACTGGCCGGGGGGCATCTGCTGGTCGAAGGGCCGCCCGGTGTGGCCAAGACCCGCGCGGTCAAGGCGCTGGCGGCGGGGATCGCGGCGCGGTTCGCGCGCATCCAATGCACGCCGGATCTGATGCCCTCGGACCTGACCGGCACGCCGGTTTATCACCCGAAGGATGGCACATTCGAATTCATGCCGGGGCCGGTTTTCAACAACCTCGTGCTGGTCGACGAGATCAACCGCGCGCCGCCCAAGGTTCAGTCGGCGCTGCTCGAGGCGATGGCGGAGCATCAGGTGACTGCGGGCAACACCACCCACGCGCTGCCCGATCCGTTTTTCGTGGTGGCGACGCAGAACCCGATCGAGCATGACGGCACCTTTCCCTTGCCCGAGGCGCAGCTGGACCGGTTCCTGATGCATGTGGTGCTCGATCTTCCGGGCATCGAAACCGAGCGGCGCATTCTCGATCTGGTCGAGGCCGAAGGGCAGGCGAAAGAAACCGCTTCGCGCGCATGTCCAATGACCTTGGTGCAGCTGAAAGAGGCGCAAAAGGCGGTCAGGGATGTATATCTAGCACCAGAATTGCGCGACTATATCGTGCGGTTGGTGATGGCGACGCGCGATCCGGGTCTGCGCGCCGAGGTGGAGCATGCCGTATCGCCGCGCGGTACGCTGGCGCTGGCCGCGACCGCGCGGGCGCGGGCATATCTGGACGGGCGCGATCATGCGCTGCCCGAGGATGTGGTGGCACTTGCAGCGGATGTGCTGGCGCATCGCATGGTGCTGAGTTGGGCGGCGGTGGCCGAGGGGCGGCGGGCGCGCGATATCGTGGCTGACGTCCTGAGCCGGGTGGCACCGCTGTGACGCCTGCCCTGCAGGGCGAAGGCGTGGTCCTGCGGGCCGAGGCGCTGATCGCGCTGCGGCACGTGGCGCTTGCCGCGCGGGGCGCACCGGCGCTCGCGCAGTTGCCTGGCGGGCATCCGACGCGGCGCAAGGGCGCAGGGCTGGAGCCCGCCGACACCCGCGATTATGTACCGGGCGATGATCTGCGACGGCTTGACCGGGGCACCACGGCGCGCACCGGGCGGCTGCATCTGCGCGAATACCGCGAAGAGCGCGACCGCGTGACCCTGCTTGTGGCCGATTTCAGGCCGGTGATGCACTGGGGCGTCGGGCGGCGGTTTCTGTCGGTGGCGGCGGCCGAGGCGCTGTGCATGATCGGCTGGCGGCTGGCCGAGGAGGGCGGGCGCGTGGGGCTGATGGCGCTGACCGCTGCGGATGCGGTGATCGTGCCTGCCCGTGCCCGGGCACGCGGTATGCTCGACGTGATCGGCGGCATGGTGCGGGCGCATGAGATGGGATTGGCCCTCGCGATGGACGGACAGGGTGATCCGCCACTTGACCGGCTGTTGCCCCGCGCGGCGCGGCTGGTGCCGCCGGGGGCGGAGGTCGTGCTGGCCTCGGGTTTTGATGTGCCGGGCGCGGAGTTGGCGGACCGGCTCGATGCGCTTGCGCGACGGCGTGCGCTGCGGTTGTTGCTGGTGACCGAGGAACTGGAGCGGCACCTGCCCGCCGGGCGCTATCCGATCCGCCAGCGCAACGGGCACCGCGCCACGGTGCGGTTGAGTGCTGCGCGGCCGGAAGCGAGCGAGGACGAGGCTGCACGGGTTGCCGGGCGCGCGGCGCTGGTGATCGATGCAGGCCGGGACCCTGCCCATATCGCGCGACGTATCGCGGCGGAAGGGCTCCGCCATGTCGGATGATGACGAGCGCGCGCAGACGCTGCTGGCCGGGCTGCGCGACATTCGCCTGCCTGTCGAGGCCGCAGGTGGCGCCGTGGCCGAACTCGCGGCGGCGGTGGCCCTCGGCGCGGTCGCTGCCTTGGTTGTCGCGGGGGGTGCACGATTGATTGGGCGGCGCGCAGGCCACGTGCCGCCTGCGCCCGAGGCCAATCCGCTCGATGCCTTGTCGGCGCTTTCGGGGGACGACCGGCGCGTTGCGCTGCTGCATCTGATACGGGCGCGCGATCCTGATCACTATGCCTGTTTGCGCCAACGCCTTTACCGGCGCGATGGGGCGCTCGACCTGGCGGCGCTGGAGGCAGAGGTGCGCGGCCGTGTTTGAACTGGCGCAACCCTGGTTGATCCTGCTCGCGCCGCTGCCCGTGCTGGTGCGCCGCCTGTTGCCGCCGCGTGTCGCCGGGAGTGCCCATCTCATCGTGCCGGACCGGATCGGTGGCGCATTGCTGGCGGCGGGGCGCGCCGAGCGGGCGGGGCGGCGCGCCGACACTCGCCTGATCCTGTCATGGCTGATCTGGGGTCTGCTGCTGTTGGCGCTGAGCGGGCCTCGCGATCTGGCCCCGGTGCGCGCGCTCAAGGTCAGCGGGCGCGATCTGGCCATCGTGCTCGACCTGTCGGGCTCGATGGTGCGGGACGATTTTCACTTGAATGGCGCGCCGGTCACGCGGCTCGCGGCGGTCAAATCCGTGGGCGCGGATTTTGCGCGGCGGCGCGGCGGTGATCGGGTGGCGCTGATCCTGTTCGGATCAGAGGCGTATTACGCCGCTCCGTTCACCTTCGATGTTGGATCGGTGGCGCGGCGGATCGAGGCCGCCACCATCGGCATCTCGGGGCGCGCGACGAATATCTCGGACGGTCTGGGCCTTGCGCTCAAGCGGTTGCAGCGCTCCGAGGCGCGCAGCAAGGTGGTGATCCTGCTGTCGGACGGGTCGAACAACGCTGGCATGACGACGCCGCGCGATGTGGCGGGGCTGGCGGCGCGGATGGGGGTGCGGGTACACACCATAGCACTTGGCCCCAAGGACAAGGAGAGCGCGGCCCCGGGCGAGCGTGGTGTTGTCGATGCCGCCACATTGCGGGCGATTTCCGAGATTTCGGGGGGCGAGAGCTTTCGCGTCCGCAATACGGAGGACCTGGTCGAGGTGGGCCGTGCGCTCGACCGCTTGGAGACCACCGAGAGCGACGGCTTGGCCGCCGAGATCTATCGGGAGTTCTGGATCTGGCCCGCCGCTGTCGCGGGGCTGCTGGCGCTGCTGTTGGTCTGGCGGGAGGCGCGGTGATGGTCGGTGATGTGACCCTGCTGCGCCCCTTTTGGCTGCTGGCGCTCCCCGGGATCGCGCTGCTTGCGCTCTGGCTTTGGCGGCGCGGGGTTGGGGCGGCAGTGTGGCAGCGCGCGGCGAGACCCGAATTGCTGGTGGCGATGACCGCGCTGGGCCGGGTGACGCCGGCGGCCGGGCGCATGCCGCTATGGGTGGCGCTGTCGCTGCCGGTGATCATCGTGATCGCGCTCGCCGGTCCGGCGGCGGAGCGGCGCGATGCGCCTGCGTTTCGCAATCTCGACGGGGTGCTGTTCGTGGTGGACGTATCGGAGGGGGTCACCGGTTCGGAAGGATGGCCGGATCTGCAGATGACGGCACGGTTCGCGCTTGGGGCGCTTGGCTCGCGGCCCGGCGGGCTCATCGTCTATGCGGGCGATGCCTATGAGGCGGTGGACATGACCGGCGACTTGCGCGAACTGGGACAGACGCTGTCGCTGCTGGAGGCGGGCACCGTGCCTGATCCCGGCGCGCGGCCGGATCGGGCATTGATGCTAGCGGCGCATGTGCTGCGCGGGGCCGAGGTGATCGCTGGCGACGTGCTGGTTTTTACCGATGGCTCCGAGCTTGGCCCCGAGACGCTGCGCGCGGCGACGGAATTGAAGGCCGCGGGAGCGCGGCTGTCCTTTGTGGCACTGCGCGATGTCAGCCCGCAGATGCAGAGCCATGCCACCCTGACCGGCGGGCAGGTCTTCGGCGCGGATGAGGTGAACGCACTGACCGACTGGCTGACGCAGAGCGCGCGGCCCCGGCTGGAACGGCAGGGCTATCCGCTTCTGTTCTGGCATGATCTGGGGCGGTATCTGCTGGCGTTTGGCCTGTTGCCCCTGTTGTGGCTGTTCAGGCGAGGCGCGGCATGAGGGGGCTGGCGATCCTTGGCCTGCTGGCGGTGCTGCTGGCAGTTGCGCTTGGCGGAGCGGCCCCGTTCGGTCGGATTGCCCTCGCACTGCACCTGCCGGGGGTGGCGGTGCCGTTTTTCTCTGATCCGGGCTGGCGTGGGGTGGCGCGCTACCGGGCCGGGGACATGTCCGGGGCCGCGCGGGAATTCGCAGTGGCAAGGTCCGCGTTCAACCTTGGAAATGCCGAGGCGCGGCAGGGCCGCTATGCTGCCGCCCTTGAAGCTTATGACCGCGCGCGCGCCACGGGCGACGCGGCGGCGCAGGCCAATTTCGATCTTGTCATGGCGCTCTATGCCGGAAGCGCCATCGACCCCGCGAGCATTGGCCGGTTTCCCGAGCGCGACGAGGGGCCTGAGGCCGCGTCCTTCGTGGCACGGGGCGATGCGCGGGCCTCTGGCACCGGCGACGAGGTAACGAATTCGGACCCGCTGCCGGGTTTGGTGGAGCTTGAAAGCCGGGGGCGGCTCGGGGTGCGGCAGGTTTTTGACGACAGTTTCGTGCTGGCCGATGAACGCTGGCTGACGCAGCTTTCAGATGTGCCAGGAGAATTTCTGGCCGCTCGCATCGCTCATGAGCGCAAGCGCCGCGCGGCGCTGGAGGGGCGGCGATGAGAGGCTGGATGATCGCGGCGCTGCTGGCCGTCTGGCCGCTGATCGGCTGGGGACAAAGCCGCGAGGTTCTGCCGGAGCAGTTGCAGCTTTCCGTCGAGGTCGAGCAGACCGGGCATCAGCCGTATCGCGGCGAGATGATTCTGGTGACCATTCGTGGCAGTTATCGGCGGCACATCACCCGCGAACGGGTGGAGCAACCGCCGCTTGACGGGTTCAGTTGGTCGCAGCTTGGTCCCGACCGCTGGTACGAAGAGCGGATTAGCGGTCGCCCGGTAAAGATATTCGAGCGGCGGATGGCGCTTTACCCCGAGCGGGCGGGTGAGTTGACCATCGGGGCCTTTACCCATCACCTGACCCTGACAGATGAGGGCGATGAGTGGTTCGGGCATTCCGTGCACTCCGAGCCGGTGGAGATCAGCGTGGCCCCCGCGCCTGCACCTGCGTCGGAGTGGTTTCCTGTGCGGCGTCTGCGGATCAGCGACGATTGGTCGAACGCGCCTGATCAACTGGCCCCCGGCGAGGGCGTGCTGCGGGTGCTGCGGATCGAGGCCCTGGGCGCGATGCCGGGCATGATCCCGCCCATGCCGGACCTGCACTCGCCCTCCGGGCTGATCTTTGCGCATCCCGAAAAACGCCTGGTCGAACTGACGCCGGAGGGACCGATGACCTATGCGTTCTGGCGCTGGACGATCCGGCCCGGCAATGACACCTCGGCCATCGTGGAGCCAATCCGCCTGAGGTATTTCGATACGGTGGGACGCGTGCCGCATGAGGTGACGATTTCGGCGCAGCGGGTGGCCTATGGCACGGTTCTGCCGACGTCTTCCAAGGTCGCGCCATTGCGGGAAACGCGCCTGCCGGGCGCATCGCAGGCGGTTTTGGGGGGCGCTGTTTTTCTGCTGGGCCTGTGGCTTGCGGTGCGCGGTTGGCGGATCGACGGGCTGAACCGGCTGCAAAGATTTGCACCGCTCGATCCGCTGGCACGGCAAATGCGGCGGGCGGCGCGGGCGGGCGATGCGCGGGCACTGCGCCGTGCCGCCGCCTTGATGCTCGCGCGCGACGGCCCGCATCCTGCGCGTCTGGCGCTGCTTGGGCGGCTGGACCGTGCCATCTTTGCTGCCGCGCCGATGACACTGGACCTGCCGGACATGGTGCGCGCGTTCACGTCCGCGCGATCAACCGCCGGGTGAACGGGGGCGTGTCACTGCTGTCTTGCAAAAGATGAAAGAGGGGGTAAAGTTCGGTCAGGGAGGAAATGTCATGAACGTGAGAGCCGAATTGCGGCCGCGCGGTCAGGTGAGTTCAGTTCTGATCGTGGACGATCACCCGCTTTATTGCGATGCCCTGGCTGCTGCGATCCCCGTGGTCTTTCCCAATTGTGTCGTCGAACAGACCGCAAGTCTGAAGGATGCGCTCAAGCGTCTCGAAACGGGCTTTCGGCCCGATCTTGTGATGTTCGACCTCAAGCTGCCGGATGTCTCGGGAATCTCTGGCTTCATTACCATGCGCGACAGGTTGAAGACTGTGCCGATCCTCGTGATTTCGGCGCTGTCCTCGTCTGAACTGGTGCGCACGCTGATGGCGGAAGGGGCCGCTGGGTTCCTGCCCAAGGAGACGTCTGCGCAGGAATTGCGCCGTGTCATCGCGCGGGTGGGTGCGGGCGGTAAATACCTGCCCAAGGCCTATGCCGAGCGCATCGCGCGCGACGAGGGCGGCGGGCGTGCCGAGCCCGAGCATCCCACGCTGTCTGCGCTGACCCCGCAGCAGCAAAAGATCATGAAGCTGATCTGCGCGGGCAAGGCCAACAAGCAGATCGCCTATGAACTTTCGCTGGCCGAGGCCACGGTCAAGGCGCATATCACCGGGTTGCTGAACCGGTTAGGTGTCAAGAACCGGACACAGGCCGCGGTGCTGGTCAAGAGCACGATGGGCGGCGAGACGGGCGATCCCGAGGCGCGCGCCTTTCTGAGCGGCTGACGTCATGCGCGACGGTGTCACCGGCCCGCGTCATGTCTGGGTGGGACAATCAAGTGCCGCGGAGGCGGCCCGCGCCGTGGACGAGGCTGCGGCGGGCTTCAATCTGCGCGAGACCTGTTTCGTCCTTGCCTTCGTGCCCAAGGGGCTTTGCCTCGACGAGGTCGGCGGTGCGCTGCAGGCGCGGCTTGGCGGTTTGCCGGTGTTCGGCTGCACCTCGGCAGGGCAGATCACGCCGGATGGCTACAGTTCGGACGCGCTGTTGCTGCTGGCCTTTCCCAAGGCCTATTTCCGCTGCGCCTCGGTGCTGATCGAGCAGTTGCGCCCGTTCTCCTTTTCCGCCATCGCGGCGGCGGCGGAACGGCAGGAGGTGCAGTTTCAGCATACCGCAGGATGGAACCGGCTGGCGCTGCTGTTCACCGACGGGCTGTCGAAGCAGGAAGATCTCCTGGTTTCGACGCTGGAGACGGTGCTGCCGGACATTCCCGTCTTTGGCGGCTCTGCCGGGGACGGGCTCGATTTCGACGAGACTTTCGTTTTGCAGGGCGGGCGGTTCTATAAAGATGCTGCGCTGTTGCTGATCATCGAGACATCGCTCGGCTTCAAGGGATTCAGCTTCGATCATTTCCAGCCCACCGACGAACAGCTTATCATCACCGGCGCTGACCCCGAGGATCGTTTGGTGTTCGAGATCAACGGCGCGCCGGCGGCGCAGGAATATGCCCGGCTGGTCGGTTGTGCCCGCGATGCCCTCTCGCCCCGGATATTCGCCGAGAATCCCATTCTCGTTCACCACAAGGGCCGTTATTTCGTGCGCGCGATCAGTGACGCCACCGAGGATGACGCGCTCTCCTTCATGGCGGCGATCGATGACGGGGTTATCATGACGCTGGGGCGCGGCAAGGAAATGATCGAAACCCTACGCACGGGGCTCGATCTCGAGAGCACCAAGCGTGAGCGGCCCGATTTCATCCTTGGCTTCGATTGCGTGCTGCGGCGTCTCGAGGTGGAGCAAAGGCAGTTGAGCCGCGAGGTGTCGGAGATCTTTCGCGAGGCGCGGGTGCTGGGCTTCAACACCTATGGCGAGCAACATTGCGGCGTGCACATGAACCAGACCTTTGTGGGCGTCGCCTTTTTCGGCCCTGACGGCCCGGGGGTGTTGTGAATCTGATTGATCCGAACCAGCCGTCCGATATCCAGATCGAGCGGCAGTCGCGGATCATTGCCGCGCTGATGCGGCGCGCGGACCGGCAGAACGAGTTGAACGTCTCGGCCTATAGCGCCTTTCAGTCGGCCATCGAGTTGCAGGCGCAGGTCGCCGCCAAGACCCGTGATCTGGAACGCGCCGCGACTGAACTGGAATCGGTGCGCGGTGATCGTGAACGTACCCGTCGCAACCTGCATGACGCGCTCTCGGCGATGCATGAGGGGTTCGCGCTTTTTACCGACGGGCGGCTCGACGTGTGCAACGAGTTGTTTCGCAACGTGTTGCCGGACGTGGCGGTCGAGGTCGACTCGGGGATCACGCTTGATGCCTATTTCGACCTGATGGTGCGCAGCCGCCACCTTGTCTCGACGGACCGCAAGATCCATCACCCCGCCGCGCAGTTGAAAAAGGCGGATGACGGCGCGATGGCCATGTCGCTGCTGATCGAGGTGACGGGCGATATCTGGTATCAGCTTGGTCTTCAACGTACCTCGTCCGACAATGTCGTGTTGCTGCTGACGGATATCACGCCGATCGTGCGGCAGAACCGGTCCGAGAAAAAGACGCTGATCGACCAGCAGGCGGATTATCTGCAGGCCGTGTTTGAGAACATGACGTCGGGGGTCTGCACCTTTTCCGCCGAGGGCACGGTGATGATGCAGAACCGGCAGTTTCGCCAGATCCTCGGCGTGCCCTATACCGAATTGCAGCGCGGCACCACGCTGGAGCGGCTGCTGGCCTTCATGCAGGCCAATGATCTGGTGCGCGACGATGCCTTTCTGGAAATTGCCAACTGGCAGGAGCAGTTGAAGAAAAACGGCTGGCTGCGGCGGCGGGTGCGGCATGGCAAGGGCCGGGTTTTGGATGTGCAGGCCAACGGGCTGCCCGATGGCGGGTTTCTGGTGGAGTTGAAAGACGTCACGCTGGAGAGCCGTGCCACGGAAATGCTGGAGAACCGGGTGCTGGAGCGCACGGCGGAACTCACCCGTGCCAACGAACGCCTGACCGAACAATTCGAGGAAATGGCCCGCGTCGAGGAGGAGTTGCGCCTTGCCAAGGAACGTGCCGAGGCGGCGGTGTCGTCGAAGACGCGGTTTCTGGCGGCGGCGAGCCATGACCTCTTGCAACCGATCAACGCCGCCAAGCTGCTGATTTCGACCCTGCAGGAGGCCGCGCAGGAGTCGCACCTTTCGCCGATGGTGGACCGGCTGCACCGCGCCTTCAGCTCGACCGAGCAGCTGTTGCACGCGCTGCTGGATATCTCGCGGCTCGACAGTGCCGACCCTGACGCGGTCACGCCCACCGATGTCAGTCTCGGTCCACTGATGGAGGGGGTGTTCGCCGATCAGCTGCCGCTGTCGGAATCAAAGAACGTGCGCCTTGACGTGGTGCCCTGTCATCTCTTCGTGTGGTCCGATCCGGTTTATCTGCAACGCTCGATCCAGAACCTCGTGGTGAACGCCATCCAGTATACCGAACCGGGCGGGCGCGTGTTGCTGGGCGCGCGGCGGCGCGGCGGTCAGGTGGTGCTGGAGGTCTGGGATACCGGAATCGGCATTCAGCGCACAGATCAGAAGCGCATTTTCGAGGAATTCGCCCGCGCCGAGAATGCGGCCTTCGGCACTGGCATGGGGCTTGGGCTGTCGGTCGTGGATCGCGCCTGCCGTCACCTTGGGCATGCGCTGCGTGTGCGTTCGGCCCCCGGGCGCGGATCGGTGTTCAGCATCGAGATGGAGGTGATCGAGGGTCGCGTGGCGCAGGATGATCCGGCGGCACTGATTCAGGCCAAGGGCGACGTGCCGTTCGACTACCACGTTCTGGTGATCGAGAACGACGCGGACGTGCTCTTTGCCACCACGCAGCGTCTGGAGCGGTGGGGCGCGCGGGTGCTGGGGGTGCAATCAACCAATGCCGCGCTTGTTCTGCTGGAGGAAACCGGGGCGGTGCCCGATATCGTGCTGGCCGATTATCATCTCGACGATGGCGAGACCGGGCTGGACGCCGTGGCCGCCTTGCGCGACTGGTCCGGGCATCATCTGCCCGCGATCCTGATCACCGCCGACCGCTCCGAGACGCTGCGCCGCAAGGCTGCGCGTGACGATATCTCGGTCATGCCCAAGCCGGTCAAGCTGTCGCGGCTGCGCCCGCTGATCGACTGGGCAATTCACTGGAACACCGGCGGGGCACCGTTTGGCTGAACTGCGCGCGATACCGACAAAAGTCGGCCATGACAGGGCGTGCGGAACGCATAGGCTGACGGGCGGGAGGATTTGAGCATGATGAAACGCGTAGCCTTGGTACTGGGCCTCGCCCTGACGATGACGGCGGGGCCGGGCCTTGCCACGTCGGTGGATGGCGAGGCGACGTATGACCTGTTGTTCCGCGATGGCACGCTCGATCCGGTAAGCCGCGACCATACGCTCGTCTATCAGCGCGAGGTCACGAATACGCTCAACCCCGATGCGGCGGCGCGCGACAGCGGCGAGATCGGCCTGCGGATCGAGCAGGCCGAGGATATGGAGATGGTCCGGCTGGAGTTTCGCCGGGACGGCAAGCATCGCGGCATGGGCTCGTTTCCAGCGAGCGTTGGCAATCCGATGATCATGGTGTTCTACGAATCGGTCGTCCGCGACATGGCGGAAACGGCGGGTGGCAGCCCGTTCTATATCCGCAACCGCGTCAAGGACGCACTGGTGCAGCCCTCGGAGGTGGTGCCGGGCACGGCGATGGTGAACGGCGAAGAAGTGGCCACGAGGACGATCCGGATGCGGCCCTTCGAGGGTGATCCCAATGTTGACCGGATGATGGGGTTTGGTGCGCTGGAACTGAGCGTGACCATGTCCGAGGCCGTGCCGGGCTGGTATCTGTCGCTGGTGGCAGAGGCCCCGGCCCCCGATGGTGCCGGGCTAATGTATCGTTCCAGCCTGCAATTCGACGCAGAGGAGGTGCTGCAATGATCCGGGGGGTGGGTTTGGCGTTGGCTGTGGCAATCGCGAGTGGCACGGCTGCGGCGCAGGACGTGGCCGAACGCTTCAACGATTACCCGACCGAGGCGCGCGCCGATTATGTCTTTGCCTGCATGGCGACCAATGGGCAGAACCGCGACATGCTGCGGCGCTGTTCGTGTTCCATCGACGAGATCGCGGCGATCCTGCCTTATGAGAAATACCTAGAAGCCGAGACCGTGCTGTCGATGCGACGGGTGGGTGGCGAGCGCATGGCCTATTTCCAGAGCGCCGCGCCGTCTCAGGCGATGGTCGCCGATCTGCGCCGGGCGCAGGCAGAGGCCGAAATCGTCTGCTTCTGACAGGCAGGCGGTGGCGCTCAGTCGCGCGTCTTGGCCTTGATCGAGGCGAATTTCTGCAACAGGTGATCGCGCATGAGCCTTGAGCAGCGCGCCGCATCGCGGGCCAGGAGTGCCTCGGCAATGGCTTCGTGTTCCTCGACGGCCGCGCGCCAGCGGTCGGGGGTGAGGTTGGCCTGATAGCGCGCGCGCTGCACCCTGAAGGCCAGCAATTCATGCGAGCGCATGAGTGTGTCATTGCCGGCCGCCGCGAGGATCGCGTTGTGGATGGCCTGATTGATCCGGAAATAGGTCGGACGGTCCGACTGCTCGAACGACCGACGCAGGTCCTGCGTCAGGCGCACGATCTCTTGCAGCGTGCGGTCCTCTGCCTGTTCCGCCGCCAGTTCTCCCGCCAGCCCTTCGAGCGCGGCCAGAACGCGGAACACCTCGTCCAGCTCGGCTTCGCTCTGGCGGGTGATTACCGCGCCGCGATGCGGGATGAGATTCAAGAGCCCTTCAGAGGCCAGCACCTTGAGCGCCTCGCGCAGCGGCGTGCGTGAGACGCCGAATTGTTCGGTCAGGCGCTTCTCGTTGATCTTCTCGCCGGGGTCCAACTGGCCTTCCAGAATCATCTGGCGCAGGCGGTTGGTGATCTCCACGGCCAATGCCGTGCGACCGATGGGATCGGGTTTGAGGGCGGTCATCGGGGCCTCTTGGCTTTGGTCATCCATTGCTGCGGCCCTCCTTTACAGCATTTTCCGACGCCTTGTCGAAGACTTCCACGATATGCAGCGCGCGGCGGTCGGTGCCGTCGGCGATCTGGTGACGACAGGAGGTGCCGTTGGCGATCAGAATGTCATCGGGCGCGGCGGCGCGCACGGCGGGCAGCAGGGACAATTCGCCCATTTTCTGCGACACCTCGATGGTTTCCGCCTGATAGCCGAACGCGCCTGCCATGCCGCAGCAACTGCTTTCGATTGTCTGCGGATCGAGCCCGGGGATGAGGGCGAGGGCCTTGCCCATGTCGCCCATCACGCCCGCCGCCTTTTGGTGGCAATGGCCGTGCACATGGGCGGTCTGTTCCAGGTCGGAAAGAGGCAGGTTGAGTTTGCCTGCGCGGGATTCCCGAGCGATGAATTCCTCGAAGAGAAAGGCATTCTCCGACAAGAGCCGCGCGTCTTCTCCGGGCAGCAGCGTCAGGAACTCGTCGCGCAGGGTCAGCAGGCACGACGGCTCCAGCCCCACCACCGGCACGCCTGCGCGGATATGCGGCAGGAGCGCTTCAAGCGTGCGCCGCGCCTCGGCACGCGCCTTGTCGATCATGCCCGCCGCCAAATAGGTGCGGCCACAGCAGAGCGGGCGACCGGGGGCATTTGCGGTGATTACCTCATAGCCGGCCCGAGACAGCACGCGCAGCGCAGCGCGAGGAATATCCGGCTCCATCCAGCGGTTGAACGTGTCGGTGAAGAGAATGACCTTGCCCGCCTTGGTCGAGGCGCGGGCGCGCTTCACCTCGGCATCGCGGAAATAATCGCCGCGAAACATTGGCAGGGAACGTGCACGCGCCAGCCCGGTGATGCGTTCACCCAAGGTGGCCAGAAACGGCGCGCGGTTGCGCAGGGCGATGAGACTGCGCAGTGCCACGGCGAGGCGAGCATAGCGCGGCATCTCGGCGATCAGGCGGGCGCGCAGACCGAACCCAAGCTTTTGGCCGCGCTGATAGAGCACCTCGGTCTTCATTTTGGCCATGTCCACGCCGGTGGGGCATTCGCGCTTGCAGGCCTTGCAGCCGACGCACAGCTTCATCGTCTCGGCCATCTCGTCGGAAAAGAGCGCGTCCTTGCCCAATCGGCCCGACAGCGCAAGCCGCAGTGTGTTGGCGCGGCCCCGCGTCACGTCGCGCTCATCGCGGGTCACGCGGTAGCTGGGACACATCGCGCCGCCCGCCAGCTTGCGGCAGGCGCCGTTGTTGTTGCACATCTCGACCGCGCCCTGAAAGCCACCGCCCTTGCCGGGCCAGGCGGACCAGTCGTGCCCCGTCTTGAGATCGGCGAAATCATAGCCCGGCGGATAGCGCATCAGGCTGCGGTCATCCATTTTCGGCGCATGCACGATCTTGCCGGGATTGAGGCGGGTGTCGGGATCGAACGCCGCCTTGACCTCTTCGAAGGCGCGCAGGATGCGCGGGCCGAACATCGCGCCGTGAAACTCGGAGCGCACGATACCGTCGCCATGCTCGCCGGAATGCGAGCCCTTGTAGTCGCGCACCATCTCGAACGCGGCTTCGGCGATCTCGCGCATCTTGCGCACGTCCTGTTCCAGCTTGAGGTTGAGCACAGGGCGCACGTGCAGGCACCCCTCGGAGGCGTGGGCATACCATGTGCCGGTGGTGCCGTGCTGATGAAAGACCTCTGTCAGACGGTCAGTGTAATCCGCCAGATGATCAAGCGGCACGGCGCAATCCTCGACGAAGGACACGGGCTTTCCCTCGTCCTTCATCGACATCATGATGTTGAGCCCCGCCTTGCGCAGCTCTCCGATCTCGGCGGCAAGGGCCATGTCCCAGACCTCGACCACGCCGCCTTCGTGGCTGTCGCCCTTGCCGAAGCCATAGCCCAGATCTGATATCGTGTCTGCCAGGCGGCGCATGTTCTCTTTGTTCTCGGGTGGGCTGTCGGCGAATTCCACCAGCAGCATCGCCGCCGGTTTGCCGCGCACGAATTGCTCCAGCGTTTTGGCGTAGAGCGGGATCGCGCGGGCGAGGTCGATCATGGTGCTGTCGACCAGTTCGACCGAGGTGGGGCCAAGGGCGACCAGCGATTTCGCGGCCTCCATCGCGGCGCGGAAGGTGGGAAAATGGCAGACACCCAAGACACGGGTTTTGGACGGCAGGGGGGAGAGCTTGATCTCGATGGCGGTGGAGGTGGCGAGCGTCCCCTCCGAGCCGATCAGCAGATGGGCGAGGTTGATGGGCGTGTCGCCGGGCACCAGCGCGTCGATATTGTAGCCGCCAACGCGGCGCTGCACCTGCGGGAAACGGGCAGCGATCTCATCGGCTTCGCGCGCGCCCAGATCGAGCATCTGCCGAAGCAGGGATTCGGGCACGCGGTTGCCCGACCCGGGGCCGAAATCGAAAGGCGTCCCATCGGCGAGATAGCCCTCGATTCGGGCGACATTATCCCGCGTCGTGCCATAGCGCAGCGAGCGCGAGCCGCAGGAATTGTTGCCGACCATGCCGCCGATCGTGGCGCGCGAGGCGGTGGAGACGTCGACCGGAAACCACAATCCGTGCGGTTTGAGCGCGCGGTTGAGATCATCCAGAACGATCCCCGGCTCGACCACCGCGCGCTGTCCTTCGACGTCCAGCTCGAGGATGCGGTTGAGATGTTTCGAGCAATCGACGATCAGCCCGGAATTCACCGTCTGACCGCATTGCGAGGTGCCGCCACCGCGCATTGTGAGCGTGATTTCGGCGGTACGGGCGGCCTCAATAGCGGCTGCGATATCCTCGGGTGCGCGTGGCACGATCACGCCTGCGGGCATGATCTGGTAGATCGAGGCATCGGTCGCATAGCGCCCGCGCGAAAAGGCATCGAAGCGGGTTTCGCCCCGCACCTCGCGGCTGAGGCGGTCTTGAATGGCGCTGTCCAGCATGGTCCCCCGATCCGGTAGTGGCTTGAGATAATGTCTTGACAGAATATTGAATTCAGAATTCAATTCAACAAAATTCACCTGCATCCGAGTCTTCGCTACTCGGCCCCTCGCGGGCGCAGGTGCCGTCATTTTGGGGAGGAACGACATGCCTGCTGGCCGCCATTTTCTGCAAATTCCGGGGCCGTCGAACGTGCCTGATCGCATCCTGCGGGCGATGGACTATCCGACGATGGATCACCGTGGCCCGGCCTTTGCCGATGTCGGGCGCAAGGCGCTGGAGGGGATGAAGGGCATCTTCAAGACCGATAGCCGCGTGGTGATCTACCCATCCTCGGGCACCGGCGCGTGGGAGGCCGCAATGGTCAACACGCTGTCGCCCGGCGACACGGTGCTGATGTACGAGACTGGCCATTTCGCGATGCTGTGGAAGAAGCTTGCCGAGAAGCTGGGCCTCAACCCCGTCTTCATTGAGGGCGATTGGCGCGGCGGGGCAAATGCCGCGGCCATCGAGGAGCATCTGCGCGGCGACAAAGGGCAAGAGATCAAGGCGGTTTGCGTCGTGCATAACGAGACCTCGACCGGCTCTGTCACCGATGTGGCCGCCGTGCGCCGCGCCATCGACGCGGCGGGTCATTCGGCGCTCTTGATGGTGGATACGATTTCCTCGCTCGCCTCGGTCGATTACCGGCATGACGAGTGGGGCGTCGATGTGACGGTCTCGGGCTCGCAAAAGGGTCTGATGCTGCCGCCGGGTCTGTCCTTCAATGCCGTCAGCGACAAGGCGATGACCGCGTCCGAGAGCGCCGGTTTGATCCGCTCCTATTGGAGCTGGGCTGAGATGGCAGGACCGAACGACACCGGCTATTTCCCCTACACGCCCGCGACCAACCTGCTTTACGGTCTCAACGAGGCGATCGACATGCTGCACGAGGAAGGGCTGGAAAACGTCTTTGCCCGGCATCGGCGGCACGGTGCTGCGGCGCGCGCGGCGGTTGAGGCCTGGGGGCTCGAGGTGCTGTGCAACACGCCCTCCGACCGCTCGCCGGTATTGACGGCGGTGATGGTGCCCGAGGGGCATTCGGCCGACAATTTCCGCGCGGTCACCTTGCGCAATTACGACATGTCGCTCGGCAATGGGCTTTCGAAGGTCGCGGATCGGGTGTTCCGGATCGGGCATCTGGGCGATTTCAACGATCTGATGCTGATCGGCACGCTGGCCGGTGTGGAAATGGGCCTGCGTGATGCAGGCGTGCCGTACCGCGCGGGCGGCGTGCAGGCTGCGATGGAAGTGCTGGGCGAGACTGCCCTGGCCAATCGCGCCGCCGCCTGATGGCGGATGTTCCGCGCAGGAGGAGGAGCCTGCGCGGGACGCACCCGAGACGTTCGGGCAACGCAAAGACCACCGCGCGGAAGGAGCCGTGCGGGACACTGAAACCAAGGGAGGAAAGATAATGAAAAAGACACTGATTGCAGCCGTTGTGGCCTCGTTCGCCGCAGTGCCCGCCACGGCGGCGGACACGACGTTGAAATTCGGCCATGTCGGCGCGCCCGGCTCGCTCTTCGAGGCGACGGTGAACCATTACGCGGCCTGCGTGGGTGATAAATCCGGCGGTTCGGTTGAGGTGCAGACTTTTGGCTCGTCGCAGCTCGGCAAGGACAAGGAGCTGTTGCAGAAGCTCAAGCTGGGGCAGGTCGATTTCGCGTTGCCCTCGTCAGTGATGTCCTCGGTCGACAGCGTGTTCGGCATTTTCGAGATGCCCTATATCATCAAGGACCGCGACCATATGCGCCGTGTTCAGGACGCTATGATGGACACGTTCCAGGGTGCGGCCAACGATAATGGCTATCACATCGTGGGCTTGGCTGAGAACGGCTTTCGCAACATCACCAACAACATCCGTCCGATCAACACGCCCGAGGACCTGCAAGGCGTGAAGCTGCGCACGCCCAACGGCGAATGGCGTGTGAAGATGTTCAAGCAATACGGCGCGAACCCGACGCCTATGGCCTTTTCTGACGTGTTCACCGCCTTGCAGACCGGCGTGATCGACGGGCAGGAAAACCCCTATGCGCAGATCGCCTCGGCCAAGTTCCAAGAGGTGCAGAAGTATCTGTCCATCACCGGGCATGTCTACACGCCCGCCTACATCCTCGCGTCTGAAAAGCACTTCGGCAAGCATTCCGAAGAGGTGCAGGCGATGCTGAGCGACTGCGCGGCAGAGACGCAGACCTTCACCTATGAGAAGGCGGCGGAGCTCGAGACCGAGTTGCTCGGCGTGATCAAGGATGCGGGCGTCGAGGTGAACGAGGCCGACAAGGACGCGTTCATCAGCGCTTCCAAGCCGATCTACGAAGCCTTTGCCGCCGAGGTCGATGGCGGGCAGGAGATGATCGACAAGGTGCTTGCTCTCGGCAACGCAAGCTGATTGCCTTTTCCGGTGGCCCTGACCGGGGCCGCCGGATGACCCCTGATACACCCATGACGGCCCGATCCTGGTGCGTTTGCGCGCCGGGCGGTGCCGATGCAGCGCAAGACAGGCCCGAATGAACGCTCTTCTTCACCGAACGAACCGGATTGCAAGCCGCCTGCTGGAGTGGATCACCGTTCTGTTGATGGTCGCGTTGACGGCCATCGTGATCGTCGCCGTGCTCGCCCGCCTCATGGGCCACAGCTTTTCGTGGTATGACGAGGTGGCGGCGATCATGCTCGCCTGGATCACCTATTACGGCTCGGCGCTCGCTGCGCTGCACCGGCGGCATATCGGGTTCGACTCGGTTTTGCTGGCCATACCGCCGCGCGCACGTATGGTGGCGGTGCTGGTGGGCGAGGCATTGGTGCTGACCTTCTTCGTGCTCATGGCGCGGGCCGGATTTCAGGTGCTTGAGGTGCTCGAGGGTGACAGCCTCACCTCGCTGCCCTGGGTGCCGGTGCAACTGACCCAATCGGTCATTCCCATCGGTGCCGTTCTCTTCATCATCTGTCAATTGCTGAGCCTGCCGCATTACTGGGCCAAGACCGCACAAGGCATATCGCTCGAACATGCCGAGATCGAGGAAGAGGTCGAGACCGAAATGGAAAAGAACAAGGAGCGCGGCTGATGCTGATGCTGGCGATTTTCATAGCCCTCGTGGCGATGATCTGCATCAACGTGCCGATCGCAATCGGGCTGGCCCTTGCGGGGGTCATGGGCCTTCTGGTCACCGAAGGTGCGGGCAGCCTCGTGACCATCGCGCTCGACATGTATGACGGCTCGACCAAGTTCTCGCTGATCGCAATTCCGATGTTCGTGCTGGCGGGGGCGATCATGAACGCGGGCGGCATCACCGACCGGCTGATCAATTTCGTCTCGGCGATCATCGGCTTCGTGCGCGGTGGCCTCGCGATGGTCAACATCGGCGTATCGTTGTTTTTCGCCGAAATCTCGGGCTCCGCCGTGGCGGATGTGGCGGCCATGGGGTCGATCCTCATTCCGCAGATGAAGAAACGCGGCTATTCCAAGGAGCTTTCGGCCGCCGTCACATCGTCCTCGGCCTCATTGGCGATCATCATTCCGCCGTCGATCCCGATGATCCTTTATGCGGCCTCGGCCAATACCTCGGTCGAGCAGCTTTTCGTGGCGGGCGTGGTGCCGGGCCTATTGGGCGCGTTCGGCTTGATGATGGTCGCCTATATCTTTGCGCGGCGATACAATCTGCCGACCGAAGAGGCGTTCAACATCCCGCGCCTGCGCGAAACCTTCATGGAGGCGCTGCCCGCCTTCACCCTGCCGGTGATCATCCTTGGCGGCATCTTCGGCGGGTTCGTCACCGCGACCGAGGCGGCGGGTCTGGCGGTGATCGCGGCTATCGTTGTATCGGTCTGGTATCGGCAGATCGACATCGCGCATTTGCGCCGTGCCATGCTCGATGGTGGCATGCAGACCGCCGTTGTGATGCTGCTGGTCGCGGCCTCGGTGCTGATGGGAGGCTTCCTGACCCGCGCGCAGATCCCGCAGCAACTGGCGGAGGGCATTCTCAACATCACCGATCAGCAATGGATGATCCTGTTGATCCTCAACTTCTTCTTCCTCGTTATCGGGTTCTTCCTGCATTCGGCAGCGGCAATCATCCTCGTGGTGCCGATCGTCATTCCGCTGATCACGGCGGCAGGCATCGACCCGGTGCATTTCGGGCTGGTGGTGACGCTGAACCTTGCCATCGGGCAACAGACGCCGCCCGTGGCCTCGGTGCTGATCACCTCTTGTGCGGTTGCGCGGGCCAATATCTGGGAAGTGTCCAAGGTCAATATCTGGTTCGTGCTGGTACTATTGGCCGTGCTGATGCTGTGTACTTATGTGCCGTCGGTGCCGCTGTTCCTCGTTGAATATTTCTACCGCTAGGGGGCTGACATGAGCGAGATACTGTCACAGGTGCGGGACCACACGCTCTGGATTACCTTCAACCGCCCGCAGGCGCGCAATGCTTTGACGTTTCAAATGTATGAGGGGCTGGCGACCCTTTGCCGGGAGGTGCCGACCGATGGTAGCGTTCGCGCGGTGGTCATTCACGGCGCGGGGGGCAAGGCCTTCGCGGCGGGCACCGACATGACGCAGTTTCGCGCCTTCGACAAGGCGCAGGATGCGCTTGATTATGAGGCCCGGATCGAAAGTGTGCTGGAGGCGGTGGAGCGTTGCCCGCTGCCCACGGTGGCCGCGATCAACGGGGCCTGCACTGGCGGTGGAGCCGCGATTGCCGGGGCCTGCGATATCCGCATTGCGACCGCGAACCTCAAGTTTGGCTTTCCCATTGCCCGCACACTTGGCAATTGCCTGGCCGCCGCCAATCTCGCGCGGCTGGCCTCTTTGATGGGTGCGGGGCGGGTGCGCGAGATGATCTTTACCGCCCGTCTGATCGGCGCAGAAGAGGCGCAGGGCTGTGGCCTGATCACCGAGTCGCTGGAGGACGAAGACGCATTGATGGCCCGCGCCGGGGAACTGGCCGACACGCTGGCGCAGATGGCCCCCCTGACGCTGCGCGCCACCAAGGAGGCGATGCGCCGGGTCAGCGCCGCTACTCGGGTCGAGGACGCCGATCTGATCGAGATGTGCTACATGAGCCGGGATTTCCGCCACGGGTTGGAGGCATTTCTCAACAAGGAAAAACCCGAATGGAGCGGGACATGACGAAGACAGGTGCCCTTGCGGGGATGAAGGTGATCGAGCTGGCGCATATCATGGCCGGGCCGGTCTGTGGCCTGATGCTGGCCGATATGGGTGCCGATGTGATCAAGGTGGAAAAGCCCGACGGTGATGATAGCCGCCGCTTTGTGCCGCCCGCGATCCAAGGCGAGTCCGCCGCCTACATGATGATGAACCGCAACAAACGGGGCGTGGCGCTGAACCTCAAGGATGCGCAGGGCGTCGCGGCGCTGCACCGCCTTCTGGAAGAGGCCGATGTGGTGATCGAGAATTACCGCATGGGCACGATGGAACGGCTGGGGCTGGGATATGAGGAGCTGCGCGCGATCAATCCGCGGCTGATCTATTGCGAAATCTCCGGCTTTGGCCGCACCGGCCCCTATGCGCAGCGCGGCGGGTTCGATCTCATTGCACAGGGCATGTCGGGTCTGATGTCGATCACCGGAGAGGGGCCGGGCCGCCCCCCGGTCAAGACCGGTGCGCCCGTGTCGGACATCACGGCGGGGATCGTGGCGGCTATGGGCGTCTCGGCGGCCTATGCGCGGATGTTGCAGACGGGGGAGGGGCAAAAGGTCGATACCTCGCTGTTCGAGGCTGCGATCACCCAGACCTATTGGCAATCGGCGATTGCCTTCGCCACCGGCGTGGCCCCCGGCCCGATGGGTTCGGCGCACCCGCTCAACGGCCCCTATCAGGCGTTCGAGACGGCGGATGGCTGGATCAACGTGGGTGCCGCCAATCAGCGCAACTGGCTGCGCTTTCTCGACGTGATCGGCGCGCCGGAGTTGAACGACGACCCGCGCTTTGCCTCGAACCACGACCGGATGCAGCATCTGGGAGAGTTGGAAGAAATCCTCAACAGTTATCTGCGGCACGAGACCTCGGCGGTCTGGCTGGAGCGGATGGAGCAGGCGGGGCTGCCCGCCGGGCCAGTGCTGGACATTCTCGAAATGCAGGCCGACCCGCAAGCGCGTGCCCGCGAGATGATCGTCGAGGTGGATCATCAGGTGGCGGGCCCCGTCAAGACCCTGGGCCATCCCGTCAAATTCAGCGAGACACCCGCCAGCCTGCGCCGCGCCGCGCCGGTTCTGGGCCAGCACAGCCGCGAGGTGTTGCAGGAGGCAGGTTATGACGCGGCGGAAATCGAGGCAATGGTCGCCTCGGGTGCGGTGATTGCGGCATGAATGACCCCCTCGTGGCGCAGTTGCTGGCGGCGCGGGAGGGTGGGGCGAAACTCCCTGCAAAAGTAGGCGAAGGTCTGTCCCGTGCCCGTATATTCGAGGTACAGCACGCGGTTGCGGTGCGGCTTGGCCCGGTGGGGGGCTTCAAGGTGGCGTGTCCGCCGGATGCCCCCATTGTGATCGCGCCGATCATGGCGTGCGATATCTACCAAACTCCCGCCGAGATCACCGTTTCGGCAGGCGAAGAGGTGGGAATCGAACTGGAATACGCCTTTCGCCTGATCGCGAGCCCGCCGGACCGGGATGCCCCCGATTTCGAGGCCCGATTGCGCGCGTCGGTGGAATTGCTGCCTGCGTTCGAGTTGGTTCAAAGCCGCCTCGCCGACCCGAAGGGCGCGGGACCGGCGCTCAAATTGCTGGACAACCAACTCAACGGTGCAGTGGTTCTGGGCGAGGCGGTTCGTGACTGGCAGAGCCTTGACGTAACACGCGCCGAGGCGCGGCTGCTGCTTGGCGGCGAGACCCTGCTTGACGGTGTGGCGCGCGTACCGGGCGGCGATGCCTTTGCCACGCTCTGCGCGCTGACCCGTGGGCTTGGCGATCATTGCGGCGGCTTGCAGATGGGGCAGGTGGTGATCACCGGCTCGCTCAACGGCTTGCCGTGGATCACACCGCCGAAGACTGCTCAAGGCCGCATCGCCGGTCTCGGCGATGTGGCGATGACGCTCAAGACCGCTTGAGCAATCTACCTGCGCTGAAACGCGATCATGACCAGCGCCAGCAGGCTCGACCCGACCATGAGCAGCAGCGACACCGCGTTGAGCAGCGGGGTGGAGCCTTCCTTGAGCCGGTCGAACATCGCGATGGTCAGCGGTGCGTCGGATCCTACCAGCATCAGCGTGGTGTTGAAATTCTCGAAGCTCATCAGAAACGCCACGACAAAGGCCCCGATCAGGGCGGGCATGAGGTAGGGGATGGTGATCGAGCGCACCGCCGTCAGGTGACCCGCCCCGAGGTTGAGGGCGGCCTCCTCCAGCGTGCGGTCGAATTTCTGCAACCGGGCGGCGATGACCAGCGTGGCGATGGTGGTGATGAAGGAGAACTGCCCGAGGATCACCAGCACAAGGCCGGGGCGCAGCGCCGTTATATCCCATTCCATCGCGTCCCAGGCCGCATTGGCGACGGTCGAGGAAAAGACAAGAATAGAGATGCCCAGAACGATCCCGGGAATGACCAGCGGCGTCAGCATCAGCACATAAAGCAGCCCACGGCCGCGAAACTGGTAGCGGTTGAAGAGAAACGCATTGGTGGTGCCCACAGCGACCGAGAGCGCCGAGACGCAAAGCCCGACAAAGGCCGAGGTGCCGATGGCGCGCAGGATGGGACGTTCGTGAAAGACGCCAATCTTGGGTTGTTCCTCGCCGAAGAACCAGTCCCAGGTGAACCCTTCCCAGGGCAGCGAGGGGAACTGGCTGTCGTTGAAGGCAAAGACCGCGACCACCGTGAGCGGCAGCGCGAGATAGGTGAAAAAGAGCACCACATAGGCGGTGTAGGTCACCTTGATCAAGCGGCTCTGGGGGATGGTGGGGATCATGGCGTGTCTCTCATCCCATGGTTTTTTCAAGGGTCTGGCCGGTCACGCGCAGCGTGCCCCAGACGATTACCGATGACAGGATCAGCAGCATGAAGCCGAAAGCCGCGCCAAGTTCCCAGTTGAAGCGCACGATGAACTGCGAATAGATCAGTTCGGTGAACCACAGGCTGTCCTTGCCGCCCAGCATGATCGGGGTGAGGTAATTGCCGAGCGATAGCATGAAGACGACGATGGAGCCCGAGACGATGCCGGGCATGGCATGGGGAATGACGATCTCGCGCAGGATCGACGGGCCCGAGCCGCCGAGATCATAGCCCGCCTCGATCACCGCGTCGTCGAGACTGTCGAGCGTGGTGATCAGCGGTACCACCATGAACAGCATCGAGGTATAGACCAGTCCCACCATGATCGCGGCGTCATTATAGAGCATCTCGACCGGCGCATCGGCCAGCCCTGCCCATTGCAGGACCGACGAGAACAGGCCGGTTTCGCGCAGCAGGATCATCCAGCCGAAGGTGCGCACCAGTTCCGACACCCAGAACGGCACGAGGCACAGCAGAAAGAGCGCCGAACGCACCCGCCCGCGCGCCATCTTGGCGATGTAATAGGCCACCGGAAAGCCGATCAGAAGGGTGAGCGCCGTCGCCATCACCGACATCACGGCGGTGCGCGCGAAGGTCATGAGGTACAGCGGTTCGTCGATGAAGCTGCGGTAATTGGCGAGGCTCGTCGCGTATTCTCCGACCCCCACCCGCTCGCGCAGCGAGACGAGGAACATGTCGACATGCGGGATGATGATCAGCAGACCCAGCCATAGCAGGAGCGGTGTCACCAGAAGCAGAAACCCGAGCCTTTGTGCGGCCTGCATCAGCCTGCCTCCGCCGCAAAGCAATTGCCCTGATCGCTGGACCAGCCGACATGCACCGCTGATCCGCGCTCGAGATGGGCGAACTCGCCGGATTGCGGCAGCGCCACCTCGATTTCCTCGCTGCCCTGGTCAGGGCGCATAAGGATACGGCTGGCGGCACCATTGAACAGAAGGCTGGTCACGGTGCCCGACAGGCGATTGTCGAAATGTGCCACGTCACCGGGCGTGTGACCAAGGCGGATCGCCTCGGGACGCACATAGATATCGGCCGTGGTCCCGTCGGAAAGGGCGCGCCCGTGGCGGCTTCCCAAAAGTGCCAGCCCGCTGTCGCTGCGCAGGCGGAGGGCGTCGCCATCCACGCTTTCGACGCGGCCACGCCAGCGGTTGCTGTCCCCGACAAAGCCCGCGACAAAGGCGGTTTCGGGCCGGTAATAAAGATCGCGCGCGGCACCCATCTGCTCGAACCGCCCGGCATTCATCACCGCGACGGTGTCGGACATGACCAGCGCCTCGCTCTGGTCATGGGTGATATAGACAAAGGTGGTGTCAAAGGCGGCCTGCAGCGCCTTCAACTCGATCTTCATATGTTCGCGCAGCTTCAGGTCGAGCGCGCCGAGCGGTTCATCAAGGAGCAGCACATCGGGCTCCAGCACCATGCAGCGGGCGATCGCCACGCGCTGTTTCTGCCCGCCCGAGAGTTCCTCGACCCGGCGCGTGCCGATATCGGGCAGGCCGATCCGCTCTAGCACCTCACCCACCTTGGCTGTGATCTCAGGCTTGGGCAGGCCCTTGCGGCGCAGCCCGTAGCCGATGTTGTCAGCGATGTTCATCATCGGAAAAAGTGCGAGATGCTGGAACACCATGTTCACCGGGCGCTTGTTGGGGGGCACGTCGAGTACCGAGCGGCCCTTGATCCGGATGTCGCCATCAGAAGGCGCGAGGAAGCCCGCGATCATCCGCATGATCGTCGTCTTTCCGCAGCCTGACGGCCCGAGGATCGAAAAGAACGAGCCCGGCGGCACCTCGAAGCTGACATCGTCGACGGCGGTCGTGTCGCCGAACCGCTTGGTGAGATGGGTGCAGGCAAGATCGGGCTGCGTCATGTCGGGGTCCTTCAATGCAAGAAGCCCCCGCCAGTGCGGCGGGAGCCTCGGAGATATTGCGCAGCTTCAGTTCGCGGCTTTGACGCGGTCGAGCACGCCACCCTCGATCACCTCAAGCCCTGCGGGCACCGGCGGATACCACTTGATGTTGTCCACTGCTTCGGGCGGGAAGCTGGCCTGATACTTCGCCTTGAGCGCGTCGGAGGCGAATTCGTCCGCGCCCTGCGAGGCGGTGAAGTTGCCTGCGGATGCGGTGATCATCGCCGACACCTCGGGCTGCATCACGAAGTTGATCCAGTCATAGGCAGCGTCATCGGCGCGGCCCTTGGCGGGCAGCACGAAGGTGTCGATCCAGCCAAGCGCACCCGAGGCAGGCGCGACGAAGGTGATGTCGGCACTGTCCTCGTTCAGCTTCCAGCCGCCGGTATCCCAGGCCATCGCCGCCACGATCTCACCCGAGCGCATCAGGTTCATCAGCTCGTCGCCGCCACCCCAATAGGCTTTGACATTGGGTTTGCAGTCGACAAGCTTGGCCTCGACCTTTTCCATGATCTCGGTATAGGCGGCCTCGTCGCCATAGGCGGCGAAGGGGTCCATCCCCATGGCGAAGGCAAAGCCGATCAGCGTCGGGCGCTTGAGGCGGTAGGAGACGTCACCGGCCACGGCGTCGGAGCACAGATCGGTGTAGTCCTTGACCATGTCGGCCTTGGAGGTGTCGAGCACGAGGCCCGACGTGCCCCAGACATGCGGCACGCCGTAGACTTCGCCGCCGACCGTGGTGTTGGCCTTGGTCGCCTTGAGCATCGACGGGATGAAGAGTGATTCGTTGATCTTGGAGATGTCCATCGGCTTGTAGATGCCGAACTCGGCCTGCGGGCCGGCGATACGGTCCTGGCTGGGCTGGGCAAGGTCGAAGCCGCCGCCGCCGGTGGCGCGCAGCTTGGCGATCATTTCCTCGTTGTTGGAGAGCGTGACCTCGACGGTGTGGCCGGTCTCTTCCTCGAATTTGGCGATGACGTCCTCGGGGGCGTATCCGCCCCATGTCAGCAGCCGCAGCGTATCCGCGGCGGCGGGATGTGCGAAGGCCAGCGTTCCGGTCAGAACGGCGGCCAGGGTCATATGCGTGGATGTGAGTTTCATGTGTTTTCCCTGTCTTGAACAACGTGATCGTAATTGTTCGTTTCTGAGTGTTAGCGCAGGTTCGGTGACGTTTCCATGAAAACCGTTCTTGCCTGCATCGGCTGTGATCCGCGCCCGTGATCTCCTTTCCCGGGGCCGCGCGGTGGCCCCGTTCAGGGTTTGCGAAAGAGCCGCGTCATCTCGAACAGGCTGTCGAGCCGCTCGAAGCGGTCGCGCGCCTCGGGCCAGCGTTCCTCTTGCGTCGCCGCGATCAGTGCCTCGGTGAGCGATAGCGTGGCGATGTTGGAATCCCACGCCGACGGGATTTCCCCCCAGCAATGAAATGTCGCTTCGGCCAGTCCCGCGACGGGGCTGGCCCATTGATCGGTGATCAGGATCACCCGCACGCCGCGTGCCGAGGCGATCTCGGCCAGCCGCAGAAGGTTTTCCTCGTAGCGGCGAATATCGAAGATCAGCAGCGTGTCGCCCTCGACCATGTCGAGCACGTAATGCGGCCATGTGGCGGGCGAGGAGGTGAGATGCGTGACCCGCTCGCGGATCGCCTGAAAATGGGTGAAGGCATATTCGGCCAGTGACCGCGTGATGCGCCCGCCAACGATATAGAGCCCGTTTTCGCTGGCCAGCAGACGCGCGGCGGCGTCGAATTGCGCGGTGTCGATATTGGCGAAGGTCTGCGCGAGGTTCTGCGTCACCGCCCCGGCAAACCGGTTGAGCATATGCGATTCGGGGGCCTCGACGGTCCAGACTGCGCGGCGCTCGGTCGGGCCCGAGACCTTGGCCTGCAATTCCTGCAACAGCGCCTGATGGAACTGCGGGTAGCCCTTGAAGCCCAGTTTCTGCACCATCCGCGCCACCACCGGGGCCGAGACGCCCGCCCCCTCGGCGGCGGTGGTGATCGAGGCGAGGCCCGCATTGGGGTAGTTTTCCATCAGGGTGTTTGCGAACTTGCGCTCGGATTGGGTCAGGTCCTGATACTGACTGCGGATGAGTTGCCGCACCGTCGGCGTGGCCGATGTCATCGGCAGCGCGGGGTCGATGGGCGGATCATCGGTCACAGGCGGGCCTTTCGCGGTGACATTCTGTGCAAAGGGGGCGGTGCGGGGCAGGTCAACGGAAATCTTCTCTGGATGGTTCTGGAAAAATATTGACGAAAAACTTCTCTCATGGAAAGCTTTTTCCAGCGACAGGGGGAAACATGCTCGCAAAACGTGCCGAGGCCTATGAAATCATCAACGCGGACGGGGTCGGACCGGCCGTGATCGTCTGTGAACATGCCTCGAATCATATCCCCGCTGACTATGACGGCCTCGGTCTTGACCCGTCGGCGCGCGACAGTCACGCGGCGTGGGACCCGGGGGCGGAGGATGCGGCGCGGCGCCTGTCGGAGGCGCTGGAGGCGCCGATGATTGCCGGGCGCGTCTCGCGGCTGGTTTATGATTGCAACCGCCCGCCCGAGGCCCCGAGTGCGATGCCCGAGCGCAGCGAAAGAATCGCGGTGCCCGGCAATGTCGGGCTGAGTGCGGCCGCGCGTGCGGCGCGTGCGGCGCGGGTCTATGCGCCGTTCACGCGCGCCACATCTGACCTGATCGCGCGGCGGGGCAGGGTGGGCACGCCCTTTGCGCTGATCACCATGCACAGCTTCACGCCCCAATGGATGGGACAGCCGCGCGCCGTGGAGATCGGTATCCTGCATGACAGCGATGCGCGGCTTGCCGATGCGATGCTGGCGCAGGAGGTGCCGGGCAGGCAGGTCGAGCGCAACGCGCCCTATGGCCCCGCCGACGGTGTGACGCATAGCCTGCGCCTGCACGGGATCGCCAATGGTCTGCCGAATGTGATGCTGGAGGTTCGCAACGACCTCATCGCGACGCCCGCGCAGCAGGATCGTGTTGCCGCCGAATTGCTGCGCCTGCTGCGTCCGGCGCTCGTGTGGCTCAAGCTGATGGAGGCCCATGATGCGTAGCGCGATGCGAGGCTATATCCGCGCGATAGATAGGATGAACCGCTTTATCGGGCGCATCGCCATGTATCTGGTCTTTGTGCTGATGGGGGTGCTTCTCTGGTCGTCTGTATCCAAGGCAGCCTCGACCCCGTCGCTGTGGACGTTGGAGACCGCGCAATTCGTGATGGTCGCCTATTACGTTCTGGGCGGGCCTTATTCGATCCAATTGGGTTCGAACGTGCGGATGGATCTGTTCTATGGGGATTGGTCACCGCGCACCAAGGCGATGGTGGACGGATTCACCGTGTTCTTTCTGCTGTTCTACCTTGTGGTCCTCTTCATGGGCGCGGTCAGCTCCACCGCCTACGCGCTTGGATATTTCGGGATGGAGCCGTTTGCCTTTTTCGGGGATCTGTTCCTGACCCTGATCACCGAGGGGCCGGGCGCCGCACAAGAGAAACTCGGCTTTCTCGAACGCAGCCCGACCGCGTGGCGGCCGCCGCTCTGGCCGATCAAGGTGGTGCTGTGCCTTGGCGTGTTCCTGATGATCCTGCAAGCGTTGGCGGAGTTCTTCCGCGACATCCAATACCTGCGCGAGGGAGACACCGATGCCGCATGAGATGATCGCCATCGTCATGTTCGCGGGCATGATGCTGATGCTGATGACCGGGCAGCGGGTGTTTGGGGCCATCGGTTTTGTCGGGGCATTGGCGGGCGTGCTGCTCTGGGGGACGGGTGGCGTTGAAATCCCGTTCTCGGCGGCGATGAAGCTGATGAAATGGTATCCGCTGCTGACCCTGCCGATGTTCATCTTCATGGGCTATGTCCTGAGCGAGAGCCGCATTGCCGACGACCTTTACAAGATGTTCCATGTCTGGATGGGGCCGGTGCGGGGCGGGCTGGCGATCGGCACGATTGGTCTCATGGTGCTGATTTCGGCGATGAACGGGCTGAGCGTCGCGGGCATGGCCATCGGGGCCACCATCGCGCTGCCCGAGTTGCTGCGCCGGGGCTATGACAAGATCATGGTGACGGGGGTGGTGCAGGCGGGCTCGTCGCTTGGCATCCTCGTGCCGCCCTCGGTGGTGCTGGTGCTCTATGCGATGATCGCGCGGCAGCCGGTGGGGCAGTTGTGGCTGGCGGGGGTCATCCCGGGCCTGCTCATGGCCTCGCTCTTTATCCTTTATATCTATATCCGCTGCCGCATTCAGCCGCATCTCGGCCCGGTGTTGCCCGAAGACGAGCGCAACGTGTCGCTGTCCGAAAAGCTGCGTCTGCTGCGCGCGGGGCTGTTGCCGCTGGTGATCTTCGCGGTGATGATGGTGCCCTTCGTCAAAGGCTGGACGAGCCTGGTGGAAAGCTCTGCCATCGGCGCGATTGCCGCTTTCCTTGCCGCCGTCCTCAAGGGGCGGATGACGCGGGTGGTGTTCGAGACAACGGTGCGCAACACGCTGGCGATTTCATGCATGTTCATGTGGATCATCCTTGCGGCACTCGGCTTTGGCGCGATCTTTGACGGGCTGGGGGCGGTGAACGCCATCGAGGGGCTGTTCACCGAAACGCTGAACCTCAGCCCGTGGATGATCCTCATCCTGATGCAGCTCAGTTTCATCATCATGGGCACGTTTCTGGACGACACCGCGATGCTCGTGATCGTGGCGCCGCTCTACGTGCCGCTGGTGGGCGCACTTGGCTTCGATCTGATCTGGTATGGTGTGCTATACACGATCACAACGCAGATCGCCTACATGACACCGCCCTTCGGCTATAACCTCTTTCTGATGCGCGCCATGGCCCCGCCCGAGATCGGGCTGCGCGACATCTACCGCTCCATCGTGCCATTCGTGGGCGTGATGGTGGTGGCGCTGTCGCTGGTTATGATCTTTCCGCAAATCGCGCTGTGGCTGCCAGAATACGTATACGGAAAATAACCCCAGAAGAGCCCTGACGAAGGGGCCATCATTGCAACAAGGAGAAGAACGATGACGACGACAAGACGCAAGTTCCTGAAATCCGCGGGCGCCGGTGCAGTGGCCGCACCACTGGCCGCTCCCGCGCTCGCGCAATCGACGATCACCTGGCGGATGCAGACCTATGCCGGCGCGGCATTGGCCGAGCATGTGGTGAAACCGGCCATCGACACGTTCAACAAGATCGCGGGCGACCGCATGCAGATCGAGCTCTTTTATGCCGATCAGCTGGTGCCCACCGGTGAGCTTTTCCGCTCCATGCAGCAGGGCACCATCGACGCCGTGCAGTCCGACGATGACAGCATGGCGAGCCCGACCGAAGTGACGGTCTTTGGCGGCTATTTCCCGTTTGGCTCGCGCTATAGCCTCGATGTTCCGGTCCTGTTCAACCAGTACGGCCTAAAGGAGATCTGGGAAGAGGAATACGCACGCGTCGGCGTCAAACACATCAGCGCCGGGTCATGGGACCCGTGCCATTTCGCCACCAAGGACCCGATCCACAGCCTTGAGGATCTCAAGGGCAAGCGCGTCTTTACCTTCCCGACGGCGGGCCGGTTCCTGTCGCAATTCGGCGTGGTCCCAGTGACCCTGCCATGGGAGGATATCGAGGTTGCGGTGCAGACCGGCGAACTTGACGGCATCGCATGGTCGGGCATCACCGAGGATTACACGGTGGGTTGGGCCGATGTGACCAACTACTTCCTGACCAACAACATCTCGGGCGCGTGGGTTGGCCATTTCTTTGCCAATATGGGCCGTTGGGAGGAACTGCCGGAGGATCTGAAACTTCTGCTCGCCACCTGCATGGAACAGTCGCATTACTATCGCCAGTGGTGGTATTGGGGCGGCGAGGCGCGGTTGCGCGTGCATGGCGAGAAGATGCAGCTGACGACAATCCCGGATGCGGAATGGGCCACGGTGGAGACGTCCGCGCGCGAGTTCTGGGACGAGATCGCGGCGCAATCCGAGACCAAGGCCAAGGTCGTGGAGATCTTCAAGCAGTACAACGCCGATATGGAAAAGGCCGGACGCCCCTACCGCTATACCTGAGCGGGGCCTGTGCCGATACCAGAAGGGGGCCCGTGCCGGGCCCCCTTTCCCAAGCCTGAACGGAGCGAAAGACCATGACTGCCCTGACACTGGATGCGCTGAAAACCAAGGCCGCGAGCGGCGAGATCGACACGGTGCTCGCCTGCGCCGTGGATATGCAGGGCCGCCTTGTGGGCAAGCGGTTCCACGTGTCGAACTTTCTCGAAGCCGGTTTTGAGGAAACGCATTGCTGCAACTACCTGCTGGCCACCGATCTGGAGATGGAAACGCCCGACGGCTATGCCGCGACAAGCTGGGCAATGGGCTATGGCGATTACACGATGAAGCCGGACCTTGCCACGCTCTGCCCGGTGCCTTGGCTCGAGGGCACCGCGCTGGTGCTGTGCGATTTTCTCGATCACCATTCCCATGGTCCGGTGCCGCATTCCCCGCGCCAGATTCTCAAGGCGCAGATGGAGCGCGCAGCCGCCATGGGCCTGACGCCGATGATGGCGACCGAGTTGGAGTTCTTCCTGTTCGAGCGCTCCTACGACGAGATCCGCGCTAGCGGTTACCGTGACCTGACGACGCTGGTGAAATACAATCAGGATTACTCGATCCAGTTCACCACGCGCGATGAGCATGTCATGCGCCCGGTGCGCAACGCGCTATACGCCATGGGCATTCCGGTGGAGAACACCAAGGGTGAGGCCGAGATCGGGCAGGAGGAGTTGAATATCCGCTATGGTGACGCGCTCGAGGCGTGCGACCGGCACACCTTGGCCAAGCACGCGGTCAAGGAGATCGCCGCCCAGCATGGTCATTCCGCGACCTTCCTGCCGAAATGGCGCGCTGACAAGGTGGGCAGTGCCGCGCATATCCACCAGTCGCTGTTCAACGCCGAGGGCAATGTATTTTTTGATGCGGGTGCGCCGCATTCGATGTCGCAGGTGATGCGTCAATACGTGGCCGGGCTGTTGAAATACGCGCCCGACTGCATGCTGCTGATGGCCCCCTATATCAACAGCTACAAGCGCTTTGTGCCGGGCACCTTTGCCCCCACCAAGACCGCCTGGTCGATCGACAACCGCACCGCCGGGTTCCGCCTTGTGGGCGAGGGCACCAAGGGCGTGCGCATCGAATGCCGCATTCCGGGGTCGGACATGAACCCCTATCTCGCCTGTGCCGGGCAACTGGCGGCGGGGCTTGCGGGGATCGAGGAGGGGCTGGACTTGCCCGATCCGGCGCAGGGCGATCTCTACAGCATGGCCGACGTGGCCGAGGTGCCGCACAAACTGAGCATGGCGACCGAGACCTTCCGCAATTCAGCCATGCTGCGGCATGCCTTCGGCGATGCGGTGGTCGATCACTACACCCGCGCGGCGGAGGTCGAGCAGGAGGATTTCGACCGCGCGGTGACCGACTACGAAGTGCAGAGGGGCTTCGAGCGTGCGTGACCATGGATGATAAAGCCCTCATCGCCGCGCTCGTCGAAGGTTATCTCACGGCCTATGAGGCGCGCGATGACGTCGGTTGCGCCTCGTTCTATACTCTGGGCGCTCTGGTTCTTTCGCCCTGGGCTGCGCCATTGCGCGGGCGCGTGGCCATCGCTGACGCGCATCGCGATTGGTTTTCCGAAGAAGAGCGCAACAAGGTTATGACGATAAAAGACCTCAAGATCGACGGCGATCTGGCGGTCTGTCTGCTTCGCTACAATGCCGAAACAGATAACGGCCCGGTCTTTGGGGCCAGCCTCCACACCCTTGAGCGTCAATCTGACGGGGGATGGAAAATTCAACACACAAGCCTGCACGAGCTTGAGGACGAAACAACGGGATTCGAAGAAGAATGACCACTACCCTCAATTGTATATCTCCGATCGACGGATCGGTCTTTGCCACCCGCGAGACGCTGAGCGCCGAGGCCGCGCGTGCGGCCATTGCCGAGACCCGCGCGGCGCAGGCCGCATGGGCCGCGCGCCCCTTGCAGGAGCGGATAGACCTGGTGATGGCGGGCGTTGCCGCTGTCGGTGAGATGAACGACGAGATCGTGCCGGAACTGGCCCGCATGATGGGCCGCCCGGTGCGCTATGGTGGCGAATTCGGCGGTTTCAACGAGCGTGCATCCTATATGGCCGAGATCGCTGAGGAGGGGCTGGCGGATATCGAGGTGTCGGATGATGGCGCGTTCCACCGCTATATCCGCCGCGTGCCGCATGGCGTGGTGTTCGTGGTGGCGCCGTGGAATTACCCCTACATGACGGCGATCAACACCGTGGCCCCGGCACTCATAGCCGGGAACGCGGTTGTGCTGAAACACGCAACTCAGACTCTGCTGGTGGGCGAGCGCATGGCGCGGGCCTTCCATGCGGCGGGCGTGCCTGAGGCCGTGTTCCGCAACGTGTTTCTGGATCACGACACCACATCGACGCTCATAGCCGACCGGCAGTTCGATTTCGTCAATTTCACCGGTTCGGTCGGCGGCGGGCAGGCGATGGAGCGCGCCGCCGCAGGCACCTTTACCGGTCTGGGTCTGGAACTGGGTGGCAAGGATCCGGGCTACGTGATGGACGATGCCGACCCCGCGACCGCAGCCGAGGGGCTGATTGACGCCGCGATGTTCAATTCCGGCCAATGCTGTTGCGGGATTGAGCGGATTTACGTGCACGATAGCCTGTTTGATGCCTTCGTGGCAAAGGCCGTGGAGATCGTGAACGGCTACCGCGTGGGCGATCCGCTGGACCCCGAGACCACAATCGGCCCGATGGCCAACACACGCTTTGCCGCAGAGGTGCGCGCGCAGATCAATGAGGCCGTGGCGGCGGGGGCTGTGGCGCACATCGCGACCATGCCGCAGGACGATGGCGGCTGCTACCTGACGCCGCAGATCCTTACCAATGTCACCCATGACATGCGGGTCATGCGCGACGAGAGCTTTGGCCCCGTGGTCGGCATCATGCCGGTCAAGGATGACGCCGAGGCAGTCCGGCTGATGAATGACAGCCCCTTCGGCCTGACCGCCTCGCTCTGGACCCGTGACGCGGTTCGCGCCGCACAGGTCGGCGATGCCATCGAGACCGGCACAGTCTTCATGAACCGCGCCGATTACCTTGATCCCGCGCTGTGCTGGACCGGCTGCAAGAGCACCGGACGCGGTGGCGCGCTCTCGGTCATCGGCTATCACAACCTGACCCGTCCGAAATCTTATCATCTCAAGAAGGCTACGACATGACATTCACCGCAAACTGGTCCTATCCCACCGCCATCCGTTTCGGGGCGGGCCGCATCGCGGAACTGGCCGAGGCTTGCACACAGGCAGGCATCGCCCGCCCGCTGCTCGTGACCGACAAGGGGCTGGCCCCGCTGCCGATCACCGCGCAGGCAATGGAGATCCTGCGCAAGGCGGGGTTGGAGGCCGCCGTGTTTTCCGAGGTCGATCCCAACCCAAACGAGATCAACCTCGCCGCCGGGGTCGAGGCCTACATGGCCGGGGGCCATGACGGGGTGATCGCCTTCGGCGGCGGCTCGGGGCTCGACCTTGGCAAATGCGTGGCCTTCATGGCGGGGCAGACGCGCCCGATCTGGGATTTCGAGGACATCGGTGATTGGTGGACGCGCGCCGATGCCGATGCCATCGCTCCGATCATCGCCGTGCCCACCACCGCCGGAACGGGCTCGGAGGTTGGGCGCGCGGGCGTACTGACCAATTCGGTAAGCCACGAGAAAAAGATCATCTTTCACCCCAAGATGCTGCCCGTCACGGTGATCTGTGATCCCGAACTGACCGTCGGAATGCCGAAGGCGATCACCGCGGGCACCGGGCTCGACGCCTTCGCGCATTGCGTCGAGGCGTTCTCCTCGCCGCACTATCACCCGATGTCTCAGGGCATCGCGCTCGAAGGCATGCGGCTGGTGATCGAGAACCTGCCGCGCGCCTATGAGACGCCTGACGATATCGAGGCGCGCGCCCATATGATGAGTGCTGCGGCCATGGGGGCGACGGCGTTCCAGAAGGGTCTGGGCGCGATCCACGCCATGAGCCATCCCATCGGCGCGCATTTCAACACCCATCACGGCACCACCAACGCGGTTTGCATGCCCGCCGTTCTGGACCTGAACGCGCCCATGATTGCCGACCGCTTCGACCGTGCGGCGGGTTATTTGGGCATCGAGGGCGGCTATGACGGCTTTCGCGCCTTCGTGGACCGCTTCAACGACAGCTTCAGCGTGCCCAAGGGGCTGGCTGCGCTCGGCGTGACCGAGGATGCCATCCCGACACTTGTCAAGGGCGCGATCAAGGATCCGTCCTGCGGCGGCAATCCCATTGAACTGACGGAAGAAAACCTGGCGGCGCTCTTCCAAGCGGCGATGTAGCGATCAGGCTATGAGGTGACGCGCGGGTGCTCTTGCATGACGAGGGACCTGCGCGCATCATCGGCGAAAAGCAGAACCTCGACGGGATTGGCTGGTGGTGTTTGCGCGATGCGCTGGCTTACATGCTGCGCCATGCTACGTTGCCGAATGAGCTCGAAGAGCAACGCGTGGCGCGGGCTCTTTTCGGTGTATCCGTCAGCTTGCCGGGCATAGGTCATCGGGTCACTCGTCGAAATCAGTCTCGTCTGAATAGCCATTGAAGATTGACGGAGGATTAAGGCGCTTTTGGCGCGCGAAAGAAGCGGTGATGTGACGTTTGGCAGGTTTTGCGGTGTGAATAACGTGATGCCGCGCGTGATCCTGCGGATGTCGGCGGGGTGTTTGCGTCTCGTCCTCACATGCGGGATAGTCGTGCCAAATAGCGACCGAGTCAGGCTGTGCCCTGCACGGGCGATCAAGAGGAAAGGACAATCCATATGCGATACGAGGCACCAAGACGGTTGGAAGATGCCGTGAGCCTGCTGGCCGGGCAGGATGGTGCGCATGTGCTGGCGGGGGGCACCGACCTGCTCGTCAAGCTGCGCTCGGAGATGATCGAGCCGGAGATGATCGTCGATATCAAGCGCATCGAGGGCATGCGCGAGATTGCCGCCGAGGACGGTGGTTGGCGCATCGGGGCTGCGGTCTCGGGCGCCGAGATGGGCGAGCATGCGGGGCTTGTCGCCGATTGGCCCGGTGTGGTCGAGGCGGCGGGGCTCATTGGCTCGACGCAGATCCAGGGCCGCGCCACGCTGGCGGGGAACCTCTGCAACGCGTCACCTGCGGCGGACAGCGTCCCGGCGATGGTTGCGGCGGGCGCGACCGTGCGTATTGCCGGGCCGAACGGCATGCGTGACATGGATGTGATCGACGTCCCCCAAAAACCCGGCAAGACGGCGCTGGAGCGTGGCGAATTCATCGCCTCTGTCTGGCTGCCTGCCCGTGGCGAACGCTCTAGCGATGCCTATCTGCGCTTCATCCCGCGCACCGAGATGGATATCGCCGTTGTCGGCTGTGGCATCTCGCTGAGCCTTGACGAGGGCGACCGGGTGACGGCGGCGCGGGTGTCGCTTGGCGCGGTCGGCCCCAAGGTGATGTTGGTCGAGGAGGCGGCAGAAGCGATAACGCGGCGCGTTCTCGACGAGGCGGCTCTGAGCGATCTGGCGGCGGCCTGCTCGGCGGCGGCCACACCGATTGACGACAAGCGCGGCACGATTGATTTCCGTCGCCACGTCGCGGGCGTTCTGGCCCGCCGCGCGGCGGTGATCGCGGCCAAACGCGCGAAAGGAGAAACGGCATGAGCCAGCTACACGTAACCACCAAGATCAACGGAGATGAGACCGAGTTTCTCTGCGAGGCCGAGGACACGCTGCTCGACGTGCTGCGCGACCGGCTGGGCCTGACCGGCACCAAGGAAGGCTGCGGCACCGGCGATTGCGGGGCCTGTTCGGTGGCCGTGGATGGACGTCTTGTCTGTTCCTGCCTGATGCTGGGGGCCGAGGCCGAGGGCCGCGACATCGCCACCATCGAGGGCATGGCGACCGGCGATCAACTGCACCCGCTGCAACAGAAATTCATCGAGATGGCCGCGCTGCAATGCGGCATCTGCACGCCGGGCATTCTGGTCGCGGCGCAGTCGCTGCTGGAGCGCAACCCCGATCCGAGCGAAGAAGAGGTGCGCTATTGGTTGGCAGGAAATCTCTGCCGCTGTACCGGCTATGACAAGATCATCCGCGCCGTGATGGAAACGGCGGCGGATATGCGGAGGGCATCGTAATGGCATTGGATGACACCAAGAAAACGCGCGAATTCAAGGTCGTCGGCACGCGCCCCGACCGGCCCGACGGCATCGACAAGGTGACGGGGCGCGCGCGCTTTGGTGCCGACATGGTGGCACCCGGCATGCTGACCGGGCGCATCCTACGCTCGCCGCATGCCCATGCGCGGATCGTCAGGATCGACGCGTCGAAGGCCGAGGCGCTATCGGGCGTAAAGGCCGTGGTCACCCGCGCCGATTTCGGCGAGGTGCCCGAGGATGTGGCCGATGTGCTCGACAATTGCATGGCGGGCGACAAGGCGCTTTATGATGGTCACGCGGTGGCCGCTGTGGCCGCAAGCAGCCCGGCGGTGGCGCGCAAGGCACTGAAACTCATCGAGGTCGAATACGAGGTCTTGCCGCATGTGACGGATGTGGACGAGGCGATAAAGCCCGACGCGGCGGTACTGCATGAGGGCCGCCAACAGGAGACGGTGCCCGAGGGCCTGTCTCAGAACGTGATCGCGCGCTCTGAATTCGGGCATGGCGATATCGAGGCCGGGCTCAAGCAGGCCGACCGCGTGGTTGAGCGCACCTATCGCACCGCGGCCACCCATCAGGGCTATATCGAGCCGCATGCCTGTCTGGCCACGATGGGCTCGGATGGCCGCGCCGATCTCTGGGTCTGCACCCAGGGGCATTACATGGTGCGCAACACCTGTGCCGCCATTCTGGGTATGGAGCAGGGACAACTGCGCGTCACCGCCAGCGAAATTGGCGGCGGCTTCGGCGGCAAGACGGTGGTTTTCCTTGAACCTGTCGCACTCATGCTGGCCAAGAAGGCGGGTCGCCCGGTCAAGATGGTGATGAGCCGCTCCGAGGTGCTGCGCGCCACCGGGCCGACCTCTTCGACCTCAATTGACGTGAAAATCGGCATGACCAAAGACGGCAAGATCACCGCCGGTTTCGCCGAGTTGCGTTATCAGGGCGGTGCTTATCCGGGATCGCCCGTCGATATGGGCGCGATGTCCGGCTTTGCGCCTTACGATCTGGAAAACGTCAAGACCGTGGGCTGGGACGTGGTGACCAACCGGCCCAAGGCCGCCGCCTACCGCGCGCCCGGCGCGCCGATGGCCGCCTTCGCCATCGAAAGCGCGATTGACGAGGCGGCCAAGGGCTTTGGCCTCGACCCGCTAAAGGTGCGGTTGATGAACGGTGCGGATGAGGGGACCAAGGCCTCTTACGGCCCGACCTATCCCGCCATCGGCCTCAAGGCGACGCTGGAGGCGGCGAAATCGCACCCGCACTGGTCCGCCCCTTTGGGTGAAAATCAGGGTCGGGGTGTCGCTTGCGGGTTCTGGTTCAATTTCGGCGGCGACACTTGCGTGTCGCTCAACATCACGCCGGATGGCACCGTGACCGTGTCGGAGGGCAACCCCGATATCGGTGGGTCGCGCGCGTCGATGACGATGATGGCCGCCGAGGAGCTGGGCATACCCTACGATCAGGTTCGCACGATCATCGCCGACACCGGATCATTGGGGCAGAACGAGGTGACCGACGGCTCCCGCGTAACCTTTGCCGTGGGGCTGGCCACGATCAAGGCCGCTGAGGCTGCAAAAAAGGAGATGTGCCGCCGGGCAGCGCTGGTCTGGGGCATCGACGAGGAGGCCGTGGAATGGGAAGACGGCGCTGCGCGTCCTGCGGGGCCGAATGCCGGGAAATTCCCGCCCATGACGCTCAAGGAAATCGCCGCCATCGCCTCCAACACCGGCGGGCCGATTGCCGGGCATCACGAGGTCAACGCCGAAGGTGCAGGCGTGAGTTTCGCCACCCATATGGTGGATGTGGAGCTTGACCGCGACACCGGATCGACCAAGATCCTGCGCTACACGGTGTTCCAGGACGCCGGCAAGGCGGTGCATCCCTCCTATGTCGAAGGGCAGTTTCAGGGCGGCGCGGTGCAGGGCATTGGCTGGGCGCTGAACGAGGAGTATATCTATGGCGAGGATGGCATCTTGCAGAATGCCGGGTTCCTCGACTACCGGATTCCGGTGGCCTCGGACCTGCCGATGATCGACACGGTCATTCTGGAAATCCCCAATCCCGGCCACCCCTACGGCGTGCGCGGGGTGGGCGAGACCTCGATTGTGCCGCCCCTGGCGGCCATCGCCAATGCGGTCTCGGAGGCGGCAGGCGTGCGGATGACGCAACTACCGATGTCGCCGCCGCGTGTGCTGGCGGCTCTGCAGGCCAAAGCGGAGGGCTGATGGTCGAAGTGCTGCTCTGGGGCTCGCTCGCCGATCAGGCGGACGGCGCGCGCAAGGTCGAGGTCGAGGCCGCCACCTTGCGCGAGTTGCTCGACGGGCTGGGGGAGAAATTCCCCGGCCTGCGCCCGGAACTGGAGCGCGGCGTGTCGGTGTCGATCGACGGGCGGGTCTATAACGACAGCTGGTTCCAGCCGATTGCCGAGGATAGCGAGGTGGTTTTGCTCAAGCGGTTGAAGGGCGGCTAGCCGTCAGCCATGGCGGCGATCAGGCGGCTGAGCGCCGCGGCTGCATCGTCTTCGCGCCAGATCTCCTCGCCGAAGGCCAGAAAATCGCTGACAGGGGCGAAGGAGGCCACTTCCGCCACGCCAAGCGCGCCTTCGGCGACGATCGGCACTTCGATCACCTCTGACCACCATTCGAAAATCTCGCGGTCTGCATGGCTCCCATCGCCAAGACCGGTGGAGCCGATGGGGCCGAAGCTCACGTAATCGGCACCTGCTTCGCCCGCGCTCATCCCGTCATGGCGCGAGGTGCCGCAGAAGGCCCCGACGATGGCCTCTTCGCCCAGTTCCTTGCGCGCGGCGCGCACCCCGCGCGAGCCATCCAGTAGATGCACCCCGTCGAGCCCCAACCGTTCCACCATCAGCACATGGCTGTCGATCACCAGTGCAATATCGCGCGCATGGGTCACCTCGCGGCAGGCATCGGCGGCGCGCGCGATGCGGTCCTCGTCGCGGGTGGCAAGGCTGAGCCGAAGGCAGGCCACCTCGTGCGCGTCAAGCACATGCGCCAGACGGTCGGGGAATATCTCCAGCTCGAACTCTGGCGGAGTGATGAGATAGATTTGCGGCTGCTCGATCTCGTCCATCTGGGCGCTCCTTGGCAATTTCGCCCGTCTTAGCCAAGAAACGCGCCTTTGACCATCGCTGGCATGCAGCTTCTTCTTGGCAAAAATACTCATATCCGCCGGATGCGGCGCGCGCGCAATCGGGTTGCGGAAGGACGGGCGAAAATGGCCCCTAGCAAGCCCCCGGGTGCGCCTCTATCTTGGGGGCAAAGAGGAAAGGGGCAGGTTTGGCGATTGCAGGGCTGGCGGACGGGCTGACGCGCGGCATTGAGGAATTCGGGGATCGCGTTTCAGGCGCGTTTTTCGAGCCGGTGGTGCGATTGGGGGTCACGGGCCTTGCCCGCGCGGGCAAGACCGTGTTCATCACCTCGCTGATCGCCAATCTGCTCGACCGCGCGCGCATGCCGGGCCTTCTGGCCGAGGGCGAGGGGCGCATTCTTGCGGCCTATTTGCAACCGCAGCCCGACGTGACCCTGCCGCGTTTCGACTATGAGACGCATCTGGCGGCCCTCACCGGTCCCGCGCCGCATTGGCCCGAGAGCACCCGCGCCGTTTCGGAACTGCGCCTGTCGCTGCGGGTGCGGCCGGGTGGCTTTCTGTCAGGTATGACCGGCCCGCGCGTGGTGCATCTTGATATCGTGGATTATCCGGGCGAATGGCTGCTCGATCTGGCGCTGCTGGACAAGAGCTATAATCAGTGGTGCGAGGAGGTGTTGGCCCGCATCCAGGCACGTCCGCAGGCCGCCGCCTATCTGGAGGCCGCGCGCGCCACCGATGCCGCGGCCCCTTTGGAGGAGGCAGTGGCACAGCGTCTGGCGCAGGGCTTTACCACCTATCTCAACGCCGCGCGCGATGCCGGGTTTTATGATTGCACGCCGGGGCGGTTTCTGTTGCCCGGTGATCTGGCGGGCTCGCCGGTGGTGACCTTCGCGCCGCTACCCGCCGACGGCGCGCCCCCGCGCAAAAGCCTGCGCGCCGAGATGGCGCGGCGCTATGAGGCCTATAAACGCGAGGTGGTGCGGCCCTTTTTCCGCGATCATTTCGCGCGGATCGACCGGCAAGTGGTGCTGGTCGATGCGCTCGACGCGATCCACAAGGGGCCGCGCGCGGTCGAGGACATGCGTGGTGCCATGGCCGATATCCTCGGGGCGTTTCGCCCCGGGCGGAATGCGTTTCTGACGCAGCTTCTGATGGGGCGGCGGGTGGAGAAGATCCTCTTTGCCGCGACCAAAGCCGATCATCTGCATCACACTCAGCACGTACGCCTGACCGCAATCATGGAGGCGCTGTTGCGCGCGGCCCGCGACCGCGCGGACTTCGCCGGGGCCGAGACCCGCGCCATGGCCATCGCCGCGCTACGCGCCACGGTCGAGGACCGAATGAACCATCAGGGCCGCGATCTCGATTGCGTGCGCGGGCGGCTCTTGGACACCGGGCGACAGGCGGCGTTTCATCCGGGCGCGTTGCCCGAGGATCCCGCGCGCCTTCTGGCGGCGGCGCGGGGCGGCGCGGAGGCATGGCCTGACGGCGAGTATCGGGCGATGCGCTTTGCGCCTTCGGTCCTCAACCTGCGCCCCGGCGAGGGGCCGCCGCATATCCGGCTGGATCGTGCCGCGCAGTTCCTGATCGGGGATCGGCTATGAGTATCGCGCGCGCCCGGCTCTGGCATCTGCCACATCTGGCGCGCATCCTGTGGGCGTTTACCCGGGCGACCCCTTGGCTGCCGCAAGTGCGCAGCCCGCGCGACGATCTGCGCGCGCTCGCTTGGGTGACGCGGCGGGGTTGGGTCAGGATTGTGCGCGACAGGTCTGGCATCGCCGCCTTCATCGTGCGCGACGGCTCGCGGGTGCATGCGCTTTACGTCGCGCCTGCGCGGCGCGGGCAGGGCCATGGCGGCGCGCTGCTGGCCGAGGCCAAGGCCGATACCGGCGCGCTCGACCTGTGGGTGCTGGAACAGAACGCGGGTGCGCGCGGCTTTTACGCGGCGCAGGGCTTTCGCGAGGCGGCGCGCGGGCAGGGGGCGGGCAATGACGAGGGCTTGCCCGATATCCTGATGATCTGGAGTGAAGAGGAAGAGGCGGCATGAGTAACGGTCCGGTTCTGATTGATCTTGACGAGGACAGGGCGGCAGAGCCTGATCGCGCGCCGCCGGTTCCCGATGACCAGCCCCGCCCTGAGGGCCGTGCGATGCAGGCGGCAATGGCGCGGGCGGCGCGGCCGCCCTCGCGCTTGGCGCGGGCGTTCTGGGCGCTGGCGCTCGGCCTCATTGGCGCGGCGATTTCGGTCGCGGCCTGGGATTTCGCGGCCGGCTTGATCGCGCGGGCCCCGCTTTTGGGCTATGTGGTGGCGGGTATGGGCGTGGCGCTGCTCATCGTGATTGTGCTCATCGCCCTGCGCGAGATCGCGGCCTTTGCCCGTCTGGGGCGGCTCGACAGTCTGCGCAGCGCGGCAAGCGCGGCGCTGGCAGAGGAGGACCTCTCTGGTGCGCGCGCCACGGTGACGCGGCTCTCGGCACTTTATGCTGGGCGCGATGTGCTGCAATGGGGGCAGGCCCGGCTGAAAGAGCGCGAGGCGGATCAATTCGACGCCGAGGCGCTTCTCGGGCTGGCGGAGGCCGAGTTGCTGGCCCCGCTCGATGCGCAGGCCCTGCAAGAGATCGAGCTGGCGTCGCGGCAGGTGGCGACGGTCACCGCGTTGGTGCCGTTGGCGCTTGCGGATGTGGCAGGCGCGCTGATTGCCAATCTGCGGATGATCCGACGCATCGCCGAGATCTATGGCGGGCGCGCGGGTGTGCTGGGTGGCTGGCGGCTGACGCGGGCGGTGATGGCGCATTTGGTGGCGACCGGCGCGGTGGCCGTGGGGGACGACATGATCAGCAGCGTCGCGGGCGGCAGCATGCTCTCGAAACTGTCGCGCCGCTTTGGAGAAGGCGTGGTCAACGGCGCGCTGACCGCGCGTGTGGGGGTCGCGACGATGGAGGTCTGCCGCCCGCTGCCCTTCCTTCGAGTGCGTCGTCCCTCGGTCTCGGGTCTGGTCAAACGCGCGCTTGTTGGGCTCTTTCCAACGCGCTAGCGTCAGCGGACCGTAACGGTGAAGGCGGGTGCGTGGCGTGGATATTATTTTCGGGTTTGTCGGTCTGGGGTCGGTCCTTCTGGTTTTGGCCGTGCCATATCTGCTGATTGCGCAGGTCGGGCTGAGACGCAGGCTACGCGCCCTGGAAGAGACAATGTCGGACCTGCGCGCAGATTCGGCCTCGCAGCGCATTGATGACGCCACACCTCCGATACCCGAGATCGCACGACCCTCGCAGCCGGCACCAAAGGCGGCTAGCGTTAAACAGGCGCGTGCAGAGATGTCAGAGCCGGACGCCGCGGCGTCACCATCTGCGGCGCGCGGTCAGGTCCCGCGCGCCTTCGTGTTTCGCGCTGACCGGATTGCCGCCCTCGGGCGGTGGTTGCGCGACAACTGGGCGCTGGCGGTGGCGGGGCTGTCGATGGCGCTCGCCGGGGTGTTCATGGTGCAATACGGGGTCGAGCAGGGGTTGCTGACGCCGGTTTGGCGCGTCACTGGCGCGCTGATCCTAGGGGCTGCCCTGATCGCTGTGGGCGAGGTGATCCGGCGGCGGCATGGCGACGAAACACGAGGTGCGACGCAATCGCTTCCTTCGGTGCTGTCCGGGGCAGGGCTTGTCTCGCTCTTTGCGGGGGTGCTGGCCGCGCATGCACTTTACGCCCTCGTTCCCGCAGGAACGGCGCTGCTTGGGCTGGTGGCGGTTGCCGCTGTGGCCATTGTGTTGGGCTGGTTTTACGGGCCGGTGCTTGCCGCCGGTGGCATCATCGGCGCAACCGCCGCGCCGTTTCTTCTGGGCGGCTCCTCCGAGGCGCCTTGGCTGTTCTACTACTATTTTGCGCTGATCGCCCTCGCCGGGCTTGCCGTGGATACGGTCAAGAGATGGGCCTGGGTGTCAGCGCTGGTGATTGTGGTGACGATGCTGGCAGCCTCTGGTCTTTACGTCATGGGCGTGGAGGCCGTGCATTTCCTCGTGTTCCTGGCTTTGCTCAGTGCCATGGCGCTCGTCATTCCCGAACGGCGGTTGATGCCGCGCCATACCGGAACGCCGATACTTGGCATGGTTCTGGGACAACGCCCCTGGCCGGAATTTCCGACCCGACTTGGTGGTGGGATGGTCATCGCGGCCAGTATCGGGGCGGTCGTCGTCGCTGCGGATGCGGAGACTGTCGTGCTGGTCTGGCTCGCGCTTGGCCTGCTGGCGCTGATGCTTGGTGGCGCGCTTTGGTGGTTGCGTGAGGCTGAGGGCTTGCAGGACATCGCCCTGGCCCCCGCGATTGCCGTGGCCTTGGTCCTGGCGGAACAGGCGGCCTATCCCTTTGGGCCGCTCCTGAGTGCTTTCCGCGCCCCGCGCGTGCCTGAGTCGGGTATGCCGCTGACGGTCACGGTGATCCTTGGGTTGGCCGCTCTTGCCAGCCTGTTGGCCTACGGACGGATGCAGCGCGCGGCGGAGGTATCAGCGCCAGGCCCGGCGATCCTCTGGGCGATCGGCGCCGCCATGTTCGCGCCGGGGATGCTCTTGATGTTCGAGTTTCTTTGGCAACCGGCGGTGGTTCTCGGGGCTTACGTCTGGGCGTTGCACGCGCTTGCCCTCGCGGCGTTGATGACGGGGATGGCCGCGCGTTGTCACCAAGCTGCGGGGCCGGTCGAGCCAGCCTTGCGGGCCGCCATATTCGGCGTTGCGGCGCTGACCCTGATTGCGCTTGCGCTGTTCCTCATGCTGGCCGATGCGGCGTTGACCGTGGCGCTTGGCGTGATGGTTCTGGGCACGGTGGTGATCGACCGGCGTCACGATTTGCCGCTCCTTGGTTGGGTGGTGCAGGTCGGCGCGGTGATCATCGGGTATCGGCTGATCGTCGATCCCGGCGTCTTCTGGGGCATCGACGCCGCGACCGTGCAGGTTTGGCTGGCCTATGGCGGCGCGACGGCCCTGCTGGGCGCATCGTGTTGGCTCATGGCGCATCGCCCGCAATCCGCGGCACGGGTGGTGCTGGAAAGTGCGGTCTGGACCCTCTCAGCGGTCTTTGCCTGCGTTCTGCTCTTCCGCATGATGGGTGAGGACCGTCTGTTCAGCCATTGGGGACTTGGCCTTTTGGCGACGATCTGGGTCGCCTCGGCGGTCAACCAGCTCTACCGGATGAAGGCAGGTGGGGGCCTCATCCGCGCGGTGCGGATCGGTCTGGCCTGCGTCTTTGGGCTAATGGGCGCGGGCGTGATGCTTTTGCAGGCGACGCTTTTCAACCCGGTCTTTGATCTCTTAAGCAATGAGCGTGTGCTTGGCCCGCCACTCCTCGACAGCCTTGCGGTGGCCTATCTGCCTCTTGCCGTTGCGTTCGGCGTTGCGGCTTGGCGGCTTGCGCATCTGCCGCGCCTCTTGCGGATGGGTTGTGTCGCTCTGACCGCGGGCTATGCGGCTGCGTATGCGACGCTCGAGATACGCAGGCTGTGGCGTGGGCCCGACCTTTCGGTGCCCGGCGTGACACAGCCAGAGCTATACTCCTATACCGTCGCCATGCTCGCCGTGTCGGTGGCTCTTTTGCTCTTTGCCTTTGCTCGCCGCTCGGTCGTGCTGCGAAAGTTGGCGATGTTGGGGGTTGCGCTGACCGTGGCCAAGGTTTTCGTGATCGATACCTCCGGCCTGTCGGGCCTGATCCGGGTGATGTCCTTCATGGGTCTTGGTCTCGGGCTGGCGGGGCTGGTGTGGCTCAATCGCAAGATGTCAGCGCAATGGGATCGCGCCAAGGGCAGCAGCTAGCGCAGCTTCGGCACGCCGCCGGGGAGGGTGTCACGCTCTACCACGCCCGCGCGCAAGGACCGCCCGATGCGATGCGCCAAGGCCGACCACGCGGCAGCCTGATCGGGGCGCAGTTCCGCGCGCAGCACGTTGTCGAACAGATCGAGCCAGGTGGAGAACATGCCCGGGCGCACGTTTTTTGCTTTTACATGCGCGGCCATGGGTGAGCCGTCATAGACCCGCTCATGCAGGATCGAATTGGCCCAGAAATCGGCGACCTTGGCCACATGCGCGGGCCAGTCATCGACATGCACGGCAAAGACGGGTCCGAGCGTGGGATGCGCGCGGACTGCCTCGTAGAAGGCGGCGACGACCCGCTCGATCTCCGGGCGGGTGATGTCGAAACGCGGGGGCAGGGCGATACTCATGGCCTTTATGTGGCGCGAGACGCGGGCCGAGGCAATCCCCTCTTGTGACTGGGCCGGGGCGAAATCTTCAAAAGATTTCGGAACGCTTTCTTTTCAAGAAAGCGGGGGCTCCCCCTCTGGACGCGTCCCGGGTGCGCGCCTATAAGGCGGGCATGATGAGACGCATAGCGATCATTAATCGAATTACATGCCCGGCGCTCTGACCCCATCGAGCCGCCGGGAAAAGGCGTTTGAGCCATCGCGCCGCCCCAGAACCCCAGATTTTCAACACCCAGTGACAAAGGACGTCACCCATGTGTTCTGACACGCCCGAGTACAAAGACACCCTGAACCTGCCGCAGACCGAGTTCCCGATGCGGGCGGGCCTGCCCAAGCGCGAGCCGGAATGGCTTGCCCGTTGGGAGGAAATCGGCATCTATGACCGGCTGCGCGGGCGGGCGGAGGGCCGTGAGCCGTTTACCCTGCACGATGGCCCGCCCTATGCCAACGGTCACCTGCATATCGGCCACGCGCTCAACAAGATCCTCAAGGATATGGTGGTGCGCTCGCAGCAGATGATGGGGCGCGACGCGCGCTATATCCCCGGCTGGGATTGCCACGGCCTGCCCATCGAGTGGAAGATCGAGGAACAGTATCGCGCCAAGGGTCTCGACAAGGACAAGGTCGATGTCGTTGATTTCCGTCAGGAATGCCGCAAGTTCGCCGAAGGCTGGATCGACATCCAGCGCGACGAGTTCAAGCGGCTCGGGATCACCGGCAAGTGGGACAAGCCGTATCTGACGATGGATTTCCGCGCCGAGCGGATCATCGCGGAGGAATTCCAGAAATTCCTGATGTCCGGCGTGCTCTACCAGGGCTCCAAGCCGGTGATGTGGTCACCCATCGAGAAGACCGCGCTCGCCGAGGCGGAGGTGGAATATCACGACAAGGAGAGCTTTACGGTCTGGGTGAAGTTTCGGGTTTGTGGGATTTCGTCTCCGCAGGCGGGAAGTCAGGGAGATGAGCCTATCGGTCCGATGCCCGCTGACTTGATGGATGCGTCAGTCGTCATCTGGACCACCACGCCTTGGACGATCCCGTCCAACAAGGCCGTGGTGTATGGCGCGGACATTTCCTATGGCCTCTACGAGGTGACCGGCACGCCCGAGCAGTGCTGGGCGGATGTGGGCGATAAGTTCATCCTCGCCGACAAGCTGGCGGGGGACGTAATGACCCGTGCGCGGCTGGAGGAGGGGATGTATACCCGCGTCCGTGACGTGAGTGCCGATGAATTGGCGGGCCTCTCGCTGCAACACCCGCTCGCCGGGGCAGAAGGTGCCAACGGTGAATGGGACGACCTGCGCGATTTCCGTGCCGCCGATTTCGTGACCGACGAAGAAGGCACCGGTTTCGTCCACTGCGCGCCGTCACACGGGATGGAGGAATACGAGCTCTATCGCGGTCTCGGGATGCTGGATCAGGTGATCACCTATAACGTGCTCGACGATGGCTCCTTCCGCCCCGATCTGCCGTTCTTTGGCGGCACGTTCATCCTTGACCGCAAGGGCAAGGAGGGCAATGCCAATAAATCCGTCATCGACAAGCTGGTCGAGGTGGGCGGGCTGCTCGCGCGGGGCAAGATCAAGCACAGCTATCCGCATAGCTGGCGCTCCAAGGCACCGGTGATCTACCGCAACACGCCGCAATGGTTCGCCGCCATCGACCGCGCGGTGGGCGACGGGCAGGACCAATTTGGCACCACCATCCGCGAGCGCGCGTTGCGCTCTATCGACGAGCTGGTGGCATGGACACCCAAGACCGGTCGAAATCGTCTCTATTCGATGATCGAGGCGCGGCCCGACTGGGTGCTGTCGCGTCAGCGCGCCTGGGGCGTGCCGCTCACGTGCTTTGTGAAGAAAGGCGCGCAACCGACTGATCCCGATTACCTTTTGCGCAACGAGGAGGTGAATGCCCGCATCCTTGAGGCGTTCGAGACCGAGGGCGCGGATGCCTGGTACAAGGACGGCGCGAAAGAGCGGTTCTTGACGGGCATCGTCGATCCGCAGGCGTGGGAGAAGGTCGACGACATTCTCGATGTGTGGTTCGATTCCGGCTCCACCCATGCCTTCGTGCTGCGTGACCGCGAGGACGGGTCAGCGGACGGCATGGCCGATCTCTATCTCGAAGGCACCGATCAGCATCGCGGCTGGTTCCATTCCTCGATGCTGCAGGCCTGTGGCACTATCGGACACGCGCCCTATCGCGGGGTGCTGACGCATGGTTTTACGCTGGACGAGAAGGGCAACAAGATGTCCAAATCGCTCGGCAATACCGTGGCCCCCGAGGAGGTGGTAAAGCAATACGGGGCCGACATTCTGCGCCTATGGGTGGCACAGGCGGATTACACAGCCGATCTGCGGATCGGGCCGGAGATCCTCAAGGGTGTGGCCGACAGCTATCGCCGGTTGCGCAATACGATGCGTTTCATGCTGGGCGGGTTGAGCCATTTCAGCGAGGCGGACCGGGTCGAGCCTTCGGCAATGCCGGAGTTGGAACGGTGGGTGCTGCATCGGCTGGCCGAACTCGATCACAAGGTCAAGAAAGGCTATGAAGCCTATGATTTTCAAGGCGTTTTTCAGCAGATCTTCAACTTCGCCACGATCGAGCTGTCGGCCTTTTATTTCGATATCCGTAAGGACGCGCTCTATTGCGACGGTGACACGGCGCGCCGCCGCGCGGCGCGCACCGTGCTTGATCTGCTGTTCCACCGGCTGACCACATGGCTCGCGCCGGTGCTGGTCTTTACCATGGAAGAGGTCTGGCTGGAGCGATTCCCTGGCGCGGAGACCTCCGTGCACCTGACCGATATCCCCGCGACCCCTGCCGATTGGCTGGATGAGCCGCTGGCGGCGAAATGGGGGCAGGTGCGCCAGGCGCGGCGCGTGGTGACGGCGGCGCTGGAGGTGCAGCGCACCGACAAGGTGATCGGGGCATCGCTGGAGGCCGCGCCCGTCGTGCATGTGCGCGATGCCGAGATGTTGGCTGCGCTTAAATCAGTGAATTTCGAAGATATCTGCATCACTTCGGATGTCACGCTCACCGATACGCCACGCCCCGATGAGGCGTTCCGCCTGCCCGAGGTGGAGACGGTCGGCGTGGTCTTTGCCAAGGCTGAGGGGCAGAAATGTCAGCGCTGCTGGAAGATCCTTCCGGATGTAGGAAACCATGCTCATGTCGGCACCTGCAAACGCTGCGATGCCGCATTGTCCGAGATGAAGATCCAAGCCTAACTGTAGGAATTGTGAGTATTTTTGCCAAAAAGAAGACGTGGGCGGGGCTCAGGCCTCGCCGCGTTCTTCGGCTTTGGCGCGATTCCAGAGCGCGTCCATTTCCGCGAGATCAGATTGGTCGGGCGTCTTGCCCGCCTCGGATAACAATGCCTCGATGCGCTCGAACCGGCGGGTGAATTTGGCGTTGGCGCGGCGCAGGGCGGTTTCCGGGCAGAGCTTCATGTGCCGAGCGAGATTGGCCATGACGAACAGGAGATCGCCGAACTCTTCCTCGACCTTGTCTTGGGTCAGGTGCTCTGAGGCCTCGTGAAGCTCTTCGACTTCTTCCTGTATCTTGTCGAGAACATGTGAGGTCTCGGGCCAGTCAAAGCCGACACGTGCGGCGCGTTTTTGCAACTTCACCGCGCGCAGGAGCGCGGGTAGACCTAACGCCACACCGTCAAGTGTGCCGGATTTGGCGTCTGCCGCGCGCTCTGCGGCCTTGAGCGCCTCCCAGTCGCGGGTCTGTTGTTCGGCGCTCTTGTCGCGGCTCTCGGCACCAAAGACATGTGGATGGCGCGCGACCATCTTGTCGGAAATCGCATTGGCCACGTCCTCGACATCGAACAGCCCGCGATCCTGGGCGATCTGTGAATGAAAGATCACCTGCAACAGCAGATCGCCCAGTTCACCGCGCAATTCGGGCCAGTTTTCCTGCTCGATTGCATCGGCGACTTCGTAAGCCTCTTCAATGGTATAGGGGGCGATGCTCGCAAAATCTTGCTCGATATCCCAAGGGCATCCCGTATCCGGGTCGCGCAGCCGCGCCATGATGGCGATCAGCCGGAGCAAGCCGCCTTTGGGATCGTGAATGAGCGTGTCGTCAGGCATTGCGGCGGCCTCTGCTTTGGGGTTGAGTGGACCCTGACGTGAGATGGAAAGGATGTCCAGAGATGGCCGTGATCAACCGCATAGCGGGTTTTGCCGACGAGATGACCGCATGGCGCAGGCATCTGCACGCCCATCCCGAGATCGGGTTCGACTGTCATGAGACGGCTGCCTTCGTGGTGGAGCGATTGCAGGAGTTCGGGATCGAGAAGATCGAGACGGGTATAGCCGAGAGCGGCGTCGTGGCGGTGATCGAGGGGCAGGGAGATGGCCCCTGCATCGGTTTGCGTGCCGATATGGATGCGCTACCGATGGAGGAGGTCACTGGGCTGGACTATGCCAGCAAAATGCCTGGAAAGATGCATGCCTGCGGCCATGACGGGCATACGACGATGCTCTTGGCCGCGGCCAAGTATCTTGCGGAGACGCGGAATTTCGCGGGCAAGGTGGTGCTGATTTTTCAGCCGGCCGAAGAGGGGCCGGGCGGCGGGCGTGTGATGGTCGAGGAAGGCGTGCTGAGCCGGCATGCCGTGGATCAGGTCTATGCGTTGCACACCTTGCCGGGCGCGCCGGAAGGCACGTTCGAGACCACGCCGGGGCCGATCATGGCGGCGGTGGACAGCTTGCATGTGGACGTGATCGGGCAAGGCGGGCACGGTGCCTTTCCGCATGAGACGCGCGATCCGGTGATCGCCGCCGTAGCGATCGTGCAGGCCATCCAGACGATTGTCACAAGGAACCGTAACCCTCTGGACGATCTGGTTATTTCTGTGACGCAAATTCATACCGGCAGCGCCGATAACATCATCCCCGAGAGCGCCTATATCAACGCGACAATCCGGACGTTCAGCCCCGAGGTGCAGGCGATGGTGCATCGGCGGTTGCGCGAGGTGGCCGACGGCACGGCCGCAGCGCATGGCGTGCGGGCGGAGGTACGGATCGACCTGGGTTATCCGGCGACGCTGAATGATGGGGAGAAAACCAGCTTTGCTGCGGATGTGGCGCGTGAGGTTGTTGGGGCAGACGCGGTGATTGCGGATCGCACCCGCGAGATGGGTGCAGAGGATTTTTCCTACATGCTGCAGGAGCGTCCGGGCTGTTACCTGTTCCTGGGTCAAGGCGAAGGGCCGGGGTTGCATCATCCGGGTTTCAATTTCAACGATGCGGTGGCCCCGGTGGGCGCGTCGTTTTTCGCGCGCCTCGTGGAGCGGGCACAGCCGATGAGCGGAGCAAATTAAGATGGCGCTAGAAGATGCAAAAACACAAGTTGATCAATCCTTTACGCGAGAAACCTCGCGTGGTTTGAGCTATGAGAACACCTTTGGCGGCGCGCTGTCCTTTGCTCGCAGGCGCTATACCAAGGATCTCGCGGGCGTCGATGTGGCGATCACCGGGGTGCCGTTCGATCAGTCGGTCACCAACAGGCCCGGCACACGGTTGGGACCGCGCGCCATTCGCGAAGCGAGTGCGCTGCAGGTGTTCGATCCGCCTTATGGGTGGGACGGGTATGATCCGCTCACGAGCCTCAGCATCGTTGACTATGGTGATCTGGCTTTTGATTATGCAAAGGTCGCGGAGTTTCCCGAGGCGCTGACGGCGCATATCCGGGGGATTCTCGAGAGTGGGGCGGCGACCATAACCCTTGGTGGCGATCACTACATTTCTCTACCCATTTTAAAGGCTTACGCCGAGAAGTTCGGGCCGGTGGCATTGGTGCAGTTCGATGCTCATTCCGATACCTGGATGGATGACGACATGAGCCGGATCGATCATGGAACGATGTTTTACAAGGCGGTGAAGCTGGGGCTGATCGACGTGGAACACTCGGTGCAGGTGGGTATCCGGACGGAGAATCCCGACACGTTGGGTATCACGACCATCGACGCGCGTGAGGTGCATCTGGAGGGGCCGGTTAAAACGGCAATTAAAATCAAAGAGATCGTCGGTGATGCTCCGGCTTATATGAGCTTTGATATCGATGCGCTGGACCCGGCCTTTGCCCCCGGCACGGGCACGCCGGTCTGGGGCGGGCTGACCTCGGCGCAGGCGGCGATCATGCTGCGCGATCTGGCCGGGATCAATATGTTGGGCGGCGACGTTGTGGAAGTGTCGCCGCCCTTTGATACAACCGGTGCCACGGCGATTGCCGGGGCGCATGTGGCGATGGAAATGCTATGCCTATGGGGTTGGACACGCCGGTGAGGTGGGCCGCCCGTCCTGCGTAATCGCCCGGATTGACAGGACGATCCCGCGGCCGGGAGATCCTCGGGTCAAGCCCGAGGATGACTGGTAGCTACCCCAGAAGGACGATGCATTTGCTCAGGCGTTGGCTTCGCGGATTTTCTCGGCGGCGGCCTTGTCGTAGGTGACGCCGTTCTGCTCGAAGAGCTGATCAAGTTCGCCCGAGAGGGTCATCTCGGTGATGATATCGCAGCCGCCGACGAATTCGCCCTTGACGTAAAGCTGGGGAATTGTCGGCCAATCGGAGTAATCCTTGATGCCCTGCCGGATGTCTTCATCGGCCAGCACGTTCACATCTGCGAATTCCACGCCCATGTAGTTGAGCACGCCCGCCACGCGGCTGGAAAAACCACATTGCGGCATGTCCTTGGTGCCCTTCATGTAGAGCACGACGTCGGAGGATTTCACTGTGTCTTCAATGCGGGATTTTGCGTCGGTCATGTGCGGTTATCCTGTTCGTTGGGGTCTGCGGTATCTGGTTGGGTGTCGGCCGTGTCTTCGCCATCTTCGTCGCCTTCGCCGGGGGTGTAGTCGTCGGGGTCGTAGCTTTCCTCATCCTCGGCGATGGCACCTACATGGGTGGTGTTGGTTTCAGGGTCATAGGTGAGCCCGTATTCGGCACGCCCCTCGCGTTTGAAGCGGCTGTATTCAGACCATGTGGCGTAGACGAACACCGCCACGAAGGGCAACAGCAGGGCAACGACAAGCAGGCGTGCATCCAAAACGGGTTACTCCGGGGCCTTTGTGGTCAGGGCGAGCGCGTGGACCGCGCCGTTTGGCCCGTCCATCTTACCCTTCAGCGCGGCATAGACTGCGCGTTGTTGCTGCACGCGGTTCATCCCGCGAAAGCTCTCGTCGATGACTTCGGCGGAGAAGTGAACGCCATCATCGCCCTCGACCCGAATTCGGGCATTGGGCAGGGCGTTGCGGATCAACGCTTCGAGGTCGGAGGCGAGCATGGCCATGGGCATCTCCTTGTCACGGTCTGCCCTTGATCTAGAGCGCGACAGGCCCGAGCGCAAGGGAGCGTAAGGACCGCAGGGGGTGGCCCTGGGGGTTAAATTTCTTCGCCTTTCTTCAGCAGATCGTCGATGAGCGCACGTTGCAGCGCGCCGCTGTCGCCGCCGCCGTATTGCAGCGCGCCGCCGGAGTAGAGTGTGCCGTAGCTCTGAGCGAGGTTCACGACCTGCCCAAGGCCGGAAATCAGCTGATCCTTTTCGAGCGGTGTCAGCGGGTGAATGAAGGCCGACCACAGGATATCCTTGGCGAGGGCGTAGCGCGCATCGAGGGCGGTATCGAAATTGGCCTGCAGGATGCGCTGCATCTCCTCGCTCGAGACCTCGTCGCTCTTGACCACGGGGGTAATGGCGCGCATTCGGTCAGCGGTCTCGTCGGTGACGATGAGCACCTGCACCTCGTTGATGGTCAGCTGCCACATCGTGCCGTTGGATTGCAGATCGGGATCGAGAGCGCGCAGGATCGTATCGAGCCGGTCAACGGTCATCGGCGGCTCTGGCGCCTCGGCCTCGGGGGTGTCTTGCGGGGTCGGGGCGGGTTCCTGTGCCGCAAGATCGAGCGGCAGGAGAACCAGGCAGGCGAGAAGCAGGCGACGGAGCATGGCGGCGTCCTTTCATGGCATGCTCTGAGCCTGCCATAGCCGGGCGGGCCGCGCCACGGTGCTCCGCAAAACGTGAAGGCGCGTCAGTATCCGCGCCAGATCCAGCCGCCGCCCAGAACCCGGCTGCCCTCGCGTGCGTAGAACACGCAGGCCTGACCGGGCGAGACGCCTTCCTCGGCGGTGAGCAATTCGACCTCGGCCTCGGTCTCCGAGATCGGACGGAGCACCGCGTCGCGCGGCGGCCGGGTGGATCGAACCTTGACCGACACCGCCCATTCGGCGCGCGAGGTGAGCGGCTCATCGCCAAGCCAGTTGATCTCGCGCAGCGGGACACGGCGGGTGGCCAGCATCTCTTTGGGGCCGACGATCACGCGGTGATTGTCGACATCCAGGCGAACCACGTAGAGCGGCTCTTCCAGCCCGCCGATGCCGAGGCCGCGGCGCTGGCCGATCGTGTAGTGGATGACACCCTCATGGCGTCCGAGGACACGCCCGTCGGCATGCACGATCTCGCCCGGCTCTGCTGCGCCGGGGCGCAGTTTCTCGATCACGCTGGCATAGTTGCCATCGGGGACAAAGCAGATGTCCTGACTGTCGGGCTTGTCGGCCACTTGCAGGCCGTATTGCGCCGCGAGGTCACGGGTGGCCTGCTTCGATGGCAGGTGGCCGAGCGGAAAGCGCAGGTAGTCAAGCTGCTCCGGCGTGGTGGAGAACAGGAAATAGGACTGGTCGCGCGCGGCGTCGGTGGCGCTGTGAAGTTCGGGGCCCTGAGCGCCCATCTTGCGCTGGATGTAATGCCCAGTCGCCATACAATCGGCGTCGAGATCACGGGCGGTTTCCAGAAGGTCCTTGAACTTCACCCGCTCGTTGCAGCGGATGCAGGGCACCGGGGTGGCCCCGGCAAGGTAGCTGTCGGCGAACTCGTCGATCACCGCGTCGCGAAAGATGTTCTCGTAGTCGAGCACGTAATGCGGAAAGCCCAGATCCTCGGCCACGCGGCGGGCGTCGTGGATATCGACACCAGCGCAGCAGGCGCCCTTCTTGGCCAGTGCCGCGCCGTGGTCATAAAGCTGTAGCGTCACGCCCACCACGTCATAGCCCTCGGCGGCCAGGTGCGCGGCCACGACGGAACTGTCGACGCCGCCTGACATCGCCACGACAACGCGCGTCTCGGCCGGGCTTTTGGCAAAGCCCAGAGAGTTCAGGGGGGTGTCGCTGTCCAGTGCCATCGGGGTCTCCGTCCGGGTCTCGCAGAATATAGGTAAATCCTAATCACTCTCAAGCCCCGGTTTCATCGGTCGTTAAGGGAGATGGCGGCAGTTTTGCCGTCAGTGGAAAGAAGGGGTGAATGCGATGTATCTCAAGAAAGTCGGAGGGCCAAGGGCAGTGACGCTGCCGGATGGCACGGTGTTCAGTCGCGCTGACTTGCCGCCGCAAGACACGCAGCGATGGGTCGCGTCGCGCAAGCTCGCTGTGGTGCGAGGGGTCGCCTATGGGTTGATTTCGCAGTCTGAAGCGTTGCGCATCTACGGGTTGAGCGAAGAAGAATTCCTCGGTTGGTTGTCTGCGGTTGAAAGCCATGGAGAGGAAGCGCTCAAGGTAACGTTACTCAAGGGATATAGACAACTTTGAGGTGTGGGTTAAAAATGTTCTGGTGACGGTAACGCTAGGTTAACCATTTTTGCTCAATCTTGTGGGGGAGCCTGCGTGATGAATGGAGAAGCCTTATGCGTGTACTACTGGTCGAGGACGACCCCACCACCTCGAAAAGCATCGAGATGATGCTGACCCATGCCGACCTCAACGTCTACACGACGGACCTGGGGGAGGAGGGGATCGATCTGGCGAAGCTCTATGACTACGATTTGATTCTGCTCGATCTGGGGTTGCCGGACATGAACGGGCATGAGGTGCTGCGCCAGCTGCGCCTGTCGCGGATCGAGACACCGATCCTGATCCTGTCGGGGGCCGATGACGCCGAGAGCAAGATCAGGGGTTTCGGGTTTGGGGCAGATGATTATCTGACCAAGCCGTTTCACCGCGAGGAACTGGTGGCGCGCATCCACGCGATCATTCGCCGATCCAAGGGTCACTCGCAATCGGTGATCCGCACCGGCAAGATCAACGTTAATCTCGATGCCAAGACCGTGGATGTTGCGGCGCAAGCGGTGCACCTGACCGGCAAGGAATACCAGATGCTGGAACTGCTGAGCCTACGCAAGGGCACCACGCTGACCAAGGAGATGTTTCTCAACCACCTCTACGGCGGCATGGACGAGCCGGAATTAAAGATCATCGACGTGTTCATCTGCAAGTTGCGAAAGAAGCTGACCGAGGCGACCGGCGGCGAAAATTACATCGAGACGGTCTGGGGGCGGGGCTATGTGCTGCGTGATCCGGAACCGGACGAGATGGAGGGCACGCCGCTGGCCATCGGCGCCTGAGCGGCGCCTGATCTCTGGACCTCCGATCCCGCTGGCCCTATCACTCTGACAGGGCGGGGCATGCGGCCCCGCAACCGTCAGCGCGATGAGGGGCCGATGACCAAGATGACAGAGGGCGCGGATCTTGGCGTCAGTGATCTGACCGAGGCGCAGGCGCGCGCCGAACTGGCGCGGCTGGCGCGGGTCCTGGAGAAGGCCAACACCGCCTATCACACGCATGACGCGCCCGAGATCAATGATGCGGAGTATGACGCGCTCAAGGCGCGAAATGCCGCCATCGAAGCGCGGTTCCCCGGCCTCAAGCGCGCCGACAGTGCCTCGGATCAGGTGGGCGCGGCCCCGGCGGATGGCTTTGCCAAGGTCCGGCACAGCATCCGGATGCTCAGCCTAGGCAATGCGTTCGAGGACGCCGATATCACCGAGTTCGATAGCCGCATCCGGCGGTATCTGGGGTTGGCTGAGGATGCGCCCCTTGGCTATACTTCGGAGCCCAAGATTGACGGGCTGAGCCTGAGCCTGCGCTATGAAAACGGCCAACTGGTGCAGGCCGCGACGCGCGGCGATGGCGAGGTGGGCGAGAACGTCACCGCCAATGCCCGCACCATCGCGGATATTCCCGATCGGCTGGAGGGCGCCCCCGAGGTGCTTGAGGTGCGCGGCGAGGTCTATATGAGCCATGCCGACTTTGAATCGCTGAACACGCGCCAGGCCGAGCGGGGGGCCAAGACCTTCGCCAATCCGCGTAATGCCGCCGCCGGGTCGCTGCGGCAGCTCGATTCCAGCATCACCGCTGCGCGCCCGCTGCGGTTTTTCGCCTATGGCTGGGGCGAGGTGTCGGCCCCGCTCTCCGACACGCAGATGGGTGCGATTGATCGGCTGGCAGGTCTGGGGTTTTCCACCAATCCGCTGACCACGCTCTGCGACGGCCCCGCCGCGCTGCTCGCCCATTATGCCGAGATCGAGCAGGCACGCGCCACGCTTGGCTATGACATCGACGGGGTGGTCTATAAAGTCGATGATCTGGCGCTTCAGGCGCGGCTCGGGTTTCGGTCGACCACGCCGCGCTGGGCGATTGCGCATAAATTCCCCGCCGAACTGGCCTGGACACGGCTGGAGGCGATCGACATTCAGGTCGGGCGCACCGGCGCGCTGTCGCCCGTAGCCCGGCTTGCCCCGGTGACGGTCGGGGGCGTGGTGGTCAGCAACGCCACGCTGCATAACGAGGATTACATCGCCGGGCGTGACAGCAAGGGCGAGGTCATTCGGGACGGCAAGGATATTCGCGTGGGCGACTGGGTACAGGTTTACCGCGCGGGCGACGTGATCCCGAAAGTGGCAGATGTAGACCTGTCGAAACGGCCCGGGGATGCCGAACCTTATGTCTTTCCCACCACCTGCCCCGAATGCGGATCGGATGCGGTGCGCGAGGAGGGCGACGCGGTCCGTCGTTGCATGGGCGGTCTTGTCTGCCCCGCGCAGGCGGTGGAAAAGCTCAAGCATTTCGTCAGCCGCGCGGCCTTCGACATCGAGGGGCTGGGCGCGAAACAGGTCGAGCAATTCTACCGCGATGGCTGGATTGCGGAGCCCGGCGATATCTTCACGCTGCAAGAGCGCTATGGCAGCGGCCTGCAGCAGTTAAAGAACCGCGAAGGCTGGGGCGAGAAGAGCGCGAATAACCTCTTTGATGCAATAGAAGAGAAACGTAAAATTCCTTTCGGGAGGCTGCTCTTTGCGCTTGGTATACGCCATGTGGGCGAGCAGGCCAGCAACCTCATCGCGCGCAATTATGGCCGGTGGGAGGAGTTCACGGCGGCGATGGATGGCGCAGCGGGTTTTGACGGGCCCGAATGGGAGCGTCTGCTGGGTATCGACGGCGTGGGCGAGGTGCTGGCGCGCAGCCTTGTCGGGGCCTTCGCCGAGCCGAACGAGCGTGCGAGCATCGACCGGCTGGAGGCGCGTCTGAAGGTCGAGGCCGCCGCCGCCCCCGACACATCCGGCAGCCCGGTCGCCGGCAAGACGGTGGTGTTCACCGGCAGCCTCGAGAAGATGACACGCGCCGAAGCCAAGGCGCGGGCCGAGGCATTGGGGGCCAAGGTCTCGGGCAGCGTCAGCGCGCGCACCGATCTTCTGGTGGCGGGGCCGGGGGCGGGATCGAAAGCCAAGAAGGCCACTGAGTTGGGCATCGAGACGATGGACGAGGACGAGTGGCTCGCCCTCATCGGGGACGCATGAGCGGACGGCCCGAGATCCTGTTTCCGCTCTTCGCAGGGCTCGATACGCTGGAGGGGGTGGGGCCGAAGACCGCGCAGACCCTGGCCGCGCTGGAGATCACCCGCCCACGCGACCTGATCTTTACCCTGCCGCATTCGGGCGTCGACCGGGCGCGGCGCGCCACCGTGCAGGGCGCCGAGATCCCCGGCGTCGTGACGGTCGAGGTGACGGTGGGCCAGCACCGGGCCAACACGCGCAAGGGTGGTCCCTATCGTGTCGTGGTCGAGGATGATGCCACCAGCTTTCAACTGGTGTTCTTCCACGCGCGCGGCGATTACCTGCAACGGCTGTTGCCCACCGGCGCGCGGCGCGTGGTGTCGGGCAAGGTGGAGCTGTTCGACGGTGTGGCGCAGATGGTGCACCCGGATCACGTATTGCCGCTCGATGAGGCGGGCGAGATTCCCGATTTCGAGCCGGTCTATCCGCTGACCGCCGGGGTGACACAGCGGGTGATGGCCAAGGCGGCGCAGTCGGCGCTGACCCGTGTGCCGGACCTCGGGGAATGGATCGACCCGGTGCAGAAGGCACAGGCGGGCTGGCCCGATTGGGCGGCGGCGGTGCGCGCCGCGCATGCGCCGGAGCGGGTGCAGGATCTGTCGCCTGCACACCCGGCGCGCGAGCGGCTGGCCTATGACGAGCTGATGGCGCATCAGCTGACGCTGGCGCTGGCGCGCGCCAAGCTGCGCCGGGCCAAGGGGCGCGCGACGGTGGGCACGGGCGCGTTGCAGGCCAGGGTTCTGGAGGCGTTGCCCTATGCGCTCACGGGCGCGCAGACCCGCGCGATTGCCGAGATCGCGGGCGATATGGCGCGTGACATGCGAATGAATCGATTGCTTCAGGGCGATGTCGGCGCGGGCAAGACGCTGGTGGCATTCAAGGCGCTGCTGATCGCGGTCGAGGCGGGCGGGCAGGGGGTGATGATGGCCCCCACAGAGATTCTCGCGCGGCAGCACTTGCAGGGTCTGCGACCGCTGGCCGAGAGTGCCGGTGTGGTGCTGGAGATCCTGACGGGCCGCGACAAGGGGGCAGAGCGGCGCGCCAAGCTGGCGGCGCTGCAGCGGGGCGATATCCAGATTTTGGTGGGCACCCATGCGGTCTTTCAAAAAGACGTGGAATTTGCCGATCTGCGGCTGGCCATCGTCGATGAGCAACACCGCTTTGGCGTGCGGCAGCGGCTGGAACTGGGCAAGAAGGGCGCGCAGGCAGATGTGCTGGTGATGACGGCGACGCCGATCCCGCGCAGCCTCGCCCTCGCGCAATATGGTGACATGGATGTCAGCGTGCTGGATGAAAAGCCGCCCGGGCGCAAGCCGATCAAGACCGCGCTGGTCAATATGGGGCGGATCGACGAAGTGGTCGATCACCTGCGCCGCGCCATTGCCGAGGGGCGGCAGGCCTATTGGGTCTGCCCGCTGGTTGACGAGAGCGAGGTCGTGGATCTGAGCAGCGCCGAGGAGCGGTTTCGCCGATTGCGCGCGGGGTTTGACGAGGGGGTGGTCGGGCTGGTGCATGGCCAGATGCCGCCCGAGGACAAGGACGCCGCGATGGCCGCGTTTCAGCGCGGCGAGACCAGCGTGCTGGTGTCGACCACGGTGATCGAGGTTGGGGTTGATGTGCCCAATGCCTCGATCATGGTGATCGAGCGCGCCGAGAGTTTCGGTCTTGCGCAGCTGCATCAGTTGCGGGGTCGCGTTGGACGGGGCGAGGCGGCCTCGACCTGCCTCTTGATGTATCAGGCCCCCCTGAGCGAGAGCGGTGCAAAGCGGCTGGAGACGATGCGCGACACCGAGGACGGGTTTCGCATTGCCGAGGTAGATCTGGAGATGCGCGGGGCGGGCGACCTGATCGGCACGGCACAATCGGGCCTGCCGAAATTTCGCGTGGCAGATCTTGAGGCGCAGGCGGCGTTGATGGCGGTGGCACAATCGGATGCGCGCAAGCTCTTGCATGACGACCCGGACCTGGAGGGCGCGCGCGGGCAGGCGGCGCGGGGCCTCTTGTGGTTGATGGAACAGGATCAGGCGATCCGTTTGATTTCAGTCGGTTAGACGAAAAGTTCCAGAGAGTTCACAAATGTTCTCATAAAGTTCTTTACATGGCCCTCAAAAAATGAGAACAAATAAGCAACATAACGGAATTCAGAAGGAGCCGCACCATGTTGCACCAGATCAAGACCGCCGCGATCCGCGCGCAGGATACGATTGTCGGCGATGCCATCGGCGCCGCCGCACTGATGGTGACGCTGGTTGGCGCGCTCTACCTGCCCGGGATGTTCTGACGGAGTTTTCAGGTTTCTGCCTGGCGGGTCCACCTCTGGCCCTTCGCGTGCCTCCCCACTGTCCCAAATAGGGGAGGTGTTGCGCATTGCCTGTCCCAACCGGTTTTCGGGGTTTGCCTCATTCCCCCCGAATGTCGCCAGAGGATGAGGACCCGCCACACCTTGTCGCCGCCACCCCTGCCGGGTGAGCGGCGATTTTTTTATCTGGGAGCGACGAGGGTGGCATGGCCTGTTGTCGGTGTGTGCGATATCGCCGCTTCGGCGGTCCTCGGCCGTGTTTCAAGGCGCAAGCCGCGCGTTACTCCGCGCTGTCCGCCGGGCGAATACGCTGCACCAGTACGCTTCCGGTCTCGACGATGCCTTCCATGCGTTCCTCCAGCCGGATCATCTCGGCCATGGCGCGCTTGAGTTTTTCGCTTTCGTCGCCCAACTCACCCAGGTCGGCGAACACCCTCTCGCTGGTTTCGATCTGCGCCTCGGCATTGGTCACGACGGCGCGCAGGTCTTCGACGACGCTGCCGATATCCGTTTCACCAGGCCCCTTGCGGCTGGTATCAAGATCAGAAACGGCCCGGCGGGCCGCGTCGAACCAGGCCTGCGACAGGCGCGGTTCGGCCTTCGCGCTCAGCATGGCCGAGCGTTCCAGCCGCCTTATGCGCCCGGTCAGGCTGTCGATCCGGTCGCGCAGATCGCTCTGGATCTTGACGATATCGGCATTGACCGCGACGACGCGCGCCAGCACCTCATCGAGTTCTTCCATCAACCGACAGACCCGGTCGAGAAAGAGGTTGAGATCGCGCGCCAGCACGCCGAATTCGTCTGCGGTGCGGATTTCGGCGCGGTGGGTGAGCCCGCCATAGGCGCGCGCGAGGTTGCTGACCACGGCGCGCAGACCCAGAAGCGGCTCCAGCCGGGCGCGCAGGATCAGAAACAGCAGGAAGGAGTGTAGCACGATCTTGCCAAGCGACAGCAGGCCGGTCAGGCGCATGTCCTCGGCCCATTGGGTGAAATCGGTGCTCAGATCGCGGCGCACCATGACCTCGCCAAGCACGTCGCCGACATCGGCTTCTGTATGGCAGGCAAGGCAAAACGGCTCCGCGGTGATGGCCACATGGCCGAGATTGTGGGTGGCGTCGGGCCAGTCACCCTGCGGGATGCCCTCGGGGGTAAAGTCGAACCCCTCCTCGATCGAGCGGATGGTGACGGGGGCGGGGGTGATTGCGATGCGGTACCCCAGATTGTCCCAGTTGCGCCTCAGGATAGGATAGACGGTGCGCGCCGCCACCGGTCCGCCCTCGTTGCGCATGATCGAGCGGACATTATCGGCGATGCCCTCGGCAACCTCCTGCGTTCGCTCCGGCCCCGAGACGCGGAACTTGTAATAGACCAGCGCCGCCTTGAGGGTGAATTCCAGCACCGTGACCGCGACGAGGATCACGAAGAAATCCCGGATCATGTGGATAAGAAAGGACTGATCGAAACGTCCGATCAGGGGGCTGTTCTGGTCGAGTTTTTGGCGTGCCATGCGCGCTGTCCCCGCAATCTACCCACCTGAAATAGGGCGTTTTGTCGCGATGGATAGGGGCAGGGCGCTCGCGCGTGTTCGATTTGCTGCGACGGGGCTGTCAAATTTAGGCGCAAGAGGTCTGGGCCTGAACCTCTTCCATGGCCTCGACCGCCGCTTCGAGCGTGAGCAGGATCGACGCGTGACGGTTCTTGTAGTCGCGCGCCGGGCGCAACACCTCGAGCCCGTCGAAGGGCGTGGGCGGTGTCGGGCCGTCGGATTTGAGCATCTCTTTCAGCGCGTCGCGCGCCGCCGTGACCTCTTCGACGTCGCAGCCGATGATATTCGCACCCACGACGCTGGCCGACGCCTGACCGAGCGCGCAGGCCTTAACCTCGGCGGCATAGTCGGAAATCCGTCCCTCGTCGCATAGGATGTCGACCGTCACGGTCGAGCCGCAAAGCGGCGCGCGGCGCTTGACGCTGGCCTGCGGCGCGTCGAGCCGCCCATGATGCGGAATGTCGGCGGCGAGTTCGAGGATGCGCGCAGAGTAGAGCTTGATCAGGTCGGTTTCGCCGGACATGGCTTTCCCTTTCGTATCGTTCCACATAAATAGGCCCGCAAGCGCCAGATGCAAAAGGAAATCCGTCATGGAATTCGACCCAAGCCGACTAAAGTATGATGCCAACGGGCTGATCCCGGCGATCGCGCAGGAGGCGGAGGCCGGCGAGGTGCTGATGATGGCCTGGATGAACGCCGAGGCCGTCTCGCGCACGCTAGAGACCGGTCGCGTGACCTATTGGAGCCGCTCGCGGCAGGCGTTCTGGATCAAGGGCGAAACCTCGGGCCATGTGCAGGATCTGGTCGAGATGCGGATCGATTGCGACAGCGATTGCCTGCTGCTGCTGATCCGCCAGACCGGGCCTGCCTGTCATACGAATAGGCGGTCATGTTTCTATCGGGCGGTGCGCGAGGGTGTGGAGATCGAGATCATGGCACCGATGGCGGCGTCGGAGTGAGTATTTCTGGAAAGATGAAGTTGCTATAGTCCGACCAATTTGCGGATGTCCTGCGGGCTGGCCCCCTCGGCGCGGTAGGTGGCGATGGCGCGGGCGTCGTCGCGTTTGGCAAGGCGCTTACCGTGTTCGTCACGGATCAGGCGGTGGTGGTGATAAGCTGGCGTTGGCAGGCCGAGCAGGCGTTGCAGCAGGACATGGATCTGCGTGGCATCTTGCAGATCCTGCCCGCGGATCACATGGGTGATCTGCTGATCGGCATCATCGAGCACCACCGAGAGGTGATAGGAGGCCCCCATGTCGCGGCGGGCAAGGACCACGTCACCGACTGTGGCGGGCAGGTTTTGAGGAGCGATGGTTTCACCCTTTTCCCGGTATTCCAGAGGCTTGTCGAGCATTTCACAAGCGCGAACCATGTCGAGGCGCAGGGCGGCTTCCTGGGGCAGCGGGCCCTTGGGCGGCGACGCGGGACGGCAGGTACCGGGGTAGATCACCCCGTCGGGGCCATGCAGCGGCGCGCCCTCCTGCGGTGCGGAGGCGGCGGCGCGAATGTCGCTGCGGCTGCATGAACATGGGTAGAGAAGGCCCTGAGTCCAAAGGATTTCAAGCGTTTCCCGGTAACGCGGCAGGCGGGTTGATTGGTGCAGGACCGGAACCGGCCAGGACAGGCCGAGCCAGGTCAGATCGTGATAGATCTGCGCCTCCCACTCGAGGCGACTTCGGCTTTGGTCGAGGTCGTCGATGCGCAGAAGGAAAGAGCCGTTTGCGGCCCGTGCCATGTCATGCGCCAGCATCGCCGAGAAAGCATGACCCAGATGAAGCGGGCCGGTCGGCGAAGGGGCGAAGCGCGTTATGAGCATGGTTATAAAGTGTTAAGAGGCGCAGCTCATGTTCTGCGTGGCGAGCCAGTCGGTCCATGCCGCCTTGGCGCGGTCGGTATAGGCCTTGTAGCGATGCACGCGTCCGCGCCGTCCGCCCTTGAGCCCTTCTACCGGGCGGAAGAGGCCGAAATTGACGTTCATGGGCTGGAATGTCTTGGCCTCGGCCCCGCCGGTGATGTGATGAATGAGCGCGCCCATTGCGCTGTCTTGCGGGACGGGCGGCAGCGGTTGGCCCATGATTTCGGCGGCGGCGAGACGGCCTGCGAGCAGACCCATGGCCGCCGATTCGACATAGCCTTCGACGCCCGTAATCTGCCCGGCGAAGCGGATGTGCGGGCGCGAGCGCAGGCGCATCTGATCGTCGAGCAGCGTGGGTGAGTTGAGGAACGTGTTGCGGTGGATGCCGCCGAGGCGGGCAAAGCTGGCATTCTCAAGACCGGGAATCATCTTGAAAACAGATGATTGTGCCCCGTATTTCATCTTGGTTTGAAAGCCCACGATATTGTAGAGCGTGCCAAGTGCGTTGTCGCGGCGCAGTTGCACCACCGCATGCGCCTTGATGTCGGGTTGGTGCGGGTTGGTGAGGCCCACCGGCTTCATCGGGCCGTGGCGCAGGGTCTCGCGGCCACGCTCGGCCATCACCTCGATGGGCAGGCATCCGTCGAAGTAATTGGCGGTTTCGCCCTCGTGAAACTCGGTCTTGTCGGCGGCGAGCAGCGCGTCGATGAAGGCCTCGTATTGGTCGCGATCCATCGGGCAGTTGAGATAGGCGGTGCGTTCCGCCTCGGTCTCGCCCTTGTCGTAGCGCGATTGCATCCACGCCTTCGACATGTCGATGCTGTCGTAATAGACAATGGGGGCGATGGCGTCGAAAAAGGCGAGCGCGTCGCGGCCGGTCTCTTGCGCAATGGCCTGGCCCAGCCCCTCGGAGGTCAGCGGGCCGGTTGCGATGATCCAGTGGCCACCTGCGGGAAGTTCCGTGATTTCATCATGTTGAACGGTGATCTTCGGATGATCCATGAGGTTCTGCGTGACCGATTGCGCGAAAGGGTCGCGATCCACGGCAAGCGCGCCACCGGCAGGCAGGCGGTGGCGGTCGGCCATTGCCATGATCAGGCCATCTGCTGCGCGCATTTCCCAGTGTAGTAGGCCAACGGCGTTCTGTTCGTCATCATCCGAGCGGAACGAATTGGAGCAGACCATTTCGCCCAGATCGCCGGTGCGATGCGCAAATGTTTTCACCTTTGGGCGCATTTCGTGGATGACCACGTCGATCCCGAGATTGGCGGCCTGCCAGGCGGCTTCGGACCCGGCCATGCCGCCGCCGATGATATGCAAAGTCTTTGTCATGGGCTGCGATCTAGGCGATTGCGCGGGGTTTGGAAAGGGGCGTCACTGTTGCCAGTCCGGCGGACGCTTGGCGAGAAAGGCGTTGATGCCCTCGTCGGTGTCGCGGTCGAGCATGTTCTCGACCATCACCGCGCCGGTATGGGCATAGGCGGCATTAATGCCCAGTTCAAGCTGTTCGTAGAAGGCGCGTTTGCCGATGCGCACGGCGGAGCCGAGCTTGGCCGCGACGGTTTCGGCGAGGGCCATGGTCTCGGCCTCTAGATCCTCCATCGGCACGGCGCGGTTGATCAGGCCCAGCTCCTGCGCGCGGTCGGTCTCGATGAATTGCCCGGTGGTCAGCATCTCGAAGGCCTGCTTGCGGGGGATATTGCGGCTGAGCGCCACCATGGGGGTGGAGCAGAAGAGGCCTATATTGACGCCGTTGACGCCAAAGCGGGTGCCGTGGGCGGCGACGGCCATGTCACAGGACGCCACAAGCTGGCATCCGGCGGCGGTGGCGATGCCGTGCGGGGCGGCGATCACCGGCTGCGGCAGGTCGCGGATCGCGGTCATCACCTCTGTGCAGCGCGAAAAGAGATCGGCGAAATAGGCACGGCCATTATCCTCGGATTGCCGCGCGGCCTGCATTTCCTTGAGGTCATGGCCTGCGCAGAATGCCTTGCCGGTGCCCGACAGCGTGACCACGCGAATACCGCGATCTTCGCTAAGGCGCACGAATTCGGATTTGAGCGCGGCCAGCATCGCGTCTGACAGCGCGTTGAGATTGCCGGGCGAGTTCAGTGTGAGGCGCGCGATCGCGCCGTCGTCTGTGCGGTCGAGAATTGCCATCTTGTAACCCCTTTTGCGTTATGGCCATTCTGGCACGGAAGAGGGCAGGGAGGGAAGCATGAGCCTTAAGATGAGTGCCGATGAATTGATGGAGTTTCTCGAACGGGAATTTCCGCAGGTCATGGGCGAGTTCGCCATCGAGGAGCTGGGCGAGATGCGCATCCGCACGCGGCTATTGGTCGGAGAGCGGCATTTGCGGCCTGGCGGCACGGTGTCGGGCCCGTCGATATTCTCGTTGGCGGATGTGTCGGTCTACCTTGCCGTGCTGGCGATGATCGGGCCGCAGGGGCTGGCGGTGACCACCAATTGCAGCATTGATTTCATGCGCAAACCGGCGGCGCGGACCGACCTAATCGCGGAATGCCGGTTGTTGAAGCTGGGGCGCGTGCTAGCAGTCGGCGAGGTGCTGGTGTTTTCCGAGGGCATGAAACAGCCGGTGGCGCGGGCGAGCCTGACCTATTCGATCCCGCCTGCCTGAGCGCCGGGGGGCCGTCTGCCCCCCGGACCCCCGAGAGTATTTGCGGCAAGATGAAACTCAGGGCAGGAGTTTGGTGACGTAGCCGGGCAGGGCGAAGGCTGCCTGATGTACCTGCGGGGTGTAGTATCCCGGTGTGATGCCGGTGGCATCGAACCGGCCTTGAAGCACCTCGAGCGGCGTGCTGCGCGCCAAGCCGTCGGTGCCCCAGCCAAAGGCCATCGGGCCGCCCGCATAAGTGGGAATGGTGGCCAAATAGCAGGTGGCATCGACAAAGAGCGCGGTGAAGGCGCGCATGGTATTGTGCAGCTCCTGGCCTTGCAGGAAGGGCACGCCGTTTTGCGTGACCAGGACGCCGTCCTCGGTCAGGGCGCGCTTGGCATGGCCGTAGAACGTGTCGGAAAAGAGCACCTCGCCGGGGCCGATGGGATCGGTCGAATCGACGGTTATGACGTCATAGCCGCCTTCCGTGTGGCGGATGAACTCGGCCCCGTCGGCGATGACCAGATCAAGGCGCGGATCGTCAAAGGCACCCGCGCTGAGCATCGGCAGATACTCTTTCGAGAAGTCCACCACGCCGGCGTCGATTTCCACCATCGTCACATGCTCGACCGTATCGTGGCGCAGAACTTCGCGGGCCATGCCGCCATCGCCGCCGCCGATGATCAGCACGCGTTTTGCTGCCCCATGCGCCAGGATCGGCACATGGGTCAGCATCTCGTGATAGATGAAATTGTCGCCCTCGGTGGTCTGTACCACATCATCAAGCGTCAGCACCCGGCCGAACGTGCCGTTCTGGAATACCTTCAGCCGCTGATGATCGGTCTTGCTGTCATAGAGCATCTCGTCCACGCGCAGCGATTGCGCGTAGTCGGGATGCAGGCTCTCGCGGATCCAGTCGCTCATGCCGCGATCCCGGCCTCGGTCACGACATCCTCGCCGCGCAGAAGCTCCTTGACGCGGACATCGGCGGTGCCAAAGGCGGATTTCAGCACGTCCACGGCCAGCCATGGACGGGCATCGCCGCACATGAACACATCGAACGCGCCATAGCCGATCTCGGGCCACGTGTGCACCGAGATATGGCTTTCGGCCAGAACAGCCACACCGGACACGCCTTGGGGCGAGAACTTGTGCGTGTGGATGTGCAGGAGCGTGGCACCACAGGTCTCCACACAATCGCGGAATGCCTGCTGAATGCGGGCTTCGTCATCAAGCCCGTGGCCGTTGACCACCTCGATGATCAGATGGGTGCCCGCGAACACAGCGCCATCGCGCCGGATGAAGTGATCTTCGCGATCCTCATCCAGAACGTCTCTGGCCAGCATGTCACAGGGCAAAACGGTATCGGTATTCGCGGCGGTGAAGCCGCGTGCGGTGTCTTCCTCTTGGGCGCCTGTCTCCAGACCGATCCCCAGTTGGAAGAGGTTGGCGTCTTTCATGGCGCTCCCCTTCGTTCCAGTAGATTGAATCCAGTCGGTCCCTTAGCGCCCCCCCAGAAAGACATCCGAAGTTGGGATCGGTTCCGATCAAGTGACTTGGCAAGTAGGGGTGTGGCTTGAGTCGTGCAAGGTGTTTCTGCGGCGCGGCAGGGATTTTCGGCGGAAATGTCACGGATGGCTCCACGTTATGTGGGGTAAAATAATACCTAATTTATAAGACATTGAAATTGGGTAATTTATTTGGGCTTGGATGTGTTGACCCGGGCGCGCCACTGACTATAACCCGTCCATCGCATCGGCGGTGCCACAACCGGCCCGTCGGCATCAAGACCAAAGATCAAGCACAAGGTTTTGCCTGACATGAAAACATTCTCTGCAACGCCTGCAGATATCGACAAGAAATGGATCCTGATCGACGCCGAGGGCGTTGTTCTGGGCCGTCTCGCCTCGATCATCGCAATGCGCCTGCGCGGTAAGCACAAGGCGAGCTTTACGCCCCATATGGACACTGGTGACAACGTGATCGTCATCAATGCCGACAAGGTGCAGCTTACCGGCAACAAGCGCAACAAGCCGAACTACTGGCACACCGGCCACCCGGGCGGCATCAAGAGCCGCACCACCGGCGAGATCCTCGAGGGCAAATACCCCGAGCGCGTCGTGATGCAGGCCGTCAAGCGCATGCTGCCGGGCAACCGCCTGAGCCGCACGCTGATGACCAATCTGCGCGTCTATGCTGGCGGCGAGCATCCCCACGAGGCCCAGAGCCCCGAGGTGCTGGACGTCAAATCCATGAACTCCAAGAATACGCGGGTGGCTTACTGATGGCTGAAGAAATCAAATCCCTCGAAGGGCTGGAAGCTGTCGCAGGTGACGTGAGCGTCACCCCCGAGGCGATGGAAGACCCGCGCGAGCCCGTCCGCGACTCGCTTGGCCGCTCCTATGCTACCGGTAAGCGCAAGGATGCGGTTGCCCGTGTCTGGATCAAGCCCGGCTCGGGCAAGGTTGTCGTCAATGGCAAGCCGATCAACGAGTATTTCGCGCGCCCCGTGCTTCAGATGATCCTCAAGCAGCCGTTCACAGTATCGGGCACCGAGGACCAGTTCGACGTGATGGCGACCGTCAAGGGCGGTGGTCTCTCGGGGCAGGCGGGTGCGGTCAAGCACGGCGTGTCCAAGGCACTGCAGCTTTATGATCCGTCCCTGCGCGGTGCTCTCAAGGCCGCCGGTTTCCTGACCCGCGACAGCCGCGTGGTGGAGCGCAAGAAATACGGCCGTGCCAAGGCGCGCAAGAGCTTCCAGTTCTCCAAGCGCTGATCCGGTTTCATACCGATATCAAAGGGCCACCCTGGCGGGTGGCCCTTTTTCGTTGGGGCGGGTCAGTCGAGCAATGTGCGCAGATACTGGCCATAGTCGTTCTTGCCGAACTGATCGGCGCGTTCGGCGATGGTCTCGGCATCGATCCAGCCGTTTTCAAAGGCGATCTCGTCGAGGCAGCCGGTTTGCAGGCCCTGGCGGGCCTGCAGGGTGCGCACGAAATTGCCCGCGTCGAGCAGGCTGCCATGGGTGCCTGTGTCGAGCCATGCATAGCCGCGCCCCATGGTCTCGACCTGTAGCTTGTTGGCCTTGAGATAGATTTCCAGAAGCGATGTGATCTCCAACTCGCCGCGCGGGGAGGGGCGCACCTCGCGCGCGAGGCGGGGCGCGTCGCGGTCGAGGAAATAGAGCCCGGTCACGGCGTAGCGCGACGGTGGATTGACCGGTTTCTCGATGATCTCTCGGGCGCGGCCATCGGCGTCGAAACCGACCACGCCGTAGCGTTCGGGGTCGGAGACGTGATAGCCGAAGACCGTGCCGCCGTCGCGCCGGGCATCGGCACCGGCCAGAAGCTGCGGCAGCCCGTGGCCGAAGAAGATATTGTCGCCCAGCACCATCGCCGAGGGTGCGCCGTCGAGGAAGTCTTCGGCCAGCGTGTAGGCCTGCGCCAGCCCGTCAGGGCTGGGTTGGGTGACATAGGTGAGTGAAATACCCCACTGGCTGCCGTCACCGAGCGCGGCGCGGAACTGCGCCTGATCCTGCGGTGTGGTGATCAGCGCGATCTCGCGGATCCCCGCCAGCATCAGCACCGACAGCGGGTAATAGACCATCGGCTTGTCGTAAATCGGCAAAAGCTGTTTCGACAGGCCCATGGTGATCGGGTAGAGCCGCGTGCCGGAGCCGCCTGCTAGGATGATGCCTTTGCGGTCGCTCATGTCGGGGTCACTCCAATCTCGTTGAGAATATCGGGAAGGGCGGCGCGCCAGTCAGGACGGGTGAGACCGAATGCAGTCTCGGTCGTGCGACAATCGAGCCGGGAGTTCAGCGGGCGCGCGGCGGGGGTGGGATAGTCCGCTGTCGGAATGCCGGTGACGGTCACATGGCGCCCTGCGGCGGCAAAGATCGCTTCGGCGAAACCCTGCCAGGACACATCGGGTGCCCCCGAGAAATGGTAAGTGCCGGTGAGGGTCGGCTCAGCGGTGAGGCGGTTGGCAACGGTCAGGCAAGCCTCGGCTATATCGCCTGCCGGGGTCGGCCCGCCGATCTGGTCATTGACGATGGAAAGCGCGTCGCGTGTATCGGAGACGCGCAGCATGGTCTTGAGGAAATTGCTGCCATGCGCGGAAAACACCCACGAGGTGCGCAGGATGGCATGCGCGGCGCCGGTGGCGCGAATGGCCGCTTCGCCCGCGAGTTTGCTGCGACCATAGGCGTTGAGCGGTGCGGTGGGGGCCTTTACGGCGCGCGGGGCATTGCCACTGCCGTCAAACACGTAATCTGTCGAGATATGGATCAGCGGGATGCCAAGCGTGGCGCAGGCGCGGGCCATGGCGGCGGGGGCGTCCGCGTTGATGCGGGTGGCCTGCGGTTCTTCGTCCTCGGCGCGGTCCACGGCGGTGTAGGCAGCGGCGTTGATCACCGCGCGGGGCGCGTGACGTTCAATGGCGAAGGCACAGGCGTCAGGGTCGGCAAGATCAGCCTTGTCGCGCCCGAGGCAGAGTGCATGTGGTGCGCGGCGGGCGATCTCGGTGGCGACCTGCCCGGTTTGACCAAAGACCAGAAGGCTCATGCGCGAGTACCCACCCGGCTGCCGACTCCGTCGAGGCTCAAGAGCGGCTGCCACCAGTCCCGGTTGTCGAGATACCACCGAACCGTGCGGCGCAGACCGGCCTCGACCGTGACCGAAGGCTGCCAGCCCAGTTCGCGGGTGATCCGGTCGGGGTCGATGGCGTAGCGGGCATCATGGCCGGGCCGGTCGGTGACGAAGTCGACTAGGTCGCGGTAGGGACCTGCGGCGCGGGGCTGCATCTCGTCCATGAGATCGCAGATCGTATGGACAAGGTCGATATTGCGCCGCTCGTTATGGCCGCCGACATTGTAGCTGCGGCCGGGCTCTCCCTTGGCTACCGCGAGAAGCAGCGCGTCGGCGTGATCCTCGACATAGAGCCAGTCGCGGACGTTCTCGCCACGCCCGTAGACCGGGATCGGCTGATCGTGCATGGCGTTGAGGATCACCTTCGGGATCAGCTTTTCAGGGAAGTGATAGGGGCCGTAATTGTTGGAGCAGTTGGTCAGCACCACCGGCAGGCCGTAGGTGTGGTGCCAGGCGCGCACGAGATGATCCGAGGCCGCCTTGGAGGCCGAATAGGGGCTGCGTGGATCGTAGGGGGTGTCCTCGGTGAAAAGGCCGGTGGAGCCGAGGCTGCCATAGACCTCATCAGTGGAAATATGGTGAAAGCGGAAACTCTTGGGACGGCCGGTACGTTGCCAATGAGCGCGCGCTGCCTCGAGCAGGTTGTAAGTGCCGGTGATGTTGGTGTCGATGAAATCGCCCGGCCCGTCGATGGAGCGGTCGACATGGCTCTCGGCGGCAAGGTGCATGATCGCGTCGGGCACTGTCTCCTCGATGATCCGGTCGAGCGCTGCGCGGTCGCAGATATCGGCGCGGACAAAGCGGTAAAGTGGGTTTCCAGCCACGTCGGCCACGTTTTCGGGGCGGCCCGCATAGGTCAACGCGTCGAGATTGGTCACGTGGTGTCCCCGCGTCACTGCAAGGCGCACCACCGCCGATCCGATAAAGCCGCAGCCACCGGTCACCAGAAGCCGCATACCCTAGCCCTTCCAGGTAAAATAGGCGGGCAGACCGCGCAGGCGCGGGGCGGCGGCGTCCTTGTCCGACAGGATGGGCGGGCCATCGAGGCCCCAGTCGATCGCCAGATCCGGATCGTCAAAGCGCACCGCTGCATCGCAATCGGGCGCGTAGTAATCAGAGCATTTGTAGATGATCTCGGTCTCGGGCTGCCGCGTGACGAAGCCATGCAGAAAACCCTCTGGAACAAGTAGTTGACGGCCGTTCTCAAAGCTCAGATCGACGCCGAGCCAGCGCCCGTAGGTGGGGCTGCCGTGGCGAATATCGGCCACCACGTCCATGAACGCGCCGCGTCCGCAGCGCACCAGCTTGGCCTGTGCGTGTGGCGGGGTCTGAAAATGCAGCCCGCGCAGTGTGCCAGGTTCCACAGACAGGGAATGGTTGTCCTGCACGAAGTCGATCTCAACGCCATGTCCGGCCATGCGACGTCGATTCCAGCTTTCGGAAAAGAAGCCCCTCGCATCGCCGAACCGGTCCGGTTCGATGATCAGGACACCGGGTAATTCGGTTGTCAGAACCTGCACGCAGCGCTCTCCTTTTCACGTTCCGGCTTTGACTTAGCAAGGCCCGCCCGACTTGTCACTAGAAAGGGTTCAGGTGGTTTCGAAGTGGATATCGCCATCGGTGACGACGGCGGCGGTCAGCCGTCCGGAAGCGTAGGCCCCGGTATCTATGGCGACGCGGCCCTGATCCATGACGGGGGTCGAGACGATGGTGTGGCCATGAATGATCCAGACCCCGTCGCTGCGTGGTGTGGTCATGAAATCGGGATGCCCCCAACGCAGCACATGGCCGGGCTGAGCCTCAAGCGGCAGGGCCGGGTCGGCCCCGGCATGCACCACCGCGAGATTGCCCACGCGCCAGCCCGATTGCAGCCCATCGAGCCAGTCTACGAGCGGATCGCCCATCGCCTTGACGAGGGCATCGCGCACGGTGCGAAGCCGGCCCTCAGAGCTGGTTTGGGTCAGTCCGGCGATGCCGAAACTGGCCATGGTCTGAAGTCCGCCATTGCGGAACCAGCGTCGGCCATATGTTTCCGGCTGTTGGATGAAGTTCAGCAGCATTTCCTCGTGGTTGCCCTTGAGGCAGATGATGTCGGGATTGGCATGCAGAATGCGCAAAACGTCGGCCGAATGGTCGCCGCGATCGACGTAGTCGCCGACGCAGATCACCTGCAGGTCGGGCTCGAGCCGCGCCAGCAGCTGTTCCAGCAGGTCGGCGCGGCCGTGAATATCGCCGATCGCCGCAAGCGGACTCAAGGGAGCCGGTCGGCCAAACTCGCAATGCACCTCGCGCGGAGGTGAGAACAGGGATTTCAGAAACTTCATCTGGTCTTTCTTGTGACGTATCTACCGCGCTGGATATATGTCAGTGGGTGCGAAATGACCACGCTTTGACATCCGGCGTGCACTTTTTTCGCTCATGGTCTCAACAGCCTCCAGAAGCGCGTCAACCACGGTGTTGCCGGTGACATGGATCTGTGATGAAGGAACGTTTTCGGCCAGAAGGTTCTCGCGGGAGCGTCCGGTCGGTGCGAAATGCAGGCGCGTGATGGCGCCGGCCACCTTGCGATTGATTTCCTCGGGCCACGGCGAATAGATGTTGCCCGTGCGCAAACCGGCCTCCACATGCCCGACCGGAATGCGTTGGTAATAAGCCGCAAGTGCCGTGGCAAGCGTCGTCGTGGTGTCGCCGTGGATCAATACGAGGTCTGGCTTTTCGGTTTCGAAAATCGGCTTCAGCCCGGCAAGAACTCCCGCCGTGATTTCTGTGAGCCCCTGTCCCGGTTTCATGATGCCCAGATCGTGATCGGGCTCTATCTCGAACAGGTGCAGCACTTGGTCCAGCATTTCTCTATGCTGCGCGGTAACGACTACCCGCGCCTCGATATCCGGGCTGGCTGCCAGGGCCGTCACCACCGGGGCCATCTTGATGGCCTCGGGGCGCGTCCCGAATACGGAAATCACCTTGATCATCTTGAGCAGTTCCTGTGAGTGGCTGGCTTCATAAGGCTGAGCGTTGAGGATCTAGGACGCATGGTATGCGCGGTACCACTCGACAAATCTGGCCACGCCATCTTGCAGTTCGGTGGCTGGCTGGTACCCTGTAAGAGCGCGGAGAAGTGAGGCGTCGGCCCATGTCGCCTGCATGTCGCCGGTCTGCATGGGCATCATGTTGCGCACGGCTTTGCGGTCCAGGGCCGCTTCGAGCGCGGCGATGAAATCCAGCAGCCTTACCTTGTCGGAATTGCCGATATTGACCACGCGAAACGGGGCCGCAGAGCTCAGGCTGTCGCCATCGACGGCCGTTTCCGGCCCTCCCGGCACCGCGTCCATCAGCAGCCGGATACCGCGCACCAGATCGCCCACATAAGTGAAATCGCGCCACATGTCGCCATTGTTGTAGATGTCGATCGGCTCTCCGGCGAGGATCGCGCGGGTGAACTTGAAATACGCCATGTCAGGTCGTCCCCAGGGGCCGTAGACCGTGAAAAAGCGGAACATCGTTGTCGGCAGGCTGTGCAGATGCGCATAGGCATGGCCCATCGCCTCGGTCGCTTTCTTGGTCGCGGCATAGATCGTCAGGGGGGTGTCGGCCTTGTCCGTTTCCGTAAACGGCATCTGGGTGTTCGCGCCATAGACCGAGGAGGTCGATGCCATCAGAAGATGATCGACCTTGTTGGCGCGCGCGCATTCCAAGACATTGAACGTCCCGACGATGTTCGTCTCGACATAGGCGCGCGGTTCTTCAAGGCTGTAGCGTACCCCGGCCTGTGCTGCGAGATGGACGATGACATCGGGATCAAAATTCGCAATCGCAGCGGTCAGACTGTCGGCATCTTCTAGCATCGCTTCGGTTGCGGAGAACTGGGGATACGCTCGCAGGATGGCATGGCGCGCGATTTTGAGTTGCGGGTCGTAATAGGGGGTCATCCCATCATACCCGTGCACCGTGAACCCTTCGTCCAAAAGCGCCTTTGCAAGGTGAAATCCGACAAATCCGGCGCTGCCTGTTACGACGATCTTCCTGGCGCGGACAGAATCACTCATGGCGCGGCCCCTCGACATTTGATGTTTCGTGAAGTTCATCCCGCAGGCTTTCGATCTCGGTCTTGAGCGCCTCGTATTCGGAGAGCTTCCGGGCCAAAAACCGCTTGGTGATCGCCGCTTTGCGGGAAACGCCCTTCGGCGTCAAAATGTAAGCGTATCGTCGCTTGTCTTGCGCGGCAGAGAAATTGCCGATTTTCACCAGCCCTTTTTCCATCAGCGCCTTCAACACGTAGTTGGTTCGCCCCAAGGCGATACCAAGCTGCGCGGCGAGCTCTCGTTGGCTGATATCCGGGTTCTGTTCGAGAATGCGGAGCACCCGGAAATGGACATCTTCTTCGGCCGGTTTGCTCATGCGGCTGCCCACTCAGTCCGTTGCCCGATGATCATGCAATTCGCCTCGGAGGCACGGCATCCGCACCGCTACTCGAATCGGACGAGTGCGTGAAGGTGTTGAAACAGTTCAATTTTTCAATAGCGAGCGCCATTACTACGACACGCATACCGCAGTTCTCGGCGATGTGAAAGATGGGCAGCCCTCAGAGGGCTCAGCACCGCGTCACGCTACCAGCCGGTCGGCAAGAACAGGGGCTTGGCGCGAGGCAGGGTAGCAAATGTCAGCCGACGGAGCGTGTATTGTAGTCGTTGCGTCACATAAGTTTGCAACAAGCGGTTGCATGGTCGATGATTCTCGTTCATTTCTGAACAAAACAGGATTTTGATTGATCATGCTCTCGCTCCGCTCCGCTCAGTTCATCGCTGCCACTTGGCATCTGGTGCTATGCAAGCCGGGTCAGAACCATATCGCCTGCCGAAATCTTCGGGGTATGGGCTTTGATGTGTTCATGCCGTTGCATATGAGCGACCGGAGGCGGCGAGGACGACTGCAACAGGAACCTATGCCTGTCTTCAAGGGCTATGTGTTCGTCAGCGCGGGGCAGGGCGCAGGTCAGTGGCACAAGTTGCGCTCCACCCCGGGCGTGGCGCAGCTCATCGGCTTTGCCGGCGGGGTGCCGGCACAGGTGCCCGCCAGCGTTGTCGCAGGGTTGATGGAGCGGTGCGACGCTGAAGGTTTGTTGCAGCCCGATCAGGATTTCGCCCGTGGGGAGCGCATTCGCATTACCAGCGGCCCCTTTACGGATTTTGTCACCACCATCGAGCATGTCGATGCAGAAAGTCGCGTGCATGTGTTACTCGACCTTCTGGGCAGTAAGGCGCGCGTCGCGATAGATCCAGCCCGTATTGCCCGCGCAATCTGACCACCGCGCCCTCTGGACGCGCGCGGCTTGGAGGGGTAAGCCCCTGCGCAACAGGCTTGGCGCAAGGACAGACCATGACAGCATCCCCTCTCACGGACAAAGGCGCCATTCGCGGCACCGCAAGCCGGGTTCTTCGCGCCGAGGCTGAAGCGCTCGCCGCCATGGCCGATTGCCCGCCCGAAGGCTTTGCTCGCGCCGTTACACTGATGTTGGGTGCGCAAGGCCGGGTCATCGTTTCGGGTATGGGGAAATCGGGGCACATCGCGCGCAAGATCGCCGCTACGCTGGCCTCGACCGGCGCGCCCGCGCTTTTCCTGCATCCCGGCGAGGCAAGCCACGGTGATCTGGGAATGGTCACGGGGGGTGACGTCTGTCTGCTTTTGTCCAATTCCGGTGAGACCCGCGAGTTGTCGGACCTGATCCAGTATACCCGGCGGTTCGACATTCCGATGATCGCGATCACGCGCGTCAGTGACAGCACGCTGGCGCGGCAGGCCGATGTCGCGCTGATCCTGCCCGACATGCCCGAGGCCTGTGCCATCGGCATGGCCCCCACCACCTCGACCACCTGCGCATTGGCATTGGGCGATGCGCTTGCCGTGGCGCTGATGGAGGAGCGGGGGTTCGCGGCGGATGCGTTTCACGTCTTTCATCCCGGCGGCAAGCTGGGCGCGCAGTTCCTGCGGGTGAGCGATGTCATGCATAGCGGCGATGCGCTGCCGGTGGTCGCCCCTGATACTTCAATGGGTGAAACGCTGATCGAGATGAGTGCCAAGGGCTTCGGCATCGCCGCCGTGGTCGAGGGTGGTGCCCTGCGCGGGGCGATCACCGATGGTGACCTGCGCCGCAATCTCGACGGTTTGATGGGTTGCACCGCAGGACAGGTGGCCACATCCAGCCCTCGATTTGCCACGCCCGACATGCTCTTGTCCGAGACACTCGGCCTGATGAATCGCCATAAAATCGGCGCACTGTTTGTCGTCGACGAGGGCGGGCGGCTCTGTGGGCTGGTTCACATTCACGACTGTCTGCGTGCCGGGGTTGTCTGAGTCCCCGCCGACCAAAAGAGGATCGCCAAGACCATGACCAAGACTGTTTCAATCGGGGCGCTCGATATCGCCAACGACCGCCCTTTCGCCCTCATCTCGGGTCCCTGCCAGATGGAGAGCCTGGAGCATGCCCGCAAGATCGCGGGGAGCCTTGCCGAGACCTGCGCGCGGCTTGATATTCCATTCGTGTTCAAAGCCAGCTATGACAAGGCCAATCGCTCGTCGCTTGGCGGTCAGCGGGGGCTCGGCATGGAAAAGGGCCTCGACTACCTCGCCGCGATCCGGGACGAGTTTGGCTGCCCGGTGCTTACGGATGTGCATGAGGCCGGTCATTGCGCCCCCGCCGCCGAGGTCTGCGACGTGCTGCAAATTCCTGCCTTTCTGAGCCGTCAGACGGATTTGCTGCTTGCCGCCGGGGCGACCGGACGCGTGATCAACGTCAAGAAGGGGCAGTTCCTCGCCCCTTGGGACATGGCCAATGTCGCGGCCAAGGTCGCTTCGACCGGGAATGAGAACATCATGCTCTGCGAGCGCGGTGCCAGCTTTGGCTACAACATGCTGGTGTCAGACATGCGCGCGCTGCCGATCATGGCTGATACGGGCTACCCGGTGATCTTTGACGCCACCCACTCGGTGCAATTGCCGGGGGGCAAGGGTGGCTCGTCGGATGGGCAGCGCCAATTCGTGGCGCCGCTGGCGCGTGCGGCGCTTGCCGTGGGGTGTGCCGGGCTTTTCATCGAGACCCATGACGACCCCGACAACGCCCCCTCGGACGGGCCCAACATGGTGCCGCTTGACGCGATGCCTGCACTGCTGGAGCGTCTGGTGCAAGTCGACCGGTTGATCAAGGCGGGCTGAGCCCGGAGCCTGTGCTGACGTTGCAGACAAGGAGAGACCGATGTCGTTTTCCCTACCGCTTGACCCTGCGCAAATCCTGATCGGGGGCACATGGCGCGCCACGCCTGAGACCCTGCTGGTCGAGGACCCTTCCACGGGCGAAGAGATCGCTCGTATCGCGCGCGGGCAGGCGGCTGATATCGACGCCGCCGTCATAGCCGCACAGGATGCACTTTGGGGCGACTGGGGCCGGTTTACGGCAGCGGAACGGGGCCGGTGTCTCGCCCGGCTGGGGCATCTGGTAGAAGAGCACGAAGACCTGTTGGCCGAGGTCGAGGCGCGGGACGTTGGCAAGCCGCTGGCGCAGGCGCGCGCCGATGCCCGCGCTCTTGCGCGATATTGTGAATTCTACGGCGGGGCGGCGGACAAGGTGCATGGCACCACCATTCCCTATCTCGATGGCTATACCGTCTACACCCTGCGCGAGCCGCATGGTGTGACCGGACATATCGTGCCCTGGAATTACCCGATGCAGATCATCGGGCGTTCGGTCGGGGCGGCGCTGGCCATGGGCAATGCCTGCGTTCTGAAACCGGCCGAGGATGCCAGTCTCACGGCGCTGCTCTTTGCGCATCTTGCGCAGCAGGCGGGGTTTCCGGCGGGCGCGCTCAACCTCGTAACGGGATTGGGGAGCGAGGCGGGGGCGGCGCTCTCGGCGCATCCCGGCATCCAGCATCTGAGCTTCACCGGCTCGGTCGCCACGGGCTCCGCGATGCAGATTGCGGCGGGGGCCAATGTGGTGCCGGTGACGCTGGAACTGGGCGGCAAATCCCCGCAAATCGTCTTTGCCGACGCCGATCTTGACGCGGCTCTGCCGTTTCTGGTCAATGCCGGGCTGCAGAACGCGGGCCAGACCTGTTCGGCGTCCTCGCGTATCCTCGTGCAACGCGCCGTGTTCGACGAGGTTGCGGAGCGCATGGCCGCCGCCTACGGGGCCAAGCGGATCGGTCCGGCGATGGAGGATCCGGGTATCGGCCCGGTGATCAACGCCACGCAAAAGGCCCGTGTTCTAGCCTATCTCGACCGTGCGGGTGATTTGCCGGTGATCGCGCAGGCCGAGCCGGGGGCCGATCTGCCCGAAGGTGGGCATTACGTACCCGCCATGCTCTTTGGTCCGGTCGCGCCCGACCATCCGCTCGCGCAAGAGGAAATCTTTGGCCCGGTGCAGGTGATGATCCCGTTCGACACCGAGGTCGAGGCGATAGCCATCGCAAATGGCACCGAGTACGGCCTTGTCGCCAGCGTCTGGACACGTGACGGCGCGCGCCAGATGCGGCTCGCACGCAAGGTGCGCGCGGGACAGGTCTTTCTCAACAATTACGGGGCCGGCGGCGGTGTTGAGTTGCCCTTTGGAGGGACCGGAAAATCCGGCCATGGCCGCGAAAAGGGGTTTGAGGCGCTCTATGGATTTTCGACGCTCAAGACTGTCGCGGCGCATCACGGATGAGGAAGTGTCCGTGAGGATGAGGGAGTGACGGCCTGAATCGGGCTTCGGATTGAAGCACCCGCGAGGTAGACGGCCGGAGGCTGCCGCGCAGCGGTACGCCAGAGGCATGCCTTCTGCATGACGCCGCCCCGACGTCACGGCGATTTGGCGACAATCTGCGCACTGCTTGGGTGTTTGCTTACGTGGCAGAGATAAATGTCTGCCAAACAAGCGCCGGATCGCCGCACCGCAGCCCGTCGATGCGCGCCTCACGGCAATGATAGCATCAGGCCATTTCTGCCCGAAAAACCACTTCCCAAATCCCGCGCTCTCGTGTCACTTGGCCCCAGACTGATCAAGGCGGAAAGGACATCACATGCGGCTCACTGGTAAGACGGCGATCGTGACGGGCGCGGGCTCGGGCTTTGGCGAAGGCATTGCCCGGCGGTTTCTGGAGGAAGGTGCGCAGGTGTTTGTCGTCGATATCAACGCCGAGGCCGCCGAGCGTGTGGCGGCGGAGCATGGCGGCATCGCCCATACCTGCGACGTCTCGGACGGCGCGCAGGTGGATGCGATGATCGCAGAGGCGCAGGCGCGCATGGGCCATGTGGACATCCTGGTCAACAACGCCGGTGTGACCCACATGCCCAGCCTTCTGGAGGATGTGACCGAGGCGGATTTCGACCGGGTCTTTGCGATCAACTGCAAATCGGTTTATCTCATCGCGCGCGCGCTCGTGCCGCAGATGAAGGCACGCGGGCAGGGGGCGATCCTCAACGTCGCCTCGACCGCCGGGGTCTCGCCGCGTCCGCGTCTCAACTGGTACAACGCCTCCAAGGGCTGGATGATCACCGCGACCCGTACCATGGCCGTCGAACTCGCTCCCATGGGCATCCGCGTCAACGCGCTCAACCCGGTGGCGGGCGACACGCCGCTGCTCAAGAGCTTTCTGGGCGAGGACACGCCCGAGATGCGCGAGAAGTTTCTCTCAACGATTCCCCTGGGTCGGTTCTCCACGCCGCAGGATCTGGCCAATGCCGCGCTCTACCTCTGCTCGGACGAGGCCGCCATGGTCACCGGCGTCTGCATGGAGGTCGATGACGGGCGCTGCATCTGAGCCCTCAGGCGGTCGCCCCGGGGATCAGCCGGAAATCGACATTGGTCACGCGCGGCGGGCTGCCCCCCGCCAACCGGTCGAGCAGATGGGTCGCAGCGATAAAGCCGATATGCTCGCGCTGCGAGGCGATGGTGGTCAGCGGCTTGGGAAGCGCCTGCCCGATGCTCAGCCCGTTGAACCCGGCAAGCGCCAGATCCTCGGGCACCGCAATGCCGGCCGCCTGACAGTGAAACGCGCCGCCCACGGCCATGTCGTCATTGGAAAAGAACACCGCCTCGGGCGGCGTCTTGGCCTCGGCCAGCAGCCGCGCCAGCCCCTCGCGCCCCAAGGGCACCGTCGAGGGGCCGGGCAGGCACAGCACATCGCCAAGCGTGAGGCCAACCTCGCGCAGCCCGTCGCGAAACCCGTTGAGCCGCTGCGTGGCGCGAAAATCCGTCTCGATCCCGTGGCCGAGATAGGCAAAGCGCCGATAGCCGCGCCCGGCCAGATAATGCGCCATCGCACGCCCCGCCCCGCGATGCGAAATCCCCACCGCCATGTCGGCGCTTTCGGCATCGACATCCATGATCTCGACCACTGGCAGATCGGCGGCCGCCAGCAGGCCGCGCGTGACATCGGTCTTGCGCGCGGGGGCGATCACCAGCCCGGCGGGCCGCCACGACATGAGGTCGCGCAAGAGCCGCTCTTCGCGCAGCGGATCATAGTTGGAAATGCCCAGGATCGGGTGATAGCCGTCGCCCTCCAGCCGGTCTTCCAGCCCGTTGAGCACATCGGCAAAGACGATGTTCGACAGCGACGGCAGTATCACCCCCACCTGCCGGGATGCCGCCCCCGCCAGCGTCCCCGCGAGCCGGTTGGGCACGTAGTTGAGCGCGATGGCGGCGCGCTCCACCCGCTCGCGCGTGTCACGCGCAACCGGGCCGTCGCGGCGCAGCGCGCGGCTTGCGGTGATTTCGCTCACCCCGGCGGCGCGCGCCACCTGCGACAGGGTGGGGCGGCGGGTCTGCGTGTCTGGCCGGTCGTCGTCCATCCCGGGAAAATGCGGCATTATGTTATCGCTGTCATTCCAAATCTGATTCCTGCGTTACAATTTCAGGCATTCCGTGACCTTATTGACAGCGCTGTCATAACCTGTATCCCTTTTCCCAGACGCGATAGACTTGGCGTTCGCCCGCCGCTTGCGTCAAGGGAGAGGGCGAGGACATGGGCCCGGGGCATCGACCCGCAGGGCCGATAACAGGAGGAGTTTCATGAAACATTACGCATTCGGCGCGCTTGCCGCGCTTTCGCTCGCCACTGTAGGTCAGGCGCAGGAAAACATCGTCATCGGCCATTCGCTGTCACCGCAATCGCATTACGGCGTCGGCGCGCAGGCCTTTATCGACACGCTGACCGAGCTTTCGGGCGGCAGCTTCACCGGCGAACAGGCTCCCGCGGGCCAGTTGGGCGGCGAACGTGACATGATCGAGGGGCTGCAGATCGGCTCGATGGACGTGGTCATCACTTCCACCGGACCCTTGGGCAACTTCGTGCCGCAGGTCTATGCGCTCGACCTGCCGTTCCTCTTCCGCGACTACGATCATGCGCGCACCACGCTCGACGGCGAGATCGGGCAGGAATTGCTCGACGAGATCGGCAAGAACAACCTTGTCGGCCTCGCCTGGTCCGAGAACGGCTTTCGCCACGTGACCAACTCGCAGCGCCCGGTGCGCACGCCTGACGATCTCGACGGGCTGAAGCTGCGGACGATGGAGAACCGTGTCCACATGGCTGCCTTCGAGGGCATGGGTGCCGCCCCCACGCCGATGGCCTTTCCGGAACTCTTCGGCGCGCTTCAACAGGGCGTGGTCGATGGGCAGGAGAACCCAGTGACCGTGATCACCGCGTCGAAATTCTGGGAGGTGCAGAAATACGTCTCGCTCACCGGACATGTCTATTCGCCCGCCGTGGTGCTGGCCTCGCCGATCCTGTTTGACGGGCTGACCGAGGAACAGCAGGGCTGGTTCATGGAGGCCGCCAAGGCCTCCGCCGCCGCCACCCGCGCCGAGGTCAACCGGCTGGAACAGGCCGGCGTCGAAATGCTGCGCGAGAACGGCATGGAGGTGATCACCGATATCGACAAGGCCCCCTTCGCCAAGCTTGCTGCCGAAAGCTCCTACTCGGTCTACACCGACCAGTATGGCAGTGAGATGGTGGACCGCATTAAGGCAGTCGAATAACTTCCCTGTCACGGTAAGGGTCGGCGCGGGTCCTGCGCGCCGGCCCGTTTTCTTTCGAGGGGGCGGCGATGACACTCTTTCTCCGGTTCGAGGCGATCACCACCGGCATCGCCCTGCGACTCGCCATTGGCTTTCTGCTGATCGCGACCGCGCTCGCGCTCTATCAGGTGACCACGCGCTTCGTCTTCGGCCACCCCTCCACATGGTCCGAGGTGATCACCCGGTCGGCGATGATCTGGTCGGTCTTCCTCGGCGTCGCCCCGGCGTTTCGCGAGGGCACGATGATCGCGGTCGAGATCGTGCAACGCATCCTGCCGCCGCGCCTCGGTTTCCTGCTCTACCTCGTCGCCTGCGGCCTGACCCTCACCTTCTTCGCAATCCTGTTCTGGCAGGGCTGGTCGATGACCGAGCGGGTCATGGGCCAGAAACTCGCGGCCCTTGAGATTTCCATCGCCTGGGTCTACGCGGCGCTGCCCGTGGGGTCGGTCTTCATATTCATCGCCGTCCTGGGCTGCGCGCTGCGTGCGATCCGGTTCGGCGGGCTGCAACCGGCGGAGAGTGACGCATGAACCTCGCCCTTGCCCTGTCGCTCGCGATATTCTTTCTGGCGGGCGTGCCGATTGCGGTCGCCATCGGCCTCGCCTCGGTCCTCGGCATCGAGGCGCATGGCCGCCTGCCGCTGCTCTTGGTGGCGCAGCGCATGTTCACCGGCATCGACAGCTTTCCGCTGATGGCGATCCCGCTCTTCATTCTTGCGGGCAACCTGATGTCGGCGGGCGGCATCTCGCACCGGCTGGTGGAACTGGCAAAATCCATCGTCGGCGGCATTCAGGGCGGGCTTGCGGCGTCTTGCGTGCTGACCTGCATGATGTTCGCCTCCGTTTCGGGCTCCTCGGTCGCCACCACCTTCGCCATCGGCGCGATCCTCATTCCGGCGATGGTCAAGCATGGCTATCCCAAACCGCTCGCCGCCTCGGTGCAGGCCAGCTCTGCTGAGTTGGGCGTGCTCATCCCGCCCTCGATCCCGCTCATCCTTTATGGCGTGTCCACCGACACCTCCATCGGCCAGCTCTTCATCGCGGGTATCGGGCCTGGGGTGCTGGTGGCGGGCGCGCTTATGGCGCTGGTGCTGATCCTGTGCCGGGTGCGCGGCATCGGGCTCGAGGACGGGCGCAACCGGCCCCGTCTCGGCCCCGCGCTCAAATCCGCGCTGCCCGCGCTGATCGTGCCCTTAGTGATCCTTGGTGGAATCTATTCCGGCATCTTCACCCCGACCGAGGCGAGTGCTGCGGCGGTCGCGGCAGCGGTGATCGTCGGCATGGCCTTTTACCGCGAATTGCGTTTCGCCGACTTGCCCGCGATCCTCAAGAAAACCGTGCTCGCCACCTCGGCGATCATGCTGATCATCTCGGCGGCGGCGCTGTTTTCCTTCCTCATCACCCGCTCGGGCCTGCCCAACGAAATCGCCGCCTGGTTCAAGGACGTGTTCGAGAGCCGCATCGCCTTTCTTCTGGTGGTGAACCTGATGCTGCTGGTGATCGGCATGTTTATCGAGACCTCGGCGGCGATCCTCGTTCTGGCCCCGATCCTCACGCCCATCGCCATCAGCTACGGCGTCGATCCGGTGCATTTCGGGCTGGTGATCGTGGTCAATCTCGCGCTCGGCATGATCACCCCGCCGCTCGGCGTCAATCTCTTTGCCGCCTGTTCTGTGGCCGACCTACCGGTCGAGCGGATCATCCCGCAACTGGCGTGGTTCGTGCTGACGGTCTTCGGCGCGCTGATGATCATCACCTATGTCCCGGCGATCACGCTCTGGCCGGTCGAACTGGTATTCGGAGGCACACGATGATGCGGACGGTCCATTTCGCGGGGCTCGGCTCGATGGGGCTGGGCATGGCGCATTCGGCACTTCGCGCAGGCCTTGAGGTATACGGATTCGACCCCGACCCGTCGCGCGTCGCCGAATTGACGGCGGTAGGGGGGCAGCCGCTCACGCCCGACAGCCCCCCGGCGGAGATCCTCGTCTGCGTCGTGCTCAACGCCGATCAGATGCGCGCGGCGCTCTTTGGCCCCGAGGGATGGGCGCGTCATCTGGCCCCCGGCGGCACGATCCTCGGCTGCGCCACCGTGCCGCCCGACTTCGCCCGTGAGATGGAGGGCGAGGCCACCCGCGCCGGTTTCCACTATCTCGATGCACCGATTTCCGGCGGCGCCGCCAAGGCCACCGAAGGCCGCCTGTCGATCATGGCCTCGGGCAGTGCCAAGGCCTTTGAGCGCGCCGCCCCCGTGCTCGACGCCATGGCCGAAACCGTCCACCGCCTGGGCGACAGCGCAGGTGCTGGCTCGGCGATGAAGGCGGTCAATCAACTTCTCGCGGGCGTGCATATCGCCGCCATGGGCGAGGCGCTCAGCTTTGCCGCCTCGCAGGGGCTCGATCTCGCGCGCGTGCTCGACATCATTCGCGTTTCCGCAGGCACCTCATGGATGTTCGAGAACCGCGCGCCGCATGTGATCGAGGCCGATTACACCCCGCGCTCGGCGATCACGATCTGGCCCAAGGATCTGGGCATCGTAACCGCCATTGCCGGGGCAGCAAACCTGCCCCTGCCGGTGACCGAGGCGGCGCTGACCCAATACCGCGAGGCCGCCGCCGCCGGTCTCGGGGCCGAGGATGACGCCGCCATCACCAAACACACCGCCGCCCGCGCGGGCGTGAAGCTGCCGGGGGACGGGTGATGCTCCTGGGCTGTATCGGCGACGATTTCACCGGCTCCGGCGATCTCGGCAACACGCTGGCCAAGGCAGGCATGCGCGCGGTGCAATATGTGGGCGTGCCAGACGGCCCCGCCGCTCCCCATGTCGAGGCCGGGATCGTCGCGCTCAAATCCCGCTCCCTCCCGGTGGCCGAGGCGGTGGCGCAATCGCGTGCGGCACTCGACTGGCTGCGCGCGCAGGGCTGCACGCAGTACCTCTTCAAATACTGCTCCACCTTCGATTCCACCCGCGAGGGCAATATCGGCCCTGTGGCCGAGGCGCTGGCCGACGCCCTCGATGCCACCCGCGTGATCGTCTGCCCCGCCTTCCCGGCCACCGGCCGCTCGGTCTATCTGGGGCATCTTTTCGTCCAGGACCGCCTGCTCAATGAGAGCGGGATGCAGCATCACCCGCTCACCCCGATGACCGACCCTGACATTCGCCGCTGGCTGGGCCATCAGGTGCGCGGCAGCGTCGGCCATGTCGCGGCGGCGGTCGTGGGGCAAGGGGCAGAGGCCGTACGCACGGCCCTCGATGCAGAGCACGCCAAGGGCCATCGCCTCATTGTCGCTGACGCCATCACCGACGCCGATCTCGTCACCCTCGGGCAGGGGGCGGCGGATCTGCCGCTGATTACCGGCGGCTCGGGCATCGCCATGGGCCTGCCCGAAAATTTCCGGGCGCGCGGTCTGCTGTCGGGCAGTGCCGCCGCATGGCGCGGGCAGGCGGGGCCGGTGGTGGCGCTGTCGGGCTCCTGCTCTGCCGCCACGCGCGATCAGGTCGCCCGCCACGCCGCCCGCCACCCGGCGCACGAGATCAAGGCAGGCGCGCTCATGGCCGGAGAGATCGACGCCGAGGCGCTGGCCGATTGGGCGATGGCGCAGGACGGCATTCCGCTGCTCTACTCGTCTGCCGATCCCGATGCCGTTCGGCGCGCACAGAACCGCTTTGGCACGGCGCAGATCGCCACCCGGATCGAGGCGCTCTTCGCCACGCTCGCACGCACCCTCGTCGCGCGCGGCGTGACCCGGCTCATCAGCGCGGGCGGTGAGACCTCGGGCGCGGTGGTCGAGGGTTTGCGCCTCGCCCAACTCGAGATCGGCCCCGAGATCGCCCCCGGCGTGCCGATGATGCGCGCGGGCGACGCGCTTGTCGTCGCGCTCAAATCCGGCAATTTCGGCGGGCCAGAGTTTTTCACCGACGCCGCCCGCATGATGGAGGCCCCGCAATGAGCGACAGCAAGCTGCGCGAGGATATCTGCTTCTGGGCGCAGTCCCTCTTTGACCGTGGCCTGACCGGCGGTGCCTCGGGCAATATCTCGGTGCGCACCGGTGATGGCGGGCTTCTGGTCACCCCCACCGGCGTCAGCATGGGGCGGCTCGACCCGGCCCGGCTAAGCCGCTTCGACGCGCAGGGGCGGCATGTCTCGGGCGATGCCCCGACCAAGGAAATGCCTCTGCATTCCGCGTTTTACGAGACCCGGCGCAGCGCGGGCGCGGTGGTGCATCTGCATTCCACCCATTCCGTCGCCCTCTCGATCCTGCCCGAGACCGACCCCGAGAACGCCGTGCCGCCGCTCACCGCCTATGCGGTGATGCGGGTGGGCAAGGTGGCGCTCCTGCCGTTCTTCGTGCCCGGCGATGCGGGCATGGCCGAGGCGATCCGGGGCCTCGCCGGGCGGCGCGCGGCAGTGCTGCTTGCCAATCACGGCCCGGTCGTGGCCTCGAAGGATCTGGAGGCGGCGGTCTTTGCGATGGAAGAGCTGGAAGAGACGGCGAAACTGGCGCTTCTCCTGCGCGGGACCGGCGCGCAACCGCTCGATGCGGATCAGATCGGGCAGGTGGTGCGCAAGTTCGAGGTGGATTGGGACTGATGCGCTTTTCCGCCAATCTCGGATTTCTGTTTACCGACCGACCCTTGCCCGATGCGATCCATGCCGCCCATGCGGCGGGGTTCGACGCGGTGGAATGCCACTTCCCCTATGACAGCGATCCGGGCGCGGTGCGCGCGGCGCTCGATGTCACCGGGCTTCCGATGCTGGGTCTCAACACTTGGCCGGGCGACCGCGACGCGGGTGATTTCGGGCTGGCCGCTGTGCCTAGGCGCGAGGCAGAGGCGCGTAGCGTGATCGCGCAGGCGGTGGAGTATGCGCAGGCCATCGGCGCGGGGGCTGTGCATGTCATGGCCGGGCGCAGCGACGGGGGGACGGCGGCCGAGGCCGCGTTTCGCGCCAATCTCGCCCATGCCTGCGACCTGGCCGCGCCGCATGGCATCGAAATCCTGATCGAGCCGATCAATCAGCGCGACGTGCCTGGCTATCACCTGTCGCACTCCGCCCATGCCACCGAGGTGATTGCCGCGCTCGATCGCCCCAACCTGGCGCTGATGTTCGATTGCTACCACCTGCAGATCATGGAGGGCGATCTGGCCAGTCGGTTCGAGGCGCTGTTACCACTTATTGGTCATGTGCAGATCGCGGGCGTTCCGGATCGCGGTGCGCCGGACCGGGGTGAGGTGGATTATCGCTGGTTGCTTGCGCGCATGGCCGATTTGGGCTGGGATCGCCCGATAGGCGCCGAATACCGTCCCGCACCCGAGGGGACCGAGGCGTCGCTCGGCTGGCTTGATCACTTTCGCGGGCTTTGATCTGTCCGCGTCCTGCCATGCCGCTGCGACACCTTGCGACGCCTCGGGTCATGCACTATGAGAGCGCATCGGCAAGGGGCAGTTTCCGCCCCGCTTTACCGCTAGCGACGGAGGTCCCATGGCGCGGCGCAAGAAAATCTACGAAGGCAAGGCCAAGACGCTCTATGAAGGGCCCGAACCGGGCACCATCATCCAGTATTTCAAGGATGACGCCACCGCCTTTAACGCCGAGAAGAAGGCCACCATCGAGGGCAAGGGCGTGCTCAACAACATGCTCTCGGAATATTTCATGACCGGGCTGAACAATATCGGCGTGCCGACGCATTTCATCAAGCGCATCAACATGCGCGAACAGCTGGTGCGCGCGGTGGAGATCATTCCGCTCGAGGTGATCGTGCGCAACTATGCCGCCGGGTCCATGGCCAAGCGCCTCGGCATCGAGGAAGGCACGCAATTGCCGCGCCCGATCGTCGAATACTGCCTCAAGGATGACAAGCTCGGTGACCCGCTGGTGACCGAGGAACATATCGCCGCCTTCGGCTGGGCCAGCCAGCAGGACATGGACGATATCCTCAGCCTTGCGCTGCGGGTCAATGATTTCATGGCCGGTGTGATGTTCGGTGTGGGTATCAAGCTCGTCGACTTCAAGATCGAGGTGGGCCGCGTCTATGACGGCGATTTCCAGCGCCTGATCGTGGCCGATGAGATCAGCCCCGACAGCTGTCGTTTGTGGGATATCGAGACTGGGCAGAAGCTCGACAAGGACGTGTTCCGTCGTGATCTGGGCTCGCTCACCGATGCCTATACCGAGGTCGCGACCCGTCTGGGCGTGATGCCCAAATCGAACGCTCCCATCACCCGCCCGACGCTGATCAACTGAAAGGGACCAGACCCATGAAGGCACGCGTGCATGTCATGCTCAAATCAGGCGTTCTCGACCCGCAGGGCGAGGCGGTGCGCCATGCGCTCGGATCGCTCGGTTTCGAGGGCGTCCAAGGGGTGCGGCAGGGCAAGGTGATCGAGATCGACCTGGCCGAGACCGATACCGCCAAGGCCGAGGCCGTCGTGACCGAGATGTGCGAGAAGCTGCTCGCGAACACCGTGATCGAGAGCTATTCGGTGGAGTTGGGCTGATGCACGCTGCCGTCATCGTCTTTCCCGGCTCCAACTGTGACCGCGACCTTGCCGTGGCGTTCGAGCGTGCGGGAGCGCGCGTGTCGATGGTCTGGCACAAGGACACGTCAATGCCCGAGGGCGTCGACATAATCGGCGTGCCGGGCGGCTTTTCCTACGGTGATTACCTGCGCTGCGGCGCGATTGCCGCGAATTCGCCGATTTGCCGCGCGGTCGTGGGGCATGCCGACAGGGGCGGCTATGTTCTCGGGGTCTGCAACGGCTTTCAGATCCTGACCGAAACCGGCATCCTGCCCGGTGCGCTGCTGCGCAATGCGGGGCTGAAATATGTCTGCAAGCCGGTGGATCTTCATGTCACCACCGACCAGAGCGCCTTTACACAGAGCTATACGGCGGGCAGCACCATCACCGTGCCCATTGCCCACCATGATGGCAATTATTTCGCCGACGAGGCGACGCTTGACCGGCTTCAGGCCGAAGATCGGGTTGCCTTTACCTATGCGCGAAACCCCAACGGTTCGGCCCGCGATATCGCGGGGATCCTGTCGGGCAATCGCCGCGTCCTCGGCATGATGCCGCATCCCGAACGCATGGCCGAACCGCTGCATGGCGGCAGCGACGGGGCGGCGATGTTTGCCGGGCTTGTGCAACAGCTTGCCGACGCCTGAACCACGGCGCTTGAGGGCCGGGGCCTCTGGCCGTAATCTGCGATAATGAGAACTTCGCCGCCCAAACACAATACACCCCGCACGCGTGCCATCTCGTGGCGCGCGCGGATCGTGCTGTTTGGGCTTTTTCTGATCGCGGTTGCGGTGGTGTTCACCACCAACCGCCTGCTCACCGACCGTTTTACCGAGAACACGCGCAACCGCGCCGAGTTGCGCCTTGTGCTGTATTCCGGCAACCTTCTATCGGAGTTGCGGCAGAACGCCATCGTGCCGCAACTGCTGGCGCGGGATCCCGCCCTGATTTCGGCGCTGAACACGCAGGATTATGCACAGTCCACGCAGCGCCTGCTGTCCTTTCTCGAGGAGATCGGCGCCGCCTCGCTCATGCTTCTGGACAAGGACGGGCGCGCGGTTGCCACGACTGAACGCAACCGGCTGGGCGAAAACCACAAGCAGGCCGCCTATTACGTCGATGCGCTGCGCTCGCGCGATACGGTGTTCAAGGTCTTGCAGGACGAGGCGGGGCAATACAACTTCACCTATTCGCGCCGGATCGACACCCAGAATGGCGTGCTTGGCGTGATCGTTGTTGCGGTCGATCTGCGCAAATACGAACGGGCTTGGGCAGGTATCTCAGATGCGGTGATGGTCACCGATTCCGAGGGCCGGATCATCCTTGCGACCGAACCCCGCTGGCGCGGGCTGACGGAAGGTGAGGCGCTCGCGCGGGAGCCGGCCAGCAGCGCCATCCAGCGCGCGATTCAGGCGACCTCCGACTGGACCGCGCTGCCAGCGGATGCCTATGTGCGCGGTGAGGCGGTGATGCGGGTCGAGGGGCGCGTGGCGTTTCGCGGCTGGCGTATCGCCAGTTTCACAACCTATGCCGCCGTGCGCGACAAGGTGAACGGGTATCTCGCGCTCGAAATCATGGGATTCGCGATTCTTCTGGCACTCGCGTTTTATTTCCTGAACCGTAAGGCGGCGCTGCGCGTGGCGCTCTTTCAGCGCGAGTCGGCGGAGCTTCGCGCATTGAACGCACGTCTGCAGCGGGAAATCGCCGAACGCCAGAGGGTGCAGGAAAACCTCGCCCAAGCCGAACAGACGCTACAGCAGAGCTCCAAGCTCGCCGTGCTGGGTGAGATGTCGGCGGCCGTGAGCCACGAACTCAATCAGCCGCTGGCGGCGATGAAAACCTATCTCGCGGGCGCGCGCATGCTGCTGACGCGCAACCGGCCCGACGAGGCGTTGACCTCGTTCCAGCGGATCGACGACCTGATCGAGCGGATGGGCGCGATCACCAAGCAGCTCAAATCCTATGCGCGTCAGTCGGGCGACACGTTTTCCCCTGTAAACATGGGCGATGCGGTGGCCTCGGCGCTTGCCATGATGGAGCCGCAACTGCGCCAGCGCAAGATCACCATCACCCGCACCCTTCCGGATCAGCCGGTGATGATCATGGGCGACCGCGTGCGCGTGGAGCAGGTGATCATCAATCTTCTGCGCAACGCCATCGACGCCACCGAGACGGTGCCCGATGCCGGCATCGATATCCTGCTCGCGGCGGGTGAGACGGCGGTACTGACTGTGCGCGACAACGGCCACGGGATCGGCGATTTCAAGAACCTGTTCGAGCCCTTCTACACGACCAAGCAGCCCGGTGACGGGGTCGGGCTGGGGCTTGCCATTTCCTCGGGGATCGTGAACGACCTAGGCGGGCGTCTGGTGGCGCGCAATGCACCGGATGGGGGGGCTGTATTCGAGGTCCAGCTTCCCATATTGCCAGAAGAGACCCGAGCAGCGGAGTGAGTGACATGCCTGCAGCCATGAAAATCGCCATCGTCGACGACGAAAAGGATATGCGCCAGTCGATCAGCCAGTGGCTGGCGCTCTCAGGATACGATACCGAGGCGTTCCCCTCTGCCGAGGAGGCGCTCAAGGCGCTCGGGCCGGACTATCCGGGCATCGTGGTGACGGATATCAAGATGCCGGGTATGGACGGCATGCAGTTCCTGAAAAAGCTGATGGGCTCGGACAGCTCATTGCCCGTCATCATGATCACCGGGCATGGCGACGTGCCTATGGCCGTCGAGGCGATGCGCATCGGGGCGTTCGATTTCCTGGAAAAGCCGTTCAACCCCGACCGGATGACGCAACTTGCCAAGAAGGCGACCAATGCCCGCCGCATGGTTCTGGATGCGCGCGCACTGCGGCGTGATCTGTCGGATGGCGGACAGTTGATGAAGAAACTCATCGGCACCTCCGGCGCGATGGAGCGGTTGCGCGAGGATATTCTCGATCTCGGCCAGGCGGATGGCCATGTGCTGATCGAGGGCGAGACCGGCACCGGCAAGACGCTGGTGGCGCATGCGCTGCATGCCGTGGGGGCGCGGGCCGGGCGCAAGTTCGTCTCGGTCTCCTGTGCGGCGCTTGGGCAAGAGGCGCTTGTGGCGCGGCTTTTCGGCCCGGCGCAGCCCGAGGACCCGCGCCTGCCAGCGGTCGAGGAGGCGCGTGGCGGCACGCTTGTGCTTGAGGATGTCGAGGCGCTGTCGGAGGCGGCGCAGGCGCGGCTGCTGACCTTCGTCAATGACGAAGGCACCCCGCCAGAAACCCGGATTATCGCGATATCCAACATGCAGGATGAGGGTCGCACCTGCGAGGATGCGCTGCGCCCGGATCTGTTTTACCGGCTGGCCAGCCTGCGCATCACCGTGCCGCCGCTGCGCCAGCGCGGAGAGGATATCCTCACGCTGTTCACCTCGTTCTCGGATCAGTTCGCCGAGGACTACGGCTGCGACGCGCCGCAAATCTCGGCGCAGGAGGCGACGCAGCTTTTGCAGGCGCCATGGCCCGGGAATGTGCGCCAACTGTTCAACGTGGCCGAACGCGCGGTGCTGCAATCGCGGCGCGGCTCGGGCACGCTGACCTCCTTGCTGATGTCCGATCACGACGAGATGCAGCCTGTGATGACCACAGAAGGCAAGCCGCTCAAGGAATATGTCGAGGCGTTTGAACGAATGCTGATCGACAATACCATGCGCCGCCACAAGGGCTCCATCGCGGCGGTGATGGAGGAGCTATGCCTGCCGCGCCGCACCCTCAACGAGAAGATGGCGAAATACGCGCTGCAACGATCGGATTATCTCTGAGGTGGTCTGTTTGACCGGCACCTGTTGCTTTGACAGGTGTGACTAGACGGCCCCGTCATGCCCTGTGGGCACCCTCGGCCAGACCGCGCACGAAATCTAGAACGCCTGAGACCGGCGCGCCCTTGGCGATCTCGCCCACGATGGCCGAGCCCACGACGCAGCCATCGGCGACACTGGCGATGGTCTGGGCTGTTTCGGGCGTGCGGATGCCAAAGCCCACGATCACCGGCAGATCGGTCTGCGCTTTGATCCGCGCCACCTCGGGGGCCACATCCGCCGCCTCAGCCGCCGCAGCCCCGGTGATGCCGGTGATCGAGACGTAGTAGACAAAACCGGAGGTGTTCTCGAGCACCTTGGGCAGGCGCTTGTCATCGGTGGTGGGTGTGGCGAGGCGGATGAAGTTGAGCCCGGCCTCGGACGCCGGAATGCACAGCTCGTCATCCTCTTCGGGGGGCAGGTCGACCACGATCAGGCCGTCGATTCCGGCATCCTTGGCATCGGTCAGAAACCGCTCCACGCCGCGATTGTAGATCGGATTGTAATAGCCCATCAGCACGATTGGCGTGGTGTCGTCGTCTTCGCGGAATTCACGCGCCATCTGCAGGGTTTTCTCCAGCGTCATGCCGCCTGCGAGCGCGCGCTGACCGGCCAGTTGAATGGTCGGCCCGTCGGCCATCGGATCGGTGAAGGGCACGCCCAATTCGATGATATCGACACCCGCTTCCGGCAGGCCCTTCATGATCTCGAGCGAGCGCTGGTAATCCGGATCGCCTGCCATGATGTAAGAGACGAACGCCTTTTTACTTGCGGCTTTCAGCTCTGCGAATTTCGCGTCGATACGTGTCATGCGGGCCTGTCCTTCGAATGGGTCCGTGCGGGTTTGGCGCAAAGCGCGGGGGAAATCAATGCCCGGCTTGACCTTGCCCCGTGCAAACCCGTAGATGCGCGCAATTCACCGCAGGAAAGGGGCTGTCATGGGCTTTAAAATGGGAATCGTGGGCCTGCCCAATGTCGGCAAATCCACGCTCTTCAACGCGCTCACCCGTACCGCTGCCGCGCAGGCGGCGAACTTTCCGTTCTGCACCATCGAGCCCAATGTCGGCGAGGTGGCGGTGCCGGATGCGCGGCTTGACAAGCTGGCGGCGATTGCGGGGTCCAAGCAGATCATCCCGACGCGGATGACCTTTGTCGATATCGCGGGGCTGGTGAAAGGTGCCTCAAAGGGCGAGGGGCTGGGCAATCAGTTTCTGGCCAATATCCGCGAGGTCGATGCCATCGCCCATGTGCTGCGGTGCTTTGAGGATGGTGACGTGACCCATGTCGAGGGGCGCGTCGATCCGGTGGCGGATGCCGAGGTGATCGAGACCGAGTTGATGCTGGCGGACCTTGATTCCATTGAGAAAAGACGGGCTGGACTTGTGCGCAAGCTGAAGGGCGGCGACAAGGAAGCGGTGCAGGCGGACCGGCTGCTCGCTCTCGCGCAGGCGGTGCTGGAAGAGGGTAAGCCCGCGCGCACTGTCGAGATTGACGACGACGATCTCAAGGCGTGGAAGATGCTGCAATTGCTGACCTCCAAGCCGGTGCTCTATGTCTGCAATGTCGAGGAAAGCAACGCCGCTGAGGGCAATGCCCATTCCGCTGCGGTGGCTGAGATGGCTGCCGCTGAGGGGGCGGGCAGCGTGGTGATTTCGGCGCAGATCGAGGAAGAGATCAGCCAGCTTGATCCCGAGGAAGCATTTGTTTTCCTTGAAGAAATGGGGCTGGAGGAGGCCGGGCTGGACCGGCTGATCAAGGCCGGGTACGAGCTGCTGCACCTGGAGACCTACTTCACCGTCGGCCCCAAGGAAGCGCGGGCCTGGACCATTCCGAGCGGAACGCCTGCGCCCAAGGCGGCGGGGGTCATTCATGGCGATTTCGAGAAAGGATTTATCCGCGCAGAAACAATTGCTTACGAGGATTTTGTCACGCTTGGTGGCGAGCAGAAGGCCAAGGATGCGGGCAAGATGCGGGCCGAGGGCAAGGGCTATGTCGTCAAGGATGGCGACGTTCTGCACTTCCTGTTCAACACCTGAGCGGGGCGATTTCGACGGTCTGTATCACGTCGGTATTCTGTCGGTATCGCGTCGGTGGGGTGAATGGGTCCGTAGCGAATATGCGACGACCCACAGAAGGTGCCGCGTGATCGCAGAGCCGGGGCTGGCGATGCAACGGCGGATGTCCGCACTTTATCCCGGCCAAGTCATCCTGAACTCAACACGTTGTGCGCCATTCCAAATCGCCAGGCCGCGGGACGGCCAGGCGATCGCGCGGCACCTTCGGTGCGTTTCGCGCGGGGTGCCATCCCTCACGCCGGAAGATGTATCCGGAACCGCTCGCGAATAGCACGGTCGGTGATCGGGTCGAACCGGGCCGCCGCGCGCTCCGAGAGGATCTTCATCTTCTTCTCGGTCGCCTTCTCGATCAGGTCGGGCTTGCCCAACTCGTCCCATTCCTTGGGCGAGAAGCGGTTGGCGAGGCTGGGATAGACGTAATCGGTCTGCATCCGGCCGAGGGTTTGCGCGGAGCCCAGATAATGCCCCGGCCCGCCGATGCAGGCAGCCCGGATCACATCAACGCTGAGCGTGTCCTCGTCCACCTCGATGCCACGGGTGCAGCGCAGGGCCTGACCGATCAGGTCATCGCCGAGGATGAGCGACTCGAGGCAGAAACCGAGAAGCGAGGCATGCATGCCCGCCGCCTCGTAGACCATGTTGAGGCCCGAGAGCCCGGCCATGACATTCGACATCGCCTGTTCCCACCCGGCTTGCATGTCGGGCAGCTTGGCATCGGCGATGCCTGCCGCCGCGCCACCGGGCAGGCCGTAGAATTTATGCATCTGCGCGCAGCCTGCAGAGAGCAGCGCCTGTTCGCCTGAGCCGCCCGACATCGCGCCGGTGCGCAGGTCGCTGACAAAGGGCCATGTGCCGAAGATTGCCGGATGCCCGGGCTTGACCGCGTTCACATAGACCAGACCCGCGAGGCATTCGGCCATGGCCTGCACGATGGCCCCGGCGATGGGGGCGGGGGCGGTGGCCCCGGCTTGTCCGGCCGACAGGAGCAGCACCGGCATGCCGCCGCGAATGCATTCCTCCATCACGAGGCAGGATTCGGTGGCGAATTTCATTGGCGGCACGACGAAACAGTTGGAGTTGCTGACGAAGGGGCGGTCGCGCCATTTGTCTTCGCCGCCCGCGATCAGATGCAGCATCTCAATCGCATCGCGCACGAAGCCCGGTTCGGTGAAGGACACGCCGACATGTTTCGTGGTGCCCGCGCAGCAGCCATAGAGCGTGTTGAGGTCCATCTCGCGGTTGTCGGTGATGTCGCGGCAGACCATCGGGCGTTGCAGGAAGTGGATGTTGTCAAGCTGGTCGACGATGCGGGCGGCGTCGTGCAGGTCTTGCAGGGTGCTGTCGCGGTAGGTGCGGCTATGAACCTCGACCACGCTGACCGCGGCACCTGCCGTGCCATAATGCACGCGGTGGCCCGAGAGGTCGAGATCATGGCGCGCCTCGCGGCCATGCAGGGTGAGGCTGCGGTTGGCGCGGGCGATGGTGTCCTCGATCAAGGCGCGGGGAAACCGGAGGCGTCCGTCTTCGCCCTGAATGGCACCGGCACCGGTCAGGTAGGCCACGCCCGAGGGCGGCGCGTCGGCCAGGCCGATCTGTTCGAGCGCATCGAGCACGGCTGCGTGAATGCGCTGCATCTGCGCCTCGGAGAGCGGGCGGTAGGTGCCGCCCTCAAGTCCGGGGCGGATCGGGCGCAGGGCGTCGGAGAGCGGGTTGGCACGGGCCGTGCGACGGGCCTCGCGGCCACCGGCGCGACGCGTCTTGGTCTGGGTCATGATTTGGGGAACCTTTTCGGAGATCAGGGAAAACGCTGTCGGCTCAGCCCTGTCCCGGTCGTCCGCGCGCGGCGAGGCCACGCACCGCCCCAATCGTGCGGATCACCAGCGCGATCTTGCTGCGTGGATGCATGCGCGTTGTCCTCCCTCAGAGGTTCAGCGAACCTGATTCGGGGGGGTATGTCTGTTCCGTTTCCGACCCGATGTCGCATCAGGAGCGGGGCCTGTGCAGGACAGGCCCCGATCTGGTCAGGCGTTGGTTTCGCGGCGCTCTGCCATGAACTGATCGAATTCCGCCTTGTCGCGCGCGTCGCGCAGGCGTTGCAGGAAGCTGTCGAACTGTTCCTGTTCCTCCTCGAGACGGCGCAGCGTGTCTGCCTTGTAGGCGTCAAAGGCGCTGTTGCCGGAAGGGGCGTGGCGGGTCAGGCGGGTGGATGTGCGGCTGCAGGACATACGATTGCTCCAGATCATGTAGCCCAGGAGGGCGAGGCCGATCGGCCAGAAGACGATGAAGCCCAGAACCATGGCGATGATCCAGGCGGGTTTGCCCTGCCGGTCGAGCCAGGTTTCGGCCCGTGCGGGCCATGCGGCGATGGTGGACATATGGCGTTCCTCTTACGGTGTGAATGTTACTTACATTTACATAGATGGGTATGCCATGCGCTCGTGCAAGGGGGCCGCGTGGGAATTTTTCAGCTGTCGGGGGGGATGAGGCCGAGGCCGCGCAGGTAGACCGCGATGCCCGATTCCAGAAGCTCTTCGGGCGGAAAGGGAGCGCGCGCGCCGGGATTGCCGCGCGCGAACAGCTCGACCACGCCGTGGCTCATGGCCCAGACATGTGCGGCAAACATCGCCGCCGGCGGGCGGCGGTCGGGCGGCAGATGGGCCGAGAGCGCCTCGGCGGAGCGGATCAGGATGGCCTGCGCCCGCCCGGCGGCATCGGCGAGTTCGGGGCTGCAATTGACCGAGAGGCCGGATTCGAACATCGCCACGTAATGCCCGGCATTGCTGTGGGCGAACTCCAGATAGGCGCGGCCCGTCGCCATGAAGGCCGCCAGCGGATTGGGCTGACCGCCGTCAAAGGCCGCCTCCATCCGCGTGACGAAAATCTCGTAGCCCTGGCGGGCGGCCTCGGCGATCAGCGCCTCGCGGCCCGGAAAATGCCGGTAGGGGGCGGCGGGCGAGACACCGGCCAGCTTGGCGGCCTCGGCCATGGAAAAGCCCTGTGGCCCGCGCTCGGCGATGAGATCGAGCGTCGCCTCGACCAGTGCCTGCCGCAGGTTGCCGTGGTGATAGCCCTGCTTAGCCATTCCAGATCTCGGGCCCGCCCGCGATCCCGGCGTCGTGGGTGCCCACGGCGCGGGGATCCTTGCGGGTATATTCGAGGCTGCCGAGCACGTGCCGGATCGCGGCCAGCCGGGCGCGGCGCTTGTCATCGCTGCGGATCACGGTCCAGGGGGCGTGCAGGCTGTGGCTGCGGGTCAGGGTTTCGTCGATGGCGTTGCTGTACTGCTCCCATCGGGGCAGGCCTTCGACGTCGATCCGGCTGAGTTTCCACTGTTTGAGGGGGCTTTGTTCGCGCACCAGAAAGCGGCGCAACTGCTCGGCGCGGCCGACGTTAAGCCAGAATTTGAAGAGGTGGATGCCCTCATCGACCAGCATGCGCTCGAAATCGGGCACTTGGCGGAAGAAATATTCGCGTTCGGTCGCGGTGCAGAAGCCGAAGACATGTTCGATCACGCCGCGATTGTACCAGCTGCGGTCATAGAACACGATCTGCCCCCCGGCGGGGAGATGGTCGATATAACGCTGAAAATACCATTGCGTGGCCTCGGTATCGGAGGGTTTGGGCAGGGCCACGACGCGCGCGCCGCGCGGATTGAGGTTCTCGCGGAACCGCTTGATGGTGCCGCCCTTGCCAGCCGCGTCGCGCCCCTCGAAGACGATGGCCACGCGCGCGCCGGTCTCGCGCGCCCAGTGCTGGAGTTTGACCAGTTCGATCTGAAGCTGCTCGAGCTCTTTCTCGTAGACCTTCTTTGCCATGCGTTCGGAATAGGGGAAGCCGGGGTCGAGCACGTCGCCCTTGTCGGCACGGCGGATGGCGTCGCGCACCTCGCGGGGGGCGTCGTTTTCGAAAAAGGCGCTGATCGCGCCGTCAAAGGGGAGCTCCATGCCGGGCCTCATGCTTGTGGTGCCTCAGTATGGCGGCTCACTCGGGCGGGCGCAATCCGGCGCGGGTGGCGGCGCGGTGGATGGCGGCGATGACCGCATCGGGGGCGGCGTGGTGGGGCATGTGGCCGATACCGTCGAGAGCGGTGAGATTTGCGCCCTCGACCTGATCGGCGAGGGGGCGGGAATGGATCGAGAGGCCGACGGTGGTGTCGGCGGTGCCGTGGACGATCTCGACCGGGATTTTGATCTCGTCGTAGCGGGGGTGCAGTGCCTCGATTTCGCCCAGAAGGTTGGCGCGTTGCAGGGCGTTGGCGCGCATGCTGTGCCGCCGCAGGGTCAGGCCTGGGCCGATATGGGCGAGATAACCCTCGGGGGGCGCTTGCGGGGTGAAAATCTCTGACACCGCCTGTTCGACGCGGGCGTCATCGACGTAAGCCGTGATGAACGGGATCACCAGCGGGCCGAGCAGCGGGTGCGAGAGCACGCGGTAATAGGTGGAAAGCCCGGTATCCCACGGCTTGGCGGCACCCGCCACATCGACGAGGGCGGCGATATGGTCAGGTTGCGTGACCGCCCAGGCGAGGGCCACCGCGCCGCCATAGCTGTGGCCGAGCACGATGGGGTTATCGGCACCGAACTGTGCGGCGGCCTTTTGCAGCAGCGCGGCCTGTTGGGTGATCGTGGCCCCGGTGCGGTTGATCCGCTCGGTGTAGCCGAGGCCCGGCCGGTCGAGCACGATGACGCGGTAATCGCCTGCGAGGCGTGGGGCGAGATCAAAGGTCATGTCGCGGGTGTTGCCGGAGGCCCCGTGAAGGAGCACCAGATCGGGCACCGAGCCGTCATCGGGGCCCATCACCACGGCGTGTACGCGGTGGCCGTCCACCTCGATGATCTGGCCCTCGGGTGGGAAGGCGGCCTCGGCCCCTGCCTCGTGGAGGCGCGCGCGATGTTGCGTGCAGCCCCAGAGGGCAAACATGGCAATCGCAATTATTATCAGTGATTTAATGGCCAATGTTCATCTGCTCGAACGGGGTGGTCTGGTAGATTTGGTTGATCCAGTTGCCATAGAGAAGATGCGCGTGGCTGCGCCAGCGGTTCGAGGGCGGGCGCGTGGGATCGTCGCCCGGATAGTAGTTGCACGGCACGTTGATCGGCGTGCCGCTCGCGACGTCACGGTCATATTCCTGTTTCAGCGTGTCGCTGTCATACTCGAAATGGTTGAAGATATAGAGCGCGCGGCGGCCGGTATCCTCGACCAGACAGGGGCCGACCTCGTCGCTGTCGAGAAGGATCGAGAGGCCGGGCGCGGCTTCGATCTCGGCGCGCTTCATCTCGGTCCAGCGGCTGACAGGAATGACGCAATCATCCGAGAAGCCGCGCAGATACGGCGAGGCCGGGTCCATGTTGCGGTGCCGGAAGCAGCCGAAGGCCTTGTGATCCAGCATATGCTTTTTGACGCCGTGGAAATGGTTGATCATCGCCATCCCGCCCCAGCAGACGCCGAAGGTGGAATGCACATGGGTCTGGGTCCAGTCGAACACGCGGGCCAACTCGTCCCAATAGGTGACGGCGTCGAAGTCGAGATGTTCGATCGGCGCGCCGGTGATGATCAGCCCGTCATACTTGTCGCCCGAGGCTGCGACCTCCTCGAAGGGGCGATAGAAGCTCTCCATATGCTCGGCGGCGGTGTTCCTGGTCTGGTGCTCGGACATGCGAATGAGATCAAGCTCAATCTGCAGGGGCGTGGCCCCAATCAGCCGGGCGAACTGGTTCTCGGTCTGGATCTTCTTGGGCATCAGGTTCAGGAGACCGATACGCAGGGGGCGGATATCCTGCCGGGCCGCCTGATCCGGGTCCATCACCATCACACCCTCGCGCGTGAGCACGGCATAGGCGGGCAGATTGGCGGGCATCTTGATGGGCATGGGCGGGCGTCCTTGCTTGACTGGCGTCAGATAGGCGTATCTGTGCGGCGCTCAAGGGCGGTCGCGATCAGGTGATCGAAATCGGCACCGTTGCGGACTTGCGCCACCTCGTCGGCGCTGACTGAAATGCCCCATTTGACCATGGCCTCGTAGCGCGGCAGGCGGTGTGCGAGGGCGCGGGCATAGGTCCAGCGGATGAAACCATCTGGATCAACTTCGTCTGCCTGGCACTTGTTTTCGCGCAAGTATTCGTTCCATGCAGCATCGAGGAAGTCGGGCTGGTAGGCCATCGGTTTGGGCGCGCGGTCAAAGCGGCGGATCAGTTCGGCGGTATGCGCCTCGGTGCCTTCGATATAGATCAGCAGGCAGTGGCGGGCGAGCTCCGAGAGCAGCGGATCATCCGGATCGTCGCCATCCACCCATTCGCAGATCGACCCGCCGGTGTCGCAGATGAAATTCGGATAGCCATAGAGCCGCTCGGCGCGCTCGATGAAATAGCCGGTATCCATCAGCGCGTTGATCTCGGCCTGACGGAACTGTTCCTGTCGGCGGCGGTAGTCGTCGATGGGCATGCCGCCCTTTGTCGGGTCGCCGGGTTTGCCGAGGTAGGTCGAGACCGGGGCGAGGTTGTGGAAGGTGATGTTGGAGCCGATATAGATCGAATCCGACAAGAGCAGGTCGCGCAGGAACGGCACCTGCATGGCATGTGCCTTGGCGTTGTCGACAATGAGCTCGCCCATGTAGCGGGTGCCGATGCGGTAGTCGATGGAGTAGTGGAACCAGCCGCCCTGATCGCGCAGCAGGTTGGAGACATGGGTCTTGCCCAAGCCCGACATGCCGTAGAACAGCACCCGTTTATGCGTCGCGTCACGCCAGTCCTGCGCGGTCTCATAGATCATCGCCTGTCCCCTTTGGTCATGGTGCTACAAAGACCGCGCGGGGGCGTCAAATGCAAACATGAAAAAGCCCCGCCGGGTGAGCGGCGGGGCGAATGGCGTCGGCTGGCGAGAGCGTTAGAAGCGCACGCCGAACTTGAGGCCGAAGGCGATGCCGTCATTGTCTCTGAACGAGGCGACCGAGGTGGTGGCATTGCCGATGTCGATATAGGACAACCCGCCGGTCACTTCCCAGTTTTCGGTCTCGTGGGTGACGGCCACGGTGTAGCTGATGAAACCGTCGGTGCCTTCGAGGTTGCCGACCTGGTTGCCGGTCTGCTCTTCGTAGCCGAGCACGAACGCCCCGCTCCAGTTTTCGTTGAAGCGGCGACCGATGCCGAGGCGGTAAGTGTAGACGTCCTCGGTGCCGAAGGCGATGGGGGTGTTCACGGGTGCGCCGGTGGAAAAGCTGAAGAAGTCTTGCGGTGCGACCTGGAACTCGGACCATTCGCGCCAGCGCACGGAGCCGAAGAGCAGCGTGTCCTTGGCGATGCCGGATTGGGCGTGCAGCGTCCAGGATTCGGGCAGCTTGACGTCGAACGGCGCGCCGGTGTTGTCGCTGAACGTGTGCTCGGTCTCGGATTCGTAGGTCAGGGCGACGCGCAGGGCGATATCGGGAATTTCATAGGCGGCACCGAACATGTAGCCGACCTGGAAATCCTTATCCACGGCGAGGGAGTAGCTGCCAGTTGTGCCGGGGCCGGGGGGCGGGTTGGTTGCGGTGGTCCCGCCCGTGCCGGGGGACACCACCAGCAGGCTGCCGCTCAGGCCGACATAGCTGAGGCCGCCATAGACGCTGAAGCGGTCGGTGGCCTTGTATTTCGCCATGCCGGTGTAGCGCACCGACTCGACCGAGGCGGTCGAGGTGCCGAAGAACGATCCGCCGCCAAAGGTCGTTGAACCGTCATAGGTGACGTCTGCGCCCACGGGCTCGTCGATCACGAAGGCGAGGGACAGCTTGTCGTTCAGCTGGTGTTTGTAGCCAAGGCCGAAGTTCTGGTAGCGCTCCTGGATGTCGCCGGTCGGCGCGCCGGGCGCGCCGGGGCGCGCGGACCCGCTGACATCCGGGTTGACCGAGGTGACGGAAAACTCGACGTAGTTCTTGCCCTCTTCGAACAGGAGCTGCGACGGGTCTCCGCGCCGCTCGATCCCGCCTGCCTGTGCGGCGCCTGCGAGCAGGGTGAGTCCTGTCGCTGCCAATGCGTGATATTTCATGGTGTCCCTCTCCTCCAGAGTTATTGACGTCACATTACCGTTACGAGTTTGCCGGTCAATCTTTGACGCGGCGTCACGGATGCTCAGCATTTGGGCGGTGGCGAGATGGACACAGTATTTACAAGAATCCGTGTAAAATCAGTAACGTTTTCGTGTCTCATGCCAGAGATTGAGGTAATTCGCCCCGAAAATGACGGCGGCGCCGATCAGAGTGAAGGCATCTATCGCCTCGCCGTAGACCATGAGGCCGATCACCGCGATCAGCGGCAGGCGCAGGAAGTCGACCGGCGTGATCACGGTGGCGGGCGCGATGGAGAGCGCGGTGGTCAGGCACACATGCGCCATCAGCCCGGCGCAGCCGATCACGATCAGCCACGGGGCCGAGGCGGGCGAGGGCAGGGCGATATCGCCGTCGACCCCGGCGCATATCAGGCCGAAGACGATCTGCGTGAGCGTCATCCAGAAGAGGATGCAGGTCAGCGTCTCGGTGCGGGTGAGGCGCTTGGTGGCGAGGATCGAGCCGGCAAAGCCGATGGCGGCGGCAGCGGCGGCCAGGGTGCCCGCGTTGATCGTGTCGGGCGAGGGGCGCGCGACGATCAGGATGCCGGTGAAGCCGATCACCGCGGCGAGCGCGCGCACGCGGGTCATCCGCTCGCCCAGGATCAGCGGTGAGAGCACGAGCACCCAGAGCGGTGAGGTGAATTCGAGCGCGAAGACCTGCGCCAGCGGGATCATGGTGATGGCGTAGAACCACAGGTTCTGGCCGGTGAAATGGCTGAGATTGCGGATGAGGTGCAGGCTGGGCGAGCGGGTGGTGATGCTGCGGGCATGGCCGGTGAGGCGGGCCACGCTGAGCACGAGGACAAAGCCGACGATGCTGCGATACATCATGATCTCGAACGTATCGAGCTCGAAACTGACCGCGCGGCCCGCGACGGCCATCGAGGAGAACGAGACCACCGCGCCCAGCATCCAGAGCCCGGCGCGCAGCACGGCGCGCGGATCTGTGCTTGGCGGGGTGACGGTGAGGGTCATTCCTCGGCCGTTGTGAACTCGCGTGGCATATGGCCGGTGGCCTGCCACCACGCGCTTGCGCGGGTGCGGGTCTGATGGGCGTCAAAGGCGGCGCGGTCGGCGAACCGCTCGGCGATGGTGAAGACGCCCGGTGCGGTCTCGGTCACGTCAAACGCGATGCAGCCCGGCTCGGCACGGCTGAGGCGGATATGCTCGGGCAGGGCGGCGCGCACCGCTGACACCTCCTCGGGCGCGCAGGTGAGCGTGCCGGTGAGCCGGATCACTCCCATTCGATGGTGCCCGGCGGTTTCGAGGTGATGTCGTAGGTGACGCGGTTGATGCCCTTGACCTCGTTGATGATGCGGGTCGCAGTCTCTCCGAGGAAATCGTGGTTGAACGGGTAGTAATCCGCGGTCATGCCATCGACGGAGGTCACCGCGCGCAGGGCGCAGGCGAAATCATAGGTGCGCCCGTCGCCCATCACGCCGACGGTGCGTACCGGCAGGATGGCGACGAAGGCCTGCCAGATCTCGTCATAGAGCCCGTGCTTGCGAATCTGGTCGATATAGACCGCGTCGGCCTTGCGCAGGATCTCCAGCTTTTCGCGGGTGATCTCGCCGGGGCAGCGGATGGCGAGGCCGGGGCCGGGGAAGGGGTGGCGGCCGATGAAGCTGGTGGGCAGGCCCAACTCGCGGCCAAGCGCGCGGACCTCGTCCTTGAAAAGTTCGCGCAGCGGTTCGACCAGTTTCAGGCCCATCTTTTCGGGCAGGCCGCCGACATTGTGGTGCGACTTGATCGTGACCGAGGGGCCGCCCGAGAAGCTGACGCTTTCGATCACGTCGGGGTAGAGCGTGCCCTGCGCGAGAAATTCCGCGCCCTCGATCTCGTTGGCGTGTTTCTGGAACACGTCAATGAACAGGCGCCCGATGATCTTTCTCTTGGTTTCCGGGTCACTTACGCCGTCAAGCTCACCCAGAAACAGCTCTGATTCATCGGCATGGATCAGCGGGATATTGTAGTGGTCGCGGAACATCGAGACGACTTCCACCGCCTCGTTCTGGCGCAGGAGGCCGTGATCGACGAACACGCAGGTGAGTTGATCGCCGATCGCCTCGTGCAGCAGCACCGCCGCGACCGAGGAATCGACGCCGCCGGAGAGGCCGCAAATGACCGGGCTGTCGCCGACCTGCGCGCGGATCTTGGCAATCGCCTCTTCGCGATAGGCACCCATGGTCCAGTCGCCCTTGAACCCCGCGAGTTTCACGAAATTCTCGTAGAGCCGTTTGCCGTCAGGGGTGTGATGCACCTCGGGGTGGAACTGCACCGCGTAAAAGCGGCGCGCGCGGTCGGCAGTCATTGCGAAGGGCGCGCCCGGAGAGGTGCCCAGAACCTCGAATCCTGGTGCGATTTCAGAGACATGATCGCCGTGGCTCATCCAGACCTGCGCGCGGCCCGCGTCATCCGCGAACCAGCCTTCGATCAACTCGCTTTGCAGCCCCGAGGGGGTGACATAGGCGCGGCCAAACTCGGCTGTGGCGTGTTCGCCCGCCTCGACCTTGCCGCCCAGATCCTGCATCATGACCTGCTGGCCGTAGCAGATGCCCAAGATCGGCACGCCGAGGTCATAGGCGGCCTGCGGTGGGCGCGGGCTGCCGTCGCGGGTGACGCTGTCGGGGCCGCCGGAAAAGATGATCGCGCGGGGGGCTATCTCTTTCAGGAGCGCGTCGGTCACGTTCTGATAGGGGTGGATTTCGCAATAGACGTTCAACTCGCGCAGGCGGCGGGCGATCAGCTGCGTCACCTGGCTGCCGAAGTCGATGATCAGGAGGCGGTCATGGGATATCTGGCTCATGCGCTGCCTAGTAGAACGCGCGCCGCATCTGCGCAAGAGAAAGCGGCGCGCGGGGCGGTGTTACCAGCGATAGCTGAGCCCGGTCGCGATCTCATGCTGCTTCATGCGGATGCGCACGTCTTGCGGGGCCCCGGTCAGCGCCGGGTTGTTGCCCCAAAAGCTGTTCGAGAAGGCGTGCGTGTAGGAAAAGGTGAAGGCCCAGCGGTCGTTGATCCGGTAGGTGCCGCCCGCCGAGAGGTGCCATTGCGGGGTCGCGGGGGCGATGGTGTTGATCACCACGTCACCGGAATTGCCGATGAACTCGGTCGAGTAGCTGACGCCGCTGCGCAAGGTCAGTTGATCGGATTTGCGCCAGATCGCGGCGAGCCGCCAGACATCGACATCCTGCCAGCCGAAGCCGACGCCGTTCGCGCCACCCAGCGGGCCACCCGGCGGGGCGCTGGAATTGGCGATGGCATCGACGGAACCGAAATAAATCCGCTGATACTCGGCGGTGATGGTCCAGTCGGGGGCGGCGCGGGGGGTGTAGGCCGCGCCGAGGGTGAGCATGGCGGGGATGTCGAATTCGCCGCCATCGGCAAAGAGGCCCTTGTAGCGGCTGAATTCGGACATCTGGATCTTGTTGCGATAGGCTGCGCCGAGCGTCCATTCGGGGCTGGCCTCGAAGAGCAGGCCGAGGTTGAGGCCGAAGCCGGTGGACCAGTCATGGCCGCGATTGGTGACATCATTGGGGGAGACCGAGAGGCCGGAAAAGGCCTGTAGCCCTTGTGCCTGGAAGCGCTGCACGGCGAGGATCGGCGAGATGCCGAGGGTCAGGCGGTCGCTGACCTGGCGGGCATAGTTCACGGTGATGAAGGCCTGTTCGAGGTTGACGCCGACGGGCGAGGACCCGGCCCCGAGACCGGCGAAGAAATTGGTGTCGAACTCGGTGTTCATGCCGCCATTGGCGAAGACGAACAGCCCCAGGGACGAGCGGTCATCCAGCGCCCAGTTGGCCCCGCCACAGGGGATGACGAAGACGTCGTTGTGGCTCGAATGGGTGCCGGGGGTCAGGGGGCCGCCGGGCTGAATGCGCACGTCGCGATTGGGGGCGAAGGTGGTCAGGCAGAGCCCGGCGCTGTTGCCGACCCTGACGCCGGTGGCGGGGTTTTGCGCCATGCCCAGAACGCCCGTCGGCACCGCGACACCGGCACCTGCCATGCCCTTGGACTGGCCGCCATAGCCGTTGGCGAAATAGCCGTTGGTGGCCTGCGCCGGAGCGGCCAGCAGGCTGGCCCCGAGGAGTGCGCAACTCGCGATGCCGCGCGTGAAAGCCGTGATCATACCCTTGTCCCTTTACGTTTCGAGCGGTGCACCCGCCTCTGTCAGATTTACATGGCCCGCGCCAGAGTCGGTGGCGTTTTGCGGTGCAACCCGGGCCTTGAGACTCACACATTAGGTTTTTGGAATGTAAAAGTGCGTTCACTTTTGCGTGTGGCCCCGGCGCGGGTGTCGTGGGGTGTGGGGGTGGGTCATGTCGCTTTTACCCCCCATGCGACGGAATCCGCGCCTGTCCCTGCGGCCTGAGACGTTAAAACGACGCAAATGCCTGCCCGACTGCGGGCGAAAAGGCGACTCAGAAACCACGCAATCAAAGGGTGCATCCATGGCAGAAGCAGCAGAGCGCAGCAGACGGTCCCGGGGCGGCGGCGGGGCCGCACGCCGCGCGGAACGCACCGCCGTCAGCGTCGAGACCGCGCGCTATATCGAGCGCAACATTCCGAATTTCGAGATCCTGACCGAAGAGGCGCTCGATATCATCGAGGCCAATGCCGAGACGATTCTCGAAGAGATCGGCGTGAATTTCGTGGAAAACCCCGCCGCGCTGGAGCGCTGGCGCGAGGCCGGGGCAGAGGTGACGGGCGAGCGGGTGCGCCTGCCGCGGGGTCTGGCACGCAAGCTGATGGCGACCGCGCCGTCGCGGATCACGCAGCACGCCCGCAACCCCGAACGCACGGTCGAGATCGGCGGCAAATCCCTCGTTCTGGCCCCGGTTTACGGCCCGCCCTTCGTGCATGACATGGAGAACGGGCGCCGCTATGCGACGATCGAGGATTTCCGGAATTTCGTGAAGCTGGGCTATATGTCCAAGTGGCTGCACCATTCGGGCGGCACCGTGTGCGAGCCGACCGACGTGCCGGTGAACAAGCGCCATCTGGACATGCTGCTGGCGCATATGACGCTGTCGGACAAGCCGTTCATGGGCTCGGTGACGGAACCAAGCCGCGCACAGGACAGTGTCGACATGTGCGGCATCCTCTTTGGCGAGGAGTTCGTGCAGCAGAACACGGTCATGACCTCGCTGATCAACGTCAACTCGCCGATGACCTTCGACGATGTGATGATGGGGTCGCTCGAAGTCTATGCGAAGAACAACCAGGCCTGCATCCTGTCGCCCTTCATCGTGGGCGGTGCGATGGCCCCGACGACGGTGGCGGGGACGCTGACTCAGGTTCTGGTCGAGGTGATGGCGGGGATCGCCTATTCGCAGCTGATCCGCCCCGGCGCGCCGATGATCTTTGGCGCGTTCGTGACCTCGATCGACATGAACTCCGGTGCGCCCACCTTCGGCACGCCCGAGGCTGCGCATATCACCTATGGCGCGGGGCAACTGGCGCGGCGTCTGGGGCTGCCCTACCGTTCGGCGGGGTCGTTCAATGGCTCCAAGCTGCCCGATGCGCAGGCGGCCTACGAGACCGCCAACAGCCTCAACGTGGGACTTCTGGCTGGCGTGAACTTCATGCTGCATTCCTGCGGCTGGATGGAGGGCGGTCTGGTCGCCTCGTTCGAGAAATTCGTGATGGATGCCGATCAGCTGGGCACGCTGCATCACCTGGCAAAAGGCGTCTACATGGACGAGAACGGCCAGGCGATGGACGCGATCCGCGAAGTGGGCCCCGGCGGGCATTACCTGGGCTGCGCGCATACCCAGGCGAATTTCAAGACGGCGTTCTGGCGCTCGGATCTGCTTGACTACAAGCCTTACGAGACCTGGTCGGAAGAGGGCGCGCGCGACACCATGACCCTTGCAAATGCGCGGTACAAGAAGCTGCTGAACGACTATCAGCAGCCCGCGCTCGATCCGGGCATTCACGAGGCGCTTACCGCCTATGTGGCCAAGCGCAAATCGGAAATGCCAGACGCGTTCAGTTGAGCTGACCCGCGCCGCGTCCGCTTAGGCGGGCGCGGTCTGTGGCGCGCGCAGGTGCCGCGCCTCGCCCATCATCGCGATCAGCACATCGACATGGCGCGCCGCGCGGTATCCGGCGGCGCGCGCGGTGCGGTCGCGCTCTTGCGCGGCCTCGATCTCCATCAGCCGGACAAGCGCCTCGGCCGCGCGCGGAAGCGCTGCAGGACCGAGATGACGCGGCAGATGCACCGCGCGGTTATAATCGCAAACCCCGATCCGCGCCGCGCGGATCAGCAGGGGCGGACGGCGCAAGCCATTGAGAGCGCTCAGAACATCCTGCATCACGAAACTCCTTTCGGTTGTGTGAGGCCAGTCCTTGCACGGTTTTGAGCGCCGTTGCCTCTGCGCCCGGTTCTGCGCACGCAGGGCATTGAAATTGTTTACCCTTTGTCAACGAAGGTTGATTTTCTGGAAACAGTTAACGAACCGGTAATCTTTGCACGCCTAAGTTGTGGATAACTCTGTGGATAAGGTGTTTCGATGGGACGGGCACCGCAGATTGGTCAGGATTGGGGGATGGTTATGCGTGATCAGGTGATGAGCAAATCAATGATGCAGACGGAGCCATCATGGGTGCCAGAGGCGGCGTTGCACTATCTTGCCCATATCGAAAGCGGCATGCCGATCCGGGCGCTGGCCCGGCGATCGGGGCGGCACGCCTCGACCGTTCTGCGTCAGATCCGGGCCTTTGAGACACGCCGCGACGATCTATTGGTCGATGAGGCGCTGCGCCGTCTGGGGCAACGTGTAAGTCATGCAAAGAGTGCCGGTTCTCCTGCCACGGAGGCCAATAAGATGACAGTTCAGAGCAATCCGGAGACGACCGAAGAGAGCGGCACGCTGAGCAATGCGCGCCTGAAGGCCGAGGCGCAGCGCGTCCTGCGGCGGCTGTGCGAAACCGGCGCGCTGCTGGCGGTGTCGGTGGACATGGACAAGGCGGTGGTGGTGCGCGATGGCGGTTCGGGGCAGCCGTCGCGCACGGCGGTGGTGGATCGCGAGGTGGCCGAGGCGCTGGCCCTCAAGGGCTGGATCGCCTGCGACGATCCGGGCCGGATCGCGCGCTATCATATCACCGGCAAGGGACGTGCGGCGCTCGGGCGGATGCTGGCCGAGGCCGAAAACCTGGCCAGCGGCCTGCGCAAGCCGCCCGTCATGCTGCGCGGCGAGGACGACACGGCCCTGCCGCGCCGCCCGCGCTATGGTCTGGCCGAAAGCCCGCTGAGCGCGCTGGCCCGACGCCGCGACCGGGATGGCAGCCGCTTTCTGTCGGATGATCTGGTGCGCGCGGGTGAACGGCTGCGCGAGGATTTCGAACTGGCGCAGGTCGGCGCGCGGGTCACGCAGAACTGGGACCGCTTTCTGAGCCATGTCGACGACGGCGGAACCGCGCCGGGGCCGCGCGGCTATAATGCCGAGGCCGCGCGTGCCCGGGTCATCGGGGCGCTGCGCGATCTGGGCCCGGGTCTGGGGGATGTGGCGCTGCGCTGCTGCTGCTATCTGCAAGGGCTGGAACGGGCCGAGAAAAAGATGGGCTGGTCGGCGCGGTCGGGCAAGATCGTGCTGCGCATCGCGCTGCAACGCCTCAAGCGGCATTACGAGAGCCTGGGCGAGGCGGGTGGCCTGATCGGCTGAGTCAGCCGCCCACGATCCAGCCCACGCCGAAGGCCACCACGGCGCAGACCGTGCCGACCAGCACGGTCTCGCCGACGCTGCGCCAGAGCCGTTCGCCGCTGGCATGCCAGCGCAGGAGCCCGAGCAGAACCAGAGCGACGCCGGTGGCGATGATCGACAGTTGCGTGGTGGCCGCTGTCGCCTCGAACAGAAGGTAGGGAATGAGGGGGACCGCGCCGAAGGTGATGAAGGCGGCGAAGGTGAAGGAGCCGTTGCGCGCCGGGCTTTCGCCGTCGGGATCGCGCAGGCCGGTTTCCTCGGCGAGGATCATCTCGGCCATCACCTGCGGATGGCGGGTGAAGATCTGCGCCGCATCCGCCGCGTCCTGCGGCGAGAGCCCCTTGGTGCGCAGGATTTCGGCCAGCCGCGCGCGCTGGTGGTCGGGGGTCTCAAAGCTGCGGCGACGCTCCTCGGCGCGGCGGGCGCGGTAGAGGTCGTGCTGGGCGCGCAGCGAGAGGAATTCGCCGAGGCCCATGCTCACGCCGTCGGCGAAGAGATTGGCGAGGCCGAAGAGCAGCACGGCGATGGCTCCCACCTCGGCCACGCCTTCGGCCTGCGCGCCAGCGAATCCGGCGACGATGGCGAAGGTGGTGACGATCCCGTCGGTGCCGCCATAGACGATCTGCTTGAGATATTCCTGAACGCGCCCGAAGCGCGGAGGAGTGGGCGCGGGGGCCTGCCTCGCCATGGGATGCCTCTGCGGTCTGACACGTGGGTGCGGCCAGCATAGGCGGGTGCGGGGGGCCTGCAAGGAAAAGAATGATAGTTTCCACTTGCGTCGAGGCTGGGAAGGCATAACTTTCGCGTATGAATATCACCCTGCGGCAACTCACCTATTTCAAGGCGCTGAGCGAGCAGCGCAATTTTGGCCGGGCGGCGGAGGCGGTGAACATTTCGCAGCCCGCGCTCTCGGTGCAAATCCGCGAGATGGAGGCCGCACTTGGCGCGAAGCTGGTCGAGCGGCGGGCGCGCGACGTGGTTCTGACGCCGTTCGGGCGGCGCATTCTGGACCATGCCGAGCGGGTACTGGGCGAGATGCAGGCGCTTGGCGATGCCGCGCGCTGGCAAGGCGGGCTGGCGGGGCGGCTGTCGCTGGGGATCATTCCGACGATTGCGCCCTATATCCTGCCCGGCGTGCTGGAGGCGCTGCGCAGCGGTGACATCTCGCTCGATGTGCAGGTGCGCGAGGCGCGCACCGAGCAGCTGATCGCCGAGGTGCAGAGCGGCCAACTCGATGCCGCGATCATGGCGCTGCCGGTGCCGGGCGAGGGATTGCAGGCGCGGGCGCTCTTCAAGGACCGGTTCCTGCTGGCGGGGAGTGCGGCGCGGCTCGATGCACTGGGGCAGGGGGCGGAGGCGCTGCGGCCGATGTCGCTGACCCATAGCCCGCTCTTGTTGCTGGAGGATGGCCATTGCCTGACCGATCAGGCGCTGGAAGTGTGCGGGCGGGGCCGGGGCCATGCGCAGATCGACATGGGGGCGTCATCGCTGGGTACGCTGTCGCGGCTGGTGGCGGCGGGGTTCGGCCTGACGCTGATGCCGGAACTGGCGGCTGCGACCGAATCGCGCGCGGCACCGGGGATGCAATTGCGCCGCTTTGCGCCACCGGAGCCTTACCGTGAGGTCGCGCTGGTGCGGCGGGCGAGCACGGAGGACGCCAGCTGGTTCGCGGAACTGGCCGATCTTCTGGGCACGGTCGGCGGTGGGCTGATCACGCAGGCGCGCGATGCGGGCGCGGCGGCCCGCGCCACGGGTGACGCGGGCCTTTGACCGTTGGGACACTCACTCACAGGCGATGGTACTCGTTACCCGTATTGCATGCACCGGGATGCGGCCTTGCATCACTGGCACTCACCATCGCCATGACTTATACTAGGGAGACCTTACCAAATCATTCGCGGGGAAAAATTCGTGCGCGATCTCAAACTGCCCGCCGGGCGCCACCCCGAAAAGGCGCATCGGCCCGACAATGCCCAACCGAAAAAGCCCGACTGGATTCGCGTCAAGGCGCCGACCAGCAAGGGCTATTTCGAAACCCACAAGATCATGCGCGAGCACAAGCTGGTGACGGTCTGCGAAGAGGCGGGCTGTCCCAATGCGGGCGAATGCTGGGCGCAGGGCCACGCCACGATGATGATCATGGGCGAAATCTGCACCCGGGGCTGCACGTTCTGCAACGTGGCGACCGGCAAGCCGCAGGCGCTCGATGTGTTCGAGCCGGGGCGTGTGGCGGACGGGGTGCAAAAGCTGGGGCTGAACCACGTGGTGATCACCAGTGTCGACCGCGATGATCTCGACGATGGCGGCGCGGAGCATTTCGCCCAGACCATCCGCGCGATCCGGCATCGCACGCCGGGCACCACAATCGAGATCCTGACGCCGGATTTCCTGCATTGCGAGGACAGCGTGCTGGAGACGGTGGTGGCGGCGAAACCGGATGTGTTCAACCACAACCTCGAGACCGTGCCGGGGCTTTATCCATCGGTGCGCCCCGGCGCGCGCTATTTCCACAGCTTGCGGCTGTTGCAGCGGGTGAAGGAGCTGGATCCGACGATGTTCACCAAGTCGGGGATCATGGTCGGGCTGGGCGAGGATCGCCAATCGGTGCATCAGGTGATGGATGACATGCGCGCGGCGGATGTGGATTTCCTGACCATCGGGCAATATCTGCAGCCGACGCCCAAGCATCACGCGCTGGACCGGTTCGTGCATCCGGACGAGTTTGCGGCCTATGAAAAGGCGGCTTATGGCAAGGGGTTCCTGATGGTGTCGGCCACGCCGCTGACGCGGTCAAGCTATCACGCGGGCGATGATTTCGCGCGGTTGCAGGCGGCGCGCAACGCCAAGCTGGCGTAAGCGGGGCCGGGGCAGGAGGGGGCGCTGCCCCCGTCGTCTGACGGCGACTCCCCCGGAGTATTTCTGGCAAGATGAAGCGGATGCAAAAAGGGCCGGTGGTGGTGACCGGCCCTTTTGGTGTCGCATTGTCTGGGTTCAGCGGCCCCAGGTGCGGACCGGGCCGCAATCCATGTGGACGAAGTTTGAGCCGGAATACCTGCCGACACCGCCGCCGCCGCAGGCCACGCCCGCGCGGTAGATCTGGCTGACCGAGCGACTGCCGAGACGCAGATCGGCGGCCTCGCCGATGAGGTGGCGGGAATTTTTGGCGACACCGCGCGAGCGCGAGCGCAGCATGGCGTTGGTCTTGGCGCTGCGATAGCCGCTGAGCAGGGTGTAAGGCTCGCTCGCGTCCAGAAGGTTATGGCTGGCGGCCATGATGTCGATCGTGCGGGTGTCGATGGTTTTCACGTCATTCGTGCGCCAGTCGCGCATGAAAAGCGAAATTTCATTGAGCGCCTCGCGGATATAATTGCCCTCGATCCAGTAGATCGTGTCGAGCCGTTCACCGGTGCGGGGCGAGACCATGCGCAATCGTCGGATGTCGCCGGCGCCGCGCAGGAAGCCTGCGGCCTGGCTGAATGTCGGTGCTGCGGTGAGTGCCGTGGCCGCGAATGCGGTGAGTATCCCACGGCGAGAGATGCCAGTCGAGCTGAATTCTGTCATAGTTTCAAGCGCCTGTCCCGTCGCCTACCTGCGGCCGCTGTCCCGCGACCTTTGATTTCATCCCCAGATGCCCGAGTTGTATGACATAACGAGAATCATCAACCAAGCCCCGATTTGACGCATTGCGTGAGTAGCAAGCAATTTCGGCAGAATTTCGCGCATAATTTCCGGTTTGTGGCCAGATTGCGCGAACCCTGCCGTGATCCCGTCACGCACACGCGATTCTTCCCAGATGTGACAGGAAAAGATTAGGAAAAAATTGAGAGCGGTGCGGTTTGTTGCTTATATGAGGAGAACAGGAAACGCGATTTCGGGGATTTACATGATGTTGGCAGTGTTTCGCCGCGCCTTTGGCGTTCGGACGTTGGTTTCGCTTTTGGCGGCGGGGCTGGTCTGCTCCGGGTCGGCGCGGGCCGATGTGCAAAGCACGGCCTTTCGCCAGGCGGTGGCGGAGGCGGCGGCGTCTGATCGCGAGCTGGCGGAATTCTACCGCGAGACCGAGTATCGCCCGGTCTGGACCGACGAGGGGAGCACGGCGCAGGCGCGGCGTCAGGCGCTGGTTCAGGCGCTGTCGCAGGCCGGGATGCACGGTCTGCCGGAGGCGCGCTATGATCTCGATGGCTTGATGGCGCGGATGGGGGCGGCGCGCTCGCTGCGCGATCTGGGCCTGATCGAGGTGGCGCTGAGCCGGGCCTATCTGGCTTATGCGCGGGATGTGCAATCGGGGGTGCTGGAGCCGAGCCGGGTGGTCTACGAGATCAAGCGCGAGGTGAATGACAGCCCGGCGACGGTGTTGCTGGGGGATCTCGTCCGGGCCGATGCGCCGCGACAGGCGCTGCGCGCGCTGCCGCCGCGCACCAATGAATATGCGCGCCTGATGAAGGAGAAGATGCGTCTTGAGCATCTGATCCGCGAAGGCGGCTGGGGGCCTGCAGTGCCGTCGCAGAAACTGGAGCCGGGGCAGGGCGGGCAGGCGGTGATCGCGCTGCGCAACCGGCTGGTGGCGATGGGCTATCTGCGGCGCAGTGCCAGCACGCTTTATGATGGCGCGATCCAGAGTGCCGTGCAGGAATTTCAGCGCGATCACGGGCTGCAGACGGATGGCATTGCCGGGCCCTCGACGCTTGCCGCGCTCAACCAAAGCGCCGCCGAGCGGTTGCAATCGGTGATCGTCGCGATGGAGCGCGAACGCTGGCTGGCGCGGGATCGCGGGACGCGGCATGTGCTGGTGAATCTCACCGATTTCAGCGCGCGTATTCTCGACAATGACAGCCTGACGTTTCAGACCCGCGCGGTGATCGGCAAGAATGTCGGCGACCGGCGCAGCCCGGAATTTTCCGACGAGATGGAGCATCTGGTCATCAATCCGACATGGCATGTGCCGCGCTCGATCGCCGTCAAGGAATACCTGCCGCAGATGAAGCGCAATCCCAATGCCGCCGGGCATCTCAAGCTCTATAACCGGAACGGGCGCGAGGTGCCGCGTGGTGCAGTCAATTTCGGGGCCTATAATGCGCGCAACTTCCCGTTCGCGATCAAGCAGCCGCCGTCGTCGCGCAATGCGCTTGGGCTGGTGAAGTTCATGTTCCCCAACAAGTACAACATCTACCTGCATGACACGCCGCAAAAGGCGCTGTTCGAGCGCGAAAAGCGGGATTTCAGCCATGGCTGCATCCGTCTGCAACAGCCCTTTGATTTCGCCTATGAGATCCTGTCGCCGCAGGAGGCCGACCCCAGGGCGTATTTCCATTCGGTGCTGGGCACCGGGCGCGAGACCTATGTGCAACTCGAGCAGCATGTGCCGGTGCATATCATCTATCGCACCGCCTTCACGCAGGCGCAGGGCCGGGTGCAATACCGCGATGACGTTTACCAGCGGGACGCGGCGATCTGGGAGGCCTTGCGCAAGGCGGGGGTTTCACTGGCGACGGTTCAGAGCTAAACACCTCTTCGACGAGAGAGGTGATGCATGGGCTTCGGCATGGATCAAGTGGCCCGCGCGCGGGGCACGGAGGCCGTGGTCGCGCGGCGTAGCGCCGGGTCGGGCGCTGGCGGCTGCGGGTCAATCCATGTCGCGCCCGGTCTACCGATATTCAATCAGCGGCGCGCGGGGCCGGATCGGCGGTTCGCAGGGGCTGCGGGCGGTCAAGGGATTGCGACGTCTCATGAGATTGTTTGACGATGTGGCCAAGTTTAAGAAAACTGTTACAGAACCGACGCAAAAGACCTGAAACCCGCCCAGCCCGGGCCGTATTGGAAAGACCCTACCCATGAGCAGCATTCAGGACCGTGTCATCCGCATCATCGCCGAGCAGGCGGTGCTGGAACCTTCAGACGTCACTCTCGACAGCACGCTGGAAGATCTGGGCATCGACAGCCTCGGGCTGGTGGAGAGCATCTTTGCCATCGAGGAGGCGTTCGACATCTCGGTGCCGTTCAACGCGAACGAGCCGTCGGAGAGCGATTTCGACATTTCCTCGGTGCGGACCATTGTGGCGGGGATCGAGCGGCTGATCGCGGAGCAATCGTGAAGCGCGTCGTCATTACCGGGGCAGGCACGATCAATGCGCTCGGCCATGATGTGCCTGCCACGATGGAGGCGATGCGCGAGGGCCGCTGCGGTATCGGTGAGCTGGAGTTTCGCGACGTGGAGCGGCTGTCGATCCGGATCGGCGCGCAGGTCCGGGACTATGATCCCGAGGCACAGTTCAACCGTCAGCAACTGGCGCTCTTCGACCGGTTCACGCAGTTCACGCTGATCGCCGCGCGGCAGGCGATGGCGCAGGCGGGGCTGGAATTCACCGGTGAGCTGGCGGCGCGGGCGGGGGTGATCCTTGGCAATTCAGGCGGCGGCATGACCACGCTCGATGAGAATTACCGCTCGGTCTACGAGGAGGGCAAGAACCGGGTGCATCCCTTCGTGGTGCCCAAGCTGATGAACAATGCCGCGGCGTCGCACCTGTCGATGGAATACAACCTCAAGGGCCCGTCCTTTACGGTCTCGACCGCCTGCGCGTCGTCCAACCATGCTATGGCGCAGGCCTTTCAGATGGTGCATGGCGGGATCACCCCGGTGATGGTGACGGGGGGATCCGAGTCGATGCTGTGCTTTGGTGGCGTCAAGGCGTGGGAGGGCCTGCGCGTGATGAGCCGCGATGCCTGTCGCCCCTTCTCGGCCAATCGCAACGGTATGGTGCAGGGCGAGGGGGCGGCGATCTTCGTTTTCGAGGAGTTGGAGCATGCCCGCAAGCGCGGTGCCGAGATATTGGCCGAGGTAGCGGGGTTCGCGATGACCTCGGATGCGTCCGACATCGTGATGCCGTCGAAACAGGGGGCGGCGCGGGCCATTCAGGGGGCGCTGCGCGATGCCCGGGTCAACCGCGAGGATGTGGGCTATATCAACGCCCACGGCACCGGTACCGCCGCCAATGACAAGACCGAAAGTGCTGCTGTGGCGGATGTGTTTGGGGCGCATGCCGACACGCTGATGATTTCGTCCACCAAGTCGATGCATGCGCATCTGATTGGCGGCACCGGGGCGGTGGAATTGCTGGCCTGTATCATGGCGCTGCGCGACGGGGTCATCGCGCCCACCATCGGCTATGAGGAACCGGACCCGGAATGCGCGCTCGACGTGGTGCCCAACGTGGCGCGCGAGGCGCATGTCGATGTGGCGCTGAGCAATGCTTTTGCCTTTGGCGGGCTGAATGCGGTGCTGGCGCTCAGGCGGTTCGGGTAGGGGGAATTTTGGCTTTGAGGGGACCTTGCTGACTCGCAGAAGGTGTCGCGTGATCGCAGGGCCGGGGACTGGCGATGCAACCGTTGTTGGCAGCACTTTATGCCAGCCAAGTCATCGTAACTTCGACACGTTGCGCGCCGTATCAAATCGCCAGGCCGCGGGACGGCCAGGCGATCGCGCGGCACCTTCGGTGCGTATCGCGCGGGTGGTGCGTATGTCGGGTTCAGGCCTATCCCGGCAAAACCTGCCCCCAACGCAAAACTCCCCCGGCGAAAGCCGGAGGAGCCATGTCTTGCCTGGTCTGGATCGGGCCTGTGCCCGGCTCAGTTCGACAGTTCGGATGCCGCGTCATAGGCGGCGGTAAAGCCGGCGAGCGAGGCGTCGATGCGCACGGTCTGGTCGGGGGCCTGGGCCGGGACGATCTGGATGGTCGCCTTCACGCCACGCTTGAGCGCGTCGACTTCCGGCTGGGTCAGGCCGATGCGGGCGAAACAGCCGCCCATGGTGCAGAACGAATAGGCATAGCTCTTGGCCTTGCCGCCATCGACCGACAGCTTGACCTCTTCCGAGAGCAGCGTGCCAAGTGGCACGGCGATGGTGGCCCCGGCGACGACATTGCCTGCATTGCCCAGCTTGTAGAGGCTGAACTCTGCCACTGGGTTGCCTTCGGACTCGGTCAGAAGCTGGTACATCTGGCACAGCTCGGGGGTGTCTTCGGTCTGGTTGCGGAAACACTTGAGCTGCCAGTCGTCAAAGCTCTCCTTGATGTAAGAGCCGTCCTCCTGCACCTCGCGCCCGGTATCGAGCCCTTGTGCCAGTGCGTTGCCGGTTTCCTGTTCGGTCTGTTCTGTGCTTGGTGCCGTTTCGGCAGGGGCCTCTGCCTCTTGCGCGCCGACAGTGGTGCCAAGCGCGAGCAGGGCGGCGATGGACAGGCGTGAAATGAACTTGGACATTGGTTCCCCATTACATGGTCGGTTGATTTGGTGCGATTTAACATGTCATGCGCGCGCTGTCAGGCGCAAAACATGGGACGCTGTCAGGCCCATGGCGGGTTTTCGCGCGGATCGCCGGTTGCGTCAATCCTGTGACGGCCCGGCCCGCCATGGTCGGAACAAAAAGAAAGAGGCCTTGCGGCCTCCTTCCTGTTTCTCCCCGTCGGACTGGCCGACTTAGTTATTGAAGCGAACGCTAGGACAGAAACCCGCATGCGTCAACAGGCTATGTCGCAAGCGCCGGAAAAAAGGCCGCACCCGGAGGGCGCGGCCAGTCTGACAGGGAGGAAATGCCCGGAACCAGAGGACATTCGGCCCCGGGCATGAATTCAGACTGGCACAGAAAGGTTAACTTTGTATGGTCAAGCCGTGACGATTTCTGGACGAGGGTAGTGAGCCGTGACCAATTCCATTTTCATAGGCGGCGGCGGGCCGGACTATTCCGAGCCGCAGGGCCTTTTGCTCAAATACGCCAACCGGCACGGGCTTGTGGCCGGGGCGACGGGCACGGGCAAGACGGTGACGCTGCAGATCCTCGCCGAAGGGTTTTCGGATGCGGGCGTGCCGGTGATCCTGTCGGATATCAAGGGTGACGTGTCGGGCATGGCGGTGGCGGGCAGCCCCGACCACAAGCTGCATGGTCCGTTCACCGAACGCGCGGAAAAGATCGGGTTCGAGGCATTCCGCTATGACAGTTTTCCGGTGGTGTTCTGGGATCTGTTCGGCGAGCAGGGCCACCCGGTTCGCACCACGATTGCCGAGATGGGGCCGCTCTTGCTGTCGCGTCTGCTGGGTTTGTCGGATGCGCAGGAGGGCGTGCTCAACATCGCGTTTCGCGTGGCCGATGAAGAGGGCCTGCCGCTGCTCGATCTCGATGACATCCGGGCGCTGCTGCTCTGGGTGGGTGAGAATGCGGATGAATTGTCGCTGCGTTATGGCAATGTGGCGGCGGCCTCGGTGGGGGCGATCCAGCGGTCGCTGCTGGTGCTGGAAAACCAGGGGGCGGCGCATTTCTTTGGCGAACCGGCGCTTGATCTGGCCGATCTGATGCAGGTCACGCCCGAGGGGCGCGGCCATGTCAACATCCTTGCCGCTGACCGTCTGGTGCAGTCGCCGCAGCTTTATGCCACCTTCCTGCTGTGGCTCTTGTCGGAACTCTTTGAGACGTTGCCCGAGGTGGGCAACCCCGACAAGCCGAAGCTGGTCTTTTTCTTCGACGAGGCGCATCTTCTGTTCGATGACGCGCCCAAGGTGCTGGTGGACAAGGTCGAGCAGGTGGCGCGGCTCATTCGCTCCAAGGGGGTGGGGGTGTATTTCATCACCCAGAATCCCGATGACGTGCCCGAGGATGTGCTGGGGCAATTGGGCAACCGATTTCAGCATGCGTTGCGGGCCTTCACCGCGCGCGATCAAAAAGCGTTGCGTCGGGCCGCCGAGACCTATCGCCCCAATCCGAGGTTCGATACCGGCGACGCGATCCGTGACGTCGGCGTGGGTGAGGCGGTGACCTCGATGCTGGAGGGCAAGGGGGTGCCGGGGGTGGTCGAGCGCACGCTCATTCGCCCGCCCGCGACGCAGCTTGGCCCCTGTGACCCCGAGACCCGGCATGCGTTGATCGCCGCCTCGCCGGTGGCGGGCAAATACGACACCGCGATCGACCGGCATTCGGCACATGAGATGCTGGCCGAACGGGCCGAGGCGGCGGCGAAAGCTGCGGAGGCCGCCGAGGTGGAGGCCGAGGCCGAAGAGGAGAAGGCCCGCGAGTTCAAGGCCGCGCGTCGCTATTCCGGCGGGGCGAGCCCGGGGCGTGCGCGCCGGGTGTCGGGCTCGGACGGGATCGGCGGGGCGCTGGCCTCGGCGCTGGTCAAGGAGCTGAAGGGCACCACGGGGCGGCGCATCGTGCGCGGTATTCTGGGCGGGCTCTTCAAGGGGCGTTGAGGCGCGCGCGCGGCGGATACGGTAGGCGTGCCGCAGCGCTTGACTTTCGCGCGGCAGGCCGCCATATGCACCCCAACCGACATTTCCTGCCGCGTGAGCAGCACGGCCCCTGAAACGGGGCGACCCATATGAAATGTCGCGGACCTGTTCCCAAAATCACGCGTGGGGCCAAACACCTGTCGGAAGGCGGGGGCAATCGGCCCTTTGTCTTGGCCCGTCAGGTGCAACCACGACGACCGGGCGGTGATCTTTGCCGCCTGTACCGGGCTTTGGGCAGATGTCCTGGCCCCCGAAAGGATACGATTTGAACCTCTTTGACGAAATGGGCCTGCCCCAATCGCTCACCCGCAAGCTGGCCGCGTCCGGCATCACCGAACCCACTCCGATCCAGACCCATGCCATTCCGCATGCCCTGAACGGCGAGGATGTGCTGGGCCTTGCGCAGACCGGCACCGGCAAGACCATGGCCTTTGGCCTGCCGCTGATTACCGCGCTGATGGAGGCGCCGGGCAAACCCGCGCCCAAGACGATCCGCAGCCTGATCCTTGCGCCGACGCGCGAGTTGGCCGGGCAGATCCGCGACGCGCTTTTGCCGCTGGTCAAGGATAGCCCGATCAAGATCAACCTCGTGGTGGGCGGCGCGTCGATCAATCCGCAGATCAAGCGGCTGGATCAGGGCACCGATATCCTGGTGGCGACACCGGGCCGGTTGCTCGACCTTATCGACCGCCGTGCCGTGCGGCTCGACGCCGCGCGGTTCCTCGTGCTCGACGAGGCCGACCAGATGCTCGATCTGGGCTTTATCCACGCGCTGCGCCGGATCGCCGGGCTGCTGGCCGCCGAGCGTCAGACCATGCTCTTTTCGGCGACCATGCCCAAGCAGATGGAAGAGATCGCGAGCAGCTATCTGACCCACCCCAAGCGGGTGCAGGTCAGCCCCCCGGGCAAGGCCGCCGACAAGGTCACGCAAGAGGTGCATTTCATCGCCAAGGCCGCCAAGCCCGATCTGCTGATCGAGCTTCTGGGCAAGCACAAGGGCGAGTTGGCGCTGGTTTTCGGTCGCACCAAGCACGGCTCTGACAAGCTGGCGCGCAAGCTGGAGCAGGCCGGATTCTCGGTCGCCGCGATCCATGGCAACAAGAGCCAGGGCCAGCGCGAACGGGCGCTCAAGGCGTTCCGGGACGGTCAGGTCAAGGTACTCGTGGCCACCGACGTGGCGGCGCGCGGCCTTGATATTCCGGATGTGAAACACGTCTACAATTTCGAGTTGCCGAACGTGCCAGACAACTATGTCCACCGCATCGGGCGCACTGCGCGGGCGGGCCGTGACGGGGCGGCGATCGCGTTTTGCGCACCCGACGAGATGGGCGAATTGAAGGATATCCAGAAGGTTCTGGGCACCACGATCCCGGTGGCCTCGGGCCGTCCGTGGGAAGTGCTGCCCGATCCCAAGGAGAAGAAACCGCAGGGCCGTGGCGGGCCGCGTCGTCGCGGTGGCGGCGGTGGTGGCTTTGGCGGCGGTGCCGGGCAGGGCAAACCCGGCGGCGGGCGGCGTCGCGGTGGCGGCGGTGGCGGCCGGGCCCGGTCGAACGCGGCGTAAGCGCGGGGGATTGGGCTGGGGTGGACCTTTGCCGTTAACGAGATGAGCCGCGCGGGGCAGAGCTTGAACGGAAGCGTGAGGTCAAGACCTGCGCTGCTATCCCCGCGACAGCCGCGCCGCCCGCCCGCCCCGGCGCTTTTTCAGCAATCCGGCGCGGTCGGGCAGGGCGGCCATTACCTCGCGCCGCTCGGTGCCGCTCATCTTCGACCAGCGGGTGATCTCTTCGATCGAGCGCAGGCAGCCGGTGCAGATCCGTGCCTCGGGGTGCACCACGCAGACCCGCACGCAGGGGCTTTCGACCTCGTCGCGCTGCCATGGTGTTTCATCCGTCATGCTCTGCCCTCATATGTCCCATCCGGTCCAGCACCCCTTGCAGGATATAGGATGCGGCGACGCTGTCGATCACCTCGGAACGACGCTTTCGTGTCGCATCCGCCTCCAGCAGGGCGCGTTCGGCGGCCACGGTGGACAGGCGTTCGTCCCAGAAGCTGATCGGCAGATCGGTGAGCCGTTCCAGATTGCGGGCAAAGGCGCGGGTGGATTGGCACCTTGGCCCCTCGCTGCCATCCATGTTGCGCGGCAGGCCGAGGATGATCCCGCCCACCTCGCGCGCCGCGATGACCTTTAGCAGATGCGCGGCATCGAGGGTGAATTTCTGACGCTTTACCGTCTCGTGCGGGCTGGCCACCGACCAGAGCCTGTCCGAGAGCGCGACGCCGATGGTCTTGGTCCCCAGATCGAGGCCCATCACGGCCCGCGCGCGCGGCAGCGCGGCGGCGAACTCGGCGATATCCTCGACGATCACTCTGCCACGCCCGCGTTCTCTGCCGCCGCCCGCACGGTGGCAAGGCGACGCGGGAAATCGGCAAAGACCGCCTGCGCCTCGGTCCAGATGCGGCGGGCGCGGTCGGTCTCGCCCAGCACGCCGTAGGCGTTGATCAGCCGCGCCCAGTCTTCGGCGGTGCCGCCCTCGTCGGCCAGACGGCTCGCCAGCCCGGCCACCATGCCGCGGATCATCTCCTGCCGGGCCTCGGGGTCCATCTCTCCTGCAGCCTCGATATCGCCCGCCGAGGGGCCGGGCGCGCCAGCCTGCGACGGCAGTTCATAGCGTTCGCCCGCGCGGGCCGCCAGTTCCTCGATACCGGCGCGAATGGGCGGCACCCAGGGCGCGTCGGGCGTGCTCTCCTCCAGCAGGTCGCGCCACAGGCGGAACGCGGTGTCGGGGCGGTCGATCTGCGTCATGTAAAGGCCAAGATAGAAGCGGGCCGTCGGGGCGCGCGGGTCGCGGTCGAGGGCATCGCGCAGTGCTGCCTCGGCATCGCGCGAGACATAGCCGCTGGTGGCGTTGATCATCAATTCGGCCAGCGTGGCGTAATCCTCGGCGGTGGCGGCCTCGCCCTTTACCTCGATGAGCTGTGCCTGCGCGGTGCGCGCCGCCTCCATGTTGCCGAGCGCTGCCTCGCTGCGCACCAGAAAGCGCAGGCCCTGCTGGTCATTGGGCCGCTCCGCCACCGTCTCGCGCAGCCGCTCGACCAGCGCCATATAGTCGTCGCTGGTGCCGTCGGGCAGGCCGGTGTCCTGCGGGGCAAAGCGGGCTTCAGCCGCTTCCTGATCCAGGCGCTCGGCGCGCGCGGCCTCGGAATTGGCGATCCGGGTGGCCATGGGCAGATCGCCGTAACCCGGCGCGCCGATCTGCGAATAAAGCAGCACGCCGCCGCCGGTCACCAATGCCACCACCACGCCGGCCATGACGATCCCGAGCGCCTTGGGCTGCCCGCCGCTCTCGCCGCCCGCACGCAGTTGTGCGTCGGCGGCGAGGATCTTGCGCGAAATCTCGGCGCGCAGCCGTTCGGCATCCTCGGCCTCCAGCACGCCGCGCTTGAGGTCGCGGTCGATCTCGCGCAGCTGATCGCGGTAGACGTCGAGGTCATAGGCTGCGGGCGGTGCCTCGCCCACACGACCACGCATGAGGGTCAGCCCCAGAATGGCCCCGACCCCGATCGCAAGGGCCGCCACGATGATCCAGAATGCCATGATCTCTCCTTGGGTGATTGACCCCATGTAACGACCCGCGCGCGCGGAAAAAAGAGGCATATGGTCACTTGGCCGTGGGCGGCCCGCGCTCCGATGTCGCAATGTCGCTATTGATGCTGAAATCGCCGCGCCGGGTATCCTTTCCTAAGCCCGTCCATCGCATTACGGTGCCAGCCGCAAGCCCGTTGCGAATCCACCAACCCCGAGAGCGCGCATGAAACACTATTCCGCCTTTGCCGTCGCCCGCGAAGCCCTGCGTTACCACATGGGGTGGGAGCGCGCCTGGGCCTCGCCCGAGCCGAAGAAGAAATACGATGTCATCATCGTGGGCGCGGGTGGGCATGGTCTGGCCACGGCCTATTACCTCGGCAAGAATTTCGGCATCACCAATGTCGCGATTCTGGAGAAGGGCTGGCTCGGCGGCGGCAACACGGGCCGCAACACCACGATCATCCGCTCCAACTACCTGCAAGACCCCTCGGCGGCGATCTATGAGAAATCCCGCTCGCTCTACGAGACGCTGAGCCAGGATTTCAACTATAACATCATGTATTCACCGCGTGGCGTGATCATGCTGGCGCAGACCGAGCACGAGGTGCGCGGCTATCAGCGCACGGCGCATGCCAACGCCCTGCAAGGCGTGACCACCGAATTCATCTCGCCCGCCCGCGTCAAGGAAATCGTGCCGATCATCAATCTCGACGGGCCGCGTTATCCGGTGCTGGGCGGTCTGTGGCAGGCGCGTGCGGGCACCGCGCGGCATGATGCCGTGGCCTGGGGCTATGCGCGGGCCTGTTCGGCCATGGGCATGCACATCATCCAGAAATGCGAAGTGACCGGTATTTCCCGCGACGGGGCCAAGGTCACCGGTGTGACCACCAATCGCGGCGACATCGCCTGTGACAAGCTGGGGCTGGTCGTGGCCGGTCATTCGGGCCACCTCGCCGATATGGCCGGGTTCCGCCTGCCGATCGAATCCGTCGCGCTTCAGGCCCTCGTCTCCGAGCCGATCAAGCCCTGCATGGATTGCGTCGTCATGGCCAACACCGTGCACGGCTATATGAGCCAGTCCGACAAGGGCGAAATGGTCATTGGCGGCGGCACCGACGGCTATAACAACTACACGCAGCGCGGCTCGTTCCACCATGCCGAGGAAACCGTGCGCGCGCTGGTCGAGACCTTCCCGATGGTCGCGCGGCTCAAGATGCTGCGCCAATGGGGCGGGATCGTGGACGTGACCGGCGACCGCTCGCCGATCCTCAGCAAAACGCCCGTCGACGGCATCTTCATCAACTGCGGCTGGGGCACGGGGGGCTTCAAGGCCATTCCCGGTTCGGGTTGGGGCTTTGCCGAACTGATGGCCAAGGGCCACTCGCCGCTCTGCGACGAGTTCGGCCTCGACCGGTTCTATCAGGGCCGGTTCATTGACGAATCCGTCGCCGCTGGCGTCGCGCACTAAGGAGGACTTGACTCATGCTGATCCTCACCTGCCCCTGCTGCGGCGTTACGGGCGAAGAGACCGAATTTCATCAGGGCGGCGAGGCGCATCTCAAGCGGTTCGGCCCCGGCGCGTCGGATGATGACTTTCACACCTATATGTTCGCCAAGGAAAACCCCAAGGGCGTGCATTTCGAGCGTTGGCGGCACAACAATGGCTGCGGCAAGTGGTTCCACGCCGCCCGCGATACCGTGACGCTGGAGGTCTACGGCACGTACCCCGCGCAAACGCTGGAGCCGCCGCAGAACATCCGCGACGCGATCACCGCCAAGCGCCCCGGCTGGACATGGCGGGACTTCGCATGACCCTTCATCTTGCCAAAAATACTCACTTCACAACGCCCGCCCGCCGGGCCCGAGGGTTCAAGACATGAGCACACGTCTGGCCAAGACCGGTCGCCTCGTCGATCACAGCCGCGCCATCGAGTTCACCTTCAACGGCAAGCGCCTGAAGGGCCATCCCGGCGATACGCTCGCCTCGGCGCTGCTGGCGAATGATCAGATGCTGGTGGGCCGGTCGTTCAAATACCACCGCCCGCGCGGCATCGTGGCCTCGGGCGCGGAAGAGCCGAATGCGCTCGTCGGTTTGGGCGAAGGCACCCGGTTCGAGCCCAACCAGCGCGTCACCACGACCGAACTCTTCGACGGGCTGACCTGCATCAGCCAGAACCACTGGCCGAGCCTCGATTTCGACATCGGCGCGGTCAACACGCATCTGTCGCGCTTCCTGCCTGCGGGCTTTTACTACAAGATGTTCATCCACCCGCGCCCGTTCTGGAAACATGTCTACGAGCCGTTCATCCGTCAGTCGGCGGGTCTGGGCAAGGCGTCCAATCCCGGCGATCCGGACCGGTATGAGCATTTCTATTACTTCTGCGATGTGCTCGTGGTGGGCGGCGGTGTCGCTGGTCTGCAAGCCGCTGTGACGGCCGCCGAGGCCGGATCAAAGGTGATGCTGATCGAGCAGACCGCCCATTGGGGCGGGCGGTCGCCTGTGGATGGTGGAGAGGTGGACGGCCAGCCGGTCGCGGAGTGGGTCGATGCCACGATTGCTAAACTGCAAGGCATGCCCAACGTCACCCTGCGCAATCGCTGCATGGGGGCAGGGGTCTACGATCACGGCTATGCGCTTGGCTATGAGCGTGTCGCCGATCACACGCCCGGCAGCGACGCCCCCCGGCACCGTCTCTGGCGCATTCGCGCGGGGCAGATCGTGACCGCCACTGGCGCCATCGAACGCCCCTTGAGCTTTGCGGGCAACGATATTCCCGGCGTTATGCTCGCCTCGGCGGTGCGCGATTATGCGGTCGATTTCGGTGTCTCTATCGGTGATCGCACCGTGGTTGTCACCAACAATGACGACGCGTATCGCACCGCCATCACGCTCAAGAAACTGGGTCTGGAAATCCCCGTCATCCTCGACGCTCGCCAACGGGGGGGCGGTGCCTTGGCCGAAGAGGCGCGGCGCTTGGGCATCCGCGTGGAAAACGGCAAGGGCATCGCAAAGGTCAAGGGCGGCAAGCGCGTGACCGGCGTCGCCATCTGCGCGCAGGCGGGCGAAGGCGCGGTGCTGGAAGAGATCGCATGCGATGCGGTCGCCATGTCGGGCGGCTGGTCGCCGGTTGTGCACCTCTGGTCGCATTGCGGTGGCAAGCTCATTTGGGACGAGGCGAGCGCGCATTTCCGCCCCGATCCGGATCAACCGCCGAAAGGCGCCAAGGGCGAGGGTTTCGTGATCCCCGCCGGGGTCGCCAATGGCGCGGGCGATCTGGCCAGTGTCGTGTCCGATGCGCATGCGGCAGGGCAGGTGGCGGCCAAGGCCATGGGAGGCAAACCCAAGGGCAAGGCCCCCAAGGCCAGCACTTCGGAGGAAGCTCCGATGCAGCCCGTCTGGCTCATGCCGCAGGGGGCAGGGATAAAGCTGCGGATGAAATCCTGGCTCGATTACCAGAACGACGTGAAGGTGTCGGACGTGCAACTCGCCGCGCGCGAAGGCTATGAGAGCGTCGAGCATGCCAAGCGTTACACCACGCTCGGGATGGCCACGGATCAGGGCAAGCTAAGCAATATCAACGGGTTGGCTATTCTGTCGGATGCGCTCAACCAGCCCATCCCGCAGACCGGCACCACCACCTTCCGCCCGCCCTATACGCCGATTTCTCTGTCGTCGATCGCGGGCGAGGCCAAGGGCGAGATCTTTCAGCCGATCCGCAAGACCCCGATGCATGCATGGCACGAGGCCAATGGCGCGGATTTCGAGCCGGTCGGCCAATGGCGTCGCCCCTATTGCTTTCCGAAGGGCGAAGAGGGTCGCCACGAGGCCGTCAATCGCGAAATCAAGCAGACGCGGGCCAGCCTTGCGCTGCTCGACGCCTCGACCCTTGGCAAGATCATCGTCAAGGGCGCGGATGCGGGCCGCTTCATGGACATGCTCTATACCAACATGATGTCCACGCTGAAGCCGGGGCGCTGCCGCTACGGCCTGATGTGCAACGAGAACGGCTTTCTGATGGATGACGGTGTGGTCGCGCGGCTTGATGAGGACACGTTCCTTGTCCACACCACCACCGGCGGGGCCGAGTCGATCCATGGCCATATGGAAGACTGGCTGCAATGCGAATGGTGGGACTGGAAGGTCTATACCGCCAACGTCACCGAGCAATATGCGCAGGTGGGCGTTGCGGGGCCGAACTCTCGCAAGGTGATCGAAAAGCTGACCGGGGACGATATCAGCGCCGACGCGCTGACCTTCATGGGTTGGACCGAGATCACCGTCGCGGGCATCCCCGCGCGCGTCTTCCGCATCTCCTTTGCCGGTGAGCTGAGCTTCGAGCTGTCGGTGCCCGCAAGCCATGGTCGCGCCCTTTGGGACGCGCTGCTGGAGGCGGGCGAGGAATACGGCGTCATGCCCTACGGGACCGAGGCGATGCACGTGATGCGTGCCGAAAAGGGTTTCATCATGATTGGGGACGAGACGGATGGCACGGTCATCCCGCAGGACCTGAACATGGACTGGGCGATTTCCAAGAAGAAAGACGACTATCTTGGCAAACGCGCGCAGGAGCGTGAGCATATGGCCGATCCCAACCGCTGGAAGCTGGTGGGGCTGGAGACGCTTGAGGGTGAGGTGCTGCCTGATGGGGCCTATGCGACGGCCCCGGGCACGAACGCCAACGGTCAGCGCAATACGCAGGGCCGCGTGACCTCCACCTACCACTCGCCCACGCTCGGGCGTGGCATCGCCATGGGGCTTGTGCATCACGGGCTGGACCGCATGGGCGAGGTGCTGGAATTTCCCAAGGTCGACGGCGGCATCGTCAAGGCGAAGATCGTCGATCCCATTTTCTACGACAAGGACGGGGAGAAGCAGAATGTCTGAGGCCGTTACCCCCCTGAACGGGGCCCGCTTCGAGGGGCTCGCCACGATTGAGGACGCGGGCCTGACGGGCATGATCACCCTGCGTGGCGATCTGTCGTCGAAAGAGGTGAAGGCGGCGGTTCAAAACGCCGTCGGCCTCGACATTCCCGCGCAGCGTCAGGCGCTGAGCGGGCAGGGGACTGCCGTGCTCTGGATGTCGCCGGACGAGCTTTTGCTGATCTGCGCCTATGACGGGGTGGCCGAGACGATTGCCACTCTGGAAGAGGCGGTCAAGGGTCAGCATTTCCTCGCCGTCAACGTCTCAGACGCGCGCACCTACCTGCACGTCTCAGGCGCGGGCGCGCGCGAAACCCTCGCCAAGCTCTGCCCGGTGGACCTGTCGGAGGCCGCCTTTACCCCCGGCATGTTCCGACGCACCCGCATGGCGCAGGTGCCCGCCGCGTTCTGGCTGGATGAGGCGGGCACGTTCCACCTGATCTGCTTCCGCTCGGTGGCGGATTATGCCTTCAACCTGTTGAAAACCGCAGCACTTCCTGGGGGGGATGTGGGGGTTTACGGCTGAGCGCCGCCAATCCCGACGGAAAAACTCTGCCCCAACAGGGTTGACCTTTGCCTGATCCGCCCACCATGTAAGGGCATCGGATTTCAACACCAACGAACAGGGGGCATACCCATGGCTTTCGAACTTCCCGACCTTCCGTATTCGCATGATGCGCTCGCCGATCACGGCATGAGCCGCGAGACGCTGGAATACCACCACGACATCCACCACAAGGCCTATGTCGATAACGGCAACAAGGCCGTCGCCGGCACCGAGTGGGACGGCAAATCGGTCGAAGAGATCATCAAGGGCACTTATGATCCCAAGGCCGTCGCGCAGTCGGGCATCTTCAACAACGCCTCGCAATACTGGAACCACAACCAGTTCTGGGAGATGATGGCCCCCGGCGGCACCGGCATGCCCGGCGAGCTTGAAAAGGCGATCACCGAGAGCTTTGGCTCGCTCGACAAGTTCAAGGAAGATTTCGCCGCCGCAGGGGCCGGTCAGTTCGGCTCTGGCTGGGCGTGGCTCGTCAAGGACACCGATGGCGCGCTGAAAGTGACCAAGACCGAGAACGGCGTGAACCCGCTCTGCTTTGGTCAGACAGCGCTTCTGGGCTGTGACGTTTGGGAGCATTCCTACTACATTGACTTCCGCAACAAGCGTCCGGCCTATCTCCAGAACTTCCTCGACAATCTGGTGAACTGGGAAAACGTCGCATCGCGCATGTGATCCTGGGCCTGACCCGATCGCAGAAGGCCCGCCATCTGGCGGGCCTTTTTTTGTTTGGTGCGACGTGATAGGGCTTTGATCAGATGTGATTTTCTGACGGAACCTGCGGGCTTTTCATACGTTTTTATGATGAAGCAATGATAAAGGAGGAGCCCCCATGGCTGAGCGTGTGAAATCAAAGGATGGCAGCCGGGAGACCGAAGAAATCCTCGGCGAAAAACCTGAGAACTTGCGAAAGGCACCCTCTGTCGCGGGCCGCGCAGGGGGCGAGATTGCCCGCAAGGTCGGCACCCGCGATGAGAAGAAGCGCCACGACGAGACATCAGCCGGGACGACGCGTGGCACGGCGCAGGATCAGGACGAGAGCGGTGACAAGGAGAAGATGTAATGGCGGTTCTGACCAATGGTACATGGGTGTTGATCGCGGACGGGGAAAAGGCGCTGTTCCTGCGCAATTCTGTCGATGCGATCTCGCCCGCGCTTGACGTCGTGCGCAAGGACGAGCAGGAAAACCCGTCGGATTACGATCAATCCGCCAATCGTCCGGGGCGCAAGCGCGATACCGGGGTTGGGCAGAGTTCGGCCATGGATGACACCGATTGGCATGAACTGGCCAAAGAACGCTTTGCGCATGAGTTGGGTGACATTCTGTACAAGTACGCGCATCGCGGCGCGTTTGAGCGGATCGTTCTGGTCGCCACCCCGCCTGTCTTGGGTGACCTGCGGCAGGCGCTGCACAAGGAGGTTCAGGCCAAGGTGGTGGCAGAGATTCCCAAGGACCTCACCCACCACCCACTCGACAAGGTCGAGACCATGCTGAAGGCGGAACTTGACCCCAAGCTCTGAGGCTTTGGCGCGCCGTTCCGTTGCATGACACGTGCGTGGAAACTGCATCGGGTCGGCGCTTTCGCCTTGCCCCTGCCGTCTGCTTGCGGCAGCACGGAGGCAGGGCGAAACACGGGGCGGCAGTATCATGCGCGAGGCGACCAAAGGGATTATCGCGATGGTCGCAACCTGCACGGTCTGGGGCCTGTCGGGCATTTACTACAAGCTGCTGGATCACATCCCGCCCATCGAAATCCTCGCGCATCGCACGCTGTGGTCTTGCGTGTTCTTCGCCTTCGTTCTGCTGATGCAGGGGCGAATTTCGGTTCTGGGTCAGGCGCTTGCGGGGCGAAAGTCGATTCTTCTGATCGGTTTCGCGGCGTTGATGATCTCAACCAACTGGTTCGTTTTCATCACCTCGATTCAGATCGGGCGCGCGATGGAGGCCTCACTGGGCTACTACATCTTCCCCTTGGTGGCGGTGCTTCTGGGGGCGATTGCCTTTCGTGAACGTCTTGGAAAGGCGCAGCTTTTCGCCGTGGCGCTTGCGCTCTGTGCGGTTGTGACCCTGACGTGGGGCCTTGGCGTTCCGCCCTGGATCGCGCTGATCCTCGCTACGAGCTTCGGCCTCTATGGTCTTGTGAAAAAGGGGCTTTCGGTCGGTCCCGTGGTGTCGGTCACGGCCGAGGTGCTGCTGCTTTCACCGATTGCGCTGACGGTGCTGTGGTATTTTCATTCCGATGGGCATGGGGCATTCGGTGTCAATTGGCGTGACAGCCTGCTCCTGATGTTTTCCGGCATCCTCACCGGCACGCCGCTGATCATGTTCAGCTATGCCACCAAGCGCGTCACGCTGGCCACCGTCGGGCTGGTGCAATATCTGAACCCGACGCTGCAATTCCTTGTCGCAACGCTGATTTTCCAGGAGGCGTTCAGCTTCTGGCACGCCGTGGCCTTCGCGATGATCTGGACCGCGCTCGCGATCTATACGACCGCAAGCCTGCGTCAGGACAGGGCGGCGCGCAGGGCGATCCTCAAATCCTGAACGGATTCAACAGGCTGCACAAAGCCTCTGAGGCTGTCTGCGGCGAAATCCTCGGCGATGACGTGATCCAGAATTTGCATGAGAGGCGTCCAGTACGATTCTGTATTCAATAAATAAATCGGCTTTTCATGCAGGCCGAGCTGACGCCATGTCAGGACCTCGAAAAACTCGTCCAGCGATCCCGCGCCGCCGGGCAGGACAATGATCGCGTCGGAATTCATGAACATCACCTTTTTGCGTTCATGCATGGTTTCGGTCACGACATATTGCGTCAGGTCGCGCTTGCCGACCTCCAGACGCACGAGATGCGCGGGGATCACGCCGAAGGTCTTGCCGCCTGCCTGCTGTGCGGCCCGCGCCGTGGCGCCCATGAGGCCGACATCCCCCGCGCCGTAAACCAACCGCCAGCCGTTCTCGGCCAGCATCTTGCCGGTGTCGGTCGCGGCCTGCATATATGTGGGGCGCTTGCCCGGACGTGCGCCGCAAAAGACACAGACGGATCGTTCTGACATGGGATCACTCCGGGCTGAAACGGGTTGCTTTGACCCGTGATAGCCTTGTTGCTATGCTCCGACAACCGGGCGCGGTGCCACGGCAGGGGATGTTGAAAAAAGATGAGGAAATTCGCCGGTTTAGGGGCTGGGCCTGCTGCGGGTGCCGTTGCTCTGGCGGTGGCGGCCCTGGTCGCTGCGGGGATCTATCTCTATCGCGGCGATACGCCGGGCGCGGAGGTGACACAGTCGACCGACCCCGCAGCCGAAGCGGAGCCAGCATCAGAACCCATCAACGCGCCACCCACCCAAGAGGCGCAGGCGGAGCCCGACACGCCCGATATGCCCGACATGCCCGCACCGCCGGCCATCGACACGTTTCGGCTGGAGCCGGACGGGCAGATGGTGGTCGCCGGTCGTGCCGCCCCCGGCTGGGATGTCTCGATCCTGATCGACGACGAGGACATCGGCATCGCGGCGCCGGACGGGGCCGGAAAATTCGTTCAGTTTCTTGATGTTCCGAGGAGTTCGCAACCTCGGGTCCTGACGTTGCGCATGCGCTCTGCGACGGATGGCACGGAGGTCCGATCGACCGGCGAGATCCTGATCGCGCCGAGACCTGAGCCCAAGATATCTGCGTCCGAAGTGACCGACGCCGCCGTATCTGACGTGACAGATGCCGCAGCGTCTGAGGGCGCCCCGCCCGCCACGGTTGAGGAAGTCGAGACGATAGCCGCGCCCGATGCCGCACCCGCAGACGCGCCTGTTGTAGCCGCGGAGGAGCAAAGGGCAGCCGCGCCGGATATCACGACACCGCCTGAGCCGCAGCAACCCACGGTGTTGCTGTCCAATGAAAGCGGTGTGCGGGTCCTGCAATCCCCGCAGGAGCGCACGCCGGAGGTCATGTCGTCGGTCGCGCTTGATGCGATCACCTATTCCGAGGCGGGAGAGGTGCAGCTGTCAGGGCGCGGCCGTGGTGAGGGGTTTGTCAGGATTTACCTGGATAACCAGCCGATTACGACCTCGCGAATCGAGGAGGATGGCGGGTGGCAAAGCGCGCTGCCGGATGTGGATACGGGCGTCTACACGCTGCGCGTGGACGAGGTCAGCACGGCGGGCGAGGTCACGTCGCGCGTCGAAACCCCGTTCAAACGCGAAGATGAGGCCATTCTCGCCACCCGTGACGTCACCCCCGATGCGCCGCGTCTCGATGTCGTCACGGTGCAGCCCGGCTCGACCCTGTGGGCGATTTCGCGCGAGACATATGGCGAGGGCATTCTCTATGTGCGGGTGTTCGAGGCCAATCGTGACCGTATTCGTGACCCCGATCTGATTTATCCGGGGCAGGTGTTCGAACTGCCCGAATGAGTGCGGGCTGGTCATTGGAGGGCCAGAGACCTATCTGTGCCCCTCGATCCGATGAAAGGCCCCAATCCCCATGCGCACATCCCGCGTGACATCCTCCGAGGCGTCGAGCAGCGGCTGGATCACCATCCGGCGCGTCGCGCCCTACCTGTGGCCCGAGGGGCAGCCCTGGGTCAAACGGCGGGTGGTGATCGCGCTCATCCTGCTGGTCGCGGCCAAGCTGGTCTCGGTCGGCACGCCTTTCTTTTACAAGGCGGCCGTTGACGCACTCGCGGGCGAGGGTCAGGAGGCGGCGTGGATGCTGGGCGCGGGGGCTATCGGGCTGACCGTCGCATATGGCTTGGCGCGGCTGATGAATGTGGGTTTTCAGCAATTGCGCGACGCGGTCTTTGCACGGGTGGCGCAGCGTGCGTTGCGGGAGCTCGCCCTGCAGACGTTCCAGCATATCCATGCGATGTCGATGCGGTACCACATCACGCGCAAGACCGGCGGGCTGAGCCGGATCATCGAGCGCGGGGTCAAGGGCGTCGACTTTCTGCTGCGATTTCTGCTCTTTTCGATCGCGCCGCTGGTGCTGGAACTGTTGCTGGTCGGGATCATCCTCTGGACGCTGTTCGACATCTGGTATCTGGTCGTGGTGGCCGCTGTCATCGCCGCCTACACGGCGTTTACCTTCAAGGTGACCGAGTGGCGTGTGCGGCTGCGGCGCGAGATGAACGATCAGGACACCGACGCCAATCAAAAGGCGATCGACAGTCTGCTGAATTACGAGACGGTCAAGTATTTCGGAGCCGAGGCGCGCGAGGCGGATCGCTATGACGCGGCGATGGCGGGCTATGAGCGCGCCGCGCTGCAGACGGCGCAGTCACTGGCCTTTCTGAACTTCGGGCAATCCTTGCTGATCACCGGCGGGCTGATCATCGTCATGGTGATGGCGGCCATGGGCGTTCAGGACGGCAGCATGACGGTGGGCGATTTCGTCATGGTCAACGCCTACATGATCCAGATCACCATGCCGCTGAACTTTCTGGGCACGGTCTATCGCGAGATCAGGCAAGCCCTGGTCGATATGGGCGAAATGTTCGAGATGCTTGAGAAAAATCCCGACGTTGCCGAAAAACCGGATGCCCATGCGCTGAAAGTGAAAGGCGCGGCCATCACATTCGATGCGGTGGAGTTCGGGTATGATCCGGCGCGCCCGATCCTCAGGGGTGTGTCGCTTGATGTCGGGCCCGGGCAGACACTGGCGGTGGTCGGTCCCTCCGGGTCGGGAAAGTCGACCATCGGGCGTCTGCTCTTTCGGTTCTACGATGTGCAGGCGGGGGCGGTGCGCATCGACGGGCAGGATGTGCGCGACGTGACCCAGGACAGCCTGCACGCCACCATTGGCGTGGTGCCGCAGGATACCGTTCTGTTCAATGACACGATTGGCTATAATATCGCCTATGGGCGCGACGGGGTCAGTCAGGACGAGATCGAAGAGGCCGCGCGTGCGGCGCAGATTCATGACTTCATAGCGAGCCTGCCCGAAGGCTATGCGACGCAGGTGGGCGAGCGCGGGCTGAAGCTGTCGGGGGGCGAGAAACAGCGCGTCGGCATCGCGCGCACCCTGCTGAAAAACCCGCCGATCCTTCTGCTTGATGAGGCGACCAGCGCGCTCGATACGCAGACCGAAGGCGAGATTCAGGAGGCGCTCGCACGTGCAGCAGAGGGGCGCACCGTGATCATGATCGCGCACCGCCTGTCCACGGTCGCCGGGGCCGACAGGATTGTCGTTCTGGATCAGGGGGTTGTCGTCGAAGAGGGCACGCATGCGGACCTGCTGGCGCGGCAGGGCCGCTATGCCGCGCTCTGGCAGCGGCAGGCGTCGGGGCAGGACGAGGCGGCAGCTTGAAACCTGTCATGGCAAAGTTACGTTTGCCTTCTATATCGCTATCTAGATATGCTGCGATATAGCAGGCTTGCCAGCCGCCGAACACGATATATAGTGGCATAGAGGTGAGGGGAATTCCGCCTTGCCGCTTGGGAGCGTGGGCCGCAAGAAGGGCAGTTCAGACGATGGACGGGGATTTCAGAACCGAATTTGTAAGAGAGCCTGCCGCGCTGCGGCATTTCCCGGCTCTGGTGCTCAACGCCGATTACCGGCCGCTGTCCTACTATCCGCTATCGCTCTGGACGTGGCAGGAGGCGGTCAAGGCGGCGTGGTCGGACCGGGTGGACATCGTGGCCGAATATGACCACTGGGTGCGCAGTCCGAGTACAGAGATACGGATACCCTCTGTCATCGTCCTCAGAGACTTTGTGAAACCTCAAAAGCGCGTGGCCTTCACGCGCTTTAATTTATTTCTGAGGGATGAATTCCGCTGTCAGTATTGCGGGGCCAAGGGCGATCTGACCTTTGATCACGTGGTGCCGCGCGCCCGTGGTGGTGTGACAAGCTGGGAGAATGTCGTGGCCGCCTGCAGCCCGTGCAACCTGCGCAAGGGCTCGCGCAGCCTGCGGCAGGTCAACATGAGCCTGCGCAAGCCGCCGCGTCCGCCCGGGGCCGAGCAATTGCGCAACATGGGGCGCAAGTTTCCGCCCAACCACCTGCATGAAAGCTGGCTCGATTTCCTTTACTGGGATGCCGAGCTGGAGGCGTGAGACAATAAAAAAGGCACCCCGCAGGGTGCCTTTTTGCAAACGATGTGACCGGGGTCAGCCCTGCTTGGCATCCGCAGGTTTTGCGGCGGGTTGTTGGGCGGGCGCCGCGGTCTGTGCCTGGGTCTGCGCCGGTTTGGCGGCGGATTTGTTGCCCGACAGCGGATCGTCCTGCCGTTGCACCGAACCTTCGAAATGTGCGCCGCTCTCGATCGCGATGGTCTTGTGGATGATGTCACCCTCGACCCGGGCGGTGGAGGTGAGTCGCACCTTGAGACCACGCACCCGGCCAACGATGCGGCCATTGATCACCACGTCATCGGCGATCACCTCGCCCTTGATCGTGGCGCCTTCGCCGATGGTCAGCAAATGCGCGCGGATATCGCCCTCGATCGTGCCTTCGACCTGGATATCGCCGGTGGTCTTGAGATTGCCGGTGATGTGCAGGTCGGTCGAGAGAACCGAAGCGGGCGGCTTGGCCTTGGGGGCCTGCGCCTTGAACTCGCCGGTGTTGCTGTCGGGGCGCGCGCTGTCGAGACGGTTCTCGGAACTGGCCGGTTTGCTCTCGGCCGGTTTTTGCGCGGGTTCGTTGATCTTGCTCTTAGAAAACATTTTTCGCTGCCTTGATGTAGGTCATGGGGTTGACGGCCTTGCCGTCCACGCGGACTTCGTAGTGCAGATGGGTGCCGGTGGACCGTCCTGTGTTGCCCATATCACCAATTCTATCTCCGCGCGAGACCCTTTGACCGGGCTTCACGCGGATTCGGGACATATGGGCGTAGCGGGTCTCGATGCCGAAGGCGTGGTCGATCTTCACGAGGCGACCATAGCCCGACTGCCAGCCCGCGTGACCGACGACACCGTCAGCCGTGGCGTAGATGGGTGTGCCGTGCGGTGCCGCGAAGTCTGTCCCGGCATGCAGGCGTCCCCACCGCATTCCGTAGCCCGATGTGAAGCGGAAACCGCTCTTGACGGGCAGGGCGAAGGGGGCCTTTTCGGCAGCGAGCCGGTAGAGGTTTAACTGGTCGAGGCGGCCCAGGATGCGGTTGGCGCGTTCGGCGTCGGGTGACAGCGTCTCGCCGCGCGTCGAGAACGAGGCGGGCATGAGCGGGCCGCCCTGGCCGGAATAGCCCCGGCGCACCGTGTCGAGCAGCCGGTCGGTATTGAGCCCTGCGGCGCGGAACATCTTGTCGAGCGGTTCGACCGAGATCGCCATCGCGTCTTCAAGCTGGCTGAAAATCTGGTCGTTCTGGTCCTGCAAAAGCCGCAGTTCATAGGCCATCTCGTCGGCCCGGATGAGCGCCTCTTGCGCATCGGCGATGGTCTGGTCGCGCGCCTCGGCGGCGTCGGCGAGGGCGGCGGACAGGAAGTTCACCGTGCTGTCACCAGCCGAGTTGCCGTTCTCGCCCGGGGTTTCGGCCCCGCCAGCGTCGAGCGCGTTGGCCAGGCGCTCTGCTTCTTGCTGTGCGTCTTCGCGCTCGGTCATGGTGCGGCGCAGCGTGGCCTGAATAACCTCGATGCCGGTTTCCAGTTCCTGCCGCCGGGTTTCGGAGGCGAGAAGTTCGGACTGCATGATGGAAATCTGTTCGAGGGCGAAGCTGAACCGTTCCTGCGCGGCAAGCGCCTCTTGCGCGCGCTTGTCCCGTTCGTCGGCAAGCGCGTTGAGCCGCATTTCATAGGTCTGCAACTCGCGCTTGGCCTGCTCGCGGAAATTGCCCGCCCCGATCGAATCCATCACCAGCACCGAGGTCGCGATGATCGCCCATGCGACGATCGCCGCCGCGCCGCCGCAGGCAATCAGCTGTGTCGCGGGACCAAGCCGGATGAAGCGTGTGTCGGTATCGGAACGCAGAAAGACCCGTCTCTCGGGAAAGTAGCGCTCCAGGAGTGAATGAAGTCTTATGCCCAGTCGTGTTCTCACGCGGTCTCTGTCCCTAATTGCCCTTCCGGTTCGCGACGTTCTTGTTGCTCGAAAGCGACGCCTTGGGCCACTGCTTAGCCAGTGGGCAAACCTTGGGCAAGAAATTTGACCAAATCAGGGGGGCATCTGGGCCGTTTCCTGCCAAGTTGGCGGAAAATCGCCTATATTCGGCGGCTTGTCTCAACCAGGCGTTGTGGCGCTCTCGGTCAAAGGCCAGTAGAAGTCGGGCGGTATCCCGGCCTCGGCGCGCTTTTCCTCGTTGAAGGGAGGCTTCAGCGCACCGTGGAAATAGCGCCGGACGAGATCGTGAAACACCGGCTTGGGATCGAGATCGTGGCGACCGCAGAGGAAATGGAACCACTTGGAGCCATAGGCGACGTGATGGACTTCTTCGGCATAGATCACCTGCATCGCCTCGACCGCACGGGTGGCGCCCGCGCGCTCGAAGATGGCGATCATGCCGGGGGTGACGTCGAGACCGCGCGCCTCGAGCACCATCGGCACCACGGCGAGGCGGCCCATCAGATCACCGGCGGTATCCTCGGCGGCGCGCCACATGCCCGCATGGGCGGGCAGGGCACCGTAATGGCTGCCCATCTCTTCGAGGCAATCGCAGATCAGGTTGAAGTGCTTGGATTCCTCATCCGCCGACTTGACCCAGTCATCATAGAATCCGATGGGCATCGGCGTGTCGGTGTACCGCGCGATGATGTCCCAGTGCAGGTCGACGGCGTTGAGCTCGATATGCGCCACCGCGTGCAACATGGCGATGCGCCCCTTGTCCGAGCCGGGGCGGCGTCGCGGCACGTCGCTCGGATCAAGCAATTCCGGCCGGTCGGGGCGCGCCGGTCGCTGTGGCGGGGCGGCATGGCCGAGGGGAATGTCGCGGCCCGCCGCGCCGCGCGCCGCGGCCCAAGAGGCAGCGTGCGTGCGCGACAGGGCGGTCTTGGTGCGGCCGTCCTTGGTGCTGAGCACCTCGACAGCCATCTCTGCAAGGGTCTTGGCGCTCACAATGTGCGCACCGCGTGGAGCACCTCTTCGGCATGACCGGGCACCTTCACCTTGCGCCATTCGCGCGCGATGCGACCCTCGCCGTCGATCAGGAAGGTCGAGCGATCGATGCCCATGAATTTCTTGCCATACATGCTCTTTTCCTTCCAGACGCCGAACGCCTCGCAGACCTCGCTTTCGGCATCCGACAAGAGCGGCACCGTCAGCCCGTGCTTGTCGCGGAATTTGTCGTGGCTGGCAACGCTGTCCTTGGAAATACCCATGACGACGGCACCTGCGGCCTCGAACTCGGCCTGAAGGCCGGAAAAGCCGACCGCCTCCTTGGTACAGCCCGAGGTATCATCGCGCGGATAGAAGAACAGCACCACGGCGCGCGGGCGCAGGCCGGAGAGGGTCACGCTGTCGCCGCCATCGCGCGGCAGGGTGAAATCGGGGGCGGAGGTGTCGGACATGAGCTTTCCCTTTGATGAAAAATTGTGAGTTCCATATTAGACCGCAACAGACGAGAATAAAGACATGAGGCAGAGACGGGACGCAGATAAGGTGCCCGACCGAACACTATGAGCGAAACAGAACGGCCAGAGGACAACACGCCGGGCACGGCGGAGACCCCCGTGCGCGGGCGCGAGGGGCGGCGTGGGCTGTTGCATCATCTTGGCCAGTTCTGTTTCGGCTGTTCGGTGCTGGTCCTCGTTCTGGTGCTGGCGCTGCTTGCGGTTCTGGCGGCGGGGGTCACGGCCCCGGGCTGGATCAGGGCCGACCTGAGCGACCGGATCAATCGTGGCCTGACCGGTTATGTGCTGACTTTCGAGGAACTTGGGCTGAGCCTTGGGCCGGACATGGTGCCGCGCATCGCCTTGCGAGAGGTGTCCTTTGACGACGAGAGCGGGCGGCGGCTGGCCGATCTGGCGGCGCTGGAGGTGTCGCTGTCGCGTGGCGCGCTGTTGCAGGGTCAGGTGCGTCCGTCGACCGTGCGGGCGGATGGCGGGCGGCTGGTGCTGCGCCGCCGCGCCTCGGGCGAGTTGTCGGTCGCGGTCGAGGGGACAGGTGATGCCCTGGAGGGGTCTGTCACCGAACAGATCGGCGCGGTTCTGGCGCAGCCGCAGCTGGCCTCGCTGCGCGAGGTCCTGGCGGAAAACCTGAGCCTGCGCTACGAGGATGCGCGCGCGGGCCGGGCGTGGTCCGCCGATGGCGGCGAATTGCGGCTGAGCCGCGAGGGCGATCAGGTCACGCTGCGCGGCAACGTGACGGTGCTGGGCGCGCGCGAATATGCCACCTCGATCGAGGTGAACTACACCACCGCGATCGGGGCCACGGCGGCGGATTTCGGCGTGCGCTTCGAGGACATGCCGGCCGGCGAGATCGCCGGGCAGTCGCCGGCGCTTGCCTGGCTTGCCGCACTCGATGCGCCGATCTCGGGGGCGCTGCGGGCGGCGGTCGATGGCGACGGGCGGCTTGGCCCGCTCAATGCAACGTTGCAGATCGAGGCTGGTGTGCTTCAGCCAAATCCGGCAACCTTGCCGATCCCGTTCGAGGCCGTGCGCAGCTATTTCACCTATGATCCTGCGACGCAGGAAATCCGCTTTACCGAATTGTCGGTCGATAGCAGCTGGGGCCGCGCGCGTGCCGAAGGCACGGCGCGACTGGTGGGGATGGAGGATGGCTGGCCCCGTGAATTGCAGGCGCAGATCGCGTTCGGGGAGATCGTGGCCGATCCGGCAGAGGTCTATCCCGAGCCGGTGTCCTTCGAGGGCGCGTCGCTGGATCTGCGTCTGCAACTGGAGCCTTTCGTGCTGTCCCTCGGGGCGTTTCGCCTGAATGATCAGGGCAAAACCTTGCGCCTGAGCGGTGAGGTGCGAGGCCAGAGCGACGGTTGGGCGTTGTCGCTGGAGGGGGCGATGGACGCCATCACGCCCGAGCGTTTGCTGGCGCTGTGGCCGGAGGCGGTCAAGCCCAAGACCCGTGACTGGATGGTCGAGAACATCCTCAAGGCCACGCTGAGCGATATTCAACTGGCGCTGCGCGCCGAGGCGGGGGCGCTGCCGGAGGTTTTCCTTGGCTTCGATTTCGAGGATCTGAGTGCGGTATATGTGCGCGACGTGCCGCCGATCGAGGGGGCCAAGGGCCATGCCTCGATCCATGACAACCGCTTTGTGGTGCATGCCGAGCGCGGCCATGTCACGGCGGCGCAGGGCGGGCGCATCGACATCTCGGGCACGACCTTTTCGATCCCGGACCTGCGCATCAAGCAAAGTCCCGCACAGGCGCATATGAAGACCGACAGCACGATCACCGCTGCGCTGTCGCTGCTCGATGCGCCGCCGTTCCGCTTTTTGACGAAGGCGGGGCAGCCGGTCTCGCTGGCCGATGGGCGCGCGCGATTGGACGGCGATCTCAACTTTCTGCTCAAGGATCAGCTGACGCCCGAGGAAGTCGCCTTCGAGGCGCAGGGTGTGTTGCGCGACGTGCGCTCGGAGACGCTGGTCGAGGGGCGCGTGCTGACGGCGAGTGTGCTGGAGGTCGAGGCCAGCAACGAGCGTATTCAGATCGGCGGGGAAGCGCGGATCGGTGCCGTGCCGCTTTCGGGGGACTGGAGCATGGCGCTCGGCCCGAACACGGGCGGCGAGAGCCGGGTGCGCGGGCAGATCGAACTGTCGGAACGGTTTGTCGATGAGTTCGAGATCGGATTGCCGCCCGGCAGCCTGTCAGGGGCCGGGTGGGCTGAGATCGAGATTGGCTTTGGCAAGGACAACCCGGGGCAATTCGCACTGACCTCGGACCTTGCGGGAATTGGCCTGCGCATCCCGCAGCTTGGCTGGTCGCTCAGTCAGGGCGGCACCGGGCGGCTGGATGTGACCGGGCAATTGGGCCGCCCCGGTCAGCCGCCCGGGATCGACGGGGTGAGCGTCTCTGCGGCAGGGTTGCGCGCGACGGGGTCGGTCACGATCAATCCGCAAGGCGGGTTGGAGCGGGCCAATTTCACCAGCGTCGAGATCGGCGATTGGCTGAATGCGCCGGTGTCGCTGATCGGGCGCGGGCCGGGGGCTGTGCCGCGGATCGAGGTGGCCGGCGGTCAGGTCGATCTGCGGCAGACCTCGCTCATGGGTGAAGGTGGTGGCGCGGGCGGCGGCGGTCCGGTCACCCTCCGGCTCGACCGGTTGCAGGTGTCGGACACGCTGGCCCTGACGCAGTTTCGCGGGGATCTGAACACGGCAGGCGGCACCAAGGGCAGTTTTACCGGGCAGCTCAACGGAATAACGCCGATCACCGGCGACGTGGTGCCGATGCAGGGGCGCAGCGCGTTTCGCATTCGCAGCGACGATGCCGGGCGGGTGCTGGCGGCGGCGGGGCTGCTCAAGCAGGCACGCGAGGGTACGATGGAACTGATCCTGACCCCCGCGCCCGAGCCTGGCAGTTATGATGGCGTTCTGGCGATCCAGCAATTGCGCGTCAGAGAGGCCCCCGCGCTCGCGGCGCTCTTGAACACGATCAGCGTCGTTGGCCTGTTGGAACAGTTCTCCGGTCAGGGCCTGCATTTCGGGAGCGTCGATGCGCGGTTCCGCCTGACGCCTACGCGGCTGACCCTGCTTGAGGGGAGCGCTGTCGGGGCGTCGGTGGGTATTTCGATGGACGGGTTCTACAATCTTGCGAGCAAGCGGATGGACATGCAGGGCGTGATCTCGCCGGTATATGTGCTGAATGCCATCGGCGAGGTCTTTACCCGCCCCGGCGAGGGGCTTATCGGGTTCAATTATACGCTCAAAGGGCCCGCCGCGAACCCGGATGTCGGGGTCAATCCTCTTTCTGCCCTGACGCCGGGTTTCCTGCGCGAGATGTTCCGCAGGCCTGCGCCGACGGTCGACGGCGGCGGTCCTCCTGCCACGTCGCGGCAATCGGGACAGGGTGAGTCCGAGAATCGAGCACCGATCTACGATAGAAATGACCGATGAAACTGACAGATTTCGACTTTGACCTGCCGCAGACGCTGATCGCTACACGGCCCGCGCGCCCGCGCCGGTCGGCGCGGCTATTGGTGGCGCAGGGGGAGGTCATCCATGATGCCCGCGTGACCGATCTGGGTCACTGGTTGCGGCCGGGGGACCGGCTGGTGCTTAACGATACCAAGGTGATCCCGGCTCGGCTGAGCGGCAGGCGGCATCGCCACGGCGCACCGGGCGAAGGTGCCGCGAAGATCGAGGTGACACTGCTGGAGCCGGGCGCGGACGGCACATGGTCTGCATTGATCAAGCCGCTCAGGAAGGTGCGCGAGGGCGAGGACATCGTGTTTTCCGATGCGCTCTCGGCGGTGCTCGTGGCCAAGGACGAGGGGCAGGGGCGGCTGCGCTTCAACCTAACGGGCGATGATTTCGACGCGGCGCTCGATGCCGCAGGCGCCATGCCGCTGCCGCCCTATATCGCCGCCAAGAGGCCGGCGGATGCACAGGATCGCGAGGATTATCAGACGGTCTGGGCGCGCAACGCGGGGGCAGTGGCCGCGCCAACGGCGTCGCTGCATTTCGACGAGGTCGTGCTGGACGATCTGCGCGCCCGGGGGGTGACCTTCACCCATGTGACGCTGCATGTGGGGGCGGGCACCTTTTTGCCGGTGAAGGTCGAGGACGTCACCAGCCACAAGATGCATGCCGAGTGGGGCGAGGTGAGCGCGCAGGCCGCTGCCGAGATCGCCGAAACGCGGGCAGCGGGCGGGCGGATCATCCCGGTCGGCACAACCGCCCTGCGCCTGATCGAGACGGCGGCGCGCGCCACTGGCGATATCGTACCGTGGCAGGGCGACACCGATATCTTCATCTATCCGGGGTTCGAGTTCCGCGTCACCGATGCGTTGATGACCAATTTCCACCTGCCCAAGTCGACGCTGATGATGCTGGTTTCGGCGCTTATGGGGCCGGATGAAATCCGGCGTATCTACGCGCATGCCGTGGCGCAGGGCTATCGCTTCTTTTCCTATGGTGATGCTTCGCTGTTGATACCGGCACCAAACCCTGACAGGCGAGATACGAGCGCGACAGATTGAGTCGCGATTGACGCAGACGCGCGCGTCCGGGCTTTGCGAGGCTGGGGTGGGTTGACGGAGAGACGTGATGTTTCAGGTATTGTCGGGGGCTTGGGCGCTGCTTTTGGGCATGATGCTGCTGCAAGTCGGCAATGGCATGCAGGGCACGCTTCTGGGTATTCGCGGCGCGCTTGAAGGGTTCTCGACCTTCGAGATGTCGGTCGTCATGTCGTCGTATTTCGTCGGCTTCCTGTTCGGATCGCGCATGGCCCCCGAGATGATCCGCCGGGTCGGACATGTGCGGGTCTTCGCGGCGCTCGGCTCGATGATCTCGGCGGTGCTGATCCTTTATCCGACCGTGACGGAGCCCTGGGCCTGGTCGATTGGCCGGGTGCTGATCGGATTTTGTTTCTCGGGCGTCTATGTCACGGCGGAAAGCTGGCTCAACAATTCGGCGACCAATGCGACGCGCGGCAAGGCGCTGTCGCTCTACATGATGGTGCAGATGGTCGGCATCGTTTCGGCGCAGGCGATCATGGTTCTGGCGGACCCGTCGGGCTATGTGCTTTTCGTGATCCCGTCGGTTCTCGTCTCGCTTGCCTTCGCGCCGATCCTGCTGTCGGTCAGCCCGACGCCCGCCTTTGGCACGACCAAGCCGCTGTCGCTGCGGCAGATCATGAAAATTTCGCCACTGGGCTGCGTCGGCATGCTGCTCACCGGGGGAGTGTTCGCGGCGCAATTCGGCATGGCGGCGGTCTACGGGGCCGAGGCGGGGCTGAGCGTGCCGCAGATCTCGGCATTTGTCGCTGCGTTCTACGTGGCGGCGGTGGTGGCGCAGTATCCGATTGGCTGGATGTCGGACCGGATGGACCGCCGCAAGCTGATTGCGGGCGTGTCGCTGATCACCGGGGGCGGCGCGCTTGTCGGCATGATGTTTGGCGACAACTACTGGTTTCTGATCTTGGCCGCAGTGCTGGTGGGGGGCACCTCGAATCCGATCTATTCGCTGCTGATCGCCTATACCAACGATTTTCTGGAGCATGACGACATGGCGGCTGCGGCAGGCGGCATGGTCTTTATCAACGGGCTTGGCGCGATTGCCGGGCCGCTGATCGTCGGCTGGATGATGGGTGTGATTGGGCCGGGGGGCTATTTTCTCTATATCGCGGTCCTGATGTTCGCGCTGGTGGGCTATGCGATCTACCGGATGACGCAGCGCGCCGCACCGTCAATGCAGCAGACCGATAGCTACCAGCCGGTTTCCCCGGAGTCGTCACCAATGGCCGTCGAATATGCGCAAGAAGTCGCCATCGAGAGCGCGCAGGACGAAAATCAGGGGTAATCCGGTGTTTATGTCCCTCTTGAAGTATTATTTTACTGTGAAAATACCGTTAACTCGCGTTAACGTCATCTTATTGTCATAGGGGAATGAGGAGAGTCCTATGGTTTCGCCCGAAGATGTTCTTGGGTTCTGGTTGGACGAGGTGGGTCCGCAAGGGTGGTACAAGGTGTCCGATACATTGGACGACACCGTGCGAAAGCGATTCCAAAGTGGTTGGGAAAACGCCCGCGCGGGGGCTTACAGCCTCTGGCTGACCTATCCTACCGGCACGCTGGCCTATGTCATCCTGACCGATCAGTTTCCGCGCAACATGTTCCGCAATGAGGCACGGGCCTTTGCCACCGACAAGGTGGCGCTTGCGGCGGCGAAGGTGGCGATCAACCGGGGCTGGGATCTCAAGATCGATGAACCGGCGCGACAGTTCTTCTACCTGCCTCTGATGCATTCCGAGAACCTGTGTGATCAGGAACGCTGCGTGCGGCTGATCTGCGAGCGGATGCCGGAGCACGGCCCCGAGAACATGACGCATGCGCGCGCGCATCGCGAAGTGATCCGCCAATTCGGACGCTTTCCCTATCGCAACGAGGCTTTGTCGCGTCCCTCCACCGCGCTGGAGCGTGCCTTCGAGGCCGAAGGCGGATATGGGGCCACGCTGCGTCAGGTCATGGCGGCAGCCTGAAGCCGATCTTTAAGCCAGACAAAACAGGTGTCTGCCGGGTGTTTGCGCAACCGGCGGGCTTTGGCGCGTTGTGGTCATTCCAAAAATAGTTTAATACCAAACTAAATTTGCAAGTGGAGGGCCATATGGCGTCGAACAGCTATGACATGATCGTGATCGGGGCAGGGCCGGGCGGCTATGTCGCCGCGATCCGGGGCGCGCAACTGGGCCTCAAGGTGGCCATCGTCGAGCGCGAGCATATGGGCGGCATCTGCCTCAACTGGGGCTGTATCCCCACCAAGGCGATGCTGCGGTCGTCGGAGGTGTTTCACCTGATGCACCGCGCCAAGGAATTCGGGCTGAGCGCCGAGGGGATCGGTTATGATCTTGACGCGGTCGTCAAACGCTCGCGCGGGGTGGCCAAGCAACTCAGCGGCGGCGTGGCGCATCTGATGAAGAAAAACAAGATCACCGTGGTGATGGGCGAGGCGACGCTGCCCGCCAAGGGCAAGGTGAGCGTCAAGACCGACAAGGGCACCGAGGAGCTGACCTCGAAAAACATCGTGCTTGCCACTGGCGCGCGGGCACGCGAATTGCCGGGGCTGGAGGCTGATGGTGAACGGGTCTGGACCTACAAGCACGCGCTGGTGCCGCCGCATATGCCCAAGAAATTGCTTGTCATCGGCTCGGGTGCCATCGGCATCGAATTCGCCAGCTTCTACAACACGCTTGGCGCCGATACGACCGTGGTCGAGGTGATGGACCGCATTCTGCCGGTCGAGGATGCCGAGATTTCCGCCTTCGCCAAGAAATCCTTTGAGAAGCAGAAGATGAAGATCAAGGTCAAGGCCATGGTCAAGAAGCTGGACCGCGCCAAGGACAAGGTGACCGCGCATATCGAGGTGGATGGCAAGGTCGAGAAGCACGAGTTCGACACGGTGATCTCCGCCGTCGGCATCGTCGCCAATACCGAAGGTCTGGGGCTGGAAAAGCTGGGCGCGAAGATCGAGAAATCTTTCGTCGTGACAGATGAATTCTGCCGCAGCGGGGTCGAGGGGCTTTTTGTGATCGGGGATGCCACCAACGGGCCGTGGCTGGCGCACAAAGCCAGCCATGAAGGCGTGATGGTGGCGGAGCTGATCGCGGGTGGGCATCCGCATGCGGTCGATCCCGACAGCATCGCGGGCTGCACCTATTGTCAGCCACAGGTCGCCAGTGTCGGTCTGACCGAGGCGCAGGCCAAGGAGAAGGGGCACAAGGTCAAGGTCGGTCGCTTCCCCTTTATCGGCAATGGCAAGGCCATCGCAATGGGCGAGGCCGAGGGCATGATCAAGACGGTGTTTGACGAAAAAACCGGCGAGCTGTTGGGCGCGCATATGATCGGGGCCGAGGTGACCGAGCTTATTCAGGGCTACGTGGTGGGACGTCAGTTGGAGACCACTGAAGAAGACCTGATGCAGGCGGTCTTCCCGCATCCGACGCTGAGCGAGATGATGCATGAAAGCGTGCTCGATGCCTATGACCGCGTGATCCATATCTGAGCGGAGCAGGGTTTCCGATGAGGGCAGGGGCGCGGGCCGAGGCTTGCGCCCTTTGTCTTTGCGGGGCAGAGTAAAAGCGTAAACAGGGGAACCCGCGTGGCCAGTCTCAACCGGATCGTGATGCAGCAGGTCTCGCGCCGTTGGCTGCGGGCGCTTGATGTCGAAGAGATGGACGCGGCGGAAATCTCCGGTAAATACGGCCATCGCTACCGTTTTCGCAGTTACACGCGCTTTCGCTATCCGAAATACGACATCTGCAACGGGCCCTATACCGGCGAGGGCGGCGCGGTGCTGCAATTCGACATCATCCTTGCCAATCAGGTCTGGGAACATCTGGATCGGCCCTATGCCGCCATCCGCCACGTGCGCGAGATGCTGCGGCCCGATGGCTGGTTCTGGCTGGCAGTGCCGTTCTACATTCCATATCACGGCGACCCGGTCGATTGTTCACGGTGGAGTGCGCGGGGGCTGAAGAACCTGCTGATCGAGGCCGGGTTTCACGAGGACCGGATCACCGCGCGGCAATGGGGCAACCGCGCCGCCGCCGCGCGCAACCTCGAAGCCGACTGGCCCCCGGCGCATGATCCCGACACCGACGATCTGACCAACGATCCGCAATTCCCGATCTGTACCTGGGCCCTGGCGCAGAAATAGGCGGCCACGGGCTGCGTTCCTGTAATGTTCGCAAAATTGACTTGGACCCGGGCCGCGTCTCTTCTATGTGTGGCAAGTGTAAATCCCGGGGGTCAGAATGGCCGATCTGAAGTATATCGAGGTGCGCGGCGCGCGCGAGCATAACCTCAAGAATATCGACGTGGACATTCCGCGCGACCAACTGGTTGTGATCACCGGGCTTTCCGGCTCGGGCAAGTCGTCGCTGGCGTTTGATACGATCTATGCCGAGGGGCAGCGGCGCTATGTCGAATCGCTCAGCGCCTATGCGCGGCAGTTCCTCGACATGATGGAAAAGCCGGATGTGGATCACATCAGCGGGCTGTCACCTGCGATTTCCATTGAGCAGAAGACGACGTCGAAGAACCCGCGCTCGACCGTCGGCACCGTGACCGAGATCTACGATTACATGCGGCTGCTGTTTGCTCGCGTTGGCACGCCCTATTCGCCTGCGACCGGCCTGCCCATCGAGGCGCAGCAGGTTCAGGACATGGTGGATCGCGTCATGGCGATGGAGGAGGGCATGCGCGCCTATCTGCTCGCCCCGATCGTGCGCGACCGCAAGGGAGAGTATCGCAAGGAATTCCTGGAACTGCGCAAATCCGGCTTTCAACGGGTCAAGGTGGATGGCGAGTTCTACGAGTTGGACGAGCCGCCCACGCTCGACAAGAAATTCCGCCACGATGTCGATGTTGTGGTCGACCGGCTGGTGGTGAAAGAGGGGCTGGAGACGCGATTGGCCGACAGCCTGCGCACCGCGCTCGATCTGGCCGATGGTATCGCCGTGCTGGAGACCGCCCCGCGTGAGGGTGAGCCGGAGCGGATGACGTTTTCCGAGAAATTCGCCTGCCCGGTCAGTGGCTTCACCATCCCCGAGATCGAGCCGCGGCTGTTTTCGTTCAACGCGCCCTTCGGGGCCTGCCCGGAGTGCGGCGGGCTGGGGATGGAGTTGTTCTTCGATGAAAAACTGGTCGTGCCGGACGAGGCGTTGCGCATCGGCGACGGGGCCATCGCACCCTGGCGCAAGGGCAAGAGCCCCTATTTCACCCAGACCATCAACGCCATCGCCAAGCATTACGAGTTCGACAAGGCGACCCCTTGGAAGGATCTGCCCGCCCATGTGAAACAGGTGTTTCTCTATGGCTCTGGCGAGGAGGAAATCCCGTTTCGCTATGACGAGGGGGGCCGCGTCTATCAGGTCAGCCGCGTGTTCGAGGGGGTGATCCCGAACATGGAGCGGCGCTATCGCGAGACCGATTCGAACTGGATTCGCGAGGAATTCGAACGCTATCAGAACAACCGCCCCTGCGGCGCCTGCGGTGGGTACCGGCTGCGCGAGGAAGCTTTGGCGGTGCGCATTGCCGGTGTGCATGTCGGTCAGGTGGTGCAGATGTCGATCCGCGAGGCCTATGACTGGTGCGAGACGGTGCCGGAGCATCTTGGCAAGCAGAAGAACGAGATCGCCCGCGCCATCCTCAAGGAAATTCGCGAGCGGCTTGGCTTTCTCAACAATGTGGGCCTCGATTACCTGACGCTCAGCCGAAACGCCGGCACGCTGTCTGGCGGTGAGAGCCAGCGAATCCGGCTGGCAAGCCAGATCGGGTCGGGCCTGACGGGTGTGCTCTACGTGCTCGACGAGCCCTCCATCGGGCTACATCAGCGTGATAACGGGCGGCTCTTGCAGACGCTGCGCAACCTGCGCGATCAGGGCAACACGGTGATCGTGGTCGAACATGACGAAGAGGCGATCCGCACCGCCGATTACGTCTTTGACATCGGCCCGGGGGCCGGTGTGCATGGCGGTCAGGTGGTCAGCCACGGCACGCCCGATCATGTCGCCGCCGACCCCGCGTCGATCACCGGGCAGTACCTGTCGGGCACGCGCGAGATTGCCGTGCCCCCCAAGCGGCGCAAGGGCAACAAGAAGAAACTGACCGTGGTCAAGGCGACGGGCAACAACTTGCAAGACGTCACCGCCGAGTTTCCGCTAGGCAAATTCGTCTGCGTGACGGGCGTGTCGGGCGGGGGCAAGTCGACGCTCACCATCGAGACGCTGTTCAAGACCGCCTCGATGCGTTTGAACGGCGCGCGGCAGGTGCCTGCGCCCTGCGAGACGATCAAGGGGCTGGAACACCTCGACAAGGTGATCGACATCGACCAACGCCCCATCGGGCGCACGCCGCGCAGTAACCCGGCGACCTATACTGGGGCCTTCACGCCTATCCGAGACTGGTTTGCCGGGCTGCCCGAGGCCAAGGCGCGCGGCTACAAGCCGGGGCGATTCAGCTTCAACGTCAAGGGCGGGCGCTGCGAGGCGTGCCAGGGCGATGGGGTGATCAAGATCGAGATGCATTTCCTGCCCGACGTTTATGTCGAATGCGAGACCTGCAAGGGCGCGCGTTACAACCGAGAGACGCTTGAAATTCGCTTCAAGGGCAAGAGCATAGCGGACGTTCTGGATATGACGGTGGAAGAGGCGCAGGAGTTCTTCAAGGCGGTGCCCTCGATCCGCGAGAAGATGGATGCGCTGATGCGCGTGGGCCTTGGCTATATCAAGGTGGGCCAGCAGGCGACGACGCTTTCGGGTGGTGAGGCGCAGCGGGTGAAGCTGTCAAAGGAACTCGCCAAACGCTCGACCGGGCGCACGCTCTACATCCTCGACGAGCCGACGACGGGCCTGCATTTCGAGGATGTGAAGAAGCTGTTGGAAGTCTTGCACGAGTTGGTGGAGGCCGGGAATACCGTGGTGGTGATCGAGCATAATCTCGACGTCATCAAGACCGCCGATCATATCATCGACATCGGCCCCGAGGGCGGCGACGGCGGTGGCGAGATCGTTGCCGTGGGCACACCCGAGGCGGTGGCGGATGAGCCGCGCAGCCATACCGGGCGTTACCTCAAGGACATGCTGAACGCCCGCAAGGTGGCGGCGGAATAGAGGGGCGCTTGCCGTGATCGTCCGGCGTGACCGGATGACTCCGCCGAACGTGGAGATCCTCGGGTCAAGCCCGAGGATGACGGGACAATGCCACGATCTTGTCGAATGAGATGATGCGCGCGCCCCGGCCAGCCCCGGATGAATCCGTGAGTAATGATGGCCCGCCGGGACGCGACTTTGGAGTTTGACCAGTGATGGCGCACTCCGTCTCTATTGTTTACTGTTTCTTTAGGGGGCAGGTCGAGAGCCCGAAGATCGAATAGAGCGGGCAGGACGACATCAGGCCTGTAACCAGCGGAATGATGCCGATCAGGTAGAGCCAGCTATAGGCCCCGTCGCGGTTGAGAAAGAACCCGGCCAGCAGGCCAAGCCCGAGGATGATGCGCAGCGCGCGATCGAGCGTGCCGACGTTTTTCTTGAGCATGAGAGCACCTTTTGAATGAGGGCTACGGGTCATTCCCGCAGCGACCTGTTGATCATGCGCGTTGGTGTCTCTGGTGTCTGTGATCTGGTCACACAGGCGGTGCCGCTACTTGAAATTGCGGCTTTCCTTGATCTGGTCCCAGGCCCAGACGACCTGTTGCAACTGCTCTTCCTGGCTGCGGTCGCCGCCGTTGATGTCGGGGTGCAGCACCTTGATCAGAGACTTGTAGGCCTTGCGCAGTTCGGCCTTGGTCCAGGTGTCCTCGGCCTCGAGTATCTCGATGGCGCGCCGCTCTGTGGGAGGCAGCTTGCGCCCGCCGCCCTTCCTCTTGCCGGGGTTTTGCGTGGCGTTGCCGCCCAGCACCTGATGCGGGTCCTCGATGCCCAGCCGTGCCCAAGCCCGCGCCTCGGGGTCGTTGAAGCGCTTGGTTTCGCGCTCCCAAACTTTGTCCTTGGACATCTGCGCATTCAGTTCCGCCTCGGTGGTGCCGTCGAAGAAGTTCCACTTGAGGTTATATTCGCGCACGTGCTGCTGGCAGAACCAGAAATAGTCGTCAAGCACGTCCGGCGCCTTGGGTGCGCGATACTTGCCGGGTTCGTTGCAGCCGTCATGGTCGCAGACGCGGGTCGAGGTTTCGGATGCACCCGACATGCCACGCCGACCACGCGGGTTCTTCTTCTTGGCCGAAGAGACCGACATATCGAAACCGAAAGGATCTGATTTGGACATCGAGCACACCTTTGAGAGTCAGGACGCAGAGTGTATGCCAAAACGCGTCGAATTGAAGGGGGCAGCGCAAAATTTTCCGAGAGCGCGGCGCTTTTTCGCGGGCGACCGGTGTGGGCCGGTCACGGATGCCATGTGTGCCCGGGACCTGCCGGCGCCCTGCCTTGATCAATCGCGATCTGGTAATGGGGACAGGCTCTGTGCGAGCGGCTCTGCGGTCACGGCCTCTTGTGACACCGGCGGTTCAGGGGCGCGGCGCACGCTGACCTCGCGCTGAAAGACCAGCACCGAGCGGTAAACGGTGTGCGTCGAGGTCAGGCCCTGACGTTCCTCGCTTGGCAGGATATCGCTGCGCAGATAGGTCCAGCCATCGCGGGCCATCTCGTTCAGCGTGTCTTCGAGCCCTAGGGCAAAGCGGGCTTCGGGGGTCTTGACCCCGGCAGCCTTGCGGCCACGGGTCGGGGCCGGCAGGACCTTGTATTCGAATTGCGACATGGACGGCTCCGATCAGTTCACGGTCGCTGATCCTACGCGATCAGCCGGGCGGTGCAAGCGGGCAAAATGAAACCCCCGGACCGATGGCCGGGGGTCGCGTTGGGCTGCGGTGCCGGGGCGGATTATTTCGCGCCCGGTCCGATGATCATGATCATCTGGCGGCCTTCCATCTTGGGCATGTTTTCGACCCGGCCAACCTCCTTGACGTCCTCGGCGATCCGTTCGAGCAGATTGCGGCCCAGATCCTGGTGCGCCATCTCGCGGCCACGGAAGCGCAGGGTGATCTTCACCTTGTCGCCGCCTTCGAGGAATTTCAGCACGTTACGCATCTTGACGTCGTAGTCGTGCGTATCGGTGCCGGGGCGAAATTTGACCTCTTTCACCTCGATGATCTTCTGCTTTTTGCGCGCTTCGGATTCGCGCTTTTGCTGTTCGTACTTGTACTTGCCGTAATCCATGATCTTGCAGACCGGCGGATTGGCGCTTGGCGAGATTTCGACCAGATCGAGCCCGACCTCCTCTGCCATCTCTAGCGCCCTGCGTGGGGTGACGACGCCTACGTTCTCGCCTTCTGCTCCGATCAGGCGGATTTCGTCGGCGCGGATGCGGTCGTTGATCCGGGGACCGGTGTCACGAGTGGGCGGCGCGTTATGGGGTCTGCGGGCTATGGCTTCAATCCTTCGATTGTTGAACGTTGTCGGGTGAATTTGACGGTGCAAGGTAAACGCCGGTGCGGCGGCTTTCAAGCCGCAAAATCGGCTGATATGAGCCGAACGAGCACCATTTCCCCCTTGCGGCTTTTCTTTGCACGCGGCATCTGGGAAGGAGTGTCACAAAAGGCCGTGGCGATTAACGCGAGGGCCTGTCTGTTATTCTGGGAGATGGGTATGAAAAACCTGATTTGGATCGTTCTTGCGGTCATCGTGCTGGGCGGCGGCTACATGCTGTTTACCGGCAAGTCTGTCGATGAGGTCGTGAACGACGTGAGCGGAGCCACGCAGCAGGACGTCGAGGCGCCTGAAGCGCTGGAAGATGCGGCTGAGGCTGCGGGCGAGACCGCCGACGCGGCAGCGGATGCGGCGGGTGACGCGGTCGACGCGGCTCAGGACACCGCCACAGAGGCGGCAGAGGCAGTTGAAGAGGCCGCGAGCGAGGCGACAAGCGAGGCATCCGATGCTGTCGAGGGCGCTGTCGAGGCTGCCGAAGAGACGGCCAACGAGGCGAGCGAAGCGGCTCAGGAGGCCGCACAAGAGGCAGTGGACGCGACCACCGGGACCGCTGATGAGGCAACCGATGCCGCGGGCGACGCGACCGAGGCGGCGACCGACAGCGCCGAAGAGGCCGTCGATGCCACCACAGAGGCCGCATCTGACGCTGCTGCTGAAACCGAAGCCGCTTCGCAAGAGGCGGTGGACGCGGCGTCCGAGACGGCGAACGAAGCCGAATCTGCCGTCGAGGGGGCTGCGGATGGTGCAACCGAGGCCACCGAAGAGGCCGCTACCGGCGCAGGTGAGACCACGACGGGCGATGCGGCTGCTGGCGGTGCCGAGCAGGCCCCCGAGGCGCTGACCGTGGACGGCTTCGACATGGAGCGCGTGCGCAGCCTGATCGAGGGGTCCGATCTGGGCTCGATGCAGGAAAACCTGCTGATCGAGGGCATCCGGGCGGCGCAGGACAATCCGGAGCTTCTGCAATCCGCGCTTCAGGCGGCACGTCAGGCGCTTGGCTACTGAGCCAGTCCAAATATCATTGAAAAGCCCGCGCAAGGAACACCTTGCGCGGGCTTTTTTTGTGGCTGTTTCGGCATGTCTCTGGTTACGGGAGACCCTCGGGTCGAGCCCGAGGGTGACGGGCATGTGTGGTAGGCGTCAGTCGAGAAACGCCTTTTCGACCACGTATTCCTTGGGGTCGGAATTGGCCCCTTCGCGCAGCCCGTAATCCTCCAGCATCTCCTTGATCTCGAGATTGAAGGCAAGGTTGCCGCAGACCATGGCGCGGTCGGTTTCGGGTGCGAGGGGGGCAACGCCAAGGTCCGAAAACACCTCGCCCGAGCGCATCAGGTCGGTGATACGGCCCATCTTGGGGCTCTCCTCGCGGGTGGTCGTCGGGTAATAGCGCAGCTTGTCAGCAAAGTCTTCGCCGATCAACTCCGCCAGCATCTCGTCCTTGCGGATGCTGTCGATCAACTCGGCCCCGTATTGCAATTCGCCCACCTCACGGCAGGTATGGGTCACGATCACCTCGTCGTAATCCTCATAGGTCTGCGGGTCGCGCAGCAGCGACGCGAAGGGGGCAAAGCCGGTGCCGGTGGCAAAGAGCCACAGCCGCTTGCCGGGCAGGAGCGCGTCATGCACCAGCGTGCCAACGGGCTTGGGGCGCAGGATGATCTCGTCGCCCACCTCGATATGCTGCAACCGCGAGGTCAGCGGGCCGTCCTGGACCTTGATCGAGTAGAATTCCAATTCGTCATCCCAGGACGGCGAGGCGATGGAATAGGCGCGCAGGAGCGGCTTTTCGCGGCCGGTTTTCTCGTCCGTCTGCATGAGGCCGATCATCACGAATTCGCCCGACCGAAACCGCAGCGAGGCGGGCCGGGTCACGCGGAACGAGAACAGCCGGTCGGTCCAGTGTTTCACCTCTGTCACGGTCTGAGCATCGGGAATCGCGAGGGTTTTGGGCGCTTTCGCGGTCGCTTGGGTCACGGCGGTCATCTCGTTCATGGTGTCAACTGCCGGTCATTTAAACCGACATCCTCTTCTAATCTTTGATTCAGGTCAGGTGAAAGGGTTATTCCGCAGCGACGTGGCGCAGCCGTGATTGGTAGTCATGCGCCTGCCAGTTGGCGCGGGAGAGCCACTGATCCTCGGGCTGCCGGGCGGCCAGATCATCGGAAATCTCGACCTCGTCAAAGCCCGCGCGCCGCGCCATCGCGTATTGATCGGCGATCACGTGGCCATAGGCGCGCAGCCGACCGGTGTAGCCCATCAGGCGCAACTTCCGGGCGATGCTAAAGCCGCGCCCATCGGCGAAGTTGGGGAAATGGACCTTGATCATCTGCACGTCTGGCAGGCGACCGGCCAGTTCTAGCGGGTCGGCGCTGGAGGGCAGGGTGATGCCCACGCCCTTGCGGGCCTCTTCCAGAGGCACGATGGGGGTGGTCCAGGTCTCGGGGCCAAAGCCCGTGTCGGTGACGATGACAGTCATGCGGAAACTCCTTTTCGCACCAGTTTGCCGTTCACAAAATGGATGCCACATTCGGTTTTGTCCTGATCGCGCCAGCGGCCCGATCTTGGGTCTTCGCCCGGTTTCACGGGCGTTGTGCAGGGCATGCAGCCGATCGAAGGATAACCGCGGCTGACCAGCGGATGCCGGGGCAGGCGGTTTTCCTCCATGTAGGTCCGGATGTCGTCGCGGGCCCAATGGGCCAGCGGGTTGACCTTGATCCGACCCGTGCCGTCCTCGATCTCGAAGAAGTCAAGGGTGGCGCGGGTGCCTGTTTGATAGCGTTTGCGCCCGGTGATCCAGCCGTCAAAACCGCTGAGAGCGCGTTGCAGGGGCCGGGTCTTGCGCAGGGCGCAGCACGCGTCGGTATCGCGTCGGTGTAACGTCTGTTTTGCGTCGGTGCGTGCAAGCTCCTGCGCGTCGGGCCGAATGATGCGCAGATCGCGCAGGTTGAGCCGCTCTGCCAGTTCCTGCTGATAGACCAGCGTCTCGGCAAAGAGCATCTCGGTGTCGATGAAGATCACCGGCGTCGCGGCCTGCGTGACGGAGACCATGTGCAAGAGCACAACCGATTCGGCCCCGAAGCTGGAGACCAGCGCCAGCTTGCCCGCCTGGGGGTCGCGCAGCGCGTGCTCCAGCACCGAGATCGCCGAGTGATGGCGATAGCGGTCGTTGAGCGCGCGCACCCGGGCGTACAGATCACTCTGCGGCATGGGCCCGGGCCTCGTGATCGTAGAGCGCGGATTTGAACGGGGCGAGGCCGAGACGGTTGTACGCCTCAAGGAATGTCTCCTCGGGCCCCTCGCGCAGGTCGAGATAGGCGAAGATCAGACGCTCGATGGCGGGCACGATCTCGTCATAGGCGAAACCGGGCCCGGTGCGGGTGCCGATGGCCGTGCTTTCCGACGCATCGCCGCCGAGGGTGATCTGGTAGTTTTCCACCCCCGCGCGGTCGAGGCCGAGAATGCCGATATGGCCCACATGGTGATGCCCGCAGGCATTGATGCAGCCCGAGATCTTGATCTGGAGATGGCCCACGTCATGCTCGATCTTGAGCTCGTCCAGCCGGGTGGCGATGCCTTGGGCCACGGGGATCGAACGGGCGGTCGCGAGCGCGCAGTAATCCATGCCGGGGCAGGCGATGATATCCGAGGCGAGCCCGATATTGCCGGTGGCCAGCCCCGCCTCGCGCAGCGCGGCATGGACGGCGGGAATATCGGCGAGCGCCACGTGCGGCAGCACGAGGTTCTGCGCGTGACTGGCGCGGATGTCATTGTGACCGTAGCGTTCCGCCAGATCGGCCACGAGGCGCATCTGCGCGGCAGACGCGTCGCCCGGTGTCGCCCCATGCGCCTTGAGGCTGATGGTGACGATGCCGTGATCGGCGTGCTTGTGCGGGACAATGTTCGTGTCTGCCCATGCCCGGAACACCGGGTCAGCATCACGCGCGGCGTAATAGGCATGTGCGTCACGCTCGGGCAGGGTGGGGGTGACGAAGGCGGCGTTGATCCGGTCGAGCCACGCCTGATCGACGCCCGAAAAGGCCGCGCGACGGCGCGGGAACTCGGCCTCGACCAGATCGCGGATCTCATCCAGCCCGTTTTCGTGCACGGTGATCTTGATCCGCGCCTTGTACTTGTTGTCGCGGCGGCCGAGACGGTTGTAGGTGGCGAGGATCGATTCGAGATAGGGCAGGAGATCGGCGCGGGGCACGAAATCCTTGAGCAGCTTGGCGACCATGGGCGTGCGGCCCATGCCGCCGCCGACCCAGATCTCATAGCCGCGCGTGCCGTCCCGTTCGACGATCTTGACGCCGATATCGTGGCTTTTCATCACCGCGCGGTCAGAGTCGCTGGCGATCACGGCGATCTTGAACTTTCTGGGCAGGAACTGGAATTCCGGGTGGTCGGTAGACCATTGCCGGATCAGCTCGGCCACCGGGCGGGGGTCTTCCAGCTCATCCGCCGCCGCCCCTGCAAAGTGGTCTGAGGTCACGTTGCGGATGGTGTTGCCCGAGGTCTGGATGGCGTGCATGTCGACCTCGGCCAGCGCGTCGAGCATGTCGGGAATATCGCGCAGTTGCGGCCAGTTATACTGGATATTGGTGCGGGTGGTGAAATGGCCGTAGCCTTTGTCCCACCGCTCGGCCAGATAGGCCAGCTGACGCAGTTTCGCCGGGTCGAGCGAGCCATAGGGGATCGCCACGCGCAGCATGTAGGCGTGCAGTTGCAGGTAGAGCCCGTTCATCAGGCGCAGCGGCTTGAACTCGTCCTCGGTCAGGCTTCCGTCGATCCGACGCTCGACCTGGGCGCGGAACTGTCGGTTGCGTTCTGCGATAAAAGCGGCGTCGAAGTCGTTGTATTGATACATGGTTTTCTCCTGCGCGTGTCGCGTGGGTCAGGCGTGGCCGAGGCCGTCGGCCTGTTTACCGTGAAAAAGGTTCGAAGGGCCGGTGCGCCGGAAATCCTCGCGGAAATGGGTGGGCTCGGGACCGTCGGGGCCGGGGCGCATATCGGCGAGATAGGCGCCGACGATTTCATCGGCGCGGGCCTGTGCCTGCAAAAGGCGGTAGTCGGCATCGGCCTCATCGGTCAGCACCTCGGCCTCCGAAAGGTGCCGGGTCCATTGGTCATCGACGGTGAGGTAGACGACATCGCCCTCAATGAGGGCATTGGCAGTCACAACCTTGGGGGTGAAGTCTCGGGGCATGTCAGGCAAGCTCCTGTTTCGATTGGACAAGCGCCGCCTCGGCGGCGCGGGGCGCGAGGCCGAGGAAGGTGAGCGCGGGACCGGTGAGATCTGCTTCGGCCAGATCGGCGGGCAGCCGCTCCAGCGTGGTGGAGAGCACGCGCTGATCGAGGCGCGAGGCGTTCTCGATCACGGTGACGGGGGTGGCGCGGTCGGCCCCGTGCATGATCAGGCGGCCCTGGATGAAGCGCGCGGACTTCTTGCCCATGTAGATCGCGGCGACCTCGCCGGGGCGAGCCAGCGTGCGCCAGTCGTGATCGGCAAAGCCCTTCATGTCGTGGCCGGTGAGAAAGCGCACGGCGGCGTTGCGGCCGCGTTTGGTCTGGCTTTGGCCGATGGCGGCGACCGAGGCGGAGGCGGCGGTGATGCCGGGCACGACATGCCAGTCGATGCCAGCGGCGCTCACCGCGTCGAGTTCCTCGTCGAGGCGGCCAAAGACGGTGGGATCGCCACCTTTGAGGCGGACGACGCGCGCACCGGTGAGGGCCTGTGCGACGATTAGGCCGTTGATGTCATCCTGCGACATGGAGGGGCCGAAGCCTTCCTTGCCTGCGTTGAGGAGTTGCGCGGCAGGGTTGGCCAGGTCGAGGATGTCGCGGGCAACCAGCCGGTCATGGATCACCACATCGGCCTGTTGCAGGGCGCGCAGGGCCTTGACGGTGAGCAGGTCGGGGTCGCCGGGGCCTGCGCCGACAAAGGCGACAGTGCCGGGTTGGAGCGGAGTGCGGGACATGGCGCGGCCTTTTGCAAGCGGTTTGACTTCCCCCGTAATATAGGAAATATTCCCGGTTCAACGCCATATGGCCGCGTGAATAAGGACGAACGTTCTGACTGTTGCGGCTGTTGGGTGGAAAATTCCATCGGAAAGGGAAACTTGGAATGACTGTCCGTCTCGACGATCTGGATCGGAAAATCCTCGTGCAGCTGCAGGAGGATGGGGGGCAATCGCTGGACGATATCGCCAAGGCCGTGGGCAGTTCCAAGACGCCCGTGTGGAACCGGATTCGCAAGATGCGCGAGGGCGGGGTGATCCGGCAGCAGACCTATCTGCTGGATGCCGAAGCGCTTGGGTTTGAGGCGTGTTTCTTTGTCCTGATCCGCACGTCAGAGCATGATGCAGGCTGGCAGGGGCAGTTTTTGAAGGCGCTGAATGCCCGGCCCGAGGTGATGGAAGCGCATCGGCTGGCGGGGGATATCGATTACATCCTCAAGGTGCGGGTGGCCAATGCGCGGGCCTATGACGTATTTTATCAGGCGCTAATTTCAGAGGTGAAGGTGCATAACGTCACGGCGCTGTTGTCGATGGAAGAGATCAAATCCACGACGATGCTTCCGATTTGATATCAATCGGTTGTGGGGTGTTCCTCAAGTGCCGAGATAATCGGTGAGAAGTCGGCGGATTTGAGGCTCGCGCCACCGACGAGTGCGCCGTCGACATTTGACGTGGCGAAGATCTCGTCGGCATTGGCGGGCTTGACGGAGCCGCCATAGAGCAGGCGGATGGCGTTGGCCTGAGCCGCGCCCAGACGGTCGGCGAGGCGGGCGCGCAGGAAATCGTGCACTTCGGCGATCTGGGCGGTGCTGGGGGTGAGGCCGGTGCCGATGGCCCAGACGGGCTCGTAGGCGATGACGGTGTTGGTACCGGTTGCGCCGTCGGGCAGTGATGTGTCGAGTTGGGTGGCGATCACGTCGAGGGTTTGCGCGGCCTCGCGTTGCGCAAGGGTCTCGCCGAGGCAGATCACGGCGGTGAGGCCCGCGGACCAGGCGGCAAGCGCCTTTTCGGCCACCAGATCGCTGGTTTCATTGTGATTTTCGCGTCGCTCGGAATGCCCGAGAAGGACCGCCGTGGCCCCTGCATCGGCCAGCATCGGGGCCGAGATATCGCCGGTATGCGCGCCGGAGGGGGCGCTGTGGCAATCCTGTCCGCCGATCATCAGCGGGCTGTCGGCGGTGAGGGCGGCGGCCTGTACGATCAGCGTGGCAGGCGGGCAGATCAGGATATCGACGCGCGGGTCAGGATGCGCCGTGGTGAGGGATTGCAATTCGCCGAGGCTGGCATTGGTGCCGTTCATCTTCCAATTGCCTGCGGCGAGCTTGCGTTTCATGCACTCATGACCCTGATTATGTATTTTGAAACAATGGGCTGCGAGCCGAAGCTCACATGCCTTCGAACTTGATCGACTCGCCGCAGCCGCAGGCCTCGGTCACGTTCGGGTTGTTGAACACGAAACCGGATTCCAGCAGCGAGGTCTGGTAGTCGATCTCGGTGCCGAAGAGGAACATCTGCGCCATTGGCGCGATCATCACCCGCGCGCCGTCCTGTTCGACCACTTCGTCATGGGGGTCGACTTCGGTCACATACTCCATCGTGTATTCCATGCCCGCGCAGCCGCCCTTCTTGACGCCGATGCGCAAGCCCTGATGGCCGTCCCGGCCCATCAGTTTCGCGATCTGCGTGGCGGCGGTAGGGGTCATCGAGACCGCCTGCTTTCCGGGGATGCCAAACATGAGGTTCGCCTTTCAGTCGCTTGGTTTCGTTACATGAAACCCAGTTCAAGCCGGGCTTCGTCACTCATCATGTCCATGCCCCAGGGCGGCTCCCAGACGAGGTGCACATCGACTTGCTTGACGCCCGCCAGCGGCTCGATCGCCTCGGCGACCCAACCGGGCATTTCGCCTGCGACCGGGCAGCCCGGCGCGGTCAGGGTCATGGTGACGTTGATCGCGTTTTCACCATCAATATCAATCGTGTAGATCAAGCCGAGGTCGTAAATGTTGACCGGGATCTCGGGGTCGTAGACGCCACGGCAGGCCTCGACCACCTGATCGTAGAGCGGGTGGTCGGTGCTGGAGGGGGCGATGAGCGGGGCCCCTTCAAGCGGCTCGGATGAATTCATCATGATCGTGTCCTGCGGTTATCCTGAGCAAACATATAAGTTTTATAAACCCTCACGTCCAGAGGGGCGGTTGCATGCGACCCGGGCCTAGCCGTCAGATTTTCCAGCCGACTTGCGGCGGCGGACCGGGGCGGGGCGCACTCGCGCTTCAATCATGTCATAGAGCGCGCCGGTGATGTTCTTGCCGGTGGAGCCCTCGATGCCCTCGAAGCCGGGCGAGGAATTCACTTCCAGCACCTTGGGTCCGGTTTCGGAACGCAGGAGATCGACGCCCGCCATGTTGAGATCGAACACCCGCGCCGCGCGAATGGCCGTGTCGCGTTCTGCCTTGGTGATGCGCACCGATTTGGCTGAGCCGCCGCGATGCAGGTTGGAGCGGAAATCGCCCTCGGCGCCGGTGCGTTTCATCGAGGCCACGACTTTGCCGCCGATCACGAGGCAACGGATATCCTCTCCCGCCGCTTCCTTGACGAAATCCTGTACGAGGAAATTGGCCTTGAGACCGCGAAAGGCGTCGATCACCGATTCGGCGGCCTTCTTGGTTTCGGCCAGTACCACGCCCTTGCCTTGGGTCGATTCGAGCAGTTTGACGATCAAAGGCGCCGTGCCGACGAGGCCCATGAGGTTGGCGGTGTCCTTGGGGGAGGCGGCGAAGGCGGTGTTGGGCATGCCCACTTGCGCGCGCGCCATCAGCTGATGGGCATAGAGCTTGTCGCGGCTGGCGATGATGCCCGCCGAGGTGTTGACGCTGTAGGTGCCGATGGTTTCGAACTGGCGAATGACGGCGGCCCCGTAGGCGGTGACCGATGCCCCGATGCGCGGCACCACCGCGTCATAGCGCGGCAGGCGTTTGCCGTCGTAATGCACCTCGGGGGCAAGCGCGTTGATCGCCATGTAGCAGCGGGTGGTGTCGATTACTTCGACGGTGTGGCCGCGGGATTCGCCTTCCTCGACAAGGCGGCGGGTGGAATAGTTGTTCTCGCGGCTGAGTACGGCAATGCGGAGTGCGCGTTTGGGCTGTGCGGCGCGCATTTTTGAGGTGTGATAGACGTCATAGCTGAGTTCGGGCTGCAGGAAGCGGTCGGTGGCGACGATGGAAATGTGATCCTTGAGCGCCTGCCGCCCGAGCAGCATGCGCGAGGCCATGGTCGAGCGGTTGGTGAGGGTGATCTCGATCGGCCAGCTGTCGCCGTTCACCGACAAGGTGCTCTGAATCACGTAGCGCAATTCGCGCTCGCCATTCGAGGAGGCCACCTCGCGCCGGTCGAGGATCGTCGCGGAGCAGGGGATGATCAGATCGTCGCGGCCCGGAATCGGGTGCACGGTGAAACGCACCTTGGGTTTCGCGGACGGCCCGAAGGTTTCGATGTCGAAGGCATGCAGTGCGGAAGTGCGCGCGCCGGTATCGACCTTGGCCTTCAATGCGGGCACGCCCAGATCGGGGAGCGAAATCCATTCCTCCCAGCCGAATTGGAGGGGCTGGGGCGTGTCTGGCGTATCGCTCATGGGCTATGGCTCCTTGTCATGGGCGCGGATTCGTCGGATATGACCTGTCTCGCGCTATGGGGCCAAGATGACAGCATTATTCAACTATAAACTCAAGGGAACTGACGGATTGGCGCGCACGGGTGTGATTTCCACACCGCGCGGCGAGATCCGGACGCCGGCCTTCATGCCGGTGGGCACGGCGGCGACGGTGAAGGCGATGATGCCCGAGAGCGTGGCCGCCACCGGCGCGGATATCCTTCTGGGCAACACCTATCACCTGATGCTGCGGCCCGGGGCGGAGCGGGTGGCGAACCTGGGCGGTCTGCACCGGTTCATGAACTGGCAGAAGCCGATCCTGACGGATTCGGGCGGCTTTCAGGTGATGAGCCTTGCCGGGCTGCGAAAGCTGACCGAGGCGGGGGTGACGTTTCGCAGTCATATCGATGGATCAAAGCATGAGTTGACACCGGAGCGGTCGATGGAGATCCAGCGGCTGCTGGGGTCGGATATCGTGATGTGTTTCGACGAATGCCCGGCGCTGCCTGCGAGTGACAAGGCTGTGGCCGAGAGCATGCAGCTCAGCATGCGGTGGGCGGCGCGCTCCAAGGAGGCGTTCGGGGATCGGCCCGGCCATGCGCTTTTCGGGATCATGCAGGGCGGGGTTGCGCCCGAGTTGCGCGAGGAAAGTGCCGCCGCGCTGACCGGGATCGGGTTCGATGGTTATGCGGTCGGCGGTCTGGCCGTGGGCGAGGGGCAGGAGGCGATGTTCGGCGTGCTGGATTACGCGCCGGGGTTTCTGCCCGAGGACAAGCCGCGCTACCTGATGGGGGTGGGCAAGCCCGACGATATCGTAGGCGCGGTGAAGCGCGGCATCGACATGATGGATTGCGTGCTGCCATCGCGCTCGGGGCGCACCGGGCAGGCGTGGACGCGGCGCGGGCAGGTCAATATCAAGAATGCCCGGCATCAGGATGATCCCAGGCCGCTCGATGAGGCGTGCAGCTGTCCGGCCTGTCGGAATTACAGCCGCGCCTATCTGCATCACGTGTTCCGCAGTCAGGAGATGATCTCGGGTATGCTGCTGACCTGGCACAACCTGCATTATTACCAGGAGATCATGGCGGGCATGCGCGCGGCGATTGCCGCAAGACAGTTCGCGGCGTGGGAGGCGGCGTTTCATGCGCTGCGGGCGGAGGGCGATATCGAACCGGTGTGACAGGCTGGGTCGGGCGGCCTAGCGAAACCGGTCCGCGAGTTTCTGCAACGCGCTGCGGGTGTCTTCGGGGGCCTCTTGGGGCGGCTCCGGGTCCGGCACCGGCTTAGCCTTGCGCTCGGGCTTGGGGCGGGGCGGGGTCATGCGCTGCGCGACCGCGTTCTGAAACCGGTCGGGCTTGCCCTGTGCCAGCCACGGCGCGCCATCGGCAATTCCGCGCATCATGTCGTCGAGCCAGTCCTGATCGGCCTTGGCGAAATCCTGCAAGACATAGCCCGCCACCCGGTCCTTGTGTCCCGGATGCCCGATGCCGAGCCGCACGCGGGCATACTCGGCGCCGATATGGGCATGGATCGAGCGCAGACCGTTATGGCCGGCATGGCCGCCACCGGTCTTGACGCGCAGCTTGCCGGGGGCAAGGTCCAACTCGTCGTGAAATACCGTCACATCGCCGGGCGTCAGCTTGTAGAAGCGCATCGCCTCGCCCACCGACTGACCGCTGAGATTCATGAAGGTGCCGGGCTTGAGCAGGATCACCTTCTCGCCCTCGAGCACGCCCTCGGTGACATGGCCCTGAAACTTGGCCCGCCACGGGCCGAACCCATGATCCCCGGCGATCCGGTCGACGGCCATGAAGCCGATATTGTGGCGATTGCCCGCATATTTCGCCCCCGGATTGCCGAGGCCAACAAAGAGCTGCATTGCCCATTTCTCCCGCGTCACTCTAGGATGGTCTAGGGCCTTGGCCTGACGGAATCAACCAAGCGGCGGGGCGGCATGGCAGAGTATGAGATCGACGGCCTGACGCTCGACGTGCCCGACAGCCTGATCAATGACCGGATCGCGGCAAAACTGGCCTCGGGCAAATACGAGGGGCAGGAGGCCGCCGCGGCCCGCATGCGCCTGCGCGAAGGGCAGCGGGTGCTGGAACTGGGGGCGGGGATCGGCTATATCGCGACGCTTTGCGCGCGGCTGGCGGGACCGGCCAATGTCACAACGGTCGAGGCTAACCCGGTGATGCTGCCGGTGATCCGCGCCAATCTCGACCGCAACGGGGCAGGGGCGGTGACGCTGCTGCATGGCGCTGTGACGGGGTGGGCGGGCGACAAGGCCGCCATCGCCTTTGACGGGGCGCGCACATTCTGGGCCGGACATATCGCCGATGAGACGAGCGCGCCCGAGCGATTGGTCGAGGTGCCGGCGCTCGCGCTCGATGCCTTGCTGGACACTGTGCGCCCGCATCTGGTGATCATGGATATCGAAGGGGCCGAGGAATATCTGTTCGATACGCCCTGGCCGGATCATGTTCACTCGGTGATGATGGAACTGCATCCGGGGCGTTATCCGGACACGGTGATCCAGCGGATCGTGGATTGCATGTCGGCCTCGGGGCTGACCTACGATCCGGGGCCCTCGCGCAGGCGCATCCTGTGCTTTCGCCGGGTGCGCGGGCGGTGAACGAAAAACGCGGCCGCCGTTTCCGGGGCCGCGTCGTTTCGTGTCGCGATTCGTGTCGCGATGAGGTGGCGGATCACTCCTCCGCTGCGACCTCTTCGGCTTCGACCTCGTCGGCCTGATCTTCATCCTCGTCATCCTCCTGGCTGCGCAGTGCAGAGGGGGCGGAGATGTTGCAGATCACGAAGTCGCGGTCGATGGTCGGCTTGGTGCCCTCGGGCAGATCGACCATGGAAATCGTCAGCGTGTCGCCGATGTTTTCCATCTTGGTCAGATCGACGGTGATCTTTTCGGGGATGTCGCCCGCCGTCACCACAAGTTCGATCTCGGGGCGCACCAAGGTCAGAACGCCGCCTTTGCGGAGCGCCGCGCACTCTTCTTCGCCCTCGAATTCGACATGAATGAAGAGGTTGATCTTGGTGGTCCGGCGCAGGCGCATGAAATCGACATGCGTCGGCAGGTCCTTGACGATATCGCGCTGCACGTCGCGGCAGATCACGCGCACATCCTCGTGGCCATCGACCTTGAGGTTGAAGAGCGTGGACTTGAAGCGTCCCGCCTTCAGGCGCTTGATCAGCGCGTTATAGGGCAGTTGGATTGCCAGCGGCTCTTTGTCGCCACCGAACACGATACCCGGAACCAGATGCGCACGGCGCACCGCACGAGCGGCGCCCTTGCCCGTCCCCGTGCGTTCCTGGGCGTGAAGATCAGGAATTTCTCCAGCCATTTTGAATTCTCCATAGGTTAGAGCGGGGCTCCTCCAAGGCTGTAGCCCCGCGTGAAGTTGCGCCTATAGAGCACGCTGCCGTGCTTGAAAAGGGCCAAACGGCATGGCCTGCGGCTTCTTTTTGGCAAAAATACTCAAATTCCGGCACTGGCCAAGGGGCGTTACTCCCACTCGCCCGAGAACCCCTTGGGCACCATCAGGATATCGCGGTCGAGATCATGCACGTCGCGCCGCCCGCAGAGGCCCATGGTGGTATCGAGTTCCTTGCAGATCACCTCCAGCGTCTTGCTGACGCCAGCCTCGCCCATCGCCCCCAGCCCGTAGACGAAGGCGCGGCCGATATAGGTGCCTTTCGCACCCATGGCGAGGGCCTTGAGCACGTCCTGACCCGAGCGGATGCCGCTGTCGAGATGCACCTCGATCTTGTCGCCCACCGCATCCATGATCGCGGGCAGAGCGCGGATGGCCGAGAGCGCGCCGTCAAGCTGCCGCCCGCCGTGGTTCGACACGATGATCGCATCGGCCCCCACGTTCAGCGCCTCGAGCGCGTCGCGCGGGTCCATGATCCCCTTGATGATGAGCGGGCCGTCCCACATCTTGCGGAACACGCGGATGCGGTCCCAGTCAAGCGCCTGATCGAACGCCTCTGATGTCCAGGCCGAGAGCGAGGAGGGATCGGTCACGCCCTTGGCATGGCCCACGATATTGCCGAAGCTGCGCCGCTTGGTGCCCAGCATGCCAAGGCCCCAATGCACCTTGGTCATCATGTTGGCGACGCTGGCGGGCGTCAGCTTGGGCGGGGCCGAAAGGCCGTTCTTGAGGTCCTTGTGCCGCTGGCCCAGCATCTGCAGATCGACCGTGATCATCGCCGCCGAACATTTGGCATCGCGCGCCCGATCGAACAGCCGCTGCATGAAATCGTCGTCCTTGAGCGTGTAGACCTGAAACCAGAACGGCTTTTCGGTGTTCTCGGCCACATCTTCGATGGAGCAGATCGACATGGTCGAGAGCGTGAAGGGCACGCCGAATTTCTCGGCTGCGCGGGCCGCCTTGATCTCGCCATCGGCGTGCTGCATGCCGGTGAGGCCCACCGGCGCGAGGCCCACCGGCATCGCCACGTCCTGCCCGATCATCTTTGTCGCGAGGTTGCGCCCGGTCATGTCGATGGCAACGCGCTGTTTGAGATAGATGCGGTCGAAATCGGAGGTGTTCTCGCGGAAGGTCTGTTCTGACCAGCTGCCCGACTCCGCGTAGTCGTAGAACATCTTGGGCACGCGGCGGCGGTAGATCCGCTTGAGATCGTCGATATTGGTGATGACGGGCATGGGGGCACTCCGGAAATTGGTAAATATGCTTTACCAACCCAGCAGCATCTGCGCAATCGTCGCCGGTGCCGCACGGGGATGCCGGGTCGGGAGAGGCCGTGCCACGCGCGTCGGTGCCGTGTCCTCGGCCGGGTGGTGCTGCATCGGCTGTGCATTTTCTCCATTGTAATTGCCGCCCGCAACGCATTAGTGTGAAATTGCGGTGATGGGTGCGATTTTTTGCCCCGACCACAAGAGATTCGCTGTTTCAGCCTCCTGCCGGACCGACAAATCCGCGAGGGCCGAACAGACCGATTGGGCCCCGGACCGGGGCTGCATACACGCCTGAAACCCCGACAAGGTGCCTCAGGCCTTGAATTGGCCCGCAAGGGCCGGAGAAGAAGAACCGCGATGAAGCGCGCGAGACTTTACAGCGTCATACAGGCAGGGACCACATGCGTCCCGCCCATGCGCACGCCCGCTATCGCCCCTATCAGACATCAGCCGCAACGCGCCGCTCCTCCGGGGGCGTGTGCCGCGCCGCGATGCATACGGAAAACATGGCCAAGAAAATGCTTATTGATGCCACCCACGCGGAGGAAACCCGCGTCGTGGTGGTCGACGGAAACAAGGTCGAGGAATTCGATTTCGAATCCGAGAACAAACGCCAGCTTGCTGGCAACATCTACCTCGCAAAGGTAACCCGGGTCGAACCGTCGCTGCAGGCGGCGTTCATCGATTACGGCGGCAACCGGCACGGCTTTCTTGCCTTCTCGGAAATCCATCCCGATTACTATCAGATCCCGGTCGCCGACCGTGAGGCGCTGATGGCCGAGGAAGAGGCGCTTGCGCAGGCCCAGCAGGAAGAAGAGGAAAAGCCCAAGCGCTCCTCTCGCTCCCGGTCGCGGTCGCGCGCAAAACCCAAGGCGGAAAAAACCGTCTCGGATGACGCGGTGACCAGCGGTGACATCTCGGGGATGGAGACCATCGACCTCAACGAGGACGAGACCGAGGAGGAAGGCACGTCGCCGATGGAGCGCGTGGCCGAGACCCCGGTCGAGGAACCCGCCGACGACAGCGCCGCAGAACAGGGTGCCGACACCGCGACGCCTGAGGGCGACGAGGATGACAGCGATACCCGCGATCACGCCAGCCACGATGACAGCATCGAATCCGTTGCCGATGAGGACGACAGCGAGGACCTGCGCCCGGTGCGCAAGCCGCGCGCGCGCCGCTACAAGATCCAGGAGGTGATCAAGGTCCGCCAGATCATGCTCGTGCAGGTCGTCAAGGAAGAGCGCGGCAACAAGGGCGCGGCGCTGACCACGTATCTCAGCCTCGCCGGTCGTTACTGCGTGCTTATGCCCAACACCGCGCGCGGTGGCGGCATTTCCCGCAAGATCACGCTGGCGGCCGACCGCAAGAAGCTCAAGGAGATCGCCACCGAGATCGACGTGCCCAAGGGCGCGGGCCTGATCATCCGCACGGCAGGCGCCAAGCGCACCAAGGCCGAGATCAAGCGCGATTACGAATATCTCCAGCGGCTGTGGGAGCAGATCCGCGAGTTGACGCTCAAATCCATCGCGCCTGCCAAGATCTACGAGGAAGGCAACCTGATCAAACGTTCGATCCGCGATCTTTATAACCGCGAGATCGACGAGGTTCTGGTCGAGGGAGAAATGGGCTACCGGATCGCCAAGGACTTCATGAAGATGATCATGCCGTCCCACGCGAAGAACGTGAAACACTATGTCGATCAGCAGCCGCTCTTCGCGCGGCATCAGGTCGAAAGCTACCTGAGCGGCATGTTCAATCCGACGGTGCAGCTCAAATCCGGCGGCTATATCGTGATCGGTGTGACCGAGGCGCTTGTCGCCATCGACGTCAACTCGGGCCGGGCCACCAAGGAAGGCTCGATCGAGGAGACCGCGACCAAGACCAATCTCGAGGCCGCCGACGAGGTTGCCCGTCAGTTGCGCCTGCGCGACCTTGCCGGGTTGATCGTGATCGACTTCATCGACATGGACGAACGGCGCAACAACGCGTCCGTGGAAAAGCGCATGAAGGAGCGGCTCAAGACTGATCGTGCCCGCATCCAGGTGGGGCGCATCTCGGGCTTTGGCCTGATGGAAATGTCGCGCCAGCGTCTGCGTCCCGGCATGATCGAGGCGACCACGCAGCCTTGCCCGACCTGCCACGGCACCGGCCTTATCCGCTCGGATGACAACCTTGCGCTGTCGATCCTGCGTCAGGTCGAGGAAGAGGGCGTGCGCCGCCGCTCGCGCGAGGTTCTGCTGAAATGCCCGGTGGGGATCGCCAACTACCTGATGAACCAGAAACGCGACCACGTGGCCCAGATCGAGGCGCGCTATGGCCTTTCTGTCCGGATTGAGGGCGATCCGACGCTGGTCAGCCCCGATTTCACGATGGAGAAGTTCAAGACCGCGACGCGCACCGTGCCTGAGCCCGATGCGGCTCAGTTCGTCTCTGCCGGGGCGGCGCTGATGGTCGAGATCGACGAGACCGAGGAGGACGTGATCGCCGACGAGGTCGAAGCCACGCCCGAGGCCACTCCAGAAGCCAATGGCGATGACGGCGACAAGCCCAAGAAAAAGCGCCGCCGCTCGCGCAGCCGTGGCCGCCGCAAGCCCAAGAATGGTGGCGAGGGGCAGCAGGAGAACGGCCAGACCGAGCCCTCGGGTGAGGCTGGAAATCAGGGGCAGGAGACGCCGGTCGAGGCCAGTGGCGATAGCGCGGCACAACCTGCCGCCGCCGAGACCGCGCCAGTTGCCGAACAGGCCGAGGCCGAGGCAGAGGCGCCCAAGCCGAAACCCAAACGCCCCAGCCGGTCGCGCAAGAAGGCACCGGCCAAGGCGGACGGTGACGCGGCCCCGGCAGACGCCGAGGCGACAGCAGAGGCCAAGCCCGAAGAGGTGGCTCAGGAGGAGCCCAAGCCCAAGCCGCGCTCGCGCTCTGTCTCGCGCAAGAAGAAAGAGCCCGAGGCGAGCCCTGTCGTGGAAGAGGCCACTGCGGCGGCTGATCCCATCCCCGAGCCGGAACTGGCACCCGCGCCCGAGCCAGCGGCAGAGGTTCAGACTCAACCGGAGCCCGCACCGCAGCCGGAGCCAGAGCCGACCCCTGAGCCGGTCGCGGAAGAGCCCGCCAGGGCCCCCGAGCCCGAGCCTGAAGCCGAAACCGTCACCGAGGACACGGCCCCGGCCAAGCCCAAGCGGCGCGGCTGGTGGTCACTGGGCGGTTAACGCCTCGCCCGGTCACGGTCCGAATGTGACAGTCGGACGCTGAAATAGACAAACGCCGTGCAACCCTCGTTGCGCGGCGTTTGTCTTGGGCCTCAGCCCGTCTTGCGGATGAGATAGGTCTGCACCCCGGCCTCGTCGCTGGACGAGATCAGCTCATGGCCGGATTCGGCACAGAAATGCGGCACGTCGATCACCGCCGCCGGATCATCGGCGTAGAGCGCGACCAGCGCGCCAACTTCCAATGATTTCAAGCGCTTACGCAGCTTGAGAACGGGCAGGGGGCACAGAAGGCCACAGGCGTCGAGGGTGTCATTCGGGGTCATGGCCGATCAGATAGCGGCCTTGTTACAGCCTGTCCACAAGGATGTGACCCTTTGCTGCGTGACGCGGCGGGGTGGACGGGTTATGTGTGACCCCATGTTCGGAATCGAAATCATAGACGCCGCTTTGCTCCCGGCCATGCTCGTGGCCTTAGTTGCTGGAATCATTTCGTTTTTAAGCCCTTGCGTGCTGCCCATCGTTCCGCCTTACCTCGCCTATATCAGCGGCGTCAGCCTCAATGACCTGACCGAGAGCGGCAGCCAACGCGCCCGTGCAGTGGTGCCCGCGTTGTTCTTTGTGCTGGGGTTGTCGACGGTGTTTTTGTTTCTGGGTTTTACCGCGTCAGCGATCGGCACAGTGTTCCTGCAATATCAAGGCTATTTCAATACGGTAGCGGGCATACTTGTCATGGCCTTCGGGGCGCATTTCGTGGGCGTCTACCGGTTCAAGTTTCTCGACCGTGAGGCGCGGCTTGATGCGGGCGACCGGGGGGGATCGTCCTTCGGGGCCTATATCCTTGGCCTCGCCTTCGCCTTTGGCTGGACGCCCTGCATCGGCCCGCAACTGGGCGCGATCCTGTCGCTTGCCGCCTCCGAGGCAAATGTCGCGCGCGGCACCTCTTTGCTGGCAGTCTATGCCATCGGGCTGGGGGTTCCGTTCATTCTGGTTGCTGCATTCCTGCCGCGCCTTCAGGGGCTTATGGGCTGGATGAAGCGGCATATGGAACAGATCGAGCGGGTGATGGGCCTGCTTCTGTGGACCATCGGATTGCTGATGCTGACCGGTGGGTTCTCGGCGTTTTCCTTCTGGCTGCTGGAGACGTTCCCGGCCCTCGCCGTGCTTGGATAGCGCCTTACGCTCGCCCGATTTTCGCGCTAGGCTCTGGCCGACAAGAGGTTGGTCATGAGCAGTAACGCCCCCGTTAACGCGACTGTGCGACGCAGACGTGTGTTCTATATTCCGGGCTATGATCCGATCCCGCCGCGCCGCTACCGCGAGCTTTATCGCAAGGAAAGCGCCGCGCAGGCGGGTATTTCCGGATATGAAATCAGTATCTTGCCGAGTGAAGCTAAGGTGCGGTTCGGCTGGGGCGTAAAGGCGCACATGGACGGGGCCGAGGTCGACACACAGGTCGAGGTGCTGATCTGGTCCGACATCGTCAAGGACAGTATGGATCAGGGCATTCTTGCCACTTATGCGCAACTGGCCCGCACTGCCGCCGCCTATATCGGCACCGGCGCGCTGTTTCGGCTGATGCGTTTGCGAAAAGGTCCGGTGATTGCAGCGCTCTACCCGGTGGGCTTTCTGCTGACGCAGCTTGGTCTGGCGCTGCTGGCGGCGTGGATCTTGGGCCAGGGGCTGGCCCTCTTGCATCCGCTGGCGGCCTGGGGCGGGCTGGTCGTGGTGCCGCTTATCCTTGAATGGTTCCGGCGGATGGATGGCCGGTTTTTTGCCTATTACCTGATGCATGACTACGCCTATTCGGCGCGGCATATGGGGGCCAATCCGCCCGAGTTGGAGGCGCGGATGGCCGAGTTTTCCGCCGAGATTGCGCAGGCTTTACAAGGCGGTAGCGACGAGGTTCTGGTCGTCGGGCATTCTTCGGGCGCGCATCTGGGGGTGTCGATCCTCGCCGATCTGATCCGCGACGGGCATGTGCCTGCGGGCGATCCGGCGCTGTCGTTTCTCAGTCTCGGGCAGGTGGTGCCGATGGTGTCGTTTCTGCCGCGCGCGCACCGGTTGCGCGCCGATCTGGCCTATCTGAGCACGCGCGAGGAACTCTTCTGGCTTGACGTGACCGCGCCGGGCGACGGCTGCGCCTTTGCGCTGTGTGATCCGGTCAGCGTGAGCGGGGTTGCCCCTGCGGGGAAACGCTGGCCGCTGGTGATCTCGGCGGCGTTCACGCAAAGCTTGAGTGCCGAGCGGTGGCGCGCCCTGCGCTGGCGGTTTTTTCGGCTGCATTTTCAATATCTTTGTGCCTTTGATCGGCCCAAGGATTACGACTATTTCCGGATCACCGCCGGGCCGCAGACCCTTGCGCAACGCTTTGCCGGGCGGCCTCCGTCCAAGAGCCGGATCGAGCGGGCCACCTCGGGCTACACGAGCCTTGCGCCATGACGCCGCCCAAGCCCCCCGCGCGACCGGATCGCGTGTCATTGTGGCGCTACATGCGGCTCTTTCGGGCGGATATCCTCTCGGCGCAGCCTGCGCGGCTCTATCGCGCGTGGATGGCCGAATTTCGCACGCCGTTCTTTCGCTCCTATCTCTGCAATCAGCCCGAACTGGTCGATCTGGTGCTGCGCGCGCGGCCCGACGATTTCCCGAAATCCGCGCGGGTGTCCGAAGGGTTGCGGCCGCTGCTGGGGCAGTCGGTGTTTGTCACCAATGGCGAGACATGGAAGCGGCAGCGGCGGATCATCGACCCGGCCTTTGAGGGCGGGCGGCTGCGTGATACGTTTGCGGCGATGGTCAGGGCCGGGCAGGGCGCGGTGGCGCGGCTTGGGCCCTTGGCCGATGGCACCCCGCGCGATATCGAGCCGCAGACGAGCCATGCCGCCGCCGACGTGATCTTTCGCACGCTGTTCTCGATTCCGATCGAGAACGAGACTGCGAGCGCCGTGTTCGAGCAGTTCAAGGCGCATCAGCGCACGCAGCCGGTGCTGAACCTCGCGGCCTTTGTGCCACTGCCGCGCTGGTTTCCGCGCTTTCACAGCCGGAAAACACGAGAGACCGCGCGCAGCATCCGCGCGCTGATCACGCAGTTGACGGCGCAGCGCATGGGCGAAATCGAGGCCGGGACCGCGCCTGACGATCTGGCCACCAAGATCATGACCACCGCCGACCCGCAGACCGGCGCGCGGTTCGACACGCAGGAAATGGTCGATCAGGTGGCGATCTTCTTCCTCGCGGGGCATGAAACGAGCGCCTCGGCATTGGCCTGGGCGCTTTACCTTTTGGCGCTCTACCCTGAGTGGCAGGACCGGCTTGCCGAGGAGGCCGTGGCGGTGTTCGGCGACCGCGCGCCCGAGTTCTCCGACATGTCGCGGCTGCGCGTGGCGCGGGATGTGTTTCGCGAGACGCTGCGCCTTTACCCGCCCGTGCCGATGATGGTGCGCGAGAGCACGTGCCCGGAACGCTTTCGTAATCGCGATGTCAAACCCGGCGCGCAGGTGGTGATCAGCCCGTGGCACTTGCACCGGCATGAACGGTTGTGGGACGACCCCGACGGCTTTGATCCCGCGCGCTATGGCACCGAGAACGGCAAGGCCTGCCTGCGTACCGCCTATATCCCGTTCTCCGCCGGGCAGCGGGTCTGCACCGGGGCGGGGTTCGCGATGATCGAGGGGCCGCTCCTCTTGGCGATGCTGGTGCGGGCCTATCGCTTTGACGCGGTGCCGGAGCGTCCCGCGATGCCGGTGGCGCATCTGACGGTGCGCGGGCGCGACGGTATCTGGCTGTCGATTTCGCCGCGCTGACCCCTTTGCAAGCCCGGTCAAAGCTCCTATGTAAGGGGTGTTCCCGGCAACGGGGACTATGGACATAAACGCGCTCGTAATAAGCGGATCGGACCCGGGGGCGGTACCCGGCGGCTCCACCAATCATCCTTCATTTGGGGATCATGGGGCCGAAACAGGATCGACGAACGTCTAAAGGGGTTATGCTTTGTCCCGGTGAGGTACCACCGTTATCGGTCCGAAACGTACAGTTGCAAATGACAACCGTGCTCCGGTCGCCGTTGCTGCGTAAGCAGTAACGAGACCGAAACTTAAGCCCTTGCGCCTAGCCGCGTAAGGCGGGGTTCGCAGGCACCTGGCAACAGAAGCCTGCACTTTCCCCCTTATCATATCGTGCTGCGCGTCATGGAACTTTGACTTGCGCAAGGCGGACGTGCGGGTCACAAACCGGCATGAGCGCGCCGCCCCTCTCCGAGATTTTCCGCAGTTTCCTGCGCATCGGCCTTTTGTCCTTTGGCGGACCGGCGGCGCAGATTTCGATGATGCATGCCGAACTGGTGGAGCGGCGGGGCTGGCTGGAGGAGCGGCAATTCCTTGGCGCGCTGTCGTTCTGCATGCTGTTGCCGGGCCCCGAGGCGATGCAGCTGGCGACCTATGCGGGCTGGCGGCTGCGGGGCGTGCCGGGCGGGCTGATCGCCGGGCTGTTGTTCGTGGTGCCGGGCGCGCTGGTGATCCTGGCGCTTGGGCTTGGCTATGCGCTCTATGGCGGGGTGCCGCTGGTGCAGGCGCTGTTTGTCGGGATCAAGGCGGCCGTGGTGGCGATTGTGCTGCAGGCGCTGTTGAATCTCGCGCGCAAGGCGCTGACTGATCGGGCAAGCTGGGTGCTGGCCGGGCTCGCCTTTGTGGCGATGTTCGTGCTGTCGGTGCCCTTTCCCATCATCATCGCTGCGGCGGCGCTCTGGGGGTATCTGAGCGCGCGCGGAGAGGCCGAGACAGCCATCCCCATGCCCGCCGTGCCCCTGCGCGGCACGCTGATGACCGTTGTCATCTGGGGCACGCTCTGGGCCGCGCCGGTGCTGGTGGCGTGGTCGGCGGGGGCCACGTTCCTGACCGATCTGGCGCTCTTTTTCAGCAAGCTGGCGGTGGTGACCTTTGGCGGGGCCTATGCGGTGCTGGCCTATATGACCGAGACGGTGGTGGTGACCAAGGGCTGGTTGAGCACGGCGCAGATGATCGACGCGCTCGGGCTGGCGGAGACGACGCCGGGGCCGCTGATTCTGGTGACCGAGTTTGTGGGCCTGCTGGCGGGCTATGCGCAGGGCGGGGTGGGCATGGCCGTGCTGGCGGCGCTGCTGACGCTGTGGGTCACGTTTACGCCCTGTTTTCTATGGATATTCACCGGTGCGCCCTATATCGAGCGGATCCTGGCAAGGCCCCGCCTCAAGGGGGCCTTGGCCGGGATTTCGGCGGCCGTGGTGGGTGTGATCCTGAACCTTTCGGTCTGGTTCGCGCTGCATGTGCTGTTTGGCCGGGTGCGCGAGACGGCGTTCGGCCCGGTGCCGGATTGGGGGACATTCAGCCCGCTCAGCCTTGGTTTCGTGCTGCTGGCGGCGGCGCTGTTGCTGGGCGCGCGGCTGTCGATGGTCCGGGTTCTGGGGCTGCTTGCGGTGCTCGCGGGGGCGTGGCATCTATTGATCTGAGGGGCACATTGCGGGTCTTTTGTTTTGTCCCGAATCCCCTATGCTGATCCTTGTAACTCTCCCGAGGTAAAGAATGTCGCGCTCGATCGATTACGGAAACCTGATGCATCGCGCCATGCGTGGCCTCATTCAGGAGGTTCTGACCGACGTGCAGATGAACGGGCTGCCCGGCGCGCATCACTTCTTCATCACGTTCGATACCACCCACCCCAAGGCGGAACTCGCCGATTGGTTGCGCGACCGCTACCCGTCCGAGATGACGGTGGTCATGCAGCATTGGTATGACGGGCTGGAGGTGACGGATGACGGGTTCAGCGTCACGCTGAATTTCGGGGACGCGCCGGAGCGGCTCTATGTGCCCTATGACGCGATCCAGACCTTTGTCGATCCGTCGGTGGAATTCGGCCTGCGCTTCGAGACGCAGGAGGTCGAGGACGACGGCGACGAGGAGGATGCCGACGATCTGGAGGCCGAGGACGACACGCCCACCGAGGCGGATGTGGTTAGCCTCGACAGCTTTCGGAAATAGGGCGGGGTCGTCGCTCCGCTTATCGGTATTCCATTGTATACAGTATTGATCTTTTGCCCGGCTTCGCTATGAACGGGGCAAACCGTCAAGGAGATTCCGCAATGACCGCCACCCGCACCGAATCCGACAGTTTCGGCCCTCTCGAAGTGCCCGCCGATAAATATTGGGGCGCGCAGACACAGCGCTCGATCATGAATTTCCCGATCGGCTGGGAGAAGCAGCCGGTGGCCATCGTGCGCGCCCTTGGTGTGATCAAAAAGGCCTGCGCGCAGGCCAACAAGGCGTCCGGCAAGCTCGATGCGCGGCTGGCCGATGCGATCATTCAGGCGGCGGGCGAGGTGATCGAGGGCAAGTTCGACGACAATTTCCCGCTGGTGGTCTGGCAGACGGGGTCTGGCACGCAGTCCAACATGAATTCCAACGAGGTGATCGCCAACCGCGCCATCGAGATCCTCGGCAGCGAGATCGGATCCAAGGACCCGGTGCATCCCAACGATCATTGCAACATGGGGCAGTCCTCGAACGACACCTTCCCCACGGCGATGCATATCGCCACCGCGATGAGCGTGCGCGATGTGCTGCTGCCGGGGCTGGACAAGCTGGCGGCGGGGCTGGAGGCGAAGGCCGCCGAGTTCAAGGACATCATCAAGATCGGCCGCACCCATACGCAGGACGCCACGCCGCTGACGCTGGGGCAGGAATTCTCGGGCTACGCGCATCAGGTCCGGCAGGGGATCGCGCGGGTGCAGGCCTGCATGCCCGGCATTTACGAGTTGGCGCAGGGCGGCACCGCCGTGGGCACCGGGCTCAACACCGCGCATGGCTGGGACGAGACGGTCGCGGCCAACATGGCCGAGATCACTGGCTTGCCCTTCGTGACAGCCCCTAACAAGTTCGAGGCGCTCGCGGCGCATGACGCGATGGTGTTCCTGTCGGGGGCGCTCGCCACGGTGGCGGGCTCTTGCTACAAGATCGCCAATGATATCCGGTTTCTGGGGAGCGGGCCGCGCTCGGGTCTGGGCGAATTGATCCTGCCCGAGAACGAGCCGGGCAGTTCGATCATGCCCGGCAAGGTCAACCCGACACAGGCCGAGGCTCTGACACAGGTGGCCGCCCATGTCATGGGCAATGACGCGGCGATCAAGTTCGCAGGCTCGCAGGGTCATTTTGAGCTCAACGTCTACAACCCGATGATGGCCTATAACCTGTTGCAATCCATCCAGCTCCTGGGCGATGCGACCGACAGTTTTACCGAGCGGATGCTGATGGGCATCGAAGCCAACGAGCCGCGCATTGAGAAGCTGATGACGGAGTCGCTGATGCTGGTGACGGCGCTCGCGCCCACCATCGGCTATGACAACGCCACCAAGGTCGCCAAGACCGCGCACAAGAACGGCACCACGCTGAAGGAAGAGGCGATCGCGCTCGGCTTTGTGGATGCGGAGACCTTTGACCGCGTGGTACGGCCCGAAGACATGATCGGCCCGAAATGAGCGACAGGCCGGTCAATCTGAACCGGGTGCGCAAGCAAAAGGCGCGGGCTGCCGACAAGGCCCGCGCCGACGAGAACGCCACGCGTTTCGGGCGGACCAAGGTGCAGAAGACCCTTGAAGAGACGCAAGCCGAACAGGCGCGCAGCATCCTTGACCTGCACCGCCGGGACAAAGACTGATGCGGGGTTCATCTTGCGATAAATATTCCGGGGGAATCGCCGCCTGCGGCGATGGGGGCAGCGCCCCCCGGCATGGCCAGCCATGAGCGCCCGCCCGGTCAAGCATTCGCTGACCCTGCGCGGCCATCGCACCAGCGTCTCGCTGGAGGAGGAGTTCTGGCGCGCATTTCGCGAGATCGCGGCCGAGGAGGGCATCGCGTTGAACGCTCTGGCCGCGCGGATCGACGCGGAGCGCGGCATCGAGGCGGGGCTTGCCTCGGCGATCCGGGTGCATGTCCTGCGCCACTATCGCGCGAAAAATACCGGTTGAAACTCGCCCTGAGCGAAAGAATCCGGGTCGATCTTAGTAATCGACACCTCTCAAAGTGTCGCTTTTCACACCCAATCCTCCGCTGATTGGTTGCGTTTACGCAACCGGGCTTGTTACCCTCAACAGGCGAATGGGATCGGGGGCCTTCACCTGAAGACGTCCCGGGTAAGAGTGCCTTCCGGTTCTGAATGCTGAAAATGCCAGCGCGCCGCGTGCGCCCGCGCCCGCCTGTGAAAGGGGTGTTCGGGGTGTGTTACGCGACATGGCAAGGGGACAAGGGAGGGTCTCAATGGCCGACGAAACAACCAACCAGGGTATCCCGGAGCCGGAAGGCCACTCGGATATCATCGAGACCGATTACGAAATCGGTCAGGACAACATCACGACCAGGATCGGGCCGTTCGGCCTCGACATTCACAACCCCGTCTTCATGATCTCGGGCCTCGCGGTCGTGGCCTTCGTGTTCTACACGCTGGCCTTGCCGGAGCAGGCGTCGAGCGTGTTCAGCTGGCTCTTTTCGGCGGTGACCAAGGGCTTTGACTGGTTCTTTCTCGGGGCCGCGAATATCTTCGTGATCTTCTGCCTGCTGCTGATCGTGACGCCCTATGGCTCGATCCGGCTGGGCGGTACGGAGGCCACGCCTGACTATAGCTATGTCGGCTGGTTCGCGATGCTGTTTGCGGCGGGCATGGGCATCGGCCTGTTGTTCTTCGGTGTCTCGGAGCCGATGAGCCACTTCTCGTCGTCTCTCGGCGGAACCGCGATGGAAGACGGCGCGCGCACCGACTGGGCACCTCTGGGTGCGGCAGGCGGTGATGAGGCGGCGGCACAGCGGCTTGGCATGGCGGCGACGATCTTTCACTGGGGTCTGCACCCTTGGGCGATCTATGCAGTCGTGGCCCTCGCACTTGCGCTGTTCTCCTACAATAAAGGCCTGCCGCTGACGCTGCGCTCGGCGTTCTACCCGCTTCTGGGCGAGCGTGTCTGGGGCTGGTCGGGCCACATCATCGACACGCTGGCGGTGTTTGCCACGCTCTTCGGTCTGGCGACCTCGCTCGGCTTTGGTGCGGAACAGACGGCCTCGGGTCTGACCTTCCTCTTCGGGTCGGGTGACGCGGCAGAGGGCACACGGTCCTTCATGGGCATCACCTATGGCAACAGCGACGAGTCGGGCGTGGCCAACAACCCGCTTCTGTTGGTGATCCTGATTTCGGCGATCACGGCTGTCGCGCTGGTTTCGGTCGTGCGTGGCCTTGACGGTGGCGTCAAGGTGCTCTCGGAGATCAACATGGGGCTGGCCGCGATCCTGCTCTTGTTCGTGTTCTTCGTCGGCGGTCCGATCTTCCTGCTGACGCTGTTCTTCGACAGCATCTGGGCCTATCTCCAGAATGTCGTTGCGCTGAGCAACCCGTTCGGGCGCGAAGATACCAACTTCATGCAGGGCTGGACGTCGTTCTACTGGGCTTGGTGGATCTCCTGGTCGCCCTTCGTGGGCATGTTCATCGCGCGCGTCAGCCGCGGTCGCACCGTGCGCGAGTTCATCATCTGCGTGCTGATCATCCCGACGACGGTCTGCATCCTTTGGATGACGGTCTTTGGGGGCACCGCGCTCAATCAGGTGGTGGCCGATGGCTATACCGGGGCGCAGGATGCGGCGCTTGAACTCAAGCTGTTCAAGATGCTTGCGGAATTGCCTCTGGCGACGATCACCTCGGTGATCGGGATCATCCTGGTGATCGTGTTCTTCGTCACCTCGTCGGACTCTGGGTCGCTCGTGATCGACACGATCACGGCGGGCGGCAAGGTCGACGCACCGGTCGCTCAGCGTGTGTTCTGGTGCATCTTCGAGGGCGCGGTCGCGGTTGTGCTGCTGATCGGCGGTGGCCTTGCGGCGCTGCAATCGGCGGTGATCTCGACGGGTCTGCCGTTCACGCTGGTGCTTCTGGTGATGTGCTACGCGATCTGGAAGGGGCTGGCGTCCGAGAAGCGCTGACCCAAGCCTGACCTAACCCAATGAGAGGCCCCCCAGGTGTTGCACCCCGGGGGGCTTTGCTATTTGCTATGCCGACATCATGATGGGGGGACTTGGGGTCGTGATACTGGACAATGAATTCGTGCGCGCGCAGTTTCCGGCATTTTCGGAGCCGTCGCTGACGGGCCAGGCGTTTTTCGAGAATGCGGGCGGGTCTTATACCTGTGCGCCGGTGATTGCCAGGCTGGAGCGGTATTACCGGCAGCGCAAAGTGCAGCCCTATGGCCCATACGAGGCCAGCCGTCTGGCCGGTGAAGAGATGGACGAGGCGCGGCAACGGCTTGCGGCGATGATGGGGGTGGCCACCGACGAGGTCAGCTTTGGCCCCTCGACCACGCAGAACACCTATGTTCTGGCGCAGGCGTTCCGGCAATGGATGGAACCGGGCGATGCGATCATCGTGACCAATCAGGATCACGAGGCCAATTCCGGGCCGTGGCGGCGGCTGGCCGATGAGGGGTTCGAGCTGCGCGAGTGGCGGATCGACCCGGATAGCGGATTGCTCGATCCCGCCGATCTGGAAAGCCTGCTGGATGAGCGTGTGCGGCTGGTGTGTTTTCCGCATTGCTCCAACGTGGTGGGTGCGATCAACCCGGTGGTGGAAATCACCGCGCTCGCGCATGCGGCGGGGGCGTTTGTCTGCGTCGATGGGGTGAGTTATGCGCCGCACGGTCTGCCCGATGTGGGCGGCATGGGCCCTGATATCTATCTCTTTTCGGCCTACAAGACCTACGGGCCGCATCAGGGGATCATGGTGATGCGCCGCGAGTTGGGCAACCTGCTGCCCAATCAGGCGCATTATTTCAACGCCGATGCGCTCTACAAGCGGTTCACCCCGGCAGGCCCCGATCACGCGCAGATCGCGGCAAGTGCCGGTATGGCCGATTACATCGACGCGCTTGCGGCGCATCATGGGATCGAGGGCGAGGCGGATGCGCGTAATGCGGGGGTGCATGACCTGATGCGCGCGCATGAAACGGCGCTGTTGCAGCCGCTGCTCGATTATCTGAAGGACCGCAATTCCGTGCGCCTGATCGGGCCGACCGATGCGGTGGCCAAGGCCCCGACCGTGGCCGTTGCCCTCAATCGGCCGGGGGCCGAGGCGGCGGCGGATCTGGCCGCGCGTGGCATCATGGCGGGGGGTGGCGATTTCTACGCGGTGCGGCCGCTGCAGTCCATGGGCGTGGATACCGAGAAGGGCGTGCTGCGGCTCAGCTTCGTGCATTACACGTCGCGCGCGGAGGTGGATAAGCTTCTGACCGCGCTCGACGATATTCTTTGATCCGGCCCCGGCGGCCTTGCGTAAGACACTGAAACACCGGGGCAGGGGATGACCGACATAACACCGAGTATCGTATGGCTCCGCCGTGATTTGCGGCTGAGCGACAACCCTGCCTTGACGGCGGCCTGCGCGCGGGGCGGGCTGGTCATTGTCGTTTTCATTCATGATGACAGCGTCGCGCAGCTTGGTGCCGCGCCGAAATGGCGGCTTGGGCTTTCCCTTGGTGACCTCGCGGACTCGCTGACGGCGAAAGGCAGCCGTTTGATCCTGCGCAGCGGCGACGCGTGCGATGTGTTGCTCGACCTGATCGAGGAGACCGGCGCGGAGGCGGTGCATTGGTCCCGGCTATACGACCCGGAAGCGATTGCCCGTGACAGTGCGATTAAATCCGCGCTGAAAGAGCGTGGTGTCGAGGTCGAGAGCCACAACGCGCATCTGCTGTTCGAGCCCTGGACGGTCGAGACGCAGCAGGGTGGGTTCTACAAGGTCTATACCCCGATGTGGCGCGCGGTGAAGGATCGCGATGTGCCCGCGCCCGAGAGCACGCCACAGCGCATTCCCGCACCCGAGGCATGGCCTGAAAGTGAGCGTCTGGAGGATTGGAGGCTTGGGGCCGCCATGCAGCGCGGGGCCGAGGTTTGCCTGCCGCATCAATGCGTGGGCGAGGCGGCAGCGCAGGGGCGGCTTGGGGCCTTTGTTGGCGGAACGATTGCCGATTATGCCACGGCCCGCGATCTGCCTGCCAAGCCCGGCACCTCGGGCCTGTCCGAGAACCTGACCTATGGCGAGATATCGGCGCGCCAGTGCTGGCATGCCGGGCTGCACGCGCTGCATGAGGGCAGGGGCGGGGCTGAGACATGGCTGAAGGAGTTCGTGTGGCGCGAGTTTGCCTATCACCTGATCTATCACACGCCCCGCATCGCGTCTGGCAACTGGCGCGAGGAATGGGATGCGTTTCCGTGGAACGAGGATGCGGCGCGCCCCGAGGTGATCGCCTGGAAACAGGGGCGCACCGGCGTGCCCTTTGTCGATGCCGCGATGCGCGAGATGTATGTGACCGGCACCATGCATAACCGCGCCCGGATGATCGTGGCGTCGTACCTGACCAAGCATCTGATGACACATTGGAAGATCGGCCTTGAGTGGTTCGCGGATTGCCTGACCGATTGGGACCCGGCCTCGAACGCCATGGGGTGGCAATGGGCGGCGGGCTGCGGGCCGGATGCGGCCCCCTATTTCAGGGTCTTCAACCCCGAAACGCAGCTGCATAAGTTTGACCCCGAAGGCGTCTATATCCGCCGCTGGATCGCGGAAGGCACGCGCAGCCCGAGCGAGACGGCGCTATCCTATTTCGACGCCATCCCGCGCGCCTGGGGCCTCTCGCCGCAGGATCGTTACCCGGCGCCTGTGGTGGGTCTGAAAGAGGGGCGCGAACGTGCGCTGGCCGCCTATCAAGCACGGGGGTTTTGAATGGGCATCGCCACAGTTGAAAAATCTTGCTCCACCGGGGCTGAAACCCCTAGCCTTGACGATGACACACGAGGAACCGACCGCATGATCCTGACCGACACCACCGGCCAGACCGACCTGCCACGCTATTTCGCCCGCTCTTTCGCCGTGGCCCGCCAGATCAGCGCCGGGCGGCTTGATATCGTGCTGCCCGATGGCCGCACCTTTCGCGCCGAAGGGCCGCGCCCTGGCCCGGTGGCGGTGCTGGAGATCCACGACCCGGAGGTGTTTGCGCGGCTGGTGCGCGAGGGCTATCTGGGATTTTGCGAGGCCTATCTCGACGGTGACTGGTCCACGCCGGACCTGCAATCCTTCATGGACCTGCTGAATGATGATGACGGGATCTACAACGGCTATCCCGGCCAGAAGATCGCGCAGCTTTATGAGCGCATCCGCTTTTGGTTCAAGCGCAACTCCAAGGCACAGGCGCGGCGCAACATCAGCTATCACTACGATCTGGGCAATGATTTCTACCGGCTGTGGCTGGATGACACGATGACCTATTCCAGCGCCATTTTTGACGAGGGCCGCAACAGTCTGGAGCAGGCGCAGATCGCGAAATATGCCAGCATGGTCGATCAGATGGCGGTGAAGCCCGGCGATCATGTGCTGGAGATCGGCTGTGGCTGGGGCGGCTTTGCGGAATATGCGGCGGGAGAGCGCGGGCTGCGCGTGACCGGCCTCACGATCAGCGAGGAACAACTGAAATATGCCCGCGAACGCATCGCCCGGGCCGGGCTGTCGGACAGGGTGACGCTGAAATTGCAGGATTACCGCGACGAGCGCGGCACCTATGACGGCATTGCCAGTATCGAGATGTTCGAGGCCGTGGGCGAGCGCTACTGGCCGGTGTTTTTCGAGAGCCTGCGCGACCGGCTCAGCCCCGGGGCGCAGGCGACCTTGCAGATCATCACGGTTGAGGACAGCCGGTGGGACAGCTACCGAAACGATGTTGATTTCATTCAGAAATACATCTTTCCGGGGGGCATGCTGCCCAGCCCGGCGGTTCTGCGCCAGCAGATCGAGCGCGCCGGGCTGACCGTCGCAGGCTCTATCGAATTCGGGGAAAGCTATAGCCAGACGTTGCGCCGCTGGCACCAGAGCTTCAACGAGAAATGGGGCGAGATCGCCGATATGGGCTTTGACGAGCGGTTCCGCCGGATGTGGAATTTCTATCTCACCTCTTGCGCGGGAGCCTTCAAAGGGGGTAGTTGCGATGTGACACAGATCACCATCGCAAGGCCCGGATAGATGCCCGTAACCGACCGTATGCCCACCATGGGCAAGCTGGCTGCCGCGATCGGGCTCGGCATCGTGGGCTGGGTCGGGTCCGAATTGTTTCGCCCTCTGATGCCCGAGGACACGAATTTCGGCTGGTTCAATTACGTCAATGTGGTTCTTGGGGTGGTCTGCGGCTGGCGGGTCACCGGAACGCGGTTGGGGCGCGGCTATGCCGAAGGCTTCAGCGCGGGGCTGACCGGATTGGGCGCGCTGGTGTTCTGGGCGATCTTCTTGCAGAGCCTGAACGAAATGCTCAAGCGGGCGCTCGACAATCGCTATGACGGCGCGGTCGAGGGCATCACCTCGATGTTTGAATTGGCGACGGAATACGCGTTGACCATGCTCGACGGGACGCTGATCGGTGCCTTGCTGGCAGGCGCTGTGCTGGTCGGCGTGATCTCGGAATGGGTGGCGCGCCGCTGGCCATGACCGTCCCGCTTTTCCTTTACGGGCCGATGGCTGAGCATGATTTTCTCGAGGCGGCTTTAGGGGCTGACCGCCCCGGCCTTGCGCCGGAGGCGGTGCTGCCCGATCACGACCTGAGCGCTGCGCCCGCATCGCTGCCCCTTCCGGGCCTCGGCGGTGGGGTCGGGGCCGTCCGGGGGCGGATCGTCAGCGATGCGGAGGCGGTCGCGCGGTTGCTGTATATCGGTGAGGTGCTGGGACTCGGCCCGGTGCAGCAGGTGCGGCTGTCTTACGAGGGGCAGGATATCCCTGCACGCGCATTCGCCGGACGGCCCGGCACGCTGGCCTGGCAGGCTGATTCCTGGTCGGGGTCGTCGCGGATGACGCTGTGCGAGGCGATCCGCGAGATCGTGGAGGATATGGCGCACCGTCCGGCGGCCGATCTGGCGGCCACGCGGGCGATGATCCTGTCGCGCGCCGCCGCACGGGTCGCCGCCTGCGACGCGGTGCCTGCCGAGTTGCGCAGCGCCACCGGCGCGGACAGCGTCGAGGCACTGCAAGTCGAGACGCCCCATGCCGGGTTCTTTCGCACGCGGGGCTATCACCTGCGCCATCCGCGTTTTGACGGCACGACCAGCCCCGTCCTGCATCGCGAGGTGTTCGTGGCGACCGACGCGGCGCTTGTTCTGCCCTATGATCCGCTGCGCGACCGGCTGTTGCTGATCGAGCAGTTCAGGATGGGTCCCTATGGGCGCGGCGATCCGCGTCCATGGATGCTGGAGCCTGTGGCGGGCCGTATCGACGCGGGCGAAACGCCGGAAGAGACCGCCCTGCGCGAATGTCGCGAGGAGGCGCGGCTCGACCTGCGCGGGCTGGAGAAGATTTCGACGCATTACTGCACGCCGGGTTATTCCACGGAAGTGTTTCATCTCTTCCTGGGGCTGTGTGATCTGCCGGATGTCGCGCAGGGGCAGGGCGGTCTGGAGACCGAGAACGAAGACATCCGCAGCCATGTGATTGATTTCCATCGGGCGATGGCCCTCTTGCACAGTGGCGAGGCCAATAACGGGCCGCTGGTGCTGAGCCTGATCTGGCTGGAGCGGGAACGCGCACGGCTGCGCGCATCGGCTTGAGTTCCGTCAACTGAGGGCCTAAACCCGAGGGAACATGCCGAGCACAGGAGCAACGGGAATGCGCATTGCACAGGATCTGGCCGCCGCCGTCGGGAACACCCCGCTACTCCGGCTGCGCCGCGCGAGTGAGGAAACCGGCTGCGAGATCTTCGGGAAATGCGAGTTTCTGAACCCCGGCCAATCGGTCAAGGATCGCGCCGCGCTCTTTATCATCCGCGACGCCATTGCGCGTGGTGAGTTGGAGCCGGGTGGCACCATTGTCGAGGGCACGGCGGGCAATACCGGGATCGGGCTGGCGCTGGTGGGGGCCTCGCTTGGCTTCAAGACGGTGATCGTCATCCCCGAAACGCAGAGCCAGGAAAAGAAGGACATGCTGCGTCTGGCGGGGGCGGACCTGGTGCAGGTGCCCGCCGCGCCCTATTCAAATCCGAACAATTTTGTCCGTTATTCGGAGAGATTGGCGAATGAACTTGCCAAAACCGAACTGCATGGCGCGATCTGGGCCAATCAATTCGACAATGTGGCGAACCGTCAGGCGCATGTCGAAACCACCGGTCCCGAGATCTGGGAGCAGACCGGTGGCAAGGTCGACGGGTTCGTCTGTGCCGTGGGCTCGGGGGGCACGCTGGCCGGTGTCGGCATGGCATTGCAGCCCAAGGGTGTGAAGGTCGGCATTGCCGATCCGATGGGGGCCAAGCTCTATTCGTATTACACCAGCGGCGAATTGGAGAGCGAAGGCTCGTCCATCGCCGAAGGCATCGGTCAGGTGCGGATCACCGCCAATCTCGACGGGTTCACGCCCGATTTCGCCTGCCAGGTCCCCGACGAAGAGGCGCTGCCCATCGTCTTTGATCTGCTGGAGCATGAGGGGCTGTGCATGGGCGCCTCGACCGGCGTCAACGTGGCGGGTGCGATGCGCATGGCGCGCGATATGGGGCCGGGACATACCATCGTCACCATCCTGTGCGACTATGGCACGCGCTATCAGTCGAAACTGTTCAACCCGGAATTCCTGCGCGAAAAGGGGCTGCCGACGCCTGCCTGGCTCGATCAGGCGCCGCGCTCTATTCCCGGAGTGTTTGCGGAGTGATACGGTTTCTGCGCCTCCTCTCGCTGGTTCTGGCCCTGGCCTGTGGCGGCATCGGGGCGGTGTCCTTTGCGCCGATGGCTCAGGCGCAGCAATCGCTGGGCGGACCTGATTACGAGGCCTGGGAAGCGCTGGCCGACCGGGTCGAGAATGCGTTGGAAAGCGGTCGGGTCGATACCAAGATCCTTGAGGATTTGCGCAGTCTGCTCGTCGATTTCCGACAGAAGTTCATCGACGCGCAAAGCGTCAACGCAACCCCGATAAAGACCGTGCGTGACCAGCTTGCTGCACTTGGGCCTGTGCCCGAGGATGGCAATGAAGCAGACGAGGTGGCCGCGCAGCGCGAGGAGCTGAATCGCCGCCTGACCCGGCTGGAGGCACCGGTGCGCACGGCGGATCTTGCCCGCAGCCGGGCCGATGGCCTCATTCAGGGGATCGACCAGCTGATCCGTGACCGGCAAACGGCCGAGTTGCTGCGGCTGGGGCCGATGCCGGTCAATCCGCTGCATTGGCCGGAAGCGCTGCGCGCGACTTATGGGTTGGCCGAGTCGGTGCGCTCCGAGATCGTGCTTGAATGGAACAGTCCGGTCGGGCGTTCGGTGCTGAATGACAGCCTTCCGGCGGTCCTGGCCTGGCTGCTGCTGGGGCTGATCCTGCTGGCGCGGGGGCGGCATTGGTCGACCCGCCTGATGCGGCAACTGAGCCAGGAAGAGCCGAGCGCCGGTCGCTGGATCAGCACCTTTTTGATTTCGCTTGGTGAATGGTTCCTGCCCTATGCCGGGATTTATGCGCTGGTGCGCGCGGTGCAGGCCACGGGCCTGACCGGGACGCATGCCGATCTTCTGTTGTCCAACCTGTTGCCTGCCGCGTTCATCTTTCTTCTGGCACGCTGGCTGGCGCAGCGGGTTTTCCCGAGGCATGAGCCGCGTGGTCCGGTGCTCAACCTCGACGACCGCTGCCGCTATTCGGGCCGCCTTTACGGGGCGCTCATGGGGCTTGTGGTCGCGGCCTTCTATTTCATTCAAGCGGTGGCCGAGGGCGCAAACTGGAGCGAAGAGGCGACCAATGTCGTGGTGTTCCCGGTGCTGGCGCTGACCGGGCTGTTGCTGTGGCGATTGGCCAGCCTGCTGAACCTGCACAGCCGCGCGAGCGAAAGCGTTGCCGACGCTGAAGCCGGATTTCGGGACCGCATTGCGCGTTTGCTGTCACGCGTGTTGACCGCGCTGGCGCTGCTGGCGCCGGTTCTGGCCGCCGTCGGATATGTGAAGGCCGCGCAGGCGATGATGCTGCCCGCCGCGCTGTCGCTCATGTTGCTGGCGTCGCTTCTGGTTCTGCAACGCCTGCTGACAGAGCTTTACGTGATGATCACCGGCAATCGCGAGAAGGCGCGGGAATCTCTGCTTCCGGTTCTCGCGGGCTTTGTGCTTGTGCTGCTGTCGCTGCCGGTTTTCGCGCTGATCTGGGGCGCGCGCCCGGCGCAGCTGTTGGAGTTCTGGACACGCTTCACCGAGGGTGTTTCCCTCGGCGGTACACAGATTTCTCCGGCGATCTTTCTGACCTTTGCGCTGGTCTTCACACTTGGCTATCTGGCAACGCGGCTGTTGCAGGGTGCGCTCAGGAACACGATCCTGCCCAAGACCAAGCTCGATACCGGCGGGCGCAACGCCATTGTGTCGGGCATTGGCTATGTCGGGATTTTCCTCGCTGCGCTGATCGCGATTACCAGTGCGGGCATTGATCTCAGTTCGCTCGCCATCGTTGCCGGTGCGCTTTCCGTCGGTATCGGTTTCGGCCTGCAGAACATCGTGTCGAATTTCGTCGCGGGCATCATCTTGCTGATCGAGCGGCCGATTTCCGAGGGTGATTGGATCGAGGTGGGGGGCCAGCACGGCTATGTGAAGTCGATCTCGGTGCGCTCGACCCGGATCGAGACCTTCGACCGCACCGACGTGATCGTGCCGAATGCCGATTTCGTGAGTGGCACGGTGACCAACTATACGCGCGGCAACACGGTCGGCCGGGTGATCGTGCCGGTTGGCGTGGCCTATGGCACCGACACCCGCAAGGTCGAGCAGATCCTCAAGGAGGTGGCCGAGGAGCATCCGATGGTTCTGATGAACCCGCCGCCCAATATCGTGTTTCGCGGCTTTGGCGCCAGTTCGCTCGATTTCGAGATCCGGGCGATCCTGCGTGATGTGAACTGGGTGATGACGGTGCATTCCGACATGAACCACGAAATCGCCCGCCGCTTTGGCGAGGCGGGCATCGAGATTCCCTTTCCGCAACAGGATGTGTGGTTCCGCAATGCCATGCCCGCCGCCATGGCCGGAGAGACGGGCGCGCCCGCCACCCCTTCGGCGCGGGCGACACCTGCGAGCGCTGCCCCGGTGCAGAAGACCGAGGCCGATTTCGACGCGGATGCGGCAGGCGGCGAGGGCGACGGGCGATGACGGATCGGTTGTTTCTTGATGATCCCTATCTGGCCGAGACCGATGCGCGTGTCGTGGCGCACACGCCCGAGGGTGGCGTCGTGCTTGACCGGACGCTCTTTTACCCTAACGGGGGCGGTCAGCCGGGCGATAGCGGACGGCTCGATTGGGGGCAGGGCTGTCTGACCGTGGCGACCAGCGTCAAGGGCGAGGGCGCGCAGATCGCGCTGGTCCCCGCCGAGCCGCAGGTCTTGCCGCCGGTCGGGACGGACCTGCGCCAGCATCTCGACTGGGAGCGGCGTCATCGGCATATGCGGATGCACACCGCGCTGCATCTTCTGTCGGTGGTCATTCCGCTGCCGGTCACCGGCGGTGCGATCGGCGAGACGCGGTCGCGGCTGGATTTCGACATGGCCGAGGCCCCCGAGGACCGCGACACGCTGGAAGAGTATCTCAATCTTCTGGTGGACCGTGATCTGGCGGTGACCGAAGACTGGATCACCGATGCCGATCTCGACGCCAATCCGGGGCTGGTCAAGACCATGTCGGTGCGCCCGCCCAAGGGGGCAGGCCGGGTCCGGCTCATCCGGATCGGGCAGGGCGAGCGCGAGGTCGATCTGCAACCCTGCGGCGGCACCCATGTGGCGCGCACCGGCGAGATCGGGGCGCTGCGCCTGGGGAAGATCGAGAAGAAGGGTCGCCAGAACCGCCGTGTCTATCTGCATCTGGACGGGTAGGGGCGCGGTGCGGCCGCTTTTAGGAGGGGTGAGGAATGGCGTTGAGCCGTCTTTGAAGCCTGCCCGCGCGGCACCTTCTGGCAAAGTGCAATGCCCGCTTAAGCCCCTCAATCCCAGCGTTTTGCAACGACAGCCCCGCTCAACCCGCCCGCCGCCGCTGGGCCTTGGGCAGCGCGATGTCGAGATCGGAGTCGGTTTCCGGCAAGCCTTCGCGCGACAAGAGCACCGCCACGGCGCGCAGGCCCGGCACGTGACTGCATACAATCATCAGGGCCACCATGATCGGCACCGCCAGAAACATCCCCGGTATTCCCCAGACTGCCGCCCAGAAGGCAAGGCTGATGATGATCCCGAAGGACGACACCCGCAGCGCGCGGCCCATCAGCATCGGGTCGATGATATTGCCGAAGAAGAACTGGATCGCCCCCACCAAAAGGAAGATCGCCAGCGTCAGTGTGCCATCCGCCAGCTGCACGAAGGCCACCAGCGCCACCAGCACCGTCGCCACGATGGAGCCGATCGAGGGGATGTAATTCAGCACAAAGGTCAGAATCCCGAGGGCCGCAGCCAGATCGAGCTCGAAGAACCGCGCGATGCCGTAGACCAGAAGCCCGGTGACGCCGCTCACCAGTGTCTTGACCAGCAGGTAGTAGTTCACACGGTGGATGATGGAGCCGATGATGCGGCTCACTTTCTCGGCCTGCACGGCATCGCCGAACAGGCTTTGGAGCTTGGTGCCGAACCAGACCCGTTCGGCAAAGAGAAAGCCCACGAAGAGAATGACCAGCACCGTGCCCTGCATCAGGCCGCCCGCCTGTCCGGCGATGGTGCGCAGATAGCCCGCCACGTCGAGCGTCGCCACCGAGTTGAATACCGCCGCTTCGGCATCGGGCCCGAGCCATTTGAACATCGCCGAAATCGCCTGCGGCGCGCGGTCGGTATAGGCCAGCGTGGTCGAGAGCACGGTGTTGGCCTGTGACAATATGATCGCCGTCAGGCTGAGCAGGGCAGTCGAGATCATCAGCAGGGCCACGATGCTCGCCAGCCAGTTGGGCACCCGCACCGGCCCGACCCGCATCCGCGCGATGGAATTGATCGCGTCCGAGGTCAGGCTGAACAGGATGATCGCGGTGGCCAGCGAGATCAGCAGGAACCGCGCCTGCACCAGCAGGAACAGCACCACCGCGAAGGCGATGATGATCTGCGCCACGGTGCGAATGCGCTGCAATTCGGAGGCGGGCGGGTGGTCGGTGCGCGGTGTCGGGCTTTGGGCTGTCACTTGGGGCTCGTCGCTGTCATTTTTGCGTGCGGGACGGATTATTCAGCCTGAGTATCAGGAAATTGCGGGAAAGATACAATCATCACCGCATCGCGAAAGACAGCCTCTTGCAAATCCCCCGGTCCTGCGTCTAGAAACCGCGCAACGGAGAGGTGGCCGAGTGGTCGAAGGCGCACGCCTGGAAAGTGTGTAGGCGGGAAACCGTCTCGAGGGTTCGAATCCCTCTCTCTCCGCCACATCAATTTCATGGCGACCTCCGCAAATGGAGTGAGGCGAGCGCGAATTGCGGTGCTTGCGTGCATCTTGCCGGCGCTTGGGCCGCTTGATTGGCTGCCTGAATCGGGAGCGCGCGATTTGAGGATCGTGAACCGGGTCGTCTCGGCCATCGCGGTCACGGAAGGAACCGCGCACGTGCCGGGCCGTTTCGGGCAATGTTTCGGTCCAGAGCCCTGACAACCGAGTGCCTGCGCTATTCGCGGAAGGCCTTGGTCAGGTAATCGGTGAAGGGTTTGACCAGATAGGCGATCGGGGTGCGGTCGGCGGTGCGGATGAAGGTTTCGACCGGCATGCCGGGGATCAGGGTCACGTCCGTTGGCAGGCGGTCGGCCTCGCCCGGCTCGAGCACCACCTCGGCGCGGTAATAGCTGGCGCGCGTCGCCTCGTCCTCGAAGGCGTCGGCGGAGACCTGGGTGACATGACCACGCAATTCCGGCGTGGTGCGCTGATCGAGGGCCGAAAAGCGCAGCGTCACCTGCTGACCGACATGCAGCTTGTCGACATGGATGGCCTCCACCCGGGCATTGATCACCAAAGGGCGATCCTGCGGGATCAGGAAGGGCAGCGGATCGGCGGGACGGATGACCGAGCGCAGGGCAAACACCTGAAGATCGTAGACGATGCCGGGCAGGGGCGCGGTGATCTCCAGCCGAGACATCCGCTCTTTGAGGGCACGGCGCTGTTCGCGCAGTTCCAGCTCGCGGAATTGCAGGTCGCGCAGGGTGGTGATCGCCTCTTCGCGGCGGTCGGTGCCCAGTTGCAGGATCTCGATCTCGATCTCGGTGATGCGGCCTTCGGCCTGTGCGCGCTGTGCCGCCAGTTCGCCCATGCGACCGCTGAGGCGGGCCTCTTCGCGTTGCAGGCTGAGCACGCGCGCTGCCTGGGCAAGGCCGCGGTCGAGCAGCGATTGCTGGCTTTCGAGTTCCTGCGCAATCAGGTCTAGCTGCTGTGCGAGTGCCGTGCTTTGCGCGTCGATGCCGCTGATCTGGTCGCGGGTCTGATCGCGACGCTTGTGCAATTGGGCGATGCGCTGTTCAGCGGTTTCGGCGCGGGCCATCAGCAATGTGGTCTGACCCTGCATGAGGGCCGCGGCATCGGACATGTCGGCGACCATCTGCACCAGAAGCGGGTCGAAATCGAGTTCCTTGCGCTGATCACGCTCTGCCTCGAGCCGGGCGCGGCGGGCCATCAGTTCGACCAGCTGGTTCTCGGTGATCATGAGTTGCGATTGCAAATCGGTCGGGTCGAGCCGCAAGAGCACGTCCCCGGCGGACACGCGGTCGCCTTCCTTGACGTCGATCTGGGCGACGACGCCGCCATCGGGGTGCTGCACGACCTGGCGGTTCTGATCGACTTCGATGCGTCCCGGCGCGATGATCGCGCCCGAGATTGTGGTCGTCGCCGCCCAGGTGCCAAAGCCGCCCAGCAGCAGGACAAGACCCAGAATCCCGACCAGCATCGGGCCCCGCACCGTCGAGACCGTGCTTGTCGTCTTGTCGCTCATCGCACGCCTCCGGCGGTCTGGGCCTCGGCCAGTTTCTGTTGGTTCTGCACCACATCCTGGAGCACCTTGTCGCGCGGACCGAAGGCGCGCGTGGTTCCATGTTCGAGCATCAGCAGCATGTCGCATTCCTTGATCACGGCGGGGCGATGCGCGATCACGATGACCGCCTTGTCCTCGGATTTGAAACGGCGGATCGCGGAATTGACGGCCTCGCTGCCGGCGTTGTCGAGATTGGCATTGGGCTCGTCCAGAATAAGCACGACGGGATCGCCATACATAGCACGCGCCAGCCCGATGCGCTGAATCTGCCCGCCCGAGAGGCGCCCGCCGCTGGCGGTCACGCGGGTCTCGTAGCCGTCGGGCAGCTTGAGGATCATCTCATGCGCGTCGGCACGCTTGGCGGCCTCGACAATCGCGCGGGCGTCGGGGCTTGCCGCCAGCCGGGCGATGTTCTCGGCGATGGTGCCGTCGAAGAGCTGCACCTTTTGCGGCAGGTAGCCGATCAATTGCCCCAGGACACCGGGGCCATACTGGTCGAGAGCGGCCCCGTCGAGCCGCACCTTGCCCTGCGCGGGACGCCAGACCCCGGTGAGGGCGCGGGCGAGGGTGGATTTCCCGGCCCCCGAGGGCCCGATCACACCAAGCGCCTGACCGGGGGTGATGGTGAAACTGACATTCTTGAGCGCGGCCTGGCTGTCGCCCGGCGGCACAATGACCAGCTTTTCGACCGAAAGCCGCGCCTTGGGGCGGGGCAGGGCGGTGCGCGGCTGTTCTGGCGGAACCTCGCCCAGCAGGCTGGCGATATTGTCCCAGCCGCGCTTGGCGCGCTGCACCGCGCCCCATTGGCCGATCACCTGTTCCAGCGGCGCGAGCGCGCGGCCCAGCAGGATCGAGCCTGCGATCATCGCGCCGGGTGTCAATTCGTTGCGCAGCACCAGCAGCGCGCCTAGGCCCAGCATCGCCGATTGCAGAAGCAGGCGAATGGCCTTTGTGGCGCTGGTGAAACTGCCGCCGAGATCGGCGGCGTGCAGGTGGTCGCGCAGCGCGCTCTCGCGGCTTTTCTGCCATCGGTCGAAGGCCGCGAGATCTCGGTGACCGAGGATGGCGCGCTGATCGAGTGGCTGGGCGCGACCTTCCCCTATCTGACAAGCAATATCGACTTTTCCGGCGACGGCAACCTGTCGGGTCTGGCGAGCGCGGACCTGCTGCGGCTCGACGAGATCACCGCGGGTGCGACCGGCGACATCCTCGCCGATCTGGCGGCGCTGGTGAACACACCTTCGATTGCACCGGCCACCATCATCGAGGAAAACGGCGAGCTGATCGGCATCGTGGGGGCCACCACGCAGATCATCGAGACGATTTCTTCCACTGGCGGCACCGACGAGATCACCGGTGGGGCGAACAACATGGCGGCCCTTGCCGCCGTGATCCAGCCGCAGATCGACGCAATGGTCGCGGCAGGGGCGAACAAGATCATCCTGACCTCGCATCTCCAGCAGATCGCCCTGGAAAAGGAACTGGCCGGGTTGCTGAACGGGGTGGACATCATAATCGCCGGTGGCTCGAACACGCTTCAGGCCGACGCGCAGGACCGCCTGCGCGATGGTGACGAGGCCGCCGAGGGCTATCCGTTCCTGACCACGGATGCGGGTGGCAATGACGTCGCCATCGTCTCGACCGACGGAGAGTACAGCTATCTGGGTCGCCTCGTGGTGGAGTTTGACGAAGATGGCAACCTGATCGCCGAATCGATTGACGAGACCGTCTCGGGCACCTTCGCCACCGATGAGCAGGGCGTGCTCGACGTGACCGGTGCCGCCACGCTGGACGAGGCGATCAACGGCTCGCTCAAGGCCGATATCGTCGAAGATCTGACCAGTGCCGTGCAAACCATCGTCGATGCCGCCGATGCTATCGCCTTTGGCAATCACGACGTGTTCCTTGACGGGCGCCGCGAAACCGTGCGCACCGAGGAAAGCAATCTTGGCAACCTGACGGCGGATGCCAATCTCGATGCCGCGCGCGGTGCCGACGCGGCGGTAATGGTGTCGTTCAAGAACGGTGGCGGTATCCGCGTCGAAATCGGTTCGGCGACCAACGAGGGCACCGATGAGGGTGACGGTATCCTGTCGCAACTCGACGTGCAGAATTCGCTGCGGTTCAACAACGGTCTGGTGACCGCCTCGGTCAGCAAGGAAGGCTTTCTCATGCTGCTCGAGCATGGTGTGGCCGATACCGACACCGAGGCCGGCAACACGCCGGGCCGCTTCTTCCAGATCGGCTGCTTCCGCGTCACCTTTGACGAAGCGGGCAGCGCGCAGGAACTGGTGACCGACGAGACCGGCGATTACGTGGTCGATCCGGCCACGGACATGCCGGAGGTTGCTGTCGCAGGGGACCGGATCAAGACCGTGGCAGTGATCGACCCCGAAACCGGCGATGACATGGTGATCTTCCGCGACGGAGCCTTCACCGCCGATGCGCCTGACACGATCAACATGGTTACGCTCGACAGGTCACAGATACCCAGTGACTTCGATGTATATGAGTGCGAGGATTTCGGGCCTGCCACGAAAGTACTGCCGACGCTGAAGAGATATGCCGACAGTGATACTCGGATCATCTATTGCGACGATGACAGGGTCTACGACAAGAATTGGGTCCACAATCTCGTAACTGCATCGGGTCGCACCCCCGATCGTGCGATTTGCGATGAATGCGTGTCGATCAACTCGATCTTGTATCGGTATCACTATCCCCGCAAAGACCTGCGCTACAAGATGAAGAAGGCTTTGTCGCTCGGCAAGTTCCGACCCTACCATACCGACAAGTGGAAGGACGCCGATATCGCGCAGGGTTTTGGCGGGGTGTTGGTGAGGCCGTCATTCTTCACCGACATGGTATTTTCCATTCCCGCCGTTCTGTGGTCGGTGGATGATATCTGGCTATCGGGGAACATGGCGTCGAACGGAACCAGGATTCGCTGGAGCGGACGGAGCCGCGAGGAAAAATCTGTCCCGATATTCGTGGACGGACATGATCTTGGGCGGTTTCCGGAGTCTCTCAATCTATCAGAATGTGACGGTTTTGGGCGGCTTTCGGCGGATTACTACGCGGTGCGGTATTTTCAGGAGAATTTTGGCACATGGCGTGAGAAGAACCGCGCGTCGAAGCATCCCGCTTTCAACACGTTTCACATGCTGGCGCGGGAAAGTAACTCCGGCAGTCGTATGGGGTGAGGATGGGCCGGGCAGGCTGGCCAGACTGTCCGCATGCCGCCGTTGCTAGGCGAGCAGGTCGACCAGCAACGGATTGGGAAAGCGCCGTTCCAGCGTGACCGCAAGAAATGTCTCGGTGATCCCGTCGAGGCGCGCGGCCTCGGTCAGCCGTCCGGTTTGCAACTCGTCGCGCACGACGATGGGCGGGATTACGGCGAGCCCTGCATCCTCACGCACGAGCAGGCGCAGCATTGCCATGTCGTCGGCCTCGCCGGCGATCTGCGGGCTGATCCCGAGCCGCGCGATGAGCGCGTCAAAGCCTGCGCGCAGCGCCGTTTCCGGCGTCGGCAGGATGAGCGGCATCTCTGACAGCAGGGCGGGCAAGGGGCGTGGTGTCGGGCCAAGGCGTTCGGGCGTGCCGATCAGGCTGACCGGCTGTTCGTCGATCCGCTGGATCAGGTAGCGGCTGGCGGCGTCGCGGGCGGGGGCGAGATTGGTCAGCACCACGTCGAGCGCCATCGATTCCAGCCCACGCAGCAATTCGGGCTGAGAGCCGGAGCGCAGCACCACCTCGACATCGCGCCGCCCGATCAGCGGGCGCAGGAACTGCATCTGGAAATTGCGCGACAGCGTGGCGAGCGCGCCGACGCGCAAGGCCCGCCGTCCGCCGCCGCGCTCGCGCAGGGTGGCGCTGAGATCCTCGGCGGTGCGGAAAATCGATTCGGCATGGTCGAGCGCGATGCGCCCGGCCTCGGTTAGGATCAGACGGCGGCCACGCCGTTCAAAGAGGTCCTGCGCAAGAGCGGACTCCAACGCCTTGATTTGCGTGGACAATGCCGATTGCGACAGGTTGAGCGCGCGGGCCGCGCCGGTCAGCGTGCCATCATGGGCGACCGCGCGAAAGAGGCGGAGGTGATGCAGGTTCAGATATGCCATTGTTCTATTTTATAGAATGAATATGGATATAATATGTAATTTATTTAACTGAACGCCGAAGGTATCTCCTCTCGAAACCGGATTCGAAGGAGAACCACCATGTCCCTGCTCTCGCTGCTGCTGCTGCCACCCGTCCTGTTGCTGGGCGTGGCCGTCCATACGCTGATGCGGCCCGTGCGCCGCCCGCGCCTGCCGGAAGGGGCGGCGCTGGCGGTGCTGGTGCTGATGGGCGTGGTGCTGGTGCATTTGCTGGTGGCGGGGCCGGGCGCGCTGGCGCTTGGGTCCGAGGCGGCGGGGCTGTCGCTGCGGCTTGATGCGGTCAGCGTGACGATGGGCCTGCTGGTGAGTTTCGTCGGCTGGATCGTGATGCGCTATGCGCGCAGCTATCTTGACGGAGAGCCGCGCGAGGCGCTGTTTCACGCGTTGATGCTGGCCACCTTGGCGGCGGTGCTGATGGTGGTACTGTCGGGCGGGCTGACCTTGATGATCCTTGCCTTCGGCGCGGTCGGTCTGGGGCTGCGGCACCTGCTGCTGTTTTATCCTGAGCGGCCCGAGGCGCGGCGGGCGGCGGCAAAGTTCACACTGGTCTGGGGCGCGGGCGATCTGGCGCTGATCGGGGCCGCGGGGCTCTTTTGGCTGGCCTTCGGCACGCTCGATCTGGGCGGCATCGGTACGGCGGCACAATCCGGCCTGCCGCTGGCGGGGCAGGGGGCGGTGGCGCTGCTGGTCATCGCGGCGGCGCTCAAGACCGCGGCCTTTCCGCTGCACGGCTGGCTGACCGAGGTGATGGAAGCCCCGACGCCGGTTTCGGCGCTGTTGCATGCCGGGATCGTCAATTCCGGCGGGCTGATCCTGATCCGGCTGGCCGAGGCGGTGCAGGCCAGCCCCGGCGCGATGGCGGCCCTGGTGATGCTGGGCGGGCTGACGGCGATCTTCGGCGCGGTGGTGATGCTGACGCAGAGCGCGATCAAGACCGCGCTGGCGTGGTCGACGGTGGCGCAGATGGGCTTTTTGCTGCTGCAATGCGGGCTCGGTCTGTGGCCGCTGGCGCTGCTGCATATCGTGGCGCATTCGCTCTACAAGGCGCATGGCTTTCTGGCCTCGGGCGGGGCGGTGCGCGCGGTGGCCGAGATCCGGCGGCCCGGCCCGGTCGCGGTGCCCGACCTCAAGGCGGTGGCGCGGGCCTTTGCCCTGGCGCTCTTGCTCTACGGCGCGGTGGCGGCGGGCTTTGCCTTGCTCATTGGCCCGAAATCAGCACAGGCGCTGGCGCTTGGCACGATCCTGATCTTCGGGGTGGCCTATCTGGTGGCGCAGGGTCTGGCCGATGCCGCCCCTGCGGAACTGACCAAGCGCACGGCGCGGGCCTCGGTCGCCGCGACGCTGGCCTATTTCACCTTCCAGATCATCGCGGGCGCGCTCTGGGGCGCAAACCTGCCCGCGCCGCCGGTGCCCGGTGCGCTGGAATGGGCGCTGATCGTGCTGGCGCTGATGTCCTTCGGCCTTGTCGCGGTGGCGCAGGCGCTTTTCCCGCTCTGGGCGCATCATCCGGCCACCGCAGGCTGGCGCGTGCATCTGGCCAACGGCCTCTACCTCAACACGCTACTGGATCGCCTGATCGGCGGGCTGCGCGTCACCCACACCTCCAACCGGACCTGAGCAGGAGCCCGAGCCATGTTTCTCAAGCACACTGAAATCGCCCCGGATCGCGTCGCGGACCTTTTGAGTGCGGCAGAGGCGGCGGCGCTTGCCCTGCCACCGGCCTTTCCGCTGGAGGCCACGGTCGCGGTCAATCCGTTCCTGGGACAGGTCAGCGAGGATCTGGCCACGGCCTCGGCCCGGCTGGCGCGGGTGGGGGGCGTGCGGCTGACGCGGGCGCGCGCGGACTATGCCGCTATGCTGGCGCGTGGCGCGATGAGCGAGGACGATCTCGCCGCCGCGCTTTATGCCTGTCAATCGCCGGTCAAGCCGGTCGACCTGGCCTATCTCAAGGCGCGGATCACCGGGCCGAGTGAGGCACCGCAGGCGCTGCCCACCGTGGCCGATTTGGCCGCGCGGGTGGACGGCACCGACTGGCCGTCGATCATCGGGCGCAGTTTCGGGCTCTGGGCCGGGGGGCATTTCGACCGGGGGCAGGCGCTCTGGACGCCTGCGCCGGGGCGTGGGGCCTTTGCCGCCTGGCGCGAATGGGCGATGCATGATCTGACACCCGAAATTGCGGGGCTGACGGGCTTTTGCGCGCATGTGACCGAGGCCCCCGACACCGCCGACCGTGCCATCCTGCGCGCCTGTGAACGGCTGGGGATCACCGAGACGGCGGCCGAGACTGCCTTTCACCGGCTCTACATGGATATGGCCGGCTGGGCGCAGCATGCCCGGTGGCTCTTGTGGCAGGCCGAGGCGGAGGGGGAAAGCGATCACACGCTGACCGATCTGCTGGCGATCCGGCTGATCTGGGAAGAGGCGATTTTTGCGCAGGTGCCGGGCGTGGCCGGGCCCTGGGCCGGGACGGTGGCGGCGCATGAAGCACCTGTCGCGCCCTCGCCCGATCAGGTGATCGACGCGATCCTTCAGGAGGCCGCCGAGCGCGCCTATCAGCGGCGGCTGGCGGTCGATCTGCGCAGCCCCGCGCCGGTGGCGGGACGGCCCGCGCTGCAGGCGGCGTTCTGTATCGACGTGCGCTCCGAGGTGTTCCGCCGCGCGCTCGAAAGCCTCGATCCCGGCGTGGAAACCATTGGCTTTGCCGGGTTCTTCGGCCTGCCGGTGGCGCATTGCGCGCATGGCTCGGACGTGGTCGAGGCGCATCTTCCGGTGCTGTTGCAGCCGGCGATGACGGCGACGAGCTACGCCGCGCCCGAGGTCGAGCAATCGACCCGGATCAGCGCCCGGGCGACCCGCGCCTGGGGCCGGTTCCGGCAGGCGGCGGTGTCGTCCTTCGCCTTTGTCGAGGCGGCGGGGCCGTTCTATGGCGCGAAGCTGGTCAAGGACGCGCTCGGGCTGAAAGGCGCCGCACCCGCCGAGGGGCCTGCGCCCCGGCTCAACCCGGCGCTTGATGCTGAGGCAAAGGCCGAGACAGCGGCCAAGGTGCTGCGCGCGATGAGCCTTACCACGGGGCATGCGCGGCTGGTTCTCTTGCTGGGTCATGGCGCGCAGGTGACCAATAATCCGCATGAAAGCGCCTATCACTGTGGGGCCTGCGGCGGGCATACCGGCGAGGTGTCGGCGCGGCTGCTGGCGCAGTTGCTGAACGATCCCGAGACGCGGGCAGGGCTGCCTGCACTTGGGGTCGACCTACCCGAGGACACGCATTTCATGGCCGGGCTGCATGACACCACGCGCGACGCCGTGACGCTTTACCCCGACAGCGCCGCGCCGGAGCATGCCGATGACATTAGCAGGGCCGGCGCATGGCTGGCGCGGGCCGGGGCGCTGGCGCGGGGTGAGCGTGCGCTGAGCCTGCCGGGGGCTGTGGCGCGAACCGTGGCGGCGCGGTCCTCGGACTGGGCGGAACTGCGCCCGGAATGGGGGCTGGCGGGCTGTGCGTCATTCATCGCGGCCCCGCGTGCGGTGACCTCGGGGGTGGATCTTGCAGGGCGCACCTTCCTGCACAGTTATGATTGGCGGGCGGATACGGGCTTTGGCACGCTGGAATTGATCCTCACCGCGCCGGTGGTCGTGGCAAGCTGGATCAGCCTGCAATATTACGGATCGAGCGTGGCCCCGGCGGCGTTTGGCGGGGGCAACAAGCTGATCCACAATGTCACTGGCGGGATCGGCGTGGTGCAGGGCAACGGGGGGCTGTTGCGCCCCGGTCTGCCGTGGCAGGCGGTGCATGATGGTGCGGCGCTGCGGCACGAGCCGCTGCGGCTGACGGTGATGATCGAGGCCCCGACAGAGGCGATCGGGGATGTCTTGCGGCGTCACGACGGGGTGCGCGCGCTGTTCGACAATGGTTGGCTGCACCTGCTGGCGCTGGAGGAGGGGCGGATCGCGGCGCGCTACCGGCCCGGTCTGGAGTGGGAGGTGCTGCCCGACTGATGCCCCGCGTTTGAAATTCTGCGCCACCGGTCCATCTGTGCTGCCTGACGATGGGCAGAGCAGGGGGACCGGCGGTGCAGGATGCGAAACGCGCGCATGGATTGGAGATCATGCAGGGCTTTGCCCCGCGCATGGGGCGGCGCTATGCCAAGGGGCGCAATTTCGACCGTGGCGCGGGGGCGCATCGCGATGTCTCGACCCTTTCGCCCTATTTGCGGCGCCGTTTGGTGCTGGAGCGGGAGGCGGTTGCCACGGCGCTTGGCGCGCATGGCCATGCGGGGGCCGAGAAGTTCATTCAGGAGGTCATCTGGCGCGGCTATTTCAAGGGCTGGCTGGAGCATCGCCCCGGCATCTGGCAGAGCTATCGTGATGGGCTTTGCCGTGATCTGGAGCGGATGGAGGACGACCGCCGCCTGCGCCGGGAGGTCGCTTCGGCGGAGGCCGGAGAGACGGGGCTCGCGTGTTTCGACGCCTGGGCGCGGGAACTGGTGGAGACCGGGTATCTGCACAATCACGCCCGCATGTGGTTCGCCTCGATCTGGATATTCACCTTTGGGCTGCCGTGGCGCTTGGGTGCGGATTTCTTCCTGCGTCATCTGCTTGATGGTGATCCGGCCTCCAATACGCTTGGCTGGCGGTGGGTGGCGGGGCTGCACACGCGCGGCAAGCCCTATGTGGCGCGGGCGGGCAATATCGCGACCTATACCGACGGACGGTTCACGCCGCGTCCGATTGAGTTGGCGCAGGATGTGACCGGGCTGGAGGGTGAGGAGCCCGAGGGGTTGCCGCCGGTGATGCCGCTGCGGGTGCCGCGCGCGCCTGATACCGGCGTGCCATCGGTTCTCTTGCTGACCGAGGAGGACTGTTGTCCGGAGGATTTTGCGCCCGACAGGTTCGATCTGCGCGGGGTCGCGATGCTTGCTGGCAGTCACCTGCGCTCGGTACGCCCCGTGGCGGAGCATGTGGCACGGTTCGAGACGGCGGCGCTTGCGGATACGGCGGCGCGGGGCGGCTGGCAGGCCGAGGAGATGCGCGCGGGCGTGCCGGGGGATCTGGCGACATGGGCCGAACGGTGCGGGGCCCGGCAGATCGTGACGCCCTATGTGCCGGTCGGTCCGCTGCGCGATTGGCTGATTGAGGCGCAGGCGGGGCAGGTGGCGCGTGGCATCGTGCTGGCGGAATGGCAGCGCGATTGGGATCGCGCGATCTGGCCGCATGCGACGGCGGGGTTCTTCAAGGTGAAGAAGCGGATTCCGGGGGTTCTATCCGAGGTTGGCCTTTTCTGAGCGGGGTGGATTATGGCCTGGAGCGGACATGGCACCCCGCCAGAAGGTGCTGCGTGATCGCAGGGCCGGGGACTGGCGATGCAACCGTTGTTAGCCCCACTTTATGCCAGCCAAGTCATTGTAACCTAAACACGTTGCGCACCCTATAAAATCGCCAGGCCGCGGGACGGCCCGGCGATCGCGCGGCACCTTCGGTGCGTTTCGCGCGGGTGGTGCGTATGTCGGGTTCAGGCCACCTCCACACGTCGCGACACGACGCCTATCGCGGTGGCCGCCCGAGCGAGTCGCGCCACGTCACATGCGCGTCCAGTTCCTGTGGTGCGACGGCCCCGTTTTCCTCGATCATCCGGATCAGACACCGCGCTGCCGCCGCCCCCATCGCGCGGTGCGGCACATGCACCGTTGTCAGCGCGGGTTCGACCACCGAGGCGATGTCTATATCGTCAAAGCCCGTGATCGACACATCCCCCGGCACCGACAGGCCGAGAGCGCGGGCACGTTTCACCGCGCCCACTGCCAGAACGTCATTGCCGCACATCACCACTGTGGGGCGCGGGCTGGTCTGCATCAGCGCCGCGAAGGCATCGCCGCCGGTCGTGATGCCGTAATCGGTCTCGATCAGCCGCAACCCTTCGATGGACAAGCCGCGCGCGGCGATGGCGTCGCGGATGCCGTCGACCCGTGCGCGGGCGCGGTCGTTATCGGCCAGCGGGGCCGTGATCACCGCGATGTCGCGATGGCCAAGATCGAGGGTCTTTTCTGCAAGCGTCCGCATTGCGCGGCGATTGTCAAAGCCGACCGAGACGCCCGTCTGCGCCGGATCATAGGCCCATGTCACCAGCACCGGCAGGCCGCGCTGTTGCAGGAACTCGGTCACCTGCGGCGCGCGGTCATGGCCGATCAGCAAGAGCCCGTCGGCCCCGCGCGCCACCAGCGAGCGGATCTGTTCCTCTTCGACGTCCTGTCGGTAGGACGACGAGGCGACGAGCAACTGATAGCCAAGTGTGCGCAACTCTTCCTGAAAAGCCTGAAGCCCGCGTGCGAAAATGGCGTTCTCCATCGTCGGGATCACCGCGCCGATCGTACGAGTGCGCCGTGAGACCATGGCACGCGCGCCGAAATTCGGTGCATAGCCAAGCGCTGCCACCGCCGCCATCACGCGCAGGCGGGTGTCGTCGGAGACCTTGCCGGGCGTGTTGAGGCAGCGCGAGACCGTGGCCGTCGAGACCTCGGCGGCGCGGGCGACATCCTCGAGTGTCGGGGCAGGGCGGGGGGCGCTGATCGGGGCCATGTTCGGCTTTTCCAAAGTCCTCATCCGGAGTTCATGAACAAACAGGCTCTAGCCCCGGTTCACGCGAAAATCAAATGAAAGCGCTTGCAATATCGTAATGCAAGCGCTTACATCAAGGCAAGAACCGATTCCGTCCGGGAGGAACATCCATGGCACTCGTGCTTGCGATCCTGTGTTTTGCCGCCTTTACCGCGAATGTCGCGCTTGGCGCATCGGGGGTGGGCGCGCCGCTGAGTGATGTCGGAGAGATGCTGGTTCTGCTGACCGCCTCGACGTTTTTCGTCGTAGCGATCCTGAAAAAAGAAGCCGACAGGCGGAACAAGTCAGACGGCTGATCGTCAAAACGGGAGGAGATGATCTTGGATAACGAACGCAAGGAACTCGAGTCGGCCACGCGCCGGAATTTCCTAAAACTGGCCAGCACCGGCGGCTTTACCGCGGCCCTTGTCGCAGGGGCGGCGGGTACGTTGTGGTCGACCGAGGCCGTGGCACAGACCGCGCGTGAGGAAAACGAACGCGAGAAGGCCGCAGATCACGTGATGACCGTGGCCACTGCCTATGTGCTGGGCGCATCGCGCAGCTACCCGATCATGCAGCTGGATCTCAAGGAGAACGTCCAGAATGCCACCAATGGCAAGGTCTATGTCAAGCTGGCCCCGGGCGGTCAGCTGGGCGCGGGCGGCAGTCTTGTGCAAAAGGTGCAGGGCGGCACGATTCAGGCCGCACAGCATTCACTGTCGAATTTCGCGCCCTTCGCAAGCGCGGTTGACCTGATCAATATGCCGTACCTGTGCGGCTCCAACCAACGTTTTACCAATCTCGTCAACTCCGATTTCTGGAATGCCGAAGTGCATCCCAAGGTCGAGGCGGCCGGGTTCAAGGCGCTGTTCTATGTCAATATCGACCCGCGCGTCGTTGCGGTGCGCCAGGGCGGCAACGCGGTGATGACGCCGGCCGACATGTCGGGGATCAAGTTCCGCGTGCCCGGCTCCAAGATGTTGCAGCAATATTACCGCATGGTCGGGGCGAACCCGACGCCCGTGGCGTGGGGCGAGACCCCCTCGGCGATCAAGCAGGGCGTGGCCGATGCGCTCGATCCGTCGGTTGGCGCGCTCTTTGTCTTTGGCTTCAAGGACATCCTCAGCCATGTGACGTTCACGCAGGCGGTGCCTGACAGCCAAGTCTATTCGTGCAACCTTGAATGGTTCAACTCGATGCCCGGCGACGTGCAGGAGGGGATCATGTGGGGCTCTGAGATGACCGCGCATCAAAACCTCGCCAAGGTGCCGTCGGCGCGCGCCTATGCCATGGCCGAACTGGTCAAGGCGGGGGTGCAGTTCCATTCGCTGAGCGACGATCAACTGGCCGAGTGGCAGGACGCGGGCGGCTATCAGCGCTCGGAATGGGACGAGTTCAAGGTCGAGCTGGCCGGGTCCATGGAAACTTTCGCCAAGATGGAAGAGGCCGCCGGGACGCAAGGTAAATACTACGTCCACGACGCCTGAGCCCTGCGCGGGGGCCGCGCGCCCCCGTCACTCCGTCAGGACAAGGACCGCAGCCGCGCATCGCACGGCACCGGTGCTCTGACCCAAGAGAAGGGATGCCCCCATGTCTGTATTGCGCCGTATCGACCGGGACGCCGAACGCTGGCTGCTGCTTGTGTTCTACGTGATGCTCGTCGCCACGATGGCGATCGAGGTGCTCCGGCGCGAGATCTTTGCCTATTCCTCGATCTGGGGCGAAGAGATCGTGCGCTACTCCTTCATCTATCTGGCCTGGATCGGGGCCGCCGCAGCGGTCAAGGAACGCGCGCATATCCGGATCGACGTGATGATGCATTACCTCGGGCCACGGCTCAAGGCGCTGCTTTATATCTTCGGCGATCTGGTGATGGTCGCGGTGGCGGTGGTGGCGCTCTACTGGTCATTGGAGACGGTGCATGTCTCGGCCAAGTTCGGCTCGGTCACCGATGGGCTGCGCATCTCCAAGGTGTGGTTCCTGATGGCCGTGCCGGTGGGGTTTTCGCTAATGCTCTTTCGTCTCGTGCAGTCTCTGCTGCGGGATTTCAAATCGCTCCGGGACGGTACGCCCGTCTTCGAGGGCGACAAACTCTTTGATTGAGGGCGCGCGATGCTTTGGGGTGCCACGCAGCAAACCGTCGAACTGGGGTGGGATTTCTACCTTCCAGTTCTGATCTTCATCGGCTTGATCGCGCTGGCAGTGCCGGTCTGGGCCGCCATCGGGTCGGCGGCGATCATCATGCTGGTGATGTCGGGCGATCTGCCGCTCAGCCTAGTGGGCGAGAGCCTGTTCACCGGCATCGACGCCTTTGCGCTGACGGCCGTGCCGCTCTTCATCCTGACCGGTGACGTTCTGGTGCGCACCGGGCTCAGCCGCAAGTTTCTCGATGTGGCCGAGGCGCTCACCTGCTTTGCCAAGGGGGGATTCGGCTCGGCCACAGTGCTGGTCTGCGGGATGTTCGCCGCGATTTCTGGCTCGGATGCTGCGGGGGCGGCGGCGGTCGGGCGGATGACCATCGACCGGCTGGTGGAATCGGGCTATCCGCGCCCCTATGCCTGCGCGCTGGTGGCGGCGGGGGCCTGCACCGGCATCCTCATTCCGCCCTCGATCGCCTATATCATCATTGGTCTTGTGCTGGGTATTTCCGCGTCGACGCTGTTCATGGCGGCGCTCATTCCCGGGCTTGCGATCCTCGTGTCGATCCTGGTGACCAATATCATCGTCAACCGGATCTACGATTACGAGGGCGGCGGCAGGCTGTCCTTTGGCGAATGGCTCGGCAATCTGGGGCGGGCGCTCGCCTCGGGGTGGTATGCGTTCATCGTGCCGGGGATCATCTTTTATGGCATTTTCTCGGGGCGGCTCACGCCCACCGAGGCGGGCGCGACGGCGGTCGTGGTGACGATCCTCATGGGGTTCATCCTGCGCACGCTGAGCCTTGCGGATTTCCCGGCGATGCTGGTGAGTTCGGCCAAGGTCAACGGGGTGATCCTGCCGATCATCGCCTTTTCGGCCCCTTTGGCCGAGGCGCTGGCGATCATGGGCGTGCCGCAGGGCTTTGTCACCGCCGTCACCGGCCTGACCGATGAGCCGTGGCTGCTGATCCTCTTGATGATCGGCATCCTGGTCGCGGCGGGCTGTGTCATGGAAACCACGCCTAATATCGTGATCCTCGCGCCGATCCTGAAACCGCTCGCCGACAATATCGGCATGAACGAGATCCAGTTCTGCATCATGATGATCACCGCGCTCGGCGTGGGGTTCATCACGCCGCCTCTGGGGCTCAACCTTTTCGTCGTCTCGGGCATCACCGGCGAGTCGATCCTGCGGATCGCGTGGCGTGCGGTGCCCTTCGTTCTGGGCATGTTCGTGGTCGTTCTGCTGATCGCCTATGTGCCCGCCGTCTCAACCACGCTTCTGCCTGACATCTACAAATAGGACCTCTGCGACATGGCTCTGGAATACCTCAAGAAAGCTAGCCTCACCTCGACCTCGAACGCGGGCGACGTGCATGACACGGTCATCGCCATCCTCAACGATATCGAGGCGGGCGGTGACACGGCGGCGCTGGAATATGCCGCCAAGTTCGACAGATACGAGGGCAATGTCCTGCTGACGTCAGCCGAGATCGAGGCCGCCTGTGCCTTGGTCCCCGAAAAGCTCAAGGCCGATATCCGCTTTGCCCATGACAACGTGCGCCGCTTTGCCGAGATGCAGAAATCCACCGTCGCCAATGTCGAACATGAGGTCGTGCCGGGCATGATCGCGGGGCAAAAGGCGATCCCGGTGGATGCGGCGGGCTGCTACGTGCCGGGCGGGCGCTATAGCCATATCGCGAGCGCCATTATGACGGTGACCACCGCCAAGGTTGCGGGCTGTCGCCATATCACCGCCTGTTCACCGCCGCGCCCGGATGTGGGCGTGAACCCGGCGATCGTCTATGCCGCGCATATCTGCGGGGCGGATCAGATTCTTGCCATGGGCGGGGTGCAGGGGGTGGCGGCGATGACCTTTGGCCTTTTCGGCCTGCCACGCGCCAATATCCTCGTCGGTCCCGGCAATCAGTTCGTGGCCGAGGCCAAGCGCATTCTCTTTGGCCGGGTTGGGATCGACATGATCGCAGGGCCAACTGACAGCCTCATCCTGGCCGATAGCAGTGCCGATCCGCATATCGTGGCGACGGATTTGGTGAGCCAGGCCGAGCATGGCTACAACTCGCCCGTCTGGCTGGTGACCGATGATCGCGCGCTGGCCGAGGACGTGATGGCGCGCGTGCCCGGCCTGATCGCCGATCTGCCGGAGGTGAATGCCGAGAACGCCGCCGCCGCGTGGCGCGATTATGCCGAGGTGATCCTCTGTGCCGACCGCGAGGAGATGGCGGCGACCTCCGACGCATACGCCCCCGAGCACCTGACGGTGCAGGCGGCTGATCTCGATTGGTGGTTGGGTCGGCTGACCTGTTATGGCTCGCTGTTTCTGGGTGAGGAAACGACGGTGGCCTATGGCGACAAGGCGGCGGGCACCAATCATGTGCTGCCCACCTCTGGCGCGGCGCGCTATACCGGCGGGCTGAGCGTGCATAAGTACATGAAGATCGTCACCTGGCAGCGAGCCACGCGCGAGGGTGCGAAATCCATCGCCGAGGCGACGGCGCGCATCTCTCGCCTTGAGGGTATGGAGGGACATGCCCGCGCCGCAGATGTGCGGCTGGCCAAGTATTTCCCCGATGAGACCTTCGATCTGACCGCCAATGGCTGACGACCTCTTCAGCGTGAAGGGCCGGATAGCCTGCGTCACCGGGGCGAGTTCCGGTCTGGGGCGGCACGCGGCGCTGGTGCTGGCCCGCGCGGGTGCCCGCGTCGTCGGTGTGGCGCGGCGCGAGGCGGCTTTGCGGGACTGGGCGGCTGAGGTGGGTGACCATGCGGCCTATGTCGTGGCCGATGTGGCCGACCGCGACGCGCTACCCGAGACGGTGGCGGCGATCCGCGCGTCCTTTGGTGCGCCGCAGATCGTGGTGCATGCGGCGGGGGTGAACACACGGCAGGCCGCTGATGAGGTGACGCCCGAAGGCTGGGACGCCACGCTCGCGCTCAACCTCACGGCGCCGTTCTTTCTCACGCAGGCGCTGGTGCCTGGCATGCGCGCCGATGGCTGGGGGCGGGTGGTCAATTTCGCCTCGCTCCAGACCACGCGCGCCTTTCCCGGTGGAATTGCCTATGGGGCGAGCAAGGCGGGTATCGCGCAGCTGACCCGCGCCATGGCCGAGGCATGGTCGCGTGACGGGATTACCGCAAACGCCATAGGGCCGGGCTTTTTCCCCACTGAACTGACGCAGGCGGTCTTTGGCGACGCGGACCGCGCGGCGCGCAATGCGGCGCAGACCTGCATCGGGCGCAATGGCGATCTGTCGGACATGGACGGCCCGCTTCTGTTCCTGTGCTCCGAGGCGTCGCGTTATGTGACCGGGCAGGTTCTGATGGTCGATGGAGGGTTCACCGCGAAATGAAGGCGTTGATCTATGAAGGCCCCGAAACCCTCTTGCTGCGCGAGGTGCCGGATGCCGAACCGCGCGCGGGCGAGGAGTTGGTCCGGGTCTTGGCCGTGGGCATTTGCGGGTCGGACATGCACGCCTATCTGGGCCATGACGCGCGCCGCCCTGCGCCGCTTATCCTCGGGCATGAGCCGGCGGGAGTGATCGTGGGCGGACCGCGCGAAGGCGAGCGGGTGACGATCAATCCGCTGGTGACCTGTGGGGCCTGCGAGGCCTGCCGCGCGGGGCGCGAAAACCTGTGCGCGGCGCGGCAGATCATCTCGATGCCGCCGCGCGAAGGGGCGTTCGCCGAATATGTCGCGATGCCCGTGCGCAACCTTGTGTCGGTGCCCTCCGATGTGGCGCTGGCCAAGGCCGCGCTGGCCGAACCGCTGGCGGTGAGCTGGCACGCGGTGCGGCTGGCGGTCGAGGCGCGCAAGCAGGGCGTGCCGGGGGCGGCATTGGTGATCGGCGGTGGGGCCATCGGTCTGGCGGCGGCGCTGGCGCTGGCGGCGCAGGGGGTGGAGGATGTCACCCTGTCCGAGCCGAACCCGGCGCGGCGGGCGTATCTGGCCGAGCGCTGCGGGCTGCATGTGGTGGAAGAGGCGGCAGGGCAGTTCGGTCTGGTGATCGACGCCGTGGGCTATGCCGCAACCCGTGCCATCGCCTCGGCCTGTGCGGCACCGGGCGGCGTGATCGCGCATGTCGGGCTGGGCGAGGATGCGGACGGGCTCGATATCCGGCGCATGACCTTGCAGGAGATCACCTTCATCGGCACCTATACCTATACGGCGCACGATTTCCGCGACACCGCGCAGGCGATCTTCGACGGGCGGCTTGGCCCCCTCGATTGGACCGAGGCGCGCGGGTTGTCGGAGGGGGCCACCGCCTTTGCCGACCTGCGCGCGGGCCGGGTGGCCGCGCCCAAGATCGTTCTCGACCCCGCCGGATAGCGCGGGGCATCTGCAAAAGGAGCTGACAGCATGTATAAACGTATTCTTGTCCCGATGGCGCTTGATCACGGGCTTTCGCCGGAAACGCTGGAAATCGCCCGTGCGCTGCTACACGACGGCGGCGAGATCGTCGCGCTGCATGTCTACGAGACGCCGAGCGGCGCGGTCGGGGCCTATCTCGACGAAGAGATGGTGCGCGCCGGGTTCGAGATGGCGCGCACGCGCATGGCTGAAAAACTGGCCGAGCATCCGGAGGTCAAGCCGGTGCTCAAGAAGGGCCACAGCTATCGGACCATCGTGGACTATTCCACCGAGATAAAGGCCGATTGCATCGTCATCGGCTCGCACAAGCCGGGGCTGCGGGATTACTTTCTCGGCTCCACCGCCGCGCGGGTCGTGCGGCATGCGCCTTGCGCGGTGCATGTGGCGCGCTGATCCTGTGGGACGCGCCGCGCATATCCACAGCGCCGAGGATGCGCGCCGTCTGGCCCGCCGCCGCCTGCCGTGGATGGTATTTGATTATATTGACGGCGCGGCGGGGCGCGAGACAGGCGCGGCGCGTAATCGCGCGGCATTGGACGCGATCCCGCTGATCCCGCGCATCCTCCGCGATGTCAGCGTGCGTGACCTGAGTGTGCCCCTGTTTGCCGGGCAGGCCGGGCGGCCGTTTGGCATTGCACCGATGGGGATGTGCAACCTGTCTGGCCCCGGTTCTGATCTGATGCTGGCGCGTTTGGCAGCGCGCGAAAAGGTGCCTTTGGGCGTGTCAACAGTGGCCTCTACCCCATTGGAAAAACTTATTGAAGTGGCCGAGGGGCAGGCGTGGTTTCAGCTCTATTTCAGCGGCGATGGCAGCGGCACGTTTCGTCTGGCCGAGCGGGCGCGCGATGCGGGGTACGAGGTGCTGATCCTCACCGTGGACGTGCCGGAACTGGGCCGCCGCCCGCGCGAATTGCGCCATGGGTTCACGATGCCGTTTCGACTCGGCCCTCGGCAATTTCTCGATTTCGCGCTGCATCCCACTTGGTCGCTGCGCACGCTTTTGCATGGCCGCCCGGAGATGGCGAATTTCCAGATGCCAGGCTATGCGTTTGATCGCACCGAAAGCCGCGCGCGCGCAACCTGGGATACTCTGGCACGGCTGCGCGAGATGTGGCCGGGCAAGCTGGTGGTCAAGGGAGTATTGGATGTCGAGGATGCCGTGCGGCTGGCGGCCTCGGGGGTCGATGCTATTCAGGTGTCCAGCCACGGGGCGCGACAACTGGAGAGCGCGCCGCCGCCCATCGAGGCGCTGGCGCGCATCCGCGCCGCGGTCGGACCGGAGATGGCGGTTTTCTACGACAGCGGGCTGCGCTCGGGCGAGGATGTACTCAAGGCGCTGAGCCAGGGGGCTGATTTCACCTTTCTGGGCCGCATCCTGCAATTCGCCATAGCGGCGGCGGGAGAGGAGGGGCTTCAGCGTCTGTGGGACGTGCTGAGCACCGAGTTGAGCGCGGCGATGGCGCAAACCGGGCGCTGTTCGCTCTCGGAGGGGGTACCAATTGCGCCAGTACCCGTCCGCTCCAGCGCGCGGGGCGCGTGACGCAAATACGCTCAGAGCTTGCGGATCTTCAGCTTGGTGATCCGGTTGTCCTTGCGCGCCACCACCTGAAAGCGGAAGCCGTGAAAGATGAAGGTCTGATCAATCGCCGGGATCATCTGCGCCTCGTGGATCACCAGCCCCGCCACGGTATTCGCGGCATCGTCCGGCAGGGTCCAGTCGGTCGCGCGGTTGAGGTCGCGGATCGTCATCGCCCCGTCGATCAGGAACTGGTTGTCCTCGGTCTTGCGGATGGGATGTTCGGCATCAGGATCGAATTCATCGGTGATTTCGCCGACGATCTCCTCCAGAATATCCTCCAGCGTGATCAGACCTTGCAGCGTGCCGTATTCATCCACCACCAGCGCGAAATGGCTGCGCATGCGCAGGAATTGCCGCATCTGATCGTCAAGCGTGGTGGTCTCGGGCACGAAATAGGGCTCGCGCGCGATGCTCTGGACGTCGAAGGCGCGCAGCGCCTCGGCGGCGCCTTCCTCGGACGAGGTGACGAGGCTGTGCATCGCGCGCAAGAGATCCTTGGCATGGACCACGCCGACGATGTTGTCGGGATCGTCGCGATAGAGCGGCAGGCGGGTGTGGTTGCTCTTGAGACATTGATCGAGGATCGCTTCGGGATCGGCCTCGGCATTGATCATCTCGATCCGCGAACGGTGAAGCATGATTTCCTCGACCGCGCGCTCGCCCAGGTCGAGCGCACCGAGGATACGGTCGCGGTCTTCTTTCTCGACCACGCCCTCGGATTGCCCGAGATAGAGCGCGCCCGCGATTTCATCGCGTACCGCGAGGATATGGCTGTCGGGGTCGGTCTGCACGCCAAAGCCGCGCAGGATCAGCCGCACGAGCCAGCGCACCGCCGAGACGACGGGCGAGAACACCTTGACCACCCAGACGATGATCGGTGCGGTGCGCGAGGCGGCAACCTCGGCATTGGTGATGGCGTAGGTCTTGGGCAGAACCTCGGCGAAGATCAGCACAAGCAGCGTCATCACCAACGTCGCCAGCGCCACGCCGCTTTCCCCGAAAAGCCGGGTGAAGAGCGCCGTGGCGAGCGATGCGGCGAGGATGTTGACGAGGTTGTTGCCCAGAAGCACCGAGCCGATCAGGCGTTCGTTGTCCTCGGTGATCTTGAGCGCGGTATCCGCCCCGCGAGAGCCCTTTTCGGCCTGCGCACGCAGCTTGCCGCGTGAGGCAGCGGTCAGTGCCGTCTCACTGCCCGAGAAAAACCCCGACAGGACCAGCAGGCAGAGGATGGACCCTGCCGTGATCCAGAAGGTCAGGTCGAGAACGGGATGCGTCGCTTCCATTTGCGTGATATTCCTTATGCTTGACCGGGTTATGGGGGCTGATCGGCCCGCAATCAAGGGAGCAGGCGCAATGCAGGTGCGGGATTTGGGCGAATTGGACGGCCCGCTGTTGATTTTTGGTGGGCCATATTCGAATCTGCAGGCCACGCAGGCGGTGATGGTCGAGGCAGAGCGGCGCGGTATTGCGCCGGAGCGGATGATCTGCACCGGAGATATCGTGGCCTATTGCGCGCAGCCTGCGGAGACGGTGGCCGCCATGCGCGATCTCGGCTGCGCCGTTGTCGCGGGCAATTGCGAGCGGCAACTGGCCGCCCGTGCCGGAGATTGCGGCTGTGGCTTCGAGGCTGGCACGCTGTGTGACAGGCTGTCGGCCGGATGGTATGCGCAGGCCGAGGCAGCGGTCAGCGATGAGGTGCGCGACTGGATGGCGGCGCTTCCGGACATGATCACCTTTGCCCATGACGGGCGGCGGCATGCAGTTATTCATGGTGGTGCTCGCGACATCAGCCGCTTTCTCTGGCCGATGTCGCATGATGACAAATTCATCGAGGAAATTGACTGTATACAGAGTGTTACGGGAGATATTTCATGCGTACTGGCGGGGCATTGCGGCCTTGCGTTCTCCCGCCGGATCGGCCCGGTGGACTGGGTCAATGTAGGTGCGATCGGCATGCCGCCCAATGACGGCAGATCGGAGACCGCCTTTGCCATTCTGGAGAGAGGGCGTGCGACACTGCACCGTTTGCCCTACGCGCACGAAGCTGCGCAGGCGGCGATGCGGGCGGCGGGGCTGACGCAAGGCTATGACACGGCGCTTGGCACAGGCTATTGGCCGTCGGAGGAGGTGCTTCCACCCGCCTTGCGCCGCGCGGCGGTCGCCAGCGGGTGATGATCCTCGACGAGGGCCTGCAACCGCGCCTCTAGCACGTGGGTGTAAATTTCGGTCGTTGCGACATCTGCGTGGCCCAGAAGCGTCTGGATGACCCGCAGATCGGCACCATTGGCCAGAAGATGGGTGGCGAAGGCGTGGCGCAGGGTGTGGGGTGTCACCTTGTCCGGATCAACATGAGCCTCGGCTGACAAGCCCTTGATCAATTGATAAAACCTGTGACGCGTCAGGTGCCCGGCCTTGCCGCTTGAGGCAAAGAGATAGGCCGAGGCAGTCTTGCCCTCGGCGCGTTTTGCATCCTCTTGCGCATTGCGCAGCGCCAGCCAGTCGGCGAGCGCCTGGCGCGCAGGCGGTGACAGCGGCACCATGCGTTCCTTGCCGCCCTTGCCGCGCACCAGAAGCATGTCGGGGTCGCCGCGCGCGGCCGACAGGGGCAGCGTCACCAGTTCGCTCACCCGCATGCCGGTGGCATAGAGCAGCGCCATCAGACAGGCATTGCGGCAGCGGTCTGCCGGGTTGCGACCGAATTGCGGTGCGGTATCGAGCAAGCGGCTGACCTCGTCCTCGCTCAGCGTCTTGGGTAGGCGCTGCGCGCGCCCCGGCCCCTTGATGCGGATCGCCGGATTGTCGCTGCGCAACCGTTCTTCAAAGGCAAAGCGGTAGAGTTGACGGATCGCCGAGAGCCTGCGCGCGCGGGTCGATTGCGCAAGCCCCTGCGCATCGCAATGGATCAGGTAGGCTTCGATATCCTCCTGCGTGGCCGAGAAAAGATCATGTGTGCGCCCGCCCATCCACTCCTCGAAATCGCGCAGGTCGCGCTGATAGGCGGACAGGGTGTTGGCGGCGGCGCCGAGTTCTGCGGCCTGGGCCTCAAGAAACGTGGAAATCCAATGTGTTGCGCTACTCAACTGAGGCGCTCCAGCAAGAGCATCTGAAGGGCTGCACGCCGTGCGGTATCCTCCAGCCCGACGGCACGCAGTGTCCCGAGTGCCGCGCTGAGCGTCTCGCGACCGCTGCCGGCGTTGCTGTCCAACTCTCGCGCGGCGAGCAGGATCGCTTCGCCCAGCCGTCCCTCTTCGATCAGCACCTGATGCGCGGGCGCGGGGGCCACGCGGGCAAAACCGCGCGCGACCGCCTGTTCGACAGGGCGCGTGGCCTCGGCCTCGGACGGGGCACCGCGGGCCAGTCCGGCGGCAAAGCGCTGGCGGGCGTTGGTTGGGGTCAGGGTCTGTGCCGCTGTCTCGTAGAGGCTGGAGAGGAGTGCTATGTCAAAGGCTTGGGCCTGGACCTCGGGGGGCAGGTCGATCTTCAGGAGACGTTCGGAGAAGAGTTCGGCAAATATGGTCTCAAGCCGCACCGCGCGCGCCGCCTGCCACGCAGCGGGGATGGCCTGTGCGACGACGGTTGGATCGCCATTGCTGAGCGCATTGTCCAGACGCTGAACAGCCGCGACCCGGTCCCAGACGCCGCCGGAGGCAGCCGGTTTGCGCGCCGTATAGAGGCCCAGAAGCTGCGCGCCGGGCAAGGCTCCGGTTCGGGCGAGGCGTTCGGCGGCCTCGAGTTCCGCCTTCCAGCCCGCGGTGCCGCGCAGATCGGCCATCGCGAAGGCGCGCGGCAGGTTACGCGTAGAAAGCGGAGCGCCAATCGCCTCGAACAGTCGGAATTGCAGGGGGGTGATCTGTGCGGGCGGGGCGGGCGTTTCGATATCCTCGATCATCCCGGGATCGAGAAACAGGGCGAGGAGCGTGGCATCGGTGTCGTTCAGCCCGTCCGTGGCGGTGGCCCCGTGATAGGTGAGCGCCGCCGTGTCCCAATCGCCCGCGCGCGCGGTGCAATAGATGCGCGCGGCGAGCCGTCGGCTCAGGTGCTGCGCCTTGCTCAGTGCCGTGCAGGCGCGATCCTCGCTGCCATCGAGCAACGCAAGGTCGAGCCACTGATCGAAGAGCGCCGGGGTCGCGCCACCGGCCCGCTCGACCATGGCGAGGGCGGGTTCCACAGCGCCGAACCGGCGCAGTGCGGCGAGGCGGGCGGCGAGGAAACGCGCACCGCTGCCAGCATCGTCAGGGGCGTGCGCCTCTGCCAGAAGGAGTGTGTAAAAGAGCGCCTGAACCGCAGGCAGTGGCACGTCCGGCAGATCGCCCAGCCGTTCCAGGATCGCGTCGGTCGCGCTGTCTTGCCAGAGCGTGGAGGGCAGTCCCGTGGTCGAGCCCGGCAAGAGCCCGACCGCATCCGCACGCGGTGCGTCGAGCGCGGTGACGGTGACACCGGGCACCACGACGCGATCGGCGGCGGGCGGCTCGTCCGGCTTGGTATAGGGCCTGCCGAGGGCCACGGTCTCGGCGTCGTTCAACCAGCCAATCGCCGAGAGCGGCTCTTGCGCCGCGCCGAGCGTTGCCCAAAGCGTGGCGAGCAGCGTGAGGCTACTGCGTCTCAAGAATGACATCCTCGCGAATCTCGGTTTGGGGCGGCGAGAAGTCGGCCCCGAAAAACGGCCCGATATAGGCATAGGCCACCAGGACGATGAAACCCAGAATGGCCAAGTAAAACAGCCACTTGATCAATCGAAACATGGAAACCTCTGTCTGCTCGGATGTGAGTTTTGACCAAGTTATAACTGGCCTTTTGCGCAAGATCACGTCATTGAGTGAAAAACCGTGTGAATTGGCAGGGGAGCGCCGAGCGTGTCGGGCGGAACGCATTGGATTCTGAAGAAAACTGTCGTGCTGGTGGGCATGATGGGGGCCGGCAAGACAGCCGTGGGCAAGGCCTTGGCGGCCCGGCTTTCGGTGCCGTTTCTGGATTCGGATGCGGAGATCGAAAAAGCCGCCAACATGACGATTTCCGAAATATTCCAAAGGGATGGCGAGGCGTTCTTTCGTGCGCGCGAAAGCGAGGTGATCGAGCGGCTGCTCGACACGCAGCGTGGCATCCTGTCGACCGGTGGGGGCGCCTTCTTGTCCGAGAGAAACCGGCAGATGATGTCCGATAAGGGCGTCTCGGTCTGGCTGAATGCCGACCTGAGCCTGCTTTGGTCACGGGTAAAAGGTAAGAATACCAGGCCCTTGCTGCGCACAGCTCATCCTTATGAAACGCTTCGGAAGATTTATGAAACGCGTGCGCCGGTCTATGCACTGGCGGATTTGAACGTGGCCGCTGATCCGGGGTATTCGATCGACGACATGGCGGCGGAGGTCGAGGCGGCGCTGGTGACGCGCAGGGATGTTCTGGAGGCAGTGAAATGAGCGAGATCGTGCATGTGGGCCTGGAAGGGCGGGCCTATGACATTCACATCGGTCCGGGTCTGCTGGTCCGCGCGGGCGCGTTGATCAGCCCGTTGCTGCGGCGGCCGCGCGTGGCGATCATCACCGACGAGACCGTCGCAGCACTGCATCTCGAGACGTTCCGCACGGGATTGACCGAGCACGGCATTTCTTCGGTTGCCCTAAGCTTGCCGCCGGGGGAAGCCACGAAATCCTGGCCACACTTCGAGCGCGCGGTGGAATGGTTGCTGGAGCAGAAGGTCGAGCGAAATGATGTTGTCGTCGCCCTGGGCGGCGGCGTGATCGGTGATCTTGTGGGCTTTGCCGCCGCCGTGCTGCGGCGCGGGGTGCGATTTGTGCAGGTGCCGACAAGCCTGCTCGCGCAGGTCGACAGTTCGGTGGGCGGCAAGACCGGGATCAACGCCCCGCAGGGCAAGAACCTGATCGGCGCGTTTCATCAGCCGAGCCTCGTGCTGGCCGATACCGAGGTCCTGGGCAGCCTGCCGGAGCGCGATTTCCTCGCGGGGTACGGCGAGGTGGTGAAATATGGTCTGCTGGGAGATCGTGAATTTTTCCAATGGCTTGAAGGCAATGCTTCACGTGCGGCCTCGGGTGATATGGCGGCGCGCATTCATGCGGTCAAACGATCGGTCGAGATGAAGGCCGAGATCGTGATGCGCGATGAGACTGAACAGGGCGACCGGGCGTTGCTCAACCTTGGCCATACGTTTTGTCATGCGCTGGAGGCGGCTACTCACTATGACGGGGCGCGTCTGCTGCATGGCGAGGGGGTGGCGATCGGCTGCGCCCTTGCGTTCGAGCTGTCAGCGCGTCTCGGGATGTGTGCGCAGGAAGACCCAAGCCGTGTGCGTGCACATCTTCGCGACATGAAGATGAAGGTTGATCTATCTGATATCGAAGGAGAATTGCCTGACGCAGATGGGCTTATCTCGCTCATGGGGCAGGACAAGAAAGTCGTCGATGGCAAACTGCGTTTCATCCTTGCGCGTGGCATCGGCGAGGCGTTCATCACCTCGGATGTCCCGCCCGAGACGGTGCGCGCGGTGCTGGAGGACGCACTGGCCATGCGGACCTGAGCCCCACAATTCGCGCGGCCTGCCACGCGGTGTTGATCGCGGGTGGCACCACAGGGTCAGGCGCGTCGGGTGCCGGTCGGGGAAGGCGTTTGCAAACGCCTTTCGACGCGGTTTTGAAACCGCGTTGCAAGCCGCTTGAAAGCGGCTTGCCCAAGGGATTTGCAAATCCCTTGGGCGCGGGGTCGGTCAGGTGGCGAGCTTGATCAGCGCGTGGCGCTTCTTGCCTGCCGAGAGCTTGATCGGCGAGGCGAGGGCGGCGGCGTCGATCATCAGCCCGGCATCGGTCAGCGGTGCATCGTTGAGGCGTGCACCATTCTCGGTGATCAGGCGTTTCGCCTCCTTGCCGGATTTGGCGAGGCCACTGCGCACGATCAATTGCACGATGGAAATCCCGTCGCCCAATTCCGCAGGCGTCAGGTCGACCGTGGGCAGATCGTCGCCCACGCCACCCTTTTCGAACACTTCGCGCGCGGTGGCCTCGGCGGCCTGTGCCGCCTCGGCCCCGTGCAGCAGCGTCGTCACCTCATTGGCTAGGATGATCTTGGCCTCGTTGATTTCCGACCCCGCAAGCGCCCCCAAGCGATCGCACTCCTCGACCGGCAGTTCGGTGTAAAGCTTGAGGAAGCGCCCGGTATCGGCATCGGTCGTGTTGCGCCAGAACTGCCAGAATTCGTAAGGGCTCAGCATCTCGCCATCGAGCCACATCGCGCCGCCCGCCGATTTGCCCATCTTGCGCCCGTCCGAGGTGGTCAGCAGGGGTGAGGTCAGGCCGTACACCTCATGGTCGATCACTCGGCGGGTGAGGTCGATGCCGTTGACGATATTGCCCCATTGATCCGAGCCGCCCATCTGCAACACGCAGTCATAGCGGCGGTTGAGTTCGAGGAAGTCGTAGGCCTGCAGGATCATGTAGTTGAATTCGAGAAAGCTGAGCGATTGCTCGCGGTCGAGTCGGGATTTGACCGATTCAAACGACAGCATCCGGTTGACCGAGAAATGCCGCCCGATATCGCGCAGGAATTCGAGATAGTTCAGCCCGTCGAGCCATTCGGCATTGTCGAGCATGAGAGCGCGTTTGCCACTTCTGCCTCCGAGGGTCCTGATAATGACATCATCACCTGTTTCAAATTCTAGATACTTCTCAAAAACACGCTGCATGCTGGCGATATTCTCGTCAATCTCGGAAGGTGACAGCAGTGGCCTTTCATCCGAGCGGAACGAGGGGTCGCCCACCTTGGTTGTGCCGCCGCCCATCAGCGTGATCGGCCGGTGCCCGGTCTTTTGCAGCCAGCGCAGCATCATGATGTTCAGCAGATGCCCCACATGCAGCGATTTCGCCGTGGCGTCATAGCCGATATAGGCGGTGACCGTGCCTGCGGTCAGCGCCTCGTCCAGCCCCTGGTAATCGGTGCAATCCGCGAGATAGCCGCGCTCGATCATCACGCGCATGAAATCGGATTTGGGGTGGTAGGTCATAAGGCTTGTCCTGCTTGTCGTTGCGCGGCATGTATATGCAGTCATTGGGCGAAGGAAAAGGCCATGTTGAAGGCTGGGCGGCTTTGGGCTTTGGGGGCGATGTCGGGCACCTCGCTTGACGGGGTGGATGCGGCCATCGTCGAGACCGATGGCGAGGTGATCTTTGGCTTTGGCCCGAGCGCCTATCGCGCCTATCTGCCGGGCGAACAGGCGGTGCTGGCCGCCGCCCTTGGAAAATGGCCCGGAGAGGATCTGGCCGAGGCCGAGGCATTGGTCGAGCGCGCGCATCTGGAGGTGCTGGGTAGTTTGAACGGGGCCGCGCTGGTCGGGTTTCACGGTCAGACCTTGGCGCATGAGCCGCAGGGGCGCGGCACGCACCAGCTGGGGGATGGCGCGCGGCTGGCGCAAGGTTTGGGCCTGCCGGTGGTGTGGGATTTCCGCAGCGCCGATATCCGGCTGGGGGGCGAAGGCGCGCCGCTGGCGCCGTTCTTTCATTTCGCCTGCGCGCGCTGGATCGGGGCCGAGGCACCGCTGGCGTTTCTCAACCTCGGCGGGGTGGGCAATCTGACGTACGTCAATCCACGCCGGGCGCGACCCGAGGACGAGGGCGCGCTGCTGGCCTTTGATACCGGACCCGCCAATGCGCCGATCAACGATCTGATGATGGCGCGGCGCGGCGAACCTTATGATCGGGATGGCGCGCTTGCGCGGCAGGGGCTGGTGGCGCAGGGCGCGCTGGAGCTTTTTCTGGACGAGTCGTATTTCCTGCGTATGCCGCCCAAATCGCTGGATCGCGACACGTTTTCCGAGATGATCGGGCTGGTCTCGGAACTGGGCGATGCCGATGCCGTCGCGACGCTGACCGGCATGGCCGCAGCGGCGGTGTTACGCGGCATGGAACATTGTCCGGAACCGCCCGCGCGTTTGCTGGTGGCCGGGGGCGGCCGGCACAACCCGGTGATGATGCGCATGCTGGCGGCATCGCTCGATTGCCCGGTGGAGCCGGTGGAGGCGGTGGGGCTTGACGGCGACATGCTGGAAGCGCAGGCTTTCGCGCATTTGGCGGTACGGGTGGCGCGCGGTTTGCCCACGTCCTGTGCCGGCACGACGGGCGTACGCGCCGCCGTGTCAGGCGGAACGATCAGCCGACCGGAGGGCATGTGATGGACTATGATCTCGATCAGGGCGCAGGGGCCGGGCGGCGGCTTGGCCTGATCGTGCTGAGCACCGACGAGACGCTGGAATACGAGGCGCGCGGCATTCTTGCGGGACGCGACGTCAATCTGTTGCACACCCGCATTCCGGCGCAGGCCGATGTCACGCCCGAAGATCTGCAGGCGATGGCACCGCAGATGACACGCACTGCCGCGCTTTTGCCGCAGGGGCTGTCGGCGCTTGGCTATGGTTGCACCTCTGCCAGTGCCGTGATCGGCCCTGACGAGGTGGCGCGGCGCATGCAGGTGGCGCAGCCCGGCACCCCCGTCACCAATCCGCTGAGTGCGGTCATCACCGCGCTTCAGACGCTTGGGGTGACGCGTGTCGCCATGGTGACGCCCTATGTGGCCGAGGTGAACGGCCCGATGCGCCATGCGCTGGCCGGGCATGGGATCACCGTGGTGAGCGAGGCGAGTTTCGGTCAGAAGGAGGATTGGACGGTGGCGCGTATCGCCGAGAGTTCTACCCGGGCCGCGATGGTGCAGGCGGGGCGTGCGGCGGGTGTTCAGGCGGTCTTTACAAGCTGCACCAATCTGCGCACGTTCGGGATCATCGAGGCGGTCGAGCAAGAGCTTGGACTGCCGGTGATCAGCTCCAATCAGGCGCTTTTGTGGGACATGTTGCGGCACGCCGGTATTGCCGCGCGCGGCTGGGGGCCGGGGCGGCTGTTTGATCTTGAAGAACGGAAAGAAGACTGAATGAACGAGAAAGACCACAAGCCCGCGACCATCGCCGCACAGGCGGCAGGCGCGGTGGAGGCGCAGTCAGGCGGCGTGGTGCCCGGCATCAGCCTGGCCACGACCTATTTGCGCGATGCCGATTATGGGCTGATGCGGCCCGACAATGTCTATGGCCGCGATCAGAATGACACGGTGCGGCAGTGCGAAGAGGTGCTGCGCGCATTGGAAGGCGCGGCGGCGAGCCTGCTGTTTCCAAGCGGCATGGCGGCCATCGCGGCGGTCTTTCGGGCGCTGCCCTCGGGCGCGCGGGTGGTGATGCAGAACGGCATCTACTGGGGCACGCTGAAATGGGTGCGTGACTATTGCGTGCGCCGGGCGATCATACTCGATGAGATCGACGCGGCGGACCCGGGCGCGTTGGCCGAGGCGTGCCGATCCTCGGCGGACATGGTCTGGATCGAGACACCGTCGAATCCGTGGCTCAAGACCGTGGATATCGCGGCTGCGGCGGGCATGGCGCACAAGGCGGGCGCGGTTCTGGTGGTCGATGGCACGGCGGCGACGCCGGTGCTGACCCGCGCGCTCGACCTGGGGGCCGATATCGTGATGCATTCGGCGACCAAGGCGCTTAACGGGCATTCCGATGTGCTGGCGGGGGTTTTGTCGTGCCGCGAGCCGGGGCAGGCGATGTGGCAGGAGATCGCCACCGACCGGCATGACGCGGGTGCCATCATCGGCCCGTTCGAGGCGTGGCTCCTGATGCGCGGGATGCGGACATTACCGCTGCGGATGGAGCGGATGTGTGAAAACGCGATGGCAGTTGCCACGTATCTGGAGGGGCGCGCCGATATCGAGGCGGTGTATTATCCGGGGCTGACCGGCCATGCCGGGCACGCAATCGCGGCGCGGCAGATGCGCGGCGGCTATGGGTATCTGCTATCGGCGCTGGTCAAGGGCGACAAGACGCGGGCCTTGGACGTTGTGGGGCGGTTGCAGCTGTTCCACCGGGCGACGTCTTTGGGGGGCGTCGAGAGCCTTGTCGAGCATCGCCATACCATCGAGCCGCATACCGGCATTCCCGAAACGCTGATCCGGCTGTCGGTGGGGGTCGAGGATGCGGGCGACCTGATCGCCGATCTGACGCAGGCGCTGGATGGGTAGGGGCGGTTTTGGCCTGGTGCGGACCTTGGCGGTTTCAGAGATAAGCCGTGCGGTGCCCGACCGCCGGGTGGGCGCAGCAACCTCGGTGGACCGCACTTTATGCCAGCCAAACACCTCCGCGTTATCAATGGCTTGAAACGTTGCAAGAGCGCCCGCCCGAGGGGGCGGTCGGGCGCTGCGCGGCGGTGCCTACGGCACCTTGATTCCGCGCATTGGAGCTGCACCTAAACGGCAGCAACGGGCCAAACCCTGCCTGCGACCCAGACCTGAACCGACCCTCCGCCCAACTCACGCGAAGGCGAAGGTGTCGGCGCGGGCGCGGTCCCAGTATTTGGCGAAGGCGGGATGATCGACGGTGCCCGAGAGCAACTCACCCGGTTCCAGCCAGAGATACTGGCTGGCCGCCGAGCGCACTTCGCGGCTGTTGACGCGGATCATCAGGTGGTGTGGCGTGAACTCTTGCGGGGTCTGCAGACCGGAGGATTCCACCGCCTCTTTCAAGGCAATCATGGTGTTGCGGTGGAAATTGGCGACGCGCTGGTACTTCTCGGTGACCACGAGCGCCCGGTAGCGGCCCGGGTCCTGCGTGGTCACGCCCGTCGGGCATTTGCCGGAATGGCAGACCTGTGCCTGAATGCAGCCGACGGCGAACATGAAGCCGCGCGCGATGTTGCAGCCATCCGCGCCTAGCGCGAACATGCGGCAAAGGTCAAAAGCGCTGATCAGCTTGCCCGAGACGATGAGGCGGATGCGGTCGCGCAGCCCCATGCCCACCAGCGTGTTATGCACCAGCATCAGCCCTTCGCGGATCGGAGCGCCCTTGTGGTCGGCGAATTCGGCGGGCGCAGCACCTGTGCCGCCTTCAGCCCCGTCGATGGTGATGAAATCGGGGGTTATGCCGGTCTCGTGAAACGCCTTGGCCATGGCGAAAAACTCCCACGGGTGGCCGACGCAGAGCTTGAGGCCCACCGGCTTGCCGCCCGCAAGTGACCGCAGGCGGGCGATGAACGCACAGAGCCCCTCGGGGGTGGAAAACTCGGAATGGCCGGGAGGGCTGATGCAATCCTGTCCCACCCGCACGCCGCGCGCCTCGGCGATGGCCTCGGTCACCTTGGCGCCGGGCAGGATGCCGCCATGGCCGGGCTTGGCCCCCTGTGAAAGCTTTATCTCGATCATCTTGACCTGATCGTCGGCGGCGGTCTCGGCGAACATGTCGGGGTTGAACGCGCCCTCTGGCGTGCGGCATCCGAAATAGCCAGAGCCGATCTGCCAAATCAGATCGCCGCCATGCTTGCGGTGAAACCTCGAGATCGAGCCTTCTCCGGTGGTATGGGCGAAACCGCCGATCTTTGCCCCCCAATTGAGCGCCTCGATCGCATTGGGCGAGAGCGCGCCATAGGACATGCCCGAGATGTTGAGCGGGGAGCTGTCATAGGGTTGCGTACAATCCGGGCCACCGATGCGCAGCCGGAAATCGTGGCTGTCGAGATGGGTGGGGGCCATGGAATGGTTGATCCATTCATGCCCCACGGCGTTGACATTGCGCAGCGTGCCGAAGGGGCGCAGGCCCTCGATGCCCTTGGACCGGCGATAGACGAGGGCGCGCTGTTCGCGGGAATAGGGGGTTTCTTCGTGGTCGCTCTCAAGGAAATACTGGCGGATCTCGGGGCGGAAATGCTCGAAGAGAAAGCGCAGCCGGGCCGAAATCGGATAATTCTTGAGCACCGCACGCTTGGTTTGGAAGACATCGTAGAGGCCGATGGCGGCCACAAGGCCGGCAAGGGCCGCAAGGACCCCGCCCCAGAACGGCAGCCAGAGGGCGAGTGCAATCCCCAAAGGCACGAGCAGCAAACTGATGAGCAGCGGAATATAACGCAAGAGACCCTCCCTGAACCCTGTTCCGTTCACTCTGGCAGATGGGGCTGCAAGGAGGCGAGTCTTTTCCGCTCAAATTTCGTGCAACTGATGTGTCAGTAGTCTCTTTCGAAGAAGATACCGACGCCGGTGTCGCCATCATTCGAGGCCCCGCCCTTGACCGTCACCGAGTTAGAGACGTCGAGATTGAGGTTTATGCGCTGCTTGCCAGCGCTGTCGGCGGTGACCTCGGTATAGATGTTGTCGGAGATATAGGCCCCGGCGCTGACCTGGGTGTCGCCCTCTTCGGTCTGGGTGACGTCGAGATCGGCGAGCCCCACGGCCCCGCGCAACCGGCCCACCACGTCGTTCTGGCCGCTGCCCGTGAGCGTGGCCACGGCCGAGGCCATCTGCGCGGCCTGAAACGGCGAGATATTGTCGAGGCCGCGGCCGAAGATGAGACGCGAGACAACCTCTTCCTGCGGCAGGTCGGGGTTGGAGGCGAAGGTGACTTCGGGCGCGCTGGCAAGCCCGTCGATGATGACCTGAAGCACGGTGTCCTCGACCTCGGTTTCGGCCACGAAGCGCAGGTATGGATCGAGCGAGCCCTGCATGGTGACGCGCCCCTCGGTGAGTGTGAGACGTTTGCCAAGGATGTCGAAGCGACCTCGGACCAGCTCAAAGAACCCGTCGGGCGCGACTGCGGCTGTGGTGCCCCGGATGCGCAGACGCCCGCCCAGTTCGGCGTCGAGACCGCGCCCGCGCACGAAGATGCGATTGGGCGCACTGATCGAAAGATCGAGCGCGAAGGGGCGCGAGGAACCGCCGCTCTCCTCGATCTTGATCAGCCCCGCGCGCTGGCGCGAGGCGCGCGCCGCGGCGGGCTCATTGACGTGCTGCAGATCGGGCAGCGAGACCGAGGCCGGGCCAAGCCCGGAGGGAATGCGGATATTGGTCTCTTCCAGAGTGATTGCGCCGCCGATGCGCGCGCCGCCGGTCAGCGGACCGTTCAGCGTCACGTCACCATTGGCGGTGGTGGTGTAGATCAGCTGATCGGTCAGCACGAGGCCCGCGAGACCGACGCTGAGATCACCGTTAAAGCCGGGCGTCAGTGAGACCGGACCGGTGACCGTGACTTGTCCGCCGTCGCGCATGCGGGCGGTGAAGTCGGTCTGCACGCGCGATTGCCCGAGATTGGCAGTACCGCTCAGATCGTCGATGGCAAGCCCGGTTTCGGGAAGCGCCACGCGCGTGCCTTGGGTGGTGACGGTGCCCGAGACCGAGGCCAGGGCGGGCGCGCCACTGACACGCAGATCGTAGCGCGCCGTGCCATTGATCGCGTTGGGCTGGATGAAGCTGTTGGCAAGCGCGAGGGGCAGGGCACCCGAGGCGCTGAGATCGAGGCGCGCGCCGTGGTCTATTACATTGCCCGAGACTGCGGCGGTGGTGCCGCCCGGCCCGGTCGCGTCAAGGTCAAGGCTGACGCGGCGCGCCTCGGGACCTTGTAGCGTGACGGTGCCATTGGCCGAGAGCGGCCCGGAAAATTCGGGCGCGAAGAGGCCCAGATTGGCGAGACGGGCGTCAATGCTGACCGGGCCGCCCGCGCCGTCACCCGCTGCGGTGAGGCTGATTTGTGGTGTTTCAAGGGAAATGTTGCGGATCTCGATCCGCTCGGGCGTGCGGCCCGCCTGCGCGCTGAGCGACAGGCGGCCGGCGATGATCTGGTCGAGCTGGGCAATCCCGGTGGCGAGATCGCGGCCCTCCAGTGTGGTGCTGAGCGAGAGCGCGTTGCCGCTGTCGCTGGTCTCGCCCTCGGCGGTCAGATCAAGGCTGCCGCGCAGCGGTTGGCCTGCAAGGGCGGCAAAGCGCGAGAGGTCCGCCACCTTGGCCGCGACATTACCGGTGGCCGCGAACGCCTCGGGGTCGGGTTGCACGGTGCCGGTGGCGTCGAGCGTCGCCCCCATGAGTTGCGCGGCAAGGCCGGTGGCGGTGAGCGCACCGTCTGCGTCGCGGGCAATCATGCCGCGCGCTTCGGCGGGGCCGCTGAGGCGCGCATCAATCAGCGCGAGGTCTGAAAGGTCGGCGTCAAACACAAGTTGCCCGCTTTGCTCGGCGATGACGCCTGAGCCCGAGGCGTTGATGCGTGCGGCGTCATAGGCAAGGCGCAGGTCGCGCAGGGTGACGGTGCCGTCGTCATGCGCCGCCTCGATGAGAAGCGTGCCGTCGCTGGCAATAAGCCCGTCAAGCTGTGCGATGCCGGTGGCGAGACCGGAGGTGGTGGCCTCGAGTGTGATGTCCACCCGCATTCCCCAAGTAAATCTGTGATTTCGCTGTCCTGAACTCGTTATTTCCTATATAAATCATAGTGTTGATGGCTGAGAGGGACGTGTTTTATGGATCACCCAGAGGGTGCGAGTTCGGATCGGGGTGATCGGGTCGATTTCGACCGCCGCGTGCGGCTGGAGTTCCGGGGTGCGCAGATCAGTTCGGACGGCGGCTTGCTGGTGATGCGCGAGCTCGATGACGCGCTCGGGCTGTCGGGCCTTGCGTCAGAGGCGCTACGCGATAACCGCACCGGCAAGAACACCGTCCATCGGCTCGACGGGCTGTTCCGGCAGTCAGTGTTCGGGCGGCTGGCCGGATACGAGGACGTCAACGATGCCGACCGTCTCGCGCTCGATCCCGTGATGCGTCAGGTTGTCGGTGGTCGGGCTGTCGATACACAGGCTGCCTCGGCCTCGCAAATGGGGCGGTTCGAGACCGAGACGCTGGCCTTGGCTGAGAACCGGGCGGCGTTGGCAGACCTGAACGGCCAATGGATCGACCGCTTCCACGACCGCAACGGGCTGAAGTATATCGTGCTGGACATGGACAGCTCTGTCAGCCCCACCCATGGCGACCAGGAGGGCTCGGCCTGGAACGGGCATTTTGACTGCACCTGCTATCACCCAAACTTCCTGTTCAACCAGTTCGGCATGCTGGAGCGCTGTGCCCTGCGCAATGGCAACGTCCACAGTGCTGACGGCTGGCAGGATGTGCTCGATCCTGTCATCGCCCGATATGCCAAGCGCGACCTCATGCGCTTCTTCCGTGCCGACGCCGCCTATGCGATCCCTGCGATCTACGCGCGGCTGGAAGAGACGGGCTATTTCTACACCATCCGGTTGCCCTCCAATGCAGTGCTCAAGGAGAAGATCGCGCATCAACTGGCCCGGCCTGTGGGGCGTCCGTCGCTGACCAAGGTCAAGCGCATCTACGAGGACATCGAGTATCAGGCGCAAAGCTGGGATAAGCCACGCCGGGTGATCGCCAAGATCGAATGGCATCCGGGCGAGCTGTTCCCAAAAGTCGGCTTCATCGTCACCAATATGCCGATGGACCCGGACTGGGTGGTGCGCTTCTACAACCAGCGTGGCACCGCCGAGCAGCATATCAAGGAAGGCAAATACGCCTTCCGCTGGACGCGGCTGTCATGCAAGCGGTTTCGTGACAACGAGGTCCGGCTGCAACTGCACGCCCTTGCCTACAACTTGGCAACGTTCCTGCGCTGCATCGAGCTCCCAGAGGCCATGGCTGACTGGTCGCTGACATCCCTCCAGCTCAAGCTGATCAAGATGGGGGCCCGCGTCGTGCGTCACGCCCGCGCCATCACCTTCCAGCTTGCCGAAGTCGCGGTCACCGGCCCGATGGTCCGCGCCATTCTTGCCGCGATCCACCGATTGCGAGCGCCACCCTCATGCGCGTGAAAAAAACCAGGCCCAAACCGAACGAAAGCGGCTGGACAGGTCCGCCTGCCGCGCTGAAAAACGCAGTCGTTGCCGCAGGATGACGCCGGTTCACGGCCCGATCCGCCCAAATCGGCGTCCTCGCACGGCAGTCGCGGCCATCACGAGCACAATACGCTTGACCCACTGGGCCCTGTCAGGCAATTTTCGCTTCAAGCGGCAGGCCATTTGGGGAATGTCGGGTCCAGGGTTTGCGTCTCGATCGTGCCGCCGCCGCCGAAGGTGGCGTCGATGCGGCCCTTGAGTGGTTGGCCGGTGATCGCGGCAAAGCGCGAGAGATCGGCCACCTCGGCCTTGATCTGGGCGGAGGCGGGCAGGCCCGGGGCCTCGGGGGAGAGCGACGCGGTGCCGGTGACGCGCGCGCCCATGGCCTGCGCCACGAGATCGGTGAGGGTGACATCGTCACCCGCAGCCCATGTCACCTGCGCGCGGGTTTCGGCGGGGCCGTCGAGGCGGCGGTCGGCGAGGCTGAGATCGGACAGGTTCGCCGAGACGTCGAGGCTGCCGGAGGTGCTGTCGAGTTTGCCGGAGGCGCGGGTGCGGAGGTGACGATTTTCCAGCTCAAACCGGTCGAGCGTGGTGCCCGTCGTGTCGCGCATGGCCTTGATCGAAAGCGTGGTTTCGGGCGCGATCAGCGGATCGGCCTGCGGGATGCCAACGGCAAGACCGTCGGTAGAGGCATCGAGGCTGATGTCGAAATCGCCGCCCAGAAGGCTGCCGGATCCGGCAAGCGTGGCATTGGCTGCCCCGGCCAGATCTTGCCCCGAAAGGGCGGCAAAGCGCGCCAGATCGGGGGCGTCGATCCGGGCCGTGCCGGAGACGGGAAAGCCATCGGACAGCGCCTCGATCCGGCCATTGGCGGCGAGGGTTGCGGCCCCCGAAGCCACGCGCAGTGCGCGCAGCAGCAGTGGCGCGCCTTCACTCCAGTCAAGGCTGGCATGACCGGAGAGCGCGGTGCCTGCGGCCTCTGCCAGTGCCGGATCGGCGAGATCAAGGCCCGAGAGGTCAAACTCTGCAAGCGCCGTCACCCCGCGCGGCGGCATGCGCCGCAGCGTGCCGCGCCCCGAAAGCGTGGCGCTGTCGAGCCGGAGATCGGGTTGATTGAGGTCTGTCACCGCCACGGTCGCGCGCCAGCGATCACCTTGGGCCGCGTTGTAGCGGGCACTGAGCGTGGCCTTTTCAAGTGTCACGGGCGGGCCCGCGACAGGCAGGCGCACCGGCACGGTGCCATCGCCGATATTGCCGTCGAGATCAAAGCGCGTGGGCCAGCCTGCGGCATCGAGCGCCAAATTTCCGTCGAGCGCCAGCTGCGCCGCCGAAAGGCTGAGCCGGTCGATGTCGAGTGCGCCATCGGGTGCGCGCGTCCCGGTGAGGTTTAGCGTGCTTTGCCCGCCGAAAAAGGCACGATACTCCTCGGCCATGAGCGGGGTCAGATCGCCGTCGAGCCCGGCGTTGAAGCGCATGCCGTCCTCGGTGCCTTGCAGGGTCAGCCGCCCGGTCAGCCGGTCGGTGCCGTCGGTGGCGAGCCGCAGATCGGCGGCGTAGTCATCAAGCGGGGCCTCGCCCTGAACGGTGAGGGCGATGGCCGGGCTGTCAGGCAGGTTCAGAAGCGTCGAGGCGATCCCGCCCGGGGCCTCATCAAGGGTGAGATCGAGGGCGAGCACGCGGTTGTCATTTTCAAAGCCTGCCTCCAGCGAGATTTCGCCGCGCCCGTCAAGACGATTGACCTCGATGTCGACCGAGCCCTCGCCGCTGCCAAGTGACAGGCTGCCAAACAGTTCGAGCCGGATTTCCTCGCCCAGAATGGGCGCGCCGAGGGTCAGGGTCTCGGCGGAAATCTCGCCGATATTGACCGAGACGGGCAGTTCGGGCAGGGCGAAGGGCGTGGCCTCGGCATCCTCCGGTGTGACCGGTGCCTCGCCAACCGGCAGGCGCGAGAGCGTGATCTCGGCGGCGGTCAGGCTGTTGACCTCGACGCGGCCCGCCAGAAGCGCCGAGCGCGTCCAGTCGAGCGTCACGTCGCCGAGGCGCAGCCAGACACCGTCGTCATCGGCGATGGTCAGGGTCTCGAGCGTGGCCTGCGACGACAGCGCCCCGGCAAAGCCGGTGATGCGCACTTCGCGCCCCACCCCCGAGAGATTGTCCTCGATCAGCGATTGCAGAAAGCCGCGCCCGTCCTCGCCTTCCTGCGCGTGCAGGGGGCCTGCCAGAAGGGTGAAAGCCAGCGATATGAGCCGTAGCGCGCGCATCAGAATGCCTGTCCAATCCCGATATAGAGTTCGATGTTCTCGCCTGCATTCTCGCCGATGGGGGTCGCGAGATCGACCCGGATGGGGCCCACGGCGGTGAAGTAGCGCGCGCCGATGCCCGCGCCGCTGTGCCATTCGCCCCGACCGGTGCCGAAGGCGTCCTGACCGATAAAGCCTGTATCGGCAAAGACCACGGCCTGAATGCTGTCGCTGACCATGGTACGCACCTCGCCGGAGAAGCCGAGGAAGGAGCGCCCGCCGATGGTGACGGTGGGCGACAGATCAACCCCGAGCGATTGATACCGCTGGCCGCGCACCGTGCCGGCCCCCCCTGAATAGAACAGCATGTCGGCGGGCACGTCCTCGATATCTGCCCCGGTGACCGAGCCCAGTTGCGCGCGCCCCGCCAGTGTAAAACGGTCATTCTCGCCGAAGGAGACATGTTCGCGCAGATCTACATAAAGACGTGTGCCCGCGCCGCCGTCGTCGTCCAGCCCGATGAACGGGGTCAGCGAGACGTCGAGATAGAGCCCCGATGTCGGGTTGAGCGGGTCGTCGCGGCGATCCCATGTGGCGCGCAGCGGAAACAGAAGATGCTGCAATTCGCGGTTGCCCAGATCGTCTGTGATCTCGGAATAGCGGTAGGTGATGCCCGCCTCACCGGTCAGTTGGTCGGAAAAGATATGGGTCAGGCCGCCGCCGATCTCGGCCTTGCGTTCGCTGTAATCGGGTTCGTTGTTGTCCTCGATATTGGCCAGCAGAAAGGCCCCGGTGTCGGGGGTGAAGGTGGCAGGCCGGTCAAGCCGCGCGCCGAGGCGGAAATCCTCGCCGCCCGAATCGCCGCCGATACCGCCGATCATCGCGTCGAGACGCAGCCGTTCGGCCCCGCCCAGCAGGTTGCGGTGCAGCCAAAACCCCGAGAGCGTGATGCCTTCGAGCGATGACAGTTCCGCGCCTACGCCGATCCGGCGGGGTTTGGCATCGACGACCTGCGTGCGCATGTCGAGTGTGCCATCGGGATTGGGGGTGTCGGCATCGCGCATCACCACCGAGCGGAAGGCCCCCGTGCGGCGCAGACGGTTCGCGGCGCGTTCGCGTTCGGCGGGCGAGTAGACACGGCCGGTGGGCAGGCCCGCGATCTCGCGGATGCGCGCCTCGCGCACACGGGAGGGGCGGGCATCCTCTTCGATCCGCAGGGTGCCGAAGCGCAGGCGCGGTCCGGGATCGAGGGTGATATCGGCATCGAGCGATTGCGTCGCGTGATCGGCGATGACGGTCTGGGCGTCCACGTCAGCCTTGGCATGGCCGGCATCGCGCCAGGCGGTGATGCTGGTGCGTGTGGCGTCACCGATGAGCTGACCCTTGGCGGGTTGGCCGGTGGCGAAACCCTCTGGCAGCTTGGTGCCGGGGGTGAGCGGGGCGACCCGCGCGCGATTGAAGGTGAAAGACGGGCCGCGTTCGACGATGATGTCGATACGGTCGATCTGATCGGGCGCGCGCAGCGGCGGGATGCTGGCCGCCTCCTGCCCGTTGACGCGGATGCGCACCACGCCGCTGTAATAGCCCGCAGCATAGAGCACGCCGGTGAGACGTCCGTAATCGGCCTGTGCGGCGGCGAGCAGGTCCTGGGCGGTGCTGCCTTCTGCCTGCGCTGTCGAGAGGCTGAGCGAGGCGTCGCGCAGGCGCGCCCCAAAGCTGTCGGGCGCACCCGGAGCCGCAAAGCCGAAGTCGAGTGCCACGGCCGGTGCAGTGCCAAAGCCCAGGGCAATCGCCACCAGTGCGGCCTTTGGAAAACAGAACTTTTTCACGTCACGCATACCCCCCGGCACTTGTCCCTTTGGTATCGCATCGCAGGTAGCGGATTGCCAGACCGGGACGAGGGGAATTTTTGAAACGCTTGGAAAACCGGCAGGAATTCACTCAGCAGGCTGTGGCGCATGGTCTGCGAGTTCGGCCTCCAACGCCTTTTCGATAGCCCCTCTTGGCCGCGTGAATCGTGCCAGAAGATCGTAGAGGATCGGCGTGACGAACAGCATCAGCAACGTGGCGAGGCTGAGCCCGGCGATGATCACGGTGCCCACGGCAATCCGGCTCTCGGCGCCCGCGCCGCTGGCCAGCACCAGCGGCAGCGCGCCCAGCACGGTCGAGATCGCCGTCATCATGATCGGGCGCAGGCGCAGCACCGAGGCCTCGATCACCGCGTCACGCACCTCGCGGCCTTCGTCGCGCAGCTGATTGGCGAATTCGACGATCAGGATACCGTTCTTGGAGATCAGGCCGATCAGCAGGATGATCCCGATCTGGCTATAGACGTTGAGCGACAGCCCCCCGACGACCATGGCATAGATCGCGCCCGCCACGCCGGTGGGTACGGTGAGCATGATCACGACGGGGTGCAGGAAGCTCTCGAACTGCGCGGCAAGCACGAGGTAGACGATCACGAGCGCCAGCAAGAACACCACGCCAAGCCCGCCGGAGGTGTCCTTGTAGGTGCGCGACTGCCCGTCATAGCCAAGCTTGGCCTCGGCGGGCAGGATCTCGGCGGCGATGGTTTCGAGCCGGGTCAGCACGTCGCCCAGTTCCGCGTCGGGGGCAAGCGCACCCGAAAGCTGGATCGAGGGCAGCCGGTCGAAGCGTTGCAGCGAGGGCGCGGCGGCGTTTTCCTTGAGCGTCACCAGCGCGCCGAGAGGCACCAGTGTTTCCCCGTCGGAGGCGCGAATAAAGATGTTCTCGATATCGGTGGGGGTGCGGCGATCCTCGTCCTCGGCCTGCACCAGCACGGGGTATTCGCGGCCCCGGCTGACAAAGGTCGTGACCTCGCGCGAGGCCAGCATGGTTTGCAGCGTGGTGGCTATCACATCCGCCGAGATGCCCAGATCGTCGGCGCGTTCGCGGTCGATCTCGATATCGAGCTGGGGCAGGTTTTCCTCGAAGTTGATTTCGGGGTTCACCAGCCCCTCGACCTGTTCGGCGCGTCTGAGAAACTCGGTCGCCCAGCCTTCGACACTCTCAAAATCCGGGCCGCCGATCACCACCCGAACCGGAGTCGAATTGCCGCGCAGCCCGAGGCCCGCCGGGGTCACCGGAAAGCCGCGTGCGATGGTCACCTCACCCATTTTTGGTGCGATTTCCGCGACGAGAGCGGAGACCGGTCGGTCGCGGTCCTCCCACGGGGCGAGACGGAACACCACGAAAGAACGCCACGCGCGCCCGCCCCATCCGGTGAAGGTAAAGACCGTCTCGATTTCGCCGCTGTCGACGAAGGGCTGGATGATCTCCTCGACCTGACGCGCTGCCATGTCGGAATGCGGCACGGTCGAGCCTTGCGGCGCGGTGAGCGGCACGAAGCCCACGCCGCGATCTTCGCGCGGGGCCAACTCGCGCGGGAGGCCATCGTAGAAAAGCGCCGCCCCGGCGGTGATCGCGAGAGTGACCGGCAAGACCACCAGCGGCATGCCGATGGCGCGGGTCAGAAGCACGCGATAGGCGCGCTGCACGAGGGGTGGGCGGTGCGCGCGCCCGTCCTTGCGCGCCCTGCGGGCGCGCAGCACCTTGGAGGCCAGCGCCGGGCAGGCGGTGAGCGCCACGAAGGTCGAGATCGCGACGGTGCCTGCCATCACCCAGCCGAATTCCACGAACAGACGCCCGACCTGACCCGGCATGAACGAGAGCGGCACGAACACCGCGATCAGCGTGAGCGAGGTGGCGATGACAGCGAAGGTCACCTGCCGCGCGCCCTTGAGGCTCGCGACCAGCGGGCTTTCGCCCTCTTCGATGCGGCGCTGGATGTTCTCCAGCACGACGATGGCGTCATCGACCACCAGCCCGATTGACAGCAGCAGTGCCAGAAGCGTCAGCGTGTTGAGCGAAAACCCCCAGAGGCCGATCAGAAGGAAACTGCCGATCAGCGCGACGGGGATGGTGATGGCCGGGATGAGCGTGGCGCGGATGCTGCGCAGGAAGAGCAGGATCACCGCCACCACAAGCGCCAGAGAGATGAAGAGCGCCGTCACCACCTCGCGGATCGAGGCTCCGACAAAGAGCGCGTCATCCGAGCCGACGATGATCTTCATGCCCTCGGGCAGGCTGCGTTCCATCGCCTTCATCTCGGCGCGCACCGCCTTGGAAATTTCCAGCGTGTTGGACTGGCTCTGGCGCAGGATCCACATGCCCACGGCGTCGGTGCCGTTGGTGCGCACCACGGTGGTGTCATCCGCCACGCCCGGCTCCACCCGCGCCACATCGCCCAAGCGTACCGGGTAGCCCGCCACCCGGTCGAGCACGATGGCGCGAAAATCCTCAATGCTGTCGAGGCGGCTGTTGAGGCGCACGGAGAGCTGGCGGTTGAACGATTCCACCTCGCCCGCCGGCAGTTCGATATTGTTGCGCCGCAGGGCCGCCTCGACATCCGAGACGGTGAGGTTGCGCGCCGCAAGCGCGCGCCGGTCGAGCCAGATCCTTACCGCGAAGGGCCGTTCGCCCACCAGATTGACATTGGCCACCCCGTCGAGCGTGGCAATGCGGTCGACGATCAGGCGGTCGACGTAATCGGTGATCTCGGCGGTGGTCATGCGGTCCGAGGTGACGGCGATGCGCATCACCGGGTCGGCATCGGCGTCGGATTTGACGACCTCGGGCTCATCCGCCTCTTCGGGCAGGTCGCCGCGCACGCGCCCCACGGCATCGCGCACATCGTTGGCGGCGACGTCGATATCGACGCCGCTGTCAAACTCGATGGTCACGCGGCTGCGGCCCTGACGGCTTTCGGAACTGATCGTGCGGATGCCCGAGATGGTGGCGATGGCGCCCTCGATGGTCTCGGTGAGGTCGGTGTCGATCACCTCGGGGGCGGCGCCGCGATAGGTGGTGGTGACGGTGACAACGGCATTGTCCACGTCGGGCAATTCGCGCACCGGCAGGCCACGCAGCGCGGCAAGCCCGAAGATCACGATCAGCAGGCTCATCACCGCCGCGAGGACGGGACGGCGCACCGAGATGTCCGACAGCGTCATGTGGGCTGCTCCGGTTCCGCCTCGGCAGAGGCGGTGGCGGCGTCGTCGGTTTCGAGGATCTTGAGCGGGCTGCCGTCGCGCACGCGCTGCAGGCCGCGCACCACCACGGCCTCGCCCTCGTCGAGGCCCGAGAGGATCGCGATCCGCCCGTCCTGGCGTTGCCCGGTCCTGACCACGCGGCGCTGCGCGACGTTGTCTTGCGCGACAAACACATAGGTTTCGGCGGCCTGGAAGATGATCGCTTCTTCGGGCACGGTGACGCGTTCGTCCTGCGACAGGATCAGGGTGAGCGACAGGAACATGCCGGCAGGCAGGGTGCTGTCGGGGTTGGGCACCAGTGCGCGGGTGCGAAAGGCGCGGCTGACAGGGTCGATACGGCTGTCCACCGCGTCGATGGTGCCGGTGAAGTCGCGTTCGGGAAAGGCGGCGCTGCGCGCGATCACCTGCTGGCCGTGACGCACCTGCGCAAAGACCGTCTCGGGCAGCGAGAACTCGACCTCGACCTCGCTCAGATCGTCAAGGCGGGTCAGCACCTGCCCCTCTTCGACGCGCGCACCGGAGTCGTAATTGGTCAGCCCCACAACACCGCCGAACGGCGCGGTGATGCGGCGATCTTCGAGCCTGCGGCGGGCGCGTTCGACATCGGCCTCGGCCTCGGCCAGCCGGGCGATGGCCTCTTCCAGCGTGGCGAGCGAGACGGCATTTGTCGTGCGTAGCTGTCGCGCACGCTCGAGTGCCTGGCGCTGTTCGGTGAGCACCGCCTCGGCCTCCGAGAGGTCGGCGCGCTCGATGGTGTCTTCGAGCCGCGCCAGCACATCGCCTTTCTCAACGCGCGTGCCGGGGGATATGGTCAGCTCGATAAGGCGTCCATCGACCTCGGGAACGATCTCGATGGAGCGCAGGGCACGGGTGGTGCCCACGGCCTCGACGGTGCGGCGCAGGGTGCGGGTTTCGGCGCGCGCGAGTTCCACGGTGGCGGGGCGTGGCCCGCCGCTCTCCGCTTCGGCGGGCGGGGCGGGGGCCAGTTCGGTGCGGTAATACTCGTATCCCCCATAGGCGAGGGCGCCCAGAACGCAGAGCACCATGAGTTGTTTCAGGATCGACATGCGTTCGCACCTTGTTTTATTGGCGCAGGCGTCTGCCTGGCGCGCGGTCGGTTGGACCCTGACCTTTCTCGAACTTATCGCATGCCTAGGGAAAGGCAACTCTTCGTGAGGGTGGGGCCGATGTTGGTTTTGCCTGACGCGGACCTATGCAGCTTTCGTGCGGCCCCTTCAATCGCTCAGGCCGCATCGCGGTAGCGGTCGATTTCGGCCAGTGTCACCTGCCAGAGGCGCGGCAGTTCGGCCAGACGGGCGGCGCGGGCGGCAGGATCGCGCCGGAGCACCGCCGCCTCGGCCGCCGCAAGACGTGTCTGAAAGGCGCGCGCGCCGCAGGTCGCGGCGGTGCCCGCCAGCCGGTGCAGCCGCGAGATCAGCGCGTCGTCCGGCAGGGCCCGCTCGCTGGAAAGATCGCCCATCAGCGCCGCGCCCTCCGCCTCGAAGCTGCGCAGGATTTCGGCGATACGATCAGCCGAGAGGCTGTGGCCCAGTTGATCGAGATAGGCATGGTCGAGACAGGGCGGCGTGGTCTCTTCTTGCCCGTGCAGCAGCGGCTCTGCGGCGGGCACGCCGGTGGCATTGCGCGCCATCAGGCGGCGCAGGGCGTCCCGGCTGAGTGGTTTGGTCTCAACCTCGTTGGCCCCGGCCTCGATCAGCTTTCGGGCGGTATCGGCCCCGGCATGGGCGGTGAGTGCCACGATGCGCGTGTGCGCGTTGAGGCCCGCACCTGCGCGGATCGCCTGCGTTGCCGCGATCCCGTCCAGTCGCGGCATGTTCACATCCATCAGGATGAGATCGAAGGGCGCGGCTTGTGCCGCCTGCACCCCCTCGATTCCGTCGGCCGCGAGCGTGACCTGATGCCCGTCACGGGTGAGCATGGTCTCGACCACCAGCCGGTTGGTCGGGTTGTCCTCGACCACCAGGACCTTTGCCTTGTGGGCAGGGGCGGGCGTCGGGATGATCCGGCCCGACGGTGGCGCGGTACGATCCGTGGGCCGCAGCGGAAGACGCACCCAGAACAGGCTGCCTTCGCCCAGCACGCTTTCCGCCCCGACGCTGCCACCCATCAGCGTCGCCAGTTGCCGCGCGATCCCAAGCCCGAGCCCGGTGCCCTCGGGCTGTTCCATGTCGCGCGGCTCGACGCGCACGAAATCGTCAAAGACATTCGGCAGGTCTGCTTCGGGGATGCCGACGCCGGTGTCAGACACCTGAAATTCGACCATTTCGGCCGCAGGAGCGCGCGACACCTCGAGCGTGATATCGCCGTCGCGCGTGAACTTGATCGCGTTCGAGACGAGATTGAGCAGCACCTGATGGACACGGTCGCGGTCACCTTCGACCGGGCCCAGCCCGTGGGTGGGTGTGAGCAGGCGCAGCCGGTTGCCGCGCGCGGCGGCGGCGGCGCTCTGGCTTTCGACCAGATCGGCGAGCAGCCGGTCCAGATCAAAGGCGCCGCGCCGCAGCCGCAGCTTGCCCGCCTCGGCCTGCGTCATGTCGAGCGCATCGGTGATCTGGGTCAGCAACAACTGCCCGGAGGAGCGCATGATGCGGGCGTAGCGCTCCTGTTCGGCATCAAGGCCGGTGTCGCCCAACAGATCGAGTGCCCCGAGAATGCCGTTCAGCGGCGTGCGCATCTCATGGCTGATCATGCCGAGAAACCGGGCTTTCGCCCGCTCACCCGACAGCGCACGGTCGCGGGATGTGGCAATCTCGGCCTCGGCGGCGCGCCGGGCCGAGATGTCCCGCACGAAGCAGATGCAGACCGCCGTATCGCCCCGCGGCGCGAGATCGGCAGAGAGTTCCACCGCGAAATGCCGACCCGTCAGGCTGTGCCCGGTCAGCCTGTCCGACCGGTATGGCCCGTCGCGACAGGCCGCCATCAAACGCTCTGCGTCAAGCCGGAGACCGGGCGCGTCGCCGTCGGGGCCCGAGATCAGCGCGTCAAGGCACACATCGCTCTCGGCGTTGCGGGGCAGGTCGAACATACGCTGCGCACTGGCATTGGTATCGCGCAGGCAACCGTCGGCGTCGATCACCAGCACTGCATCCTGCGAGGTGTTGAGGATCGTGGTCAGCCGGTTCGAGGTGCGGCGGCTTTCCTCGGCGCGTAGGCGATGGCTGCGGTAAAGCCGCCAAAGCATGATCAGCAAGGTAAAGAGCGCCGTCACCATCAGCAGGATCAGGATGGTCAGCGTGATGATCTGCGAGGTCAGCACCGCGCGCTCGGCATCCGAGCGGTGCGCATCGACGGTGATCGCTTGCGTGGCAACGGCGCGGATCGGTGCGGTCATGCGTCCGGCCAGGGCTGCAAGCCGGTCGCTCGTGGCGTGCAGGTCGGCGTCCGGGGCGTCGATGATCGGCACCATCTGCGCCAGCAGCGCCACCATCAGATCGAGATCATCCTCCATCGCGCCATCGCGGATCACCGTGCGATAGACCTCTCCGCGCTGCAGGGTCATGGCCCGGCTGTAAAGCAGGTCGAACTGGCGGCGCACATTCTCCGTCGAGGCGGGGTCGGATACGTTCAGGCGTTCAAGCGACAGGCGAAAGCGCAACTGATCCACTTCGAGTTGCGACATCGTCCATTGCAGATTGTCCTGCTTGGCGCTGCCATATTCATCGAGTTTTCCAAGCACCTGGAGGGTCATCAACGCGGCGGCGAGCATGCAGCCCGCCGCAAACGCGCTCAGGATCGCGAGGGCCAGGCGATCCCGGGCGGGCATGCTTGCGGCGGTCGTGACACTCATTCGGTTTCATCCCAGGCCGCGCGTGCAGGGGTCAGCGGGCGGTGATTCGGTCCAGCTGCCAGATGCTGCGCGAATATACCGTTTCGGTCCGAAAGGCCGGATCGAAATCATAATTGTAGACCAGCCAGAAGGGCCCTTTTTCCCGCAGACTCATTGGCTCGCCGTTGCGCGCATAGGCGATCATCGGGTTGTCCTGCCCGATCTCGGAGACCGGCACGGTAATGGAATAGTCGTTTATCGCCTTGAACTCCAGTATTTCCGCCTCGATCTTCAGGTGATCCATGAGATCGTGAAGCGACACACCCGAAAAGCGCTGCGGCCCCTCTGTCCAGATCGTTGTCGTGACATATTCGGTGCGCGGCAGGGCCATCAGGTCGGTGCGGCTGAGGATGACGGGGGCGTCAAGTTGCGGATCGGTAATGGTGAGGGTCGGTTCGGTTTGGGCTTGTGTCGCTTCGGGCGGAATCGCGATGATCAGACTGGTAAGGATCGCGGCAGACACCGCGCGAAAAACTGATTTTAACATGGTTGTCTCCGGAAAAGATCTGCGCCAGTCTGATCAATTATGCCGGTTTGGCCATCCCCCTATGCCGATGGAGAGGCCGCACAACCCACGGTGGTGGCGCGCGATTGCGAAACCCAGGGTTCTGAAAGGCGCGATGCCAAAGTATGATCAAATGATTGTCATCGATTTTCGTGCGGCATAAAGAATGCAAGCGCTACGGTGGTGACAGGTGCTGTGCGCATCGTTTGGATGGAAAGGGACGACATGGTCAGGCTCTTATTGGCGGATGATCACGATCTCGTGCGAGAGACCATCGCCGATTTCCTGCGGGTTCAGGGAGGCTTTGTCGCCGAAGTGGCGGATAATTTCGATGCCGCGATTTCGGTGGTCGGAAAGTCGACGCCGTTCGACCTTGTCTTGCTGGATTTCCAGATGCCGGGCATGGACGGCCTGACCGGGCTTGCACGGATGAAGGCGCAGGTGCGCTGTCCGGTGGCGATCCTGTCAGGCACCGCACCGCCTGACGTGGCGCGGCGTGCGCTGCGCGCGGGGGCGGCGGGATTCCTGCCCAAGACACTGGATCCGCACTCGCTGATCGCGGCGGTGCATTACATGCTGGTGGGCGAGATCTACGCGCCGCTCGACTTTCTCGAAGAGGATGCCCCGATAGGTGAGGGCCCGCGCCTGACCCCGCGCGAGCGCGATGTCCTGGTGGGGGTGTCCGAAGGCAAGTCGAACAAGGAAATCGCCCGTGATCTCGACATTCAGGAGGTGACGGTAAAGCTGCACCTCAAGACGCTGTCACGCAAGCTGGGCGCAAAGAACCGCACCCATGCCGCGATGCTGGCGCGTGACATGGGCTATGCCTGAGCGCGAGAGGGGTCAGCCTGCGACAGATGCCGCGTGAATATCGTCGATCGACTTGGCGATGGTCGCGTTGAACTCGGCATCCGATTGCCGTGCAGAAAGACCTTCGGTGAGGGCGCGGCTGAAGCTGGCGATCACGCCCGTGTTCCGGGCGAGGCGCGCATTGGCCTCTTCCCGGCTGTAACCGCCCGAGAGCGCCACGACACGCAACACACGCGGGTGATTGACGAGCGCCTCGTAGAGATTGTCGGCCTCGGGAAGGGTGAGTTTGAGCATCACCTCGTGATCTTCGGGCAGCGCGTCGAGTTGTGCCAGGATCGCGGCGCGCAGGATGTCTTCGGCCTCGGCCTTGTCGTGGATGGAGATCGTGACTTCGGGCTCGATGATCGGCACGAGGCCATGCCCGATGATTTGGCGGCCAACTTCGAATTGCTGGGCGACGACGGCATCGATGCCCGCCGGATTGGCGGCGTCGATGACCGAGCGCATCTTGGTGCCGAAAATGCCCGCCTTGGCCCCACGCGCAAGCAAGACGTCGAGATCGGGCATCGGCTTCATCAGCTTGACGCCGTCGGTGCTGTCGGCCAGTCCCTTGTCGACCTTGAGAAAGGGCACGACGCCGCGCTCTTGCCAGAGGAAATCGGGGGCGGGTTTGCCGCCGATCTCGCGGTCCATGGTCATCTCGAAAAGGATCGCACCCAGCACCTTGTCGCCGGTAAAGGCCGGGGCCTGTGCGATGCGGGCGCGCATGGCGTGGATCAGGTCGAACATCTCGGCATCGGAGGCGTATTCGCTCTCCTCGACACCGTAGAGGCGCAGTGCCTTGGGGGTGGAGCCGCCCGATTGATCGAGTGCTGCGATAAAGCCCTGTCCTTCGCGGAGTTTCTGTCTTTGCTCGGCCTGCGACATGGCTGGTCCCCCTGAATCACGATACGTTTTGCGCCCTCTTAGGCGAGGGGCGCGCGCCCTGCAATCGTGGTGGCGCTAACAGAGCGTGCACGGGGCGGTTTGAACACCGGGACAGGGATGAAGCGGTGTTTATGGGCTTGAGCGGACATAAGAGCCAACCGCGCGATACGCACCGAAGGTGCCGCGCGATCGCCGGGCCGTCCCGCGGCCTGGCGATTTGAGGGGTCGTACAACGTGTTGGGGTTACACGAATTTTGCCGGGATAAAGCACCTGCCACACACGTTGCAGCGCCAGTCCCCGGCCCTGCGACCGCGCGGCACCTTCTACGGGTAATCCAGTGACCGCTTCAGGCCAACAGCCCCTTACCCCTCACCCTTGAGCGCCGCGACGCCCGGCAGGTCCTTGCCTTCCATCCATTCGAGGAAGGCGCCGCCGGCTGTGGAGATATAGGTGAAGTCCTCCGCCGCACCCGCCTTGTTCAGCGCCGCGACAGTGTCGCCGCCGCCCGCGACCGAAATGAGAGCGCCATCGCGGCTGCGCTCGGCGGCGTGTTTCGCGGTGGCATTGGTTGCCGTATCAAAGGGCACGATCTCGAACGCCCCGAGAGGCCCATTCCAGATCAGCGTTTTGGCCGCGTCAATCGCAGCAATGATGCGCGCCACAGCTTGCGGTCCGGCATCGAGGATCATAGCATCCGCCGGGCAGGCATGCGCGCCCGTCACTTCATGCGCCGCGCCTTCGGCAAATTCGCGCGCCACGACCACATCGGCGGGCAGCAGGATCTCGCAGCCCGCAGCGCCCGCCTTGAGCATGATGTCGCGCGCGGTCGCGGCCATGTCGTGCTCGCACAGCGATTTGCCCACATCGAGGCCCATGGCGGCGAGGAACGTATTGGCCATGCCGCCACCGATCACGAGGCAATCGACCTTTTCCACGAGATTGCCGAGTAGATCGAGCTTGGTCGAGACCTTGGCGCCGCCGACCACGGCCATCACTGGGCGGGCGGGATTTCCGAGCGCCGCCTCCAACGCCTGCAATTCAGCCTGCATCAGGCGGCCCGCGCAGGCGGGCAGCAGATGGGCGAGCGCGGTGGTCGAAGCATGCGCGCGGTGCGCCGCCGAGAACGCGTCGTTGCAATAGACATCGCCAAGGGCGGCCAGACGCTGCGCCAACTCAGGATCGTTGCCCTCTTCGCCCGGATGAAAGCGGATGTTTTCCAACAGCTGCACATCGGCGGCGCGCGCTTCCTCGGTGAGGTTCTCGGCGCCCTCAAGCGTCTCGATCAGCCGCACCTTGCGCCCCAAGGCCTGTTCCAGCGCGGGCACCGTGACGCGCAGCGACATGTCGGGCACCACCTTGCCCTTGGGCCGTCCGAAATGGGCGATCAGCATCGGTTTGCCGCCCTTGTCGAGGATATCGGTGATCGTCGGCTTGATCCGCTCGATCCGTGTGGCATCGGTCACCACGCCCTTGTCCACCGGCACGTTGATATCGACACGCACCAGCACGCGCTTGCCCGCAAGATCCATGTCGTCGAGGGTTTTCCAGCTCATGGCGCGGCGGCCTCCGTGTTGTTCCCGTGTCGCGCCCCTATTGGCGCGGCAGGGTCAAGAGGTCAACCTGCGTGCTTGGCAAGGGCGCGCGTTCGTCTTAGGTATCGGGTAGATTTCAATGAAGGAGCGCCCGATGGCCGAGATCAACGACCCCGAGAACACCATTCTGATAGAGCTCAAGGACGGCACCGTCATGATCGAGCTTTTGCCCGATATCGCACCGGGCCATTGCGACCGGATGAAGGAACTGGCGCGCGCCGGGCAGTATGACAACGTGGCCTTTCACCGCGTGCTCGGCGGGTTCATGGCGCAGACCGGCGATGTGCAGCACGCCAATATGGAAAAGGACTACAACCCGCGCATGGCTGGCACCGGCGGCAGCGACCTGCCCGATCTCAAGGCCGAGTTCTCCAAGATTCCGCATGATCGCGGCACATTGGGCGCGGCGCGCAGCCAGAATCCGAATTCGGCCAACAGCCAGTTCTTCATCAATTTCAAGGACAACCATTTCCTCAACGGGCAATACACCGTCTATGGCCGGGTGATTTCCGGCATGGAGCATGTTGATGCGATCGCCGAGGGCGAGCCGCCCGCGAACCCCGACCGGATGATCAGCGTCAAGGTGGCCGCCGATGCATAAATTAGCCTTTGCCTTTTCCCTGCTGGCCAGTCCTGCGCTCGCGACTGGCCTTCAGATCGACATCGCTGGCGAGGCCAACGGCACGGTCACCATCGACCTCTTTGAGGATATCGCCCCGAACCACGTCGAGCAGATCACCGCACTGGCAGAAGAGGGGGCCTATGACGGCGTCGTCTTTCACCGGGTGATCCAAGGTTTCATGGCACAGACCGGTGACGTGCAGTTCGGCAAGCTCGACGGCGGCGACATGAGCCGCGCGGGCATGGGTGGCAGTGACCGCCCCGATCTGGCCGCCGAATTCTCGGACGAGCGGTTCCTGCGCGGCGTCGTGGGCATGGCGCGCAGCCAGAACCCGGACTCGGCCAACAGCCAGTTTTTCATCATGTTCGACGCGGGCGAATTCCTGAACGGGCAATATACTGTCGTGGGCAAGGTCACCGACGGGATGGACGTGGTCGATGCGATCAAGCGCGGGCGCGGGTCGAACGGGGCCGTTGTCGGCCAACCGGACGTGATGGAAAAGGTCACGGTGACCGAGTAACGCGCATGGCCGGGACCGGATACGAGCCGCTCGACACCCTCAAGCCGTGGGGGGACGGGATATGGCTGATCGACGGCCCGGCCATCCGCAGCCGGGGCTTTCCCTATCCGACCCGTGCCACGGTGGTGCGGCTCAGGAACGGGAACCTCTGGGTGCATTCGCCGACGCGGCTGACGGACGGCTTGCGCGCGGAGCTCGATGCGCTCGGGGAGGTACGCCACCTCGTGGCCCCGAACCCGTTCCATTTTGCCCATATCGCCGAGTGGCAGGCCGCCTGGCCCAAGGCAAAAAGCTGGGCCGCGCCGGGCGTGGTGGAGCGGGCGGCCAAGAATGGGCTGAGCCTCAGCTTTGATCGCGAGTTGCGATCCGAAGAGGCCGAGGGACCATGGGCAGGCCAACTTGACCAACGCATAGTGCAGGGCAGCACGCGGTTTCACGAGGCGGTGTTCTTTCATCACGCCAGCCGCAGCCTGATCCTGACCGATCTGATCACCGCCATCGAGACCGCCAAGCTGCCCGCGCATCATCGCCCGCTCGCCTGGATCAAGGGCATCGACGACAGCGACGGTAAGACGCCGCCCGGCATCCGCTGGATGTTCCGCGACAAGCGCGCCATGGCTGACAGTGTGGAGGAAATGATCGGCTGGGGCCCCGAGCGCATTATCCTCGCGCATGGGCGGTGTTATGATCGCAACGGCGTGGCGGAACTGGAGCGCGCCTTTCGCCGCCTGCTCCGCGACCGGATGTGGGATCGCGAGTTGACCCGCGCCAAGAAGAAACAGGCAGGCAAGGGCTGACGCGCCCTCACAATCGCGTGGGGGTGGCTGGCTCGAATCCCGGGCAAGCGGCATGATTGCAGTATCGCTCACCGCTGCCCGAGGGGCCCCGCATGACCCGCTTTCTTGCCTTTCTGACGTCGCTTTTGCTGATCGCCGGTCTGGCCACTGCCAACCCGAGCCAGTGGCGACATGAATGGCCAGAGACGAATTTCCAGAAGACCAGTATAGACAACTGGTCCGAGATCATGTCGGGCGGGCCGCCCAAGGACGGTATCCCGGCGATTGATGATCCGAAATTCCTGCGCGCAGGCGACAAGGGGGGCATCGCGGGCAATGAGCCGGTGATCACCGTCGAGATCGACGGCCAGACCCCGCGCGCTTACCCGATCCGCTACCTGACATGGCACGAGATCGTCAACGACCAGATCGGCGGCATCCCGGTGGCGGTGACCTTCTGCCCCTTGTGCAATTCCGGCATCACCTTTGACCGGCGGGTGCAGGGCAAGGTGCTGAGCTTCGGCGTCTCGGGCAAGCTGCGCCATTCCGACATGGTGATGTATGACCGCGAAACCCAGAGCTGGTGGCAGCAGGCCATCGGCGAGGGGATCGTGGGGCAGATGACCGGGGTGGAGTTGCGGCAATTGCCAAGCTGGATGGAAAGCTGGGATCAGTTCCGCGCTCGCAATCCGCAAGGTTTGGTGATGGCGGAGCCCGATTTCAACCGCTCTTACGGGCGCAATCCCTATCAGGGCTATGATAGCTCGGCGCGGCCGTTCCTCTATAACGGAGAGAGCCCGCCGCACGGCATTCCGCCGCTGGAACGCGTGGTGCGGGTGGGCGACCGGGCGTGGCCGCTGACCCGCATTCGCAATGAAGGTGGCGTGCGCGAGGCGGGCGTTGCGATTTCATGGGAAAAGGGTCAGGCCTCGGCGCTCGATCACGGCACCATCGCCAAAGGACGCGACGTGGGGACGGTGCGGGTGCGCGACAGGCAGGGGCGCGACGTGCCGCATGACGTGATGTTCGCCTTCGCCTTTCACGCCTTCTGGCCGAATGGCACCTGGATGGTGCGGTAACTGCTAGGCTGTCAACGCGGCGAGATCGTCACGCAGGGCGGCATACATCTCTTGCGCGTGGCGGATGCGCCCGTTTTTCATCTGCCGGTTCTCGACGCGGATCAGCGCCTCTATGCCCAGAAAAAAGGGCAGGGTGCGGGTGCGCTCCATCTCGGTAAGGGCAAAGGTATCGACGAAAGCCTCAATGCCCTGCGCGTCCACCCCGAGATAACGCTGGCCCGAGGGCAGCATGCCGCGCCGTCCCATATGGGCGAGAAATCGGGCGATATCCTTGGTCACCGGCATGCGCGACGACGCCCCGAGATCGATACCGGTCAGGCGCTCGCCGTCCAGAACGAGGTTATTAGGGTGGAAATCGCCGTGACAGATGGCGATCCGCCATTCCGCACCGTCAAGCATCGCCGCCAGCCGCTGCAATTGCATGAGAATGTCTGCCTCGATCCCGCGCAGCCGGGCAAAGGGCTGGGCCGCCGCCGCGCGCTCGGCGCGGGCCAGCCAGCCCGCCGGGTTGGTCGCGCGCCACGCCTCGGTCACATCCGTGTAGCGGCGCAACCACGCCGCCGCGCGCGGCATCAGGGCGGCGCGGCTCTCGGCGGGTGCCGACCAAAGATGCTCCAGCAGCGGCGTGCCCGGCACGCGCTCAACCACCATGATGCCGACCTCGGGCAGATACGCGAGCGGCTCTGCCACCCGGTAGCGCACGCCCTGCATATGCGGCCAGATGCGGCTGACCTCGCGCCATTCGCGCGCCTGCCACTCGATCTCGGTGGGCTCGACGATGCGAAAGATCGCGGGGCGCTCTTGCCAGAGCCCCGCCAGCACCGCGCGCTTGCCGGGCACGATGCGCAGCACCTCTTCGATGCAGGCCTCCTCCAGCGCCGGTTCGGTCGCGCGCGCCTCGGCCAGCCGCGCCTGCACGGCCATCAGCGCCTCGGGGTCAGGCACATGAGAAGCAGTGGGATAGGCAGGCTGTGACATGTCGCCCAATCTTTCCCAGCCCCCTATCGGCGTCAACCGAATTGCACCCGCCGCATGGCCCGTCTAAGGTGATGCTGGCAAATTCAGCAACAGGATCTCCCATGCCCGATACCCCCGTCAGCGAGATGAGCTTTGAACAGGCGATGAAAGAGCTTGAACAGGTGGTCGGGCGGCTGGAGCGCGGCGATGTGGCACTTGACGAGTCGATCACGCTCTATGAGCGCGGGGCGGAGTTGAAGAAGCGCTGCGAGGCCAAGCTCAAGGAGGCCGAGGAAAAGGTCGCCGCGATCACCCTCGACAGCGAAGGCCAGCCGACCGGCACGCGCCCCGTTTCGGACGATTGAGGCATATGAAGCGCAGGCTCGCCGCCGATGCTGGTGCCATTCAGGCGCAGCTTGATCTCGTGCTCGGGTTGTTCCCGCCCGGTCCGGTGACCGAGGGCATGGGCTATGCCACGCGCGGCGGTAAACGCATTCGCGGATTTCTGGTGATGGAGAGCGCGCGGCTGCATGGCGTCGACGCGGCGGCGGCGCTCTGGCCCGCTTGCGCCATCGAGGCGCTGCACGCCTATTCCCTCGTGCATGACGACCTGCCCGCGATGGATGATGACGATCTGCGGCGCGGGCAACCGACGGTGCATGTCCGCTGGGACGAGGCCACGGCTGTTCTGGTGGGCGACGCGCTGCAATCGCTGGCGTTCGAGATGGTGAGCGATCCGCAGACCGGCCTCAGCGCCGAGGTGCGCGCCGAGCTGACCCACACGCTCGCGCGTGCCGCAGGCGGGCAGGGGATGGTGTTGGGGCAGGCGCGCGATATTGCCGCAGAAAGCGCCGAGACCCCGCTTACCCTCGATGAGATCATCACCTTGCAAGAGGGAAAGACCGGCGCGCTGATCGAATGGTCGGCCACGGCGGGGGCCCGCATGGGCCGCGCCGATCCGGCACCGCTCTTGGCCTATGCCCGGGCGCTCGGCCTCGCCTTTCAGATCCAGGATGACGTGATCGACGTGACCGGCGATGCCGCTCAGGTCGGCAAGGCCGTGGGCAAGGATGCCGCAGCGGGCAAGGCCACTTTCGTGTCCCTTCTGGGGCTGGAGGGGGCGAAAACCCGCGCCGCCACCCTTGTTGAGATCGCGTGTGACGCGCTATCTGTATACGAAGCGCGTGCCGACGGCTTGCGGGAGCTTGCCCGCTTCGTTATCTCGCGCCAGAGCTAGCCATTTCCCCCAAGGAGGGGCCCTATGCCAGACCGCCCGACCACCCCGCTCCTCGATCAGGTGCAAAGCCCCGCCGATCTCAAGCGGTTCAGCGACGGGCAGCTTGAGACCCTCGCCCATGAACTGCGCGCCGAGACCATTGCGGCGGTATCGGAGACCGGCGGGCATTTGGGCGCGGGGTTGGGCGTGGTGGAACTCACGGTGGCGCTGCATCACGTGTTTGACGCGCCGCGTGACAAGATCATCTGGGATGTGTCGCATCAAAGCTATCCGCACAAGATCCTGACCGGGCGGCGCGACCGTATGCGCAGCATCCGCCAAAAGGATGGGCTGTCGGGCTTCACCAAGCGCTCTGAATCGCCCTATGACCCGTTCGGAGCCGCGCATAGCTCCACCTCGATCAGTGCCGCGCTCGGTTTTGCCGTGGCGCGTGATCTGGGCGGGGCCTGTCCGACCGGACATGGGGATGCCATCGCGATCATCGGCGACGGCGCGATGTCGGCGGGCATGGCTTTTGAGGCGATGAACAACGCGGGCCATCTGGGCAAGCGGCTGATCGTCATCCTGAATGACAACGAAATGTCCATAGCGCCGCCTGTGGGTGCGCTGTCGTCTTATCTCTCGCGGCTTTACGCGGGCGAGCCGTTTCAGGAATTCAAGGCCGCGGCCAAAGGGGCGATTTCCCTCCTGCCGCCACCCTTTCAGGAAGGTGCGCGACGCGCGAAGGACATGCTCAAGGGCATGACCGTGGGCGGCACGCTGTTTGAAGAGTTGGGGTTTTCCTATGTCGGGCCGATCGACGGGCACGACATGGAGCAGCTCTTGCCGGTGCTGCGCACGGTCAAGGCGCGGGCCACGGGGCCGATCCTAATTCACGCGCTGACCAAGAAGGGCAAGGGCTATGCCCCCGCCGAGCGCGCCCGCGATGGCGGCCATGCGACGGCCAAGTTCGATCTGGTGACCGGCGAGCAGAAAAAGGCCCCCTCGAACGCGCCGAGTTATACCAAGGTCTTTGCCAATGCGCTGCTCGATCAGGCCGCAAGGGACGACAAGATCTGCGCGATCACGGCGGCGATGCCGGATGGCACCGGGCTCGATCTGTTTTCCGAACGCTACCCGTCGCGCTGTTTTGATGTGGGCATTGCCGAACAGCACGCCGTGACCTTTTCCGCCGGGTTGGCGGCGGGCGGTATGAAGCCCTTCTGCGCGCTATATTCCACGTTCCTGCAACGCGGTTACGATCAGGTTGTCCACGATGTGGCCATTCAACGCCTGCCGGTGCGCTTTGCCATTGATCGTGCCGGGCTGGTGGGGGCAGATGGGGCGACCCATGCGGGCGCGTTCGATGTCGCTTTCCTTGCCAACTTGCCGGGATTTGTCGTGATGGCCGCTGCCGATGAGGCGGAGCTTGTACATATGGTGGCCACGGCGGCGGCACATGATGACGGGCCGATTGCCTTTCGCTATCCGCGCGGCGAGGGGTCTGGCGTGACCATGCCCGAGCGCGGCGAACCTCTGGAGATCGGCAAGGGGCGGATCATTCAGGAGGGGAGCCGCGTTGCGATCCTGTCTTATGGCACGCGGCTCAAGGAGGTGATGGAGGCGTCCGAGGCGTTGCGCGCGCGCGGGATCACGCCGACCGTGGCCGACGCCCGCTTTGCCAAGCCTCTGGACGAGGCGCTGATCCTCGATCTGGTCGAGAACCATGAGGCGATGATCACCATCGAGGAAGGCGCTATCGGCGGATTTGCAAGCCATGTCAGCCACTTTCTGAGCGAAGCTAAAGTGTTTGATGACGGGTTCAAGTTCCGTTCCATGGTGCTGCCGGATATCTTCATAGACCAGGCAAGCCCGGCGGATATGTATGGCACGGCGCGGCTCAACGCGTCGGATATCGAGGCGCGGGTGCTTGATGTCCTCGATATCGCGCAAGTGAGTGGCAAACGCGCCTGACGTGCTTATCTTGAGACGGGAAAGGAGATTTCCATGACCCGTTTCACCGCTTTTATCCTCGCTATTGGTGTCGCCGCAGCGCCCGCCCATGCGCTCGACTCAAGCGCCGGGCCGCTCAATGTGACCAAGGTGGTCGATGGCCTTGATGCGCCGTGGGCGTTGGAGCTCCTGCCGGATGGCGGGATGTTGATCACCGAGCGCGACGGACGGCTTTTGCATATCGCGGATGGCCAAAGCCGCGCGATCAACGGCCTGCCGGAGATCGCAGCACGCGGTCAGGGTGGCTTGCTCGACCTGCTGATCCCGCGCGATTTCGCGCAGAGCCGCGAGGTCTATTTCAGCTACTCCAAGCCGCAATCCGGTGGCGCGGGCACCGCCATCGCCCGGGCGCGGCTGGCCCCCGGCGCGGATCGGCTGAGTGACCTCACGGTGATTTTTGAGATGGAGCCGGGCTCCTCCGGCGGGCGGCATTTCGGCTCGCGTCTCATCGAAGGGCGCGACGGCTATCTCTACGCCACCATAGGCGAGCGCGGCGACCGTCCCTCGGCGCAGGATCTGGGGCGCGAGAACGGCTCGGTGATCCGCATCGCGCGCGACGGGTCGGTGCCCGCCGACAACCCTTTCGTGGACACGCCCGGCGCGCAGCCGGAAATCTGGTCCTACGGGCACCGCAATCCGCAGGGGGCGGCGCTCGATGGGTCCGGCACTCTCTGGGTTGTCGAGCATGGCGCACGCGGTGGCGACGAGGTGAACCGCGTCGAGAAGGGCGCAAACTATGGCTGGCCGGTGATTTCCTACGGGCGGCACTATTCGGGCGCGAAGATCGGTGAGGGCACGTCCAAGCAGGGCATGAAGCAGCCCGCGCACTATTGGGATCCGTCCATCGCGCCCTCGGGCATGATGATCTATCAGGGCGACATGTTCCCCGACTGGCGCGGCGATATCTTCGTGGGTTCGCTCAAGTTCGACATGATCTCACGGCTCAAGGGCACACCGCTGGCAGAGGTGGAGAGACTGGACTCTGCCGAGACATCGCGCGTGCGCGATATCGTCGAGGCCCCTGATGGTGCGATCTGGTTTCTGAGTGTTGGGCAGGGCGCGGCCTATCGGATCACACGCTGAGGTAGGCCGAAATCTTGAACAGATTTGGGGTCGCTTTCTTTCCAAGAAAGCGGCGCGTCGTCCGAAATCAGACCGACAGACGCGAGGTATGCGCCCCGCGTTCGCGGTAGGGCGTTGTGTTGTAATGCGCGCGGTAGCATTTCGAGAAATGCGAGGGCGAAGCAAAGCCGCAGGCAAGCGCCACGTTGATCACCGTCATGTCGGTCTGCATCAACAGGTTACGCGCCTTTTGCAACCGCAGTTCCATGTAATACCGCTTGGGGCTCCGGCTGAGGTAGCGGCGGAACAGACGTTCCAGCTGGCGGGTCGACATGCCGACCTCGCGCGCCAGGATCGAGGGGCTGATCGGGTCCTCGATATTGGCCTCCATCATCTGGATGACCTGGCTCAGCTTGGGGTGGCGCACGCCGATCCGGGTCGGCACGCTCAGGCGCTGCGTGTCCTGATCGGTGCGGATCGAGGAATAAATCTGCTGATCGGCCACCGCATTGGCTAGCTTCTCGCCGTGATCGTCCGCGATGATGTTGAGCATCAGGTCTATCGAGGAGGTGCCGCCCGCCGTGGTAAACCGGTTGCCATCAATCACGAAAACCGACTTGGTCAGTTGCACTTCGTCGAATTCCTCGAGGAAGGCGTCGTGGTTTTCCCAGTGGATCGTCGCGCGCTTGCCATCAAGCAGACCGGCCTTGGCCAAGACATAGGACGCGGTGCAAAGCCCGCCCATGCGCAAGCCCCGGCGCGCCTCGCGGCGCAGCCAGTTGAGCATCTTCTTGGTGGCTGCCTTCTGGATATCGACCCCGCCGCAGACGATCACCACATCCTCGCGGCCGAGTTCCGCAAGCGGGGAGTCCACGTGGAAGCGAACGCCGTTGGAGCAGGTGATGATGTCGTCGGTATCACCGGTCAGCGCCCAGCTGTAAAGTTCCGCCTCGGCCATGCGGTTGGCGATACGCAGGCATTCCACCGCCGAGGCAAAGCTCAGCAGGGTGAAATTGTCGAGCAGCACGAAGATAAAGCGCTTGGGCGCTTTCGGCGCATCGACATCGATTTTCGCGGTCTCAGGTTTCATAGCTCTTCCGAATCCCCGGACAGTCCGGCCATCATTCGCCTGTGTCACGAAACCGTCGCGATTGACAAGACATGAGGTGTCGATTGCAGGCGATTCCTGCAACTCCTGTATGGCCTCTTGGGCGTGGCTTTAGTATAGACCGGGCCTGACATTCGATAAAGCGGAGACTGAAACATGACGGATTGGCAGAAATCGGGCTGGCGCGCGAAGCCGCGGGTGCAGATGCCGGACTATACCGATGCCGCCGCCCTCGCGGCGGTCGAGGCCCGTCTGACACAGTATCCGCCGCTGGTCTTTGCTGGCGAGGCGCGGCGTTTGAAATCGCAGCTTGGCGCGGCCTCGCGCGGCGAGGCGTTTCTGTTGCAGGGCGGCGATTGCGCCGAGGCGTTCGACCAGTTTTCGGCTGATGCCATTCGCGACACGTTCAAGGTGATGTTGCAAATGGCGATGGTGCTGACCTACGGGGCCAAGGTGCCGGTGGTGAAGGTGGGCCGCATGGCCGGGCAATTCGCCAAGCCGCGCAGCGCGCCGACAGAGACGGTCGAAGGGCTGGAACTGCCCAGCTATCGGGGTGACATCATCAACGAACTGGCTTTCACCCCCGAAGCACGCATCCCGAACCCGGAAAAGATGCTGCAGGCCTACACTCAGGCGGCGGCGACGCTGAACCTGCTGCGCGCCTTTTCCAAGGGCGGCTATGCCGACATGCACCAGGTGCATCAGTGGACACTCGGGTTCACCGAGAGCGAGAAGGCCGCGAAATACCGCGAAATGGCCAATCATATCGCCGATGCGCTCGACTTCATGACGGCGGCGGGGATCGACAGCGCGCAGGCGCATACCCTGCAGACGGTGGATTTCTATACCTCGCATGAGAGCCTCCTGCTGGAATACGAGGAGGCGCTGACGCGTCTTGACTCGACCTCCGGCAAATGGCTGGCGGGTTCCGGCCACATGCTGTGGATCGGCGACCGCACCCGGCAGCCCGACGGCGCGCATGTCGAATTTCTGCGCGGGGTGCAGAACCCCATCGGCCTCAAATGCGGCCCGACGATGACCTCCGACGATCTCAAGCGCCTGCTGGCGACGCTCAATCCGGGCAACGAGGCCGGGCGTCTGACGCTGATCGCGCGGTTCGGAGCGGGCAAGGTCGCCGACAACCTGCCGCGCCTCATTCGCACGGTCGAGGAAGAAGGCGCCAAGGTGCTCTGGGTCTGCGATCCGATGCATGGCAATACGATCAAATCGGCGACCGGCTACAAGACCCGGCCGTTTGAGGCGGTGTTGCGCGAGGTGCAGGAGTTCTTCGGCATTCACCGCGCCGAGGGCACGATCCCGGGCGGGGTGCATTTCGAGATGACCGGGCAGGACGTCACCGAATGCACCGGTGGCATGCGGGCCCTGTCGGACGAAAACCTCAGCGACCGCTATCACACCGCCTGCGATCCGCGCCTCAACGCCTCGCAATCGCTGGAGCTTGCGTTCCTCGTGGCCGAGGAACTCAAGGTATTGCGCGACGACCGCAAGCAGGCGCAGGCGGTCTGACCGATCGCGCCACCCGCGACCGCAGCTCCAAGCCGTTTGCAAACGGCTTGACCCGCGCTTTGCAAAGCGCGGTGGAAGGCCCTTGCAAGGGCCTTCCCGCTTAGGTCACCAGTTGGAGATATGCGCGGCCGCGGTTTTTGCTGCGACCGCGATCCGTGCCGCAGAGCCCGCCGGGAAGGACCTGAAAGTCGCCCGCCTCCTCGATTCCGGCGACCGAGGTTGCCCGGCAGCTCATGATCTCGAACCGGCGCGGTGCGCGGCCCGAGGCCCCCCGCGTCACGAGGCAGCCGAGCGTGCGGGATACATCGCCGAGATCGCTGCGCAGGGGCAGCATCACCAGCGTGGCGTGCATTTCTGGCCGACCAAGGGTGCCGGGGCTGCGCAACTCCATCCGCAAGGTGGTGGGACCTTCGAAAAGATCGACCAGGTGCAGCGCGAACGCGTCGCGCGCCGGCGGGGCGATGAGGCACGACAACGGCATGCCGCGCACCTCCATGCCCATGATCTCGCTCAGGTGCATCCCCGCCACCCGCAGCCGGGTGACACCCGGCGCGATGCGTTCGGCGATGAAGGCGTTGGACAAGAGCGGCTCGATCCGGCGCGGGTCGATATCGGCGCGTCTGGGCACATCCTGGCCGCGCCGCGCCTCGTTCCAATAGGCGTGCAATGCCCGCAGATGTGCCTCTACGCGCGGCTCTTGTCCTGCGGTTTCCATCGGTCTTGCGTCATCGCGCATGGCATCATCCTTGTGTCGTGTCTCGTGGCCCGTGTCGCATCCTGAGCTGATCGGTTTCAGCCTTCATGCGCCGCGTTAAGCCGCCTCTGCGGCTGCGTGCGGTGCGTTGAGATTGGCACAAATTGTCTCGCAAGTGTCTAAAATTTGCGGGGATTGGTTAACCTCTCGTGGCCGCGCCGTGCAGAGCGGTTCAGCGGCAGAGCGGCTTGCCAGCCCGGCGCGGGCGCTCTAGGAGGGGATCATTCACTGCTCCTGCCCAGAGGCCCGATGCCCATGATCCACTCGATGACCGCCTTCGCCACCCGCCAGGGACGCCATGCGGATCACGCCTGGGCCTGGGAGCTGCGCGGCGTCAACGGCAAGGGGCTCGATCTGCGCCTGCGGGTGCCGGACTGGATCGAAGGGCTGGAGGCGGGGTTGCGCACGCGTCTGACATCGGCGCTTGGCCGGGGCAATGTCACCGTCAGCCTGCGCGTTCAGGGCGCGGCCGAGGGGGCCACGGTCGGGCTAGATTCTGCGGCGTTCGATGCGGTTCTGGCGGCCATGGCCGAGGTCGAGGCGCGCGCCATGGCGCAGGGCCTCACGCTGGCGCCTGCCAACGCCGCCGATGTTCTGGCGCTGCGCGGGGTGCTGGAGACTGCGCCGCCTGATCCCGATACGGCCGCCCTCGGGCAGGCGATCCTCGCGGATTTCGAACCGGTGCTGGAAAGCTTTGTCGCCATGCGGGCCGATGAGGGGGCCGCGCTTGGCAGCGTGCTGGCGGGCCATCTGGACGAGATCGCACGGCTGACCGAGGCTGCCGCCGATCTTCTCGCCACCCGGCAGGAGGATATCGCCCGCCAGCATCGCGCAGCGCTCGCGCGGGTGAGCGAGGCTGCGCCAGAAACCGACCCGGCACGCATCGCGCAGGAACTGGCGATGCTGGCCGTGAAGCTGGACGTGACCGAGGAGATTGACCGCCTGCGCGCCCATGTGGCCGCGGCGCGCACGCTTCTGGCCGAGGGTGGGCCAATTGGGCGCAAGCTTGATTTCCTGGCGCAGGAATTCAACCGTGAGGCTAATACGCTGTGCTCCAAGGCGCAGCATACGGGCCTGACCGAGATCGGCCTCGCGCTCAAGACGGCGATCGACCAGATGCGCGAACAGGTGCAGAATGTCGAATGAGAGACGCGCCACAAAGGGCGGACTGGATTTTTTTGGCAAGATGAAGACAGGGGAAGCGGCGCGATGACGGACCGGCGCGGGTTGTTGATCATTCTCTCCTCGCCGTCGGGCGCGGGCAAATCCACCTTGTCGCGGCGGTTGCGGGACTGGGACCCGACGATTTCCTTTTCGGTATCCGCCACCACGCGCACCCCGCGCGAGGGCGAGGTCGACGGGCAGGATTACCATTTCCTGAGCGAGGAGCGGTTCAAACGCGACGTGGCGGCGGGCGAGATGCTGGAGCATGCCCATGTCTTCGGCAATTTCTACGGCTCGCCCAAGGGGCCGGTCGAGACCGCGATCAATGCCGGGCGCGATGTTCTCTTCGACATCGACTGGCAGGGCGCGCAGCAGATCCGCAACTCGGCGCTTGGGGCGCATACGCTGTCGATCTTTCTGTTGCCCCCCTCGATCCGCGAATTGCACCGACGGCTGGAGACACGGGGACAGGACAGCCCCGACGTGATCGCGCGCCGCATGCAGAAAAGCTGGGACGAGATCAGCCATTGGGATGGCTATGATTTCGTGCTGGTGAATGACGATCTCGACGCGACCGAGGCGCGGCTGCGGACAATCATCGAGGCCACTCGTCTGCGCCGTGGCCAGCAACCCTGGCTGACCGACCATGTCCGCCATTTGCAAGCTGAATTCGAGGAGACGCTATGACCATTTACACCCTTGACGGACACCGCCCCGAGATCGCCGAGGATACCTGGGTCGCCCCCGATGCCAACCTGATCGGCAAGGTCGTTCTGGACGACGGGGCCTCGGTCTGGTTCGGCGTCACGCTGCGCGGGGACAACGAGGTGATCCATATCGGCGCGGGCACGAATGTGCAGGAAAACACCGTGATGCATACCGACATGGGGTATCCGCTGGTGATCAGCGCGGGATGCACCATCGGCCACAAGGCGATGCTGCATGGCTGCACCATCGGCGAGAATTCCCTGATCGGGATGGGGGCCACGGTACTCAATGGCGCAAGGATCGGGCGAGATTGCCTGATCGGGGCGGGCGCGCTCATTACCGAGGGCAAGGAAATCCCCGACGGGAGCCTCGTGATGGGGACGCCGGGCAAGGTGATCCGCAGCCTCGATGAGGCCGCCATCGCCGGGCTGAAGGCGAGCGCGCTGCATTACCAGCAGAACATGCGCCGGTTTCGCGCCGGGCTGAGCGAGGTCTGACGCGCCATGCAGGGTCTGGCCTCGGTTCTGGCGGGGATGCCGCTGGCGGCGCTGCTGATCGGCCCGGACGCGCGCATCGCGTCGGCCAATGACGCGGCCTGCGATATGATGGGGCAGGGCATTGTCGGGCGGCATTTCCTGACCGCCCTGCGCCAGCCCGATGTGCTGGAGGCGATCGAGGCCACGCTGCGCGACCACGCACGGCGCAAGACCGGCTACCAGATCTCCGAGGCCGGGCGCGACAGCAGCTTCGAGGTGCATGTGGCCTATGTCGAGACCGACAGCACGCGCGGTGTGCTGGTGTCGTTCGAGGACATGACCGAGCGCGAGCAGGCGGCACAGATGCGCCGCGATTTCGTCGCCAATGTCAGCCATGAATTGCGCACGCCGCTCACCGCGCTCATGGGGTTCATCGAGACGCTGCAGGGGCCTGCACGCCGCGACGAGAAGGCGATCGACCGGTTTCTTGGCATCATGCAGACCGAGGCCGCACGCATGGAGCGGCTGGTGCGCGATCTTCTGTCACTCAGCCGGGTCGAGGGCGAGGAACGCGTGCGCCCGCGCGAGGCGGTGGATCTCTCCGAGGTGATCGGCTCGGTCGTCTACATGCTGCGCCCGCTGGCGCGCGAGAGCGGCACGGAACTGATCTTCGAGGGCGGCGAGGGCATGCAGGCGCCCGGCAATGCCGATCAATTGCAGCAGGTTTTCACCAACCTGATCGAGAACGCGATCAAATATGGCGGGGCGGAGAATCGGATCACCATCACGCTCGACCGGCACCCCAAGGACGCCACGCTGCGCATGCCGGCCGTCGTGGCGCGGGTGCGCGATACCGGGCCGGGGATCGACCCGCTGCATATCCCGCGCCTGACGGAACGCTTCTACCGGGTCGATACGCACCGCTCGCGCGAGATGGGGGGCACCGGGCTGGGGCTGGCGATCGTCAAGCATATCGTCAACCGCCACCGCGGGCGGCTGCGAATCTCCTCGACCCCCGGCGAGGGCAGCGAATTCACCGTGATCCTGCCGCGCTGGATCGCCTGAGCCCTTTTTTCCAACGATTTCCGGCAAATCGGCGACTGTCATGAAACGGTTACATAAGTGTAACAAAAGCGTCGCTGAAAGTGCTTAGCACCGCCCCCAAGGTCGCCCTGCCGGGCGGCCCTGTGAAACCGAACTCAGGGAGCAATCCATGTCTCTTCTCAAAACCACCGTTTCCGCCGCTGCTCTGGCCGCTCTGGCCGCAGGCAGCGCTGCTGCTCGCGACAACGTACAGGTCGCCGGCTCGTCGACCGTTCTGCCCTACGCCTCGATCGTTGCCGAACTCTTTGGCGACAACACCGATTTCCCGACACCGGTCGTCGAATCGGGCGGCTCGTCCTCGGGCCTCAAGCGCTTCTGTGAAGGCGTCGGCGAAAACACCATCGACGTTGCCAACGCCTCGCGCGCCATCCGCGAAAAAGAGATCAAGGCCTGCGCCGAAAACGGCGTGACCGACATCATCGAAGTGCGCATCGGCTATGACGGCATCGTTTTCGCCAGCCAGCAGTCCGGCCCCGCCTTCACCGAATTCCAGCCGACCGACATCTTCAATGCCATTGGCGCGCAGGTGCTCAAGGACGGCGAGATCGTTGCCAACCCGCACAACAGCTGGGCCGAGTTCAACAGCGATCTGCCCGACGCTGAAATCGCCATGTTCATCCCCGGCACCAAGCACGGCACCCGCGAAGTCTTCGAAGAGAAGGTTCTGCTGGTCGGCTGTGAAGAAACCGGCGCGATGAAGGCGATGATGGACGGCGGCATGTCCGAGGACGACGCCGAGGATGCCTGCCTCGACGTGCGCGCCGACGGCAAGTCCGTGGATATCGACGGCGATTACACCGAGACCCTGGCGCGTATCGACGCGAACACCAGCGGCATCGGCGTGTTTGGCCTCGCATTCTACGAGAACAACACCGACAAGCTCAAGGTTGCCACCATGGGCGGCGTTGCTCCCTCGACCGAGACTATCGCTTCGGGTGAATACCCGGTGTCGCGTCCGCTCTACTTCTACGTCAAGAAAGCGCATATCGGCGTGATCCCCGGCCTGAAGGAATACGCACAGTTCTTCGTCGCCGACGAGATCGCAGGCCCCGGCGGCCCGCTGTCGAACTACGGCCTCGTCTCGGACCCCGAACTGGGCGAAGTTCAGTCCGCAGTTGCGAATGAAAAGGTAATGGGCGGCGGCTCCTGATAGCCCCGTCCTGCCATGCTCGGGGGGCGGTTTTGACGCCGCCCCCCGTTTTGTCTGCTTTGCCAACATGAATTGATGATACGGGGGCCCGCATGCCGCTTCTCTGGCTGATTTTGATCGTTCTTGCCATTGCGACCACAGGCTATGTGCTGGGACGGGCGCGTGTCATGGCACGGGTTGGCGGCGACAGCCGCGACCTGCATTCTCTGCCCTCCTATTACGGATATAACGTCGCTCTCAAGGTTGTGCTGCCGTCCTTCCTTTTACTGTTGGTCTGGTTGCTGGCGCAGCCGATGATCGTTAACGGCACCGTCGCCGCGGATATTCCCGAAAGCGCGATCCCCGATGGCTCCAGCCGCGGTCTGATCATGTCAGAGGTACGCCGCACCTCCGAAGGGCTCGACAATGCCGTGGCGCAGGGGCTGATGACCGAGGACTTCGCCCGCAACGCGCGCAGTGACTTCAACGACGTCACTCAGCGGCTAAAGGATGCCGGGCAGATCGTGACCGCGCAGGTCACGCAGCCGATCCTGCAGGCGGCGCAGCGTTATCGGATCATGAACGACACCGGCAACCTGATCCTGAGCGCGCTCGTGATCCTCGTGGCTCTTGCCGGGGCCGCCTGGGGCATGCGCGAGATGCGCCCCGAATTTCGCGCCCGCAACGTGGTCGAATACGTGGTGCGTGGCGTGCTGGTTGCCGCCGCCTCGGTCGCGATTCTGACCACTCTGGGCATCGTGCTGTCGCTGGTGTTCAACACCATCGAGTTTTTCCGCCTCTACCCGGCATGGGACTTTTTCTTCGGCACCACGTGGTCGCCGTCCTTTACCGGGCGCGGGGGCAGCTCTGAACTGGGGGTTCTGCCGCTTCTCTGGGGCACGTTCTATATCTCCATAGTGGCGCTTATGGTTGCGGTGCCGGTCGGGCTATTTGCGGCGATCTACCTGTCGGAATACGCCACCCCGCGCGTGCGCTCCTTCGCCAAGCCGATGCTGGAGGTGCTCGCGGGTATCCCGACCATCGTTTACGGTCTCTTCGCGCTGCTGACCGTGGGGCCGCTGCTGATGGCGGTCTTCGGCAAGGACGGTCTGGGCTGGATGCAGGCGGGCACGGCTGTCATGACCGCTGGTCTGGTGATGGGCATCATGCTCATCCCCTTTGTCAGTTCTTTGTCCGATGATATCATCAACTCGGTGCCGCAGGCGATGCGTGACGGCTCTTACGGGCTGGGGGCCACCAAGTCTGAAACCATCCGGCAGGTGGTGCTGCCCGCAGCACTGCCGGGCATCGTGGGTGCGATCCTGCTGGCCGCCAGCCGCGCCATCGGCGAGACCATGATCGTGGTGCTCGGGGCGGGGGCCGCCGCGCGCCTCTCGCTCAACCCGTTCGAGGCGATGACCACGGTCACCGCCAAGATCGTGAGCCAGCTGACGGGCGACGCCGACTTCGCCAGCCCCGAGGCGCTGGTGGCCTTCGCGCTCGGTATGACGCTCTTTGTCATCACGCTCGGGCTCAACATTTTTGCCCTCTACATCGTTCGCAAATACCGGGAGCAGTATGAATGACCGACGCAACGCTAAACACTGGCGGTGACCGTCCCGGCAGCTCGCTCGCAACTCAGGATGCGCGCACCAAGCGCCGCAACCGCGCCGAGGCCCGGTTCAAGGCTTATGGCCTCACCGCGATCCTGATTGGCATCTTCTTCCTCGTGGTGCTTGCGGTGTCGATCATCCGCTCCGGTAGCCCGGCCTTCACGCGTACGATTGTTGGGGTCGAGTTCACCATCACGCAACCGCAAATTGACGCAGCGGAAGGCGAGCTTTTCAAGACTAAGGCCTATCAGACCCTCTTCATCGACGCGCTCAAGCAGCAGCTTGACGCGCGCGGCATGGAAATGGAATTCGATGAAGATTCTATCGAGCGACTGCTCGGCAAGGTCGGCAGCACGCTGCGCGAATATTACCAGGCCAACCCCGGTGAGATCGGCACGCCCGTCAGTTTCGAGCTCGCCGCGTCCTCGCGCGTGGATGGCTATCTTAACGGGCGACTGACCCGCGACTCGGTTAAGGACAGCCGCTTTCTGATGGCTGCCGATCTCGATCTAGTCGATGCCTTGCAAGAGGCCGGTATCGTGCGCTCAAGTCTCAACTGGACCTTCATCACCGGGACCGATTCCGGCGTGGACAATCCCGGCGGTGCCGGTATCGGGGCGTCGGTCGTGGGGTCGTTCTTCATGATGCTGGTGGTGCTGGTCCTCTCGCTGCCGATCGGCGTCGCGGCGTCGATCTACCTCGAGGAATTCGCACCGCAGAACAAGTTCACCGACCTCATCGAGGTGAATATCTCGAACCTTGCCGCCGTGCCTTCCATTGTGTTCGGTATTCTCGGCCTCGCGGTCTTCATCCAGTTTGCGCACCTGCCGCAGTCTGCCCCTTTGGTCGGGGGGCTTGTGCTGACGCTGATGACCCTGCCGACGATCATCATCTCGACCCGCGCCTCGCTGCGCGCCGTGCCGCCGTCGATCCGCGATGCGGCACTCGGCGTCGGCGCGTCCAAGATGCAGTCGGTCTTTCACCACGTGCTGCCGCTCGCCATGCCCGGCATCCTGACCGGCACGATCATCGGCCTCGCGCAGGCGCTTGGAGAAACCGCGCCGCTTCTGCTGATCGGCATGGTCGGCTTTGTCGCGCGCGGCTATCCGGACGGCGTGGTGTCGGGCTTCATGGACCCCAACTCGGCGATGCCCGCGCAGATCTACACCTGGGCCGCGCGCGCCGATCCGAGCTTTTATGAAAAGGCCTGGGGCGGCATCATCGTGCTCCTCGTCTTCCTGCTGACCATGAACATTATCGCGATCATCCTGCGTCGCCGGTTTGAACGCCGCTGGTAAGAAAGGTATCCCACCATGTATGACGCCCCTAATCTTGCGGAGAACAAAGTGACCCAAGACAAAATCAAGATCGCCGCGCGCAAGGTGCAGGTTTATTATGGCGACACCCACGCCATCAAGGACGTGGATGTGGATATCCTCGACAACACGGTGACGGCCTTCATCGGCCCCTCGGGCTGCGGCAAATCCACCTTCCTGCGCTGCATCAACCGGATGAACGACACGATCGACATCTGCCGGGTGCAGGGCGATATCCTGCTCGACGGGCAGGATATCTATGACAAGCGCGTCGACCCGGTGCAGTTGCGCGCCAAGGTGGGCATGGTGTTCCAGAAGCCCAACCCGTTCCCCAAGTCGATCTACGATAATGTCGCCTATGGCCCCCGCATTCACGGGCTCGCCCGCACCAAGGCAGACCTTGACGAGATCGTCGAGAAATCCTTGCGCCGCGCCGCGCTGTGGAATGAGGCCAAGGACCGGCTCGACCAGCCCGGCACCGGCCTCTCGGGTGGCCAGCAGCAGCGTCTCTGCATCGCCCGCGCCGTGGCAACGGCGCCCGAGGTGCTGCTGATGGACGAGCCGTGTTCGGCGCTCGATCCGATTGCCACCGCGCAGGTCGAGGAACTTATCGACGAATTGCGGCAGGACTATTCCGTGGTGATCGTCACCCACTCCATGCAGCAGGCCGCACGCGTCAGCCAGAAGACCGCGTTCTTCCATCTCGGCAACCTTGTCGAATACGGCGACACCGGCACCATTTTCACCAACCCCGAAGATGAGCGCACCGAAAGCTACATCACCGGGCGCATCGGCTGAGGCCAGGATCAGGATCATTCCAATGTCAGACCAGCAGCATATCGTCTCGTCCTTCGACCGCGATCTCGAAACCATTCAGGCGCAGATCATGAAGATGGGCGGCATGGTCGAGCGCGCCATCGCCGACGCCGCCCGCTCGCTCGAAAACCGCGACGAGGAACTGGCCGAGGAGGTGCGCGGCCGCGACAAGGCCATTGACGCGCTCGAAGAGCAGATCAACGAGGAAGCCGCCCGTGTCATCGCCCTGCGCGCGCCGACCGCGCGCGACCTGCGCCTTGTGCTAACGGTGATCAAGATTTCCGCCAGCCTCGAGCGGATCGGCGACTATGCCAAGAACATGGCCAAGCGCACGTCGGTGCTGTCGAGCATGGCCCCGGTCAACGGCTCTCCGGCCGCGTTGCGCCGGATGGCGCGCGAGGTCGAGGAGATGCTCAAGGACGTGCTTGACGCCTATATCCAGCGCGATGCCGATCTGGCGCTTGAGGTGATGCACCGTGATCAGGACGTCGATCAGATGTATAACGCGATCTTCCGCGAATTCCTGACCTTCATGATGGAAGACCCGCGCAACATCACGCCCTGCATGCATCTGCACTTCATCGCCAAGAACACCGAACGGATGGGTGATCTGGTGACCTCCATCGCGGAGCAGGTGATCTATCTGGTCTCTGGCGAAATGCCCGAGGATCCACGCCCCAAGGGCGACACGACTTCGGTCGATCCCAGCATCGCCCCCGATATCAAAGCCTGACACAGGAGAGACCGCCGATGTCCGCCGATCAACCCACCGTGCTGCTGGTCGAGGATGAGCCCGCGCAGCGCGAGGTTCTGGGCTATAACCTTGAAGCGGACGGGTTCCGTGTCGTCACCGCCAGCAATGGCGAGGAGGCGCTGTTGATGGTGTCGGAAATGCCGCCCGATATCATCGTGCTCGACTGGATGATGCCCAATGTGTCGGGCATCGAGGTCTGTCGCCAGCTCAAGACCCGCTCCGAGACGCGCGCCATTCCGATCATCATGCTCTCGGCGCGCTCCGAAGAGGTCGATCGGGTGCGCGGGCTGGAAACCGGTGCCGATGACTACGTGATCAAGCCCTATTCATTGGTCGAACTGATGGCGCGGGTGCGCGCGCAACTGCGCCGCACGCGGCCTGCCACGGTGGGCGAGCGGCTGGAATATGACGATATCGTTCTGGACGCCGAGACCCACCGTGTGACCCGCTGCGACAAGCCACTGAAGCTGGGTCCGACCGAGTTTCGGCTGCTCTCGACCTTCATGGAAAAACCCGGACGCGTCTGGTCGCGCGAGCAATTGCTCGACCGGGTCTGGGGGCGTGACATCTATGTCGATACCCGCACGGTCGACGTGCATATCGGGCGGCTGCGCAAGGCGCTGTGCCAGCATGGTGGCGATGATCCGTTGCGCACCGTGCGCGGGGCCGGCTACGCGCTTGGCTGACGCGCAACCGGTCGGGGCGATCAGATCGAATGGCGAACCCGCCAGCCCCCGGAATAGAGCCGCCATGTCCCGCCGCCGGTGATGGCAAGGATCACGACCGCCAGCAGCGCGGTGACATGCGGCCATGTCCACAGATCGACCCGGGCGGAATTTATCCATGTGTCGCCATGCAAGATAACCGTGGCGGTGCAGATCACGAAGCCGATCAGTGCCACGATCCGGCTATGCACCCCAAGCGCCAACCAGATCACCACAAGGCTCAATAGTGCCGCCACGGCGATATCCATCCAGGGATCGCCGGTGTGCAGAGCCTGCGTCGTGGTCCCGGTCCACGTCTTCAACGCGCCGGGGGCCAGGGCATGGGTCACGTGTGACGCGAAGAATGCCGCAAGGTATAGTCGGCTGAGAAGACCAGCCGTGCCGAATGCCTGTATCATGTCTGCCTCGATTGCTTGTTTTTAAGCGAACTGTGCAACCAAGACGTGTTTGCTTCAAGCCAGGCTATCGCAAAAGCGATGTTGCATTTCGCGCAACTCGCGCGTTTTTCGTTTTGCTTCAAGTAATTGCGTGCTCACCCAGTTCACCGTTGCGCGGATGTCAGGATCGGTGCTTCGGGTCTCATGATGGATCACGTAGAGATCGCGCGTGACGTCGAGGCCCGCAGGACCGATCAATTCAATATCGGGCTCTTGCGCGGCAACGATGACGGGCAATGCCCCCGCAACACCGATATCGCGCATGACGCGTATGGCCTGTGGGAAACTGTCAACGAGGACGGTGGGATCGCTGTTGAAGAAATGCCGGCGCGCCTCGATATAAGGCCCGGCCACGCGCTCTCCCAGACTGACCCATCCATCGCCATTGCGCCAGCCTTTGGGGGCGAAGAGGGCGAAATCCAGCACGCCGCAGCGCTTGACCCGTACGCGCCCGGATTCGGGCGGGTAGAAGACCACGCTGATATCCGTGGTGCCAAGCCCGCTTTCGTGCACGCGGCTTTCCAGAACCGGCCGAATGCCGGGGCTGGTCTTCACGAACTCCCGTATGCCCTGGCTCAGCATATGCGACAGCACCGTGGGGGGCGCACCGATCTTGACGTCTCGTTTCGCGGTCGGTTGATAGCTTTGCAGGCGGGCCAGTTCGCTTTCAAGCATACCGTCAGCCTGTTCGAACGCCGTCACCAGATCCCGCAGCGCGGGGTTGAGGTGCCAATCGCCATCGGCTTTCACGAACGGATAGATGCCAAGCGTCTCGCGTAGCCGCGCGATCTGGCGCGACACCGTGGAGGTGGTGGTGCCGATCTCGCTTGCGGCATTGGTCATTGACCCGCAGCGCTGAACGGTCAGGACAACGCGCAAGTCATCGTAAATGCGCGCGAAAGAAGGGGGCGGCGAGGACGTTGTGGGCAAACCTTGGGGAACCTCATGTGAAGATTGTTCGGAACTGGGAAACACTTAAAGTGAGCCGCATATGGCGGTCGCGCTTCGTTCTACAAGCGGCGTCTGTGCATACCCGGTATGCAGCGTCGCACCGGGGAACGAAGACAAAATCACATTTACGTGATTACCGCATGGTTGCGCAAGGCGCCTGCGGCACAGCGACGGATTGTATCGGAAAAGCGCCGGTTGCGCCTACGCGCCGCCCGGCGTCACGATCCGCCACTCGCCCGTCGGCAGGCGCAGCGTGCAGCTTGTGGCGTCCAGGCGCGGTTGCGGGGCGTCCGTGGCGATCTGAGCCGCGCGCACCCGGTCCGGGTCGCATTGCGGCAGCGACACCGGACGATACCCCGCCTGCGCCATGCATTGCTCGGTGACGCGGGCGCGCAGGCCCTGATTGGCATCATAGCTTTCGGTGCGTGCCGGGCTGATCAACCGGTGGCGCGTGTAGCACCGGCCATGCGAATTGCAGTAGCGGTAGGGCGCATATTGCGCGGGAATGTAGCGCGTGCGGATGTCGCGCGGCACCTGGTTCAGGGCCGAGACAAGGCAGGCGGTCAGGTTGGCCTCGATCTGCGCGGGGGCGGCCCCGGGCTTGTGATAAAGCGCGGGCGGTGCGCAGGCACCAAGCAGCACGAGGCAGACGAGAGAAAGGCGAGCGATACGGGTCATGCACGCATCATAGCCGGGCCGCGCGCCGGGGACAAAGCAATTGACCGCATCTGGCCCTTCTGTCATGCAACGGCGTCAGACAGGATGAGGCAAGAGACATGAAGGTCATCATCTGCGGGGCCGGTCAGGTGGGCTGGCAGATCGCGCGGCATCTGTCGGGCGAACGCAACGATGTCACGGTCGTGGACAACAATCCCGATCTGGTGCGCCGGGCCACCGACACGCTCGACGTGCAGGGGCTTACCGGCTTTGCCTCTTATCCGGACGTGCTGGACCGTGCAGGCGCGCGCGACGCCGACATGATCATCGCCGCCACCTATTCCGACGAGGTCAACATGGTGACCTGTCAGGTGGCGCATTCGGTCTTTGACATCCGGCGCAAGATCGCCCGCCTGCGCAGCCAGTCCTATCTCGACGCGATCTACTCCGATCTCTACCGCCGCGATCACATGCCCATCGACGTGGTGATCAGCCCCGAGCGCGAGGTCGCGCAGGCCGCGCTGCAGCGTCTGGCAGCCCCTGCCGCCTTCGATACCGTGACCTTCATGGACGACAGCGCGCAGCTCATGGGCATCCGCCTGGAAGAGGATTGCCCGGTGCTCAACACGCCGCTGCGGCAGCTGAGTGACCTGTTCTCGACGCTGCGGGTCGTGGTGCTTGCGGTGCGCCGCGAGGGGCGGCTTTTTGCGCCTGAATCCGGCGATCAGCTGTTCGAGGGCGACGAGTGTTATATCTTCGCGCCGGTGGATGACGTGCCGCGTACGCTTGAGGTTTTCGGTAAATCGCAAAAGAAGCAGGAGCGCGTGGTCATCATCGGCGGTGGCAATATCGGTCTTGCGGTGGCGCAGGCGCTGGAAAAGCGACCCGGCGGGCGTATCCGCGCCAAGGTGATCGAAAAGAACCGCGCCTGCGCCGAACGCGCGGCGGATGCGCTGGAACGGACGATCGTGCTGAATGGCGACGGGCTCAACGCGGCGCTGCTGGCTGAGGCAGGCATTGCGCGCGCGGATGCGGTGCTGGCGGTGACTGATGATGACAAGACCAACATGCTTGCCGCCGTGCGCGCCAAGTCCGAAGGCTGCCCCTTTGCGATCTCACTGATCAACGATCCCACGATGGTGCCGTTGCTCGATCCACTGGGCATCGACGCCTATATCAACCCGCGCGCCACAACCGTCAGTTCGATCCTGAGGCATATCCGGCACGGGAGGGTGCGTGGCGTCTATTCCATCGGCGATGCCGAGGCCGAGGTGATCGAGGCCGAAGTGATGTCGACCTCGTCCATCGCCGGGGCGGCGCTGCGCGATATCGACTTTCCCGAAGGGGTGCTGCTCGGCGGCGTTAAAAAGGGTGACAAGATCCATAAACCGCGCGGCGGATTGCGGATCGAGGCGGGCGACGCGGTGGTGATCTTCGCGCTTGCGGCGGATGTGGCAGCGGTCGAAAAGCTGCTGCAGGTCTCAATCGACTATTTCTGATCCGATGACCGCGCGTCTCCTGCGATTTCCCCTGATCCTCATTCTCGCCGGTGTTGCCGGTCTGTTGATGTTCCTGCCGATGGTCGATGCGCTGATGCGCGGCGATAGCAGCGTGGCGCGTGCGTTTGGCAATTCGGGGCTCCTGGGGCTGGCGCTGGTCGTGGTGATCGGGCTGGCGATGTCGGGGCGCGATGCGGCGCGCGAGATGACCGACGCGCAAAACCTCGCCTCGCTGCTGCTGGCCTATCTGCTGCTGCCGGTCTATCTGGCGCTGCCGTTCTACGAAGGGGTCGAGACGACCACATATCTCAACGCCTATTTCGAGATGGTGTCGAGTTTCACCACCACCGGGGCCACGCTCTTTGGTGTGCCGGGGCGGATCATGGACAGCCTGCACCTGTGGCGCGCCATTGTCGGCTGGTCGGGGGGATTGCTGATCTGGATTTCCGCCTCCGCCGTGCTCGCGCCGATGAGCCTCGGGGGCTTTGAGGTCACGGTACGCGCTGAACCGGGGCAGGATGACGCCCTGCTGGGGCGGTTCCAGCGGGCAAGCCCGGCACGACGATTGGCGCAGATCACGCTGACCCTCGGGCCGGTCTATATCGGGCTGACAGCGGCGCTCTGGATCATTCTCATGGCGGGCGGCGAGCGCGCCTTCGTGGCCGCCGTGCACGCGATGTCGACGATGTCGACCAGCGGTATTTCCTCGATCGGTGGTTTGCAGAACGGGGTTTCGGGTTTTGCCGGGGAATTCGCGATCTTCCTGTTCCTGATCTTCTCGTTGTCGCGGCTCACATTCTCGTCGGACACAGTGCCGACGGTGCGGCAGGGGCTGTTTTACGACCCCGAGTTCCGGCTGGGCCTGATGATCGTGGCGGGGGTGCCGATGCTGCTGTTCCTGCGGCACTGGATCGGCGCCTTCGAGGTGTCCGACCCTGCCGATTGGCAGGGCGTGCTGCGCTCGCTCTGGGGGGCGGTGTTCACGGTGCTGTCGTTCCTGTCGACCACCGGCTTCGAGAGCGCCGACTGGCAGGCGGCCCGCGATTGGTCCGGGCTCAAGACGCCGGGGCTCATCCTGATGGGGCTGGCGCTGGTCGGCGGCGGCGTGGCCACCACGGCGGGCGGGGTAAAGCTGCTGCGGGTCTATGCCCTCTACCTGCATGGCCAACGCGAGGTGGAGCGGCTCATCCATCCCTCCTCGGTCGGGCGCGCCTCGGGGCCGGGACGGCGCATCCGGCGGCAAGGCGCCTATATCGCGTGGATCTTCTTCATGCTGTTTGCGCTGACGCTGACCGCGCTGACCGCCGTGCTGGCGCTGTTTGGTCAGACCTTCGAATCCGCGCTGATCCTCGCCCTGTCGGGCCTGTCGACCACCGGCCCGCTGATCCATGCCGCCAGCGAAGAGCCGATCCGGCTGGCACAGCTGGGCGAGGGGGCGAAACTCGTCTATGCGACGGCAATGGTGCTGGGTCGGCTCGAGACGCTCGCGCTGATCGCGCTCCTCAACCCCACGGTCTGGCGGGATTGACCGGGCGCGCAATTTTGGGCTGGAAACTCACGCGCTGGCAGGACATACTCGCTTGCGTGTCAGGGTTGAAAGACGCGCCGATACGCGGCGTGCGCAAGAAAAAAGGCAGGATATTGAATGGCTTCTGATCGGCAAAATTTGCAGGACGCGTTTCTCAATCAGGTGCGCAAGACCAAGATCCCGGTCACGGTATTCCTGATCAACGGGGTCAAGCTGCAAGGTGTGATTACCTGGTTCGACAATTTCTGCATTCTGTTGCGGCGCGACGGTCAATCGCAGCTGGTCTACAAGCATGCCGTGTCGACGATCATGCCGTCGCAGCCCGTGAACCTCTATGACGGTGACGACGCCAATTGAAGGAACATGCTCGCCCGATCACCCGGGCCTGGGTCATCCACCCCGAGATTGTCGGCGCCGATAGGGCGCGCGACCCTGAACTGGCGCTCGAAGAGGCGGTATCGCTCGCCCATGCACTGCCGGATCTGGAGGTCGCGGGCGCACAGGTCGTGCGGCTGCGCAAGCCCGATGCCGGGCGGCTCTTTGGCAAGGGCAAGCGTGAGGAGTTGAAAGAGGCGATCACCGCCGCCGAGGCTGATCTGGTGCTGGTCGATGGGCCCCTGACACCGGTGCAGCAACGCAATCTGGAAAAGGCGTGGGATATCAAGATCCTCGACCGGACCGGGTTGATTTTGGAGATTTTCAGCGACCGGGCGGCGACCCGCGAGGGCGTGCTGCAGGTCGAGATGGCCGCACTCAGCTATCAGCGCACGCGCCTCGTGCGGGCGTGGACCCATCTCGAGCGGCAGCGTGGTGGTTTGGGCTTTGTCGGCGGCCCCGGCGAGACGCAGATCGAGGCCGACCGGCGCGCCATCGACGAGCAACTGGTGCGCTTGCGGCGGCAGTTGGAAAAGGTCGTCAAAACCCGCACCCTGCACCGTGCCGCGCGCGCCAAGGTGCCGTTTCCGATCGTCGCCCTGGTCGGCTATACAAACGCCGGAAAGTCCACGCTTTTCAATCGCCTGACCGGCGCAGATGTCATGGCCAAGGACATGCTCTTTGCCACGCTCGACCCGACGATGCGCCGGGTCGTTCTGCCGGGCGGCGGAGCGGAAGTGATCCTGTCGGACACGGTGGGTTTCATCAGCGACCTGCCGACCGAACTGGTGGCCGCGTTCCGCGCCACGCTGGAAGAAGTGCTGGAGGCGGACCTTATCTGCCACGTGCGCGACATCTCGCATCCCGAGAGCGCGGCGCAGGGGCGCGACGTGGCGACGATCCTCGAAAGTCTTGGGGTCAAGGACACGGTGCCGCAGATCGAGATATGGAACAAGATCGACCGGTTGGAGGATGAGGCGCGCGCCGCTGCCATGACGCAGGCAGCCCGGCAAGATGGGGTTCAGGCGCTGTCGGCGGTGACGGGGCAGGGCATCGACGATCTGGTCACGGCGGTGTCACAGGCGCTCGCCGAGGTGCGGCATCTGAGCGACGTGCACCTGGGATTCGACGAGGGCCGCAAGCGCGCGTGGTTGTTTCAGAAGGACCTGGTTGAGGATGAGCGTCAAACCGAGGACGGCTTTGATCTGACTGTCCGCTGGACGGCCCGGCAGGAGCAGCAGTTCGAGGATATGTGAGCGGGGCGTGGTGGTGGTCTGTTGCTGCCGCCGAAATTCAGCCCCAATGCGCGGAATCAAGGCGCGGCACGCGCCGCCGCGCAGCGTCCGACCGCCCCCCGGGCACCACGCGGCTTGTCTCTGAAACGGCAAAGGTCCGCTCCAGCCCAAAAATCGACATCTCGAATCAGCCGAAGGTCGCCCCGAAGCTGCCCCGGAACACCTCGGACAAATCGCTGAGCGGGGCCTCGGAGCGACCCATGCGCACCGTGTCGCCGGTGAAGCGGCCCACCGACGCAAGCATCACCCCGGCCTGACCGGCGGCGATCATCAACGCCTCGGCCTGATCGAAATTGCACGCGATCAGATAGCGGCCCTGATCCTCGCCAAAGAGCGTCGCGGTGTCGTCGCTGTCCAGATGCACGCCAACGCCTGCCGCCTCGGCCATCTCGAAGGCCGCAAGCGCCAGACCGCCATCGCTGAGATCGGTGCAGGCCTTGATCAGCGCATGATTGGCGCGGATGAAATCGCCGTGCCGCTTCTCGGCGTCCAGATCGACCGGGGGCGCGTCACCCTCGACGCGGTTGAACACCTCGGCCAGAAGCGCGGATTGACCAAGATGGCCATGGGTTTCACCCAGAACAAGCGCCACATGCCCTTCGCGCGCCTCGCCGGTGATTGCCGTTTCGGGATCACGGATCAGGCCCACCGCCCCGATGGTCGGTGTCGGCAGGATCGCCGTGCCGTCGGTCTCGTTATAGAGCGAGACATTGCCCGACACGATCGGCATGTCGAGTGCCGACACAGCCTCGCCGATGCCCTTGATGGCCCCCACGAACTGCCCCATGATCTCGGGTTTTTCGGGATTGCCGAAGTTCAGGTTGTCGGTGCTGGCGAGCGGCACCGCCCCGAGCGCCGAGAGGTTGCGATAGGCTTCGGCCACTGCCTGCTTGCCACCCTCGACCGGGTTCGCCGCCACATAGCGCGGGGTCACGTCCGAGGTGAAGGCCAGCAGCTTTTCGGTGCCATGCACGCGGATCAGCCCCGCACCCTGACCGGGCGTGCGGGCGCTGTCGGCCATGACCATGGTGTCGTATTGCTCATACACCCATTGGCGCGAGCAATAATTTGGCGAGGCGATCAGCGCGCGCAGCCCGTCGATGGGATCGACGCCCGGCACCGAGGCGGGATCTAGCGCCTCTGGCAGGGTAGGCTCCACCCAGGGCCGGTCATATTCCGGCGCGCTCCCTGACAGGGTAGCCAGCGGCAGATCGGCCTTCACGTCGTTGCCATGCAGAATGAGAAAGCGGTCCTCGGCGATGGTTTCGCCGACGATGGCGAAATCGAGATCCCATTTCTCGAACACGGCGCGCGCCTCGGCCTCTTTTTCCGGGCGCAGAACCATCAGCATGCGCTCCTGGCTCTCCGACAGCATCATCTCATAGGCTGTCATGCCCGTCTCGCGCTGCGGCACCGCATCGAGTTGCAGCTTGACGCCCAGCCCGCCCTTGTCGCCCATCTCCACGGCGGAACACGTGAGGCCCGCTGCCCCCATGTCCTGAATCGAAATCACCGCGCCGGTCTGCATCAGCTCCAGCGTGGCCTCCATCAGGCGCTTTTCGGTGAACGGGTCGCCGACCTGCACGGTTGGGCGCTTCTCCTCGATGGTCTCGTCGAACTCGGCCGATGCCATCGTGGCCCCGCCGACACCGTCGCGGCCTGTCTTGGCCCCGAGGTAAACCACCGGCATGCCGACGCCAGAGGCGGCGGAATAGAAAATCTTGTCGGCATCGGCGAGACCGGCGGCAAAGGCATTCACCAGGCAGTTGCCGTTATAGGCCGGGTCGAACCGAACCTCGCCGCCCACGGTGGGCACGCCGAAACAGTTGCCATAGCCGCCGACCCCCTCGACCACTCCATGCACAAGCTGGCGGGTCTTGGGATGCGACACCTCGCCGAAGCTGAGCGAATTCATCGCCGCAATCGGGCGCGCGCCCATGGTGAACACATCTCGTAGGATGCCGCCCACGCCGGTCGCAGCTCCCTGATAGGGCTCGATATAGGACGGGTGATTGTGGCTCTCCATCTTGAAGACCACGGCCTGCCCGTCGCCGATATCGACCACGCCCGCATTCTCGCCCGGGCCGCAGATCACCTGTGGCCCGGTGGTGGGCAGGGTGCGCAGCCATTTCTTGGAGGATTTGTAGGAACAGTGCTCGTTCCACATCGCCGAGAAGATGCCAAGCTCGGTGAATGTCGGTTCGCGTCCGATGATTTCGAGGATGCGATCGTACTCGTCGGGCTTGAGCCCATGGGCCTCGATCAGTTCGGGCGTGAGTGCCGGTTCCTGCATTTGACTGGAATCCCCCAAGGTGGTCCGATTGCGCGTCTCTTTAGGCCATTGCGCAGGCCGGGGAAAGGGGCCGCTCACGCCGAACAGTCAGAATCCGCAGCTTTGAAAAAAGAAGGGCCCGGCCAAAGGGCCGGGCCACAGGCGGATCCGATTTGCCTGTCTTATTGCTTCATTGCGGCGACCTTGGCGGCCACTGCAGTGCGCAATTGCTCCATCGAGTAGGCATATTCCAGCCCACCGGATTCCTCGGCGCTGAGCGTGCCAGCCTCGAACGCGATCTTGTCCGCAGCAAGGTCGGCATCATCGCGAATATCGACATAGACCAGATGCTCGGCGTCGCGGTTGCCCGCGTGCGAAGTGACCTCACCGATGATGACGTCATCGACAGAGTTCAGCGTCGCGCCATCGTCGGCTTGCGTGAGCACATTCTCGATCAGCGTCTTGTCCGAATTGGTGAACTCTTTGTTCGCAACGTCGACACTGCTCGGCGCGGTGAGTTGACCGTCATCACTCACAGTCGCCTCCATTTCAGAGCTCTGCGTTGCGTCTGCCGTGGTTTCGTCGGCATCCTTGGAGCTCTGGTACGTGCCTTCGTCGGCATAGGCTGCCATCGCGGTGACGCTGGTCAATGCGGTTGCGAGCGCGAGTTTGTGGAATGTCATTACAGTCCTCCGTTTCTGCTAGCGCAGGGTGCGCCCTGCGGTTGAATTCAACGCGCTTCATGCGCGCTTGGTGAGACAACGACAGGGGCGGCAATCTTGTTCCTGATAAATTTCGCGCAGGTGAAATTTTCCTCTGGTCACAGCTGAGGCATTGACGCCACGGACCGCTTTCGCTCTGATACGCGAAACAAGGGGGTATCATGAAAACTGTGGAAAATCCGTTTCGCGGCAAGGGCATGGACGAGGCCTTGCTTGCCGGCGCGCCGTGGCCAAGCGTGGATGCAGATGCGGTGCGTAACCTTCTGGCACGCTGTCCGGCGGCGGCAGAGACGCCGTTGCGCCATGTCGAAGGGTTCGGTGCGGACCTGTGGATCAAGGACGAGCGCGAGCGTATGGGCCTGGGCAGTTTCAAGGCGCTTGGCGCGGCCTATGTCATCGCGCATGACGCCGCCGAAACCGGGGTCGAAGACATGCGCCACGCGCTCACGGGTCGAACCTATGTGACGGCGAGCGCGGGAAATCACGGCCTGTCCGTGGCGGCGGGTGCCCATATCTTCGGCGCGCGGGCGGTGATCTACCTGTCCGAACGGGTGCCAGAATGGTTCGCCGACAAGCTGCGCGCCAAGGGCGCCGAGGTGATCCGCGACGGCGTCGATTACGAGGCGAGCATGGTGGCCGCCGGGCGGGCTGCGACCGACAATGACTGGACACTTCTGTCCGACAGTTCATGGCCCGCCTATTTCGAGGTGCCGCATCGCCTGATGGAAGGCTACCTCGCCATGGCCGAAGAGGTGACGCGGCAGATGGCCGAGCCGCCCAGCCATATCCTTTTGCAGGCCGGGGTCGGCGGGCTGGCCGGGGCGGCAGCGGCCTGGTTCCGCCATGTCTGGGGCGACGGCCCGCAAATCATCGTGGTCGAGCCCGAACGCGCGCCCGCCCTGCAAGAGAGCATCCGTGAGGGACGCCCCGTCGAAACCTCCGGCGAGGTGTCGAACATGGGGCGGCTTGATTGCAAGGTGCCGTCACTGATCGCGCTCAAGGGGCTGGCGCGGGATGCCGACGCCTTTGTCACGATCTCGGACGCCGAGGCCGAGGCGGTGCTGCCGGATTTGGCGGCCAAGGGACTTGCCTCGACGCCCTCGGGCGCGGCCGGTGTGGCGGCGCTGCGCGGGCTCGATCTGGCGGGGGATGCGCGCGTGCTGTGCATCCTCAGCGAAGAGGCCGAGGGGTGACGCGCGGCTTTGCGGTTGCGGAATATCGCGCGCGGGTGCGTCGCGCGCAGACGGAAATGTCGCGGGTGGAGCTAGGGGCGCTGTTGCTCACGACCGAGCCTGAAATCCGCTATTTCACCGGGTTTCTGACGCGCTTTTGGGAAAGCCCGTCGCGCCCCTGGTTTCTGATCCTGCCCGCCTCGGGCGACCCGGTGGCGGTGATCCCCTCGATTGGCGCGGCGCTGATGGGGACGACATGGATCAGCGATATCCGCACCTGGGCGGCCCCCGACCCCGACGATGACGGGGTATCGCTTCTGGCCGATACCCTGCGTGAGATTGGCGGCCCGGTGGGCGTGCCCGATGGCCCCGAGAGCCACGTGCGCATGCCGCTCGGCGATTTCGAGCGGGTGCGCCATGCAAGCGGTCTGGACTGGCGCGGCGATGAGGGCATCGTGGCCGCATTGCGCGCCGTGAAGTCAGAGGCCGAGATCGCCAAGATCGCGCAGGCCTGCGCTATCGCGGGCCGCGCCTTTGACCGGGTGCCCGAGATTGCAGCCCCCGGCGTGCCGCTGTCCCGCGTCTTTCGAGATTTTCAGCGGCTCTTGCTGGAGGAGCGGGCCGATTGGGTGCCCTATCTTGCAGGCGGGGCCGGGCCGGATGGGTATGCGGATGTGATTTCGCCCGCATCGGATGCGCCGTTGGCCGAGGGTGATGTGCTGATGCTCGACACCGGTGCGGTCTGGGACGGGTATTTCTGCGACTACGACCGGAATTTCGCCATCGCGCGATCAAGCCCGGCGCAGCGCGACGCGCAGGCAAGGCTGATCGAGGCCACGCTCGCGGGCGAAGAGGCGGCGCGCGCGGGCGCTCGGGCCTGTGATCTATGGCAGGCGATGGCCGATATCGTCGGTGGCGGCGAAGGGGCCGGGCGTTTGGGGCATGGTCTGGGCATGCAACTGACCGAAGGACTGTCGCTGACCGCCAAGGATCAGACCGTGTTACAGCCCGGGATGGTCATCACGCTGGAACCGGGCGTGAACCTCGCCCCGAACCGGATCATGGTGCATGAGGAAAACATCGTGATCACCGACGCCGCGCCGCGCAGGCTCTCGCGTTTTGCGACACCCGACCTGCCCGTGATCTGACAGCCTTGCGCAAATTTCGTGCAGCGAAAAAAAAGGCCGAGCACTAAGCTCGGCCAAAGTCCAACAGGGAGGTATGATGGTGAGCGCCTTGCGGCTATCACCGTCACAATCGGCAAATAAGGGGCCGCTTCGGCGCGTTCAAGGAAAATAATGCCGCATGTGCAGCATGGCCGATATGCGATTCCTGCATGGCTGATTCAGACGGTGCCCAAACCCTTAGCCAAGCGCCTGTTCTTTCATCGTTTTCCGGTAGGCGATGATCTCATCCTGCACGAAATCGCGGAAGGCCGAAATCCGCTTGGAGTGGCGCAATTCCTCAGGGTAGGCGAGGAACACCGGCACCTCGTTCGAGGACACGTCGGGCAGGACGCGCACGAGCTGCGGAAAATCACGGATCAGGTAATCTGGCAGAACGCCCACTCCGAGGTCGTGGAGCACACCCTGCAAAACACCGAAATAGTTATTCACCGTCAGCAGAGACGAGATGTCATTCGTCATCAACTCATTCACCAGCGTCGCCGCCGCGCCAACCTGCGCCGAGCGCGGGTTCTGGCAGATCAACCGATGCGCCTGCAGATCCTCGGGTGCTTCGGGATTGCCGTGCAGCGCCACGTAGGAATGCGTGGCGTATAGGCACATATGCACACTCATCAGCCGCTTGCGGATTAGGTCGGCCTGGCTCGGTTCCTTCATCCGGATGGCCACATCTGCCTCGCGCATCGGCAGGTCGAGCACGCGTTCCTCAAGCATCAGATCGATCTTGAGATCGGGATATTTCGCATAGAGCTTGGGCAGGCGCGGGGCGAGCCACAGCGTGCCAAACCCGGTCGTGGTGGTCACGCGCAATTCTCCGAACACCTCTTCCTCGCTATCGCGGATGCGGGCGGTGGCGGCGTCGAGACGCTTGAGCATGGCGCGCGTCGCATCAAACAGCAATTCGCCCTGTTCGGTGAGAATCAGCCCCCGCGCATGGCGGTGAAACAGGGTGGCATTCAGCGATTCCTCAAGCGCGCGCACTTGGCGAGAGACCGCCGATTGCGACAGATGGAGCTGATCGCCCGCATGGGTCAGGCTGCCTGCATCCGCCACCGCGTGAAAGATTCTGAGCTTATCCCAGTCCATGACCCTAACTTTCCGAAAAACTTCAGCACGTCTGACGTAATAGCAGAAAATCCTCGTGGTGCGATAGCAAGCGCGCGATAATTTTATGAAATTCCACTTGGTAGGTCATAAATTATGACCTAATATTGCCCTATACTGAGGCAAGGCCCTCAAACCAAGGGAGGCACGCACATGACCACGCAGAAGGTATCTCTGAACGACCGTTTCGATCTGGAAAAATCACCGGTTCTTTTGAACGGCACGCAGGCCATGGTGCGCCTGATGCTGACGCAAGCGGCACGCGACCGGGCGGCGGGGTTGAATACTGCGGGCTATGTCACCGGGTATCGCGGTTCTCCCTTGGGCGCGGTGGACATGCAGATGCGCCGCGCTGAGAAGGTCCTGACCGAGGCGCAGGTGCGCTTCGAGGAAGGTCTGAACGAGGATCTGGCGGCGACCGCGCTCTGGGGCTCGCAGCAGGCGGAACTGCGCGGCGAGGGCAAATATGACGGCGTTTTCGGCCTTTGGTATGGCAAGGGGCCGGGGGTCGACCGTTCCGGCGACGTGATGCGGCACGCCAACATGGCGGGCACCTCCGCGCATGGTGGTGTGCTGATGGCCATGGGCGACGATCACACCGGCGAATCCTCCACCGTGCTGCATCAAAGCGAATGGGCGCTCGTGGATGCCTACATGCCCGTGGTCAGCCCCGCAGGTGTGCAGGAGATTATCGACTATGGCATCTACGGCTATGCGCTCAGCCGCTTTGCCGGGGTCTGGGTCGGCCTCAAGACCATGAAGGACACCGTCGAGGCAACGGCGGTTGTCGATGGCAATCCGGATCGCGTGCAGTTGGTGACGCCCGATTTCCCGATGCCCGAGGGAGGGCTGAACATCCGCCTGATCGACACGCCGCATGCGCAGGAAACCCGCATGATCGACTACAAACGCTTCGCCGCCGAGGCGTTTTCCCGTGCCAACCGCATGGACAAGCGGATGTGGGGCAAGCCGGGGGCCAAGATCGGCTTTGTCGCGGCGGGCAAGAATTGGCTCGATCTGGTGCATGCGCTGGAATTGCTGGGGATTGATGCCGACGAGGCCGAGCGTCTCGGCATCACCACGTACAAGGTTGGGCAGGTCTTTCCGCTCGACATGCACGGCTTCCACGACTGGGCCGAGGGGCTCGACCTGATCGTGGTGGTCGAGGAAAAGCGCAAGCTGATCGAGGTGCAGATCAAGGAGGCCATCTTCGACGACCGGCGCGGACGGCGTGTTTACGGCTGGTACAAGGGCGGCGCGGGCGGCATGCATCGCGACGAGCTGTTCCCGACGCGCGGTGCGCTCGATCCGATCTGGATCGCTGAAAAACTGGGCGACATCCTCATCGAAGAGGGGCGCGGCACCGACCGCATCAAGGCGGGGTTGGCCGCGCTCTCGGAGGTGCGCGCCGGTGACAATGCCGAGGAAATCGCGACGCGCCTGCCGTATTTCTGCGCCGGGTGCCCGCATAATTCCTCGACCAAGCTGCCCGAAGGCAGCCGCGCCTATGCCGGGATCGGCTGCCACTACATGGTGCAGTGGATGGACCGCGAGACGACCGGCTTCACCCATATGGGCGGCGAGGGCGCGAACTGGATCGGCGAGGCCCCGTTTTCCAAGCGCGGTCACGTGTTCCAGAACCTCGGCGACGGCACCTACAACCATTCCGGCGTGCAGGCCATTCGCGCGGCGCTCGCCGCTGGCACGACGATGACCTACAAGATCCTCTATAACGACGCCGTGGCGATGACCGGCGGGCAGGGCAATGACGGCGGGCTGGATGCGCCGCAGATCGCGGCTGAGTTGCGCGCGATGGGCGTGAAGCACTTGTCGGTGGTCTATGACGAGAAGGAAGAGATCGACCTGAAGTCCTTCCCGCAAGACGTTGAATTTTCGGAACGATCAGATCTGATGGCGGTGCAGGATCGGCTGGCTGAGGTCGAGGGTGTCAGCGTTATTCTCTATATCCAGACCTGCGCCGCCGAAAAGCGCCGCCGCCGCAAGCGCGGCAAGTTTCCAGACCCCGACCGCCGCGTCTTCATCAACACCGATGTCTGCGAGGGCTGCGGCGATTGCGGTGTGCAATCGAACTGCGTCGCCATCGTGCCGGTCGAGACGGAACTGGGCCGCAAGCGGGCCATCGACCAGTCAAGCTGCAACAAGGATTTCTCCTGCCTCAAGGGGTTTTGTCCGTCCTTCGTCACGCTCGAAGGAGCGACGCCGCGCAAGGAGAGCACGACGGAATTGCAGCTGCCCGATATGCCCGCGCCTACGCTGCCCCTAATCGATGGCACGCATAACGTGGTGATCACCGGGGTGGGCGGCACCGGCGTCGTCACCATCGGCGCGGTCATGGCGCAGGCTGCGCAGATCGACGGCAAGGGCGCGGGCATGATGGAAATGGCCGGTCTCGCGCAAAAGGGCGGGGCTGTGCATATCCACTGTCGCATTGCCGAGAAACCCGGCGACATCAACGCGATTCGGGTCGCAACTGGCGAGGCGCATGCGCTGATCGGCGGCGATCTGGTGGTCAGTGCGGGGGCCAAGACGCTTGGCCTCACGCTGGCCGGGCGCACTGGCGCGGTGGTCAACAGCCACGAGATCGTCACCGGCGATTTCACCCGCGATCCGGAATTTCACCTGCCCGCCGACCGGCTGCAACTGGCACTCGAGGCGCGACTGCGCGAGGGCGTGCAGTTGTTTGACGCCTCGGATCTCGCGAAAACCGTCATGGGCGACTCGATCTATTCCAACATGATGATCTTCGGCGCGGCTTGGCAGCGCGGCCTCCTGCCGATCAGCCATGACGCCATCACGCAGGCGATTACCCTCAACGGTGCTGCCGTCGAGGCTAATCTGCGCGCCTTTGAGGTGGGCCGTTGGGCCGCGCTCTATCCCGCCGAGGTGGAGAAGGTCCTGACCCCCAATGTGGTCGCCAAGCCCAAAACGCTCGACGAAAAGATTGCCTACCGCGCCGACCATCTGCGCGCCTATCAAGGCAAGCGGTTGGTCAAACGCTATCGCAAGATGCTCGACGGCATCCAGGATACCGGCGTGAAAGAGGCGATGGCCAAGGGCTATCACAAGCTGCTCGCCTACAAGGACGAATACGAGGTCGCCCGGCTGCATCTGGAGACGGCCGCGAAGGCGCGCGCCGAATTCGGCGGTGATTTCAGGATGAAGTTCCACCTCGCCCCGCCGATCCTGTCTAAGACCGGCCATGACGGACGCCCGAAGAAGCGTGAATTCGGCCCCGGCATCCTGCGCGGCTTCGGTCTCCTGGCAAAGCTGAAGATGCTGCGCGGCACCCCGATCGATCCCTTTGGCCGCACCGAGGAGCGCAGGATGGAACGCGCGCTGATCAAGCAATACGAGGCCGATATGGCCGAGCTTCTGCCGAAACTCGACACCCGCACCCGCGACGCCATCATCGCGCTCGCCGAATTGCCGCTCTCGATCCGTGGCTTTGGCCCGGTCAAGCAGGCCAACGAGCAAAAGGCCGCGAAACGGCGCGAGGAGCTTTTGGCGGTGATCCGCGCAGGTGGGACGGAAATGGCACAGGCGGCCGAGTAGGCGTCACGAAACTGTCACGTGATCTGGTCAAAAGCGTCGCATAATCTTAACAGGCCGCAAGCCAGCCAAGGACCGCCGCCCATGCGCCCTGATCGCCAGATCGCCCGTGACATTTCCTATGCCTATTCCGCCCAGACCAAGGGCGGGCGGGCGATGATCCGCACGATGGAGAACCTGACCGGGCGCATTGCGCTGATCAAGCGCGCAGCGGGATACGAGACCGAGGTCTCGCGCGGGCGCGATTTCTGGGAAGTGATCGTGGAGCGCTACGGCCTGACGCTAGACGTTGTGGGCGGCAGCCTGATGAACATCCCGCGCGAGGGGCCTTTGGTGCTGATCGCCAATCACCCTTACGGCATCCTCGACGGGCTGATGATGGGCCACATCCTCAGCCAGACCCGGGGCGACTTTCGCATTCTTGCGCATCAGGTGTTCCGCAAGGCCGAAGATCTCAACAAGGTGATCCTGCCGATCAGTTTCGACGGCACCAAAGAGGCGGTCGCGCTCAATCTCGCCACACGCAAGGCGTCGCTCGATTACCTGGGGCAGGGCGGGGCGATTGGCGTCTTTCCCGGCGGCACGGTCAGCACGGCGGCCAAGCCGTTTTCGCGCCCGATGGACCCGGGCTGGCGCGGATTCACGGCCAAGATGATCGCCAAGAGCGAGGCCACCGTTGTGCCGGTCTATTTCGACGGTCACACCAGCCGCCTCTTTCAGTTGGCGAGCCACCTGCATTACACGCTGCGCATGGGCCTCTTGATCAAGGAATTCCGCAAGCGGGTGGACACGCCCGTCAAAGTCGTGGTGGGTGATCCGATCCCGCGTCACACCCTTGCGCAATATGCGGGCGACACGAAATCCCTGATGGCATTCTTGCGCTCAAAGACCTATGAATTATCGCCAAGCCCGGTTATCGCCTCGGAAATCGGGTTCGAATACGAGTAACGACATTGGGCGCGGAACATGGCGGTAGGGATTTTCGACAGCGGGCTGGGCGGCCTGACGGTTTGGGACGCGGTGAGCAAGCGTCTCCCCGAGGTGCCGTTTGTCTATCTCGGCGACAACGCCCACACGCCCTACGGTGTGCGCGATCCCGATGATATATATGATCTGACCACGACCAACGTCGCACGGCTGTTCGATGCCGGCTGCGATCTGGTAATTCTGGCCTGCAACACCGCCTCCGCTGCCGCCCTGCGCCGCATGCAGGAGGCCTGGGTGCCCGAAGGCAAGCGCGTGCTGGGCGTCTTCGTGCCGCTGATCGAGGCGCTGACCGAACGGGAGTGGGGCGACAACTCTCCGCCGCGCGAGGTGGCCGTGAAGAACGTCGCGCTCTTCGCGACGCCTGCGACGGTCGCAAGCCGCGCGTTTCAGCGCGAACTGGCGTTCCGCGCCATCGGCGTCGATGTCGAAGCGCAGGCCTGTGGCGGCGTCGTGGATGCCATTGAGGAGGGTGACATGATCCTCGCCGAGGCGCTGGTGCGCTCCCATGTGGACGCGCTCAGGCGCAAGATGCCGCACCCGGAGGCCGCCGTTCTGGGCTGCACGCATTACCCGCTGGTCGAGGAGGTGTTTCGCGACGCCCTCGGCCCCGACGTGGCGGTTTATTCGCAGCCCACGCTGGTCGCGGCGAGCCTGAGCGATTACCTCGGTCGCCACCCCGACAAGATCGGGCCGGGCACAGAGTCGGTTTTTCTGACCACGGGCGATCCCAAGCGCGTGTCGTCCCGCGCGACGCAATTCCTGCGACGAGAGATCAGCTTTCGTCCCGTCTGAGCGCGCGTTGCACTGTGCCGCGATACGCACTATTCCCTGTTTGAATTTCGCTATGAGAGGTCACCATGACCCATAAAATCGCCATCCTGGGCGCGTCCGGCTATACCGGCGCCGAACTTGTCCGGCTGATTGCCACCCATCCCGATCTTGAGATCGCCGCGCTTGCTGCCAATTCCAAGGCGGGGCAGGGGATGGGCGCCGTCTTTCCGCATCTGCGCCATCTCGACCTGCCCGATCTCGTGACGATTGACGAGATCGACTTTTCGGGCATCGACCTGTGTTTCTGTGCCCTGCCGCACAAGACCAGCCAGGAGGTGATAGCAAGCCTGCCGCGCGACCTGAAGATCGTCGATCTCTCCGCTGATTTCCGGCTGCGCGACCCGGCAGCCTATGAAAAGTGGTATGGCAATCCGCATGCCGCCCCCGAGTTGCAGAAAGAGGCGGTCTACGGCCTGACCGAGTTCTACCGCGACGAGATTGCGGGCGCGCGGCTGGTGGCGGGCACGGGGTGCAACGCGGCCACGGGGCAGTATATCCTGCGGCCCTTGATCAGCGCCGGGGTGATCGATCTGGATGAAATCATTCTGGACCTGAAATGCGCCGTCTCGGGTGCGGGCCGCAGCCTCAAGGAAAACCTGCTGCATGCGGAACTGTCCGAGGGCTACCACGCCTATGCCCTGGGCAGTACGCACCGGCATCTGGGCGAGTTCGATCAGGAGTTCTCGGCCATCGCCGGGCGGCCCGTGGAGATCCAGTTCACGCCCCATCTGATCCCCGCCAATCGCGGCATTCTGGCGACGGCCTATCTGCGGGGCTCCGCACAGGCGGTGCATGACACGCTGAACGCGGCCTATGCGTCCGAGCCCTTCATCGAGGTTCTCCCCTTGGGCGAGGCCCCCAGCACGCGCCACATCCGGGGCAGCAATTTCTGCCATATCGGTGTCGTTGCGGACCGGCAGGCGGGGCGGACAACCGTCATCGCGGCGCTCGATAACCTGACAAAAGGTAGCAGCGGGCAGGCGTTGCAAAATGCCAATCTGATGTTATCTCTGAACGAGACGACGGGCCTCATGCTGGCCCCGGTCTTTCCGTAAAAAGGGACGACGCCCATGAAATCGCTGAAGAAGAAGCGCCGCGTGCAGGTCATCGCGATTGCCGCCGTGGCGCTGGTGATGGCGACCGCTCTCATCGGCTACGGGATGCGCGACGGGATCAATTTCTTCCGCTCGCCCACCCAAGTACTGGCCGAACCGCCAAGTGAGACCGAGATTTTCCGCATCGGCGGTCTGGTCGAGAAAGGCAGTCTGAAACGCGGTCAGGGCGAGGTGATCCACTTCAATGTGACCGATGGCGGCGGCGTCGTGCCGGTGACCTACAAGGGGGTTCTGCCCGATCTTTTCGAGGAAAATCAGGGCATGGTCGGCACCGGCAGTTATCGCGGCGGGGTGTTTGAAGCCAGCGAAATCCTTGCCAAGCATGACGAGGATTACATGCCCAAGGAAGTCGTGGACGCGCTCAAGGAACAAGGCGTCTACAAGGAGGCGGACGGCAGTTAAGGGTGCTGCCGTCGGGTTCTGAGTATTTTCGCCAAAAAGAAACTGCGGTCGATGAGATGAGAGCGCGCGCTGGTTCAGGCGCGCGTTAATCTTTGTGAACCCATCCTCGCGCCCATGTTGCATAGGCAAGATGGGGCAGGCGGATGCAAAGCATTGAACAGATAGCCGAAGAGATCGTCGCACGCGAAGGCGGCTTCGTGAACGACCCCGATGATCCCGGCGGGGCCACGAATTTCGGGGTGACGATCCACACCATGCGGCGCTTGGGGCTCGATCTCGACCGTGACGGCGACGTGGATGTGGGCGATGTGCGGGCGCTCAGCCGGGGGCAGGCGGTGGCGATCTTCATCGACCACTACTACCGCCGCCCCGGCATCGCGGGCTTGCCCGAGGCACTGCGCGCCAGCGTCTTTGACATGTATGTCAATGCCGGGGCCAACGCGGTGAAGATCCTGCAACGCCTGCTGCGCGAGATGGGCGAGGCCGTCGATGTGGACGGAGTGATCGGGCCGCAGACGCAAGCCGCGGCGGCGCGCGCGGCGCAGGCGGCCCCGGATCATATCGCCGACGCCTATGGGATCGCGCGGCGCAATTACTACCTGGCCCTCGCCGATGCCCGCCCCGCAAGCCGCAAATTCGCGCGGACGCGTTCGGGCGGAAAGGGCGGCTGGATCAGGCGCGCCGAAGAGTTCATCGCGCCGCGCTTTCATTTGTCCGATCAGGCCTTTCAGGAACGGGTGGCGGCATGGTGATCGATATCCTGCGCGCCCTCTTCGGGACGGGCGGCAACGTGGTGCGCGAGACTGCCGAGGTGTTTCGCGTCAATGCCGAGGCCGCCGATCAGCGCCGGGTCGAGACGCAGCGTGCCGCGCTTGATCAGATGGCGGCGGAGTTCGGGGCTGCAGGGCGCAGCCCCTTCGACCGGATCATCGACGGGCTCAACCGCATTCCGCGCCCGGCCATGGCGCTCGGGACGCTGGCGCTGTTTGTCGCGGCGATGGTCGATCCGCTGTGGTTCGGCGAGCGGATGGCGGGGCTGGCGCTGGTGCCCGATCCGCTCTGGTGGCTTTTGGGCGCGATCGTCAGCTTCTATTTCGGCGCGCGCTATCAGGTGAAGGGTCAGGAATTTCAACGCTCCATCGCCGCCACGCTGGCGCGCGCGCCGCAGGTGGTCAAGAGCGTGGCGCAGTTGCGCGGCCTGCGCGCCGATAGCCCCGGTGCCGCCGATCCCGGCCCCGATGCCGATACTGCGCTGCGCGTGCTCACCCCTTCGGACAACCCGGCGCTTGCAGAATGGCGCGCAACGGCCTGACCCCCGCGACAATGTGAACCGCGCCCGGTGCCGATTGCGATTGGCGCGGGGCCGCGCCTGCGTTATCTTTGACGCATGATTACAGAACTCGGTCACTTCGCCCTCATCCTGGCATTCCTAGTCGCATGCGCGCAGGCGGTCATCCCACTGGTCGGCGCCCATAAACGCTGGCCCGGCTGGATGGCCTTCTCGGAACCGGCGGCGACGATCCAGTTCCTGCTGACGGCGGCATCGTTCGCGGCCCTTACATGGGCCTTCGTGACCTCTGATTTCTCGCTGCGGCTGGTCACCCTCAACAGCCATACCGACAAGCCGATGCTCTACAAGATCACCGGCGTCTGGGGCAATCACGAGGGCTCGATGCTGCTCTGGGTGCTGATCGTCACGCTCTTTGGTGGGGCGGTGGCGTGGTTCGGTGCGAACCTGCCGCCCTCGCTCAAGGCCCGCGTTCTGAGCGTGCAAGCGATGATCGGGGCCGCGTTCTTCGCCTTCATCCTGCTCACATCGAACCCGTTTCTGCGCATGGCGACACCGCCGTTCAACGGGCAGGACCTCAACCCGCTCCTGCAGGATCCGGGCCTCGCCTTTCACCCGCCCTTCCTCTATCTCGGCTATGTCGGTCTTTCGATGACCTTCTCTTTTGCCGTGGCCGCCCTGATCGAGGGGCGCGTCGATGCGGCCTGGGGCCGGTGGGTACGGCCCTACACGCTGGCGGCGTGGATTTTCCTGACCATTGGCATCGGGCTCGGCTCCTGGTGGGCTTACTACGAATTGGGTTGGGGCGGCTTCTGGTTCTGGGACCCGGTGGAGAACGCCAGCTTCATGCCCTGGCTCATTGCCGCCGCCCTGCTGCATTCCGCCATCGTGGTGGAAAAGCGTGAAAGCCTGAAAAGCTGGACCATTCTGCTGGCGATCATCGCCTTCGGCTTTTCCATGGTCGGCGCCTTCATTACCCGCTCCGGCGTGCTGACGAGCGTGCATGCCTTCGCCACCGACCCCGAGCGTGGCGTGTTCCTGCTGGGCATCACCGCCGCCTTCATGATGGGCGCGCTCACGCTCTTTGCCGCGCGCGCCAATGTGATGCAGGCGCGGGGCGTGTTCAGCATGGTCAGCCGGGAATCGGTGCTGGTGCTCAACAACATCCTGCTGGCGGTGGCCTGTTTCGTGGTGTTCATCGGCACGATGTGGCCGCTCATTGCCGAGATGGCGTTCGACCGCAAGCTCTCGGTCGGGGCGCCGTTTTTCAACGCCGCCTTTACCCCATTCATGGTGCTGCTTGGCCTCGTCCTGCCGGTCGGCGCGATGATGGCGTGGAAACGTGCCACGGTGAGCCGTGTGGTGCGACAACTGATCCCCGCCTTCGCGCTCGCCGTGGCGATCGGGGCGCTCGCATGGGCGATGCAGTCCGGGCGCTCCGCGCTTGGGCCGGTTGGTCTGTTCCTCGGGGCATGGCTGGTGGCCGGAGCGATGGTCGATATCTGGTCGCGCACCGGGCGTGGCAGCGGGCGTCTCGCACGCCTCACCCGTCTGCCGCGTGCCGATTGGGGCAAGGCGGTGGCGCATGGCGGGCTGGGTGTGACGATGGCCGGCATCGCCGCGATGATGGCCTGGGAGGCCGAGGATATTCGCGTGCTGCAAGTCGGCGAGCATCTGGAAATCGCGGGCTACGGGCTGCGCCTCGACGAGGTGCATCAGGATCAGGGCCCAAATTACATGGCCACCAAGGCGACCTTCACCCTCAGTCAGAATGGCCGTGATATTGCGGAAATGCACCCCGAAAAACGCGTCTACCCCGTGGCGCAGATGCCCACCACCGAGGCCGCGCTCGATAACGGCTTCCTGCGCGACATCTACGTCGTCATTGGTGACCCGCAAGAGGGCGGAGGCTGGGCCGTGCGCAGCTATTACAAGCCGCTGGCGAATTGGATCTGGGGCGGCGCGATCCTTATGGCCCTCGGTGGGGCGCTGTCGCTCAGCGACCGGCGCTACCGCGTGGCCGCAGGTGCGCGCAAACTGCCGCAAGGGGTGCCCGCAGAATGAAACGCCTGATCCTTGCGCTCTGCGTGATCGCGGCGCCCGTCTTCGCGGTGCAGCCTGACGAAATCCTCGACGATCCCGCCCTGGAAGAGCGCGCGCGTGACATCTCCGCGGGCCTGCGCTGTCTGGTCTGCCGCAACGAGAGCATCGACGATTCCAACGCCGAACTTGCCCGCGACCTGCGCCTTCTGGTGCGCGAACGGCTGGTGGCAGGAGACAGCAACGAAGAGGTGGTCGATTTCGTGGTCGACCGCTACGGCGAATACGTGCTGCTCAAGCCGCGCAGCGGTGGCTCCAACCTGCTGTTATGGATGGCCGGGCCGATTATGCTCGGTGCGGGGCTGGTGATGGCAGGGGTTTATCTGCGCGGCCGGGCGCGAACACCTGAACGCGAAGTCGCCCGCCTCAGCGAATCCGAAGAACGCCGCCTGCGCGAGATTCTCGACGACTGACGCGCCGTTGCCCTTGGCCCGGGGGCAGCGATAGGGTTTGATCCCCGAGACCACGTCAGGAGGGCCGATTCCCGTGAAAGATTACCAAACCATCACGCTCGAAATGATCGAGGGCGTCGCCGTCCTTTGCCTCAACCGGGCCGACAAGATGAACGCGCTCAACACCCAGATGCGCGCCGAAATCACCGATGCGATGACCCATGCGGCACGCGAGGCGCGCGTGATCGTGCTCACCGGCAAGGGCAAGGCCTTCTGCTCGGGCCAGGATCTCAGCGATGGCGGTAACGCGACGACCCTGGATCTGGAGCGGGTCCTGCGCGAGGAATACGTGCCGATGCTGCGCTCCATCACCGAATGCCCCGTGCCGACGATCAGCGCCGTCAACGGGCCCGCAGCGGGGGCAGGGGCCAATCTGGCGCTCTCGGCGGATGTGGTGATCGCCACCGAGGCCGCCTATTTCCTGCAGGCTTTCACCCGGATCGGGCTTATCCCGGACGCAGGCGGCACATGGGCGCTGCCGCGCCAGATGGGCATGGCCAAGGCGATGGGGGCGGCGCTTTTTGCAGAGCCGATCAGCGCACGGCAGGCCAGCGATTGGGGGATGATCTGGGAATGCGTCAGCGACGAAGGCTTCGAGGCGCACTGGCAGGCGCGCGCCGCGCACTTGGCCAAGGGGCCGACGCAGACCTACAATGCCGTCAAGCAGGCGATCCGAGGCACCTGGGATAACACGATGGAACAGCAACTGGATCTCGAGGCCAAGCTGCAAGGCAGCTGCGGCCAGAGCCGCGATTTTCAGGAGGGCGTGATGGCTTTCCTCGAAAAGCGCCCGGCAAATTTTGAAGGACGTTGAGGGCAAACTGGACCGATCTTGCCTCGCGCCGAAATGAAAAGGCCCGCGCTTTGCGGGCCTTTTGAGATATGTTTTGCGTTGTGGCGAAGTCGTTAGCGCTTCTCGATATCGACATAATCGCGCAGTGTTTCGCCCTGATAAAGCTGCCGTGGACGTCCGATCTTCATCTGCGGATCGCTGATCATCTCTTTCCACTGTGAGATCCAGCCAATGGTGCGCGAGACCGCGAACACCGGCGTGAACATCGAGGTCGGAAAGCCCATCGCCTCGAGGATGATGCCCGAATAGAAATCCACGTTCGGGAACAGTTTCTTGTCGGTGAAATAGTCATCCGCAAGCGCTTGCTTCTCCAACTCCTTGGCGACCTGCAGGGTCGGGTTGTTCTCGACCCCCAGTAGTTCCAAAACCTCGTCGGCGGATTGCTTCATCACCTTGGCGCGCGGATCGAAGTTCTTGTAGACCCGGTGACCAAAGCCCATCAGGCGGAACGGGTCGTCCTTGTCCTTGGCCCTTGCGATGAATTCGGGGATGCGGTCGGGCGTACCAATCTCGCGCAGCATCTCGAGGCAGGCCTGATTGGCCCCGCCATGCGCAGGCCCCCAGAGACAGGCAATGCCCGCCGCGATACAGGCGAACGGGTTGGCCCCCGACGACGACGCCAGACGCACGGTCGAGGTCGAGGCGTTCTGTTCATGATCCGCATGCAGCGTGAAAATCCGGTCCATCGCGCGGCTCAGGATCGGGTTGACCTCGTAATCCTCGGCCGGAACGGCAAAGCACATGCGCAGGAAGTTCGACGCGTAATCCAGATCGTTGCGAGGATAGACGAAGGGCTGCCCGATGGAATACTTGTACGCCCAGGCGGCAATCGTCGGCATCTTGGCGATCAGCCGGATCGAGGCCACCTCGCGCTGCCACTCGTCGCTGATATCGGTGCTGTCGTGATAGAACGCCGACATCGCACCAACGACACCGACCATGATCGCCATCGGATGCGCGTCACGCCGGAAGCCGCGGAAGAAATACACCATCTGCTCGTGCAGCATGGTGTGGTTGGTCACCCGGCTCTCGAAATCCTCCAACTCGGCGGGCGAGGGCAACTCGCCATAGAGCAGCAGGTAGCAAACCTCGAGAAAATGGGATTTCTCGGCCAGTTGGTCGATCGGATACCCCCGGTGCAGCAACTCACCCTTGTCACCGTCGATGAAGGTGATGGTGCTGTCGCAGCTTGCCGTCGAGGTAAAGCCGGGATCATAGGTGAACACGCCCGCCGTGCCATAGAGCTTGCGGATGTCCACCACATCGGGGCCCGCCGTGGGCGAAAAGATCGGCAGATCATAGGTCTTGCCGTCGATTTCCAGCTTGGCGGCTCTTTTGTTCTCTGACATCAGGGGTCCTCCCTCTCAACGCCCGCATGGCCATAGCGCCCCGGGCTGGATAAACGTAAACCCGGGCAGGGCGTCAGGCCCCGCCGCGGGCGGCGTCGGTCAGTCGGGCGATGCTTTCATCACGCCCGAGAACCAGCATCATGTCGAACACGCTCGGTGTTGCGCTGCGGCCTGCAAGCGCGGCCCGCAATGGACCGGCCAGCTTGCCGAATTTCATGCCGTGGGTTTCGGCGAATTGGGTCGCGAGAGCCTCGATACCGTCTCGCGTCCACGTAACATTTTGCAACTGCGGCGTCAATTCACTCAGTATACCACGGGATACATCATCCAGCTGCGCAGCCGCCTTCTCCTCCGGAACGATAGGCCGTTCGGTAATTATAAACTCTGCCTTATCAAGTAGTTCGGGGAATGTCTTCGCGCGTTCCTTGAGGCAGTACATACCCCGTTCCATCAGCGTCACCTTTGCGTCAGATAGCGGGGCCTGACCGGTCACAGCCAAGAATCCCTGCAATTCATGCAGCAGTGCAGCATCGTCCACTGCCGCGATATGCTGACCGCAGAGATTCTCCAGCTTCTTGAAATCGAGCCGCGCGGGCGATTTGCCGATGCCGGTGATGTCGAACCACTCCACCGCCTGCGCGTCCGAGAAGAACTCGTCATCGCCATGGCTCCAGCCCAGACGCGCAAGGTAATTGCGCATGCCCGCCGCCGGATAGCCCATCTTGTGGTATTCCTCGACGCCAAGCGCGCCATGGCGTTTCGAAAGCTTCTTGCCATCGGGGCCGTGGATCAGCGGGATATGGGCGTACGTGGGCAGGGGCCAGCCCATGGCCTGATAGATCAGCATCTGGCGCGCCGCGTTGTTGAGGTGATCGTCGCCCCGGATCACATGCGTCACGCCCATGTCATGATCGTCCACCGCAACCGCCAGCATATAGACCGGTGTGCCATCGCCGCGTAACAGCACCATGTCATCGAGCTGGTCGTTGCGGATGGTGATGTCGCCTTGAACCACGTCACGGATCACCGTCACACCTTCGCGCGGGGCCTTGATGCGGATCACGTAGGCGCTGTCGCCCGGATGCTGGTCTGGCGTCGCCTCGCGCCAGGGGCTGCGAAACAGCGTGGAGCGCCCCTCGGAGCGGGCGGTATCGCGAAAGGTCTCGATCTCGTCTTGGGTGGAAAAGCATTTATAGGCATGGCCCTCGGCGAGCAGCTGATGCGCGACCTCGCGGTGCCGCTCGGCGCGCGCAAACTGGCTTACCGCCTCGCCGTCATGATCAAGCCCCAGCCAGGCCATCCCGTCGAGAATCGCCTGCGTGGCCTCTGGGGTGGAGCGCGCCCGATCCGTATCCTCGATCCGCAACAGGAACTTGCCGCCCCGGCCCCGGGCATAAAGCCAGTTGAACAGCGCCGTCCGCGCCCCGCCGATATGCAGAAAGCCGGTGGGCGAGGGGGCAAAACGGGTCACGACTGGGCTTGCCATGGAGCGGATTAACCTTTCGGTAACGATGCAGGGGCTAGGATCTGCCACTGTCTATCGGTCCGCCGGGAGGGACACAAGTGGCGCGCGTCTGGCATCTGATCGAACACGGATGGCTGTCGCAGCGCGGATCGCTGTTCCCGTGGGTCCCGGTTTGGTTCGGCTGCGGCGTCGGCCTCTATTTCGCGCTGCGGGTCGAACCGCCGGCGGCCGCGCTCTGGGCGTGCTGCGCGGGGGCTCTTTTGCTCGGGCTGCTGGCCCTGCGCGGGCGCGAATGGGCCGGGCCGCTCTTGCTGCTTTGCGCCCTGGTGCTGGCGGGCGTGGCGATCGCGGGTGCGCGGGCGCATCTGGTCGCCGGGCCGGTTCTCGGCTGGCGCTATTACGGCCCCGTTGAGGGGCGGATCGTCGTGATCGACCGTTCGGCCTCGGACGCGCTGCGCCTGACGCTCGATCGCGTGGTGCTGGAGCGCATGCGCCCTGACAAGGTGCCCGACCGCGTGCGGGTCTCGCTGCACGGCGATCAGGGCTTCATCACCCCGCGCCCCGGATTGCGGGTGATGATGACCGCGCATCTCGGCCCACCCTCTGGCCCGGTCGAACCCGGCGGCTTCGACTTTCAGCGTCACGCCTGGTTTCTGGGGATCGGTGCGATCGGCTACACACGCACGCCCGTCCTGACGGCGGGCGAGGCACAGGGCGCGCAGGCCCTCTTCCGGGCGCGCATGGCGCTTTCGGGCCATGTTCAGGACCGGCTGCCGGGGCAGGGCGGGGCCTTTGCCGCCGCCATCATGACCGGCGACCGCTCGGGCCTGTCGCAAGAGACATTGCAGGCGATGCGCATCTCCAATCTTGCGCATCTTCTGGCCATATCGGGGTTGCATATGGGGCTCCTGGCCGGGTTCGTCTTCGCCGCCTGCCGCCTCGGCCTCGCGGCCCTTCCGGGGATCGGGCTGCGCTGGCCGATCAAGAAGATCGCGGCGGGTGTCGCAATCCTTGCAGGGGCGGGGTATCTCGGCCTTTCGGGCGGCAATGTCGCGACCGAACGCGCCTTTGTCATGGTGGCGGTGATGCTGTTTGCGGTGATGCTCGACCGGCGCGCGCTCAGCCTGCGGGCGGTGGCGGTGGCGGCGGTCATCGTGCTCTGCCTGCAACCCGAGGCGCTGCTCGGTCCCGGGTTCCAGATGTCCTTTGCCGCCACGGTGGCGCTGGTCGCCGTCTTTGGCTGGCTGCGCGACGCGCAGGTGCCGCTCGGGCCGCGCTGGCTGCGTCCCGTACTGGCGGTGGTGATCTCCTCGGCGGTAGCGGGGGCGGCCACGGCACCCGTTGCCGCGGCGCATTTCAACCAGATCGCGCAATATGACCTGCTCGCGAACCTGATGAGCGTGCCCTTGATGGGCGTCCTGGTGATGCCCGCGGCCGTGGTCGCGGCGCTCCTCTTACCGTTCGGTCTCGACTGGGTGCCGCTCTGGGTGATGGGGCAGGGGCTCGATTGGATCCTCGGCGTGGCGACGCGCGTGTCGGCGTGGGAGGGCGCGCGCGGCCTCGTCGTCTCTCCGGGCCCCGAGGTTCTGCCGCTCATCGCCTTCGGCGCGCTTGTTCTCGTGCTGTGGCAAGGGCGGGCGCGCGTCATCGGGCTGGCGCCTGCGATGCTCGGATTCTGGCTCTGGTCCGAAGCCGACCGGCCCGCCATTCTGGTTTCGGACAATGGCGCGCTTGTCGGTGTGCTCACCTCCGAGGGGCGCGCCCTCAGCAAACCGCGCGGCGGTGGCTTCGTCGCCCTCAACTGGCTGGAGAATGATGGCGATGCCGCAACTCAGGAAGACGCGCATCTGCGCTGGCCTGAGAACTCAAGCCTGCCGGTGCCGTTGCAGGTTGTGATCGGTTCCCGTGCGGCGCGCGAAACGGTCGATTGCGGTGGCGCCTCGCTCGTTGTCTTCAGCGCCGAACCCGACACCCTGCCGGACACCGACACTTGTCAGAGCATCACGCCCAAGACCCTGAGGAGAACCGGGTCGCTTGCCATCTCCGACGAGACATCCGGTCTGCGCGTCGTCACCGCGCGATCGGTGACCGGCACCCGCCTGTGGTCCGCTCAGTAAGTGCGGATAAGGCCCACAAGCCGCCCCTGCACCTTGACCTGATCATCCGGAAAAACGCGGGTTTCATAGGCCGGGTTGGCGGCTTCCAGCGCAATGGCGTTGCCCTTGCGGAAAAACCGCTTGAGCGTGGCCTCTTCATCCTCGATCAGCGCCACGACGATATCGCCGTTATCGGCAGTCCGGGTCTCGCGGATGATCACGACGTCCCCGTCGTTGATCCCCGCCTCGATCATCGAGTCGCCCTTAACCTCCAGCGCGTAATGCTCGCCCTTGCCCGAAATCATGCCGCCCGGCACCGAGACGTTGCGGCTGGCATGTGCGATCGCCTCGATCGGCACACCGGCGGCGATCCGCCCCATCAAGGGCACCTCGAACGCCAATGCCGCCTCGACCGGTTGCGCGTTGGCGGGTTGCGCGGCGGTCGGACGGTCGCCCTCGATGACGCGGGGGGTAAAGCCATGCGTCGCCTCGCCGCCAAGACTTTGCGGCAACTTGACGATTTCAAGCGCGCGCGCCCGGTGTGCAAGCCGCCGGATGAACCCGCGTTCCTCGAGCGCCGTGATCAGGCGGTGGATGCCCGATTTGGAGCGCAAATCCAGCGCCTCCTTCATCTCGTCAAAGCTGGGCGGCACACCGTCGCGCTGCACGCGCTTGTGGATGAATTCAAGCAGATCGAGCTGTTTTTTGGTAAGCATCGGCCATGTTCCTTGAGCTTGGCGTTTGTTTTGTTCTACGCATGTTCTTGTTTTGTGTCAACCATGGTCCCGAGATCCGGCGGTGGCGGACGCCCCGCTCCGACACCCGCGCCCTGATGTCCGAGGCTTTTGCCGCAAAGTTTCAAATTTGGTCTTGTAACCCGTCACGCGCCACGGCTATACGCGTCGGCGGAGACGTGGCCGAGTGGTCGAAGGCGCTCCCCTGCTAAGGGAGTAGGCCCGGAAGGGTCTCGAGGGTTCGAATCCCTTCGTCTCCGCCATTATCCTCAAAACCGGTATCTCGTAACGACCTGACAGTAGCGTCGAATTAGGCGTTGTCGCGCTGACGGCGGTGTTTGGTCCGCTTGATTGTCGTCCATAAGCGCCGCGCCGACCTTCCTGTTGCTCGATTACCGGACAAGCCCGCATCCCAACGGGGCAGGCACTACCCGGCGATCATTCAGTGGCATGATCTATTCCAGTCGTTCGCGCTCGGCCTCTGCGGACAGCGGCTGCGAGGCGCCGCTTGCCGCGTAAAATGCGTCAAGCGTTTCAAGGGACGAGGCCGGGGCATAGCCATCGCCTGCCGAATGCGTCGCGATGGCAATGCGCAGGGACCACTCCGCTCCGTTCCGACACGCGACGCCGACGTGGCCGGTCCCGCCCTCTGCGTCCGTCTCGTATTCACGGCAGAACGCGCCCGCGCTATCGGTAAAGGACGCAACGACGCTCATGCGCCGCCCGTCCGGCAACCGGTCTTCCGCGCCCGAGGGCAGGGTGCCCAGCCGCTCCTGCACGGCCGAGCTTAGCAGTGTAGCACCCGTCTCCTGAGCGCCGGGCGCAAGCAACAGCCCCGCCGACAGGCCGATCGCCAGCGCCAGCGAGGCGGCCATCGCCATCGGCTGCCACCGGGGGGCAGGACGATGCAGTGGCACCACGTTTCCGGCCTCGGGAGACGTGGTCGCCGCCATCTCGCGAATGCGCGCTTCCAGATCGGGCGACACCGCGGCCTCCGGATTGGCCAGCGCCGCCGCCTTCACCCAGTCCGCGCTCTGCGTGAAGAGCGCGTAGCGATCCGCCAGCGCCGGATCGGAGGCAATCTGCGCGTGCAGCCGCGCGGCCTCGTCGCCGTCGATCTCGCCATCGGCGAGCGCCATCAATGTGTCATCGTCGATATCCATCGTCACGATCCTTTGCGTTGCAGGGCGTCAACGGCCCATCCCGCCCTTTATTCCCACTTTCTCGCCAAGGGCGCGCCGGGCCCGGCTCAACCGGCTCATCACGGTGCCCTGGGGGATGTCCAGCGTCTGCGCCGTCTCGGCATAGCTCAGCCCCTCGACGCAGACCAGATGCAGCACCGCGCGCTGATCCTCGGGCAATGTCGTCATCGCCGCCTGCACCGATTGCAGCATCATCCGGTCATCGGTCTGAGCGGCGCTGTCCACCGGATCGGCCTGCGGGCTGTCATGAATGTCCACCGTCTCGCCCCGCGTCCTGTCGCGCCGGAGCATGTCGATCCAGGCGTTGCGCAGGATGCGGAACAGCCACGCCTCCAGCCGCGTCGCAGGATCGAACTGATGGCGCGCGCGAAAGGCGCGCTCGGCGGTGATCTGCACAAGGTCGTCTGCCACATCCGACCTGCGGCACAGCGACAGCGCGAAACGCTTGAGGTTGGGCAGGAGGGCCACGACGTCTTCTACAAAAGAATCCTGCATGACCCACACTTACCGATTGCAAAACTTCGCCGGGGAATAAACCCAGGCTTCTAACGTAGAGCATTAGATGGCATCATTTTCCCAATTAGCAAAAGGAGATTTCCGGGATGCGCGTATTCGGAGGGACTGTGTTGGTCTTTGCGGCCTGGCTCTGCGCGCTTGGCGCGGTTTCGACCCTGTCCGCCAGCATGATCGCCGCGCCTGCCTGGGCAGACGATGGCGATGGCGGTGACGGAGACGGCGGCGACGGCGATGACGGTGATGATGGTGGCGGCAGCAGTAGCTCCTCCAGCACGGGCGGCGGCGCGTCGCGCGGCGGCATCAACTCGGGAGAAGTCGATGATCCCCGGGAGATCATCCGCGGTCTGCGCCGTCTCTTTCGCGGACAGCCCGTGGAGCCACAACGCGCCCGCCGTCGGCCCGCCCCGCAACCGGCCCCCAGGCCTGAGCGTGCGCCCGCCGAGATCGTCGCGCGCGGCCTGACCGACGACCAGACGACGGCCCTCGTGACACAGGGCTACGTGGTTCTCGAACGCGCCGATCTCGTCAGCCTCGCCACCACCGTGCGCCGCTTTCAGGTGCCCGAGGGCACAACGCTCGACGCAGCACGCGACACCATTCGCGCCCTGCCGGGGGCCGAGGCGGCGGATTTCAATCATTACTACCGCGCCGGACAGGACAGCGCGGCGGTGATCCCGATCGCCGCAACCGCGCCCGCCTGTGACGGCCTGCACTGTCCGGCCCGCGCCCTGATCGGCTGGCCGCAGGCGCTTGGTCCCGAGGGATGCGGTGCGCCGGTGACGATCGGCATGGTCGATACCGGGCTGAACGCCGATCACCAGGTGCTGGCCGGGGCCGATATCGACCTCACGCGCATCGCCCCAGAGGAGTATTCCGCCTCCGCCGCGATCCACGGCACGGCGGTCGCTGCCATTCTCGTCGGCGATCCCGAGACCCGCGTTCCCGGCCTGCTTCCGGGCCTGCCGCTGGTGGCGGTGGATGCGTTTCACCGGGCCTCGGGCGATGAGCGGACCGACGCCTTCACGCTGGTGCGCGCGCTTGATCATCTCTCGGAGCGCGGCGTGCAGGTGATCAATCTCAGCCTCGCCGGGCCGCCCAACACGGTGCTCGAAGACACGCTCCTGCAACTGACCGAGCAACGCAGGATCCCGGTGATCGCGGCGGCGGGCAATGACGGCCCCCGCGCCGAACCTGCCTATCCGGCCGCCTATGACAGCGTGATCGCCGTGACAGCGGTGGATCGCAGCGGCACCATCTATCGCCGCGCCATTCGCGGCGCGCATGTCGAGCTTGCCGCCCCCGGCGTTGAGGTCTGGACCGCGGCCTCGGTCAAGGGCGCGCGCTGGAAGACCGGCACCTCCTTCGCCGCGCCCTATGTCACGGCGGCGGTGGCCCTCTGGCTGCAACACGACCCGACGCTGACCCCCGAGGAGATCCGCGCGCGGCTGACCGCCTCGGCGGGTGATCGTGGCCCGGACGGTCTTGACGATACATACGGACACGGGCTTCTCAACCTTGGCGGCAACTGCCCCGGCCGGGCCGTTTTCACACCGGCCTTGGCAGAATAGAACCCGGCGCGCTGCGGTTGCATGACAACGGATCATTGACCGGAAGAGGAACGTTGAGCCTAGCCGAACTGGCGCGCTGAAAGTATCTAGCTCGATCTTTTACCGTCCTCCAAATATCTCTTCCGGTCTGCAACATCCCTCTTTCTTCGATTTTCGGCTTTCGGGAACGTAACCTTGCAGCGGTTCGGAAACTAAATCTCGTGCGCGGCGTGGTCTCTGAGAGGGCCGTCACAAATAATTTAGAAAAATGTTACATTTCTGGGAATAAACACCAAACGCCCGCGTTTTACCTGTGTCAGTCACACTGATGGCTGCCTTTCAAAACAGGTGAAACATGATTGAAATGTTGCTTCTGAGCGAAACCCCCTTGCGCTTTGGTATCAATGTGTCGGCGATGGTGGCTTTGGTATTTGGTCTCTATTACCGCCGCTACCGTGACAAGGAACTGGTAACGGCCGCGTCCCTGTTCAACATCTTCGCATTTGGTGTTTTGTCCATATTGTCGGCGGTGGAATTCTCGTTGGCGGCGGGGTTCGGCCTTTTTGCAATCCTTGCCCTCTTCACCCTGCGATCAGAGCAGATCAGCAAGGTCGAAATTACCTATTTCTTCGGGTCGGTCTCTATCGCGGTCATCTGCGCCATACCAGGCACCGACCTCGTGCTGGCGAGCGCGGTTGCCGCGCTGGTTCTGATCGGAGCTTGGATCTTCGACCACCCGGCCATCCTGGCCTCCAGCGATGGCGTCAAGATCACGCTGGACAAGATCGACCATGATGCCCTGTCGAACCCGGTCAAAAGGCGCGCGGACCTGTCCGCCCGACTTGGTGTTGACGTCATGTCCTACCAGATCACGGCGCTTGACTACATCAACGACATGGCGCGGCTCAATGTGTTCTTTCGCAAGCCCCGCGCATAAGGAGCCCAAGTCATGGACCCGATCATCAACAACACACTGCATGGCTTTGTGCCCATCTCACTGGACGAGCTGAATGCCAAGGCAGCGATGCTGGAGCGGCTGGACAACAAATACATCTTGCCTGCTCACAGCTTGCGCCCCGCGCTGGAGGTCTTTGCCACGCATTTCGATGTCTTGGAAATCGGCGGCAAGCGCGCGTTTGGTTATGCCACGACCTATTTCGACGATCCGGACCTGCGCGGCTATTTTGATCATCATCAAGGGCGGCGCAAGCGGTGCAAGGTGCGGATGCGCAACTATCTCGACGCCGGTCTGAGCTATCTGGAAGTTAAGCTCAAGGACAAGCGCCAGGTTACCATCAAGAAGCGACTGAAGCTGACGGCCCCCAGTGTCGGATTGGATCGTGGCGCTCTGAATTTCGTGGAAGACTGCCACAGAAGCCTTTACGCCAGTCCCTTTGCCAAGCCTCTCTTTGCCATGATCGGCATGCAGTATGAGCGCATCACGCTTGTCGCCAAGGCAGGCGGAGAGCGCATGACAATCGACACCGCCCTGCGGTTCGAGGCTGCGAATATCACACGCATCGTGCGGCCTGACATGTTCATCGTTGAGACCAAATCAGCGCGTGGCAACGGCATTGCCGACAAGATCCTGCGATCAATGCATATGCATCCCACTAAGCGTTGTTCGAAATACTGCATCGGCATGGCCGCGACCGAACAGGTGACCCGGCGCAATCGCTTTTTGCCCGCATTGCGGCGGCTCGACCTGCTGAGCCCGGCGCGCAGGGCCTGAAATCCCGGTTTCATTTCAGGAGGACAGACCATGAAAAAGGAAAGGCCGGTCACGCAGAGAGCGGTTGATCGCAAATACCTGGGCGGAACCTGATACAATGCCCCGGTCCGCCCGCATCACCTTCTGCCTGTTTGTCGCGGCCAGCCTGATAGCGCCCAAGACGGCAGCTTCAGGGGAAATTTTGACATTCGAGCACAGTCTGCACCTCGATGTCCTGCATGAGAAAAACATGAGCTTGCGCCCGAGCGCAGACACCCGCCCACGCGATCGCCAGGACAGGATCGCCGCAAAGCTTCGGTTTTCGGCTGAATTCGACCCTGACGGACCGTTGGCCGGCTTTGTCGAGTTCGAGCTGCGCCGCGACATTGACGACCGTCAGGCTAGACCTCGTGAGACCGGGACAGAATTGCGTCTGCGAGAGGCCTATCTTGAGGTTGAGGATGTTCTGGCCCCGAACCTTGACCTGCGCATCGGGCGTTGGGACTACGAAGACGCACGCCGCTGGCTGATAGATGCCCGACTTGACGGGATCTGGATGCGCTATCGCGGCGAGCGGCTTGAGGCTGATATCCTGGCGGCGCGCGAAAACCAGTTTCGCGAGGATCTTCTTGACCGGGAGTCCCGCGATGGTGACACGGACTACATCGCCGGATTGTTCAGATACGAGATCAACACGCAGATCGAATTGGGCGCGCATGCCATCTGGCAGCAGGAAACCGACGGAAACCGTGATCGCCTGCGCCTGCTTGGGGCGCGCGCGCAGGGTGAGGCGCTGGATCAACTGAGCTACTGGGCGGATGTCTCTTGGACCGAAACAGCGCGGAACGGCCGCAAGCAGCGCGGGCGCGGGGTCGACCTGGGCGGGAAATGGCAATTCGATCACCCGCTAAAACCGCGCCTGACCCTCGGCTGGGCACGGGGCAGCGGCAATTTCCGCCAGCCCGACCTGCACAGCAACGAGGGCTCGCTCGGCCAAGATATAGAAACGTTCTACTATGGCGAGGTCCTGCGCCCGGAATTGGCCAATTTGACGGTTCTAACCATCGGGGCGGGCATGACGTTCGATGAAAAACTTTCGGCGGATGTCTATTGGCGCGACTACAGGCTAGGCAATAGCGAGCACGGATTGCGCGGCGCAGCTCTGCGCGCGGATCCAGTTTCTGGCGGAGCCTTGGGACAGGGAGTCGATGTCGTAATCGGCTATCGACCCGCAAAGAACATTGCGATTGACGGTGCCTTTGGCTGGTTCGAACCCGGATCAGCTTTTGCGGGAACTCGACAAGGCCGAGCATTCGCTGCCCGGCTTGAACTGACATGGAAGTTCTGAATCGTTTCGAAAAAGTTTCTAGTCGCGCAACTGGCGAAAGCCTTTCATCAAACGGAAGTCGTTTGCAGAGCTGCAGGTGTGAACGGAATCATTGCCCGCATTGGGCGAACTGACCGAAACCCTGAATGCGATACCTGCAAGCCGTTGGACTGACCGGATCGGCGGCCTTGACGGCGCACTTGTCGCGCATCTTGAGACGACAGGAGCCACTATTCTACGGCATCCTATTCTGGCGCAGGCGGACATGGCCGGGGCACTTTTTGCATGAGGACGCCTTCAATGAAACAATGCCGATACGACGACCTGGCGCAGCACGCGACCGCAAGCATTGAAATTGACGTGTCACCTTTAGCGGGCTAGCGTCGAATACGAAAATCGCATTTCCAGGATTAGACCATGCTTAAGACACTTTCACTGACAGCGGCTTTGATACTGGCAGGCGCGGCCGCCTCTGCCGAGATGCAGGTTCAACTCGGTGGAGGTTGGGATGGTCAAAAGGTGCCCGCAGGACAGCAATGCGCGCTGCATGGTGGAAAGGGCGCGACGCCGCCAATGACGGTGTCAGGCATCCCGTCGGGCGCGGTCTGGGTCATCGCCTATTTCAATGACAAGTCCTACACGCCGCTGTCGCGCAACGGAGGCCATGGCACCATCGGATTTCCAGTTAAGGGCAGCACGGCGCGCCTGCCTGCAGTGCCCGGCATGACGGCCAGCCTGCCGGGGGGTGCGCGGGTGATCCACCCGGCCCGCTCTCGCGGTGATTACGCAAGCCCGGGATACCTGCCGCCCTGTTCGGGCGGGCGCGGAAATCGCTACACGGTGGATCTGCGGGCGATAGACAAGGCCGGCAAGGTGCTCGCAGAGGTCAAGACGGTCGACATCGGCAAATACTGACCCGGCGATCGCTTGTGCTCACGCATCACGCCATGCGCCGGGGGCAAGGCCGTCGAGCGTCCACTCGCCGATGCGCCAGCGCACGAGGCGTAGGGTAGGGTGCCCGACATGGGCGGTCATGCGACGCACCTGACGATTGCGCCCCTCCGATATGGTGATCTCCAGCCAGCAATCGGGCACCGATTTGCGATAGCGTACCGGCGGGGTGCGCGGCCACAATTCGGGCGGGTCGATGCGGCGCACCCGCGCGGGCCGCGTCGGCCCGTCCTTGAGCGTGATGCCCTCTCGCAGCGCCTCGAGCGCGGCGTCCTCGGGCGCGCCCTCCACCTGCACCAGATAGGTCTTCTCGGTCTTGAACCGGGGCGAGGCGATGCGCGCCTGCAGCTTGCCGTCGTCGGTCAGCAAGAGCAGCCCCTCGCTGTCACGATCCAGCCGCCCGGCGGGGTAGACGCCGGGCACAGCGACATGATCCGACAGCGTCGCACGGGGGCTGTCACCAGTGCCCTTGTCGGTGAATTGCGACAGCACCCCGCAGGGTTTGTTGAAGAGGATCAGGCGCGCCATGGCCCCTGATGCCCCAAGAGGCAGCCCCGCCGCAAGTCTCAGTTATGGCCCGGCCACAGACCCTCGCGCAGCTTGTAGGTCCAGGGCAGGCCTGCATTGCGCCAGCCATTCACGGCGCGCACGCCACCCTCGTTCTTGTCGCCCTCGAACCCGTCCACGACGTTGTAGAGCGTCACATCGACACCGGCCTCGACCAGCTTTCCAATGGCCGCCGCACTGCGCGAGCCCGACCGGCACATGATCATTAATGTATCCACGCCAGAGGCCGCGTCGCTCGCCAGCCAGGCCTGCATTTCCTCCACGTATGTCGGGTTGTCCACCATCTTGTAGACGCCCTTCTTGGCATCGAAGGCAAGATCCGGATCGACCAGTTTCGACGGGATGTTTGCGGCGGCGGGCACCGGATAGCCGATCAGCATGGTCTCCGAGGGGGTGCGCACGTCGATGAGTGCAACATTGTCCTTTTCGGCCAGCACACGCCCCGCCTCGGCGGCGGTGATGTAAAGACCCGCTTCGGTCTGCTTGCTCTTGCTCAGGGTCTCGACGGCGACCGGATCTTGCAGGGCGAGCGTTTCGGCCACGCCCGAGTGCGGGGCGAGCGCGAGGCTCAATGCCAAAAGGGCCGGGGCGGTGAGGCGGGTAAAATAGCGCATTGCGGTTCCTCCTGATTTATACATTCCAGAGTCGGAATATGATAATCGAGGGTTACGCCTGCAATGCCTTGTCCGCATTGACTTGAATCAAACGTGGCTCAGAGGTTTCCGTCGCCGCCGAACCGTGCCGCATCCGCCGCCGCGCGCCGGATCGCGTTGGATTTATGCACCGTCTCCATGTATTCCGCCTCGGGGTCGCTGTCATGCACGACACCACCCCCGGCCTGAATATAGAGCGTCTCGTCCTTCACCACTGCGGTGCGCAGGGCGATGCAGACATCCATGTCGCCCCCGGCGCTGAAATAGCCGACACCGCCGCCATAGACGCCGCGTTTCTCGGGCTCCAACTCGTCGATGATCTGCATCGCGCGAACCTTGGGCGCGCCCGAGACCGTGCCCGCAGGCAACCCCGCCAGAAGCGCCGACAGCGCATCCTGATCCTCGGCCAACTCGCCCACCACGTTCGACACGATATGCATCACGTGGCTGTAGCGCTCGATGATGAATTCCTCGGTCGGACGCACGGTGCCGATGCGGCTCACGCGGCCCGCGTCGTTGCGGCCCAGATCGAGCAGCATGAGATGTTCGGCCAGTTCCTTCTGATCGCCCAGCAGATCGGCTTCCAGCGCGCGGTCCTCCTCGGGCGTGGCGCCGCGCGGCCGGGTGCCCGCAATCGGCCGGATGGTAACCTCGTTGCCGAACACCCGCACCAATATCTCGGGCGAGGCACCGACCACCTGAAACCCGCCGAAATTGAAATAGAACATGAAGGGCGACGGGTTCGTGCGGCGCAACGAGCGGTAAAGCGCGAAGGGCGGCTGCCGGAACGGCTGCGACCAGCGCTGCGATGGTACGACCTGAAAGATATCTCCCGCGCGGATATATTCCTTGGCCTTTTCCACCGCCGATTTGTAGCCATCGCGGGTAAAGTTCGACACCGGGGCTGCATCTTCATGCGCCTCACCCAGATTGCGGCTCGCCTGCGGCAGCGCGCGTTCCAGATCGCGCACCGCATCCATCACCCGCTCGGCGGCCTGCGCATAGGCGGCGCGCGCCGATTGGCCGCTGCTCACCCAGGCGGGGGCGACCACGATCACCTCGCCCTTGACCCCGTCCAGAACCGCCACCACCGAGGGGCGCTGCATGACGGCATCGGGCAGGTTCAGCGTGTCGGCCGGCACATCGGGCAGATGCTCGACCAGCCGGATCATGTCATAGCCGAGATAGCCGAACAGCCCCGCGCTCGCCGCCGGCAGATCCTCGGGCAGGTCGATGCGGCTCTCGGCGATCAGCGCGCGCAGGTTGCTCAGCGGATCGCCGTCCTGATCCTCATAGGCATCGCTGTCGAACCGCGCGGCGCGGTTTATCCGGCTTGACCTGCCGTGACACTGCCAGATCAGGTCGGGCTTCATGCCGATGATCGAATAGCGCCCGCGCACCTCGCCGCCGGTCACCGATTCGAGCATGAAGGCATCGCGGGCGGCCCCCGTAAGCTTGAGCATCAATGACACCGGCGTATCCAGATCGGCGGCAAGGCGGGTGTGCACCACCTGATTCTGGCCCGCCTCATAGGCTCGGGCGAACTCGTCAAAGGAAGGGGTCAGATCCACGCGATGCGATCCTCAGTTGAAATTGGCATGCACGGCATTGAGCGCCGACTGATCAAGTTCGACCCCGGCACGGGCGCGAATGTCATCGGCAAGAAGCTGAAAGATATCCTGTCCGAAATCAGCGGCCACCTGATCGCGCAGCGCGGTGCGCAAACGGGTCATGTCCTCGTCATCCTCGGCGGGCGGGGCGACCGCGTCCAGCCGCAGCAGGAATATGCGGCCCACACCCTCGATCACCTGCACCTCGCCTTCTTCCATGGCAAACACTTGCTCGATGAATTCAGGCGGCGCATCGGCGCGGTAATCGCGGCGGGTCATGTCGGTGATCTCGCTGGCTTCAAGGCCAAGATCGTCAAAGCTGGCCCCGTCGCTCAATTCCGCAACCTGCGGCGCGACCTGTTCGGCAAGCGCGTCGACGGTGGCCTCTTGCCGCCAGCCCTGCCGCACCGCCTCGCGCACATCGTCAAGCGGCTGAATGCGCGGCTCCTCGATCCCGTCGAGCCGCAGCGCAAAGATACCATCATCCTCGGTGCGCTCGACCGCCGGGTAATCGCCGTCCTGCACCGCCTCCGCGGCACTGCGAAAGGCAGCATAGCCCGCGATCCCCTCGGCAAGATCAGGATGCCAGTCGATTTCACCGAGTTCCAGTTCGGTTTCGCGCACCACATCTTCAAGCGTGGCCCCTCCGGCCAGCAGATCATCGACCCGCTCGCTCATCGTGTCGATCACGCGCCCGGCACGATCACGGGCCAGGGTCTCGCGCAGTTGCGCCTTGGCCTCTTCAAACGACGTGACCTGCGCCGCAAGCACACCGTTGATCCGAAAGAGGGCAGGGCCCAGGCTGGTCTCGATCGGGCCTACGATCTCACCGGAATCAGCGGCAAAGACCGCCTCTGCCGCCGGGCCAAGATCATCGTCGCTGACGTCGCCCATGTCGACATCCGCCATCTCCAGCCCGCGCTCGGCGACCAGCATCTCGAAAAGCACACCATCGTCCAGCCGCGTCATGGCGCGCTCGGCGCGCTCGGGATCGGAATAAACCAGCCGCTCCACCAGACGGCGTTCCGGCTGATTGAACTCCGCAGAGCGCTCGTCATAGGCGCGGCGCAGGGCGTCTTCGGGCACCTCGACGGTATCGACGATCATTTCGGGCGTGACCCAGGCATAGGTGATCGATTTGGTCTCGGGCGTGGTGAAATCGGGCAGGTGGCTCTGATGATAGCTGCGCAGGTCTTCCTCGGACGGCACCGGCAGACCGGATTGCAGATCGCCGCGGTCGAGCGTGGCAAAGGCCAGGCTGCGGCGCTCGCCGAGATATGTCATCATCGCGTCCATATAGGCGGGCGGCACCTGCATACCGGCCACGGCAGCCGCCTGAAGCAGGGTCGCGGCTGTCTCGGCGCGGATGTTTTCCTCGAATTCCGCCTCGTTCAGCCCGGCCTGTTGCAGGGCAAAGGCATAGGACTCGCGGTCAAAGCTGCCATCGAGGCCGCTGAAGGCGGACATGGCCAGGATCTCGTCGCGCAGGGTGGCGTCACCCACCGAAATCCCCAGCCGGGCGGTTTCATGCTCAAGTGCCGCGCGCGACACAAGCTGCCCCAACACCTGCTGATCCACACCGGCGGCGCGCGCCTGCGCAAAGCTGACGCTCTCGCCGCGCTGCGCCTCCAGCGCCCGGATCTCGTTCTGCAGCGCGCGGGCGTATGTGTTGACGTCAATCTCCGCATCACCGACCGAACCGACGCTGCGCACATTGCCAGACAGGTTGGTGACGCCAAAGCCCCCCAGCCCGACGATGAGAAGCCCCATCAGCACCCACATCGCACCCTTGGATATGCCCTTGCCTGCCATCTCGGCCCCCTGTCAGCCCGTGTTGAAACGCTTTTCGTTGCGGTTGTCTACGCGTTGAACCGGGACGGGGCAAGACCCCGGCCCAGGCCCCGCCGTCACACGCCCCGGTACGGCTCCACATATTGCAGCGCCATGTCCCAGGGAAAGAAGATCCACGTATCCTGGCTCACCTCGGTGATGAACGTCTCGACCTGCGCGCGCCCCATCGGCTTGGCATAGACCGTCGCGACATGCGCGTGGGGCAGGTGCCGCCGCACCACCTCGAGCGTGCGGCCGGTATCAACCAGATCATCGACGATCAGCACGCCCGCGCCGTCGCCCATGATCTCCATGTCCGGCGATTTGATCACCACCGGCTCGTTTTGGGTCTGGTGATTGTAGGATTTGACGCTGATCGTATCGACCGTCCGGATATCCAGTTCACGCGCGACGATCATCGCGGGCGCCATGCCACCCCGTGTGATCGCCACCACCGCGCGCCAGCCGCCCTCGGGGGCCTCACCCTGCAACCGCCACGCCAGCGCCCGCGCATCGCGGTGCAACTGGTCCCAGCTGACGTGAAAGCCTTTTTCATGCGGAAGACGGTCGGTCATGGCGATCACCTGTCAGTCAAGAGTTTGAGCCCGAGCGCGCCCAGCATCAGCGCCGCCGCCCGGTCGATCCATGGTTTCGCGCCCAGATAGGCGCGGCGGGCCGGGGCCCCGCTCAGCAACGTGGCAAAGACCGCGTAAAACAGCCATTCCACAACCATGTGGTTAAGCGTGATCAGCGCGATTTCCGTGGCCGTGAGCCCCTTGGGAAAGATCACCACCAGCACCGAGGCGGCGAAAAGCACCGATTTGGGATTGCCGAGGTTGATCAGCGCCCCGTCGAGGAACGCGCGCCCGCGCGGCTTTTGCGGGGCATCGGACATCGGCGCGCGCGCCGCACGCCATGTGCCCCATGCGATATAAAGCAGATAGAGCGCGCCGCCGACCTTGAGCGTGGTATAGGCCCAAGGGAAAAACCTGAACAGCGCCTCCAGACCCAGTAGTGCCGCCAGCGTCCAGAGGGCTGCGACCAGACCAAGGCCCAGACCCGCCGCAATGCCCGCCCCGCGCCCATCCGCCAGCGCCGTGCGCAGCGCAAACAATAGCGCCGGGCCGGGGCTCAGAATCGCGGCGGCCAGCACCGCGTTGAAGGCGATAAGGTCCAGCGCGGTCATCGGCCCGCGCGCTCAGGTCGCGTCGATGTCGGGGGCGTCGACGGCTTTCATGCCCACGACGTGATAGCCCGCATCGACATGCAGCGTCTCGCCGGTGACGCCAGAGCCGAGATCGCTCAGCAGGTAGAGCGCCGAGCGGCCCACATCGTCGATCGTCACATTGCGGCGCAGCGGCGAATTCAGCTCGTTCCATTTCAGGATGTAACGGAAATCGCCGATGCCGCTGGCTGCCAGTGTCCGGATCGGGCCGGCGCTGATCGCGTTGACGCGAATACCGTCCTTGCCCAGATCCTCGGCCATGTATTTCACCGACGCCTCCAGCGCCGCCTTGGCCACGCCCATCACGTTGTAATGCGGCATCACCTGCTCAGCCCCGTAATAGGTGAGCGTCAGGGCCGCGCTGTCTGGACCCATCATCTTCTCGGCGCGCTGCATCACGGCAGTGAAGGAATAGACCGAGATGTCCATGGTCATCAGGAAATTGTCGCGGCTGGTATCGACGTAGCGGCCGCGCAATTCGCTCTTGTCGGAAAAGCCGATGGCATGGACCACGAAATCGAGCCCGTCCCAATGCTCGCTCAGGCTGGTGAACAGCTGATCAATGGAATTCATGTCGGCCACGTCGCAGGGCAGCACGATGTCTGATCCAAGCTGCGCCGCCAGTGGGGCCACCCGTTTCTTGAGCGCATCGCCCTGATAGCTGAACGCCAGCTCTGCACCGGCCTCCGCACAGGAGCGCGCGATGCCCCATGCAATCGACTTGTCATTGGCGAGGCCCATGATCAGCCCGCGTTTTCCCGCCATCAAAGTGTTCGACATTCCCAGCCCCCGCCACAACGATTTTTTTGACCTTTAGGCGATCGGGGGGATTGCATCAAGGGCTGGTCGCCATCACGTCAGACCTGTCAAAATTCGTGAAATGAGCTAAACTGCTCGGTTCATGCTATTTGACAGACAGGACGGCCCCTACATGGAACGAGACGGAATATTCGCAGGCGACGATCCGTTCGAGATCGCGCGGCAATGGCTGACCGAGGCCGAAGCCAGCGAAATCAATGATCCCAACGCGGTTGCCCTCGCCACGGCGGACGCCGACGGCCTGCCAAACGTGCGAATGGTCCTGCTCAAGGAAATCGCCGAGAATGGCTTTGTTTTCTACACAAACTATGGGTCGGCCAAGGGGCAGGAACTCGACGCGAACCCGCAGGCGGCGATGGTCCTGCACTGGAAATCGCTGCGACGACAGATCAGGCTGCGCGGGAATGTCACCCGCGAGGAAGGGCCGAAGGCGGACGCGTATTACGCATCGCGCTCGCTCAAAAGTCGTCTTGGCGCATGGGCGTCCGAGCAGTCCAGGCCGCTCGACTCGCGCGCGACGCTGATGGCCGAAGTCGCGAAAGTGACCGCGCGCAAGGGGCCCAATCCGCCGCGCCCCCCCTTTTGGGGAGGTTTCAGAATCGCCCCCGTTGAGATTGAGTTCTGGGCAGACGGGGCATTCCGTCTGCATGACCGTTTCGTCTGGCGCCGCGAAACTGACGATGAAAGCTGGAATATTCAGCGCCTGAACCCATGAATTTCACGTCACGTGAAATGCAAGCATTTGAATATAAGTGATATTTTGGACTTGCATGCGGGGGTGAATATAGCGCAAGTCTAGGCACGGTCTTGGGGATGAAGGCTGTTAGGTAGGACACTGTGACAAGAAACGATGACGATATTCGCCGAGTAAAAGGACGTGTTAAATGGTTTGATCCCGTAAAGGGATTCGGGTTTGTGGTTGCCGATGAGGGTGGTCCTGACATTCTGCTCCATGCCAACGTGCTCCGCAACTTTGGCCAAAGCTCTGTTGCTGATCGCGCAGGGGTTGAGTTGGACGTGCAACAGACGGAACGCGGCCATCAGGCCGTCGAGGTGCATGCAATCGAGGCACCGGACGATCTGGAACTGACCGGTCTGAGCGACCTGCAAGAGATCGACCTCGACGAGATACGCTCGGCCCCGCTACAGCCTGCGCGCGTCAAATGGTTCGACAAGGGCAAGGGATTCGGCTTTGCCAATACCTTCGGCTCGGAAGAGGACGTGTTCGTTCACATAGAGGTGTTGCGCCGTTCGGGTCTGGCGGATGTCCAGCCCGGAGAAGCGCTGGCTATTCGCGTGATTGATGGTAAAAGAGGGCGAATGGCAACTGAGGTGTGTGGATGGGAAGCGGCAGCCAAGTCTTCGGGCTTATGAAAATTGCCTTGCTCGCCCTGTGGGCGGGCACGGCGGTGGCGGAACCCTGTCGCGAGGACGCGGTCATCCTGCGGAGCGACGCCGGAATGGTCAGGTTTCGCGTCGAACTGGCCGATGATGAGGCCGAGCGCGGGCAGGGCCTGATGAACCGCGAAACCCTCTCTTCGAGCGCGGGCATGCTGTTCGTTTACCCGCAGCCCAAGCGCGTGGCGTTCTGGATGAAGAACACCCTCATTCCGCTCGACATGATCTTTCTCGATGCCAGCGGCACCGTGCAAAAGGTGCATCACGAGGCCACGCCGCTGGACGAGTCGCCAATCTTCGGCGGCAACAAGATTCAGAGCGTGCTGGAAATCAACGGCGGCCTGTCGCGCAAGATCGGCATCGCGGAGGGCTGGCAACTGCGCCATCCGGCGATTGATCAGGACGCGGCGGCCTGGCCCTGTGGCGAAGGTCAATAAGACGGCGCCATCCGGCGTTTTACGCTTTTCAACCGCACGCTTCGGCGCTAGACACAGCCCCGTGGTCCGGGGCGTGGCGCAGTCTGGTAGCGCACCTGTTTTGGGTACAGGGGGTCGTGAGTTCGAATCTCGCCGCCCCGACCACTTTCCTGCACAAGATGTAGACATGGCGCATCGGTCCGCTAGATGTTGCGGGTGCAGCATCGCTCTGCCCGTCGCGCTGGCATCGCGCAGCCCCCGAGTTCAACCCATTTGACAGCTTTACGCGCTAATGCCCGATGATCGCAGGGCTTCTTTGCCGCAAGCCGTTTTCGCTGCACCTGCATGACAGCCTGTGGATGAATCACTGTTCCGTGAACGGCAATGCCACACCGCCGAATAGTCAAATCCTTTTTGTCGAAAAACTGCTAAATTTTTCGTTGACCAGATAGGGCAACATACGTCAGTTTGTGTGAGCGGGCGGCAAGACCACAAGATATAGTGATCGGCCCGGGCAGGGACATACGACCCAAACTTCGACATAGCCGGATCACCACCGGGTACAGCTTGCGCCGCTGATCAGTCACGCGGCACACAGGATAGCTTTGCCTTCGGTCGGGCGACGGTCACTCACACCGGACCACAGCGGTCCACGAACCAATTTGCTATGGGGCAGCCACATGAAGATCGAACGTAAATTCACCACCGCCGGACAGGACGCATACGCCGCGCTGGAGTTCGTGACCACGAGTTCCGAGATCCGCAATCCCGATGGCACGACGGTCTTCAAACTCGATGAAATCGAGGTGCCCGCAGGCTGGAGCCAGGTCGCCAGCGACGTGATCGCCCAGAAATATTTCCGCAAGGCGGGCGTGCCCAACAAACTCGAGAAAATTGCCGAGGACGGCGTGCCGGAATTCCTGTGGCGCGGCCGCCCCGCGGCGGACAATGACGGCTTCGGCGGTGAGATCTCGGCCAAGCAGGTCTTCGACCGGCTGGCGGGTGCGTGGTGCTATTGGGGCTGGAAGGGCGGCTACTTCACCAAGGAGGCCGACGCCCTCGCCTATTTCGACGAAATGCGCTACATGCTGGCCCGCCAGATGGCCGCCCCGAACTCGCCGCAGTGGTTCAACACCGGCCTGCATTGGGCTTACGGCATCGACGGCCCCGGTCAGGGCCATTACTACGTCGATTTCGAGACTGGTGAGCTGACCAAATCCGCCTCCGCCTACGAGCATCCGCAGCCGCATGCCTGCTTCATCCAGTCGGTCAAGGACGATCTGGTTGGCGATGGCGGCATCATGGATCTCTGGGTGCGCGAGGCGCGGCTCTTCAAGTACGGCTCCGGCACCGGCACCAACTTCAGCAGCCTGCGCGCCGCCAATGAGCCGCTCTCGGGCGGTGGCAAATCCTCGGGCCTCATGGGCTTTCTCAAGATCGGTGACCGCGCGGCGGGCGCCATCAAGTCGGGCGGCACCACGCGCCGCGCCGCCAAGATGGTGATCTGCGACGCCGATCACCCCGACATCCAGGAATTCATCAACTGGAAGGTCAAGGAAGAGCAGAAGGTCGCCAGCATCGTCGCCGGCTCCAAGATGCACGAGCTGAAACTGAACGAGATCTTCGCCGCAATCCGCGCCTGGGACGGCAGCACCGAGGATGCGGTCGACCCCAAGACCAACCCGCAGTTGAAAGCCGCCATTCGCGGCGCGAAACAGGTGCAAATCCCCGAAACCTACGTCAAGCGCGTGCTCGATTATGCCAAGCAGGGCTATGACAGCATCGAATTCCCGACCTATGACACCGACTGGGATTCCGAGGCCTATGCATCCGTCTCCGGCCAGAACTCCAACAACTCGATCCGCGTCACCGATGCCTTTCTCAAGGCCGTCGAGAATGACGAGGATTGGGCGCTGATCAACCGCACCGACGGCTCGGTCTCCAAGACCATCAAGGCGCGCGATCTTTGGGAGGATGTGGGCCACGCGGCCTGGGCCTGCGCCGATCCGGGCATTCAGTATCACGACACCGTCAACGCGTGGCATACCTGCCCCGAAGATGGCGAAATCCGCGGCTCCAACCCGTGCTCGGAATACATGTTCCTCGACGACACCGCCTGCAATCTCGCCTCGATGAACCTGCTCAAGTTCTACGTCGACGGGCAGTTCGACGCCGATGCCTACATGCACGCCACCCGGCTCTGGACGGTGACGCTGGAAATCTCGGTGACCATGGCACAGTTTCCTTCCAAGGAAATCGCGCAGCGCAGCTATGATTTCCGCACGCTTGGCCTTGGCTATGCCAATATCGGCGGCCTCTTGATGAACATGGGCTACGGCTATGACAGCGACGAGGGCCGCGCGCTCTGCGGGGCGCTGACCGCGATCATGACCGGCGTCTCCTACGCGACCTCCGCCGAAATGGCGGGCGAACTGGGCGCCTTCGCAGGCTACAAATCCAACGCCAAGCACATGCTGCGCGTGATCCGCAACCACCGCAACGCCGCCTATGGCGCAACCGAGGGCTATGAGGCGCTCGCCGTCAAACCGGTGCCGCTCGACCACAAGAGCTGCCCCGATGCACGGCTGATCGACCTGGCGATGGCCAGCTGGGACGAGGCGCTCAAACTCGGCGAAAAGCACGGCTACCGCAACGCGCAGACATCGGTGATCGCGCCCACCGGCACGATCGGGCTGGTGATGGATTGCGACACCACCGGGATCGAGCCCGATTTCGCGCTGGTGAAGTTCAAGAAACTGGCCGGGGGCGGCTATTTCAAGATCATCAACCAGTCGGTGCCCGCCGCCCTTGAAAAGCTGGGCTATGGCCCCGCGCAAATCGAGGAAATCATCGGCTATGCCGTGGGCCACGGCACCATCGGCAATGCGCCCGGCATCAACCACACCTCGCTCATCGGTCACGGCTTTGGCGAGAACGAACTGGCCAAGGTCGATGCCGCACTCGGTTCGGCTTTTGATATCCGTTTCGTCTTCAACCAGTGGACACTCGGCGCGGAGTTCTGCACGCAGGTGCTGGGCATTCCCACCGAAAAGCTGAACGATCCGACCTTCGACCTGCTCGCGCATCTGGGCTATTCCAAGCGCGATATCGACGCCGCGAACGATCACGTCTGCGGGACCATGACGCTGGAAGGCGCGCCGCATCTGAAGCAAGAGCACTACCACATCTTCGATTGCGCCAATCCCTGCGGCAAGACCGGCAAGCGGTATCTCGGTGTGGAAAGCCACATCACCATGATGGCGGCGGCGCAGTCGTTCATCTCGGGGGCGATCTCCAAGACGATCAACATGCCCAACGACGCCACCATCGAGGATTGCCAGAAGGCGTATGAGCTCTCATGGTCCCTCGGCGTCAAGGCCAACGCGCTCTACCGCGACGGCTCCAAGCTCAGCCAGCCGCTGGCATCGGCGCTGGTCGAGGATGATGACGAGGCCGCCGAGATCCTCGAATCAGGCAGCGCGCAGGAAAAGGCCGCCGTTCTGGCAGAGAAGATCGTCGAGAAGGTGGTGATCAAGGAAATCGTCCGCTCCAACCGCGAAAAGATGCCCGAACGCCGCAAGGGTTACACGCAAAAGGCCATCGTCGGCGGGCACAAGGTCTATCTGCGCACCGGCGAATACGAGGACGGCCAGCTTGGCGAGATCTTCATCGACATGCACAAGGAGGGTGCCGGGTTCCGCGCGATGATGAACAATTTTGCCATCGCGGTTTCGGTGGGCCTGCAATACGGCGTGCCGCTTGAGGAATTCGTCGATGCCTTCACCTTCACCAAGTTCGAACCCTCGGGCATGGTGCAGGGCAATGACAGCATCAAGAACGCCACCTCGATCCTCGACTATATCTTCCGCGAACTAGCGGTCAGCTATCTCGACCGCACCGATCTGGCGCATGTCAAACCCTCCGGCGCATCCTTCGACGATCTGGGACGCGGTGAAGAGGAAGGCGTGAGCAATATCAAGGAGATGTCGGGCGAAGCTGCGTCACGCTCGCTGGAGGTTCTCAAGCAGATCAGCTCCACCGGCTACCTGCGCAAGCGCCTTCCGCAGGAACTGGTCGTGTTCCAGGGCGGGCAGGGCACCGGCACCACCGGCTTTCGTGGCAGCGACGCCGAGGTAGCGCTGCAAACCCTCGTCCCCGAGACGGTGCAGGCCAACGTGACATCGGTGTCGGCCACGTCGACCACGATGTCGATGGACGCCCGCACCAAGGCCCGGATGCAGGGCTACGAAGGCGAGGCCTGCGGCGAATGCGGCAACTACACGCTGGTGCGCAATGGCACCTGCATGAAGTGCAACACCTGCGGCGGGACAAGCGGGTGTAGCTGAAGAGTTCAGGGGCGGGTGCGCTCGCCCTGGACGCGGATCGGAGACAGGCAACAACCATAATCGGGCGGTAAATAAACATCCCGATCCGCGAACCTAAGGGGGCCTTGTGCCCCCTCTTTTTCTTTTGCTGCGCCGCCGCATTCAAACGGCGGAGGTCTCAGCACCCACTCCCGCTGCGTCCGCCACCGCGTCGATCACGCGGGATCAATGAACCGGACCGTGCCGATATAGGGCAGGTTGCGGTTGCGTTGCGCATAGTCGATGCCGTAGCCGACGACGAATTCATCGGGGATTTCAAAGCCGATCCAGTCGGCGCTGATATCTGTCTCGCGGCGTGACGGCTTGTCGAGCAGCGCGATGGTGCGCAGGCGCGCGGGGCGGCGGCTATTCAGTAGGTGCAGCACATGCGCGAGGGTGTGGCCAGTATCGACGATATCCTCGACCACCAGCACGTCGCGCCCTTCAATATCGCCGCGCAAGTCCTTGAGAATGCGCACTTCCCGGCTGCTCTCCATCGCGTTCCCGTAAGACGAGGTTTCGACGAAATCGACCTCGACCGGCAGGTCCAACTCACGCACCAGATCGGCGATAAAGATGAAAGAGCCGCGCAAAAGCCCCACGACAACCAGCTTGCTGGTGCCCGCAAATTCGGCCTCGATTTCATGCGAGAGGGTCTCGATACGGGCGGCGATGCTCTTGGCGGAAATCAATTTGTCGATGACATAGGCGCGTTGCGGCATGTGACCCCCTTGAACTTTCCGCCCCAGTCTATGAAAAAGCGCACCTCTGTCACGTGCAAACCGGGGCTGCCATGCCATCACATTCAGAAACGCGAACGCTGTGCTACACGGCGGATCAGATGTATGCGCTGGTCGCGGATGTGGCCCGCTACCCCGAGTTCCTGCCCTGGACGGCGGCGGCCCGGGTGCGCAAGGTCACCCCGCGCGAGGATGGTTCAGAACTGATGGAGGCGGATCTTGTGATCAGCTTCAAGGTGTTCCGCGAACGCTTCGGCAGCCGTGTGGAACTCTTCCCGCAAGAGCGGCGCATCGCGACCGAGTATCTCGACGGACCGTTCAAGCACATGCGCTCCAACTGGGCGTTTCGCGATATCGAGGGCGGCTGCGAGGTGGCGTTCGACGTCGATTTCGCCTTCAAGAACCGCTTGCTGCAATCGGCGGCGGAGTTCTTCTTTTACGAGGCGATGAAGCGGGTGGTGCGTGCCTTCGAGGAGCGCGCGGAGGCCCTATACGGGACCGCGTGACACCGCAGCTTGCAGCAGTTCGAGCGCGTGATCCCGCGAAAGACGGCGCACCGCGTCCCGGCCCTGCGCGCCAAAGTCCTGCGTTTCGCTGACAGTAGCATGGCCGGTCTGGGCGAGGCCGAAACAGACACGCCCCTCGGGCTTGTGCTCTGACCCGCCGGGACCGGCGATGCCGGTGATCGACACGGCAAGATTGGCACGGCTGTGACGCAACGCCCCGTCGGCCATCTCGCGCGCGGTCTCCTCGGACACGGCACCAAACGCGGTAAGCGTCTCGGGCGACACGCAAAGCATCTCGATTTTCGCCTGATTAGAATAGGTTACGAAGCCACGTTCAACCACCGCGCTGGAGCCCGCAACATCAGTAAGCGCAACGGCAACCATGCCCCCCGTGCAGCTTTCGGCGGTCGCGATCATCACGCCCTGCGCACGGGCGCGGTCGAGGATATCGGCGACGCTCACAGGCCCAGCACCACGTGCGAAATCGCCGCCCCCGCCATGACGCAGAGCGCGGCGGCCAGTCCCGCGAGGATGTCATCCAGCATCACACCAAGCGCATCGCCGCGCCGGTCCGCCCAGCCGATCGGGCCGGGCTTCCAGATGTCGAACAGGCGAAAGGCAAGGAATGCCGTGACCCAACCCGGCCAGAGCGCGGTCAGCGCCACCCCGGCATGCGTCGCGCCGATGGACACCGGTAAAAAGGCAAGCCACTGACCGGCGACCTCGTCGATCACGATCTCGGACGGGTCATGATCGTCTTTTCCCTTAGTTTCCAATGACGTTGCCCATGTTCCTAATGTGAATGCCGCGATCACCCCAAGACCGAGCAGGAGCGGGCCACCCGCCACATGCAGCGCCCAGCCCCAGGGCAAGGCCGCGAGCGACCCCCATGTGCCGGGGGCCGGGCGCAGGTGACCGACATGGAAAAACGTGGCTATCAAATGAGTTACGCGCATGTCTTCACCAGTGTCACGGCGGCTTGCGCTGCGATGCCTTCCTCGCGCCCGGTAAAGCCGAGCCGTTCGGACGTGGTGGCCTTGACCGAGATCCGGTCAGGGGCGAGGCCAGTGACCCTGCTCAGCACCTCCTGCATGGCCTGCGCATGCGGTCCGATCTTCGGGCGCTCGCAGACAAGAGTGACGTCCATATTATTGATCGTGAACCCTTTTTGTGATGCCAGATCCACCGCGTGGCGCAGGAAGATATGGCTTTCGGCCCCTTTCCACTGCGGATCGGAGGGCGGAAAATGCCGCCCGATATCGCCCTCGGCCATGGCCCCGTAAATGGCGTCGGTCAGCGCGTGCATGCCCACATCGGCATCGGAATGGCCCTGCAACCCGCGATCATGCGGCACCGCGACGCCGCAGAGCATGCAGTGATCGCCGGGGCCGAAACGGTGCACGTCGAACCCGGTGCCGATACGTATATCCATATTATGTTCCAATAGCTTAGAGGCGCGGGCAAAGTCGTGGGGGTGGGTGATCTTGAGGTTATCCTCATCGCCCTCGACGATGGCCACCGCGATGCCCGCTGCGCGCGCGACGGCGACATCGTCCGCCGCATCCCCCGCATGGGCCCGGTGCGCGGCGAGGATCGTGGCAAAATCAAACCCCTGCGGCGTCTGCGCACGGAAAAGGTCCGCGCGGTCGCGGGTGCCTGTGACATGGCCACCCGCGCCGGTCCAGAGCGCATCGGTGACGGGCAGGGCGGGGGCCGCGGCAACAGCCCCCGCGCGCAACATATCGAGCACGGCGGTGATCTGTTCGGGGGTAATGCAGCAGCGCGCGACATCGTGGATCAGAACATGATCAGGCGGATCAGCGGCGAGGGCTTCGAGGCCATTGCGCACCGATGCCGCGCGCGTGGTCCCGCCCGCCGTGACAGTGATTCGCGGGTGCGGCACAAGCCGGTCCATATCGTCGGGGTGCAGGACAACGGTGATCGAGGTGATCCCCGGCACCGCGAGAAACGCATCGACCGTCCAGTCGATCACGAGACGACCGGCGAGGGGCTGCCATTGTTTTGGCAAGTCCCCGCCAGCACGGGTGCCGCGACCTGCGGCGACGATGAGAGCGGCGTTCATCATGTGGTCCTGATTACGGCGCGTCCGGGGCGAGCGCAATGGCTGAGCATGTGCTTAATAAATAGGCGAGTGCTGGTGAGGGCGCTGTGAATTATACCTTGCAGCGTTGTTTCTCGCCCGCGTCAGGGCTACAAAGGCGATGTTGCACAAGGATTAGGCACACACATGCTCTCACTTGCCGATAGGTGGTTCAATCCGCCCGTGGCGCTCGCCCCGATGGCGGGAATCACCGACCTGCCGTTTCGGTCCCTGGTGACGCGTTTTGGCGCGGGGCTGGTGGTGAGCGAAATGGTCGCGAGCCAGGAAATGGTGCAAGCCAAGCCTGGCGTGCGCGAAAAGGCCGAACTTGGGCTGGGGATTGCGAACACGGTCGTGCAGCTGGCCGGCTGTGACACCCGCTGGATTGCCGAGGCCGCGCGCATGGTCGAGGATCGCGGCGCGCAAGCCATCGACATCAACATGGGTTGCCCCGCCAAGAAGGTGACGAGCGCGAGCGGGGCAGGGGCGTCTGGCTCGGCGCTGATGCGCACCCCCGATCATGCGCTGCGGCTGATCGAGGCGGTGGTCGGCGCGGTCCGTGTGCCGGTCACGCTCAAGACCCGGCTGGGTTGGGCTGACGATTGCCTCAACGCCCCCGAGATCGCGCGCCGCGCCGAGGCGGCAGGCGTGCAGATGATCACCATCCACGGGCGCACACGCTGTCAATTCTACAAGGGGCGCGCCGATTGGGCGGCCATTCGCGCGGTCAAGGACGCCGTGCGCGTGCCGGTGCTGGCCAATGGCGACATCGTGGACGGGCCGAGCGCGCGACAGGCCCTCACGCGGTCGGGCGCCGACGGCGTGATGATCGGACGCGGGGCGCAAGGTCGCCCCTGGCTGCTGGCGCAGGTGGCGGCAGAGATTTACGGCACACCCGCGCCCGAGGTGCCGCAAGGTGCGGCACTGGCCGATCTGGTGGCCGGGCATTACGAGGCGATGCTGGGCTTTTACGGGCGCGATCTCGGCGGGCGCGCCGCGCGCAAGCATCTGGGCTGGTACATGGATCACGCGGGCACCGGGGCCGATCTGCGTCGCCGGGTGCTGACGGCGGCGCCGGACACGGTGCTGCACCTCTTGCCAGATGCCATGCAGGACAGCGTCTGCCAAAGGCACGCGGCATGAGCACCGAGGAGGGGATCTGGACGTCATTGCCGGTGCCCGCGCTGGTGATCGACGCCGAGGATCGCATCACGCGGATCAACCCCGCCGCCGAGGGCTTCATGATGAGTTCCGAACGCGCGCTGACCGGTCAGCCGCTCTGGGACAAACTGGCGGTAAATGCGCCATTGGAAGAGGCGTTCGAACGAGCCCGCGAGAACGACGCGCCGCTTTTCGTCAATGACGTGGACGTCGGCACGGGAGAGCGCGCGCCGATGCAGTGCAATCTTCAGGTGGCCCCATTGGCGGGCAGCCCCGGCCACATGATCATGCTGATCAGCCCGCGAGAGCTTGCCGGCCGCATGGTGCAGAACAGCAACGTGAAATCGGCGGCGAAATCGGCGATCGGCATGGCCGAGATGCTGGCGCATGAGATCAAGAACCCGCTCGCGGGCATTACGGGCGCGGCGCAGCTTCTGTCGATGACGCTGGGGCAGGACGATCTCGAACTGACCGATCTGATCGTCAGCGAAAGCCGCCGCATCGTGGGCCTCCTGGAGCGGGTGGAGCAGTTCGGCAATATCAGTGCCCCGGATCTGAAGCCGGTGAACCTGCACGATGTGCTGGATCGCGCGCGTCGCTCGGCGATGCTGGGCTTTGCCGCGCATATGACGATGATCGAGGATTACGACCCGTCGCTGCCGCTGGCGCTTGGCGATGCGGATCAGCTGTTGCAGGTGGTGCTGAACCTGCTGAAGAACGCAGCGGAAGCAGCACAGGGACGGCCCGGCACGATCCGCCTGCACAGCTATTACGAGCAATCGCTGCGGGTGCGGCGCGGTGAGGGCAAGGGCAAGGCGCTGCCGCTTCAGATCGAGATCATCGACGACGGGCCGGGCCTGCCGCCCGAGATCGCCGAAGAGGTGTTCGATCCCTTCGTGTCGGGCCGCGAAAATGGCACCGGGCTTGGCCTCGCGCTCGCGGCCAAGATCATTTCGGATCACGACGGCTGGATCTCGGTAAGTTCGGTGCCCGGGCGCACGGTGTTCCGCATTTCATTGCAACGCGCACAGACGACGACAGGGCAGGGAGGCTAGAACATGGACGGCACGGTATTGGTCGCCGATGATGACCGCACGATCAGGACGGTTCTGACACAGGCGCTGACACGGGCGGGGTGCCGGGTGCATGCCACGTCGAGCCTGACCACGCTTATGCGGTGGGTCGGCGAAGGCAAGGGCGACGTGGTGATCTCGGACGTGATGATGCCCGATGGCAATGGGTTGGAGATGCTGCCCAAGATCGCGCAGGACCGGCCCGGCCTGCCGGTGATCGTGATCTCGGCGCAGAACACGATCATGACGGCGATCAAGGCCGCCGAGGCCGAGGCCTATGACTACCTGCCCAAGCCCTTCGATCTGCCCGATCTGATGAAACGCACCGCGCGCGCGCTCGAGGCCCGCGCCCGGCGCAGCGTGGTCGCCCCCGAAGAGGACCGACCCGAGGAATTGCCGCTGATCGGGCGCACGCCCGCGATGCAGACCCTCTACCGCGTGGTGGCGCGGGTCATGCACAGCGATCTGCCGGTGATGATCTGCGGCGAATCGGGCACCGGCAAGTCGCTCATCGCCAAGGCGCTGCACGATTTCTCGGACCGGCGCACGCTGCCCTTCGTGACGGTGACGGCAAGCGATCTGAGCGAACTTGACGGCCCGTCGCGGGTGATGGCGCGGGTCAAGGGCGGCACGCTGGTGCTGGACGAGGCGAGCGATCTGCCGCTCGAGGCGCAGGGCCGCGTGGTGCGGATGATGGATGCGCCGGGCGATCACGTGCCGCGCTTCATGGCGACAAGCCGGGTGCCGCCGGCACAGGCGCTGGAGGACGGCACACTGCGCGAGGATCTCTATTACCGGCTGAGCGGGGCCGTGATCGACGTGCCGTCCCTGCGCGAACGGATCGAGGATATCCCGCTGCTTGCCGCGCATTTCCTCACCCGGGACGAACGCGAGGGACAGCCCGCGCGTCACCTGTCGGACGGCGCGGTGGAGCTGATGCGCGCCTATAGCTGGCCCGGCAACGTGCGGCAACTGGAGAACGCGGTGCGCCGGATCGGCCTCACTGCGCTGGCGCAGGAAATCACCCGCTCCGAGGTCGAGGCGGTGCTGGGCAATCAGCCGCGCGCCGAGCCGGTAATGGGGCAGGTGCGCGGCGAGAGCCTGTCGGCCTCGGTGGCGGGGCATCTGCAACGCTATTTCGATCTGCACGGTGCGGACCTGCCGCCTGCGGGGCTCTATGGGCGCATTCTGCGCGAGGTCGAAACACCGCTGATCGAGATCGCGCTCGATGCCACCGGCGGCAACCAGATGAAATGCGCCGATCTGCTTGGCATCAACCGCAATACGCTGCGCAAGAAAATCACCGATCTTGATATTCACGTGACACGCCGCCGCAAGTTGATGTAAAACTGCAACAGGACTGTGACCTGACCGGCGTTTCGCGCGCCGCAGGGCCAGATGTTGCGGGGCAGGCGCGGCCGCCCCACTAACCGATGGGGGGCATGCGTGGCAACGCGGACACGCAAAATGCGCGGCAGGCGCCTGTCATGGGAGGGGATCACCCGCCTGAGGCGGCTGCGTCAGTTGCGGAGCTACGCCACACTGGGCCTTGTTATCCTTGGCCCTGTTCTGGCCTTCGCCACCTACCTGCTGCTCGGCCCCCTCGATCAGGGCACCTCCTCCAACGGTCTTCGGCTCGTGCTTTTGGCGGACATGATCTATGTGCTCATGGTCGCGGGGCTGGTGCTGCAACGCGTGGCCCGGATGATCGCGGCGCGGCGGTCGCGCTCGGCGGGCTCGCGGCTGCACTTGCGGCTGACCGGCGTATTCGCGCTGATGGCGCTCTTGCCGACAATCACGGTGGCGGTCTTTGCCACTTTATCGGTCAACATGGGGCTGGAGGCGTGGTTTTCCGACCGGGTCGGGCGCGTGGTCGACAGTTCCGTGGCCGCCGCGCAAGCCTATGAAGACGAGCACCGCCGCGATCTGGTGACCGATGCACGGGTGCTGGCGCAGGTGATCAATACCACCAAGCGCGCGACGGTCTTCATGAGCGATGGCGACATCCGGCAGGTCCTCTCATCTGGGCAGCGCGAGATTCAGCGCGGGCTGCGCGAGGCCTTCGTGATCGACGGCACCGGCGAGTTGCGCGCGCGCGGCGAGCGCTCCTATCTCTTCGACTACGAAGAGCCGACGCCCGAGCATATCGCCGAAGCCCGAGAGCAGGGCGTCACGGTGATCCGCGATTGGGACAATAACGAGTTTCGCGCACTGATGCCGCTCGATGCCTTTTCCGACCGGCTGCTCTACATCAGCCGCAATGTCGATGGCGCGATCCTCAACCTGCTCGACGACACGCAGGAGACCGCACGGTTCTACAAGCAACGCGAGAGCGAGCGCGGGCGGCTTCTATTCGAGTTCGGGCTGCTCTATCTCGGCTTCGCGGTCATTCTGATCCTCGCCGCGATCTGGCTTGGCATGTGGTTCGCCGAGCGTCTGTCGCGGCCCGTCGGACGGCTCACCTCTGCCGCGCAGCGGGTCGGCGAGGGCGATCTCGATACGCAGGTGCGCGAGGAAGAGGGCGACGACGAGATCGCGCAGCTCAGCACCTATTTCAACCAGATGACCCGGCAGCTGAAGGGCCAGCGCGAGCGCCTGCTGGCCAATACCCAACAGATCGAGCGCCGCCGCCGCCTCTTTGATTCGGTGCTGGGGTCGGTCTCGTCGGGGGTGGTGGGGCTCGACGCCAAGGGGCGTGTGACCTTCGTCAACCGCGCCGCCGAACGCCTGCTCGACTGGCAGGAGGATCAACAATCCATGGCGCTGTCGGTGGCGGTGCCCGAATTCGGCCCGCTCTTTGACCGGCTGCGCGTGGTTCCGAGCGGCTTTGTGCAGGAAGAAATCAAGGTCAGCCGCGGCACGCGGCAGGAAAATCTGCTGGTGCGCATGTCCACCCGGATGGGCGAGGGCGGACGGCGCGAGGGCTATGTGGTGGCGTTCGACGATGTGACCGATCTTGTGACGGCGCAACGCATGGCCGCCTGGGGCGACGTCGCGCGGCGCATCGCGCATGAGATCAAGAACCCGTTGACGCCGATCCAGCTGAGCGCTGAGCGCATCAAGCGCAAGTTCGCCCGCCAGCTGGAGCCGGATCAGGCCGAGAGCCTGGAGCAGTTGACCGACGTGGTGGTGCGCCAGACCAATGACCTGCGCCGGATCGTCGATGAATTTTCGAAATTCGCCCGCATGCCCGAGCCGCAGACCGAGCCGCTGAGCCTGAGCCAGGTCCTGCGCGAGGCCGCACTCCTGCAAGAGAGCGGCCAGCCGGACGTGCGGTTCGATCTCGATATGACGGACGCGCCCCTGCGCGCCGAAATCGACCCGTCGATGATCGGGCAGGCGCTGACCAACCTGATCAAGAACGCGGGCGAGGCCATCGAGAGCCTGACCGAAAAAGGCGCGCCCGAGGGGCATCAGCCGATGATACGCATCGAAAGCGCCGAAGACGGCGACAGCGCGGTGATCCGCATTTCCGACAACGGCATCGGCCTGCCCGAGGATCGCGCGCGCCTCTTCGAGCCTTACGTGACGACGCGCGACAAGGGCACCGGCCTCGGCCTGCCCATCGTCAAGAAGATCATCGAAGAGCATGGCGGCACGCTCACGCTGGAGGACGCTGTGCCGTTTGCGCCGGGCGCGCATGCTGGTGCCTGTGCGGTGGTGCGCCTGCCGCTTTTGACGGCACAAAACGAGATTGTAGAGGCCATGGCGGCCATGTGAGGGACCAATGAGTGACATTCTGATTGTCGATGACGAACGCGATATCCGCGAACTGATCTCGGATATTCTCGAGGATGAGGGCTATACCACCCGGCGGGCGGGCAATTCCGACGAGGCGATGACAGCAATCGCCGCCGAACAGCCGGGCCTTCTGATCCTCGATATCTGGCTCAAGGACAGCCAGATGGACGGCATCGACATCCTCAAGACCGTGAAACGCGACTACCCAGATGTGCCGGTGGTGATCATCTCGGGACATGGCAATATCGAAATCGCGGTCGCGGCGATCAAGCAAGGCGCCTATGACTTCATCGAGAAACCATTCAACATCGACCAGTTGATGGTGGTGATCCGGCGCGGCATGGAAACCAGCCGCTTGCGGCGCGAGAACCAGGCTCTGAAACGGCGCGAGACGGCCCCGTCGGAAATGCTCGGCGATGCGCCCGCGTTTCGTGCGCTGACCGGGCAGTTGGACAAGGTCACAAAATCGAACGGGCGGGTGATGCTCAGCGGGCCGGCCGGTTCGGGCAAGGAACTCGCCGCGCGCTATATCCATGCAAATTCGCACCGGGCCACCGGCCCGTTCGTGACCGTGGGCTGCGCCTCGATCGCGGCCGACCGGATGGAAGAGGTGCTCTTTGGCCGTGAAAACACCGAGACCGGCGTGACACCGGGCCTGCTCGAAGAGGCCAATGGCGGGGTGATCTATTTCGACGAGGTGGCCGACATGCCGCCCGGCACGCAGTCCAAGATCCTGCGGGTTCTGGTGGATCAGACCTTTCTGCGCGTCGGTGGCAGCGACAAGATCAAGGTCGATCTGCGGGTGATTTCCTCGACCAGCCGCGATCTGGAGGCCGAAATTGCCGCCGACCGGTTTCGTCGTGAACTCTTTCACCGGCTCAACGTGGTGCCGATCAGCGTCCCAAGTCTGGAAGAGCGGCGCGAGGATATCCCGGCGCTGGCCGCGCATTTCATCGACATGCTGCACAAGACCCAAGGGCTGCCGCTGCGCGAGATGTCCGAGGAGGCCGCGGCCCTCTTGCAGACCATGCACTGGCCGGGCAACGTGCGCCAGCTGCGCAACGTGATCGAGCGGGTGCTGATCCTTGGCGAAGGGGGCGGGCCGATCGGCGTCGCCGAACTGCCGGGCGAGAGCAGCGGCCCGGTGGAAGAGGGGCGCGTCGTGCTGTCGGGGGCCGTCGCGACCATGCCCCTGCGCGACGCCCGCGAGGCGTTTGAGCGCGAATACCTGATGACGCAAATCAACCGGTTCGGCGGCAACATAAGCCGCACGGCGGAATTCGTCGGGATGGAGCGCAGCGCCTTGCACCGCAAGCTGAAATCGCTCGGCGTGGTGACCAGTGCCAAGGGCGGGCGCGACGATGAAGATGACGAGGCAACGCGCGCGGCAGGATAACGCCTAGCGCGGCAGCGTGTCCTCATCCTCGGTCTGTCCCGCCAGCCAGTCGCGGAACGTCAGCAGCGCGGGATCGCGCGCGCGGCTTTCCGGCCAGACGAGGTAATAGGCGCCCGACATCTCCGTGCGCGCGCCCCAGACGCGGGCCAGCCGCCCGGTCGCCAAATCCTGCTCCGCGAGGTAATCGGGCAGCAGCGCCACGCCCAACCCGTGCAGCGCCGCCTGCGTGATGGTTGAGAATTGATCATAGACCGTCCCGGTGATGCGCGCATCCTCGATGCCATGCGCGCCAAACCAATCGGCCCAGGCATTGGGCCGCGTCTCGATATGCAAGAGCGGCAGACGCAGCAGGTCCCGCGCAGAGGTGACCGGGGGATGGGCCGACAGAAGGTCGGGGGCTGCAACCGGCAGAACTGCCTCGGTTTTCAGCCGCAGCGCATCCGTTCCAGGCCAGTCTGCAGTCCCGAAATGTATCGCCGCGTCAAAGGGTTCGGAGGCGAAGTTGAACGGTTTGAGACGAGTCGAGAGGTTGATCGTCACCTCCGGGTGACGGCGCGCGAAATCCGCCAGCCGCGGCACCAGCCAGCGCATGCCGAAGGTGGGCAGGATCGCAAGGCTCAGGCTGCCGCCGACCGGGTTAACCGTCATGTTGACCGAGGCCTGCGCGATCTGCTGCAGCGCCCCGCGCACCTTGTCTGCATAGACCGCCGCGTCGGGCGTCAGACGCATGCTGCGCCCCTGCCGCAGGAACAGCGTCACGCCAAGCTGATTTTCAAGTGTTTTCAACTGCCTGCTGACCGCACTTTGCGTTTGTGACAGCTCCTCGGCGGCGGCAGTGGCGCTCCCGAGACGGTCGAGCGCCTCAAGCGCACGCAGCGAGGAGATCGAAGGCAGGAAGCGGCGGGGCAGGGTCATGCTTGCGAAAAACTCATGGGTTTATGTGGATTTATCGTTATTCAGGCCGGTTTGGCCAGTGTAAAGTGCCTCTAACCCAAGAATTGCATGAGGATTGCGCCATGAACGCCAATACCCCCACGCTCCGCGCCAAGGATGCGCCGGATCTCAATTCCTTTGAATGGAGCGACCCGTTCCGCCTGAGTGATCAGCTCTCGGAAGAGGAACGGATGATCGCGGAAAGCGCCCGCACCTTCGCGCAGGAAAGCCTGCAACCGCGCGTCATCGACGCCTATCGCGAAGAACGGGTGGAGCCGGAAATCTTCAAGGAAATGGGGCAGATGGGCCTCTTGGGCACCACCATCCCCGAGGAATATGGCGGGTTGGGATCGAGCTATGTGAGCTATGGCCTCGTGGCGCGCGAGATCGAGCGGGTCGATTCGGGCTATCGCTCGATGATGAGCGTGCAAAGCTCCTTGGTGATGTACCCGATCTACGCCTATGGCAGCGAAGAGCAGCGCCGCAAGTACCTGCCGGGGCTGGCGAGCGGCGAGTTGATCGGCTGTTTCGGCCTGACCGAGCCCGATGCGGGCAGCGACCCGGCGGCGATGAAGACCCGCGCGGTGCGCACCGATACAGGCTATCGCCTGACCGGCTCCAAGATGTGGATTTCCAACAGCCCGATTGCCGATGTCTTCGTGATCTGGGCGAAGTCCGAAGCCCATGACGGGAAGATCCGCGGCTTCGTGCTGGAGAAGGGCATGACAGGCCTGAGCGCGCCCAAGGTGGGCGGCAAGCTCAGCTTGCGTGCCTCGGTGACGGGCGAGATCGTGATGGACGGTGTCGAGGTGCCGGAATCGGCGCTTTTGCCGAATGTTCAGGGGCTTAAAGGGCCTTTTGGATGTTTGAACCGGGCCCGCTACGGCATCGCCTGGGGTGTCATGGGGGCGGCGGAATTCTGCTGGCACGCCTCGCGGCAGTATGGCCTTGATCGCAAGCAGTTTAACCGGCCACTGGCGCAAACGCAGCTCTTTCAGCTCAAGCTGGCCAACATGCAGACCGAGATCGCACTTGGCCTGCAAGCCGCCTTGCGCGTCGGGCGTCTGATGGACGAGGCCAACGCCGCGCCCGAGATGATCAGCCTGATCAAGCGCAACAATTGCGGCAAGGCATTGGAGATTGCACGCCACGCCCGCGACATGCATGGTGGCAACGGGATTTCAGAGGAATTTCAGGTCATTCGCCACATGGTCAATCTGGAGACGGTCAACACCTACGAGGGAACGCATGACGTGCATGCGTTGATTTTGGGCCGCGCGCAGACCGGGTTGCAGGCGTTTTTCTAAGGTGAGGAATGGGGCGCAGGTCTCTGATATCAATATGTAACCACTCCACGGGCCGCCGCGTATGAGCGGTCCGCTCACCTCACTCTGGCAGGCGAGCGCGGCGGAGGATTTCGCAGCACCGCCCTTGCAAGGCGAACGCAGCGTCGACCTCGCCATCGTCGGCGGCGGGTACACCGGCCTCTCGGCGGCGCTCGAGGCTGCGGGGCAGGGCGCGGATGTCACCCTGCTCGAGGCCGAGACCGTCGGGCATGGCGGCTCGGGGCGCAATGTCGGGCTGGTCAATGCCGGTCTCTGGCTGCCCCCCGATGCGGTCTGCAAGACGCTCGGTCAGGCGGCGGGCGAGCACCTCAACACCGTGCTGGCCGGTGCGCCGGATCTCGTCTTTGATCTGATCGAAACTCACAACATCGCCTGCGAACCCGTGCGCAACGGCACGCTGCATCTGGCCCATGCGCCCAAGGGCGTGGCACAACTGCGCGAACGGCTGGCGCAGATGCAGGCGCGCGGCGCACCGGTGCGGCTGCTGGAGGCCACGGAGGTCGCCACACGCACCGGAACTGAGCGGTTTCACGGCGCGCTGCATGATCCGCGCGCGGGCACCATTCAGCCGCTGGCCTATGCGCGCGGTTTGGCGCGCGCGACCGCAGAGCAGGGCGCACGCCTGCATGAGCAAAGCCCGGTCACGGCGGCCACGCGCCACGGCGGGCAATGGGTGATCCACACGCCCGGCGGCAAGCTGCGTGCGAAACATCTGCTGATGGCGACCAACGCGTATCACATCCCCGCGCCCCCCGTTCGCCTGCCCGAGATGCCGGTGGTGCAGTTCTACCAACTGGCAACCGAACCTCTTGGCGACAACCTCGCACGCGACATCCTGGCGGGCGGTGAGGGGTGCTGGGATACTGGCCTGGTGATGACCTCACTGCGGCGCGATGCGGCGGGGCGGATAATCCTCGGCGGCATGGGCGGCGACGCGAGCGCGCATGCCAACTGGGCGGAACGCAAGCTCACGCAGCTTTTCCCCCACCTGCGCGGCACCGAAATCAGCCATGCCTGGGCGGGGCGCATCGCGATGACCGGCAATCACCTGCCACGTATTCAGCGCATCGGTCAGGGCGGCTATGCGATCTATGGCTATTCCGGACGGGGCATCGCGCCGGGCACGGTGTTTGGCCGGGCCGCCGCGCGGGCGCTGCTAAGCGGACAGGAGGATGATCTGCCGGTGCCGGTGATCGACGCCCATCGCGAGGCCTTCGCGGGGCTGCGCACCCTCTATTACGAGACCGGCGCACGGATGGTGCACCTGATCGCCGCGCGCGGCTAAGCAAATTCGCACACAGAGTGTTGAGGGGCCGGGCATTGAGCGGGCGGCAAAGCCGGTTATGTGCCTTACACGTTGTGTAAAAGGAATATGACAATGGCCCTGAGCGAGAGCGGCGGCAGTTTCACCCAAGGCAATCTTTTCCGGCATGTGTCGGTGATGTCCTTCACCTCGAGCATCGGCTTGATGGCGATCTTCGCCGTCGATCTCATTGATATCGTGTTCATTTCCATGCTGGGGCGCGAAGAGCTGGCAGCGGCGGCGGGCTATGCCAGCGCGCTGATGTTCTTTGCCAGCGCCGTCAATATCGGGCTCTCGATTGCGGCGGGCGCGCTCGTGGCCCGGGCCGAGGGTGAGCGCAATCGCACAGACGCTCGCGAATACGCCACCAGCACGGCGGTGATCGCGGTGGCGACGGGGCTTTTTCTGCCGCTTCTGATGCTGCCGTTTCTCGATGTGCTCCTGGCGCTCCTTGGGGCCAGCGGAGCTGCGGCAGAAATGGCGACGGGCTACCTCTGGATCATCCTGCCGACGACCTTCCTTTCGGGGCTGTCGATGGTGGCGGTGGCGGTGTTGCGGGCCTATGGCGATGCGCGGGGCGCGATGTATCCCGCACTTCTGGGCGCCGGGGTCAACCTTGTCTTCGATCCTATCCTGATCTTTGCCGTGGGCTTGGGCCTCGAAGGGGCGGCCGTCGCGACGGTGCTGGCACGTCTCGCGACGGCGGTGCTGGCCGTGACCCTCGCCGTGGCACGCTATCAGGCCTTCGCGCGGCCCCGCCCGCAATGCGTGGCGCGCGATTTCAAGGATGCGGCGGGCATTGCGCTGCCTGCGGTTCTGGGCACGGTGGCGACACCTTTGGGCACCGCCATCGTGACGCGGGAAATGGCAAAATACGGCACCGACGCGGTCGCCGCCATGGCGGTGATCAACCGGATTGTGCCGGTCGTCTTTTCGGTCGTGCTGGCGCTCTCTGGGGCCATCGGGCCGATCTTCGGGCAGAATTTCGGGGCAGGGCGCATGGACCGGGTCTACGAGACATTCTTCGACGGGCTGAAATTTCTCGCCCTCTATGTGGTTGGCATGTCGGCGCTGCTCTTCGTGCTGCGCGCCCCGATTGCGGACATGTTCAACGCCAACGGCGACATGCGGGCGCTGCTGTATCTCTATCTCGGTCCGCTCGCGCTCGGCTCGTTCTTCAACGGCGCGATCTTCGTCGCCAACGCGTCGTTCAACAACCTCGGTCATCCGGGCTATTCGACGGGCGTGAACTGGGCACGGCACACGATTGGGACATGGCCCTTTGTCGTGGCCTTCGGGGCGATCTGGGGCGCGCAGGGCGTGCTGGCCGGGCAGGCGATCGGCGGGGCGGTCTTTGCCGCCGTGGCGGCATGGCTGGCCTTGCGCGTGATCGAGGCACCGTGCCGCGATCCACTTGCCGCGCATTACACATGCCCAGATCAGCGCATGCAGGTGATAAGCAACCGGTCGCAGCGCTGATATCCATTAGGCGCATAATCAGTATTATGTAAATAATTGATCCATCAGCCAAGTGTAGAGTTTACTCGAATACAACGTTATATCATTGGCTTGCACCAGATATCTCATGTGAGCCAAGCTATGACGCGATCCGACATTCCAAATCCTGAAGTGCCGTGCTGTGTCATTCGCGCCGCCCTGTCTCTACACATTGACAGATTGACACATGGCTCACTCGACACAACACTGCAATGCGGTCTAAACGTCGATCCGGAGGAAGCCTGCACATGACATCCATTCTGGTTCTGAACGGTCCGAATCTCAATCTGCTCGGCATGCGACAGCCCGAGATCTACGGTCACACCACGCTCGCGGATATCGAGGCGATGTGCCTTGCGCATGCCGAGACGCACGGGCTCGCCCTCGCCTTTGAACAGAGCAATCACGAAGGCGCCCTGATCGACGCCATTCACGCGGCGCGCGGAACCCATGACGGGATCATCCTGAATGCCGGCGCCTATACGCATAGCTCGATCGCCCTGATGGATGCGCTCGCCTCGGTTCAGATACCGGCCATCGAACTGCACTTGTCGAACGTGCATGCCCGCGAAGACTATCGCCACGTCTCCTACATCGCGCGGGTCGCCGTCGGTGTGATCTGCGGCTTTGGCGCGCCGGGCTACATCCTGGCCCTTGATGCCATGCGCGGACATCTGGAGCGCGGCGGATGATCGACCCGAAGGCCGTCAACCGGCTGCTGAATGTCGCCACGATCGAGGAATTGTGGGATCTTCATACGCGGCAGATGGCAGACTACGGGTTCGACCGGCTGATCTATGGCTGCACACGGTTTCGCACCGAAACCTCGCTGGGCGATCCGGATGATTTCGTGATCCTGTCGAACCACGCGCCGGACTATATCGACACCTTCATTGATCAGGGTCTCTATTTTCACGCGCCGATGGTGCGCTGGTCGCTGGGCAATGACGGGGCCTGTTCGTGGTCGATCCTGAACGAGCGTCTCGCCGCCGGTGAAATGACCGCGCAGGAACGCGCGGTGCTGGAGTTCAACCCGGCGCATGGTGTGACGGCGGGCTATTCGATAAGTTTCAAGTCGCTGCGCCCGCGCATGAAGGCCGCGATGGCCCTCACCGCGCGGCGCGGCACGACGCAGGCGGAGGTGGATCAGCTATGGTCCGAAGTCGGCGAGACGGTTCTCGCGCTCAACAACCTGGCGCATCTGTGCATCCTGTCCCTGCCCTACGAATCACCCAAACGCGCGCTGACCTCGCGGCAGCGCGAAGTTCTGGGTTGGGTCGGCGATGGCAAAACGGTGCAAGACATTGCCATGCTGATGGAACTTACCCCTGCAACCGTCGAAAAACACCTGCGGCTGGCGCGCAAGGCGCTCAGCGTCGAGACCACCGCACAGGCGGTTCTCAAAGCCGCATTTCAGAATCAGATTTTCTTCCTAGATGCCTGAAACCCTTTGCATTCAATAGCTTAAAAAATGGTATGGAATCCCTTACTTTCCTTACGTTAGGTAACGTCGCATTATGTCACCGTTCCGTGAGTGGTGGCTTTATTGCCTGGGAACATGGGGGGGTGTTCAACCTTTCGTTTCGGGGAACGCTCCTTCTTCCGGTCTGACCGGATGTCGGCTGTCGGCTCTTATTCCATCGGGGCAGGCAGTCGACGCCTACAGGCCGTCGTTTCATCCCCAATAGACGACCGGTCCAGAGCGGTGTCGCCCTAACCGGCGGCACCGCTTGCCATTTGCGATCCGGGCAAGAAAAAAGGGGCCCGCGCGGGGCCCCTTCTCAACCGGATCGCGCCCGTGGTTCAGCCCTGCGCGGCCTTGGCCACCTCGGCTGCGAAATCCTCTTCCTTCTTCTCGATGCCTTCGCCCACTTCGAGGCGCACGAAACCCGCGATCGTGGTGTCGGCCTCCTTGGCGGCAGCCTCGACCGTCAGGTCGGGGTTCATCACGAACGCCTGACCAAGCAGCGTGACCTCGGACATGAATTTCTTCATCCGGCCAACGATCATCTTCTCGATCACCGCATCCGGCTTGCCGGACTCGCGGGCGATCTCGATCTGGACCTGCTTTTCCTTTTCGACGACCGCCGGGTCGAGCGAGGCCTCATCCAGCGAGGCGGGGTTGGTGGCGGCGATATGCATCGCAACCTGACGGGCAAAGGTCTCGTCCCCCGAAAAGGCCACCAGAACACCGATCTTGCCCATGCCGTCAGCCGCGGCATTGTGGACATAGGACACGACACCGTCGCCTTCGACGCGGGCCATGCGGCGCAGCGACATGTTCTCGCCGATGGTGGCGATCTTGTCGGTCACGGTGTCGGCCACGGTCTTGCCGCCCAGATCGGTCGCGCTCAGCGCGTCGATATCAGCCGCCCCGAGCGCAGCGTCGGCGATCTGCGAGACCATGCTCTGGAAATCGGCGTTCTTGGCGACGAAATCGGTTTCCGAGTTGATCTCGACCGCGACGCCGACACCGCCTCCGACCTTGACCGCGACCAGACCTTCGGCCGCGGTGCGCCCGGATTTCTTGGCCGCCTTGGCAAGGCCCTTGGTCCGCAGCCAGTCGACAGCCGCTTCCATGTCGCCCGCGGTCTCGGTCAGCGCCTTCTTTGCATCCATCATGCCTGCGCCTGTCGTGTCGCGCAGCTCTTTTACCATTGCAGCAGTGATCGCCATCTTGGCTCTCCTCAAATTCGATTTATCGCGGGGGCGGGATAGCCCTGCCCCCGTGTCAGTTTCGTGACAGCGCTCAGCCTTCGGCGGCTTCGGTCTCGGCGACGGCCTCTTCCACGGGCGCCTCTTCCATGGCACCGAGGTCGATGCCGGCGGCACCCATCTGGGCTGTCATGCCGTCGAGTGCGGCGCGGCTGACCAGATCGCAATAGAGCGCGATGGCGCGGGCGGCGTCGTCATTGCCGGGGATGATGTAATCGATACCGTCGGGCGAGCAGTTGGTATCGACCACGGCCACGACCGGGATGCCCAGCTTGTTGGCTTCAGCGACGGCCAGCGACTCTTTCTTGACGTCGATGACGAACAGCATGTCCGGCACGCCGCCCATTTCGCGGATCCCGCCGAGCGACGCCTGAAGCTTGCCCTGATCGCGCTCGATGCCGAGGCGCTCCTTCTTGGTCAGGCCTTCGCCACCCGCTTCAAGGATCTCGTCGATCTGCTTGAGACGCTGAATGGACTTGGACACGGTCTGCCAGTTGGTCAGCGTGCCGCCGAGCCAGCGGTGATTCATGTAATACTGGGCGCATTTCTCGGCGGCTTCCGCCACCGGCTGCGCGGCCTGACGCTTAGTGCCGACAAAGAGGATGCGGCCGTTCTTGGCGACGCATTCACGGATCGCGTTCAGCGCCGCGTCGAGCATCGGAACGGTCTGCGTGAGGTCCATGATGTGGATGCCGTTGCGCGCGCCATAGATGAACTCGCCCATACGGGGGTTCCAACGCTGCGTCTGGTGGCCGAAGTGAACGCCAGCTTCCAGCAGCTGACGCATGGTGAACTCGGGAAGAGCCATGGCCGTATTCCTTTTCCGGTTTGCGCCTTGGCACGGGGTGAGAAGCGGAATGCTTCAACCGGTGGACTTGAACGGGGATGTCTCCCCCGTCAGCCCGCCCATGCCTGCGGATTTCAGTGCCGCGCGTATAGCGGCCCCTGCCCGCCTGTGCAAGCCCCGCCGGGGTTTTTTGCCGGGCCGCTTGTGCGGGCCATTGTGACAGCGGCGGAATGCGCCTAGATAACCCACGTTCTCTTGATGAGAGTTGTCATGACCACGCCTTTCGAAGACCCACCGATCGCCCCCAAGAAACCCACCCGTTTCGGCGGGCTGCGGACCAGTTTCCTGACCGGTCTGGTGGTGATCGCGCCGGTCGGCCTGACGATCTGGCTGATGTGGACGCTGATCGGCTGGGTCGACGGGTTCGTGCTGCCGCTCATTCCCGCGCATTACCAGCCCGAGCGCTATATCGGCATCAACCTGCGCGGCGTCGGCGTGGTGATCTTCCTGATCTTCACCGTGCTGGTCGGCTGGGTCGCCAAAGGCCTGATCGGGCGGTCGCTCATCCGCTTCGCCGAATCGCTGGTCAACCGGATGCCGGTGGTGCGTTCGATCTATTCGGGGGTCAAGCAGATCGCCGAGACGGTCTTTGCCCAGACCGAGAGCAATTTCGAGAGAGCCTGCCTGGTGCAATATCCGCGCAAGGATATCTGGGCGGTAGGCTTCATCTCGACCGAGGCGAAGGGCGAGATCAACCAGAAGGCAGAGACCGGCAGCGACCTGCTCAGCGTCTTCGTGCCCACCACGCCCAACCCGACCAGCGGCTTTCTGCTGTTCTTCCCGCGCGAGGACGTGATCGAACTGGACATGAGCATCGAAGACGCCGCCAAGCTGGTGATCTCGGCGGGTCTCGTCTATCCGGGCCAGAAAAAGCCCGAGGAGTTGCGCAAGAAGGCTGGGTGAAGGGGGGCGTGAATGGCCTGAAGCGAACATAGCGCCCCGCCAAAAGGTGCCGCGTGATCGCAGGGCCGGGGACTGGCGAAGCAACGGCTGTTGCCCGCACTTTATCCCAGCCAAGTCATTCTGAACTCAACACGTTGCGCGCCCTATCATATCGCCAGGCCGCGGGACGGCCCGGCGATCGCGCGGCACCTTCGGTGCGTTTCGCGCGGGATGTGGCAACGGCAGCTCTAGGCCCCTCTCGCCCCTGCCCCGCGCCTTACAGCGCCGTCCAGCCCCCATCGACGCTGATCGTCGTCCCGGTGATCTGCGCCGCCGCGTCCGAACACAAAAACAGCGCCGTGCCCCCCAGTTGCTCGGTGGTGGCGAACTCCTTCGACGGCTGACGCTCCAGCATGACCTTCTCGATCACCTCGTCGCGCTCCATCCCGTACTTCTCCATCGTGTCGGGGATCTGCGATTCGACCAGCGGCGTCAGCACATAACCCGGGCAGATCGCATTCGCCGTAATCGGCTCTTTCGCGGTTTCCAGCGCCACCACCTTGGTCATCCCGACAATGCCGTGCTTGGCCGCGACATAGGCCGATTTGAACGGGCTCGCCGTCAGGCCATGCGCCGACGAGATGTTGATCACCCGGCCCCAGCCCGCCTTGCGCATCAGGGGCAGCGCGGCAGCGGTGGTGTGATAGGCGGAATTGAGGTTGATCGCGATGATCGCGTTCCACTTCTCCGCCGGAAATTCGTCAATCGGGGCGACATGCTGGATGCCCGCATTGTTGATCAGGATATCGCAGGCCCCGGCCTTTTCGATCAGCGCGCGGCACTGGTCGCCATCCGACATGTCGGCCTGAATATAGCGCACCTTGGTGCCGGTCTCGTCGGCGATTTTACGGGCCAGCGCGTGATCCTCCTCCGAATCGGTAAAGGAGTTCAGAATCACCTCGACCCCGGCGCGCGCCAGTTCCCACGCGATGCCCAGACCAATGCCGGAATTCGAGCCGGTGATGACGGCGGTTTTGCCTTTGACGCTCATGCCTGTTCTCCCTTGTTCACACTGCACGCGCAGCATATGTGCCGCATCTGCGAATTGCACGGGGAATGAGGATCACGAGGGTGAGAGCGGGCCAAAAAAAACGCCCGCACGAGGCGGGCGTCAAGTTATTGAGGCAGGTTTCATACAGGCAAGAAACCTATCGAGCAGTGCCCCCTTTATAAGCAATCCTGCGCCTCGGGCCAAGCTAAAAGTTTGAAAAGACGTGAATCCGCCTCTACGCTCTGCCCCTGATAAACAAGGATCATTGAGGATTGTCGCCAAAATGAGATCAGAATTTTTCCGTCTTTTCCGGGCTGGGCTCTGCGCGATGATCCTTGCAGGAACGGCCTCTCAGACGCTCGGCGCGCCCGCGCATGGCATAGCTATGTATGGCGACCCCGCCCTGCCACCTGATTTTGTGTCCCTGCCCTATGCCAACCCGGATGCTCCCAAGGGCGGTCGCGTCGTCACCGGCAATGTCGGCGGCTTTGATTCGCTCAATCCCTTCATCCTGCGCGGCAGCCCGCCCTGGCAATTGGGGCATCTCACCCACGAGACCCTTTTGGGGCGATCCTGGGACGAGCCGTTCACGCTTTACGGCCTTCTGGCCGAATCGGTCGAGACGGATGAGGCCCGCACCTGGGTCGAATTCACCCTGCGTGAGGCGGCCCGATTCTCGGACGGCAGCCCGGTCACGGTCGAGGATGTGATCTGGTCCTTCGAGACATTGGGCACGCAAGGCCACCCGCGCTATCGCGGCTTCTGGTCCAAGGTGGGCCGCATCGCGCAGACCGGGCCGCGAAGCCTGCGCCTCGAGTTCACCGAGGCGGATCGCGAACTCGCCCTTCTGGCCGGGCTGCGCCCGATCCTGCAAAAGGCGCAGTGGCAGGGCCGCGACATCGCCGAGGCGGGGATCGAGGATATCCCGATCGGAACCGGTCCCTATGTCGTCGAGAACTACGAGGTCAATCGCCACGTCACCTTGCGCCGCAACCCCGACTACTGGGGACGCGACCTGCCCTTCCGGCGCGGCACCAACAATTTCGACGAGATCCGGATCGAGTTCTTCGGCGACGACACCGTGCTGAAAGAGGCGTTCAAGGCCGGGATCATCAGCTACGTGCGCGAATTCAACGCCGAGGCCTGGGCCGAGGAATACGATTTTCCCGCCGTCGAGCGCGGCGAGATCGTGAAATCCGAAATCCCGCATCAGAAACCCTCGGGCATGACCGGCTTCGTGATGAACACCCGCCGCGCACCGCTGGGTGACTGGCGCGTGCGCGAGGCGCTGATCACCGCGTTCAATTTCGAGTATATCAACGACACCCTGACCGGCGGACGGCAGCCCCGCATCACCTCGTATTTCTCCAATTCCGAACTGGGCATGGATCACGGCCCCGCCACGGGCCGCGTGCGCGAGTTGCTCACACCCTTCGCCGACAGCCTGCCCCCCGGCACGCTCGAGGGCTACAGCCTGCCCGACGGCGACGGCACCGCGCGCAATCGCAAGGGTTTGCGCCGCGCGATGAAGCTTCTGAGCGAGGCGGGCTGGCAGGTCGAGAACGGGCGGCTGGTCAACGCCGACGGCACGCCACTGCGCCTCACGGTGCTTTTGCAGCAGGACGGGCTGATCGGTCAGGCCAGTGCGATGATGGATATCTATGCCCGCGCGCTCGACCGTCTGGGCATCGAATTGCGGATCGAGATGACCGACAAGGCGCAATATGCCGAGCGCGAGGCGAACTATGATTTCGACCTGACAATGATGCGCCGCTCGCTGTCGCTCAGCCCCGGCAACGAGCAGATGTATTACTGGGGTTCCGATGGCGTGGACGACCCCGGCAGCCGCAACCTGATGGGCATGCGCTCGCAGGCGGCAGAGGCGATGATCCGCACCATCCTGAACGCACGCGACCGCGAGGAATTCGTCGCCGCCACCCGCGCGCTCGACCGGATACTGACGGCGGGGCGCTACGTGATCCCGATCCATCAATACAGCGTCGGTCGTATTGCCCACAAGGCACAGTTGCACTATCCTGAGGACGCGCTGCCGATCTACGGGGACGGTATCGGTTTCCTCCCCGAGGTCTGGTGGTTTGAGGCAGAAGAATAACAACAGGCAACAACCATAGGCAGGAGCATGCAAAAACTGATTGCGCTTGTCCTCATCACCACGCTGGCAGGCTGTGCCACCGTCGATGGTGTCGGACGTGACATATCGGGTGCTGCGCGCGGCGTTCAGAGCTGGTTCTGAGCACATAGTCCAGCGTCATGACCGAGGCATTTCCTCCCCCGCCCGCCAGTTGTGGGCGGCTTTTTCGGCGTGTGCGCCTGAGGTTCCCGTGCCGCGCGCCTTTCCCCTTGACGCCCCCGCCCATCCTGTCAAAACCGCCCGCATGAGCAGCGCGACCCTTACAATCGACCTTGATGCCATTGCCGCCAACTGGCGTGCCCTCGATGCCATGACCGGCACTGAGACCGCCGCCGTGGTCAAGGCCGACGCCTACGGGCTGGGCGCTGACCGGGTGGGCCGTGTGCTGGCACGCGCAGGCGCGCGGCACTTCTTCGTGGCCATCGCCGAAGAGGGCGTGGCCCTGCGGCAGGCGCTCGGCCCCGATGTGGCGATTCACGTGTTTTCCGGGCACATGCCGGGCGATGCGGACATGATCGGCGACATGGACCTCGTGCCGATGATCAACTCGCTCGACCAGATGATCCGTCACGCCGAGGCGCTGCCCGGCCACCCGTTCGGCGTGCAGCTCGACAGCGGCATGAACCGGCTGGGAATGGAGCCCGAGGAATGGCAGGCCGTGCGGCAGATCGCTCTCGCACAGAACCCGGTCATGCTGATGAGCCATCTGGCCTGCGCCGACGAACCCGATCAGGCGATGAACGCGCAGCAACTGGCCGCCTTCCGCGCGATGACAGACGACACCGATGTGCCGCGCTGTTTCGCCAATACCGGCGGCGTCCTGCTGGGCGGTGACTATCACTTCGACCTCGCCCGCCCCGGCATCGGCATCTATGGCGGGCGGCCCTATACCGACGCGCGCCCCGTCGTCACTCTCGACATTCCGGTCATTCAGTGTCGCGACATCGCCCTCGGCGAGACGGTCGGCTATGGCTGCGATTTCACCGCGCCGCGCGCCATGCGCATCGCCACCGTGGCGGCGGGCTATGCCGACGGTATCCTGCGCGCCATGGGTCCGAAAACCAGCCTCTGGGCCGAGGACACCCCCTGCCCCGTCACCGGCCGCATCTCGATGGACCTGATCGGCGTCGACATCACCGACCTCGGGCGCGACCCGTCGCATCTGCAATTGCTCGGGCCCCATCAGGGGATCGACGTGCTGGCGGATAATGCAGGCACCATCGGCTATGAAATCCTGACCTCACTGGGGGCGCGCTACATGCGGCGCTATATCGGCGGATGACCCTGATCCTCGGTTTTCTGGCGTCCATCGGGCGCACGATGCTGGCGGGGCTGGCGGGCATGGGGCGGATCACGCTCTACGCCTCCGACGCGGTCAGCCATCTGGCGCGCCCGCCCTTCTACTGGCGTGAATTCGGCCATGCGCTGGTGCAGATCGGCTGGCTGTCGCTGCCCGTCGTCGGCATGACGGCGCTTTTCACCGGCGGCGCGCTCGCCTTGCAGATCTACGCGGGCGGCGCGCGCTTCAACGCCGAAACCGTGGTGCCCTCGATCGTCGCCATCGGCCTGACCCGAGAGCTTGGCCCGGTGCTGGGCGGCCTGATGGTCGCCGCACGCGTGGCCTCCTCCATCGCCGCCGAGATCGGCACCATGAAAGTGACCGAGCAGATCGACGCGCTCACCACGCTCTCCACCAACCCGATGAAATACCTCACCCTGCCCCGCGTTCTGGCCGCCACCCTCGCGGTGCCGCTACTGGTGGGCGTGGGCGACGTGATCGGCATCATGGGCGGGTTTCTGGTGGGCGTCGGACGCCTCGACTTCGGCGCGGCGACCTACCTGCACAACACGATTGATTTCCTCGAGACATGGGACGTCGTCTCCGGCATGATCAAGGGCGCGGTCTTCGGCTTCATCGTGGCGCTAATGGGCTGCTACTACGGGATGAACTCGGGGCGCGGTGCCCAAGGTGTGGGGCGCGCCACCAAGACGGCGGTGGTCGCGGCCAGCGTGCTGATCCTCGCGTCCAACTACATCCTGACAGAGGTGTTCTTTTCGGCATGATCGAACTGCGTGACGTCCATAAGGCCTTTGGCGAGAACCGCGTTTTGCAGGGCGTGAACCTGACCATCGAGTCGGGCTCCTCCATGGTGATCATCGGCGGATCGGGCACCGGCAAATCGGTGGCGCTGAAATGCATCCTCGGGCTCATCCGCCAGGACAGCGGCGCGATCACGCTCGACGGCACGGATGTCACCACCGGCGACCGCGACGCCTTCCTCGCCCGCTTTGGGATGCTCTTTCAGGGCGGCGCGCTCTTCGACTCACTGCCCGTCTGGCAAAACGTCGCCTTCCGCCTGCTGCGCGGCTCGCTCAAGCGCCCCAAGGCCGAGGCGCGCGAGGTCGCCATCGAGAAACTCCGCCGCGTCGGGCTCAAAGCCGAGGTGGGCGACAAATTTCCGGCCGAGCTTTCGGGCGGCATGCAAAAGCGCGTGGGCCTCGCCCGCGCCATCGCGGCCGAACCCGAAATCATCTTTTTCGACGAGCCGACCACCGGCCTCGACCCGATCATGTCGGGCGTGATCAACGAACTGATCCGCGAAATCGTGGTGGAAATGGGCGCGACGGCGATGACCATCACCCATGACATGACCTCCGTGCGTGCCATCGCCGACAATGTCGCGATGCTGCATGACGGGGTGATCCAGTGGACCGGCCCGGTGGGCGACATGGACCAGTCGGGCGATCCCTATCTCGACCAGTTCATCCACGGCCGCGCCGACGGCCCGATCGAGGCGGTGCGGTGACGTCCCGCGCCAAGAATTGTCGAAAATTCTTGGCAAAAATCTTGCAAGATTTTTGCACGCAATCGCTGAGGTATGGCGCATAACATGCTGAAATACGCCAATCTCACCCTCCTGATCCTTTTCCCCGTCGCCTGGTTCGCGCCGCTTTTGCGCGCGGGCATCGCCCTGCCGCTCTTCGGCCTCAGTGAGATCAGCATCATTTCCGGCCTTCAGGAACTCTGGCAAAGCGATGTCATCCTCGCCCTGTTGGTCACCTTCTTCGCGCTCTTCGCGCCCTATCTCAAGACCATCGGCCTCGCGCTGGTGCAGTTCGACCTGCTCGCCCCACGCGCCCTGCCCGCGCTGCATCTGCTGGGCAAGCTGGCGATGGCCGATGTCTTCCTGATCGCGCACTACATCATCGTGATCAAGGGCGTTGGCCTCGCGCGGGTCGAGGTGGCATGGGGCCTCTATCTCTTCACCGCCTGCGTGCTCGCCGCCATCACCTTTGGCCATCTGGTGGACAAATCCCGGCCCGCCCCCTGAACTGTCCCTATTTCGGCAACAACCCGGCGCAGTCACGCAACACTCCGCCATTGTTGAGCCTGTGATGAATGAATTAACCCTTTGCCTTTGACGCAATCGGCGTAAACTCGCCTATATTGGATATGGTCTTTCAGGGGGGAAGTCATGCCCGCACATTTGAAATCTGTTGCGCTGCTGACTCAGTTTTTATTCCAACGGCTCGCCGTTGTTTCATTTCTCCTGGCCGCGCTCGCGCTGAGTGCTGCCAGCATCGGGGCGGCGCTCGGTCTGGTACCGTGGCTCGAATTCGAGGCTGGGTTCGGCGGTGTGATATACCACAATGCCGGCCAGATCGCGCAAATCGGCCTGACCGTTCTGGCGGTGATGCTGTGCTTTTTCCTACCCGCGAATGCCCGCATCATGGCGCTTGAGACCTCGCACCGGCGGTTCAATATCGGCATGCAGGACGTCGCCCGCGCCTATCATGCGGCCCATGCGGCGGATCGCGAGGGGTTGTTTCAACTCTCATCCGAGTTTGATGCGGTGCGCGAGCGGCTGGCCTATCTGCGCGAGCATCCCGATCTGGGCGGGCTCGAGCCGGACCTGCTCGAAGTGGCCGCCCAGATGTCGCATATCAGCCGCGAACTGGCCGATGTCTATTCCGATGAAAAGATCGCCCGCGCCCGGCAATTCCTGCACCAACGCCAGCAGGAGGTCGAGGCGTTCAATGCGCGGATCGATCAGGCCAAGCAGATCAGCCGCGACCTCAAGCATTGGGCGCATGAGGTCGATCTGGAGGAAAGCGTCGCCGCGAGCCAGCTGACCCGCCTGCGCGACGACCTGCGCGAGGTGCTGCCGGAACTGGGGCTGGAAGAGATGCTGCGCGCCGACGGCACGGTCATCGACCTCAGCAAGAAGGCCGCCGAATAGCGCCGCTGCATTTTCGGGTTTGACCGGGACCGGCCCTTGGGGCATGACCCGGGACATGGCGAAATCCTCAACCTTCACCTGTTCGGCCTGCGGCGCGGTGCACAACCGCTGGTCGGGCCGTTGCGACGCCTGTGGCGAGTGGAACACCATCGTCGAAGAGGCCCCGCTCTCAACCGGTCCCAAGGGCAAGACGCTTGGCGGCAAGCGCGGCGCGCAGCTGACCCTCACTGATCTCTCGACCGAAGAGGCCCCGCCGCCGCGCACCCTTTCGGGCATCGGCGAGCTGGACCGGGTCCTGGGCGGCGGCCTTGTGCCGTCGAGCGCGGTTCTGGTGGGCGGCGATCCCGGCATCGGCAAATCCACGCTGCTGTTGCAGGCCGCCGCACGCTTCGCGGGTGCCGGGCTCAAGACCTTCTACGTCTCTGGCGAAGAGGCCAGCGCGCAAGTGCGCATGCGCGCGCAACGCCTCGGGCTGGAAAATGCGCCGGTCAAACTCGCCGCCGCCACCTCGCTGCGCGATATCCTGACCACGCTCGAGGCGGAAAAGCCCGATCTGGTGATCATCGATTCCATCCAGACCATGTGGTCCGACACGGTCGAAGCCGCCCCCGGCAGCGTGAGCCAGGTCCGCGCCGCGGCCCATGAGCTGACCACATTCGCAAAACGCTTCGGCACCTCCGTGATCCTTGTCGGCCATGTCACCAAGGACGGGCAGATCGCGGGCCCGCGTGTGGTCGAGCACATGGTCGATTGCGTGCTCTATTTCGAGGGCGAGCGCGGCCATCAGTTCCGCATCCTGCGCTCGGTCAAGAACCGCTTTGGCCCCGCCGACGAAATCGGCGTCTTCGAGATGACCGGCGGCGGGCTGGCCGAGGTCGCCAACCCCTCCGAGCTGTTCCTCTCGGGGCGCGGCGCGCCCTCGCCAGGCTCGGTGGTGTTTTCCGGCATCGAGGGCACCCGCCCCGTGCTGGTCGAGATGCAGGCGCTGGTCGCCCCCACCCCGCATGCGCAGCCGCGCCGCGCCGTGGTCGGCTGGGACGGCGCGCGTCTGGCGATGATCCTCGCCGTGCTCGAGGCGCGCTGCGGCATCCCCTTTGCCGGGCTTGATGTCTATCTCAACGTGGCCGGTGGCTTGCGGATCAGCGAACCTGCGGCCGATCTCGCGGTCGCCGCAGCCCTGCTCAGCGCGCGCGAAGACACCCCCCTGCCCTCGGAAACGGTGATTTTCGGCGAAATCAGCCTCTCCGGGGCGCTTCGCCCGGTGGGACAGTCCGAAAACAGGTTGAAAGAAGCGCAAAAACTTGGTTTCACATCGGCGATCATTCCGTCCGGTGGCAAGACCGGCGGCACCAGCGGCCTCAGCCTGACCCGGATGGGCGATCTGACTGCGTTCGTGGGTGATATTTTCGGCGCAGGTTAGGCGCGCCCAGAGGGACAGGACAAGGCTATGGACGGTTTTACCATCATCGACGGCGTCGTGGCGCTTTTCATCGTGCTGTCGGCGCTGCTGGCCTATTCGCGCGGCTTCGTGCGCGAGGCACTGGCCATCGCGGGCTGGGTCGTTGCCGGCATCCTCGCCTTCATGTTCGCGCCGCAGGTTGAACCGCTGGTCACCGAAATCCCGGTGGTCGGCGAATTCATCGCCGACAGTTGCGAGCTCTCGATGATCGGCGCCTTCGCGGTGGTCTTTGCCGTGGGGTTGATCGTGGCCTCGCTGATCACGCCGCTCTTTTCGTCGCTGGTGCAGCGCTCGGTCCTGGGCGGGCTCGATCAGGGGCTGGGCTTTGTCTTCGGCGTGGCGCGCGGCGTGTTGCTCATCGCCATCGCCTATTTCGTATATGAAACGGTGATCAGCTCGCAAAGCATCGCGATCATCGACGACAGCCGCTCGGCGAGGGTATTTGCACAGCTGACCGGCAAGGTCGAGGATGGCAATCCCGAACAGGCGCTGGGCTGGATCACGCAGCAATATGAGGAATTGATCGGCTCCTGCGAAGCCCCCGGGCAGTGACGCCACGTAAACCGGCACCGCTCCCGGGCGCGCACAGGTTTCTGTGATAGTTTCGTGACATACCCGATCTGAGCGCGTATGAGGGGCGCAAGTGACAGACACGGGATTCGGAGCTGCCAGCCTTGTCCACTCAAATGCCCCCCGCTCACCCCTTCGACGATGATAAACTGAAGGAAGAATGCGGTATATTCGGCGTCGTCGGCCTGTCCGATGCGGCGAATTTCGTAGCCCTCGGGCTGCACGCCCTGCAACATCGCGGACAAGAGGCCGGCGGCATCGTCAGCCACGATCCCGATCAGGGCTTCAACTCGGTCCGTCGCTTCGGCTATGTGCGCGACAACTTCACCCGCCAGTCGCTGATGGAAACCCTGCCCGGGCCGCTGGCCATCGGGCATGTGCGCTATTCCACCGCCGGGGCCAAGGGCGCCGCGATCCGCGATGTGCAGCCGTTCTTCGGCGAGTTTTCGATGGGCGGGGCGGCGATCGCCCATAACGGCAACATCACCAACGCAGACGCGCTTCGCAAGGAACTGATCGAGCGCGGCTCGATCTTCCAGTCCGGCTCTGACAGCGAATGCATCATCCACCTGATGGCCCGCTCCCTGCAACGCAACATCCCCGAGCGGATGGAGGACGCGCTGCGCCGCGTCGAGGGCGCGTTTTCCGTCGTCGCCATGACCCGCACCAAGCTGATCGGCGTCCGTGATCCGCTGGGCGTGCGCCCGCTCGTGCTTGGCCAATTGGGTGAAGGCTGGGTGCTCAGTTCCGAAACCTGCGCGCTCGACATCATCGGCGCCACCTTCGTGCGCGAAATCGCCCCCGGCGAAATGGTGGTGATCTCCGAGAAGGACGGCGTCGAGAGCCATTACCCCTTCCGCCGCCAGTCCTCGCGCTTCTGCATCTTCGAGCATGTCTATTTCTCGCGCCCCGATTCGATCATCGGCGGCCGCTCGGTCTACGAGACCCGCCACCAGATCGGCGTGGAACTGGCGCGCGAGGCCCCTGTCGATGCCGATCTCGTCTGCCCGGTGCCCGATAGCGGCACGCCCGCGGCCATCGGCTACAGCCAGGAATCCGGTATTCCCTTCGCGATGGGGATCATCCGCAACCAATACATGGGCCGCACCTTCATCGAGCCGACCGAGCAGATCCGCAACATGGGTGTGCGCCTGAAACTCAACGTCAACCGCGCGCTCATTGAGGGCAAGCGAGTGATCCTCGTCGATGACAGCGTCGTGCGCGGCACCACCTCGCGCAAGATCAAGGAAATGATCCTCGACGCCGGGGCCGCCGAGGTGCATTTTCGCATCGCTAGCCCGCCCACGGCGTGGCCGTGCTTTTATGGCGTGGATACGCCGCAGCGCGAAAAACTGCTGGCTGCCACGATGTCCGAAGAGGAGATGCGCGAGCATCTCAACGTGGACAGCATCCGCTTCATCTCGCTCGACGGGCTCTACCGCGCCGTCGGCGAGGCGCAGGGCCGTGATACAAAGTGTCCGCAATATTGCGACGCCTGTTTCTCGGGGGAATATCCGGTCGAGCCCTCGGACATGATCGCCAAGGGATTCGAGCTGAAAGCCGCCGAGTGATCGCGGTCAAATCGACCGCATAAGCGGGGTTTTGCGGCCACGCAAAGCGCTCTGGCAAGTTCCTGCCGCAGCGCAGATATCGGGCTTTTCTCTGCCACGCGCGCCGCATAGACGCGCGGGCAGAGACAAAAGAAACCCCGAGGCATTCATGGCAAACCAAACATCCACCCCTGCGGCCACACTGGCCGCAGCGACCCAACAAGGTGCCCTGCCCTTGCGCCGCATCACATTGCTCGGCACGATGCATGGCCCCAGCAACGCCCGCGCCCTCGTGCGCGTGAGCGGTGGCAAGGTGGCCCGGGTCGAGATCGGCGACACGCTCGACCGCGCCACCGTGGCGGCCATCGGCGAGGGAGTCGTGATCCTGTCGCGCGGCGGTCGTGCCGAAGAACTGCGCCTCCCCGGCACCTGACCCGGCATAGCAAAAGGCCGCCCCCGGTTGTCCGGGCGCGGCCTCAATTTCAGTCAAACGCGCTGCGGGTTCAGCCGCGACGCGCCTCCAGTGCCTTCCAGCCGCCATAGACGACCATCGCCGCGATCACGGCCTTGACCGCATCGCCGATCAGGAACGGTGCCATCCAGTGGGCCCAAAGCTCCGGGACCGTCTTGCCCATCACCGCGGCGGGCCAGGCCAGGCCGGGGATATAAAGCAGCGCCGACACCGCGATCCCGCACAGCGCGGTCGAGACGACACCGCGTGCCAGACCCTTTTCCACCGCCAGACCGGCCAGCCACGCCATGCCGACATAGCCGTAAAGAAAGCCTGCCGTCGGCCCGACAAGCGAGGCCCCGTTCATGCCGTTCGCAAAGACCGGCAGACCCATGGCCCCCTCGGCCAGATAGGCCAGCAGCGTCGCCGCCCCCATGCGCGATCCGAACGTCAGCCCGACGATCAGCACCGCCAGCGTCGACAGCGTCATCGGCACCGGGAAGAAGGGCACGCTGACCTGCGCAGCAAGCGCTACAAAGAGCGAGCCCGTCAGAACGAGGCCGATCTTGCGAAGCAGGGTATCTTGACCGATCACGGCCTTGGCTAGAACTGTGTCGCGCATCATGTCGCGTCCCTCCATTATCTCTGTCCGTCCCGACTTTTTCACCGCGCTGCCGCAAAAGTCAAGCGATTGTCCTTGATTTGCCCGGCGACAGGTGGGATTTCCCGCTTATGACACAGGACACCGATCTCCCCCTCGCCCTCGTCACCGGCGCCTCGCGCGGTCTTGGTGCCGCCATCGCCGAGGCGCTGAGCGACACGCATCACATCATCGCGGTCGCCCGCACCACCGGCGCGCTCGAGGAACTCGACGACCGCATTCAGGCGCGCGGCGGCAGCGCCACGCTGGCCCCGATGGACATCACCAACACCCAGGCGATGGCGCAGCTTTGCCGCTCGGTCCATGACCGTTGGGGCGGTATCGCGATTTGGGTCCATGCGGCAGTGCATGCCGCCCCCCTGGCCCCCGCCAACCACATCGCCGAGGGCGATTGGTCGAAATCGGTGGCCTGCAATGTCAGCGCCACCGGCATCCTCATTCCCTTCATCGCCCCGCTTCTGGGCGAGGCGGGACAGGCGATCTTCTTCGACGACGCAAAGGCGGGCGACAAGTTTTTCGGGGCCTATGGTGCCACCAAGGCCGCGCAAATCGCCCTCGCCCGCAGTTGGCAGGCCGAGACCGAGAAGACCGGGCCGCGCGTTCACATCCTCACGCCGCAACCGATGGCCACCGCCACCCGTGCGCGCTTTCACCCCGGCGAGGATCGCGAGGGCCTCGCGCATCCACGCGATGAGGCCGCGCGCCTTCTCACCCTGATCTGAGGGGCCTTGCGCGCCTTGCCCCTGTGGCGGTGCGCCGCTACACAGGGGCGAAACAGCGCCAGGCGGGGCACGGGCATGCGAATTCTGATCACCAATGACGACGGCATCAACGCACCCGGCCTCGCGGTGCTGGAAGAGGTCGCCACCGCCCTCGCAGGCGAGGACGGCGAAGTCTGGACCGTGGCCCCCGCGTTTGAGCAATCCGGCGTCGGGCACTGCATTTCCTACACCCGCCCGATGATGATCTCCAAGATGGCCGAGCGCCGCTATGCCGCCGAAGGCAGCCCCGCCGATTGCGTGCTCGCGGGCCTGCATGACGTGATGAAGGACGCGCCCCCCGATCTGGTGCTCTCGGGCGTGAACCGGGGCAACAACGCGGCTGAGAACGCGGTCTATTCCGGCACCGTGGGCGCGGCGATGGAGGCCGCGCTGCAAGGCGTGCCAGCGGTGGCGCTCAGCCAATATTACGGCCCAAAGAATCGCGATCTCGACGACACGTTCGAGGCCGCCCGCGTCCACGGATTGCCCACCCTGCGCCGCCTGCTCGACAAGGGCGTGTGGACCAAGGATGATTACGGCATCTTCTACAACATAAACTTCCCGCCCCTGCCCGCATCGGACGTCAAGGGCCTGCGCGCCGCCCGTCAGGGCTTTCGCCGCGACATTGGCTTTGGGGTTCAGCCACACACATCGCCCTCGGGTCGGCGGTTTCTCTGGGTCACCGGCGCACCGCAGCACGAGCCCACGAGCCCCGGCTCGGATGCCGATGTGAACCTGCAAGGCTACATCTCCGTCACGCCGATGCGCGCCGACCTCACCGCGCATGACGCATTGGAGGCGCTCAAGGCCATCGAATGAGCGACGACGCCGATCATATCGCGGAACGCAAGATGCAGTTCCTCTTTGCGCTGCGCTCTCGCGGGGTGACCGACAAGGCGGTGCTGACGGCGATGGAAAAGGTCGACCGTGGCCCCTTCATCCGCGGCTATTTCACGGACCGCGCCTATGAGGACATGCCACTGCCCATTGCCTGCGGCCAGACCATCAGCCAGCCCTCGGTGGTCGGGCTGATGACGCAGGCGCTCAAGGTCTCGAACCGCGACAAGGTGCTCGAGGTGGGCACTGGCTCGGGCTATCAGGCCGCGATTCTCAGCCAGCTTGCCCGCCGGGTCTACACCGTCGACCGGCACAAGCGGCTGGTCACCGATGCGAGCGAGATTTTCCGCGCGCTTGATCTCACCAATATCACCGCGATCACCGCCGATGGCAGCTTCGGCCTGCCTGATCAGGCCCCCTTTGACCGGATCATCGTGACGGCGGCGGCCGAAGACCCGCCCGGCCCCCTATTGGCGCAGTTGAAAATCGGGGGTATCATGGTAGTGCCGGTGGGCCAATCGGACGCGGTGCAGCATTTGATCCGCGTGACCCGGAGCGAGACCGGGTTCGAGTATGACGAGTTGCGCCCGGTGCGGTTCGTGCCGCTGGTCGAAGGGCTGGGGCGCGACGGGTAACGAAAAGGCCCCGGCCAACAAGGGGCAGGACATGAGGAAGATCGAGATGCGTCACTTTCCACGACACCTGACCCTTGGGGCGGGCATGGCCCTGGCCCTCGCCGCCTGCGATCAACCGCTCGATATCGACATGCGCGGCGCGTTCGGCAATGCCCCCTCCACCGCCGAGGCGGCGCGCAACGCCTCTGCTCCCCGGCCCGAACCGGATGCCCGCGGCATCATTTCCTATCCCGGCTATCAGGTCGCGGTCGCACGGCGTGGCGACACGCTGGCCCAATTGGCCACACGGATTGGTGCCGATGCGCGCGAACTCGCGCGCTATAACGGCATCCAGACCGGCGATCCGCTGCGCGAGGGCGAGGTCATCGCCCTGCCCGGCCGCGTGGCCGAGCCGACAGGCGGCCCGATCCAGCCTCCGGGCGGCGTCGATATCGACACGCTGGCCGGGGATGCGATCCGCCGCGCCGATGCGCAGACCGTCGAGACCAGCGCGCTCGAACCCTCTGCGCAGGTCGGTGTCGAACCGGTCCGCCACCGGGTGGAACGCGGCGAGACCGCGTTCAGCATCGCGCGTCTTTATAACGTGTCGATCCGCAGCCTCGCGGACTGGAACGGCCTTGGTTCCGACTTCTCGGTGCGTGAGGGGCAATACCTGCTGATCCCCGTGGCCCTGCCCGGCGAAGACACCGAACCTTTTGAGGCCGAACAGACCGCAGCGGTCACGCCCCCCGGCGCAGGCTCGCCCACGCCGGAGCCGCCAAGCGCGTCGAAACCCCTGCCCGATGAGAAAACCGTGCCCACCGCCACCCCGGTCGAGACCGTGGCCGCCCCGGACCTCAGCGAAAGCGTGACCCAGACCGCCCGCATGGTGACGCCCGTTCAGGGCAACGTTATCCGCGACTACGCCAAGGGCAGCAATGACGGCATCGACATCGCCGCCGCCCCGGGCAGCGCGGTCAAGGCCGCCGATAGCGGCACCGTGGCCGCGATCACAGAGGATACCAACGGCATCCCCATCGTCGTGATCAAGCATTCGGGCAACCTGCTCACCGTCTATTCCAACGTCGGCGCGCTCAGCGTAGCCAAGGGCGACAGCGTCAGCCGCGGCCAGAAGATCGCCGAGATCCGCCGCGACGGCACGGCCGCCCTGCATTTCGAAGTCCGCGACGGCTTCGACAGCGTCGACCCCAACGACTACCTCAACCCGTCCTGACGGGGGCGGTTGGGGTAGCGTTAGGGGGGCGGCTCGTATGCGAAGCCCAGACGGTCGATTGCGTTGGAAACGAACCTCGGCTTGGTTTTGGTCTGGAGCTGCCGTGCGCTTTGCCAGTAGGTGCCGCGCGATCGCAGGGCCGGAGACTAGCGAAGCAACGGTTGTTGCCCGCACTTTATGCCAGCCAAGTCATTCTGAACTCAAACACTTTGCGCGCCCTATCAAATCGCCAGGCCGCGGGACGGCCCGGCGATCGCGCGGCACCTTTGGTGCTATTCGCGCGGGTGCTTTGATTCAACGTCCGTATCAGGCCAATGGCCGACCTTGATCCCGACTTTCACCAAGAGCAACTTGTCCGCGTAGCTGTCATCAAGGCGCTTTGCGGCCAAGGTCCGGTGTGAGTCCCTGAGTGACGGATTCTGCTCAGAGCATAAGCGGCTGATTTAAAGTGTCGGATCTGCACCTTCGCGATCAGAGTAAAATCCGAAGCTGTCTAATCTCGCGAAAGCCAGACCGCTACGCGCGATTCAATGCTGATCCCGTCAATCTTGGCACAGCAAATCCCGCAGCACCGCTGCTCCCGTTCTGGCGGCGGACGGCATCGCAGAAAAATTTCGCGAAACTGGAAATCAATTGAAACTCTACAGCCATGGTAGCCGTGCCTCTTCCTTGAGGTCTCGAATCTCGAGATCAAAAAACCAAGGGAGATGTCAATGAAACCGACAAGATCACTCGCGCTCGCCGCAACCCTTTGTACAATCGCCGTATCCTCGGCCTCGGCCGCGACGTTCACAAACGCCGGAGCCTTCGCGTCTGCAACCACGAACATCCAGACGGAAACGTTCGACGACAACATCGCCCAGCCGGGCCTCTTCGGCACTCCGGTGATCACGTTCGACAACGGCACCACGTCAACGGCGCGCAACACGCAGCAGTTCAACCGTGTCACCGACGGCGTTTTCATCGGCGGCACCCGCGCGGGGCGCGACGACTCGTTCGATGACACGATCATCTTCGACTTCGGTCGGCAGGTCACCGCCTTCGGAGCGGACTTTATCGGCGCGGCCGAGATCATGATCTCGGGCATGTTTGATGGTCAGACCCAGTCATTCCTGCTGGGTGATCTGCGCAGCGATGACGGCTTTGTAGGTCTGACAAGCTCAACAGCGTTCAGTGCGATCACCTTTAGCACCGACGCGGGTGGTTTCCTGCAATCCGGAAACCCGACAGTGTCAGTGCAGGCCAAGAACTTCCGCTTGGACAACCTTGCTCTGGGTGACGCTGCCCCCGGAGATCCGATGTCCCCGGTGCCGCTGCCAGCCTCCGCCCTGATGCTCCTGTCCGCCTTGGGCGGGTTTGGCGCCTTGCGCAAGATACGCCAGCGCAGCTGACCGCGCGCAGAACAGTCAGGGCCCGAAATAGAAATGACATGCCCGAAACACTGTTGAGATCAGACGAGAACGGCGGACCCTACGCGGGGTCCGCCGTTCCTTCCTCAGATGCTTTCGCAAACTAACGTCTCGAGTGCTTTTCCCGGCACCTGAACCGGCCTCACCGCTATTGCGCGGGCGGTGGCGGGGCGGCGCAATGTCCGCCTGTCGCCGCCAGCCCCGAGCCGAGCGCCAGCAAGGGCGGCGCGGTATAGGGGTTGAGCGGCTGCGATTGCGCATGATCGAGGGCCAGCAGCCCGACGATGCCAAGCGCCACCAGCAGGGTCCCGCTGCGCCGGATCATCGCTTTGCCTCCAGCCCCAGAACGGGGCGCAGCCGGATGCCCACCCACGACCCGGCAAAGGCCGCGACGAACCACACCCAGCCATGCGCCGATCCGGTGCCGATCCCGCTGAAAAACGCGCCGATATTGCAGCCGAAGGCCAGCCGGGAGCTATAGCCCAGCACCAGCCCCGCCACGATCACCGCCAGCCACGCTCGCGCCGGCAGCTTACCCACCGGTGAGGCCAGCCCCGCGCGCCACCACGCCATCAGCGCCGCGCCCCCGATCAATCCCAGATCGGTGAGCGAGGTGATATCCGTCAGCAGGCTCGCCTGAACCTGCGCGGCATTGCCCGGAGCCGCCCAGAAGGCCGAGCCCGACAGATCGCCACCTACGGCCACCACACCCTTGGCCACCCAAAGGCCGAGGCCGTAGACGACACCCCAGGGCTGGCCCGCCACAATCAGATGCAGGATCGCCAGACCGGCCAGCACCAGGATCGCGCCCCAGTAGCGGCGCGGCAACCGGTGTGAGCCCTTGACCCCGACCAGCAGCGCCAGCACCGCCACCGCCGCGAGCCCCGCCAGCGTGATCATCAGGCCTTGCGTACCTTCGAGTGCCACCACCGGCAGACTGCCCAGAGAGGTCCACCACGACAGGTGATAGGCCCCGCCGAAACTGCCGATGGCAAAGAACGGCAGCGCCACGGCGCCTACCGCATTGCCGCTCCCGGCATTCACGAGCGTGCCCGAGCCGCAGCCCAGCACCACCTGCATCGCCGCGCCGAACACAAACGCCCCGCCGATCATCGCCAATCCGATGGGCGCATGCGCACCCTTCAACTCGGCTCCGTTCGCCGCCAGCAGCGGAAACGCCGCAAGCGCCACGATCCCGATACAGATCAGCTGCGCGATCAGCCCCGAGGCGTCACGCTCCAGGATCATCCGCCGCCACGGGCCGGTAAAGCCGAAACGGAACCCTTCGAGCGCAAGCCCGAAACCAAGACCGATCAGCAGCACCACGCCGAACCGCGGCCCCGCAAGAAGCGCCACGGCCAGCACCAGCGCGCCGACGACAAGGATCATGACGCCCCGCGACAGCCCACTCGGGGTGGTGTCGACGGGGGCCGTGGCGGTCGCGGTGCTCATCGTGCCGTGCTCAGTACTTGCCGGTGATCTTGTTGATCATGTTGCGGAACAGGCCCGGCACATTGGCCATCTCGTAACCCGCATTCGACCAGCCGACCATGGATTCGGGGTACATCCGCACGCCGTCGATCCCCGCCACCTCGCTCAGCGCGAACCAGTTGGTCGCGGCCCAGTGGCCGGTATTGCAGAACGACACCAGCTTGTCGCCCTGCTCGAACCCGTTCTCGGCGGCCAGCTGACGGATCAACTCCGGCTTGATGCGCGCAGGCTCGTCCTGACCGAACCAGCGGTCATGTGTGAAATAGCGCGATTGCGGCAGGGTGCCGGGCATCGCGGCGGCCCCGTGCTTGGTGTCGCCTTTCCAGAATGCCTCGGGGCGGGCGTCGATCAGTTCGGCCTGCTCCTCGCCGTTGACGATCGCCTGCACGTCCGCGCGGGTCGCCAGCCATTTGTCCGAAAAACTGACCGTGATCTCGCTTGGGCTCACCGACGGGGCCTTGCCCTTGGCAAGCTTCTCTCCGGCCTCGGCCCAGCCGTTCATGCCGCCGTTGAGGATCGCAAGCGGGCTCACACCGCTCGACTTCAGCGTCCAGTAGACCCGCGCCGCAGCCCCGAAATCAGTCTGATTGCTGCCCTGATGCACGACCACCACGCGGTCACCCGCGTCGATGCCAAGGCCGCGCAGCACCTCGGTCAGATGCGCCTCCGAGACCAGTTCGCCGGGATTGTCCGACGGGCCGCGAAAGAGGCCGTAAGGCGCGTTGAGCGCGCCGGGCACATGGCCCTCTTCAAAGGCCCCCTCGCCCTGGATATCGAGCACGACGGGCGCGCTGTCATCCAGCGCGGCGCGCAACTCCGCAGGCTCGACCAGCGGCCCAAGCTCTGCCAGCGCCGCAAGCGGCAGAACCGCCAGCGCGGCGGCGGTGAAAGTAGTGCGAATGGAATGAATCATGTCGACCCCCGGTGTCGGTAAGTTGTGACGTCTTGGCCGGTATCTAGACCTGTCGCTGCCGCGCAACAAGCCTGCAACGCAAAACTCACGCGGGATTGACGTCGGCTTTGGGCGGCCTCACCCGTCCTTGGGAAAGACGAAGCACCGGTCGCGCCGGATCATCAGCCACAAAGGCTTGCCCGGCTTGGGCAGGAACACGTTGGGCACCGTCGCCTTCAGCAACGAGCCGTCGTGATCCATGCGAAATTCCACCAGACTTTCCGAGCCGATGAAGCGCGCGCGCTCCACCACGCCACGCGCGGGCGCGCCGTCCTGCGGCGTGGGATTGGGGCCGCGCCCGTGGCGGTCAAAGTCGATCTTGATATGCTGCGGGCGGATCACGATCTCCACCTCCTGCCCGTCCGGCACGCCGGGGGCAAGGAAATGGCCAAACGGCGTTTCGGTCAGCGCCCCCTGCACGCGCCCCCGGATCACGTTAATTTCCGAGAAAAACGCCATCGCGCTGCGATCCACCGGGGCGTTGTAGACGTTATAGGGTGCACCCTGCTGAACGATCCGCCCGTCGCGCATCAAAGCGATCTCATCGGCCATGCGCATCGCCTCTTCGGGCTCATGCGTGACCAGTAGAACGGCGGTATCCTCTTCGCGCAGGATATCCAGCGTGTCGTCGCGGATACCGTCGCGCAGCCGATTGTCGAGGCCGGAAAACGGCTCGTCCATCAACATGATGCGCGGTCGCGGGGCCAGCGCACGCGCCAGCGCCACCCGCTGCTGCTCGCCCCCCGACAACTCGTGCGGATAGGCCGCGTGATACTGCGACAGGCCGACCCGGTCGAGCAGTTCGGCGACCCGCGCCGCCTTGGGCGCCTTGTCCCCCGACAGGCCGAACCCGACATTTTGCGCCACGCTCAGATGCGGGAACAGCGCGAAATCCTGAAACATCAGCCCGATATGCCGCCGCTCCGGCGGCACGCGAAACACCGTGTCGCAGATCAGGTTGCCATCGACATGGATTTCACCCGAATCCTGCATCTCGACGCCCGCGATCATCCGCAGCGTCGTGGACTTGCCGCAGCCGGACGGCCCCAGAAGACAGGTCACCTTGCCCGGCATGACGCGTAACGACACGTCCTCCACCACCACGCGCCCGTCATAGCGACGCGTCAGGTTATTCACTTGGAGCCGGGGAATCGGGGTCTGCACCGGGGCCTCTTCATGTCTTTCCGAGCGATTTGATCGGGCTTTGCCCGCTGCAGATAGCAACCTCGCCCCCCCCATGCAAGCGCCGCGACCCGGCAGCCGTTGACAGCGCGCCCGTAAGCTGGTTCGGTGCAGGCGATTTAATTTTGCGGAGTTATCCCCATGCGCGTTTTGACCAGCCTCACCCTTGCCCTTTGCCTCGCCCTGCCCGCCCATGCCCAAAGCGAACGGGACGCCCGCCTCGCGGTGGCCGAAGACTATGTTTCGGCGACGATGGAAGGCATGGATATGCAAGAGTTCATCCGCCAGATCTGGCAGCCCATGGTTCAGCAGATGGCGCAGAACCGTCAGCAACTCACGCCCGAGCAGATTTCCAAGATCGAGACCCTGTTCTCAGAGGAACTGACCGAGCCGCTGACAGATGTGATGCACGCGCAGGACGAAATCCTCGCTGACCTGCTGACATTGCAAGAGCTTGAGGCGCTGCGCGATTTCTACAATTCCGAGAATGGCCGCTCGGTGATGGAAAAGATGCCGCAACTGGCCCAGATCCAACAGCCGATGATTTCGCGTGTGCTTCAGGCCAAGATGCCGGTGATGATGCCGAAGATCCGCGAGATCACCACCGGCGAGACCGAATAGGCCGCGTTACCCTGTCCCGCCGGGACGCACCCACAGAAAACACCGCGCCGCCCCGAGGATGTCGCGCACGTCCTCGGGGTGGATCAGCATAACGCCCCCGGCCGCGATCACGACCCCGTCGAGCCGCGCCGTGACAACCGCGCGCGCCGTCTCCGGTCCGATCACTGGCATGTCGGCGCGCAGATCCTGCCCCGGCCTCGGCGCCATATAGAGCAGACCGCCGCTCTCGGGCACGCTGTCCTGACCGCTCAGCCAATCCGCCGCCCCTCCGATCATCTGATCCGCGATGTCAAAGGGACCGAGGCTCCAACTACCGTCATCACCGCCTTTCGCCAGATCGGCCAGCATCCCATGGGTGCCGCGCGCATCCTCCTGCGCCACGACGCGCGCCCCGCGCGCCACCACAGCCCGCCCCGGATCATCCCGGCCCATCCGGTCCAGCGCGACAGTGGCCGCCGCGAGATCCGCCTCGATGCCCTCGGGCAAGACCCCGATCCGCACCCCCGGCGCGGGTAGCAATTCCGGCGCGATCTCAGCCGCCCCGATCACCGCGATTTCCGCCTCCTCGAAAATCGCGATGATCTCGCGCAAGAGACCGTCATCGCCTTTGGCCAATGCCCCTTGCAGGCGCGGAATATAGGGCATGGTGGCTGCATCGATCAACGCGGGGTCCACCGCCGGACGGCGCATCGCCCCGGCCATGCAAAGCCGCGTGATCCCCCGCGTCTGCAACTCCGCGAGGAAACTGCCGAAATGCTCCAGCCTTAACCCGAGGCGCGGCAGATCGCCTGTCACTTCCGAGGGAAACTGCACCACCTCGCAGACCAGTGGCACCTCTCCCCGCGCCAGCAGGACCTTTGCCAAGTAAGGCGGCACGCCCCCCTGCCCGGCAATGAGCGCGAGCGCCATGACCTAGCCCTGCCCCGGGGTCATATCGACAGAGCGATGTCTCTCGGTGCCCGGCATGAGGTCACTCTTTCGGAAGGTCCATCATCGCGGTGAATTCCGCCTCGGCCGCCATCTCGCCCTCGACCTCGGCCACCCCCGAAAACTTCCAGACCTTGCCGCCGGGCTTGCCGCGCGTGGTCTCCAGCTTCATTTCCAGCACATCACCGGGCACCACCATCCGGCGGAACTTGGCGCGGTCAATGGCCATGAAATAGACCAGCATGTTGCGGTCCTCCATGCCGAGCGCGGTGCCCACCATGACCGCCGCCGTCTGCGCCATCGCCTCGATGATCGTGACACCGGGCATGATCGGCTTGCCCGGAAAATGCCCCTGAAAATGCGGCTCGTTCATGGTGACGTTCTTGATGCCGCGCGCGTTCTGGTAGCCGTCGATATCGACCACCTTGTCGACCAGCAGGAATGGATAGCGATGCGGGATCAGCCGCTGGATCAGGTGGATATCCGCAGTCTTGATCGGCTCGGTCATGGCACATCCTTTCGCATCTTGGCCAGATGTCCCTAGCAACTGCGCGGTCGCGGGGCAAGATCGCCCGACACCGTCGCGCGCGGCCCTAGTCGCCGCCTGGCGCGGGCAATTCCGGCATCTCCACCGCGCCATTCTCTTCGGGCTGCGGCTCCGGCAGGCTCTGCGGTCCGCTGCCGACGGTGGCATTGATGCGGGTGATCGCCAGATCGGTCACATCCGCCACCTCGGCATGCAAAAGCACGCTGCGCCGGTCAAGCAGCACCACCGCCTCGGTTTCCTGCAACAGTTCGGACAGGACCGGTTGCACCACGCGCATGAACTGTAGCGGGGCCAGATCCCGGCGCCGCTCCAACTCGCGTGACATCCGCTCGCTGTCCTGCCGCAACTGCGTGACCTTGGCGTCGAACGCATCCGCCATCTCCCGGAACGCGTCCGGCTCGCTCTCGCTGCGCATCTCGGTCAGCGCCTGCTCCTCGGCCTCCAGATCACTGGCGACCCGGTCATTATAGGCAATCAGGCGATCACGCTCGGCCTGGATCGCGCGCTGCAACCGCTGGCCATAATCGGTTTCGCTCAGCAACCGTTCGGCGTCGATCACGATCACGTCGCTGGTGACCACTCCAAGCTGCTGCGCCGCCACCCCCTGCGGCACCCCCAGCCCGAGCGCGATGATCACCCCGGCCCTGAACAGCCCGGCGCGCATTCTCAGAATTCCGTTCTGACCGTCAGGTTGAACGTCTGCTCCTCATCCCCCGGCTCGGATTTGAGCGCGTTGGAAAAGTTCATCCGGATCGGGCCAAACGGCGAGGTCCAGAAGATCGAGACCCCGATCACGTGGCGCGGCTCGAACCCGGTGGAATTGACCGGGCCTGTTGCTGCCCCCTGGTTGTCGATCCCCCAGATCGAGCCGATATCGTAGAACGCCCCGCCGGTGATCCCGTATTCATCAGGCAGGCCAAGCGGGAACTCCGCCTCGAACTTGAGGGCCGCAAAGTAATCGCCTCCCAGGTGTTCACCGCCCTCGATCGGACCCATACCATTGGGCTCAAAGCCGCGCATGATTTGATCGTTGAACCGGTTGATGAAACGGCTGTTCTGCCCGTTCGAGAAGCTGATCGCGCCGCCCTCGAGGATCGCGCGCACAGTCACCTCTTCGTTGAAGATTGTGCGCTGCCCGACGATCCGCGCCGTGGTCTTGACGTAGTCGCTGTCTCCGCCGAGCCCGGCGAACTCCTGACCGAAGGACAGCAGCACCCCGGCATCGGGATTGAGACCCGTGCGCCGGGTATCAAAGGAATATTCATAGCCGATGGCACTGGTCCACAGATCGCCCTGATTGACCTCGGCCTGCAAGATGCCAGAGGTGCCGTTATAGTCGGACATGTCCTCGTAACGGGCGTTGTAAAACACGCCAAGACGGCTGTTTTCACCGATCGGGAAGGTCAGGCTGGGCCGGAACGTGCCAATCGCGGTATCGAAAAGCGAGTTGTCGTTTTCGGTTTCTACGAACGCGAAATTGAGACCCAAGGCGACGTCACGGCTCAAGAAAGCCGGTTCAGTGAAGCTCAGGTTGTAATTGACCCGGTCCGCACTGGCCAGAATGTTCGCCGTCAACTCCTGCCCGCGCCCGATGAAGTTGCGTTCGGAGAACCCAAGCTGGATGCCGAGACCCGAGTTGGTCGAGAAGCTGGCACCGATGGAAACGCTGCCGGTCGTGGTTTCCTCCACGTCGGTTTCGATCACCACCTGATCTGGGCGCGACCCCTCGCGAGCATTCACGTCCACATCGCTGAAAAAGCGCAGCGCGCGGATGCGATCAGCGGCCTGCCGGATGGCCCGCGGGTTGAACGGGTCGCCCTCGACCACATCGAACTGCCGCCGGATCACCCGGTCGAGCGTCGTGGTGTTGCCCTCGATGTCTATCCGCTCGACAAAGACGCGCGGACCGCGCTGCAACACGAACTCGATATCCAATGTCAGATCGCGATCATTGCGCGTCACGCGCGGCTCGACCCGCAGGAAATCGACGCCGTTCTTGATCGCCAGACGCTCCATACGCGCGATCGAGTTTTCCACCAGCGACGGTGAATAAACCACGCCGGGACGAATTTTCAGTGTATCGTCATAGGCCTCGGCCTCGACCCCGTTATACTCACTGACGGTGGTGATCTCTCCAAAGCGGAATTGCTGCCCTTCCTGCACGTTGAAGGTCACGAAATAGGCGTCGCGCTCGCGGGCAAGCTCGGCATTCGTGCCGGTCACCCGGAAATCCACATAGCCGCGCGAATTGTAGAAATCGGTCAGCACCTGACGGTCAAAGTTGATCCGGTCCTCGACAAAGGTGTCACGCTCGATCAGGGCCCGCAAAAGACCGGTCTGCTTGCTCTCGATCACGCGACGCAGGCGGCGGTCGGAATAGGCGCGGTTGCCGACAAATCCGATGCGCTGCACCTCGATCTTGCGGCCTTCGAAAATCTCGAACACCAGATCGACACGGTTGTCGCTGCGGCGGATCACCTTGGGAGAGACGCGCGCGGCAATCCGCCCGTTCTGGGCATAGGCCTCGGTGATGATGTTGGCGTCGCGCTCGGCCTGCGTGGGGCTGAACACTTGCCGCGACTGGCTCTGGATGAACCCGGCAAGATCCTCATCCTTGATCTTGTCATTGCCTTCGAAGGCGATGCGGTTGATCGTCGGAAATTCTGTGACCCGGATAACGAGCCGGTTGCCCTGCGGCTCGACCTCGACCTCTTCGAACAGGCCCGATCCGAGGATTCGCTGATAGGCATCGTTAAGCTGCCCGGCGCTGACCGTCTCGCCGCGGGCGATACCGGCAAAGGACAGGATCGTTCCGGCCTCGATCCGCTGATTGCCCTCGATGGCGACCGTGGAGAAGCGGTAGGATTGCGCCTCGGCCGGATCAGGCGCAATCAGTGTCAGCACCATTATCGCCAGTGCTACAAAACCGCCAAAGGCGCGCATCACCGATGTCGGCATCCGCCGACCCGTGTCACAATCATTCATTGGTCAAACCCAGTCAGACATCCCATTGACCGAAGTCACTACCCGGTCTGTCTGGGCTTGTCAAAACGCGAGTGCACGCTTGTCTCAGAGCGTGCCCAAATAGCCCGCCGCAAACAGCGCGAGCGCAAGCGTCGCGACATAAAGCAGAAGATCGGCGTTCATTCCGATCAGCACGCCCAGTCCGCGATATCCATCTTTGATCTGTTGCATGACACGGCCCTCCGCTTTGCTGAGTCGGCAACTGGTATGACAGCATCGATGGGCATTTTCTGGTGCGAAATGTGGCAAAATCTGGGCAATCCTTGCGCCGGGCGGGTACTGCGACTCAGCGCGCGGCCATGAACTGCCGCAGCCGTTCCAGCCCGTCCTCGATATCGGCAGTGGCCCGCGCATAGGAAAACCGCAGCGTGCCCGCCCCGCGCACCGGGTCGAAATCCAGCCCCGGCGTCACCGCCACCCCGGCCCGCTCCAGGATTTCAGCGGCAAAGGCGCGGCTGTCATCGGTCAGATGACTGACATCGGCATAAACATAGAACGCCCCGTCGGGCGGCGCGATGCGGTCGAACCCTGCACGCGGCAGCCCCTCCAGCATCAGCGCGCGATTGGCCCGGTAGACCGCCATGTTCGCCTCCAGCTCCTCATGGCACTCCATCGCCGCAAGCGCCGCCACCTGGCTGGCATGCGGCGGACAGATGAACAGGTTCTGCGCCAGCCGCTCGACCGTGCGCACATGCGACTCGGGCACCACCATCCAGCCGACCCGCCAGCCGGTCATCGAGAAATACTTGGAAAAGGAATTGATCACGTAGCACTTATCGGTGATCTCCAGCGCGCTCACCGCGCGCGCCTCATACTCGATCCCGTGATAAATCTCGTCACTGATGAAACTCGCCCCCGTCGCCTGCACCGCGCCGATCAGCGCCCCAAGCGCCTCCCGGCCCAGCATCGTCCCCGTGGGATTCGCCGGACTCGCCACCAGTAGCCCGCGCAGATCGCGCCCCTCCAGATCGTCCGGCACCGGTTGCAGGCGGTTTTCCGCCGCCGTCTCGATATCCACCGGCACCAGATCGAGCGCGCGCAGGATCTGGCGATAGCTGGGATAGCCCGGCGCGCCGATTCCCACCCGGTCGCCGGTATCGAAAAGCGCCGTAAACGCCAGAATGAACGCCCCGGACGATCCCGGCGTGATCACCACCCGATCAGGGTTCAGATCAACCCCGTACCACTCGTGATAGAGCCGCGCGATCCGCGCCCGCAACTCCGGCAGACCGAGCGCCACGGTATATCCCATCGCCTCACGCTCCATCGCCCGCGCAAGCGCGTCACGCGCGCCCGATGGCGCAGGCGTGCCCGGCTGTCCCACCTCCATGTGAATGATATGCCGTCCCCCGGCTTCGGCGCGGCGCGCGGCCTCCATCACATCCATCACAATGAACGGGGCGACCTTGGACCGGGTTGAGTTCCGCATTACATTCTTCCTAAGCTGAGGGCACAGGCCCTCTCTTCACGTCGAAAGGCAGGTCAGGTCAATGCAGCTCCTCCGATTTCTCGCGATCTCGCTGATCCTGAGCATCACCCTCGCGGTCCCGGCCCGTGCGGTGACCCTGCTGCGCGATCCCGATATCGAACATGCGCTGCGCGCGCTCGGTGCGCCGGTGCTGCGCGCAGCCGGGCTCAACCCCGACCGGGTCGATATCATGGTGATCGACGCGCCCAACATGAACGCCTTCGTGATCGACGCCGACAGCATCTTCATCCATTCCGGCCTGCTGTTGCGTATGGACAGCCCCGCCATGCTGCAATCGGTGATCGCCCACGAGGCCGCGCATATCGCCAATGGCCACCTGATGCGTCGCCCGATCAATGCCCGCAACGCGCGCAATGCCGCCGCCCTCGGCACCGCACTCGCCGCCGTCGCCGGGGCGGCGACCGGCAGTGGCGGATTTGCCGCCGGCGCTGCGGCGGGCATTCAGGGGGCGGCGATGCGCAGCTTCTTCGCCCATACCCGCGCCGAAGAGAACGCCGCCGATTCGAGCGGTATGCGCTTTCTCCACTCCGCCGGGATCGATCTCAACGGTGCGGTGCAGGTGATGGATCTCTTTCGCGGACAGGAATCGCTCGCGGCCTCGCGTCAGGATGCCTATGCGCGCACGCACCCCCTGTCGCGCGACCGCTACCGCCGGGTGCGCGCGCTCGCGGATGCGCAATCCAGAACCGTCGCACCCGACCCCGAGGCGACCTATTGGTTCGCCCGCGCAAAATCCAAGCTCTCGGCCTTTCAGCGCTCACCGAAATGGACCCTCACCCGCGCCGGCGAATATGGCTACGAGGACATCAAGCTGATGCGCCAGGCCATCGCCCATCACCGCAATGCCGACCTGCGCCGTGCGCTCAAAGCGATTGACGGGGCCGTGGCCCGCCGCCCCGACGATCCCTTCCTGCATGAATTGCGCGGGCAGATCCTGATGGAAAGCCGCCAGATCAAGCCCGCCGTCGCCGCCTATGCCCGGGCCACCAATCTCGCGCCGCGCAACGCGCTGATCCTCGGCTCCTACGGGCGCGCGCTGCTGGCCGACGGACAGGTGCAGAAGGCCGCACAATTCCTCGAATCCGCCCGCAGCCGCGATGGTCGCGACTTCCGCGTATTGCGTGACCTCGCACAGGCGCAGGCCCGGCTCGGCAATAACGGCATGGCCTCGGTACTCACCGCAGAGCGTTATGCGATGGCGGGGCGGCTCAAAGATGCTAAAATCCACGCCGAACGCGCCTCCGGCCTGCTTCCCCGTGGCTCTGCCGCATGGCAGCGCGCGCAGGATGTGCTACACGCGGCCAAAGCCGCAGAATAACGGAGTATGACCCAGTGATTCGAAGCCTTGTCACCGCCGCCGCCCTCAGCCTGCCCTTGGCCCTGCCCGCACAGGCCCTCGATCTCGACAACCTGACCGAGGCCGAGCGCGCCACGCTGCACGCCGAAATCCGCGCCTACCTTCTGGAAAACCCCGAAGTGATCATGGAAGCCGTGGCCGTCCTCGAAGAACGTCAGGCCCAGGGCCAGGCCCAGGCTGATGTCGACCTCGTGCGCGCCAATGCCGACGCGATCTTCAACGACGGTCATTCCTGGGTCGGCGGCAACCCCGAGGGCGACATCACCCTTGTCGAGTTCATGGATTACCGCTGCGGCTATTGCCGCCGCGCCGTGGATCAGGTCAACGGCCTGCTCGAAGACGACGGAAATATCCGCTTCATCGTCAAGGAGTTCCCCATTCTGGGCGAAGACTCGGTGCTGGCCTCGCGCTTTGCCATCGCCACCCAGCAGGTCGCCGGCGACGAGGCCTACAAATCCGTGCATGACGCGCTGATGGCCTATAACGGCGCGATGAACGACACCGGCTTCACCCGTCTGGCCGACTCGCTCGGGCTCGACGCCAACGCCATCGTCGCGGCGATGGACAGCGAGGCCGTGACCGAGGTGATCGCCGCCAACCACGCGCTCGGCCAGCGGCTCCAGATCAGCGGCACGCCGTCTTTCGTGATGGGCGACCAGATGCTGCGCGGCTTCCTGCCGCAGGACGCGATGCAGGACATCGCCAACGACATTCGCACGCAATAACTCAAATGCTCCCCCGTCTTTTCGGCGCGGCCCTCCTCGGGGGGCTGCTGCTGCCATATGCTGCGACGGCACAAGACATCGGCGCGCAATCGCGCCCGCCCCTTGGCAGCGCGATCCGCGAGGTGCTGATCGCCACGCCCGAATTGCTGTCGGAAATCACCGGCCTGTCGCGCCCCGCCCCCGACCTCTACGGCGAAGAGGCCGAGCGCGATCGTGCCACCCTCGACCAAGCCGCGCCACAGCTCTTCGACCCGGCCCAACCCGGCTTCGGCCCAACCGATGCCCCGACGCGGCTGGCCTTCTTCACCGCAAAAGATTGCCCCGACTGCACCCGCGCTGAGGACGAGTTGCGCACACTCGCCCAACGGCTGGGATTTCGCGTCGCGGTCTTCGACATCGGCTCCGACGCTGCCCTTGCCCGCAGCCTCGGCCTCGACATGGCGCCTTCTTACGTGCTGCCCGACATGATGCTGCGCGGCGCGATGCCCGCCATCGTGCTCGAACGCTACCTGACCGAGTGACCACTGCCCTTCATCTTGCCAAAAATACTCAGATACCCGGCCCGGTTCAGTCCCACCACGGCCCGTGATGCCGCCCCGCCTGCCCCAGCCTCTCGAATCCGTGATGCCCGAACATGTCGCGCTGCGCCTGGATCATGTTGGCGCTGCCATGGCCCAATCGCATGCTGTCATACCACGCCAGCCCGGCGCTCAGCGCGGGCACCGGATGCCCGCCATGCACCGCGCTGCACACCACCTGCCGCAACGCGGGCACACAGCGCGCAAGGGTCTGCGCCAGACCGGGATCGAGGATCAGCTGACCCTCCGGCAGATCGCCCTCACAGGCGACCGCGATCTCGTCCAGAAGCGCAGAGCGGATGATACACCCCGCTCGCCAGACCCGCGCGATCGTCGCAAAATCGAGCGACCAGTCGTACTCCTCCGACGCCGCCGCCAGCACCCGAAACCCCTGCGCGTGCGCCAGAATGCGCGCCGCCAGAAATGCCTCGGCCAGAACCTCGGGGCTGGCATCGACTGCGCCAACCGCACCGCCAAGAACCGCCTCCGCCGCCTGCCGCGTGTCTTTCTCCGAAGACCAACTGCGCGCGCCCACGGCCGCCTCAATCATGCTCGCCGATTGCCCCATGCGCTGCGCCTCGATCACGCTCCAGCGCCCGGTGCCTTTTTGACCGGCGGCATCCTTGATCACGTCGATCATCGGATGCCCGGTCTCAGGGTCGGCATAGCTCAACAGCTTGGCGGTGATCTCCACCAGGTAAGAGCGCAGCGGCCCGGCATTCCACGCCTCGAACAGCGCGCCGATCTCGGCGGGCGGCAGCGCCAGCCCGTTGCGCATCAGGCTGTAGAGTTCCGCGATCACCTGCATGTCGGCATATTCAATGCCGTTATGCACGGTCTTGACGAAATGCCCGGCCCCGTCGGGGCCAAGATGCGCCACGCAGGGGCTGCCCTCGTGGCGCGCGGCGATGGCGGTGAGGATGGGCGCGATCCGCGCCCAGGCCTCGGCGCTGCCGCCCATCATCATCGACGGACCGTGCCGCGCACCCGCCTCGCCGCCCGAAACCCCGAGACCGACGTAATACAGACGCAATACCGACAGTTTACCGACCCGCCTTCGGGTGTCGTGAAAATCGGCATTGCCGCCGTCGATCACGATATCGCCGGGCTCCAGTAGCGGCGTGATCCGCTCCAGCATCTCGTCCATCGGTGCCCCCGACGGGATCATGAACAGGATGATGCGCGGGGTGGCAAGAGCCGCTATAAACCCTTGTAAATCCTCGAAAGATTGCAGGCACGCCGCCAGATCTCCGGCCTCTGTCATGAAGGGCGCGATCCAGTCAGCCTCGCGGTTGGTCACGGCGACGTCAAACCCGTGCTCCGCCATGTTGAGCGCCAGAGCGCTGCCCATGGTGCCAAGCCCGTAGACCCCAATCTGCGCCTTGCCCATCCGCCCTCCGATACCGCTAACGAAACGAGGTAAGCCTAGGCCGCAAAACGATAAATTGCAAGCACCCGCGCAACCATGGGCTCAGGCCAGAGGGCGACGACAGCACAAGACCAACGTCATCCTCCGGCTCGACCGGAGGATCTCCCGTCACACCCCAAGCGTCCAGCGCATGATCGCCTTTTGCGCATGCAGGCGGTTCTCGGCCTCGTCGAAAATCACCGAGGACGGCCCGTCCATCACCTCGGACGTCACCTCCTCGCCCCGGTGCGCGGGCAGGCAATGCATGAAGAGCGCGTCCGGTTTCGCCTGCGCCATCAGCCTGTCATTGACCTGATAGGGCCGCAGCATGTTGTGGCGGCGCTCCTTAGTGGACTGGCTGTCATGCATGCTGACCCATGTGTCGGTGACAATCAGATCGGCGCCCTCGACCGCCTTGGCGGGGTCGCGTTCGATGGTGATGGTGCTGCCCACCTTGCGCGCAAGGCCAATGAATTCAGGCTCAGGATCAAGCTGCATCGGCCCGGTAAAGGTCAGGTCGAACCCGAACTGCCCGGCGGCATGCAGGAAGGACGCGCAGACATTGTTGCCGTCGCCTGACCAGACCACCTTCTTGCCGGTGATCGGCCCGCGATGTTCCTCATAGGTCAGGATATCGGCCATGATCTGGCAGGGATGGGTGCGGTCGGTCAGCCCGTTGATCACCGGCACGTCGGAATATTCGGCCATTTCCAGCAGCACGGATTCATCAAAAGTGCGGATCATGATCATGTCGACATAGCGCGAGAGCACCCGCGCCGTATCCGCGATCGTCTCGCCATGGCCCAACTGCATGTCAGCCCCCGACAGCACCATGGTCTGACCGCCCATCTGCCGCACGCCCACATCGAACGAGACACGGGTGCGCGTCGAGGGCTTCTCGAAGATCAGCGCCACCATGCGGCCTGCGAGGGGCTGTTCAGAATCGGGCGTGCCGCGCGGATGACCGTTGCGTGCGTCTTTCATCTGGCGCGCCTGATCTATGATCGCCCGCAATTCGGCCAGATCGGTTTTGTGAATGTCGAGGAAATGAGTCATGTCATGTTTCGCTTTTTTCATTGCAGGTCATTTGGGGGCCAGCCCCCAAACCCCCGGAGTATTTCGGCCAAAAAGAAGCTCAGGCGGTTTCCACTGCGATTGCGGCGGCGTCCAGGCGGGTGATCGCTTCGGCGATCTCGTCATCCGTGATGGTCAGAGGTGGCAGCAGGCGGATCACGTTGTCGGCGGCGGGTACTGTGACGACCAGCGCGTCATAGCCTGCCTTGACCACATCCGTGTTGGCGGCTTTGCATTCCAGCCCAAGCATCAGTCCCAGCCCCCGCACGCCGACAAAGACATCCGGATGTGCCGCGACCAACCCCTCCAGACGCTGCCGCATCAGCCCGGCCTTGCGGTTGACCTCACCGAGGAATTCGGGCGTGGCCACATGCTCCATCACCGCGCAACCCACGGCACAGCCCAAAGGATTGCCGCCATAGGTGGAGCCATGCGTGCCAGCCCCCATGCCCGACGCGGCGCGCTCCGTGGCCAGCACCGCGCCGAGGGGAAAACCGCCGCCGATGCCCTTGGCGACCATCATGATATCGGGCGCAACGCCTGCCCATTCATGCGCAAAAAGCCGGCCCGTGCGCCCCACCCCGCATTGCACCTCGTCAAGGATCAGCAGGATGCCTTTCTCATCGCAGAGATCGCGCAGCCCCTTGAGGCATGGATCGGGCAGCGGACGAATGCCGCCCTCGCCCTGCACCGGCTCGATCAGGATGGCGGCGGTATTGTCGTCGATGGCGGCGTGGAACGCCTCGTGGTCGCCCCAGGGCACATGTTTGAACCCCGGCAGAAGCGGCCCGAAGCCCTTGGTCATCTTCTCAGACCCGGCAGCCGCGATGCCCGCAGAGGACCGGCCATGGAACGAGCCGCCAAAGGCGATGATATCGGTCCTCTCCGGTTGGCCTGCATCGTAGAAGAACTTGCGCGCCATCTTGACCGCCAACTCGCAGGATTCGGTGCCGGAATTGGTGAAAAACACCGTATCGGCAAACGTTGCCTCGACCAGCCGGTCGGCCAGCTCCTGCTGCTTGGGGATCTGGTAGAGGTTCGAGGTATGCCACAGCTTGCCCGCCTGCTCGGTCAGCGCCGCCACCAGTGCGGGATGCGCGTGCCCCATGGCATTGACGGCGATCCCTGCGCCCAGATCGAGAAAACGTCGACCATCGGCCTCGATCAGCCAGGCGCCCTCGCCCTTCACGAATGAAAGCGGCGCGCGGTTATAAGTCGGCAGGATCGACGGGATCATGGCAGGTTCCTTGTCAACAAGAGGCCCTTTGAGTGCCGCAAGGGCGGGGCCAAGTCAATCTTTTGGGGGAATTGGCGCGCTCTGCGCCGGGATCACGAGGGGACGGGACGTCAGACGCGGGTGCGTCGGCGTCGGATCGGAGCATATGTCGCGCTGGTAATCATGAGCGGCGTCTTAGCCCGTTTCGCGCGTCAGGGAAAGCGGAATGTCGCATGGCGGGGCGGCCTGCACCGTGACGCGCGCCGCGCCCAGCCTTGGATGCAGGTGCCGCGCCAGATGCCAGCAGGTCAAAAGGCCAACACCGGCCAGCGCGAAAATTCCCGGCAAGGGGGCCACCAGAAGCACCAGCCAGGCCGCCCCCGGCGTCATGATCCCCGAGACATCGCGGAAACTGGCATAGATCGCCGACATCTCCGTGCGCTCAGACGGTTTCACCGCCATCAGGAACGGCAGCCCCGCCGACACATCGAGGAGCACCAAAAACACCGACGCGAGCGCCAGTCCCGCGACCGTCGCCCAGGGCCAGCCGCTCGCCACGGCCCCCAGCACGAAGAGCAGCCCCGACACCGCGAACCCCACCCGCACCGCCCGCCGGATCGAGCGGCGCTGCATCCAGCGCAGCATCAATGGCGTCACGAACAGCATCCCGTTCGAGGCCGAGAGCAGCATGCCGCCCAGATCCTCGCCCAAACCCTGCTGCACCGCGAAGATCGGTAGATAGACCACATAGGCCCACCAGCCACAGGAGCGGATCACCGCGAAAACCCAGCCCGCCACCAGCCGCGGCTGCGCGAAAAATCGCGGCAGCCACGCCAGCGGATTGGGTGCCGGGGCGCGCGCGCGGGTGATCAGCCGCCCATTGCCAAGCCGCATGTAGAGGAAAAGCGCCATCATCGCGCAGGCCGCCACTCCGGCGATCAAAAATGGCAGCGGTCGCCACAGCCCGAGAAGAGCGACGCCCAGCCATGGCCCCACCGTCCAGCCCGCCGCACTGTAGAACATGCGCGAGGTCTCGCAGCGGCCAAGATCGGATTTGGCGATGAAATCGAGCACATAGGCGTTGAAACACACGAACACCATGACCGTCGCCGCCGTCATCAGCGCGAGCGCCGCGATCATGCCGAGCGCGCCACCCTGCGCGCCCATCCCCGCGCCGCCCGCGAACATCGCGCACCCCATCACGTAGATCCAGCGGCGCGGCACATGGCGCGTTGCAAACGGCACCATCAGCCCCGTGGCCAGCGACAGAAATCCGACGAGGAAATACACCTCCGACACCAGCGCCGCATCGCGCAACGCGCGGTACATCTCCAGCGGCATGACCGAAATCAGGATGCCACGCGCCATCGCCTCGGTGCCCGCAAGCAGGGCGAACCCCCGAACCGAGGGGGTGGGCGCGTGGCGGAGCCATTCGGGAATTCGGCGGTCATGCATGTCTTGGATCTTGGATGGTTTTGCGTTTCGCTCGCATGAAACCGGATGGCCTGCACGACCGGGCGCGACATGGCGTCGTTTTCCGGCAATGGCACACGCGAATTTGTTGGTGGGTGGCAGGCTGTTACCGCTTGCAGCCCGATATGCGGCACGGCAAAGCTGCGCGCATGTTCACGCCACGTGCCCCCAATCCCGGCCTTGCCGCCCTGCTCACGCTTCTGGCCGCCGCATTGCTTGCAGGTACGACACTGCTGGCCAAGGCGCTCGGAACGCAGGCGCTCGGCCCCCCGCTGCATGCGCTACAGGTCAGCCACGGGCGGTTTCTCTTTGCCTTTCTGGCCATCGCCACGATGACGGCGCTGATCCGCCCGCGTTTCAACCGTCCCGATCTCGCAACCCATGCCAAGCGCTCCTGCTTCGGCTGGGCCGGGGTCACGCTGATGTTCGCCGCCGCCGCCTTCATCCCGCTGTCGGATGCCACGGCGATCAGCTTTCTCAACCCGGTCTTTGGAATGATGCTCGCTATCCCGCTCCTGGGCGAGAGGGTCGGGCCGATCCGCTGGTGCGCCGCCGCCATCGGCCTTGCCGGGGCCGCGATCCTGATGCGACCGGGCAGCGGCGCGATCGCGCCCGGAGCACTTCTGGCGCTTGGCGCGGCGATGTGCCTCGGGGCCGAGCTTATCTTCATCAAGCGCCTGTCGGGGCGCGAAGGGCCGTGGCAGATCCTGCTGATCAACAACGCCATCGGTCTGAGCATCGCGACCCTTGCCGTGATCTGGGTCTGGGCCGCGCCCACGCCCGCGCAATGGGCCGCATTGGCGGGTATCGGCCTTTTGATGGCCCTTGCCCAAGCCTGCTTCGTCAATGCAATGGCACGGGGCGATGCGAGCTATGTGGCGCCGTTCTTCTACACCGCGCTGGTCTTTGCCGCGCTCTATGACGGGGTGATCTTCGGCGTCTGGCCCGATTGGGTCTCGGTCACCGGGGCGGCGGTCGTGCTCTGCGGGGCCGGTCTTCTGGTCTGGCGCGAAGGGCGCCGCCGCGCGCCGGTGACGTAACGCCACCTTTGACAAATACGTCCTGGGTTCGGCTAAGTTCGCAACGAAGGGAGAGAGCATGCCGCTGAGCATCCTGTTGCCGATGGTCACCTTGGGCATCGCGGGCATCGCGGTGCTGCTGCATCTGCTTGGCCTCTCGCGCCGGGCGACACTGCCGGATGTGGCGGCGGCACGGGCCGCTTGGCTGCGGGAGTTTCCCACCGACGCGCCGATCCATGTCACGCTTTGCGACAACCGGTTCGCCGCCCTGATCGCAACCGAGACCGGGCGCGGCGTGGTCTGGCCGATGGGCGCGGACACCACCGCGCGTTACCTTACCGGCGCGCGGCTTACCGCAACGAGCAGCGGTCTTCGCCTAGACCTGCCTGACTATACCGCGCCATGCATTCACATTGCCCTTGATCCAGATGAGGCCGCCGCGTGGCAAGACACGCTGAAGGAGACCGCATGACCGACATGATCACCTTTCCTGACGTGGTGAACTGGGCGGTGCCGCTCTTCATCGCCGCCATTCTCGCCGAACTCCTGTGGATCGTCATCAAGGGCCGCGGCGGGCGCTACGAGACGCGCGACGCGCTCACCTCGCTCATCATGGGGGCGGGCAACGTGGCCTCCGGCATCCTGCTGGGCTTTGTCGCCTACGGCTTCTTCATGCTGCTGTGGGAGATCACGCCAATTGATCTGGGCACCTCAATCGCCACGATCGCGCTCTGCTTCGTGCTCGACGACCTGCGCTATTACTGGGTGCACCGTTTCGGGCACCGCATCCGCTGGGTCTGGGCGTCGCATGTGAATCACCATTCCTCGCAGCATTACAACCTGACCACGGCGCTGCGACAGACATGGACCGGCACCTTCACCTTCATGATGGTGGTTCGCGCGCCGCTCATCGTGCTGGGGTTTCACCCGGCAATGGTGCTGTTCGTCGGCGGGCTCAACCTCATCTATCAGTTCTGGATTCATACCGAGGCGATCGGGCGCATGCCCCGCTGGTTCGAGGCCGTAATGAACACACCCTCGCACCACCGCGTCCATCACGGGCGCAACCCGCGCTATCTTGATTGCAACTATGCGGGCGTGTTCATCATCTGGGACAAGATGTTTGGAACCTTCGTGCCGGAACTCGACGAGGAAAAACCCGATTACGGCCTCGTCCGCAATCTCGGGACGTTCAATCCGATCCGCGTTGCCCTTCACGAATGGGTCGGCATCTTCAGCGATGCCACGCAGCCGGGGCTGACTTGGCGCGAGCGTCTCAACTATTGCATCATGCCGCCGGGCTGGAGCCATGACGGCAGCCGCGAGACCTCCAGCGCGATCAAGGCCCGCCATGTGCGCGATCACCCCGAGCACGCGAGCACGCCCGGTTTACCGCCTTTGCCGGACCACACGCCCTAGTTGCTTCACACAACGTCCACTATTTTGTTATTTGACCAATCATTCCACACCCGACTAAATTGCTCCAAGCTTTCGCGCCATCACTTACGCCAAGGCCCGGGCCGGTCGGACTGCTCCAGCGGATGATCGCCCGAGAAGTACCCGGCATCTTGTTCAAGGCCCATTACTCAGCCTTGTTCAGGGTGTCGGGGATGGCATAAGCCTTAACCACGCGTCCGTATCCCGCCCTTTCGGAGTGATCATGCCCTGGGAAAAGTCTTATGACGACGCCACCGTGCTGGAGGCTGCCATGACCGCCTTCTGGGCGCATGGCTATCAGGGCACTTCGATGGCCGATCTTGTATCGGCCACCGGCCTCAACCGGCGCAGTCTCTATGCCGGGTTCGGCAACAAGCGCGACCTCTTCCTGCGCGCGCTGCGGCATTACGATGACACCTACCGCACCGGTTTTATTGAGCAGCTACTCCATGAGCGCAACCCAACAGATGCGATCCTCGCGGCATTCGATGTCGCAGCAGAAGGCAATTCGCAGATGCCGGGCGGTTGTCTGATGATCAATTCCGCCATGGAACTCGCCCCACATGACCCCGAAGTCGCGGCAATGGTCGATGCCAGCATGGGCAAGGTCGAGGCGTTCTTCGCCGAATGCCTCGCGCAAAGCGACACCCCGCCAACCGACACAATCGGAACCGCCAAGGTGTTACAGGGATTGCTGATCGGCCTGATGGTCGTGCGTCGCGCCAATAAAGACAGCCCGTCGATTCCGGCCATTCTTGCGCAGGTGCGCAGCCTCGTCGGCTAAGCGCCCTACCAGCGCCCCGACAGCGCCCGCAGCATGAGGCCGAACCTGCTGCGCGCCGGGGCTGGATCAAGCGCGCCTTCGGCGACCGATGCCGGGCGACGCATCGCCGCACGCAGGACCGGCCCCGTCTCCCACAATGGAAAAAGCGCCGGGGCCGCTGCGGATGACACGTCCGCGCGCGCCGTCCGCGCCTTTGCAAGCCGCCGCAGCCCCTCACGCGCCAGCATGCGCACCGCCTCGGGCCGACCGTCCGGCAAAGGTTTGCGTCCCGCCGCCTCCAGTGCCGGGATCGCGCGAAACCAGTTGGCAAGGCCAAGGGCAAAGCCCGCATCGCGCAGCACGTCCTCCTCGGCGGGGCCAAGCGCCCGCGCCGCCGCGCGGATCAGGTTGCCCGATGTCGCCTCGATATAGCGCGTGAAATCGTCCTCATCCTCGAACGGCGCGCGCTCGAGATCCCACCGCCGCGCCTCGATCAGATCACTCAGCAACCCGGCACCTGTCGCATCCAGCACCCGCGCCAACGGCGTCACCACCTCGTGCCGCCGCACCGCGCCGCCCGCGCGGATCTCCTCCAGCGCATCCACCCACCATTGCAGGCGCATTTCGGCGATCATCGGCTCGGACGTGACCCAGGGCGCGCGCGCCACCTCGACATTGAAGGCATAGACCGGAAACAGCACCCCACGCGCCGCCACCGGCGCCGCCATCGCCGCCTGAAACCGCGCCGGATCGGCGCGGCGCAGCAGATCGGCACAGGCGGTCACATCAGCGTCAAACGCAGCGCTCAAACCGCCCCCTCATGCACAAGCTTCCAGTTGATAGCATCGAGCAGCGCCTCAAAGCTGGCATCGACGATATTGGGGCTCACGCCCACCGTCGACCAACGCCGCCCGGCGCTGTCCTGACTGTCGATGATCACCCGCGTCACCGCCTCGGTGCCGCCTTGGGTGATGCGCACCTTGAAATCCACCAGGTGCATATCGGCGATCTGGTCCTGATAGGGCCCGAGATCCTTGGCCAGTGCCCGCGCCAACGCGTTGACCGGCCCCCGGTCACAGCCCTCGGCATCCATCGACTCCGACACCGACAGCTTCTTCTCACCACCGACCTTCACGACGACCACCGCCTCCGACAGGCTCACCATGCGGTCATACTTGTTCTTACGCCGCTCCACCGTGACCTTGTAGCGCTTCACCTCGAAGAACTGCGGCATCTGCCCCAGTTCCTTGCGCGCGAGGATTTCGAAACTCGCCTGCGCGCTGTCATAGGTATAGCCCTGATCCTCGCGCTCCTTGATCACCTCCAGAAGCCGCGCCAGCGCCGGATCGCCCGGCGCCACCTCGATCCCCGCCTCGGCCAGACGACGCCGCAGATTCGACTGTCCAGCCTGATTGGACATCGGGATGATGCGCGCATTGCCCACGGTCTCGGGGTCGATATGCTCGTAGGTCGAGGGATCTTTTAGGATCGCGCTCGCATGCAGCCCCGCCTTGTGGGCAAAGGCCGAGGCCCCGACATAGGCCGCCTGCCGCAGCGGCACGCGGTTGAGGATTTCGTCCAATTGCCGGCTCACCGCCGTCAGGCTCTTTAGCCCCTCGCGGCTCACCCCGATCTCGTAGGCGTCCGCATAGGGCGGTTTCAGCATCAGCGTCGGGATGAGCGTGGTCAGATTGGCATTGCCGCAGCGCTCGCCCAGCCCGTTCAATGTGCCTTGCACCTGCCGCGCGCCCGCATCGACGGCAGCCAGACTGCCCGCCACGGCATTCTCGGTGTCGTCATGGGTGTGGATGCCCAGACGGTCGCCGGGAATACCGGCGGCGATCACCGCGCCCACGATGCGCCCGATCTCGGTGGGCAGGGTGCCGCCATTGGTGTCGCACAGCACGACCCACCGCGCACCGGCCTTGTAGGCCGCGAGCAGACATTCCAGCGCGTACTCGGGATTGGCACAGTAGCCGTCAAAGAAATGCTCGGCATCGAACAACGCCTCGCGCCCCTGCCCTACCAGATGCGCGACGGAGCGGGCGATGTTCTCGATGTTTTCCTCCAGCGTGATGCCAAGTGCCTCGGTGACGTGAAAATCATGGGTCTTGCCGACGAGGCACACCGCCTTGGTCCCGGCATTCATCACCGCCGCGAGAACGTCATCGTTCTCCGCCGACCGCCCGGCGCGCTTGGTCATGCCGAATGCGGTCAGCGTCGCCCGCGTCTGCGGCACCGCGTCGAAAAAGGCGCTGTCCGTGGGGTTCGCGCCGGGCCAGCCACCCTCGATATAATCGACGCCCAGCCGGTCCAGCGCCTCCGCGATCTGGACTTTCTCGGGCGTGGAAAAGCTGACGCCCTGCGTCTGCTGCCCATCCCGCAGGGTGGTGTCGTAAAGGTAGAGGCGTTCCTTACCCATCAGCCAAGCCCTTATTTCTTCTGGCCCCAAATATCCCGGGGAGCGTGAGGGGCCGGCCCCTCACCCCGCCGCGCAACAAGCGCGATGCTGCATGGATGTTTAGCGCGACGCCCAACACATGGCCCCGCGCGGAATCAAGGCGCGCCTCGGCGCGCCGCCGCGCAGCGCCCGACCGCCCCCCGGGCGGGCGCTTCTGCAGCGTCGCAACCCGAACACTCGTCGAAGTAGACTTCACCATAAAGCGCGCGCCACAACCCGAGCAGCGCCCCCCCGCGGTCGGGCCTTGCGCGGCAGACAGGCGGTGTGCGGAACGGCCCATCACTTCAACGCCTCCAGTTTGGCGGGGTCGAAATCGGGACCAACATCCCACTCGGGGCCTTGCGGGGTATCAACCACCACCACTCCAGCTTTTGTCAACGCGTCACGAATTTCATCTGCACGTCCAAAATCCTTTGACTTCTTGGCATCCTGCCGCTCCCAGACAAGAGAGACAATTCGTTCCCGTATAACCTCATCCGAAAGAGTTGGATGAAGCATGACACCGTCTTCGAAATCGCCATACGAAAACAGGTTGATCCCAAGCAAAGCGCATCCAGCCAGGAGCCTTTTGTTTGCCTGCTCGACTTGATCACTCGACAATTTCGCTCGCGAAGAACCCTCCAATGACTTCGCCAAAGAAATCAAATGAGTAATTGCCAAAGACGTATTGAGGTCGTCACACAAAGCATCGACGATGTTCTGATCAACATAAGATCGAATGAAGGCTTCAACATCGCTGTTAAGCTCTGATCGAAGATGATCCTGATGCGCTACTTCTGACGCCCAGATATCCAATCGTCTCTTTGCTAAAACAGCAGACGCCTGACGCCAATCCATGGGTTTGCGATAGTTCGTCAAAAGAAAAACATATCTGATCACAGGGCCTGGAACGCCTTTGTTGCCGGGCATGCCTGTTTCCAGCAAATCCCGCACGGTAAAGAAATTGCCCAGGCTCTTGGACATCTTCTTTCCCTCGACCTGCAACATCTCGTTATGCAGCCAGTAGCGCGCGAACTGCCCCTCCGGATGGGCGCAGCAGCTTTGGGCGATCTCGTTCTCGTGGTGGGGGAACATCAGGTCGTTTCCGCCGCCGTGAATGTCGAAACTCTCGCCCAACAGTTCATAGGCCATTGCCGAACATTCGATATGCCAGCCGGGCCGGCCCCGCCCCCACGGGCTCTCCCACCCCGGCTGCCCCTCATCCGACGGCTTCCACAACACGAAATCCATCGGGTTGCGTTTGTAGGGCGCGACCTCGACGCGGCTGCCCGCGATCATGTCATCGACCGTGCGCCCCGACAGCTTGCCATAGCCCTCACGCCAACTATCCACGGCAAAGAGCACATGACCCTCTGCCTCATAGGCGTGGCCCTTGGCGATCAAATCCTCGATCATCGCCACCATCTGCGGGATATATTGCGTGGCGCGCGGCATGTGGTCGGGCTCCAGCGCGCCCAGTTCCGCCATGTCGTCGAGAAACCACTGCGTCGTCTCCGCCGTGATCTCGCCAATCGCGCGCCCGCTCTCCGCCGCGCGCGCGTTGATCTTGTCATCCACGTCAGTGAAGTTGCGCACGTAGGTCACGTGATCCGGACCGTAGACATGCCGCAACAGCCGGTAGAGCACGTCGAACACCACCACCGGCCGCGCATTGCCCAGATGCGCCCGGTCATAGACCGTCGGCCCACAGACATACATCCGCACATTCTCGGGATCGAGAGGCGCGAACTCCTCCTTCTTGCGGGTGCGGGTGTTGTGCAGCTTGATCGTGGTCATTTTCGCCTCATGCGCCTGTCCTGCGCGGGCTTAGCAACTTCGCGGCCCCTTGAAAACACGCAAAAGCCGCGCCGGTCAGCCGCGCCGCGCGGGCAGACAGACGCGCCGCCCGCTCTCCGTCATCTCCACCGCGACCGGCAGGCCATAGACCCGGCTCAGCGCCGCACCGCTCAGCACCGTCTCGGCCGCGCCGTTGCCGATGATCCTGCCATCGCTCATCAGCACCACGTCGGCCCCGAGCGCGAAGGCCTGATCGGGGTCATGGGTCGACAGGATCACGCCCTGCCCGGCCCCTTGCGCCAGCCCCGCGATCTGCGCCAGCACCTGCGCCTGATTGCCGAAATCGAGGCTCGCGGTCGGCTCGTCCATCACGATCAGCGGGGCGGCCTGCGCCAAGGCCCGCGCGATCAGCACCAACTGCCGCTGCCCGCCCGACAGGCGCGAGTAATCGCGCGCCGCCAGATCGCCGATCCCCAGACGGTCGAGTGCCGCCTGCGCCGCGGTCCTGTCCGCCGCCCCCGGTTGCGCGAAGGCCCCAAGCCGCGCGGTGCGCCCCATCATTACCACTTCCAGCGTCTCGAATGGAAAGGGCGGCGCATGGGCCTGCGGTACATAGGCGATGCGCCGCGCGATCTCGGCTCGCTTGAGCCGCGCGATAGGGTCGCCCCCCAGCAGCACCTCTCCGCCAAGCGGCGGCAACAGCCCCAGAAGCGTGCGGAAAAGCGTGGTCTTGCCACAGCCATTCGGCCCAAGCAGGCACACTACCCGGCCCGGCGCGACCGATAGGGTCAGACTGCTGCCCACCACCTCGCGCCCGTAGCCGATGCTCAGATCGCGCGCCTCCAGCCTCATGACCAGCCGCGCCGTCCGCGCGCCAAAAGCCAGACGAAGAACGGCGCGCCGATCACCGCCGTAAGGATCCCCAAAGGCACCTCGATCGCCGCAATGCTGCGCGCCGCCGTATCCACCACCAGCAGATAGCCCGCCCCGATCAGTACCGAGGTCGGCAACAACCGGCCAAAGCCCGGCCCCACCAGCATCCGCGCGATATGCGGGATGACGAGGCCGACCCAGCCCACGACGCCTGCCAGCGCCGTCACACTCGCGGTGATCAGCGTGGCCGCCGCAATCACCAGAAACCGCGTGCGCCCCGCCTCGACGCCAAGCGCGCGCGCCTCTTCATCGCCCAATGACAGCACGTTGATCCGCCACCGCAACAGCACCAGCGGCACGAGGCCGAGGGCCACGGCGGGCAGCGCAGGCAGGATATCGGCCGAGGTGACCGAGGCGAGCGACCCCAGAAGCCAGAAGGTGATCGCGGGCAATTGGTCATAAGGATCGGCCAGCACCTTCAAGAGTGAGGTCGCCGCCCCGGCCAGTGCCCCGATCACCACCCCCACCAGCACCAGCGTCAGCGTGCGGTCGGTGTTGCGCACCAGCCCTGCGACCAGCGTGACGAACCCCACCGCCGCCATGCCGCCCGCAAAGGCCGCGCCCTGAATGGCCGCCACCGGCAGCGACAGGAAGATGCCCGCCACCGCGCCCAGCCCCGCCCCGGCGGAGACCCCAAGGATATCCGGCGACACGAGGGGATTACGAAAGAGTGCCTGATAACTCGCCCCCGCCGCCGCCAGAGCCGCCCCCACCAAGAGCGCCGCACCGATCCGCGGCAGGCGGATGTTCCACACCACGATTTGCGCCTGCGCCTCGCCTCGCCCGATCAGCGCCGCCAGAACCTCTCCAGGTGTCAGGCCATAGGGGCCGATCATGAGTGCTGCGAAGCACAGGACAACAAGCCCGACCACCAACCCCGTGGTCAGGCTCCACGCCAGCGACGGCGCGCTCACTCGGGCGGTCGTCCCTCGGCCCATTCCAGCAGCCTCTCCAGCGCCGGATCGTCGAGGCGCACGTGATAGTAAAGCTCGTAGAAACCCCGCGTCTCGGCGCGCAGATCGCCCTGCCAGCGATCCGGGTAAAGCAGTCCCGCCATCCAGATCAGCCCCATGATCCGATTGAGCGAAGGCGGCCGGTCGATCCAGCCGAAGGGTGCCGTGGGCGCAAGATGCACGCGCCCCTCCTGCACCGCTTCGATCCCCTGCCAGAGCGGATCGTCGAAGACCGAGGCAAAGAAATTGCGATCCCATGTCACTATGATCTCGGGGTTTGCGACGATCACCTGCTCCATCGAGGCGCGCACAAGCCCGCGGGTCGCGCCCCCGTCATCGGCCACGTTGCGCCCGCCCGCGCGCTCGATGATCTCGGTGTTGATCGAGCCTTTCATGCCGGTCTCGAGTCCCTCGGGCCCCCGCGCGAGGTAGACGCGCGGGCGCTCCGCCTCGGGCACATCGTCAAGGATCGCGTCGATCCGGGCAAAGACCTGCTCGACATGGCTTGCCAGCTGCTCCGCCCGCTCCGGCACGCCGAGGATATCACCCATGAGCCGCAGCGCGGCGGGCGTATTCTCGAACCGTCCGTCGATCAGCACGTAAGGAATGCCGGTCTGCGCCTGCGTTCGGTCGGCCAGATCGACATAAGTGTCGCGCACCGAACCAAAATCGAAGATCAGATCGGGCGCGATCTGCAAAACCCGCTCAAGATTGGCCTCGCCGCCCCGGCCGGTCAGTCGCCCGGTCTCGGGCAGATCACGCCAGGGCTCTGCCAGATAGGGCCGCTCATACTCATGCGGTGCGCGCGGCCAACCGGTCATCGCCTCGGGCTTGAGGATGTAAAGCAGGATCGCGGCGGGCGGGCCGGCGGCAAAGACCCGCTCGACCTGCTCCGGCACCTCGACCACGCGGCCCGCGCTATCGGTCACCTCGCGCGCCGCGACCGGTGCCGCAATCATCAACAAAAGGCATAATAACAATCGCATGGGGGCCATTTCTCATCCATCCGCCGGTTTCATCGGGGCCTTGGGCGTAAATTCGCAACGGTCAGGCTTGATGTCGATCAGCGGTGTGCCGTCCAGACAATCGAGCCCCCGCACCACCAGCGCCCCCGGCTCCACAGCCACCAGCCGTACCTGCGAGGTGCCGATGGGGTTGGGCCGCTGCGGCGAGCGCAGCGCGAAGGTGCCGAAATAGCGCGTGCCATCGCCCTTGGGGTTCTGCCGCACCAAATCGCGGCGTGAGCGATCGAGCCAATAAAGGAGTTCCAGATGCGCATAGGCCCCGATCCCTTCCAATGCCGCCTGCCACGGCTCGAAAACTTCGATGCGGCAATCAGGGCCATCGAGCCGCCCCTGTCGCGGGCAGTCCTCACGCCGCGTCCAGGGGGTGCAGATGCGCCCGATGAACAGCAGTCCGGCATCGTGCGCCTCGGGCGTTTCCGTCACCACCTCCCCCGCGCGCAGCCGCGTCTCCATCGTCCTACCCCTTGAACCCGGTTGCCACCACGAACTTCTCGGAACTGTCCGCGCGCGAGGCGGGCGGCTTGACATTCGCCACCTTGGCAAAGCGCTGCTTCAACAGCTTCTGAAGCTCTCCCTCTGCGCCGCCGGCCAGCACCTTGGAAACGAAGGTGCCGCCCTCTTCCAGCACGTCGAAGGCCAGATAGGCCGCCGCCTCACAGAGCGCGATGATGCGCAGATGGTCGGTTTGCTTGTGCCCGGATGAGGACGCCGCCATGTCCGACATCACCACATCCGCCTTGCCGCCAAGCCAGTCCTTGACCTTGTCGTCCGCGCCGTCGTCCATGAAATCAAGCTGGTGCAACTCAACGCCCGCAATCGGCTCCACCTCTTGCAGATCGACACCCAGAATGCGCCCCTGTGCCTTGCCCGCCTTCTCGCCAAGCGCATTGACGCGCGGCACCGCTACCTGACACCAACCGCCTGGTGCACAGCCCAGATCGACCACCCGCGCGCCCGGCACGAGAAAGCGGAACTTGTCATCGAGTTCCATGATCTTGAACGCCGCGCGCCCACGATAGCCTTCCAGCTGCGCGCGCTTGACATAAGGGTCATTGAGCTGCCGTTGCAGCCAGCGGGTCGAAGACGCCCGCCGCCCCCGCGCCGTCTTAACCTTGACCGTCAGGTCGCGCTGTCCACGCCCCGAAGTGTTCTTGCCGTCCGGCCCCTTTGCCATCAATCGTCCCCGTCCATCAATACACCATCCGCCGCCATCTGCGCGTAGAGCATCCCCTCGCGCAACCCGCGATCCGCCACGCTCAGCCGGTCCGTGGGCCAGCACCGGAGCAGCGCCTGCAGGATCGCCGCCCCCGACATGATCAGCGCCTGCCGATCCTGCCCGATCCGCGGGTCACGCCGCCGCCCCGCCGGACCAAGCGCGAGGTAATTACGGATCACCTTGTCGATCTCGTCGCTGGTCATGGTCAGCCCATCCACCTTGTTACGGTCATATCGCTTCAACCCCAGGTGGCTCGCCGCCACGGTGGTGACCGTGCCGCTCGTGCCGACGATCTGAAAGCCCTCGCGCGTCTGCTCGTCCTTGTAGGGGGCGAACTCGGCAAGGTTCTCTTCAAAGAACCAGCTCATCAACGCAAAGCGCGCGCTGTCATCCTCGACATCGCGGAACTGATCGCGCAGCGTCGCCACACCCAACGGGACGCTGATCCAGTCGACCACCCGCGCGCCGGGCCGCCCGTCCGGGCATTGAAACCCCAGATGCATACGCATGATCGCGCGGCGACGCTCTGGCTGCGGCACGTCGCGCAGGTCTATCCACACAAGTTCTGTTGACCCGCCGCCGATATCCACCACCAAGAGCTGCTCGGTCCCGGCGCTGACCAGCGGCGCGCAGGACACAACCGCCAGCCGCGCCTCTTCCTCGGGCTTGATGATATCGAGTCGCAGACCCGTCTCACGCTCGACCCGGGCCATGAAATCCGCGCCGTTGCTGGCGCGCCTGCACGCCTCGGTCGCCACCAGCCGCATCTGCGTCACCCGGTGCCGCTTGAGCTTTTGCCGACACACCCGCAGCGCCTGAATGGTCCGGTAGATCGACGCGCGCGACAACTTGCCCGAGCGTTCCAGCCCGGCTCCCAGTTGCACCGATTTCGAGAAACTGTCCACGACTTTGAACTGCGTGCCCTCGGGACGGGCAATCAGCATGCGACAACTGTTTGTTCCCAGATCCAGTGCCGCATATAGCGACGGCTGATCCGGCAGGCTCAGTGCGGGGCTCTCAACCGGTTTCGGGATCGCGCCCGCACTTTCGGGACGCTTGGGCGCCATGACAACACGCCCTCCATTTCAAGTTGCCTTCAAGGTAATCTCATCCCGCCGCCCGCGCAAGCGTTGCAATGATCCGATGAAGATCATGAATCATTTTCCCAATCGCGCCCATGGCCTCCCGATTGCGCCCCGGCTATTCTCGCGACGTCGCATGACGCTTCCGTTCTGTCGAAATCATGCACTGACACGTGCCTGCCCTGCATTAGGTAGAGGCCTTGAGGAGAAAGGAATCAGCATGGTTGACGTCACCATCGTTTATTGGCGGGACATCCCCGCGCAGGTCATCGTCGGCAAGGGGCGTCGCGGCAGCAAGGTGCAATTGCCCGAACGCTTTGAGCAGGCCATCGACCGGGCCGCGATGAAGACGGGTGCCGCAGGCACCGACGACTACCTTGCTGAATGGCGCAAGGCTGATCCCTATCCCGTAGAAGGCGAGCCCGACGCCGTCGCCAAATCCGAGGCGGCGCGGCTCGACGCAGAGTATGATCAGGATCGCATCAAGACCCTGATCGCCAACAATGGCTGGGCGTGAATGCGCCCCGGTTCGATATGGGAGGCCGCAATGGCACTTTTGAACTTCAAGAAGCGTGAGAAAGTCACCCCGGCCAATGCCCAGTTGGAGGCGTTCCTTCAGGGCTATTCCATCGAGGTGATGCCGCGCACCGCCGAGAAGGTCGAGAATTTCCGCGACCTCCTGCCCGAAGGCACCCGCGTCTACATCGCCCACATCGAAGGCACGCCGATCGACGAGATGGTCGCCACCGCCAAGCGCCTGTCGCGCGAAGGCTATCCGGTGATGCCGCACTTCCCTGCGCGCATCATCAAGGACCGCGCCACGCTGGCCGACTGGATCGCGCGCTATCAGGGCGAGGCTGGCGTCGATCAGGCGCTTCTGCTCGCCGGTGGCGTCGAGAAACCGCACGGCGATTTCCACGCCTCCACGCAACTGCTGGAAACCGGCGAGTTCGATCGCGCGGGCTTTAAACGCCTGCATGTCGCAGGCCACCCCGAGGGGAACCGCGACATCGACCCCGACGGCAGCCGCCGAAACGTCGACGATGCGTTGCGCTGGAAGCAGAAGTTTTCCGAAACCACCGACGCGCAGATGGCGCTCGCCACGCAATTCGCGTTTGACGCCAAGCCGATCATCAAATGGGCCGACGCGCTGCGCGAGGCGGGGATCACGCTGCCCATCCATATCGGCATCGCCGGACCGGCGAAACTCCAGACCCTGATCAAGTTCGCCATCGCCTGCGGTGTCGGCCCCTCTTTGAAGGTTCTGCAGAAACGCGCTATGGATGTCTCCAAGCTGCTCATGCCCTACGAGCCAACCGAGGTGCTCACCGAACTCGCGGCCCACAAGGCCGCCAACCCGGACTTCAACATCGAGCATGTGCATTTCTTCCCGCTCGGCGGGATCAAGGCCAATGCAGAATGGGCCATCGAAAACGGCGGGGCCGCAGCCACGCCCGCCAGCAAACAAGGATAACAACAGACCATGACCCGCACCATCGTCGAGAGCAAAACCAAGACCGCCGTGATCGGCTTTGACGAGCCGTTCTGTGTCATTGGCGAACGCATCAACCCGACCGGCCGCAAGAAACTCGCCGCCGAGCTGGAGGCGGGCGATTATTCCACCGTGGAATCCGACGCCATCGCGCAGGCCGCCGCCGGGGCCACAGTACTCGATATCAACGCGGGCGTGGTCTATAACTCCAACCCTAACCCGAACGAGACCGAACCGCCGCTGATGACCGCCATTGTCGAGCTGGTGCAGGGTCTTGTCGACCTGCCGCTGTGCATCGACTCATCGGTTCCTGCGGCCCTCGAGGCCGGGCTTCAGGCCGCCCATGGCCGTCCGCTGCTCAACTCGGTGACCGGCGAAGAGGACCGTCTCGAATACGTGTTGCCACTGGTCAAGAAATACAACGTGCCGGTCGTCGCCATCTCAAATGACGACACCGGCATCTCCGAAGACCCCGACGTCCGCTTTGCCGTCGCGAAGAAGATCGTCGAGCGCGCCGCCGATTTCGGCATCCCCGCGCATGACATCGTGGTCGATCCGCTGGTCATGCCGATCGGCGCGATGGGAACGGCCGGTCAGCAGGTCTTCACCCTCGTCCGCCGCCTGCGCGAGGAACTGGGCGTCAACACCACTTGTGGGGCTTCGAACATCTCCTTCGGCCTGCCCAACCGCCACGGCATCAACAACGCCTTCCTGCCCATGGCCATGGGCGCGGGCATGACCAGCGCCATCATGAACCCGATCGCGCTGCCGGTGAAACAGGCCGAGATGGAGGCAAAAAAGGCCGAGATCGCCGCCGCCGGTCTGATCCTGCCCGAGGACATGGACGACGAGACCTTCTGCCAGCTGTTCGGCCTCGGCTCGATGAAGCCGCGCGCGGGCAAGGAGATGGAGGCGATCATGGCCGCCAACTTCCTGACCAACAACGATCCGCACGGCGGCAATTGGATCAAGTTCAACAAGGCCCCGCCGAAGCCGGGCGAAGAAGTCCGCACCGGTGGCCGCGCGGGCTCCCGCAGCCGCCGCCGTCGCGCCTGAACCAGACCCGCGCTTCGCAAAACAAAACCCCGCCGCAAGGCGGGGTTTTTCGTTACGGCGTATCTCAGTGCTGTCTGAAGGATGTGCTCGGTTTCAAGGGCAGCGTCGCAGTTGCCTCAAACCCTCACGCCCCGACGGCCCGCAAGGTCGGTGAAGTATTGCCACGCCACCCGGCCCGATCGCGCGCCACGCGTGGCTTGCCACTCGATCGCTTCGGCGCGCAGGGTGGCGTCGTCGATCTCGACCCCATAGGCGTCGCAATAGCCGCGGATCATCGACAGGTATTCGTCCTGATCACAGGGATGGAACCCCAGCCACAGCCCGAACCGGTCCGACAGAGACACCTTTTCCTCCACCGCCTCGGAGGGGTTGATCGAGGTCGAGCGCTCGTTCTCGATCATGTCGCGGGGCATCAGGTGGCGGCGGTTCGAGGTGGCGTAGAACACCACGTTCTCAGGCCGCCCTTCGATCCCGCCATCCAGCACCGCCTTCAATGATTTGTAATGCTGATCGTCATGGCCAAAGCTCAGATCGTCACAAAAGAGCAGGAACCGCGCTTCAGACCCGCGCAAGAGGTTCAGCAGACGCCCCACCGACGGCAGGTCTTCGCGCTGCAACTCCACGATTTTGAGCGGCAGCCCCTCGGCGCGCACAGACGCATGCACGGCCTTGACAAGGCTCGACTTGCCCATGCCGCGCGCGCCCCAGAGTAGCGCGTTGTTGGCAGGCAGGCCCCGTGCGAATTGCTGGGTGTTGGCCAGGAGCGTGTCGCGTGACCGGTCGATGCCCACCAGCAATTGCATATCCACCCGGTTGACCGTCTCGACCGGCTCCAGTCGGTCGGGTGACACATGCCAGACAAAGGCGTCAGCGGCGTCGAACTGCGGCGCGCTTAGCGGCGCGGGGGCCATCCGTTCCAATGCGGCGGCAATACGGTCCAGCGGATCGGTGGTCATTTAGTGCTTGCCTCAGTCCTTGCCCTTGTCGGCCTCGGGATCGAACTCGGCCTGCATCTCGTCCTCGTCGGGGATGATCTCCTCGTCTTCATCAAACCAAAGACCCTGTTCGCGCAGTTCCGCTTCACGCTTGCGTTCAACCCGCTGCACCAGCTGGATCGACACCTCATAGAGACCATAAACCACGATAAAGAGAATGATCTGCGTAATGACATCAGGCGGCGTCACCAGCGCAGCCAGCAACAGAATACCCACCACCGCGTATTTACGCACCGAGCGCAGGCCCGGCGCGCTCACCAGACCCGCCTTGCCCATCAGCGTGAGCAGAACAGGAAGCTGGAAGCACAGCCCAAAGGCCACGATGAACTTGATCGTGAGGTTGAGGTACTCCTGCGCGGAGCCCTGGAACACCACCGACAGAGGGGCCGCATTCTGACCGCCCTCGACAGCCTCGCCCTGCCCGCCGAATTGCTGGAAGCCGAGGAAGAAGTCGTAGGCCAGCGGCGTGACCACGTAGAATGCAAAGGACGCGCCGAGGAAGAACATGAACGGCGAGGCCACGAGAAACGGCAGGAACGCGCCTTTCTCGGATTTATAGAGCCCCGGAGCCACGAACCGCCACATTTGGTTTGCGATATAAGGAAAGGCGAGGATGAACCCGCCCAGAAGCGAGACCTTGATCGCGACGAAGAACCCCTCTTGCGGCGAGATGAAGATCAGGTCGCAATCCTGCCCGCGCTCGGCCAGAACCTGGCAGAGTGGCGCAGTAAGAAAGTTGAAGATCGGGGTGGCGACGGTGAAACAGATCACCATGCCGATGATGAAGGCGACGACAGAATGGATCAGACGGTTGCGCAACTCCGCCAGGTGCTCGATCAGCGGTGCGCTGCTGTCTTCGATCTCTTCGGGGGTGCTCATGCCTTGTCCTCGGCCTTCGCCGCGGCGGTCTTGCTGGTCTTGGCTTTAGCCTTGGTTTTGGGCTTTGGCTTTGGCTTGGCGGGCTTGCTGTCGGTCGGTTCCGTGGCCTGCGCCTCGGCGGCAGCCTTTGCCTCGGCCTCGGCAGCATGACGCGCTGTGGCCATTTCGGCGGATTTCTCACGGATCTTGTCAGCCTGCGCCCGCCGCTCGGGGCTGAGCGCGGGCGTGTCGACCGTGGTCAGGTCGCGGGTCGCATTCTCGGTGGTCTTCTTGACCTCGTCCATTGCCGTTTTCATCGGGTTGGACGCAGCCTTGAAGCTCTTCTGAATGTCGTTCACGCCGGATTGATCGGCGGCGTCATTCATCGCGCGGCTGAATTCGCGTGCCATGCCCTTGGCCTTGCCCACGAATTTGCCCACGGCCTGAAACATCCCGGGCAGGTCCTTGGGGCCCACGACGATCAGTGCCACGATGCCGATGAGCAAAAGCTCGGTCCAGCCCAAGTCCAGCATTTAAGGTTCAGACCTTGTCTTTTTCGTCGGTGGGGGTCACGTCGCGGGCGGTTTCATCCTCGTCCTTGGACTCGTCATCGAGTTCCTTGGTGCCGTCAGCGACACCTTTCTTGAACGAGGTGATACCCTTGCCCACTTCGCCCATCAGCGAGGAAATCTTGCCGCGACCGAAAAGCACCAGCACCACCACGGCGATGAGAAGAAGGCCGGGAAGGCCGATATTGTTCAGCATGTCTGTCTCTCCCTATCTCGGGGGTCCATGGATCGCCCCCGGGAATATCATTGGTTTATCTAGTCGTTCAAAGCGGCAGTTGGAAGCACCAATACGGGCGCGCCCCCGAAATCATGATAAATTTCGCGCGCCCATCCTAGGGGCGGCACGAAAAGCGGTCAATCATCCCCCTGCGCCTCGGCGCGGCTTTTGCCGCTAACGTTCTGCGCCAGCGTCGCGGCCATGAACGGGTCGAGATCGCCATCGAGCACGCCCTTCGTGTCGGAGGTCTCGACCCCAGTGCGCAGATCCTTGACCATCTGGTAGGGCTGCAGCACGTAAGAGCGGATCTGGTTGCCCCAACCTGCGTCGCCCTTATTGTCATGCGCCTCGTTGATCGCCGCGTTGCGCCGGTCAAGCTCTTGCTGGTAAAGCCGTGATTTCAGCGCCTTCATGGCGATATCGCGGTTCTGGTGCTGCGATTTCTGCGAAGATGTCACCACGATTCCGGTCGGGATATGTGTGATCCGCACAGCCGAGTCGGTGGTGTTCACGTGCTGCCCGCCCGCACCCGACGAGCGATAGGTGTCGATGCGAATATCGGCGGGGTTCACCTCGACTTCGATATTGTCGTCCACCACGGGATAGACCCAGACCGACGAGAACGACGTGTGCCGCTTGGCCGCCGAATCAAACGGCGAAATCCGCACCAGCCGATGCACGCCCGATTCCGATTTCAGCCAGCCATAGGCATTGTGGCCGCTGATCTTGTAGGCGGCGGATTTGATCCCCGCCTCTTCCCCCGACGACTCCGATTGCAACTCGACGGTGTAGCCGCGTTTTTCGGCCCAACGGACATACATTCGCGCGAGCATCGACGCCCAGTCACAGCTCTCGGTGCCGCCCGCGCCCGCATTGATCTCGAGGAACGTGTCATTGGCATCCGCCTCGCCATCGAGCAGCGCCTCCAGTTCCTTGGCGGCGGCGACTTTGGCCAGTGAACGCAGTGCGGCCTCTGCCTCTGTGATGACCTCTTCGTCACCCTCCATCTCGCCTAGCTCGATCAGGCCCAGCTGATCCTCCATCTCCTGCTTGATGTTGTCATGCGTCTCCAGCGCGTCGACCAGCGCCTGCCGCTCGCGCATCAGCTTTTGCGCCTGTGCCGGATCATCCCACAGCGTCGGGTCCTCGACCCGCGCATTGAATTCCTCCAGCCGGTGCCGGGCGGTCTCCCATCCCAGTCGCTGACGCAACAGCTCCAGCGATTTTTCGATCTCGGAAACGAGGGTTTGTGCTTCGGCGCGCATTGTCTGATCTGTCCTTGCCTGCTCAGATGCGGGTGATACCGCAGCGCGGCGGGCCGGGCAAGGGCAGCGCGTCGTAGCAGGGGCAGGCAGAAGAGAGGCTGTCATGGTCCGGCATGGACCCAGGATTTCCGCACCCGCGCGGTACGCGGCTCACGGCAACGGCAGCGTTATACCAAACCCGCCACCGGCCCGCCGACCATCCCTAGTACAACCCACCCGAACTCATCGAGCCAAAGGTTGCCTTGCCGCCCACTTGCGCCTTTTCCCCGGTCGAGGTGGTCACGTCGCGCACCTGTTCGCGCGTACCTGCGCTATACAGATCCAGATCGTTGCCCATGGCGAACCCGCCATCGAACATCACGCCAAAGATCGGCTCCTCACCGTCACGGAAATACTCGGCCACCACATTCGGCCCCGAGGCATCGTCGGGCAGGCGCGCACCTGAAAACCGGTCGATCTTGATGAAGTGCCCCCCGGGCGGCACATCGAACGGACCACCACCGTATTTCGCGACCGCCTCTTTCATGAACTCCTGAAACACCGGCCCGCACAGCGACGCGCCATAGGCCCCGCTCCCCAAGCCGCGCGGCTGGTCATGGCCAATATAACACCCGGCTGCGATGTTGCTGGTAAAGCCCACGAACCACACATCGCGCGCATCGTTGGTGGTGCCGGTCTTGCCTGCCACGGGCACCGGCAGGTTGATCGCCCCAGAGGCGGTGCCGCGATCCACCACGCCTTTCATCATCGATGTCAGCTGATAGGCGGTGACGGCGTTCATAACCCGCTCGCGATCCGACACGATGCGCGGGCCTGTCCCCTCGGGCAGGTTGGGGTCGTTGCAATCCACGCATTGGCGCTGATCCTGCGAATAGACGGTGCGGCCATAGCGATCCTGCACCCGGTCCACGAGGCTGGGGCGCACCCGCTCGCCGCCATTGGCGAACATCGCATAGGCCGCCACCATGTTGAACAGCGTGGTCTCCTCGGAGCCGAGCGAGTTGGCCAGGAACTTGCCCATGTTGTCATAGACGCCGAAGCGTTCAGCGTAATTCGCCACCACATCCATCCCCACCTCTTGTGCGAGGCGGATGGTCATCAGGTTCCGCGACTGCTCGATGCCGGTGCGCAACGGCGTCGGACCGTAATACTTGTTCGACGAATTGCGCGGCCGCCAAAGCCCCTGCGGCGTATCGATCTCGATCGGCGCGTCGATCACGATGGTGGCCGGGGAATAGCCACTGTCGAGGGCAGCGGCATAAACAAATGGCTTGAAACTGGAGCCGGGCTGCCGCATCGCCTGCGTCGCGCGGTTGAATACCGAATGCTGATAGGAAAACCCGCCCTGCATCGCCAGCACCCGGCCCGTATTGACGTCCATCGCCATAAAGCCGCCCTGCGCCTCGGGCACCTGCCGCAACGTCCAGCGGATTAAGTCGCCGCTATCGTCCTCGATCATGCGGCGCACATGCACCACGTCACCTGCATCAAAGGTTTCGTGAAAGTCCCCGGGAAGCCAGGCGATATCGCTGCGCGGCACCTCCTGCACGCCCTCGACGCCCTCGATGCCGATGCGCATCGCCTGATCGCCGGTTTCCAGCACCACCGCCGGATACCATTGGCCATTGAGGTCGATATCGCGCGGCACACGCAAATCGTTCAACGCGGCGCGCCATGTCTCCTCCGAATCCAGCGCATCGGGCGGGATCGTCATCCCGGTGCCGCGCCACCTGCCCCGGCCCCGGTCATACTGCTCCAACTGACGACGCAGCGCGCGCGCCGCGTTCGCCTGCATCTCAGGGTCGAGCGTGGCCCGCACCGACAGCCCGCCCGAGAAAAACTCGCCTTCGCCGAAATCCTCGCTCAGCTGACGACGGATTTCGTCGGTGAAGTAATCGCGCGGTGGCAGATCGGCGCTGAACGGTGGGAAATCACCATTCTGGACCGAGCGCAGCGGTGCCTCGCGCTCCGCGCGATACTCCGCCTCGGTCAGATAGCCGTTTTCCCACATCTCCCGAAGCACGAAATTGCGCCGGTCGAGCAGGCGTTCTTTCTCGCGCACCGGGTGATAATCGCTCGGGGCCTTGGGCATGGCCGCTATCGTGGCGGCCTCATGCGGGGCCAACTCGCGCAGCGTCTTGTTGAAATAGGTCTGGGCAGCTGCGGTGACGCCATAGCTGTTTTGGCCAAGAAAAATCTCGTTGAGATAAAGCTCAAGGATCTTTTCCTTGCTCAGCGTCTCCTCGATCCGCGTGGCGAGAATGATCTCCTTGATCTTGCGCTCCAACTGCCGATCGCCCGACAACAGAAAGTTCTTCATCACCTGCTGCGTGATGGTCGACGCACCACGCACATTGCGCCCGCGTGACTTCACCGCATCGACAATGGCGGACGCGATGCCCAAGGCGTCATAGCCGCCATGGCTGTAGAAATTCTTGTCCTCGGCGCTGATGAAAGCCTGCTTCACCAGATCGGGAATATCCTCGGCGGGCGTGAACAGCCGCCGCTCGCGGGCGAACTCGTCGATGATGCGCCCTTCGCTGGAATAGATCCTGCTGATCGTGGGGGGCGTGTAATTGGCAAGGCTCTCATGGCTTGGCAGGTCCTTGCCATAAATATGCAGGACCGCACCGATGCTCAGCCCGACAATCACCACGACAAGGGTGATCAGGCTAAAGACAGTGCCGAAAAGGCTCAGAATCGGTCGGAACACGCGCGCCCCCGCTGGATGGATGCGCCCCATATAGGCATGCCGGGGGCACGGGTCAAAAGGATTGGCGCAGGCCCGCTCATTGCCGCACCAGCCCGGCGCGCGCCGCATCGGCATCATGCCACAGCCCGAGCGCGTCGCTCACCGCCTGCGCCACCTGCGCCCGCCACTCCGCATCACGCAGGTTCTTCAGGTCGCGCGGGTTCGACAGAAACCCCAGTTCTATCAGGACCGACGGGATATCGGGCGCCTTGAGCACCGAAAACCCGGCATGCCGCTTTGGCCGCGACAAGAGCGGCAGACCGGCGGCGCGAAACCCCTCCAGAAAGACCCGCGCCAGATGTTCCGAGCGCGGCTGCGTCTCCATTCGCGCCAGATCCATGAGGACATCGGCCACCACGTCATCCTTGCCGCTCAGATCGACCCCGGCCAGAATATCGGCCCGGTTGTGGCGTTCGGCCAGCGCCGCGCTCGCGGCATCCGAGGCACTGTCTGACAACGTGTAGACAGAGGCCCCCCGCGCCCGCGCACCGCTGAGCGCATCGGCGTGCAAGGACAAAAACACGTCCGCCCCCGCCCGATGTGCCAGCGCCACGCGTCGCTCCAAGCTGACGAATTCGTCGGCGTCACGGGTTAGTACCACGTCAAAGCCACCGGTGCGCAAGAGCACTTCGCGCAACTCGCGCGCGAAAATCAGCATCAGGTCTTTCTCCTGCGTGCCATCGACCTCGGCCCCAGGGTCAATGCCGCCATGTCCGGGGTCGAGCACGACGCGAAACACGCCGTCATCCGCGCGTGGGGCCACCGGTGCCGATACGGCGGCAGGCAGATCCCAACCGGGCACATCCGGCGTGCCCGCGCTGGCAGCAAACCCCTCTGCGTCCTCGCGTCCCAGTCGAACCTGCAGCCGCGCCGCGCCGCTTTGCCGGTCGATCCGCAGCCCGGCCTCTTCCAGCATATGCGGCCCCGCGAGATCGACCACCATACGCGACCAGCCGGGCCGGATCTGCCCCAGCCGCAGGCCGAGTGCACGCGCACCGGTGATCAAGGCTCCCGACTGCGCGCCGTTCCAATCCACTTCGCGAAAATCCATCACCAGCCGCGCCGGATCATCCAGCGTGAACACCCGGTAGGGCACGCCTTGCGACAGCGTCAGCGTGACCTCCAGCCCGTGCCGCGTATCGCTGATCGTGCTTTGGGCCGTGTCGAGCCGCGCAAGACCGCTAAATCCGCTCTCCTGCCCCTGCACCGCAGAGGCTAGGACCAGCATCGCCAGCCCCATCAGCCATGTTCGCATGATCCTGCTCATTCGCCGGTCCCCGGTCTCGTTGCCCGTCAGGATAAATCAACCGGACCGCAAAAACAGCCCCATTGCGTCTTCTTGGCGAAAATACTCAATTCCATCATCCGCCCCGCAAGCGCGCGTCACGGGCAGAAGAGATCGTTGAACACCGCGAACAGCATCAGCGACAGGATCAGCGTCAACCCCACCGTCATCAGCACGCGCAGGGCGCGCTCGCTCGGGGGGCGACCGGTGACGGCCTCATAGGCGTAGAACACCAGGTGCCCACCATCCAGAACCGGCACCGGAAAGAGGTTGAGCAACCCTACGGCAGTCGACAGAACCGCGATGAACCAGATGAAGCTTTGCGCCCCCTGGCTCGCCATCGCACCCGAGACCTGCGCGATGCCGATTGGCCCGGACATGTTGCAGCTGCTGATCGCGCCGGTGACCATGTGATACAGGCCCGAAATCGAGCTTTGGATGATCTCACCGGTCTGCACAACCGCGCCGCTGACCGCCTCGACAGGCCCAAGCGCCTCGGTCGCGGGCTCAAAGGCCAGACCGCCCGCGATGCCAATCCGCCACTCGGTCTTGAACCCGCCCTCGGGCTGCGGCTCGTCCACCCGGCGCGGTGTCAGCGTGGTCTCGAACGGGCCACTCTCCGGCCGCCACATGTCCAGCGCCAGCGGCGCGCCATTCGATCCCTCGACGATCTCCTTGAGCTCCGAAAACGCCACGACAGATCGGTCGTTGATCCCGGTGATCACGTCTCCGGCCTTCAGCCCCGCATCGAATGCCGCCGATTGCGGCGACAGCCCGGCCACCAGCGGCGGCAGCAGGTGAGGGCCCTGCGCGGTCATGCGCGCGCCGTCGCGGCGAACGTCGTAGTCTAGCAATGCCTGCACCGGCAACGCATCGAGAAACGCCTCATAGGGCTCGGTCTCATCCATCGGCGGCAGGTCACCGCCCGCGATTCCGAGGATCTCGTCGCCGGTTTGCAACGTGATCCCCTCGACCGGCAGCGGCTTGAGTTCCCCTACGGTCAGCGGCTCCGCAGTCTTGCCGCCACTCATCATCACGGCCGCGAACACGATAATAGACAGGATGAAGTTGAAGACCGGCCCCGCAGCCACCGTCGCCGTACGTGCCCAGAGTGGCGCGCCGTGCATGGTCTGGCGCAGCCGCTCGGGTGGCAGGTCAGCCATCGCCTCGCCGTCCTTGCCGCTCGCCGCGTCCGCGTCACCGAGGAATTTCACGTAGCCGCCGAATGGCAAAGCCGCCACCTGCCAGCGCGTGCCGTGCCGGTCGATCCGCGAATAAAGCACCGGGCCGAACCCAAGCGAAAACACCTCCGCCTTGATGCCCGACCAGCGACCGACGATGTAATGGCCGTATTCATGCACGGCCACGATGACCGAAAGCGCCACCACAAAGGCAATTATGGTCATGAAAACACTGCCGAATTGCGGCAGGAACGTCAGAATATCCACGTGCTGTCCCTAAACTTGTCGCGTCATGGCCGCCCGGTCGGCCTCATCCCTTGCCAAATGGTCCATATGGGCCACCACATCAAGGGTCGGATCGTCACAACGGGCCTCGGGGCGCGCCGCGAGAACGCTCAGCGTGTCCTCGACGATTGCGCTCATGTCGGTAAACCGCACGCGCCCGGCGATGAAGTGATCGAGCGCGCGCTCCTTGGCGGCATTGAAGATCGCCCCCGAGAGGCCCCCCGCCGCCATCACCTCGCGCGCCAGCCGCAGCGCCGGATAGCGTGTCTCGCAGGGCGCGCGAAACTCCAGCGTGCCCACAGCCGCCAGATCGAGCGTCGCCACCGGCAAGCTGCGCCGGTCCGGCCAGTTGAGCGCATAGCCAATGGCGTGGCGCATGTCCGGCGGGCCGACATGCGCCATCAACCCGCCATCGCAGAACCCCACCAGCGCATGCACCAGCGATTGCGGATGCACCAGCACCTCGATCTGATCGGGGGTAAAGCCGAAGAATTCCCGCGCCTCGATCATCTCCAGCGCCTTGTTGAACATCGACGCCGAATCGATGGTGATCCGCTGTCCCATGTCCCAGTTGGGATGACTTGACGCCTCGGCCACCGTCGCCGCCGCCAACCGCTCCAGCGGCCAGTCGCGAAACGCCCCCCCCGAGGCGGTCAGGATCACGCGCGTCACCGCCGCCGCATCCTCACCTACCAGCGCCTGAAAGATCGCCGAATGCTCGCTGTCGACGGGCAAAATCCGCGCGCCATGCGCCTTGGCCGTCGCAATCAGAAGCGGCCCCGCCGTGACCAGCGATTCCTTGTTGGCCAGCGCCAACGTCGCGCCCTGCTCCAAGGCCGCCAGCCCCGGCGCAAGCCCCGCAGCACCAACGATGGCCGACATCACCCAATCGGCAGGCCGCCGCGCCGCCTCGATCAGCGCATCGCGCCCGGCAGCAGCCTCTAGCCCCGACCCTGCAAGCGCCGCGCGCAGATCCGGTAATAGGTCCTCTTGCGCAACGACCGCCAGATCGGCCTTGAGCGCACGGGCATCCGCCGCCAGTCGCGCGACATTGCCCCCCCCGGTCAGCGCCACCACATCATAGGCATCCGGATCACGCGAGATAAGATCGATCGTGCTTTGCCCGACAGAGCCGGTGGCGCCCAGAATGGATACCCGTTTCATGCCACCCCCGGCATCAGGCCAAGCGCCCAGAGGATCACCACAACAAGCGCCGCCCCCAGCATCGCGTCGAACCGGTCGAGCACACCGCCATGCCCGGGAATGAGGTTGGAACTGTCTTTCACCTCGCGCAGACGCTTGATCGCGCTTTCGGCGATGTCGCCCATTTGCCCGGCAAAGCCCACGAGGATCGACACCGGGATCAGCGCCAGCCCCGCGCCCGTAGGCCAGGCAAAAACCGCACCAACGATCCCCGCCCCGATCCAGCCGGCAATGGTGCCCGACCATGTCTTCTTGGGGCTGATGCGTGGCCAGAATTTCGGCCCGCCCAGGCTGCGCCCCGCGAAATAGCCCGCGACATCTGACACGACCACGATCACGACCATCCACAGCACCCAGATCACCCCCGCCTCGGCGCGCAGCAGGCCCATGGCATAGCACCCCAACAGCGCCCAGAGGGTCAGGGCAAAGAACGGTCCGCGCTCGCGGTCGACAGCACTTACCGTAACCAGCGTTGCAGCCAGAAGCAGCGGCAACACCACCAGGCCCGGCAGCCAGAGCGACAGTGCCACAGCCGCCGCCGCAAGCACGCCCGAGCGCCCCGCGTCGGGTGCCGCGAACATCCGCGCGCCTTCCCAGACCATCAGCCCAGACAAGACGGCCACGACCGCTCCAAAGACTACACCGCCCAGCCAGATCGCGACTGCGCCCAGCACGATCATCACCAGCCCCGACATCACCCTCGGGGCCAGATCGGACCATCGGGCCGTCACACTCATGCGGAGACGGCCCCGAACCGCCGGTCGCGGGTGCCATATTGCGCCAGAACTCCGGCAAAGATGTCAGCAGTGAAATCCGGCCAGAGCGTGTCGATGAACTCGTATTCCGCATAGGCCGACTGCCACAGCAGGAAATTCGAGATCCGCGCCTCGCCGCTCGTGCGGATCACCAGATCGGGGTCGGGCAATACGCAGGTATCAAGGTAGCGCGGCAGCGTCTCCTCATCCACGTCCTCGGGGCGCAACCGCCCTTCTGCCACGTCCCGTGCCAGCCGCTGCGTGGCACGCGACACCTCGTCTCGCCCCCCGTAATTGAGCGCGATGGTCAGGTTCAGCCGCGTGCAATGCGCCGTCATCGCCTCGGCCTCCTCCATCAGTGCGCGCAGCCTGCTTTCCAGCCGGTAGCGGTCACCGATAAAGCGCACCCGCACGTTCTCGCGCACGAACCCCTGCATTTCCTTGATGATGTAGCGGCGAAAGAGATTCATCAGACCGGCCACCTCGGTCTGCGTGCGCTTCCAGTTCTCGGTCGAAAACGCGAAGATCGTCAGATAGTCGACCCCCAGCCCGGGGCAGGATTCCACGATCTCGCGCACCCGCCGCGCTCCGGCATGATGACCGAACAAGCGTGGACGCCCGCGCTTTTGCGCCCACCGGCCATTGCCGTCCATGATGATCGCAACATGGCGCGGCCCCTCGCCTGCGGGCTTGGTCTTGGCCGTGACAGCGCCCTTCATCATCAAACCTGCATGATCTCGGCTTGCTTGTGCTCCAGCGCATCGTCGACAAGCTTGATGAAGCGGTCGGTCAGATCCTGCACCTCGGTCTCCCAGAACTTCTGATCGTCCTCGGACATGCCGTCGGCCTTGGCCTTCTTGATCTTGTCCATGCCGTCGCGGCGCACGTTGCGCACGGCGACCCGCGCATGCTCGGCATATTGCGAGGCAACTTTGGTCAACTCCTTGCGGCGTTCCTCGTTCAGCTCGGGGATGGGCAGCATGATGATCGTCCCGTTGAGCTGCGGATTGATCCCCAGCCCGCTCTCCCGAATGGCCTTCTCTACCTTGCCGACAAGGCCCTTGTCCCAGACATTGATGGTGACCATGCGCGGCTCGGGCACGTTGACGGTGCCCACCTGATTGATCGGTGTCATCTGGCCGTAAGCATCAACCTGCACCGGCTCCAGCATCGAGGCCGAGGCCCGGCCCGTGCGCAACGATGCAAACTCGGTCTTGAGCGAATTCATCGCCCCGTCCATCCGCCGCTCCAAGTCGCCTGTGTCGATTTCGATATCGTCCGCCATGTCGTCTTTGTCCTTCTTGCGGGCTGCGTCTCGCTTTCTGTTTAGCCTTAACCGTGCACGCTTGTATAGGTGCCCTCACCGCCGAGAATACCCTTGAACCCGCCCGGCTCGTCGAGAGAGAAGACGATGATCGGCAAGTTGTTATCCCGCGCGAGCGCAATTGCCGAGGCGTCCATCACGTTGAGATGCTGTGCCAGAACCTCGTCATAGGTGACGCTGTCATAGCGCTTGGCATCGGCATGCTTGATCGGATCCTTGTCATAGACCCCGTCCACCTTGGTGCCTTTGAAGATCGCCTCGCAGGCCATTTCATTGGCGCGCAGCGTGGCCGCGGTGTCGGTGGTGAAATAAGGATTGCCCGTACCCGCCGCGAATATGCAGACGCGTTTCTTCTCCAGATGCCGGACGGCGCGGCGGCGAATGTACGGCTCCGCCACCTCATCCATCCGAATGGCGCTGATCACCCGGCAAAAGACGCCGATCTTCTCCAGCGCGCTTTGCATCGCCAGTGCGTTCATCACCGTGGCCAGCATGCCCATGTAATCGGCGGTGGTGCGTTCCATCCCCTGCGCCGAGCCTTGCAGGCCGCGAAAGATGTTGCCTCCGCCGATCACCATGCAGATCTCGACGCCCAGATCATGCACCACCTTGACCTCGCGTGCGATCCGCTCAACGGTCGGCGGATGCAGCCCGTAGGATGTGTCGCCCATCAACGCCTCCCCCGAGATCTTGAGCATGACGCGGCTGAATCTCGGCTTCGGGCTGTCGGGGGATGTCATCGGGGATCTCCGCAAATTTCGGGTTGAGCGCAAAATGTCGCAAATGGGCGGCAGGTGCAATCGCAGAAAACCGGCGTGGCGCGGGAAACCGCTAGAAATGCACCTCGTAAAGCGGGCCTTTCTTGGGTAACGAAACGCCATGGACGTGATCACCGACATAGACCCCGCCCGAACCGTGCTGATCGCAGGCCCGACGGCCAGTGGCAAATCAGCGCTGGCCATGGCGATCGCGCGCACGCAAGGCGGTGTGATCGTCAATGCCGACGCGTTGCAGGTCTATGAGAACTGGCGCATTCTTTCGGCCCGGCCCGACGCAGCGGACGCGGCCGCCGTGCCACACCGGCTCTACGGTCATATCGGCGCGCGGCAGGACTATTCCACCGGCCATTGGCTGCGCGAGGTCAGGGACCTGCTCGACGGACCCCACCGCCTGATCATCACCGGCGGCACCGGGCTCTACTTCACCGCCCTTACCGAAGGGCTGGCCGACATCCCCACAACGCCCGCCGCGCTCCGCGCCGAGGCCGACCGTTTGCGTAGGGATCGGGGTGTCGACGCCCTCCTTGACGGCATCGACGCCGTCACCCGGGCCCGCATCGACACCCGGAACCCGATGCGCGTGCAGCGCGCATGGGAGGTGCAACAGGCCACCGGACAGGGCCTTGCCGCATGGCAGGACATGACACCACCGCCGCTACTTCCGCTCGATGCCTGCACAGCACTTCTGGTCGAGGCGGAAAGGGACTGGCTCAACGCCCGCATCGCCCGACGATTCGACGCGATGCTTTCGGCAGGTGCGCTTGACGAGGTGCGCGCCAACCTCGCCGTCTGGGACCCTACTCTGCCCTCGATGAAAGCCATCGGCGCGCCGGACCTCGTGGCGCATCTGCGTGGCGAAATCACCCTTGACGCCGCCCGCGAGGCGGCCACCATCGCCACCCGGCAATATGCCAAGAGGCAACGCACCTGGTTCCGCGCCCGCATGCGCGACTGGCGGCGGATCGCCGCCGATACGCTTTAGATTTTCCGCAGTTTCTCCCTGACACAGCCACAAATTCATGCGATGACTAGTCCAAACGCGACTATTTCGGGAAATTCGCCAGATGCCACACGCGCGAGTCATGACCGTGGTGCAATGGGTGCAGGGGGCCGATTGGCGTGCCACGCTGCAACATTCCTGCCCGCATCACGCCCTTGTCTGGATCACCCGCGGTCAGGGCATCGCGGTGGTTGAGGGCGTGCGACGCGGCGTCGGCGTGCACAACGCACTGGCCATTCCCGCAGGTACCATGTTCTCGCTCGATCTAGGTAAATCCGGCTTCGGGCTGGTGTGCGAGGTGCCCTCCGGCGGGACCACCCCGATGCCCGATATCCCGCAACACCTGCGCATCCGCGACGTGGCCAGCCAGAACGAGCTGACCGCCATATTCGAGGCGATGCAGCGCGAGCAAAGCAACACACGCACCTACATGGACGAGGCGCTCAATGCCGAGGCCAATCTTGTCAGCGTCTGGCTGCGTCGCGCGATGATCGACCACCCCGAAACCGCGCGCCCCACGGCGGGCGAGCGTCTGGTGCGCGCCTATGCCGCCCTGATCGAGCGCGATTTCCAGAGCGGGCGGTCGATGGCCGTCTATGCGCGTGCACTCGGTGTGACGCCCACGCATCTCACCCGCGTGTGCAAGCAATTGTCGGGCCTCACTGCCGCCGACATGCTGACCGAACGCAGCCTGCACGCCGCCCGCGACCTGCTCGAGGCCAACGAGATACCGGTAGGCCAGATCGCCGCCAGCCTCGGCTTCGGCAGCGCCGCTTATTTCTCGCGCTTCATATTGCATCACACCGGTCAGAGTCCCTCATCCCTGCGCGGCAAGGCAACGGCCCGCCCGCCCATTGCCCGCGCGGTCTGACGGGGTACGGGCGGCACGGTCGCTCTTGGCCGGGCGGACATCCGATCACACCCGAAACATCTTGGTCCCGACCCCTGCCGGGTTGCGCTCGGACCCACGGCAATATCTAATGAGAAAAGGCCCTCAACCAGTGAAAGCCCGCCATGACGCAAAAGCCCCCTCATCCCGCGACCGCCCCCCTGGTGACAGAGCTTCGGGCCGGGCGCATGGGGCGACGCGAATTTCTCAGCCGCGTGACAACGCTCGGCCTCGGGGCCACGGCGGCTTATGCCCTGGGAGGCCTTCCCTGGCCGGCACAGGCACAATCCGCCATCGCACAGGGCGGCACCCTGCGCATCCAGCAAAGCGTCAAGCCGCTCAAGGATCCGCGCAGCTACGACTGGAGTGAGCTGGCCAACCAGACCCGTGGCTTTCTCGAGTATCTGGTGGAATACCGAGGCGATGGCACCTTTACCGGCATGCTCCTCAAGGCATGGGAGATCAATGCCGACGCCACCGGATACCTCCTGCATCTCCGCCCCGGCGTGCGCTGGAACAACGGTGACCCCTTCACCGCCACAGACGTTGCCCGCAACATCGCCCGCTGGTGCGATACGCGCGCCCTTGGCAATTCCATGGCCAGCCGCTTTGCCGCGCTGATCAACCCGGAAACCGGACAGGTCCGCGACGGGGCGATCACGGTCGTCGACGATCTCACCGTCGCGCTCAGCCTGTCGCGCCCCGATATCGCGCTGATTGCCAACATGTCTGACTATCCGGCAGCCATTGTCCATGAAAGCTATGAGGGCGGCGATCCCTTCTCCCATGGCATCGGCACCGGCCCGTTTCGCCCCGTCAGCATGACCGTCGGAGAAAGCTGCATCCTAGAACGCCACCCCGATCACGACTGGTGGGGGACCGAGGTTTTCGGCGGACCATGGCTCGACCGGGTCGAATTCATCGACCTCGGCACCAATCCGTCGGCATGGCTCGCGGCCGCGGATGACGGCGCGATTGACCTGCTCTACGAGTCGGTAGGGGCCTTTATCGACGCGATGGATGCCATCGGCTGGATCGCGACTCGCGCCGAAACAGCAGCGACGCTGGTGATCCGTGGATCACAGAACGCGGCACTCGTCGGCAGCAACCCCTATCGAAACGCAGCGGTGCGCCGCGCGCTCGCGCTCGCCGTCGATAACGCGATCTGCCTGGAGCTTGGCTATAGCGGGCGCGGCACCCTGGCCGCCAACCACCATGTCAGCCCGATCCACCCCGCCTATGCCGATATCGGGCCTGCGGCCTATGATCCGGCCCAGGCCCGGGCCGAAATCGAGACAGCCGGCCTCCTCGGTTTCAAGCATGAACTGGTCACCGTCGATGATGAATGGCAACGCAACACCGGCGATGCCGTGGCGGCCCAACTGCGCGACGCGGGGCTGCGAGTGGATCGGCGGATCGTGCCGGGCGCGACCTTTTGGGCGAACTGGCGCGACTACCCGTTTTCTGGCACGCAATGGAACCATCGCCCGCTCGACGTGCAGGTGCTGTCTCTCGCCTACCGCACCGGGGCTGTCTGGAACGAGACCGGTTTTTCAAATGACGCGTTCGACGCCCTTTTGGACGAGGCCAATCGTCTCTCCGACCCCGAGACACGGCGCAGCGTCATGGCCCAGTTGGAGACTATCCTGCGCGACGAAGGCGTCATCATCCAGCCCTATTGGCGCGCGCTCTACAATCACCACAACGGGCGATTGGTGAATGCCGAGAAGCACCCGGCCAACGAAATTCACCTCTACAAGATCGGCTTCAGGGCCTGAGAAGCGCACGCGGAGGACGAAATCCTGCGCGCGCGCCCCAAAGCTCACTTCGATTTGGACAGGCGCTTGCGCTCATGCGGATCGAGATAGCGCTTGCGCAACCGGATCGCGTTTGGCGTCACTTCCACCAACTCGTCATCGTCGATATAGGCAATCGCCTCTTCGAGGCTGAGCGTGATCGGCGTGGTCAGGCGAACGGCCTCATCAGTGCCCGAGGCCCGCACGTTGGTCAGTTTTTTGCCCTTGAGCGGGTTCACCTCGAGATCGTTCTCGCGGCTGTGCTCGCCGATGACCATGCCGGTATAAACCTTGGCCTGCGCACCGATGAACATACGCCCGCGATCTTCGAGGTTCCATAGCGCAAAAGCCACGGCGTCGCCGTTTTCCATCGAAATCAGAACACCCGCGCGGCGGCCCGGGATTGGTCCCTTGTGCGGCGCCCAACCGTGGAACACGCGGTTGAGCACCCCGGTGCCGCGCGTATCAGTCAGAAATTCACCGTGATAGCCGATAAGACCGCGCGACGGCACATGCGCGATGATCCGCGTCTTACCTGCCCCCGCCGGTTTCATCTCGGCCAACTCGCCCTTGCGCGGGCCGGTGATCTTTTCGATCACCGCGCCGGAGTATTCGTCATCGACGTCAATGGTGACCTCTTCGATGGGCTCCAGGCGCTCGCCGTTCTCGCCTTCGCGCATCAGCACCTGCGGGCGCGAAATGCTCAACTCGAACCCCTCGCGGCGCATGTTCTCGATCAGCACGCCCATCTGCAATTCGCCGCGTCCCGCGACCTCGAACGCCTCGCCGCCGGGGGTATCGCTGATCTTGATGGCGACGTTCGATTCCGCCTCCTTCATAAGGCGTTCGCGAATGACCCGGCTCTGCACCTTCTTGCCGTCGCGGCCCGCCAGCGGGCTGTCATTGATCCCGAAAGTGACTGTGATGGTGGGCGGGTCAATGGGCTGAGCCTCGATCGGCTCTTCCACGGCCAGCGCACAGATCGTATCGGCCACGGTGGCCTTGGACATGCCCGCAAGGCTGACGATATCGCCCGCCGTCGCCTCTTCGATGTCCTGAGAGGCCAGACCACGAAACGCCTGGATACGTGTGACGCGGAACTGTTCGATCTTCTGACCGATGCGGCTGAGCGCCTGCACGGTCTGACCCACCTTGAGGCGACCGGATTCCACCCGCCCCGTCAGCAGGCGACCGACAAACGGATCAGCCCCGAGCGTGGTGGCAAGCATGCGGAAATCTTCGTCCACATGCGCGATCTGCTTCGGGGCCGGGACGTGGTTGACGATCAACTCAAAGAGCGCCGAGAGATCCTTGCGCGGCCCGTCCAATTCGTGATCGGCCCAGCCCGAGCGGCCGGACGCATACATATGCGGAAAATCCAGCTGATCGTCATTGGCATCGAGATTGGCGAAAAGATCGAAACATTCGTTCAGCGCGCGATCAGGCTCGGCATCGGGCTTGTCGACCTTGTTGAGCACCACGATGGGCCGCAGCCCGAGGCGCAGCGCCTTGGAGGTGACGAACTTGGTCTGCGGCATCGGGCCCTCGGCGGCGTCGACCAGCAGGACGACACCATCGACCATGCTCAGGATGCGCTCCACCTCGCCGCCAAAATCGGCGTGACCGGGGGTGTCGACGATATTGATGCGGGTCTTCTTCCACATCAGGCTGGTCGGTTTGGCAAAGATCGTGATCCCGCGCTCGCGCTCCAGATCGTTGCTGTCCATGGCGCGTTCATCCACCGCCTGGTTGGCGCGGAAGGCACCAGACTGCTTCAGCAATTCATCCACGAGTGTGGTCTTGCCGTGGTCAACGTGGGCGATGATGGCGATGTTGCGCAGATCCATTGGGGGGTGTCCTGTTCCGTGATGGTCCGCGCCCTACATGCCGCAGCGCGGAAAGACCAGAGGCAAAGCGCGCGCAAGCGTGACTGCGCGCGTCAACCTGTGGTGACGCGGTGACAGCAGACCGAGCCCCGTCTTCCGGTCAGAACGGAATTTCGTCATCCATGTCGCGCGACGGGCGGCTGTCACCGCCACCGCCGGCATCGCTACCGCCGCCATAATCGCCGCCGCCATAGCCCTGATCCTGACCGCCACCATAGCTGCCGCCGCCGCCGCCACCGCCGCCGCCATCGCTGCGCCCGTCGAGAAAGGTCATTTCACCGGCATACGGCCGCAACACCACCTCGGTCGAATAGCGATCCTGACCGCTTTGGTCCTGCCACTTGCGGGTCTCCAGCTTGCCCTCGATATAAACCTTGGAGCCCTTCTTCAGATATTGCTCGGCCAGTCGCACAAGCGCCTCGTTGAAAATCGCGACCGTGTGCCATTCGGTGCGTTCGCGCCGCTCGCCGGTGTTGCGATCCTTCCAGTTCTCGGAGGTGGCGATACGCAGGTTGCAGACTTTCCCACCGTTCTGGAATGTCCGCACCTCCGGGTCGCGGCCCAGATTGCCGATGATGATTACCTTGTTGACAGAGCCGGCCATCGCGCCCTCCTTGAATCGATTGGTCCTTGCATTCCGACGGTTACACCACCCCAACGACATGAAGGAAAGGTTAAAATACGTCTCAAATGCGCTGGATATCGCACGGCAGGTCTGCCTCGCGGCAAAAAATGCCTCGAATCTTCCGGGATTTTCCGTATATTGCCCGACTATCGGGTGATGGGAAAAGCATAGATGTTGAGACTGACAAGTGCGACGCTGATTGCGGCACTGGCGACATCACTTGGCGCGCAGGCCGATGTCTTGTCCACAAAAGGACGGTTGTCGCAGTTCGACTCGCAGACACGGGTTCTCGATAATCGTGCCCGCCAGCAATACAACAACTCGGTCCGGCTCCAACCGCAGCGGTTTCAGGCCCCGACCATGTGGGGAGAGAGTGCGCCGACGTTTCGCGGGGTGTATCGCGGGCCCTATCTCGACATCGCTAGACAGGCGGCGCGGCGCTATCGCGTGCCCGAGGATCTGTTCCTGCGGTTGGTGCAGCAGGAATCGGGATGGCGCGCCGATGCTGTCTCGCACAAGGGGGCAATCGGGCTGGCGCAGCTGATGCCACAGACCGCACGGGTGCTGGGCGTCAATCCACATGATCCCCGCCAGAACCTCGAAGGCGGCGCGCGCTACCTCGCCGAGCAATACCGCACCTTCGGCTCGTGGCGGCTGGCGCTGGCGGCCTATAATGCAGGTCCGGGGGCGGTCCAGAAATACGGCGGCGTGCCCCCGTTCAAGGAAACCCGGAACTACGTGAAGATCATTCTGGGCAGCTGATCGCGCGTCACATCCACCAGCGAGCGCGGTCGTGCCGGGCCAGCCAGCCCCCGATGCTGAAATGATCACGCCGGATCAGCAGCACCAGCGCGATGAGCGCTCCCAGCACAGCGAGGTCGATCACCTGGTTGCGATTGACTGGAAAGCCACGGTCATTCACGGCGAAGGGATCGAAAAAACCCTCCCACCGGCGCGTCACGGTGAAGAAATGCATCACCAGAAGACTGCCATAGCTGAAATAGCGAAACACCCCGATCACCACCAGTACACAGAGCGCGATCTGCACGCCTCCCATGGCATAGACCTGCGCGAGGCTCACATCGACCCCGTCGAAATGCCGCGCGAGGTTCTGGTATTGCCTGGGCGTGATCACCTTGTGCGCTGCCCACAGAAACATGAACCACGCGAGCCCCAGCCGCAGCACCAACAGCGCCAGGCCATCCAGCCTGTCCTGGAGTCTCAGAGTTGCCTTGTCGTGCAATGCCATCGCGCCCGCCCTTCATGCCAAACCCCATCTGGCTAGCGACATCGTCCCGCGCAATCAAATCACAGCTTGGCGAGAGATGTGTCAGCCAGCATGCGCCTCAAGGCTATCCCCGGGTGCCTCGGCGCGGTCGTGCTTGCCGTAATCCCGTATCACGCTGACGACGCGCAGACGGTAGTCGTCGAACATCACCGCGCGTCCAGCGCGTTGCGCCTGCCGATGCGCGTGCAGTTTGCGCCACCGATCGACCGCCGCCTCGTCCTCCCAGAAACTCAGCGACAAGAGCTTTCCGGGGTTGGTCAGGCTCTGGAATCGCTCGACGCTGATGAAACCGTCGACCCCCTCGACCAGCGACCGCATCTTTGCCGCCATGTCCAGATAGGGCTCTTTCTGTCCCTCCGCCGGTTCCACCTCGAATATGACCGCGATCATGCCGCGCCTCCCTTGGGTACGGGCACCAGCTTCAGGAAAGTCCGATCCTCGCGCAACAAAAACTTCTCTTTCTGCGCAAAGGCGTAGTTTTCGCGCCCCAAAGGATCATCTGCCAGCCTTGCGCGATAGGCCTCGTAATCGGTGAGCGACGCCACGTTGTAGATGCCATAGGCCAGCGTGCTACTGCCTTCATGCGGGAGGTAATACCCGATCAGGTCCGCGCCGCAGCGCGGAATCGCGATACCCCAGTTGCTTGCATATAGGGCAAATTGGTCCTTCTTGGTCGGGTCGATATGGTAACGGATCACACAGGTCAGCATTGGGTCCTCCTTGGCTTGCTGCGTTGATCCTATCCGCTTGCTACGCACCAATGCTTCGATTAGTGTCGAACTATGAAAGACGGACCCGAAATCTCGATAATCGCTGCACTGATCGGCGACCCGGCGCGCGCCAACATCCTGACCGCCTTGATGAGCGGCAAGGCTCTCACCGCGTCCGAGTTGGCATCCGAGGCGGGCGTCACCTTGCAAACCGCGTCATCGCATCTGTCAAAGCTCGAAAACGCTAGCCTTATCAGGGTGCGCAAGCAAGGGCGGCACAAGTATTTCACGCTCGGCTCCGAGGATGTGGCGCATGTGCTCGAGGCGCTTATGGGCCTCGCGGCAGGCACCGGTCGGCTGCGCACGCGCCCCGGACCACGCGACGGGGCGATGCGCCATGCCCGGGTCTGCTACAACCATCTGGCCGGGGCCATGGGCACCCGGATGTATGACAGCCTGATGGTCCGCGACTTCCTGCGCCACGATGGGGACATGCTGCACCTTACCACCTCGGGGCAGGAGTTTGTTGCCCAACTCGGCCTTGATCTGCAATCCCTGCCCTCGCCTCGCACGCCGCTGTGCCGTGACTGCCTTGATTGGTCGGACCGCCGGTCTCATCTGGCCGGCCGTCTTGGCCGGGGTTTGCTTGCGCATTTTGAAACCCTGGGCTGGATCCGGCGCGTGCCCGACAGCCGGGTCATCGAGTACTCCAAAGAGGGGCAGAAATTGTTCGACCGGGCCTTTCCGATCGCCTGAGACGGATCCCGCGACCAGAGCGCTATGGTCACAAAACCATACCTTCGCGTTCGGACCAGATTGCGCAAGTCATAAGTCCAACCTACTCTTGCCCCATGGCGATTCCGGTTGAGACATTCTTTCTCGCCCCCGAGGCAGAGGGCACCTTGCAGGCGCAGATCCAGCAGATGATCGCTCAGGGCATTCTCTCAGGCCGGTTCCGCAAGGGCGAAAAGCTGCCCTCCTCGCGCAAACTCGCCGCCCATCTCGGGGTGAGCCGGATCACTGTGACCCTCGCGCTGACCGAGTTGCAGGCCAATGACTATCTCGAAGCACGCGACCGTTCCGGCTACTATGTGTCTGAAAACGCGCCAGAACCACCTGCATTCATCGCCCCGACGCCGCGCGCCGACACCATCGACTGGTCGCGCGCTTTGGGGCGGCGTTTCACCGGCGGCGACACCCCCGAAAAGCCGCAGGACTGGGCGCGCTATCCCTACCCATTCATCTATGGCCAGACCGATCCCGCGCTCTTCGATCACACCAACTGGCGGCATTGCGCGCTGCGCGCGCTCGGGCAAAAGGATTTTCAGGCGCTGACGGCCGATTACTACGATCAGGACGATCCCGAACTGATCGAATTCATCGCCCGCCACACCTTGCCGCGTCGCGGAATCTTGGCACAACCCTCTGAAATACTTGTGACAATGGGCGCGCAGAACGCGCTCTGGCTAACCGCGCAGGTGCTCCTGACACAACGCCGCACGGCGGTGATCGAGAACCCCTGCTACCACGCGCTCCGCGATATTCTCACGCAATCGCGCTGTCATCTGACCCCGGTGGACGTGGACCGCGACGGCCTCCCGCCCGACGCGCTGCCGGATCAGGCCGACGTGATCTTTACCACCCCCAGCCATCAGGCACCGACCAATGCCACCATGCCCCGCGCCCGCCGCGAGGCGCTCTTGGCCAAGGCCGCCGATATGGGCGCGCTGATCGTCGAGGATGATTACGAGTTCGAAGTTTCCTTTCTCCGCGCGCCTTTACCCGCCCTCAAATCCCTCGATACCGAGGGGCGCGTGATCTATGTCGGCAGCTTCTCCAAGTCGATCTTTCCGGGCCTGCGCCTTGGATATCTCGTTGGCTCAAAAGCCTTTATTCGCGAATGCCGCGCCCTACGCGCCTCCGTGTTGCGGCACCCGCCGGGCCATATCCAGCGCACGGCGGCCTATTTCCTGTCGCTCGGCCATTACGACAGCCTCGTGCGGCGCATGGGGCAAGTTTTTTCCCGCCGCCGCAAGGTCATGGAAGAGGCACTCGCAGCGCACGGGCTCGACGTCGCCGGGCGCGGGGTCTTTGGCGGCTCGTCCATATGGATGGAGGGCCCCGCTCATATCGACATGGGCCAGCTCGACGCGCGCCTGCGCAAGCGCGGCGTGCTCGTGGAGCCGGGCGCGCCCTTCTTTCATGGCAAGCGCCGTCCGCGTAATTTCTACCGCCTCGCCTATTCCTCTATCCCGTCCGAGCGCATCGCTCCCGGGATTACGCTCCTGGCACGCGAATTGGCGGATTGCCCGGAATAGAGTGCGAAGGAGGAGTTTTATAATTTTAATCTTTAATATCTGAGCACTCCGGCTAACACTTCATGTGTATTGAGCGAATTTTTGTTTGACTTGATTCAACTATTGATACCTTTATTCCCATTAATTTGCATTCTTGGCCTTACCTGAGATATGCATCTGGCCCTAGAAACACCCTGCCCCCAAGGCTAGGCTCACATCAATCAGTCATTCCCGGCGCCGGATTGCGCCCGACCCGAAGGATCACGCCCATGAAGATGACCACCGAAGAAGCCTTTGTAAAAACCCTGCAAATGCATGGAATCCAACATGCTTTCGGGATCATCGGCTCAGCCATGATGCCGATCTCGGACATTTTTCCCAAGGCGGGAATCACCTTTTGGGACTGCGCGCATGAGGGTTCTGCGGGCATGATGGCCGACGGCTACACCCGCGTGACCGGCAAGATGTCGATGATGATCGCGCAGAACGGCCCCGGCATCACCAATTTCGTCACCGCCGTCAAAACCGCCTACTGGAACCACACGCCGCTTCTGCTGGTGACCCCGCAGGCCGCCAACAAGACCATCGGTCAGGGCGGCTTTCAGGAGGTCGAGCAGATGAAACTGTTCGAGGACATGGTCGCCTATCAGGAAGAGGTGCGCGACCCCACTCGCATCGCCGAAACACTCAACCGCGTGATCCTTCAGGCCAAGCGCGCCTCGGCCCCGGCGCAGATCAACATCCCGCGCGATTTCTGGACTCAGGTCATCGATGTCGATCTGCCCGCCATCGTCGAGTTCGAGCGCCCCTCGGGCGGTGAGACGGCGATTGCCGAGGCCGCCAAGCTGCTGAGCGAGGCGAAATTTCCGGTCATTCTAAACGGCGCGGGCGTGGTTCTGGCGGGTGGCATCGACGCCTCGCGGCAACTGGCCGAGCGTCTCGATGCGCCGGTCTGCGTGGGCTATCAGCACAATGACGCCTTCCCCGGCTCGCATCCGCTGTTTGCCGGACCTTTGGGCTATAACGGCTCCAAGGCGGGGATGGAGTTGATCGCAAAGGCCGATGTCGTGCTCTGCCTCGGCACCCGGCTCAATCCGTTCTCCACCCTTCCGGGCTATGGCATCGACTATTGGCCCAAGGACGCCAAGATCATTCAGGTCGACATCAACCCCGACCGCATCGGTCTGACCAAAAAGGTGACCGTGGGCATCGTGGGCGACGCGAAAAAGGTCGCGACCTCGATCCTCGGCACCCTCGCCGACAGCGCGGGTGACGCGGGCCGGGAAGAGCGCAAGGCCCTGATCGCACAGACGAAATCCACTTGGGCGCAGCAGCTCTCCTCGATGGATCACGAAGAGGATGACCCCGGCACCAACTGGAACGAGCGCGCCCGCGCCGACAAGCCCGACTGGATGAGCCCGCGCATGGCGTGGCGCGCCATTCAGGCCGCGCTGCCGAAAGAGGCGATCATTTCGTCGGATATTGGCAACAACTGCGCCATCGGCAACGCGTACCCGTCCTTTGAGGAAGGGCGCAAATACCTCGCGCCGGGGCTTTTCGGCCCCTGCGGCTATGGGCTGCCGTCCATCGTGGGCGCCAAGATCGGCCAGCCCGACGTGCCGGTCGTGGGCTTTGCCGGGGATGGTGCCTTTGGCATCGCCGTCAACGAGTTGACCGCGATTGGCCGCGAGGAATGGCCGCCGGTCACGCAGATCGTCTTCCGCAACTACCAATGGGGCGCTGAAAAGCGCAATTCGACGCTGTGGTTCGACGACAACTTCGTCGGCACCGAGCTTGACCAGAAGGTCTCCTATGCCGGCATCGCGCAGGCCTGCGGCCTCAAGGGCGTGCAGGTCAAGACGATGGATGCGCTCACCGACGCGCTCAATCAGGCGATCAAGGATCAGATGGAGAACAACACCACCACGCTGATCGAAGTGCTGCTCAACCAAGAACTCGGCGACCCGTTCCGCCGCGACGCGATGAAAAAGCCCGTCGCCGTCGCCGGAATCGACGCCACCGACATGCGCGAGCAGCAGGTCTGACGCAATGAGCGATCCGGCGGATAGCGATCTCATACTGGTCCTGAACGCCGGATCCTCCTCGATCAAACTCGCGGTATTCGACAGCGATCTGACCGAGACGCTGACCGGGATCGCCGATGGTATCGGGGGTGCGGGGCACCTGAGACTGGGCAGCGTCACGACAGCACAGAATTTCCCGGATCACGAAAGCGCGCTGCAAGCGGTGCTTGCGGGGCTGGAGGCGAACGGCCTGCCCTTCAGCCGCTTTCGCGCCGCCGCGCACCGGGTCGTGCATGGCGGCACCGAACTGACCGAACCGGCGCGTGTTACACCCGAGGTGATCGCGGCGATTGACCGCTGTTCGGCGCTCGCGCCGCTGCACAACCCGCATAATCTTGCCGCCATCAAGACGCTGGCGCGCCTTGCCTCCGGCTTGGCCCAGACCGCTACATTCGACACCGCCTTTCACGCCACCAACCCCGAGGTTGCGGCCCGCTATGCCGTGCCCGCCGGGATCGAGGCGCGCGGCATCCGACGCTACGGGTTCCACGGCACCTCCTACGCCTCGCTCGTACGTCACATGCCGGACATGACCGGCGCGGCGCTGCCCACGCGCCTGCTCGCCTTTCACCTCGGCAACGGGGCCTCTGTCTGCGCCATCCGTGACGGGCAGTCGGTTGCCACGACCATGGGCTATTCCCCGCTTGGCGGGCTGACCATGGGCACCCGCACCGGCGAGATTGACGGCAATGCCGTGCTGCGCCTCGCTGAGGAAGACGGGATCGTGGCCACGCATCACCTCTTGAACAAGGAAAGCGGGCTGCGCGGCCTCTCGGGCGGGCTATCGGACATGCGCGCGCTGATGGAGGCGGACACACCCGAGACGCGCTTTGCGATAGATCACTTCTGCTACTGGGCAATCCGCCATGCCGGATCGCTGATCGCGGCAATGGAGGGGGTCGATGCCGTGGCCTTCACTGGCGGCATCGGCGAAAACGCGACCCCCATCCGGGCGCGCATTTTTCGGGGCCTCGCATGGCTTGGCGCGCAGCTGAATGAGGAGGCGAACACCCGCGGTGAATCACGCCTTCACAGCAAGGGGTCGACCATCACCGGCTGGATCGTACCCGCGCAGGAGGAACGCATGATCGCCGCCGATGCGCTTCATCTCTTGAATGTATCGCCGCCATGAAAACAGGAACATTGAAACGCTGTCTTCGGGATTTCCAAGACGGATGTTCAGGAAATGCAAAGATCTCAGAAAACGGTCGCGGCCAGACTTCGTCTGCCCTAACGTGACGCCGACCAAGGACAAGGCCCTCACATGACGCATCACCAGCCACACATCGACACCTCTCCCCATGTCTCGGACGAGGTGCGCAAGACGACCTGCTACATGTGCGCCTGCCGCTGCGGGATCAACGTGCATATGAAGGGCGGCAAGGTGGCCTATATCGAGGGCAACCGCGACCATCCGGTGAACAAGGGAGTGCTCTGCGCCAAGGGCTCGGCGGGGATCATGCAGGTCAACGCCCCCTCGCGCCTGCGCGCGCCTTTGAAGCGCGTGGGCCCCCGTGGCTCGGGGGAGTTCGAGGAAATTTCCTGGGACGAAGCGCTGCAAATCGCCTGCGACTGGCTGGAGCCGATCCGCAAGACCGACCCCTCCAAGCTTGCGTTCTTCACCGGGCGCGATCAATCGCAGAGCTTCACCGGTTACTGGGCGCAGAATTTCGGCACGCCGAATTTCGCGGCGCATGGCGGGTTCTGCTCGGTCAACATGGCAGCTGGCGGCATCTATACGATGGGCGGCGCGTTCTGGGAATTCGGACAGCCGGATTGGGACCATACCAAGCTCTTCATGCTGTTCGGTGTGGCCGAAGACCATGACAGCAACCCGATCAAGATGGGAATCGGCAAGATCAAGGCGCGTGGCGCGCGGGTGATCGGGGTGAACCCGATCCGTTCCGGCTACAACGCCGTGGCCGACGATTGGGTCGGCATCACGCCGGGCACCGATGGCCTCTTTATCCTGTCGCTGATCCATGAGCTGATGCGCGCGGGCAAGATCGACCTCGACTACCTCGCCCGCTACACCAACGCGCCCGTTCTGGTGAACGCCGATCCCAATTCGCCCGAGCACGGGCTTTTCCTACGCGATACCGACGGAAAACCGACAGTTATCGACCGCACCACCGGCAAGCTCACCGCGTTCGACGCCCCCGGCGTGCGCCCCGATCTGAGCGCCACGCACGAGGTGGACGGGATCACACATCGCCCCGTGATGCACCTGATGGCCGAGCGTTACCTCGACCCGCAATACGCCCCCGAGGCGGTGGCCGAGCGTTGCGGCATCACGCCAGACAAGATCCGCCGCATCGCCGCCGAGATCGCGCGCGTGGCCTTTGACGAGGCCTTCACCCTCGATCACGAATGGACAGACTTTCGCGGCGAGACGCACAAGACGATGACCGGCCGCCCGGTCAGTTTTCACGCCATGCGTGGAATATCGGCCCATTCCAACGGCTTCCAGACGGCCCGCGCGCTGCATGTGCTGCAAATCATCCTCGGCACGGTCGAGGTGCCCGGCGGGTTCCGCTTCAAGCCACCCTACCCCAAACCCGTCAGCGCCCATCCCACGCCGCATTGCAAATTCGCGCCCGGTCAGCCGCTCGACGGGCCGCATCTGGGCTTCGTGCGAGGCCCTGAGGACCTCGCCCTAAAAGACGACGGCAGCCCCGCCCGCATCGACAAGGCGTTCACCTGGGAAAACCCGATGTCGGCGCATGGGCTGATGCACATGGTCATCTCCAACGCCCATGCGGGCGACCCCTACAAGATCGACACGCTCTTCATGTACATGGCCAACATGTCGTGGAATTCGTCGATGAACACGCGTGGCGTGATGGAGATGCTGACCGATCAGGACGAGAACGGCGACTACGTCATCCCGCGCATCATCTATTCGGATGCCTACAGTTCCGAAATGGTCGCCTATGCCGATCTCATCCTGCCCGACACCACCTACCTGGAGCGCCACGACTGCATTTCCCTGCTCGACCGTCCGATCTGCGAGGCCGATGCGGCGGCGGACGCGATCCGCTGGCCAGTAATCGAGCCCGACCGTGATGTGCGCGGCTTTCAGACGGTACTGGTGCAACTGGCCAACAAGCTGAAATTGCCAGGCTTTACCGCCGAGGACGGCACGCCGCGCTATCAAGACTACGCCGATTACATGGTCAATCATGAGCGCAAGCCGGGGATCGGCCCGCTCGCGGGCTTTCGCGGCAATGGCGAGGACGTGGGCCGCGGCGCGCCCAACCCGGCGCAGATCGACCGCTATATTGAAAACGGCGGCTTTTTCGTCAGCCACATCCCCGAGGGCGCGAATTACTACAAGCCGTGGAACATGGCCTATCAGGATTGGGCCGTCGGCATGGGCATATTCGACAAACCGCAGCCCTATATCTTCGATCTCTACGCCGAGCCGATGCGCAAGTTCCAGTTGGCAGCCGAGGGGCATGGCGATCGTCAACCGCCCGATCACCTTCGCGCGCGGATCAAATCAATGATGGACCCGCTGCCGATCTGGTATCTGCCCTTCGAGGATAGCAGCGTCGATACCGAGGAATTCCCGGTGCATGCGCTGACACAGCGCCCGATGGCGATGTATCACAGTTGGGGCACGCAAAACGCCTGGCTGCGGCAGATACACGGGCAGAACCCGCTCTATCTGCCGACCAAACTCTGGGAGGAACACGGCTTTACCGACGGCGATTGGGCGCGCGTGACCTCCGCCCATGGCGAGATCACGGTGCCGGTCGCCCACATGGCCGCGCTCAATGAAAATACCGTCTGGACATGGAACGCCATCGGTAAGCGCAAGGGGGCCTGGGCGCTCTCCGAGGATGCCCCCGAGGCCACGCGCGGCTTCCTGCTCAACCACCTCATCCACGAGTTGTTGCCGCCCAAGGGTGATGGGCTGCGCTGGTCAAACTCCGATCCGATCACCGGGCAGGCGGCGTGGTTCGACCTGCGGGTGAAGATCGAAAAGGCTCAAGCCCCGGCAGAATCGCAACCCGCCTTCGCCCCGATCAAATCGCCGGTGGGGCAAGGCCCCGACCACCTCGAATGGAAGGTCGGAAAATGAGCGGCAAGACCCTGACATTGCTCGCCATTCTGGCCTTTGTCGCCTTCGGTGTCGGCTCGTTCATCTGGTTCATCGCCACATGGGACAAGAGCCGCGAAGAGCCGGTAAGCACCCGCACCCACATAATTGAGGAGCGCCCCGCATGACCACGCTTCCCGAAAGCACCACCCGCAAGATGGGCCTCGTGATCGACCTTGATACCTGCGTCGGCTGTCACGCCTGCGTGGTGTCCTGCAAGGGCTGGAACACCGAGAATTACGGCGCACCGCTCAGCGATCAGGACCCTTACGGTGCGGACCCGTCGGGCACCTTCCTCAACCGCGTTCACAGCTACGAGGTGCAGCCGCTGGCGACCTCGGCCATGCCACACCCGGCTGCGCAACTGGTGCATTTTCCCAAATCCTGCCTGCATTGCGAGGATGCGCCCTGCGTGACCGTCTGCCCGACGGGGGCCAGCTACAAGCGGGTTGAGGACGGCATCGTTCTGGTCAATGAAACCGATTGCATCGGTTGCGGCCTCTGCGCATGGGCTTGCCCCTATGGTGCGCGCGAGATGGATCAGGCCGAGGGGGTGATGAAGAAATGCACCCTCTGCGTCGACCGCATCTATAACGACAACCTCCCCGAGGAGGACCGCGTGCCCGCCTGCGTGCGCACCTGCCCGTCGAACGCGCGTCATTTCGGTGACCTCGGCGATCCCGACAGCGACGTGAGCCAGCTTGTGGCAGAGCGCGGCGGTATGGATCTCATGCCCGAGCAGGGCACCAAGCCCGTCAATCAATACCTGCCACCCCGCCCCAAGGACACGCTCGACCAGCCCAAACCGGCGGGCGACATCGACATCTTGGCCCCGTTTCTGGAGCCGGTGATGGAGGAGCCTAAGGGCTTTCTCGGCTGGCTTGACCGCACATTGGAGAAGATCTGATGCATCCCGCCCCGTCCGTCATCGTCTTCACCACCCTCTCGGGGCTTGGCTTCGGCCTGCTGATCTGGCTCGGGCTGGGCCTGCCTGCGGTCACCGGCTGGGTCGCCTTCGCCTTCTTCGCCATTGCCTATGCGCTCGCTGTGGGCGGTCTCCTGGCCTCGACCTTTCACCTCGGGCATCCGGAACGCGCATGGAAGGCGTTCAGCCAGTGGCGTTCTAGCTGGTTGTCACGCGAAGGCGTTTGCGCGGTTGCAGCGCTTCTGGTCATGGCCGCCTATGGCGCGGGGCTGGTGTTTTTCGACACCCGGCTGGCGTTGCTTGGCTGGGTCGGAGCCCTGCTGTCGCTCGGCACGGTGTTCACCACCTCGATGATTTACACGCAGATGAAAACCGTGCCGCGCTGGAACACCCCCCTGACCCCCGCCTTGCTGATTGCCATTTCGCTGGCCGGGGGCGCGCTTCTGGCCGGAGAACTCAGCGCCGCGCTGATCCTCATTCCCATTGCCGGCGTGCTGCAAATCCTGTGGTGGGTGCGCGGCGACGGGGCCTTTGCCGCCTCGGGCACCGACATGGCGACGGCGACGGGGCTTGGCAGCATTGGCACCGTTCGCGCCTTCGAGCCGCCCCATACCGGCACCAATTACCTCTTGCGGGAAATGGTCCATCAGGTCGGGCGCAAACACGCGATGAAACTGCGGGCCATCGCCTTCGGGCTAGGCTACGTGCTACCCGTCGCGCTCCTGCTGGTGCCCTTCTCGCATATGCTGGCGCTCGTCGCGGTTCTGGCCCATATCGCAGGCATAGCTGCTTCCCGCTGGTTGTTCTTTGCCGAGGCAGAGCATGTCGTCGGGCTCTATTACGGTAAACGCTAGGCGCTCATGGGGCGACGAGAAACCGATCGACCATCTCAAGCCCGTCCCCCGTGCGCCGGGTCACGATAATCTCACCCGAGCCCACGCCACGCCCGGTCAAGGCGGTGATGTTCACCTGATGCGTCACGATCAAGAGCCGATCACCCTCAGGCAACTCCGCGATCAGATCGAGAGTTGCCGCTGTCTGCGCCGCCCGGTCGCCGCGCCCGGCGAAGAAGGAATTGAGCGGTGGCTTTTCCTCCACATCTCCCATCTCCATCAATACAGCTGTGTCGCGTGCCCGGCACCATTGACTGGTCCAGATGTGATCAAAGGTGACACCGGCGTCGCGCAGCGCATCGCCAGTGCGCCGGGCCTGCTCACGACCGCGGGCATCCAGATTACGCTGCGTGCTGCAATCGGTGACCGCGAAACCTGCCGGATCTCCCGTTCCCGGGGCAAGCGCGTGCCGCATCAGCGCAACGACCCCCGGCTGTTTCAGCGCGTCAAACCCCTGCGCCGTGACGCAGGTAGCACTCGCAGAAAGCCAGATAAAAAGTAACAACCGCATCCCAAACCCCTTTCGCAAGAGGAGTTAGGGCCACGGTTTGCGGCGACCAGCCTAGTCCGTGATTTCCACGATCACCAATTCCCGCTCCGACGCGCCGCGCGCATGGTCGAGCGCCTTCTGGTACTCGGGGCTGCGATAACAGGTCTCCGCGGCCTCGAGGCTGGGAAAACGCGCAACCACGTTGCGCGCCCGCTCCTTGCCCTCCAGTTGCACATACCGTCCGCCTCGCGCAATGAAGGCGCCACCATGCTTTGCGATGGCAGGTCCCGCAAGGGCGGCGTAGCGGCCATAGGCAGCGTCATCGGTGACGGTCACATGGGCGATCCATAGGGCGGGCATGAGGTGATCTCCTGTCTGTTCAGATGCCATCGACGATGACGATGTCCCGGCTGCTCGACGACAGTGCCAGCGGCAGGATGCGGCGATACTCCTCCGAGCGGTACCAGTCGAGCGCTGCCTGCCGGTTCGGGAATTCGATGATCACATGTCGCTCGGGGCAGTTGCCCTCAAGAGCGGTCTGCTCACCGCCCTTGACCAAAAACCGTCCGCCAAACTTCTCGGCGAGGGCCACGGTCTGATCGGCATAGGCCTGGTAGTCCTGCGGGTCGTTGACCGTGATCCGTCCGATAATATAGGCGCGCATTCATCCTCCTCAGGAGGTAAGCACCCCCTCTGCCGCTTTAATCGCAGCATCTGCCCCGCCGATATCGCTGCCGCCGCCCTGGGCCATGTCGGGTCGGCCACCGCCGCCCTTGCCGCCCAGTTCCGCCACCGCCGCCCGAACCAGATCGACCGCCGAAAGCTGCGCCGTCAGGTCATCGGTGACACCCGCCGCAACCGCCACTTTGCCGCCGGTATCGGCAATAAGCAAGATCGCACCGCTGCCCATCCGCGCCTTGTGCTCGTCGATCAACGGCGGCAGGTCGCGGCCCTGCACACCCGAAAGTACTTGCGCATGGAACGCAACCCCACCCACGTCGCGCGCGGCAACGGCTTCACCCTGCCCTGCCCCGCCTGCCATCGCCAGATCGCGACGCAGCTGCGCTACCTCGTTGGCCAAGGCGCGGCGCTCCTCCATCAGCGACTTCACCCGCTCGGGCACATCCTCGGGCCGGGTCTTGAGATCCCCCGCGACCCGTGCCAGCCGTGCGTTCTGACCGCTTAGATAGTCGAACGCCGCCGCCCCCGTCAGCGCCTCGATCCGGCGCACGCCCGCACTCGATGCGCTGTCACCAAGCGCCACGAAGGTGCCGATGTCACCGGTCTGGCGCACATGGGTCCCACCGCACAGCTCGATCGAATAGGTGCGACCGTCACTGCCCTTGCCGGACCCGTCGAGCATGCCCATGGACACGACCCGCACCTCATCGCCGTATTTCTCGCCAAAGAGCGCCTGCGCGCCCAGATCGCGCGCATCGTCCGGGGCCATGATCCGCGTCTCGACGGGCGCGTTCTGCCGGATATAGGCGTTCACCTCGGCTTCGACCCGGGTCATTTCCTCGGGGCTGAGCGCCTTGGCATGGCTGAAGTCGAAGCGCAGCCGGTCCGAGGCGTTGAGCGAGCCGCGCTGCGCCACGTGATCACCAAGCGCCCGGCGAAGCGCCTCGTGCAACAGGTGCGTGGCCGAATGATTGGCGCGAATGGCGCTGCGGCGGTCGTGATCAACGGCCAGTTTGGCCGCCTGCCCGTTCTTGATCTCGCCAGTCTCGACCTCAGCGAAATGGATGAAGACCCCGGCGACCTTCCTCGTGTCGGTGATGCGCGCGCGGCCGGACTCGGTCTCAAGCGAGCCGGAATCGCCCACTTGACCGCCAGATTCCGCATAGAACGGGGTCTGGTTGAGGACGATCTGGCAGGTCTCTCCCTTGCCCGCCGCCCCCGTCATCGCACCGTCGGAAACGACGGCGGCAATCTGGCCCTCGGCGATCTCAGTGTCATAGCCCAGAAAATCGGTGGTGCCCTTGTCCTCTGCGATGTCGAACCAGATCGCCTGATCCGCCGCCTCACCCGACCCAGACCACGCGGCGCGCGCCTTGGCCTTTTGCTCAGCCATGGCGGAATCGAACCCGTCGGTATCGACCGTGCGCCCCTTCTCGCGCAGCGCATCCTGCGTCAGATCGAGCGGAAACCCGAACGTGTCGTAGAGCTTGAACGCCGCCTCACCCGGCAATGCCGTCCCTTCGGGCAGGTGCGCCAATTCGTCGTCGAGCAAACGCAGCCCGCGATCGAGCGTCTGCTTGAACCGTGTCTCCTCGATCCGCAGCGTTTCCTCGATCAGTGCCTGCGCCCGGCCCAGTTCTGGGAAGGCCTGCCCCATCTGCGCCACCAGCGCGGGCACCAGTCGGTACATGACCGGATCCTTGGCACCCAAAATATGTGCATGCCGCATCGCGCGGCGCATGATCCGGCGAAGCACATAGCCGCGCCCTTCATTCGAGGGCATCACACCGTCGGCAATGAGGAAGGACGTGGACCGCAAATGATCGGCGATCACCCGGTGATGCACCTTGCCCGGCCCGTCGGGATCGGCGCTCGTGGCGTGGGCGCTCGCCTCGATCAGGTGGCGCATCAGGTCGGTGTCGTAATTGTCATGCTTGCCTTGCAGCAGCGCACCGATCCGTTCCAGCCCCATGCCGGTGTCAATCGACTGCATGTCAAGGTCGCGCTGCGTGCCGTCGGAAAACCGCTCGTTCTGCATGAAAACGAGGTTCCAGATTTCGATGAACCGATCACCGTCCTCCTCGGCGCTGCCCGGAGGGCCACCCCAGATTTCCGCTCCATGATCATAGAAAATTTCGGTGCAGGGGCCGCAGGGACCGGTCGGCCCCATCGACCAGAAATTGTCATCGGTCGCGATGCGAATGATCCGGTCATCGCTCAGGCCCGCGTATTTCTTCCAGATATTCGCCGCTTCGTCATCAGTATGGTAGACCGTCACCAGGAGCTTGGATTTGTCGATCCCGAAATCCTTGGTCAACAGATCCCAGGCATAGGGGATCGCCTGCTCCTTGAAATAGTCGCCAAAGCTGAAATTCCCGAGCATTTCGAAGAACGTATGATGCCGCGCGGTGTAGCCCACATTGTCGAGATCGTTGTGCTTCCCCCCGGCCCGCACGCATTTTTGACTTGTCGCAGCGCGGGTATAGTCGCGATGCTCGACCCCGGTAAAACAATTCTTGAACTGCACCATGCCGGAATTCGTGAACATCAGCGTTGGATCGTTGCGCGGCACCAGCGGAGAGCTGTCGACGATCCGATGGTCATTGCGTTCGAAAAAATTGAGAAAAGTCGAACGGATTTCATTCAGCGTGGGCATGGGCATCTCTTTCCGGGGCATGGGGTGGCCAGCGTCTGCGCAGATTTAGCCGGGCCATCGCCGCATGTCCACCGCAAGAAAAAAGGCCCGAGAACGACATCTCGGGCCTTTTGCGTGGGATCGCCCTGATCACCCTTCCATGATGTCATCGCCATCCTCTTCGGGCGCATCAGGCATGTCGAAATCGAGCCCGTGGGCGGCCCTAATCTTGTCCTCGATGGCGAGCGCGATATGCGCATGCTCCTTGAGATAGGTCTTGGCGTTTTCCCGGCCCTGTCCGATACGCTCGTCCCCGTAACTAAACCAACTGCCGGACTTCTCGACCACGCCCGCCTTGACCCCCATGTCGAGCAGTTCGCCGGTCTTGGAAATGCCCTCGCCATACATGATGTCGAATTCCACCTGCTTGAAGGGCGGGGCCACCTTGTTCTTGACGACCTTGACGCGCGTCGAATTGCCGACCACCTCGTCACGATCCTTGATCGCACCGATACGGCGGATGTCGAGCCGCACCGAGCTATAGAACTTCAGCGCGTTACCGCCGGTCGTAGTTTCGGGGCTGCCGAACATGACGCCGATCTTCATGCGGATCTGGTTGATGAAGATCACCGTGCACTTGGTGCGGCTGATCGAGCCGGTGAGCTTACGCATCGCCTGGCTCATCAGGCGGGCATGCACACCGACGCTGCTGTCCCCCATCTCACCTTCCAGCTCAGACTTGGGCGTGAGAGCGGCCACCGAATCGACCACCACGAGGCTTACCGCGCCAGAGCGCACCAGCGTATCGACGATCTCGAGCGCCTGCTCGCCGGTATCGGGCTGCGAAATGAGCAACTCATCAAGATCTACTCCGAGCTTGCGCGCATAGATGGGGTCAAGCGCGTGTTCGGCATCGACAAAGGCGCATACCCCGCCCTTTTTCTGTTCCTCGGCCACACAATGCAGGGTCAGCGTGGTCTTGCCCGAGCTTTCGGGCCCGTAAATCTCGACCACACGGCCCTTGGGAATGCCACCGATGCCAAGCGCGATATCGAGCCCGATCGACCCGGTCGAGGTCGCCTCGATATCGGCGATCGGATTGTCGCCGCCCATCTTCATGATCGAGCCCTTGCCGAATTGCCGTTCGATCTGGGCCAGGGCGCTGTCGAGCGCCTTTTGCTTGTCTGCGTTGCGCTTGTTATCCATGGAGAGAAGATCTGCCGTTGCCATTCATTCGCTTCCTTATTCCATACCCGGCCAAGGGCGGCAATGATTGCCTTTGTTCATGACTTGTTCCATATCCGTATGAGGGTAAAACAAGAACATTTCAAGAAGTTTGTTTGTGGTGACAGTTTTCCCGTTAAGCATTAACAAGTGGTTTATATCCGTGGCCAGCGGGGCCGAATCCGGAAAGAGGCGAAATATGCTCGTGTTTTCAAAGCAACGCCTGATCTTGTTGTCAGTCCCCAAGACCGGGACGACAGCCTATGAAACCGCCCTCGCCCCATTGGCCTCGATTGTCGTGAGCGCACCGCCCGAACTCAAGCACGCGCCGGTGTTTCGCTATAACCGGTTTTTCAGACAGATGATCGAGCGATTCATTGGCGAGGATGCAGAGATCGTCGCCGTCATGCGCGAACCCGTCAGCTGGCTTGGAAGCTGGTATCGCTACCGACAACGCGCATCCCTCGACGGGCAGGCCAATAGCACGCGTGGCATCAGTTTCGATGATTTCGTCACCGCGTATTGCAAGGGCGAGTCTCCGAGTTTCGCGCAGGTCGGCTCGCAGGCCAAGTTCCTCGAACCGCAACGCAATGGCACCAGAGTCACGCATCTTTTCCGATACGAGGATCAGACCGGGTTCCGCGCCTTTCTGGAAAAACGCCTCGCCACCAGTATAGAGACCTCTTGGCAAAATCAGTCGCCTTCAGTGCCACTGGACCTCTCCTCGGGAACAGAGACCCGCCTGCGCCGCAAGTATGCGGCGGACTTCACCCTATGGCAGGGGATCACGGGGGGCGGTCAATACACGCCACAGTCCCCACGTCCAAAATCGAATGCCAAAGAATGACACCACCATGATTGGGGCCTTATCCGATCTGGCGCAAGACGGTTTCCGTCAACTCGTTCAGTGAGAATGGTTTCGGAAGAAAGATCGAATTCGGAATCTTCTCCTGCACGTCCCCAAACGTTTCTTCGGCATATCCGGACATGAACACCACCTTTACCGACGGACGATTTTCAAGAACCCGCATTACCCAGGTCTGCCCATCGATGCCCGGCATGACGACATCGGTCACGAACACATCCACGTTTAGATCCTGATCCTCCAGAATTTCCAGCGCGTCCTCGCCAGATTCGGCCTCGAGCACGGTCAGGCCGCGCATCTGCAGGGCGCGGCTGGCAAATGCCCGTACCGTGGCCTCGTCCTCGACTAGCAGGATGACACCACTCACATGCTCGCGCCCATCCGGCTCCACATCAGACGACGCCTCCAAGTCTGGCGATTGGGTATGGGCCGGAAACAGCAATTGAAACGTCGCGCCCTCACCGGGCACGCTGTTGGCAAAAATGAACCCTCCGGTCTGCTTGATGATGCCATAGGCGGTGGACAGGCCAAGCCCGGTCCCTTCGCCGGTGCGCTTCGTGGTGAAAAATGGCTCGAACACCTTCTGCAGCTTATCGGGCGCGATCCCCTCGCCTTCATCGATAACCTTCACAGAGACATACCGCCCTGGCGCAACCACGGCCCGGTCCCGGCGCATCGGTTCGGTAAGTGTCAGATTCTCGGTGACGATGCGAATGTCGCCGCCCTCGGGCATTGCATCGCGCGCGTTCACGACAAGGTTCATCAGGACCTGCTCAAGCTGCCGCTTGTCGGCGCGAATCGCGTGCAATGTGGGGTCGTGGCTCAAGGTCAGAGACACCTTTTCTCCGACCAGACGATTGAGCAGATGCGTGAGGTCCGACAAGCTGTCGCGCAGGTCGATGACCTGCGGAAGCAACGTCTGCTTGCGCGAATAGGCCAGTAGCTGACTGACCAATGCCGCCGCGCGATTTGCATTCTGATTGATCTGCATGAGATCGGCATGGTCGGGCGCGTTCTGATCGTGGCGCAACAGCAGCAAATCGCAATGCCCTGTGATCGCTGTGAGGAGATTGTTGAAATCATGCGCCACACCACCGGCAAGCTGTCCGATCGCCTGCATTTTCTGGCTTTGAACGAATTGCGCTTCGAGCGATTTCAACTCCGTCGCATCGCTCATGACCGCGATCAGCACCACCTCGCCGTCCTCGGTCGCGCGATTGAGGGTGACCTGAACGAAAACCTCCCGGTCATCGCGGCGCACACGCAGGAATTCCGAATGCACGGTTCCACGTCCGGCGGCGGCATCGTCGAGCCAGTCGGAGATCGAGCGTCCAAGCCCTTCCAGCACATCACCCAATCGAATATCCGCGCTCCCCTCCACCCCGAGCAGCGTCCTGGCGGGGAGGTTCAACAGCGCGATAGCGCCATCGCGCCGCAGCTTGAGCAAGGGCACCGGCAATTCGTCGAAAAAGGCCCATCCGTCAACCGGGCGCTCCAATCCGGAAATCCCGGGCAAAATGTAGATCTCACGCCGCCCGGCGACGCCCTGTCTCTCGACCAGCAGACAGTCGACAGGACCGTCCGGGGTTTGCACGCTATGCACCTCGCCCGACTGAAACCTGCGGCCCGGACAAATCCGGTCGAGGGACCGCACCCGTTCGCCCACAAGCTGGCGCGCGGCGGGGTTCATGTAGAGCACCGCATCATTGCGCCCGACGATCAGCATCGGCAAGGCATGACTGTCGGTTCCACGATTGGATCGCGTGCTCGATGGCTCGATCCGCCAGAGAAACTGCCCCTCGCCTGCGCGATGCACGGTCACATGCACATGGCCCGCCCGCGTCACGATATGTTCGGTCGCTGCACCTTTCGCTCCGGCCCGGCTTTCCATCCGAAAGAGCACCGGACCGGGATTGGCAAGCGTCTCTCTCAATGCGGCGGCCAGCGTCGTGACCGCAGGTGTCACAAAGGCCTTGCCCGCAGCAGGATTGGCATAAAGGATATGCCCATCCGCGGCGGCGAGGATCATCGGTGACGGATCATCCTGCATCAACGCTCCGGCGTGCGTCACGGTCTGTTTCTCGCGCGCTGCGCCGTTGCGGCGAAAAATCACCAGCCAGGCTGCGGCGAACAGAAGTATTCCCGCCGCGAAAGCCACCATCAACCGCGCGCGCGGATCACCGAGCATGACGGCAACGACGGCGAACAGCAGACCCGCCAAAACGATCATTCCGCTGCGCGGACCGATCCTGAGAACAGCCCTGCCTAGCGGTCTGCCGGAAGTGGACAAGAATGCCACAAAGACGCCTTTCTGTCAGATCCAATTCCGCCGCAGCGTGGCCCAAAGACCTTAATTGAACTTTAACGACAGCCGAAAACCCGTCAAGGTTGTTGCGCTAAACCTATCCACGAACCAGCTGTGCGAGACAGAAGCCATCGCCCGCCCCCGAGATCGGCCACGTCCTCTGCTGGCCGAGCCGCCATGACGGATGCTCTTGCAAGAATCGCGCGACCACCGCTTCGTTCTCTTGCTTGAAAACGGAGCAGGTCGCATAGGCCAGACAGCCGCCATCCGACACGCGCGGCGCGGTTCTGGCCAGTATTTCATATTGGATCTGCGTCAGGTCCTCGAGCCGCTCCGGTGTCAGGCGCCACTTGGCCTCAGGACTGCGCCGCCAGGTGCCGCTGCCGGAACAGGGGGCATCGCACAGCACGAGATCGAACGGTTCGGCGCGGGCGATGGCCCCGGTCTCCAGACGCGTCACCTCCACGCCGGCCCGTTTAGCGCGCGCGGGCAAGTCGTTCATGCGTTGCGGCGCGATATCATGTGCATACCATGCGGCATCGGCGCGGGCCGCGAGGGCAAGCACCTTGCCACCACCGCCTGCGCAGTAGTCCAGAACACGCGCCCCTTTTGTGATCTGCAGCGCCTCCATCGCGGCCTGACTGCTGCCATCCTGAAGCTCCACCAGACCTTCGGCATAGGCGACTGATCCGGCAATTTTTCGTTCTCCGGAAATCGCTTGCAGCGCGGACTTCGCAATATCGGCCGTAGTCGTATCAATCCCCTCGGACGCCAGCTGCGCCTGTGCATCCGCCACAGTTCCGCGCCGTAAATTAACCCGAAGCATCACTGGCGCGCGGTGGCGCAGCATCTCTGCGGCACCCTCGGCAGATGCGCCGAGCGAGGTCTCGAAATGCGGCCAGAGCCAATCCGGCAGGTCAAGCGCATCAAGCCCCACAGGCACATGGCCACCCGCCCGTTCCGGCTCGGTCAGCGCGGTCGGCGCATGTCCGTCGCCGGTAAAGACCGTGTGAGGATCGATGCCCTCGGACCGCATCGCGCCGATCATCAGGTGACGGCCATCGTCACCACCGCCAAGCGCCGCGCAGGAGCGCCAGCGGCGCAATACGTCGAAGACATGATCGCGCACTGCCGCGCGGTCCTTGGAACCCGCATAACGCGCGCCGCGCGCCCAACCGGTAAGCGCCTTCTCAGCCGCTTCGCCCGCGCGCACCGCGTCGAGCACGGAGATTGCCGCCGCCACACGTGCCCCGGGAGTCACGAGCTCACCTCAAGAACGCCCGGCAACCAATTGGAATTCCTACCCGATCCGATAGTTCGGACTTTCACGGGTGATCTGCACGTCATGCACATGGCTTTCCTTCAGGCCTGCGCCGGTGATGCGCACGAAATTGCAATCGCGGCGCATCTCTTCAACCGTCGCGCAGCCGGTATAGCCCATGGCTGCACGCAAGCCGCCCACCAGTTGATGCAACACGTTTCCGGCAGGGCCCTTATAAGCCACCTGCCCCTCGATCCCCTCGGGCACCAGCTTGTCACTTGCCGCGTCCTTTTGGAAATACCGGTCGGCGGAGCCGCGCGCCATCGCCCCAAGACTGCCCATACCGCGATAGGCCTTGAAGGTCCGGCCCTGGTAGAGAATCGTCTCGCCCGGGCTTTCATCCGTGCCCGCGAGCATGGAGCCCACCATCGCACAGGAGGCCCCCGCCGCGATCGCCTTGGCGAAATCGCCCGAGAACTTGATGCCGCCATCGGCGATCACCGGCACGCTGCCCGCCGCCTGCGCGCAATCCATGATCGCGGTCAGTTGCGGTACGCCGACGCCAGCCACCATCCGCGTGGTGCAGATGCTGCCCGGCCCGATACCGACCTTGATCGCATCTGCGCCTGCGTCGATCAGCGCGCGCGTGGCCTCTGCCGTAGCGACGTTGCCCGCCACGACCTGCACCTGATTGGAGAGTGCCTTGGCACGCTCCACGGCGCGCGCCACGCCTTCGGAATGGCCATGTGCGGTGTCGATCACGATCATATCCACCCCGGCATCGACAAGCGCCTGCGAACGCTCGAAACCCGCGTCACCCACAGTCGAGGCCGCCGCGACCCGCAGCCGCCCGAGCTCGTCCTTGCAGGCGGTCGGGTTGAGCACGGCCTGCTCGGTGTCCTTGAGCGTCAGCAGACCCGTCAGCTTGCCGTTGCTGTCGGTCACGAGCAGTTTCTCGATCCGGCGGGCCTGCATCAGGCTCTTGGCCTCATCGCGGTCGGCAGGTTCCTGCAGGATGGCGAGCTTATCGCTTGTCATCATCACATGCACCGGCGTGTCATCGCTAGAGGCGAAACGCATGTCGCGATTGGTGACGATACCGACAACACGACCCTTCTCGTCGACCACCGGAAAGCCGGTGAAATTGTAACGCTCAATGAGTGCCTTGGCATCGCCAAGCGTCTGGTCGGGGCGCAGTGTAACGGGGTTGTAGACGATCCCGCTCTCGAAACGCTTGACGCGGCGCACCTCACGGGCCTGTTCCTCAACCGTCAGGTTGCGGTGAATCACACCGATGCCGCCGAACTGCGCCATGGCGATTGCCATGCGCGCCTCAGTCACGGTGTCCATGGCCGAACTCAGCAACGGGATATTGAGACTGATCGTGTTGGTCACGCGGGTCCGCGTATCCGCAGTGTTGGGCAGCACGCTCGATGCCGCAGGCACCAGCAGAACATCATCAAAGGTGAGCGCCTCGCGAATCTCCATTATGGTTCTCCATGGATATCTCGTTTGGCACGTCCCTATTACATGGATGGCCTCCGGGTAAAAGGGCCATTCTCGCGCAGCGGCTATGCCTCACGCAGTTAGCGCTGATCGCGGTCCGGCACCGGATCATGACCGCACTGACCCCAGGGGTTGCAGCGCGCGATACGCTTTGCCGCGAGCCACCCGCCCCGGAGCGCCCCATGCGTCTCGAGCGCCTCGAGCGCGTATTGGCTACAGGTCGGATGATAGCGGCAGTGATAGCCGACCCAGGGCGACAGGATGAGGCGATAGCCCTTGATAGGCAAGGCCAGGATCCGGGCAAGCGGGCTCATCTGGGCCCCCGCAACTTTTGCAATGCGTGGATCAGATCGTCGCGCAGCGCCTCATAGGGCCGCGCCGCCGTCTCTTGCGCCCGGCCGATCAACACATAATCCCAGCCGGGTTGCCCGTAGCTATGCAAGACCTCACGCGCCACGGCACGCAACCGGCGCTTGGCCCGGTTGCGCGCAACCGCGTTGCCGACCTTCTTGGAACAGGTAAATCCCACCCGGATCGAAGGGTCGTCATCGCGCCGGTCGCGGCCCTGCACCATCATCGCGGGCGTGCCCTGACGCCTCGCACGCGCAGCGGCAAGGAAATCCGACCGCTTGCGCAATACGTTCAAACTGTCATGCGTGCATGACGAAACCGCCGGGGGGCTTTTCCCTGGCTTGCGGTCAGGGGCCTCCGGCGGTGTCATGGTCGTCACAACGTGCTGGCGCTTACGCGCTCAGCGACTTGCGGCCACGCGCACGACGTGCGTTCAGGATCTTGCGGCCGGCTTTGGTGGCCATGCGCGCGCGGAACCCGTGGCGGCGTTTGCGAACCAGGTTCGAGGGTTGAAAGGTGCGTTTCATCGCTCCGTCTCCGACGTTGGGGCCACGCTGCAATCGGAATCGCACACGGCCCTGATGTATCCGAAGCCCGGTCTATAGAGGTGGGTCAGGATCAAGTCAAACCCCCGCAACCGGAATTTGCAACAAAATCATGCGGGGCTGACCCGGTGATGTTACAAGAGGTGACGAAACGCCCGTTCCAGCCGCCCATGCCATCACCCGCGATCACCCCCGCGTGAGGCCACTGGTATAGCAGCGACCCGCGGTGCAAGTAGAAGGCAACGCAGTCAAACCCGGGTAGGACCATGGATTACAGCATGCAGCATTCGTCAGAGCACAAAACCGGAGGCTGGGCGCGACACGCGCCGCTCGCCATCATTCTCACCGTAGCCATCATCGGCTATTTCACGCTGCGAGACTACATCACCTTCGACACGCTGCGCGACAATCGAGAGGCGCTACTGGCATTCCGGGACGCCAATTTCGGGTTGATGGTGCTGGCTTTCATAGCGATCTATTTCGTGATCGTAGCCTTCTCGCTGCCGGGTGCGGCGGTGGCCTCGGTCACCGGCGGATTTCTCTTCGGCCTCGTCTCGGGCACGGCGTTCAACGTGCTGGCCGCGTCGCTCGGCGCCTTCGCAATCTTTCTCGCGGCCCGGTGGGGGCTGGGCAGTTCGCTCGCGGCCCGGATCGAAACCTCCGAGGGCACGCTGAAGCGGCTCAAGGCGGGGCTGCACGACAATGAAATCAGCGTGCTGTTCCTGATGCGCCTCGTACCCGCCGTGCCGTTTTTCGTCGCCAATCTGCTGCCCGCCCTCGTCGGCGTGCGCTTCGTGAATTTCGCGATCACCACCGTGCTGGGAATCATCCCCGGAGCCATCGTCTTCACCTGGATCGGCGTAGGCCTGGGCGAGGTCTTCGACCGCGGCGACAGCCCCGATCTGTCACTCCTGTGGGAGCCGCAGATCATCGGGCCGATCCTGGGCTTGTGCGCGCTCGCAGCACTCCCCATCCTGATCAAGAGCATTCGTGGCAAGAAGGACATTTGAGCATGCAAGAGATTAAGACGGATCTGCTGGTCATCGGCGCCGGCTCCGGCGGGCTGTCCGTCGCGGCGGGCGCGGTGCAGATGGGGGCGAGCGTGGTCCTGCTCGAAGGCCACAAGATGGGCGGCGATTGCCTGAATTTCGGCTGTGTGCCCTCCAAGGCGCTGATCGCCAGCGGCAAGGCGGCCTATGCGCAATCCCATGCCGCACAATACGGCGTGGCGAATGTGACCCCGGATGTGGATTACGCCGCCGCCAAGGATCATGTGGCCGATGTCATCGCCCAGATCGAGCCGGTGGACAGCCAGGAACGGTTCGAGGGGCTCGGCGTGCGGGTGATCCGGGAATTCGGCGAATTCATCTCACCCAAGCAAGTGAAGGCAGGCGATCATCTGATCACCGCGCGCCGGGTAGTCATCGCAACCGGGTCGTCCCCTTTCGTGCCGCCGATTCCAGGGCTCGACACGGTACCTTATGACACCAACGAGACGATTTTCGATCTTCGCGAAAAGCCTGATCACCTCCTGATCATCGGCGGCGGCCCGATCGGCATGGAGATGGCGCAGGCGCATCGGCGCTTGGGCTGTGACGTGACAGTGATCGAGGGGGCCAAGGTGCTGGGTCAGGATGATCCGGAACTGGCGCAAGTTGTGATCGACCAGTTCAAGGCCGAAGGGATTGGCATTGAAGAAAGCGCCATGGCGTCGGAAATTCGCGGCAAGGCGGGCGCGATCGAGGTCGAGGCCAAGGACGGGCGCATCTTCAAGGGGACGCATCTGCTGATGGCCGTCGGGCGTAAGGCCAATACCGACCGCCTCAACCTAGACGCCGCCGGGATCGAGACCACGAAACGCGGCATCAAGGTCGACACCTCGATGCGGACCACCAATCGCCGGGTCTATGCCATCGGCGACGTGGCGGGCGGGCTACAATTCACCCATATGGCGGGCTATCACGCCGGGCTGATCATCCGGCAGGCACTGCTTGGCCTGCCCGCCAAGGAACGCACCGATCACGTGCCATGGGCCACCTATACCGACCCCGAGATCGCGCATGTCGGCCTCACCGAAGAGGCCGCGCGCAAGGAACATGGCGGCAATCTCGACGTGGTGCGTTTTCACTACACCCACAACGACCGCGCCATTGCCGAGCGCAAGACCGATGGTCTGATCAAGGTGATGGTGGTGCGCGGGCGGCCCGTGGGCGCGTCGATTGCAGGCGCACAGGCGGGCGAATTGATCAATCTCTGGGCCTTCATCCTCGCCAACGGGTTCAAGATGAAACACGTCGCCAACATGGTCGCCCCCTACCCCACCTTGGGTGAGATCAACAAGCGCGTCGCCGGGGCCTATTTCTCGCCAAAGCTGTTTGATAACCCTATGGTCAAACGTGTTGTAGGCTTCGTGCAGCGCTGGTTGCCCTGAGCGGCGACCAAGGGAGGGGACAGCTTGCTCAATTCACTTTCGGGACGCTTCCTGATCCTGACGGCCGTCTTCGTGATGCTGGCCGAAGTCCTGATCTTCGTGCCCTCCATCGCCCGCTTTCGCGAGGAGTTCCTGCTGACCCGACTGGAACGGGCGCAGATCGCATCGCTGGTGCTTTTAGCCGATGAAGAGGTGAACCCGGACCTCCAGGAGGAACTATTGCGCAACGCGGGCGTGTTCAACGTGGTGATGCGACGCAACGAGGCACGGCAACTGGTACTGTCTTCACCCGTGCCCCGACCGATATCCGAAACCTACGATCTGCGGAACGCGCCCGCCTTTACCCTCATCCGCGATGCCATGACCCGGCTGACCACCCCGGAAGATCAGGTGATCCGGGTGATCGGTCAGCCGGTGCGCATGGGCGGGTTGTTGATCGAGGTTACGCTGGAGACCGACGACCTGCGTGCCGCGATGATCGACTACGGGCTGCGTATCCTCTGGCTGTCGCTGGTGATCTCGGTCTTTACCGCCGTGCTTCTGTTCTGGGCCGTCCAATACTTTCTGGTGCGCCCCATCCGCAGGGTGGTCGGAAATATGCAGGCCTATGCCGAAGCGCCAGAAGACGCGCACCGGGTGATCGCTCCTTCCTCGGGCATTCGCGAGTTGCGCGAGGCCGAGGAGACGCTGCAAACGCTGCAAACCCAGTTGACCAGTGCGCTCAAGCAAAAAGAGCATCTGGCACAGCTTGGCGGCGCCGTGGCCAAGGTCAGCCACGATCTGCGCAACATCCTCACCTCGGCGCAGCTTTTCACAGACCGCATCGAGATGAGCGAAGACCCCAGCGTGAAACGCATGGCACCGAAGCTGGTGAACTCGCTGACCCGCGCGATCCATCTCTGCGAGGCCACGCTCGCCTATGGCAAGGCAGAAGAACCCGGCCCAACCCTCGCGCAGGTGCGATTTGCCGATATCGTGGCCGATGTCATCGACAGCGAGCGGCTATCGGCGGGCAAGTCCGATATCAGTTTTGCCGAGGACGTCCCAGCCGATATGGTGCTGCGCGCCGATGCCGAGCAACTTTATCGCGTGATCGCCAATCTTGTGAGGAATGCCCGCCAAGCCATTGTGAACACCGGAAATCCGGGTGAGATCAGTGTCATGGCCGACGAAGACGAGCGCGCCTGGATCATCCGTGTTGCCGACACCGGCCCCGGCCTGCCCGCGAAGGCCCTCGAACACCTGTTCAAGCCATTTCAAGGTGGGGCGACCAAGGGTGGGACGGGCCTTGGGCTGACCATCGCGCAGGATCTCGTGCGTGGTCACGGCGGCTCGCTCTCGCTTGAACACAGCGACGAGACGGGCACATCCTTTTGCATCACCCTGCCCAAGGGAAATTTGACGGATGTGTCATAAATCTTCCAAAACGCCCTTGCATTGCCGGTCCGCAGAGTCTAATTCCTGCCCTCGACGGACCGATAGCTCAGCTGGATAGAGTACTTGACTACGAATCAAGGGGTCGGGGGTTCGAATCCTCCTCGGTCCGCCACCGTTCCCCAAAACCGGTAGCGTGAAAACTGAATAACCTCAGCGGTTTACGCTGCACTCTTCTTGCGACCGTCAATCCGTGTAGAGGAGATAGGCGCGAAAGTTGGTGACGCCCTGAGGGGCGGCATATCATGGCGGTGTTCAGACGCCGCGATTCTCTGCTGAGAAAAGGATATGCCCCATGTCAGAGACTACCATTACTCAACTGCCCGATCCATCGGGATTTAGCGCCGATCCGTTCACGGATGTCATCCGCGATGGCGCGCGCAAGCTGATTGAACAGGCGATCCACGCCGAGCTGGCCACACTCATGGCGGCCTTTTCCGGAGAAAGACTTGAGGATGGGCGGGCACGCCTGGTCCGTCATGGTCACTTGCCTGAGCGCGAGGTAATGACCGGCATTGGTCCGGTGCCCGTGAAGGTGCCGCGGGTTCGGGATCGGGGTGCTTACGAAGACAAGATCACCTTCACGCCCAGCATCCTGCCACGTTACCTGCGCAAAGCGAAATCTATCGAAGAACTGCTGCCTTGGCTTTACCTCAAGGGCGTGTCCACGGGCGATTTTACCGAGGCACTTGAAGCGCTGCTGGGCCCGAATGCCAAGGGTCTATCCGCCAAGACCATCACGCGCCTGAAAGCCGATTGGTGGCAGGACTACGAGGCTTGGCAGAAACGCGATCTTGGCTCGCGGCGGTTTCTCTACATCTGGGCAGACGGAGTCTACTTCAAGCCGCGAATGGCTGAGGAAAAACAATGTGTTCTGGTGGTTGTGGGCGCAGACGAATATGGCCGCAAGGAACTGCTGGCCATGACCGACGGCTTCCGCGAGAGCACTCAAAGCTGGCGCGAGGTTCTGCTTGATCTTAAGCGGCGTGGCCTGAAGCAGGATCCAAAGCTGGCTATCGGCGATGGTGCCATGGGGTTCTGGACAGCCCTGCGCGAGGTGTTCGCCACGACGCGGGAGCAACGCTGTTGGGTCCACAAGACCATGAACGTGCTGAACGCGATGCCGAAATCCGTGCAAGCCAAGGCCAAGGGTCATCTGCACGACATCTGGCAGGCAGAGACAAAAGCCAAGGCCAACGCAGCCTTCGATTTTTTCGTCGAAACCTACGGCGTGAAATGGGACAAGGCGGTCGCCAAGCTGGTCAAGGACCGGGATGCGCTGCTGACCTTCTACGACTATCCGGCGGAACAGTGGAAACACATCCGAACGTCAAACCCGATCGAAAGCACTTTCGCCACGGTCCGGCACCGCACGAAACGCACCAAAGGATGCCTCAGCCGCAAGACCGGGCTGGCCATGGCCTTCAAGCTGATGATGTCAGCGCAGAAGAAATGGCGCAAACTCGACGGACAGAACCGCCTGCCCGAGATCATCCAGGGGGTTGAGTTCCGCGATGGGATCCGCCAACTTCAAACTGCCGCCTGATCAGGCATCACCAACTTTTGCCCATATCTCCGTGTAGAGCGGTGCAAGCCAGGCGTCGAGGGCAGCATCATCAGGCGCGACAGGCTCCGCCAAACCCTCGCAAAACGTCTGAAACCGCGCCGCGTTGAGGTGATTGACGCCAACCAGAACCGGCACCCCGGCTGTCAGCGCGTTCGCAATCAACCCGCGAAACCCGCGCCCTTCCGCCTCGTGCTTGCCGAACTTGTTGACGATCACCAGATCGCAGCCCGCATCGAGCCGCGTCTCGCTTTCGGCCACCGCCTGTTCCAGCGCGGCCGGGTCGAGCCTACAGCCTCGCGCCCCCGGCCCGAGGGTCTGTGAAATGCGGATCACCGGCCCGTCGGGCAAGACCTGAACATCCATGTCACAGGGGCGATCCGCATCGCAGTTGGAGTTGATCTGCACCGTGCCACACAGCCGCAGCCCGCGCGCCTGCGCGCGCACGGCCACTCCGTGCAGCAGAAGATCGGTATCGCCCCGCCCCTCGGCCATCACATAGGCGATGCGCATGGGCGGCGTCCTCAGGCGGTCAGGCGGCTGATGACCACCGTCACTTCGGGCCGCTTGCCGATCTCGTTCTGCGCGCTTTGCCGCGCCACCCGGCGCAACCCCTCTTCCAGCTTGTCGTCATTGGTCAGCGTCTTGGCCCCGGCCCGGCCCATGAACTGCGCCAGATCCTCTTCCAGCACATCGACCAGCGGCGCTCGGCTGCGTCCGGTCTCGGCAAGCCCCATCACCTCGACCCAAGGCTCGCCTAGGGGCTCGTCTTCCTCGTCCATGATGACATTGATCATCACATGCCCGTTGAGCGCCATGCGAATCCGGTCGCGCACGATACCGTCCATCGCCCCGATCTTGATCGAGCCGTCCACGTAAGTGCGCCCGGTCTCGACATATTCGGCCACCTTGGGCGCATTGCCGCTGAGGTCGATCATCATGCCGTTGACGGCCAGAACGCCGCTGATCCGGTTCGCCTCTGCCAGCTTCACATGCTCGCGCAGGTGGCGGTGCTCGCCATGCATTGGCACCACGATCTGCGGCTTGATCAGCTTGTGCATCGCGTCGAGATCGGGCCGGTTGGCATGGCCGGAGACGTGATAGCGATCATCGCCCTCGACCACATCCACGCCCATCTCGGAGAACTTGTTGATGATATGGATGACGCCGCGCTCGTTGCCGGGAATGGTCTTGGAGGAGAAGAGGAACGTGTCACCCTCTTTGAGCACCATGCCATTGTACTTGCCATTGGCCAACTGTGCGCTCGCCGCGCGCCGCTCGCCCTGACTACCAGTGACGATCAGCATCAGGTTCTCGCGCGGGATGTTGCTCGCCTCTTCGGGGCTGACGGTCGCGGGGAAATCTTTGAGCACGCCAGTCTCGACCGCCGCCTCGATCATCCTCCGCATCGCCCGGCCCAACAGGCAGACCGAACGCCCGGCACGCTTGCCCGCCTCGGCCAGCGTCTTGACCCGTGCCACGTTGCTGGCGAAGGTCGTGCAGACGAACATGCCCTTTGATGCCTGCACCAGATCGGTAATGGGTTGGCCCACTGTGCTCTCGGACCGCCCGTCATGGTGGCTGAACACATTGGTCGAATCGCAAACCAGCGCCTTGACCCCCGGCTCGGCCAGACTCGCCCAGAGGTCATGATCAAACGGCTCTCCCACGATCGGGTTTTCGTCGATCTTGAAATCGCCGCTATGCACGATGCGCCCGCCGGGGCTGTCGATGACAAGGCCGGAACTTTCCGGGATCGAATGCGAGATCGGCACGAACCCCACGCTGAAGGGCCCCGCCTTGACCGTCTCGGGCCACGCAGACGCAGTCTTGACCGCCTTTTCGGAATGGCCATGCTCCTCCATCTTGCGCCGTGCGATGTTGGCGGTGAAGGCGCGCGCATGAATCGGCGCGCCAAGGCGGTCGTAGTAATGCGCGACGGCACCGACGTGATCCTCATGGGCGTGGGTGATGAACACCGCTTCCAGATCGTCCTTGCGCGCCTCAAGCCAGGAAATATCCGGCAGGATCAGATCGACGCCGGGCGTGCCGTCCATATCCGGGAACGTCACCCCAAGATCGACCAGGATCAGCTTCTCCTTGCCCGGTTTGCCATAGCCGTAGACATAGGCATTCATACCAACTTCACCCGCCCCACCGAGGGGCAGGTAGATCAAACGTTCGCTGCTCATGGGGCGTCAGCCCTCCTTGTTATGCTCGTGTATCACGGTCAGCCCGTGCATTGTCAGATCGTCCTCGAACATGTCGAACATGTCCGTACCTTGCTGGAATAACGGTGCCAGCCCACCTGTTGCGATCACCTTCATGGCGCGGCCACGCTCGGCCTTTATCCGTTCACATATCCCATCAATGAGGCCGACATAACCCCAGAATACACCCGATTGCATGCAATCCACCGTGTTGGTGCCGATCACGCGGTCAGGCTTGGTCACGTCGATATGCGGCAGCGCCGCCGCCGCCTCATGTAGCGCCTGAAGCGACAGGTTCACCCCCGGCGCGATCACCCCGCCGATATAGGCACCATCATGATCGACCACATCGAACGTGGTGGCGGTGCCGAAATCCACGATGATCAGATCGCCGCCATAAAGGTCATAGCCCGCCACGGTGTTGACCAGCCGATCCGGCCCCACCTGCGTGCCCGCATCCACCCGCACATCCACCGGCAGACGGCAGTCGGGCTTGCCCACCACCAGCGGGCGGCAATTGAAATAGCGATCAGACAGAACGCGCAGATTGAACACCACCCGCGGCACCGTGGAACTGATCACCACCGCGTTGATCTTGGCATCAATCCCGTGATGCGCCAGCAGCGTCTTGAACCAGACGAAATACTGATCCGCCGTGCGCTGATGCTCGGTCGAGGTGCGCAACGTGCACAAAAACCGCGTCCCGTCCCAGATCGAGAATACCGTGTTGGTATTGCCGCAATCAATCGCCAGAAGCATGGGCACCGCCCTCCCGCGTCAGAAAAACACCTCGGCTGCGGCAATCGCCTGCCGCCCCTTCGGTGTCATTAGAACGAGATTGCCCGCCTCGTCTACCGTCTCGAACGTGCCGTGATGGCTGTCGCGTGTAGTGCGCGCGGTGATCGCCTCACCGAGGCGCGCCGCCCGGTCGAGCCATGCCCGGCGAATGGGCGCGAACCCGTAGGTCACGAATTGCGCCTCAAACCGCGCATAGGCCGGGGCCAGAAGGTCTAGAAACTCCTCCGGCCCGATTGCCACCCCGCTCTCGGACAACAGCGAGACAGGTCGCAACGCGCCCTCCTCCACCTCCGCGCGCGCCGGGGCGCTGCGCAGATTCACTCCGATGCCGATGGCGAAATGACTCAGCCCCCGGCCCGCGCCCGCGCTCTCCAACAGGATACCCGCCAGCTTGCCGCCATTGAGCAGCACGTCATTGGGCCATTTGAGACTGATCCCCTCGGCACGCCCGGTCGCCGCAACAAGCGCGTCGAAAAGCGCGAGCGACGCCACGAAAGACCGCAACGCCACCTTGTCCGGGCTCTCATTGGGCCGCATCACCAAGGTCGCCGCGAAGTTCCCCATCGGGTTAACCCAAACCCGCCCGCGCCGCCCGCGCGCCGCCGTCTGCTCCAGCGCCAGTATCCACTCCGGTCCACGCAAGCCGGGGGCCAGCCGCGCAGCCTCGGCATTGGTGCTATCGACCGAGGCCAGTACCCGGCGACCATAGCCCTCGGGCCAGTCGATTTCCGATGCCTGCTTCATTTTTCCGAAAATACCCCCGCCGGATGACCCAGTTCGGTTTTTTAGAGACCATTGATCGTCTCAGCGAGGGCGTTGTCGTAGGACTCCCCTAGGCTGCCGGCCGATGGTTCGATGCCTACATACGCTCCGTGTATCGAATGGACAAGTATTGCCCACCGCGATCCGAGTGATGAACCAATCCGCCCTTTTGGACGGGCCGCCGCCCGTTGATTTTGAAATCAGACACCAGAAACTGAAGGAAGCAGGTGTCCAGGAGACTGGGGGCTCCTCATCTCCGGCAAACTCGGGGCGATTCACTGTTCGCGGAACGCTCGCGTCATGCTGTCTGCGACTGGTTTGGCAATATACTGCGCGAAAGTTCGCGTTGCGGTCTGGATCATGACCTCTGCAGGCATACCGGGCGTGGGTACAAAGTCGCCAACCCGGCTCAACTCTTCTGCTGATAACGATATCCGCGCGACGTAGACCTCTTGCGGGATGCCATCGGTAGACTCTGTCACCGCGTCACCTGAGATATAATCGACTGTGCCGTTAAGGACAGGTGTCGTACGGATATTGAGTGCTGTAAGCCGCACTATGGCCTTTTGTCCGAGCTGCACGCTATCGATATCAGTGCGGGGGATTAGGGTTTCGATGATCAGGGGCGCATCCGTTGGTAAAATCTCTGCAATTGGTTTGCCCGGTTCGATCACACCGCCGGACGTGACGTAATGCAGGCGGATTACAGTGCCGGACACGGGTGCTCGTATTTCAGACCGAATTAGAATGTTTTCGGCTTTTCGGGATTTCTCGCGGACACTCTCCAATTCTGACTGGATGATCTGCAATTCATCAAGGGCAGTCTCCCGGTACAAGCTGACCGCCTTATCCTTTTGTTTCAGGTGCTTCGTCTTGTGCTCCTGCGTCTCGTGAACCTCAGCCTGAATCCGCCCCGTTTGCCCCTCTGCTTGAATGAGCGCCCGGTGTAGTGCGTTTACTTCAGATTTTCGGACAAGCCCCTCTTTGAAAAGGTTCTTCTTATCTTCATGTTCTTCGATCAGCAGAGACACGAGGCGATGATAGGAATCTAGCTGTGTCGTATAGCCGGTCGCACGCACATCAAGTGCCGCGATATTGCGTGAGAGCAATTCCAGATCATTATCGAGAGAGGATCGTGCAACTTCGAAGGCAAGCCTCTGCCCGTCAAGGATGCCAGCAACCTCGAAATCATCCTGTGCCATCTCAAGCAATTCTGTCGGAAAGACGATTTCATCAAGCTTGCGATACTCTGCCAACAGCCGTGCGCTGGTTGCTTCGAGGCGTGCGCGGCGAATTGTGAGTTCACGCTTGTTGGCCTCTGCGGCCGTGTGATCAAGACGCACGAGAATGTCGCCTGCTTTGACGTGATCACCCTCTTGAACGAGGATTTCATGTATAAACCCACCTTCGAGGTGCTGGACGATCTTGTTGCGTCCTGTCGCGACAAAACTGCCAGGCGTGATAACAGCGGCTGCCAAAGGCGCTCGAAAAGCCCAGAGACCAAAGCCGCCAAAGGCGAATACGAAAAGGCATAGGCCGAAGATCACGTGCTTGGTGATTGACCGTGGAACATCACGATGCCATTCGTCCTTGGTTTCAACGACTTCAGTGCTGCTGGATTTCATTGCCCCTGCCCCTGCAGTTTACTTTGTCCCTCGCGGCGGGCGCGGTGGTCTGCACGAATTCTCTCAAGCACGACGTCGCGGCTTCCAAACAGAGAAATGGAACCGTCGTTTAGAAGCATAACCTTGTCCACGACGTCGAGCAGAGCTGGTTTCTGTGTAATGACTACCACGGTGATTTTGTTCTGCTTTGCGTGTTCGATCGCGCGTGCCAGAGCCTTGTCACCGGCTGTATCGAGATTTGAGTTGGGTTCATCAAGAACCACGAAACGGGGGTTGCCAAAGAATGCTCTTGCAAGGGCTATACGCTGCTTTTGTCCACCGGATAGCGGCGCGCCGTCTGCTGCGACGACCGTCTCGTAGCCTTGTGGTAATGTCGCGACCATTTGATGTACATCGGCGAGTGTCGCGGCTTCAAAGACTTGTTCATCGGTCGCATCACGCCGCATTCGGCCGATATTGTCTTTGATCGTCCCGGGAAAGAGTTGAACGTCCTGCGGCAGGTATCCGATGTTTTCGCCAAATTGTCGTGGGTCCCAGTTTCGCAGGTCCATCAAGTCCAGCCGCACATTGCCCGATGTTGGAAGGATCGAACCCACAAGCATTTTGCCCAAAGTGGTTTTCCCGGCACCGGAATTTCCGATCACGGCCAGCGTCTCGCCGGGATTGAGGTGGAAGTTCAGACCGTTGAGTACGACCTGTTTGGTACCTGAGGGAACGTAGAGAAGTCGCTCAACATCCAGACGACCGACGGGCTTTGGTAAGCGTAGCTTCTCGAATTGCAGTTTTGAACTCCTGAGAAGCGCAGAAATGCGGTTGAATGCACCGCGTGTAATTACATACCCGTTCCAGCCCTCGATTGCGCCTTCGATCGGTGCCAAGGCTCGACCGGCGATAATGGATGCCGCAATCACCATCCCGCCGGTAATTTCACCCTGGATTGCGAGAAATGCCCCCCAGCCGAGCATTGCGATCTGGGTCAGCAATCGTACTGCCCTTGAGAAGGCCGCTGAAATGATATTGCGATCTTGCGCTTTGACTTGGTGCGTGAGGGACTCGGCGGTATCCTTGCCCCACATGGTTACCGCTTCCGGGATCATCGCGAGTGCGTTGATGATCTGGCTGTTGCGCGCCATCGAATCGAGATGAGTATTGGCCTTGGACTGCGCAAGATTAGCGTCTGCAAAGGGCTGGGCCGTGGCGCGTTGGTTTATTAGGGCAATGACAAGCAGCACGAGGGACGTCACCACAACAATCGACCCCAAATGCGGGTGTACCAAGTAGATCGCAAAAATGAAGATTGGCGCGAAAGGCACGTCAAGAAATGCAAGAAGCGTACCTGAAACAAGAAAACCCCGTAATTGCTGAAGGTCACCCAACGTCTGGTACTCGCGACCGTTGCCGTTGAGCGATGCCGCTGCGGCGGCCGACAGGATGGGAGCGCCGAGTTGGGTAGCCACTTCAACCGCAGAACGCATTAGCACGAAACGGCGAACCGCATCGAATACGGCTTGAAGGATCACGGCCCCGGCAATCACGATAGTCAGCATGATCAGCGTATCGGTAGAGCGGCTGGTCAGCACTCGGTCGGAAATCTGGAAAAGATAAATCGGGATCGCGAGGATCAGAAGGTTGGTCGCCAACGTGATGAGCATAACGAACCCGAGGTTCCTGCGCATCATCGCCATCCCCTTCTTTAGGCTGGCGGAAAAGTCGTCGGGGCCGACCCGTTTGTGAAAGTTCGGCCCACCACCATTGCCACTTCCGCCGCCGCCTGCTGGCGGCTCGCCTGCAGCCGGGATTGGCTCGTTTGCAACGCCCTCAATCGTGGTCTGAAATCTGGGTGCTTTCGTCGTGAAGCGTGGTGCTTCCTCTGAATCGAAGCGATCAACCGGTTCAAGGACGAGACGTTTATTTCGTACACCCTCTTCGGAAAAGTCTGAGGTGTCTGTTGTGTCTTTCATGTCTTAAGCCTCACTCCGGTGACCCGTTACCCAGTCATTGTTTGCATGACGTCAAAGCTTGTCCCGCCGGTATGCAGATCAAAAATTCCCGCTTCTTGCTCAAGGACTGTTTGCGCAATGTCCTTGGTCAGACCGTCCACGAGGATCGCGACAGCCTCGTTTGCAAGCTGGCTAATGTTGACTCCCAGGGGGTTGGCTTCGGTATCGATCAATTCTGCCTGGTACAGCATCGCATCGCTATATTGCTCTCCAGCTGCCATAATGGTCGAGTCGATCCCGTCTTGATCAATGGACGCGGTATTTGTCAGATAATTCGACCCAGTCGTGATCGCGACCGAACTGTTCTCTAGCGTAGACATCACTGCCTGTGCGGCCATGTGAACCTGGTCTTGATCGCCGATCGTGTTGATCTGATCGACGATATTCAACTGAGTGAGATCCCCACTGATATAAAGCGCGCGAAGAGCCTCAAGACCTTCGAATAGACTATTCTTCGCGACATAGTCAGCCAACTGCTTCGCCCCTGCAGAGAGATCGTCGAGGGCTGTCTTGAAGTCGTCCAGCATGGCCTTCTGTTCATCCACACCATGCTTTTTGATTGAAGCATTGTTTACGAGTGAATTGTCGTTGCTTGAGACAGCAGCTGTGCCCAACCCCGCGCCTGAGAAGTAATCGTTGTCCAGCAGTATGTTTGTCTGATTGATGATATTCATCGTGATCATAGAGCCGCCGACAAGGACGAGGTCGTAACCAAAGCCGAATTCGTTGGCCTGAAACTGATTGAACGTCTGGTTCTCACCCGTTGATACAGTTGTGGAATTGGCTGTGAAGGTCAGGTTCAACTGATCGGCATCGGACATAAAGGTATGTTGCTGGACGATATTGGTGAATGTCACATCACCTTCGACCGTCTCCAAATTCCAGACGGCAGGAAGTCCTAATTGTCCCCCAGGTTCCTCGACATTCTTTTCGATGGGATCTTTGGGTTCTGTCTTCGCGGTAGAACTATCGTCCTCGGTGAGGGTGGGATCGTTGTCCGTATTTGCACTGATCTCCTTTTCGTCTTCTGTAGTCTCGTCAGTTTCCGTGGTGGTTTTTTCGTAATCAATGGAAGCGATATTCTTGGTCTGCGATGAGACGGGACCGACCTGTGTCAATCCGGCTGGCTTGGTGTCCTGGTCGACCAGGATGTTTGTTTGGGAAATCGCGTTCAACTCGATTGCGTTCCCGCCGACAGCAAATACGGCGGCATCAATCCAGTTGGTGTAGATCCATGTCGCGTTGTGGCTTTCATTGGCGCCGGTGACCACGTTGTGGTCAATGCCATCGTATTGAGGAAAGCCATCGTCTGTTTCGTGCAACAAGGCCGGGTCTTTGGATGCGCCTGAAAGAGGGCGGTCAGGCGGGGTATCCGCATCTGCGTCTTGTTCTTCTACGTCTTCATCGCGTTTCAGGCTTATGAATGTGGGCAGAAAATCATCTATCTCTGGCCGTTCCTCGACTGGGGTGCCATTCATCACTGTCCCGGTTGTATCGGCATCGCGCAGGACATAGGCAGATAGATCCAGAAGCTCCGGCGCATCCACCTCTTGCAGGGTTTGAGTGTATTCTATAGCTGCCGTAGGATCGTCCAGAACTGCGGTCGCAAGGCCTTGCAGAGTCCAAGGCTGCAGAACCTCAGAAAACTCTACCAACGTTTCCAATTCAGAAAGAAACACGTCCCGCGAAATGAAATCTGCGGCCGCAGGATCACCAAGAGTATCATTGTCGATCAGGGTGATTGATTGCAGCGTGATGGTAATCATTTGCGGTGGGATTGGCACATAGGGCAGGATCTTGTATCCGCCCCCGCCGCCATTTGAGCCGCCAATCAGTGGTTCAGGCGGTTGTTCGGTTGGTTTGAATGGGCCAGCAGCGTAATTCTGCAGGATCGCGGGAAGGGACAGTAAACCCTGGCCCAGGCCGGGCTGCTGCACCTCCGACGTATCGGCATGCACCACTTTCCCCGAATATCCATCAAGTTTGAGATCTGTAGCGATGCGCACGGGCTTAAATTCGAGGCTCGCCTCTTCAGTGGGGTCGTCTTTGTCGCGCTTGAATTCAATGTATTGATCACGTAGCCGATTATCTTCTACAGCCATGTGGAAGAGGCCGACAAAATGCGCGATGGACTCTGTGGTTCTGTCGAGGCTCACGGCTGTTTTCCCAAAAGTTTAATAAATGATAGTGGGGCGTCCGTTGCTGCAGTCGTATGGAGTGTCCGGGGCCGAAACTCGGCCCCGGACAAGAGTGTGGCTTATACGCCGGTATCGCTGTCGTCGCCGACGTAGTTGGAGCTCATGTTCCCGCCAACTACGGTCATATCGACCGTGTTGCCGAGAACGTTCGCGCCCATCACGATGTTCTGGTTGAACGCGGACGTATCAACCACGGCTGCGGCCGATGCGTAGGATTCGCCGGTTACATAACCGTCGTCCCCGTTGTTCGACCCCCAGCTGCCATTATCAACCGCGCCACCGGCGCCATTGGTGGCGGTGCCTCCGGCACCTCCATTGGCGCCTCCGACATCGGCCGCACCTCCTGTGGAGGTTCCACCACTTGCCAGACCGGTCGTTCCACCGATGGCCGTAGACTCACCACCCATCCCGGTATCACCGCTGGTGGACGTATTGCTGCCACCATCGTTTCCACCGTTATTGTTGGCCGCAGAGTCCTGCGTGGTATCGGCCGCACCGCCGAAGCCGGAAATGGCTTCTGCCATGCTCTCGGACGAGCCGTCGGTGTCGGAGTCGGTAAAGAGATCGGCAAGACCTCCATCACCGCCGGTCGCATTTGAGGTTGCAGTCCCATCGACATCGTTCATCGAGTCGGCGGTTGCAGCCCCGGCTCCGCCGGCACCACCGGTGCCTTCGGCACCATCACCGGCCTGACCAACCGCACCGTCACCGGCATTGCCAGCACCGCCGTTTCCAGCTGCACCGACCGCTCCTGCGGCACCGGTCCCAGTCGCGATACCGCCCGCGCCCGCTGCACCATCGCCACCTGGGCCTTGGCCACCGCTTTCGCCGTTGGCCGCCGCGCCGTCACCAGCGTTGCCCGCGGCACCTGTGCTGCTACCACCGGCAGCTGCCTGACCGACAGCACCTGCGCCACCGAGGCCCGCACCACCGCCAGCACCATTGGCACCGGCGCCGTTTCCAGCATTGCCGGATGCACCATCGCCACTGCCACCGGCAGCTGCCTGACCGACCGCGCCCGCACCGCCGAGGCCTGTGCCTCCGCCCGCGCCATTGGCACCGGCGCCGTTTCCGGCATTGCCGGATGCACCATCGCCGCCGCTGCCATTACCAGCCGTGGCTTGCGCACCGGATCCACCGGTCCCGTTGGCTCCGGTTCCGTCGCCGGCCTGACCAGCATCGCCGCTTCCGCCTGCGCCGCCGGATCCACTTTGGCCGGCACCACCGGTGCCTGTGCCGCCGGTGCCAGTACCACCGTTGCCGCTGGAGTCGGAATCTCCGTTGGTTCTGCCATCAGCGTCAGCTGTTGCCGCGCCACCGCTTGTATCAGCAGCGCCTCCTGCCGCGTCGGCTGGACCGTTGCCGGATGTGGCGTCGGAGTCCTCATTGTCGGAAACCGCAACCGCGACATCAAGACCACCTCCTAGCATTCCGCCAGCAACTGCACCTGCAGCTGAACCGGTCCCGGCGTCTCCGCCAGCACCAGTTGCGGAGTTGCCGCCGCTTGTGGAGTCATTGTCGGTACTAGGCGTGCTGTTTGCACTTCCGTTGTTGGACGCGGATGCACTGCTGGCGTTATCGCCGCCAGAGCCCTCGGCACCTGAGCCTGCACCACCAGCACCGCCTGTGCCAGTTGCACCAGCACCACCAGCGCCTGTGCCACCAGATCCGCCGGTCGAAGCCCCGCCGGAGCCAGCCGCGCCCGATCCACCGGCCGCGAAACCGCCGATACCGCCTGCACCAGCACCGCCGGTTGCTGCGCCACCTGTGCCACCGTCACCGGTCGTGCTGTCGCCACCCGTACCAGCTGCGCCATTGCCACCAGTGCCACCGCCACCGTTGCCGCCTGAGCCGCTTCCGCCGGTTGCTGCACCGCCGGAACCGCCGTCGCCGGTCGTGCTGTCGCCTCCCGTGCCACCGGTGCCATTGCCACCAGTGCCACCACCGCCAGCACCAGCCGCGCCACCAGCGCCGCCAATTGCTGCGCCGCCTACACCACCGTCACCGGTCGTGCTGTCGCCGCCAGTACCGTCTCCACCAGCACCGCCGTCACCACCGCCGGCATAACCGGCAAAGCCTTTGCCGCCGTCACCGCCAGCGCCGCCAGTGGCCGCACCACCCGTGGCTGCCCCGCCAGTACCACCAGTACCGCCGGATCCGGCACCACCAGTGCCTTCGGCCCCAGCACCGCCGATGCCAGTGCTGTTACCAGTTGAACTGATCGAGCCATCATTGGCGTCGCTTTCAGCCTCTGTCTCACCAGCCGCACCGCCAGTGCCAGTGCTGTTATTGGTGCTATTGGCGTTCCCAGTCGAGTTTGACGTCGACGCTGCAGAGCCGCTTTCACCGCCATCCGAGCTGCCATGGTTGCCTGAGAGGCCGACACCAATGCCAAGACCGGCAGAGTCTGACGACCCACTTGCGCCGCCATCACCCGAAGTCGAGGTTGCTGCGCCGGTGCTTCCGGATGAGCCTCCCGCAGCATGGGACAACCCGCCAAGCGCAGTGCCGCCAATGGCCGCACCTCCCAGTGAAGTCGCGCCGCTTCCTCCGGCGCCGCCAGTCGGATCGGCATCAATACCGTCTTCGGCCGTCGCGGTGCCTCCATTCGCGCTACCTGACTGCGAGAAATGCCCGTCGTTATAGACCGACGCATCTCCAAGCGAGTCGTTGTCTTCCAAAACAGCGTTCTGAATGTTGACAATCCCGGTGTCATTTCCTTCGCCATTCAGGGCCTCACCCAGAATGTCCGTGACATCCACATCGTGACCGGGGCTGACGTCAATGTCACCCTCGTCCGAGGTGATCACGTTTTCGACGTTTCCACCTTCGCTGTCGATATCGACCTGATCGTCATCGCGCGGGATCCACTCACCACCACCGAAGTCGATTGATACCGAGTTTGAGTTGTCGTTGCTGTCATCACCGCCATTGGTTTGACGCGCACTCGAATTTGACTGCTGCTGTTGTCCCTGGTCCTGACCTTGTCCCTGGTCCTGACCTTGTCCCTGGTCCTGACCTTGTCCCTGACCTTGATCGTTGCTGTTGGTGTCGGTGTTGTCGACATCAGCGCTTTGTTGCTGTTGCTGCGCGTCGATTTCGACGTCCGCCTCTTCAACAGTTACATTCGCGTCGAGATCAACGTCCAGATTTTCGATTTCAACGTCATCAATCAGGAAGTTGTTGTTCTGATTTGAGCGTCTATCCATGGTTTTGTCCTCGTAAAGGACCCATAGTTGCCACGAGTCTATCCAAAGTGGCTAAGCTTGGGTCTGGATTGCATGATATTGTGAGATTTACGCGTGCTCTGGCCTGTCAGTGCAGACGGTCGCAGCGCCTTTGCTGTGGTTGATGACTTCGCTCTAAGCTTCACCCCCTCCCAAAAAAAATTTCTGTGAAGGTGGAGGTGCCTGTGGGCAGCCATCCGTTTCTTTGTAAAAAAGAGCCATCACAGACGATAAAATCAATTTGCCAAGGCTAATAAGAACCAAGACGTCTCACAGTCTGCGCTGCGCAGGTACAAAGCAAAATTGCCCAAAAGATTAATAAAAGTTAAGCAATTGAATTTGTGCACCTTTTTGGGTTTTCCTCTTGGTGCGCACTTATTTGGGCAGGCTGGAAGGCATCTAAAAGCGTATGGTTTCGCGATTCTACCTAACACTTCGATCTATTCGGGCATTTTAAACAATTTGGGGGAGAGTTGGAGCGGCCAAGTTCACGTTTTAAGTTATAAATATGTCAATAATTGACAGAAATTTGTAATTTTGTTACTCTTTGGTGCTAATGTGTTATAAATGTGTTATATAAGACAGCAAGCCAGCAAAGCCGTATAAGCGGGCTATGATAATTTTTATTAGAACTTAGAGAGGCATCGAGCAGGCCTATCACTAAAGCAGTCGTCTCGAGGCTGTGTTCAAGTAGTCATATTTCTGGGGGGATTTTTATGACTTTGCGTGAATTTTCCGATGCTATTCATCCGCGAACCGATCCATTCTCACATGACTGCAGTCAGGGCCTTGCGTCTCCAGCGATAAACCCGGTCATAGTGTTCATAGGGAATTGTGTAATATTCACTAACCGCCTGATGCAGCTGGTGGAAGCCGAGTTTCAGGGCGTAAGTGTATTGCGACTTGACGGGTTGCGCCAACTTAACGGGCTGCCTGAAGAACGGCATGCGATGGTGCGGTTGATCATTGTTGATGAGGCGATTGCCCATAACGCAAATGAAGAATTGGCTGTCACAGCCAGAACCTTTTCGAGCACAACCATTGGTCTTGCATATCTTTCTGCAAACAGCGCGAAGCAAATTCTTGCAGGTCCGGCGGGTCCCATCGTCGGAATGCGATGTCTTCCCATGCAGGCTCCGATCGACGCATGGCTCGCGGCTTTGCACTTAATGCTGCTTGGGCAACAATTCGTCCCTTGTGAAATACTGGCAACGGCGCAGGAGCAGCATATGCTGCCCGACCCGGAGCCATCCGAGGCCAACGACATAGCGAACGCATGTCAGTCCAAACCAAGTAAACTAAAAGCACATAACGCGGCTGTTATTGCGAAACTCACCGCGCGTGAATTCCAAATCATGGATTTCATAGCGAAAGGAGAAAGAAACAAGACTATAGCGAGATTGCTCGGATTGAGCGAGCATACCATCAAACTCCACGTTCATAATATTTTTGGAAAGATCGGCGTGGACAACAGAACGAGTGCGGCGCGATGGTACCTATCGAAGAATGCTCAGTTGGAGATCGAGTAAAATGGTCGATACAGCATCAATTGAGAACGATGCGATGCCGCAGTTTGCGCTTCGAGAATTTGACCGGTTCCTGGGTAATCTCGGCCGACTTACATATAGCTGGACGAATACCGAAAGCCTGTTGATTCACCTGATCGCAGGGCTGACTGGCACCTCAAAGGAAAAGGCGGTGATAATTTACCTGACCTTGAACACGACACGAGCGCGGATCGACCTGGTGGAACGGCTTGCGAAGCTCGATGACGTGGACAAGAACGAGCGAAATGCGCTTCTGGCGTTAACGGGCAAGACGCAGCGTCTCGCAGGACTGCGCAATCTCTATAGCCACTGCATCTATTCTTTTGACAACGACAGCGGAGACCTGGCGACGATCCAGATGCGCATTGCAGATCGGAAGAACGCTGTCAAAGTCGGACAGATGTCCGCGCTCGATTCCGAAACCAACAAGGCGATCGAGACCTCGCTGGAAGAAATTGCGGATCTCAACGCCGAGTATTGGGCGCGAATAGCAGAGTTCGGTTATCCTGTATAAAGTTCACTCTCCGGCTTTGTTGCCACGTGTCACGCAATTCTCACGGCTAGCGTAATAGGCGATCATTTTGGGTAGATTTGACAAAGGCCAGACAAGGGACGCAGACAATCCCTTTTTTTCGTCCGAGAAAAGGTACGATTTCTGGAGTGACGCGCATTGCCTTGCCGCCGAGCAGTTGGATTTCGCGCTCAATAGCGCTGCGCCTTTGACGCTGTTCATTGGGCCCGAAGGTTCTGGCAAAACGACGGTGGTACGCAAAGTTGCGAGCGAGACAAATTCAAAGCGGCTTATAGGGACTCTTTCGCACTACTCCGTTCTTGAATCGACGCCACGCGCAGCCATTTTCCGAGCGCTCGGCGCGTCTGCCCCTCGAAACAACACGGATCTGGACAAGGCGACTTTCGACGCAACCATGATACGCGCCAACATGCAACATGGACTGCCTACCCTTATGATCGACGACGCGGACGAGATCCAATCGTCTACTCTACAGCGGCTGTTTGATATCTGTGCAACAACGCAGGAGGGGCTCCTCGTCAAACTTGTTCTGGTTGGGCGGGAAGACTTTGATGAATGTATTACACATCAGCAAATAAAGTCGTTTTACTGCCCTACAATAGAACTTGGTCCCATGTCAGAAGAGGACACTTCAAGTTATGTGCATCACCGCTGTGCAGTGGCTGGCTTCAAGGCGATGCCGTTCACCCCGAAAGCTCTGAAAGAGCTTTTTCAGGTCAGCCAGGGCAACCCACTCATACTTAACGTTGCCTGTATGGTTGCGCTCGACGAGGCGCGACGAGAGAGACAGCCGCTGATCGACTCGGATCAGATCAAGCGCTGCTGCGCGAAAGAAGGAATTCAGGCCAAAACCGAATCCGCTTAGGTGTCCTGTGAAACGGGGGCTGGATCATCATGATCCGTTTTGAGGTCCGCCGTTAGCGTTGCGCCATTGCTAGATTTTTCAACACGTTTCTGTTGCTTCCACGGTTGGCTTGCGAATGCGGATAGCCGTCCGTGGATGCTGATTACCTTATTAGGCTAGATAAGTATTCTTTGTTGCGGGAGTAGGGTTTGAATCTACGACCTGAAGGTTTTCGAAACTGACTGACCTAGAAGTGCACAGTACTCACTCGGATCGACATGACTACGTTGATAGGATCGTGGATTTTACAGTTCGCGCAACAGACAAGGCATTGATCTATATGAGGGGGTCTTGACAATACTCCCGCAGGAGGCGTGCGGTCGCCTAAACCAAAGCGAAGCGCCCGGCAGGGGCGCGTCACCTTTTTCTCAGACCGTGATCGGTCTTATGTCAGTTGACCAGCGTTGCGGCGGCGGCCTGTGCCATCGTCTCGACCCCGAACATGTTGACGATGCCCAGAAGCATCACCGCCGCCGAGGCCATCAGGAACGCCCATTGCACCGGCGAGCGGCCAGTTTCCAGCGTCTCGCCCTCTTCGCCAAAATACATGTAGAACACGATGCGCAAGTAGTAGAACGCCCCGATCACAGAGGCGATCACCCCGGCCACCGCCAGCCAGGCAAGCCCGCCCTCATAGGCCGCGCGCAGCACGTAGAGCTTGCCGAAAAAGCCCAGAAGCGGCGGCACACCGGCGAGGCTGAACAAGAGGATCAACATTGCAAGCGCGCGCCCCGGCTGCGCCTTGGAATACATGTTGAGCGCGCGGATATCCGTGACCGGCTGCCCGTCGCGCTCCATCGACAGGATGAAGGCGAAGGTGCCCACGTTCATCGTGACATAGATCGCCATGTAAATGAGCATCGCCTGCACGCCGAACACCGTGCCCGCCGCCAGCCCCATCAGCGCGTAGCCCATATGCGCAATCGAGGAATAGGCCATCAGCCGCTTGATATCTGTCTGACCGATCGCTGCGATGCCGCCAAGGAACATCGACAGCAGGCTCAGCACCGCGAGCACCTGTTGCCAGTCCCCCACCACCTCGCCAAAGGCGTCATGCACCACCCGCGCGACCAGCGCCATGGCCGCCACCTTGGGGGCCGTGGCGAAGAATGCGGTGATCGGCGTCGGCGCGCCCTCGTAGACGTCGGGCGTCCACATGTGGAACGGCACGGCGGAAATCTTGAAAGCCAGACCGGCCAGCACGAAGACCAGACCGAGCAGGAGACCAATCGGCGCCTGCCCCTCCGCCGCGTCGATGATCCCTGAGAAAAGCGTCGTGCCCGCGTAGCCATAAGTCAGCGACGCGCCGTAGAGCAACAGGCCCGACGACAACGCGCCGAGCACGAAATACTTGAGCCCCGCCTCAGTCGATTTGGCACTGTCGCGGCGCAGAGAGGCGACGACATAAAGCGCCAGAGATTGCAGCTCCAACCCCATATAAAGCGCCATCAGATCGCCCGCACTGACCATCACCATCATGCCCACGACGGCAAGCGCGACCAACAGCGGATACTCGAAGCGCAGGATATCCCGGCGCGCCATGTATTCCTGCCCCAGCACCAGCACCGCCCCCGCCGAGAGCAGGATCGTCACCTTGGCAAAGCGGGCAAAGCCATCGTCGTTGAACATGCCGTCAAAGGCGGTGCGCGTGCCGCCACCGGACGAGGCTCCAATCCACAGCGCCATGACCGCGAAGAGCGCCGCCGTGAGCCAGACCAGCATCCCTGCCATCTTGTCCTTGCCGGTATAGGCGCCGAACAAAAGCGCCGCGATGGCATAGACGGAAATCACGATTTCCGGCAGGATTACGTTCAGATCAGCCTGCATGTCTCAGGGCCTCCGGTTCAGTGGTCCGCGACGGCAACCTGGCTGCTGGCCTGTGCCACCGCCTGTGCCGTCTCTACGTTGGAAATCAGCGCCTCGACCGAGGGGCCGGTGATGTCGGTCACGAGCCGGGGATAGACCCCGAGCAGTAGTGTCATCACCACCAGCGGCGCAAAGATTGCCCGCTCGCGCTTGGTCATATCGGTGATCGTGCGCAGGCTCTCCTTGATGAGATCGCCAAACACCACCCGGCGATAGAGCCAGAGCGCATAGGCCGCCGACAGGATCACGCCCGTGGTCGCCACGGCCGCCACCCATGTGTTGACCTGGAACACACCCACGAGCGTCAGGAATTCGCCGATGAACCCGGATGTGCCCGGCAGGCCGACATTGGCCATGGTGAAGAACATGAAGATCAGCGCATAGGCCGGCATCCGGTTCACGAGGCCGCCATAGGCGTCGATCTCGCGGGTGTGCATCCGGTCATAGATCACGCCGACGCAGAGAAAGAGCGCGCCCGAGATGAACCCGTGGCTGATCATCTGGAAGATCGCCCCATCGAGCCCCTGCTGATTGGCCGCGAAAATCCCCATCGTGACATAGCCCATGTGCGCGACCGACGAATAGGCGATCAGCTTTTTCATGTCTTCCTGCGCGAGAGCCACCAGCGACGTGTAGACAATCGCGATGGCGCTCATCCACAGCACCAAGGGCGTCAGCACCTCGGACCCCACCGGGAACATCGGCAATGAGAAGCGCAGGAAGCCATAGCCGCCCATCTTCAACAGGATCGCCGCCAGCACGACCGAGCCTGCCGTGGGGGCCTGCACGTGCGCATCGGGTAGCCAGGTATGCACCGGCCACATCGGCATTTTCACCGCGAAGCTCGCAAAGAACGCCAGGAACATCAGCGTCTGCATGCCACCGACGACGTGGATGCCCAACAGGGAGAAACTGTCCGAGGCAAATTCATGCCGCAAGAGCGACGGAATATCGGTGGTCCCCGCATCCGAGAACATCGCCACCATCGCCACCAGCATCAGCACCGACCCGAGGAAGGTGTAGAGGAAGAACTTGAACGAGGCATAAATGCGTGCCGCACCGCCCCAGATCCCGATGATCAGGAACATCGGAATGAGCCCGGCCTCGAAGAAGAGGTAAAAGAGCACCAGATCGAGCGCCATGAACACGCCCAGCATCAGCGTCTCAAGGATCAGGAACGCGATCATGTATTCCTTGACGCGGCTTTTCACGTTCCAAGAGGCCGCGATGGTCAGCGGCATCATGAAAGTGGTGAGCATCACGAACAGTACACTGATCCCGTCGACACCCATCTTGTATTTCAGACCCAAGAGCCAGTCCTGCTCCTCGACGAACTGAAACCCGGTATTTGACGGGTCGAAATCGAACAGGATGAAAAGCGACACAAGGAATGTCAGCGTGGTCGCGATCATCGCCACCCATTTGGCGTTCTTCTGCGCCGCCTCATCCTCACCGCGCAGGAAGATCGCGAGGATCGCGGCCGCCACCGCCGGGATGAAGGTCACAATGGAAAGCAGGTTGTCCATCAGTTGGCCCCCCCGAAGATCGTCATCCAGGTGACCAGGATCGCGATCCCGATCACCATGGCAAAGGCATAGGTGAAGATGTAGCCCGACTGCGCCCGGCCAGCGAGCCGCGTGAGCCGCGGGATAAGCCCCATGGCCACACCGTTGAGCGAGCCGTCGATCACGTCACCGTCGCCGCGCTTCCACAGTAGCTGCCCGAGCGCCTTGGCGGGGCGGACAAAGAGGAAATCGTAGATCTCGTCGAAATACCACTTGTTGAGCAGGAAGAGGTAAAGCGGACGGTTCGTTGCGGCGACGCGACCCGGCATCGCCGGATCCCAGACGTAGAACCACAGCGCCGTGATCAGGCCGATCAGCATGGCGATGAATGGGCTGACCTTGACCCATGTCGGTGCATGATGCGCATCATCAAGCACGGTACTGTCGGGATGCATGAAAATCGCACCCTGCGGCGGGCCGGAATGGGCGGCGGTGCCAGTCTCCTCGTGCATCGTTTCGTGGTCGTGGCCCTCTTCGCCATGCGCCACCGCCTCGGGCGTTTCAGTTGCCTCGGCGTGATGCTCCGGCATCCCGAAGAAACTGTTGACCTGTGCATGGCTGCCGAAAAAGCTGCCGTACCAGATCATGCCCGCGAAGACCGCGCCAAGCGCCAGCACACCAAGCGGCGCGACCATCACCATGGGGCTTTCATGCGCGTGCTCATGGGTGTGCTTGTCGCCGCGCGCCTCACCAAAGAAGGTGAGGAACATCAGCCGCCAGCTGTAGAACGAGGTGAACAGCGCCGCGATCACCAGCATCCAGAACGCATAACCTCCTTCGGTGCCGGCCCATGCGCTCTCGATCACGGCGTCCTTAGACAGGAACCCGGCAAAGCCGATATGGGTCAGCGGAATGCCCACCCCGGTGATCGCCAGCGTGCCGATCATCATCGCCCAGAACGTGTAGGGCATCTTCTTGCGCAACCCACCATAGTTTCGCATGTCCTGCTCGTGATGCATCCCGTGGATGACCGAACCGGCACCGAGAAACAGCATCGCCTTGAAGAACGCGTGCGTGAAGAGGTGGAACATCGCCACCGAGTAGACACCGACACCGGCGGCCACGAACATGTAGCCAAGCTGCGAACAGGTCGAATACGCGATCACCCGCTTGATGTCGTTCTGTACGAGGCCCACGGTCGCCGCGAAAAACGCCGTTGTGGCCCCGAGGAACACCACGAAATTCATCGCCTCGGGCGCGTATTCCATCAGCGGCGACATGCGGCAGACAAGGAACACACCCGCCGTCACCATGGTCGCCGCGTGGATAAGCGCCGACACCGGGGTCGGGCCTTCCATCGCATCCGGCAGCCATGTGTGCAGGAAGAGCTGCGCCGATTTGCCCATCGCGCCCACAAACAGCAGGAAGGCGATCAGGTTGGCCGCGTTCCACTCGGTCCAGAGAAAGGTAAGCTGCGTCTCGGCCAATTCAGGTGCGGCGGCGAACACATCGTCGAGCTTGATCGAGTCGACGAGGAAATAGAGCGCCATGATGCCGAGCGCGAAGCCGAAATCGCCCACGCGGTTGACCACGAAGGCCTTGATCGCGGCGGCATTGGCGCTTGGCTTGCGATAGTAGAAACCGATCAACAGGTACGATGCAACGCCCACGCCCTCCCAGCCAAAGAACATCTGCAACAGGTTGTCCGAGGTCACCAGCATCAGCATCGCGAAGGTGAAGAACGACAGATACGCGAAAAAGCGCGGCCGGTAGCTCTCATTGTCGCGGAAATTCTCGTCATGCGCCATGTAGCCGACAGAATAGAGATGCACGAGCGCCGAGACGGTGGTGATCACGATCAGCATGATCGCCGTCAGCCGATCCATCCGAATGGCCCATGCCGTGTCGAGCGTACCCGACTGCACCCAATCCAGAATATGGATCTGCTCGGTTACACCGTCATGGCCCAGAAACAGGATCCAGCTCAGCAGAGCCGAGAGGAACAAGAGCCCCGTAGTGACCCATTGCGCGCCCTGATCGCCAATGATGCGCCAGCCGAAACCCGCGATGAGCGCCCCGACGAGAGGCGAGAAGAGAAGGATGGTTTCCATGACTTCAGCCTTTCATCACGTTGACGTCTTCGACGGCGATGGTGCCGCGATTGCGGAAGAAACAGACGAGGATGGCAAGGCCGATGGCGGCCTCGGCGGCGGCGACGGTCAGCACGAAGAGCGTGAACACCTGCCCCACCAGATCACCCAGATACGACGAAAACGCGACGAGGTTGATATTCACCGACAAGAGCATCAGCTCGATCGACATCAGCAGGATGATCACGTTCTTGCGGTTCAGAAACAGGCCGAAGATGCCTATCACGAACAAGGCCGCCGCCACCGTGAGATAATGTTCAAGTCCGATCATGTCTGTCCCTCCGGGCCGTGCCCGATTGTCGTCTTTACGCGTAGCTCCGGGCGTTGCCGGAACACTTTTCCCATCGTCACCCCGGGTCGCGCCCGGGGCGGGAGAGGCCCCGTTAGAGCCCCTGCCCCGGTTTCACATCCCGCAATTCCATCGCCTTGGCGGGGTCGCGATACATCTGCGCCAGCACGTCCTGCCGCTTGACATCCGTGCGGTGCCGCAGCGTGAGCACAATGGCCCCGATCATCGCCACCAACAGGATCAGCCCCGAAAGCTGGAACAGGATGAAGTATTTGTCATAAAGCAGCATCCCGAGGGCCGCGGTATTCTCGACCCCCTCAGGCGTCACCGAGCGGCGCGCCGCCTCGGCCCCGTCGGCCATGGTCCAGTTGCCGAAGGCGAGGCCGAACTGCATCAGAAGGATCACACCGATCAGCAGTGCCAATGGCATGTACTTGGCCATCTCCGCTTTCAACTCGGCGAAATCAACGTCGAGCATCATCACCACGAAGAGAAACAGAACCGCGACGGCGCCCACGTAGACGATGATCAGCAGCATCGCCACGAATTCAGCACCCAGCAGGACGAAGAGCCCCGCCGCGCTGATGAAGGACAGGATCAGCCAGAGCACCGAATGCACCGGGTTGCGGCTGATCACTGTGAACAGCCCTCCGGTCAGCAGGGCGACGGCAAAGAGGTAAAAGGACATCGCCGCAATCGTCATTTCTCTGATCCTTTCTCGTCTTCACCGTCCATCACCTCGCGCGCAAACTCCATCGCGCGGGTCATCGAGGGGATACCGGCAAACATCGCCATCTGTGCAATGGTTTCGGCAATCTCATCCTTGGTCGCACCCGCTTCTAGTGCGTGGCGCACGGTCATGCGGATCTGCGTATCGCTCTGGGCACCCAGCATCGTCAACCCCGCAAGCGTGATCAAAAGCCGCGTCTTGGCGTCCAGCCCCTCCTTGTTGATGCCCTTGCCAAAGCTCATTTCCATGAACTCCTTGGGCATCGTCGGCCAGAGCGATTCAAACCCCTTGGGCGAAAAGCTCTCAAGCGCGGGATTCATCGCCTTGGCCATTTCCTGCGCCTGACGCATCATCATCTCGAAGGGGTTGGTTGGATCGTTCATCTGTAGGGTGCATCCAGTTCGAGGTTATGGGCGATCTCCGCCTCCCACCGGTCGCCGTTCTCCAACAACTTGGCCTTGTCGTAGAACAGTTCTTCACGGGTCTCGGCAGCAAACTCGAAATTCGGCCCCTCGACGATGGCATCGACCGGACACGCCTCCTGGCAAAAGCCGCAATAGATGCATTTCGTCATGTCGATGTCATAGCGCGTGGTGCGCCTGCTGCCGTCATCGCGCGGTTCGGCGTCGATGGTGATCGCCTGCGCCGGGCAGATCGCCTCGCACAGCTTGCAGGCGATGCAGCGTTCCTCGCCATTGGGATAACGGCGTAGCGCATGCTCGCCGCGAAACCGCGGGGAAAGCGGGCCTTTTTCATGCGGATAGTTCAGCGTCGCCTTGGGCGCGAAGAAGTATTTCAGCCCCAGCCTGAACCCTTTGAAAACATCGGTCAGCAGGAAATATCCCGCCGCGCGTCCGTAATCGATCTGCGTCATGGATCAGCCTCCAATCGCCCAACGGGCCCAGAACCCGCCGAACACTTCGAATTTCGCAAGGAACGCCACGATCACGACCCAGCCGATCGACATGGGCAGGAACACTTTCCAGCCGATGCGCATCAACTGGTCGTAGCGATACCGCGGGGTAATCGCCTTGACCATGGCGAAGATGAAGAAGAAGAACGCCATCTTGCCGACCATCCAAACCACGCCATCGGGCAGGCCCGGAATGGGCGACAGCCAGCCGCCGAAGAACAACAGCGAGGTGAGCGCGCACATCAGGAAGATGGCGATATATTCCCCGGCCATGAACAGCAGGAAGGGCGTCGAGGAATATTCCACCTGATAGCCCGCCACCAGTTCCGATTCGGCCTCGGGCAGGTCGAAGGGCGGGCGGTTGGTCTCAGCCAGCGCAGAGATGAAGAACAGGAACACCATCGGCAGATGCGGCAGCCAGTACCAGCCGAAAAACCCGTATGCCGTATCCTGTGCCGCCACGATGGCCCCGAAATTGAGCGAGCCGGTGGAGATGATCACCCCGATGATAATGAGGCCGATCGAGACCTCATAGGAGATCATCTGCGCGGCAGAGCGCAGGCTGCCGAGGAACGGATATTTGGAGTTCGACGCCCAGCCCCCCATAATCACGCCATAGACCTCCAGCGAGGAGACGGCGAAGACGAAGAGCACGGCCACGTTGATATCCGACAGCACCCAGCCTTCGTTGAGCGGGATGACCGCCCAGGCAAGAATCGCCAGCACGAAACTCGTCATCGGGGCCAGCATGAACACCGCCTTGTCGGCCCCCGCCGGCACGACGATCTCTTTGACCACGTATTTCAACGCGTCGGCGACGGTCTGCAGCAGGCCCCAGACACCCACGACATTGGGGCCGCGCCGCATCTGCACGGCGGCCCAGATCTTGCGGTCGCCGTAGACGAGAAACAGCAGCGACACCATCACGAAGCCCACCACCGCAAGGCATTGTGCAACGATGATCACCAGGGTCCCGAGCGGGGTAGTCAAGAATTCAGCCATCAGGTCCTCACACCATCGGTATTCCGTTTTCCGCGCAATTCGCGGCCGTGACTTCGGCGTCGATCGTCTTCAGGCCACGCGGCAGCGCCGCCGAGACCGTATAAACCGCATCGCCCTGCCAGATGCCACCCTCTTCACTCACATTCGTGCGCACATGACGCGCAAAACCGTAACCCCGGATCAGCGTGTATTGCGCGGCGGCACATTCGGCATAGCGATCAACGTCTTCAGCCCCCCGCGCGCCGCGCATGGTGACGTGGAAATTCACCAGGTCACCGGCCAGCAGCCGCGTCTCCACGCCCTGATAGTCGGGCTGAAACGCCGATGGCGCGCCCGGCTCGGCGCAGCCCGAAACGGCCAGCGCCAGAGGCGTTATGATCGCGACCGCCATTTTCACTCTGCCGCCAGCGGCTGATTGGCGCGCGCCTTGGCATTGGCGCTCAGTTCCGCCATCAATTCGCTCGACCGTGCGATCGGATTGGTCAGGTAGAAATCCTTGATCGCCAGTCGGAAATCGGCCTTGCCCAGCTTGGCCTTGGGCAGCGGCTGCCAGTCGTTCTCGGGCACGCGGTCGATTTTCTTGAGATGCGGAACATCCTTGACCAGCGCCTGACGCAGCTGCGCCATGCTGTCATAGGGCAGTGTCGCCCCCAACTCGCCCGAGAGCGCGCGCAGGATCGCCCAGTTTTCCTTGGCCTCACCGGGCGCAAAGCCTGCGCGCAGCGCCAGTTGCGGGCGGCCTTCGGTGTTGACGAACAGCCCCTGCTCCTCGGTATAGGCCGCGCCGGGCAGGATCACATCGGCGCGATGCGCGCCCCGGTCGCCATGACTGCCCTGATAGATCACGAAGGGGCCGTCTGCGATCTCGACCTCGTCGGCGCCGAGATTGTAGATCACGTCCGCGCCGTCGATGGCGGCATCCAAACCGCCCTCGGTCACGGCCCCTACATCCAGCGCCCCCACCCGGGCAGCGGCGGTGTGCAGCACCAGCATCCGACCGGTCAGCGCCTGCGCAGCACCCAGCACCGCCTCGCCATCGGCCTCTTGCAGGGCACCTTGTCCGACGATCACAATCGCATCTTCGGAAACCTTCAAACTATCCAACGCGGCCCGGTCCGTGCCTGCATGGGTATAGTCATAGGTCAGATCCACCTTCGGGCCGACCACGGTGACATCCGCGCCGTTGATCCAGGCCTTGCGGATGCGCGCGTTGAGCACCGGGGCCTCGAGGCTCGGGTCGGTGCCGATCAGGATGAAATTCTTCGCCGTATCAAGGTCTTCCACGGCGACATTACCGACATAGGCGCTGCGATTGCCTGCTGGCAGCCGCGCCTTGTCGGTGCGGCACTCAACCGTGCCGCCCTGCCCTTCGATCACACCATTGAGGGCATAGACCGCCTCGACCGGGGCCAGATCGCCGACCAGACCGGTCAGCTTTTTCGCGCCCTTGATCGCCTCGGCCACCTTGCCCAAAGCCTCACCCCATGTCGCCACACGAAGCTTGCCGTTCTCGCGGATATAAGGCCGGTCCAGACGCTGACGGCGCAGCCCGTCCCAGACAAAGCGCGTCTTGTCGGAAATCCATTCCTCGTTGGTGCCGTCATGGTTGCGCGGCAGGATGCGCATCACTTCGCGGCCTTTGCAATCCACGCGGATGGACGACCCGAGCGCGTCCATCACGTCGATGGTTTCGGTCTTGGTCAGCTCCCACGGGCGGGCGGTAAAGGCGTAGGGCTTCGACACCAGCGCCCCCACCGGACACAGGTCGATGATGTTGCCCTGCAGGTTGCTGTCGATGATCTCGCCCAGATAGGTGGTGATCTCGGCATCCTCGCCGCGGCCCGTTTGCCCCATCACGTGCACGCCTGCCACCTCGGTGGTGAAGCGCACGCAGCGGGTGCAGGAAATGCAGCGCGTCATATGCGTCTCGACCAGCGGGCCGAGATCGAGATCCTCGGTCGCGCGCTTGGGCTCGCGGTAGCGGCTGAAATCCACACCATAGGCCATCGCTTGATCCTGCAGGTCGCACTCGCCGCCCTGATCGCAGATCGGGCAATCGAGCGGGTGATTGATGAGCAGGAACTCCATCACCCCCTCGCGCGCCTTCTTGACCATCGGGCTGTTGGTCTTGACCACCGGCGGTTGCCCTTCGGGCCCGGGCCGCAGATCCTTGACCTGCATGGCACAGCTTGCCGCCGGCTTCGGCGGGCCGCCCACGACCTCGACCAGACACATCCGGCAGTTGCCCGCGATGGAAAGCCGCTCATGATAGCAGAAACGCGGAATTTCGACGCCGGCCTCTTCACAGGCCTGAATGAGGGTCATCGCGCCCTCGACCTCGATCTCCTGATCGTCGATGATGATCTTTCGTAGGTCAGCCATATCCGTCTACTCTTTTGTCAGGAACTTCCCGATCGAGGACTCTGCGGCAATTTCCGCCCGCCCCAGATCGCAGAACGTTTCGGGTTTTTCGGGATCGACGCCCTTGGCGGCCATATAAGCTTCGCCCTTGTGGCGCATCTTCCGTTTCTCAGCCTTGTTGTCCACATAGGCGTCGATCTCGGCCTCGCTGTAGCCTCGTTCGCGCGCGCGCTGCTTGAGACTGTTCATGTAAAACAGCGCCTTGATGACACGACCGCCGATACTGTCGCAATTCTTGCGGATCTCGTCGGCAATCCCGACGGCCAGAAGGCCCGCATTGATATCCGTTTCACTCGCCAGACCGGGTTTGGACTGAACCGAACCTGCACCAAGTACAAGGACGAGGGCGCCAGCAACAATCACACGCATCACAGATCTCCTTTCACGCGGATGTCGGGGCGCACGCAGATCGGCACCCCCTTTCCGCCAGAGATGGATATGCAGGCACCTGTCATGCAATAACAAGCAGGAGAAGCCCCTGATATGATGCGTGGTTTCACCATATGATGCAGCGTCCGCTCACCGACAGGCGGTCGCCCGCGCGGGCATAGACCGGCCCCTCACCACCCGCAGGCACACCGGCCCATTCGATCTCGGAAGTGCCGAAATTCAGCAGGCAATAGCGCGTAGCCTCGTGCAGAACAGCTTTTCGCGCCCCCTCAGGCCCCCGCGACACACGCTTCACCGAGGCGGTAAAGTCACGACGTTCCGCCTTCTCGCCTTTGCTTTTGGCAGGATAGTAGTTGCCGTTGAAAATAACGCGCTCGTTGCGCTCGGCACAGCCTGCCAGCAACACGAGAGAAAGAGCGACGATCCCCGCGCCCCGCAGCATGCCTGTTATGTTACCGTATATCTTCAAACCAGTCACTCCGCCGCCACGGCGCTCATGCGCCCGGCCCGCTTGGCCTTGATACGGTCCTCGATCTCGTCGCGGAAGTTGCGGATCAGGCCCTGAATCGGCCAGGCGGCCGCATCGCCCAAGGCACAGATCGTGTGGCCCTCGACCTGCTTGGTTACCTGGAACAGCATGTCAATCTCCTCGACCTCGGCCTCGCCGCGCACGAGACGGTCCATCACCCGCATCATCCAGCCGGTGCCCTCGCGACAGGGCGTGCACTGACCACAGCTCTCATGCTTGTAGAATTTAGACAGCCGCCAGATCGCCTTGATGATGTCGGTATCCTTGTCCATCACGATCACGGCTGCGGTGCCGAGGCTCGACCCCACCTCCTTGAGCGCGTCGAAATCCATGATCGCGTCCTTGATGTTCTCGCCGCGTACGCAGGGCACCGAAGAGCCGCCGGGAATGACCGCCTTGAGATTGTCCCAGCCGCCACGGATGCCGCCGCAATGCCGCTCGATCAGCTCCTCGAAGGAGATCGACATCGTCTCTTCGACAACGCAGGGATTGTTCACATGGCCCGAGACCGCAAAGATCTTGGTGCCCGCGTTGTTGGCCCGACCAAAGGACGAGAACCATTCCGGCCCGCGCCGCAGGATGGTCGGCACCACGGCGATGGATTCGACGTTGTTCACGGTTGTGGGGCAGCCATAAAGCCCCGCCCCAGCCGGAAACGGCGGCTTCATCCGCGGCATGCCCTTCTTGCCCTCAAGGCTTTCGAGCAGGGCGGTTTCCTCGCCACAGATATAGGCCCCAGCACCGTGCACGAGGTAGATGTCGAAATCCCAACCGGATTTGCAGGCATTGCGGCCCACCAGACCGGCGTCATAGGCCTCGTCGATGGCGGCCTGAAGCGCCTCTTTCTCCCGGATGTATTCACCGCGAATGTAGATGTAGCAGGCATGCGCATTCATCGCGAAACTGGCGATCAGACAGCCCTCGACCAGCGTGTGCGGATCATGGCGCATGATCTCGCGGTCCTTGCAGGTGCCGGGCTCCGACTCGTCCGCATTCACCACCAGATAGGCGGGCCGCCCGTCGCTTTCCTTTGGCATGAAGGACCACTTGAGGCCGGTCGGAAAACCCGCGCCGCCACGTCCACGCAGCCCGCTCGCCTTCATCTGATCGACGATCCAGGCGCGACCGTTCTGCAGGATTTTCGCCGTGCCATCCCAATGACCACGCGCCTGCGCACCCTTGAGGCTGCGGTCATGCATCCCGTAGAGATTGGTAAAGATACGGTCTTCGTCTTTCAGCATCCCGTTACCCCTGCTTGTCCTGACGCGCACGCCAGATTTGGTAGATCAAGACGAAGGCCCAGATGAACCCCGCCAATGCCATCAGGTCAAACAGCGCGCGCACGCGCTGGCTGAGCCCTATTGCGTCGCCGATGAATGTCGCCAGAACCCAGAACACACCAGTGCCCGCGATCACCATCGCGGTAAAGCGGCCCTTGCGGGCTGTTTCTGCTTCCTTCTCCGACATCATCCATCTTCGTCAGTATACGTTGCCACCCTCGACGCGTTTGGAGAATTCCGTCTCTCCGCCCGCAGCAAGGGTCTTGGCCTGTGCCACCCAGTTATCGCGGCTCACCCGGCCCTTGAACCCCTTGATATTGGCATCGACCCAGGCCACTTCATCCGGGCCACAGCCCGCGATCTGGTCGAAGTGGTAAAAGCCCAACTCGTTGCACAGTTTCTCAAGCTTCGGCCCCACACCCTTGATCTGTTTCAGATCGTCGGCCTGTCCACCCTTGGGCGCGCTCAGCGCCTCGGGGCGGGTGCCGACATCGTCCTCATCTGTCGCAGCGGGAGCCGCCGTTTGCGCCTCATCGCCGTATTTCCAGTCGCCCTTGCGCGCGGCGAGTTCCTTTTCGCCGTCCAGCACCGTTCCCGATTTTACCGGCGCATCGGCCGTTTCGGTCTTGGCCGCCGATTTTGCCGGGGCCGCCTTGGGGGCTGCGGGCACATGGTCCTCATCCTCGTCGAACGGGGCCTTGTAGCCGGTGATCCCGGTGACCTGACGCACCGTCTCTTTCAGGTCGCTGGTCTTTATCCCCGCGTCCCCGTCACCGTAGCCCGTGCAAACCAGCCGCGTGATGGCAAGCCCCACAAAGGCCGCGAAAGCCGCCCCCAAAAGCAGCGCCGCGAAGAAGCCGACTGCTCCGCTCGCGGACCACAGCACTAAAATTCCGGTCAATCCCGCCAGACACCAGCAGACAATCTGGCAGGTGCTCAGTTTCGACGTATCAGACATGACAATTACCCCCTCTGTTGATCAAGCAGGCGCGTTCAATAGACCCCGCCTTTCTTGGCCCGGGCAGAGAACTCCGTCTCTTTGCCCTCAGCCAGCAGTTTCGCCTGCTCAACCCAGTTGTCGCGGCTGACCCGCCCCTTGAAACCCTCAAGGTTCTGGTCGACCCAACTGACCTCATCTCGTGTCCAGTTCGCCACCTGATCGAAGTGGTAGAACCCAAGCGTGTGCAGCAATGCCTCCAGCTTGGGTCCAACCCCCTTGATCATTTTCAAATCGTCCGCCTTGCCCTTGCGCGGGCCGTCCAGCGTTGCAGGCTTGGTGCCCTGCCCGGCCTCGGCTTCCGGCTCTTTCGGATCCTGAACCGGCTTCGCGGCAGCGGAGGCCTCGGGCTTGGCCTTGGTCTTGGCCTGAGCCTCGCCCTTGGTCGCGCCGGTTTTGTCCACCGGGGTTGCCGGGGCCACCTTGCGCGTGATCTCGACCGGTTCCTCGTTCACCTTGACCGACGGGGCCGCAGGCTGATGCATCGCGCCCTTGTCGCGCCACGGTGTCAGCAGCGGCACCTCCGACCCGTCAATGCGCTTGATCGTGTCGCCCAGATCGACCGCACGCTGCACGCTGCCGTTATACTGCGCGCGCCCGCTCTCGAAATCGGTGAGGCTGGTCAGGCCGCCCTTTGGCTCCGACGCATAGCGCCCGTTCTGCGGCCCGGGTGTCGGCACCTTGCCAGCCGCCAGTTCCTCGATGATCTCGGCAAACCGCGCAGCGGTCAGATCCTCGTAGTAATCCTTGCCGATCTGCGCCATCGGCGCATTCGCGCAGGCCCCGAGGCATTCCACCTCTTCCCATGAAAACTTGCCATCCGCCGACAGCTCATACGGGTTGGCGGCAATCTTTTCCTTGCACACGCCGATCAGATCCTCAGCCCCGCAGATCATGCAGCTTGTCGTGCCGCAAATCTGGAAATGTGCCACGCTGCCAACCGGTTGCAGCTGGAACATGAAGTAGAAGGTCGCGACCTCAAGCGCGCGGATATAATCCATATCGAGCATGTCGGCGACATGCTCGATCGCCGGGCGGCTTAGCCAGCCCTCCTGCTCCTGCGCGCGCCACAAGAGCGGAATTATCGCGCTTGCCTGCCGCCCCTCGGGATACTTGCTGATCTGCCCCTCGGCCCAGGCCTGGTTGGCGGGGCTGAAGGCAAAGCTCTCGGGCTGGTCATGATAGAGACGACGTAGCATTCTCAGGCACAGGCTCCTGTGGTCAATTTGATACCTCCCTCGGGCAGCCGTTCAGCGCCTCCGGAGGAAAGTTTATAAGCGGTCACCTCGAGCAGTTGCTCGCGTGTGAGGCCGGTCTGGATACCAGCGGCCAGGTAATCCGGTTCGGTCACCAACGTGCAGCCAAGGCTGGTCACGGCGGAATCGTAGCGCGCCAGATCGGCCTCGCTCACCCCATCGGGCGGCAGCGCGCAGGCAGCGGTCAGGCCAATCAGGCCAAGGGCAAGACATATCCGGCTCATCGCGGGCAGAGCTCCTCTGAGATCGTCAGGCTGTCATCGGCGACGTTCATCTCGGCCTCCCCCGCTTGCAGCATCGCGCCGATCACCGGTCGCAGCTCCTTCGTGGTAAACCCGGCGGCGGGCAACTGCCGGTCGGCCTCGGACCGGCCAAGCGAACAGCCCACCCCCTGCATATAGGCGATGAAATCGGCCCGCAGCGCATCCGCGCTGCGCGGCTCGACCGCCGCCTCGGGCGCACTCGCCATCATCTGCGGCGAGAGGCCCTTGAACTTGTCACACAGGCTTTCTTCGAGAAACACAGCCTTCTCGTCCGAAGAGAGCCGGATTTCAGACATGCGCAGCATCTTGTCCATCAAGAGCTGCACTTCGGTCATCTCGACGCCCACGCCCGGCAAGAGCAGCTTGGCCTCGTCGATAGTCATCACGCAGTTGTTGTCGGCAATCGCCGCAAAGAACCGCTCGCGCCCCGAATAATCGAGCTTGCCGCCACAGGCCCCGCCAAAGACCACCAGTTGACCATCGAGAATGCGCGCACGCTCCTCGTTGACCAACTGTTCGGTGATCGCCTTGGTCTCGGCCTTGGCGTCAAAGCCCGCGCCCGGCATCACCTCGTCGGCGTGAAACGGTGACATGCGACAACCATGCTCGGCCATCACGGCGACAAAGGCCTCGATCCGCTCTGACGGTACGGCTTGCGCCTGTGCGGCACCGGAAAGCAAACCCACGGTGAGGCACCCCACCGCCGTTCGCCCCGCCCCTCGGGCCGCACTGCCAAGCCAATTCGCGCTCATTACCTGTCGATCTCCCCAAAGACGACATCCATCGTGCCGATGATCGCCGCGATATCGGCCAGTTGGTGCCCCTTGGAGATATGGTCCATCGCCTGCAGGTGCAGGAACCCCGGCGCGCGCAGCTTGGCGCGGTATGGCCGGTTGGTGCCATCAGCCACCAGATAAACGCCAAACTCGCCCTTGGGCGCCTCGACCGCGCAATAGACCTCGCCCTCGGGCACGCGGAACCCCTCGGTATAGAGCTTGAAGTGATGGATGAGCGCCTCCATCGAGCGCTTCATCTCGCCGCGCTTGGGCGGCGTCACCTTGCCGCGCGAGAGGATATCGCCCTGACCCTCGGGCGCGCGCAGCTTCTCGATGGCCTGATGGATGATCCGCAGACTCTGGCGCATTTCTTCCATCCGCACGAGATAGCGGTCATAGCAGTCGCCATTCTTGCCCACCGGAACAAGGAAATCGAACTCGTCATAGCATTCATAGGGCTGCGCGCGACGCAGATCCCACGCCATGCCAGAGCCGCGCACCATCACGCCGCTAAAGCCCCAATCAAGTGCCTCTTGCTGGCTCACAACGCCGATATCGGCATTGCGCTGCTTGAAGATGCGGTTTTCCGTCAGCATACCGTCGATATCATCGAGCACGCGCGGAAAGTCCTTGGCCCATTCCTCGATATCGTCGAGCAATTCAGGCGGCAGATCCTGGTGCACGCCGCCGGGCCGGAAATACGCCGCGTGCAGCCGCGCACCACAGGCCCGTTCATAGAACACCATCAGCTTTTCGCGCTCTTCAAAACCCCAGAGCGGCGGGGTCAGAGCGCCCACATCCATGGCCTGGGTGGTGACGTTCAGCAGGTGGTTCAGCACACGACCAATCTCGGAATAAAGCACCCGGATCAGGCTCGCGCGGCGCGGCACCTCGACGCCGGTCAGTTTTTCGATCGCCAGGCACCAGGCATGTTCCTGGTTCATCGGGGCCACGTAATCCAGACGGTCCAGATAGGGCAGGTTCTGCAGGTAGGTGCGGCTTTCCATCAGCTTTTCGGTGCCGCGATGGAGCAGGCCAATATGCGGGTCGCACCGCTCGACCAACTCGCCGTCCAACTCAAGCACCAGACGCAAAACCCCATGCGCAGCAGGGTGTTGTGGTCCGAAGTTAAGGTTGAAGTTGCGAATTTTCTGCTCACCCGTAAGGGTGTCTTCGAATTTGGAGCCGTCCATTATCTGCGTCCTCCGTCAAGCTTGTCGCGGAACGCCATGACCCAAAGCAGGACCAGCGCCCCAAGCGGGATGATCGACACGAGGCTCACCCAACTGGGAATGCCGAATTTCGGCAACAACTTCCAGAACGGGATGATGATCAATACCGCGAAAAGCAGCATGAAGATCACGCCACCGCCACCCATGCCATAGCCGCCGCTCATCATTTCGCGCCCTCTTCCTTTTCATCACCCGGAAGGATGTAATCAGCCCCTTCCCAGGGCGACATGAAATCGAACTGCCGGTATTCCTGCACCAGTTTCACCGGTTCATAGACAACGCGCTTCTGCACCTCGTCATAGCGCACCTCGGTATAACCCGTGGTCGGGAAATCCTTGCGCAGCGGATGGCCGCGAAAGCCGTAATCGGTCAGGATGCGCCGCAGGTCGGAATGGCCCGAGAAAAGGATGCCGAACATGTCGAACACCTCGCGCTCGAACCAGTTGGCCGAGGGGAAAATCTCGGTGATCGAGGGCACCATGTCCTCTTCGCGCACAGCGACGCGTAGGCGGACACGGTGGTTTTGATACATGCTCAACAGGTGATAAACCACGTCGAACCGCTTTGGCCGCTCGGGATAATCCACCGCCGTGATATCGACCAGCGTCGAGAACGCGCAGGTCTGATCAGTCTTGAGAAACTCCACCAGCCCGCTGATGTTCGGCAGCGCCACATCGACATTGAGCTCGCCATGCGTCACATCCCAGCCCAGCACGCAATCGCCGCGCTTCAACTCGATATATGCGCCCAGTTCATTGAGTGCCTTGCTCATCTCACGATCGTCCCTGTCCGGCGGATTTTGCGCTGCAACTGGAGGATGCCATAAACCAGCGCCTCGGCGGTCGGCGGGCAGCCCGGCACATAGATGTCGACCGGCACGATCCGGTCACAGCCGCGCACCACCGAATAGCTATAGTGGTAATAGCCGCCGCCATTGGCGCAGGACCCCATCGAAATCACGTAGCGCGGCTCCGGCATCTGGTCATAGACCTTGCGCAGCGCCGGGGCCATCTTGTTGGTCAGCGTGCCCGCCACGATCATCACGTCAGACTGGCGCGGGCTGGCGCGCGGTGCAAAACCGAACCGCTCCACGTCGTAACGCGGCATCGCGGTGTGCATCATCTCGACCGCGCAACACGCCAGGCCAAAGGTCATCCAATGCAGGCTGCCGGTGCGTGCCCAATTGATGATGTCCTCGGTCGAGGTCACCAGAAACCCCTTGTCTTGCAACTCGGCATTCAGCGCCTGCATCGCAGGTTCGCGGGTCTCACCCGGCTCGTAAGCCTCAACCGGAGCGAGGCTCGACGGCGCGGATTTCACGCGCGGGCTCTGGTTGCCCTGGCCCTGCCCCTGCGTTTCTGTCACGACCGCGTCGTCTTGATCGTTCACTCCCATTCCATCGCTCCCTTGCGCCATTCATAGGCGAATCCGGCGGTCAGAACGGCCAGAAACACCATCATCGACCAAAATGCCGCCATGCTCAGATCCTGAAAGGCGACTGCCCATGGAAATAGCATGGCAATCTCAAGGTCAAAGATGATGAAGAGGATCGACACCAGATAAAACCGAACATCGAACTTCATCCGCGCGTCATCAAAGGCGTTAAAGCCGCACTCATAGGCGCTCAGCTTTTCCGGGTCGGGGTTGCGAACCGCCAGCACCACGGCAGCCAGGATCAGGACCAGCCCGAGACCTATGGCAATGGCCAGCAAAATCAGGATGGGGAGGTATTCCCTCAGCATCTCTTCCACGAGGTGGCTCCTTTCATGCGCGGGCGCGGGCGCATCAAGATGGCTGCATGACTATGCCGGGTTTAAACCCGCCCCTTGATGGGGTCAACCAAGCGTGCGCGGGTTTGATTGCCCGGCAGGCCTGAATCTGCATTTATGTATGCGATAGTATGCCGCAAATGGAGCGAATTGGACCGAAAACCTGACCGCCTGTCGCCGCATCGCGGCAAATCCGCGCGACTCAGCCCCGCCAGCGAGGCGCGCGCTTGTCGAAGAACGCGCCGATGCCCTCCGGCGCCTCGTCCCCGGCCCAGCACTCGGCCAGCGCCTCGACGGTCTGCCCGATCACCGCCTCGTCGATCCGCGGCCCCAGATCGCGCAACAGCACCTTGGCCCGCGCCACCGCCCCCGGCGCGCAATCAAGATAGGGCGCGACCTCGGCCTCGACCGCCGCATCAAGTTCACCCTCGGGCACCGCCCGCGCCAGCAAGCCCAGATCTTTCGCCTCACCCGCATCGAACCGCCGCCCCGACATGAAGACGCGCCGCGCCCGTGCCTCGCCCATGCGTGCCGCCACGTAAGGCCCGATCGTGGCAGGGATCAGCCCCAACCGCGTCTCGGTCAGCGCAAACTGCGCTGCCTCCGCGCCGATCACCACATCGCACACGCTCATCAGCCCGACACCCCCGCCAAAGGCATTGCCATGCACCCGGCCGATCAGCGGCTTCGGCAGCGTATTGAGTGCCTGCAGCATATGCGCCAGCTTGGCGGCCTCGCGTCCACGCGCCTCCGGGTCCGCCTCGAATTGATCCCGCATCCAGCCCAGATCGCCACCGGCGCAGAATGTCTTTCCCTTCGCCGCCAGCACAACAACACGCACAGAGTCATCCGCGCCAAGCTCCATCACCGCCTGGTGCAACTCCGCAATCATCTGCGCCGACATGGCGTTATGCTTCTCCGCCCGGTCCAGCCACAGCGTCACCACCCCCCGCGCGTCTTGCTCGATGCTGATCGTCTCGGTCATGCCCTCTCCTCTTCGCACCAAATTTCTTCAAAAGAAATTTGTCAAAAATCTTTTCAAGAATTTTACCCGTCACCCCGCATCGCCCGCGCCATCTCCGCCGCGCGCGCCAGCACGTCCGCATCCAGACCGGTCTCGTATCCAAGCGTCGCCAGACGCTCATGCACCTTCTCCGTCGCCACATTGCCCGCAGCACCCGGCGCATAGGGACAGCCCCCAAGACCACCGACCGCAGCATCGAACACCCGCAACCCGCGCGCCAGCGACGCTTCGATATTGTCGAGCGCGCGGCCCGACGTGTCGTGGAAATGTCCTGCCAGCCGCTCCGCCGGCAGCGCATCGCAGACCGCCGCCAGCATCGCATCGACCGCCTCGGGCGTGCCACGGCCAATGGTGTCTCCAAGACTGATCTCGTAGCATCCCATCTGCCACAGCGCCTCGGCCACGCGCACCACCTGCCCTGGATCGACCGGCCCGTCATAAGGGCACTCCACCACGCAGGACACGTAGCCGCGCACCCGCAGCCCCTCGGCACCCGCCGCCTCCAGCACCGGGGCAAACCGCGCGAGGCTCTCGTCGATCGTGGCGTTGATATTGGCCTTCGAGAACCCCTCCGAGGCCGACCCGAAAATCGCCACCTCATCCGCCTCGGCCTCCAGCGCGTCATTGAGCCCGCGCATGTTGGGCGTCAGCGCAGCATAGCGCACCCCCGGCGCGCGCCAGATCCCACGCAACACCTCGCCCGAGTCGGCCATCTGCGGCACCCATTTCGGGCTGACGAAACTGGCAACCTCGATGCGCGAGAACCCTGCCTCGCTCAGCAGGTTCACGAGGGCAATCTTGTCTCGCGTGGCGATCCGCGCCGCCTCGTTCTGCAAACCGTCGCGGGGCCCGACCTCGAAGATTTCAACGCGCTCTGCCATGCTCATTCCTCCGGCACAGGATAGAACGCCTGCGCATAGATATCCTGCTCCCCGTCCCGCGCCTTGGCCCTTTGATATCCGGGCCGCGCGCGCAACCGGTCCCAATAGGCCATGAGACGCGGATAGGCGTCCAGATCTACATAATACCGCGCCAACTCGAACCCGTAGACAAACATGATATCCGCCGCCGAAAAGCCTGACGCCAGCAGATGGTCGCCCTCCAACCGCGCCTCCATAGCCGCCAGCACCGCGCGCAGCCGGGCATTGAGCAGCTTCACCACCGTGGGCGACGGGCGCGCGGGCGGGCGCAGGAACACCTGATTGAGATTGAGATTTTCCAGCAGACACCCCACCGTCTCCGACAGGCTCAGCATCTCCATAAACCGCGCACGCTCCGGGTGACCCGGCGGCGGCATCAGCCCGGCATCGGGGTAGGTCTCGCACAGCATCTGCACGATGGCCGCACTCTCCACCCAGACCGCACCCTCGTGCTCCAGCACCGGCACGCGCCCCGCAGGCGACAGCGCCAGAAACTCCGGGCTACGCATGGAGCCATCGCGGATCGAGTAATAGCGCAGCTCATAGTCCAGCCCCAACTCCTCCAGCAGCCACAGCACCCGAAGCGAGCGCGCCAGCGGCACATGGTGCAGGATGATCATGAGTCGTCCTCTAACCGAACCAGCGCCGCCCCCGCGCTGACCTGATCGCCTGTCGCGACCAGCACCTCGGCCACCACCCCGTCACGCGCGGCCAGCAGGCTATGCTCCATCTTCATCGCCTCCAGCACCGCCAGCCGGTCGCCTTTCGAGACCGCCTGCCCCGCCTTGGCAAAGACCGCCTTGACCAGCCCCGGCATCGGCGCCTCTATCAGCGCCGCATCACCGCCCGCCGCACTATCCCGCGCCAGCGGGTCAACCAGATCGAAGGCCAGCCCGTATCGCGCAAAGACCGTGATCCGCGCGCCGTCCACCGCCACCCCGGGCGCGGGCGCGCCATCGAGCCGCCATTGCCCGTCCACACACCGCGCCGCGACCCATGTCTCGCCCACCCGCAGATCATGCGCGGTGCCTGACAGCGTGCGCAGCCGTACCGTCACCTCTTCCCCGTTCGACACCAATACCACGTCACGCTCCAGCGGCTGCCACAGGACAAAGCCCGCCGCCTCCGGCGCGTCCTCGAGCAGCCCCAGCCCGGCCAGGGCCGCCAGCGCGGCCTCGCCCGCTCCCGCCACCGGGGCCACCACCAGCGTCTCGATATCCCGCGCAATCAGCCCGGTATCGACATCGCCGCGCGCAAACCCGTCATGCCGCGCGAGCGCACCGAGAAAGCCGAGATTGGTGACCGTCCCGGCCACCTCCGTGCCCTCCAGCGCCCGCACCAGCCGCCGCAGCGCCACGGCGCGCGTCGGGCCATGGGTGACCACCTTGGCGATCATCGGGTCATAGAACGGGCTGATCTCGTCGCCCGCCCGCACCCCGCTATCGGCGCGGCAACCTGCCTGAAAGGCCAGATGCGACAGTCGCCCCGTCGCGGGCAGAAACCCCTTGGGCACATCCTCGGCATAGAGCCGCGCCTCAAAGGCGTGGCCGCTGATCGTCAGGTCCTCCTGACGCGCGGGCAGCGCCTCCCCAGCGGCCACGCGCAACTGCCATTCCACCAGATCGACTCCGGTGATCGCCTCCGTCACCGGATGCTCGACCTGCAATCGCGTGTTCATCTCCATGAACCAGAACCGGTCGGCGCGCAGCCCGTCCGAGCCATCGACGATAAACTCCACCGTGCCCGCGCCGCTATAGCCGATCGCCTCGGCGGCCCGCACCGCTGCCTGCCCCATGGCGGCGCGCATCGCGGGCGTCATGCCCGGTGCCGGGGCCTCCTCGATCACCTTCTGATGACGGCGCTGCAGGGAGCAATCGCGCTCGAAAAGATGCACCGCGCGCGTGCCGTCACCAAACACCTGCACCTCGATATGGCGCGGCTTTTCGACGAATTTCTCGATCAGCACGTCCGAGTTGCCAAAGGCGGTACGCGCCTCTCCTCTCGCGCTCTCCAAAGCGTCGGCAAAATCCTGCGGCCGCTCCACCAGCCGCATGCCCTTGCCGCCGCCCCCCGCCACGGCCTTGATCAGCACCGGATAGCCAATGGTGTCAGCCGCCCCGGACAGGTGCTCGGGGTCCTGATTGCTGCCATGATAGCCCGGCACAACCGGCACGCCCGCCTCCTCCATCAACGCCTTGGCAGCATCCTTGAGCCCCATCGCCCGGATCGCATACGCCGACGGGCCGATAAACACGAGCCCCGCCGCCTCCACCGCCTCGACGAAATCGGGGTTCTCGCTCAGAAACCCATAGCCGGGATGGATCGCCTCGGCCCCCGTCTCCAGCGCCGCCGCGATGATCGCCTCGCCCTTCAGATAGCTGTCCGACGGCGCCGACCCGCCGATATGCACCGCGACATCCGCCATCGCCACATGCGCCGCGCCCCGGTCGGCGTCGGAATAGACCGCCACCACCTCGACCCCGAGGCTGCGCGCCGTCCGCATCACCCGGCACGCGATCTCGCCCCGGTTGGCGATCAGAATCCGCTCAAACATGGCACCCGCCCCCAGATTCACCTTTCCGAAAATACTCAAATCCCGACATCACCACCCTCACATCCGAAAGACGCCAAAGCGCGTCTCCTCCACCGGCGCATTCAGCGCCGCGCGCAAGGAGAGCGCCAGCACATCCCGGCTCTTGCGCGGGTCGATGCAGCCATCGTCCCACAGCCGCGCCGAGGCATAGAGCGGATGCGCCTGCCGCTCGAACATCTCCACCGTCGGGCGCTTGAACGCCTCTTCGTCTTCCGCTGACCACGTCTCGCCGCGTTTCTCCATCGCGTCGCGCTTGACCGTGGCCAGCACGCCCGCCGCCTGCGCACCGCCCATCACGGAAATCCGGGAATTGGGCCATGTCCACAGGAATCGCGGCTGATAGGCACGCCCCGCCATGCCGTAGTTGCCCGCGCCAAAAGAACCGCCCACCAGCATGGTGATCTTCGGCACGCTCGTCGTCGCCACCGCCGTCACCAACTTGGCCCCGTGCCGCGCGATGCCCTCATTCTCGTATTTACGACCCACCATGAAGCCGGTGATATTCTGCAAGAACACCAACGGGATGCGCCGCTGCGAGCACAGTTCCACGAAATGCGCGCCCTTGGAGGCCGCCTCGGAGAACAGCACGCCGTTATTGGCGATGATCCCCACCGGGCAACCCTTCACATGGGCAAAGCCGCAAACCAGCGTCTCGCCGAACCGCGCCTTGAATTCGTCAAAGCGGCTTGCGTCCACCAGGCGCGCGATCACCTCGCGAATATCGTAGGGCGTGCGCAGATCGGCGGGCACCACGCCGAGCAATTCCGCCGGATCATAGGCAGGCTCCTCGGATGTCTGCCAGCCCCGAACGGGGGCAAGCCCATCCCCCAGATTGCTCACCGCCCGCCGCGCCAGCGCCAGTGCATGCGCGTCATCTTCGGCCAGATAATCTGCCACGCCCGAGAGGCGCGTGTGCACATCGCCGCCGCCCAGATCTTCGGCGCTGACCACCTCGCCCGTCGCCGCCTTCACGAGCGGCGGCCCGGCGAGAAAGATCGTGCCCTGATCGCGGACGATAATCGTCACATCCGACATCGCGGGCACATACGCCCCTCCCGCCGTGCAGCTTCCCATCACCACGGCGATCTGCGCGATGCCCTTCGCGCTCATCCGCGCCTGATTGTAGAAAATCCGCCCGAAATGATCGCGATCCGGGAACACCTCATCCTGATTGGGCAGGTTCGCGCCGCCCGAATCTACAAGGTAGATGCAGGGCAGATGGCATTCCTCGGCGATCTCCTGCGCGCGCAGATGCTTCTTGACGGTCATGGGATAATAGGTGCCGCCCTTCACCGTGGCGTCGTTGCACACCACCATCACGTCGCGCCCCTGCACCCGGCCGACCCCGGCGATCACCCCCGCCCCCGGCGCGGCCCCGTCATAGAGACCATGCGCCGCCGTCGCCCCCACCTCCAGAAACGGGCTGCCCGGATCGAGCAGACCCGCTACCCGGTCGCGCGGCAACATCTTGCCGCGCGACAGATGTCGCTCGCGGGCGCGGTCGCCGCCGCCCGCCGCCGCTGTCAGTGCGGCCTCCTCGACCACGCGCAAAGCCTCGAGATGACCCGCCTCATTGGTCCGGAACGCCTCCGAAGACGGCAGCACCGCCGATTTCAGTTGCATGATGCAATCCCCCGCATATCGGCAAGGCGCGCCCCACCTGTTGCAATTTCACCACAGCACGGGCCGGACCGCGCAATTTGACCCACATCAAGGTCGGACAGGCGATTCAGGCGCATACCCGCCGCTGTCAGAACAAGAGTGGAAAGACCATGAAACATATCACAGCCCTCACCCTCGCGGCCCTGATGGCCTCGACCGCCGCTCCAGCGCTCGCACAGGAGCAAGGCGACATCCTCCTCGGCCTCGGCCTTGGCTGGATCGAACCCGGCAACGGCTCGAACACCCTGGTTGGCAAGGTCGATGCTGACGGGGCCCTGAGCCCGACGATCACTTTCGAATATTTCATCGCCGACCGCGTCGGAATCGAATTGCTGGCCGCCTGGCCCTTCAAGCATGATCTCAACCTCAATGGCGGTGACATCGGTGAAACCAAGCACCTGCCGCCCACCCTGTCGCTGCAGTACTACTTCACCAACAGCAGCAGCATCACGCCCTTCATCGGCGCAGGTATCAACTACACCTACTTCTTCGACGAAGAGACCAACAATCTGGGTGGCGCATCGCTTGACCTTGATGACTCCTGGGGTCTCGCACTGCATGCCGGTGCCGATTTTGCCCTGTCCGAGAAATCCGCCTTGCGCGCCGACGTGCGCTACATCGACATCGAAACCGAAGCCACCGTCGGCGGAACCAATATCGGTGATGTCGACATCAGCCCGTGGGTCTTCAACATCGCCTACGTGATGAAGTTCTGATCCTCCCCAGACTTCACCTATCAAAGGGCCGGGCATCGCACCGGCCCTTTTCATTGCCTGCACCGCGCTCATTGCACCACCTCCGCTGCCGCACGCGCCTTGAGATCCTTGCGGATCACCTTGCCCGTCACCGTCATCGGCAGCGCATCCAGAAATTCTATTTCTCTGGGATATGAATAGCTTGCGAGGCGTTCCTTGACATGCGCCTGCAACGTTTCAGCCAAGGTCGGGGACGCGTCCCAGCCCGCGCGCAGGACCACATAAGCCTTTATGATCTCGGTGCGCAGAGTGTCAGGCTTGCCGACCACCCCCACCGTCGCGACCGCGTCATGGGTCAACAGACAATCCTCGATCTCCGCCGGGCCGATCCGGTAGCCAGCTGAGGTGATCACGTCATCCTCGCGCCCGACAAAGCGAATGAACCCACCCTCGATCACACCCCGGTCGCCAGTCAGCAACCAATCGCCCCGGAACTTCTCCGCCGTCTCGTGGGGTTTTCCGTAATATTCCAACATCATGGAAGCCGAACCTCGCCTTATCACGATATCGCCCTCACCCCTCGTTTCAACGCCCTCGCCGTCGATCACCGCCACCTCGTGCCCCGGCACAGCGCGGCCCAAGGCACCGGGGCGCGGACCAAAGAGCGCGCCACAGGACGATCCCACCATGTTGCACTCGGTCTGCCCGTAGAACTCGTTGATCGTCAGGCCAAAGGCGCGCCGCCCCCAGTCGAGCATCTCGCCCCCAAGCGGCTCACCGCCGCTCGCCACGCTGCGCAGACCTTCGATTCGCGCATCTTCGGCTTTCAGCATCCGAAGGGCCGTTGGCGGAAAAAAAACATTTTTTACAGAACCTTCCGAAACGATCCTCACGCACTCTGCAACGCTGAACTTGGTCATCCGCGCCGCCACCACCGGCACCCCGATTGCCAGCCCCGGCATCAGCACATCGAACAGCCCGCCAATCCAGGCCCAATCGGCCGGCGTCCATAGGCAATCGCCGGGTTGCCCGAGGAAATCGTGGCTCATCTCCACCCCCGGCAAATGCCCGGTCAGCACACGGTGGCCGTGCAGCGCGCCCTTGGGGCTGCCCGTGGTGCCGCTCGTGTAGATCAGCACGGCAGGCGTCTCCGTCTCGGTTTCCACCGTCTCGAACAGCGCCTCGGACTGCGGTTCGCGCTCGGGAATCAGCGGCTCCACCTCGGCAAAACCGGCCAGCATCCCCACGCCCTCGGCGTCTGTCACGACCACCCGCGCACCCGCATCCCGCACCCGGCTCGACAGCGCATCATGCTTGAAGAGTTTGAACAAAGGGATTGAAATCGCACCGATTTTCCAGATCGCGATATGCGCTGCCGCGCACCATGTGCCTTGGCTGCGCAACACGCCCACCCGGTCGCCCTGCATCACACCCCGCGCCAGAAGCGCATGTGCCAGCCCATCCGCCATGCGCCGCAACGCGCCATAGCTTACCTCGCGCGGGCCATCGCCCGACAGATCGATGATCGCCACGCGCTCCGGTGCCGCTCCGGCCCAGTCGTCACACACCTGCGCGGCCATGTTCAGCCGCGCCGGGATATCCCACCGGAACTCGTCGCGAAGCACCTCGTAAGGCGCAGGGCGCAACATAGGTCGCATGCCACTCATGACGCTACCCCGGGTGCATTGCGATGAACCAACCGCCCATAGGCATCAACAAAATACTCATAATCGCCACAGGCCACCACAAGCCACAGGTCGTCGCTCACCGCCGGACGCGCCTCACAATCCGAGCGGGCCGCCCCCGCACCCGCATCGGCCAGATAGCGTGCCGCCATGCGTTCGATAACCTCTGTCTCGGTGGTCGTCGCCGCGCGCCCGCCCAGCATCAGGCCGATGCCTGCCACCACGGCGATCAAAGCCAGAACCGGCAGAAAGATCAGGCGGCGCGGCATGTCACTCCCCCAACCGACTCGATTGCAGGTAAAGCATCTGCCGCGCGGTCTCATGCAAAAGGCAATTCACCGTGGCCGGGCCCGCGCCCGTGCCGCCGCCCCATTGCGACGCCTCATAGCCGCATTTGGTATCGCGATACCCGATCCATGCGCGCTGCATCTCGCGCAGCGCCTCGGCCTGTTTCGGCGCATAGGACGGGGCCTGCGCGTCCTGCGCCGCCAGTGTCGCATATAGCTGCTGATAGACGGTGTTGAGCCAGCCATCCCAATGCGCCCGCTCGCGATCCGTGCAGCCACTCATGCCGATGGTGGTATAACCACCGGGCGTCGCCTCGATACAGCGTTCGGTCGCCTTGCCCGCACAAGTCTCACCGCCACCCGCGCGAATGCAGGCCTCGACCGGGGCGATGTCGAAGGCCAGATCCTGTGCCATCCCCGGCACAGGCAACAGCAGCAGCGCCGCAATCAGCCCCTTCATGTCATCGCCCCCATCAACTCGCGGCCCACCAGCATGCGTCGGATCTCCGACGTGCCCGCCCCGATTTCCATCAGCTTGGCATCGCGGAACAGCCGCGCGACGGGCGCGTCGCTGAGAAAGCCCGCCCCACCCATCGCCTGCACTGCCTGATGCGCCTGCACCATCGCCTGCTCGCTCGCATAGAGACAGCAGGCGGCGGCGTCCTGCCGGGTCACATCCCCCCGATCACAGGCCTTGGCCACCTCATAGACATAGGCGCGCGCCGAATTCATCGCTGTGTACATGTCCGCGATCTTGCCCTGCATCAGCTGGAACGATCCGATGGGCTGCCCGAACTGCTTGCGCTCGGCCATGTAGGGCATGATCTCATCGAGACAGGCCGCCATGATGCCGGTGCCGATCCCCGCCAGCACCACGCGCTCGTAATCGAGGCCCGACATGAGCACGCGCACGCCCTTGCCTTCTTCGCCCAGCACATTCTCGAACGGCACCTCGACATCGTCAAAGATCAACTCGGCGGTGTTGCTGCCGCGCATTCCCAACTTGTCAAAATGCGGGCTCGTGCTGAACCCGGTCATCGTCTTCTCGATCAGGAACGCGGTGATGCCCTTGGCCCCCGCCTCAGGGTCGGTCTTGGCATAGACCACGAGCGTGTCGGCATCCGGCCCGTTGGTGATCCAGTACTTGTTGCCATTCAGCTTGTAGTGATCGTTGCGCTTCTCGGCGCGCAGCTTCATGGCGACCACATCACTGCCCGCCCCCGCCTCGGACATGGCGAGCGCACCGACATGTTCGCCACTGACCAGACCGGGCAGGTATTTCGCCCTCTGCTCATTCGTCCCGTTCAGCTTGATCTGGTTGACGCAGAGATTGGAATGCGCGCCATAGCTGAGCGACACCGAGGCAGAGGCGCGCGCGATCTCTTCCACCGCGATCACATGGGCAAGGTAATTCATCCCCGAGCCGCCGTATTCCTCCGGCACGGTGATCCCCAGCAGGCCCAGATCGCCCATCTCGCGCCACAGCTCATTCGGAAAGGCGTTGTCACGGTCCACATCCGCCGCCATAGGCTTGACGCGCTCCTGCGCCCACCGATGCACCATCTCGCGCAGGGCGTTCACATCCTCGCCCAGATCAAACTGCATCACGGCATTGAACATCGCGCTTCCTCCTCCGGAACGGATTTATTGAACACTTGTTCATTTATAGACACAAGGCCTCGTTCACGTCAATCCCGTGCGCGCGGCTCAGCGGGTCGCGTTCAGGCGCGGGTCGAGCACGAAATTCTCCTGCACCGCATCACTGATCCGCCCATCGGGCAAGGGCGCCAGAAAAACGAGGTTCCAGCTACGCCGGGACACCACCGAGGGGATCACGATCATGCCATGCGCGCGCAGTTGCTGATCGCCCCAGGCCCGCCGGTCCGCCACGGCGTTGTTGGGATCGAGCCAGCGGGCGTCGGGGATCTCCTCCGGTCCGATTACCCGCACCCGCTCGGGGGTAATCACGGTGAAGGAGGTCAGCATATGCGGTTGCGTGTCGAGCACGCGAAACCCCTTGTGCACGGCCACCTCCAGAATCGCCGTGGACGGGTCGAGCGCGCAGTAAACAGCCCGGGTCCCGACGGAATTCCACCGCCCCCCGGCCTGAAACGCGCCTTCGCCGCTGCTCCAGGTCGCGGCGTGCCGGGCCCGGTCCAGACGGTGCGCGGCCACCGCCCCACCGCCCAGGGCTGCCGGCAAAGGCGTCACAGATAGACGCCGTAGTCGATCTGCCGCAGCGCCCGGTCCACGAGGGCCGCCCCGATAAAGGTATCCAGAAGGTCGATGGGCCGCCTCCCGCCAAGCGCCATCTGCTCATCCCGCATCCAGTCAAGCGCCGCCGCGCGCCCACCGAACACGTCCTCGGCCCGCGTCAGCAACAGCGCGAACAGCACCAGTTGCGAGCTGACCCCGCTCGACAGCGGCCGGTCCGCGCCGCGCAGCCGCTTGAGCTGCGAGACACTAATCGCGAGGATCTCGGCCCAAGTCTTGTCCGGCAATTCCTCGACCGCCGCCCGAAACCGTTTCAGCGCCGCCGCAGGCAGCCCCTTCTCGATCGCCGCATGCACGTCATAGGGCGATTCGGGCACCGGGCCGTTGCGGCTCAGGTATTTCCAGGATTGTTCGAGCTCTTGCTGATTGGCGATATCGAACGGCATGGGGTGGCTCCGATGCATGGCTCATTTGAACCTTTCACATAGGTCATTTGAGCCACTCCGTCAAGATGCCGCCTGATAGACCGCCCCCACCTCGGCCCGGATGATCCGCGCGATCTGCGCACAATCCTCAAGGCTGAAGGTCAGCGGCAGGCGCATGTCGACAATGCCGCGCAAAATGCGGTCGCTCGCGGGCATCGGCGCGGACGGCGCATAGCGCCAACTGTCATAGCGGCTGGTGAACCCCGCCGGTTCCGCCGCGCCAAACCATTTAAGCTCCACCCCCCGCGCGACACAACGTTTCAGCACTTCACCAATGCGCGCCCCGTCCCAGTCGAGCAGCAAGAACTGAATGGACGAGCCGACATAGCTCTCCTGCTCGCCGCGCTCCGGCAGGGTCAGGCCCGGCGTGCCACGCAAGCCCTCCTCGACCACGCGATACCGCGCGTTCCACTTCTCGACCTGGCCCTCCAGCGCGCGCAACTGCGGTCGCAGGAGCGCGGCGCGCAGATGGTCCATCCGCCCCGAGACATTGGGCGTGTCGTACTTCACCCGCTCGAACACCTCGTCAGGCGGCACCGTCCCGTGCCGACCATAGAGCATGTAGGACCCCGACAGCATGATCGCGCGGGCCATCACCTCGTCATCATCGGTGACCAGAAACCCACCCTCGCCGGAATTCATGTGCTTGTAGGTCTGGGTGGAATAACAGCCCACACGGCCCCACCGCCCCGAGGGCACGCCGCGCCACGCCGCGCCCATCGTATGCGCGCAATCCTCGACCACGGTAACACCGCCCGCGTCGCAGATTTCCATAAGCCGATTCATATCCGCCAAATGCCCGCGCATGTGGCTCAGCATCAGCACATCGGCCTCCTGCGTCTTGGCCGCGAGATCATCGAGGTCGATGGTCAGCGCCTCGGTCACGCCGACAAAGACCGGCACCGCGCCGACACTGGCAATCGAACCCGGCACCGGGGCGAGCGTGAAGGCATTGGTCAGCACCCGGTCCCCCGGCCCGACCCCAAGCGCGCGCAGCGCCGTGGCCATCGCATAGCCGCCCGAGGCCACGGCAAGCGCATAGCGTGCCCCGGTATACTCCGCGAATTCCCGCTCCAAGAGCGCCACCTCACCCGGCTCCTCGCCGACAAGGTTGTAGCGATGCAACCGGCCCGAGCGCAGCACGCTCATCGCCGCCTCGATCCCCTCATCGGGGATCGGCTCCTGCTGGGTGAAATTGCCTTTGAATACCTCGGTCATGGCTTTGTTTTGGGTGCCGATCCGGCCCGCGTCAATGCTTTCCTGCGCGCCGCCTCGGCATATTCGCAAAATCCGAAACCGCCCTGCGCCTTACCCGATAAGCCGCGTGACCACGCCGGGCAATTCGTCGTAATGGCCGATCACGGCCTCCGGCCCCAGATCCGCCACCGCAGCGCCATTGGGGCCAAATCCCACCAGCACCGAGGGCACGCCCGCTGCACGCGCGGTATCGAAATCGGTCACGGTATCGCCCACCAGAAGCGAGCGCATGGGATCGCCACCCGCGCGCCGCACCGTCTCGCGCAGATGCTCGGGATCCGGCTTGCGCACCGCCAGCGTATCGGCCCCGGTCAGCGCGGCAAAGGCCCCCAGAACACCCAGCCGCTCCATCAGCAGCCGCGCCAGCCGCTCTGGCTTGTTGGTGCAAATGGCCACCTTGTAGCCTGCATCGCTCAGCCCCGCGACGGCCTCCATCGCCCCGGGATAGAGCGTGGTATGCACGTCGATCGCCTGGGCATAGGCCTCCAGCAGGATCGGATATTGCCGGTCGATCTCGGCCACATCCGCGCCGCGCCCCAACCGTTCCATCCCGAGGCTCAGCATCGCCCGCCCGCCGCGCAGCGCGACCCCGGCATCGGCCACGGGATCGAGCATGTCGCCCACCCCAAGCCCCCGGAAACAGGCATTGGCGGCGGCGACAAGATCGCCGCTCGTATCGGCCAGCGTTCCATCGAGATCGAAAACCACCGTGCGCATCGTCTGTCCCCTCATCCGCCCCTATAATGTTCTGAGCAGATAGCCCGCAAGGTCGCGAAAGACAAAGCGAAAGCCGCGCGTCACCCGCCGAGGCCGGTGACCCGCACCTCCGGCAACCCAGTCAGCGGCGCGCCAAGGGCCTGAAACCCGGCCAGCGACAAGCGGCTGCCCGCGCCGCGCGGCGCATCGAGCGGGATAAGATCCACCTCCACCGTCTTGCCGTTCACCGGATAGGTGACCCGCCCCCGCCCCCGCGCATCCACCAGCGGCGTCTTGAGCCATAGCCCCGGCTCCGTCGCGGTGCCCAGGGACGCCACCGTCAGCCCCAGATCGCCCGTTGCGGGCGGGGGTGTCTCTGTGCCTGTGTCGGCCTCGCCCCCCTCCTCCGGCGCGTCAGATTCGGCAGGCGGGGCGACCTTCTCCGGGGCGGGGTCGGACGGAAAGACCCTCTCCACCTGCGCGCAACCGCCCAGTAAGGTCAGAATGGCCATGATCGGAATGTAACGTGTCATCTCGCCAGCCTATCGCGCCGATGCAGGCCCGACAATCCGCAACATCACCCTTGCCCCGCCCCCCGCTGCCGCTTAGGTTTCTGCCATGACAGCACCTCTCATAGACCCGTTCCAGCGCGCCATCTCCTACCTGCGCGTCTCCGTGACCGACCGCTGCGATTTTCGCTGCGTCTATTGCATGTCGGAAAACATGACATTCCTGCCCAAGAAAGAGCTGCTGACGCTCGAGGAACTCGACCGGATGTGCTCGACCTTCGTGCACATGGGCGTGGAAAAACTGCGCATCACCGGTGGCGAGCCACTGGTGCGCAAGGGGATCATGACCTTTTTCGACGCCATGACCCGGCATCTCGAGACGGGTGATCTCAAGGAATTGACGCTCACCACCAACGGCAGCCAGCTTGAGCGTTTTGCAGACGATCTCTATGCCGCAGGCGTGCGCCGGGTGAACGTCTCGCTCGACACGCTCGACGAGCAGAAGTTCGCCGACATCACCCGCTGGGGCCGCCTGCCCCAGGTGATCAAGGGCATCGACGCGGCACAAAAGGCCGGGCTGCGGATCAAGATCAACACCGTCGCTCTCAAGGGCTTCAACGAGGACGAGCTGTTCACGCTGGTCGAATGGTGCAAATCGCGCGACATGGACCTCACTTTCATCGAGGTCATGCCGATGGGCGATATCGGCAACGAGGACCGGCTTGGCCAATACTGGAAACTGTCGGACCTGCGCGCGCAGCTTGCCGAAAACTATACCCTCACCGACCTGCCCGAACGCACCGGCGGCCCGGCGCGCTATGTGCGGCTCGAGGAAACCGGGCAGAAGATCGGTTTCATCACGCCGCTCACGCATAATTTCTGCGAAAGCTGCAACCGCGTGCGTCTGACCTGCACTGGCGAGCTTTACATGTGCCTTGGCCAAGAAGACATGGCCGACCTGCGCGCGCCCTTGCGCAACAATCCCGCCAATGACGCGCCGCTCGAGGCGGAGATTCGCAACGCCATCTCGCGCAAGCCAAAGGGCCACGATTTCGACTATTCGCGCCAGTCGGTCGATGGCCGCGTCTCGCGCCACATGAGCCATACCGGCGGCTGATACACCGCTTCGCCGCGGTCAAATAACGCTCTGGAAAGACCTGAGATCACGCCGCCTCAGAAGCTACCGACCGGATTCGCTCGATCATCGCGCGCAATCCGTTCGAGCGCTGCGCCGAAAGATGATCGTTCAGGCCCAAGCGGCCCAATTGCTCCGGCGCATCGACCTGCGGCACCTCTTTCACCGGCAGATCGTTGTAAAGCGCGCGCAGCACCGCGATCAGCCCGCGCACGATCATCGCATCGCTGTCACCGTCAAAGCTGAACCGGCCATCCTCGATCTTGGGATGCAACCAGACCTGACTTGCGCAGCCATCGACCTTGGTCGCGGGCACCTTGAGCGCATCGTCCAGGGGGTCCATCGCCTTGCCATAGTCGATGACATACCGATAACGGTCCTCCCAATCGTCGAGGAACTCGAAATCTTCGACAATCTCTTCAAATGCCGCACCGGTCATGGCCTGCTCCTTCTGATCCTGCCCAAGACCTAGGGAGGCAAGCGAAAAAGGTCCAGTCCAAGCTTGCACCTTTTCAAGCGGGAATGGATGCGATAACCGGAAGGGGCGTAAGACAAAGGCGGATGGCATGCACAGGCGGGTATTTCTTTCAATGGCCGGGGCGCTCGCCCTGGCAGGGTGCGGCGGATTGCGAGAGTCGCGGGTCAATCCGCGCAATTGGTTCGGGCGCAGCAGATCGCGACGTCGGGCCGCGCCCGCGGCCGCGACAGAAAACACCAACCCCCTGATCCCCGAGCGCGAGGACAGCATCTTTCGCCGCAAACGCGAAGTTGTCTATGAAGGCACGCTTGTAGACCAGATTACCGCAATGGAGATCGAGCGCACCTCAGACGGGGCGATTATCCGGGTGACGGGCCTGCCCTTGCGACAGGGGGCCTTCGACGTCCGGCTGGTGCCCGAGAACGAGGACAAGAAACCGATCAACGGCGTTCTCGACTTCGAGCTACGCGCGATCCAGTCCGAGAACATGCCGCAAGGCCCGGAACGCGCGCGCGCCGTGCAAGCAGCGGTTTTCGTCTCGCGGCAGAATATCGAACGGGCCGCAGAAATCCGCGTGCGCGGCGCGCGCAACGAGCGGGTCAGCAGCCGCTGACTGCGTCCTCATCGCGAAAGGCTTTTGCAAAAGCCTTTCGCCAAGCCTCGCCCCTGATCGCTCAGATCTCGACCGGCTCCACGGCGCTGCCCTTCACTGCCAGTCCGATCTCGCCTTCGCAGAGCCGGAGCGCGTCCTGACCAAACACATCCCTGCGCCAGCCCCGCAGCGCCGCCACGTCGCGATCGCCGCCCGCCATCGCATCAAGATCGGCGGCGCTGGCGATCAGCTTGGGTGCCACGCCATATGTATCGCTCTTGGCCTTGAGCAGCACCCGGAGCAAATCCGCGAGCGCCGGGTTGATCTGCTGACGATCCGCCATCTTGTCGGCTTTGGGCAGATCTTCGGTTGGGCAGTCCAGCGCGGCCTTGACTGCGGCCAGGATACCATCGGCGACATCACCCTTGCGCGCCTCGCGCAACAGCAGACGGGACCGCCCCAGATCCTGAACATTCTGTGGCTTGGTTGCGGCCAATTCCAGCAACGCGTCATCCTTGTACACCCGGTTGCGCGGGATATTGCGGCTCTGCGCATACTCCTCGCGGAACCGCGCCAGCTCACGCAGAATCGCGAGGAATCGCGGCGAGGTGTTGCGCGTCTTGATCCGCCGCCACGCCTCTCCGGGTTCGGTGCGATAGGTCTCGGGATCGGTGAGCACGCTCAGTTCCTCCTCGACCCACTTGTCGCGGCCAGTGCTGGCCAGCTTCTTGGCAAGAAACTCGTAGATCCCCCGCAAATGCGTCACATCGGCCAGGGCATAGGTCTTTTGCGCATCGGTCAGCGGGCGGCGCGACCAGTCGGTGAACCGAGAACTCTTGTCGAGCGACTGCTTGGCGATCTTTTTGACCAACGTCTCATAGCCCGCCTGCTCGCCGAAACCGCAGACCATCGCCGCCACCTGAGTATCGAAGAGCGGCGCGGGGATCACCCCGGCCTCGACCTGAAAAATCTCCAGATCCTGCCGCGCGGCGTGGAAAACCTTGACCACCGAGGTATCGCGGAACAACGCGTAAAGCGGCTCCAGCGACAGGCCCTCGCCCGCCAGCGGATCAACCAGAACGGCGCAGTCGTCCTCCTTGCCCGGCACCGCAAGCTGCACCAGGCACAGCTTGGAATAATAGGTGCGCTCGCGCAGGAATTCCGTGTCCACGGTGACGTAAGGGTGCTGTTTCGCCTTGGCGCAGAACGCCGCGAGATCGTCAGTCTTGGTGATGGTTTTCATGGGGTAAGGTGTCTTCTCTCTTCTTGTCTCGTCTACTCTGCGCCACCCCCGTACCCCAGCTATAGACGAGATTGCGACGATTGCAAACGCCTGCCACCTGCCCCGTCAGGGCAAATGAACCGGGCTCTTGTCGCCCGCCGCGAAGCGGCGCAGAACCATCGGGTAAAGGATATGTTCCTGCTCCAGCACCCGCGCCGCCAGCCGCTCGGACGTGTCATCGGGGCGCACCACGACGCGCGCCTGCCCCAGGATCGGACCGTCATCGAGTTCCGCCGTCACCTCGTGCACGGTACAGCCCGCCTCGCGCTCGCCCGCCTCGATGGCGCGCGCATGGGTGTTCAACCCGCGATACTTCGGCAAGAGCGACGGATGGATGTTGATCATCCGCCTCTGCCAGGGCGTCACGAACCCCGCCGTCAGAACCCGCATGAAGCCCGCAAGGCAAATGATGTCGATCTCATGGGGGGCGATCCGCGCCGTGATTTCGGCTTCGAACGCCGCGCGATCAGGCCCATGCGGCCGGTGATCCACCACCTCGGTGGCAATCCCGCGCTCCTTTGCCCAACTGATGCCACCCGCGCCCACATTGTTCGACAGGACCAGCGCGGGCCGCGCCGGATGATCGCCCGCCATGTCCTCAACGAGGGCGCACATATTCGAGCCGCCCCCCGACAAAAAGATCGCAACCCGCTTGGTCAAAGCAGACGGCCCGCGTAGCGCACCGTCCCCTCGCCCGCCGTCACATGCCCGATCCGGCACACGGTCTCGCCCGCGCCTTGCAGCACAGCTTCGACCGCGTCGGCCTGTGCGGGGTCCACCGCCACGACCATGCCGATCCCGGCATTGAAGGTCTTGAGCAATTCGCCCTCCGCCATTCCGCCCGTCTCGGCGAGCCAGCGGAACACGCCCGGCAAATCCCATGCGCCTAGGTCGATCTCGGCCGCAGTGCCCTCGGGCAGGACGCGCGGCAGGTTTTCGGTCAGCCCGCCGCCGGTGATATGCGCCAGCGCATGCACGCCGCCCTTGGCGATCGCCTCCAGAACGGGCCGCACATAGAGCCGTGTCGGCGTCAGCAGCGCCGCACCCAGACTGCCCTCGGCCCAGGGGCAGGCATCGTCCCAGCCCAGCCCCGACATCTCGACGATCCGCCGCACCAGACTGTAGCCGTTGGAATGCACCCCGTCCGACGCGAGCCCCAACAGGACATCGCCCTCGGCCACGCCCGCGGGCAACTCGTGGCCACGCTCCATCGCGCCCACGGCAAAACCCGCCAGATCAAAATCGCCCGCCGGATACATGCCCGGCATCTCTGCCGTCTCACCCCCGATGAGCGCGCAACCAGAGCCTTCACAGCCCTTCGCAATGCCCTCTATGATCCGCGTCGCCTGATCAAGCTCCAGCTTTCCGGTCGCGAAATAATCCAGGAAAAACAGCGGCTCCGCACCCTGACAAATCAGGTCATTGACGCACATCGCCACCAGATCGACGCCCACGCCATCCACATGGCCGGTGTCGATCGCGATCCGCAGCTTGGTGCCGACGCCATCGGTGGCCGCGACCAGAACCGGATCGGAATAGCCCGCCGCCTTGAGATCAAAGAGCCCGCCGAACCCACCCAGACCGGCCATCACACCCGGACGCACGGTGCGCTTGGCAGCAGGCTTGATCCGCTCCACAAGGGCATTTCCCGCGTCGATATCGACACCGGCCTCGGCATAGGTAATCCCGTTTCGCTTGTCGGTCATGGCAGTCCTCATCGGCTGAATGCGCCTCCCGTTAGCCCATCAGCGCGCGCCACGCAACGTCAAAGCCTTGACCTCCCTTCGGGCTGCACTTACGAGGAACAACAGGTCGGGCCTGTAGCTCAATTGGTTAGAGCAGAGCGCTCATAACGCTTTGGTTGGGGGTTCGAGTCCCTCCGGGCCTACCAAACCAATCTCCACCCCTCATATATCCGGACGACGCGGCATGTGCTCCCGACACACAGCCAGGCATCGGGACCGGCAAAAGCTACCGCACAAGGCGCTGGAGCCGGTCATATCGCCCGCACGCTTGGCCGTCGCCACTTGGCCCCCGGCTCGACGATCAGGTCCGTCAGCGCCCAGACCAGCGCATCGACCCGGTCGGGGCTGCCCTTGCCCTCATAACCGCGCGTGGTCATCGCGCACATCTGGTCTTCCAGTGCCCCAAGCCCTCGCAGGTGATGCACCCGCCCCTGCTCGTAAAGCGCCGCCACCGGCTCGGCGCGCGCGACCTTGCCCCGGCTGGCATGCACCGACCGGAACGGCACCAGCGGGTCGACCTGCCGGACCACCTGCTCGACCAGATCACCACCCTGGTTGACCTCGGCCACCAGCCGTTCGCCCCCCCACTGCTCCATCGCGCGAATGGCGGCACTGGCCCAGCTTGCCGGGCTTGCCGCCCGCACGCTCGCATCGGCCAGCACATAGGCGCGCCAGTCCTGCACCGGGCCGCGCGTGACGGCCCCCACGACCACGATGCCGCATTCGTCCGAGCCCGCATGCCCGGTCACCGGCGGATCGACCGCCACCACGATCCGGTCCAGATCGGGCGCGGCCTCCACCCGCCCCGCCTCGAGCATCGCGGGCGTCCAGAGCGCATCCTCGGCCGCATCGACCAGCACCCCGTCCAGTTCCTGCCGCCCCAGCCGTGTGCCCGCATAGCGCGCGCGCACCTCTTCCAGAAAGCCCTCGGCCAGATAGGCCGCATTGGCCTCGGTCGGCGCGCTCGTCACCACCGTGCTGGAGGCCGCCAGAATATCCTTGAGCACGCCGACATTGCGCGGGGTCGTGGTCACGCAGACGCGTGGATCCTCCCCCAGTCGCAACCCGAATTGCAGCATGTCCCAGGTTTCGCGCGCCTTCTTCCACTTGGCCAGCTCATCCACCCAGGCCCCGTCGAATTGCGGCCCGCGCAGACCCTCGGGATCATGCGCCGAAAACGCCTGCGCAATCGCGCCGTTGGGCCAGATTAGCCGCTTGCGCGTCGCCTGCCATTCTGGCCGCCGGTCTGGCGGCGAACAGGCGAGGATGCCGCTCTCGCCGAAAATCATCACCTCGCGCACCTGATCAATGGTCTCGCCCACCAGCGCCAACCGCTTGCACCGCCCCACGTCCAATGGCCGCGCCCCCTCGACCTGGGCGCGCACCCATTCCGCCCCGGCCCGCGTCTTGCCCGCGCCGCGCCCCCCCATGATCACCCAAGTGCGCCAGTCGCCCTCGGGGGGCAGTTGATGCTCCAGCGCCCAGAACTCGAAGATAAATGGCAGCGCCAGCAATTCCCCCTCAGTCAGGGCATCGAGGAACTGGTCCTGAACATCTTGCCCTTCTGAGACGATCCATGCGGCACCCGATCTCATCCCGGGCGGCGTCGAAATCAATGGCGTATCCGTGGGCGATGCCACGCTCGTGTCGTTTGCGTTTGTCAAGTTGCGCCTCCGCTTCTATCGCGATTTTCAGCCATTGCCGGATCTCGGCGGTGGCCTTGGTCGCGCTCTTCAGTTCATCGAGATCCCCGGCCTTGATCCGGTGATACAGGTCTTCCAGTTCCTGACGCATATCCGCCAATTGGCCCTCCAGCGCGTTGATGGAGGTGGTCAGGCCCGTAGGCCCCTCATCGGGGGTGATCAAAACCATGCGTGCTCATGCCTCGTGCGATTGTCTGATGCCGTTGTTGAGCGCCTCCGCCGTGCCGACGCAAAAAAGCGGCCTCCGGGCATCACCCGGGGCCGCTCGCCCAATTCGTCCAGCATGGCACAACCTATACGCGACACCGCACGCAAGATCAATGAAGACCGCCGTGTAAACGCCCGCAATAATTACGTTTTGTTAACTTATCAGCCGTGGAGAGCGGCGCAGGCCGAGGACATCAGAGGCCCTATTCCGCCGCCTGCGCCGCGTTTTCCGCCTCGATCTCGGCGGCGCGTTTCTCGACCTGTTCGACGATGTGGTCGATCATCTGCGCGTTGTCCATCCGGTGGCTTTGCTTGCCCGCCAGATAGACCATGCCGTTGCCCGCACCGCCGCCGGTAAAGCCCACATCCGTCATCAGCGCCTCGCCGGGGCCGTTCACCACGCAGCCGATGATCGACAGGCTCATCGGCGTCTTGATATGCTCCAACCGCTCTTCCAGCGCTTCAACGGTCTTGATGACGTCAAAGCCCTGCCGCGCACAGGACGGGCAGGAGATGATGTTCACGCCGCGATGCCGCAGCCCGAGGGATTTCAGGATCTCGTAGCCGACCTTGACCTCTTCCACCGGGTCCGCACTCAGACTCACGCGCACCGTATCGCCGATGCCCATCCACAGCAGGTTGCCCAGACCGATCGCACTCTTGATCGTGCCCGAGGTCAGCCCCCCCGCCTCGGTGATCCCGAGGTGGATCGGCGCGTCCGTCGCCTCGGCCAGTTGCTGATAGGCAGCGGCAGCCATGAACACGTCGGACGCCTTCACACTGATCTTGAATTCGTGGAAATCGTTGTCCTGCAGGATGCGGATATGCTCCAGCCCGCTCTCGACCATCGCATCGGGGCACGGCTCGCCGTATTTATCCAGCAGATGCTTCTCAAGGCTTCCGGCATTCACCCCGATCCGCATCGAGCATCCATGATCACGCGCCGCCGAGATCACCTCGCGCACACGGCGCTCATCACCGATATTGCCGGGGTTGATCCGCAGACAGGCCGCACCCGCCTCCGCCGCCTCGATCCCGCGTTTGTAGTGGAAATGAATGTCGGCCACGATCGGCACCGGGCTTTCGCGCACAATCTCCTTCAGCGCCTTGGCAGACGGCTCATCCGGCACCGATACCCGCACGATGTCCGCCCCCGCCTCGGCAGCAGCCTGAATCTGTGCCACCGTGCCCGCCACATCCGTGGTCAGCGTATTGGTCATGGTCTGCACGGAAATCGGCGCGTCCCCACCCACGGGGACATTGCCCACCATGATCTGACGGCATTTGCGGCGATAGATATTGCGCCACGGGCGGATATGGTTGAGCGACATCGCTTTGGCCCCGTTCGGTCTGAGAGTGGCTGTCACCGATACAGATAATACGCCAGGGCCCTCGGGGCAATCATGCGTTGCGGCTCAGTCCTGAGCGGCAGGGTCCGTCGTGAGTTCGGCGACATATTGCATCAGGTCCTGATCGGCCGAGATATCCGCCACGGCATAGCGTTCGGTCAGTGTCTCCGGCGTCAGTGCAAGGTCGGATGTCACCGATCCGCGCGCCCCCGCAGGCCCGTAATGCTGACCGTTCACGGCAAAATACACGGCCCCCGATTCGCCCACCCGCAGGGTCGGCGGTTCTTCGGTTGCGGGCACGTCATAGGTATCGCCCGCATTCAGAATGCCTTCGAAAATCACGCTGCCATCGGCCCCGCGCACCCGCACCCAGGCCGGGCGCACAGCCACGACCTGCAAATCGGGCGGGCCGTCGGCGACAACCTTGGGGGTGGCCAACGCGTCGGCGCCAAACCCCTGCGCCTCACGCAGCGCCAGTTCGATCCCGCTTGCGCGGTCCGCCTCGGGCGCGGTCGGGCTCAGCGTGCCCACCTCGCGCGGGTCGAGCGTGGAAATCGGTGCATCACGCGCCACCATCACCGGCACATCCAGTGCCTTGGGGCGGTACAGACGGCTCAGACGCTCATCACGCGGCGGCTGAAACACTCCCGCCGCATCGCCCGCATCGGCCAACGCCTCGTCACGCGTCACCGCGGCCCCGCTCAGGGGATCAAGATCGGCAAGCACGACCGGCGTATTCTCGACCGGCGCAAGCTGAACCTGCTGCACCTGTCGCAGCACGCTCCAGCCGCCATAGCCGATGGCACCGATCAGCGCGACCAGCACCAGAGCCGATCCGATCGCCCCCGGCTCGATCCGCGCCAGAAAGCTCTCGGAGGCCGGCAGGAACGGCGTGTTCGGCGCGATCAGCGGGTCCTGCGCCCTCGTCTTGCGCACCGGCATCGCACCGGGCTTGCGAATGGACGAGGCCTCGGCGGACATGCCATGCGCGATGGAAAAACCCGACTCGGCGCAGAATGTCGTGAACGCCTGATCCGGGTCCATGCCCAGATAGCGTGCATAGGACCGAACATAGCCGGGAATGAAACCGGGGGTGTCAAAGGCGGACGGGTCGGCATTCTCGATCGCGGCCACGTAATTGGCCTTGATCCGCAACTCGCGTTCCACATCCAACAGGGATTTTCCGAGGGTCGCGCGTTCGCCGCGCATCAGGTCACCAAGACGCAACTCAAAGGCGTCGAAGCCGCGCATATCGGCCTCGTCCGTTTCGACATTGCGCGAAAAACGCCGCCCGATCATGCGCTCTGTGCCTCTTGCGTGTCCCTTGGCCCCATACGAATCTTACGATTCGACCATAGGCCTTATCTTTAGATCAGATTAACACAGCGCAAGGTTTAATGCACGTCCGCTTGCGTCATCCCGCCAATTCGGCGCGATTCAGCGCACAATGGCTCCAGAGCGCGTCCATCGCGTGCACCAATGCGTCCATCTCGTCGGGCCCATGCACCGGAGACGGCGTAAAGCGCAGCCGCTCGGTGCCACGCGGCACGGTCGGAAAGTTGATCGGCTGAACGTAGATGCCATGGCCCTCAAGCAGCATATCCGACAGCTTTTTGGTATGCACCGGGTCGCCCACGATCACCGGCACGATATGGCTGCCGTGGTCAATCAGCGGCAGGCCCATACCCTTCAACCGGGTCTTGAGGATCTTCGCCTGCGTCTGATGTTGCTCGCGCAGCTTTTGCCCCTCCGAGGTCTTCAGAAATGCAACCGACGCGGTAGCGCCTGCAGCCAGCGCCGGGGCAAGCGACGTCGAAAAGATAAAGCCGGGCGCATAGCTGCGCACCGCATCGCACATTTTTGCAGATGCCGCGATATAGCCGCCCATCACGCCATAGGCTTTGGCCAGCGTGCCGTTGATGATGTCCAGACGGTGCATCAGCCGGTCCCGCTCGCAGATACCGGCCCCGCGCGGACCATACATGCCCACCGCATGAACCTCGTCAATATAGGTCAGCGCGCCGAACTCATCCGCCAGATCGCAAATCGCCTCGATGGGGCCAAAATCGCCATCCATCGAATAGACGCTCTCGAACGCGATCAGCTTGGGCGCGTCGGGATCGTCCGCCGCCATCAACTCGCGCAGATGCTCGACATCATTGTGCCGGAATATCCGCTTGGCCCCGCCATTGCGGCGCACGCCCTCGATCATGCTGGCATGGTTCAGCGCGTCGGAATAGATGATCAGACCGGGGAACAGCTTGGGCAGCGTGCTCAGCGTCGCGTCATTGGCGATATAGGCCGAGGTAAAGAGCAGCGCCGCTTCCTTGCCATGCAGATCCGCAAGCTCCGCCTCCAACCGCTTGTGATAGACCGTGGTGCCGGAAATGTTGCGCGTGCCGCCCGATCCCGCGCCGGTGGCGTCAATCGCCTCATGCATCGCCGCCAGCACGACCGGATGCTGCCCCATGCCCAGGTAATCATTGCCACACCAGACCGTGATCGGCTGCTCATTTCCATCCGGCTTGCGCCAGGTGGCATGCGGGAAATTGCCGTTCTTCCGCTCGATATCGATGAAGGTGCGATAGCGCCCTTCGTCGTGCAGACGTTCGATCGCTTGATCCAGCTTGGCCGCGTAATCCACTGGCAGGTCCTTCCCTTCGGCACCTTCAGGTGGCGGTCGGCCACCCTCGGGGTCTTTGATGGCACGTCGCGCCACTTATTCAATATTTGGAATGCATATATTATACATCCCTTTCACACAACAGGTTACAAATTGCCGCCCCCGCCCTCCTTGACCTGTGTCAACTCGCTGGACAGTGCTGAGCGGCCTGTTACCCTCGCCAGAATACATAGACCAGACCCAAAGGCCAGCCATGTCCCTTTCCGCCGTTCTCACCCGCATCGACGACCAGTTGCCCACCGCCCTCGACCGGCTCTCTGGGCTATTACGCATTCCCTCCATCTCCACTGATCCGGCCTATGACGCAGACTGCGAGGCGGCAGCGGACTGGCTGGTAAATGACTTGCAAAGCCTTGGCGTCAAAGCCGAAAAGCGCCCCACACCGGGCCGCCCGATGGTCGTGGGCCATATCGACGGGCCCGAGGGCACCACCGGCCCGCACCTGCTATTCTACGGCCATTACGACGTGCAGCCGGTAGATCCATTGGACCTGTGGCATACTGACCCGTTCACCCCCGAAATCGAGGACACGCCCCACGGAAAAGTGATCCGCGCGCGCGGCGCCTCGGATGATAAGGGCCAACTGATGACCTTCGTCGAGGCCTGCCGCGCCTACCGCGACGTGACCGGCACCCTGCCCTGCCGCATCACCTTCTTTTTCGAGGGCGAGGAAGAATCAGGCTCGCCCTCGCTCATCCCCTTCATGCGCGAGAATGCCGCCGAACTCACCGCCGATCTTGCGCTGATCTGCGACACCTCGATGGTTGCCCCCGGCGTGCCCTCCATCGCCTCGCAACTGCGCGGCATGCTCAAGGACGAATTCACCATAACCGGCCCGCGCATCGACCTGCATTCGGGCCATTACGGCGGCCCCGCCCTCAACCCGTTGCGCGAAATCTCCCGCCTGATCACCTCGTTTCACGATGAGACCGGACGCGTCACCGTAGAGGGATTTTATGACGGGGTTCGAGAGGTGCCCGCAGATCTTATGCGCCAGTGGGACACCTGCGGTTTTGATGAGCAGGAGTACCTCTCTTCGGTCGGCATGACCCGCCCGCATGGCGAGCAAGGCTACTCCACGCTGGTCCAGCAATGGGCGCGCCCGACGCTGGAGATCAACGGCCTCTGGGGCGGCTATCAGGGCGCGGGCACCAAGACCGTCATCCCGTCTGAGGCGCATTGCAAGCTGACCTGCCGCCTCGTCGGCGACATGGACCCCGACACGTTGCGCGCCAAGATCCGCAAACATGTCGAGGACCGGCTGTCACCCGACGCGAAAATCACGTGGAATCAGGATCTCGACGGATCCCCCGCCGCCGTGATGAACACCGACCGCCCCGAATTCGAGGCCGCGCGTCAGGCGCTTACCGCGGAATGGGACCGTGAAGCAGTGCTGACCGGCATGGGCGGCTCTATTCCCATCGCGGGGTTTTTCAAGGAGGTTCTCGGGCTCGATGCCATGCTCATCGGCTTCGCGCAGGAGGATGACGCCATCCACTCACCCAACGAGAAATACAATGTCGAGAGCTTTCACAAGGGCATCAGGTCATGGGCACGGGTGCTTGACGCTCTGGCCAAATAAGAGTGGGGCCAAATGATCCCCGGTTTCACCGATCATCCTAGCGGTCCCCTCGCCTATAGCATCGGCGGTGAGGGGCCACCGCTCCTTCTCCTGCACGGCTTTCCCCAGACCCGCGCGATGTGGGCCCATATCGCACCCGTGCTGGCGCAAACCCATACCGTGATCTGCCCCGACCTGCCGGGCTATGGCGCCTCGAACAAGCCGCAAGACCTCGCCGCCTACAGCTTTCGCGCCATGGCGCACGAGATGCTCGCACTGATGGACAGCCTCGGCCACGCAACCTTTGATGTTGTCGGCCATGATCGCGGCGCGCGGGTGGCGCATCGCCTGACGCTCGACGCGCCCGACCGCGTGACCACGCTCACGCTGATGGACATCATCCCCACCCACACGCTGCTCTCGGACCTGCGTTGGCCCGTGGCCAATTCCTATTACCACTGGTTCTTCCTCGCCCAGCCCGCACCCTTCCCCGACCGCATGATCGCCGCCGACCCGGACCGCTATTTCCAGTCCTGCCTGCTCGGCTGGGGCGGCGCGCAACTCGATGCCTTCGATGCGGATCAACTGGCGCACTATCGCGCCGCCTGGCGCGACCCGGAAACGATTCGCGGCATGTGCAACGATTACCGCGCCACGCTCGCCCACGACATCGCCGACGACGCGGCGGACTACGAGGCGCAAATCCCCTGCCCCACGCTCGTCCTCTTCGGAGCCTCCGGAGCCATGGCCGAGCACTACGACGTGGCCGCCACCTGGGCCGCAAAATGCCGCCATATGCAGGCGCAGGCGATCCCCGGCGGGCACTTTTTCCCCGACACCAACGCCTCTGACACCATCGCCGCGCTGCGCCGGTTTCGCGCGGACGCGCGCGCGTAGAAAACGTCGGAAATGCGCCAAAAGCGACACGCACGACTCCCTCTCGAAACAGCATATTCCAAATATTTATAACGGCTTACGACTCCCATTTGACATGGAGGTCAGTTCGCGACAGGCTCAAAGGGATTTGTTAACAGTTGGGAGAACATCATGACCACAGTCGTAAAACGCACAGTCACGGCGCTCGCCACCACCAGTATTCTGGCCCTCAGCGCGACCGCCGCGACCGCTGATACCTGGCGCTACGCCTTCGAGGAGGCGCTCGAGGACGTGCAGGGCGTCTTTGCCCAGAAATTCAAGGAAGAGGTCGAGGCCAATTCCGACCATCAGGTGCAGCTGTTCCCCTATGGCACGCTCGGCGAATCCGCCGACACGATGGAACAGGCGCAGGCCGGGATTTTGCAATTCGTCGACCAGAGCCCGGGCTTCACCGGCTCGCTCATCCCCGAGGCGCAGGTGTTTTTCGTACCCTATCTGCTGCCGCAGGACACCGAGGCACTCGGCGAGTTTTTCCGTACCTCCAAGGCGGTCAACGAGATGTTCCCCGAGCTTTATGCCGAACAGGGGCTGGAACTGCTGACCATGTTCCCCGAAGGCGAGGTCTGCGTGACCACGCAGGAGCCGGTGACCGAACCCGCCGACCTCAACGAGGTCAAGGTGCGCGTGATGACCAACCCGCTGCTTGTCGAGAGCTATCAGGCGTTTGGTGCGACCCCCACGCCGCTGCCCTGGGGCGAGGTTTACGGCGCGCTCCAGACCGGCATCATTCAGGGCCAGGAAAACCCGATGTTCTGGAACTGGTCCGCCAACATGTATGAGGTGTCCGAGGTCATCACCTGCTTGGGCCACAGCAACTTCACCACCGCCGTGATGGCAAACAAGGAGTTCTATGACGGCCTCTCCGGCGATGAACAGCAGGTCGTGCAGGATGCCATCGACGTGGCGTTCGATCATATCATCAACTACCAGCAAGGGCTGCACGAAGAGAGCATCGAGAAGATCAAGGAAGCCAAGCCAGAGATCGAGATCAACGTGCTGAGTGAAGAGCAGCGTCAGCCGTTCATCGAGGCGGGTGAAAAGGTCGAAGACCGGTTCGTCGAGATGACCGGGGACAGCGGCAAGGCAATCCTCGACCAGATGAAGGCCGACCTCGAGGCCGTGACCGAATAACAGCGGCACCACATCGGGGGCGGCCCGCATTGCGCCGCCCCCGCACCCACAATTGACAAATGATTTTCGCGGGGAGGGTCAGCCGTGAACGACAAGCCTGATACGGACGGCGCGGCACCGCCGGAACGAAACGCCCGGGGCTTGCCTCCGCCAGATGCCTATGTCTCCACGCTGCCCGGCTTTCTCGGCACCATCGACACCCTGATCGCCCGCGTCGAGGCGATCATGCTGGCCGTCGGCGTGCTGCTCATGGCCGCCAATACCGTCGCCAATGTCGTCGGTCGCTTTGTCTTTCAGAACAGCCTGTTCTTCTCGGAGGAACTCAACCGCATCCTGATCATAATGATCACCTTCGCCGGCATCAGCTATGCCGCCCGTCAGGGCCGTCACATCCGGATGTCGGCGATCTACGACGCGCTGCCCCCCAAGGTGCGCAAACTCATGATGATCGTGATCGCGCTGGTGACGGCCGTGTTCATGCTGGGCCTTTGCTATTACTCATTCCAGTACATCCTGACGCAGGCGGGCCGCGGACGTGTCCTGCCCTCGCTGCAAATCCCGGTCTGGGTCACCCTCGTCTGGGTGCCGGTCGGTTTCTTCATGACCGGGCTGCAATATCTGCTCACGGCCATCAAGAACATCCTGTCCAAGGATATCTACCTCTCGACCGCCGTGCTTGAGGGATATGACGACAACGAGATGGAGGTCTGAGCCATGGCCGCAACGATTTTCTCGATCATGATCGTCCTGCTGCTTCTGGGCTTTCCGATGATGATCCCGCTCATCGTCGGGGCCTTCGTCGGGTTCTACACGCTCTTCGGTGGCTTCGGTCAGCTTGAGACGATGATCCAGCAGATCATGGCGGGCATCCGCCCCGCCTCGCTCATTGCGGTGCCGATGTTCATCTTCGCCGCCGATATCATGACACGCGGCCAATCGGCGGGGCGGCTCATCGACCTCGTGATGGCCTTCGTCGGCCACCTCAAGGGCGGGCTCGCGGTCTCGACGGCGGCGGCCTGCACGATGTTCGGTGCGGTTTCGGGCTCCACTCAGGCCACGGTGGTTGCCATCGGCTCGCCGCTGCGGCCGCGCATGCAAAAGGCCGGCTACAACGACAGCTTCATTCTTGCCCTCATCGTCAACTCCTCCGACATAGCCTTCCTGATCCCCCCCTCCATCGGCATGATCATCTACGGCGTCGTCTCCAACACCTCGATTGCGGAACTCTTCATCGCGGGCATCGGGCCGGGGCTGCTGATCCTGCTACTCTTCTCGATCTATTCGTGGATCTACGCGGTGCGCAACAACGTCCCCACAGAACCCAAGACAAGCTGGCCCGACCGCGCCCGCGCCATCCAATACGCGCTCTGGCCGCTGGGCTTTCCGGCGATCATCATCGGCGGCATCTATGGCGGCATCTTCTCGCCCACCGAGGCGGCGGCGGCCTGCGTGCTCTACGCGCTCATCCTCGAAGTGCTGGTGTTTCGCTCGCTCGATCTTTCGGGCGTCTATGACACCGCGAAATCCACCGGGCTGATCACGGCGGTGGTGTTCATCCTCGTCGGTGTGGGAGCTGCGTTTTCCTGGGTGATTTCCTTCGCCCAGATCCCGCAGGAAATCCTCGGCTCCATCGGCATCGACGAGATGGGACAGGTCGGCGTGCTCTTCGTGATCTCCATCGCGTTCTTTGTCGGCTGCATGTTCGTCGATCCCATCGTGGTGATCCTCGTCATGGTGCCGATCTTCGCACCCGTCGTGGACTCCGTGGGCCTTGACCCGGTACTTGTCGGCACGATCATCACGCTTCAGGTCGCCATCGGCTCGGCGACGCCCCCCTTCGGCTGTGACATCTTCACGGCCATCGCGGTCTTCAAACGGCCCTATTGGGAGGTGATCCGCGGCACGCCGCCGTTCATCTGCATCCTGCTATCGGTGGCCGTGGCGCTGATCTACTTCCCGCAGATCGCCCTCTTCCTGCGCGATCTCGCATTCGCGAAATAACCCGAGGAGGACACCATGTTCAAATCGATCCTTGTGCCCTTCGACGGCTCGCCCAATGCGGAAAAGGCGCTCGACAAGGCTATGGAAGTGGCCCGCCTCACCGAGGCGGCGCTGACTATCCTGACGGTCTATCGCCACCATTCGATGCTCGAGGCCTCACTGTCGATGGTGCGCCCAAACGATCCCGGCAATCTCGACGACATCATGTCGGCCCATGCCACCGAAGTCGCCGACTACGCCAAGAAACACGCCATCGAGGCAGGCTTCAGCCGGGTGCGCGCCTTCGTCAAATCCGGCCCCACCTCGCGCACCATCGTCAAATTCGCCAAGGAGCACGACAACGACCTGATCGTGATCGGCAGCCGCGGCATGGGCTCGATGGAAGGCTACCTTCTGGGCAGCGTCTCGCACAAGGTAACGGGGCTGTCGGAGGTGCCGGTGCTGGTGGTCTGACAACCATCGCAAGCACTAGGAATGTCATGAGAATGGCGCGGTTGACGGGGCTCGAACCCGCGACCCCCGGCGTGACAGGCCGGTACTCTAACCAACTGAGCTACAACCGCGCATCTCACGCATCGGGATCGTCTCAAGGCAGCGGTGGCGCGGTTGACGGGGCTCGAACCCGCGACCCCCGGCGTGACAGGCCGGTACTCTAACCAACTGAGCTACAACCGCTCACTGCCCGCCCGATCCCTCGGACGTGTTGCGCTTCTAAGCGGCAGACCGGCCCTCGTCAAGCGCCCCATGCGCGAAATTTCATTTTTCTCGACCCTGCGGCCCGGCCCCAACCGCGCGCCCTTGAAAGCCTTGCTCCAGCACCGCAGGCGCCCTCTGCAAACTTCCGAACTTCCAAACAAAAACAAAACGTTATCCGGACGCTTCACGGACCCCATCCCCCGGGAGAGTCGACAGCAGGTCGCCCGGCTCGATGCCGCGTTTCTCGGCACTGGCGCGCACCGCCTCACGCAGCGCAGCACTGCGGCGCAACAGGCGGCGAAAGCGGTCCTCGTCCAGCACCAGGAAGGTCGAAGGCGCAATCGCGCGCACCTCGGCCCGGCGCACCCTGTTCATCAGAAGCGCCAGTTGGCCGAACATCTCGCCCCGGCCCAGCCGCCATGTCTGGCCTGCGCTCTCCAGTTCAACGGCCCCCGAGGCGATGAAGAACACCCGCTTGGCCGTACTGTCCTTGCGGATCACAATATCGCCCGCATCCACGTAGCGGGTGTGCAGCACCCGCGCGAGACGCTTCTGCGCGCGCGCATCCAGTTCGGCGAACAGCGGAAACTGCTTCATCAGTTCGGCCCGTCGCAGCGCGATATCGAGCCTCGGGCGCACCTCCGCCCGCGCGCGGCGCGCGGCGACATCCTGCATCAGGGCGGTATAGACCTCTGATCCGATCAGCCCGTCCTCGCGCATGGTCGCGTATTCACGCTCTTCCAGCCGCAGCGCAGTGCGCCGGATGAACCGACGCTCCAACTCTTCGGCATATCCGGGATATTGCAGCCGCAACCCCTCCAGCGCGGTCTCCAGCATCTCAACCCGGCGCGCCAGCAACTCGTTGAGCAACTCCGCCACCCGGCGGCCATGAATGCGTCGGATGCGGCCGCGAATGAACTCGCCCAGATCCTGCAGGATCAGCCGTTGTGACAACAGCAATTCGAACCGGTCGGCGGTCAGCCGCGCCAGCGGCCGTGCCAGCCCGAGGCGGCGGTTGAGCACCACCGCCACGCGAAAGCCCCGGCCATAGGCGACGATGTGCCGTGCCGCGCGCATGTAGCCGCTGCGCCCGTCGCTGCGCGCACCCTCGATCAGCCGGTCGGCATCCGACAGCACCTGCTCGGCCATGCGCGCCGAAATCGTCCGCTCCCTCACCCGCGCCAGAATGGTGTCGCGCTCACGCCCCGCCAGCGCGATCAGGCCAAGCGTGATCCGGTCCCGGTCAAGGATATCGGCGCTCGCCTCGGCGCGCTTCACCGCCCCGTCCAGACGCTCGCCGAACCGCTTGGCCTCGGATCGCACGATATCGCGGGACAGGTCGTAATTCTCCGCCGTGCGCGCGACATCCTCGCGCACGGTCTGCAGCGCCACCGCCACCACCTGCCGCGACAGCGCCTCATCAAGCGGCGACAGCCGGTCAAGCCCCAGCCAGCGAATGACCATCCGCAAGGTCGTGCCCTGCACGATCAGCGTGAACAGCGTAAATCCGGTTGCAAGAATGCCGACCACCCGCTTGACCTCGACCGGCACCCGGAAACTCTCGGTCACCGCCAGCGCCAGCGCCAGCGTCACCGCCCCGCGCAGGCCGCCCCACAGGATCGCGGCGCGGTACGGGCGCTCGACAGGCGGCGAGGCGCGCATCGCCGTGAGCAGCGGCAACAACCCGAACAGAATGACCGCCCGCGCCGCGATCGCGGCGAGGATCACCACGCCGACCAGCGCGACATCACTCGCCTTCACCTCTTCCAGCAGACGCGGGATCAACAGCGCCGCAAGGATAAAGATCAGCGCCCCTGCCCAATGCGCCAGCAGGTCCCAGACCTCGCGCAGGTTGGTCCAGGCCTGTGGCGGCAGACGGCCCGGCCCGCTCAGGTTCAGGGTCAGCCCCGCTGCGACCACCGCGATCACCCCCGAGGCACCGACACTCTGCTCGGCCCCGATATAGGCGAGATAGGGCAGCGCCACCGAGATCGAGATCTGCGCCAGCTCATGACGGCTGAACAGCGCCATGACCCAAACCGCGACCCGTGCCGCCAACCAGCCGGTCAGCGCGCCCCCGGCGATCAGCACCGGAAACCGCGACAGCGCATCGCCAAGGCTCGGATTAGGCACCCCCAGCATCACGAACCCCATGAACAGGCCGAAAAGCGCAATCGCGGCGGCATCGTTCAGCAGGCTCTCGCCCTCGATGATCCGCGCCAGCCTGCGCGGCGCCGACAGCGACCGAAAGATCGACACCACCGCCGATGGATCGGTGGTCGATACGATCGCCCCGATCAACAGGCAGGCCGCCAGCGGCAAGGTGCTGGCCCAGGACAGCGCATAGCCCACGCTCAGCGTCGCCACGATCACCGCGACCACCGCCAGCACGAGGATCGGCACCCAGTCATCCAACATCCGCCGCAGGTTCATGCCCAACGTGGCCTGAAACAGCAGCGTCGGCAGGAACACGTAAAGAAACACGTTGGACCGGATCGGCAGGCCCAGGATCGCCTCCGCGACCGGGTTGAGCGCATCGGTCAGTTCCGTGCGCAGAAAGAACACCGCCGCGAGGCCGATCAGGATACCGAGTGTCGCAAGGATCACGCTATAGGGCAGCCGCAACCGCGCCGCCAACGGCTCCGCCACCCCGATCACGAGGAAGAGCGAGGCGATCACCGTGGTGATGAGAACAATATCCATAGGTCTGATCTAGCGCGAAACCGAACTGAAGGGAAACACAGGCGCGCCCCTTCGCAGCCGCGCGCGCCGCCAGCCAGACACGGTGTCACAACGGCCAGACCACCAGCAGCAACGGCAGGCTGACCACCACGACCAGCACTTCCAGTGGCAGCCCCAATCGCCAGTAATCGCCAAAGCGGAACCCGCCCGGCCCGAGGATCAGGGTATTGTTCTGGTGCCCGATGGGCGTCAGGAACGCACAGGACGCCCCGATTGCAACCGCCATCAGGAATGTGTCGGGATTGACACCCAAAGTATCGGATATCCCCAGAGCGATGGGGCACAGTACGGCGGCGGTGGCGGCGTTGTTCATGACGTCCGACAGGAACATCGTCGTGATCAGCACCACACCGAGGGCGACCACCGCATTGCCCTGCGCAATGGTATCGACCAGAAACCGCGCCAGCAGGTCGGCGGCCCCGGTGCTCTGCATCGCGCCAGCAACCGGGATCAGGGCCGCCAGCAGCACGATCACTGGCCAGTCGATGGCGGTATAGACCTGCCTGAGCGGCACCGTTCGCAGAACCATCGAGGCCAGCACCCCGAGCGCAAAGGCGACCGCGGCAGGCAGCAACCCCAAGGTCACGATGCCGATTGCCCCCACCATGATCGCGCCTGCGATGATCGCCATGCGCGTGTCGGGGATGCGCAGATCACGCGCGCCCAGCGGCACGCAGCCGGTGTCATTGACAAACCCCGACACCGCATCCGAGGCCCCCTGAACCAGCAACAGGTCACCTGATTTTAGCTCCAGCGTGCGCAATCGGGTGCGCGGCGCGCGTCCGGCACGCGACACGGCCAGCAGGTTGATCGCGTACCGCGTGCGCAGTTTCATGTCATTCGCGGACCGGCCGACAATGGTCGATCCCGGCAGGATCGCCAGTTCGCGCAACACGATTTCATCATTGCGCGCCGGGCCCTCATCCTCGCCCTCATCCGTGTCGTCGGGACTTTCGGACTGCGCGGTCTTCTCTTCTGCCGCGTCCTTATCCTCGGACGAGGCCGTCCGTTCTTCCAGTTCGATCCCGAACACCGACAACGCCTCCGCCAGCGTATCGACATCGGCCTCCAGAATCAGAATGTCATTGGCGCGAATGCGCCGCCCGCCATGCGGCGCGGTGATCCGCACCTCGTTGCGCACCAGGCCCACGATTTGCGCGTCACTGTCCTCGATCTCACGCTCAAAGGCACGCAGGGTCAGACCGACGGCCTTGCTTTTCTCCGGCACACGCAGTTCCGTGAAATAGGCACCGGTGTCGAAACTCTCACCAGCCGCGGATTGCCGCGCAGGCACCAGCCGCCAGCCGACAAACACGACGAAAATTACGCCGACCACCGCGACCGCCGCCCCGACCGGGGCAAAATCGAAGATCGCGAAATGCCCCAGCCCGGCCTCGTTCCGAAAGCCCGAGACGATCAGGTTCGGCGGCGTCCCGATCAGCGTCGTCATGCCGCCCAGGATGGTGCCGAAGGCCAGCGGCATCAGCACCTGTCCCGGCGTCAGGTCAAGCCGGTTCGACAGCTGCACCGCCACCGGCATCAAGAGCGCCATCGCGCCCACGTTGTTCATGAATCCCGACAGCACGGCCCCCAGCCCCATCAGTGCCAGCATGCCGGTCAGCCGCCCCGCCTCGCGCGGCAGCACGCTGCGCGCCAGCCAGTCCACAGCGCCGGTGTTCTGCAACCCCTGACTGAGGATCAGCACGCAGGCCACGGTGATCACCGCCGGATGGCCGAACCCGGCAAACGCCGCGTCCGTCGGCACCAGCCCCGCGATCACGCTCGCCAGCAATGCCGCGAGGGCTATGACGTCATGCCGAAGGCGGCCCCACAGAAACAGCCCCATGGTGATCGCTAGGATCGAGAAAATCAGCATTTGGGGAATGGTCACGATGGCGGCCTTTCGGGGTCGGTCATGCGCTGAGATGTCTTGGATACGCGAATACCGCACCCGCAATCAACGGTCTTGCCGGGCCAGGATATGACAGCTTTCCGTGTCAGGCCACTGGAAACACCCGCCTCCGACCCAAGGCAATCGTGATGATAAGACTGGTGGGTGATGAGAGACTCGAACTCCCGACATCTTCGGTGTAAACGAAGCGCTCTACCAACTGAGCTAATCACCCGTGCGGCGCGTGATAGCCAAGGCTCCGTTCCTGCGCAAGAGGCTTTCGGCGCCGCCGATCAAATCACGCTTGGCTGTAGCCGCGATCCTGCTAGCCTGCGCGCATCACGCATTGCACGGAGACCATCCGCATGACCCACGCGCAGCACAGCATCCCGGCCCGACGCGGCACCGCCACGCGGCTCGGCGCGGGCGAGGCCATTCGCATCATCAACACGCATGGCGCGCAGGTCGTGGACACATGGGCGTTCAGCGCCGACGACATGGGTGAATTCATGTCGATGGAGCATATCCGGCCCACCCTTGGCCGCATCTTTCCCACGGCGGGCGATGCGCTCGTCAGCAATCGCCGCCGCCCGATCCTGATGTTCGAGGAAGACACCTCGCCCGGTCGCCACGACACGCTGATCGCGGCCTGCGACGATTACCGCTACGGCCTTCTGGGCTGCACCGAGTATCACGACAACTGCACCGACAACCTGCACGCCGCCCTGCGCCAGCTTGGCCTGACGTCCCCCGAGACCCCCAGCCCGCTGAACCTGTGGATGAACATTCCCGTGGATGCCGACGGACGCACCAGCTGGGGCGAACCGCTCAGCAAGCCGGGTGATCATGTCGTGCTGCGCGCGGTGATGGATTGCATCGTCGCCATGTCGGCCTGCCCGCAGGATATCCTGCCGATCAACGGCGCGGCCTGCGTGCCCACCGAGGCGCATTTCGAAATAGTGGGGCGCTGACGGTCAGGCCGGATTGGGGGGGGCTTGGAACGGACAGTCGACTTTCACGCCCCGCGCGGAATCAAGGCGTACTTGCGTCCCACCCTCAGCGCATCAGCACCACCGGCACCTTGCACGAGCGCACCATCTCGGTTGTGGTCGAGCCGATGATCAGGCTGCGGATGCGGCTGTGACCATAGGCCCCCATCACCACCATGTCAAAATCGGCCTCTTCGACCAGCTTGCCAAGCGCCGTCTCGGGCTGGCCCGCGATGACCCCGGTTTCGGCCTCGATGCCCGCCGCCTGCAACAGCGCCCTCGCATCCTCCAGCGCCTTCTTCACCTCGGGCGTGGCATGGCCCACCGTCACCACATGCACCTTGAGCCCGGCGAAAAGCGGGCTGCGCGCGATGTGATCCACCGCCTTCATCGCCGAGGTGCCGCCGTCATAGGCCACCAGCACCTTTTCGATGGGCCGGAACGCGCGGGCGGCCACGAAGACGGGCTTGTGGCTCGCGCGCACGATCCGCTCCAGGTTCGATCCCAGATGGCCCTTGGCGAAATCGGCGGCCTCGCCACGCTTGCCGATCAGGATGACACGCGCGTCTTTCTCGACCTCGGCCACCGTCTCGACGATGTCGCCGTGGCGCAGCCGCGTGGTGATCTCGTTGACCTCGGCCTTTTCCAGAATCGCGCGCGCATCCTCCAAGATCGCGCGCCCGCGATGCGCCACCAGTTTGGCGCGCTGCTCATCGAGTGCTGCCAGTTCCTCCAGCAGCGCCGACCGTGCGCCCAGCTTGATCGAGCCCGACAAATCCGCCTGTTCGGCCCCTTCGCGCCGCCCCAGCACATGTAGCAACTCGACCGGCGCGTCGGTGCGCTGCGCAATCCATGCGGCGTGATCGCAGACCGAGGCCGAATAAACCGACCCATCCACCAGTGCGATGACCTTCTGCGTCATGCTCATTCCCTCCATCAATGCGACATCAGGGTGTCGATGGCACCCGGCTTGTCGTGAATCGCCAGCTTGTCGACAATTGTCTCCGAGGCCTCGTTCATGCCCCTGATCTCCACATCCGCGCCGTCACGGCGGAATTTCAGCACCGCCATGTCGAGCGCCTGCACCGAGGAGATATCCCAGATATGCGCGCCGCTCACGTCGATCACGACCTTATCCAGCGCCTCCTTGAAATCAAATGCATTCATGAAGTCCTCGACCGATCCGTAGAACAATTGCCCCTCGACCCGGTAGGTGCGCACGCGGCCATCTTTCGACGCCTCGCTCGTGACCCGGAACAGCTGCGCGATCTTGCCGGCAAAGAAGATGCCCGACAACAGCACCCCGAACAGCACCCCGATGGCGAGGTTATGGGTATAGACCACCGTGACCACCGTCGCGATCATCACGATCGAGGACGAGCGCGGATGCTCACGCAGGTTCTTGATCGACGACCAGGAAAACGTTCCGACCGACACCATGATCATGATCGCCACAAGTGCCGCCATCGGGATCATGCTCACCACATCGCCCAGCCCCACCACGAGGATCAGCAGAAACAGACCCGCCACAAAGGACGACAGCCGCCCGCGCCCGCCGGATTTGACGTTGATGATCGACTGCCCGATCATCGCGCAGCCCGCCATACCACCGATGAAACCGGTCGCGGTATTGGCAATCCCCTGCCCGACCATCTCCTGAGACCGGTTCGACTTGGTGTCGGTCAGATCATCCACGATGTTCTGCGTCATCAGGCTTTCGAGCAGGCCCACGACCGCCACTGCCACAGAATAGGGCAGGATGATCATCAGCGTCTCGAAACTCAGCGGAATGTCGGGGATCAGAAACACCGGCAGCGTGTCGGGCAGATCGCCCATATCGCCAACCGTGCGCACATCAAGGCCAAGCACAAACGCCAGCACCGTCAGCACGACGATCGTCACCAGTGGCGAGGGCACCGCCTTGGTCAGCAGCGGGAAAAGATAGATGATCCCCAGCCCCGCCGCCACCAGCAGATAGGTAATCCATGGCACGTGGCGCGGATCAAGCTCCGGCAGTTGCGCCATGAAGATCAGGATGGCGAGCGCGTTGACGAACCCGGTCATCACCGATTTCGACACGTAGCGCATCACAAACCCCAGCCGCAGCACGCCCATGCCGATCTGGATAAGCCCCGCCAGCACCGTCGCCGCCAGCAGGTATTCCAGCCCGTGATCCTTCACCAGCGTCACCATCAGCACCGCCGTCGCGGCGGTGGCCGCCGAGATCATGCCGGGCCGCCCGCCGGTGATCGCGGTGATTACCGCGATCGAGAAACTGGCATAAAGCCCCACCTTGGGGTCCACGCCCGCGATGATCGAAAAGGCAATCGCCTCGGGGATGAGCGCCAGCGCCACCACCAGACCCGAGAGCACATCGCCCCGGATATTGCCAAACCATTGTGCCCGATAGGCATCGAGTGAAATCATGTGAAATCCGTCCCTCATCCGGCCAGCCGATCCCGGCCCGATTGCGCGTCTGTGCAGGTTCCAATGATCCGGCGGATAAGCGGCCGGAAGAGCCACCGCAGGAGTTGCACCCGCAGTCCAGTCGATTGGCCGCAGGCTTTAGCCGCACCGGGGCCAAAAGCCAACCTGTTTCTGCCGCATTGCAGCATTGTTTCCCGCGCAAGGCCGCTGCCGCGCTTGATCGGTCCACGCTGCCGCAGTAGGGTCTGGCCTCGGGGGCGCAGGGACGCGGGACGAGTCATTTGGAATTTCGCGGATACCAGGAGCGTCGCCATTTCGCCAATCTCGACGGGCTGCGCTTCGTCTGCATCTCTATGGTGCTCTGGCATCACGCCACCCCCGGCGACCTGCACCAGATACAGATCCTCTCACGCGGCTTTCTCGGCGTCGATTTCTTCTTCGTGCTCAGCGGCTTCCTTATCACCACGCTGCTCTTGCGCGAGGCGCGCGATTACGGGCAATTCTCGCTCCGCGATTTCTATATCCGCCGCGCCCTGCGCATCCTGCCGGTCTACATGTTCGTGGTCACGGCGGTCTCGGTCTACTATGTCGGCATTAAAGGGCGCTCAGACCTCGCCAACCTCGTGCCGTTCTACTACCTCTTCCTGTCGAACTTCCTCACCGACCATATCCCCACGCTTTCGATCACATGGTCGCTCTCGGTCGAAGAACAGTATTACGTAATCTGGCCGCTGCTGATGCTCTTGCTCAACCGCCGCCCGCTGGTCTGGCTTGCGCTGATCGTGGTGGCGGCGAACGTGCTGGGCAGCATGGGGGTTTTTGGCCTCACCGCACCACAGATTGGCCCCCTCACCCTGAAACTGCCCAATGCGACCTATGCTCCGATCATCATGGGGGCGCTGCTGGCCTTGGCACTCGACCACCCGCGCGGTCATGCGCTGGCCGCCCGCGTGCTCGGCGGGCGCTGGACGGCGCTGGCGGGCTTTGCCCTGCTCGCCCTCGCCATTCACTTCACCCCATTCGAGATCCGCGGCTGGCCCAACCTGCTCATCCACACGTTGATGACCGCGACCCTCGCCGCCCTCGTCCTGCGCGAGGACAATGCCGGGCTCAGCGTCCTGCGCCAGCCCCTGATCGCCCGCGTGGGCGCGGTCAGCTACGGCATCTACCTTTATCACCTGATCGCGCTCGACATCACCAACCGCGCGCTTGGCCTTGCCGGGATCGCGCATGACTGGGTGTCGCTCGCCGCCTACAGCCTGCTGTCGGTCCTGATCGCCGAGATCAGCTTTCGCACGCTCGAAGCCTGGTTCCGCCGCTTCCGCCCCCACCCGCGCCAGCGCCACACCCCGGCCCCATCGGCCTGAACGAAACCCGGGCGCTCAACCCGTGAGGGAAGCGCCCGTTTCACATCTGTCACGCCACGGCAAGATGGAAAAATGGTGGGTGATAAGAGATTCGAACTCCTGACATCTTCGATGTGAACGAAGCGCTCTACCACTGAGCTAATCACCCGTGCGGCGGCTTTTAGCGTCACTCCGCGCGGTCTGCAACCTCATCTTTCACGTCGCTGCCATTCTCTGCGTCGTCATCTGCGGGCAGGATATTCCCGCCTTGTTTCGACTGCCGGATCTTGGCCACGATCACCCGGGCGCGCGCGCCTTCCTTGGTGCGATTGAGCTTGACCTTGCCAAGTGGCGGCAGGTTCAGCTCACGCCCCTCGGCCAGCGTCTCGCCCAAGATTTCCAGCATCGCCTCGACCACCGGTTTGGCGAATTTCTTGCGGGTGTCGGATCGCGACACAACCTTGTCGAGCAACTCCTGCTTTTTCATCTCCGGCCCGGCGCTCTCGATCGGGGTGTCCGTCACCACCACCGGCGTCACCCCCTGCACCGGCTCCTCGGGGGCCGCTTTCGGGGCCGTGTCGGTCGCGGCAGCGCGGGTCGTCGGCTTGGCCGTGCCGCGCGTCGTCTTGCTGCTGGTCTTGCTCCTGCTCGTCTTGGACGTGGTCGTGGTCGTGGTCGCCATGATATGCCTCGGTTGCTCAGTTGCATTTTTGCTTGCATTGTCCCGAGAGGCTAGCGTGAAGCCGCCCGCATTGCCAGCCTGAGTTGACTAAGATACAAAGATTGGTATCTTTCTGTTTACTAATGTAAAGGGTCAACAATGAAACACGCATTCGCACTTGCCCTGCTCGCGCCCCCTGCGACAGCGGCCGGTATGTCAGATCCAGTCGTGTCACCCGAGATCGTCGCAGCCGAGGCCACATCGTCGTCGGTGCAAAATCAGGACATTGCCTTTTTCACGCTTTACGCGGTTCTTGTCATTCTGACCGCCGCAGGCGCGTTGAACTGATCACGCAACTATCCCGGTCCTTCGGACAACGCCGCGCCCGCAAAGGGCGCGGCGATTTCTTTTTGTAGCATCCCGGTTCGCCTCGGCCTTTCACGCTTAGGTTGCAACTCGCTAAAACTTTATTCAAACGCCATGTTGTGTTACGATATGTCGGCATTCGTGCAGTTTGCGCAACTTTCGTTTTCGTCTCATTTATTCACTAATCCACCTGCACGAGCGTAATTTCAGAACGGGGGATGTCATGAGAAAGAAGATTTATGCGGCAACACTCGCCGCGTCGCTTGTCCTCACCGGGACGGCACACGCAACCGAAAATGCCAAGATGAGCGCCAAGCAGATACGCGCCGCCACACTCTCGACCCAAGGCGGACCCGGCAGCAGCGCCGGACCAGAGGGCGTCGTGTTCGCGCTGCTCGCGATCGTGTTCATCGCCGCGTTGACCATTTCGCATGGAGGCGGGGCGTATCCGGTTGTAGCGGTCAGCGATGAACGGGCCAAGACCGACATAAAACGCGTCGGCACCTCGGCGCAGGGCTTCGGCATCTATGAATTTCGCTACAAGGGCCATCCCCAACGTATGCGCGGGGCCATGGCGCAGGATGTCGTCCGCCTGCGCCCGGAGGCCATAAGCCGCCACGAAAGCGGCTTTCTCGCCGTCGATTACAGTCTGATCGACGTGACACCGGCCCTGATCGACTGATCCCCTCACGGCGCGGGTTTGACCCGCACCGTGAACCCGGTACCGACAGACGTGGCTCAGACCCGGGGCACGCGGCGATCCAGTATGTCAAGGATCGCATCGCTGTCGCAGCCATAGAGATACAGACTGCCCACCTCGTCCCAGTGAGAGAACGCCCCCAAAACGATGCGGCGCTCTTTCCTGGCCATCCTCAGCCGCAGTCCGCCCAGAGACCGCGGCGGCGTGTCATGCCGGTCCATCCAGCTTGGCACCTCCATCCCCTCGATATCGGCAAAACGCAACTCCGCTCCGACCGGCAGGAACAGCATCCGCTCGTCGTCGATGCGGATTTCGCGCACGTTGCGAACGGCTTTCAGATTGAGGAATCCGGTCGTCAGACCAATGATGGACACAAACAGGATCTTGCGCTCAAAGGGCGGCCCTTCAGCGATGGAGATCGCGATGTAAAGCGGCGTCAGCACCAGAAAGAACCAGGCTATCCACAGCACCAACCGACGCCGTACCGGAAAAACCCGCTCTTCACTCATACCGATACTCCATGAAAAAAATGCCCCGGATCATCTCCGGGGCATTTTCAACTTTCTTAGTGGGCAACTGCCCCCCGGCCCTCGTTGCCAGGTTTGAGCGCGGCCTCGGCGGCGGCGGCCTCTTCGGCCTCCTCGTCCCAGTCCACCGCCTCGGGCGTGCGGATCAGCGCCAGCTTCAACACATCGCGCACGTGATCGACGGGGATGATATCGAGCCCCTCCTTCACATTGTCGGGTATCTCGGTCAGGTCCTTCTCGTTGTCGCGCGGGATAAGCACCGTCTTGATGCCGCCCCGCAGCGCCGCGAGCAGTTTCTCCTTGAGCCCGCCGATGGGCAGCGCATTGCCGCGCAGCGTGACCTCGCCGGTCATGGCGATATCCTTGCGCACCGGGATGCCCGTCAGCACCGACACGATCGAGGTCACCATCGCCAGACCGGCCGAGGGCCCGTCCTTGGGTGTCGCCCCTTCGGGCACGTGCACGTGGATGTCCCACTTCTCGAATTTCGGCGGTTTCACCCCGATTTCGGGCGCGACCGAGCGGACATAGGAAGACGCCGCATCAATCGACTCCTTCATCACGTCGCCGAGCGTGCCGGTGGTCTTCATACGGCCCTTGCCCGGCAGGCGCAGCGCCTCGATACTCAAGAGTTCGCCCCCCACCGAGGTGTAGGCCAGCCCGGTCACCACACCGACCTGATCGCTCTCTTCGGCGAGGCCGAACTTGTATTTCCGCACGCCCAGGAAATCGGCAAGGTTCTCGGACGTCACGGTGATCGCCTTGTCCTCGCCCTTGATGATGCGCGTCACCGCCTTGCGCGCGATCTTCGCGATCTCGCGTTCGAGGTTCCGCACCCCCGCCTCGCGGGTGTAATAGCGGACAATGTCGGTCAGCGCCGCGTCGGTCAGCTCGAACTCGCCCTTCTTGAGGCCGTTGTTCTTGATCTGCTTGTCCAGCAGGTGCTGCTTGGCAATCTCGCGCTTTTCATCCTCGGTATAGCCTGCCAGCGGAATGATCTCCATCCGGTCAAGGAGCGGCCCGGGCATGTTATAGCTGTTGGCCGTGGTCAGGAACATCACGTTCGAGAGGTCGTATTCCACCTCCAGATAGTGATCGACGAAAGTCGAGTTCTGCTCCGGGTCCAGAACCTCCAGCATCGCGCTCGCCGGATCACCCCGGAAATCCTGCCCCATCTTGTCGATCTCATCGAGCAGGATGAGCGGATTGGTGGTCTTGGCCTTCTTCAACGCCTGAATGATCTTGCCCGGCATCGAGCCGATATAGGTCCGGCGGTGACCGCGTATCTCGCTCTCGTCGCGCACGCCACCCAAGGAGATGCGGATGAACTCGCGCCCGGTCGACCGCGCCACGCTCTTGCCAAGGCTCGTCTTGCCCACGCCCGGCGGGCCGACAAGGCACATGATGGGGCCTTTCAGCTTTTTGCTGCGTTGCTGCACCGCCAGATATTCGACGATGCGCTCCTTGACCTTTTCCAGCCCGTAGTGATCGGCGTCGAGAATGTCCTGCGCCTTGTGCAGGTCTTTCTTGACGCGGCTCTTCACGCCCCACGGAATGCCCAGCATCCAGTCGAGGTAGTTGCGCACCACGGTGGCCTCGGCACTCATCGGGCTCATGTTCTTGAGCTTCTTGAGCTCGGCCTCGGCCTTGTCCTTGGCCTCCTTGCTCAGCTTGGTGTTGGCGATACGCTCTTCCAGCTCGGCAATCTCGCCTTCGCCGTCCTCGCCATCGCCCAGTTCCTTCTGAATGGCCTTCATCTGCTCATTCAGGTAATACTCGCGCTGCGTCCGCTCCATCTGGCTCTTGACGCGGGTCTTGATCTTCTTCTCGACCTGCAAGACGCTCATTTCGCCCTGCATCAGGCCGTAAACCTTCTCCAGCCGCTCGCTCACGCTCAGCGTCTCCAGCAGTTCCTGCTTGCGCTCCACGTCGATGCCCAGATGCCCGGCCACCAGATCGGCCAGTTTTGCCGCCTCGTCGGAATCCGTCACAGCGGCCAACGCCTCGTCGGGAATGTTCTTCTTGACCTTGGCGTAGCGCGCAAACTCGTCGCCGACGCTGCGCAACAGCGCCTCGATGGTGGTCGCGTCACCGGGCGTCTCGCTCATGTATTCGGCGCGCGCCTCAAAGAAATCGTCGTTCTCCAGATACTCGGTGATGCGCACCCGCGCCACACCCTCGACCAGCACCTTGACGGTGCCGTCGGGCAGTTTCAGCAGTTGCAGCACGTTGGCCAGCACGCCGACGCGGTAAATATCGCCCTCTGCGGGGTCGTCATCGGCGGGGTCGATCTGGCTCGACAGCAGGATCTGCTTATCGTCCTGCATCACCTCTTCCAGCGCGCGCACCGACTTGTCGCGCCCCACGAAAAGCGGCACGATCATGTGCGGAAACACCACGATATCTCGCAGCGGCAGCACGGGATAGGATGCGTTGAGTGGGTCTTGCATGCTCGTTTTCCTGTTTGTGGCAAGAGGACACCGGCCCCGGCTTCGCGGCAGCCCCGGCCCTCTCCGTTTCGCTTGGGTCTTACTTGGGGCAGACCGGGCCCCGTTTCAACAGATGTCGCGCAGAATGCCCGCCCCGGTCGTGCTCCACAAGGCCTCTTTCCGCCACATTCGCAGCATTTTCACCACCCTGCCGGTGCAAGCCGCATTTTCCATGCTGTCTGCCATAGTTTAAGGCTGGTCACGCCCCCGCGTCACGCTTGATTTCAGGCCTCCGATCGGCTCTGCTCGCGCAAGGTGGAGGAATCCGACATGCGCGCAATCGTGAAATGGACGATCCGGATTATGCTGGCGCTGGTGCTTGCGCTGGTGGTTGTCGGCCTGTGGAAACGCGAAGAGATCACGCGGCTCTGGGCGGTCAACACGCTCTTCGACGACACCCGGATCGTCGCGAATTTCTCCAACATGGAGCGCGCCTTCCTGACCCTGCCGGTGCCGCGCGGCGACGGGCCGGTATCGCCCCTGCCCCAAGGCTCCGAGATGTCCCTGCCCGAGGGCGTGGCGACATGGATCGAAGCGCGAAATGTCACCTCGCTTCTGGTGCTGCACGACGGCCGGATCGTGCATGAACGCTACCTGCACGGCACGCAGGCCGAAGACCGGCGGATCAGCTGGTCGGTCGCCAAAAGTTTCCTGTCGGCGCTCTTCGGCATCGCACTAGCCGAGGGACAGATCGCCTCGCTCGATGATCCGGTCACGCGCTACGCCCCGCAATTGCAGGGCAGCGCCTATGACGGCACCACCATTCGCCAGCTTTTGCAGATGACCAGCGGGCTGGAATTCGACGAGGATTATCTGAACTACGACTCCGACATCAACCGCATGGGCCGGGTGCTGGCGCTTGGCGGCACGATGGACGGGTTCGCGGCCGGCCTGACGGCCCGCGCGGCAGACCCCGGCACACGCTGGAAATATGTCTCCATCGACACCCATGCGCTCGCCATGGTGCTGCGCGGGGCGACCGGGCGCGACCTGCCGGGGCTTTTGTCCGAGCACATCATCCAGCCTTTGGGCTTTCAGGCCGAACCCTACTACCTCAGCGATGGCGAGGGCGTCGCCTTTGCGCTTGGCGGTCTGAACCTGACAACCCGCGACTATGCGCGCTTTGGCCTGATGGTCGAGCAGATGGGCCGCTACCAGGGGCGTCAGGTGGTGCCCGAGGACTGGATCAGGGCCTCCACAACCCCGAGCGCTCCCACGCCTGAGGGCGCACTGAAATACGGCTACCAGTGGTGGATGCCGCAGGATGCGCGCGACGGCGAGGTCTTTGGCCACGGTATCTACGGGCAATACATCTATATCGATCGGGCGCGCGACGCGGTGATCGTGGTGACCTCCGCCGATCGCGGCTTTCGCGAACCGGGTGTCAAGACCGGCAATATCGCCATGCTTCGCCGCATCGCCGCCGCGCTCTGATCCGCTTGCCGCGCGGGCCCACGGCGCTATAGTCAGGACGCAAGCCAAAAGGTCCTGCAGGACCGAGCCAGCCTTTCACGCGACACTGGAAATAGAAGGGCACGACATGACATTCATCGCGATGAACCGCTTTCAGGTGAAACCCGGCCACGAGGCCGAGTTTGAGCGCATGTGGGCCGAGCGCGAGAGCCATCTTGCCGAGGTTCCGGGCTTTCGCGAGTTCCGCCTGCTCAAGGGGCCCGAGGGCGAGGGGCACCGGCTCTATTCCAGCCACGTGATCTGGGAGAGCCGCGACGCCTTTGACGCCTGGACCAAGTCCGAGGCGTTTCGCGCGGCGCACAAGGACGCGGGTAACCGGACGACGCGCGATGCGTTGATGGGACCGCCACAATTTGAGGGCTTCGAGACGGTTCTCGAAGAACACTGACAGACGGGAGAAACGCGCGATGGAGATGGAGAAATCGATCAATGTGCTGGGCGGAACGCTGTCCGCCTGCTCCAGCGACCCGGTCACCGGGTTCTTTCGCGACGGGCATTGCAACACCTGCACGCAGGATCACGGCAGTCACACGGTCTGTGCCCTGATGACCGCCGAATTCCTCGCCTATTCGAAATATGTCGGCAACGACCTGAGCACCCCGCGCCCCGAATTCGGCTTTGTCGGGCTCAAACCCGGCGATCAGTGGTGCCTGTGCGCCGCGCGTTTCCTGCAGGCCCATGACGAGGGCTGCGCGCCACAAGTCCGGCTCGACGCGACGCACCAGCGCGCGCTCGACATCGTGCCACTGGATGTGCTGCGACAACACGCGCCGGCATAATCAGATGGTCACCGGGGCAAGGGGCGGCCCACGCCGCCCTTACCCCCGATCAGCCACCAGTCTCGATATCAAAGCCGAGATGCTTGGCGACAGTGAAAATATCCTTGTCGCCACGCCCGCACATGTTCATCACCAGCAGGTGATCGCGCGGAAGATCGGGGGCGATCTTCATAACATGGGCGAGCGCATGGCTCGGCTCCAGGGCCGGAATGATCCCTTCCATTGCACAGCTCAACTGGAACGCCTCAAGCGCCTCCTTGTCCGTGATCGAGACATATTGCGCGCGCTTGGTCTCGTGCAGCCAGCTATGCTCGGGGCCGATGCCGGGATAATCGAGACCCGCCGAGATCGAATGCCCCTCCAGGATCTGCCCGTCATCGTCCTGCAAGAGATAGGTCCGGTTGCCATGCAGCACGCCGGGCCGCCCGCCGGTCAATGAGGCGCAATGCTCCATCCGGTCATCGACACCGTGGCCCCCGGCCTCGACCCCGATAATGTTGACCTCCTTGTCGTCAAGGAAGGGATAGAACAGCCCCATGGCATTCGATCCGCCACCGATGGCAGCGACCAGCGTGTCAGGCAGGCGGCCCTCGGCGGCCTGCATCTGTTCGCGCGTCTCCTTGCCGATGATCGACTGAAAATCGCGCACCATCGCCGGATAGGGATGCGGACCCGCCACCGTGCCGATGCAATAGAACGTGTCGCGCACATTGGTCACCCAGTCGCGCAGCGCGTCGTTCATCGCATCCTTGAGCGTACCACGCCCGGAGGTGACGGGGATCACCTCGGCCCCGAGCAGACGCATGCGGAACACATTGGGCGCCTGCCGCTCGACATCATGCGCGCCCATGTAGACCACGCATTGCAACCCGAACTTGGCGCAGACCGTGGCGGTGGCGACGCCGTGCTGACCGGCCCCCGTCTCGGCGATGATCCGGCTCTTGCCCATACGGCGCGCCAGGATGATCTGGCCCAGCACGTTGTTGATCTTATGCGCGCCCGTGTGATTGAGTTCGTCGCGCTTGAGGTAAATCTTGGCGCCACCGAGATGCTGCGTCAGCCGGTCGGCATAATAGAGCGGCGACGGCCGCCCCACGTAATGGGTCCACAGATCATGCATCTCGTCCCAGAAGCTCTGATCGGTCTTGGCATGCTCGTACTGCTCTTCCAACTCGAGGATGAGCGGCATGAGGGTTTCCGACACGAACCGCCCGCCGAAATCGCCGAACCGGCCTTTCTCGTCGGGGCCGGTCATGAAGGAGTTGAATAGATCGTTGGCCATGAGATACGCCCCTTGTTTGCTTCCGCACGTCCTAGTGCGAGCACACGGCGAGGGCAAGGGAAAGGCGTTTGCAAACGCCTTTCAACGCGGTTTCGAAACCGCCTTCCAAGCCGCTTGCAAGCGGCTTGGCCAAGGGATTTGCAAATCCCTTGGCCCCTGCACCCGGCGCAAGGGCCTGGAATTGCAGAACACGACAAAGTGCCGCCCGTTCTCGACCACCTGAAATCCGCGCCGCTCGACCTCATGCAGGAACAGGTCGCGCCCTGCGATGCGCTCGACATCGCGGATCTGGCGTTTCACGACGCCGCCGCGCCGCGCCTCGGGCGAGTCGAGGAACTGCGCGAGCCATGTCTCGGGGTTCAGGTGATCGGGCGGCCATGTCATGACCATGATCAGACCCGATCATGGTTAAGCGTCGGTTAATCCGCGCGCGTTATCTATGAAGGTCCGGATCAGCTTGGCGTCCTTGACGCCGGGCGCACGCTCCACCCCCGAGGATACATCCAGTTGCCGCGCCCCGGTGCGCGCCACCGCCTGCGCCACGTTGCCGGGCGTCAGCCCGCCCGCCAGCAGCCACGGTAGCGGCCAGTCGCGCCCCTCGATCAGGCGCCAGTCGAAGGCCAGCGCATTGCCGCCCGGGCGCGTCGCCCCCGGTGGCGGCTTGGCGTCGATCAGCAACTGATCTGCTACCCCGGCATAGACGTCAATCTGCGCCAGGTCCGCCGCCTCGGCCACGCCGATGGCCTTCATCACCGGCAGGCCGTAGCGCGCCTTGATCTCGGCCACCCGGGCGGGGGATTCCTCACCATGCAATTGCAGGAAATCGAGCGGCACGCGACCCGTCAGCGCATCGAGCGCCGCGTTGTCGGCATCGACCGTCAGCGCCACCTTGGCCACGCCCGGCGGCACGTCGAGCGCCAGCGTACGCGCCGTATCCACCGCCACATGACGCGGCGATTTCTCGAAGAACACGAATCCCACATAGGCAGCACCCGCCGCCACGGCGGCGGCCACGTCGGCGGCAGCGGTCAGACCGCAGATCTTGACGCGAATATCGGTGCTCATGGGCGCGGGTTTAGCTTGCCTGATCCAGAAGCGCCAGAACCTCGTCCTTGTCCTTGTGCTTCTCGCCCTTCAAACGCTTGACCTCGGCGCGCAGGCTGGCCAGTTCACGCGCCTGCCTTGCGGCGGCGGCACGCTCCCCCGCCTCGCGGATCCATTCCCAGATGAAGCCCACGATCAGCCCTGCCAGAATTCCGCCGAAGATCACCACGAAGAGCGGCATGTCATAGGTCGGGTTGAGGGCGGCAAAGCCTGCCAGCTCATCGGGCAGCACCCGCAGGCTGACAATCCCGCGATTGGCCAGTGCGATGAGCACGAGGGCAAGCGCGAAAACAGCGATGGAGGCGTAGCGAATATAGCGCATGGGTCACTTTCCGTTGAGCCGGTCACGCAACAGCTTGCCGGTCTTGAAGAAGGGCACGAATTTCTCGTCAACATGCACGCTTTCGCCGGTGCGCGGATTGCGACCGATCCGCGCGTCGCGCTTTTTCACCGAGAACGCACCAAAGCCGCGCAGCTCGACCCGGTTGCCGCTGGCCAGCGCATCGGTGATCTCGCTGAAGATGGTGTTTACGATACGCTCGACATCGCGCTGATAGAGATGCGGGTTCTCGTCGGCGATTTTCTGAATCAGTTCCGATCGGATCATCGGTGGTCTCCCCCGGCCATTCTTTTGAGTGCTTGGCAGTTGCAGGCGACTATATCCAGAATGACGCGAAACCCAAACAGAAAGCCGGGGCCAAGAGCCGGATAACTATGAAATAATTCCCGTACCCGACAGGTTTTGCACCGGAATGCGGCTTTGCGGCCCCGGTGCCGCAGCGCGGCACGGTGCTGCCGCGCGGCACGCCTGAGATGATTCGCAGCTGGCAAGGCCATGCCGACAGCACCGGCGAAGTGGTGGACATTGCCGCCCGCCGGACGCATGGTCCGCGCAACCGCAAAAGGGACGACACGTGGCGCGCAGGCAGATCATCATCGACACCGATCCCGGACAGGATGACGCCGTGGCGATCCTGCTGGCGCTGGCCGCCTCGGACGAAATCGAGGTGCTGGGCCTGACTTGTGTCGCCGGCAACGTGCCGCTGGCGCTGACCGCGCGCAACGCCCGGATGATCTGCGAACTGGCCGGGCGGTCCGATCTGCCGGTCTGCGCGGGCTGTGACCGCCCCATCGGCCGCGATCTGGTCACCGCCGAACATGTGCACGGCCAGAGCGGCCTTGACGGCCCCGATCTGCCCGCGCCCCGGATGCCCCTGCACCCGGCCCATGCCGTCGATTTCCTGATCGACACGCTGCGCAGCGCCGCGCCCGGCACGGTGACGCTGGTCGCCCTCGGGCCGCTCACCAATCTCGCCACCGCCTTCACCCGGGCCCCCGACGTCGTCGGGCGGGTGCGAGAGATCGTCCTGATGGGCGGCGCCCATTCGGCTCTTGGAAACGTGACACCGGTGGCCGAGTTCAACATCCATGTCGACCCGACCGCCGCCGATATCGTGCTGCGCGCAGGCGTGCCCTTGGTGATGGCGCCCCTCGACGTCACCCACAAGGCGCTGGTGACGCCCTCCCGCAACGAAGCACTGCGTGCCCTCGGCACTCCCGTGGGCCGCGCCGTGGCCGATCTCACCGGCTTTTTCGAGCGTTACAACCCCGCCCGCTACGGCGCCGAGGGCGGCCCCCTGCACGATCCCTGCACCATCGCCTGGCTCCTGCGCCCCGATCTTTTCGCCTCCCGCGCCGTCAACGTGACGGTCGAGACGCAATCGGACCTGACGCTTGGCATGACCGTGATGGACTGGTGGGGCGTCACCGGTCGCACACCCAACGCAACGGTGCTACATGATATCGACCCGGGCGGGTTCTTCGACCTGCTGACAGAAAGGCTGGCCACGCTATGACCGCACTCACCCTGGCCCGTCCTGACGACCTGGAGCGGCTGGCAGGCCTTGTCGCAGCCTTTCACGACGAGACCGGCATCGCGCAGGACGACACCACCCGCCGCGCCGCGCTGAACCCGCTGCTTGCGGGCAGCCCGCATGGCGTGGCCTACCTGATCGGCCCAGCACGCGCGCCCATCGGCTATGTCATCCTCAGCTTTGGCTGGTCGATGGAGTTCGCCGGAATGGACGGCTTCGTCGATGAAATCTACATCCGTCGCGCGGTGCGCGGGCGCGGCATCGGCTCGGAAGTGCTCAGCAACCTGCCCAAGGCGCTGGCCGGGGCGGGATTGCGGGCACTGCATCTCGAAGTGCGGCGCGACAACACCTCCGCTCAGGCGTTCTATGAACGTCTGCGCTTTGCGCCGCGCGACGACTACATGTTGATGACCCGCATCTTCGACTGACCGCGACCGGTCCTGCACGCGCATGAGCTGCGCGGGTTCTTGCCTGTTTCACCGACGCAAATACCCGATTTCCGCACAACCCTTGCGCGTTGAGCGACAAGGCGCACACTGCCATTATTAAGTTCAAGACGTGCATCGGTCGCTGGCCGGACCTGCACGACCGCAGCCCCTGCCCGGGTGGCACCTCAAAGCCAGAGCCGAACGTGACTCAGCGAAGGGATTTCAACCATGGTAAAAATCATACTCAACGGAACCGAAACCGAGGTCGGCGACGACCCCTCGATGCCGCTCCTGTGGGCGATCCGGGATCTCGCCGGGGCGACCGGCACGAAATACGGCTGCGGCGTGGGCCTCTGCGGTGCCTGCACCGTCCATGTCGACGGCAAGGCCGAACGCTCCTGCCAGGTCACGGTCGGCGATGCCGAGGGCCGCGAGGTGACCAGCATCGAGGGCCTTGATCCATCGGGGGACCACCGGCTTCAGGCCGCCTGGCGCGAGTTGAACGTGCCGCAATGCGGCTTCTGCCAGGCCGGTCAGATCATGCAGGCTGCGTCGCTTCTGGCCGAGAACCCGAAACCCACCGATGACGAAATCCTGAGCGCGATGTCGAACAATGTCTGCCGCTGCGGCTGTTACCAGCGGATCGTCGCGGCCGTTCGTCTCGCAAGCACGGGGAGCTGAACCATGCTGAAATATCTTGAAACCACGACCGATGACACCGCGACAGACGTGCATCTCAGCAAGCTGTCGCGCCGCGGTTTTCTGGGCATTGCCGGGGCCTTCACGCTGGCCGCTTACGGCGGACGCGCCGAGGCGTTCGAGACCTACAAGACCGGGGCGGCGGCGATGCCGCGCGGCATCGTCAATGACCCGCTGGTCTTCGTGTCGATCGACAGCGATGGCACGGTCACTCTGGTCGCGCACCGCTCGGAAATGGGCACCGGCATACGCAGCTCGATCCCGATGGTCATCGCCGACGAGATGGAGGCCGACTGGGCCCGTGTCACCATCGTTCAGGCCCCCGGCGACGAGCCGAAATACGGCAATCAGGACACCGACGGCTCGCGCTCGATGCGCCATCACATTCAGGCCGCGCGCCGGATGGGCGGCGCGGTGCGCACCATGCTGGCCCGTGCCGCGGCCGACGGCTGGGGTATCGACCCCGCCGATGTGACAGTCGAGATGCATCAGGTCAAAGCGCCCGATGGCCGGACCCTCGGCTTTGGCGAGCTGGCCGAGACGGCCATGGCGCAGCCCGTGCCCTCCCATGAAGAGATCGCCTACAAGACCGATGCGGAATTTCGCTACATGGGCAAGGGCGAGGTCCAGATCACCGACCTGCGCGACATCACCACCGGCGCCGCCATCTACGGGGCCGACGTGATGCTTGAGGGGATGAAGACCGCCCTCATCGCCCGCCCGCCCGTGGTCGGCGGCAAGGCAAAATCCTTTGACGCCACCAAGGCGCTCGAGGTGCCCGGCGTGGTCGCCGTGCATGAACTGCCCTATGGCGGACTGGCGCAGAAATTCGCGCCGCTCGGGGGCATCGCCGTGGTCGCCGACAACACCTGGGCCGCCACCAAGGGCCGCGACGCACTTGAGATCGAATGGGAGGCCGGGCCGCATGGCGACTACAGCTCGGCCCAGTTCATGGAAGAGATGAAGGCGACGGCCGAAAAGCCGGGCAGCGTGGCCCGCGACAAGGGCGACATCGAGGATGCCTTTGCCAAGGCCGCCCGGACCTTCGGGCAGACCTATACCCAGGCCCACATGGCCCATATCCCGATGGAGCCGCCGGCGGCGGTGGCGCATTACACCGGCGACGCGCTCGAAATCTGGGCCCCGGTGCAAAGCCCCTATACCGCGCGGCTCGACACCGCCAAGGCCCTCGGGCTGGACCCCGAACAGGTCAGGCTGAACGTCACCCTTCTGGGCGGCGGCTTTGGTCGCAAATCCAAGGCCGATTACGTCACCGAGGCAGCCCTTCTGTCGCGCGAAGTCGGCGCGCCGGTGCGGGTGCAATGGACCCGCGAGGACGACGTGCGCCACTCGTTCTACCACACCACCTCCGCCGAACGGATCGAGGTGGCGCTCGATGACGCGGGTCAGGTGACCGGCTGGCGGCACCGCTCGGTCGCCCCGTCGATCAAGAGCACCTTTGCCCCCGACGACGGCCTGCCGATGCCGCTCGAACAGGGCATGGGAATGACCGACCTGCCGTTTGACATCGCCAATATCCGCTGTGAAAGCGGCAAGGCCATGGCGCATACGCGGATCGGCTGGTTCCGCTCTGTCTCGAACGTGCCGCATGCCTGGGCCGTGGGCTCTTTCGTGGGCGAGTTGGCGCATGAGCTGGGCAGAGATCAGCGGCAGATGTGGCTGGACCTGATCGGCGCACCGCGCGTAATGGACCCCAAGGCCGACGGCCTGCCGGAAGACTTCTGGAACTATGGCGAGCCGATGCAGGAGTTCCCCATCGAAACCGGGCGACTGGCCGAGGTTCTCAACCGCGCGGCAGACGGAATCGGCTATGGTCAGGACCTGCCCGAGGGCGAAGGCATCGGCCTCGCGGTGCATCGCAGCTTCGTCTCCTATGTCGGCTGTGCGGCACGGGTAAAACTGGTCGACGGCCGCATCACCGTCCCCGAGATGCACCTTGCGATCGACTGCGGCTTTGCCGCCAATCCCGAGCGTATCGAAAGCCAGATGCAGGGGGCTGCGGTGATGGGCATGACGCTGGCGCTGCATTCGCGCATCACCTATGAAAACGGCGCGGTGGTGCAGTCGAATTTCTACGATTACGACGTGGTGCGCTCTGACAACTACCCGCGCAACGTCGTCACCCATATCGTCGAACATCCGTTCTCGGTCCACGCCACCGGCGTCGGAGAGCCGGGCGTGCCACCGGTGGCACCTGCGCTTGCCAATGCGCTCTTCGCCGCCACCGGCACGCGGCGGCGCAGCCTGCCCATGGGTGCACAAGTTTAAAAAACGACCGGGCTCCGCATCGGCGGGGCCCGGCCGCTTGTAAAACCGGTCACGTCGACGTTTGCGTTTGGCGCAGACGCAACTATGTATGACAGTATGACGCTGCAGATACCTTTCGATAACAGCTATGCCGCCCTGCCCGCGCGGTTCTACACCCGGCAGACGGCGGTGCCCGTGCGCGCACCGCGCCTGATCCGCTTCAATGCAGCGCTTGCCGGTGATCTGGGCATCGACGTGGCCGATGAGGCCACGCTGGCACAGGTCTTCGCGGGCAACGCAGTGCCACCCGGCTCGGACCCGCTGGCGCAGGTCTATGCGGGCCATCAGTTCGGCGGGTTCTCACCGCAACTGGGCGACGGTCGCGCGCTCCTGCTGGGCGAGGTGGTGGACCGTGCAGGCCACCGCCGCGACATTCAGCTCAAGGGCTCTGGCCCCACGCCCTACAGCCGGATGGGCGACGGGCGCGCCTGGCTCGGGCCGGTGCTGCGCGAATACGTGGTGTCCGAGGCGATGCACGCCCTCGGCCTGCCCACCACCCGCGCCCTCGCCGCCGTCGAGACCGGAGAGCCGGTCTACCGCGAGACCGGCGGCATGCCCGGCGCGGTGCTGACCCGCGTCGCCGCCAGCCATCTGCGCGTCGGCACGTTCCAGTATTTCGCCGCGCGCCGCGATATCGAAGGGCTGCGCGCGCTCTATGACTACACCGTCACCCGCCATTACCCGCAGATCGAGGGCCCCGCCCACCTGCTGGCCGAGGTGATCCGGCGGCAGGCCAAGCTGGTGGCGGGCTGGCTGTCGGTGGGCTTCATCCACGGCGTGATGAACACCGACAACACCGCGATTTCCGGAGAGACGATCGACTACGGCCCCTGCGCCTTTATGGACACCTATCACCCGCAACAGGTATTCAGTTCCATCGACGCGCATGGGCGTTACGCCTATGACAACCAGCCGCATGTGATCGTCTGGAACATGGCGCAGTTTGCGACCGCCCTCGTGCCCTTGATGCCCGACCAAGATGCCGCGATCGAGGAATTCACCGCCCTTGTCCATGCCATGCCCGACCGGATCGAAACCGAGTGGCGGCGCAGCTTTGGCCGCAAAATCGGGATCGAGAATGCCAGCACCGAGGACGCCGCCCTTATCGCCGACCTGCTGACGCGCATGGCCGAAGGGCGCGCCGATTTCACCAATACGTTCCGGGGTCTTCTCGACGGCACCGCGCGCGATCAGTTCCTTGATCGCGACGCCTTCGACACATGGGCCGAAGCCTGGCACGCGCGAATCGCACGGGAACACGACCCCGAGACGGTGATGCGCGCCGCCAACCCCTCCGTCATCCCGCGCAACCATCGGGTGGAGCAGATGATCGACGCGGCGGTCTCGGGCGATTACGCGCCTTTCGAGCGGCTCTTGTCGGTGCTGGCAAACCCATTTGAAGATCAGCCCGACGCCGCAGATCTCACGCGCCCCCCCGACCCTGCAGAGGTGGTCCACGCCACGTTCTGCGGCACCTGATCACTTGTCGCGCAACCGCCGGAAGAGGCGCGGATTGCGGCGGATGAATTCGTCGATCACGCCGGTGAATCCGCCATAGGCGCGCCCCTTGAGATAGGCAAAGCCCGACGCGGCCCCCAATCCCGCCCCGATCATGTCGATGATCAGGTCGCCCATCGTGTCCATCAGCCCGGATTTCTGCATGTTCATGCCGAAACTCTGATCCATGGCGAATTCGAAGATCTCCCACAGCGTGCCGATGGACAGCCCGAAACAAAAGGCAAAGAACGCCACCGCCCAGGGCGGCGCGGCGTAGCGGTCGCCCTGAAACATCATGAAGACCAGAACAAAGCCGATCAGCCCGAACCCGATGGCCGAGCCTGCATGCATCGCGATATCCCACCACCAGAACCGCTCGTAGAAATCGAGCACTTCCCCGGCGAAAAGCGTGGCCCCGACAAATATCACGATGGCGGTCAGGAAACTGGGCGGCACGTCGATCTCGGCCCATCTCGCCACCACCACGGGGGCCATCGACAGCGCCAGCGTGGCCAGCGCGATGAAGGCCAGCGACCATTCCCGCGTGACCAGCGCATCGAGCGCGATCAGCCCGAGCGCCATCCAGATCAGCCGGGTCAGCAGGGTCTGGCCGGAAAACATGCTGCCTCCTGTCATTCTTCGATGCTATCAGGGCATAATGAGGGCGTCGATGATCCGGATTGCAAGTTATAACCTTCAGAAATGTGTCGGGCTCGACCTGCGCCGCAGGCCGGACCGCATCCTCAACGTGATCGCCGATCTCGCCGCGCAGGTGGTCGTCTTGCAGGAGGCCGACAAGCGCCTTGCGCCCCGCATGGCCGCCCTGCCCCACGAGATGGCCGAGGCCGAGGGCTGGCATGTGGTGGAGTTCGGCCAGCCCGGCGGCTCGCTCGGTTGGCATGGCAACGCGATGTTGCTGCGGCCAGGGCTGCGGGTGGTCGAGACCCAGCATATCGAGTTGCCGGGGCTGGAGCCACGCGGCGCGGTGCGCGCCGATCTGGAGACGGATCGGGGGCCGCTGCGCGTGGTCGGGCTGCATCTGGGACTGGTGCGGCGCCACCGGCTGTTGCAGGTGGCCGCGATCATGCGGGCATTGGCGCGGCTGGCACCCTGCCCCACGGTGCTGGCGGGCGATTTCAACGACTGGCGCGGCGGGGCGGCGCTCGATGCCGCCGCGAAAGGGGTCGGCTTCGTGGCCACCGGCCCCAGCTTTCCGGCCCCGCGCCCGGTGGCGCGGCTCGACCGGCTGGCGCTCAGCCCCGATCTGGAGGCTCTGGCCACAGGCGTCCACCGCACGCGCCCCGCGCGCGTGGCATCAGATCACCTGCCGGTCTGGGCGGATGTGGCAAGACGGTGAGCATGGCCTGACGCGTACTTCTGATTGAAGCACCCTGCGCGATACGCGGTCGAAGACCGCCGCTCAACGCCAAACCATCCTCCACCACACCTCAAGGCAGCCGCAACCACGCATCATCGGACCAGTCCTCGAATTGCGGGCGGAAATAGGCCACCATCCGACCCTCCTCAGGGGCTTCGGCCCCCGGCTCCCACGGGGCCACGCCGTGCAAGGCGAGGCGGTGCACCAGATAGGCCCCACCCGGGGGCGCATGGAGCGGCACGCGGCGACAGGTCTCGAACGCCTCGCGACGGGCCGCCTGGTAAATCTCGGTCAGGTCAACCTCCCCCCAATGCTGCGGCGCCACCCCGCCAAGCGCCGCCTCAAAGGCGCGGCGCATGAGGTGATGACTGCCCTCCCAGACGACCAGCGGGCTGGCCCCAGGCCCCGCCTCGCTCAGTGGCAGCCCGAGGATATAGGCATGGCGTTCACGCAGCATGCGGCGACGCGTCTCGCCCACCGCCAAGAGCCCATCGACATGCGCCGCATCGCGTCTCTGCCGGTAGCGGAACGCCGCCTCGCCCTCGCCCGCGCGGGGCCGGGGATAACCCGGATAGACAACCGAGACCTGCCCCCGGTGCAGCGGCAGCCCGCCATAGAGCGTGGAGGCCGCCTCAAACGCCACACCGGTCAGCGGCTCGCCTGCGTCCAGTCGGCCCTCGGGATCATTGGGCAGCGTATCCACCCCCACGAACCACGTCCCCTCGCATTGCAGCCACTCTGCGCGTTCCTGCGGGTCGGCGATGCGCGCAAGGGCCACGAGATGTGCATGCGCCGCCCAGTCCCGCACCGCAGGCTCCGGCGCGAAACAGGCCCAGCCCTTGTCGCGCAGCGCCTCTACCATCCCAGGGACTTGCGCAGCATGTTGAGCGCCACCAGCGTGAGAAAGACCGCAAACACCCGCTTGAGCGGCTTGGGGTCCATCGCATGCGCCAGCCGCACGCCCCAGGGTGCTGTGACCAGCGTCATCGCGATGACCACCGCAAAAGCCACCAGATTGACCGCCCCGATGGTGAACGGCGGGCGGTTCTCGGCGGCGATCTCGAGAAACAGGAATCCCGCCACCGAAGGGGCCGCGATGGTCACGCCGAACCCCGCCGCCGTGGCGACTGCGCGGTGAATCGGCACGCCGTAAAGGCTCATCAGCGGCACACCGAAACTGCCGCCACCAATCCCCATCAGCACCGACAGGAACCCCAGCACGGGCGAGAGCGCGGCACGGGTACCCCCCACCGGCATCGCCTCGGCAAGCCGCCAATGCGACCGACCAAAGCCCAGGTAAAGCCCGATCATCACGCCGATCCCGCCAAACAGCCCCTGCAACGTGGTCGAGCGCAGGCTCGCCGCCACCAGCACGCCCAGCACCGCCCCCACCGCAATCCCCGGCGCCCAGCCCCGCAGGATCGCCCAATCAACCGCGCCCTTCTTGTTGTGGCTCAGCACCGAGCGCACCGAAGTGACGATAATCGTCGCCAAAGAGGTGGCAAGGCAGATCTGCATCAGCTGCGGCCCGTCATAGCCAAGCGTCTGGAACGCATAGAAAAACGACGGCACCAGCACGATACCACCACCCACGCCCAACAACCCCGCCAGAACCCCGGCGAAAGCGCCGATCACCAGCAGCATCGCCAGCATTTGCAGCAGAAGGGTCGTGTCGGGAAAGGGGATGGCCATGCGCGCGCTCCGGGATCTGTTCGCGGGCAGGCTTACACCGCGCCGGGACCGAGGAAAAGGCGCGCGGTGAAATGGGCTTGCCCCCTGTCCCCGATCCGCGACAAAAGGGCCGGACCACACTGCAACCAGGCGATATGTCCATGCCCCGCTATGCCCTTCAGGTCGAATATCACGGCGCGCCCTTTGTCGGTTGGCAGCGGCAGACCGATCAGCCTTCGGTGCAGGGCGCGATCGAGGCGGCGCTGGCACGGCTGGAACCGGGGCCACATACCATCGCCGCCGCCGGGCGCACCGATGCAGGCGTGCATGCGCTGGCGCAGGTCGCCCATTGCGATATGGCCCGGGACTGGTCGCCGTTTCGCCTGTCCGAGGCGCTGAACTATCACCTCAAGCCCGCGCCGGTCGCGATCACTGCCTGCGCGCGCGTGGCCGACGACTGGCACGCGCGGTTCTCGGCCACCGGGCGGCGCTATCTCTTTCGGGTCAGCACCCGGCGCGCGCCGCTCACGATCGAGGCGGGCCGGGTCTGGCACGTGCGGCGTGATCTGGATCTCGACGCGATGCGCGCGGGCGCGGCGCATCTCGTGGGCCATCACGATTTCACCACCTTCCGCTCCACCATCTGCCAGGCGGCGAGCCCGGTGAAGACCCTCGACCGTCTGGAGATCGAAGAGATCGCCACGCCCACCGGGCGCGAGGTGCATTTCCGCCTCGCCGCGCGGTCCTTCCTGCACAATCAGGTGCGCAGCTTCATCGGCACGCTGGAACGCGTCGGCGCAGGCGCATGGCACCCCGATCAGGTGCGCGCAGCCCTCGCCGCGCGCGACCGCGCCGCCTGCGGCCCGGTCGCCCCGCCACACGGGCTCTACCTTGCGGGCGTGGTGTATCCCGAGGACCCGTTCGCACAAGATTAGGCTTTGATCTTGAACCGCACCCGCGCTAAGAGCCGCATCAGCGGTCCCGTAGCTCAACTGGATAGAGCAGCTGACTTCTAATCAGCAGGTTCGGGGTTCGAGTCCTCGCGGGATCGCCATTTTTATGATATATAACAATGACTTATAAAAACTCTCTGCTGCACAGCTTCGCCACATCAAGTTGCCGGAAGCAATACGGAAGCACCAAATCAAAGGAAAACGCTGTTGCAGATATGAAGCACTAGGCGAGGCCGTTGGATGATTTTCTAGCGTATTGGGCGGGAAGCGGTCTTTCGCTTCAAGCGCGCGGCGACTTCGGAACAATGGTAAAAAGCGGCTATTCGCGCTTGATCGCCTAGCGAGATTCGGGCGAAACTGTTGATACGCGGAAGAATTTTCGCATCGAGATACTTAGGGACAGCCATGCCAGCTGGCACGAACAGCATCAAAACCGAAGCCGATGCACTCAGGGAAATAGTATCTTGGTCGAAAGATCGAGCTGTCTGGCATCGGGATGCGTTGCGGCGGTTGGTGGCCACTGGCGAGCTGACTGCGGCGGATATCGGCGAACTGACCGCACTCTGCAAAGACAGCACTAAATCAAACGAGCCCCTTGAGGCCAAGCATATCGGAGCGCAACGCGCCGGAGCGCCCACTGTTGCGCTTCGCAACATTCGCGACGTTCAGAACGTCAATGCGCTGGCCGAGGGGCAAACCCTCAACTTCATCCCGAAGGGTGTCACCATTGTTTACGGTGACAACGGTGCCGGGAAATCCGGCTATGTTCGCATTCTGAAACAGGCCTGCCGTGCGCGTGTCGCGCGCGGCAAAGACGAACCGATCCTGAACAACATCTATGAAACACAGCCTGGCCCGCAAATTGCTGAGATCGAATATCACGCGGGCGCTCAATCGCAGAAGACGCAATGGAAGAATGGCGAGAAGGCGGATGACCTGCTCTCCGAGGTGAGTGTCTTCGACTCTCGCACGGCCAATGTTCATGTCGAAGAAACGAATGATTTGGCCTACACACCGTATCCGATGAAACTCCTTGAGCGACTTGTGAATGCTTGCAAGGCCGTCAAGGACAACCTCGACGCTGAGATTTCAACGCTCAAGTCCCAGACAGCGGAGAGCATCAAGTCTCCGAATTGTTCGCCCGACACCTTGGTTGGCAAGCTCATCATTGCGCTCGGAAAAGATACCAAGCCCGAAACGGTTCGCGACCTCGCCACCTTCAGCACTGATGAAAACAAGCGTCTAGCCGAGCTGGCTGCCGACTTTGCGCAGGACCCTAAAGCAACTGCAAGACGGCTTCGCGCTGAAAAGGCACGACTGGAGAACATACTCGCTGACGTCAATTCACTGCACAACGCAATTGCTGCTTCAAGCGCCGCCGAACTTGCCCGTCTCGCAGCTGATCTCAAAACCAAAGAGTCTGCGGCACAGCTTGCCTCCCAGAAACTTTTCAAAGAAGAGCCGCTGGACGGGGTAGGTTCGGAGGTCTGGCTCAGCCTCTGGGAAGCTGCACGCGCCTATTCAACCGACATTGCTTACACCGACAAGGCCTATCCGGCGACCAACCAAGACTCGCGCTGCGTTCTATGTCAGCAGGAACTTGATACTGACGCCGCTGCCCGCTTACGCAGGTTCGAGGACTTCGTTCAAGATCGCACCCAGCAAGATGCCGCTTCTGCCCGTGAAGCGCTTTCGGCCAAACGCGATACAATACGCGGCGCAAGGATTCCGCATTCTGGAGTTAGAAAGGTACTTTCATTCATCGCCGATGAACTCGGTAATCAAACCCTGTCCGAAGCGACAAGGCAGTATCTAATCGCCGCAAGATTACGGCTGCGGGCACTCCTGCGGGAGAACAGTGAAGTGCCGAACCGACAGCCGCCTTTAATCGCTCAAAGCCTAGAAGACGCCATAGCCGGTCTCGAAACGCGAGCTGCAGCGCTACTCTCTGACGACAACAGTGATGAGCGCAAAGCGTTGAAAGCCGAGCTGGCCGAGTTACAGGACCGGCAATGGCTATCAGGGATCAAAGACGACGTGATTGCGGAGATCGGACGGCGCAAGAGCATCGCCTCTATCGAGAAGGCTCTTAAGGACACGCGCCCCAACACAATAACGTCCAAGAACACGACGCTCTCTGAGGCTCTGATTACCGAAAGGCTGCGCGGCACCTTCGCGCGCGAGATCGGTCACCTTAACCTCTCCGGCCTCGCTATCGAACTGACGCAGGCCGGGTCGCAAGCCGGTGTCTCGCGTTTCAAAGTTAGCCTCATGCAAAGCACCTCACGTAATGCGGGCGACATCCTTAGTGAGGGCGAGTATCGGTGTGTCGCACTTGCCGGTTTCATGGCGGAATTGGCGACCAATAACAGCGACTCGGGCATCATTTTCGATGATCCGGTGTCTTCTCTCGACCACATGCACCGCGAGGCGATTGCCAAGCGACTGGCCGAAGAGGGACGCAAGCGTCAGGTCATCGTTTTCACACATGATCTTCCGTTCTTGTTTCTTCTGCGAAACGCTTGCGCGCAGGTCGATGATCCTGCCTTGAAGACCAACATCGCCCTGCGCCATATCCAGAAGAAGCAGAGCGTCCCCGGCCATTGCCGTAACGAGGCTCCTGACAAGGCTCAAGATGCTACGACCAGACTTGCCCAGATGCGCAAGCATCTCACCAACATTCGCAATCTTTACGACCGCGATCCTGACAGCACGGACTGGCTCATTAACGCTAGAGGCTTGATAGACAGTCTTCGGCAGACTTGGGAATCCGCCGTAGAAGACGCGATCTCTCCAGTGCTCCGTACCTTTGCCAGTAAGGTGAATACCAAAGGCTTCGCCAAACTTTCAGCGATCACCGAGACAGATGCCAAAACAATGCGCAAGCATTACGGGCAATGTTCCGAGCTGCTTCATAAGGCTTCCGATGCCCTCAACCCAAAGGCACCTACACCAGAGGCTATCGAGGGCGAATTGGATGCTCTAGAGAAATGGCTGAGGGAAGTTAGCGAGCGGCAGAGCAATGTAAAAAATTCATAAACCCATTCTGTTGCATACCATTGAGAGACCAGTTGAGTGGGAAGCAACGAGCGACTCAAGGTCATCCTGCATAGCTTGGCAAAGTCTGCTCCGGTGACTTGGGTGGTGCCTGCGTGATTTGCGTCCAATTGCAGCTTTGGCCAGATTAGGAGGCCTACCAAGACGCATCTATCAGTTCTGCTCGCCCAACAGGAAAATCTCGGCGTATAGCTATTGATAGCTACGGGAGACGATGGTCAGAGCGCATAATGTGACGATCCATCATTCAGAGAAATCATTAGGCTTAGTATGCTTGCGTGGGCTTGCGCCCATTGGGTAGTGCACAAAATCTTCTTTGTTGACTCTGTCCAAGGTAACTATCGGGTACAGAGTTCTCTCGTATTCTAGCAATGGCCTCCCAAAGAGAGTCACATCGGCCTTTCCGTTTTGACGGACCGCGTATGGTAGAAAGTTGCGGTGCCGATAAACCTTAACAATTTGCGGATTTCCACCGATAGTGGAGCCTATGGCTTGCCTAGAGATTATTTCGTTAAGCGTCTCTAGGGGTTGGTAATTCAACTCGGTTTTCTGAAGGGCGATCTTTTTTCCTAGGCCTTCAAAGAAGTCATGGTAGCAGTCACCGGCGAACCCAACCGTCGACTGGACTTGCCCGCTCTTGATCCCACCAAGATCGAAGCGCTTGTATAAGTTCGATTCTTCGTCATATCGAATCGACTTTCCGTACATTTCACCAGTCGCAAAGTCATAGCCAGCAAGCAAGAATTCTGTTTGATGAAACTGTGCGAGTTTGCGATCGTCCACCAATCCATGAAGTTGATTAACGATCGCTAAAAAGTCCTTTGCGGCGACCGAAATGGGAGCTGCGCCAGTTGAGAACCTAGGATAGTTCTTGACCATGCATTGAAACTGAAAAATGCATGGGTGCGTATTCCACGACATGTGGCCACCTGTTCCACGCGCATGTGGCCAGTCATTCCATGACATGTGGCCACACCCGTGAGGTGATCTGCGAGGCAGTTTCTTCATGACGTGATTTTCACGTCTGGGTCAATGCCGACGGTTGGGCTGGGTTTGTCCATGGGGGGACCCGCGCGCCCGGCGCAGCGCTTATCATATAGCTGGCGGCGACGGGCGCGTGGGTGGGCCCTGTGGGCAAAGCCTGAGCGGGACATGGTTGTCATTGTGTGGCCTCGTCGGTTTCGACCACGGGGTCGGGCGGCGGGTTTTTTCGCATCGAGGGGCCATCGAGTTCGATCCGGTGAGCGTGATGCACAAGCCTGTCGAGGATCGCATCCGCGAAGGTCGGATCGCCGATGATGTCATACCACTTTTCCACCGGAAGTTGACTGGTGACGACCGTTGCCTTGCGGCCATGACGATCATCCACGATCTCCATCATGTCGCGCCGCTGACCGGCGGTCATCTGTTCCGGGCCCCAATCATCGAGGATCAGGACATCGGCGCGCACGATCTTGCGGAAGATCCGCTCGAAGCTGCCATCGCCGCGCGCGGCAGCCAATTCGCCGAACAGGCGCGGCATGCGGAAGTAGAGGGTGGTCTTGCCCTGCCGACAGGCTTCATGACCAAGGGCGCAGGCCAACCAGGACTTCCCGACCCCGCATGGCCCGGTGATCAGGATGCTGCGGTGTCTGGTGATCCAGGCACCATCCTGGAGGCTTCGGAACAGCGCGCGGTCCAGCTGGCGCGCGGTGCGATAGTCGACGTCTTCCATGCAGGCGCCGCTCTCGCGCAGTTTCGCGGCCCGCAGACGCGTCTGAAAGCGCCGGCTGTCACGCGTTGCGCTTTCGCGGTCGAGCATCAGGCCGATCCATTCGACCGGATCCATTTGCCGGCTGCCCTCGCGTGCCAGAAGGTCTGCGAAGACCTCGGCCATGCCGTCAAGTTTGAGCGCGCGCAGCGCCTCGTGGGTGGGATGTGTGAGCATTCGGTGTCTCCTTTGGCTCAGTGGAAATATTTCGCACCACGCAGATTGGCGTGGGCGATCGTGGGCGCGTCTGGCGCGACCTCGATGGGCTGGTCCTCCAGGCGGTTCTGCAGGATGGAGGTGACGGATTTGAGCGAGCAGGCGTTGAGCGCCAGCGCGCGTGCGCAGGCCGTGTCCAGTCTTTCCGGACCAGAGCCGCGCTTCAGCTTGAGAATGCCGACACAGGCGCGGATGCCCTGTTCCGGTCTTGGCTTGTTGCGCAGGATGACCTCGACGAGCGTGACCACGTTCGGACCGACCTTTTGGGCCTCGGCCTGAACTGTCGAAGCGGTCATACCGGCATAATGGCGGTGCTTGGCGGGCATGTGCGCCGTTACCGTCGTCTCGCGCCCATCCTCGGGACCCGCGCGTATGTGGCTGGCAACACGTTTGCCGCCCTGAAACGCCTCGATGGTGCTGGCCGTGATCCGCACCCAAAGAGCCGCCCGCGCAAGGTCGTAGGGGACCGAGTAGTAATGGTCATCGATGCGGATGTGGTAATCGGCTCCGACGGTGACATTCTTCCAATCGGCATGGGCATGGCGTGTCGGGGGCAGCGGGATCAGGGCGGGTTTGTCCAGCCGTTCAAAAAGCTCCAGGCGCGACGCACCAAGGTGACGGCTGACACGGGCATTCAGGCGCACGAGTTCTTCGCGGATGGCCGCGTTCAACTCCTCCAGCGAGAAAAAGACCCGATTGCGCAACCGCGCAACGATCCAGCGCTGAACCAGAAGCACCCCGCCTTCCGCTTTCGATTTATCCTGTGGTTTGTAAGGACGGGCCGGGAGGATGGCCGTATGATAATGGCGCGCAAGATCGGTGTAGCTGCGATTGACACCCGGCTCATGGAAACATGCCCGGACCACGGCAGATTTGAGATTGTCCGACACGATCAAGGCCGGCGCGCCGCCGAAGAACTCGAACGCGCGGACATGCGCGCCGATCCAGTCCGGCAATGTCTGGCTCCGGCTGGCCTCGGCATAAGTGTAATTCGACGCGCCCAACACCGCGACAAACAGCTCGACGGGGTGGCGCGCGCCCGTGGCGGGATCCGTCACTTCCATGCGCACGCCGGAATAATCGACGAACAGCTTCTCGCCCGCGACATGGCGCTGGCGCATCGAGGGGGACAGCCGCTTTGCCCACGCGCGGTAATGCTGGCACCAGGCGGAATATCCATAGCCGTCATCAGGGTGACGCGCGCGATATTCCTCCCAAAGCAGGCGCAGGGTCACACCGGAGCGCTTCAACTCACGATTGACCTCTGCCCAGTCCGGTTCCACGAACAGAGGGTCCTCCGCGCCGGCCACCTGTCGAAAAAGCTGTCGCTCGAGAGCGACCTCATCGATATCCTGAACATCCGGCCACGACAGCCCCGCCGCAGAGGCGCGCTGAAGATAATTCCGCGTCGACGTCCGCCCCAGCCTCAGACTTTCCGAAATCCTGCGCGTCGAATACCCCGACGCGCGCAGTCGTAGAACATCCTTGATCTTGCGCATTGGCAACCTTTCCATCTCGCCCTCCTGCTTCCTCAATGGGCCGCAGAATAGGCAGGGTCAGATCGCCCCGCAGGTCTATCTCAAAGGGGTGGCCACATGCCGTGGAACCGGTGGCCACATGCTCGTGGAATCCGTGGCCACATGTTCATGGATTCGATGGCCACATACCCGTGGAATACGCACATGGGAAGGCAAAATCAGCATGCCCGGCAAACGAGATGCAGAAATTTGGCCCCTCAATGGGGAAAATCTTCTGAGCACAATCCCAGCGATAGCCTGCAGAAAGCCGACTGTCCGAAACAAAGACTATTTCGTCAACCCCAGCAAAATTGCGACGCCAGACAGTAGAGATCGTCATAGTCGTTTATCCCAAGCAATCTTTCCAGCACGCGACCGCTGTCCATGACAGCTCAATCAAACTACTCAATTGTTTTTGAATGACCAGTGGCGATTGGCCACCGATAAGGCCGCAACTCGCCAAATCTCGACGACCATAGAGTACACAAACTTTGGATCAATTCTGTTCACGCAATGTAGCAATCTTGGTGGTCCGGATGCGGTGGTGGCGACGGAGGTCCGATATGTGGAGGCTGCGCCGCGGCGACTGTTCAAGAACTTAATGTCTCCTTTGGGCCGCTAGTGGCGAAGACTCTGTGGCCTTTCCAAGCGAAAAGAAAGTCTTTCAATATCTATAGCGGTACGCTGCGCCTCTTTTATGAACCGCTCAAGTCCGTCCTGATCTAAGCAATCTAAGTTTTGCTCCAACTTTTGCATCAAGTTTGCACCCTCACGCTCAACCTGAGCGTTTCTTTCGAGTTCGTCAGGTTTGTTTCTGAAACTATACATTGGAGCATGGTGCTGGTTGATATGTTCCTGCCACGCTGCGCTAACTGACTGATAATTGGATTGAAGCGATACGAAGCTGCGCTCCGCGGCAGCCGTACTATCCACCGCTTTCATTTTGAGGCTGGTGATATTTGCTGCTTTGGTCGCCTTTACCGAAGCCGTAGCTGCTTTCCACGCGAGGACAGCGACGATAAGGCCAGCAACACCCACGATTTTCAACGTCAAGTCCAAGATTGGGTTGGCAACTAACGTACCAAGCGTCTCGAGCATATCTGAACCCATATTTTAGCTAACCCCGTTGGTTTGAAATGGTTGTTTAAGGTTGAGTTCACAAGGTTAAGCCACATTTTTCGCGTGTGGTGAAAACGTTTGTCTGCAGAATAACCAAATTAACTTGATCATAATTGTGCGGCGGGCAAATGGAGTGCCCCCACTGAAGTGGTCCACCAACTGGGATAGTATTATCCCATTTCAGGAGGAGCAGAGATGGCTGGAAAGAGAGACAAACCCGAAGAGATCGTGCTGAAGCTGCGGCAGGTTGAAGTGTTGCAGGGGCAAGGCAGCTCGATTGCCGATGCCGTGCGCCAGATTGGCGTGACGCAGCAGACCTATTATCGATGGCGCAAAGAATATGGTGGCATGAGCCGGGATCAGCTCAAACGTTTGAAGCAGTTGGAGACCGAGAATACCCGGCTCAGGCGTGCGGTTTCAGATCTGACGCTGGATAAGATGATCCTGGCCGAGGCTGCACGGGGAAACTTTTAAGCCCTTCCCGTCGCCGTCAGTGCATTGATCATGTGCAGCAGACCCTTGGCGTATCTGAGCGCCGGGCCTGCCGTACACTCGGACAGTATCGTTCGACACAACGCAAGGTTCCTTGCGGTTTGCCGGACGAAGAACGGCTGACTGAGGACATCATTGAGTTGACGCGAGAGTTTGGGCGCTATGGATATCGCATGATTACCGGGATGCTGAACAACAGCGGCTGGCATGTAAATCACAAGCGCGTCGAACGCATTTGGCGGCAGGAAGGGCTGAAAGTCCCGCAAAAACAACCAAAGAAGGGGCGGCTCTGGCTGAACGATGGCTCATGCATCCGGCTCCGACCTGAGCGCCCAAACCATGTCTGGTCCTACGACTTCGTCCAGGATCGGACCCACGACGGACGGGTATATCGCACGCTCAATATCATCGATGAGTTCACGAAGGAGGCCCTGGTGATCCGCGTCAAACGCAAACTCAATTCCGTCGATGTGGTCGACGCCTTGACCGACCTGTTCATCCTGCGCGGTCCGCCGGAATACATAAGATCCGACAATGGCGCGGAATTTATCGCCAAAAAGGTACGCGCTTGGATCGGCGCGGTGGGCGCCAAGACGGCCTTTATTGCGCCAGGATCTCCGTGGGAGAACGGCTACTGCGAAAGCTTCAATGCCAGGTTCCGGGATGAGCTTCTGAACGGTGAGGTCTTCTACTCGCTACGCGAGGCCCAGATTCTGATCGAGAAGTGGCGCCGCCACTACAACACAGTCAGACCGCACAGCGCTCTGGGATACCGCCCACCAGCGCCCGAAAGCATCGTTCCGATAGACCAAAGGCCGACCATGCACTAACATTTAAAACGGACCACTCAGTGGGGGCAGACCAACCGGTGGCGCTCGTGAAAGTTGCCAGATCGGCATACGTCGTGACAGACGAGGCGTGCGCCGCCGGAGCGAGAGCACAGAGGGTGAAGCAAAGTGCGCGGGCACCGGGACTGCTAAAACTATTCCTCATAAACTTCATCATGTTATTCCTACCTAGGCTTCCAATCTACATTCCTCCTAACACTTACACGATGAAAGTCGTCGTGCATACAGGTGATACATATTTTTGTCGCATTTCAGACATATTCAAGCGCCTTTTCTCAAGCCTTGCGGGACGCTCACCAAACTATCCAGCCAAGGAGGCGAAACTGTTGACGGATCAGGGACAATCGCCGAGTTTTTTTGCCTGCGACTCCATGCAACACCGCGGCCGGTAACTTTGAGCAAGACAAGCTCATGGATATTCTAGAACGGACGCGCTGACTTCTTAGAAATCATCTGAAGCCAAAGGCTCGCTTAGGCGGGCCTTTTCTTTTCACTTCTTGATCTTTGGGTGCGCACGCATATCGTCCCAACGTGCATGCTCATGGTGTGCTCAATTTAGAGCACCTGATAAAGTTATGTAATATCCGTTATTTATGAGTAGTGGTTCGACTGGTGAAATTGCAAAGTGCGCACTCATATGCCCCATTGGCATCTGCAGATCATCAGGGTCGCGCCGCGCCGGGGCGCGCATCGGCGCGGTCCATCAGCTCCCGGATATGGCGGGCGAAATACCAGGTTGCGGGGGCACCTATCACGCAGCCGAGGCCGATCGACCAAGCGGTCGAGGCCACGGGCCCGCCGATCCAGCTGAAGATCAGCGAGGCGAAGAACACGTTGACCGCCGCCGCCCCTGCGCCAAAGGGATAGAGGGCGAGCGCGATCTGTTGGGTGGACCAGCCTTGGCGTGTCATCGGCGAGAGACCAGTCGCTGCACGGCGATCATGGATGCGATGAGCGCAAGGCAGGCCAGCGCATACCACAATTCCGCCGTGGCAGATTGAGCCTGTGGGATTGGCCGGTCAAAGCCCTTGGCAAAGGCCGGTGCCGCGATAAGGGTCGCGATCAAAACTGTCAAACTGCGCATGTCAATTCTCCTGTGTCAGCGTGCGATAGATATCGGGAAGCGCGCGGGTCAGGCGCACGGGGTCAGGCAGCAAGGTAAAGCCGCCGCGCCCAAAGATGCGGGCGAACCAGTCCTGCCCGTCCTCGTCAATGATGATGCCATGCAGGCTTTGGCCCGCCATGCGGGCCTCGCGGACCGCCATGTGACTGTCCTCGATGCCGTGCTGGCCCTCGTAATGGTCAAGATCGTTAGGCTTGCCGTCGGTCAGCACGATCAGCAGCTTGCGCGCGCTCGGCTCTTTGGCCAGTTGCGCACTGACATGGCGGATGGCGGTGCCGAGACGCGTGTAATGCCCCGGCTTCAGCGCGCCTATATTGGCCGTGATCGCGGGTGACATGTCATCCTCGAAGGCCTTGCAGCGGCTCAGGAACAGCCGGTCGCGGCGCAGCGAGGAAAACCCCCAGATGCCCAACCGGTCGCCCGCCGCGTTGATGCCCGCAGCCAGTGCCGCCATCGCCTCGCGCGCCACCTCGATCACCGAGGTGTCGCCGATCGCGGCCTCGGTCGAGCGCGACGTGTCGATCAGAAATGCCACCGACAAATCACGCTCAGTCTGTCGTGCCGATTGCCATATCCGGTCAGAGCCGCGCCCGGTCGCCATCAGATCGGCCCGCGAGGTCAGCAGCGCGTCAAGATCGAGTTCGGCACCGTCGATCTGGCGTGGTTGCAGGATACGGCGCGGGCGCAGCGCCTCGAACTGGCGGCGCACCTCGCGCATCCGTCGCGCGTTCGGCACGAAAGGCGTGTCGGACGCCGCCACCGGCGCATCCAGAACCCGGCAATGATCGGCCATGTAGCTGCGCGACCGGTGGTTCCACTCGGGGTATTTATGCGTACCCGCCAGCGCCTCGTGATCGGCATCGGCGGGCGAAAGATCAAGATGCAGGCGCAGCCGTGTCGCGGCCTTGCGATCCTGTTTCGACAGGGTGATTTCATCCTGATCATCCGCCGCCTTCTGGGCATTCTCGTCATCGTCGTCATCGACGCTGCGGTTGATGTTCATCGACTCGACCCATGACAGGATCGACTCGAACCGGTGAATGATAAAGCTGTCCTTGCGGTTCTGCTGGTCCTGATCCTTGCGCCGTCCCAGCTTTCGGCTGGTCTGCGCGGCAGCGGGCGGCGGTGCGGCAGGGTCTGCCGCCTGATCCGTCGCGGCCTCGCCAGAAGACGCATTGGCAAAGCGCAGCCAGATCGGCACCGGTGCGAAGGGCATGTAGCGCCCCGGCACCGGGTGCGCGGTCACCTCGGGTGAGGCCCCGCAAAGCTGGTTGCGAATGGCGGTTTCGATGATCGCCTCCTGCGCCGGTCGCAAAACGTCTGGTCGCGCCGCCATGCAGAGCCGCGCCATCCGGTCATGGGCCTGACGCAGGCCGGGACAGGCGGCATAGGCCGCATCCGCCGCCGCCGCATTGGCGCGCACCTGCGCGCAATCGCGGGCCAGGCCTTCACCGGTCAGGTCGATCCCGTTCAGATCGCAAACCGCCGCCAGCGCCGTCAGCCAGAAATACGCGGCCCGGTTCAGTGCCGGGTCGGGAAAGGCCGCGATGACCGGCGGCAGCGTAAGCCGCTCACCGTCGAACCCGGCGACCCACTCACGGTCGCGCTCCGCCCCCAGCTTGCGGCGCAGCGGGCGGCGATGGCGCATCAGCGTCGCCGCCGCCTCGCTCAGTTCCACGCCGGGTGCGCCGCCCAGACCGCGAAACAGCACCGCAAGGCTGGGCCGGACCGAGGCGAGAGCGACACCTGCCTCGGGATGACCGATATCCGCCCCGATCCCGCTGGCCATGTCATGCCAGAGATTGCCGACCGTCTCTTCGGGCTCCATGAGATCGAGAAGATGCATGGCGCTCACCCGTAGATCGTGGCGACCAGATCGCGCAGCGCCTGCTGCACATCGGGCTCATCACTCAGCGGCTCGATGACCGCCGCCTCCAGCGCCTGATCGACGCCCATGCCCCCCGCCATCAGCGTGGCGGCATAGATCAACAGGCGCGTTGACACACCTTCCTCAAGATCCATGCCCGAGAGGTTCCGGATATGCCCGGCCAGCCGCACCAGCGGTGCGACGCGCCCAGGCTCCAGACGGCTTTCGCTCGAAACCACCGCGATCTCTGTCTCCGCCCCCGGAAAGTCGAACGAGATCGAGAGGAAGCGTTGCCGCGTCGATGGCTTCAGCCGCTTGAGCACGTTCTGGTAGCCAGGGTTGTAGCTGGCCACCAGCATGAAGCCCGACGGCGCCACCAGCTCTTCGCCTGTGCGGTCGATCATCAGCGTGCGGCGCGTATCGGTCAGCGGGTGCAGCACGACCGTCACGTCCTTGCGTGCCTCGACCACCTCGTCGAGATAGCAGATACCGCCCTCGCGCACCGCGCGGGTCAGGGGCCCGTCGACCCAGACCGTCTCGCCACCCTTGAGCAGGTAGCGCCCGATCAGGTCCGAGGCCGAAAGGTCGTCATGGCAGGCCACCGTATAGAGCGGCTTGCCCAGCCGGGCCGCCATATGCTCGACAAAGCGGGTCTTGCCGCAGCCGGTCGGCCCCTTCAGAAGAAGGGGCAAACCGTTGTCATGGGCCGTCTCGAAGAGATCGCATTCGCGGCCGGTTGCCTGATAGAACGGCAGGGTTGGTTTGTAGACCATGTTCATGGCTCATTCTCCCGGAACAGGGTTGGCAGGGCCGGGCGCGATCACCTCGGATTTGCGCACGACCAGCATGGAATAGAGGAACAGCAAGGCCCCGATCACCACAGCCGCACCGGCACCGAACCGCATCAGGTAGAACACCGACAGACTGTCCTGCACCTGCATGTAATAGTCGCCCACCACGCGCTGCATATGCGTCTGGATGGTGCCCGCGAAGGTCAGCACGAAGGTCATGAAGGCCATGCCGCCGGTCATCAGCCAGAACGATGCCATGTTCAGCACCTGGTTATAGGGCGCGCGTTCGCGCAGCATCGGCATCGCATAGGTGAAGATCGCGAGGTTCAGCGCCACATAGGCCCCGTAAAACGCAAGGTGGCCGTGGGCGGCGGTGATCTGCGTGCCGTGGCTGTAGAAGTTCACCCCGTGCAACGTGTGCAGAAAACCCCAGACACCAGCCCCGAAGAATGCCACCGTGCTCGACCCGAGCGACCACAAGAGCGCGGCCTTGTTGGGATGGTTCTTGCGCCCCTTCCACACCATGACGAAGGCAAACGACATCATCAGGAAGAACGGGATCACCTCGAAGGTCGAGAAGATCGAGCCAACCCATTGCCAGTAACCCGGCAGGCCGATCCAGTAGAAGTGGTGCCCGGTGCCAAGGATGCCCGAGAAAAGCGCCGTGGCGACGATGACATAGAGCCATTTCTCCACGACTTCGCGGTCCACCCCGGTCAGTTTGAGCAGCAGGAAGGCGAGGATCGCGGCCATCACCAGCTCCCAGGTCGCCTCGACCCAGAGATGGACCACGAACCACCAGTACATCTTGTCGAGGCTGAGGTTGTCGGGGTTGATGAAGGCAAAGACCCAGAGCAGCGACAACAGCCACAACCCCATCAGCAGCACGTTCGTGATTGCCGTCTTCTTGCCCGCCAGCACCGTCATCGAGATGTTGAGCAGAAAGATCAGCGCCGCGACGAGGATGCCGAACTTGACCCACAAGGGCTGTTCGAGAAACTCGCGCCCGCCATGGATACCCACGAGGTACGAGCCCACGGCCCCCAACGTGCCCACAACGAGAATGATAAGCTGGATATAGGCCAGCTTCGGCGACCAGATTTCACGCTCCGATTCCTCGGGGATCAGGAAATAGGCGGCCCCGAAAAAGCCCAGCAACAGCCAGACGATAAGGGCGTTGGTGTGGATCATGCGGATGATGTTGAACGGCAGGATCTCTGCCAGAAAGTTGGGCGAGACATAGACCCAGCCCGCCAGCAGCCCGCCCAGCACCTGAATGCCGAAGAGGGCCATCGCCGCGACGAAATAGTAGAGCGCGACTTTTTGTGATTGGTATTTCATGGGGTTCACTCCTTACCCGGCATCATTGGGCGGCCAGCCCTGCGTGTCGGTTTGATCGGCCCAGCGCAGAAACTCCGCGAGGCCGCGGATATCTTCGTCACTGAGGTTGAAATTCGGCATCTGGCGGCGGCCTTCGATGCCGCTCGGCTGGCTTTCCATCCAGCCTTTGAGCATCTCGAAGGAGCCCTCGGGGCTGTCCTGCACGCCCCAGCGGGTCATCACATTGCCCACTTCGGGCGCGAAATACGCACCTTCCCCGTGCAGGCTGTGGCAGTTGATGCAGGAATGCTCTTCCCAGACATGCTTGCCGTGGATCACCTCTTCGCTGAGCGCCATGCCCGCCGTCGAGGTTTCAACCACGTATTTGTGGCTATGGACGGTCATCGCCACGAAGATCACGACAAAGAAGATCGAGCCCCCGTAGAAGATGTTGCGCGCCCGCGATTTCGTTAAGATTTCAGCCATGTTCAGGCCTCCTTGGAATTCGGGATGACCTGTTCTAGGCGGGCGCCCGGCAACGGAGTTTGTGCCAGCGCAACGTTTGGCGCGATTGCGCGGCTAGGCTGGTCGGTGAAAGGAGCGCACGATGCGGCACCCCCGACCAGATGATCCCGATCTGCCACTGGCGGATCTGATGACACGATGGCCCCAGACCGTCCCGGTCTTCGTCCGGCACCGGATGCTCTGCGTCGGATGCCTCGTCAGCCCGTTTCACACGGTGATGGACGCCTGCACGGAATACGATCTCGACGAGGAGGCATTCCTCGCCGAACTGATGCAGGCGGCGGACCCGGGGTAAGACCGGGCCTATGAAGGCATCGCCCGTTGCCAAGATGCCCTAAGGCCATGCCCTCGTTATATTTATTGAATGCTATCGCTCAAACCAAATTTCATGTAGCCGAAAGTGAAAAGGGCCCCGAAGGGCCCCGAAAAAGTGCTTCATACTTCTTCTATTTCACTTTTTCTTTGTACGGCGCATTGCGGCCAAACCTCCAACGCCAGCAATCAGCAGCCAGCCTGCGGCAGGCAGTGGCACCGCAGAAACACGAACGTCATAAAGCCCTACGCCCGAACCTGAAGCGTTGGGACCTGAACCGTCGATCTGAAACACGTAATCACCTGGCCCGGCAGAGAATATCAAAGCGGTGCCTGATGTCACGTTGGTTTCATAATCAATGGGGCCGCCGACTGCGCTAAAGGTGCCGCCACCGAGGTCTTTCAAAAGACTAAAGGTCGCAGTCTTATCAGCTCCGCCTTCTTTCACGAATCCAGAGTCGGTTACGAGGTTGGCACCATTGTTGGTCGTATACCCGCCAAAAATCCAAGATATGTTGAAAGTCGACGTCGCTGTGAAACCAAATGCGAAATTATCAATCGAGTCTACAATTCGCCCGTAGATCTCGAAGTCATCGGTTCCTAGGCTACCCAAAGCATCGAGATCATATGCGCCGCCGGGCAAAGGGCTGGAATCCGGGCCTGCTATTTTGGACGTCCCATCAACGGTGTCGCGCGTTCCTTCTGTAATGCCAACAGTTGCGGCGCTCGCACCGCTAGCCAGGGCCACAACGCAAAAAGCAGCAACGCTTAGGTGCTTAATCATTTAACTTACGTAACTCCCAAGCACCCCCCCTGAGGTGGGAGGTTGTTGTCAGTTTTGGGGTGAGTCCAAATTGCCATTGGGCGCATGAAGTTTTCGTTCCGGTCTGAATTCCGTGGCGCCGTTTTGATTTCTCTGAATCAGTGGTGGAATGGATCAGGTTACCACCCTTGAACAACTCCTCGCCACGGCTCTGCGCAGGATCGCTGAGCTTGAAGCCGCGTTGGCGACCATGGCGGAAGAGAATGCGGATCTGCGCCGGCAGTTGGCCAAGAACAGCAACAATAGCAGCAAGCCCCCTTCGAGTGATGGCCTGAAGAAGCCAGCACCGCGCAGCCTGCGTGGCAAGTCCGGCAAGAAAAGCGGCGGCCAGGTTGGCCACCGGGGCAACACCCTGCGCCAGACGCCAACGCCCGACTTCGTGGAACGGCATGAGGCGGCGCATTGCAGCGCGTGTCAACGCGCCCTGACGGCGGAGATGGCGAAGGGGATGGAGCGGCGTCAGGTGTTCGACTTGCCCGCGCCGCGACTGGAGGTCACCGAGCATCAGGCGGCGGTTTATTGTTGCGGCCATTGTCGAGCCATGACGACAGCTGGCTTTCCCGATGGCGTGAACGCTCATGTGCAATACGGCACGCGCATGCGGGCGGCGGCGGTCTATTGCAATGTTGGGCAGCTGATACCCGAGGATCGGGTCTGCCAACTCCTGCGCGACCTGTTTGGGGCCACCAGCCTGTGCGCGGCCAGCGTGACCAACTGGGTGAACAGCGCGGCGCATACCTTGGGTGGCGTGGTCGAGCACATTCTTGCCCGGCTCACTGAAGGCGACGTTCGGCATCTGGACGAGACCGGACTTCGGGTCGCCGGCAAGCTGCACTGGCTGCACTCGATCTGCGATCCCGCCTTCACGCATTACCGCATCAGCGCCAAGCGCGGTGCTGTTCCAACCTTCCTGAACGGCGGGACGATCGTTCATGATCACTGGAAACCCTACTACGCCCATATGAGCGGGGTGGACGCCCACGCCCTCTGCGGGGCGCATCACTTGCGCGAACTCAGGGCCATCGAAGAGATCGACAAGGAGCCGTGGGCGACAGAGATGAGCGCGGTGCTCAACCGCGCCAATCAGCTCAGGTGCGAGGCGCAGAACCGAGGCGAGACCGAACTCCCGGAACCGGTTCGCCAGGGTATCGTCACCAGATACATGGCGATCCTCGCCAAGGGGCTCGCTTTCCACGAATGTCAGCCCCCGCTGGCCAGAAGCCCCGGCACCCGCGGCCGAAAAGCCAGGCGACCAGGCCACAACCTGCTCGTCCGTCTGCGTGACTACCGCGATGACGTCTTGCGGTTCATCGCCGACTTCGCAGTCCCCTTCACCAACAATCAGGCCGAACAGGACCTGCGCATGATGAAGCTGCGCATGAAAATCTCGGGCACCTTCCGCACACTCGAGGGTGCACAGGTATTCGCCGACATCAGGTCCGTCATCTCAACGGCCAGAAAACACGGGCTCAATATTCTGGAAACCCTGACCCTGTCACCATCTCAGATCATCGCCCGGCTCTGACGGCAGGCACCCTGCACTTCATTATCGGAGGGGTGTCGCGCGACAAACCGGATGAGAAGATCCTCACCCTGTTTCTCGCGTTTCAACATGGTGCTTGGGAGTTACTAACTTACTCCTAATATTTTCCGATTTTCCCCACGAGGTCACACCAGTTTTGTACCTTGAATGAGCCTTTCGATCAAGGCGTTCTGTTCTTTCTTGCTATCATCACCTATGTCTGCGACCCTTTGCGACCGTTGAAAATGCTGCGCAATGGGTCGAACGGCAGCTTCCGGGAAGCTGCGCCGCAGCGATTGGCGGAACGGCCAAGTTTGGCTTTGGGCCGGAAGCGGCTGCTCTTTGAATCAGCGCGAGGACCCGCAAAGTCCCGCGCCTTCCCAGTTCGCGAGCACCTCGGTGAACGTCAGCTATCGCAAGTTAAAGCGTGAGGTCTTGGGTCCGTTCTGGACTGAGAGCGGTTATTGCGAGCACCGGAGCCAAGGTCAGCTTGCGTCCCGCAAACGCCCCACCTCCACCAATCCCCCGACAACGACACCCCAACACCACCCCCCTCACCCCTGGCTCAGCACCACCAGCGCGTGCGGGTCACAGACCTTGATGCGCTTGCGTTTGCTTTCCACCAGCCCGCGCTTTTCCCACCCACTCAGCAACCGGCTGACCGTGTGCAGCGTGGTGGCGGTCAGTTCCGAGAGATCCTGCCGGGTGATCGGAAAGTCGATCTCGATGCCGCCCTCAACCTTGCGCCCGGTCTGATTGATCAGCCGCAGGATCGCATTGGCCACCCGCTGCTCGACCTGCTGCGTCGCCAGTTCGACGATGCGGGTGTTCATTTCCCCCACCCGGTGCCCGAGGGTCTTGTAGGTCTCGGTGGCAAAGCCGTCATACTCGGCCACGAACGTATCCCACAGGCTGGTCGGCCAGCTGAGCACGATGGATTCCGTCGCCGTCATCGCCGTCGCCGGATAGGTCTCGCGCCCGATGGCCTTGGCGATGCCCAGAAGCTGCCCCGCCGGAATATGCAGCGCCGTCACCTGCTCGCCGGTCGGCGTGATGCGCACCACCCGCACATAGCCATCGAGCAGCATGTAGAACCGCTCGGCGGAATCGCCCTCGTTGAACACCGCGACCCCGGCCTCATACCGCCGCGAACTCGCCTGATCCAGGATCGTGCGAATCTGCCGCTTCTCCAGCCGGGAGAACGGCGGCAGATGCGTCAGCAGGCTCTCATCGAGCCGTGGCAGGGTCTTGCGGGTGGGTTGCTCGGTCATGGCGCGCGTCATCGCACAGAACCGCAGGCAACGCCACAACCGGATGCCGCGTTCCCACCCGATCAATCGTCCCGAAGTTTGCGCCAGAGCAATATCGCGCCTGCGGGAATCACTATTCTCAGGGTCAAGCAATAACGCGACATGAAAGGAACAACGACATGATCCGCACGCTGACAACCGGTCTCGCCCTCGCGGCCCTGATGGGCTCCGCGGCCTTCGCCGAGACCTTCGAGGTCAAGATGCTGAACAAGGGCGCCGACGGTGACCGCATGGTGTTCGAGCCCGCCTTTGTTCAGGCAGCCCCCGGCGACACCATCCGCTTCGTCGCTACCGATAGGGGCCACAACGCCGAAATCAACAAGGGCATGCTGCCCGACGGGGCCGAAGGCTTTGCAGGCAAGATCAACGAGGAATTCGACGTCACGCTCGATGTCGAAGGCGTCTACGGCGTCATCTGCAAGCCGCACTTTGCCATGGGCATGGTGATGACCATCGCCGTGGGCGACGTCGAGGTGCCGGATACCTTCCTCGAGGGTCGCGTGCCCCGCAAGGCCAAGGAACGTTTCGAGGCGCAACTCGGCAATCTCTGATCCCTTTCCCGGTGCGCGGGCATGACGCCCGCCACCACAATTGTCATGGAGGATATCATGACCAAATTCATCAACCCCGGACTCGTTTCAACCAGCCGCCGCAACGTGCTGCGCGGCTCCATGCTCGCCGGTGCGGCGGCAATGGCAGGCGCAGGTGCGATGGCCGCCTCGCGCGCGCCCCGAATGACCAAGGCCAACGCGGCATCCACACATCTGCACAAAGCCGCCGCCAAACAGGTTGCCGAAACCACCGCCAAACCGGCCGATCTTTCTGGCTATACCCGCGTGCGGCAGGAACTGGTCGCACCGCCCTTTGCGCCCGCACACGAGCAGGTCGCAACCGGCGGCCCCAAGATCATCGAGATCACCATGGAAACCACCGAACGGCTGATGGTGGTGGACGAGGACACCGGTGCCTCGGTCTGGGCGCTGACCTATAACGGCTCGGTCCCCGGCCCGCTGATCATCTGCCACGAGGGCGACATGGTGGAACTGACCCTGCGCAACCCCGCCGACAGCATGATGGAGCACAATATCGACTTTCACGCCTCCACGGGGGCCCTGGGCGGCGGTGGCCTGACCCATGTCTATCCCGGCGAGGAATGCGTGCTGCGCTGGAAGGCGACCAAGCCGGGCTGCTTTACCTATCACTGCGCCCCCGGCGGTGCGATGATCCCCTATCACGTGACCCATGGCATGAATGGCGCGGTCATGGTGCTGCCGCGTGACGGGCTGAAGGACGGCCAAGGCAACCCGCTGAAATACGACAGCATCGCCTATGTCGGAGAACAGGACTACTACCTGCCGAAGGACGACAACGGCGACTACAAGAGCTATGACGCCGCCGGTGACGACTATGCCGACAGCCTGGACGCGATGCGCACCCTGATCCCGACGCATTCGGTGTTCAACGGCGCGGTCGGTGCCCTGACCGGCGAACACGCCCTGCGCGCCAAGGTCGGCGAGACGGTTCTGATGATCCACAATCAGGCCAACCGCGACTCGCGCCCGCACCTGATCGGCGGCCATGGCAACTTCGTCTGGGAGACATCCTTCTCCGACGCGCCGATGACCGGCATGGAGACATGGTTCGTGCGCGGCGGCAGCGCGGTGGCGGCGATGTACACCTTCGAGCAGCCGGGCGTCTACGCCTATGTCAACCACAACCTGATCGAGGGCGCGATGCTGGGGGCCACTGCGCATTTCGTGGTTGAGGGTGACTGGGACAACCAGTTGATGGAACAGGTCGTCCCGCCCCGTCCCTTCGCGACATAAGAGGAGCGCATGACATGACGACCGCCGCCGCCACCACTCACATCGACCCGCTCAAGACCGCGCTTGGCTTTGCGGCTCTGGGCCTTCTGGCGGCGGTCATCGCCGGGGGCGCGCTCTTGCAGCGCGCCCCTGATCCGATCTTTCTGCCAGTGATGGCCGACCGGCCCGTAATGCTCCCAAACGGGCGCGCGCTTTATGTGCAGCGCCATGAGGTCACGGTCACCGAATGGGCGCGCTGCTTCGCGCAGGATGCCTGCGCACAGGTCGTCCGCGCCCGCGCCGATCAGGATCCCGCCACCACGCCCGCAACCGGGCTGAGCTATATCGACGTGCAGGACTACCTCGCCTGGATCAATGACGCCACGGGCCACGCGTTTCGCCTGCCGACAGCCGGGGAATGGACCATCATGGCCGCCTCGGTCCTGCCGGACGAACCCGATCCGATCTTCACCGACCCCTCGCTGACATGGGCCTCGGCCTACCTGACCGAGGGCACCGCCCCACGGGCGCTCAAACCCCAGGGCAGTTTCACCACCTCGCCCGAGGGCATTGCCGATCTCGACGGCAGTGTCTGGGAATGGACGCAGGAATGTTATGCAGGTGCGAGCGACGGCATGGACGCGTCCCGCTGCCCGGCATTCTTTGTCGGCGGCGAGCATGTCGCGGCGATGTCCTATCTGGTGCGCGACCCCGCGCGCGGCGGCTGCGCCGTCGGCACGCCACCCGCACATCTGGGCATGCGCCTCGTCTCGGATAGCCCGATCTGAGCGCTATTGCGCCCCCGCCATCAGCACTGCCGAAACCGGGGCCAACGCCACCCGATTGGCCCGGTCCTGCAATCCCCAGAGCATCAGCGCGCTGATCGTATCGGCGCGCAACCGGCCCAGCATGATCACGCCCTCCTCCTGCTGACCCGCCTTCATCGCGGCCTGATCTAAAAAGCGGCGGATCGCCGAGGCATCCTGCCCCTGCCCGTCGAAATCGCGAAACAGCGTCGCCGACGGCACGCCTTCGCGCCCGATCAGCTTGCGCGCCATATCAAGCCCGTTGGGATGCATGACGATCCCGTGCCCGCTCTCCAGAAGGATCGGGGCCAGTTGCGCACTGCCCTCACGGCTCGCCTGCACACCGGTCTCGTCGCCTTCCAGCAGCGCCACCGCCTGCGGCACCCGGTTCAGCCAGGCCTGCATCGCCACCTCGGTATCCGACGCCGCCGCACTTTCAGGCAGATCGACGGTCAACAGCACCTCGAACCCCGCCGCGCGATAACGCTCGGCGGCCTCTGCCGCGCCCGGCCAATCGGCATCCACCGCAAAACTGAGCGGATAGGGAAAACTGGCAAGCGCCTCCAGACCGATGGGGCTGCTGCCGTCATCCATCAACACGATGGACATCAGCGGCTTGCCCTCGGGGTTCTCGAAATCGGCGGCATTGCGCAGGATCGCGCGCTCGGGTGCCGGGGTCTCGTCGGGGTCTTCCGCCGTCGCCTCGGTCTCCGGCGCATCCCCGATACGGGGCAGCCGGTTGCTGCGCACGCCTTCGACGCGGTCACTGATCGTGCCCGAGGGCGGTAGCGTCTTGGGCGTCTCGGAGGTGTCTTCGGCGGTCTGCACCGCTTCGGGCACCGGTCCCTCATCGGGGGCGATCGGCGTTATCGTGTCGTCACGGGCCGGGGCCTCTTGTGTCGCATCGGGCGCAAGCGTCGGTGTCTCTTCCTCCTCGGGGAAATCCGGCACCGCGCTACGGCTCTCGCCGCCCGTCTCGCCGACCGTCTCACCATCGGTCTCGCCACCTGTCTCACTGCCCGTCAGCCCGGCATCCGTCTCGCCCGGTTCAGGGGCAGGCGGCTGCGCCGGGTCGGACGAGATCGCCACCTGACCCTCATCCTGCGGGACCTCGGGTGCCTGCGACTGAGGACTGGGCAGCACCGGGCTATCGCTCTCGACCGCGACACCGCCCGTGCCGCCCGACGCCTCGGGGGCCGCACCGAGCGCATCCACGTCACTGCCGGTGGTCGGGGCCCGCGCCGGGGCGGTGTCCGCCCCGCTGAGCGATGACAGATCGTCGGGCTCCGGGGCAACCACCTGCGGCGCGCCCGTCGCCTCGGGGCTGTCCTCGACATCCGGCAGGGCCGCCTGCCGATCCTCGCGCCGCAGATCGAACCCCGACCCGGGTGTCACCTCGACCGTTTCCGCCTCGGGTGCCTTCGCCCCCGGCACCTCGGTCAGAACCGATGCCATCCCAAGCACCAGCCCCGAAACGACGGTGCCGGTGATCATCCCCGCAAATAGTCCGCGTGCCACTGCCTTTGCCCCCGTATCCGCCTGTTTTACCTTATTACCGGCCTAGCGCCCCTTGACGGTGCCGCGCAAGCCTGAACAAGTATACCGCGACCGGGCCCTCGGCCTCCAGCCCCCTTTGCATGAGGACAGGCGCAAATGCTGCTGTTGATCGATAACTATGACAGTTTCACCTACAATCTCGTCCATTACGTGGGCGAATTGGGGGCCGAAACCCGCGTGATGCGCAACGACGCGCTCAATGTGCAGGACGCGATGGCGATGCGCCCCGCCGGTATCCTGCTCTCGCCCGGCCCCTGCGACCCGGATCAGGCGGGCATCTGCCTGCCGCTCACCCTAGCCGCCGCCGAGGCGGGGATTCCCCTGCTCGGCGTGTGCCTCGGGCATCAGACCATCGGGCAGGCCTTCGGCGGCAAGGTTATCCGCCATTCCGAAATCGTGCATGGCAAGATGGGCCATATCCAGCACTCCGCAAAAGGCGTCTTCGCCGGTCTGCCCTCGCCCTTCGAGGCGACCCGCTATCACTCGCTGGTGGTGGAACGCGACAGCCTGCCCGATTGTCTGGAAATCACGGCAGAGCTTGAGGACGGCACGATCATGGGTCTGCAGCACCGCGAATTGCCGATCCACGGCGTGCAGTTCCACCCCGAATCGATTGCCTCGCAGCACGGCCACAAGCTGTTGCAGAATTTCCTGAACCTGATGCAGGTCCCGGCATGAGCGACCGGCTGAAACCGCTGATCGGGGCCGCCGCCGACCGCGCGCTCAGCCGCACAGAGGCCGAAGCCGCGTTCCAGATCCTCTTTGAGGGCGAGGCCACCCCGGCGCAGACCGGCGGCTTCCTGATGGCCCTGCGCACAAGGGGCGAAACAGTCGACGAATACGCCGCCGCCGCCGCCGTGATGCGCGCCAAATGCAACAAGGTCCGCGCGCCGCAGGGTGCGATGGACATCGTCGGCACCGGCGGCGACGGCAAGGGTACGCTCAACATCTCCACCGCGACCGCCATCGTCGTGGCAGGCGCGGGCGTGCCGGTGGCCAAGCATGGCAACCGCAACCTCAGTTCCAAATCCGGCGCGGCGGATGCGCTCAGCCAGTTGGGCCTCAACGTGATGGTCGGCGTCGAGGTGGTGGAACGCGCGCTCTCGGAGGTCGGCATCGCCTTCATGATGGCGCCGATGCATCACCCCGCCATGGCCCATGTCGGCCCGGTGCGCGCAGAATTGGGCACCCGTACGATCTTCAACATCCTCGGGCCGCTGACCAACCCGGCAGGCGTCAAGCGTCAACTCACCGGCGCCTTCTCGCGCGATCTGATCCGGCCCATGGCCGAGACGCTTGGGCAATTGGGGTCAGAGCGCGCCTGGCTGGTGCATGGCTCCGACGGCACCGACGAGATGACGATCACCGGCCTCACCTGGGTCGCCGCGCTGGAGGAAGACGGCAGCATCCGCGAGGTCGAACTGCACCCCGAGGATTTCGGCTTGCCCGTGCATCCGTTCGAGGCCATCCTTGGCGGCACACCAGAGGAAAACGGCCGCGCGCTCCGCGCGCTGCTCGACGGCGCGCCCGGCGCCTATCGCGACGCGGTCCTGCTCAACGCCTCGGCCGCACTCACCGTCGCGGGACGCGCGCCCGATCTGCGCGCAGGCGTCGCCATGGCCGCTGAAAGCATCGACAGCGGGTCCGCGCGCGCGAAACTCACCGCTCTGGCGAAACTCACATCGGAGGCCGCATGACCACCCCCACCATCCTCGACAAGATCAAGACCTACAAGCTGGAGGAGATCGCCGCCGCCAAGGCCGTCCGCCCGCAGGACGAGATCGAGGCCGAGGCCGGCGACGCCCCCCCGGTGCGCCCCTTTGGCGACGCGCTTTTGCAGGCCAGCAAGACCGGCTATGGCCTCATCGCCGAGATCAAGAAGGCCAGCCCCTCCAAGGGCCTCATCCGTCAAGATTTCGACCCCGCCGCCCTGGCAGAGGCCTATGCGAGTGGCGGGGCCACCTGTCTCTCGGTGCTGACCGACACGCCCAGCTTTCAGGGCGCGCCCGAATATCTCGGGCAGGCGCGCGCCGCCTGTGATCTGCCGGTGCTGCGCAAGGATTTCATGTACGACCCCTACCAGGTCGCCGAGGCACGCGCCTGGGGCGCCGATTGCATCCTGATCATCATGGCCAGCGTCTCGGACGCGCAGGCCCTGGAACTGGAAGAGGCCGCCACCCGCTGGGGCATGGACGCGCTCATCGAGGTGCATAACCGCGAGGAACTTGACCGCGCGCACACGCTCAATTCCAACATGATCGGCATCAACAACCGCGATCTCAACACCTTCGAGACCTCGCTCGATACCACCCGCAAGCTGGCGAAATTCGTCGCGCCCGACGGTCTGATCGTCAGCGAAAGCGGGCTGTCCACCCCCGACGATCTGGCCGAGATGGCCCGCTACGGCGCGCGCAGCTTCCTCATCGGCGAGACCCTGATGCGCGCCGATGACGTCGCACAGGCCACCCGCGATCTTCTGGCCAACCCCATGAAGGCAGGCGGCGTCTGATGAGCGATCTGACGCATTTCGACGGTCAGGGTCACGCCCATATGGTCGACGTGTCCGACAAGGACGTGACGCCACGTGTGGCCGTCGCGGAAGGGCACATCAAGATGGCCCGAGAAACCTATGATATCATTGCAGAAGGCCGCGCCAAGAAGGGCGATGTCCTCTCGGTCGCGCGGCTTGCGGGCATCATGGGGGCCAAGAAGACGCCCGACCTGATCCCGCTCTGCCACCCGCTTCCCGTCACCAAGGTGGCGGTGGACCTGACGCTCGACCCCGACCTGCCCGGCGTGCGGATCGAGGGCACGGTCAAGACCACCGGCCAGACCGGCGTCGAGATGGAGGCGCTGACGGCGGTCTCGGTGGCCGCACTCACGGTCTATGACATGGCCAAGGCGGTCGACCGCGCCATGGAAATCGGCGGCATCCGCGTAATCCTGAAAGATGGTGGAAAATCAGGCCGGTATCAGGCACAATGATCACGGTAGACGCCGCCCTTTCGCATCTTTTCGCCCTCGTCGAACCGCTTGAGATCGAAGAAGTGCCATTGGCCGAGGCCGCGGGCCGCATCCTAGCGCGCGACGTCACCGCACGGCGCGATCAGCCGCCTTTTTCCGCCTCGGCGATGGATGGCTACGCGCTGCGCGGCGACGAGGCCACACCCGGCGCGCGGTTCACCGTCATCGGCGAGGCAGCGGCGGGGCATGGCTTTCATCGCGCCGCCAACGCGGGCGAGGCGGTGCGCATCTTCACCGGCGCGCCCCTGCCCGAGGGCGCGACCCGCGTCATCATCCAAGAGGACGTGACGCGCGACGGTGACACCATCACCCTCGGCGCGGATATCGGCACCAAGGACCATATCCGCCCCCTTGGCTGCGATTTCCGGCAAGGCCAGAGCATCACCGCCCCGCGCGCGCTGCGCCCCGCCGATATCGCGCTCATGGCCTCGATGAACATCGCCTCGGTGCCGGTGCGGCGCAAACCACAGGTCGCGCTGATCTCCACCGGGGACGAGTTGGTGATGCCCGGCGAGGCCCCAGGCCCCGACCAGATCATCGCCTCCAACACCTTCGGCCTAAAGGCGTTGCTCGAGGCGCGCGGCGCGCGGGCGCGCATCCTGCCGATTGCCCGCGATACCGTGGCCTCGCTCACTACCGCCTTCGGGCTGGCCGAGGGCGCGGACCTGATCATCACCATCGGCGGGGCCTCGGTCGGCGATCACGATCTGGTGGGCCGCGTGGCGGGTGATCTCGGCATGGACCGCGCCTTTTACAAGGTCGCGATGCGGCCGGGCAAACCGCTGATGGCCGGGCGCATGGGTGGGGCTGCGATGGTCGGCCTGCCGGGCAACCCGGTCTCGGCCATGGTCTGCGGCCAGGTCTTTGTCGCACCGATGATTAATAAGATGCTGGGGCTGGGCGAGGGGCCAGCCCCACGCCGGGAGACGGTGCTGGCCGCCCCCCTGCCCGCCAACGGCCCGCGCGAGCATTACATGCGCGCCCGGCTCACCGATGCGGGCCTCATCGCCGAGGACAAGCAGGACAGCTCATTGCTCAGCATCCTTGCCCATTCCGACGCGCTCCTGGTGCGCCCCCCGCATGACCCGGCGCGAGACGCGGGCGAGACGGTGGCGTATCTGCCGATCTGACTGGGACGCAGTGCCGTGCCGGGCGGGTGGGTTCTGGCCTGGAACTGTCGTTGCCGTTATACCCCAGCGCGGAATCAAGGGCGAAGCCCGCCGCGCATCGCCGGGCCGCCCGCCGGCACGGCGATTTGGCTGCAACCTGCTCTGCGCTCTGATGTTTTTCGGATTTGGATGGGATAAAGCGCTACAAAACTGACGTTGGATCGCCGTACCGCGGCCCTTCGATACGCGGCTCACTACCAAAGTTCGCTTCAGACCACCCCCTCCCCCCAAATCCCGCTTTACACCTGAACCGAACGGTTTATCTTCCATCGCAGCCCCCGCGCGAAAGGAGCCTGCCCCATGCAACTCAGCGTCAACGGCGCCGACCACTCTCTCGAAGATCTCGAACCCGAGATGCCCCTGCTCTGGGCCCTGCGCGACGTGCTCGGCATCAAGGGTCCGAAATACGGCTGCGGTATCGCCCAATGCGGGGCCTGCACCGTGCATATCGACGGTCAGGCCGTGCGCTCCTGCCAAGTGGCGGTGGGCGATGTCTGGGGTCCGGTGACCACGATCGAGGGGCTCGGCACGCCCGACGCCCCGCACCCGGTGCAGGCTCCATGGATCGACGCGCAGGTGGCGCAATGCGGCTACTGCCAGTCCGGCCAAATCATGCAGGCAGCGAGCCTTTTGTCAGAAACTCCCGACCCCACGGACGAGGACATCGACGACGCCATGTCCGGCAATCTCTGTCGTTGCGGCACCTATCCGCGCATCCGCGCCGCGATCAAGGCCGCCGCCAAGTCCATGAGCGAGGGGGCCTGAGATGGGACGCGTGAAAACCATCGCCCGCCGCACATTCCTGATCGGCTCAGTCGCCATCGCGGGCGGCGTCGCCTTCGGGCTCTGGCGCTACAAGACACCCTATGCCAACCCCCTGCTCGCCGATCTGCCCGAGGGCGCGGCGGCGCTCACACCTTACGTGCGGATAACGGCGGACACGATCACCCTGATCACGCCGCGCGCTGACAAGGGCCAGGGCGCGGTCTCGGTGCAGGCGGCGCTCATTGCCGAGGAACTCGACGTCTCGCTCGATCAGATCGCGACCGATTTCGGCCCGCCCAGCCCCGCCTATTACAACACCGCCCTTGCAGGCGACGCGGTGCCGTTCCGCGCCACTAACGATAGCTGGCTCGCCGAAACCGTGCGTGACCTCGCCGACGCGCCGATGAAATTTCTCGGCATGCAGATCACCGGCGGCTCGACCACGGTGCCCGACGGCTATGACAAACTGCGCCATGCCGGCGCCGTCGCGCGCGAAACGCTCAAGGCCACGGCGGCGCGGCTGCACGGGGTGGAGCGGTCCGCGCTCAGCACCGAGACTGGCGCGGTGATCCTGCCCGACGGCACACGGCTCAGCTACCAGAGCCTTGCCTCAGAGGCCGCGCAGACCGACCCGATCACCGATGTCACCCTACGTGACCCGTCCGAGTGGCGACTGCTCGGAAAACCGATGCAGCGCATTGATATCGTGCCGAAATCCACCGGCACGCAGGGTTATGGCATCGACATCGACCTGCCCGAGATGCTGCACGCCGCGATCCGGCTCAACCCCGGACAGGGCGCGGCGCTCATCGGCTATGACGCGTCAGAGGCCGAGGCCATGCGCGGCGTCCAAAAGATCGTCGAGATCCCCGGCGGTATCGCGGTGATCGCCGACAACACATGGCGCGCCATCCGCGCCGCCGAGGCGATCACCTGCGATTGGGCCGCAGCACCCTACCCTGCCGACATGGCCGACCACTGGCAGGCACTCGCGGACAGCTTCACAAGCGACGCACAGGACAGCCAATTCCGCGACGAGGGCGATGTTGAGGCCGCACTGGCAGGCGGCGCGGAGATCGAGGTCGAGTACCGCGCGCCCTATCTCGCCCATGCCCCGCTGGAGCCGCTCAACGCCACCGTGCGCTACACGCCCGAGCGCATCGACATCTGGACCGGCACGCAGGTGCCGCGCTTCATCGAGACCAATGTCGCCCGGATTACCGGAATTGACCGCGACCACATCCATGTCCACGCAGAGATGATCGGCGGCAGTTTCGGCCACCGGCTGGAGGATGACGTGGTCCGCCACGCCACCCATATCGCCATGGAAATGCCGGGTCGCCCGGTGAAACTTACCTATTCGCGCGAAGAGGACATGGCGCATGACTTCCCCCGCCAGATCGCCATGGCGCGCGGGCGCGGGCGGGTCGAAAACGGCCGCGTCACCGCCTATGATCTGGGCATCGCCATGCCCTCGGTTCTGTCGTCGCAGATGGGTCGCCAGAACATACCCGCGCCGGGACCGGACCTGCAGATCGTGGCAGGCGCATGGGATCAGCCCTTTGCCATCCCCGACTACCGCGTCACCGGCTACCGCGCGCCGGAACTCGCGCCGATCTCAAGCTGGCGCTCGGTCGGGGCCTCCTCCAACGGATTTTTCCACGACTGCCTGCTCGATGAGCTCATTCACGCCGCCGGGGCCGACCCGCTGCAGGAACGCCTGCGCCTGTGCAATCACGCCCCGTCACGTGCGGTGCTCGAGGCGGTGGGCGAGATGTCGAACTGGGGCAGCGCCATGGCCCCCGGCGCGGGGCGCGGCGTCGCCTATTGCCTGTCGTTCGGGGTGCCCTGCGCGCAGGTGGTGGAGGTCAGCGACACCGGGGACGGCATCCGCCTCGACAAGGTTTACGTCGCCGCCGATGTCGGCCGCATCATCGACCCGGTGAATTTCGACGGGCTGGTCAAGGGCGGCGTGATCTTCGGCTTGGGCCACGCGATGAACTGCCAGGTCACCTATGCAGACGGTGCAGCCGAACAGCGCAATTTCGACCAGTATCAGGGCATGCGCCTCTATCAATGCCCCGAAATCGAGGTGCGCGGGCTTGAGACCGCCGACAAGATCCGCGGCATCGGTGAGCCGCCCGTGCCCCCGGCCCCCGCAGCCCTCGCCAACGCGATCTTCGCCGCCACCGGCACGCGCCTGCGCGAGATGCCGTTCGACAAACATGTGACCTTCGCCTGAGCCCCTTGCCCCCGCCCGCGCGGGGTGGTTCAAGAGGGGCATGCCGCATATCCTGACCACTCTCGCGCTGCTCGCGCTCTCGGGTCTCGCCGGGTTCGGCGCGCAGGCCATCGGCACGCCGCTGCCCTTCATGCTGGGGCCATTGGCCGCTTCCGCGCTGATCGCCACCGCCCTGCCCGGGCATCTGCCGCAGGGCTACCGCTTTCCCACATGGCTGCGGCTCGGCTTCATCGCGATCATCGGGCTGATGATCGGATCGCAGGTCACGACCGCGCTCTTTACCGAGGCGCATCACTACGCGCTGACGCTTGGCGCGGTCACGCTCTTCGTCGGGCTGGCACATGGGCTGGGCTACGCGGTCTTCCGCGCCTTGGGTGGCTATGACAGCACCACCGCCTTTTACGCCAGCACCCCCGGCGGGCTATACGAGAGCATCGAGATGGGCGAGGCGGCAGGCGCCGACATGACCCGGCTGATGATGCAGCAATTCCTGCGGATCATCGTCGTGGTGACGCTGCTGCCCCTCGGCCTGTCGCTCTGGCTTGGGGAGCCGGTGGGCAGTGCGGCAGGCCAGAGCCTGGCGCGCGGCGATGTGCCGTGGTCCGACCTGCCACTGGTGGCGGTGGCGGGGCTGGCCGGGCTGGCTCTGGGCCACGCCCTGCGCCTGCCGGCCGGGCAGATGACCGGGCCGATGGCGGTGGCGGCGCTGCTCTCGTTGACCGGCTGGCTCAGTTTCGACATCCCGCAATGGCTGGTGAACCTCGCGCAGATGGTGCTGGGCACAGCCCTCGGCATGCGCTTCACCGGGCTGAGCCGGGGGCTCTTGCTGCGCGGCGCGGGGCTGGCGCTGGTGTCGGTGGGCGGCATGCTGGCAATTGGCGTGGGGCTCGCCGCGCTGCTGCACGGCATGACAGACGAGCCGGTGGATGTGCTGGTGATCAGCCTCGCCCCCGGCGGCGTCACCGAGATGGCGCTGGTGGCGCTCAGCCTGCAGGCCAACCCGGCCTTCGTCACCCTGCACCACATCTACCGGATCTTGCTGACGGTCGTGGCCCTCGGGGTGATCACCCGGCTGCGGCAGCGCATTGGGTAAGCGGCGGATCATGGGTATTTTTGCCAAGAAGAAACCGGGGCTTTGACAGTCTGGCGCACAGGCGGTATTTGAACATATGTTCATTTAATCGCAGGAGAGCGGCATGCGCATCGAGGACACGGCGGCGATCATTACGGGCGGGGCCTCGGGGCTGGGCGAGGCGACGGCGCGGCAATTCCGCGAGGCAGGCGCGCAGGTCACGCTGCTTGACCGGGACGCCGAACGCGGGCGCGCGCTGGCTGAGGAAATCGGCGCCGGGTTCGCCGAGACCGACGTCACCGACGAGGCCTCCGTCGCCGAGGCGATCACCCGCGCCAAGACAGAAATGGGCAGGATCACGGCCGCGGTGAACTGCGCCGGCATCGCCACCGGGGCCAAGGTGTTGGGCCGCGACGGGCCGCACCCGCTCGACGCGTTCCGCCGCACCATTGATATCAACCTCGTGGGCACGTTCAACGTGGCCCGCCTCGCCGCCGCCGCCATGGCCGAAAATGCCCCCGATGCCGACGGCGCGCGCGGCGTGATCGTCAACACCGCCTCCATCGCCGCCTTTGACGGGCAAAAGGGACAGGCGGCCTATGCGGCGTCCAAGGGCGGGATCGTCGGGCTGTCGCTGCCGATGGCCCGGGATCTGTCGCGCGAGGGGATTCGCGTGATGGCGATCGCCCCCGGTATCTTCTCCACCCCGATGATGCGTGGGCTACCTCAGGACGTGCAGGACAGTCTCGCCGCCGAGGTGACCTTTCCCAAGCGCTTGGGCGACCCGGCGGAATACGCGCGGCTGGCACGCTTCATCGTCGAATGCGGCTATCTCAACGGCGAGGTGATCCGCCTCGACGGGGCGCTCAGGATGCAGTGACGCGCGCGGCCGAGGCGCGCCTGCGCGGCGCGGGAAACGGCACCAGCCGCCCGCTCTCCTCGTCCCAGAGCTTGAGCCGGAAACTCGCAAGCGCCTCTGGCCAGCGGATCACGTCATGAGACCTGAGATGATCCGGAAGGTCGTTCTGGCAACGCCGCAGGTTGTAGGACGGGATGCCGGGGTTGTAATGGTGCAGGTCGTGATAGGCGATATTGCCGCTGCCCAGATCCCACAGCCAGCCGAGATCGAGCGAGCTTGACCCCTCCAGCGTCGCCTTGCGGAAATCCAGATCGGGCTTGCGGTCCCAGTAGGTCTCTTCGAAATTATGCTGGAGATAGACGAGGAACACCCCGACCACCCCGGCAATCACCGCGCTCAGCGCCAGCACCCCGACACCGGGCCAGCCGAGCGTGGCCCAGACCAGCGCCACGAACCCCGCCAGCACCGCGTTATGCGCGATCACACCCCACACCCCGACCCGGCCCGTGTTACGCGGCCAGCGATAGGCGATGAAATAGGTAACGATCCCGCCCAGTGACAACATCACCACGGGGTTGCGGTAAATCCGGTACCACAGCCGCCGGTGCCACGGGGCGGCCTGCCATTCGCGCAGCGTCATGGTGTAGACTTCGGTCGTCTCGCGGTGATCGAGATTGCCGAGATAGGCGTGATGCAGGTTGTGATTGTACTGCATGACCCGGAACGGTGTCAGCGAAAAGACCGACAGAACATGCCCCGCCACATCGTTCAGCCAGCGCGTCGCGAAAAGCGAATAATGCCCGCAATCGTGCTGCAGCACGTAAAGCCGCACGGTCGCGAAGGCCAGGATCAGCACCAGCGGCGCCGCAAATAGCCACGCGCCCTGCCCCGCCAGCAGCCCCGCGCCCGCCAGCGCCGCCGCATAGACCACCAGCGTCCCTGCGAAGGACACCCCGCCGCGCAGATCGCTCTTGGCCGTGTAGGGCTTCAGAAATGCGCGCAGGGACTGGTCTCTGGCGGTGGTCATGGCAGCCTCCTTTGTGAAAGGGATATCAACCTTTTACCCTGCAAGATTTGAACTTCTCGTGATGCAATGCAAGGGGCGGCGCGGTTTTTTCGGCGCGCATGGGGATTGACGCGGCGCGGTGCGCGGACGATGGAAGGAGCATGATCCGGTTTCTCGCTTTCGCCCATCTCGCCGCTGCACTCGGTTTCGCCGCCTCACCGTTCCTCGGCGACGGCTTCAACGGGTTCAGCCCCGATCAGTTTCCCGTGCCACAAAGCGACCCGGCGGTGCAGCCCGCCGGATATGCCTTTGCGCTCTGGGGGGTGATCTATCTCTGGCTCATCCTCGGCGCGGTGTTCGGCGTGATCGCGCGCAGGGAGGATGCGGGTTGGTCGCAGGTGCGCGCACCGCTGGTGGCGAGCCTGCTGGTGGGGGCCGCGTGGATTCCGGTCGCCAATGCCTCGGTGCCCTGGGCCACGGTGATGATCTGGGCGATGCTGGCCACGGCGCTATTGGCGCTCCTGCGCGCGCCTTCTCGCGACGTCTGGTGGCTGTCCGGTCCGGTCGGGCTCTATGCCGGATGGTTGACGGCGGCGAGTTCGGTCTCGGTCGGGCTGGTGCTGGGCGGCTATGGCTGGCTGCCCGAGGTTGCGGCGGCGGTCGTGGCCCTCGCAATTGCCCTCGTGATCGCGGCTGCGGTCCTGACGCTCCGCCCCCGCGCGCTCACCTACGCGGCGGGCGTGATCTGGGCCCTGATCGGTGTGGTTGTGCAGAACATGGGCGACGGCAGCCCGCTGACACTCGGATTGGCGGCAGGCGGCGCGCTGCTGATCACGGCGAAGGCCGGATATGCCCTGCGGCGCAGGGGAAGCGCAGTCTAGCGTGGCGATGGTGGTCTGGAGCGGTCATAGCACCCCGCCAGAAGGTGTTGCGTGATCGCAGGGCCGGGGACTGGCGATGCAACGGTTATTGCCCGCACTTTATCCCAGCCAAGCCATTCTAAACTCATCACGTTGCGCGCCCTATCGAATCGCCAGGCCGCGGGACGGCCCGGCGATCGCGCGGCACCTTCGGTGCGTTTCGCGCGGGATGCGGCAACGGCAGTTCAAGGCCCAAAACCACCCATCCCCTATTTCGACGACCGCCCCGAGATGTGCTTGCGCAGGCTCGACGGGCCCGGCTTCTTCTTGGCCTTGTAGGGGTTCTTGTCCGACTGGCTGCGCATATAGAGGCGCACCGGCGTCCCCGACATATCAAAATCGTCCCGCAACCCATTGATCAGATAGCGAGAATAGCTCTCCGGCAGCTTGTCGGGATGGCTGCACATCACCACGAAACCGGGGGGCCGCGTCTTGGCCTGCGTCATGTAGCGCAGCTTGATCCGGCGTCCGCCCGGCGCGGGCGGCGGGTGCTGCTCCAGCATCCCCACCAGCCAGCGATTGAGCTGCGCCGTGGTGATCCGCCGGTTCCAGACCTCATGCGCCTTTTCCACCGCCGCGCGCAGCCGGTCGAGACCCTTTCCGGTCTTGGCCGACACCGTCACCAGCGGTGCGCCGCGCAGCTGCGGCAAAAGCCGCTCGAACGCCTCGCGCAACTCGCGCAGTTTCTGCTGCTTCTCGGGCTCCACGTCCCATTTGTTGACCGCCACCACCACCGCGCGCCCCTCGCGCTCGGCCAGGTCGGCGATCCGAAGATCCTGTTGCTCGAAGGGAATGGCGGCATCCAGAAGAACCACCACCACCTCGGCGAATTTCACCGCCCGCAGCCCGTCCGACACCGACAGCTTTTCCAGCTTGTCCTGCACCCGCGCCTTCTTGCGCATGCCCGCCGTGTCGAAAATCCGCACCGGCAGCCCGTCCCAGTCGAGCGCGAGCGAGATCGCATCGCGGGTGATCCCCGCCTCGGGGCCGGTCAGCAGCCGCTCTTCGCCCAGTATCGTGTTGATCAGGGTGGATTTTCCGGCATTGGGCCGCCCCACCACAGCCACCTGCAGGGGCCGCGCCTTTGTCGGCGTATGGTCATACTGCGCGGGCGTCTCGCCCTCTTCATTGACCTCGATATCGGTGACCGGGGCATCCGCCTCGGCGCGCTCCTCATAGGCATCGGCCAGCGGCTGTAACTGCGCATAAAGATCGTTCAGACCCTCGCCATGCTCCGCCGACAGGCGAATGGGCTCACCCAGCCCCAGGCCCCAGGCCTCGATCACCCCGGCATCGGCGGCAGAGCCCTCGGCCTTGTTCGCCGCAAGGATCACGTGATCCGACCGCTTGCGCAGGATCTCGGCAAAGATTTCGTCCACCGGCGTCACCCCGGTGCGCGCGTCGATCACGAAGAGGCACACATCGGCCATCTCCACCGCCCGCTCGGTCAGCCGCCGCATCCGGCCTTCGAGGCTGTCATCCGTGGCATCCTCCAGCCCGGCCGTGTCGATCACGGTAAAGCGCAGATCGCCAAGCCGCGCCGCCCCCTCGCGCAGGTCGCGCGTCACGCCGGGCTGGTCATCGACCAGCGCCAGGCGCTTGCCCACAAGGCGGTTGAATAGCGTGGATTTGCCCACATTGGGGCGTCCCACGATGGCGAGGGTGAAAGACATGGATCAGGCTCCGCTCCGGCGTCAAGCCGGTCTGATACAGGATCGCGCGGTCAACGGAAAGCCAGCAACTGACCCTTTTTCGACACGACATAAAGCGTGCCGCCCGCAACCACCGGATTGGACGTGGCCCCGCCCGGCAGATCGACGCTGCGGATCATCTGGCCCGAGGCCGGATCGAAGAACCGCAGCCGCCCGTCGCCCGAGGCAAGGACCAGCTGCCCGCCCGCGATGATCGGGCCGAAATGCCCGATGATCTGCGCCTGCTTGCGCGGTTTGCGTTCGTCAAAGAGCGGCAGGGAGTGGCCCCAGATGCGGGTGCCGTCCTGCGCCGCGAGCCGCACCAGCTCATTGCGATCCGTGACCATGAAGAGCGAGTCGCCCGCAGGCCAGACCGGGTTCAGCGGGCCCTCGTTGGCCGTCCAGATGCGCTTGCCGCTGCCCAGCCGCAGCGCGACGGTGCGGCCCGCATGGCTGCCGGTATAGACGCGGTCGCCGACCACCACCGGATCGCCGGTGATATCCAGCACCTGCGCGCTTGCCACACCAGAGCGTTGCCCCGCGACCTGCGCATCCCAGAGCCGCAAGCCACCCTTGCGGAACGCGCCCTGCAACTCGCCCGCGCCAAAGGCCAGCACGGCATATTTCTCGGTCAGCGCCGGGGCCGGTCCGCCCAGAACGTTGTGAATGTCAGGCGTCGCACTCAGCTGCCAATCGACACGGCCCGTCGCGGTATCCAGCACCCAGGCCACATCGTCGCCCGCCACCACATAGACCCGCCCGTCATAAACCGTGGGCGTCGCGGTGCCGGGCGACCCAAGGTCCTGTGACCACAGCGTCGCGCCGGTTTCAGGGTCAAGCGCGCTCAGCACGCCGAACCCCGAGGACACGAAGAGCTTGCCATCGCCGAACGCCAGCCCGCCACCGCTGGCATGATCGGATCGGTCATTCGGCGGCGTGAGATCGGTGGTCCACAGCAGCGATCCGCTGGTCGAGACCGCCGCGACCTTCGCCTCTGCATCGAGCGTGAACACACGTCCGCCCGCCACCACCGGATCGGCGGTAATGCGCACGCGGCGCCCGTCGCCTGCGCCGATATTCACCGACCACGCCAGTTGCGGCGCCACCGAGAGCGCCGGATGCGCCACCCGGGTCGAGGGCGTGCCGATCCGCTGCGTCCACTCGGCATTGTTCACCGCCGCCGGAAGCGTGACCGCCACCACCTGATTTTCGGGGGTTTCCTCGGCCTGCGCGCGGCGCACCTCGCTTTGCAGCACCTCGCGAATGCCCTCGCGCTCGCCGCTCAGGATCGGCTCATTTTTGGAACAGGCCGTCAGGGCAAGGGCCACCGCCAGCCCCAGAAATACCGTTTTCGCCGTCACTGCATCGCCCTCACTTGTCGCCTCTTGCCGCCTGCCCCGTGGTGCCGCGCGTGTTATTGCAGCACGGTCGCTGTATCGGGGTCGGCCATCGGTGTGTCCGGCGGCTCTTCTCCCAGTGCCACAATCACTTGTGTGACGCGCCGACGCAAGCCCGCTGTAGCCTCGGCATCCACCGCGATCCGCGTCAGAGCCTCGAGCGCCCCCGCGCGATCCCCGGTTTCGAGCGCGAGCAGCGCCAATTGCTCTTCGGCCAGAAGGCGCACGACGCCGCCCTCCGACACCATCCCCTCAAGACGCGTGCGACGGTCCTCGACGCTCAGCCCCGATCCCGGCAGCGTCACCGCCTTGAGCGTGGCGATCTGACGATAGACCGACAGGGTGGCATCGCGGTCGGCAATGTCCAGCAGGCGCGCCGCAGCCGCTTCCGGGTCCTGATCCGCGCCCTCGGCGGCGGCCAGCAGGTCCACCACCGCAGCGGCCTCGGGGTTCGGTGCATCTACATTAGCCAGCGCCGTCGCGCGCGCCGCACGGTCCTCAGCCGATAGCGCCGAAAGGATACTGTCGCCGAAGTCCTGCGCCGTCGCCCGCGCCTGCGCCTTGCGCCACTCGTTCCACGCGGCCCCGCCCACCAAAAGCAGAATCGCCAGAATGGCGATCCAGCCATAGCGCCGCATCAGCCGGAACAACCGGTCGCGCCGCACCTCTTCGGTGACTTCCTCGATGAAACTGTCGGTGTCGCTCACGCCGTCGCCCCTTTGCGAAATTTCCGCTCCTCTTAACCCGAAGCCCGCCCCCTGCCAAGGGGCGGCGGTGCGCTGCCATGTCTGACGCTTGCAGTGACGCGCGGAAAAGATTAATCTGAACCGGTCAGTTCAGCGTATCCGTCTTATTGCCCGGCGGTGCGCCACTTGGCGTGCCGACCGTTGTCACAAGTCCTGAAAGTTCACTCATGCGCCTGGTTCCCATTCTGATCGCCGTGCTGGTCTCCGGGCTGATCTATGCATTCGTGTTCGAACGGGATCGCTTGCTCGCCCTGCTGCCCCAAACCGAAGCGCAGAGCAGCGAGAGCTCCGCCACCGGGGCCGACACCGGCGAATCGGCGCAATCGCAGACCGAGACGATGCGCGTTGTCGTGCAGCGATCAAAGGCCCGCGACGTGGACAGCGCCGTGATCGTGCGGGGCCGCACCGAGGCCGACCGCATCGTCGAACTGCGCGCCGAAACCTCCGGCCTCGTGATCTCCCAGCCGCTGCGCAAGGGGGCCTTCGTCGATGAGGGCGACGAGCTATGCCAGCTTGATCCGGCGGCGCGGCAGGCCACAGTGCAAGAGGCCCGCGCCCGGCTGGCCGAGGCCAAAAGCCGCGTCCCCGAGGCCGAGGCCCGCGTCGAAGAGGCCCGCGCGCAACTCGAAGAGGCCGAAATCAACCGCAACGCCGCCGAGAACCTCGTCACCGACGGTTTCGCCTCGCAGACCCGCGTCGCCGCTACCCGCGCCGCCGTCAGTTCCGCAAAGGCCGCGGTGCAATCGGCCACCTCGGGGCTCGAGGCCGCCCGCGCCGGGATCGAATCCGCCCGCGCCGCCGTGGCGAGCGCCGAAAAGGAAATCGACCGCCTGAGCATCACCGCGCCCTTTTCCGGCGTGCTGGAGACAGACACCGCCGAAATCGGCAGCCTGCTGCAACCCGGCGCGCTCTGCGCCACGGTGCTGCAACTCGACCCGATCACGCTGGTGGGATTCGTGTCGGAAATGCAGGTCGCCCGGGTCGAGTATGATGCCCCCGCCACCGCGCGCACCACCTCCGGCAGCGAGGTCGAGGGCACGGTCAGCTTTCTGTCCCGCGCCGCAGATGACACCACCCGCACCTTCCGGGTCGAGGTGCGCGTGCCCAATCCCGACCTCGGCCTGCGCGACGGCGAAACCGCCGAAATCCGGATCAGCGCCGAGGGCAAGGCCGCGCATCTGCTGCCGCAATCGGCGCTCACCCTCAATGACGAGGGCACGCTTGGCCTGCGCCTGGTGGATGCAGAGACCCGCGCGCAGTTTGTACCGGTGACGGTGTTGCGCGACACGCCCAACGGCGTCTGGCTCACCGGCCTGCCCGAGACCGCCGACGTGATCGTGATCGGGCAGGAATACGTGAGCGACGGCGTGCCCGTGCGCCCGGTCTATCAGGAGCTTGGCCAATGACCGGCATCGTCGACTGGGCCGCCGCCCGGGCGCGGATGGTGCTGGCCTTCATCGTGCTGTCGATCCTCGCGGGCACGCTCTCGTATATGGGCCTGCCCAAGGAGGGCGAGCCCGATATCGAAATCCCCGCGCTCTTCATCACCGTGCCCTTCCCCGGCATCTCCGCCGAGGACAGTGAGAAACTGCTGGTCAAGCCGATGGAGACCGAGCTCAGCGATCTCGACGGGCTCAAGGAAATGACCGGCACCGCGGCCGAGAATTTCGGCGGCGTGGCGCTCGAATTCGAATTCGGCTGGGACAAGACCAAGATCCTCGCCGATGTGCGTGACGCGATGGATGCCGCCGAGGCCGACTTTCCCGACGGGTTCGAGAAATACACCATCAACGAGGTGAATTTCAGCGAATTCCCGATCGTCATTGTCAATCTCTCGGGTCCGGTCCCCGAACGCACCATGTCGCGGCTGGCCAAGGATCTTCAGGACACGCTCGAAGGGCTGGAACCGGTGCTCGAGGCGGGCATCGCGGGCAATCGCGACGAGATGGTCGAGGTGGTGATCGACCCGCTCCGCCTCGAAGCCTACAACGTCACCGTCAACGAATTCGTCGAAGTGGTGCGCAACAACAATCAGCTGATCCCGGCGGGCGAGGTCGACAACGCCCAAGGCACCTTCGCGGTCAAGATCCCCTCCTCCTTCGAGGAAACCCGCGATATCTACGAATTGCCGATCAAGACCAATGGCGACCGGATCGTGCGCTTGGGCGATCTGGCCACGATCAACCTCACCTTCGAGGACCGGATCGGCACAGCGCGGTTCAACGGCGAAACGACGGTCGCGCTGCAGGTGGTCAAGCGCAAGGGCTTCAACATCATCGACACCGCCGATCTGGTCCGCGAGGTGGTGGCCGAGGCCGAAATCCGCTGGCCCGAGGAATTGCAGGTCGCGGTCAATGTCGGCACCTCGAACGATCAGTCGCGCACCGTGGCCTCGATGGTCAGCCAGCTTGAAGGCTCGGTGCTCACCGCCATCGCGCTGGTGATGATCGTCACGCTGGCCGCCCTTGGCATCCGCCCGGCACTGCTGGTGGGCTTCGCGATCCCGACCTCGTTCCTGTTGTGCTTTGCCCTGCTGGCCGTGATGGGCGTGGCGATCTCCAATATCGTGATGTTCGGCCTGATCCTGGCCGTCGGCATGCTGGTCGACGGCGCCATCGTCGTGGTCGAATACGCCGACAAGCGCATCGCCGAGGGCGAAGGCCCGATGCATGCCTATGTCGGGGCCGCCAAGCGGATGTTCTGGCCGGTGGTCAGCTCCACCGCCACCACGCTCTGCGCCTTCCTGCCGATGCTGTTCTGGCCCGGCGTGCCGGGGCAGTTCATGGGGATGCTGCCGGTCACGCTGATTTTCGTGCTCTCCGCCTCGCTCCTGGTGGCGCTGGTGTACCTGCCGGTTCTGGGCGGCGTCACCGGGCGGCTGGAGCGGTGGTTCAACGACCGGATCGACCAGATCGCGGGCGGCTTCTGGCTCTGGCATATCCTGCTCTTTCCGCTGGCGCTCGGGGCGGTCTATCTCGCAGGGCAAGCCGCGCCGGTGCTGTTCGATCAGGTGACGGCGGAATTCTCCGGCATGGACAGTGACGATATCCTCGGCTCGGTGATGCCGGTGCTGGCCACGGTCTTCGGCCTGCTGCTGGGCGTGGTGGCGCTGATCGGCGTCGGCGTGGCCAGCGTTCTGACCACGCTGCTGGGGCTGATGGCGATCCCGCGCCGCTGTGGCAACCTGCTGCGCGCCATCGGCCGTGCCCTCCTGCCCCGCCGCCGCACGCGGGTGCGCGCGGGCTATCGCCGCTCCGCCTTCGGCTGGGTGATCCACGCGATCACCGGCAACCCGGTGATGCCGCTGGTGGCATTCGGTGCGATCTTCGTGCTCGTGGGGTCGGTGCTGATGTTCTACGTGAACAACAACAACGGCACCGAATTCTTCGTCGACAGCGAACCCGAACAGGCCATCGTCTACGTGCGCGGACGCGGCAACCTGTCGATCGACCAGAAAGACCGGCTGGTCAAACAGGTCGAGGATGTCGTGCGCGCCCATCCCGGCATCGAGACCGCCTTTGCCTTTGCCGGGGATGGCGGGCTCGACAACAATACCGGCGGCGCGCAGCCGCCGCGCGACACCATCGGCCAGGTGCAACTGGAAACCATCCCGTGGGAGGACCGCCCGCGCGCGACCGAAACCTGGTTCACCATTCCGCTGCTCGACATTCCCGTGAACCGCCACGTGGTCGCCCCCGCCTTTGACGGCGACGCGGTGATCGCCGACCTGACCCGGCAACTCGAAGAGATCCCCGGCATCAAGATCGAGATCCTCGCACAATCGCGCGGTCCCGCCTCGGCCAAACCGGTGCATCTGCGCATAAAGGGCGACGACTGGCAGGCGCTCAAGGCGTTTACCGAACAGGCCCGCGCGCAGTTCGAAGAGACCGCAGGCCTGCGCCAGATCGAAGATACCCTGCCCCTGCCCGGCATCGACTGGCAGATCGACGTCGATGTCGAAAAGGCCGGTCGCTTCGGCGCGGATGTGGCGATCGTCGGCGCGATGGTGCAGCTTGTGACGCGCGGCATCCTGCTCGACACGATGCGCGTCGACAGCAGCGACGAGGAAATCGAGATCCGCGTGCGCCTGCCCGAGGAAAACCGCGTGCTCTCCACCCTCGACAGCCTCAAGGTGCGCACCGAGGACGGGCTGGTGCCGCTGTCCAACTTCATCAGCCGCAAACCGGTGCAGCAGCTGGCACAGATCGACCGCATCGACCAGACCCGCTTCTTTGATGTCAAGGCGGCAGTGGCGGACGGGATGACCCGAACCGTGACCGGGCCCGACGGGGCCGAAACCACCGTGCCGATCACCGCCAATGAACGGATCGAACGGCTGACCGAGTGGCTTTCATCAGGCGTCGTGCCGCCGGGCATCAGCTACGAATGGACCGGCGACGCAGAGGATCAGGAGGAATCCGGCGCCTTCCTGCAAAAGGCCTTCGCGGGCGCGCTCGGCCTGATGTTCATCATCCTTCTGGCGCAGTTCAACAGCGTCTATAATGCGGTTCTGGTGCTGCTCGCGGTGGTCCTGTCCACGGCTGGCGTGCTGATCGGGATGCTGGTGATGAACCAGCCGTTCTCGATCATCATGACCGGCACGGGCATCGTCGCGCTGGCGGGCATCGTGGTGAACAACAATATCGTGCTGATCGACACCTATCAGGACTACGCCCGCTACATGCCGCGGATTTCCGCGATCACCCGCACGGCTCAGGATCGCATCCGCCCGGTGTTGCTCACCACGATCACCACCATGGCAGGGCTGGCACCGATGATGTTCGGCCTCAGCCTCGATTTCTTCAATGGCGGCTACGCCTTCAACAGCCCCACCGCGCTCTGGTGGAAGCAACTGGCGACGGCGGTGGTCTTCGGCCTCGGCATCGCCACGGTGCTGACGCTGATCTTCACCCCGGCGATGCTGGCCCTGCGGGTCTGGGCCACCACCTACGTTCTCTGGTGCGCGCGGCTGATGGCGATGCTGTCGATGGGCCGCTCCAGCCGCGCCGCGCGCGACTGGGCGCTGCAACGCGCGGCCCGGCGCATGGCGGGCACCGAACTCGTCTGGCCAGATGAGAGCGCCCCCCGCCCCGGCTATGTCGAGGAAGAGACCACCGAGGCCCCGCATCTCGACGACCTCAAGCGCGTTCTGGACGAGCGCGCCCCCAAGCCGCCGCTGCGCGCCGCCGAGTGATTCTGCCCTGCGCGCTCCCAAAACGGCGCGGCTTGGCCGGATCGCCGAAATCGCGTGCAGCAGGATGGAAACAATACCGGTTCAAACCACCACGTCGTTGACAAATCGCGGTCAATCACACCTCGGGTCTTGAAAAATGGCAAAAAAAAAGCGACTTTTGGGCATCAATATGCGCAAGCATTAAAGCACATCTATTCTGGGGGACGGCACAATGTGGAACTGGTTTTTCGGCGGCTATTACGGCGGCGGCACATCCGGGGGTGATACCGGGTCGGCATCGGCCGTGCCGGAAATGGACGCCGCCAGCGGCACGCTGGCCATCGCCGTCGTTCTGGCCGCACTTGTCCTGACCTGGGAAATCAAACGCCGCCGTCGCGCGCGGGGCTGAGGGCTAGCCCCTCAGATCAGCGCCCAATCTCCCCTCCAAAGGGCGACGGCAGCGATCAGTGCGTTCGCACTCGCATGGGCGGCCATGGCATCAGCCAGCCGCCCATTTCGCATGTAAAGCAACGAAAACACCACCCCCGCCAGCGCCGCCTCGATCCAGCGGCCATGCACCAGCGCGAACAATCCGGCCGAAACCGCGATCGCCGCCACCCGGCTCAGCGGCGTGCCCCGGTCGATCCGGGCCTGCACATATCCGCGAAAGATCAACTCCTCGATCACCGGTACCAGCGCCACCGTACCCAGAATGCGCAACACGGCCCAGAGCGCAAAGGCCCCCGCACCCAAGCCTGCCAGCGCCTCGGGCACCGGCTCTGCGGGTGGTGCCGTCACGATCCACGCCACACCGACCCCCAACCCCGCCAGCACTGCCAGCGGCGATGGCCAGTCCAGATAGCGCGCCACCGTGGCCCGCGCCCACCAGAGCGCGCCCAACATCAAACCCACCTGTAGCGGATAGCCCAGCGCAGGCGCGGCCCAGAACGCCTGCACGAGCATTCCCGACAACGCAAAGACGATGAACGGCACGATGCGCCCGGCCACATCATCCTGCGCCAGCGGCGGCAGCGCGGGCCGTGCCTCGGGCCGGGCGTCATGCTGAAGCGCATAGCGACTGCGGTTGACCACGACCAGCACCCCCACGGCCAGCGCGGTGAACATGATCCAACCGGCGAAACTGTGAAACCCGTTGACCGCCAGTTCGGGCGAGACATGCGCGCCGATGAGGATCAGCGCGGTGATCCGGACGGTGTTGAAGACCCAGCTTGCCAGCAAGGCCAGCGGCCAGATCACCAGCCCGAACCGGCGCAACCGCAGATCATCGCGAAAGAGCACCGCATAAAGCGCAAGGAACGTGGTGATCAGCACCAGCCCCTCGATCCCCGAACAGGTCTCCGCCACCTCGACGCGAAACTCCTGCGTGCCGATGATATAGGCCTCTGGATTGACCACCACCACATCCGAGAACAGCCGCAGCATCAGGTAGACCGCGATAAAGGTCACATCGGTCAGCGCCTGCACCGTCCAGAGCGGCCCGGCCAGCACCACAATGCCCGGAATCGCCGCCGCAACCCCGCAGATCGCCAGCACCGACGCGGCCCGCCCGGACAGCCACCCGGACCATGCCCCGGGCCGCGCCAGCCAGAACAGCCCGCCCGCCGCCGCCATTGCCGCCCCCGCGCAGAGCACCGGCAAGACGAGGTGAAAACTGGCGTTCATCCCGCCCGCAGGCACGATGACAAGCGGCGCGAATGTCACGGCCAGCCCAACCCCGTGCAGCAGCGCCCAACCCCGGCCACCCGGGGCCGTGCCGGTGACCCGCGCAAAGCCTGCCCGCGCCTCGGGCCGCGCCCAGAGATACACCCCCAGAAGCGAGGCCGCACAGACCACCCAAAGCGCGACCCAGCGCAACCCGCGACAGGCGGTCTCGACTGCCGTGGCGCGGCACTCGATATCGCTGAACACTTGAAAGGCGGCGACCAGCACCGCCATCTCCGCGACATAGAGCGCACCCAGCCAGAGCGCGCGATGCGGCAGGCCGCTATGTGCCGATGTCTGCTCCATCCCCCGCGCCTAGCCCGCGCGCGTGATCGCAATATGGCACGGCCGGGGCATTTTGCGGCCCCGCCCTCAGAGGCCCAGCTTGTCGCGCATGAACGCGAGCGCCACCGACAACCCGTCGGGCGCGATGCCATGCGCGGTGCCCTTCATGATATGGGCATAGACGTCCTTCCAGCCCGCCTCCTGCAAGGCCTCGGCGGCCTCGGGCAGCGATTGCACCGGCACCACGTCATCGGCATCGCCATGCACCAGCAGAACCGGCGGGCGGCTGCGGGTCTCGTCGGCCAAGAGGTCCGGCGACAGCAACCGACCGGAAAACGCCACGATCCCCGCCACCGGATCCTCGCGGCGCGGGGCCACATGCAACGCCATCATCGTGCCCTGCGAAAAGCCGAACAGCACCACCTGTTCAGGCAGCAGGTCCTCATCCACCATCAGCGCATCGAGAAACGCATCGAGATCCTGCGCCGCCGCCATCAATCCGCGCTCGGCCTCTTCCTCGCTGGAATTGTCGATCCACGGGATCGGAAACCATTGCAGGCCCATCGGCATGCCGGGAATGCTCTCAGGCGCATCGGGTGCCACGAAGAGCGTATCGGGCAGATGCTCGCCCAACGGGTCCGCCAGCCCCAGCAAATCCGCGCCATTGGCCCCGTAGCCGTGCAGAAACACCACCGCTGACCGGGTCTCGCCCGACACGGGCTCCCTGCGGTCCGCCTTCAATACCCGTGTCATCTGATCCCTTCCCTGTCCTTGGCCACCCGGTAATAGGCCCAGAGCAGCCGCGCCGCAACCGACCGCCACGGCGACCACGCAAGTGACATCTCGCGAAAGGCGCGCGGCTTGGGCCGCTCCGGCAGATCGTAGAGAATGCGCGCCGCCTCCTGCAACGCCAGATCGCCCGGCGCGAACACATCCGCCCGCCCGAGGCTGAACATCGCGTAAATTTCCGCGGTCCACACACCGATGCCCGAAACTTCCGTCAGTGTGGCGATCACCTCGTCATCCGGCGCATCGCGCAACGCGGCATAGTCGATCTCGGCCTCGGCCAGCGCCTTTGCATAGCGCGCCTTCTGACGGCTCAGGCCCACGGCGCGCAGGTCGTCGTCGCTGACCGCGCGAATCGTCTGCGGATCGGCATAGCCCGCCGCCTCGACCCGGCCCCAGATCGCATTCGCCGAGGCCACGCTCACCTGCTGGCTGACGATGGCACTCAAAAGCCGGGTAAACCCGTCCTCGCTGCGCCGCAGGGGCAGCGCGCCGGTCTGCGCATAGGCCTGCGCCATGCGCGGGCAGACGGCGGCCAGATGCGCAGCCCCTTCGGCGACGTCGTCATGGGTTTCGATGATGCGTCCTGTCATGCCCGCGATCATAGGCCGCTTGCGGCAAAACCCAAGGGGTGCGGACGCAATCGCGCTTGCACCCGCCCGCGCCCGGGTCTAGCAAGCTGGCCATGACCGACACCGCCCTGCATATCGACGACAGTCGCGCCAAGCGCAACGTGGCCGTTCTAGTGGCGGCGCAGGCGATCCTCGGCGCGCAGATGCCGATGATCTTCGTGGTGGGCGGGCTCGCCGGACAATCGCTGGCCTCGAATGTCTGTTTCGCCACGCTGCCGATTTCGCTGATCGTGCTGGGCTCGATGCTCTCGGCCACGCCGGTGTCGCACATGATGCAACGCTTTGGCCGTCGTGCGGGCTTCATGATCGGGGCGCTTGCGGGGGCGATTGGCGGTCTTGTCGGGGCCTATGGCCTCTACGTGGCCTCCTTCCCGATCTTCCTGGCGGGCAGCTTCATCACCGGCACCTACATGTCGGCGCAGGGCTTTTACCGTTTCGCCGCCGCCGACACCGCCAGCGACACCTTCCGCCCCAAGGCGATTTCCTACGTCATGGCCGGGGGCCTGCTGAGTGCCATCATCGGCCCGCAACTGGTCAAGCTCACGTCGCAGGCGATGGTGATCCCGTTCTTCGGCACCTATCTGGCGGTGATCGCGCTCAACCTTGTGGGCGCGCTGCTGTTCCTGCTCCTCGACATCCCCAAGCCCCCGATCCCGTCGGAGGACGCGCCGCGCGGGCGCTCGCGCATGGAACTGCTGAAGACCCCGCGCATCGCGGTGGCGGTGATCTGCGCCATGGTCTCCTACGCGCTGATGAACCTGGTGATGACCTCGACGCCGCTCGCCGTGGTCGGCTGCGGCTTTGACGAGGGCAACGCGGCGGACGTGGTCACCGCGCATGTGCTGGCAATGTATATCCCCTCGTTTTTCACTGGCCACCTGATCGTGCGCTTCGGGGTGGAAAAGATCGTCGCCACCGGGCTGATCATCCTTGCCGGTGCGGGCGCGGTGGCGCTCTCGGGGGTGGAGCTGGAGCATTTCTTCGTGGCGCTGATCCTCCTCGGTCTGGGCTGGAATTTCGGCTTTATCGGCGCGACCACGATGCTGGCGGGCGCGCATGCCCCGCATGAGCGCGGGCGCATGCAGGGGCTCAACGACCTGCTAGTCTTCGGCGGGGTGACCTTCGCCTCGCTCGCCTCGGGCGGGCTGATGAACTGCTCGGGCAGCTCAGCACAGGCGGGCTGGACCGCCGTCAACCTCGCCATGGCCCCGTTCCTGATGCTGGCGGGGGCCGCGCTCATCTGGCTGGTGATGCGCCCCCGCACGGCGTGACCGCTGGCGTCAGCCGGGTTTTTTGAGTATTTTTGCCATAAAGAAACAGGAGGGGCGCGTCATGATTTCCGAGATCTGGCACAGCTACCGCCGCCTGCCGCTCTGGGTGCAGGCCTGGGTGTCAGTCATCCTCGTCCCGGTGAATGCCGCGTCGCTCGCGTTCCTGTCAGAGCCGTGGGGCCTGTGGCTCGCGGCGATGGCGGTGGGGGCGATGCTCTGCAACGGCGTGATCATGCTGGCCGAGCGCGGCTTTTCCAAGCTGATGGCACTGCCGCATGTGCTGATCTGGACACCGATGCTTGGGCTGGTGCTCTGGCTGCTGTCGCAGGACATCGCGCCCGCCTATCGCATCTACCTGCTGATCCTGCTGGCGGTCGATGTGGTCTCGCTGGTCTTCGACGTGATCGACACCCGCAAATGGCTGTCAGGCGACCGCAAGATCGCCTGACGAAAGTTTATCAGCCCAGCTTGCGCAGCCGCGCGAAGAGGCTGGAGGTATCCCAACGCCCGCCGCCCATGGCCTGCACGTCCTTGTAGAACTGATCGACCAGAGCCGTGACCGGCAGGCTCGCCCCGGTCTCGTCGGCGGTCGAGAGGCAAATGCCCAGATCCTTGCGCATCCAGTCGACGGCGAAACCATGCTCCCATTTGTCGTCCAGCATGGTCTCGTAGCGATTGTTCATCTGCCACGACCCGGCGGCGCCCTGGCTGATCACCTCGACCACCGCGCGCCCGTCAAGCCCCGCCTTCTCGGCGAAATGCAGCGCCTCGCTGAGGCCCTGCACCAGCCCCGCGATGGCAATCTGGTTGCACATCTTGGTCATCTGACCGGCCCCGCTCTCGCCGATCCGGCGGCAGAGCTTGGCATAGGTGTTCATGATCGGCTCGGCGGCGTCATAGGCGGCCTGATCGCCGCCGCACATGATCGACAGCTGGCCATTCTCGGCCCCCGCCTGACCGCCCGACACGGGCGCGTCGACGAATTGCTGCCCAGCCGCGCGCGCGCCGGCATAAAGCTCTGCCGTGACCTTGGACGAGACGGTGGTGTGATCGACAAAGATCGCGCCATCATCCATGCCCGCAAAGGCCCCGTCCCCGCCCAGGCAGACGCTGCGCAGATCGTCGTCATTGCCGACGCAGGCCAACACGAACTCGGCCCCCTCTGCGGCCTCGCGCGGGCTTGGCGCGTGGCGCCCGCCATGCTGCGCTGCCCATTTTTCGGCCTTCGACGCGGTGCGGTTGTAGACGCAGACATCATGGCCCGCCGCCTGCAGATGTCCCGCCATCGGATAGCCCATGACGCCCAATCCCAGAAATGCCAGCTTTGCCATTCTTCTCTCCTCCTGTCGCGTGTTGCCATTGTCTCAGGGGGGATTTCTGACTATCCCCGCAGGAGATGCAAGCAGAAACCCGGATGAGGCGACCCCTGTGGCGGTGATGATCAAATGGCTTTTGCGCGTGGCGGGCGCGGTGGTGGTGCTGGCGCTGGTGGCGGTGCTGGTGGCCTATATGCTGCTCTCACGCTCGCTGCCCGAGTATGACAAGCGCCTCACCGTGCGCGGGCTGGATGCGCCGCTCGAAATCGTGCGCGACAACGCCAATGTGCCGCATGTTTTCGGCACCAAGGACACCGATGTGTTTTTCGGCCTCGGCTATGCCCATGCGCAGGACCGGCTGTGGCAGATGATGACCATGCGCCGCACCGTGCAGGGGCGTCTGTCGGAGGTGTTCGGCACCCGCACCGTCAAGATCGACAGCACGCTGCGCCGCTTCGACCTCTACAATCTCGCGCGGCAATCGGTGGCGGCACAGGATGCGCAGACGCTGGCGGCGCTCAAGGCCTATTCCGATGGCGTCAACGCGCGGATCACCGAGATCAATCAGGACGCGCTGGGGCGCGGCGCGCCCGAGCAGTTCCTCTTCAACGCCCCGATCGCGCCCTGGCAGCCCGCCGATTCGATCGCGCTGATCAAGCTGATGGCGGTGCAGCTCTCAGGCCATCTCGACAACGAGGTGACCTTCGCCCGCGCCTCGCTCGCGCTCGACGATCCCGCCCGGCTCGACGATATCATGCCGCTCGCGCCGGGCAGCGGCATCGCCGCACTGCCGGAATATGCCAGCCTCTTTCCGGGTGCGGAATTTCGCCATGCGCAAGCAGAGCCAGACCTGACCGGCGATCCGCTCTCGCCCTTCAAACGGCGCGCCTTTGCCGGGGCCTCCAATGCCTTTGCCGCCGCCCCCTCGCGCTCGGCGGCGGGCGGCACGCTGCTGGCCAATGATCCGCACTTGGGCTTTTCGGCCCCGAACATCTGGTATCTGGCCCGGCTGGAATTGCAATCGGGCGGCGTGATCGGCGGCACCATCCCCGGCATCCCGGTGATCCTGACGGGGCGCAGTGCGCGGCTGGGCTGGGGGGTGACCTCGTCCTATCTCGACGATCAGGACGTGTTCATCGAGGAACTGAACCCCGACAACACCAACGAATACCGCACGCCCGACGGCTGGAAGAGCTTTCGCACCAGCCGCTCGATCATCGAGATCAAGGATGCCGATCCGGTCACCCTCACCCTGCGCTGGACCGATAACGGCCCGGTCCTGCCCGGCAGCCACTACAACCTTTCAGAGGTGACACCGCCCGGCCATGTCGCCTCGGTCGCCTGGACCGCGCTCAGCGGCGAAGACACGACGATGACCTCGGCCATGGGGCTGATGCGGGCGCAGACCGTGCAACAGGCAATTGACCTCAGCCGCCTCTACATCGCGCCGTCGCAGAACCTCACGCTCGTGGGACAGGATACCATCGCCCTGCGCCTGATCGGTGCCATGCCCCGCCGCAGCGCCCGGCACGAGAGCGAGGGGCGCATGCCCTCGCGCGGCTGGCTGCCGGAAAACCGCTGGCAGGGCATGCTGCCCTTCGCCGCAAACCCTGAATTCGTGGCCCCCAAGGGCGGCATCCTCGGCAATACCAACAACAAGGTGGTGGATCGCCCGTTTCCGATGCATGTCAGCTACCTCTGGGGCGACACGCAGCGGGTGCATCGCTGGCGCCGCCTGATGCAGGGCCGCGCGGTGCATACCCGCGACAGCTTCATCGAGGCGCAGCTCGATACCGTCAGCTTTACCGCCCGCTCGATCCTGCCGCTGATCGGGGCCGATCTGTGGTTCACCGGCGAGGCCGCGCCCGAAGGCACCCCCGAACGCCTGCGCGAGCGCGCGCTCACCATGCTCGCCGACTGGAACGGCGAGATGAACGAGCATCTGCCCGAACCGTTGATCTATGCCGCCTGGATGCGGGCGCTGATGGACCGGCTCATCCGCGACGATCTCGGGCCGCTCTCGCGCGAGTTCGACCACCCTGACCCGGTCTTCATCGAGCGCGTCTTTCGCGATGTCGACGGGGCCTCGGCCTGGTGCGATGTCAAGCAATCGGCGGCGCAGGAAACCTGCTCGGACGTCTCGCGCATGGCGCTCGACGATGCGCTGATCTGGATCGAGGAACGCTACGGCACCTCGCTCGAAAGCCTGCGATGGGGCGACGCGCATCAGGCGACGCATGACCATCAGGTGCTGGGCGAGGTGCCGCTCTTGCGCTATTTCGTCAACATCCGGCAATCCACATCGGGCGGCGACAACACGCTCCTGCGCGGGCGCACACGCGGCGGCGAGGGGCCGGACCCGTTCCAGAACGTGCACGGCGCGGGCTTTCGCGGGGTCTATGATTTCGCCGATCCCGACAGCAGCGTGTTCATCATCGCGACCGGCCAGTCGGGCCATTTCCTCAGCCGCCATTACGACGATCTGGCCCAGCTTTGGCGGCGCGGCGAATATATCCCGATGTCGCTCGACCCGGATCTGGCACGCGCCGCCTCGGTCGGCGTGACGGTGCTGGCGCCGCGCGCGGAATGACCTCGGCTCAGACGCTCGTTTTCTGCGGCATGGTCCGGTAAACCAACGCCGCGTCATCGCGCGTGGCATGGGCATCGGCACTGGCCTGCAAGACGCCGTGATGGGGCGATTTCACGCAGACCGGATCGGTCGCATTCGGATCACCGAGGATCGCCATCGCCTGACAGCGGCAGCCGCCAAAGTCGATTTCCTTGCGCTCGCAACTCTTGCACGGCTCCTGCATCCAGTCGGTGCCGCGATAGGCGTTGAACGCCGCGCCCTCGTACCAGATCTCCCGCAGGGGCCGCTCGGTTACCCGGTCAAAGCTCAGATGCGGAATGCTCTGCGCCGCGTGACAGGGCAGAACCTGCCCGTCAGGCGTGATGTTCAGACCGCTGCTGCCCCAGCCGCCCATGCAACGCTTGGGCAGGTCTTCGTGATAATCGGCGGGCACATAGTCGATCACCAACCGCCCCTTGAGACGCGCCCGCGCCTCGGCCACCAGCCGTGTCGCCTCGCGCGCCTGCTCGCGCGTTGGCATCAGCGCGTCGCGGTTTTCCAGCGCCCAGCCGTGGAATTGCACCGTCGCCACCTCGATCCGGCGCGCGCCCATTTCCCCGGCCATCTCGATGGCGCGCGGCAACTGGTGCAGGTTGCGCCGGTGCAGCACCGCGTTCAGCGTCAGCGGAAAGCCGATCTCGCCGATCCACTCGGCCACCTGCATCTTGCGGGCAAAACCACCGCGATAGCCGCCGATCTCGTCAGCCATGGCCGGGTCGGTGCCCTGTAGCGACAGCTGCACATGATCCAGCCCCGCCTCGTCCAACTCGCGCAGCCGCCTCTCGGTCAGGCCAATGCCCGATGTGATGAGATTGGTATAAAGCCCCGCCTCGCGCGCCCCCGCAACCAATTCAGTCAGATCGCGACGCGACGCCGGCTCGCCCCCCGACAGGTGCAGTTGCAACACCCCCAGATCAGCCGCCTGCCGGAACACATCCACCCAGGTCGCGGTATCAACCTCGCTCTCCTGCCGGGCCAGTTCCAGCGGGTTCGAACAATAGGGGCACGAGAGCGGACAGCGATGCGTCAGCTCGGCCAGCATGGCGATGGGCGGATTCACCTTGGTCATGCCGTCACGTCCAGAAACCGCCGGTCGCGCAAGGCCGACAGAAACCCGGCGCTATCCTCGGCAATCTGCTCGGGCGGTGCATCGTATTTCGCGGCCAGCATCTGCGTGATTTCCCCGAAACTGCGCCGCCCGTCGACCTCGGACAATATCGCATGCCCCACCATGTCGAGCGTCACGGCGCGCTCGGGGGCCAGCAACACCCAGGTCTCGCGGACGCGGTCGAAATGCAGCCTCACACCACGCGGCAGGGTTGGGATATCGGCAGGTTTCATCATGACGCCCTCTGCATCATCAGGCCTTCCCCGGGCTGCCACGCGCCGGGTGGAATGCGGGCGGGGTCCACATAGGCCCCGTAAAGCGCATCCAGCTGCGACCACAGCACATCGGTCTTGAAGATCAGTGCGGCGGCGGCGGCATCCTGTTTCTCGGCGGTATCGGCATGATCCAGCACCCATTGCAGGCCGAAGGCCACGTCCTTCGGGGCCTCCTTCAGACGGTTGCGGAAATAGGACAGCGAACTGTCATCCGCGAACTCGTAATTCTGCAACAGCCCCTCAATGCGCTGCGCGTGGATCTTGGGCGCAAACAACTCGGTCAGCGAGGCCGCGACCGCCTCCAGCAGCGTCTTGTCGCGCACGAACCGCACATAGGCATCCACGGCAAAGCGCGTGGCAGGCAGCACCCCCTCGCAAGAGGCCACGTAATCGGGATCGAGCCCCACCGCCTCGGCCAGCCGCAGCCAGCGCCGAATGCCGCCCTCATTGGTGTCGGTGCCGTCGTGATCCTCGATCCGCGACCGCCAGATCCGGCGCAAATCCGGGTCCTCGACCCGGCTCATGAAGGCCGCATCCTTCATCGGGATCGAATGCTGATAATAATACCGGTTGATCACCCAGGCGCGCACCTGATCGGGGGTGCAATCCCCACCGTGCAGCAGCCCGTGAAACGGGTGCCGGTCGTGATACCGCTCCGCCCCGATCTGCCGCAGCCGGGCTTCGAACTCCTCTTTCGACGGGGTCATGCCGTGATCTCCATTCCATCCTGACCGATGATCCATCCCGCCGCCTCAGCCTCCTCGCGCTCATCCGAGTCGGGGCGCAGGACAGGGTTGGTGTTGTTCATATGCACAAAGACCTTCTGCCCGATGGTAAGCCCGGCAAAAGCAGCGATCGAGCCATCCGCCCCGCTCATCGACATATGGCCCATGCGCTTGCCGGTCTTCTCGCCCAGGCCCGCGCGCCGCATCTCATCGTCGCGCCACAGCGTGCCGTCGAAAAACACCGCATCCGCCCCCACCAGCCGCTCGGCCAGCCTGTCGCTCAGCATCGCGCAGCCGGGAATGTAATAGACCCGGGTATCACCCGAACGCAACTCAACCCCCACGGTCTGCTCACCGACCAGATCTGTCTGCACATCGCCCGCCTCCATATAGAGCGGCACCTTGCCCGGCACGGCAAACAGCGTCGCCTCCAGCCCCGGCACCAGTTCAAAGGGTGTGTCCAGCGCAATCGCCGCCCGGTCCACGACCGAACGGTTCAGCGCATCGAAAATCGGATTGGCGTCCAGCACCTCGTGAATGCCCGGCGTCGCAAACAGTGTGAACGCCTGCATCTCGCGCAGCGTCAACAGCCCCGCCACATGATCAATGTCACCATTGGTCACAAGCACGGACGCAAGAGGCAGCTCGCGCAGCCCACTAGGATGGAGAGACGGGGCACACGCAAGCTGCTCTCGAATATCAGGAGAGGCATTGAGAATTGCCCAGGTCGCACCATCTGCCGTCACGGCCAGTGACGACTGCGTCTGAGCGGGGATGTCCCCCGCTCGCGCGAGGTTACAGTTGGGACAGCCGCAATTCCATTGCGGCAGGCCGCCACCGGCAGCCGCCCCAAGTATGCGCGCGCGGAAACTCATCGTCATTCCGCGCGCCCTGGATCAGAACAGTACTTCGCGGTCGTCTTCGAATTCCGGGCCGTACATGTTGATTTCCATGCCGCACTCGATTTCGCGGAGCGTGGGTTTGGTCCATGCCATGACAAGGGTCCTCCTCATTTATGTGTCGTTTTGACAGCTCAAGACTGCCAGATCACTCGTACTCGGGCGACTCTTATTTTATAAGAGATATGCAGACTTTGGTCTGCATCAAGGGGTCTTCAGGCGCGGCGCAACCCCATCCAGGCAAAACCCTTTGCTGCGTATCGTCTTGATCTCGAACCCGAAATCGCCCTCGGCCAGCTTGCGGCGCAGATAACCGATATAGACATCCACCACGTTTTCGCTGGCCGATCCCTCGGCCGCCCAAAGCGCGTCAAAGATCGCGTGGCGCGGCTGTGCCATTCCGCCATGCTCGATAAGCAGCGCCAAAAGCGCATATTCCCGCTCGGTCAGCGTCACCGCATCACCGCCCCGGCGCAGCACCCGCTCGCGCGGGCAGAGCGTCGCCGCCGCGACCTGCCGGTGATCGGCGCGCGCTTCCTGCACCCGCAGCCGCGCCACCAATTCGTCAAACGAAAACGGCTTGACCACATAATCATCCGCCCCCGCCTCCAGCCCCGCCGCGCGGTCCTCCACATCCGACAGCGCCGACAGCATCAGGATCGGCAGTGTCAGGCCCCTCTCCCGCGCCTCGCGCACCAGCGAAAGCCCGCTGTCGGTGCCCAGCATCACATCCACGATGGCACAGGAAAACCGCCCGCGCTCCAGCCGTGCCAAGGCCCGGCCCGCGCGGTTCTCGGCCTCGGCCTCATAACCGTGCAGCGCCAGGCCCCGCATCAGGGCCGAGGTGATTTCCGGGTCATCCTCGACGATCAACAACTGTTTGCTCATGAGGCCAGAGCCTAACCCGATCCGCGCGGCAGGCGAACCGATATCTTGGTACCGGGTGCGTCGCCGATGGCCGCCTCGCGGGGCACCGGGCTGAGCAACGCGATCTGCCCGCCCTGCGCCTCGACCACCCATTTCGCAAGCGCCAGACCTATGCCAAATCCCTGCCCGCGCCCGCGCCCCGCCTGCTCGAACCGCTCGAACACAAGCGCCTGTGCCTCGGGCGCGATGCCGGGGCCATTATCCGTCAGCGTGAGACCCGCACCCTGCGTATCCACCTCCGCCGAAAGCCGCAGCGCACCGCCCTCGCGGGCATGGCTGATCGCGTTGCGCACCAGCCCGACAATCACCTGCCGCGCCCAGTTGGGATCGCAGATGACAGTCACCGCCGGTATCTCCGCAACCTCAAGGCTCAGCCCGGCGGTGTCGATTTCCGCCTGCACCTCCTCCACCACCTCCGCCGCAATCCGCTCCAGCGGCACCGCGACAGGATCAAGCGCCAATTGCCCGTTCTCCGACCGCGCCACGCGCAACAGATCGTCGATCCGCCGGTTGAGCCGCGCGGCCCGCGTCTCGATCGTGGCAAAGGCGTCTGACGCACCCTCACCGCCCTGCCGCCCGATCTGCGCCTCCATCAGGATCACGGTCAGCGGTGTGCGCAACTCATGGCTGATATCGGCAAAGAACCGGCGGCGATTGTCGTCGATCTCCTCCAGCCGCGTGTTGGCCGCGCGCAATTCCTCGGTGCGCTGCGCGATGGTCTCGTTCAGCCGGTCCCACTCCGCCTGCACCGCGTCCCGCCGCTCCGAGAGTGCCCGCGCCATGCGATCCGTCTCGGCATAAAGCAGCCCGATCTCATCGCGCCCGCCTTCCGGCAGCGCGACCGCGAAATTCTCCTGCCCGATCTCGCGCGCAGCCCTGCGCAGCCGGTCGAGACGGCGAAATTGCGGGCGGATCAGCAACAGGTAGAACCCGGCCACCAGCACAAGGCTCACGATACCGGTGACAATCGCGATCCGGCTCAGCCGCGCGCGCAGGCGCTCGATTCCGGCCAGCACCTCGTTGCGCAGGATGATCTCGGTATTGACCGCCTGATTGAGCAGCGGATCGAACCCGCTCGCGAAACTGTCGATATAGGCGCGCAGCCGGTCGCGGTCGCGCTCGGGACTGCGCAGCGCCTGCAACGTGTTCTGCAACAGCGCCTCCATCCGCGCGAGGCCCAGCGATTGCGTCGCCTGCCGCGATTGCGCATCAAGGCCCAACGCACGCGCCTCCTCCACCGCCTTTTCCAGATCCGACCGCAACAGCGTGAACGTCCGCGCAATCGCCTTCGACACCGGCTCCAGCCGCTCGGCGCGCACCTCGGGCGGGCGTTCGGTCTGTACCGTCTCGGTCGCAATGACGATGAAGGTCGACGCCTCGCGCGACAGTGTCGAATACCGCGCCATCCGCGTCTCGGTGGCCAGCGCCGCCTCCAGCCGGTCCGCAACCCGCGTCATCCCCAGATAGAGGATCGCCGCCAGCACCAGCGTGACACCGCCCAAGAGCGCCGCGCCGATCCCCAGTTTCGCCTTGAGCGATTCGGTCTGTCTCAGACGCACGCGCAGCTCCTCCTCATGCCGGAAAATCCGGCCTGCGGCGCGCAAAAGCAACAGATTTGCGCCGAACCACCTCTCGGGGCGTGCAATCACGGCCCGCCGCGCTAGACTGATCCCAGGGAGGATGGACGCAAGCGAGAAAGGACGCCGCATGATCCAATTGCTCTTTGTCACCTGCATGGCCGCCGCCCCGGCGCAATGCGAAGACCACAGGCTGATCCTCGGCGACATGACCCCCGCCGCCTGCCTGCGCATGGCGCAGCCCGAACTTGCCCGCTGGATGGAAAACCACCCCGATCTGCGTATCCGCCGCTGGCACTGCAGCCGCCTGTCCTGAACCGCTCACCCCTTGCGCTTCATCAGCGCACGCGACGGGTCATAGGCCCAGAGCGCCACCGCCCCCAGCACAACGGTCGATCCCACCACCCACGCGAGCGCCTGCCAGTTCATCTGCAGGTACAGCAGGAAGCGGATCAATTCGACCACATGGGTGAACGGGTTGAACGCGCAGATATCGTGCAAAAGCTCCGAGCTTTCGCGCATCTTCCACAAGGGATACAGCGCCGAGGACAGGAAAAACATCGGGAAGATCACGAAATTCATCACCCCTGCGAAATTCTCCAACTGCTTGATGAAACTCGACAACACCAGCCCCAGCGCACCCAGCATCAGTCCCCCCAGAATAAGCCCCGGCAGCACCGCCACATAGCCCCAGACAGGCATGGTGATGTCAAACAACGCCGCGATCCCGAGGAACGCATAGACCTGCAACACCGAGATCAGCGTCGCCCCGAACAGCCGACAAAACAGCAGCCAGCCGCGCGGATAGGGGCTCGTCAGCAACAGCCGCATCGACCCCATCTCGCGGTCATAAACAAGGCTGAGCGAGCTTTGCATGCCGTTGAAGAGCAGCACCATCGCGCACAGCCCCGGCACGATATAGGTCTCATAGGTGATATAGGTCTGATAGGGCGGGATGATCGACAGGCCAAGCGCCGCGCGAAACCCCGCCGCAAAGACCAGCAGCCACACGAGGGGCCGCACCAACGCCGCCAGAAACCGCTCGCGCTGATGCACGAAGCGCAGGAACTCGCGGCCCATGATCGCCCGCGCGACGCCCCATAGCCCGCTCATGCCACCACCTCCGTCCGGCTCAGGAACCAATCCGACAGCGGCATCTCTCCGCGGATGTGCCGGGTCACACCATCCGCCAGGATACGGCCCCGATGCAAAACCAGCAGGTGATCGCCGTCGCGCACCTCGTCCGTCAGATGCGTCGTCCAAAGCACGCACAGCCCGTCACGCGCCAGATCATGCACATGCCCCACGATCGCCGCCCGCGCGGCGGCATCGAGGCCCACGGTCGGCTCATCCAGCAACAGCACACGGGGCCGATGCAACAGCGCCCGCGCCAGTTCCATCCGCCGCCTGTGCCCGCCATTGAGATCCGCCGCCTTTTCGCCGGCCCGCTCCGCCATGCCCAACCGCTCAAGCGCGGCGTCAATCCGCCCATCGAGCCCCTTGCGCGGCAGCCCGTGCAGCGCCGCGAAATAGCGCATGTTCTGCCGCACCGTCAGGTTCAGATCGAGCGTCGGCTGCTGAAACACCACGCCCAGATGCGCCAGCGCCCGGCGCGGCGCGCGCGCCATGTCGTGGCCCGCCACCACCACCTGCCCCTCGGACGACACCAAGAGCCGCGTCAACAGCGAGACCAGCGTCGACTTGCCCGCGCCGTTAGGGCCCAGCAGCGCGCAGAACGTCGCCTCAGGCAGGGCAAAGGACACCTTGTCCAGCGCCTGTTTAGCGCCATAGCGAAAACTCAGATCGCGCACCTCAAGCTCTGCCATGCCGTCCCTCTCCTGCTCCGTCGCACCCTGCCCCGTCCGGCGCGCGGCAACAAGCCCGCGCGCGCCTCACGGCCCGGCCCCGTCACGCAACGCCGCCGGTTGCCCCGCCAGATGCATGATCCGGCTCGCCAGCCGCTCGGCCTCGGCGCGGGCATGGGTGACAAGCAGGGTCGCAGGCCGCGTCTCGGCGATCAGCCGCTCGGTCAGCGCCAGCATCTCCTCTCCGGTGGCGGCATCCAGCGACACGAACGGCTCATCCATGATCAGCAGTTCCGGTCGCCCGGCAAAAGCCCGCGCAAGGCTCAACCGGCGCTGTTGCCCCAGCGACAACTGCCCCGGAAACGCCGCGCCCCGGTCGCCCAGCCCGACCTTGTCCAGTATCGCCCGCGCCTCGTCCGCGCCCAGCCCCGGATGCACGATCCGCAGATTATCCAGCGCCGACCGCCACGGCAGCAATGTGGGGTCCTGAAACACCATCGCGCGGCGCGCAGGGCCGCTTACATGGCCGGTGAAGTCCTCATCCACCCCCGCCACGATCCGCAGCAAGGTCGATTTCCCCACCCCCGACGGCCCGAGGATCGCCAACACCTCACCGGGTGCAACCGTGAACGTCACCTGCCCCAGCACCTGCACCGCGCCGAACCGCTTGTCCGTGATCCCGACCTCAATCATGCCGCCCGCCAGCGCCGCACGCGCCGCTCCCAGGGTTGCAACAGGCCCCATTCCACCGCCAGCATCACCGCGATGAACGACAGCGCATAGACCAGCACCATCCCCACATCGAAGAGCTGAAAATGCATGTGGATCTGAAACCCGACGCCCGAGGACCGGCCCAAGAATTCCACCACCAGCACGATCTTCCAGATCAGCGCCACACCCGACCGCGCCGCCCCCGCGATGAACGGCGCCAGCTGCGGCAGCACCACATGGCGCAGCCGCGCGCCCCGCGGCATCGCATAGACCCGCGCCATCGCATCGAGATCGGGGCTCAGCGCCCGCGCGCCCTCGCGCAGCACAATCGCCACATTGGGGATCTTGTTCAGGCTCACGGCCAGAATCGCCGCCACCTCGGTCAGCCCGATCCAAAGATAACACAGCACGATCAGCACCAGCGCGGGCAGGTTCAGGAACACCACCAGCCACGGATCGAGCCAGCGATCGAGCCTCTCCGAGCGTCCCATCACCAGCCCGAGCGCCACGCCGATCGACATCGCCAGCACAAAGGCGCAGGCCACCCGCCACAGCGTCATGCCGAGATGATAGAGCAGATCGCCCGACCGCAACTCGCCCCAGAACGGCACCGCCAATTGCCACGGCGCGGGCAAAAGCTGCGGATCGCGCGTCAGCAGCGCGGCCACCGCCCAGACCCCCAGCAGCACCGCCAGCGACAAGGCAGGCACCGCGCGGCTCTGCGCGGTCTCGCTCATTCGATCTCTGCAAACAGGCCCGGCGGCAGCCGCGCCGCATCGCCCACCAGATCGCGCCCGCCCAACTCATGCATCAGCGCGAACATCGCCTGCGCGCCCGCAGGATCAACCGGCCCGCGCGGCGGCACCCCGGCCAGCCAATCGGCCCGCAACTGCGCAAATTGCGCCTCCGATTGCGGCGCGATCAGCGGGCGCAGCGCCTGCCATGCCGCCTCCGACCGGCCCAGAACATCCTTGGCCGCGCGGCTCGCGTCATAGAACGCCTGCGCCAGCCCGGGATGCTCGGCCATGAACGCCTCGCGCATGTAATAGCCCAAAAGCGGCGTCGCCGGATCAAGGCCCAGCGCCTCTGCCGCCGTGCCCACCGAAATCAGTTCCCGCATCCCCTCCGCCTTCATCCGCGCCAGGAAATGCCAGTAGTTGATCGCCCCCGCATAATCCGCCCGCAGCGCGGATTTGTAGATCAACGGCGGCGCGCCAAAAACCTGTTCGGTCTCGGCCTCCAGATCCATGCCGTGCTCCGCCCGCGCATAGGCGCGCAGGATCAGCCATGATTTATCCAGCGGCCCGCCCGCAATCCCGATCTTGCCGCCGCGCAGATCGGCCAATGTCTGCGCGGTGCTGTCCTCGGGCACCACCACGCCGCCCACCGCGCGCGAATAGGGGATAAAGACGTAATCGCGCCCCGCCGCCCGCTGCCGCGCCAGCCAGATCATGTCTGCGACCGCCAGATCAGCCGCCCCGCCCTGCACCGCCAGATGCGTGGCGGCGGTATCGGCATAAGGCTGCACCTCCAGCCGGAACCCGTGCTCGCGGTCCAGCCCCTCGCGCAGGATGGTCTGCAATTCCCAGTTAACCGTGCCGACCTTCAGCACGGCAGCCCGGATCACCGGCAGATCGTCGGCAAAGACCGGCCACGCCAGAACCATCGGCGCGGCCAGCAGCATCCGCCGGGACACCGTGCCGCCCGCACTGCGTTGACCGGCACGATCCGTCACTCGGCTTACTCCTCGCGTTTCCCGACCACGTTCAGATCGTTATCCAGGTCGATGTCGAACTGCGACCCACCCTTGCAAATCACATCGTCAAGCTCGTAGCCATCGTCGCTTTTCTCGATATCATCCGGGTCCATCTGGCATTCCATATCAGCCAGCATCGCCTCGATCTTGGTGATGGTCTCGGCATCTGCATGGTCGTGTTCGTGGTCGGCAAACGCCGGCATGGCCAAGAGCCCGGACAGGGCAAGCGTCATCAAAACTCTCATGGGAAGTCCTCCTGGTTACTGAATGCTGAATGTGACTTGCTGGCTCTCGCCGGTCGAGCCGGGGATGCGCAGCACATGGCGGCCCGGCTTGATCGCGACGAACGACATCTCAACCGTGCCCGCCTTGTCGAACTCGATGGAATCCACCGCCATCGGCCGGATCTCGATGCTGTTGATCACGATCTCGTTCATCCAGATCGCGCGAAAGAAATCGGGGCCGGACACCGCCAGTTCCGCCGACCCGTCGGCGGTGATTTCCAGTGTATAATAGGCCCCGGATTCCAGCGTCTGATCCTCGCCCAGAGGCTGCCCAGACGCGAGCGTCAGCTCAATCGTCTCGCCCCGGTTGCACTTGGCCAGCAGCCCGGCAAAGCCGAAATCATCGCACAGCGGTGCCGCGGCCACGGGGGCCCCCACAAAGGCCAGGCAAAAGGCCGTTACCAGTCGTTTCATTGTCAGTCTCCCTTTTTATCACTCAATGGTCTTCAGTCGATGATCGCCACGCCCCAGGGCGCCTGTCCCACCTCCACCGACCGGATCGCCTTTTCAGCGGCCACGTCGATCACGGTGATGTCGTTGGAATTGCCGTTGGTGCTCACGAGGTATTTCTGATCCGGCGTGAAATCGAGCTGCCAGACGCGCTGTCCCACCAGGATGTAATCCAGCACCTCAAGGCTCTCGCCATCCACGACCGCCACCCGGTTCGCAGGCCCGAGCGCGACAAAGACGCGGCTGCCATCTTCTGTCACCTTCACGCCCACCGGCTGCAGCCATTCGGGCTGCACATTGGGCACCTCGAAGGTGAGCTTGCCGACCACCGTCGGCGCGCCATCCTCGGCGATATCCATCACCGTGACGGTGCCGCCGATCTCCGACGAGACGTAAAGCCGCGTGCCGTCGGCGGTATACTGCGCATAGCGCGGGCGCTGATCGACCAGCACGTTATACTTGATCTTGTAATCCTCGGTGGAGATGAAATGCGCCATGTTCGTCGTCTCGGACGTGTTGACCACGAACTTGCCGTCGGGGCTGATCCCCATCCCCTCTGGTTCCACCCCCACCGGCACCTCGGCCAGCACCTCGCGCGTGTCGGTATTGGTCACGGTGACAAGGTTGTCATCCTCGTTCGCGATGTAGAGCCGCGTGCCACTTTCCTCGATGGTGAAGAGTTCAGGGTCGGGCCCCGAGGGCAGGCTCGGCAATTCCTCATAGGTCTCGGTATCGAACACCCGCACCAGATTGTCATCCGACGCGCAGACATAGAGCTTCTTGCCATCCGGGCTGACGATGATGCCGCGCGGGCGGTTGCCGCCATCGAACTCGGTCAGGACCTCCCATGTGTCGGTATCCACGACCGTAATCGTGTTGCCCCGCTCGTTCGATATGAACGCCTTGCCGGCCAGCGCGGGCGAGAGGCTGAGCGCAACAAGCGCCGTTGAGAGTAGCAGCGTTTTCATACCTGTCTCCGTTCAGTTGAAGGCTGTGCATTGAGATTCGGGCTGATCCAGCCCCATCGTGTCGAGCGGCGAGCGTTGATGCAGAAAGCCCTCCTGCGGGCTGACGCTCACGGTGATGCGCCCATCGTATAGCAGGATCGGCTGCCGCATCTGCCCGTTCCATTGGCGAAACGTCACCTTCTGCCCCTTGAATGCGGCCAGCTCGAACGCATCCGACAGCGCATACTCGCGGATCGCCTCCGGCTCGGCGGACCCGGTGCGCGTCACCGCCTCACCCACCACCCGCAGCGCAAGCCAGACGTTGTAATCCTCCGAGGTGACGGTGCGCCGGGTCAACTCCTCGAACCGGGTCTGGAACTGCGTCGCGCCCCAGGCCTCATGCGCGCCGTGCATGGTGACGGGTTTCAGCCCGCCCGACCCCATCACCGGGCGTGGCGTCCACAGGTGATAGGGCAGGTAATTGGCGAAATAGTCGGTGGCATCCGCCGTGATCACGATGTCATGATCCGCGGCCCCCTGCATGAAGGTCGGCAATTGCCGCTGCACCAGAACATGGCCCGAATCCGTCCGGCGACTGCCACCTGTATCCTCGAACGTGCGCTCTTCCACGATCTCGGCCCCGTACTTGGCCGCCGCCCGCCGGAACGCCGCGCCAAGCGCCATATCGGCGGGGTTCGACCCCTCGATCAGCAGCCAGTCACCCCATTTCTTCCAGACCGCGAATTGCGCCACCGCATCGGCCATCATCTGATCGGACGGCGCGATATGCAGCAGGTTGGCGCGGCACTGATCATCGCGCAGGCCCGTGTCGGGCGCGGCCGCGTTCAGCACCAGCGCGCCCACCTCCGCCGCACGGTCCGACAGGCGCAACAGATCCTCGGCTTCGGCCTGCACCACGATCAGGCGAATACCGTCACCCAGCAATTCCTCAAGCGCCGCATCGGCCCCCTCGGGCGGCACAGCCCGTGTCACGGTCTCATAGGTATGCCCCATGAAACTGCCCGTGGTGCCATTATCCTCATCCGCCAGCGCCGCCCCGGCAAAGCCGATATCCTCGGCCCGCAGATCATGGCGCGACACCGGCAACAGCGTGGGATAATCCACCCGCAGCACCGCCGCGCGCACATCGACCGCCAGCGCGGACCCGGCCCAGAAACAGAAGGTAAGCGACGCCAGCAGCGCCTGAGCATATTTCAGCACGGTATCCTCCCTTGCCCGGCCTTTTTTCGATGCCGTTCCATCTGCCCCAAGCTGCCGTGAAGACCGCTTTGGACGAAACCGCTACCTTTGGCCGTGTTGCTGGAATCACCTTAGCAGGCCCAGACTATGGCTCTATTCTTATTTTATAAGAGCGTGCCATGAGGTTGATAACACTGCTGTTTCTTGGATTCGCCTCGGCCGCGACCGCAGGCGACAAAGTGGCGTTTTTCGGCCTCACCCTGCTCGACGAGTCCCTGCAAAGCCAGATGCAGGGCGAGGACCCGGCGCAGGTCGCCCGCATCGCCATGCTCGAAGAGATCGTGCGCGACAGATTTCTCGCCGAAGGCTACGAATTGCTCGACATCACCCCCGTGCAGGCCGATCTCGACCGCATCGTGAATCCCGCCAAATGCTATGGCTGTGACACCCGCATGGCGACCGATCTGGGGGCCGATTTCTCGCTCGTGGGCGAGGTGCAGAAGGTCTCCAACCTGATCCTTGCCATGAACCTGCAACTGCGCGACGCCGCGACCGGCGATCTGGTGCGCGGCGGCGTGGTCGATATCCGCTCGAACACCGACGAAAGCTGGCAGCGCGGCATGCGCTATATCCTGAAAAACCGCATTTTTCGTGAGGAGGAAAAATGAAACGACGTCTATTCCTGATCGCCGCTGCGTCACTGACACTTCCGTCACTGGCACTCGCCCACGGCCCGACCCGGCAAAAGGTCATCGTCACGGCTGAGGTCGCCGCCGACCCGGCGGACGTCTGGGCCGCGATCGGCAATTTCCAGGACATGTCCTGGCACCCTGCGGTGCATTCATCGACCGGCGAGGGCGGCAACGACATCGACGCCACCCGGCGGCTGGTTCTGGGCGCCGAAGGCGGCCCCACCATCGACGAGGTGCTCTATAAATACAGCGCCGAGAAGATGAGCTATTCCTACCGCATCACCGAGGTAAAGGTCGAGGTTCTGCCGGTCACTAACTATTCCTCGCACCTGACCGTAAAACCGCGCGACGGCGGCGGCTCGCTGGTGGAATGGCGCGGCGCCTTCTATCGCGGCTATCCCAACAACGACCCGCCCGAAGAGCTCAACGATGCCGCCGCCATCGCCGCCGTGACCGGCGTCTATCAGGCAGGGCTCGATGCCCTGGTCGAGCGGTTCGGTGCGCCGGGCTCTTGACGCCACGCTGCTGATCCTCGGACTGGCTCTCGCCGGGCCGGGATCGGCACAAACCGCCTATATAACCTGCCAGAACGGCGAGGTTCTCAGCGTCATCGACATCGCCCAAGGGGTCGAGCGCGCCCGCTGGCCCCTGCCCGGCAAACCGGCGGGCGTGGCGGTAACGGGGGACGCGCTCTACACCGTCTCTCCCGACAGCAAGACCGTCCGCCGCCTTGATACAGAGACCGGCGCGGTGCTGGCTGAAACCGTGCTCGATGGCGGCCCAATCGGCGTCGCGCATGACGCGGCGCGCGGGCGGCTTTACGTCTCGGACTGGTACAACGCCCGGCTCTGGGTGCTGGACGACCAAACCCTCGCCCATCAGACCGACCTCACAACCGCCGCCGCCCCGGCGGGCATCGCCCTTTCCGATGACGGCCGCCACCTCGCCACCGCCGAGCGGGACGCCGACCGGGTCACGGTCTTCGACGCCGACACGCTCGATATCCTCGCGCAGCCCCGCGTCGGCACCCGCCCTTTTGGGCTGCGTTTCGCCCCCGACGGGCGGCTTTTCGTCGGCAATGTCGGCAGCGATGACGTCACCGTTCTCGACCCCGCCAGTGGCGCGACCCTCGCCACCGTGCCCGTCGGCGCGCGCCCCTATGGCGTGGCCTTCGCGCAAGGCCGCGCCTTTGTCACCAACCAATATGCCGACACCGTCAGCGTCATATCCCTCGACGATCTGATACTCACAGCCACCCTCGATGTGGGCGAATATCCCGAGGGCATCGACGCCACGCATGACAACACCCGCATAATCGTGGCAAACTGGTTCTCGAACACGGTCAGCGTAATCGACGCGACCACATTGCAGGTGGTGAACGAGATCGAGACCGGCGACGGGCCGCGCGCCTTCGGCCTGTTCATCACGGAGGATGACCGATGAAACACACGCTCCTGCCCCTCGCCCTCATGGCGGCGCTCGCCCTGCCTGCCGCCGCGTCCGAGCCGGTCTGGCCCGACCTCGCGCAGGATCTCTACGGCACCCGCCCGCTGCTCGATGGTACCGAGCATATCGCCATCGACACCCCCTACCGCACCACCGAGGACGCCCGTACCCATGTCAAGGCCACCCTCGCGGCCCCGCCGGGGCGGCTCTGGGGTAGGGTCGAGGTGATCCTTGACGACAACCCGATGCCGGTCTCGGCGGTCTTCGACTTCAAGGCCCCGCAGCCGCGCTTTACCTTCGACGTCACCATGCGGATCAACGGCCCGACGCCGCTTCATGTGGTCGGCGAGACGACGGACGGGCAGTTGTACGTCGCCGACACCTTCGTCAAGACCTCCGGCCAGGGTGCCTGCGCCGCACCGCCGGGCACCGACCCCGACGTTGCCCTCGCCACCCTCGGCCAGATGCGCATCGCCATCACCGACTCTGCGGTCAGCCGCGTGCAGGACCGGCTTGCCGCCCTCACCACCCGCGACCGGCAGGTCGATCTCGACATCAGTCATCCCAGCCATTCGGGCATGCAGATGGACCAGATTAGCCTGCTGTTCATCCCGCTGCGCTATGTGGAAACGGTCGATATCGACCTCGATGGCGGCGGCTACGTGGAAATGACCGGCTCTATCTCGCTGTCCGAAAACCCCCGCGTCAGCCTCTCGGTGCCCGGGCGCACACAGGCGGTGGACGTCACTATGACCGACACCGACGGCACGGTCAGCCACGCCCAAGCCACCCTGCCGGGCTACTGACGCCCCCGGACCGCGCTAGCGACGGTCGGTCAACAGGCAATCGCGCGCCACCTGCCAGCTATCCGGGTCAGGCGCGCAGATCAGACCACCGGTGGTATGCACCGGCTTGTAGTCCGACCCGTCGAAATGCGCGCTATGACCCCCGGCCTCGCGGTGCAACAGCCAGCCCGCCGCGTGATCCCAGGGCATCAGCTTGTTATAGGCCAGCAACTCGCAATGCCCGCTCGCCGCCAGCCGATATTCATGCGCGGCACAGCGCAGCCAGAAATTCATCCCGAATTTCGGCAGGTTCTCCTGCACCACGGGGCGCAGATGCGCGGGCAGGAAATTCGTCCCGGCGACGATATTCATCTGTTCCGGCGCGCAGGGTGGCGACACCCGCGGCCGCACCTCCTCGCCGTTCGCCCGCCGCAGCCACGCGCCACCGTTCCGCACGGCAAGCGCGGTGTCATCGCAGACCGGATCATGGATCGCGGCAAACACGATCTCACCCGCCGACAGCCCCGCGATCATGGTCCCGAACAGCGGCACGCCCGAGGTGAAATTCTTGGTCCCGTCGATCGGGTCGATCAGGAATGCCGTCCCGGCCCCTCCCATCTTCGCGATCATCGCGGGATCATGGCCGGTGCTTTCCTCACCGACGATCAGCGCCGCCGGAAACAGATCAGTCAGACCGGCACTCAGCCGCGCCTCCGCCGCCTCGTCGGCCTCGCTGCACACATCGAAGGCAGAGGTCTTTTCATGCACCGGGTTGGGCACCTGCGCGCGGAACCGCGGCATCAGTTCCTCGTCCCCCACGCGGCGCATCAGATCGCAGAGACGGTCGATATGATCAGAGGTAAACAGCGACCTGACCTTTCAATGGGGCGTCCCTCCTGTCTAGGCGACAGGGGCCGCGCGGTCCAGCCGCCTCACGGCTCCGGCTCTGGCGTGATCACTTCGGTCGGATAGTCGAAAAACGTCCAGCCATCGGTGCCGTCGGGCATCCAGTAGACCTCGGAATAGCCATATTCCAGCGCCCGCTTGGCCGCATTCCACGACATCCAGCACTCCGCCAGACAGAAGATCACCACCGGATGATCCATGTTCCCGTCCGTGGCCTGCTCCAGCCCACGGCGAAAGTAATCCGCCGTCACCTCGGCAATTGCGCCATAGCCCACATTGGGCAGCCAGATCGCCCCGGGGATCGAATGGCGCGGCTTGTCGCGCCAGATCGTGCCCTCGGGCAGGTTCTTGGGCTTGGGCGCACGCGGCAGCACGTCGATAAACGCCGCCTCGCCCGCTTGCCAAAGGTCATGCGCGGCCTCGGGATCGAGAACCCGCCCCCCGGTCAGGCTGTCCGGCACCGGCCCACGATACTGATCCATCCGGTAGCCATCGGGCTCGCGCACCGTCTGCGCCACCGCTGTCACCGACAGGCCCAGCAGCGCCACGAGGATCAGCGCGTGTTTCATCCCTCAGGCTCTTTGACCGCCGTGCCCATGTCATTGACCAGCGGCACACCGGCCTCGCGCAGCAGCGCGTCGATCTCGTCCTGATGCCGGCGGATCAACGAGTTGAGCTTGCGTTCCCAGACCTTCTCACCCAGCCGCACGCCCATGGTGATGCGAAAGAACAGGCGCGGCGGATCGGTCTCGTTGACCAGCGGGATCACGGTCAGCCCCGGATGCCCCTGCTTGACCAGCGGCCCGCCCAGCGGCCCCCACAGGATCGCGGCGTCGATCTCCCCCGCCTCCAGATCGTCGATCATGTCGGTGGCCGGGCTTTCATGGCGGCGATCAACAAATAGCCGATACGGTTTTGCCTTCCCGATCAACCCGTTACGCGCCAGATGCGCCGAGGGCGGCGTGCCTGCGACAATGCCGATGCGCTGCCCCTTGAGGGCCGCGTCCGACAGTGCGCTCACCCCGGCAAGCGGGCCGTCCTTGGGCACGATCAACGTGTAGACCGAGGTGAAATAATGATTGGTGTTCTGAACCAGCTCATGGCCTTGCGCATAGCCCATCACCACGTCGCAGCGTTTGGCCTTGAGGGTGTTGCGGATGAAACCGGTGGCCATCGGATACCAGGTGTATTCGACCGGCACGCCCAGCTTTCCGGCGATCAGCTCGGCCAGCGCGTTCTCATACCCGCTCTCGTCCTCGGCCGAGGCCGGCAGGTTGGCCGGATCGGCGCAGACCCGCAGCGCCTTGTCCGACACCAGGTCCGATGTCTGCGCCCGCGCGTCTGCGGCAAACCCCGCCGCGAGCCATGCCCCGACGAGGCCAAGGGCAAGGCGCGCAGGCCGTGCGCACCGGGCAAGATCAGCCCATGCAGTCATTTTCATCCTCTTGGATCGCGTCCGCCTTGGCCTCTTTCTTCGCCGGGCGTCCGCGTGGCACGGCATCCATGCCGCGCGCCTTGAGATAGACATAGATGTCGTCGAGATAGCACATCACATTTCGGTTGTCGCCGAAGTGCGGCATCACCGAGTTGCCGTTCTCGCGCCCGTTCACCACGACGCTGTAGAAATCGTAATAGTCCATTTCGACAGCGGATTTCTTCAGCGCGGGGGCATAGGTCGAGCCCTCGCCATCGGGGCCGTGGCAGACATGGCATTCGGAATGATAGCGCCGGAACCCGGAAAACGTCAGCCAGTCCACAGTGCCATCCTCGGCCACGTTATAGGTGGGAATGTCGTCTGCCGTGAAATAGCGGCCGTCCTCTTCATAGGCGACGGCGATGTTGTCACCCGCGTCCTGCGCGGCGGCGGCACTGGCCAGACCGGCGGCAAGGGCGGTGGCGATGAGGCTGCGGAGTGGGGTCATGGAAATCCTCTGATATGTCAGGCGGACTGGCACGCGCTTGGCGCGCCAGTCCGGAAGTTTGTCGAGTCTCGATCGCAGTCGATCAGTTCGGCAGAGCGAAGACGGTCAGCTGACCACCCAGAGCGGTATAGTCGCTCAGCGCAGCATAGCCGCCCACGGCACCGAGGCCGTCATTGGGGTTGGTCAGGCCAGCCGCAAGACCGATCCCGGCCCAGCCACCAACACCCGACAGGATGCCGACATACTGCTTGCCGTCTCTCTCATAGGTCATCACGTTGCCGATGATGCCCGACGGGGTCTTGAAGCGGTAAAGCTCTTCCCCGGTCTCGGCATGCACCGCCTTGAGATGACCTTCGAGCGTGCCATAAAAGACAATGTCACCCGCCGTGGCCAGCGCGCCCGACCAGACCGAGAACTTCTCGGGGATCGACCACTTGATCTCGCCGTTGATATTGTCCCAGGCGATGAAGTTGCCCATGCCGCCATGGCTGTCCGGCGCAGGATACATCGCCAGCGTGGCGCCCACATAGGGCTGACCGGCGGTATAGGCCACGCGGAACGGCTCATAGTCCATGCAGACATGGTTGGTCGGCACGTAGAACATTTCCGTCTTCGGCGAGTAAGCCGATGGCTGTTGGTCCTTGGTGCCAAGGGCGGCCGGGCAGATGCCGGTCGAGTTCACGTCCTCGCCGTTTTGCTCGGTGGAATACTGCGCCACCACCGCCGGACGACCGTAGGTGTCCGACTCGGGGTCCATATCCACGCCCGTGGTCCAGTTCACCACCGGGTCGAACTTCTCGGCCACCAGCAATTCACCCGACACGCGGTCCATCGTGTAGCCCAGACCGTTGCGATCGAAATGGGTCAGCAGCTTGCGCGCCTCGCCGTCGATCTCCTGATCGGTCAGGATCATCTCGTTGACGCCATCATAGTCCCATTCGTCATGGGGCGTCATCTGATAGACCCACTTGGCCTCGCCGGTATCGATGTCACGGGCGAAGATGGTCATCGACCACTTGTTGTCGCCCGGGCGCTGCGCCGGGTTCCAGGTCGAGGGGTTGCCCGAGCCGTAGTAGAAGAGGTTCTCTTCCATATCGGCCGAATACCAGCCCCATGTGGTGCCGCCGCCGATCTTCCACTGATCGCCTTCCCAGCTCTTGAGCGAGCTGTCAGCACCAACCGGCTCACCGAGCGCGGTGGTCTTTTCGGGATCGAACAGAATCTGATCATCCGGGCCCACCGAATAGGCGCGCCAGACCTGCTCGCCGGTCTTCATGTCATAGGCCGTCACATGGCCCTGAACGCCGAACTCGCCGCCCGAGATGCCGACGATGATCTTGTCCTTGACCGGCAGCACCGTGGCGGTGTTGGTCTCACCCTTGGAGGGATCGCCATTCACGGCCTCCCACTCGACAGCGCCGGTATCTGCGTTGAGCGCGACAACCTTGGTATCGGCCTGATGCAGGAAGATCTTGCCATCCGCATAGGCGACGCCGCGGTTGACCGTGTCACAGCACATCACCGGGATCACTTCGGGGTCCTGGCGCGGCTCGTATTTCCACTTGATCTTGCCCTCGTCGGCAAGATCGAGCGCATAGACGATGTTCGGGAACGGTGTGTGCACATACATCGTGTCGCCGATCACCAGCGGCGAGCCCTCATGCCCGCGCAGAACACCGGTCGAGAACGTCCACGCGACCTGAAGGTCACCCACGTTGTCGGCATTGATCTGATCGAGTTCGGAATAACGCTGGTTGGCGTAGTCACCCGTCTGGATCGCCCATTGCTTGGGGTCATCCATCTGGGTCATGAGATCATCGTTTGCGGATGCCATGGTGGCAACGCAAAGGGCGATCCCAGAGGTCAAAAGCGGTAGCTTTCTCATCTTGGTCCTCCTCCCTGAGGCGCGGCACGTGTGCCGCTGGTTTTGAACGACCGGTCCACCATAGGAAGGCCGTCTGTCTTGCCCCTGCCGGTCGGTCTCTCCTCCGCACCGACATGGGCAAATTCTGGTCTCGCGATCGCTTTCGGCAACGCTCGCGATGATGTCGCTCTCCGCCGCCTCAATGCCTCCCCGCATGAGGCCGCATCAATCGCTCGGCATGCCATGCGGCATGGTCCCCGGCGAAGGAATTGACGAAGAAATAGGAATGATCATAGCCCGCCTGCAGCCGGATTTCGCCCGCCTGCCGCCGCTTGGCCATCACGCTCGCCAGCGCCTCGGGCATCAGCAGGTCGAGGAAATTGTCGCTCATCCCCTGATCGACCAGCAGATCGCCCTTCCAGCCGTTCTGCTGCATGAGCAGCACCGAATCGTGCAGCGCCCAGGCGCTTTCATCGTCGCCCAGATAGGCCCCCAACTGCTTGCGCCCCCAGTCCGAATTGGCCGGATGCGCAATCGGAGCAAAGGCCGACAGCGAGGTGAACGCATCGGGGTTGCGCAGCGCCATCGTGATCGCGCCATGCCCGCCCATCGAATGGCCGGTGATGCCGTGGCAATCCTCCAGCGGCAGCGCATCGAGCGCGAGGCTGCGCAATTCGCTCAGCACATAGTCATACATCTGGAAATGCCCGGCCCATGGCGCGCGGGTGGCATTCACGTAGAACCCCGCCCCCTGCCCCAGATCATAGGCCTCGTCATCGGCCACACCGTCACCACGCGGGCTTGTGTCGGGAAAGATCACCGCCACGCCGTGCCGCGCCGCATGTTCCTGAAACCCGCCCTTGGTCATGGCGTTCTCATGGGTGCAGGTCAGCCCCGACAGATACCACAGCACCGGCACCGGGCCATCGTTGGCCTGCGGTGGCAGGTAGGCGCCAAAGGTCATGTCGCAATCACACACCTCCGAGCGGTGCGCATAGACCGCCTGAACCCCGCCGAAACTGCGGTTTTCGGAGATGACCTTGAGCGTCACCTCAAAACTCCACCACGGCGCGGATCGACTCGCCCTTGTGCATCAGCTCGAACCCCTCGTTGATCTGGTCGAGGCTCAGCTTGTGCGTGATCATCGGGTCGATCTCGATCTTGCCCTGCATGTACCAATCGACAATCTTCGGCACATCGGTGCGCCCGCGCGCGCCGCCGAAGGCCGTGCCGCGCCAGCTCCGCCCGGTCACCAGCTGGAACGGCCGGGTGGAAATCTCGGCCCCCGCCGGCGCCACGCCGATGATGATGCTCTCACCCCAGCCCTTATGCGCCGATTCGAGTGCGGCGCGCATCACGCCGACATTGCCCGTGGCATCAAACGTGTAATCCGCACCACCCCCGGTCAATTCGACCAGATGCGCCACCAGATCGCCCTCCACCTCCTTGGGATTGACGAAATCGGTCATCCCGAAATGCGTCGCCATCTCGACCTTGCCGGGGTTGAGATCGACGCCCACGATCTGATCCGCACCCGCCAGCCGCAGCCCCTGAATGACGTTCAATCCGATGCCGCCCAGCCCGAACACGATCGCGGTCGAGCCCAGCTCCACCTTGGCGGTGTTGATCACCGCGCCGATGCCGGTGGTCACACCACAGCCGATATAACAGATCTTGTCGAAGGGCGCGTCCTTGCGCACCTTGGCGAGCGCAATCTCCGGCACCACGGTATGGTTAGCGAAGGTCGAACAGCCCATGTAATGATGGATCGGCGTGCCATCCAGCATCCGGAACCGCGTCGTCCCATCCGGCAACAGGCCCTGGCCTTGCGTCGAGCGGATCGCTTGGCAGAGGTTGGTCTTGGGATGCAGGCAATAGTCGCATTCGCGGCATTCGGGCGTATAGAGCGGAATGACGTGATCACCCACCTCGAGGCTCGTCACCCCCTCGCCGACCTCAATGACGACACCGGCCCCCTCATGGCCCAGAATGGCCGGGAAAATCCCTTCCGGGTCATCGCCCGAGCGGGTGAACTCGTCGGTATGACACAGCCCCGTCGCCTTGATCTCCACCAGAACCTCACCCGCCTTCGGGCCGTCCAGCTCAACCTCCATGATCTCCAACGGTTTCCCGGCCTCAACGGCCACGGCAGCACGTGTGCGCATCCAACTTCCTCTTTGCATTCCGGCCACGCCACGCCCACCTTCGGGAATCGCGATGCGGCGATTTGTCCTCAGGAGTATGCGGGCGGCGCACCGGTCCAAACAATTCATACCTTGGTGGGTATTGGGTTCGCTGGACAGCCCCCGCATGCTCGACCATAGTCGTAGCCAAGGGAGGCACAATTGATGTCAGGCCGCATGTCACGCTCGAAATCACTGGGGGTCGCGCTGTCGCTGATACTTGCGGCGGGCAGCACTCACGCCGCCGATTTCTCCGATCCGACATGGCCCTGCATCCAGCGCAAGGTGCCCTCGCTCTCGGTCGGGCTGATGTGGACGCATCCCCTGCCCGAAACCCCAGAGGCCGACCCGGACCTGAAACGCGAGATCGACCGCCTCGCCGCCAAGCTGGCGCTGCGACGGCTCGAGGTCGAGGAGTTGCGCCCCGATATAGAGAAGTTCGCCACCCGTCATGACGGCGCGCCGGACATGCTGGGCCACGTCTTACAGCGGGTCTTCACCACCCTCTCGACCCGCCGCGCCCGGGTGATTTCGGGGATAGAGGAGTTTTCCCTCAGCCAGATCGCGCTTTCCGAGCGGATCGACACCGCCCGCGCCGAGATGGGCACGCTGATGAACTCCGACAGCCCCGATTTCGACCGCGTCGATGCGCTCGAGGAACAGCTTGACTGGGATCAGGTGATCTATACCGACCGCCAGAGCACGATCACCTATCTCTGCGAAACCCCGACGCTGATCGAAAAACGGCTCTATTCGCTCGCGCAGATCCTGCAACAGCAGATCAACGAGCCGGGCTGACCAGCCCTATTCCCATTCCAGTTCCGTGTAGGCCACCGTGGCGTTGCGCGGATTATAGGCATCAAACAGCTGCCAAGCCCCGGCCTCGCTCTGCGCCACCGTCTCCACCGCCTCCGACAGCCGCGCGCCTTCGTCGATAGCCGCACGGGTGTCGCGCTCCAGCACCTTCAGATATCGCGCCAGCGGATGCGCGCCCCGTGGCCACTCCAGCGACGGGCCACCATGCCCCGGAATGACCCGCGCCACCGCCATCGCCTGCATTTCCTCCAGCACCGCGCGCCAGCCGCGCAGGCTGCCATCAAGCGCGGGCGTATGCCGGTCAAACACCAGATCACCCGAGAATAGCGTGCCACTCTCCCGGTCCAGCACCGTCAGGTCATTGCCGGTATGCGCCACAGGCCAGGCCCGCAGATCGAGCACGCGCCCCCCCAGATCAATCTCGGCACGCTCCGCCACCGGGTCCGTCACGCCGGGCACCTGCACCCCGACAAACTCCGCCTCGCCCACCAGCGCGCGCAGGCTTTCAAGGTAATTCGCCTGCCGGTCCGCCAGCGCCCGCACCAGACCCGCATGCCCCCAGACCCGCGCACCCCTCTCCATGAGGACGCCCGCGCCGAAGACATGGTCGGGGTGCATATGGGTCAGGATGACGTGCGTGACAGGCAAGTCCGTGCGCGCGCGGATCGCCCGCCACAGCGCCTCACCCATCCAGGGCGCGCTGCCGGTGTCGATCACCGCCACCCCCGCCCCGCCGATGATGAACCCCAGATTGCTGACATCGCCCCGGTTCGCCGCATCCGGCTCCGCCACCCGCCCCAGATGCGCGAATACCCCCGGCGCGACCTCGGCCACCTCCAGCGCCTCACCCGCCGCCCGGCATACCGGGCCCGACGCGTCCACCCCCTCCGCCAGCCCCGCCAGATCGGGCGGCGTCTCCGCCAGCGCCGCGCGGCACCCGGCCTCGCTCGCCGCCGCATATCCCGGCACCAGCCGATCCCGGCACACCGGCTCGGCCCCCATCAGACACACGGTCAGGATCGCTTCGAACATCGCACCACCACTGCGTTATGAACACGCCCAGCCTCCTCCTACACAGGGCCGTGATCCACGCCAACTTTGGTATGACTTCGCGTCAACGCGGGTTTATGCTACATTTCACGCGCACCCATGGGAGGAGGAAAGACCATGGCCGGAAAACGTACCGGAAAATTCCTGGCCGTCGCGGCACTCGCCGCCTCACTGGCCTTTACGGCACAGGCCGGTGACCAGGTCGAAAACCCGCTCACCGAGAGCGAGATGTGGGACATGCTGCGCGAGGATGTGGTGGGCACCGCCCCGATCCACGACGGCAGTGCGCTGCTCACGCTCGACGCCCCCTACCGCGCCCATGATGCGGCGACCGTGCCGATCCTGCTCAAGCAGACCGACACCAGCGCCCGCATCCGCAAGGCAACCGTGGTGATCGACGAAAACCCCGCGCCAGTGGCGGCGGAACTCGGCTTTTCGGATGCGATGGCCCCGATCGACTTTGAATTGCGCGTGCGCGTGAACCAGTATTCCAACGTCCGCGTCATCGCCGAAACCGAGGATGGCCTGCACATGACCGGCCGCTTCGTCAAGGCGTCGGGCGGCTGTTCCGCCCCCGCCAGCCGCGACCCCGAGGTGGCGCTCGCCGCGATGGGCAAGATGAAACTCAAGAGTTTCCTGCCTGCCACCCAGATTTCCACCCCGCGCCGCGAGGCGCAGATCATGGTGCGCCACCCGAACTATTCCGGCCTGCAACGCGATCAGGTCACCCAATTGTTCATCCCCGCCCATTTCATCGACCATATGGAGGTCTGGCAGGGCGACGAGTTGCTCTTCACCATGGATGGCGGCATCTCGATCTCGGAAAACCCGGTCTTCCGCTTCTCCTACAACGACAACGGATCGACCGACCTGCGCGTGATGGCCACCGATACCGAGGGCAACCGCTTTGAGCGGGTGCTGCCCAAGGGCGCCGATAGCTGATCCGACGCGCATCAGGGTGCGACCAAGACGTATAGACGCGCCGAAACCCCGGCGCGCCTCTTGCTCTTTGTCGCGACAGGCGGCATATCGGGGGCAACCGCAACGCAGTGCAAGGGGACCGGCCCGATGACCACCTTCGACGATCGCGAAAGCGCATTCGAGAACAAGTTCGCCCATGACGAGGAAATGGCCTTCCGTGCCGTGGCTCGGCGCAACAAGCTTCTGGGCCTCTGGGCCGCAGAACTTCTGGGCAAGACCGGCGACGACGCCGACGCCTATGCCCGCGAGGTCGTGAAGGCCGATTTCGAAGAGGCCGGCCACGAAGACGTGGTGCGCAAGGTCGCGGGCGATCTCGGCGATATCGCCGATGCCGACACGATCCGCGCCAAGATGGACGAGTTGCTCAAGATCGCCAAGGGCCAGCTGGTCAAGGAAACCTGACACCGGTACGTTTTTCACAGCGGCGCGCCACGCCCGGCGCGCCGTTTTGTCGTGCTGCGCGTTAAGTTCAAACGCGCCTCACCATTTACATGAGAAATATGAGTTTGCGCAGCACCGCTTCCGGTGCCAAAGCTGCCCAGCCTCAAAAGCGGAATATCATCATGACCAACGCCCTCACCAAACTGCTGGCCACGCGCGACTGGATTCTCGCCGACGGGGCCACGGGAACCAACCTGTTCAACATGGGGCTCGAATCCGGTGACGCGCCGGAAATGTGGAACGATGAGCATCCCGACCGGATCGAACTGCTGTACAAACAGGCGGTGGATGCGGGCAGCGACCTCTTTCTCACCAACTCTTTCGGTGGCAACGCGGCGCGGCTCAAACTGCACGGCGCGCAGAAACGCGCCCGCGAGCTGTCGCGCATCTCCGCCGAGATCGGCCGCTCGGTGGCCGACCGCTATGACCGCCCGGTGATCGTGGCAGGCTCGGTCGGCCCGACCGGTGAGATCATGGCCCCAATGGGCGCGCTCACCCATGAGCTGGCCGTCGAGATCTTCCACGAACAGGCCGAGGGCCTCAAGGAAGGCGGCGCCGACGTGCTCTGGCTGGAGACGATCTCCGCACAAGAAGAATACAAGGCCGCCGCCGAGGCCTTCAAACTCGCCGACATGCCATGGTGCGGCACGATGAGTTTCGACACGGCGGGCCGCACGATGATGGGCCTGACCTCCGCCGACATGGCGACGATGGTCGAGAAACTGGGCAACCCGCCGCTCGCGTTCGGGGCCAATTGCGGCGTCGGCGCCTCCGACCTTCTGCGCACCGTGCTGGGGTTTGTCGCCCAAGGCTCCGAACGCCCGATCATCGCCAAGGGCAATGCCGGCATCCCCAAATATCACGATGGCCACATCCACTATGATGGCACGCCCGAACTGATGGCGGATTACGCGGTGCTGGCGCGCGACGCAGGCGCCACCATCATCGGCGGCTGCTGCGGCACCATGCCCGAGCACCTGTCGAAAATGCGCGCCGCGCTGGAAGAGCGCCCCAAGGGCCCGCGCCCGACGCTCGACCAGATCACCGACGCGCTCGGCGCGTTCTCCTCGGCGGCCGACGGCACCGGCGACGACGTCCCCGCCCCCCGACGGACGCGCCGCAGACGCGCATGATGGGTCGGGGGGGGCTAACGCACCTCCCGCGCGAAACGCACCGAAGGTGCCGCGCGATCGCCATGCCAGAGGCATGCCTGCGGCATGACGCCGTCCCGCGGCCTGGCGATTTGATAGGGCGCGCAACGTGTTGAGTTTAGAATGACTTGGCTGGGATAAAGTGCGGGCATCAGCCGTTGCTTCGCCAGTCCCCGGCCCTGCGATCACGCGGCACCTTCTGCCGTTTTCGGCGATGGCACCCCCCCTCAAAACAACGCCATCTGATCCCCCCGCGCCAGCGGCACCTCGAAGAGATCGCAGCGCAGATCACCCTGCCCCGCATCCAGCCCCATCCGCCGCGCAGCCAGATCGAACCGCCGCGCGATCATCCGGGCAAACACCCCCTCGCCGCGCATCCGCCGATGCCAGTCGGCGGAATAGTTCTTGCCGCCATGCATCTCGCGCAGCCGGTTCATCACCCGCCCCGCGCGGTCCGGGTAATGCGCGGCCAGCCACTCCTGAAACAGCCCCGATACCTCGCGCGGCAGCCGCAGCATGATCCAGCTTGCAGCCCCGGCCCCGGCCTCCCGAGCGGCCTCCAGAATCGCCTCGATCTCGTGATCGCTCAGCCCCGGAACAACCGGCGACACCATCACCCGCACCGGCACCCCGGCGTCGCTCAGCCGCCGGATCACCGCCAGACGCCGCGCAGGCGACGGCGCGCGCGGCTCCAACAGCCGCGCCAGTCGGTCATCAAGCGTGGTGACAGACACCCCCACCCGCGCCAGCCCCCGCGCCGCCATCTCCGACAGGATATCCAGATCGCGCTCGATCAGCGTGCCCTTGGTCACGACCGCCACCGGATGGTTGAACCGCGACAGCACCTCCAGACAGCGGCGGGTGATCGCATATTCCCGCTCCACCGGCTGATAGGGATCGGTGTTGGTGCCGATGGCGATCGGCGCCACCCGGTAGCTGGGCGCGCGCAACTCCGCCTCCAGTCGCAAAGGGGCCTCGGGCCGCGCGATCAGCCGGGTCTCGAAATCGAGGCCGGGCGACAGCCCCAGATAGGCATGGCTCGGCCGCGCGAAACAATAGACACAGCCATGCTCACAGCCGCGATAGGGGTTGATCGAGCGATCAAACGGCAGATCGGGCGAGCGGTTATAACTGATGATCCGGCGCGGCCGCTCCTCCGAGACCTGCGTGCGCAGCACCCGCTCCTCCTCGTCGCGGTCCCAGCCATCTGCCTCGTAGTTCACGCCATGCGCCTCGAACCGGCCCACCGCGTTGCTCACGGCACCGCGCGCCCTCAGGCGCAGATCATGGGGCAAGGTCGCATCCTCGGTCATGGTCGGAAATATGGAACATAACGCGAACACTTGCAACAATCCGATAATGATCATGCCGATAATTCAGTCACATCCCGCGCAAATCCCGGCTATAGGTCGGTTGCGGCGCGACCAGCGTCGCAATTCGGAAAGTGGCGATGCGACAAATTGACGAAAGCTGCGCCAGACTTAACAAAGATGCGCGCGCGCAGAGCAAGCAAGGATTCCCCCCATGTCTGACGAAGAAGACGACATCATCCTGTCGGAACTGGACGACGAAGAACTTGTCCAGCAGATGTTCGACGACCTTTACGACGGCCTCAAGGAAGAGATCGAGGAAGGCGTCAACATCCTTCTGGAGCGGGGCTGGCAGCCCTACCAGGTCCTGACCGAGGCACTGGTGGGCGGCATGACAATCGTCGGCAAGGATTTCCGTGACGGCATCCTCTTCGTCCCCGAGGTGCTGCTGGCGGCCAACGCGATGAAGGGCGGCATGGCTATCCTCAAGCCGCTCTTGGCCGAAACCGGCGCGCCGCGCGTCGGCAAGATGGTGATCGGCACGGTCAAGGGCGACATCCACGACATCGGCAAGAACCTTGTGTCGATGATGATGGAGGGCGCAGGTTTCGAAGTGGTCGATCTCGGCATCAACAACCCGGTCGAGAATTATCTCGAGGCGCTCGAAACCGAAGAGCCCGACATCCTCGGCATGTCCGCCCTGCTGACCACGACGATGCCCTATATGAAAGTCGTGATCGACACGCTGATTGAACAGGGCAAGCGCGATGACTACGTCGTTCTCGTCGGTGGCGCGCCACTGAACGAAGAATTCGGTCGCGCCATCGGTGCCGACGCCTATTGCCGCGACGCCGCCGTTGCAGTGGAAACCGCCAAGGATTTCATGTCGCGCAAGCACAACAAGCTGGCCGCCGGGTAAGCCCGAGCCACCCGGCCCTCAGGCCTGAGGCGCGACGTGCTTGCCGATCCGCTCGGCAAGCACGTTTGCGTTTCAGCCACAGCTGCGATCAGCGCGCCGACACCAGACGCATGACGGCCACCATGACGATGCCGTAAAGCACATGTCCAACCAGCGCGACCCAGGTGATGCCGGTGAAGTTCAGAAAGAACGGCAGCCCCGCAATCGCAGTGATCCCGCCGATCGCAAAGACCCAGAGGCCAAACCCGTAGACGGCAGACGGGATGAACCAACCGGTCGAGTGCCCCAGGATCCGGGTCCACACCGGGCGAAAGACAAAAAGCCAGCCGACCGGATACCCGATCAGGCCGACGAGATAGAAATGCACGAAATACCCGGCGAAATCGCCGTTGGGCAGGCCGAACGTGCCCAGCAGGCTTTTCGCCAGACCATGCGGCGACAGGTTGACAAAGCCGAGCGCGGGGCTCAGGATCTGGCCCCAGAGATCAAAGGCGGCGGTTGCGAAAAACCCGGAGAGGAACATCAGACCAAGGGTCTGGGCAAATCCGGGGGCGAGTGCGGGGGGATGGTCGGTTGACGTGGTCATTCGGCTATGTCCTTGTTTGGGGCAAAACGGGGAACGTGAGACGCAGGTGTCGTCTCTTCGCCGAATGCGCAATGAATGCTGCAAGCATGACACGAAAAGGTCAAAACACGTGACTGATAACGACCAGAGCATGCCCGCCACGGCCACGCTGACCACGCAGGGGCTCGCGCCCGAGGGGCACGGCACCATCCTGCTCATCGCCTGCGGCGCGCTTGCCCGTGAAATCCTGGCGCTGAAGCGGCTCAACGGGTGGGACCACATGGACCTGCAATGCCTGCCCGCCAAGCTGCACCTCTACCCCGACCAGATCACCGAAGAGGTGGAAAAGGCGGTGGCGGAACACCGCGACGCCTATGACCGCCTCTTCGTGGTCTACGCCGATTGCGGCACCGGCGGGCAGCTTCAGGCGAAATGCGCAGAGCTCGGCGTCGAGATGGTGGCCGGTCCGCATTGCTATTCCTTCTTCGAAGGCAATGACCGCTTTGCCGCGCATGACGACGAGATCACCGCCTTCTATCTCACCGATTTTCTGGTCCGGCAATTCGACGCCTTCGTCTGGAAACCCATGGGCCTCGACAAGCACCCCGAACTGCGCGACATGATCTTCGGGCATTACACCAAGCTGGTCTACCAGGCCCAGACCGACGACCCGGCGCTCACCGCCCGCGCCCGCGACTGCGCAGAACGCCTCGGCCTCGACTTCGAATATCGCTGGACCGGCTACGGCGATCTGGAAACCGTGCTCAAGGCCCAGGCGACAGGGGCGTAGCCGGGAACGCCCTTGCAAAGCGCTTGCCCCGCTCACGGCAGGCGTGCCACCGCCTCGATCGTGCCGTGGCCCTCGTATTGCAGCAGGATCGCGCTGGCCGCCGCGTCGTTCGGCCGCTCAAAGCTCAGCTCAAGCGGCTCGACCGTATCCCACCGCGCAAGCGTCTGCATCTCGGTCACGATATTGACATAGGTGATCGTCTTGCCCGCATTCTCGCCGCGCTCGATCTCCACCGTCTCTTCCGGCAGGTAGCGCACGAGATACACCGCCAGCGGCATCGTGCGGGGGCTCGGCGTGCGCGCGGTGAGGTGGACCATTCCGCCCTCCTCGCGCACATCCACCGACAGATCGCCCCCCGACCGCGCAAGATGCTTGTCGATCAGATCGCCCACATCCTTGAGCCGTGTGCCCACCGCGTGATCGGCCCCGTTGATGATCATCTGGGGCGTGTAGACCATCTTGCGACCGTCGGCCTTGGCATAGCCGCGCTGCCGGGCGGTGTGATCGGGGCTGGCGAACGTGTCCTTCCAGCCGATGTAATCCCAGTAATCCACATGCAGCGACAGCGCGAGCACATCGTCGCGCGCCACGAGGTCTTCGAGAAACGCATCGGCAGGCGGACAAGACGAACACCCCTGCGAGGTGAACAATTCCACAACCACCGGGCGTTCACCTGCCGTCCCGGGCAGCGCCCCAAGGACCAGAAGCCCGGCAAGGGCGGTCATCAAAATATGTCGCATCGCGTGTGTCGTCCCCGGCGGATCGTCTCGGTATCGGCGTATCCCAAATGTAGTCCGATCTTCTCATGATAACCAATCAAGGTTTCGAGAGACAGCAGTGAAATCTTGAAATGACACCCAATTGTGTGCAATAGTATACAAAAAGAGCCCCAGCCCTCTTGATCGGCATCGCCAAATCGGTCAGAAGCAGGGCAAGTGATCCAGCCTCGACCATGAAAGGACGGCCACCATGCCCATCAGTGTCGGACAAGACAGCTCCAAGACCCGCAAGACCCTCACCGTCGGCGACCAAAGTGTCGCCTATTACTCGATCCCCGCCGCCGAGGCCGCCGGTCTCGGCGATTTCTCGCGCCTGCCCGCCGCCCTCAAGGTGGTGCTCGAGAACATGCTGCGCTTCGAGGACGGCAAGACCGTCACCGTCGACGATATCAAGGCGTTCTCCGAGTGGGCCGCGAATGGCGGCCGCGCCAACCGCGAACTGGCTTACCGCCCGGCCCGCGTGCTGATGCAGGATTTCACCGGCGTGCCCGCCGTGGTCGACCTCGCCGCGATGCGCGACGGCATTCAGGCCCTCGGCGGTGACGCGCAAAAGATCAACCCGCTCAACCCCGTGGATCTGGTCATCGACCACTCGGTGATGATCGACGAATTCGGCAATCCCCGCGCCTTCCAGATGAACGTGGACCGCGAGTATGAGCGCAACATGGAGCGCTACCAGTTCCTCAAATGGGGTCAGGGCGCATTCAACAACTTCCGCGTCGTGCCGCCGGGCACCGGCATCTGCCATCAGGTCAATCTCGAATACCTGGCTCAGACCGTCTGGACCGACGAGGACCAGAACGGCGAAACGGTGGCCTACCCCGACACGCTCGTCGGCACCGACAGCCACACCACCATGATCAACGGCGTGGCCGTGCTCGGCTGGGGCGTCGGCGGCATCGAGGCCGAGGCCGCGATGCTCGGCCAGCCGATTTCCATGCTGATCCCCGAAGTCGTGGGCTTCGAGCTCACCGGCGCGATGATGGAAGGCACCACCGGCACCGATCTGGTGCTCAAGGTCGTCGAAATGCTGCGCGCCAAGGGCGTCGTCGGCAAGTTCGTGGAATTCTACGGCTCCGGCCTCGATCACCTGCCGCTCGCCGACCGCGCCACCATCGCCAACATGGCCCCCGAATACGGTGCCACCTGCGGCTTCTTCCCGATCGACGACGAAACCCTGCGCTACCTGCGCAACACCGGCCGCGACGAGGCCCGCGTCGAACTGGTCGAGGCCTATGCCAAGGAAAACGGCTTCTGGCGCACCGCCGATTACGCGCCGGTCTATACCGACACGCTCAGCCTCGACATGGGCACTATCGTGCCCGCCATCTCCGGCCCCAAACGCCCGCAGGATTACGTCGCGCTCGATCAGGCAGCCTCGAAATTCTTCGACGTGGTGTCCGAGTATCGCGGCGAGGATGAAGGCGCCGACGCCACCGACATGGCCGCCGAAGGCCCCGCCCCCGACGCGCTCATCGACCCGCGCAAGTCGGTCAAGGTCGCGGGCGAGGAGTATGAGCTTCACGACGGCTCGGTGGTGATCGCCTCGATCACGTCCTGCACCAACACCTCCAACCCCTACGTGATGATCGGTGCAGGCCTCGTGGCCCGCAAGGCGCGCGAACTGGGCATCACCCGCAAGCCCTGGGTCAAGACCTCCCTCGCCCCCGGCTCTCAGGTGGTCTCGCACTACCTCGAGGCCGCCGGCCTGCAAGAGGATCTCGACGCCATCGGCTTCAACCTCGTGGGCTATGGCTGCACCACCTGCATCGGCAACTCGGGCCCCCTGCAAAAGGAAATCTCCGAGGCCATTGCCGAGGCCGATCTCATCGCCACCTCCGTGCTCTCCGGCAATCGCAACTTCGAGGGGCGCATCAGCCCGGATGTGCGCGCCAACTACCTGGCCTCGCCGCCGCTCGTGGTGGCCTACGCGCTCGCCGGGGACATGAACATCGACATCAGCAGCGATCCGCTCGCCCATGACAAGGACGGCAACCCGGTCTATCTCAAGGATATCTGGCCCTCCCAGGCCGAGATCGCCGAACTGGTCGAGCGCACGGTCACCCGCGAGGCGTTCCAGTCGAAATATGCCGATGTCTTCAAGGGCGACGAGAAATGGCAGGAGGTCGAGACCTCCGAGGGCGAGACCTATGACTGGCCCGCGCAATCGACCTACGTCCAGAACCCGCCCTATTTCAAGGGCATGTCCCGCGACCCCGGCACGATCAGCAATATCGAGGGCGCGCGCATTCTGGCCCTTCTGGGCGACATGGTCACCACCGACCACATCTCGCCCGCAGGCTCCTTCAAGGAGACCACCCCCGCCGGGCAATACCTCCGCGAACGGCAAGTGCCGGTGCGCGAGTTCAACTCCTACGGCTCGCGGCGCGGCAATCACGAGGTGATGATGCGCGGCACCTTCGCCAATATCCGCATCCGCAACGAGATGCTGGACGGGGTCGAAGGCGGCTACACCAAGGGGCCGGACGGCGAGCAGACCTCGATCTTCGATGCCTCCATGGCCTACCAGGAGCAGGGCACGCCCCTCGTCGTCTTCGGCGGTGAGCAGTATGGCGCAGGCTCAAGCCGCGATTGGGCCGCCAAGGGCACCGCCCTTCTCGGCGTCAAGGCCGTGATCGCCGAAAACTTCGAGCGCATCCACCGCTCCAACCTCGTCGGCATGGGCGTCATCCCGTTCGAGTTCACCGGCGGCGACACCCGCAAGACGCTGAACCTCACCGGCGATGAAAGCGTCTCGATCCACGGCCTCGATGCTGTGAAACCGCAGCAGGAAGTGCCCTGCGTGATCACCTACGCCGATGGCACCGAGAAAGAAATCACGCTCAAATGCCGGATCGATACCGCCATCGAGAAGGAATATGTCGAACACGGCGGCGTGCTGCATTACGTGCTGCGCGACCTCGCCAAATCCGCCGCCTGAGCGACAAGGCGGGGCCGGGACATCCCCGGCCCCCCTCGATCCGTCATCGTCCGGCCTGACCGGACGATCTCTCACCCAGCCTCGCCACGCCCGGCCCCCTGAACTCGTCATCGTCCGGCGTCCCTAACCCGTCATCGTCCGGCGTCCCTAACCCGTCATCGTCCGGCTCGACCGGACGACTTCTCACCACACGTCCCTCGCTCCCCCGTCACGCCCCTCAACCCGTCATCGTCCTCCCCTTAACCCGTCACCCCCTCAACCCGTCATCGTCCGGCTCCCCTCAACCCGTCATCGTCCGGCTTGACCGGACGACCTCTCACCTCACGTCCCCCGCTTCCCCGGCACCCTCTCAACCCCGTCATCGTCCGGCTCGACCGGACGATCTCCCGCCGCCCCCCCTCTTTCATGACATGCGCAAGTTTTGGCCACCCCCTGCCGGTTTTGCACGGATTTCCGCCGATCACGCACGCGTGACGCGTTTGCGCGCCGCTTCCCCCTTACTTTCTCCGCCGCCCCGCCCATCTTGGCGGAAAGAGCAGAGAAACGGATAGAGCAATGAGAACCATCGTCATTCTGGCACAGGCCGTCTTCATCAGCATGATCGCCGTGATCGGCGCCTATGGCGACAGCGACCACAAAGCCCCCTGCCCCCTCCCCGCCGCCGCCGAGGCCGCACAGCATTGCGAGGTGGCGCGGTAGGCGGCAGAGGCAGACGCCTCACCCCTCCTCGGGCGCCTCGGGCGGCGTGTAGTCAGGCCCCTCGTCCTGCCACTTGCGCCATTCGTATTGGAACTGAGCCTCTGACAGTTCTTGTCTTGGCCAAAAACTTGGTCTTTGGTCTAACGCGATTTTGACACTTCCATCACCGAAGAAACCATTTATTCCAACATCCACGGCTCTTTCAGATGAAACTTCACATTTTCTAACGGCACAGCGTTGAAAGGTGCAGCTTTTCAAATCCGTTATGGGTACATGAACAAAGAACCACGAACTACCGAACTCACACCCGATAAATCTCGAGTTTTTCAACTCTGCAACATGGAATTGATTTCTTACGTTTATTAAGCTGAATTCACATTGGTCAAACGTAGCTGCCATAAGGTCAATATTGTTCAGGACTTGGAAGTTCTCAGCTTTCTCCGATATCTGAATAAACCTGAACTTCGCCCCGCTGGCAGAGACATCGTCTAGTGATGCCGATGTGAAGTGCGTATTCTCAAAACTGCACTGTGCAAAGGACGCGTTTTCGAAATCAGACGATGCCAAGTTCGCTTGATCAAGAACCGACCCATCGAAAATTGCGTCACGCCAGTTTCCAGCCCCAAAATCCGCATTCTGTAGATTACAGCCACGCAGATCTATTCTGTATTTTCTTCGTTTCTCACGTTCTATTCGTTTGTTCTTCCGCCGCGAAACAACCGAAATCGCAGCCTGAATATCAACTCTTGGCTCACTGGCTCCCGGGAGCCTTTTATAAATTTCGGGACGATACTCTAGGCCACTTATATCAAACGGTATTGCTGTGCTTTTCGGCGCATTCTGCCGTACATAGGCACAGAGGATTTCCATAATCTGGATATGATCCCGCGCACTGTCCTGCGAAATCCGCTCCAGCGCATAGATAGCCCCGATCCGAACCTCAATATTAGGTTCCGTGAGGCTAACATGTTTCCATTCTTCTAGCTGTTGATCGGTAATATCAGATGCTACGAGCGAGCCTTCGGGCCAAGCGAATGGCTCGCCTCGCCATTCAAAGTCAGTTTCGCGGAGTTTCGCGCCCGTCTCGTGCTGAATCACGTAATACCTATTTCGCCCCAGTCGATTAACTTCCTTTACCGCCCCCAATCCCTCAACCGCCTTGTTGATCCGGTCGGTGATATGCCCCTGCTCGACCGTATCGGTCTGCCGCCGGGTCAGGATCAGCCGGTTGATCGTGATGGGCAGAGCGATCACCGCCCCCAGCACCGTGGTCAGCGCCACAAGCTGCGCCAGCGTGAACCGCCAGTTCCAGATATTCTCCGCCCCCTCCGGCGGGGCGTGAAAGATGACCTGCCACAGGATCGCATAGAGCCCGACAAACAGCGTACCCGCGACGATGCCCCATGTCAGAAGAAGGATCAGGAACAGAACCGGATGCAATCCCGTCATGCCCACCTTCTCCGCCAGCCGCCTGATCCGGTCATCCGGCGCGGTCGGGGCCTCGGCGGATTGTCCAACCACCCACTGCACCCCGTAGAACACCACCGTCAGGCCGATGAAAATCCACAGCAGCGGGTGGGTCGCGATGGTCAGAAAACTCTCAAGCAATGGTACCGTCCGGACATGACCCAACATTCAACTCTAGGCATAGCCGAAACTGGGCCTGCGGGGAACGATTGATTGCGGTCAGGGGAGCGCCGCCGCACCGACGCAATACCGACGTGATACCGACGCGATACAGCCTGCCTTTCCCGCCTTGCAAATGCCCCGCCCCGACCTTAGGTTCCGGCTCAATTCGCGGGGCCTCCGCCCCGGCACCTCAGACAAGGACAAGACCCAATGGAAGCCTTCGGCCAGTTCATTCCCCTCATCCTGATTTTCGTGATCATGTATTTCCTGCTGATCCGTCCGCAGCAGAAAAAACTCAAGGAACACAAGGCGATGGTCGATGCGCTGCGCCGTGGCGATCAGATCGTGACCCAAGGCGGGCTGATCGGCAAGGTGGCCAAGGTCAAGGACGACAACGAGATCGAGGTCGAATTGTCCGAGGGCGTCAAGGTCCGCGTCGTGCGCTCCACCATCGCGCAGGTCCTCTCCAAGACCGAGCCCGCCGAGGGCTGAGCCCCACTTTCACTTGCGCGCCTAACCCATTGAAAAGGCAATATCATGTTGCAAATCGACCTGTGGAAACGCCTTGCCATAATGGGCCTTGTCGCGCTCGGGCTGCTGCTCGCCCTGCCCAATGGTTTCTACTCCCGGGTCGAGACGCATAATGACGCAGCCGCCGCCATCGAGGCCGGCGCCGACCCCGCCGCCCTGCAGGACGAGCTGGCCCTCTGGCCCGACTGGATGCCGTCGAGCCTCGTCAATCTCGGCCTCGACCTGCGCGGCGGCGCCCACCTCCTGGCCGAGGTTCAGGTCGAGGATGTCTATGCCGCACGGGTCGAGGGGATGTGGCCCGAGGTCCGCGATCTCCTGCGCGAAGAGCGTGACCGTGTCGGCCCGATCCGCTTGCAAGACTATGAAAACGCTGAACTTCGTGTCCGTCTGGTCGAGCGCTCCGAGATGGCAGACGAGGCCGCGAGCCTCGTGCGCGGCCTCGCCCGTCCGGTCACCAGCCTGACCGGCGCGGGCTCCACCGATATCGACGTCACCACCGACGGGGCCGAGGTGATCATCCGCCTCAGCGAGGCCGAACAGCGCGCCACCGATGAGCGTACCGTGCGTCAGGCGCTGGAAATCATCCGCCGCCGCATCGACGAGACCGGTACCCGTGAGCCGACGATCATGCGTCAGGGCTCCGACCGCGTCCTGATCCAGGTGCCCGGCATCGGCTCCGCCGCCGAACTCAAGGAATTGATCGGCACCACCGCGCAACTCACCTTCCAGCCCGTGGTCAGCCGCTCCTCCAGCGCCGATGAAAACCCCGGCGTCGGCAATGAAATCCTGCCCTCGCTCGACGAGGACGGCGTCTTTTACATCCTCGAACGCACCCCCGTCGTGACCGGCGAGGAACTGGTCGATGCGCAGCCCGATTTCGACCAGAACGGACGGCCTGCAGTATCCTTCCGCTTCAACCCGACCGGGGCGCGCAAATTCGGCGATTACACCGCCGACAATATCGGCAATCCCTTTGCCATCGTGCTCGATGGCGAGGTGATCAGCGCCCCGGTGATCCAGAGCCATATCCCCGGCGGCTCGGGCATCATCACCGGCAATTTCAGCGTCGAGGAAAGCACCCAACTGGCCGTTCTCCTGCGCGCGGGCGCGCTTCCCGCAGGGCTTGAATTTCTTGAGGAACGCACCGTCGGCCCGGAACTCGGCGCAGACAGCATCGAGGCCGGCAAGCTCGCCTGTATCGTCGCCTTCGTCCTCGTGCTGGCCTATATGGTGGCCTCCTACGGGCGTTTCGGCATCTTCGCCAATATCGCGCTCATCATCAATGTCGGGCTGATCTTCGGCCTGCTCAGCCTGATCGGCGCGACGCTGACATTGCCCGGCATCGCCGGGATCGTGCTCACCATCGGCATGGCGGTAGATGCCAACGTGCTGGTCTTCGAGCGCATCAAGGAAGAGATGAAGACCGCCAAGGGGGCCGCCCGCGCCATCGAACTGGGCTATGAAAAGGCGATGAGCGCCATTGTCGACGCCAACATCACAACGTTTCTCACGGCCCTGATCCTCTATGCCATGGGCTCCGGCCCGGTGCGCGGATTTGCGATCACGCTCGGCCTTGGCATCATCACCTCGGTCTTCACCGCGCTCTTCGTCACCCGCCTGATCGCGGTAATGTGGTTCGAACGCAAGCGCCCAAAGACCGTGCTCACGGGCCGCGCGCTGCGTCTCGTGCCGGAAGTGACCTCGCTCGATTTCTTCAGCCGGTGGAAGCTGTGGCTGGGCATTTCCGGCGTGATGATCCTCGTCGCACTTGGATCTTTTGGCTTGCAGGGGCTGAACTTCGGGATTGATTTCAAGGGCGGCACCACGATCCGCACCCAAAGCACCGAGCCGGTGGATGTCGGCCAATACCGCGACGCGGTCGGCTCTCTGGGCTTGGGCGATATCTCCATCACCGAGGTGTTCGACCCCACGTTCGGCCCCGATGAAAACGTCGCCATGGTCCGCATTCAGGCGCAGGACGACACCGAGAGCGTGACACCGGAAGTGATCGCCGACGTCGAGGCAGCCCTGCAATCGGCGGTGCCGGATATCGAATTCACCTCGGTCGAGAGCGTCGGGCCCAAGGTCTCGGGAGAGCTTATTCAGGCCGCGATCATAGCCGTCGCCCTCGCCATCGGGGCGGTGCTGGTCTATATCTGGCTGCGCTTCGAGTGGCAGTTCGCCGTCGGCGCGGTGATCGCCCTTGTGCATGACGTGGCGCTCACCGTGGGCGTGTTCTCGGAATTGCAGATCCAGTTCGATCTGGCGATCATCGCCGCCCTTCTTACCATTGTGGGCTATTCGCTCAACGACACGGTGGTGGTCTTTGACCGGGTCCGCGAGAACCTGCGCAAATACAAGCAGAAGCCGCTGCGCGAAGTGCTCAATATCTCGATCAACGAAACCCTGAGCCGCACGATGATGACCTCCGTCACCACCCTGCTGGCGCTCTTCGCGCTCTACTTCTTGGGCGGTGACGTGATCCGCGGCTTTGTCTTCGCGATGATCTGGGGCGTGATCGTCGGCACCTACTCGTCGATCTTCGTGGCCTCGACGGTGCTGATGTGGCTCGGGGTCAAGCGCGACTGGTCCAAGCCCGACGCCAATGCCGGGACGCAATTCGCCAATGTAGATGCCTGAGGCACTCGGCACAGCCCTTGCCACGCCGGGGCTGCCCTGGCTCTTGCTGGCGATTGGCGTGGCGGGGATCGTGCGCGGCTTTACCGGTTTTGGAACGGCGCTGATTTTCGTGCCCGTGGCGGGGATATTCCTCGCGCCGCAGGTCGTGGTCGGGGTGATGATGCTCACCGGGCTGGTCAGTTCGGCGGCACTCCTGCCGCGCGCCTGGGGACAGGCAGACCGGCGCGAGGTCGGGTTGCTGGCGCTTGCCGCAGTGCTGACCGTACCGCTTGGTCTGTGGCTGATGACACGGCTCGATCCGGTGCTGATCCGCTGGTGCGTGGCGGTGATCGCCGCCATCACGCTGGCCGCACTGATCTCTGGCTGGCGCTTCTCGGGCCGGGTCAATCGCCCGCAACTGGCGGGCATCGGGGCCGCAGCGGGGGGCATCGGCGGGCTGACCGGGCTCACCGGGCCTGCGGTGATCCTGTTCTACCTTGCCGGGCAGTCGGTGGCGCAGCGAGTGCGGGCCAACACGATCCTGTTTCTGGCCGCCCTCGACGTGGTGATCGTGGCCAACCTGCTGGTGCGCGGCACCGTAACGGCTGGTCTCGTAACGCTCGCGCTGGTGCTGGCCGTGCCTTACCTCATCACCTCACTGATCGGACAGGCGCTGTTTGACCCGCGCCACGAGCGGCTCTACCGTTGGGCGGCCTATGCCGTGATCGGCCTTGCCGTGCTGAGCGGCCTGCCACTCTGGACGTGAAGGAGACACTGCCATGCAGATGACCGAAATCAGCTTTGACGGGGCCACGCCAATTGACGGCTATGGGCCCGGATTCTTCCGCGTCGCAGGTGAGGTGATGGAGGGCGCGATCCTCGTGACCGTGAAATCAGCGCGTGGCTGGGGCGGTTTTGATGATAGAAAGCCCCTGTTGGACCTCGCCCAAGAGGTCGACGTGATCTTCATCGGCACCGGCGCCGAGGTGGCGCATATCCCCGCCGATCTGCGCCACGCGCTGGAAGAGGCCAATGTGGGTGTCGAGACAATGAGTTCCCCCGCCGCCTGCCGCACCTATAACGTGCTCCTCTCTGAGGGGCGGCGCGTGGCGGTGGCGGCATTGCCCGTGTGAGGATGCGCGCAGCGTTCGCGCTTTTCGCGCGCGCGGTTTCGGGCTAAAGCAGGCGCATGATGCTGACCGTAACCGATCTGAGCATAGCACGCGGCGGAATACCCGTCCTCGAAGGGCTGAACCTGACACTCGGGGCCGGTCAGGCGATGGTCCTGCGCGGGCCCAATGGCATCGGCAAGACCACGCTTTTGCGCACCATCGCAGGGTTGCAGCCGCCGCTGTCGGGACAGGTTGATGTGACACCCGAAAGCCTCGTCTACGCGGGCCATGCCGACGGGATCAAGCCGACGCTCACGGTCACCGAGAACCTCAACTTCTGGGCGCAAACGTTTGGAAATAATGATATTTCCGTCGCAATGGGCGCCTTCGCCCTCGGCCCCTTGGCCGCGCGTCCCGCAGGTGCGCTCTCGGCCGGGCAGAAACGCAGGCTCGGCCTTGCGCGGCTTCTGGTGACCGGCCGCGCGATCTGGGTGCTGGACGAGCCGACCGTCTCGCTCGACACGGACGCCGTGGCGATGTTCGCCGCCGCCGTGCGCGCCCATCTGGCCCACGGCGGGGCCGCGCTCATCGCCACGCATATCGACCTTGGCCTCTCGGAGGCGCAGCTGCTCGATGTCGGCCCCTTCCGGGCCAAGCCGCTCGATATCGAAGATTTCGACGGGGCCTTCCTGTGATCGCGCTGCTGATGCGCGATATCCGGCTGGCGATGCGCGCCGGGGGCGGCTTTGGCCTCGGCCTGTCGTTCTTCCTGATCGTCGTGGTGCTGGTGCCCTTCGGCGTCGGCCCGCAAAGCGCGCTTCTCTCGAAGATAGCCCCGGGCATCCTGTGGCTGGGCGCGCTGCTCGCCTGCCTACTGTCGCTCGACCGGATCTTCGCCCTCGACTGGGAGGATGGCAGCCTCGATCTGCTCGCCACCTCGCCCCTGCCGATGGAGGGGATCGTCAGCGTCAAGGCGCTCGCCCACTGGCTGACCACGGGCCTGCCGCTGGTGCTAGTGGCCCCGGTTCTGGGCGTGCTGCTGAACCTGCCCGAGGCGGGCTTTTTGTGGCTCACCCTCTCGCTCGCCCTCGGCACCCCCGCACTCAGCGTGATCGGCACGTTCGGCGCGGCGCTGACCGTCGGCCTCAAACGCGGCGGATTGCTCCTCAGCCTGCTTGTGCTGCCGCTCTACGTGCCTACATTGATTTTCGGAGCCGAGATGGCGCGGCGCGGCGCGGAAGGGTTTGATATCACCACGCCGCTGCTGCTACTCGCGGGGATTACCTGCGGCACCATCGCGCTTTTGCCTTTCGCCTCGGCTGCGGTATTGAGGGTCAACCTGCGATGAACAAAGGAAACGGGATGAGCCTGAATTCGCTCTGGGAATATGCCAATCCCAAGAAATTCATTCAGACCACCGACCGCGTCTTGCCGTGGGTCGCGTGGTCGGCTGCGCTGACGCTTGTGGTGGGGCTGGTCTGGGGGTTTTTCTTCACGCCGGATGACTACCGGCAAGGCTCCACCGTCAAGATCATCTACCTGCACGTGCCTGCGGCGCTGATGGCGATCAATGCCTGGATGATGATGCTCGTCACCTCGCTGGTCTGGATCGTGCGCCGCCATCACGTCAGCGCCCTCGCCGCCCGCGCCGCCGCGCCCGTGGGGATGATCATGACGGTGATCGCGCTGTTGACCGGGGCGATCTGGGGCCAGCCGATGTGGGGCACCTGGTGGGCCTGGGATCCGCGCCTCACAAGCTTTTTGATCCTGTTCCTCTTTTATCTCGGCTATATCGCCCTGTGGGAAGCGATCGAGAATGACGACACCGCCGCCGATCTCACCTCGATCCTGTGTCTGGTGGGGTCGGTTTTTGCCCTGCTCAGCCGCTACGCGGTGAATTTCTGGAATCAGGGGCTGCATCAGGGCGCGTCGCTCAGCCTCGACAAGGAGGAAAACGTGGCCGATGTGTTTTGGTACCCGCTGCTGGTGGCGATGGCCGGGTTTGTCCTGCTGTTCATCGCTCTTGTGCTGATGCGCACCCGCACCGAGATCCGCGCGCGGCGCATGCGCGCGCTGCTGGCCCGCGAGAGGATGGGCGCATGATGCCGGATCTGGGAAAATACGCCGACGCGGTGCTGTCGTCCTATGCCGTCTCATTGGTGCTGTTGGCACTGATCGTCTGGCTCAGCCTGCGCCGCTCCAAACGCATCAAGAGTGACCTAGAAGAGGTTGAACGCAAGGTGAAATCCAATGGCTAAGCTGTCACCGCTGATGATTGCCCCACTGGTCATCTTCGCTGGTTTCGCGGGGCTGGCCCTCGTCGGGCTGGGGCGCGACAACCCGAATGAATTACCCTCTGCCTTGCAAGGCAAGACCGCGCCCGCGGTCGCGGTCACGTCGTTGGGCGACGGTGCGCCCTTCACCGATGCCGATCTGCGCGCGGGCGATGTCACCCTCGTCAACTACTGGGCCAGCTGGTGTGCGCCCTGCCGGGTCGAACACCCCAACCTCGAAGAACTGGCCGAAAGCGGCGTGACGATTTACGGCGTGAACTACAAGGACAAGCCCAGCAATGCGCTCGGGTTTCTGGAAGAGTTGGGCAATCCCTACACGGCGCTCGGTGCCGATGCACAGGGCCGCATGGCGCTTGATTGGGGCGTCTACGGCGTGCCGGAAACCTATGTGATCGACGGCGACGGGCAGATCGTGCTGCGTTTCGCCGGGCCGATCACCGACCGGGTGATGGAAAAAACCCTTCTACCCGCGATTGAGGCGGCGCGGCAGTAAACCGGCCCGACGTCACGCGAAAATCTGCGCCCGGTGCTCTTCGAGATAGATCCGCAACCACGGGGTAAATCGCGACGGATCATCCGCGATCCGCGCGCGCAGATCGTCCATGGCGCACCATTCCACCTCCATCACCTCGTCGGGATTGGGGGTGACGGGAATGGGCGACGCAACGTCGGCAGTGAAAATATCGACCACCTCATGTTCGATCAGACCGCCGCCCACATCGGCGCGGTATTCCACGCGGTCGCGATACCCCAGGTCCAGCCCGGTTATTCCCAGTTCTTCATCCAGCCGACGGCGCGCGCACTCCGCAGGCTCTTCGCCCCAATGCGGATGCGTGCAGCAGGTATTCGCCCACAGGCCCGGCGTGTGGTATTTGCCCAAGGCGCGCCGCTGCAACAGCACCCGCTCGCCACACATCACGAAGACCGACACCGCCTTGTGCCGCAGCCCGCGCCGATGCACCTCCAGCTTCTCGACAGCGACCAGATCGCCGCCCACCCATGTCGGGATCATCACGCTCATGTATAGGCCGCCGGGACCAGCCGGGTCAGATGCGCGAGGTTCTTCAATCCGATCCTGAGATGCGCCATCGGGCGGGCCTTCACCAGTTTCTTGTTCATATAGGCCTCGAAGGTGAGGCGCTGCACATCAATGTCATGGCAGAGCGAGACAAACCGCTCACGCCGCTCATCCGACTTGTAATAGGCATTTTGCATCGAGGCCAGCACCCGGAACACAGTTTTATGCTCGCGCATGAAGAGCTGCCGTGCCAGCCGCAGGTCCTTCACCCGCCCCGACGCAAGGCACGCCACCGCCGCCGTCGCCGCCACCCGTCCGCCAACCATGGCATAGTAGATGCCTTCACCCGAGGACGGCGCAACCACCCCCGCCGCATCGCCCGCCAGCACCACGTCGCGGCCATTGTCCCAGCAATCGAGCGGCTTCAGCGGGATCGGCGCGCCCTCGCGGCGAATGGTCGGGCAATCGGCCAGCCCGCTGGAAACGCGCAGCGCCGCCGTCGCCTGTTTCAGATCCACCCCCTTGACCATCGACCCCATGCCGACGCTCGCCGATTTGCCATGCGGGAACACCCAGCCGTAAAAATCGGGCGAGATCGCGCCGTCATAGATCACGTCACAGCGCGCCGGGTCATAGGCCCCGGTGGCCTGCGGGGCCTCGATGATCTCATGATAGGCGATGACATAGGGTATCTTGTCGCCGCCCGGCACCTCGTCCCGCGCCACGTTGGAGCGCGCACCATCCGCACCGATGATCAAACGGGTCTCGAGACGGCGCTCTTCGCCGCTCGCCTTGTCGCGGTAGATCACGGCGGGCGCATCGCCCGCGCGGTCGATCCGCAGATAGGTGCCAGTGACCCGCTTGGCCCCGGCCGATGCCGCGCGGACGCGCAGGAACTCGTCGAAATGCTCGCGATCCACCATCCCGACAAAGCCGTTCTCGATGGGAATATCCACATGCCGTCCCGTCGGCGAAATCATCCGCGCGGTCGATATCTTGGCGACCAACTGCTCATCCGGCAGATCGAAATCCGCAATCAGGCGCGGCGGTATCGCCCCGCCGCAAGGCTTGATCCGCCCGTCCCGGTCCAAGAGCGCCACGCTATGACCCGAGCGCGCCAGATCCTCGGCCGCCGTGGCCCCGGACGGGCCGCCGCCTACGATAACAACATCATACATGCTCATTCTCCCGGAACGAGGGTCGCAGCACCGCGGTCACGACCGTGATCAATCACCCTCAGCGCCAGAAGCGCCGAGAGCACGAATAAAGCAGCCTCAAAAGCAAAGACCGCGCCAAAGGCGGGGGCATCCGCCACCATCACTCGGCGCATCACATCAACCGCTGCGGCACCGACCAGCCCGCCAAAGCCCGCCGCCATCGCCTGCGCCGCCCCCCAGAGCCCCATGCGCGTGCCCTCGCGCGATCCGCGCCCCTGCCCCGCAAGCGCCATCATCGCGCCGATGGCGGCGACCGCGAACATGCCGTTGAAGAACCCCAGCAAGACAACCGCCGGCACCAGCGCCGAGGCCACGCCCGACGCCCCGAGTGCCGTGATCACCCCCAAAGACATCGCCGAGCCAAGACAGCCCGCCACCACCCAATGCCGGATGGAGCCGAGCCGCAGCCCCGTGGCCGCGATACCGACCGTCAGCATGCCCAGAAACACGCCCCCGTTCTGCGCGCCCGAAAGCTGCGTGGATTGCCCCGGCGTCATCCCGAAGACCAGCCCGGCATAGGGTTCAAGGATCAGTTCCTGCATGAAATAGGCGGTCATCGACAGGAACACGAAAATGGTGAAGTTGCGCGCCTCGGGTTCGGCCCAGATCTCGGCCAGCCCCTCGCGGAACCGCATAGGCCCGTCGGCCTTGAGCGGTTGCGCGCCCGTGCGCGCCTCGATGCCCCAGATCGCCAGCGTGGTCAGCACCACCGCGCCAAGGCTCACGATACCCACGATCCGCAGCAGCAGCGCAGGTGTATAGGGATCGAGAAACGCACCCACGGTGCCCGCCGTTATGGCGATCCCCGCGATCATCATCAGCCAGGTGATCGTCGCCGCCGCTGCGCGCCTGCGCGCCGCACAGGCCGTGGCCAGCAGCGCCAGAAGCGAGGTGCCCGAGGCCCCTGCCCCCAAACCGATCAGCGCATAGGCCAGGATCGACAGCGCCAGCCCCGCGCCGAACTGCGTCTCCATCATCACCACGCCAAGCGCGGCCATCCAGCCGCCCGCCGCCAGCACCGCCATGCCGCCGATGATCCAGCGGGTACGGTTGCCGCTCGTGTCCGACAGAAAGCCCCAATTCGGCCGGGTGATCTGAATCCCGTAGTGCAGCCCCACCAGCAGCCCCGGCAGCACCGCAGGCAGCGCCAGTTCCACCACCATCAGCCGGTTCAGCGTCGAGGTGGTCAAGACCACCACCGCGCCAAGGCACATCTGCACCAGCCCCATGCGAAAAATTTGCAGCCAGCTCAGGTTCATCCCGCCCCTCCGATCGTGCGAATGGCAAAGGCGGCGATCATCATGCCGGTGACATATGCGGTGACGCCTGTGCCGTTATACCAGGGCGCGCGGCCCTTGGGATCGGATAGCAGAATGCGCATCGCCCAGAGTTGCGCCAGAACAAGCAAACCGATGGCAGCGGCATGAAACGGACGGTCCCAGGCCAGCAAAAGCCCGATCACCGCCAGCTGCGGCAGCGCCATGACCACGCAGGCCACCCGCGCCGCGCGCTCAGGCCCAAGCGTCACCGGCAGCGAGTTGACCCCGGTCTGCCGGTCGCCCTCCAGCGCCTTGAAATCGTTGAGCGTCATGATGCCATGCGCGCCAAGCGCATAGAGCGCGGCAATGATCACCACCTCGCCCGCAGGCGCACCGGCGGCCAGAACGGCGGCCCCCGTGAACCACGGCAGCCCCTCATAACACAGCCCCACAAGGCCTGGCCCCCAGACGCCCGACCGCTTGAGCCGCACCGGCTCCGCCGAATAGGCCCATGCCGCGAGCACGCCAAAGACGGTCGCACCAAAGCCCCACGGCCCCAGCGTCGAGCCAAGCACCAGCGCGAGGCCACTCATCGCCAGCGCGATCCACAGCCCCCACCGGCCCGGAATGGCCCCCGATGGGATTGGACGGTCGGGCTCGTTGATTGCATCCACATGCCGGTCGCACCAGTCATTCGCCGCCTGGCTCATCCCGCAGACCACCGGCCCCGCCAGCACCATCCCGATCAGCACCAGCCAAGGCGCGGATGTCAGCGGCACGCCCGACGAGACGACGCCGCAAAGATAGGCCCAAATGGGGGGGAACCACGTGATCGGCTTGATCAGCGTGAGCATGGCGCGCGGTTTCGGCAGACGACGCGCGTCGCGTAATGAATAAGTGACACTCATAGTGTCAACTAAACTATACATTGCGAGTCGGATAAAGGGTTTTATTGAGGTGACGGGGGATATGGTCTGTCAGTTTTGGACTTAAGGGCACTTTGCCGTGAGCCGCGCATCGACGGGCCGCGGTACGGCGATCCAACGCCTGTTCGTCACACCTTTATCTCCGCCAAGTCAGGAAAACATCCATGTGATGCGCAGGTTGCAGCCAAATCGCCGTGCCGTCGGGGCGGCCCGTCGATGCGCGGCGGTCTTCGACCGCGTATCGCGCAGGTGCTTTGATCCAAGAACGGCAGCAACAAGCAAAACCCCGCCCTGAGCACCCCCCAGAGCTAAACCTCACCCCTCGCTGTCGGAGTTCAGGATCCCGTATTTGCGCAGCTTCACATAAAGGCTCTGCCGCGACAGGCCGAGCATTTCCGCCGCCGCAACCCGGTTGTTGCCGGTCAGTTGCACCGCCGTCTCGATGCACATCTTCTCGACCACATCTGAGGTGGCCGAGACCAGTTCCTTCAACGACGCCGTGCCAACCAGATCCATCACGTTCTTCATCGCCTCGTCGCTCACCGCGACGGCACCCTCGGCGGCCGGGTAATCGCTCGGCGTCTGTTCGCGCAGGATCAGGCCAAAGCCCAGATCGCCCCCGCGATGACGCAGCCGGGCGGCGGAGATCGCCACCGGCGCACGGGTGCCGACGATGCTCTTGACCTGCGCGGCGTAACTGCGCATGCGCCCCGACTTGGCCGCCGTCTCGAGGATCAGCTTGAGATCGACCGCACCCCGTGACAGGAATTCCGAAAGCGACTGCTCCTTGACGTCCCGCAGCTGTGCGGCATCCGCCATGATCAGGAACGCTTCGTTGGCGTCGCGGATCATGCCCTTGGAGTCGGTCAGAACGATGGCATCACTGGAGGCCGCAAAGAGCGCCGCAAGCGCCTGGGTAAACTCCGGTCCGCTGGCATCCTTCTCATCGACCAGGTTGATCCGGCACAACAGCACCAGATCGCCGGAGGCACGGAAAAACTCCGGAAACACCATGACGACGCGCCCGTTGCGCCGCGCCACCACCTCGACCCCCTTGGTCTCGCTGGCCTGCGCCGCGCCATGCACCGCCTCCATGAACTCACCACGACGACGACCCTCGAACGCCTGCGCAAACGCGGTGCCTGCCAACGTGTCGGGCTCGGAGCCAAGCAGATGCGCCGCCGCACTGTTGATGTCACGAATACGCCCGCTCTCGGGATCGACCAGTGCCATCGGCGTCTCGGACGCCTCCAGCACGACGCGGTAATAGGTCTCGCCGCCGCGCAGGCGCTGCTGGTCGCGCTCGCGGGCCTGCTGTTCGCGCAACAGACGCTGCTGCACCTCGGCGACGGGCTGCATGTCGCGCCCCAACAATAGAACGCCCTGTCCGGTGACCCGGTGCAGCGTGTAGCGCACCGGAAATTCCCAGGTGGCGTTGTCGATGTGATTGAGCTCGACCGGACGCGGCACGGCCTTGGGGTCACCCAGCATCTCGCGTCGGCGCGCGGTGAACTTCTCTTCGCTCTCAGACGTCAGGAAACTGATGAACTCTCGCCCGACCCAATGATCAAGACAGCCCAAGGACGGGCATTCCGGACTGACCGAAATCCCCGACACGACACCGGCCTCGTCCACCATCACGGCGATATCCGAGGCCTGCTCTATGATATTGTCGACGGCCCCCGGATCAGGAAGAGCACCAGCGCACAGTCGTTCCGATGTCCGTTCCTGCTTGGTCACACCAATACTCCGGTTTTACGCGCCCTCCCGCTCTTACAGAGCCGAGTCGAACGGCAGTTCTTGTCCGACCGCAGCCAGACCGCATCGTTCGATCGCTTCGCGGATCGACGTCACGGCATGATCTGCCCCGGTGCGGCGCTCTATCATCCGCGCGTCGTCCACGACGCGGCCACCAATGACGATCGGCGGGCAGTCAGGATTGTTAGCCCGGATGTAATCTATTAATTCCGTCACCTTTTCAACCGTTTTCCGCGTCGCCACACTCAAGCCCAGCATGGAAAAGCGGCCACTCGAGATAAGCTTGGTCAATTCCTCGCGATTGAGCCCGATCCCCATGTGAACCCAGAGCCCGTGCCGACGGAATTGATCCGCCGCGACAAACGCCCCAAGCGAGTGGTGCTCGAACTCGGGAATGATCATCAGAACCGACTGGCCAAGCGGGATGCTGCGGTCCATCCAGCGATCGAATCCGTCCTCGCCATAGCTGCGAAACAGCGCCTGAAGCCGCGACGCGCCAAGCGTCACATCGACGAAACTGGCGCGGTCCTGCACCCACATCTCACCCAACACGCGGGCGGCATTCGGGGATATAGGACTGGAACACCTCGCGCTGCGTCACACCCTTGGCGATCAGCGACGAGATCACTGCCTTGTGGCTGGTCTCCGATTCCGACACCAGCGCCGCGCAAAGCTGCGTGATCCATTCGTCGCGCGTCTTGGGTTCGGTGTTGTGGCTCGCCGAGGCGACGGATCGCAGCGCGGACTCAACCAAAAAGCGAATTCCCTTGCCCTGCCCGCCGGATATTCCGGGCTGTCCCTCTTGTCCCTCGTCTTGCATGTTGTCCCCTCCTCCAAGCCCGTCGCAGCGACCTCGCATGCAATGGCACGCATCTAAGCAACTGAGATTGATTTAGTCTGCGCGCGCGAAGGTCAAATGTCAAAATTTTCTGACATGTTTGATGTCAAACCTGCTAGCACGCTGAATTCCCGCTTCATTATTTTCATTTTCTGCCGTGCAGCAAGGCTATTTTGATTGATCGCGGTGGCTGGTCGATTCTTGAAAGGACGTCCAGAACAGGTGACATTCGCGAAATGACAGGTGTAAATTATAATTGACACTTTGCCCGTCCCGCACTTAGCATGAACCAAGACAAACTTGCCTGTGAGGGGGACAAATGGCGCAGCAAGCGCAGACCACCAACGCTTCAGGCGCGCTCTACACAGAGGAACAGCGCGCGCGTCGTGACGCGAGTGTCTGGACACTGGTCCAGGGGATTCTTGCCCCGCTGCAATTCCTGGTGTTTCTCGTGTCGCTTGTGCTGGTTATCCGCTACCTGCTGACGGGAACCGGCTACGAGGCCGCAACATTGTCGATCCTCGCCAAGACCGGCTTGCTCTTGCTCATCATGGTGACCGGCGCGATCTGGGAAAAGGTGGTGTTCGGGCAATACCTCTTCGCCCCCGCCTTTTTCTGGGAGGACGTGTTCAGCTTCGCGGTAATCGCGCTGCACACCGCCTATGTCTGGGCGCTCTACACAGGCGCGCTCCCGCCCGTGGAACTGATGGCCCTCGCGCTCGCCGCCTATACCACCTACGTCATCAATGCCGGTCAGTTCCTGCTCAAGCTGCGCGCCGCCCGGCGGCAGATGGAGGGCGCCGTATGACCCGCCATGACGCCCCCCCGCCAACCCGTGGCTGCCGCGACGCACCGGTCCTCAAACAGCGCGGACAACACGAGGTGTTTTGTGGTCTCACCGGCATCATCTGGCTTCACCGCAAAATGCAGGATGCCTTCTTTTTGGTCGTCGGATCGCGCACCTGCGCACATTTGCTGCAGTCCGCGGCTGGCGTGATGATCTTCGCCGAGCCCCGATTCGGCACCGCGATCCTCGAAGAGACCGATCTCGCGGGCCTCAAGGACGCGCAGGAAGAACTCGAGCGCGAGGTCGAGCGCCTGCTCGCCCGCCGCCCCGATATCCGCCAGCTTTTCCTCGTCGGCTCCTGCCCCTCCGAGGTGATCAAGCTCGATCTGGCGCGCGCTGCCGAACGGCTGACCCTGCGCCATGCGCCCAAGGTGCGGGTGCTCAACTATTCCGGCTCAGGGATTGAGACGACCTTCACCGAAGGCGAGGATGCCTGCCTCGCCTCGATGGTCCCCGCTCTTCCCAAGACCAATGAACGCCAGCTGATGCTGGTGGGCGCGCTGCCCGACGTTGTCGAGGATCAGGCGCTTGACCTTCTGGCGCAGATGGGAATCGACAAGGTGTCGGTCCTGCCTGCGCGCCATGCAGATGACCCGGTTGCTGTGGGCCCGAACACCGTGTTCGCCCTCACCCAGCCGTTCCTGGGGGGCACCCATGCCGCCCTTGAACGGCGCGGGGCGCGTCATGTTCCTGCACCGCTACCCTTTGGCGAGGAGGGCACGACCGCTTGGTTGGCCGCTCTCGCGCAGGAATTCGGTGTCGAACGGGCGCGTTTTGATGCCGTCACTGACGCGCCCCGTGCCCGCGCCCGCCGTGCGGTCAAGCAAGCCGCCGAAACGCTCGCAGGCAAGACCGTCTTCTTCTTCCCCGACAGCCAGCTTGAGATCCCTCTGGCGCGCTTTCTCACCCGCGAATGCGGCATGCAGGCCCTCGAAGTCGGCACCCCCTACCTGCACAAGGCCATTCTCGGCCCCGATCTCGACCTGCTGGCCGAGGGCCCGCAGATCGCCGAAGGTCAGGACGTGGACCTGCAACTGGAACGCTGCCGCGCCGCGCGGCCCGATCTCACGGTCTGCGGCCTCGGCCTGGCCAACCCGCTCGAGGCCGAAGGTCTGACCACCAAATGGGCGATCGAGCTGGTCTTCACCCCGGTGCATTTCTATGAACAGGCGGGCGATCTTGCCGGGCTCTTCTCACGCCCCCTGCGCCGCCGCGCGGCCCTGCATCTGGAGGCGGCGGAATGAAGCTGACGCTCTGGACATATGAAGGCCCGCCGCATGTCGGCGCGATGCGCGTCGCCACCGCCATGACCGGCCTGCATTACGTGCTCCACGCCCCGCAGGGCGACACCTATGCCGATCTGCTCTTTACCATGATCGAGCGCCGCAACCACCGCCCGCCGGTGACCTATACCACCTTTCAGGCCCGAGATCTTGGCTCCGACACCGCCAATCTCTTCAAGACCGCCTGCCAGAACGCCTACGAGCGGTTCAAGCCCGAGGCGATGATCGTCGGTGCCTCCTGCACCGCCGAACTCATTCAGGATGACCCCGGCGGCATGGCCGAAACGATGGGCCTGCCCGTCCCGGTGATCGCGCTCGAACTGCCCAGCTATCAGCGCAAGGAAAATTTCGGCGCAGATGAGACGTTCTTTCAGATCACCCGTGCGCTGGCCAAACCGGTCGAGAAGACCGCCCATGTCAGCTGCAACCTGATCGGGCCGACGGCCCTCGGCTTCCGCCACCGCGACGACATCACCGAACTGACCGGCATGCTCGCCGATATGGGCGTCGCAGTGAATGTCAGCGCCCCCTATGGTGCATCTCCTTCGGATATCGCCCGTCTGGGGGCCGCACATTTCAACGTGCTGATGTATCCCGAAACCGGCGAGGCCGCCTGCCGCTGGATGGAGCGCGAGCTTGACCTGCCCTTCACCAAGACCGTCCCCATCGGCGTCGGCGCAACCCGCGATTTCATGGCCGAAGTGGCCTCCATTACCGGTCTCACCTCGCAGATCGACGAGAGCCGCCTGCGCCTGCCATGGTATTCCGCCAGCGTCGACAGCACTTATCTGACCGGCAAGCGCGTCTTCCTCTTCGGCGACGGCACCCATGTCGCGGCTGCCGCCCGCATCGCTCGCGACGAGATGGGGTTCGAGGTGGTGGGCATGGGCTGCTACAACCGCGAAATGGCCCGCCCCATCCGCAAGCTGGCCAAGGACTACGGTGTCGAGGCGCTCATCACCGACGACTATCTCGAGGTCGAGGCCGCCATCGAAGCACTCGCCCCCGAAATGATCCTCGGCACCCAGATGGAGCGGATGATCGGCAAGCGTCTCAACATCCCCTGCGCCGTGATCTCCGCCCCCGTCCATGTGCAGGACTATCCCGCCCGCTACTCCCCGCAGATGGGGATCGAGGGCGCGAACGTGATCTTCGACACATGGGTGCATCCGCTGGTCATGGGGCTGGAAGAGCACTTGCTGCACATGTTCCGCGACGATTTCGAATTCAACGACGCCGCCGGGGCCAGCCATCACGGCGGCCACCACAGCACGCCCGCGTCAGAGACGAAGCAGCCGGAAACGGCGGACGCGGCGACGACAGGCACCGTCATCTGGCTCGACGAGGCCGAGCGTGAATTGAAGAAGATCCCCTTCTTCGTGCGCGGCAAGGCGCGGCGCAACACCGAAACCTTCGCCGCCAATCAGGGCGTCCACGAAATCGGCATCGACACGCTATACGAGGCAAAGGCGCATTATGCACGTTGATCGCGACATGACGGCACCCAAGCCCTACCGCGTGGTGATCCTCACGCTCGATGCCCATGCGGCAGGCCCCTGCGCACGTGTCGCCGAACGGCTGGCGGGTGATTTCCCGGGGCTGGAACTCAGCGTCCACGCCGCCGCCGAATGGGGCGAATGCCCCGAGGCCCTGGCCGAGGCGAGGACAGCGATTGCCCAAGGCGATATCGTGATCGCCAACCTGCTGTTCCTCGAAGAGCACATCAACGCCATCCTCCCCGACCTCAAGGCTCGCCGCGCCGATTGCGACGCGATGGCGGGCGTCATCGCCGATGCGCAGATCGTGAAACTCACCCGCATGGGCACGCTCGACATGGGTGCGCCTGCCTCTGGCGCGATGAAGCTGCTCAAGAAACTGCGCGGCTCCGGCAAACCCTCGACCGAATCCGGCGCCAAGAAGATGCGCATGCTGCGCCGCCTGCCCAAGATCCTGCGCCTCATCCCAGGCAAAAGCCAGGACCTGCGCGCCTGGTTCCTGATCATGCAATACTGGCTCGGCGGCTCGGACGACAATATCGAGGCGATGGTGCGGTTCCTGCTGTCGCGCTACTGCCGCCGCGCCGATTGGCGCGGTGTCACAGCCCCCGCCCCGATCGAATATCCCGACACCGGCCTCTATCACCCCGACCTGCCCGAGCGCATCACCACCGACCCCGCCGACCTGCCCACGCCAACGGCGGCCAAGGGCACCGTGGGCCTCCTGATGATGCGCAGCTACGTGCTGGCGGGCGATACCGCCCATTACGACACCGTCATCCGCACGCTCGAGGCGCGCGGGCTGCGCGTCTTGCCCGCCTTTGCAGGCGGTCTCGACGGACGCCCGGCAATCGAGGCGTTCTTCACCGATGAGACCGGGCCGAAGATCGACACGCTCTTGTCGCTGACCGGCTTCAGCCTCGTGGGCGGCCCCGCTTATAATGACAACGCCGCCGCGCTCAAGACGCTTGGCGCGCTCGACCTGCCCTATATCGCCGCCCATCCGCTGGAGTTTCAAACGCTCGATCAATGGGCGGGGTCCAAGCAGGGTCTCGGCCCGATTGAGACCACCATGCTCATCGCCCTGCCAGAACTCGACGGCGCGACCAATCCCACCGTCTTTGCCGGTCGCCATGGCGCAAAGGGCTGCCGGGGCTGCGCGCGCAACTGCGCGGCGCAGTCCACGGTCAAGGAAATGGCCCCCTGCCCCGAGCGCATAGAGGTGCTGGCAGCCCGCGTCGAAAAGCAGGTTGCCCTCCGCCGCTCGCGCGTGGCCGAGCGTCGTGTGGGCATTGTCCTTTTCGGCTTTCCGCCCAATGCGGGCGCGGCGGGCACGGCGGCCTATCTCGACGTCTTCCAATCGCTGCACAACACCTTGCACGCCATGGCCGCGCGCGGCTATGACCTCACCCCGCCGGAAACGGTCGAGGATCTGCGCGCCGAGGTGCTGGGTGGCAATGCCGCGCAATACGGGCAAGAGGCCAATATCGCCGCCCATGTCGGCGCCGACGAGATCGTGCGCGGCACGCCCTGGCTGAACGAGATCGAGGCGCAATGGGGTGCGGCCCCCGGCAAGGTGCAATCGGACGGGCGCGGCGTCTATATCCTTGGCCGTCAGTTCGGCAATGTCTTTGTCGGGCTGCAACCGGCGTTTGGCTATGAGGGCGACCCGATGCGCCTTTTGTTCGAGGGCGGCTTTGCCCCAACCCACGCCTTCACGCAATTCTATCTGTGGCTCAAGAACGCCTTCCGCGCCGATGCGCTCCTGCATTTCGGCATGCATGGCGCACTCGAATTCATGCCCGGCAAACAGGCGGGGCCAGGCAATGCCTGCTGGCCCGACCGCCTGATCGGCGACATGCCCAACATCTATCTCTATGCCGCCAACAACCCCTCCGAGGCGACCTTGGCCAAGCGGCGCACAGGCGCGGTGACGGTCACGCATCTCACCCCGCCGCTGGCGGTGGCCGGGCTCTACAAGGGGCTGACGGAACTGAAAGACAGCCTGACCCGCTGGCGCGAAATGGCCGATGATGCCCCCGAGCGCACAGAGCTTGAGGCGCTGATCGCCGAACAGGCCGCAGCGGTCGATCTCGATGGCAGCGATATCGCGGCACTCTGGCTGCGCCTGCTGGAGACCGAAGCGGCGCTGATCCCCGAAGGCCTGCACGTTCTGGGCCGCCCGATGACCGCCACGGCCCGCGCCGACTATCTCGACCTGATGGCCGACGCCGATGACGCGACCCGCGCTCAGGCCGACGCACATCTGCAAAAAGACACCGAGATCCCCGCGCTCCTCAACGCACTCGAGGGCCGCTTTACGGCACCGGTGCATGGCGGCGACCTGATCCGCTCGCCCGATATCCTGCCCACCGGACGCAATATCCATGCGTTCGATCCGTTCCGCATGCCCTCGGAATTCGCCTGCCGGGAGGGCGCAAAACAGGCGCAGCTCCTGCTCGACACCCATCACAGCCTGCCGCGCAGCGTGGCGCTGGTGCTCTGGGGATCGGACAATATCAAATCCGACGGCGCGCCACTGGCACAGGCGCTCGCCCTGATCGGCGCGACGCCGCGGTTCGACGCCTTCGGTCGGCTCTGCGGTGCGGATCTGATCCCGCTGGAAACCCTGGGCCGACCCCGCATCGACGTGGTGATGACGCTCTCGGGCATCTTCCGCGACCTGCTGCCCCTGCAAACCCGGCTTCTGGCCGAGGCGGCACTCAAGGCCGCTTCAGCCGACGAGCCGGTCGAGATGAACTTCATCCGCGCCCATGCGCTGGCCCATATCGAGCGCACCGGCTGCACCATGGACGAGGCCGCCCTGCGCGTCTTTTCCAACGCCGAAGGCGCCTACGGCTCGAACGTCAATCAAATGGTCGACAGCTCCGCCTTCGGCGAAGAAGACGAGCTGGCAGACGCCTACGAGGCACGCAAGAGCTTTGCCTACGGCGTCAACGGCAAGGCGCAGCAGCAAAGCGCGCTTTTGCAGGAAACGCTGCGCACCGTCGATCTCGCCTATCAGAACCTCGAATCAATCGAACTCGGCGTCACCACAGTTGACCACTATTTCGACACGCTCGGCGGCATCGCCCGCGCAGTGAAACGCGCCCGCGGCGGGCAGGAGGCGGCGCTCTATATCTCCGACACAACGCGCGGCGCGGGCAAGGTGCGCACGCTGGCCGATCAGGTGGCGCTCGAAACCCGCTCGCGCTCGCTCAACCCGAAATTCCACGAGGCCCTCTTGGGGCACGGCGCCGAGGGCGTGCGCCAGATCGAGGCGCATGTGACCAACACGATGGGCTGGTCCGCCACCACCGGTCAGGTGGAACCGTGGGTCTATCAGCGCCTTTCGGAGACCTTCGTGCTCGACGAGGCGATGCGCGAGCGGATGAGCGCGCTCAACCCCGCCGCCTCCTCGCGGATGGCGAACCGGCTGATCGAGGCGCATGAGCGCGCCTATTGGACCCCCGATGCCGCCACGCTCGACGCCCTGCGCGCCGCCGCCGACGCGATCGAGGACCGGATGGAAGGGGTGGCCGCAGAATGAAAGCTGTTCATGCATATTGCCGTGGCACTCCGGGGCGCTGCCCCGGACCCCGGAGTATTTCGACCAAGAAGAACCACGCAAACACGGCGCAAGCCGATTGGAGGACTATATGAGCCCGCGCGACGATATCCCGAACCTTCGGGGACAGGACGGCGAGGGATCGGTGCAGGTGCATCAGGATGCCTCGATGAAGATCGAGGGCGCCAAGGTGTTTTCGGTCTATGGCAAGGGCGGGATCGGCAAATCGACCACCTCGTCAAACCTCTCGGCGGCCTTTGCCGCCATGGGCAAGCGGGTATTGCAGATCGGCTGCGACCCCAAGCATGACAGCACCTTCACCCTGACAGGGCAACTGCAGCCCACGGTGATCGACATTCTCAAGGATGTCGATTTCCACTCCGAAGAACTGCGCCCCGAGGATTTCGTGACCGAAGGCTGGGGCGGCGTGCAATGCGTCGAGGCCGGTGGCCCGCCCGCCGGAACCGGCTGCGGCGGCTACGTTGTCGGCCAGACGGTGAAGCTCTTGAAACAGCACCACATGCTGGATGATGCCGATGTGGTGATCTTCGACGTGCTGGGCGATGTGGTCTGCGGCGGCTTTGCCGCTCCCTTGCAGCATGCCGACCGGGCCCTGATCGTCACCGCCAATGATTTCGACAGCATCTACGCGATGAACCGGATTATCGCCGCCGTGCAGGCGAAATCGGCCAATTACAAGGTGCGGCTTGCGGGCTGCGTGGCGAACCGCTCCAAGGACACCGACGAGGTCGACCGCTACTGCGATGTCGTGGGCTTCAACCGGATCGCGCATATGCCCGATATCGACGCCATCCGCCGCTCGCGCCTCAAGAAAAAGACGCTGTTCGAGATGGACACCGACGACGAGGTGCAGATGGTCCGTGATATCTACACCGGCCTTGCACAGCACCTCTGGAACGGCACCGATCCGCTGGCCCCCTCGCCGATGGAAGACCGCGATATCTTTGAGCTTCTGGGGTTCGATTGATGTCCTATGACCAGACACTCGCGCGGGTCGAGACCTATTTCGACCGCACCGCCACCCGGGCCTGGGAGGCGCTGACCAGCGATGCGCCGGTGTCAAAGATCCGCCAGACGGTGCGCGAGGGGCGCGATACCATGCGCGCGCAGATGCTGGCGCGACTGCCCGACGATCTGCGTGGCGCGCGCATCCTCGATGCGGGCTGCGGTGCGGGGCAGATGACGGCGGAACTGGCGGCGCGCGGGGCTGATGTGGTGGCGGTGGATATCTCCCCCGCCCTTGTCGAAATCGCACAAAAACGCCTTGATACCCGCCTTCAAAGACATGTTTCCTTTCACTCAGGCGATATGCTGGCCAAAAATCTTGGGCGCTTCGATCATGTCCTCGCGATGGACAGCCTGATCTATTACACCGCCCCCGATCTGGCGCGCGCGCTTACCGAATTGGCCGCACGCACACGCGGCGGGATCATCTTTACCGTCGCTCCGCGCACCCCGCTGCTGATGGCGATGTGGCGGGTTGGCAAGCTCTTTCCGCGCGCCGACCGCTCTCCGGTGATGGTGCCGCATTCGGCGGCCCGGCTGGCACAGGGCCTGCGCGCGGCGGGCAGCAGCGCCCGCCTCACCCCGCTCGACCGGATCGCGCGCGGCTTCTACATCTCTCAGGCGATGGAGGTGCGGGGATGATCGGGCAGGCCTGGAAACGCACAAACGCGCAGTTGATGGCGGTCACCACCCGCTGGCTGCCGTTTGCCGATGCGGCAAGCGAGGGCCTGCCGCTCAGCCAACTCCTGCGTCTGTCGCTCTTTCAGGTCTCGGTCGGCATGGCGACGGTGCTGCTTCTGGGCACGCTCAACCGCGTGATGATCGTGGAGCTTTCGGTGCCTGCCGTGATCGTCGCGGTGATGATCGCCCTGCCCGTCCTCATTGCCCCCTTCCGCGCGCTTCTGGGGTTCCGGTCGGACACCTACCGCTCCGCCCTCGGTTGGAAGCGCATCCCCTATCTCTGGTTCGGCTCGCTTTGGCAGATGGGCGGCCTCGCGGTCATGCCCTTCGCCCTTCTGGTGCTGAGCGGGCAGCAACAGGTCGGCCCGACATGGGCGGGCGAGGTGCTGGCCGCCATTGCCTTTTTGATGACCGGCCTCGGCCTGCACATGACACAGACCGCCGGTCTGGCGCTCGCCTCCGACCGCGCCACCGATGAAACCCGCCCCCGCGTCGTGGCCCTCCTCTACGTGATGTTCCTGCTGGGCATGGCGCTCTCGGCCATCGTGATCGGCTGGCTCCTGCGCGATTTCGCCCCCTTCACGCTGGTGCGCGTGGTGCAGGGCGCGGCCTCGGTGGGCATCATCCTCAACCTGATCGCGCTCTGGAAGCAGGAAAAGCTCAGCCCCATGACCCGCGCCGAACGCGAGGCCCCGCGCCCGCAATTCCGCGATGCCTGGGCTGACCTGATGAAGGGTGGCACGGCGGGGCGGCTGCTGGCGGTGGTCTTCCTCGGCACCATGGCCTTCAACATGCAGGACGTGCTGCTGGAGCCTTACGGCGGCGAGGTGCTGGGCCTCTCGGTCTCGGCCACCACGCTGCTGACCGCGATCTGGGCCGCAGGCGCGCTCGCGGGCTTCGCCCTTGCCGGGCGCGCGCTGCTCAAGGGCGCGAATACCTACCGCATGGCGGGCACCGGTCTGCTGGTGGGCATCGTGGCCTTTGCCACGGTGATCTTTGCCGCCCCCATGCAATCGCCGGTGCTGTTCTTCGCCGGGGCCGGGCTCATCGGCTTCGGCGGCGGGCTCTTCGCGGTCTCGACCCTCACAGCGGCCATGTCTCTGGCCAAGGAGGGCGGCAGCGGCCACGGCCTCGCCCTCGGCGCATGGGGCGCGGCACAGGCCACGGCGGCGGGGCTGTCGATCGCCATCGGCGGCGGTGTGCGCGACGTGGTCAATCACGTGGCCCTCTCGGGCGCCTGGGGCGAGGCGCTCGCGACCAACGCCACCGGTTATTCGCTCGTCTATCACGCGGAAATCGCGCTTCTCTTTCTCACCCTCGTCGTGCTGGGGCCGCTCGTGCGGCTCACCCCGCGCGGCAGCATATCGCAATCGGAGGGCGGCCGCATCGGGCTGGCCGAGTTCCCCTCATGACCAATGTTCGCTCGAAAGGAGTCTGACATGACCGAGCCATTCTTTGGAAATTTCGACCTCGCGAGCCTCTCGCTCTGGCTGTTCTACGGCTTCTTCGCCGTGCTGATCTTCTACATTCAGCGCGAGAACATGCGCGAGGGCTACCCGCTCGAGGATGACGACGGCAACCCGTCGGCCAATCAGGGGCTGTTCCCGGTGCCAAGCGACAAGACCTTCAAACTGCCGCATGGCCGCGGCGAGGTGACCGTGCCCTCGGGCCAGAACCCCGAGCGCACCAATATCGCGCTTGAGAAAACCGCCCATGGCAACGGCTTTCCCTTCGTGCCGACCGGCGATCCGATGGCCGATGGCGTCGGCCCCGCCTCCTGGGCCCCGCGCCGCGACATCCCCGAACTGGACGGCCACGGCCACCCCAAGATCGTGCCGATGTCGGCGACCGAGCATTTCGTGGTGGCCGCAGGCCGTGACCCGCGCGGGCTCGAGGTGCAGGGCGGCGATCACGAGGTCGTGGGCACCATCAGCGACATGTGGATCGACGAACCCGAGCAGCTGGTGCGCTATCTCGAGATCGAATTGCAGGCCCCCTGGGGCGAGGGCAAGCGGCTGGTGCCGATGACCTTCGTGCGCATCCGCTCCGACCGGGTACAGATCCGCTCGATCTTCGGCAAGCATTTCGCGGGCGTGCCGGTGCATGCCTCGCCGCGTCAGGTGACCTTGCTCGAAGAGGACAAGATCGCGGGCTATTACGGCGGCGGCACGCTCTATGCTTCTGAGGCGCGGCTTGAGCCGCAACTGGGATAAGGACCAAGACCATGAGCCATGACGACTTTGCCGTTGAACCCGTCCCCGGCCTGCCCGAGAGACCGCCCGAGGGCGAACACATCCTGTGGCAGGGCAAACCCGATTGGTGGCGGCTCAGCGTCGAGTCGCTGAGCCTCAATTGGGTCGCGGGCTACTTCGTCTTTCTCGCGGCCTGGCGCTTTGTCACGCTGGTCGATCAGATGACGCTGATGGCGGCCTTCGCCGCCTCCGCGCCCCTGCTGATCATGGGGGCCGTGGTCTGCGCGATCCTGATGGTCGTGGGCTACGTTCAGGCCCGCGCCACCCTCTACACGATCACCAATCGCCGCGTGGCGATGCGGATCGGGGCGGCGCTCACGGTGACGCTGAACCTGCCCTACACCCAGATCGGACGCGCCGATTTCAAACCCGGCAAGCACGGCACCGGCACGATCACCTTTGATCTGATGGGCGACACGCGCCTCAGCTATCTGGTGTGCTGGCCACATGTGCGCCCCTGGGTGATGCGCCGCACGCAGCCCGCGCTGCGCTGCATCCCCGAGGCCGAAAAGATCGCAGCACTGATCGCCGAGACCGCCGAGACGCGGATCGCGACACCGCGCGTCGAACGCGCCCCATCGCAGCCCGCGATGGCGGCGGAATAAGCAAGGAGGCCCAGACGATGAGCGACGCAAGCGCCCCGAGATACAAGACCCCGCAGGACCGCGACCTTGTCCCCCGGATGATGGTCCGCGCGATGCTGGTGCTGGTGCTGTCGGTGCTGGCCATCGTCAGCTACGCACGCTTCACCGACGCGCCGCTCGTCTCCACCCCGCCCGAAAGCGCGGTGGTGCTTGAACGGCAGATGTTCCTCTCGGGCGACATGGGCGGACGCGCCACCGTGCTCGACGCCAATGGCAGTGTCATCGCGAAACTCTCCCCCGAAGAGGGCGGCTTCATCGCCGGCGTCGAACGGGTGATCAACCGCGAACGCATCAAACACGACGTGGCCCGCACCGGGCCGGTCACCGTGAGGCAGCACGAAAACGGCCGCCTCTCGATCCACGACCCCAGCACAGGCTGGCGCGCTGACCTCATGGGGTTCGGCGCGGATAACGCCGCAGCCTTCGCAAAGCTGCTGGCAAACTGAGAAAGGAGGCCAATAATGGGATGGCTTACCAAGGAAATCGAACACGCGCCCTGTACGGTTGAAATCAGTCACAAGTTCGAATCGCTCCACGCGCATGTGCGCTTCAACAACGGTGCCACGGTCTATCCGGGCGACGAGGTGAAGGTGCACGGCCCCGAGATCATGGCGCCCTTCGGCGAGATCGTGATCGAGGATCGCGACGCCACCATCGTGCGCGCCAGCGGGCTGGAGCGTCTCTGGACCCGGATGACCGGGGATTTCGAGGTGATGGAGCTTTGCGAATTCTCGTTCTCCGAGGAGGTGACGCTATGAACGCCCTCGTGAAACATTCCGCCGACGCGACCACCGTCGAAGAAGGTCTCGCCATCCAGGAAGAGCAGGCCAAGTTCGACAGCAAGGCCGCGACCGAGGTGGCGATGCAGAACACCCTGCTGACGCCGCGCTTTTACACCACCGATTTCGACGAGCTTGACGCGATCGACGTCTCTTCCGTTCGCGAAGATTGGGACAAGCTCATCGACCAGATGGAGGCCGACCCCAACAAGGGCCATTTCAAGAAGAACGAAGACTGGGACCATGTCGATTGGGAGAACATGGAGCCGGGGCTGAAGAAGGAATTCATCGACTTCCTGATCTCCTCCTGCACCGCCGAGTTCTCGGGCTGCGTCCTCTACAAGGAAATGAAGCGGCGCGGCAACAACAAGGACATCACGCAGCTCTTTCAACTGATGGCGCGCGACGAGGCCCGCCATGCCGGCTTCATCAACGACGCCCTGCGCGAGGCGGGCGTGGCGGTCAACCTGGGCTTTCTGACGCAGAAGAAGAAATACACCTATTTCCGGCCCAAGTTCATCTACTACGCCACCTATCTCAGCGAAAAGATCGGCTATGCCCGCTACATCACGATCTTCCGCCACCTCGAACAGCACCCCGAACACCGCTTTCACCCGATTTTCAAGTGGTTCCACGAGTGGTGCAATGACGAGTTCAGCCACGGCGAGGCCTTTGCCCTCCTGATGAAGACCGACCCCAAGCTGACCTCCGGCAAGAACGTGCTCTGGATCAAGTTCTTCCTGACCGCCGTTTACGCCACGATGTATGTGCGCGACCACCAGCGGCCCAAATTCCACGAGGCGCTCGGCGTCGAACCCGACTGGTACGCCAACGAGGTCTTCACCAAGACCTCTGAGCTGACCAAGCAGATCTTCCCGATCACGCTCGATATCGACAACCCGCGCTGGCAGGCAGGTCTGGTGCGGCTGCAAAAGGCCAATGCCGATCTGGCCCGCGCCAAGGCGGAAAAAGGCGTCGGCGCATGGTTGCGCAGCGTCGGCGCGCAGACACGCGCGGCGGCGGCCTTTGTCGGGCTCTACACCATCCCGGCCAAGAAACACACGGTGCCCGCCAGCACCCGGCTTGAACCGGCGTACTAAACACGTGGGGGGCCAGCCCCCCACACCCCCCGGAGTATTTCCGGCAAGATGAAGGAATAGACGTGCATAGCCCCTGGATCGCAGCCCTGATGGCGCTTTTTCTCTGGTGGTTCGCCACCGGGGCGATCCTGATTGTCGTGCGGCTCTGCGAGCGGCGCGGCGATGCGGCGGGCCGCCGCGCGGTGCTTCTGGCGCTGCCGGTGCTGGGCGCAGGCATCTGGGGATACGAGGCGACTCTGGGCCTGACTGGCGTGGGGGCCGCCTATGGCGCGTTCCTCTCGGCACTGGCGATCTGGGGCTGGATCGAGCTCAGCTTTCTGACCGGCGCGATCACCGGGCCGAACCGCCGCCCCTGCCCCGCGCATCTGCCGGAATGGGAGCGGTTCCTGCGCGCCTGGGGCACCGTCGCCTATCACGAGATGCTGCTCACCGGCGTGCTGATCCTTGTCTGGGTCTTCGGCCATGAGGCCGCCAATTCCGTCGGCCTCTGGACCTTCACCGTGCTCTACTTCGCCCGCGTCACCGCCAAGCTGAACCTTTATTTCGGCGTGCCGCGCATCAACACCGAATTCATCCCGCGCGCGCTCTCGCATCTGGGCAGCCATTTCCGCATCGCGCCCGTGGGCTGGTTCTTCCCCGGCTCGGTCACCGCGCTCAGCCTCGCCGTGGCCTGCTGGCTGGAGCGGCTCTATTCCGCGGGCCAGCCCGGCGAAGTGGTGGGCTTTGCGCTCTTGTCGGCGATCACCGCGCTGGCGCTTCTCGAACACTGGCTGATGGTGCTACCGGTGCCTGACGCAAAACTCTGGCGCTGGATGCTACCAGCGCCCAAACACGCAACAAAAAAGACAAGACCGGAGGGACATCATGGATTTTGACGCCATGTTCGACGCGCAACTGGACACCCTGCGCGAAGAGGGAAATTACCGCGTTTTCGCCGAGCTGGAGCGGCGCTGCGGCGAGTTTCCCAAGGCCAAGAGCCATGATGCCGACGCCCCCGACGAGGTGACAGTCTGGTGCTCCAACGACTATCTCGGGATGGGCCAGCACCCGGTCGTGCGGCAGGCGATGAAGGACACCATCGACCAATGCGGGACAGGTGCTGGCGGCACCCGCAACATCTCGGGCACCAATCACCACCACCTGCTGCTCGAGCGCGAACTGGCCGACCTGCATGGCAAGGAGGACGCGCTGCTCTTCACCTCCGGCTACGTGTCGAACTGGGCCGCCCTCTCGACCCTCGGCAGCCGGTTGCCCGATGCGGTGATCCTGTCGGATGAATTGAACCATGCCAGCATGATCGAAGGCATCCGCCACAGCCGCGCGCAAAAGGTGATCTGGAAACATAACGACCCCGAGGATCTCGACCGCAAGCTGGCCCGCCTGCCCGCCAACGCACCCAAGATCGTCGCCTTTGAGAGCGTCTATTCGATGGATGGCGACATCTGCCCGATGGAGGAAATCGTCGAAGTCGCCGAGAAACACGGCGCGCTGACCTATCTCGACGAGGTGCATGCCGTGGGCCTCTATGGGCCGCGCGGTGGTGGCGTCTCCGAGGAACGCGGCCTCGCCCACAGGATCACCCTGATCGAGGGCACATTGGGCAAGGCCTATGGCTGCATGGGCGGCTACGTCACCGGCTCGGCCAGCCTGTGCGATTTCATCCGCTCGTTTGCCTCGGGCTTCATCTTCACCACCGCCCTGCCCCCCGCCGTGGCCGCCGCCGCGACGGCAAGCATCGCGCATCTCAAGCAATCGGATACCGAGCGGCAGGCACAGCGCGCGCAAGTGGCCAACCTGCGCGCCAAGCTCGACGCGCGCGGCATCCCGCATCTCGACAACGAGAGCCATATCATTCCGGTGATGATCAAGGACCCGGTCAAATGCCGGATGCTCGCCGATATCCTGATGCGCGACTGGGGCATCTACGTGCAGCCGATCAACTACCCCACCGTGCCCAAGGGCACCGAGCGGCTGCGCTTCACCCCCGGCCCGCTGCATTCGGAGGCCGATATCGACCACCTCGTGACGGCGCTGACGGTGCTCTGGAAACAGTGCGCCCTGGCGCATGCGGTGGCCTGAACGGAGCCTCCAACCAACGGCGTGTCCAGGGCGCCCGTTCCCGCGCGAGGGTCGTCCCTGTATCAGACTGGCGCGGAAGCAGGCCACCTATCGCCTCAGGCACCGTATAGAGCAGCGGCGCAAATCCGCAGGTCCGGCACAAGCGACGTGCCGCCACGCTCATCTGGCAGTCACCTGACGGGTCAGACCCTCGCCCGTCAGCGGCACCGACAGAATACCGACGCAATACCGACCATTTACCGACGCTCCGAAAGGGCGTTCCGCGACCGGCAAGCCTCGCTTACAGGAATCGCTTTGGCCATCGCCGCATCTCGCCTATCACCGTCGTCAGACCCCGCCCTTTTTGGCGGTGGACGACAGCCAAGGAGACACAGATGAGCCTGTTCGACGAAGACCTGTTCCTCAAGGGACTGGAGCAGCGCAAGGCCACGCTCGGGGCCGAGTATGTGGAGCAAAACCTCGCCGCAGCGGATGACTTCACCCGCCCTTTTCAGCAGGCAATGACTGCATGGTGCTGGGGCTTCGGCTGGGGCGACGAGGTGATCGACGCCAAGACCCGCAGCATGATGAACCTCGCGATGATCGGCGCTCTCGGCAAGATGCAGGAATGGGAAACCCACTGCCGCGGCGCGCGGCGCAATGGCGTGACCCAGGAGGAACTGCGCGCCATCATCCACGTCATCGGCATCTATTGCGGCGTGCCGCAGGCGCTGGAATGCTTCCGCGCAGCCCGCAAGGTGCTGGACGCGGAATGAGATGCAGTAGCGACGCCTTCATCAATGCCTTCAAGGAGTTACGCCTTGAAGATATGGTCGGGAGCAACCGCCGGATGCAGCAGACCCCGACCAATGCATATACTGGCGAGCCCTGCGCCCGCCGGATCGTCAGCCCATTCGGATCGCTTAGCCCTGCGCCGCAAGGAACACGTCAATCCCCGCCTGCGCGACCTCGCGGTCCTGCGCGGGGGTGCCGGAACTGACGCCGATGCCCCCCACCACGTCGCCGTCAACCACGACCGGCAAGCCTCCACCCACCACCATCAGCCGTCCGCCGATCGCCGAGGCGATGCCATAGACCGGCTTGCCGGGCTGGCTGACCTCGCCATATTCATGCGTGGCCTTCTTGGCGCCCGCTGCGGTGAACGCCTTGTCGATGGCGATGGTGATCGAGGTCACCTTGCCGCCATCCATCCGCTCAAAGGCCACGAGGTTGCCGCCTTCGTCGGTGATGGCGATGCACATCGGCACACCGATCCCGGCAGCCTTGGCGCGGGCGCCGTCCAGAAGGACACCCGCATCGGCCAGATCGAGCCGTTTCACTGTCATCATCGTTTGGACCCTCCTCAGGCCGCCTTGGCGCGGCAACGCGCGGCATGCAACAGCGGCTCGGTGTAGCCCGAGGGCTGCTCCGTACCCTTGAATATGAGGTCATGCGCCGCCTTGAATGCCACCCCGTCGAAACCGGGGGCCATGGGCCGGTAAGCCGGATCATGGGCGTTCTGCGCATCCACCTTGGGGGCCATCCGGCGCAGCGATGCCTCAACCTCCTCGGCTGTGCATATGCCGTGCAGCAGCCAGTTGGCAAGGTATTGCGAGGAAATGCGCAGCGTCGCGCGATCCTCCATCAGCGCCACATCATTGATATCGGGCACCTTGGAACAGCCCACGCCCTGATCGACCCACCGGACCACATAGCCCAGGATCGACTGGCAGGAATTGTCCAATTCGCGCTGTACGTCCTCTCCCGAGAGGTTGCGCCCGATCATCAGAGGCGGCGTCAGCAGTGCGTCGCGCGACGCCGTTTCACGGGTCTTCATCTCGTCCTGCACCGCCGCCACATCGACGCGGTGGTAATGCGTGGCGTGCAGCGTCGCCGCCGTTGGCGATGGCACCCATGCGGTGTTGGCGCCGGCCTTGGGGTGGCCGATCTTGACGTTCAGCATCTCAGCCATCGCGTCGGGCTTGGCCCACATCCCCTTGCCGATCTGGCCCTTGCCGGACATGCCGGCCGTCAACCCGGCATCGACATTGCCTGCCTCATAGGCGGCCAGCCATGCCTCCTTCTGCATCTCGCCCTTGGGCACCACTGGCCCGGCCTGCATCGAGGTGTGGATCTCGTCGCCGGTGCGGTCCAGGAAACCGGTGTTGATGAATACACAGCGATCCTTGACCGCCTTGATGCAGGCCAGCAGGTTCGCCGACGTGCGGCGCTCCTCATCCATCACGCCCAGCTTGACGGTGTTGCGCGGCAGACCAAGCATATCCTCGACCCGGCCATAGAGCGTATCGGCGAACGCCACTTCCTCAGGGCCATGCATCTTGGGCTTGACCACATAGACCGATCCGGCGCGTGAATTGCGCGGCCCGTCTTTCTTCAGATCATGCATCGCGGCGGCGACGGTCACGGCGGCATCAAGCATGCCCTCGGGTGTCTCCGCCCCGTCCATCAACACCGCATCGGTGGTCATCAGATGCCCCACATTGCGCACCAGCATCAGAGCGCGCCCGGGATGCGTCACGGCATGTCCCTGCGGGTCGAGATAGCTGACATCCGGGTTCAGGCGGCGGATGATCTGCTTGCCCTCTTTCTCGACCGTCTCTTCCAGATCACCCCGCATCAGGCCCAGCCAGTTGGCATAGACCACGCACTTATCCTCGGCATCCACGGCGGCGACCGAATCCTCGCAATCCTGAATCGCGGTCAGCGCGCTTTCCAGCCGGATATCGGCAATCCCCGCCGGGTCGTCCTTGCCAATGGCCGAGGCGCGGTCGATCACCACCTCGATCAGCAGACCATGCGCCCGCAGGAAGATGTTGCCGCCCTCGGTATACCCCGCGAATTGCTCTGCATCTGCAAGGGTGGTCTCGGTCTCGCCTACGGTCACGCAAAGCCCGCCATACCGCACCGCAAGTGCGCGCACATCGGCCCAGCTTGCCTGCGCCAGCGGTGTCACATCGTCTAGATGGGCGCGCGCCCAGGCGATCACCTGCGCCCCGCGCGCGGCGTCATAGCCCGCACCTTGCGGCTGACCCTCGATCGCGTCCGTGCCGTAGAGCGCATCATAGAGCGACCCCCACCGCGCATTGGCGGCATTCAGCGCGAAGCGCGCGTTCATCACCGGCACCACAAGCTGCGGCCCGGCAATGCTGGCGATCTCGGGATCGACATTCTGGGTGGTCATCGCAAACGGGCCAGGCTCCGGCTCCAAATACCCGATCTCGGCCAGAAAAGCGCGATACGCCTCGCCGTCGAACGGCTGGCCCCGGCGCGCGATGTGCCAGTCGTCGATCCTGCCTTGCAACTCGGTGCGCCGTGCCAGCAGATCCGCGTTCAGCGGGGCCAGATCGCGCAACAGCGCCGCATAGCCGGACCAGAACTGATCCGGCGAAACCCCAGTCAGGACGTCATTCTCGATGAGGGCTGCAAGCGGTTCGGCCACAGACAGCCCGTGGCGGTCTACGTATTGGGTGGTCATATCGGGTCTCCATTTGATTGGGCGGAGGGCTAGCGCAAGGGGTTGAAAATTGTAACAAGCGGGAAAATGTTTTCCATTGTATGGAAAGGTATACCGCAATGGCCGATCCGAAACCCGACGGCGTGCAATCGGTGCAGCGGGCGCTTGGCCTGTTGCGGCTGCTTAGCCAGCATGACGAGGGCATGCGGGTGAGCGACATCGCGCGCGCGGCGGGGTTGGCGCTCTCGACCACGCACCGGCTGCTGACCACGCTCGAAATCTCAGATTTCGTGCAGTTTGAGCCGGACCGCGCCCTTTGGCATGTGGGCCGCGAGGCGTTCAGCGTCGGTGCGGCATTCGGGCGGCGGCATAATTTCGTGGCCCCCGCGCTGCCCCTTCTGCGGCGGCTGCGCGATGCCACCCGCGAGACCGCAAATCTCGGGCTGCTCGACCGCGACGAGCTGATCACCCTGAGCCAGGCCGGCAGCCGCGAGATCATGCGCGCCATTTCCGCCCCCGGCGGGCGGGTCCCGGCGTTCTGCTCGGGCATGGGCAAGGCGATCCTCGCCACCTGGAGCGATGCCGATATCGCCGCCTTCGTCGCGCGCACCGGGTTTCGCCCCCTGACCGGCCGCTCGCATCGCAGCCTCGACACGGCGATGGCCGATATCGCGCGAATTCGCGCAACCGGCTATGCGCTCGACGATCAGGAACATGTGGCCGGGCTGCGCTGCGTCGCCGCCGTGGTCTGGTCGGCGCAGGGCGAGGCCGTCTGCGCGATCTCGATCTCCGGCGTGGCCACCCGCCTGCCCGACAACAAGATCGAGGCCGTCGGCCGCACCGTATGCCGCGCGGCAGATGAACTGACGACGCGTCTCGGCGGCGCGCCACCGCGGGAAACGTGATCGTCCAACTCTGGCGAAAGGTTTGCATTTGCACGCGCACCTGCCAAGAATGGCCGCGACGACACGGAGACGCCCACCCGATGCGCAGCCTGATCCTTGCCACCCTCGTCGCACTCTGCGCGAGCCTGACACATGCCGCGCCCACCGGCACCTTCCGGCATGCCCATAATGTCGGTTTCGGCGCGCAATCGAGCCTCGATCCAGCCTCCAAGGGCCGCGTGCTCCAGATCATCGAGAAAATCCAGAGCCGCCTCGTCCGCCCGGGGCGCAGCGGCAAGCCCGAACCCGATCTCGCGACCGCTTGGGAACCCAACGACGACGGCACCGTCTGGACCTTTCACATCCGCGACGGGGTGCGTTTTCACGATGGCAGCGCGCTCGATGCAGGCGACGTGGTCTACTCGATAAAGCGCGTGATCGACCCCGACTACGGCAGCCCCGCCCGCGCCGCCGTCAAGATGATCGAGCATATCGAGGCCACGGGCCCACTGACCGTGCGCATGCGGCTCGGCTCCACCTTCGCCGACCTGCCCCTGCAACTGATGGATCCGCGCCTGCGGATCATCCCCGAGGGTTCGGGCGAGACGGTGGATCAGACCGGCATCGGCACCGGGCCTTTCAAGGTTGAGAAATTCGACCCCGACGGCATCACCGTGCTGACCGCCTATGAGGGCTATTGGGAAGGCCCGCCCGCGCTGGCTCGGATCGAGGTCATCGGCGTGCCCGACGCGCAAGCGCGGCTTCAGGCGTTTCTCAGCGGGCAGTTGGACATGGAGCGTGGCATCGCGCCTGTCCTGCGCCGGGCGCTCGACAAGTCCTTGCGCTACCAGTTGCTGGAAATTCCCACCGGCAACTGGATGGGCCTCGCCTTTCGCACCGATATGGCCCCGTTCGACGATCCACGCGTGCGCCGCGCCCTGCGCCTCGTGGTGGATCGCGACGAGATGCTCGATCTGGCGCTTGACGGCGGCGGGGTGGTATCGTGCGATACGCCAGTCGCGCCCAATGACCAATACCGCGCCGAGATGCGCTGCCCGCCCGATCCCGAACGCGCCCGCGCGCTGCTGGCTGAGGCGGGCCATCCCGATGGGATCGACGTGGATATCTACGTCTCATCGCTCGATCCCAGCTGGCCGGTGATCGGCGTCGCCTATCAGGAGCAGGCCGCCGAGGCTGGCATTCGCGTCAACGTGGTCAACGCCGCCGCCGATGGCTACTGGTCCACGGTCTGGATGAAAAAGCCCGCCTTCACCACAAGCTGGGGCGAACGCCCCGCCGATCAGGCCCTCAATGAGGCGTTCCATTCCAGCGCCAAGTGGAACGAGAGCCACTATTCAAATCCCGAATTCGACCACTTGCTGGAAGCCGCCCGCGCCGAGTTGAATTTCGCCAAGCGCCGCGCGCTCTACATCAAGGCACAGGACTATCTCGCCAAGACCTCGGGCACGATGATCCCATTTCACGTCACCCAGCTTGTGGTGCTGTCGAACCGGGTGACGCACTTTGATCCCGTGCCCAACGACGCGCTGCGCTGGCATCTCGTGGCGGTGGTGGACTAGGCGCGCGCGCTCACTCCGCCGCCTTCTCCGTCTGTCCCGGCGCGCCCGCGTCCATCGCCGCCAATTCCGCCAGCGTCACCGGTTTCAGCGGCGGACGGATACGGTAATATCCCGTCTCGTCGGGCGTTTGCCCGTTCGCCTCGGCCAACAGGGCGGTGACGGTCAATCCGCAATAGCGCCCCTGGCACGGCCCCATTCCTGGGCGGCCAAAGGCTTTGGTCTGGTTCGGCCCCAGACAGCCAAGGCGCGCGTACCCCCGGATCGCCCCCGCCGTTACCTCTTCGCAGCGGCAGATGACGGTGGCGTCCTCGGGGGCCAATGCCTGCGCTGCCGGGGGATAAGCCGCGTCGAGAAAGGGCCGCGCCGCCATCTCTTGTCGTCTTGCGCGCAACAGTGGTGCCGCGCGCCGGTCACGGGTGGCGTGGTCGATATGACCCAACTCCCCGGCCACATGCAGCGCGGATAACTGCCCCGCGATCTCGGCCACCTTGGCCCCGCCGATGCCGCCCCCGTCACCCGCAATCAATACCCCGTCCACATCGCACTGCCCCCACTCATCAAGCGTGGGCGCGAAACACTGCTGCGCCGCGTCCCAGGCATGCGCCACATTAAGCGACCGCGCCGCTTGCGTGTTGGGCACCACCCCATGATGCAGGAACACCGTGTCGCACTCGATGCGATGCGCGCGGCCCCGACAGGTGAACGTGACCGCTTCGGCCTGCGCCTCGCCCTCGATCTTGATAGCCTGCGCGCCTGTATAACGTGGCACACGCGCGCGAATGATCTCGGCCATCAGGCCCAGCCCCTTGAGCAGATAGCGCCAGCCGCGCAGCGCACCGCCCAGATGCCGCGCCGCACGGATCAAGTCGCCGCGCGTCTGCGTTTCGATCAGCGCCAGCGGCGGCGTGCCCGCCCGCACCATCTGCGCGGCGATGAGGTAAAGGAGCGGGCCCGAGCCCACCAACACCGCGCGCCGCGCCAGTACCCCCGATTGCTTGAGCAGGATCTGCCCCGCGCCTGCGGTCATCACCCGCGGCAAGGTCCAGCCCTGCAACGGCATGGGCCGTTCCAGCGCGCCGGTCGCAAGCAGCACGCGGCCCGCCCCGATCTGCGCCGCCGCCCCGCCCTGGGTGTAGGAGATCCGGAACCCCTCCTCGATGGCCCAGACCACCGCCCCCGCCAGATGGGTGATGCCGCCCGCACGCAGCCCCGCCACCAGCGGCGCACCCTGGGTATAGTCTTTACCCAGAATACCGCTGCGCCGCCCCGCCGCGCGTTCCACATCGCGGTAAATCTGCCCGCCCGCGCGCGGCTGCTCGTCCAGCACGCAGACCGACAGCCCCGACTCCGCCGCAGTGGCTGCTGCCGCCATGCCTGCAGGCCCCGCGCCGATCACGGCCAGATCATAGCGTGTCATGCGCGTCCCCCTCATGCGGGCGGGCGATCTCCAGCCCCTCAACCACCTCCATCATGCAGGCCTGGCGCAGGGTGCCTTCAACCTCAATGAAGCAATCGAAACAGGCCCCCATCATGCAGTAGGGCGCACGCGGCGCGCCCGAGACCGGCGTGTGCCGCAGCACCGTCATCCCGGCGGCCAGCAAGGCAGCGGCCAGATTGGCCCCTTCGGGCAGCATCAGCGTCTCACCGGCAAAACGCACCGGCACCCGCACCGCCTCGGGGTCGAGTTCAAGAAAAGCGGGCTTCACCGAACACCTCCAGATCAGGCGCATCGTCCGTTCCCTCAAGCCAGTCGGGCAGGAAACGCGCATGCGCTGCGGCCAGCGTGATACCGCTGTGGCATGTTACGAGATAGGCACCGGGCATCTCGGCGCTTTCCTCGTAGATCGGCAGACCATCGGGCGAGAGCACACGCAAGGCCCCCCATGACCGGACCAGCTGCGCGCGCCCCAGAACCGGATAGGCCGCAATCGCCTCGGCGGCGAGACCGGAAAGCCCCGGCTGCGTCACGCCATCATCAAGCCCCACCTCCTCGTTGGTGGCCCCGATCTGAATACCGCCCTCATCCACCTGCCGCGCAATCAGCGAGGGCCGGTTGATGATCTTGGGCAGTTTCTCGGTAATCAGCACCTGCCCGCGCTGTGGCCGCACGGGGGCCTTGAAGCCCAGCTTCGGCCCCAGTTGCGCCGCCCCCAGCCCCGCCGAGAGCACCAGCTTGCCCGCCTCGACCACCGTCCCATCGGTGCAAGTCACGCGAAAACCGTCGGGTTTGGCCAGATCTGTCACCGTCTTGCCGGTCAGCACGCGGCCCCCCATCCGCCGCACATCGGCGGCAAGCGCCTGCAACAGGCGCAGCGGGTTGGCATGGCCATCCTGATGATGCAGGATCGCGCCTACGACGGATGCGCCGATATGCGGCTCTTCCTTGCGTAGGGCGTTGTGGCCGAGAACCTCGAACGGGTAGTCACCGTCCAGCTTGTCCTTGAGCGCCTCGTACTTTTCCACCGTCGCCTGCAGGCTCTCCTCGGAGAAGTGAAAATCATAGCCGCCTTTCTGCTCCAGCCCCAGATTCTGACCGGTGGCCTCGCCCAACTCGGCGGCGAAATCGCCCCAAGCGGCGGCGGATGTCTGTGACCATTGCGCATAGCGGGGCTGGTTCATGCCCTTGGATTGCACCCAGACCAGCCCGAAATTCCCCCGGCTGGCGCGGAACGATCCATCGTCGCCATCCAGTACCGTCACCCGCAGCCCGCGCCTGAGCAGGCCCCAGGCCACGGAGAGGCCGACGACGCCGCCGCCGATGATGACATAATCGCTGCTCATGGGTTCTTTCCCGGCTTGGGGTGACAGGGCGGCGCGAACCGCCCTGTCGTCTTTTGGCTCAGTTGCTTGCTGCCACCTTGTCGAGGATCGCCTGACCCCAGTCGGTGCCCACATCCTCCAGCACGGCGGGCCAGACATCGGCGCGCGCCTTGGCAGCCATGGCGGCAAGCTGATCATCGCTCAATTCAACGACGGTCGCGCCCAGATCATCGACCAGCCGCTGCTCGTTGCGCGCCTGATCAGCTTCGGCCACCTCCCAACGGGTCGCCTCGAACGACGCCGCCTGTTCCTTCAGCGCCGCCTGATCCTCGTCGGACAGCCCTGCAAGGCTCTCGTTCGAGATGATCATGTACCAGACCTCGAAATGGGTGTTGGCCGGAATGTAGGTCTTGGTCACGTCGCGGAACGAGGCATAATAGCCCTCGGCCCCCGACCCGATCACACCATCGACCACGCCGGTCTGCACGGCGGTGAACGCCTCGGAGAACGGGATCGGCGACGGGATGTAGCCAAGCGCCTCGCCGGTGAGCTGAAAGCTCTTGATGCCCGGCACCCGCACCTTGATGCCTTTTGCCTCGGGCGTCCCAACGCTCTCGGGCGCGGCCACGTTAAGCGAGATGCCCCCGAAATAAACCGGATAGGCGGCAAGCATGGTGATGTCCTGCTCGGCATAAAGCCCGGCCATCACCTCGCGCACCACGCCACCGGGGCCATAGACCGCACGGGCCTGCGCCCAGTTGCCCGCGAGATAGGGGAAAGAGCTGATCTGCATTCGCCGGTCTGCGGCGGTCGCGGCGGGCTGCGTCGCCATATCGACCGCCCCTACGCTCACGCGCTCCTGCACCGTGGTGTAATCGCCAAGCGCCGAGGCCGCGAAAATGTTGACACTCACATCGCCGCCGGTCGCCTCGCTGACAGCATCGGCAAACGCGTTGAGTTCGACGTCAATGGTCGCGCCCTGCGGGCGGACATGGCTCATCTTGAGATCCTGCGCCTCGGCCATGGGCGTGAGCGCCATGAGTGCGGCGGCAGCGGTGGCCAGCATGGTATGTTTCATTGGGGTAATCCTCCGTGTTGGTTTCTGGTTCAGGGTTTGCTTCAAGGGGCCACGTCATATCCAAAGAAACGTGGCAAGAAGAGCGACAGGTCCGGCCAGAGCGAGGTGAGAAACACCACCGGCACATAGCCGAAAAGAATGAGCTTCATCGCGGGCGGGATCACCTTGGTGACCTTCACCTTGCCGATCCGCGCCCCGAGATAGAGGATCGAGGCATAAGGCGGGGTCACCCCACCCATGGCGGTGTTGACCCCCATGATCGCGGCGAACTGCACCGGGCTCACCCCGATGGCGTTCATCAAGGGCAGCAGCAGCGGGGCGATCAGGATGATCGCGGTCACGTCATTGACCACCATGCCCACGAGAAAAAGCAGGATGTTGATCATGATCAGCAGCAGCACCTTGTTCTCGGTGATCGAGAAGATGCCCTGCACAAGCTGCTGCGGGATGCTCTCATAGACGAACATCTGGGATAGGATCATTGAGAACAGGATCATCATCATGATCGCGCCCACGGCGGTCGCGGCCTCGCGCCCTGCCGACAGGAAGTTCGACAATCTCAGCCCCTTGTAGATCAGAAAGCCCACGGGGACCGCATAGATCACCGCGACAGCAGCAGCCTCGGTGGGCGTCATGATCCCGCCATAGATGCCGCCGAGGATGATCACCGGCATCAGCAGCGCCGGAAACGCGTGAAACCCGCGCCGCGCCACCTCCCCCGACAACTCCGAGAACGACGGTTTGTCATCGAGCACGAGGTCGAACTTGCGGCTCATCACCAGGTTGATGATCGAGAACGCCACCATGATCAGCAGACCGGGGCCAAGCGTGGCAAGAAAACAGGCGAGGATCGAGGTATCCGTCACCCAGCCATAGACGATCATCGTGACCGAGGGCGGAATGAGTAGCCCGAGGATCGAGGAATTGGCGATCAGCGCGGTCGCGTATTCGCGCGGATAGCCGCGCTTTTCCATCTCGGGGATCAGCAGAGGGCCGATGGCGGCAATCCCCGTCAGGCCGGAGCCTGAAATCGCCCCGATCACCGCACAGGACACGGCGGCGACCACGCCCAAACCGCCCCGCACATGGCCGATGAACGCGTTGACAAAGCGCAACAGAGAGGCCGCGATCCCGCTTTCCGACATGATCGTTCCGGCCAGCACGAATAACGGAATGGCCAGCAGCACCGGATTGCCCATTTGCTGGAACCCCCAGAGCATCATGCCCTTCATCGTCACATCGCCGAGGAAATACATCACCATCAGCGCGGCCCCGAAACAGTAGGGCAAAGGCACTCCGAGCGTCAGCGTGATCACCAGCAGGGCAATGGCCAGAAGGGCGATCTCGATCATGACGGTGCTCCCTGGGACAGACGGCGGATATGCGTCACGAGATGTCCGGCGGTGTAGGCCATCATCAGCCCCAGCCCCACCAAGAGCGCGATATCGGAGTAGAAAGTCGGGATATAAAGCGTCGGGCTCTCGCGCCAGACACGCCAGGCATATTGCGTGTAATCCCAGGCCCAGCTGAGCAGCCACAACCCAACAATCAGGCTGATCACCTCGCCGACGATGGCAAGGATGGTATGCCCGCGCTCGGTTTTGACGAAGATTTCCAGCACATTCGCACGGATATGGGTGTTCTCGCGCGAGGCGTTGACCGAACCGAGGATATAGAGCCACAGCGTGGGATAGAGCATCGTCTCTTCCAGCCCCATCACCGGCACCTGCAGGACATAGCGCGTGATCACCTGCACGAACTGGCCAAGCGCCACCACGCAGATCAGCGCCGTGAGCAGGTATTTCGCGAATGTGTCCATGGCATCCCCCTTGCCCGTGTCTCTTCGCACCGGCTTTCAAACGATTACACTGGACAGGCAATATAAATTCAATTTGATTATATCTTTGAGTCCATCAATTCAGGTTATGGAGCAACATGCATCTCTCCCTGCGCCAACTCACCACCTTCCGCGAGGTCATGCGCTCCGGCTCGATCAGCCAGGCGGCGCGCAGCGTCGGACGAACGCAGCCCGCAGTCTCGACCATGATCCGCACGCTCGAGGACCAGCTGGGTTTCGCCCTCTTCATGCGCATGCAGGGCAAGCTGACCCCCACCCCCGAGGCGCATTTCTTTCTGGAGGAATGCGAGGATATCCTCGGGCGGGTCGAGCGCACCGAGCGCACCCTCAGCCGGATCAGCACCCTGCAATCGGGCAAGCTCAAGATCGCCAGCCACCCGGCCGCCTCCAGCGTGTTCCTGCCGCGCCTGCTGACGCGCTTCCTTCAGGACCGCGACGATCTCGAGCTGTCACTGATCATGCGCTCCTCGGACGTGATCGAGGACCTGATCGCCTCGCAGCAATACGATGTCGGCTTTGCCGAGACACCGGCTCCCCGGGCCTCCATCGCGCAGGTGGATTACGACCTCGAATGCGTCTGTGTGCTGCGCGCCGACGATCCGCTCGCACGCGCCCCTGTGATCACACCCGCCGATCTTGACGGGCGGCCCATGGCGGTGCTTTTTGACGCGCACAACACCGCGCTCCAGACCGAAGCCGCGTTCCGCGCGGCCGGGTGTCGCTTTAACAAGCGGCTCGAATTACGCACCTTCCTGCCGGGCCTGCAATTCGTGGCGGCAGGGGCCTGCACCATGGTTTGCGACCTGATCACCGCCTATAGTCATCTCCTGCAGGCACCGACCGATCACGCCCTTGCGATCCGCCGGTTCCGCCCCCGCATCTCGAACAGCGTGTCGATCCTGACACCGGGGTTCGCCACGCAATCCCTCGCCGCAAGCGCCTTCATCACCGATCTGCAGATGGCAGTGGATCAGGCCGCCCGCGCCGTCGAGACGGTGCTCGATACCAGCTAGGCGATGCATCGCTCAGCCGGATTGCCGCCCCGCCGGATGAACCGCATGTGCGTTCTTCCACGCCACGATCTCGGCCAGGATCGACAGCGCGATCTCGTGCGGATCGACCGCCCCGATATTCAGCCCCGCAGGCGATTTGAGCACCGCGAGCCGCGCCGCATCGACGCCCTGCACCGTCAGCTTGTCTCGTAATACATCGGCCTTGCGGCGGCTCGCGACCATCGCCACCCATCCCGCCTGCGTGGAGAGCGCCGCGCTCAGCGCCGCCATATCCCCTTTGCCCTGCGATGCGACGACCACGACATCGCGCGGCTCCAACGCAGGCATCTCCCCCTCTTCCAGCCGCGCAACCTCGGCCTGCCCGGCCTCGGCCCCCACCTCCATCATCACCCGAAACCCCATCAGGGCGGCATGTTCCGACAGCGCCCGCGCGATCGGGGTCGCGCCATAGATCATCAGGCAAGGGGCAGCGCGCCACGGCTCGATCAGCAGATCCACCGTGCCGCCCGAGGGGCAGCCGCTCTTGTAAAGCTGCATCTCGGCCTCGCAGCCCAAATCAACCACGTTTTCCGAGGGGCGCACCGAAATCAGACGCGGCGCGCCCGCACTCAACGCCTCGGTTGAGGCTGCACACACCGCGCGCTGCACGCAGGCCCCGCCCAGATGGCCGATGATCTTGCCCGCACCGGTGACCGCCGCCTTGGCCCCGGCCTTGGCCGAGGTCGCGTCGGCGGTGCGAATGACCGTCGCCACGCAAAAAGGCGCGCCCGCCCGGCGCAGCGTCTCGATCTCGTCATAGATATCGAACCCGGCCATCGGCCTCTCCTCAAATTCGCGCGAATTCCGCCTCCAGCTCCGCCAGTGCCGCAAGGCTTCCAGCAGGCAGATGCGCATCGAGATGGGGCCGCGCCGCCGCCATCGCCCGCGTCACCGGTTCATGCTCCTGCCAGCCACCCAAAGGATTGAGCCAGACAATCCGCCGCGCCTTGCGCCTCAGCCGCGCCAGCACTGCCGCCAGCGCCTCGGGCGACCTCGTGCAATAGCCATCCGACAGGATCAGCACCACGGTGCGCCCGCCCAAGGCCCGCGCGCCGTACCCGTCCAGAAACCGCTCCAGCGCGCCCGAGATATCCGTGCCGCCGCCAAACCCCTCGGCCATCAGCGACAGCCGGCTCACGGCACGCAAGCTATCGTGGTCGCGCAGCGCATCGGTCACCCGCATCAGCCTTGTGTGAAAGAGATAGGCATCGGTGCGCATATCCTGCCCCACCAACCCGCGCAAAAAGGCCAGGAACACCCGCGCATGCACGCTCATCGAGCCGCTGACATCGCAAAGTGCCACGATCCGCATCGGGCGCGGCGGGCGGCGGCGGTGATAGAGCTCCATCGGCTCGCCACCCCTCGCAAGGCTCGCACGCTGCACCCGGCGCAGGTCGAGCGGGCCACTGCGCCGCGCGCGCTTGCGTCGGCGCGAGGTGCGGTCCCGGATCGCACGGGCGAGGCTGGCCGCCACACGCTCGGCCTCGCGCAGGGTGCTCTCGTCCATCACCTCGCGCAGGTCACGGCGGCCCAATGCGTCGGTCCGCGTCGCCATCAGCCGCCCGTCGCGGCCCTCGGCCTCGTCCTCACCCGCGTCGGGCACATCGGCCTCGGTCTGATCCGGCACAGCGCCGCCCTGCTCCTCCAGATGGCTGTGCCACAGGACTGGGCGCGCCGATTGCACCCGCACATGGGTGTTGTCGGCACGGTCCTGCCGGGTGCGCCCGGCATTGAACCAGAACGCATCGAACAGATCGTCGAACCGCCGCCACTCCTCGGCATCGCGTGCCAACACGGCGGCGAGCGCCGCGCGTGCCTCATCAGGCACGCTTGCCTGCACCTGCGTCAAAGCCTCCAGCGCCGCCGCAGTATCGGGCGCGCCCACCTTCATCCCGTTACCCCGCAGATGCGCCACGAAATCCGCCATCCGGTCGGCCATGCCGCCCGCCCGCGCCGCAAAGCGGGTGACGCGCATCACGCCACCCGGCCAATCAGCCGGTCCATCACCTCGGGCGGCGCGGCATCGTGATCGGCGGCGGTTTTGAGCAGGCACACAAGCGTCGCCTGCACCGCCTCGGGCGATTGCGCAAGGTCGTTCACCCCCAGCCCCGACAGCGCCGCCGCCCAGTCGAGCATCTCGGCAACCCCCGGTACCTTCTCCAACTCTTCGCGCCGCAGCGCCTGCACGACGCCGACGATCTGCGCCGCCAGCCGCGCCTCCAGCCCCGGCATGCGCGCGCGTAGGATCGCCAGCTCCGTCTCACGCTCAGGAAAATCGAGATAGGAATAAAGACACCGCCGCCTGAGCGCATCCGACAGATCGCGCGTGCCATTGGCCGTCAGGATCACCACCGGGCGGGCGCGCGCGGAAATCGTGCCCAGTTCCGGGATGGTGATCTGAAAATCCGACAGCACCTCCAGCAGATAGGCCTCGAATTCCTCGTCGGCGCGGTCAATCTCATCGATCAGCAGCACCGGTGCCTGCTCTTGAGAAATCGCCTCCAGCAGGGGCCGCTTGAGCAGGTAGGTCTCCGAGAAAAGCGCCGCCTCGTCGACGCCGCCGCGCGCATCCGCCGCCCGAATGGCCAGCAATTGCCGCTGGTAATTCCATTCATAGATCGCCTGCGCGGCATCCAGCCCCTCGTAGCATTGCAACCGGATGAGCCGTGCTGCGCGCATGCCCGCCAAGGCCTTTGCCACCTCGGTCTTGCCCACGCCCGCCGGACCCTCCAGCAGCAGCGGACGCCCCATGCGCTCGGCCAGATGCAGCGCCATGGCCAGCCGCTCACCCGCGACATAGCCCTGCCCCGCCATCGCCTCCTGCACCTCGCGCCAGTCCTGCATGCCGTCCCGCTCTTTCACCTTTCCCGAAATACTCAGATCCCGCGCTCAGCCATGCAGACCCAGCTCATTCGCGATGCGCCAGATCCGCCAATGGTCATGCGGCATATGGCTCTGCGTCAGGCCGAAGGGCCGGAACGCATCATGCACCGCGTTGGAAAAGCACGGCACCGAACCGACATTTGGGCTCTCGCCCACGCCCTTGGCACCGATGGGATGATGCGGCGATGGGGTCACGGTGTGATCGGTGGTGTAATGCGGTGTCTCCCACGACGTGGGCAGGAAGAAATCCATCAGCGTGCCGGTCATCACGTTGCCCATCTCGTCATAGGCAATCTCCTGTCCCATGGCGATGGCATAGCCCTCAGTGGCACCGCCATGCACCTGACCCTCGATGATCATCGGATTGATCCGGGTGCCGCAATCGTCGAGCGCATAGAACTGCCGCACCTCGTGCTCTCCGGTATCGACGTCGAACTCCATCACGCAGATATAGGCGCCGAACGGGTAGGTCATGTTGGGCGGATCGTAGTAGCTCACCGCCTCCAGCCCCGGCTCCAGCCCCGGTATCGCCTGATTATAGGCGGCAAAGGCGATCTCCTTCATGCTCTTGAACCGCTCCGGCGCGCCCTTGACCACGAAACGGTCGACGTCGAATTCCACGTCATCGTCGTGGACTTCGAGCAGATAGGCCGCGATCATCTGCGCCTTGGCGCGGATCTTGCGCGCGGCCATGGCCGTCGCCGCCCCCGCAACGGGCGTCGAGCGCGAGCCATAGGTCCCAAGGCCATAAGGTGCCGTGTCGGTATCGCCCTCCTCCAGCGTGATGTCATCCGCCGGAATGCCGATCTCCGAGGCGATGATCTGCGCAAAGGTCGTGGCATGGCCCTGCCCCTGACTGATCGTACCAAGGCGTGCGATGGCGCTGCCGGTGGGGTGAATACGGATCTCGCAACTGTCGAACATGCCGAGCCCGAGGATATCGCAGTTCTTCACCGGCCCCGCGCCGACGATCTCGGTAAAATGCGTGAGGCCGATGCCGATCAGCTTGCGAGTTTTCCCGGCCTTGAAATCCTCCAGCCGCTGCGCCTGTTCGGCGCGCAGACCGTCGTAATTCACAGCCTTCAGCGCCTTTTCCCACGCCGTGTGATAATCGCCGCTGTCATATTCCCAGCCAAGGGCCGACTGATAGGGGAACTGATCGGCACGGATGAAGTTGATCCGCCGCAACTCGGCGGCATCCATCCCCAGCTTGATCGCCAGAACCTCGATCATCCGTTCGATGAAATAGGCGGCCTCGGTCACGCGGAACGAACAGCGGTAGGCCACGCCCCCCGGTGCTTTGTTGGTATAAACGCCATCGACCGCCAGATAGGCCACCGGAATGTCATAGCTGCCGGTGCAGATATTCATGAACCCCGCCGGAAACTTGGTCGGATCGGCACAGGCATCGAAGCCGCCGTGATCGGCGGTGGTGTGACACCAGAGCCCGGTGATCCGGCCCTCTTTCGTCGCCGCGATCTTGCCCTGCATCCAGTAGTCGCGGGCAAAGGCGGTGGTCATCAGGTTGTCCATCCGGTCCTCGACCCATTTGACCGGCTTGCCGGTCACGATCGAGGCCACGACCGAACAGACATAGCCCGGATAGACACCCACCTTATTGCCGAATCCGCCGCCGATATCGGGCGAGATGATGCGGATATTATGCTCGGCGATGCCCGAGATCAGCGACACCACCGTGCGGATCGCATGCGGCGCCTGAAATGTACCCCAGACGGTCAGCTTGCCGGTGACCTTGTCCATGCTCGCGACACAGCCGCAGGTCTCCAGCGGGCAAGGATGGGTGCGGTGGTAATAGACCATCTCCTCGGCAACCACATCGGCCTCCGACAGCACCGCCTCGGTGGCGTCCTTGTCGCCCTGTTCCCATGTGAAGATATGGTTGTGATGGCGGCGCGGCCCATGCGCGCCCTCGGTCTGACCCTCCAGATCCTCGCGCAGCACCGGCGCGTCCGGCTCCAGCGCCTTGAACGGGTCGACCACGACGGGCAGTTCTTCGTATTCGACCTCGACCAGTTCCACCGCATCGGCGGCAATATAGCGGTCTTCGGCCACGACAAAGGCCACCTCCTGCCCCTGGTAGAGCACCTTGCCATCCGCGAGAACCATCTGCTTGTCGCCCGCCAGCGTCGGCATCCAATGCAGGCCCAACGGCTCCAGATCGGCGGCGGTCAGCACAGCGATCACGCCCGGCACGGCCTTCGCAGCCTCGGCATCAATCCGGGTGACGCGCGCATGGGCATAGGGCGAGCGGACGAAATCACCGAACAGCATACCGTCCATCCGGATATCGTCCACGTAATTGCCCCTGCCTTGGGTAAACCGGACGTCCTCGACGCGCTTGCGCGAGGTGCCCATACCCTTGAGACTTGCGCTGCGGTCTTCGGGGGTTGCGACGTCGTCCTTCATTCCGCGGCCTTCACTTTTTCATGCCCTACCGCTTCGCTGCTTGATGGCGGGGCATTCAATTTCCCGGCCGAGGCAAGGATCGCCTTGACGATGTTCTGATAGCCGGTGCAGCGGCACAGGTTCCCTGCCATGCCGAACCGCACCTCCTCCTCGGTCGGCGTCGGGTTCTCCTGCAACAGGCGATGCGCGCGGGTAATCATCCCCGGCGTGCAAAAGCCGCATTGCAGCCCGTGATGCTCGCGGAACATCTCCTGTATCACACCAAGGCTGCCATCCTCGTTCACCAACCCCTCGACTGTGGTGATCTCGGCCCCGTCGGCCTGCGCCACGAAGACGGTGCAGGATTTGACCGACCTGCCATTCATGTCCACGGTGCAGGCCCCGCAATGGCTGGTCTCGCAGCCGATATGCGGGCCGGTGATGCGCAGGTTTTCGCGCAGAAAATGGATGAGCAGCGTGCGCGGCTCCGACAGCCCCTCGACCGCGCGCCCGTTGACGTTCAGTTTCACATGCATTTTCGTCATCATCCCCTCCCTCAACCGGCGCGCTGTTGCGCCCGCGCGATGGCACGCCGCAGGATCACGCCCGCCACGTGTTTCTTGAATGCCACCGGGCCGCGATTGTCGGCCATCGGGTCGATCGCGCCCAGCATGGCGGCGACCGCTCCCTCGACATCGCCGTCAGCCAATGCGGTGCCCGCGTCCTCGGACCAGATCGGGGTATCCGCCAGATTGGTCATCGCAACCGAGGCCGTGCCATGGCCGATCAGCACCGCCGCCGCCGCCGTGGCATAGTCGCCGATCTTGCGTTTCTGTTTTTCATAGGCATAGCCGTTGCCCGGTGCGGGCAGCGGGATACGGATTTGCGTGAGAATCTCCTCGTCCCCCCGCGCGGTGAAATAGGCCGCCTCATAGAACGCGCGCGCGGCCACCTCGCGGGTGCCCTCCGGCCCCACCAACTCGAACCGCGCATCCACGCATTGCATCAGCCCCGGCATGTCATTGCCCGGATCGCCATTGGCGACATTGCCGCCGACCGTGCCCAGATAGCGCACCTGCGGATCGGCGATCTGCAACGCCGCTTCGCGCAGGATCGGCAGCGCCGTGCCCAGCCCCTCATGGGTGATCATCTCATGCTGCGTGACCATCGCGGCGATGCGCACCTCTCCCCCGGCGATCTCGATGCCGCGCAGATCGTCGATGGCCTGCAAATCCACCAGATGCGCCAGATCGGCCATGCGCAGCTTCATCATCGGAATGAGGCTGTGACCGCCCGCAATCACCCGCGCCTCGTCACCATGCTGCTGCAAAATCCCGATGGCCGACGCGATATCGGTCGGCCGGTGATACTCGAACCCGGCTGGTATCATGTGTTGTCCTCCCTGCGACCCGTCCTCCCCGACTGGCCATGGGCATCAAGCGCCGCCTTCTGCTCACGCTCAAATCACGCGGAACAATCCGCGCTGTTCATTTCACGAAATGCGAATTACCCGCACGAACTGCGATCAGAGGCTCAATGCCTCGCGGATCGCCGTCAGGCGCGAGCGGCTGACCGGCACCTTGGAGAGCGCGGGCACAGCCTCAAAATAGCACGTGCCGTTATCCTTGTGCCGCTCGAACCGCGAGACATGCGCCGGATTGACCAGGTAACTGCGATGCACGCGCAGGAACCCTGACGGGACCAGCCGCGCCTCGGCCTCGGTGATCGACCAGGGGCAAAAGAGCTTGTCCTCGCCCTGATAGAGCACCGTGTAATGCCCCTCCGCGCGGATCGCGGCCACGGCGGCGGCATCGGCGAAATGGGTCTGCCCCTCGCGCTCATAGGGCAGGCGCGCGGGCCGCGACGCAGGCACCGGCACGGGGGGCGCCTCGGCGGGTTTCAGGAACGTCACCCCGGTCAATAGGAACGCAGCGCAAATCAGGAACACCGACACCGTGACGCCCATGGCGAGAATGCGATTGTCAAGCACCGGCCCTGCCCCGCCCGCCTGATCCGTTGCAACAAAGCCGGTGAGCGCGATGGCCACGAAGTGCACCGCAAAGACCGCGCTGCCAAAGCAGGCCGTGCCCAGCAGGATGTTGCGATGCGTGCGCGCGTCATAGGCCACCCAGATCGCCAATGATGACAGGATCACCGAGGCCAGCGTCGCGCTCATCACCTGCACCGGCCCCGACACCGCGCGGCACATCTGCATCCCCGCCATGCCGATGTAATGCATGACCACGATGCCAAGCCCCACGATCACCCCCGCTCCGAGGATCACGCGCGGCGTGCGCCTGCGGAAATGCAACAGCAGCAGCGCCAGACCGACCATCAGGATCGCCACCAAGGCCGAAATCAGCGTTATCAGCGCATCGTAATAATAAAGAATCGGCAGTTGCAGCCCAAGCATGGCCACGAAATGCATCGACCAGATGCCGCCGCCCAGCACCACGGCCGCCAGCGCCACCACCAGCTTGCGCCGTCCGTCGTCGAGATGCGACGCGCCGCGTGTCAGCGACAGCCCGGTGAACCCGGCCATCAGCGCCACGGCGAGCGACGCGGCCACCAGCCACGGATTATGCGAATAGTCCAGCACCTGCGTGATCCCCCGGCCCTGCAGGCAAAGCCTAGCAAGGCGCGGCGGCACACGCAATTTTATCACGCATGAGGCGCGGGAATGTGAGGGGTGCGCGAATGAACCCAATGGGGCGATAAGCGGCCTGAAGCGGACGTTTGATTGCCACCCGCGCGCAACGCGGTCGAAAACCGCCGCGCATCGCCATGCCGGCCCTCCTACCCCGCGCCCAGAACCACCGTCGCCCGCAGCCCCCGTGCGCCGTTCTCCAGCCGCAAGCTCCCGCCCGCGCCTTCCACGATGTCACGCGCAATCGCAAGGCCGAGCCCCTCGCCCGGCCCGCTCTCATCAAGCCGCGCCCCGCGCCGCATCAGATCGGCCAGCCGCGCCTCGGGAATGCCCGGCCCGTCATCGGCCAGTTCAAGATGCACGCCGCCATCATCGCTTTTCGACACCAGCACCGTCACCCGCGTCACCGCGTGGCGCGCGGCATTTTCGGCCAGCGCCCCCAAGGCCTCGGCCAGATCGCTCTCGTCGATCACCGCCATCAGGCCGCGCGCGCCGCTCACCTGCCAGTCAAGCCGCCCGCCCTCGGGCGTGCGCCGCAAGACCGAGATGACCCGCTCCACAACCTGCCCGACATCGGCCCGGGCGTGGCGCGCGCGCGCCGCGCTTCGGGTGCGCGCCAACTCGCGCGTGACGTGGCGCTGCATCGCGTCCGCCACGCTTTCGATCGCGTCCGCAGCCGTACCTTGCCCCGCATCGCGCAGCCGTGCCGTCTCGCCCATCAGCGCTTGCAACGGGGTCTTGAGTCCATGTGCCAGATCGCCCGCCCGCGCCCGCGCCCGCTCGATATCCGCCTCGCGCTCGGCCAGAAGGGCGTCCATCCCGGCGGCCAGCGGCTGCACCTCACCGGGCCAGTCTGTGCCCATGCGCGCGCTCTCGCCCCGGCGCAGATCGCCCAGACGCGCACCCAACCGCCGCAACGGGCGCAGCCCCACCACAAGCTGCGCCCAGCCCGCCGCCACCAGCACCAGCGCCAGCAGCGCCAGATAGGGGGCCATGTCGCGGGCAAAATCGCGCCGCGCCTGCACCAGCTCTGCCGCCTCCATCGCCACCGCCGCACGGGCCGCTCCGCCACCCAGACTGTCCGGAAGGCTGACGCGCCGCTCCAGCACCAGCACCGCACCACCCTGCGGCCCCGGCACCTGATGGACATGCGGCGCACCATCCTGCGACGTATCCTCGGGCAGGGGCAGCGCGTAATCCCACAGCGACCGCGCGCGCAGGTCGGTCGCACCCGCCTCGACCTGCCAATAGAGCCCGCCATACGGCCGCGCAAAGCGCGGATCGGCGGGCGGCGTCACCAAGACCAGCGCATCGCCGCGCCGTTCGAGCCCCGCGATCACCTGATCAAGATGCACCGAGAGTTCAGCCAGCGCCCGCCGCTCCACATGGGTGCCGAACAATGCCACCAGGCCAACCCCGGCCAGCCCGAGCGCCAGCGCTGTCGCCACCGCCCCCGCAACCGCCAGCCGCAGTCGGAGCGAGAGCCGCGTCACGCCTCCGTCCCTTCGATGAAATACCCAAAACCGCGCCGGGTACCGATCACCCCCGCCCCCAGCTTGCGCCGCAGCCGCGCGATCACCGCCTCGAGCGCGTTGGCCTCGCGCGCGTCCTCGTCGCCGTAGAGATGTTCGAGCAATTCGGTGGGCGGCACCACCCGCGCACGGTGCAGCGCGAGATAGGACAACAGCCGGTATTCCAGCGCCGTCACCTGCACAGGGGCACCGCGCACCGCGACCCGCATCCGGTTGGTATCGAGCGCCAGCGCGCCCACCTCCATCATCGCCCCCGCGTGGCCCGCCGCTCGGCGCACCAGCGCCCGGGCGCGCGCGACCAGTTCCTCCATGCGGAACGGCTTGGGCAGGTAATCATCGGCGCCGCTCTCGATCCCCTCGACCCGGTCCTGCCACGCGCCGCGCGCGGTCAACACCAGCACCGGCATCACCCGCCCCGCCGCCCGCCAGCGGCGCAGCACCGACAGCCCGTCCAGACCCGGCAGACCCAGATCCAGAACCGCGAGATCATAGTCTTCGGTATCGCCCAGAAACCACGCCTCTTCGCCGTCGCCACAGGATTCCACCCGAAACCCGGCCTGTCCAAGCGCCGTTCCGAGATCGGCAGCAATGCGCGGGTCATCCTCGACCACCAGCGCGCGCATCAGTCCTTCTCGACTTCGAGTATTCGGCCACTGGTGGCGTCTATCTCGACCTCGATCACCCGACCCGACCCGGTGATCATCTCCAACTCATAGAGGTAGCGCCCGTCATCCTCGTCGAATTCCACCTCGATCACGTGGCCCCCGAATCGGCCGGTGGCAATCGCGGTGATCTGCGACAGCGGCAGGATCGCGCCGCGCTCGAATGCAGCACGGGCGCGGTCGTGATCATCGTCATCGTTGGCCTGCACCGGGGCGGCCAGAAGCACGAGAAGGGCAAGAAACATGCGCATCATGGGATCACTCTCTACCCGGACCGACCTGACAGCAAGCTGACAATCGCCGTCAGGTTCGCGTCAGGGCGAATCGATCATACCCCAGATGTTACCGCGGCACATCCGCCGCTCATATCAACCAAGGAGACACGACATGACCTTCAAGCACATCTTGATCACCGCCACCGCCCTCAGCATCGGAGCGGGCGCGGCCCTCGCCAGCGACGACAACTATCGCCGCAGCGCCGACCTGCCCCCGCGCGCCGAATGGATGAGCATCGCAGACCTCGCCTCGCGGCTCGAAGCCGAGGGCTACAAGATCCGCGAAATCGAGGTCGAACACGGCGTCTACGATGTCGAAATGTTCGACGACAAAGGCTACAAGGTCGAGGGTTATTTCGACCTCGTCACCGGCGAGCGCGTCAAGTATCGCGGGTATGACGACTGATGGAACGACCATCCGAACCCAAGACCGTCACGGTCTGGGACCCGCTGGTGCGCCTCGGGCATTGGGGATTGGTGGTGGCGTTTGCCACCGCCTACCTCACCGAGGGCGAGCCTGAATGGCTCCATACCTACGCAGGCTATGCCATCGCCGGGATCGTGGGGCTACGCGTGATCTGGGGCTTTGCCGGCCCGCGCCGCGCGCGGTTCTCCGATTTCGTCACCGGGCCGGGCCACGTTCTGGCCTATCTCAAGGGGCTGCTGACCGGGCAGTCCGAACGTCATCTCGGCCATAGCCCGGCGGGCGGCGCGATGACCGTGGCGCTTCTCGTGGCGCTTGCCGCCACGGCGCTCACCGGCATGGGCAATCTTGCCGCCGAAGAAGGGCGCGGGCCGCTCGCGGGGATCGTGGCGCAGGCCTCCGAACACGGTGCGGGGCTTGACGATCACGACGAGAACGAGGGCGCGGAGCTCTGGGAAGAGACCCACGAGGTTGCCGCCAACCTCACGCTGATTCTGATCGTCCTGCATCTGGTAGGCGTGGCTCTGGCCAGCTACGCACATCGCGAAAACCTCGCCCGCGCGATGGTCACCGGGCGCAAACGGGCCTGACGGCAGGCCCCTCAGAACACCGCGTGCGCGCCACGCGGTGCCTCTGCCTCACCTCGCGCGAGCCTGCCGTAAAACGCCTCCAGCGTCTCCTGCCCGGTCTCGGGCGTGGCCTGCGCATCATAGCGCCCGGTCACCGGGTCAAGAACCAGCATCGATTGCGTCGCATAATACCGCCCGATCCGCGCCAGCTCCGCCTTCGCCGCGAGCCGGGCCGACACCCGCCCGCCAAGGCTCAGCCCCGCGACGATCGCATCCATCAGCCGCACCGGCACATGGCGAAACTCCGGCTCCATCCCCAGCGCGCGAAACAGCATCCCACCCTGCTCCAGCGGGGTGATCGCGGGGCCGGGTCCCCCGATCGGCAAGATCCGGTCCCGGCATGCCGGATCGTCCGCACAGCCCAGCATGTAGCGCGCCAGATCGCCGTCGCTGATCGGCTTGCAGGCGGTGCCCCGCCCGTCCCCGAACAGCAAAAACGGCTTGCCCGAACGCAGCCGCTCCAACTGGCCCGAAAGGGACTTGAAAAACGCCGTCGGGCGCACGATCGAATAGCGCAGCCCCGACGCCATCAGCGCCGCCTCCGCCGCCAGCTTGGCGCGCTGAAACTCCAGCAACGGGCGCTGCACGCAGATCGCCGACAACAGCACGAAATGCCCCACGCCCGCCGCCCGCGCCGCCTCCACCGCCGCCACGGTGGCGGCGTGATCGACCGCCCAGGCATCGGCGGGTGCGCCATTGCGCGAGGCCATGCAGCAGATCACCACATCCGCGCCGCCTGCCTCCAGCGCCTGCGCCACCGTGCCGAAATGTAACCCCGCATCACCGGGCAGACCATGCCCGCCCCGCGCGTGATGCGGGCGCAGCGCGCAGTCCACCGCGTGGCCACCCTCCAGCGCCGCCATCACCACCGCGTGCCCGATGGTACCGGTCGGCCCCAGCACCAGCACACGCGTCTCTGCCTGATCCGTCCCCGTCATCACCTGATGGGGCACCGTCCCCACAAATAAATCAACCCGCCTCGGCTTCATCTTGCCAAAAATATTCCGGGGGAGTCGCCGTCAGGCGACGGGGGCAGCGCCCCCCTCTCACGCCCCGGTGATTGCCATTCGGCCCGCCGTTCTCTAGCAAGATGCCCGAGACCATCCCTGCGAAAGGCCCGGCCATGTTCCAGAGCTTCACCGAGACCGCACGCCCCGAGCAGGGCCCGCCCCGCCTCGCGCGCCTGCGCGCCGCGATGCAGACGGCCGGGCTCGCGGGCTTTCTGGTGCCGCGCGCCGATGCACATCAGGGCGAATACGTGGCCCCCTGCGACGCTCGCCTGCAATGGCTGACCGGCTTCAGCGGCTCGGCGGGGTTCTGCGCGGTACTGGCCGATGCGGCGGGCGTTTTCGTCGACAGCCGCTACCGCGTGCAGGCCCGCGCGCAGGTCGACACCGCGCATTTCACCCCCATCGACTGGCCCGAAACACGGCTTGCCGACTGGCTGATAGCACATCTGCCCGAGGGCGGCGATGTCGGGTTCGACCCGTGGCTCTATACGCCCGAGCAGATCGAGACCGCGCGCGCCGCACTAGGTCAAACCGGGGTCCGGCTGGTGCCCTGCGACAACCTCATTGACACCATCTGGCCAGACCGTCCGGCGCCGCCGCAAGGCGCGATCACACCCTGGCCCGAGCACTATGCGGGTCAGAGCCATGCCGACAAACGCGCAACCCTTGGCCAGGGTTTGCGCGACGCGGGCCAGACCTCAGCCGTTCTCACATTGGCGGATTCGCTGGCCTGGCTGTTGAACATTCGCGGGGCCGACATCCCACGCAACCCGGTGCCGCAGGGCTTTGCCATCCTGCACGAGGACGGGCGCGTGGCGCTCTTCACCGACCCAGCCAAGCTCGACGACACCGCCAGCGCGCATCTGGGCGACACTGTTGCGCCCGCCCCGCCCAAGGATTTCGGCCCGGCGCTCGACGCGCTCACGGGCCCCGTGCGACTGGATCGTGAGAGCGTGCCGCTCTGGGTGGTGCATCGGCTGGAGGCAGCGGGCGTGGAGACCGCATGGGGCAGTGATCCCTGCATCCTGCCCAAGGCCCGCAAGACCGCAGCCGAGATCGCCGCCACCCGCGCCGCTCATCTGCGCGACGGCGCGGCGGTCTGCGAATTCCTGGCGTGGTTCGACGACCAGCCCACCGGCACGCTCACGGAAATCGACGTGGTGCGCCAGCTTGAGACCTGCCGTGCCGCCACCGGCGCATTGCTCGATATCAGTTTCGACACAATCGCGGGCTCCGGCCCCAATGGTGCGCTGCCGCATTACCGGGTCAGCGAGGCCAGCAACCGCCGCCTCCTCGACGGCGATCTGCTGGTGCTCGACAGCGGCGGGCAATATATCGACGGCACCACCGACATCACCCGCACCCTGCCCGTGGGCTCGCCCCGCGAGGCCGAGCGCGCCGCCTTCACCCGCGTGTTGCAGGGCATGATCGCCATCTCGCGGCTGCGCTTTCCGCGCGGCCTCGCGGGGCGCGATCTCGACGCGCTCGCCCGCTATCACCTGTGGCTCGCCGATCTCGATTATGGCCACGGCACCGGGCACGGCGTCGGCGTCTATTCCTGCGTCCACGAAGGGCCGCAGCGCCTGTCGCGCACCGGGACCGTGCCGCTGGAGCTGGGCATGATCCTGTCGAACGAACCGGGCTATTACCGCGAAGGCGCCTTTGGCATCCGTATCGAGAACCTGATCGTGGTCGAGGAGATAGCCCCCCTGCCCCATGGCGACGGGGCCACGCATCTCGGCTTCGAGACGCTGACATTCGCGCCGATCGACCATCGCCTGATCGACACAGCCCTGCTCAGCACGTCTGAGCGCGACTGGCTGAAGACCTATCATGCCACCTGCCGCGACAAGTTGGGGCCTCTGCTTTCGCCCTCCACGCGGCTATGGCTGGAAAAAGTGACGCAGACATGCTGACATATTCCTGTTAGGTTCCTGCGTCAAAGCAATGAAAAGACGAAACGAGAGGGATGGATGATGCCGAAGATCACGATACGCAAGGCGACAGGAACATGGACCGTGCGCGCCGGGGGCGCCGTTCTGGCCGAGAGCCGCAATGCCCTCGAACTGACCGAGGGCGACTATCCCTTGGTGATCTATTTCCCGCGCGACGACATCGCCATGGCCTTTCTGGACGAGAGCGAACAGACCAGCCATTGCCCGCACAAGGGTGACGCGCGCTATTATTCCATTGTCACCAAGAGCCAGACGCTGGAAAACGCGGCCTGGAGCTACGAAGACCCCAAGCCCGAGGTGGCCGAGATCAAGGATCACGTGGCGTTCTACTCCAGCGATCGCGTCGCGGTGGAACAGATCTGAGGTAGGTTCTGGCCTGTTGCTGCCGTTGTCGTGAGCCGCGCATCGACGGGCCGCGGTGCGTCGATCTAACGTCAGTTTTGTAGCGCTTTATCTCAGCCAAGCCCGAAAAACATCCGAGCGCAGAGCAGGTTGCAGCCAAATCGCCGTGCCGGGGGGCGGCCCGGCGATGCGCGGCGGCCTTCGGCCTTGATTCCGCGCATGAGTGAAGCGGTCAACGGCAGCAACAGGCCCAAACGCCCACCTACCCCGCCGGCGGCACCAACTTACCGGGGTTCATGATGCCCCCGGGGTCAAGCGCCGCCTTGATCGCGCCCATCATCGCCCAGCCCGTCCCGTGCTCGCGCGCCATGTAATCGAGCTTGCCCACACCGATGCCATGCTCGCCGGTGGCCGTCCCACCGAGCGCGAGACTGCGCTCGACCATGCGCGCGGCGGCCGCCTTGGCTCGGGCGAGTTCCCCAGGATCGCTCTCATTCACCAGCAGCACCGCGTGAAAATTGCCATCCCCGACATGCCCCAGGATCGGCCCCGGAACACCTGCTTCCTGCAGGTCGGCGCGGGTCTCCTCTATGGCCTGCGCCAGCTTCGAGATCGGCACGCAGATATCGGTGACCACCGCCCGCGCGCCCGGTCGTGCGGCAAGGATCGCGTAATAGGCATTGTGCCGCATCGTCCAGAGCGCCGTGCGCGCCTCAGTCCGGGTCGCCCAGTCAAAGCCCGATCCGCCATGATCGGCGGCCAGCGCCCCGAAACTCTCGGCCTGTTCGGTCACGCCACCGGGGCTGCCGTGAAACTCCAGCAACAGGTGCGGCTTTTCCGGCAGGTCCATGCGCGCGTAGGCATTCACCGCGCGCACGCTGTCGGTGTCCATCAACTCGATCCGCGCCATCGGCAACCCGCACTGGATCGTGTCGATCACGGTCTGCACCGCCTGCTCCACCGTCTCGAAGCCGCAAACGGCAGCCGATATCGCCTCGGGCTGGCCATAGAGCCGCAGAGTCAGTTCCGTCATCAGCCCCAGCGTGCCCTCGGAGCCGACGAAAAGCCCCGTCAGATCATACCCGGACGAAGATTTGCGCGCCCCCGTCCCGGTGCGCAGGATCCCGCCCGCCGCCGTCACCACCTCGAGGGCCAGCACATTGTCACGCATCGTGCCATAGCGCACGGCGGTGGTGCCGCTGGCACGCGTCGCGGCCATCCCGCCGATCGAGGCATTGGCCCCGGGATCGACCGGGAACATCAGCCCCGTGGCGCGCAGTTCCTCGTTCAGCGCCTCGCGCGTAACGCCGGGCTGCACCCGCACGGTCATGTCCTCCTGCGCGATTTCCAAAACCCGGTTCATGCGGCTGAAATCCACCGCGATGCCGCCCGAAGACGCTTGTGCCTGACCCTCCAGCGAGGTGCCCGTGCCCCAGCCGATCACCGGCAGGCCATGCCGCGCGCAGACGCTGACGATCTGCGCCACCTCCTCGGTTGTCTCGGGATAAGCCACCGCATCGGGCGGGGCTTCGGGAAAATACGACTCGCTGCGCCCGTGCAGGTCAAGATCGGACTTGGACCGCGTCACCCGTTGTCCTAGACAGGATTGGAGTTCGGCGATTGCGTCAAGTGTGTCCATGTCGTGGCTTTCATTCGTGAGTGTGACCCCACACTAGGCGATGCGAGCCCGAGACGAAAGCGCGGTCCGGACGGTCAAGAGGTGGAGATGCAGGCAGAGGACGCGTCGTTTATCCGTCAATTGTGCCGCGCGGCGGCACAGGGCCTGCGCGATGGCTGGCAGGTGCTGCGCAAACGCGGGCCGAGCCAGTTCCAGTTCTGGCTGATCGCCCTGATGATCGGCGTCGCGGCGGGTTTTGCCGCGCTGTTCTTCCGCAAGGGGATCACTGCACTTCAAGGCCTCGTTTACGGAACCGACGACGTGACCCGCCTGCACAGCCTTGCCGAACAACTACCGTGGTACTGGATCTTGATGCTACCGGTGGCGGGCGGGCTGGTGGTGGGGCTGATCCTGCACCATTTCACGCCCGACGCGCGCGTACGCTCGGTCGCTGACGTGATCGAGGGCGCGGCGATGGCCGAAGGCCGCGTCGAGCGCCGCGAGGGGCTGGCCTCGGCCGCCGCGTCGCTGATTACACTGGGCACGGGTGGCTCGTCGGGGCGCGAAGGGCCGGTGGTCCACCTCGCGGGCGTGATCTCCAGCTGGGTCAGCGACCGCATTCACGCCGACGGGGTCACCGGGCGCGACCTTCTGGGCTGTGCGGTAGCCGCCGCCGTCTCGGCCTCGTTCAACGCCCCTATCGCCGGGGCGCTCTTCGCGCTCGAGGTCGTGCTGCGGCATTTCGCGGTGCACGCCTTTGCACCCATCGTGATCGCGAGCGTGGCCGGCACGGTGATCAACCGGCTCGAATTCGGCGATGTCACCGAATTTGCCCTGCCGCAGGCCAGCGCGCTGGAATTCTACGCCGAACTGCCCGCCTTCCTGATCCTCGGGCTGGTCTGCGGCGTGGTGGCAGCGGCGCTGATGCGCGCAATCTTTCTGGCCGAGGACGTGGCGAGCCATGTGCAACTGAAACTGCGCCTGCCGCGCTGGCTGCGCCCTGCCGGGGCGGGGCTGTTGCTGGGCGCAATCGCAATCTGGTTTCCGCATATCATCGGCGTCGGATACGAGACCACCTCGGCAGCCCTCACCGGCGCGCTTTTGTGGCATGAGGCGGTGGTCTTTGCCGTGCTCAAGGTCGCGGCGGTGGCGATCACCATCGGTGGGCGCATGGGCGGCGGGGTATTCTCGCCATCGCTGATGGTCGGCGCGCTGACGGGATTGGCCTTTGGTCACATGGCGACGGCGGTCTTTCCCGACGTGTCGGGGGCCTACACGCTCTATGCACTGGCGGGGATGGGGGCGGTCGCCGCGGCGGTACTGGGCGCGCCGATATCAACCACGCTCATCGTCTTCGAGTTGACCGGCGACTGGCAGACCGGCCTTGCGGTGATGGTGGCGGTATCGATGTCCACCGCGCTCGGCTCCAAGCTGGTGCGGCGCTCATTCTTCCTGACGCAGTTGATGCGGCGCGGCATCCGCCTTGCGGCGGGCCCGCAGGATTACCTTCTGGCGATGTTCCGGGTTCGCGCACTGATGCGCCCTCCCGATCACGAACGCGCGGCGGACGAGACGCAATGCTGGTCGCTGATCGAACAGGGCGTCTATATCGACGTCACCACCACGCTCGAGGCCGCGATGCCGATGTTCGAGCGCGCGGGCGTGCGGTTCCTGCCCGTGGTGACGCTGGCCGGGGGCGATCAGCCGCCCGAATTGCAGGGTGCGCTCTTTCACGTGGACGCGCTCAAGGCCTATAACCGCGCCTTGGCGGCCGTGTCCGAGGAAGAGCACAGCTAAACCCATGAACCGGCATGTTCCTAGCGTGTCGCGGATATCGGATTGAGCCCCCGCGCGATGCGCGGCAGCACTCATCGACGGCTTCAAGGGCAGCCCCACCCCATCCACTCTTACCAAAAGGCGGGCCGCCTCGCAGTCTCGTCCCCTTACAAGAAACACAGACACTCATACCCTTGGGCGACGGTGTGAGGCGGCCCTGCGGATCAGCCCGTCAGAAGGACATGATCCGCGTTCCATCAGCCAGCAATCGCTTGGCCACCGCAGGCGGCTTGGCCGCGCCGATCCCATCAAGCAGCGCCTCCTGCGCAACGCCCTTACCGGGCAGGTAGATCGCACAGACCTCGACCGTGGCACCCTGCTCCATGATCTTCTGCATCAGCAGTTGCGGGCTCATCCCCTTGGGCGGTTGCGGTGCGGTGGCCGCCTCCGGGGCATCCTTGAGCGCCAGGTCGCCCGCCGGGCCGCACAAAAGCACATAGGCCGCTGCCCCCGCCTGCATGGACTGCATGGTCAGCACCATCGACATGAGCTGTGTCTGCGGCTCTTCGCTGGTCAGGATGGTGACCATTTTCGTGGCCTCCTCAGCCTGCGTTGCGGGTGCAGCCAGCGTGGCAAGGCCAAGGGCGGCGGCGGTCAGGACTTTACGCATGAGAACCTCTCTCCGGGTTAAGGTGATTTCAGAATCTCTCTTTCACACCCGCACCCTATGCGACCGGTTGCGATCCCGGCCTTGATCTGGGTCAAACACATTCGGCTTTCGGAATTTATTGACTGAAACCGCCCAGCCGCGCCAGAACCGCCCCGGTGTCTATCCGGCCAATGGCCCCGGCGACGCGCCCGCGCGGCTCGCTCAGACGGGTGGCGATATAGGCCCCGGCCACCGCATCGGGTGCATGGCGCAGCAGCACCGAGGCGGTGAGCAGCGTGGCGAGGCTCTCGGCATACCAGCGCGCCTGTGCCTCCCCGGGTGGCTTGGGAAAGGTCTGCATATGCGCGCGCAGCGCCGCGTCGAACCGCGCATCCTGCCCCGCCACCTGCGCCAACTCCTCCGAGAGTGCCTCGCCCGCCAGCGGCTCGCGCGCCAGCGTGCGCAGGATATCGAGGCAGATCACGTTACCCGACCCCTCCCAGATCGAATTGAGCGGCGCCTCGCGGTAGAGCAGCGGCAGGGGCGTGTCCTCGACATAGCCCATGCCGCCCATCACCTCCATCGCCTCATAGACCAGCCCGGGGCAGAGCTTGTTGCCGAGAAACTTTGCCAGCGCCACGCCCAGGCGGGCAAAGGCGCGGTCGCGCGGGGATGTGCCATCAAAGGCGCGTGCCACATGCAGACCCAAGGCCAGCGTCCCCTCCCAATCGAGCGCCAGATCGGCTAGCACCGACCGCATCAGCGGCTGGTCGATCAACTGTTTCTGAAACGCGCTGCGATGCCGCGCCCAATGGCTGGCGTGATCGAGTGCGGCCCGCATCAGCCCCGCAGGCGCCATCGCGGTATCCAGCCGGGTGTGATGCACCATCTCGAGGATCGTGCGCACGCCCGCGCCCTCCTCGCCCAGCCGATGCGCCAGCGCCCCGTGGTACTCGATCTCGGCCGAGGCATTGGCGCGGTTGCCCAGCTTGTCCTTGAGCCTTTGAATGTGAATGCCGTTGCGCCCGCCCTCCAGCCAGCGCGGCACCAGAAAACAGGTCAGCCCGCCCTCGGCCTGCGCCAGCGTCAGGAACCCATCCGACATCGGCGCGGAACAGAACCATTTATGCCCGGTCAGCCGGTAGTGATCTCCCTCCGGCACGGCCCGTGTCGCATTGGAGCGAATGTCCGACCCGCCCTGCTTTTCGGTCATCGCCATGCCCAGTGTCGCGCCTGCCTTGCGCGCCAGCACCTTTGCCTCCAGGTCATAGGCGCGCGCCGTCAGCTTGGGCACCCACTCGCCCAGCAGCGCGGTGTCGGCCCGCAGCGCCGGGATCGCGGCATAGGTCATGGTCATCGGGCAGCACACGCCCGGCTCCACCTGGCTGGTCAGGTAGACCATCGCCGCATGGCTGGCATGGCCGCCCGCCGCCCCCTCCCACGGCAGGGCGGCATAGCCCGCGCCGACCCCGGCCTGCATCAACGCGTGATAGGCGGGCTGAAAGCGCACCTCATCGAGCCTGCGCCCGCCCGCGTCGAACAGCACCAGCTCGGGGGGATGCCGGTTCGCGTCGCGCCCCGCCGCGCGCATCGCCTGCGTTCCCATCTTTGCGCCGTAATCCGCCAGATGATCGCCATCCGCCCCCGACGCCCCGGCATGGGTCTGCAGGGCCGGATCATCCCCCCACAGATCCAGATCGCCACGCGCCGCAGGCTGGTTCATGACCTCGTGGGTGGCAAGCGTCTCATGCGCAGGGGTCTGGGACATGGCGGGCCTCCTTTCAGTCATGCTAGAGCGCGGAAATTCGCGGCGAAAGGGGATTCACAAAGCGAATCACCTGTGGCATGGTGCATTTGATCGCCCGACAAGAGGCGGCAGAACGAGGCAGAGCACATCATGACCCCCCGCAGCCGCCCCTGGGGCACGCTGATCTTTTTCACCGTGGCGTTCTTTCTGGGCGCCTATTTCACCTTCGCCGCCGTGCAGGGGGATTACGGGCTGTTCCGCCGTGCCGAGATCGAGGCGCAAAGCGCTGAGTTGCGTGCACAGCTCCAGACACTGGAGACACAGGTGGCGCGGATGGAAAATCTGACGCACCGGCTGTCGGACGGCTTTCTCGATCTCGATCTGCTCGACCAGCAGGCCCGCGAGGTTCTGGGCCTGATGCGCGGCGACGAGATCGTCATTCGTTAAGCCCCGGCAGTGGCCTGGAGGGGACATTCGATTGGCAGACCCGGCGCGGAATCAAGGCCGAAGGCCGCCGCGCCATCGCATGTCCGCCCCCCGGACAGGCGATTTGGTCAAGTCAGCGCGTCGATTGAACCTTTTGCAGCACGGCAGAAATAAAGTGCTCTGAAACACCGTCGGATCGCCTGCCCGCGGACATGCGATGGCGCGGCTTACGCCACGGTCTGCTCCAGGCCAACCAACCCCGCTGTCACCTCCACCAAATTCACTCTCGCAACGCCACAATGATTGGTGTATGAAATAGTTTAATGCTAAACTATATACGCCAACAAGGAGTTGCCCGCCCATGGCCACCCGGAAAAGCGCCAAGAAACCAAACGTTTCCGCCGACGAACTCACCCAGTATTACCGTGACATGCTGCTTATCCGCCGATTCGAGGAGAAGGCAGGCCAGCTTTATGGCATGGGCCTGATCGGCGGCTTCTGCCATCTCTATATCGGGCAAGAGGCCGTCGTCGTGGGTCTCGAGGCCGCCGCCGAGGACGGCGACAAGCGCGTCACCACCTATCGCGATCACGGCCACATGCTCGCCTGCGGGATGGACCCCAAGGGCGTCATGGCCGAACTCACCGGGCGCGAGGGTGGCTACAGCCGGGGCAAGGGCGGGTCGATGCACATGTTCTCGACCGAAAAGCAGTTCTACGGCGGCCACGGCATCGTCGGGGCCAATGTGCCGCTTGGCGCGGGGCTCGCCTTCGCCGACAAGTACCTTGAAAACAATCGCGTCACCTTCACCTATTTCGGCGATGGCGCGGCCAATCAGGGGCAGGTCTACGAGACCTTCAACATGGCCGCGCTCTGGGACCTGCCGGTGATCTTCGTGATCGAAAACAACCAATACGCCATGGGCACCTCGCAGAAGCGCTCCACCTCCACCCCTGACATCTACACCCGGGGCGAAGCCTTCGGCATTCCCGGCGAGGCGGTCGACGGCATGGACGTGCTCGCGGTGAAAGAAGCGGGCGACAAGGCCGTCGCGCACTGCCGCTCCGGCAAGGGGCCGTACATCCTTGAAATCAAGACCTACCGCTACCGTGGCCATTCGATGTCCGACCCCGCCAAGTATCGCACCCGCGAAGAGGTGCAGAAAATGCGCGAGGAGAAAGACGCCATTGAACATGTCCGCGAGCTGCTGATCTCCGGCGGCCACGCCTCCGAGGAGGATCTCAAGGCCATCGACAAGGAAATCAAGGAAGTGGTCAACGCCAGCGCCGATTTCGCCAAGGAAAGCCCGGAGCCCGCAACCGACGAACTCTGGACCGACATCATCGCCGACGTGGCACCGCAGAACGCCTGAGGAGGAGAGACGACAATGGCTACCGAAATTCTCATGCCCGCCCTCTCCCCCACGATGGAGGAAGGCACACTCGCCAAATGGCTGGTCAAGGAAGGCGACACCGTCAATGCCGGTGACATCATGGCCGAGATCGAAACCGACAAGGCCACGATGGAATTCGAGGCGGTGGACGAAGGCACCATCGGCAAGATCCTGATTCAAGACGGCACCGAAGGCGTCAAGGTCAACACCCCTATCGCCGTCCTGCTGGAAGAAGGCGAAAGCGCCGACGATATCGACACCGCATCAAGCGCACCGACCCCCAAGGCCAAGGACGACAGCGATGACGCGGAAGCCCCGAAATCCGCCGAGACCAAGGCCCCCGCCGCCCCCAAATCCGACACCAGCCCCGACTGGCCCGAGGGCACCGAGATGGAGAACAAGACCGTCCGCGAGGCCCTCAACGCCGCCATGGCCGAGGAAATGCGTCGCGACGACACGGTCTTCATCATGGGCGAAGAGGTCGCCGAATACGAGGGCGCCTACAAGATCACCCAGAACCTGTTGGATGAATTCGGCGGCAAGCGCGTGATCGACACGCCGATCACCGAACACGGCTTTGCCGGCATCGGGGTGGGAGCATCCTGGGGCGGCTTGCGTCCCATCGTCGAATTCATGACCTGGAACTTCGCCATGCAGGCGATCGACCAGATCATCAACTCCGCCGCCAAGACGCTCTACATGTCCGGCGGTCAGATGGGCAGCCCGATCGTCTTCCGTGGCCCCAACGGCGCCGCCGCCCGCGTCGGTGCCCAGCACAGCCAGGACTACGCCGCCTGGTATGCCCAGGTGCCCGGCCTGCGCGTGGTCCAGCCATACTCAGCCGCCTGCGCCAAGGGCCTGCTGAAAAGCGCCATCCGCGACCCCAACCCGGTGGTCTTCCTCGAAAACGAGATCCTCTACGGCAAGTCCTTCGAGGTGCCCAAGATGGATGATTTCACCATCCCCTTCGGCAAGGCCAAGATCTGGCGCGACGGCTCTGACGTGACCATCGTCAGCTTCGGCATCGGCATGACCTACGCGCTTGAGGCCGCCGAGAAACTCGCCGAGGACGGCATCGACGCCGAGGTGATCGACCTGCGCACCCTGCGCCCAATGGACACCGACACGGTGATCAAGTCGGTGATGAAAACCAACCGCTGCGTCACCGTCGAGGAAGGCTGGCCCGTGCCCTCCATCGGTAGCTACATCTCCTCGGTGCTGATGCAAAAGGCGTTCGACTATCTCGACGCGCCGGTGATCAACTGCACCGGCAAGGACGTGCCGATGCCCTACGCGGCCAATCTCGAAAAGCTGGCGCTGACCTCGACCTCCGAGGTGATCGACGCCGTGCGCCAAGTGACCTACCGGTAAGGAGAGCGACGCGATGCCAACCGAAATACTCATGCCCGCCCTCTCGCCCACCATGGAAGAGGGCACGCTCGCCAAATGGCTGGTCAAGGAGGGGGACACCGTCAACGCCGGTGACCTTCTGGCCGAGATCGAGACCGACAAGGCCACGATGGAATTCGAGGCCGTCGACGAAGGCACCATCGGCAAGATCCTGATTGAGGATGGCACCGAAGGGGTGAAGGTCAACACCCCCATCGCCGTCTTGCTGGAGGAAGGCGAAAGCGCCGACGATATCAAGTCCGGCGAGTCCAGTGCCCCGAAATCGGCAGACGCGAAAGAGCCCGCCAAGGACGAGAAAGCAGGCGGCGAAGGCTCCGGCAAAGGCAAATCCGCAGAGCCAGTCGCCAAATCCGACACCCCCGCCCCGGCGGCCCCCAAGGACGACAGCGGCGAGCGTATCTTCGCTTCGCCCCTCGCCCGCCGGATCGCTGCGGAAAAAGGGCTGGATCTCCGCCAGATCAAGGGCTCCGGCCCGCATGGCCGCATCGTGCGCGCCGATGTCGAGGATGCCAAACCCGCCGCCGCCGCCGCCAAGGAGGCCGCCAAACCAGCGGACAAGGCCCCGGCCCCCGCCTCCGGCCCCTCCGCCGATGCCGTCATCGCCATGTACGAGGGCCGCGAGTTCGAGGAGGTCAAGCTCGACGGGATGCGCAAGACCATCGCCGCGCGCCTGACCGAGGCCAAGCAGACCGTTCCGCATTTCTACCTGCGCCGCGAGATCAGGCTCGACGCGCTGATGAAATTCCGCAGCGACCTCAACAAGCAGCTTGAATCGCGCGGCGTGAAACTGTCGGTCAACGACTTCATCATCAAGGCCTGTGCCCTGGCGTTGCAGGCCGTGCCCGATGCCAATGCCGTCTGGGCCGGCGACAAGGTGCTCAAGCTGAAACCCTCGGACGTGGCCGTCGCCGTCGCCATCGAGGGCGGGCTGTTCACGCCTGTCCTCAAGGATGCCGAGATGAAATCGCTCTCGGCGCTATCGGCGGAGATGAAAGACCTCGCCACCCGCGCCCGCGACCGCAAGCTTGCCCCCCATGAATATCAGGGCGGCACCTTCGCGATCTCCAACCTCGGCATGTTCGGGATCCAGAATTTCGACGCCGTCATCAACCCGCCGCATGGCGCGATCCTCGCCGTCGGCGCGGGCCAGAAAAAGCCGGTGGTGGGTTCTGATGGCGAACTGACCGTTGCCACGGTCATGTCGGTGACGCTCTCGGTCGATCACCGGGTGATCGACGGCGCAATGGGGGCGGAACTCCTGCAGCAGATCGTCGAGAACCTCGAAAACCCGATGGTCATGCTGGCATGACAAAACGCCCCGGCCTCCGGGCCGGGGCGCGCGCCTTACGTGGCGCGGATCTCAGCGGAAAATCCGTTCGCCCTGCTCGTCGATGACCTGTTTCGCCTTGCGGATCGAAAACGTCTCGGCCTCATCGAGGCTGCGCAGCGTGTCGGCGCGCAGCAGATGATGCACCTTCACCTCGCCGCCGACCTCTTTCTCGATCCGCGCACCGACGCGATACCCCTCATCGTCACTCTGCGGCGCGGCGATGATCCGAAAATCCTTGTAGGTTTCAGACACCTCCGCCCGCGTCTCGGACTTGCCCCCTCCTCCGAACAGGCGTGACAGGATCGACATTAGGCCTCCTTACTGATCCAGGAAACTCCGCAGCTTCCGCGACCGGCTGGGATGCTTCAGCTTCCGAAGCGCCTTGGCCTCGATCTGACGGATGCGTTCGCGGGTGACCGAGAACTGCTGCCCCACCTCTTCTAGCGTGTGATCGGTGTTCATCCCGATGCCAAACCGCATCCGCAGCACCCGCTCCTCTCGCGGGGTGAGCGACGACAGCACCCGTGTCGTGGTCTCTTTCAGGTTGTCCTGAATAGCTGAATCAAGCGGCAGGATGACGTTCTTGTCCTCGATGAAATCGCCAAGCTGGCTGTCTTCCTCGTCGCCAATCGGCGTCTCCAGAGAAATCGGCTCCTTGGCGATCTTCATCACCTTGCGGACCTTTTCGAGCGGCATTTGCAGCTTTTCGGCCAGCTCTTCCGGTGTCGGTTCCCGTCCGATCTCGTGCAGCATCTGACGGCCCGTGCGCACCAGTTTGTTGATCGTCTCGATCATGTGCACCGGAATGCGGATGGTGCGCGCCTGATCGGCGATGCTACGCGTGATCGCCTGACGGATCCACCATGTCGCATAGGTCGAGAACTTGTAGCCCCGACGATACTCGAACTTGTCCACCGCCTTCATCAGGCCGATATTACCTTCCTGAATGAGATCAAGGAATTGCAGGCCACGGTTGGTGTATTTCTTGGCAATCGAGATGACCAGCCGCAGGTTTGCCTCGACCATTTCCTTCTTGGCCTGACGCGCCTCTTTCTCACCCTTCTGGACCTGCCCGACGATGCGGCGGAACTCGGAGATATCAAGGCCCACATACTGGCCCACCTGCGCCATGTCGGCGCGCAATTCGGCCACTTTCTCGGGGCTGCGCTCCATGAACATCTGCCAGCCGCGCCCGGATTTCGCCGCCATGTCGTCGAGCCAGTTTGGATCGAGTTCGCGCCCGCGATACTCCTCAACGAATTCCTTGCGGTTGATCCGCGCCTGATCGGCGAGTTTGACCATCGCCGTGTCGATCTGCATGATCCGGCGGTTGATCCCGTAAAGCTGGTCGATCAGCGCCTCGATGCGGTTGTTGTGCAGGTGCAACTCGTTGACGAGCTTGACGATTTCGGACCGCAACTTTTGGTATTTCGCTTCCTGATCGGCCGAGAACGACCCGTCCTCGTTGAGCGTCGCAGAAATCCGGCTGTCCTGCATTTCGCTCAGCTGCGCGAAATCCTCGGCGATCCGGTCGAGCGTTTCGAGCACGCGCGGCTTGAGCGCGGCTTCCATCGCCGCAAGGCTCATGTTGGCCTGCTCGTCCTCGTCCTCGTCATCCTCGCTCTGGATCGGGTTGCCGTCGGCATCGAGTTCCGGCTCGTCGCTGCTCTCGCTGCGATTGGCCGGCGGGCTGGTGACGTTGGCCGCCTCGACGACCGGTTCGGCCCCCTCCTCGCCCGGCTGATTGCCGAACGTGGCCTCAAGGTCGATCACGTCGCGCAGCAGAATGTCTTCGCCCAGAAGTTCGTCGCGCCAGATGGTGATCGCCTGAAAGGTCAGCGGGCTCTCGCAAAGGCCCGCGATCATCGTGTTGCGCCCGGCCTCGATCCGCTTGGCGATGGCGATCTCGCCCTCGCGGCTCAGCAGTTCGACCGAGCCCATCTCGCGCAGATACATGCGCACCGGATCATCCGTGCGGTCGAGCTTTTCTTCCTTGCCCGAGCCAAGCGTGATCTCGCCGCGCTTGCCCACTTCGGCGACGGCGGTAGTCCGGTTCTCTTCTTCTTCGGCGTCCTCGGCCTCGATGATGTTGATGCCCATCTCCGACAGCATCGACATCACGTCCTCGATCTGCTCGGAACTGACCTGATCGGGCGGCAGCACCTCGTTGAGCTGATCGTAGGTGATGAACCCCTTCTCACGCGCCTCGGCAATCATCCTCTTGACCGCCGCCTGAGACATGTCGAGCGAGACCTCGGTCTCGGCGTCGTCGGGCTTTTGGTCCTCGGTATCCTTGGCGGCCATGAAAGACTCCTCAGTTAGGGACGGTGCAGGTGATTCGATTAACCCGAATCAATAGCGCGATCAGGTGATTCGCACACCCGTTTACCCCGATTTTATTGTCCATTCTTCCCCAAAATGCGGTTATCGCCTCTGTTTGGAAAAGCTTATCTTACCCAGGAGCGCGGCAAACTGCTCTTTCTCGTCACGTTTGATCGCCGCTCCGTTCTCACCCAGCTCGTATTCGGCCTTGTCCTCCTGCTGGCTGCGCAGCGCCTTGTTGCGCGCCTCCGCCGCCTGTGCAAGCCGCCATGTGATCGCCTCGTCGGCCAGTCCGGCCATGTCCTCGGCGGCCTCGTGCATCTCGGCTTGCACGCCCCGCTGTGCCATCAGCTTGGCCAGTTCCTCGCTCAGGGTCAGGCTGGCAAGCTCGGTGTCGCCCGGATACCGCACCGGCGGGGCAAGCGCGACATGGGGCAGTGCCAGCAGCTTTTCAAGGGGCGCGGTCCCCATCTCATCCTCGATCTGCGCGCGCAGGGTGTCGGCCCCGGCGGACGCGTGGCGCAGGATCAGCGCGCGCAGCCGCGCGTGATCCGGGTCCTGACATTCCATCCGCTCGATCTGGCTCTCGAAACTCTCCATCACCTCGGGGCAGCAGATCAGCGTCGCCAGAATCACCGCCTCGCGCAGATGCGTATCCCCCGCCGCGGTGACCAGAAGCGAGGATTTGGTGGTCGCGCGGGCAGGCTCTGGCGGGGGCCACTTGCCGCCACGCGGACGAGGCGTGAACGTGCCGCCCCCCGCCGCACGGCGCGGATTGAAAAGCTGCCAGCGCAGATCCTTGAGTTCCTGATCGTAATAACTGCGCAGCGACGGATCGCGGATTAGCCCGGTCTTCTCGCGGCAGACGCGCTCCAGCGCCGCCTTGCGCTCGGGGCTGTCAAAGTCGCGCCCCTCGGTCTCGCGCTGCCACAACAGGCGCACCATCGGCATCGCCGCCTCAACCCGCGTTTGCACCGCCCCCGCTCCTTCGGCCCTCAGCAGGTCATCGGGGTCCTGCCCCTCGGGCATCAGCGCGAAACGCAGCGATTTGCCCGCCTCCAGCAGCGGCAGGGCAAGGTCGATCACCCGGTAGGCGGCCTGAAGCCCGGCCCGGTCGCCGTCGAGCATGATCACCGGCTCGGGCGCTACCCGCCACAAGAGCTGCATCTGATGCTCGGTCACCGCCGTGCCCAGCGGGGCCACCGCCGCGCCAAAGCCCGCCGCCACCAGAGCGATCACATCCATATAGCCCTCTGCCACGATCAGCGGCTGGCCCTTGCCCGCCGCCTCGCGCGCAGGCGCGTGATTATAGAGGGTGTGCGACTTGTCGAAAATCTCGGTCTCGGGCGAGTTGAGATATTTGGCGCTGTTATCGGGGTCCATCGCCCGACCGCCAAAGGCGATGCACCGCCCGCGCGCATCGCGAATCGGGAACATGATGCGGTTGCGGAACGTGTCATAGGGCTTGCCACCCTTTTGGCTCTCCTTGGCCAGACCGCAGGCAAGGATCATCTCAGGCGCCACGCCCTTGCTCGTCAGGTGATCCCACAGCCCCTGCCAGCCGTCGGGGGCAAAGCCCAGATCAAACCGCGCCTGCGTCGCCTCATCCAGCCTGCGCCCCTTGAGATAGTCGCGCGCCGCAGCCCCGGCCCCGCTGCGCAATTGCAGGCCGAAATACTTGACCGCCTGCTCCATCACCTCGACCAGTTGACCACGCCGGTCGGCCTTTTGCTGCGCCTGCGGGTCGCGTTCGGGCACGCTCATGCCCGCCTCGGTAGCGAGGATCTTCACCGCCTCGATGAAATCGACATTCTCGGTCTCGCGCACGAATGAGATCGCGTCACCCTTGGCGTGACAGCCAAAGCAGTAGTAAAACCCCTTGCGGTCATCTACGTGAAAAGACGCGGTTTTTTCCTGGTGAAACGGGCACGGGGCCCACATGTCGCCCTTGGCCTGATTGGACTTGCGCGTATCCCACATGACCTTGCGCCCGACGACCTGAGACAGCGACAGGCGGCTTTGCAACTCGTCAAGGAATCCGGGGGGCAGGCTCATACCCCTATATTGGGCGCGTGGCGCTCAGAGTCCAGTGCTCTACTGCGCCTCGCATTGCGTGACATAGCTGCCCGCCACGTCCTTGCTCAGTTCCGCCTCGTCGAGCGTATACACCCAATCCACCAGCGGCTGCACGGCAGGCTCATAGGCGGCCATCTCGCCGGTCATGTCGGCGCTAATCGTCTTGATTGCCTGCGGGGCCTCTTGCCCGTCCTTGCGCGCCTCGACGGCCCGCGAAACAATCTCGCCGGTAGGGGCACAGATCGGATTCTGCGCCGTGGCGCTCAGCGGCAGGGTGCTCAGGGCGGCAATCAACATCAGGCGCATGGCGGTCTCTCCTTCGATCTTTGTCACGTTCTGGGACAAATCGCCGGCCCTGTCAGCGCCCTCGCCCGGGGAATTTCGCCGCGCCGCGACCCGTCGCATCGCCGTCTCGACCTCGTGGATCAACGTCCCGGCCATCGAGCGAAAGACCATGATCCGCCAGCTCTGATCCCCCATGCGCGCGATCGCCCCGGCCATATGCGCCACCTCGGTGCGGGCGACATGGCCGCGCTTGAACACCTGATCGCGCAGGTCGAGCGGGCAGAGCCGCGCCAGCACCTCCACCGCCCCCGGCCCCTCCAGAGTCAGCACCGCCCAGGCATCGGACTGATCGGCAAGGGCGGCATGCGCGGCCAGACCCGGATCAGGCTCTGGCCCGATCAAGAGCGCCATCTCGCGCCCGAACCACATCGCCCGCGCGCCCTTGCGCCCGGTCATCCGCCCGGCCTTGGGCCAGCCTATGTCATGCGCCCCCTGCATCGCCTCCGACAGCGCGGCGGCCTGCCCGTTGTAGGGCGCGAGCGACGTCATCCGCTCCGGCACAGCCACGCTCAAGGTCATATCGCCCGCCGTCACCGGCAACCGCCCCTCGCCGGGGCTCTCCGCTTGCAACTCAACCACGCAACCGCCCTCCGTCCGGGTCGTACTGCACCACGCCCGTCACCTCGCACAGCGTCTCCGAGCCGCGCAGGTGATCGACCATCCGCACCCGCTCGCCAATCCGCTCCGGCCCGCGCCGCAGAAACGCCTGCCCGATCACATGGCCCAGCGTCGGCGAATAGCACGCGCTGGTGATATAGCCCTGATCGTTGGCGCTCACCGCCTCGGCGCTTTCATCAAACAGATGCGCGCCGGGCAGAAGTTCCTTCACCGCGCCCACGGGTTTGAGCCCCACCAGACGCTCCCGCACCGGGTCCATCAACCCGACCCGCGACGACGCCGCCTTTCCGATGAAATCCTTCTTGCCGCTCATCATCCCCTGCATGCCGATATCATAGGCCGTCACCCGCCCGTGGATCTCGGCATGGGTGATAAAGCCCTTCTCGATCCGCAGCACATTGAGCGCCTCCATCCCGTAGGCCCCGCCGCCCATGGCCTCGGCACGCGCCACCAACTCACAGAACAGCGCCGCCCCATAGCGCGCGGGCACCGCAATCTCATAGGCATGCTCGCCCGAGAAGGATATCCGGAACAGCCGCCCCGCCACTCCGCCCACGCGCACCGCGCCGCAGGCCATGAAGGGAAACCCCGCGTCGTCAATCGGCGCATCCAAAAGACCATTGAGCAGATCGCGCGCCTGCGGCCCCGCCACGGCAAACTGCGCCCACTCTTCCGTCACCGACACCATCCGCACATCCCAGCCGGGCCGCAGCACCTGCACCACAAACTCCAGATGCCGCATCACCTGCCCCGCCGCCGCCGTGGTGGTGGTCATCAGGTAATGGCTCTCCCCCAGCCGCGCACAGGTCCCGTCATCCATGACATGCCCATCCTCGCGCAGCATCAGGCCGTAGCGCACGCGGCCCTCCTTCAGCGTGGAAAACGTATTGGTATAGACGAAATCCAGAAACCGCGCCGCATCCGGGCCCTGAATGTCGATCTTGCCGAGGGTCGAGACATCACAGACCCCCACGCACCCGCGCACCATTTCCACCTCCCGGTCGCAGGACTGCCGCCAATGGCTCTCGCCCTTGCGCGGGAAGTAGCTGGGCCGATACCACAGCCCCACCTCGATCATCGGCGCACCCCGCGCCACGCTCTCGGCATGCGAGGTGGTCAGCCGTTCGGGCGCAAAGCCCTTGCCCTTGGCCCCCGCCCCCATCGCCGCAATCGGCACCGGCACATAAGGCGGGCGAAAGGTGGTCGTGCCGGTCTCAGGAATGCCGCGCCCGGTCGCATCCGCCAACACGGCGAGCGCGTTGACGTTCGAATTCTTGCCCTGATCGGGGGCCATTCCTTGCGTCGTGTAGCGCTTCATATGCTCGACCGAGCGAAAGTTTTCCCGCGCGGCAAGATCCACATCCTTGACCGTCACATCGTTCTGAAAATCGAGCCAGGCGCGCCCCTTGCCCGGCACCTGCCAAAGCGGAAAGATGTCATAGGCGGCATGGCCCGCCGACGGCACGCTCATGTCCGGCACCTTCAACCCCAGATCGCTTGCCGCGCGCAGCCCCTCGGCCAATCCGCTCTCCAGACAGGCGCGGGTCGAAAACTCCCCCGCAGCCGCCCCCGCCGCGCGCTGCCCCGGCACCGCATCCTCGGGCGGCAGAAAGGCCAGCCGATCCGCGTCCCACACCGGTCGCGCCCCCATGTGACAGGCCAGATGCACCGACGGGTTCCACCCGCCCGACATCGCCAGACACTCGACGGCAATACGGGTTTCGCCCTTGGCCGTGGCAATCGTAACCGCCTCCAGCCCGCGCCGCCCGGCTGTACCGCAGACCTGCGCACCGGGGTAGAACGGCACATCGAGTTCGCAGCGCGCATAATGCCGCGAGTCGACCAGCGCCGCCACATGCACCCCCGCCTCCTGCAAGTCGGCCACCGTGCGATGCGCGCTGTCATTGTTGCCGAAGACCACTGTGCTGCGTCCCGGGGCCACGCCCCAACGATTGAGATAGGCCCGCACCGCGCCCGCCATCATCACGCCGGGCCGGTCGTTGCCCGCAAAGGCCACCGGCCGCTCCAGCGCCACCGCCGCAAGCACCGTGCGCTTTGCCACGATCCGCCAGAAACATCCCTTTGGCGCGTGGGCGCGATCCGCCACATCCGGGGCCAACCGTTCCAGCGCTCCATACGTGCCCTGATCATAGGCCCCCGTCACGGCCATGCGCGTCATGATGCGCACGTTGGGCATCGCGGCGAGCTCCGCCGCGATCTCCTCCACCCACGCCACGGCAGGCACACCGTCGACCTCCTCGCTCTCGGCCAGCAGCCGCCCGCCAAGCCGCGTGTCCTCCTCGGCGAGGATCACATCCGCGCCCGCCTCTGCGGCGGCGCGCGCAGCCATCAGCCCGGCGGGCCCGCCGCCGATCACCAGCAGGTCGCAATGGGCAAAGGCGCGCTCATACCGGTCCAGCGCCGCCGCGCCCGAGAGCCCACCAAGACCGGCGGCCCGGCGGATCACCGGCTCATAGACCCGCTCCCAGAACGCACGCGGCCACATGAAGGTCTTGTAGTAGAACCCCGCCCCAAGAAAGGGCGCGAGAAGATCATTCACCGCCAGCAGATCGAACCCGAGCGTCGGCCAGCGATTCTGGCTGCGTGCCCAGAGCCCTTCGTGCAACTCGACCGTGGTCGCGCGCAGGTTGGGTTCCTGCGCCGCCCCCTGCCCCAGCGTGACCAGCGCATTCGGCTCCTCGCTACCTGCGGTCATCACGCCGCGCGGGCGGTGATACTTGAACGACCGCGCCACCATCCGCACATCGTTCGCCAGCAGCGCCGAGGCCAGCGTGTCGCCCGCAAACCCCTGATAGTCCCGCCCGTCGAAACGAAACGAAACCGGACGGTCACGGTCGATCAACCCCTTGCCCTCAACCCTCATGCGCCCGCCTCCGCCGCCAGCGCCACGGCCAGAACCTCATGCGTGACCGTGTCGCGGGTCACGATCAGCCAGGCCCCGCAGCCCTGCTCATGCTGCCACAGATCGCGCGTCACCCCCGCCGGGTTGTCGCGATTATGCAGATAGTCGTCCCAGTCCGGCGCCCACGCGTCCCCCTCGGGCCGCGCCAGTGCCGCGCCCTGATAGTAGAACTCGCGGCGATCCCGCTCGCCACAGACCGGACAGACGAGTCTCATCTCACTTGCGCTTTCATCTTGCCAAAAATACTCAAAACTCCGCCCTCTCCGCCCGGCTCAATGCAGGTTATGCTGTGTACCGGTGCCTTCCTCGTCCATCAGCCCACTCCCCGTGCGGAACCGGTCCAACCGAAACCCCGTGGCCGCCGGATGCGGTCGCTCGGTGGCGATCAGATGCGCCATCGCATGCCCCGACCCCGGCACCGCCTTGAAGCCGCCATAGCACCAGCCGCAATTGAGATAGAGCCCGTCGATCCCGGCATGGTCGATGATCGGCGAGCCGTCGGGCGACATGTCCATGATCCCGCCCCAGCTACGCAACACGCTTGCGTTGCCGATCATCGGCATCAGCGTCATGCCTGCCTCCATCACATGCTCGGCCAGCGGCAGGTTGCCGCGCGCGGCATACGACGCGTACATGTCCAGATCGCCGCCAAAGACCAGCCCGCCCTTGTCGGACTGGCTGATATAGAAATGCCCCATGCCAAAGCTGATCACATGGTCGATGCAGGGTTTCAGCCCCTCGGTGACAAAGGCCTGCAACACATGGCTCTCGATCGGCAGGCGCATCCCCGCCATCGCCGCCACCTGAGACGAGCGCCCGGCCACGACAATGGCCAGTTTCCTGGCGCGAATGGCCCCGCGCGTGGTCTGCACGCCGCGCACCCGGCCATTCTCGATGTCGATGCCCGTCACCTCGCAATTCTGGATGAGGTCCACGCCCCGGTCGCTCGCCCCCCTCGCATAGCCCCAGGCCACCGCGTCATGCCGCGCGGTGCCCGCGCGCCGCTGCAAGAGGCCGCCATAGATCGGAAACCGCGCCTGCTCGTAATCGAGATAGGGCACCATGCGTTTGAGCTCCGCCACGCTCAAGAGTTCCGCATCGTCGCCCTGATTGCGCATCGCGTTGCCGCGCCGTGCCGCCGCATCGCGCTGCCCGTCGGAGTGAAACAGCACGATCTGCCCGCGCTGACTGTGCATCACGTTGTAATTCAGATCCTCTTCCAACCCCTCCCACAGTTTCAGCGAATGGCTGTAGAATTCAGAATTGCCCGGCAGGAAATAGTTGGCCCGCACGATGGTGGTGTTGCGGCCCACGTTGCCGCCGCCGAGATAGCCCTTTTCCAGAACCGCGACATTGGTAATGCCGTGTTCCTTGGCCAGGTAATAGGCGGTCGAGAGGCCATGCCCGCCGCCGCCGATGATCACCACGTCATAGTCGGATTTGGGCATCGCATCGCGCCAATGCGCCTGCCAGCCCCTGTTGCCGGTCAGCCCTTCCTTCAGAACCCGCAGCCCCGAAAACCGCATGCCCGCCCCCTTCTCCGTGATCCGACGCGACTGAACAGAGTCTCATCTTCAATAGCAACGGCAGAGCCGAAGCTCTGCCATCTTTCCCGCCATTTCCCGGCCCATGCGCGACCTGCCCGCCTCAGAGCCCTGTTACAGACCCATGGCGCGATAGCTAGCCGCGACCTTGGCGATGGACACCAGATAGGCTGCCGTGCGCAGATCGGTCACGTCCTGTCGGTTGTGCCAGACCTCGCGCATCGACTGGTATGCGCTGCGCATCGTATCGTCGAGCCCCGAGCGCACCAGCTCCAGCTCACCCGCACCGCGCAGATATTGCTGCTTGAAATGCGGGCTCATCTGCCAGTTATCGCCCAGATGCGCGTCAAGCCGCTCCAATTCGTCGATGATCAACTGGTGCCGCGCCTCTTCCTGACGCCGCCCGATCCGACCAAAGCGGATATGGCTGAGGTTCTTGACCCATTCGAAATAGGACACCGTCACGCCGCCCGCATTGGCATACATGTCGGGAATGATCACCGTGCCTTTCTGGCGCAGGATATCGTCAGCCCCGGCCGTGACCGGGCCATTTGCCGCCTCGATGATCAGCGGTGCCTTGATCCGCGCGGCATTCTCGAGGTTGATCACCCCTTCCATCGCCGCCGGAATGAGGATCTCACACTCGTTTTCCAACGCCTTTGTCCCGTCGGCGATATATTTGCCGTCCGGATAGCCATCAACGCCGCCATGACGCGCGATCCAGTTGCGCACCGCCTCCACATCGAGGCCGGTCTCGTCGATCAGCGCACCGTCGCGCTCGATGATCGCGGTGACCTTGCAGCCATCCTCCTCGCTCAGGAACTTCGCCGCGTGATAGCCCACGTTGCCAAGGCCCTGCACGACCACACGCTTGCCGTCGAGCTTGCCCGACATGCCCGCCGCCGCGACATCCTCGGGATGACGGAAGAACTCGCGCAGCGCATATTGCACGCCGCGCCCCGTCGCCTCGGTCCGGCCCTGAATGCCGCCGCCATGGATCGGCTTGCCGGTGACACAGGCGCGGTAATTGATATCGGTGGTGGCCATGCGCTTGTACTGATCCGCGATCCAGGCCATCTCGCGCTCGCCTGTGCCCATGTCGGGGGCCGGCACGTTCTGGGCGGGATGGATCAGGTCGCGCTTGATCAGCTCATAGGCAAAGCGCCGCGTGATCATCTCAAGCTCATGCTCTTCCCACTCGCGCGGATCGAGGCGCAGCCCCCCCTTGGAGCCACCGAACGGGGCCTCGACCAGCGCGCATTTATAGGTCATCAGCGCCGCCAGCGCCTCGACCTCGTCCTGATTGACACCCATTGCATAGCGGATGCCGCCCTTGACGGGCTCCATATGCTCGGAGTGGACGCTGCGATAGCCGGTGAAAGTGTGGATCTGCCCGCGCAGACGCACGCCGAACCGCACGGTGTAGGTGGCGTTACAGACGCGGATCTTTTCCTCAAGCCCCGGCGGCAATTCCATCAGTGCCACGGCGCGGTTGAACATCAGATCCACGCTTTCGCGGAATGTCGGTTCTCTCTTGGCGGTCATTACAACTCCCTCCCTGTTGTGCCACAGTCACGCGAACACTACACGTTCCAAGTCTCCGGCCGAGTCTCCGGCCGAGTCTCCGGCATGTGGCTGCTGGGATGGTTAAGGGCTGTGCCACGATTGTCCACCCGTAACCTGATCCACGGCCTCCGTGGTCTTGCACAATCCCGAAACGCCCGGTTTGTCGCGCCAGAGGCAACGATAAACCCCGCTTTTCTATATTGTTGATTTAAATGAGTTAACTTTCGATTTCTGTCCCCTTTCGGCCATAATTCGACCATAATGAACTGGGATAGAGACCAATGGTGCATAATGTGTGCCAGCTTATGGTTTCGGGGGCCTTTGAGGTCATTAAGAGGTGATCAGAATGCGTGTAGAGCAAGCTCCGAGGAAACCGGGCCTGACCGCCCTGTTGAAAAATGGGACCGCGCTCGCCTCGCGGCCCATTCACAAGTTTCTGAACAAAGAGGATGGCTCCGTCACGGCCTTCTCGTTCGTCGTGTTCGTCATGATGCTCGTCATGGGCGGGATCGCCCTTGATACGATGCGTCAGGAAACCGCCCGTGCCAGCCTCCAGGCCACGCTCGACCGCGCAGTCCTAGCCGGCGCACAGGCCAGCACCAGCGCCCAGGCGCGCGACGTGATCGAGGATTACTTCGACAAGGCCGGGCTCGGCGCCTACCTGCTGGCCGAACAGGAAGACGAAATCGACATCAAGCTCAATTCCGCCAAGGTCAGCGCCCGCGCTGTGCGCATCGTCGATACCTACCTGATGAAATTCGCCGCTGTGGATCAACTCCAATCCTCCGCCGGTGCCACCGCCGAGGTCACGATCCCGAAACTCGAAGTCGCCATGGTGCTCGACAACTCCGGCTCGATGCAGGGCTCACGCATGACCGCACTGCGCCCCGCAGCGGTCGAATTCGTCCAGACGGTGATGGAAAACACCGAGGAACGCGACGCGGTTATCTCCATCGTGCCCTATAGCTGGTCCGTGTCCCCCCCGAAGAGCCTTTTCGAGGCGCTCAACGTCAGCACGACCCATCAATATTCGCGGTGCCTCGAATTCAGCGACGCGGATTACGACAGCGCCGCAATGAACCCGGCCACAGTCTATCAGCAGATGCTCTACACCTCCAAGCGCGGCACCACGTTCGGGGATCTGTCCAACGATTCGTTCGCGTGGGGGTCAGGCGACACTTACAACCAGACCTGCTATCCCGAGGACTTCTTTCAGATCCTGCCCTACGCCACCAAGCAATCCGTGATCGAGGGTAAGATCAACTCCCTGCAGGCCGCCGGCAGTACCAGCACCAACGAGGGCATCAAGTGGGGCGCAGCCCTGCTCGACCCCGCTTTCGCACCGGTCGTGACCGCCTTGCAGGTGACCAAGACCAAGATCGACGGAAACGGAAATACGGTGACGTATCACGATGTTGATCCGCTGCTGAGCAACATGCCCGCCACCTATGATACCGGCGACACGCTCAAGGTGATGCTGGTCATGAGCGACGGCAAGAACGACTATAGCTACCGGCTGCCGGCTCAGTATCGTGGCGAAAACTCCAACCTCTATGAGGTGACCTACCAAGAGCAGGAGTTTCACTACCTTTATGATCGTTACGACACCAGCCGCCGCTGGTACGGCAGCCAGTACGAGCAATACTGCAGCTGGTCACGTTACGATTGCAAGTATCGCGCATCTGGCGGTCAAACCACCTCCTTCTTTCTCTACAGCCCGCACTATGATGACTTTTACAACACGGAAACCGGCGCGACTTTCCAGAACAGCGACATTACCAACATACCTGGCTACATATCGCATGAGCGCATTGACTGGGATATTGCGTGGGGCCTGATGACGCCCGAATACTACAAGAACAAGACAGGCAGCTGGGGCCCTTACAACGAATTCGGGTCCTCCGGGAGCAAAGCGATCACCCCGGGCAAGAAGGACGCGCAGATGGAGGACATCTGCGACGCCGCCAATGCTGCGGGGATCACGATCTACACGGTGGCGTTCGAAATGGGCAGTCAGGCCAGCGCGGCGAACAAACTGCGCGACTGCGCCTCGACCACCTCGCACCATTTCAACGCGACCACGTTCAACATCAAGACCGTGTTCAACACCATCGCGGTCAACGTCAAGCAGTTGAGGCTGACCCAATGACACGGTCCTTCGCACGGCGCGTACGCCGATACCTGCGGGACGAAAAGGGCACCGCCTCGCTCGAATTCGTGATGGTGGCCCCGCTCTTCTTCTCGTTCATGTTCTTTTCGATCGAACTGGGTTTCGTGACGCTGCGCGCAACCATGCTGGAACGCGGTCTCGACATCGCGGTCCGCGAAATCCGCCTCGGCACAGGCAGTGCGCCGCAACATGACGACATCAAGGATATCATCTGCGACAATTCGCTGATCATCCCCGATTGCGCAAACAAGCTGCGCCTCGAAATGGTCCCGACCGACCTACGCAACTTTACCCAGCTTGATCCGTCTCCGGATTGCACCGATGCCGCCGATGAATCCAAGCCGCTGCGTGAATTTACCCCCGGCGGGGAAAACCAGCTTATGATGCTGCGCGCCTGCGCCAAGTATACCCCCATCTACCCGTCGCAATGGCTGGGCCGCGCGGTGTTCAAGGATCCCAATGGCGAGGCGCTTATCGTTGCCACCAGTGCCTTTGTGCAGGAGCCGATTTGATATGAAACCTTCCCTTTTGAAGCGACTGTTCGGATCATTCTGGTCGGACGAACGCGGCACCGCCGCCCTCGAGACCGTGATCATGGCCCCGTTCCTGACGATCGGCCTGTTCTTTTCCTACGAGGCCTATGGCGCCTTCCGCCAGCAAAGCCTGACCGAGAAAGCGACCTACACGATCGCCGACATCCTTTCGCGCGAGCAGAACAACGGCACGCCGATTGACGACACCTATGTCGACAACGCGAAAACGCTTTTCAACGACCTGACGCGCTCCGACATCGGCCAGTTGCGGATCACCGTCGTCCGCCGTCACCTCGACCCTGACAACAATGTGGATTTCTTCGAATTGCGCTGGTCGGAACTCCGCGGTGACGGGGCGTTCCAGGAAATGACTCAGGCGATGGTCCAGGATGCCGATGATTTCTTTCCGGCCATGCTCAACGGTCAGGAAATGATCCTCGTCGAAAGCCTGTCGCCTTACCGGCCGTCCGTCACGCTTGGCGGTGTGTTCCGTGAATTTCCGATCGAGGCGCGGATGTTCATGACGCTGCGTTTCGCACCGCAACTGTGCCACATCGACGTCTGCAACACCAGCAACACGACCAGCTAAGACAGCCCTCGATCAATCGGTCCCGCGCTGCGTGATGCGTTCCTGAATCATCTCGGCCATGACCTTGGCCGGGGTGCCGGGCGTCACGCCGCCCACACCTACGCGCCGCCCGATCCGCCACCAGATTCCCGGCTCCCAGGCAAACGGACCCTTGCGGCTGAGCTTGAGCATGAAGCCGTTAGACGGCTTGAAGGCGAACGCCCCCCGGTCCACCCCGATAATCTCTTCCATGTCCGCCACCACGCGCCCGTCGCTGCATGTCAGACCCGCAGGCGACAGCACCAGCCGCAACGTGGTCGCTTGCCACATCCGTTGCGCCAGCCACAGCGCCCCGGTGCCGAACCCCACCATGAAGACCTGCCAACCCACGCTTGGGGATTGCACCAGCGCGAGATAGAGCAGGATCAGGCCCAGCCCCGCCACGGACCCCACGCCGATCACCCGCCGCCCCGCCGAAGCGGTCAGCACCACCTGCACGTCTTCATCGTCAATCATCGCGCGTCTCCCTTTAACCCGCGCGTTTACCCCGCCTGCCCCGGCTTGGCGAGGGGGATCGTCAAAAACGCACAGCCGCCCTTTGCCTGCGAACAGACCGCCCCCTGCCGCCGCGCGGCACGCATGCTTATCTATGGGTCTGAAAGGAGACACCCATGTCGATCAGACCCGTTCTCGAGACCCGCCCCGCGCAGCCCACGATGGAGGGCGCAGGCGTGCACCTGCACCGCGCCTTCGGCTTTCACGACCCGTCAGAGCTTGACCCGTTCTTGCTGTTTGACGATTTCCGCAACGATGATCCGGCGCGCTATGCCAAGGGCTTCCCGTGGCACCCGCATCGCGGCATCGAGACGATCACCTATGTCCTCGAAGGCGCGGTGGCGCATGGCGACAGCCTCGGCAACACGGGCACTTTGGGCGCGGGCGATGTGCAATGGATGACCGCCGGGTCGGGCATCCTGCATCAGGAAATGCCGCGCGGTAACGCGCAGGGCCAGATGCACGGCTTTCAGCTTTGGGCCAACCTGCCCGCCTCGCTCAAGATGACCGCGCCGCGCTATCAGGATGTGACATCTCCCGATATCCCTGAGATCATCGACGATGACGGCACCCGCGTGCGGGTGATCGTAGGCGAATTCTGGGGCAGGCGCGGCCCGGTGGACGGCATTGCCGCCGACCCGCAATATCTCGATATATCGGTGCCTCCGGGAGTGCGGAAAACCTTCCGCGTCGACACCTACCGGCGCAGCTTTGCTTATGTCTTCGCCGGGTCCGGGGCCTTTGCCGATGCCTCGCAGCCAACCGGCGTGCTGCTGGAAAAAGAGGTGGCGGGACAGGAGCTCCATCTGCGCGACCCGTCAGGGGACCGGACGCTGGTGCGCTTCGGCACCGGCGACGAGGTCACCGTGCAGGCGGGCGAGGATGGCGTGCGCTTTCTGCTGATCTCGGGCGCGCCCCTGCAAGAGCCAGTGGCGTGGCACGGCCCGATCGTGATGAACACACAAGATGAATTGCGTCAGGCCATGAGAGAGTTGCGCGATGGCAGTTTCATCAAATAACGCGTTTGATGCGGCGAATCGGTCCCGGGATTTCCGGGCCATTCGCGCATCGGCCGGGGCTGGCCTCAGCCCCGCAATTTCTCGACCAGCCGTCGCATGAAATCATGCCCCGCGTCGAACTGCGCCACGGTGATGAACTCGTCCGGCTGATGCGCCTGCGCGATGTCGCCCGGCCCGCAGATCACCGCCGAATAGCCGCGCTCCTGAAATTGACCGGCTTCGGTGCCATAGCTGACCACGTGGCGGCCATTGTCGCCGGTGATCTGCCGCGCCAGCCCCTCCGCCGCGCCGCCCTCTTCCGGCTGCAACCCCGGCACGCGGAACTTGCGGCGCAGCTCGATCCGCGTGTCGGGATGCACCGCCTGCATCTCGGCCTCGGCCTCCGCGACCCGCGCCTCGAACCGCGCGCCCCACTCCTCGGGGTCCTCACCCGGCACGACGCGGAAATCCATGCCGAAGCGGCAGTCCTTTGCGGTGATGTTATGCGCCGTCCCGCCCGAGATCTGGCCGACATGCAGCGTCGTCCAGGGCGGCTCGAACATTGACCCCAGTTCCGACGGCGTGCGCGCCCGGTCTTCGGCGTTTTGCTGATTGGCCCAGTCGATCAGCGGCGCGGCAGCCATGATCGCGTTGACGCCCCGGTGCATGATCGAGCTGTGGACCTCGAAGCCCACCACATGCACGTCGTAGCCCAGACCACCCTTGTGGCCGGTCACCGCCTGCAGGGTCGACGGCTCTCCGATGATCGCAAGCTCCGCGCGTGGCAAGACCTCCAGCATCCGCTCGATCATCGGCGGCGCACCGACGCAGCCCACCTCCTCGTCATAGCTCAGCGCCAGTTGAAGGGGCCGCGCCACACCCAGCAGATGCGCCTCGACCAGCGCCCAGATGGCGAGCGCGTCAAAGCCCTTCATATCGACACAACCGCGCCCGAAATACTTGCCGTCCCGCTCCTCCACGGTAAACGGGTCAGAGGTCCACGGCTGGCCATCCACCGGCACCACGTCGGTATGCCCCGACAGAACCACACCGCCCTCGACCTCCGGTCCGACATGGGCGAACAGCGCGGCCTTCTCCCCGGTCTCGTCATAATGGCGATGCGCGGTGATGCCATGCTCGCGCAGATAGTCCTCGACCCAATCCACCAGCGGCAGATTGCTGTCACGGCTCACGGTGGGAAAGCTCACGAGCTTGCTCATCAGCTCGACCGGCGTCAGTCTTTGGGTCATGATCAATAGCCGCTTTCCGAGGTCAGCACGAAATGGCCCGGGTCCACCTCTTTATACTCCGACGGCCCCGGCTCGTATCCCACCGGATGGATCGGCGAAGGGATTGGCTTGAAATTCAAATCCTTCTCGGATTTGCGGCGGCGCGGATCGGCGACCGGCACGGCCTTCATCAACGCCTGCGTATAGGGGTGCTGCGGGTTTTCGAAGACGGCGGCGCGTGGCCCCCGCTCGACGATCCGGCCCAGATACATCACGCCGACATCGTGGCTCACCCGCTCGACCACCGCCATGTCATGGCTGATGAAGAGATAACTCAGCCCCAGTTCGGCCTGCAATTCCATCATCAGGTTCAGCACCTGCGCCTGCACGCTCACGTCAAGCGCGCTCACCGCCTCATCGGCCACGATCAGCTTGGGGTTCAGCGCCAGCGCGCGGGCAATCGCCACGCGCTGCCGCTGCCCGCCCGACAACTCATGCGGAAAGCGCCGCAAAAACGAGCGCGGCAACTCCACCCGATCAAACAGCATCGCCACCCGGTCATCCATTTCCGACCGGCTCACAAGGCCGTAATTGCGCATCGGCTCGGCTACCTGATCGGCCAGCTTCATCTGCGGGTTGAGGCTCGCGAACGGGTCCTGAAAGACCATTTGCATATCGACCCGGGCTTTTCGCAAATCCCCGGGGTCGAGCGCGATGATATCGGTGCCATCCAGCACCACCTCGCCCGCCATCGGCTCCACCAGCCGCAGGATCGACCGCCCGGCGGTGGATTTCCCGCACCCGCTCTCGCCCACAAGGCTCAGCGTGCGGCCCTTGGCGAGCGAAAAGGACAGATCCTCGACCGCATGCACATTCGCCACCGTCCGGCGAAAAAACCCGCCCTTCACGGCGAACCGCGTGGTCAGCCCCTTGACGTGCAACAGCTCCTCGTCACTGCCCTCGATCGGCTTGATATCCTGCGCATCCGCGCCCACCAGCTTCATCGGTTCGGGATAGGCTTTGCCGCGCATCTCGCCCAGCTTCGGCACGGCGGCCAGCAGCGCCTTGGTATAATCATGCTGAGGCGCCTCAAAGATCTGCTCGACGGTGCCCTCCTCGACCTTGTTGCCGCGGAACATCACGACAACCCGGTCGGCCATCTGCGCAACCACCGCCATATCATGCGTGATAAAGATCACCGCCGTCCCGGTGTCGCGCTTCAAGCGGTCCATCAGCGCCAGGATCTCGGCCTGAATGGTCACATCAAGCGCCGTCGTCGGCTCGTCCGCGATCAGAAGGCGCGGCTTGCAGGCGAGCGCCATGGCGATCACCACCCGCTGCCGCATCCCCCCCGACAGCTCATGCGGATACTGATCGAGACGGCGCTCCGGCTCGGGGATGCGCACCTCCTTCAAAAGCTCCAGCGCCCGCGCACGGGCCTGCCGCTTGTCCATACCGCGATGCACGCGCAGCCCCTCGGACAGCTGCCGCCCCACGGTGAACACAGGGTTGAGCGCGGTCATAGGCTCCTGAAAGATCATCCCGATCTCATTGCCCCGGATCGTGCGCATCAGCCCCTGTTCGGTCTGCACAAGATCGACCTCGCCCCCCTCGCGGCGATCAAATAGCATCCGCCCGCCCGCGATGGTGCCGCCGCCATATTCGATAAGCCGCATCAGCGACAGCGACGACACCGACTTGCCCGATCCCGATTCGCCCACGATGCAGACGGTCTCGCCGGGATTGACCTCAAAGGACACATCCTCGACCCCCACCACCGGGCCATCCTTGGTCTCGAAGGTGACCCGAAGATTCTCGATCCGGGCAATCGGGGTATCCAGCATGCGGCGCGGCCTTTTCTCATCCATGAAGGGCAATGCCGAAACGCTACTCACTTTCTGGGTTCAGTGTCAAACCATGTGCATCCGATCACGTCAGATTGCCTGAATCGCAGAACGCGCCCCTTGCTTTTTGCCGGAATCCGGTCTGTGATGCACGAACCGGCGGGGATGCGGTGCGGGTACAAGCGTGTGCCCCGGTCCTCTTTTCCGCCACGCCAAGCCCGGCAAACAGTCGGCAAAACCGAAAACGAGATGGCCGAACCAGAGCTGTCCAACACCGGAGGAAGTAAACCCCATGACCCTGAAATCCCTGCTTCTCGGGGCAACCGCTGCGTCGTGCCTTGGCCTTGCGGCCCATGCCGAACGCGGTGCCGACGGCCATGTCAACGTGATCTACTGGCAGGCGCCGTCGATCATGAACCCCTACCTGTCCGGCGGCACCAAGGAGATCGAGGCGGCGAGCCTCGTGATCGAACCGCTCGGGCGCTACAACGAGAAAGGCGAGATGGTTCCGTATCTCGTCGAGGAAATCCCCACCGTCGAGAACGGCGGCGTCGCCGAGGACCTCAAGTCGATCACCTGGAAGATCAAGCCGGGGCTGACATGGTCCGACGGCACGGCCTTCACCGCCACGGACGTGAAATTCACCGCCGATTACTGCATGAACCCCGAAGGCGGCTGCGCGCAGCTTGCCAAGTTCGAGGGCGTGGAGTCGGTCGAGGTGATCGACGACCTGACCGTGAAGGTCAATTTCGCCGACGCCCAACCCAACCCCTACGGCCCCTTCATGGGCGGCCAATCCCCGATTATCCAGGCCGCGCAATATGCCGAATGCACCGGCGCACGCGCCTCGGAATGCGCCGAGGAAAACTTTGCCCCCATCGGCACCGGACCGTTCAAGGTGGACGAATTCCGCCCCAATGACGTGATCTCGCTCTCGGCCAATCCCGAGTATCGCGACCCCGAGAAGCCCGCCTTTGCCACCATGACCTTCAAGGGCGGCGGCGATGCCACGGCGGCGGGCCGCGCGGTGCTGGAAACCGGCGAATTCGACTATGCCTGGAATCTGCAGCTTGCGCCCGACGTGATCGCCAACATGGAAGAGGCAGGCCAGGGCGAGGCGCTTGCCGCTTTCGGCACGCTCGTGGAGCGGATCGAGGTCAACCTGACCGATCCCTCGCCCGACCTGCCCGAGGGCGAACGCGCCACGGCGGCGCATCCGCACCCGTTCCTCACCGACCCGGCAGTGCGTCAGGCGCTCTCGATGGCGATCGACCGAGAATTGCTCACGGAGATCGGATATGGTCAGGCGGGCAAGCCGACCTGCAACTGGGTCCCCGGCCCGGATATCTACGCCTCCGACAATACCGAATGCCTGACGCATGATATCGAAGGGGCCAAGGCGCTGCTCGACGAGGCCGGCTGGACCGACAGCAACGGCAACGGCGTGCGCGACAAGGACGGCGTGGAACTCTCGCTGCTGTTCCAGACCTCGACCAATGCCGTGCGCCAGGATTTTCAGGCGCTGATCAAGCAGTGGTGGTCGGAGATCGGCGTCGAGACGGAACTGCGCAACATCTCGGCCTCGGTGTTCTTCGGCGGCGATCCGGGTAGCCCGGACACCTTCCAGAAGTTCTATGCCGATGTGGAGATGTACGCCAACCTCTTCGATGGCACCGACCCGCAGAACTATCTCGCCTCGCGCACCTGCGGCAAGGCCCCGCGCCCCGAGAGCCAGTGGCAGGGCGAGAACATCAACCGCTTCTGCGACCCGGAATATGACGAACTGGTCAAGGAGCTGGGCCGCACGGCGGACCTGAACGAGCGGGCCGAGATCGCCATCAAGCTCAACAACATGATCACCAGAGACGCCAACGTGATCATTCCCCTCGTTCACCGTGGCCGAGTCTCGGCCAAGTCCAACACCCTGGGCGGCGTGGTGCTAAACGTGTGGGATACCGAGCTGTGGAACGCGGCTGACTGGTACCGCATCAAGGAGTGATCCGGCCCGTGCCGGATAAGGGCCGGGCGCATGCCCGGCCCCTCTTTTCATTGAATACCCCGCAGAGGCGCCGCACATGCTGACTTTTACGATCCGACGGCTCGTGCTCTCGATCCCCACGCTGCTATTCATCAGCCTCGTGATCTTCCTGCTGCTCGAACTCGCCCCCGGCGACCCGATGGCGCAGGTGCCGCTGACCGTGCCGCCCGAGGTCAAGGAACGCATGCGCGAGGCACTGGGCCTGGGCGAGCCGACCCATGTGCGCTTTTTCAAATGGATGTATCAGTTCTTCGTGGTCGAGCCGATGCTGCTCTTCGACCACATCTTCGGCACCGCCTTCGCCGAAGGCCAGCAGCGCGTGCTCAGCTGGCAGTTCCGCTCGCCGGTCATGGACGTGATCGTGCAGCGCATGCCGCAGACCTTGTGGGTTGTGGCGATGTCCTATGTGGTGGGCATCCTCATTGCGCTCCCCATCGGCATCTACTCCGCCTACCGGCAATATTCGCTCTTCGATCAGGCGGGCACGTTCATCACCATGGTGGGCTACTCGGTGCCGCCGTTCTTCTCGGGCGTGCTGGTGATCGTGATCTTCTCGGTGCAGCTTGGTTGGCTGCCCTCGATCTACGACACCACGCTCGAGGTGGTGGATTGGGAGACATTCAAGAAACAGATCCTGCAAATGGTCATGCCGGTGATGGTGCTGGCCCTGCAGACCACGGCGCAGATCAGCCGTTTCATGCGCGCCTCGATGCTCGACAATCTCAACCAGGATTATGTGCGCACCGCCCGCGCCAAGGGGCTGTCGGAATGGGCGGTCGTCATGGTGCATGTGCTCCGCAACTCGATGATCCCGGTGGTGACCGTGATCGCCCTCGGGGTTCCTTACATCTTCGGCGGCGCGATCATCACCGAGCAGATCTTCAAGGTGAACGGCCTTGGCCAACTGCTGATCACCGCCATTCAGGCCAATGACCTGCCGATGGTGCAGACCGTGACCTTCATGATCGCGGTGCTCATCGTGTTCTTCAATATCGTCGCAGACGTGCTCTATGGCGTGCTCGACCCGAGGATCCGCTATGACTGACACCCCCAAACCGATCACCGCCCTCGCGGATGAGGGCCCGACCGCCCCGCCGCGCAGCCATTGGCGCGATGTCTGGGACCAGTTCAAAAGCCACCGCGGCGCGCTCGCCGGTGGGCTGGTTTTGTTGTTCATCATCCTCGCGGTGTTCCTCGGACCCTATATCTGGCCCTATGACGCCACCTATATCGACATCCGCTCGCGCAATCAGGGGCCCACTCTCGCGCATCCGTTCGGCACCGATCAGTTGGGCCGCGATACGCTGGCGCGGATGCTGGAAGGCGGGCGCACCTCGATTGCCGTGGGACTGACGGCGATGCTGCTGGCGCTGGTGCTGGGCTCGCTGATCGGGGTTCTGGCCGGGTTCTTCCGTCGCCTCGACGGACCGCTCATGCGCTTTACCGACCTCTTCTTGTCGCTGCCGCTGCTGCCGCTGCTCTTGGTGATGGTGCTTCTGTTCCGCGAGGCGCTGAACGGCATGTTCGGCCCTGAAATGGGCATCTTCATCCTGATCGTGGTGGCCATCGGCGTGACCAGCTGGATGCCCACGGCGCGGATCGTGCGCGGCGACGTGCTGGCCCTGAAAGAGCGCGAATTCATCCTCGCCGCCCGCTCCATCGGGACCACGAATTTCAACCTCATCACCCGTCATATCTTGCCCAACGTGATGTCGCCGATCATGGTCTCGGCCACGCTTGGCATCGCCAATGCGATCATCACCGAAAGCGCACTGTCGTTTCTCGGCCTCGGCTTTCCACCCGATTTCCCGACCTGGGGGCGGCTGCTGAACGACGCCACGCAATACCTGCAGGACTACCCCGAACGGGTGTTCTGGCCCGGCCTCGCGATCTCGCTCACGGTGCTTTCGATCAACTACATGGGCGACGGCCTGCGCGACGCGCTCGATCCGCGCATCCGGGGGCGCTAGGGCCTTGCTGCCAGGCACAGGGTAAAAGGTGGCCGGCGCGGGCCGGTTATGGCCTGGTGCTGCCGTTGAAGTTCAACCCAAGGCGCGGAACGCGCCGCCGCGCAGCGCCCGACCGCCCCCCCGGGCGGGCGCTTTTTCAACGTCGCAAACCCGCGTAATCGTTGCAGTATTTTGCTGCCATAAAGCGCGCCCCACTGAGGTTGCAACGCCCACCCGCGGTCGGGCACCGCGCGGCTTGTCCCTGAAACGGCAATGGTAGCAACAGCCCAAACTTGCCTCCAATCCGGCCCCCTAAATCACAGCTCCAACCCCGCGAACCGCCCCGGCCCGAAACTGGCCGAAACCTGCGCCACTTCGATCCGCTTACCCGCATCCGGTCCATCGGCTACCCTCGCAGCCGCCGGGTAGGTCCACACCGGGGCCTCCACCACTACCTCGCGCAACACCTCAACCCCGCGCCGCACCCGCAGCAGATAGCCCTCACTCTCCTCGCCAAGCGGCACCTCGGGCGTGTCCCACCGATCGCCGCCAACCCGCGTCCGCCTGATCCACGTCACCCGCAGATCACCGCCCGCCTCCACCGCCCGCAGATGCACCGGCGCATAGGGCCGCAGACCCACCCCGTCAAAGGCGATCACCGCATGGCCGAAACTCGGATCATCCACCGGCCGCCCCCCCGGCCCGATCCGGTAATGCCGCGCCTGCCCGCGCTGCGCCTCGGCAAGCTCGATCTGCTGCGGCACGCCATCCAACCGCACGAGGATCGCGCCCACCGGCCACACCCCGGCCCCTTCGGTCCCCAACTGCCCGCGCAACCGGTGCCGCAGGATATAGGTCTCAGGTGCCACCAGTTCGGCATCGCGGAACTGGAACAACTCCCATCCCCCCGGCGTGCCATCCCCGATGGCGCACAGATTGGCCCCGTTCAGCAGCGCCGCCTCGCTCACGCTCTCCAGCGTCCCAAAGCGCATCCGCACGAACAGCCCCTCGCCCCGGTCCACCAGCCCGCTGCGCGCCGGGAAAAGCGGCGTCTCGGTCAGCCCCACCGTGCTGCGCGCCGCGATCAGCGTATTGAGCCGGTAATTGGCATCCTCGTCCGAGGCATAGACCGCCGCCGTGCCCGGCCAGGGATTGGCGGTGACCGCGAGATGCGGCGCATGCGGCACCTCCTCCCCCGTGAGCAGCGGCAAATCCAGAAAAAGCGGCGTCACCGGCCCCGGCGCGCTGAACGGGCGCAAGCGGGCCGGAGCATCCCCGATCAATATGGGGCGGAAACTCTCAGGCTCGATCCGCACCGCATCGACGCGCTGCGCGTTGCCCATTTGCTCCACCCGGTCGATGCGGAACCGCGCGCCGCCCTCGCCCTCGGGCAACTCGATCACATCCCCCGCCCCAGTGGCTAATTGCGAGGGCGGCAGCGTCAGGCGCAACGTGTCCACCGACACCCGCGCCTCCGAGAGCCACCGTTCCACCACCTGCCGCCCCTCGGCCCGCGTCAGCGCCAGCGGCATTTCCGACATCGCCACCGCATGGGTCACCTCATCCGGCAAGATCGCCTCTTCCGAGATCGCCTCGAAATCGCCATCCGCCTCCAAAAAGCGCAGCCGCACCCGGCCCGCCAGTTCCAGATCACTGCCGCGCGTCTGCTCGATCACACCGCCCAGTTCCGGGTCGCGCACCACGCGCGCCAGATCGACCATGTGATCGGCCCGCCCGTCGCGGCGGCGGAATTGCAAAACGCCGCCGCGCTCGATCGCATCCACCCCATGCGCCAGCATCAGCGGTTGCAGCGCCGCGCGCGCCTCGCTCACCTGATCGACCAGATAGCCCCGCACGAAACCCAGATTTGCCGGTGCCTCAAGCGCCGTGACACCCGCACGCCCACTGAGTTCCGCGATCACATCGGCCAGCCTGCGCCCGCTCACCCGCCCCGAAATCCAATGCCCCCGCGCATAGTTCCCGCCATCCGACCACAACTCGAGATTGGCGGGAAAATAGGGATAGGGCCGCGCGTCCCAGGCCCAGACATAGGCGTGATCCATGTCGATCATCCGCCCCTCGAAGTCCTCTGACGCAGGGTTGCGCACGGGATCGGCCCAATACCCCGCCATCGCCCGCAGATATTGCAGTTGGATCAACTCATCCCGTTGCCCGGTGGAATGACGCGGCAGGCGCGACTCCGACGATTTCGGATCGAGAAACTTGTTGGGCTCATTCGTGCCCTTGTCCACCGCCGCGCAGCCATATTCGGTAAAGCGGATCGGCTTGGACTGCGGCTCCCATGCGGTGGGCGTGGCGCGCCGCGCCGCCCCAACCCGCTCGAAATGCCGGTTCTCCCACCAGCTTCGCAGATCCTTGAACCGCCAGATCCACGGCTCGCCATAGGCCTCATCGGTGATCGGCACCCGGCGCTGTGCCGCACGCGCCTCGGGGCTGGGATAGAACCAGTCATAGCCCTCGCCGCCCTCGATATTGGCGTGCAGATAATCCAGATCGTAGATCGACGGCCAGGCATCCGCATCCAGATGCGCATCCCCCTCACGCCAATCGCTGAGCGGCATGTAATTGTCGATCCCGAGAAAGTCGATATTCTCATTCGACCAGAGCGGATCAAGATGAAAGAACCGGTCGCCGTCCCCCGGCTGATAGCCGAAATATTCCGACCAGTCGGCGGCATAGCTGATCTTGACCTCTGGTCCCAGCAGGCTGCGCACCTCCGCCGCCAGATCAATCAACTGCGCCACCGCCGGAAAGCTGTTCCCCTCACCCCGGATCTGCGTGAGACTGCGCATTTCCGAGCCGATGCAAAAGCTTTCGACACCGCCCACGGCGGCACAGAGCGCCGCCTGATGCAGGATGAACCGCCGGTAAGACCACTCATCCGGTCCATGATAGGCCACCGGGCTGCGCTTTACCGCGCCGCCGAAACTCAGCAGGTCGAGCACCCCTGCCCCCGCCTGCTCCACCGGCTGCGCCGCAATTGGCGTCACGGTAAAATCCGCCGCCCGCGCGGTGCCGAAAAACGCCGCCACCTCGGCCTCCGCCGCTGCCGTCTGATCCGGGCTGCCGTCCTGTCCCGGTGCCTTCGAGGTGGTGATCCGCCCGCGCCAAGGCAGCACCGGCTGATCGCCTGCATCGCTCCACGGATCGGGCAGCCCATTGCCCGGCATCTGCTCCATCAGGATGAACGGGTAATAAAGCACCTCCTGCCCCGCCTGTTGCAGGGCGAGAATGGCCTCGATCACCGCCTGATCGGTGGGTGTGCCGCCATAAACCTCGCGACCGTCGCCATCCTTCGGCACCTCCCCCGCCTGCGCACGGCGCAGCCCCGACACCTCCCACGGCATGTTGGAGGCATCGAACTGCTTTTGCTCCACACGCGGGCGAATCCGGCACGCGCCACAGCGCAGATCATCCCCGAACCAACTCACCACCAGCGACGCCGCATGACAGGCGGGCAACTCCCCGGTCAGCCCTTCGAGGGCGGTCACGAAATCGGACTGCTCCGAGGGCGTGTTCACGTTGGCGACGCCCGACGACCCGAACCCGAAATCCATCGTGACCGGGGTCGTCGCCAGCACATATTCCCCGCTGCCCGGCAACAGCGCCACGCCGCGCACCGCGCGCACCGGGTCAAGATCCGCGCCCGGCGTCTCGGCCTGCGACGGGCGGCAGACCTCGAAACTGAACTGCGGCACGCGGTTGCCAAATTGCGAGATATCCAGATCCTCGATCACCACATAGGCGGTGCCGCGATAGGCAGGCACGTTGCCCGCCCCCTCCACCGCCTCGATCTTGGGGTCGGGCAGTTGGTCGCGCGAGCCGGGATAGGCGCGCATGTTCAGCCCCGAAAAGGACACCTCGGTGCCATCCGCCCAGACCCGCGCCACGCGGGAAATCTCTCCCTCGCAGAGCGCGAGTGCGAGGCTCACCGAATAGCCAACCTGTCGCGTGTCGGGCGTGGCGGGGCGCGGGCTGCCCTTGCCGCCGCCCCGGTTGCCTTGCGTCACGGTGACATTCTGGCGAAACTCGGTGGCCCAGATCACCTGACCACCCACGCGCATGCGCCCGTAAACTTGGCTGATCGCGTCGCCCTCGCCCGCGCCGGTCAGGCGCAACCGGCTGACGCGGCCGGTCTCGACCACCTCCGACCCCTGCCCCAGCAGCCGCTGATCGATCGACCGCCCGATGACGGCCCCCGCAAACCGCCCGATCGCCACCGACGACAGCCCCAAGACAGAGCCACCCACGGCCCCACCAATCGCCGCCCCGGCAGCGGATAACAGAATGGTTGCCATGGCTCAGCCCTCCTCGGGAAATTGAAATCGCGCCACGATGCGCCGCCGCCAGGGCGCGCTCAGCGCGGTCTCGACCACGCCATGCCCCGAATAGGCGTGGATGAACGTGGCCCGCGCGCCGGTCTCGGCCACGATGCCCAGATGCTTGGCAACCGACCCTTCGCGCATACGAAAGAGGATCACGTCACCCGGTCCCTCTTCGCGCAATGCCTTGGCCCGCAGATGCCGCGCGGCGGCCTGCCACAGCGCCTCCTGCCGGGCCGGTTCCGCCCAGTCCATCGAATAGGCCGGCGGGCGCTCGGGCTCATCGCCCCTGACCTCACGCCAGATCCCCCGCACCAAGCCGAGGCAATCGCAACCCGCCCCACGACAGGCCGCCTGATGCCGGTAAGGCGTGCCGATCCAGCCCCGCGCCGCCGCCACGATCCGCGCCCCCTGCCCGCTCACCTGCGACTCCCGCCATCCAGTGCCGGGCTCTTTGTTGGATCGGTGATCGTCCAGTCATCACCGGGAATATCCGGGAACCCCTGAAAATTCAGCAGGTTGTCGAACTTGAACTGACAGGTGGACATCCGCTTGTCACACCCCGCCTCGATCCGCAGCGCATCGCCCGCCACCACCTGCGCGCCCAAAGGCTGCCATAGCTCGATCACCCGGCCCATGCCCTCCACACGGTCGCGCTTGATCAACCCAATCAGCCCCGTGGCGGCACCGCTCAACACCCGGATCACCCCGTGCCGAAACCAATCCTCCTCGAACCCACCCACCTCGCCAAAGCGAAACACGCGGGTCTCCTCCACCACCTCGGCAGGACGCTCAGAAACATACCCCGGCGTATCCAGATCAAACGTGCAATCGCGATCCCCCAGAACAGCACTGCAACTCTTCTGATAGACCCGCCCCAAAGACACGTTGAGCGCATCCGTCAACCCGCGCAATTCCGCCTCAAAGGCCCCGCCTGCGCGTCGCAACTCGCCAATCGTGCCGGCAAAGATCAGCGCCCGCGCCGCCACGTCCTGCCAATTCACCAGCCAGGCGCGCAACTCCGCCCCGTCATAGCGCCCGGCCTCGATATCGGCCTCGCGAATGGCCGCGTCGCTCAGCGCGCCCAGCGCCTCGGTATTGTCCACCGACAGCCCGGTCGACTGCTGCACCGCCAGCGCGCTCAGCCCGGTATCGGGGCGAAACGCGACCCCCTCGAACGCCAACGCCCGGTCGTGATCGGTGAACCCCATCACCACCCCGTCGCGCCGTGTCAGCGCCCAACAGCGGCAGGTGGTCGTCACGCCCGTTCCCATATGCGCCAACAGCCCGCTCATACCCGGATCTCCACCACCGGCACATTGGGCACTTCTCCTGCCTGAAAACTGGCAAGGCTGGTCTGGATGCGGTCGGTATCGAACCGCACCGGCACGTCGAACTCATAGCCCGCGGTGATCGCCACATCACGATTGGGCGGCTCGGAAAACGTGACAATGCCGGTGGCCGTATCCACCTCGTAATGCACCCCCTCGCGCATCTCGACATTCGAGAGCCCCATGCGCACGCTGCCCTGCACCGGCTTGACGATGGGCCGCACCGCCACCTGCTCGCCCGAGCGGTAGGTCTTGACCAGTTGAAACGCCACCGTCGCATCATCGCCAAACCCGATCTCCTGATCGCGGTAATCCGGCGTGGCCTTGGCCTTCCCCGATTTGAAATCGGTCCAGTCTTTCCAGCGAAAGCCAAAAAGCTGCCCGCGCCGCGCCTCAAAGAACGCGATCAGCGCCTCGACATCGTCGAGCGAGCGCAGCGCCACCCCCGCATCATAGCGCCTGCGCGCCTGTGCCCAGGGCGTGTTGCGCTCCTCGAACCCGTTGGCGAGCGTGACGATATCCGTCAACCGCTCCGGCCCGCCAAGCGAGCCGAAACTCAGGCTCGCCGGAAATCTGACCTCGTGAAATCCCATGTCCCGCTCCCTTTCAGCGATTACGCCCGCCGCGCCCGATCACGCGGCCCAGCTGCGCCGCGATCTGCCCCTGGCTGCGGCGAAACCCGTCCACATCCGGCGTCTGGATATTCATCACCACGCTGACACCCCCGCCGCCCTGCGCGCGCACGCCCAAACGCCCGTCAGGACCACGGCTCAGCGGCATGATCGCCTCCGGCCCTGCCTCACCCATCAGCCCGGTGCCACCGCGCATCGGAAACGTCACCGGCCCGCTCACAATCCCGCCAGTGGCAAAGGGCTGCACCCGCCCCTGCGAGAAACTCGCCCCCTTGGCGAACGGAAACAGCCCCTGCACGAGGCCCCCAACCCCTTGCGCGATCAGCCCGCCCAATTGGTCCGTGACGGGGCGCGTCGCGTCATTGAAGGCGGTATTGACCATGATCGTCGCCAGCCTGCGCAGGCTGTCCGACAGGCTGTCCCCCTCCACCACCGCACCCCGCAGGGCCGAGCGCAGGCCCCGGCTCAGCCCCCGGTCGAGCGTCTGCACATCCTGGCCCGCGCTCGCGAAACCGCCCCGCACCCGGCCCAGTTCCGCATTGAACGCCGCCGCCATGCCGGTGGCCTGCCCCAGTGCATCGTCGAGTGCGGTGATCTGCGCCTCCAGATCGTCGGCGCGCTCCAGCTCATCCATCGCTCATCTCTCCTTGCTCATCGGGAAAGGCGCTGAGCAGCGCCTCCAGCCCGTCCCGCGCCATCGGGCGCACGCCCTCGCGCTCGCCCAGCATCAGCCGCAACTCCACCGGCGTAAGCGCCCAGAATTCGGCGGGCTTCAGGCCAAGCCCCTGCATCCCCGCCCGCATCAGCGCAGGCCAGTCGAACCGGTCCCTCACCCGTCCGCCCCGGGCAGGGCAAAGGCCCGCGCCAGCAACTCCGCCGCAGCCCGCGCCGCCGCCAGCGGCCCGCCCTCGATCTCGGCACTCAGCAAATCCGCCGCAGCACCGTGCCAACCGCCGCCGCGCAGCCCCGCGACGATCAGCGCCAGCACATCGCGGCTGGAAAACGCCCCCTCCTCGAACCGCGCCACCAGATCGACGAGCGAGCCTTGGTCCAGCGCCGCCTCCAACTCGGCCAGCGCCCCCAGCGTGAGCCGCATCACATGCCGCTCGCCGCCGATCACCAGCGCCACCTCGCCTGCCCAGGGGTTCGCCATGCTCAGAGCACCGTAAAGCTCAGCCGCCCCGCCGAGGCGAGGCCCAGCTCATAGGTCGCCTCGCCGTCATGGGTGCCGCCATATTCGATCGCCGTCACCTGAAACGGCCCCTCGATGGTGCCGAAATCCGGGATCACCACCTGAAAATCCGGCATCTCCCCGTCAAAGAAGAGCTGCCGCGCGCGCTCATCGCTCGCCGCATCCCGAAAAACACCGGAGCCACTGATGCTGGCCGATTTCACACCGGCCCCGGCCAGCAATTCGCGCCAGCCCCCGGCCGACTCGAGGCTTGTCACATCGACGCTCTCGGCGTTGAAACTCACCCGCGTGGCCCGCAGCCCCGCCACCGTCTGGAAATTACCGCTGCCGTTGAGGTCGATCTTGATCAGCAGGTCCTTGCCGTTCTGCACTGCCATTGGTCTTACTCCATCATCTTGGGTTAGGCGCCGTCATCGACACGCGCACGAAAAGTCAGGTCGATCCGGCGACGGCTCCCACGGGTCTCGCGTCGGGCCCGCGCACGCCAGAACTGCACCGCCACGGCGCGCCCTCGGTTGAGCGTCATCTCCGCCCCCTCCAGCGCGTCGCTCACGGCACCCGCCACCTGTTTTGCCTCGAGAAACCCCGCCGCCTCGCTGACCACCGTCACCGTCAGCCGGTGCCACGCGCCCGCCGCAGTGCCATCGCCGCGCGCCCGCGCATCCTCGGGGCCAAGCGTCACGTAAAGCGGCGGCACAGCGCCATTGGGCACCGCGTCATAAATCGCGTCACCCAGCAAAGCGGCCAAAGCCGCATCCCCGCGCAACCGCTCGAACACCGCCTGTTGCAACGCCGCCGCCACGCCGTAACTCATGTCACCACCTCCTCTTCGGCCCAGAGCGTGAGAAACCGCCCCCCTGCGTCCTGCTCGGTCACCGACAGGATGGTGAAAATCCGCGCGCCATCGCGCAGCCGCTGCCCCGGTTCGGGGCGCTGCGGGCTGCCTTGCGGCGTGGCGCGCACGGTGATCCGAAACGCCGCCCGCGCGACGCTCACCCCCTCGCCCTCGGTCTCACGGCCCGTGCGCGCACGCACTTCCGCCCAAAGCGTGCCGCGCGGCTGCCAGGTCTCATTGAACCCGCCAGCCCCGTCGGGGCTGCGCACCGCCGCCTCCAGCACGAGGGGCCGGTTGAGCCGCACCGCCATCACCGCGCGCCCCCACCAAGCAAACGCACCGTGCGATAGCGCTCGATCAGGCTCGACACACCGAACGGCATGCAGCCGCCGCTCAGCCCGGTCTCGTGGCGATACTCGTAGTAATGCGCCGCCAGCATCAGCACCGCCTGCGCCAGATCCGACGGCATATCGGCCCAGCCCGCGCCATAGCCCGCGCGGAACACGATCTCGGCCACGCCCCCCGGCGCGATCGACGGCAGAAACCGGCCCGCCGGGCGCAACACCGGGCGATGCGCATCCCGCTCCAACCGGTAGAGCGCAGGCGCGATCACCTCTTCCTCGTCGTCGCGATTGCGCAACGCCAGCCGCAGGATCGCACTCACCGGGGCCACCGGCAGCGCCTGCCCCTCGGCATCGCGCCAGCCGCTCAGCACCCAGGAAAAGTCGCGCTCCAGCAACACCTTGCCGGTGCGCGCCTCGATCGCCGCCAGCGCGGCCCGCAGGAAACTCTCCAATACGGGGTCCTGGATATCGCCATCCGAAAACCCCGTCCCCAGCCGCAGATGCGCCTTGAATTCCGCCAGCGGCAGCGCGGCCAGGGGCACCGCGGTCTCTTCCATCAACATCATGGACCTACTCCATATATCCCGGACCCCTCCGGTGAGTGAGGCGCGCGCCGCCCGGCGTTGCACGGACGGAGGGGGGTGACTGAACAACGCCGTATCAAAGGCCACGCGCGCCCCGGACGGGGGCCAAGCCGCCCCCGCCCCGATCACCGCCCCTTACGAGACGGCGAACCGCAACAGCTTGATCGCCTTGAAATCGCTGACATCGCCGCCCACGCGCTTGGTCGCGTAAAACAGCACATGCGGCTTGGCGCTGTAGGGATCGCGCAACACCCGCAGATCGGGGCGCTCGGCCACCGTATAGCCCGCGCCGAAATCACCGAAGGCAATGGCATCCGCCCCGCTCGCAATATCCGGCATGTCCTCGGCGATCAGCACCGGATAGCCCAAGAGCCGCGCAGGCTCTCCGGCCGCCAGACCGTCCGACCACAGGAACCGCCCATCGGCATCCTTCATCTTGCGCACGGCCCCGGCGGTGCGCGAATTCATCACAAAAGTGGCATACGCGCGGTATTGCGCCCCCAGCGCATAAACCAGGTCGATGATCGGATCGGGCCCGCCGATATCACCGTCCGCGCCCGTGGGCACATAGCCCAGATTGCCCCAGGCCCAGACCTCGTTATCGACCGCCGGATGCGTCAGGAACCCGCGCGGCTTGTCCACCCCGTCGCCCGCGATGAACGCCGCCGCCTCGGCGCGCGCGAACTTGTCGGCGATGCGCCCCGCCAGCCAGCCCTCGACATCAAAGGCACTGTCATCGAGCAGCCGCTGCGACGCCTTGGGCAGCGCGCTCAACTCGTGCAGCGGGATACTGATGCGGTCGATGATCGGCGTGTCGCTCTCGGCCACGGCGCCGGTCTCGGTGGCCCAGCCATGGCCCACATCGGCATGGTCAATGAGCACGTCAAAGCTCGTGGCCTCGACCGCCACCACATTGGCCACGGCACGAATCGACGCGGTCGAGCTCAGCACCGAACGGATCGTCTCGGCTGTCTGCGGGTCGACCAGATACCCGCCCTCACCGGCGACCGAGGTATTGAGCGCCTTGCCCTCAAGCTCCAGCCCGCGCAGCCCGTCATCGTCCCCCGCCCGCAGATAAGCATCAAAAGCTTTGCGATGCGGGGCGCCTGCGTCGGCAGCGGCGGCCAGATGCGGGCGCGCCATGGCGATTGTCTTGCGTTCAAACATGGTCATCTTCTCTTCCTGCTGTTGAAGCCGTTTGTGAATCTCGGACTGAAAGCCCTTGAATTCGCTCAGAAACCCCGCCACGGCGGTGCTCACCTCTGCCGCCGGAGACAGATCTTCCCCGGCCCGAGCCTGCGCTTGGGTTGTCATCGTTTTTCCCTTCAGCTTGGTCTGGTCGCGCGGGGGTTACATCCGCGCCATCTCCCGGCGGGCCGCGTCGAACACAGCCGCCAAATCACGCAAGGTCTCGTCCGCCGGGCGCTCGCCCTTGGCCGCCACCCGCGCACTGGGCAGCATCGGAAAGGTCACCAGCGACACCTCCCAAAGCTCCAGTTCCTGCAAGAGCCTGCGGCCCTTGTCCCCCTTGGTCGCGCGCAGCGTCCGGTACCCGATGCTCAGCCCGTCAATCGCGCCCGCCGCGATCAGCGCCACCGCCTCGCGCGCACGTCCGACGCTCTCCAGCAAGCGGCCCTTCACATACAGGCCGCGCGCATCCTCGCGCACCTCGTCCCAGATGCCGATCGGCTGCGCCGGATCGTGCTGCCACAGCATCTTGACGCGCCGCCCCTCGGCGGTCAGCCGCTTCAGGCTCGCGGCATAGGCCCCCTTGGCCACCACGTCCCCGCCCTGATCGGGCGCGTCAAAGAGGCTCGCATAGCCCTCGATCCGCCCCTCGTCGGTCACGCTCAGCGCCGCGCCCTCGGGTCGCGCGAACTTGCGCTCAAGTCCGTTCTCCATCCACCTCATCCTTTCGTTTCCAAACTCACGGCAACGCCGCCAGGATCGGCTGAAACGCCTGCACCAATATCGCCGCGACCACGCCGTACACCGCCAGCCACAGCCGCCGCTCCAGCCGCTCCAGCGCCGCCTCCAACCGCTCAAGCCGGTCCTGCGTCGCCTTCACCTGCAATTCCGAGACCCGTTCATGCGCCTCCAGCCGCAGCGCGGGCGCGCAGTCGAAGGGCTCGAACCCGTAGCGCGGCGGCGGCGCGCCCTCAGCCATCGGCATCGCCCTCAGGCAATGCGGGCAGGCCCAGCAAATCGCGCTTTTCCGCCGCGGTCAGGAACTCCGCCTGCGCCACCCGCACCCATTGCGCATCACGCTCCGCCGACAGCGCCGGCACCTGATCGAGATCGGGGCGCAACTCGAACGCCTCTCCCGCCATCCGCGCCAGCCACGCCGCCACGGCGGCACTGACGCGCGTGGCCAGCGGCAACACCGTCAGCCGGTAAAACGCCCGGTTCGCCTCCTGGTAATTGGCGAATGTCGCGTCGCCGGGAATACCCAGCAACATCGGCGGCACCCCAAAGGCAAGCGCGATTTCACGCGCCGCACTCTCCTTGGTTTTCTGAAATTCCATGTCGGACGGGCTGAAGCCCATCGGCTTCCAGTCAAGCCCGCCTTCCAGCAGCATCGGGCGGCCTGCATTGCGCGCGCCCTGATGATGCGCCTCCATCTCGGCGACCAACCGGTCATACTGATCCGAGCCGAGCGCCCCATGCCCCTCGGCCCCCTTGTAGACAATCGCCCCCGAGGGCCGCGCGGCATTGTCCAGCAGCGCCTTCGACCAGCGGCTCGCGGCATTGTGCACATCCACCGCCTGCGCCGCCGCCTGCAACGGCGACAGCCCGTAATGATCGTCCTGCGGGTGAAAGCTCTTGATATGGCAGATGCAGGGGGCGCCGTCGGAGACATCGAACCGATGCTTGCGTCCCGCCACGGCATATTCATAGCCAACCGGCCAGCCATCCGCGCCCGGCACCACGCTCATCCGGTCCGGACGCAGCACGTGCAACTCCACCGGCACGCCGCCCGCACCCACGGCCTCGACATAGGCATTGCCGGTCAAGAGCAGCTGGCCATAAAGCGCCTCGAACAACTCCGCCCGCCCCTGCGCCGGGTTCGGCATCTTGATCAGGCTCAGCACGGGATGCACCGCAAAGCGTTGCTCGGCGTCCTGCATCACCAGCGGCAGCGCGGCGGCGGCCTCGGCGATCATCTTGACACAACGAAACCCCACCGGATTGCCCGCAAAGCCGGTCCGCGCAAGGCTCACCACGTCACGCGGGCTCCACGCCACGCGACCGGCCCCGCCCCAGGCGACGACGCGTCCCGTGGCGCTCGCCTTCTGCTCAGGGACGGCCTGCGCCTCCGCCTCACCACCCTGCCGGAAGAAATCCAGTATCATCGTGCCACTCTCCTTGATCCCGCATCGGTTCAGGCCTCTTGCCCGCTTGATGAGGATCAGACCCCGAAAGGTTTAAGGAAAGTGAACCGGACCGCGCGCACCGCGCGCCGCCAAAACGCACCGACGCAATACCGACAGAATACCGACGCGATACAGCCCGCTAATCAGAGCCTTCGGTCTCGATCTTGATTTCACGCCCGCAATGCTTGCAATGGATCGCATCCGGGTCATGCCTGAGCAACCCGCAGCCCTCGCATTTCTGCCGCACCTTGGCCGGCAGAAAGATCGCCCGCGCCAATCGCAGAAACAGCCCGACCCCGACCACCATGATGCCCACGGCCAGCAATCGCCCGGTGCCGGTGGTCATGAGAATGTCGCCGTAGCCGGTCGTGGTCAGCGTCGTCACGGTGAAATAAAGTGCGTCGACATAAGTGTTTAGCCCCGGCTCCTGCCCACCGCGCAGCACCAGCACCAGCGCCGTCATCGCAAAGATGAACACCAACAGATTGACCGCCGCGACAATCGCATCCTCGTGCAACCGAAAGACCCGCACATCACGCCGCAGGTCCTTGAGCAGGTGATACGAATGCACCAGCCGCAGCGCCCGCAACAACCGCAGCGCCGCCCAACCCTGCCCGAGAAACGGCGCGGCAACCAGCGAGGCCAGAACCAGAACATCAATGATCACATAGACTTGCCGCAAATGCTGCAAACGGTTCTCGGCGATCCACAACCGGCAGGCAAAATCCGCAAGGATGACCACAGCAATCCCCGCATCCGCCGCAATCAACTCCGCGCCGAGCGGCATGGTCGCCGTGGCGAGGAAAAAGATGATCGAGACTGCATCGAAAATCAAAAGCGCATAGCGAAACCGCGTGGCACGTTTTGAGCGGCCCTCATACAAGAGCCTGACACGATCCCTCATGCTGCGATCCGATCCACTCATGGGGGCGAGCATAGCCGCGCAACTCCGCGACTTACAGGTGAAATCAGCCCTCAGCCTCGGCCTTTTCCGCCAGCGTCAGCCACTCCTCCTCGGCCTGCGCCAGAGCCGCCTGCCGCGCGCTCAGCGCCTCGGTCGCCTTCTTGAATTTCACCGGCTCCCGGGTAAATAGATCGGCGTCGGCAAGCAGCCCTTCCAGCTTGGCGATCTCAGCCTCCAGCCGCGCGATCACCCCCGGCAGTTCCTCCAGCCGATGCTTGTCGGTAAAGTTCAATTTCGAGGACTTGTCCTGCTTTGACTTTGCCGCTTTACCTTCTGTTTTCTCGGGTTTTATTTCCATCGGCGCGACCTCATCCCGGCCCCGCTGCGCGCGGTAGTCGCTCCAGCCGCCGGCATAGGTAGTGGCGTGCCCGTCGCCCTCCATCGCGATGGTCGTGCTTGCCACGCGGTCCAGGAAATCCCGGTCGTGGCTGACCAGCAGAACCGTGCCGTCGTAATCGTCGAGCAATTCCTGCAACAGGTCCAGCGTCTCAATATCGAGATCGTTGGTCGGCTCGTCGAGCACCAGCAGGTTGCTTTCCCGCGCCATCAACTTGGCCAGCAACAGCCGCGCTTTTTCCCCGCCCGACAAGGACTTGACCGGCGCGCGCACCTGCCGCTCGTCAAACAGGAAATCCTTGAGATAGCCCACCACGTGGCGCGGCTGTCCGCGCACCAGAACCTGATCCGCCTGCCCCGAGACGCGCATGTCGATATCGCCGGTCAGGCTCTCCCACAGGCTCATTTCAGGCGCAAGCTGCGCCCGCGCCTGATCGAAAACGGCAGGCAGCAGGTTAGTGCCGTGGGTCACACGTCCGGTATCCGGCGCGACCTCGCCCATCAGCATTTTTAGCAGCGTCGTCTTGCCCACGCCGTTGGGCCCGACAAAGGCCACACGATCCCCGCGCAGGATCTTGATGCTGAACTCACTCAGGATGAGCTTATCGTCGTAACGCTTTGAAATTCCGTCCGCTTCGATCACCTTGCGCCCCGAGGACGGACCGGAATCGAGCGCCATCGCAGCCGTGCCCTGACGGCGGATCTGACTGCTGCGCTCGGCCCGCAACTCCTGCAACGCACGCACCCGGCCTTGGTTGCGCTTGCGCCGCGCGCTGATGCCTTCGACCGCCCACCGGGCCTCGGCCTTGATCTTGCGGTTGAGCTTGTGGCGCTGTTGGTCCTCTTCCTCCCAGACCTTGTCGCGCCAGGCCTCAAATCCCTCAAAACCGCGCTCCTGCCTGCGCACCATTCCCCTATCAATCCAGAGGGTTGCACGGCTAAGCTCACGTAGAAAGGCGCGATCGTGGCTGATCAGCACATACCCTTTGCGCGTCTCGCGCAGCTGCGTCTCCAGCCATCCGATAGCCTCGATATCAAGGTGGTTGGTCGGCTCGTCGAGCAGCATCAACTCCGGCGCTTCAGCCATCAGCTTGGCCAATGCCGCGCGCCGCCGCTCCCCGCCCGAGGCGGTCTCTACGGGGCGGTCAGGATCGAATTTCAGCCCCTCGGCGGCCATCTCGACACGGTACATCTCGCCCGCGTCCAGCTCGCTCATCGCGAACTCGCCAAGGGTGGCAAAGCCTTTCATCTCGGGCTCTTGCTCCATGTAGCCCACGGATGTCCCGGGCGTCACGATGCGCTCGCCCCGGTCCGGCTCCACCAGCCCGGCCATGACCTTCATCAGCGTCGATTTGCCGGATCCGTTGCGCCCCACCAGCGCCACCCGGTCACCCGGCTGCACGACAAGCGACAGCGCGTCAAAGATCGGCTCGCCCCCAAAGGTGAGGGAAATATCGTTGAGTTGGAGAAGCGGTGCACGTGCCATGGGCGCGGGCTATCCCGCCGCCCCGGCGCGGTCAAGCACCCTCAGCCCGCCATCGCCCGCAACAGCCGCTTTCGCGTATCGGGAATGGCCCCGATCTCGACCCCGGTAAAGACATGCAGCGTGCCAAGGTTGCGGTCGATCACCGCGTGATCGCTCACCCAGCCCCCCATCATCAGATATGTGCGCAACAAAGGCGGCATGTGGCGCATGGCCAATTTCAGATCGGGTTTGTGCCTCTTGAGGCGTTGCGCGAATCGAAAGACGCTTGGTGCCTTGACGCGCGGCCACCAGCGACGCGGGGCCAGATGCCGCTCGCGCAGCACGGCAAAAGCGTCGAGATAATCGCCCGCGTCCACACCCTTGAACGACGAACATCCAAACAGCATCCCGATGCCCTGCTCATCCACGAACCGGGTCATCGCAGACCACGCAACGCGCAGGATATCGGGGTCGTTCAGGCCGGGTGCGATGCAGAACCGGCCCATCTCGGCCATCTTGCCGTCAAACTCCTCAAGGGCCGACAATTCGTAGAACTGTGCCGAATAGCTCTGTGCGATCTCACAGCCATCGTTGAGGGTCAAAATACGAAAACAGCAGACGAGCCGACCCGTCGCGCTCTCCTCGACTAATATGTGGTCGCAAATATCATCGAAAGGATCGACATCAAGCCCGCTGTCCTGACCGAGGAATGCGACCACCCGCAGGGCTTGTGCCCGCCGGATATCCTCGTCGCCGACGCCGCGCCGCGCCAGATACCGCCTCTCGCCTGTCATTGCAGCCTCTTCACATACCAGCGTGAGCCTAGCCAAGCCCCCGCTAGCACACAAGGCATGACAGACGCATGACGGCGCTAGCTGCCGAATTCGGTGTCGTTCGCGAAGGGATTGATGTTCCCGAGGTTACCGAGCATCTGCCGCAAGAAGCCATTATCGACGACCGAGCTGTCGGTCACACGGCGCGTCAGCGGCACGACCTTGCCGTCCTCAAGCCCAAACGTCTCGATGTTGGCGATGGTGTTATCATCGTTGAACGAAATCGCGAGCACGGTCCGCTCTACTACCTGCGGGCGGAACATGCCCCAGGTGCGCTTGCGTGAGCGGACATAGTAGTAGTCACCCTCGTCCGACATTCCCGACAGCGACGGCGGGCCCACCACATCATCCACCGTGGCGCGTGTATCCACACCGACGATAAGGTTCTGAAGGTCATCTGCGGGCGGCACATAGCCATGGTTCTTGTAGGTGGCGCTACAGGCCGCAACGGTCAGCAGACCACACAGCACAAGGCCGCGAAGCAGTCGGGATGTGGTACCTGTCATGTCTGCCCTCTTGTCATGGCCGCGCGCGGCTTTTATCCCGCTTACATCAAGGTGGCCTGCAGGTTCAAGAAAGGAAGCAGAGGGAAACATGCCCGATGAGACGCAAAATCCCGAAGTGATCCGCGTCGCGCATCTGCGCGGCAAGGACGAGATGCCGTTCGAGATCACACCGGATGCTGCCAGGCGCAAGCAGATCGCAGAGGATCTCGGACTTCTCGACCTGCGCAAATTGCGCCTCAGCGGGCGCATTTCCGCAGAGGGCCGCACCGATTGGCTCCTAACGGCCACCTTGGGGGCCACGGTCGTGCAGCGATGCGTCGTGACGCTCGACCCCGTCACGACCCGCATCGACGAACCCGTCACACGCCGATTCTCCCCCGACGCCGAACCGCCGGATCTTGCCCCCGGAGAAGAGATGGAGATGCCCGAGGACGACACGCTGGAACCCTTGGGTCAAGAGATCGATCTGCGCCGGGTGATGATCGAGGCGCTCAGCCTTGCGCTTCCGCCCTGGCCGCGCAGCGATGGCGCGGGACTGGGCCAGATGACCGCAACCGCCGAGGGCGCGGAACCACTGACCGACGAGGACACCAAGCCCTTTGCCGGCCTCAAGACACTGCGCGATCAACTCAAGGGGGAAGAGTGAAGACGGCCGCGCCGCAACGCGTCAAGAATCGCTTGCCCCGGCAACAAATCTCTGTATTTTCGCGCTCTCATCGGAATTGAGGGTTGAACCGGCGGCTCACTACGGATTAAGAGCCGCGTACACCCGTGAAACCGGGCCATCTGGCCCACAGGAATTGAGGTTGTGACATGGCTGTCCAACAGAACAAAGTATCGAAATCGCGCCGCAACAACCGCCGCGCGCATGACTCGCTGGTTGCGGGCAACCCAAACGAATGCCCCAATTGTGGTGAGCTGAAGCGCCCGCATCACGTCTGTGCCGCCTGCGGCCACTACGCTGATCGCGAAGTCGTGAGCCTCGTTGACGAGATCGACTTGGAAGACGACGCGGCTTAAGCACTCGAAGGCGATATGCCGAATGACCGCTCGGACAGACCAGACGAGGACGGGCCCGGCCCGCACAATCATCTCGGTTGACGCCATGGGCGGCGATCAGGGGCCCGCGGCAGTTGTCGCGGGTATTGCCCATTCTGCACAGAAAAACCGCGAAATCGGCTTCATCGTCCATGGCCCGGGCGATGAACTCAAGCGTCTTGTTGCCAAGCGCAAGGGGTTGGAGTCGCGTTGTGAAGTTCGCCACGCGCCGGACGTCGTCACCATGGATGACAAGCCGAGCAGCGTCGTGCGGCACGGACGCGAAACCTCGATGTGGTCCGCCCTCGAATCGGTGCGCAACGGCGAGGCCACGGTCTGCGTGTCCTGCGGCAATACCGGAGCGCTGATGCTGATGTCGGTGCTGCGCCTGCGCAAACTGCCCGGCATCTACCGCCCGGCCATCGCCGTCATGTGGCCGTCGCAGAACCCGCAAGAACACAACATCATGCTTGATGGCGGCGCGGATATCCGCGCCGACGCAAAGGATCTCATGCAATACGCGTTGATGGGGGCGTCCTACGCGCGTAACGGCTTCGGGCTGGAGCGGCCGCGCATCGGCCTGCTCAACGTCGGCACCGAAGAACACAAGGGCCGTGCCGAACTCCGCGAAGCGTATGATCTCATCGCTGCCAACGCCCGCACCGCGGATTTCGAGTTCGTGGGTTTCGTCGAGGGGCGCGACCTGCCCGGCACCGTCTGCGACGTGATCGTGACCGACGGCTTTACCGGCAACGTGGCGCTCAAGACCGGCGAAGGCACCGCCAAACTGGTCGGCGATCTGCTGCGCGAGGCGTTCGCCTATTCGCCGCTCTCCCGCCTCGCGTCGGTGCTGGCCTACACATCGCTGCGCCGCATGAAGAAACGGGTCGATCCGCGCCGCGCCAATGGCGGCGTGTTCCTTGGCCTAAACGGCACCGTCGTCAAGTCGCACGGATCGGCCGACGCAACCGGCGTAAGTTCGGCGATCAAGCTCGCCTTTGAGCTGGCGCAATCACATTTCACCGAAAGACTCGCCGCGCGCGTGGCCTCTGCTGCGCTCCTGGATCAGGGCGACAGCGCCGAGAACACCCCGGATGAGGAGGCCCAATGACCCGCCGCGCCGTCATCGAGGGGATCGGTCATTACCTGCCGGACCGCATCGTTCCCAATTCCGAGTTCGAAAAGACTCTCGACACGTCGGACGAATGGATTCGCACCCGGTCTGGCATCGAGCGTCGGCGCTTCGCCGCCGAAGGCCAGACAACATCGGACCTCGCCCTTCGCGCAGCAAAAGCCGCATTGGCACAGGCCGGTCTGACGGCTGAGGATATCGACGGTGTCGTGGTCGCCACCTCCACCCCAGACCTGACCTTCCCCTCCGTAGCCACAATGGTGCAGAAGGACTTGGGTATGACGCGCGGCTTCGGCTTTGACGTGCAGGCGGTCTGCGCCGGATTCATCTACGCTCTGACCACCGCCAACGCACTCATTATGACCGGACAGGCGAACCGGCTTCTGGTCATCGGTGCGGAAACCTTCAGCCGCATCATGGACTGGACCGACCGCTCCACTTGCGTGCTCTTCGGCGACGGTGCGGGCGCCCTGATCCTCGGTGCGCGGGATGGCGATGGCACCAACGCGGATCGCGGCATCCTGTCCTCGGACCTCAATTCCGACGGGCGCTACCGTGACATGCTCTATGTCGATGGCGGGGTCTCATCCACCGGCACTGCGGGCAAGCTGCGGATGCAGGGCAACCCGCTCTTCCGTCAGGCCGTCGAGAAACTCACCTCAACCGCCGAGACGGCCCTCGCCAAGGTCGGGCTGAGCGGCCCCGATGTCGATTGGATCGTGCCGCACCAGGCCAATATCCGCATCATCCAGGGCACCGCCAAGAAGATGGGCCTGCCGATGGACCGCGTGATCGTCACCGTGCAGGATCACGGCAACACCTCTGCCGCCTCGATTCCTCTGGCCATGTCGGTTGGCGTCGCCGAAGGCCGGATCAAACCCGGCGACCTCGTACTTTCCGAAGCGATCGGCGGCGGCCTGGCCTGGGGTGCCGTGGTCCTGCGATGGTGATCCCGGCCATACTCTGAGTTGTTTCGCCCGGCCCATTCTGCGACGACTTGCCAAGCAGAGCAGAAGCGCATGGGTGAGCAACGCCGGAAAGCTATTGATCGTCTCGGAGACGTCGATCGGCGTGCTGGTCATGCCGCGTCCTGTCTGACATATGCCGTGCCCGCCCCATTTACCCATGTTTTGACCGCACATGCGGCATTGCGGCCCTTGGATTCCGAAAAAACGCGCAAAAAACCGCACTTCAAGGGCAAGGGCTAAGTCGTTGACATTGACTCGGAAATTACCTTCCCGCAAAGTATCGCGAAAAACAGCGGGGATATAATGGGACATAAGACACTTACAAGAATGGATTTGAGCGAAGCGATTTTTCGCGAAGTGGGGCTGTCGCGAAATGACGCAGCCCAAATGGTCGAGAGCGTTCTGGACCACATGTCCGATGCGCTCGTCGAGGGAGAACAGGTCAAGATTTCCTCGTTCGGCACCTTTTCGGTCCGCGACAAGACTGCCCGTGTGGGCCGAAACCCAAAGACCGGCGAAGAGGTTCCGATCAACCCGCGCCGCGTGCTGACCTTCCGACCGTCGCATCTGATGAAAGACCGGGTCGCAGCCGGCAACAAGAGCTAAGGACACCGCCCAATATGGCAAAATCCGCCGACGCCTTTCGAACCATAAGTGAGGTTGCCGAATGGCTGGAGGTTCCGGCGCATGTGCTGCGGTTCTGGGAGAGCAAGTTCACGCAGGTCAAACCCGTGAAACGTGCAGGCGGGCGACGCTATTACCGCCCTGCCGACATGCGGCTTCTGGGCGGCATCAAGATACTTCTGCATGACGAGGGCATGACCATCAAAGGCGTACAAAAAATCCTGCGCGAAGAGGGGGTGCAGCACGTGGCGGCGTTGTCGCGAGGGCTGGGCGGTGAGTCCGGCGATCAGGCGCTCGATATCGCCGCGACCCCTCAGCCGCAGCCGCCCGCGCAGGTTCTCTCGTTCGAGCGCCCGACAGAAAGCGCGAGCGCCGAGGACACGCCTGGGATCACCGCAGATGACCCTCAGCAGTCGGAGACGAAACCCGAAGAGCATACGCCCTCTGATAAGCAGGTCGAGGAGGAGGACGTCGCCGCGGCTGAGACAGCAAACGACGACGCGTCTGAGCCTGCGGACGCCGATGCCGCTCAGGGTGCCGATGACCCGATGCCCAACATGTTCGCAGACGACACGACATCGCCCGAACCGCCCCCGACATACGGGAATGAACAAGGGTCTGAACCGAGACCGTCGGCAGAATCGGAAAACCTCTTCACGGCGTCCGGGAACGCGTCCGCCCCCCAGGACAGCGCGGACGAGCCACCGGCCACGCTCGCGCCGCTGCCCGCCCTGCCTGACGATCCGTCGGACAGCACACCCTCTCCTGCCGGTGCCCTGGCGTCTCTCGCAACGCTCAAACGACCGGTGTCCAGCGATTTAGCTGCCGAACTTGCCGGCTTGGCAACCCGCCTGCGCAGAAGCGGGACGTCAAAAGGCACTAACGGTGCGGGCAAGGATTAAAAATTGGGATTTCCCCCTTGTCCCTACCCGGAAAACCAGTATGAACGGCGCATCGTCGGGCTATGGCGCAGCCTGGTAGCGCGTCCGTCTGGGGGACGGAAGGTCGCAGGTTCGAGTCCTGCTAGCCCGACCAAATTTACCGACGATCCCGCCCGCCTCGGCCCCTCGGGCACCGCAACACGGATGCGGGGCACGACGAGAGGGTGATGGCGATGACCGGGGTTGTTTCAAGCCAGCAGATCAGGGACATGATCGCCGCAGGCATACTCTCGGCCTCATCCGATATCCTGCCTGAACAGATCCAACCGGCCAGCCTCGATCTGCGTCTTGGGCCCGTTGCCTACCGCGTGCGTGCATCCTTCCTGACCGGCACCGGCCGCACCGTCGCCGACCGGATCGGCGAATTCGAGATGCACCGCATCGACCTTGAACCGGGGGCGGTTCTGGAAAAGGGATGCGTCTATGTTGTCCCGCTGATGGAACATCTCGCCTTGCCCGAAGGCGTGCAGGCCGTGACCAACGCCAAATCCTCCACCGGGCGGCTCGACCTTCTGACCCGGGTCATCACCGATGGCGGAGTAGAGTTCGACCGCGTAGCCCCCGGCTATGCCGGGCCGCTTTACGCAGAAATCTGCCCGCGCTCCTTCTCCGTGCTCGTCCGCCCCGGCATGCGCCTCAACCAGATCCGGTTTCGCGCAGGTCAGGCAGTGCTCTGTGACGACGCGTTGCGTGCGCTGCACTCCACCACACCGCTCGTCGATGGAGACAGCGCCGTGATCGATGAAGGTCTGGGATTTTCAGTCGATCTGCGGCCCGCGACCGGCACCCTCGTGGGATACCGGGCCAAACCGCATGCAGGCGTGATCGACCTTGACCGGATCGGACATTATGCACCCGCCGACTACTGGGAAGAGGTGCATGCCGAAAACGGCCACATCATTCTCGATCCCGGTGCCTTTTACATCCTCGTCAGCCGCGAGGCGGTGCATATCCCGCCCCAATACGCCGCCGAGATGGCCCCCTACGTCGCCATGGTAGGCGAGTTCCGGGTGCATTACGCAGGCTTTTTCGATCCCGGTTTCGGTCATGCGGCGGCGGGCGGGGCCGGATCGCGCGGCGTGCTCGAAGTGCGCTGCCACGAGGCCCCGTTCGTGCTCGAACATGGTCAGATCGTCGGGCGGCTTGTCTATGAGAAGATGGATCAGATCCCCGATCAGCTCTACGGGGCAGGGATCGCGTCCAATTACCAGGGTCAGGGCCTGAAGCTGTCCAAACACTTCAAAAGCTGAGCACACGCCCGCGCCAGACTTTTTGTTTCCCAAAAAGAAACAATCCCGGCACATGGCCGGGATTGTTCCCACTCGAAACCGGGCAAGCCCCCGCAACCGATTTCTTTGGCCGGCCCCTATGGAGGGCCGACCGGGTGCAAAGGGTTATTATTCCACGAGCAGACGTGCCTCGTGCTTTTTGAGGGACCGGCGCGCCGCCTGATAGGCTTTGACGCCTTGTGCCTCGCGCAGTTCCGGGAAGAGGTCGAAAATCTCATCCCGCTGTTCGGCCCCCATGCCATCCAGCACCTGCTCCCCGGGCTGGAAGCTTTCGGTCCAGGCCCCGTTCGACAACACCACCTCGTGCTGGTCGAACATGAAGTGAATGTAGGTCGTGCCACTCGCCTCGACCTGATCGACGCCCTCCATGCCGGTCAGGTGCTTGGCCGCTGCCAGAACCTCGCGCTCCTCGAAATAGAGCGCAGCGCGCTCGGAATTGAGCAATAGACGGTGCTGCGGGCTGACCAGCATATCGCGCTCGGGCAGGCCATGACCAAGCGCTCCTGCCCGTATCAGAACCGGCTTGAGATGCGGCGCATTCTGCAGATCCTGCATGCCAAGCGCGCGATGCCCGATCCAGCGGATTTCCTGCAAACCGTTGTCGCGGGTGATCACCCGGTCGCCAAGCTGCAGGTCTTCCACCAGCTTTTCCCCGCGCGGCGTGGCAATCAGCGTGCCGGGCGTGAAGCAGGGTATCAGGTTCTCGATCTCGCTGAACTCCAGCGTTCCGCTGACACTGTCATCGGCGGCAAGGAAATTCACCGTTCCGCTGGTCGAGTCGCCATCCGGATCGACGGTTTCCCCCACGATTTCGAACCGGCCAAGACCGCGCAGGTCGAGCGTGTCGAAATCGTCGTCGATGCCGTCATCGGTGGAGTCACCGTCGCCGCCGTCGATCGTGTCGCCCGCGCCGACATCGAGGAACACATCGCGGTCATTGGCACCGGCCAGCACATCCGCCCCAGCCCCTCCCGAGATCGTGTCACTGCCGTCATTGCCGACGATCAGATCGTCGCCATCGCCGCCACTGATCACGTCATCCCCGGCACCGCCGTTCATGGTGTCATTGCCGGCATCGCCGCTCAGGACATCGTCGCCATCCTGACCGCGAATGTCGTCGTCGCCTTCCCCGCCGGTGATCGTGTCGTTCTCGGTGCCGCCTGCAAGCGTGTCATCACCCGCACCGCCATCAATGATGTCCTCACCCGCGAGACCGCGCACGGAATCATCGCCATCACCGCCAAGGATCGTGTCATTACCGGCATTGCCCTCGAGCGAGTCGTTGTCGATGCCACCGTCGATGAAGTCATCACCTTCGCCACCCGAGATCGTGTCATCGTCGTCCTGGCCAAAGATCGTGTCATTGCCAGAGCCGCCATTGATGACGTCCTGACCATTATTGGTCACGGGGTCTGTGGCGTCGGGAATGTTCAATTCGTCGGGGAAGGACGGATCGAGCCCACCGTAGATCAGATCATCCCCGGCTCCCCCGTTGATCGTGTCCGATCCCTCGCCACCGATGATCGTATCGTTGCCATCGCCGCCCTCGACGCTGTCGGCATCGATCCCGGCGTCGATCAGGTCATTGCCCGCGCCACCAAGGATCGTGTCGGCATCGTCGCCGGTCGAGATGACATCGTCGCCATCCCCGCCATCGACGAAATCGCGGTCGTCATCCGGGAACGGATCCGCAGGAACGTCAGGCGGAAAGCCCAGATCGGGCAGCGGCGTCGCCGACAAGGGCGCACCGGCGTCTATCGTGTCATTCCCGGCCCCGCCAGAGATCGTATCGCTGCCGACATCGCCAATGATGCTGTCATTGCCGCCTGCGCCCTCGACCTCGTCATCGCCCAGACCGGCCAGGACGGTATCGTCGCCGTCACCTGCCCGGATGCTGTCATCATCAGGTGCAGCCCCCGGCAGGAGCGCATCGCCCGCATCGACAAAATCACCATCGGGATCGCCATCATAGGACGTGTCGATCAAATCGGGCCCGTCTGTGCCGTCAATGATACCGTCGCGCTCGGGCGGCGGGGGCGGCGGAGGCGCATCACCAACGGTCACCGTGACCGTGGCCGTGTCGGTGCCACCATTGCCATCCGACACCGTGTAGTCGAACGTGTCGGTGCCGCTGAAGCCCACATCGGGCGCATAGGTGATCGTACCGTCTGCGTTGACCGTCGTGGTGCCATTTGCCCCGTCCGTGGCGCTGTCTACGACCAGCGTATCGCCGTCCACATCCGTGTCATTGCCCAGAACCGTCAGATCGACCGAGGTTTCGAACTCGGTCGTTCCACTATCATCGCCCGCAACCGGATCGTCGTTCGCCGGGTTGACCGTCACCGTCACCGTGCCGGGGGTCGTGTTCCCGTTGCCGTCGTCGGCGGTGTAGGTGATCGTGTCGGTGCCGTTGAAATCCGGGTTCGGCGTGTAGGTCAGGGTATTGTCGGCATTGACCGTCACCGTGCCGTTGGTCGCGGTGGCACTGCCGACGGTCAGCGGATCACCTTCGGGATCGCTGTCATTGGCAAGGACCGGAATATCGACCGAGGTGTCCTCGTCCGTCACTGCGGTATCGGGCTGCGTGACCGGCGCGCCGTTCTCGGGCAGGATCAGGTTCTCGATCTCGGCAAAGGTCATCTCGCCCGAGACTGTGCCATCACTGTCGATGAACTCGATCCGCCCCGAGGTGGAGTTGCCGTCGGGATCGTCGGTTTCCTCGGCCACGCGCAGCGGGCCCGAGCCACTCAGGTCAAGCGTGTCATTGTCTACGCCGGTGCTGCCGCCATCAACCACGTCGCCTGCAGTGCCGCCGATGATGGTGTCTTCATCTGCGCCACCGACGATCGAGTCAGCCCCGGCACCGCCAGTCAGAACGTCATTGCCGCCCTCACCCAGCAGGGTGTCGTCACCGTCCTCGCCGATCAGTGTGTCGTCGCCCGGCGCTCCGCCATCAACGACACCACCGAGCGGGTTGAAATACACATCCGTCAGGTTGATGCCATCACCGCTCCCGTCCGCATCCGTGTAGCGGACGACGACCTGCGCCACCGGCCCTGCGATGCTCACGGAAAGCGCGTTGGCCGCGTCGGCATCCGTGCCGGAGCCGCTACCGGTCGCCTCTTCGCCGCTCAGCACCGAGACATCCGTGCCACCGGTCAGCGTAACCGGGATCAGGTTGTCATCGCCATCAAAGGCGAATATCTGAACGTTTTCAGTGCCATCAAGATCATTGACCTGGAAAGACACATCATTGACGGGGGCCGAAAACTCCAGCTTGAGGTCGGTCTCACCCGCACTCGGCAAGGACGCCGCCAGCGAGCTGTTGGCATCCGCCGGAGTGCCACCGGTCTCGACGCCGTCCACATTCTGAGGGTTGTCGGCAAAGGTGGTATTCACCGGTCCAGTGGCCTGCAACACGGAAAACGTCACATCTACGCTGCCGGTATCCTGCACAAAGCCGCTGATCGGATCGCCCATCTCGATCGGATCGGCGTCGTTCGTGTCGGGTGCGAGGTCCCATTGAAACACTTCGCGCCCTGCACCGGGGTCGCTGCTGTCCCCGACCAGAAGGTCATTGCCCGCACCGCCCTCGACCGAGTCACTGCCGGAGCCTGCGAAAACAGAATCATCGCCCTCCCCCGAAAGGATGGTGTCCGATCCGCCAAAACCATCGACGACGTCGTTGTTCGTGCCACCCGGACCATTGCCCGCATCAATGGCCTCACCTTCCGGATCGGCAGCAAATGTCGCATCGATACGGTTGTCGCTGTTGTCGCCTTCAACCCTGTTCGTCGCCATGTTCTTCTCCCACTAGACACGGGGTCGGCATGTACCCCGAAGTGCTAAACTCAAATTCCCAAAGTTGGCGATGCGACCACGCGGGACGACCGTCGCAACCGAATTGCAAGGAGAATGACAGCGTAGCCCATGACCGAACGGGTCTCTTTCGGATCCCGACGTCCCATCGAAATGTCGGTTATCCAACCAACTACACAGCGATCACACTTTTGCACACGTGACATGTCACGCGCCGATTACGTGCGGTCGCCCCCAGACCTAGCAACATCACCCCCCAGTTGGGCTGCATTCTTTCTACGCCAGCCCTCGCGAACCCCCAAGGGGAATTTGGGCCGAAAAGTGCCGAAACAATGTTCGCGCGCCCCAAAATTCGCCGCATTTACCATGGCTTCGCCACAATCTCGATTCGGCATTGTTTCTCGAAATTTGCATCAAATTGGCATGAACCCAGTGATAACGACCTTGTGAGATGCATTTTCAGGCGTCGTTTCACTCAAGCCGGTCCGATACTGTTTCAAAAAAGCGTTCAGCCCCGCAGGCCACGGATCCGGCAAATCATGGCAAAATTCGGTCACACAGACTTATTCTGATAGTGGGTCAATCCGCAGATTCGGGGCGAAACGTTTCCAAGCACTCAACAGTTTGAAAGGCACAAGACGCGACGCGCCTGATTCGCGTGCAGCCGCCACTACGTCATTCAATTCCGGAGGTTGGTGCCCAAGGCGAGACTCGAACTCGCACGGTATTGCTACCGGGGGATTTTGAATCCCCTGCGTCTACCATTCCGCCACTTGGGCCCGGCGCAGTGCTTAGCCGAGCGCGGAGGCTTCGTCCAGAGGCCCCGGTGATTTTAGATCGCTTTCTGCACAGGACTTGACCCCACGGGCCACCCATGCTGTTTCGCAGAAAACCCGCTCAGGACAGGCCACATGATCAGATCGCTATATGACTGGACCCTGCGCATGGCCGAACATCGCCACGCGCTCTGGGTGCTGGCCTGTGTCAGCTTCATCGAAAGCTCTGTCTTTCCGATCCCGCCCGATGTGCTGATGATCCCGATGATCCTCGCCCGGCCTTCACGCGCCTGGCTGATCGCGGGCATCGCACTCGTTTCCTCGGTACTGGGCGGTATGCTTGGTTATGGCATCGGCGCCTTCGCCTATCAGGAGATTGGCCAGCCGATCCTCGCCGCACTGGGCAAGGGCGACGCGATGGTTGCGTTCAGCACCCGGTTCAACGATTTCGGATTCTGGGCAGTACTGACGGCGGGGGTGACGCCCTTCCCCTACAAGGTGATCACCATCATGTCAGGCTGGACGGCGATGCCACTCGGGACCTTCATCGCCACATCGATCCTGGCACGCGGCATTCGCTTCTTTCTCGTCGCCGCCCTGCTGTGGAAATTCGGCACACCCGTGCGCGACTTCATAGAGCGCCGCCTCGGGCTGATGACCATTCTCTTCGTGCTGCTGCTGTTCGGCGGCTTTTATGCGACAAGGTTCTTGTGATGCGCCTCAGCCAACGCCAGTTGATCCTTATCGCCGCCAGCGGTTCCGCCGCGCTGATGCTGGGCGCGCTCGCCTTTCAGCATATCGGCGGCATGGCTCCGTGCAAGCTCTGCCTGTGGCAACGCTGGCCGCATGTGATCGCGATTGCGCTCGGGGCGGTGGCGCTCGTCGCCCTACCCCGCCTGATGGCATTTGGCGGGCTGCTGGCCGCACTCGCCTCGGCCACCTTGGGCGGGTATCACACCGGGGTCGAGCGCGGCTGGTGGGAGGGGCCCTCTGAATGCTCCTCGACAGGGGCGGCGGGGCTCAGCACCGATGAGCTGTTCAACCAGATCATGGCCGCCCCGCTGGTGCGCTGCGACGAGGTGCCATGGGAGATGCTCGGGCTTTCGATGGCCAGCTGGAACATGGTGGTGTCGCTCGGCCTCGCAACGTTCTGGCTGATGGCATTGCGGGCACGCTGAGATAGAGGCGCCTGGCGCGAACGGGTCTGGTGAGGGCCTGGAGCGGTCGTTGAATGACCCGCCAGAAGGTGCCGCGTGATCGCAGGGCCGGGGACTGGCGATGTAACGGTCGTGGCGGGTACTTTATGCCAGCCAAGACAATGTTACTCCAATACGTAGCGAAACCCCTCAAATCGCCAGGCCGCGGGACGGCCCGGCGATCGCGCGGCACCTTCGGTGCGTTTCGCGCGGGGGGCGGCAACGGCAGCAACAGGGCCATGTGCACCCCACCTACCCCCCCGATTTCCACGTATTCAGCAAAAGGCTCGTCTCCGAACTCGCGATCCCGTCGAACCGCCGAATCTGCGCCAGCACCCGGTCGAGTTCTTCGAGCGTCTCGGTGCCGATCTCCACGATCACGTCCCACCGGCCATTGGTGGTATGCGTGGCGCGCACCGCACTCAGCCCGTTCAGTTGCCTTATCACCCGTTCGGTGCCGCGCCCCTCGATGCCCAGCATCATCAGCCCACGCACCGGATCGCGCGCCGTGTCACCGCGCAGCACGACTGTGAAGCCCACGATCTCGCCGCTTTGCCGCAGCCGCTCGATCCGTGCCCGCACCGTGGTGCGCGACACCCCCAACCCGATCGCCAGGTCCGACAGGGAGGCGCGTGCATCGTGCCGGAGCATAGAAATGAGTCGCCGGTCGGTATCATCCATTTCGCAAGTCTTTCACTCCATATCGTACAAATACACCCCGATTAGTGCAAAACAGCCGCTTCAAATCAACCCGTTTCGGCAGCACCCTCAGCGCGACACGCAAATCAGCAGAGGTTCCCATGACCCCGCAAGACATCATCCTGATCGGTGCCCCGGTAGATAGCGGCAAGGATCGACGCGGCTGCCTGATGGGCCCCGACGCCTATCGCACCGCCGGTCTCGCCGAGGCGCTGATGGATCTCGGCCATCGCGTCTCGGACACCGGCAATCTGACACCGCAGCCCGCCACCCCGGACCCGGCCCTGCCGCCGCATGTCTACGCGCCCGAGCAAACCGCCGGTTGGACCGCGACCTTGGCCGAGGCGGCTCAGGACGCGCTTGCCACCGGCCTGCCGGTGTTTCTGGGCGGCGATCACAGCCTGTCGCTAGGCTCGGTCGCGGGTGCGGCCAATCACGCCGCCGCCACGGGCCGCCCGCAATTCGTCCTCTGGCTCGACGCCCATAGCGATTTTCACACGCCGCAGACCACTGCCTCTGGCAACCTGCACGGCACGCCCTTGGGCTATGTCACCGGGCGCGCGGGCTTTCACGGGTTTCCGCCCGTGGCCCATCCGGTGCCCGAGGAGAACATCTGCATTCTCGGCCTGCGCTCGGTCGATGCCGCCGAACGCGAGGCGCTGCAGGCCACGCAGATCCGCTATCACGACATGCGGGTGATCGACGAGCAGGGCATCTCGCGCCCGCTCGGGGCTTTCCTCGATCATGTCGCCGCACAGGGCGGCGCGCTGCATGTCTCGCTCGACGTGGATTTCCTCGACCCCTCCTTCGCCCCTGCTGTCGGCACCACTGTGCCGGGCGGGGCCACGATCCGCGAGGCGCATCTGGTGATGGAGATGATCTGCGACAGCGGGCTGATGACCTCGCTCGACCTCGTGGAGTTGAACCCCTTTCTCGATGATCGCGGCCGCACCGCGCAGGTGATGGTCGATCTCGCGGCCTCGGCCCTTGGCCGCCGCGTCTTCGACCGTCCCACAATGGCCTATAGCTGAGGATACCCCCATGACTCTCGCCCCCTCCGACAAGGCGCTCGTGCCTTTCGTCTCCGTCGATAACATGATGAAACTGGTGCATCACATCGGGATCGAGCCAATGCTTGCCGGTCTGGCCGACTATATCGAGGCCGATTTCCGCCGCTGGTCGCTCTTCGACAAGACCCCCCGCATCGCCTCGCATTCCGAGGAAGGGGTGATCGAACTGATGCCCACCTCGGATGGTGAGGTTTACGGCTTCAAATACGTCAACGGCCATCCCAAGAACACCAAGGCGGGCTTGCAGACCGTCACCGCTTTCGGGCTGCTGGCCAATGTCGGCAATGGCTACCCGGTGCTTCTGTCGGAGATGACCGTGCTTACCGCGCTGCGCACGGCGGCCACCTCGGCGATGGTGGCCAAGCATCTGGCCCCCAAGGGGGCCGACACAATGGCGATGATCGGCGCGGGCGCGCAGTCGGAATTTCAGAGCCTCGCGATGAAGGCACTTGTGGGTCTGAAATCGGTGCGGCTCTATGACATCGACCCCGCAGCCACTGAGAAGGCCGCGCACAACCTGACCGGCATGGGGCTCGAGGTGGTCGCCTGCCAAAGCCCCGAAGCCGCGATGGAGGGCGCGCAGATCATCACCACCTGCACCGCCGATAAACAATATGCCACGATCCTGACCGACAACATGGTCGGCAACGGCGTGCATATCAACGCCATCGGCGGCGACTGCCCGGGCAAGACGGAACTGGCGGCGGGGGTTCTGCAGCGCTCCACGATCTTTGTCGAATATCCCGAACAGACCCGCATCGAGGGCGAAATTCAGCAACTCGATCCCGACCACCCGGTGACCGAGATGTGGCAGGTCCTCTCGGGCGAGGCACCGGGCCGCACCTCTGCCGAACAGATCACGCTGTTCGACAGCGTCGGCTTCGCGATCGAGGATTTCAGCGCCCTGCGCTATATCCGCGACCATATCGGCGGTACTGATTATTACATGGATCTCGACCTGTTGGCCGACCCCGACGATCCGCGCGACCTTTTCGGCATGCTGCAACGCGCCGCGCCTTGAACGGTCAAAGACGGCGATCAACGCCACAGGTTGCAATCTGGCCAAACTGCCGCGCCGGACAGCACTTGCAACCTGCCCGGATTGCACACACTCTGGCCCACACCCCGGCCACAGCGATCCGATGTCAAACCCAAGCTGAAGAGACACTTTATGCCCACCCTGGATGCGTCCACCTCCCACCTTCTGCTCATCGACTTTCAGGCACGTTTGATGCCCGCAATCCATGACGGAGACACGGTGACCACGCAGGCGGCAAAGCTGCTCTCGGCCGCACGCATCCTCGACCTGCCGCGCAGCTACACCGAACAGAACGCCGAAAAACTGGGCGGCACCGTCGCCAATCTCGCCCCGGAACAGGGCGAAACCGTGCTCTCGAAGATGAGTTTCGACGCCTGTCGCAACAGCGCAGTGACCGAAGACCTGTCAGGGAACGCGACCCTGATCGTCGCAGGCTGCGAGGCGCATGTATGCGTATTGCAAACGGTTCTGGGCCTGCTGGACCGGGGTCATCGCGTAGCGGTAGCGGCAGATGCAACAGGCTCGCGCACGCCCGCCAACCGCGACGCAGCTCTTGCCCGCATGGCCGCGCATGGGGCCGAGATCGTGACGACGGAAATGGTGCTCTTCGAATGGCTGGGCACCGCCGAACACGCGCAGTTCCGCGCGATCATGCAACTGATCAAATAGACCATCATACCCCGCGGCGGTCCTGCGGCATGCCCGATCGCACCGCAGCCTCCGCCGCCGATGCAAGCGCCTTGCGATCCGTGAACTCCGCCACCCGCAGCGGCGCGTGGTAGAGCACCGTCACGCCGCCCTGCCTTGGTGCGCCAAGCACCTGCGTCAGATGCCCGCCAAAGCTCATGTCACCCCACCAGCCATAGAACCGGCGATCCTGATCAGACGGCGCATGGTAGATCAATGTCACCGGCTGCACCTGCATCGGCTGCCTCTCGTCGAGCGTAAAGAACGCCTCGAAAAGCGTTGATTTAAAAGGTAGAACGCGCATACCGTCGGTTGAACTGCCCTCGGGAAAGAACAGCAGGCGATGCCTGAGCCCCAGCCTCTCGGCAAAGATCGCGGTCTGCGCCCGCGCCTCACGCCGATCACGCTTGATGAAGACCGTGCCGGTGAGCCGCGCCAAAGCGCCGATACCGGGCCAGCCCGCGACCTCGGATTTGGAGACGAAATACACCCGCTTGCGCGCGTTGAGTGCAAAGATGTCGAGCCAGGAGACGTGGTTGCAGACCACCGCGCCGGGGCCGGTCATCGGCTGCCCCTCGATACGATGCGCCATGCCAAGGATCGCGAAAACGCAGCGGCTCACCCATTTGGTGATCGTCGGTGACCACGGGCGGTGCAGGCCATAGAGCGGTCGCTCGATCAGCCGCAGCGGCAGTGTCGCCAAGACGCCCACCACCAGAAGCATCACCAGAAGCGAGCCCCGCAACCCCACCCGGGGCCAGTGCCCTGCCCCGCGCGACACCTCGGGCGGTGGCTCACCAGACCGCCATGTCACACTCACCGTGCAGCCCCCTTTGAATAGATCGCACGTTGCGTCGGGCTTAGCCGCGCGGTGTCCATGATCAGGCAGACATCGGTGGTGTTGAAGGCGTGATCGACATAGGCCCCCTCGCCGACATGACCACCAAGCCGCAGATAGGCCTTGATCAAGGGCGGAACCTGCAACATCGCCGTGCGCCGGTCGAGCGCCTCTTTCGCGATCAGATCCATGCGCTGAAAATGGTCGGGCCGGGCGCGCACCCGCAACTCGGGCGGTGCCAGATGACGGTGATGCAACAGTGCCAGCGGCTGCGCCAACGGTTCCGGGTCGGTGCCGTGAAAGCTCGCCACGCCAAACAGGATATCGACGCCGTGGACCTCGATATATTCGGCCAGACCCTGCCAGAGATGATACATGCCCGGCCCGCCGCGATAGGGCTTGGCCAGGCAGGACCGCCCCAGTTCCAGCAAACGCCGCCCGCTCTGCCGCAACGCGCCCAGATCATATTCGTCCTCGGAATAGAACTGCCCTGCGCGCGCGGCCTGATCGGTGCGCAACAGCCGGTAGACCCCCACCACGGCATCTGCCTGCGCCGTGTCGATCAGCAGCAGGTGGTCGAAATAGGCGTCGAACCGGTCCTGCTCCAGCCGCGCATCGTGATCGACCATCGGCCCGTCGCTGCCCAGTTCCGCCACGAAAACCTCGTAGCGCAGCCGCTGCGCGGCGCGCACGTCGTCTTCGGTCTCAGCGAGTTTGACACGGAATTGGGGGGCGTTGGCAATCATCGGCCTCGTCTCTGAACTCTGCCGCGGTTCTAGGCAAGCTCACGACAAAGTGCAACGCCGCCCGCGCAGGCGGGCTTGGCGGATGTTAACGATTTGATAACCTTGATCAGGGATCAAGAACGGGAAGAAGTTCCACTCGTGATCCGTCGATCACAACCTTGCCCTCTTCACGAAAGTTGACCGTGATGCGCCCGCCGATATTCGATTGCACCTGTCCCACACCCCAATCCGGGCGACCGGGGTGTTCGACCAGCATCCCCGGCTCTAGGATCGAATTCATATCGCTCATGCCACCCCCTGACGCGAAAGCCCGGCCTCATGGTGCAGGATGATCCCGCGCTCTCCGCGCTGATAGGCTCGCGCATCTGCCACGATCTGGCAAGCCCTCTTGGCGCGATTGCAAATGGTCTTGAACTGCTCTCGCTTTCCGGCCTCGGCAAGAGCGCGGAACTAACACTCATTCAGGACAGCCTGCGGGGTGCCGTGGCCACGCTCGACCTGTCACGCCTTGCCTTTGGTCGCGCGGAGCCGGGTGACATGCTGGACGCACATGATCTGCACGGCACCCTCGCGGCCTACTATGCCAACCGGCCCAGAATGGCACTGGACTGGCAGGTCACAGGCCCTATCTCTCGTCTTCATGCGCAGATTATCGTGCTGCTCTGTCTGGGTGTGGAGCGGGCCTTGCCACGCGGCGGGCAACTTCGCGCAACAGGCGCGCACCCGCGCATCGAGGTCTCTGCCCTCGGCGACACGCTCACCCCGGATCTCGCACTTTGGGAACGTATGAAGAGCGGCAAGGCGCTACCCGCACCGGACCCCCGCACTGCGCAATTCAACATGCTGCATTATTGTCTTGCCGTGCAGGGACTGACGCTTGACCACAGGCTGACCGACGGGGCGTTCACTGTCGCTGTTTAGGCCCGCGTCGCGCCATCACCCTCGACGAGATATTTGAAACTCGTCAGTTGCGCCGCACCCACCGGGCCGCGCGCGTGCATCTTGCCGGTGGCGATGCCGATCTCGGCCCCCATCCCGAACTCGCCCCCATCGGCGAACTGAGTCGAGGCATTGCGCATCAGGATGGCGCTATCGAGCCGGGCAAAGAACGCCGCCGCCGCCGCGTCATCCTCTGTGATGATGCAATCGGTGTGGTTGGAGCCATAACGTCGAATATGCGCAATCGCGCCGTCGATATCCTCCACCACCTTCGCCGCGATGATACTGTCGAGATATTCACAGCCCCAATCCTCGGGGCCCGCGGGCACAGTGCCGTCGATGCCCAACAGCACCTCGTCGGCGCGCACCTCTACGCCCGCGTCGATCAGCGCACGGATCACGCCTTGCCCGATAGTCCCCACCAAGTCGCGGTGGATCAGCAGGCATTCGGCGGCACCGCAAATCCCTGTGCGCCGCGTCTTGGCGTTGAGCACCACGCGCAGGGCTTTCTCCGGATCCGCCGCTGCGTCGAGATAGATATGCACGATCCCTTCGAGATGGGCAAAGACCGGCACCCGCGCCTCGCGCTGCACAAGGCCCACCAACCCCTTGCCGCCACGCGGCACGATCACATCAATCGTTTCGGTCATGGTCAGCATTTCCTGCACCGCCGCGCGGTCGCGGGTCGGCACGCACTGAATGGCATCCTCGGGCAAACCGGCGGCGCGCAGCCCCTCGACCAGGCAGGCATGGATCGCGCCAGAGGAATGAAAGCTCTCCGATCCGCCGCGCAGGATCACCGCATTGCCGGATTTCAGGCAGAGCGCGCCTGCATCCGCCGTCACGTTGGGGCGGCTTTCATAGATCACGCCAATCACACCGAGGGGCGTGCGCACTCGGCGGATATGAATACCCGATGGCTGATCCCACTCCGCCAGAACCTCGCCCACCGGGTCATCCTGTGCGGCCACCGCGCGCAGCCCCTCGACCATGCCCGCGATGCGGGCTTCATCGAGCGCCAGTCGGTCCATCATCGCCGCAGACAGCCCCTTGTCGCGGCCAAGCGCCAGATCCTCGGCATTGGCACTCAGAATCGCATCGCGCCCCTGCCAGACCGCATCGGCGGCAGCCTTCAGCGCGCGGCGCTTGGTAGCAGGATCGGCCACGGCCAATTCGGCGGCGGCGGCACGCGCCCGCGCGCCGATCTCGGCCATCAGCGCGGCAATATCGGTCTGGTCCTTCATGGTCTCACCCTCAAAAACACGTCTCAGATTGCCATATCGTCGCGATGGATCAAAGGCCCGCGCGCCGGATAGCCCAGCACGTCCTCGATCTGGTCCGAGCGCAGATGCTTGATCCGGTCGGCATCGCCCGCGTCATAACGCGTGAGCCCCTGCCCCAGCACGCGGCCCGCCTCATCGGCCACCTCGACCGGATCGCCTCGGCCAAACCGGCCTGACACCTGCGCCACTCCGGCGGGCAAGAGGCTGCTGCCCTTGGCCAAGGCCCCCGCCGCGCCCGCGTCAACGGTGATCCGCCCCTTGGGCTTCATCGCGGCAATCCAAGCCTTGCGCTTTTGCTGCGGATCGCCTTGGGCCAGGAACCACGTCGCCGCCGCCCCCTCTTCCAGCGCGCGCACCGGGTGCAGCACCGCCCCTTGGGTGATCGCCATGTCGCAGCCGCCCGCCGTGGCGGTCTTGGCGGCCATCAGCTTGGTCTTCATCCCGCCCTTACTCAGGCCCGATCCGGCATCGCCCGCCATCGCCTCGATCTCGGGCGTGACCGCCTCGATCACGTCGAAGCGGTGGGCGCCGGCGTCCTGCATCGGATTGGCGGAATAGAACCCGTCGACATCCGACAGCAGGATCAGCTGATCCGCCCCCGCCGTGACCGCCACCTGCGCCGCCATCCGGTCATTGTCACCGTAGCGGATTTCATCCGTGGCGACGGTGTCGTTCTCATTGACAATCGGCACCGCACCAAGGCGCAACAACTGCTCCAGCGTGGCACGGGAATTGAGATAGCGGCGGCGGTCGGCGCTGTCCTCCAGCGTGACCAGTACCTGCGCCGAGGTCAGCCCGTGCCGGGCAAGCGCGGCATCATAGGCCCCGGCAAGGCGGATCTGCCCCACGGCGGCGGCGGCTTGGCTCTGCTCCAGGCTCAGATCCGTCGCAGGCAGTCCCAGCACCCCGCGCCCGAGCGCGATGGAGCCCGACGAGACGAGGATCACATCCGTCCCGCGTGCACGCAGCCGCGCCACATCCTCGGCCAGGGACGCCAGCCACTCGGCGCGCAACGCGCCGGTGGCCCGGTCCACCAGCAGCGCCGAACCGATCTTGATCACCAGCCGTTTCGCGTCTCTTACGGTTGCCACGGCGCGTCGTCGTCCTCTACCGATCTGTGCCTCAACCGGTTCGCGTCGATCCGCTCACGCAGCGCGCGCAGCACGTCCGTGACACCCTCGCCGGACACCCCCGACATCAACATCACCGGCGTGCCGCAGGCCGCCTCCAATTCGTCTCGCAGGAACGCACGTTCCTCTTCGTCCAGCGTGTCGATCTTGTTGAGCACGGTCAGGCGTGGCTTGTGCGCCAGCCCGTCGCCATAGGCCTCCAACTCATTGATGATGGTCTGATAATCGGCCACGAGATCGCCCGAACTGCCATCCACCAGATGCAAGAGCACGGCGCAACGCTCGACATGTCCAAGGAAAAGATCGCCCAGGCCCCGCCCCTCGGACGCGCCGTCGATCAGACCGGGAATATCGGCCACGACGAATTCCACATTGTCCACGCCGACAACGCCAAGATTGGGGTGCAGCGTGGTGAATGGATAATCCGCGATCTTCGGTCGCGCATTGGATGTGGCGGCCAGAAACGTGGACTTGCCCGCATTGGGCAGCCCCAACAACCCAACATCGGCAATCAGCTTGAGCCGCAGCCAGATCGTGCGCTCAATGCCCTCTTGACCCGGGTTCGCCCGGCGCGGGGCCTGATTAGTCGAGGTCTTGAAGCGCACATTGCCCCAGCCGCCATTGCCGCCCTTGGCCAGTTGCACCCGCTGGCCGATCTCGGTCATGTCGGCGATCACCGTCTCCTCGTCCTCGTCGAGGATCTCGGTTCCCACCGGCACCCGCAGCACGATGTCATCGCCGGTATGGCCGGTGCGCTGACGGCCCATGCCGTGCTGACCATTCTGGGCAAAGAAATGCTGCTGATAGCGAAAGTCGATCAGCGTATTGAGGCCGTCCACCGCCTCGGCCCAGACCGAGCCGCCATGCCCGCCATCGCCGCCGTCAGGGCCGCCATATTCGATGAACTTTTCGCGCCGGAAGCTGACACAGCCCGCACCGCCCGAACCGGAGCGGATATAAACCTTTGCGAGATCGAGAAATTTCATGTGTCGTCCTTACGCAAAGGCCACGCCCCGGGCGGGCCTCATGTCATCTTCTTGCTATAGGTCCAGGTGGGCACATTCGCACCACGCGCCACGGAATAGCTCTCGGCATCCCCAAGATACTGAAAGCCGCAATTGGTCAAGACCCGGGCCGAGGCGGCATTGTCCTGAAAAACGCTTGCGAAAATCGCCTGCGCCTCGTGCGGATTGGCGGCCAGAACCGCCTCCACCGCCGCCGATGCGACGCCTGTATTCCAATAGGCCGGGGCCACCCAATAGGAGATTTCCGACCGGCCCACATCGACGCGGCCAAGGCTGATCAGCCCCATGACCTCGGTGCGGCCCGACTTGGTGCCGTCGATGGCCCAGATATCCTCGACCCGGTCCTCGGATTGCGCGCGGGCGATCAGTGCCTCGGTGCTGCCCGGCGGCAAGGGGTGCGGGATCGACGATGTCGCCCGCGCTACCCGCTCGTCGCCAGCATTATGCGCGATCAGCCCCGCATCCGACACCCGCAAGGGCCGCAAATCGAACCGCTCGGCCTCGATCACCGGCTGATTGACGATGGTTTCCAGTTTCATGCGCTCCTCCTCATGCTCCGGGCGCGTCTTGAGTCTCATCCAGATGGGGGCACCTGGCTGCGTCACAAGATGGTCCGCTCCTCTTCGCACCGCATTGTGACCCATCCTTGACCGCCCTTTGGCCGAAAACGGAAAAGGGGACCGGCACCTAGCACCGATCCCCTCATGTCATTGACCTGTCAAGGACGGCTTATTCCGCGGCCTCCGCCACTGGCAGAACCGAAATGAAGGTGCGGCCCTTAATTCCCTTGTGGAATTTCACGGCCCCCTCGGCGACGGCAAAGATCGTGTGATCCTTGCCCTGCCCCACGCCCTGGCCGGGCCAGAACTTGTTGCCGCGCTGACGCGCGATGATGTTGCCGGGGATCACGGCTTCGCCGCCGTATTTCTTGACGCCAAGGCGGCGACCGGCAGAATCGCGACCGTTACGGGATGAACCGCCTGCTTTTTTATGTGCCATTTGGTCTCTCCTTAGCCTTTGGTCAGCTCTTGGGCCTGCGCGATCCAGCCTTCACGCTCGATCCTGCCCTTGAACGACAGTTTTTCGTCCATATCAGCAACATCGGCCTCCGTCCATGCCGCGATCTGGGCAAAGGACGTGACACCGTTCTCGTGCAGCTTCTTCTCAAGCGCGGGGCCGACGCCCGACAGCTTCTTGAGATCATCTCCACCGGCAGCGCCCTTGGGGGCCTCCGCCTTTTTAGGCGCTGCTTTCTTGGCGGGTGCCTTCGTCTCGGTGGCGGCCACGGCCCCGGCGGACCCCGCACCGATGGCGGCCTTGACACCCGACTTGTCGCCACCCTTGGCGAGGATCTCGGTCACGCGCAGCAGGGTCAGCTGCTGACGATGCCCCTTGGTCCGCTGCGAGCCGTGCTTACGGCGGCGCTTGACAAAGTGGATGACCTTGTCACCCTTGACCTGATCGACGACCTCGGCCTGAACGGCAGCACCGTCGACAAGCGGCGCACCGATCACCGGCGCGTCACCGCCCAGCATCAAAACTTCGTTGAATTGAACTGTCTCACCGGCATCCGCTGCAAGCTTTTCGACACGGAGCATGTCACCCGACTGCACCTTGTACTGCTTGCCACCGGTCTTGAGGACCGCAAACATGGGCTCTTCCTTTTCTTTCCGCGCTCTGTGGTCCCTGCCCTTGCAGGTGTTTCCGGCCCGATGGCCACCTCGAACGGCGCACCCGTCAAGGGTGTCATGAACAACGAACCCGGCAAGATTATCCCGCCGGGTTGCGGGCGTATGCGACAGCGGGCACACAAAGTCAAGGGCCACGACCCGGCGAATACGCCCGAGCAGCTATAAATCCTCACCCTGCATCTGCATCGCCACCGCGCGGCCCAACTCGTATGAATTGGCCTCGTGCATCGCGTCGAACGCCAGGAAAAGCGCCTGGTTGAGCGCGCGCCCACCCGGATCGCGCCAGAGCGCGATATATTCCTCCAGATCCGCCCGGTCGACCGGTGCATAGGCCATTGCCATGAAGCCACGCAACCAGTCGCGCGTCTCGGTGCGCAACTCGTCCTCCTGCGCCCAGAGATCGGCCAGCATGTCGCCCTCGCCCAGACCAAGCCCGCCCCCCTGCGCCACCCCCCGGTAAAAGGCGAGGTTGGAATTCATCACACCAGCCACGTTGCGCTCGACCAGATCGCTATCGGCGATGATCGCCTCGATCTGCGGCACCAGCGGCGCATCCTCGGCCACCAACCGCTGGTATCCCGCCGCTGAAACCGCTTCGGTCCCGGGCTCAAGGAACGCCCGCCGCGTCGCCAGTTCCAGCGCGAGCACCTCGGCCCCCGGACCCTCGAAGAATGCAGTGAGCGGCGCCGGATCAACGCCCGCCATTTCCTCGGCGAAGCGCGCGCGCAGAATGCGCCCCATCTCATCGGCCTGATAGACCCGCGCCACCATGCGCGCCCAACTCTCGCGCTCGGAACCCGCCAGCATGTCCTGCCCAACCTGCGCACCGTAAAGCTGCCCTTCGCGCTGCATGATCTCGACGGTGTCGTCGAATCGCAGCGCCTGCATCAACCGCTCCAGGCCCTCGGCGCGCAGCGGCAGCACAAACAAACCACAGGCGAATGCCACCGCCAGGGCGCGCATGGTCACAGCTCTTGCGCGGGCTGCAATTCAACCATCCGGGCGGCCAGCACTTCGAAGCGGTTGGCCATGATCTCATATTGCACGGCGTTCATCAGCTCATAGACACGCGCCATCACCGGGTGCTCCAACGCCTCGACATAGGCGCCCAGATCCTCGGTCGGCAGGCTCGCATAGGTCACCGCCGCATTGGCCAGTGCCGAGGCCTCGATCTGTGCCCGCAATTCCGCCTCGCCCTCGGCCATCAGCGCGCGCAGCGCCTGCTCGTCGAGATCATATTCGAGCACCCCAGCATAGGACGCGGCCAGCAGGAACCGGACCTGGATTTCCTGCACCGCGCGCACCCCGGTACCGGCGCTGTCGACGGCGGCATTCATGTCACGCAGAACCTCGCGGCGCGCCTCCGGCATCTCGGTCAACAGGTTCAATCCCTCGGCGCGCTTGGCATCGTCATCCGCACGCATGTGAGAGGCATTCTCGACCGCCACCAGCCGCTGCCCCAGATCCGACGCGTAGAACTCGGCGGCATGGCCCAGCATCTCGTCATCCAGCGTCTCGCTCAACACGTCGAGCGCCATCTCACGCATCCGGCCAGTGTCGAACACCTCGCCTGCGACCCGTTCCCACTCATGCCCGAAATCGCTGGCCTCGAGCCCCAGCATCACCGGCGCATCCGCCGCGGCAAGCGCGATGGAATCGAGCGCCACGCCGAAGCCCGTGACCTCCAGATAGGCTTGCAGACGGTCGCGATCAGCGGCGCGTGCGGGCAATGCGGCGATAGCAACCACAGCGGCCGCGAACCCCATGGCAAACATCACCGCGCGCAAACGCGGTCTCGTAGCACGAAGCGGGCCTTGCATCACAGATTCCTTTCTCGCTATCACGGTGTTCAACCTAGGTAAATTCCTAGGCCAAACAATGCAAATCACCCTTGCCCCTCCAGCCAAAGGCGATTACACGCCTCCTCCAGACCCCCGCGGAGAGGTGCCGGAGTGGTCGAACGGGGCGGTCTCGAAAACCGTTGACCCTTCACGGGGTCCCAGGGTTCGAATCCCTGTCTCTCCGCCATAAAGACTGCGTATCCCATTGATATAGTTAGTTTTATTTGATTGGTGAGGATTTACTTCCCCCAATCCTTCCCCCGCAACGACCGAGATCCTCTCGGAACGTTCCGGATGACATACCTACATCAACATGCTAATTTGCGATCGCATTGAGCGGAGGGATTTAGCATTTTTGGTTTTCTGAAAAAGCGAAAATGGAAAGAACAAGTTAAGTTAGCAACGCAAAATCACTTGGCTTGCAGGCATCTATTGGATTTGGAAGAGAACTCCATCGAAGCAGGACTAACGTCTGCATCCCCATTTCCGTCTGCACATAAGGATAATCTCGAAACCAGCAGTGGTTATCTGATTTACCTTCGCTCGGGTGAGCCCTTGCCTTCAATGATTATCGGGGATGCGCTGGAAATGAACCGGAGCCTCCGGCGCGAATACGACGCAGACTTGAAGGCACGCAAAGCGTTCGCATCCCAATTTGGGAGTGCTAGCAAACGGTTACTCCCCTTTGATAAGATTTTCACACCAAACGAGGGATGGGAAATATACCTCGATCATTTCTTGGGCACAGCCATTCCTGTTCAAGAAAACAAAAGCTTCAGGCCCCCAGAGAGCGCCGCGACTTCTGGCTTCGCGGGTCTCACAACTGTGAATGGGGGTCCTAATGGCGACCCTCTCGAGTACGCCATTATAGCATTAAGGAGTGACGCATACCCCTATCAGGCGAAGAGCGAACTGGAAGAGAAATTTGGCCTTGGCGATTCAGAAGCCAGTGAGATTGTTCGCATTGCAAAGAAAAAAATCATGCAGAATCTGGAGGCAAGAAATCCTGAGGCTTGGAAATCGCTAGGATTAAGCTCGTACAGATCATCAGAACCTGAGGGCAATCAATACTTGGATGGATTGCTCGAAGGCGGTCGAAGGGCAGGTATGGACCCTGAAAAGCTGCGAGAGACATTTCAGAACATCAAACCAGAGAGAATGCGTGAACTAACTTCTCAGGTCGACGATATGATTACATCGGAACGCAAAGTTAATCTGCAAGAAATCCTAAGCAACGCTGCGGTCTTTGGCTTAACGGAGGGATACTATGTTGAGCACCAAGGGCGGATCTTTTTCTATTCAATAGCGGAAGATTTCTGGACACAGTTGTTCCAAAGATCCGTACTGAGTGACGCTGTAAGACTGGCAGCCCAAGACATCCAAAACCTTTTGTTTGAAAGAAATGGCACACATTCACCAGCATGTACTGCGCAATTTGTAAGGCTTGCTCAGCACGCGGTGCAGCCGAGCCAGATCGTCCAGCTTAAGGCCAAGCTACCTGACGGTGCAGAAAAAACTGCGCGACTTCACGCCGCAGCATGGGCTGGGCTATTGTTGGGTTTTCCGGTGATAGTTCGTGACGAAGCGCCCGGTGGGGTCATGGAATGGCACTTCAACGACTATCCGGGAAACGCAACGATTTACCGTGTTCGAGACGACGATGCGGACCCGTTGGAACTTGTCCACGAAGTGAATTGGATGCACCTTCAACGAAAAGTTCTAGAGAACAGAGGACGCACCGAAACTCGGGCAGAACACGCCGACCTCAGCGAGCATGAATTGCTCCACAATCCAAAGGGCGCTTGGACCGTCTACGTTGACGACAATTTCCACTACATGGATGAGGACGAGCGATACGTCCTCGGGACATTCGACAGCTACGATGCGGCAGTTACAGCCTGCCGGAAAATCGTCGATGATTTCCTCGAGGCCAATGATGCCAAGTCGGCCGATGAGATGTTTGAGAGCTATGTATCGTTTGGCGACGACCCGTGGATTAAAGGCCTGCCGCCCATATCGAACCAGCCGAATTTCTCAGCCCGAAAGTATGCAGGCGAGCGCTGCACTGAACTCCGGCCGCAGTCGAGTTGAATAATGATTTTTGGAGGAACTCTGCGGCGGTCGCTGCAAGCAAGCCGAGCCCTGCTAAGTAGGCGGATTTGAGAGTGGAAATATTGTGATCGGAACTCTATCACTTATCGCACTGATCGCCTTGGGGTTCATGCAATACTCCATTTGGTTCGCAGTGCCATTGGCGGTCGTGAACACCTTTATTGGAATGCATACCCCACCGGAGCGAGTGGAAAGGCTGCGCGAAATGGGGGTGAGTTACCGGGATTTTCTACTTTCATCGTTGCCATTGCAAGCACTACTCGCAGCAGTTCTTTATGGCTTGGGTTTTGGTACCAACAAGTTTCTGGGTCTTTTTCTTTGAGGCTTTGTGCGCGGCCCACCGCCGGCGTTGCGCTTCTGCGATGCGGGCCTTCCCGTCGTCCGTCCGCGGTCCGGTGCTGGCACCACCGTGAAACTTGCATCGCGTTTTGCCCGGTATGGCCTTTGCTTGGCAGGGCTTTCCCTTCCGAGTTTTGGCTCCGCAAACGATGGCACTCAAAGGCGATAGAGTTGATGGCGGCTCTAATACCCCACCCCGCGCGCGCGCGATGTCGGGGATAAACTTGCGGTCCAAATCTCTACTTTTCATCTTAATCCCTCGTCCAGCTTATGCCAACCTATCCCGCCCGTCTGGCCCATGCCGCTCCAAAATCCTGCGCCCCACTACAAGCTCGGTATTTGTCAAAAGTGGGGCCTAGGCTGCGGTTCTGGTTTTGGCGCTAGGGGGCTGCGACACTTGCGACTTCCGCGACACGAAAAGCGGGTTTCTGGGAGTAGAGGGGTTGCGACAGTCGCGACACTTGCGACATTGGGCGCGCAGCTGGGGCTTGTGTCGCAGTTGTCGCGGAAGTCGCAGGGGGTTGCTCCGCGATTTCTACTAGTTTGGCGTGAGGATTAAACCACATGGCCCGTCCCACTTACGATGCGCCAACTTTCAACTCGAGCGGATCCGCGGACCACTGTTCCCGCTTCAAGACGCACTAGCCATCCGTGCTTTTCAAGCATTTCCAGCGCAGCCCTTGCCTTTGGGCTTTCGCGCAATGCATTCGGCCCCAACCGGACGACATCGCGCACTAGCACATCGGGTTCAGTCCAGTTTGTCAGAAGCCACAGCCGCAGCTTTTCGGCGTTGTCGATTTCAGCGGAAACAAGCGCAGCGCTGGAAAGCCGTGAAGCTTCGGCAAGGTAGTACTGCGCCAGCAAGATTGCATCGTTCATTTCGCTAACCTGCACTTCTGGGGCATACAGGTCACGCCAGAGGGTCAGCACACCAGCGATGCGCGCAGCCTGTTCCGCTGTTTTGGATGCCGTGCCTGAGATATGGGCCAAGTCACCGCCGGGCGCTTGTGCGGTTTCTATGACGTCCGAAAATGCAGACAATTGCGCGCGGGCACCGGGGGTCAAATTAAGGATGCGCGGTTGCAGTTCGCGGGTTTCCAGGTCGATGGGCGGTGTTGTATCGAGGATGTCGCGCAGCCGTCCTGAGAAGTTCGCCATCGCCATATCATCGCGCTTTGTGTTGGCTTGCATTCGGGTTCCGATTGCGCTGGGCGGTTCACACATCAGGAAACGGGGCAGAAAGCCTGTGTCAGCCGCCAGCGGGTCCGCCATGAAGCCCAGCGCGACGGTTGGTTGCACCATCAGGTGTACTGCCAGCCGCCGCCCGTATAACGTCGAGTGCCCATCCCCTGAGCGCGTGCGCCGAATTGGGTTGCCTTGCCAAAGGTCATTGAACGCGGCCAGCGTCTTTTGTCTGTTTTCACTATTCATGGCGTGCCCGCCCAGAAACTGCCCGCCTTCATCCGAGAAAAGCCCAAGGCTGGGGTTTCCATCCGCAAATAGCTTGGTCAGCCCTTCAAAGGTCGGTTCTGTCACTGTCCTATCAGCCGATGCGGGCGCTTCGGGTTCCGGCCCGAGCGCTTCAAGGTCAGCTTGCGCCGCCGTGCGCTTTTCGCCTTTGCCCTTTTTAGCTTCCATTAAAATGTGGTCGCGTTCGCCTTTCCACAGCGCGTGCGCATTGGTCCAGCTTTGCATTTCTTCGCGCTGAGCTTTGGCCCGTTCTTTTTCGTGGTCGCGCAGTGGAGCCATTAGCGGGGCGTCGCACGCTGATTTACGTTCACCGCTTCGAGCGATGGTCAGGGCGTAAATCGATAAAGGGCGCATGCCGCCCAGCGTCTCCACATTGGCAAAGCCTTGCACTGCCAGCGATGCCACGGTGAGAGCCGATGCCGCTGGGATGGCGACAGGGGCTTGCGTCATGCCCTGCACGGCTTCTACCGCGTCGCGCAACGGCCCGAGTGCTTCAACAGGATACGCGGCACCGGCAGCGGTTTCGCGCACCAGCGGTTGCGGAGCTTCGGGGTTGAAGGGTGTTTCTGTTGCGTGAACGTGCATCATGCCGCGTCCTTTCCGGTCAAAATGTCATTCCAATCGCGCCCGTCAGGGGCAGGCAGCAGTGATACCTGCCACCCAATACCGTGCGCCCGCGTCGCCAAAGCCTGCGCCGCTGTGCGGCCTGCTGCATCGCCATCAGCTGCAATGGTCAATCGCCCCGGTTCGTCCGGTAAATGCAGCCCGCGTATCCCCGATGTGGACAGCGCCGCCCAAACAGTCGCAGGGGCGCGCAATAGCCCGCTAGACAGGCTCAGCGCGGTTTCGATGCCTTCTGCCACCGCAAGCGTCTGTGGCCCATCAGACAGGCGTACAGCGCCGCCGCACACCGCGCCCAGCATCGCCTTGGATGGCGTCACATCGGCCTTGCCGCTGCCATCACAGCGTAGATAGGTGCGATGCACTGCGAAGCCTGCGCCACCCTCTACGAGCGCCACCAACGCCGGAAATGTTTTGGCGGTTGCGTGCCAACATTGCGGATCAAAGCGCAGAGTTTTAGGAAGGGGGCAGGTAATACCCCGCCCCCTCAAATAGCTTTCCGCAACTGTGCCTAGGACGGACTGCGCGCCCATCCACAGGCGGTGCGCCTGCTGCGCACGCTTTGCGTCAGCCCTGCGCTGTTCTGCTGCGCGCTGAGCAGAGATTGCCGGATCCGGCGGCGTGTAGGTGCCCTGCGTGATGCCCGCCGCTGTCGCAATGTCGCGATAGTCGCAACCGGCCTTCTTGCAATTCAACAATAGCTTGCCGCCAGTGCCATCGGCCAAAGTGAGCGCATTCTGCGATTTGTGGCCTTCGAACTGGCACACCGGGCAGGGTGCGCAGCCGTAGCGGCCATACCATTTCCCGCACAGTCTTTGCGTTATGTGTTTTGCATCCATCATTACGTCGCCCCCCAAATCAGGGCGGCCAAAGCATTTGCCTGCGCCTCGTTCAGCCCGTGAGCGCGCATCAGGAAGGCGATTTGCAATCTCTTCATACCGCACCCCCAATCCGGCCAAGGGACACGCCAGAGCGCAAAACGTATTTTGCATGATGCCCCGGAAAGTCGCCTGCGTGCGTTTCGGTGATTGTTTCGACTTCAACGCCGATGCCGCGAAGGTCAAAGATATATGCGCTCCAACGCGGTGCAGAATTGTGGATAGTCGTACAGCCTGTTGTGCCCGCCTCAAGCAACTGGTCGAGCGCCCAGCGCACACGGCCAGAAACAAGAATGGCGAAAGCGACGCCATCGGTTGTTGTGACAGAGTAGGACGTGCCGCCGTTGTGGCGTGCTGGTTTGCGTTGTGCTATGATTTGGGTGTCAGCCGCTAGCGCTTGGCAATCTACCCGGCCCGGTTCCTGCGCCAACAGGTTCCGGGCCATTTCGTTTGTGCCGCCCATATCAAGTGACCCGTGTTTCACGGCTTTCGAGCCATGCAGCAATATCGCTTTCGCGCCATGCCACGAGGCGCGCGCCCAGTTTTACGGGCTGGGGGAATCCTCCACGTTTCATCCAGTCGTAAATGGTCGAGCGAGAAAGCCCAGTGCGAGCTTCGACCTCGGGGCGACGCAGTAGTGTTTCGGTCATGTTTAGTTCCTCCTATGGCGTATTGGGTACGCTAGGAAGTTGGCAGAAACTTATTGCCTTTGTCTGGGGCAAATATGGGGATGTATTTGCACCGGCACGGCGTTTAATCTGATGCGCAGATGAGACCATTTCGCGTTTCCATGCACCGCGTCACGGATTGACCGCGCTCCCGCGCAAGTTGCTCAAAACAAATCCGATCCAAAGCCTCGTTATATGCTTGATCGCGAACGGTAAGCCCAAGCCTAAGCTCCATGCCGCACTGATTGCGCAAAGGCTCAGACGGAGCGCAGCCACCGATCAGTACCACCGCGAGTACGAATTTTATCATTCTCATTTTTTCCCCTTCCTGATCTGCTTCTTCTGCAATGCCGGCCCTGTCTTGAAGCCATGGTCTTCCAAAACTTTGCGGAAATCGTCGCGACCTCTTTTGAAGTCAGAACGGATCGTTTCGAACGAACCTTGATAGCCACCGAACTCGGTTTTGTCTTCAAGGCAACGGTATAACGCATCTGTCTGCGTTGTCCCGTCCTCATACATTATGTCCGTCACCCGTTGCCACAAACGAATTCTTCGATAGGTATTGTCAATTGCGGGCTTCCTCGTTCTCTGTTCACCTCGAAGGCGTGCAGCGACGTAGGCCCGTCCGTCTGCTGTATGCAGTTGACCCTTCGCTTCGACCAGTTCAGCGAGTTTGGTTGGATCACCTTCCTGTGCCGCAATTAATGCGTCTAGCTCTGACTTGTTTTCTTCTACATATAGTAACACCCCAATCGCGCGTTTTGTGTTAGGATTCATGTTCGGGTGTTGAGCTTTGCCATCGACATATTCTTGGAGAGCTTTGCGGGTCGCTTCATGCATGGTCATCCCGCAGCTCCCAACTTCACTACGGCGTCACCCTGTGCAGCCTCGCCACGCAGGAACCCAGCCCAATCGGCCATCATTGCCCGCCGCCGTTCGAGCATGTCGGAACGCTGATAGGCACGCTCCACTTCGGAGCCGATAAAATGCGCCAGCGCAATTTCGGCCATGTCGCGCGGGTATCCTTGCTCGGCCGCCCATTGCCGGAAGGTAGAACGTAGCCCATGCGGCACAGCGGCTCGCTTATTGCGCGGATCCACAAAGCCCGCGCGACCTGCCTTCACTTCGCTTTCCTGCATCCGGCGCATGACAGCGGAAATAGACATATCTGACAACATTCCGCCACGGGGAGCAAAGAAGACATAGGGATTGCCATCCAGTCGGGGCAGCGCGCGCAGGATTGCCACGGCTTGCGGTGTCAGGGCCACGCGGTGTTCACGCTCACCCTTCATCCGTGTCGCTGGTATCGTCCAAGTCGCAGTTGTCGCAATGGCACGCGCATCAGATCCATCATCGGTGCCTAAGTCCAACTCATCCCACGCCATGCCACGCACCTCGCCAGAGCGGGCTGTTGTCAGAGTAAGGAATTGCAACGCCTGTGCGGCCATGCCTTCGCGCCGGGCAAGGCTGCGCCACCATTCTGGAGCGTCGACCAGCGCCAGTGCAGGATGATTGCCACCCTTAGTTACCTTCGACGGTTTGGGCAGGATCTCAGCAAGGTTTCCTTTCCACCGGGCAGGATTGTCGCCGGTTCGGTATCCTGCGACAGCTGCCCATGACATCACGTTTTCAATACGCCCACGCAGGCGGGAGGCTGTTTCGGTTTTCGTTGTCCAGATTGGCTCCAGGACGCGTAGCACGTCGCGAACCTCGATAGTCTCAACCTGCATCCGGCCAATCTTTGGCATGGCATAAGTGCTAAGTGTTGCCCGCCATTGCTTACAGTGCTTTTCGTTACGAAACTCGGCCATCTTTCCTTCCAGATATTGCTCCACGGCCTCGGAAAAGGTCAGGGTGCTGCGTGTCGCCCGCTTTTCCGACAATGGATCGCCACCGGCTCGCACAATGCGTTTGTTATCAGTCGCCTTGTCTCGCGCCTCGGCCAGTGGGACTAGAGGCGGGCTTCCCAGCCCCAATTCGCACCGCTTGCCGTGTATCGTGACGCGCTGCACCCAAAATCGGGAACCGTTTGGATCAACCCGCAAGTAAAGGCCGGTGCCCCCACCATCGTGATATTTGCCCGGCTCCTGCACTGCGCGCACCATCGCCGCGGATAATGCCTTGCTTGCCCGTCGCGTTGCTCCATTCGGCATGTCACTTCCCCCTATCCTTCCCCCTAGATGTGAGAGAACCATGCGGACATTGCAAGACCGACTCGGTAGTTAAATGTCAATAATAACAACAATACAGTGTTATAGTGGAAGTTCTGGGACGTGGTCGGAATGTATGATGGCGGGCTGTCTCTCCGCCATTTTTTACTATGTATTATTGCTGTTAAGTGAAAAATCGGCGTAACTCCCAAGCACCCCCGCGGTAGGGGTTATTGTCAGTTTCGGGGTGAGTCCAATTTGCCATTCGGCGCGTGAAGTTTTCGTTCCGGGCTGAATTCCGTGGCGCCGGGTCGATTTCTCTGAATCAGTGGTGGCATGGATCGGCTTACCACCCTTGAACAACAACTCGCCACGGCTCTGCGCAGGATCACTGAGCTTGAAGCCGCGTTGGCGACCATGGCGGAAGAAAACGCGGATCTGCGCCGACAGTTGGCCAAGAACAGCAACAATAGCAGCAAGCCCCCTTCGAGTGATGGCCTGAAGAAACCGTCACCGCGCAGCCTGCGTGGCAAGTCCGGCAAGAAAAGCGGCGGCCAGGTTGGCCACCGGGGCAACACCCTGCGCCAGACGCCAACACCCGATTTTGTCGAACGGCATGAAGCGACGCGTTGTGGCGCGTGTCAACGCGCCCTGACGGCGGAGATGACGAAGGGGATGGAGAAGCGTCAGGTGTTCGACCTGCCCGCGCCGCGCCTGGAGGTCACCGAGCATCAGGCGGCGGTTTATTGTTGCGACCATTGTCGAGCCATGACGACGGCTGGCTTTCCCGATGGCGTGAACGCGCATGTGCAATACGGCACGCGCATGCGGGCGGCGGCGGTCTATTGCAATGTTCAGCAGCTGATACCCGAGGATCGGGTCTGCCTGCTCCTGCGCGACCTGTTTGGGGCCACCAGCCTGTGCGCAGCCAGCGTGACCAACTGGGTGAACCGCGCGGCGCACACCTTGGGTGGCGTGGTCGAGCACATTCTTGCCCGCCTCACCAAAGGCGGCGTTCGGCATCTGGACGAGACCGGACTTCGTGTTGCCGGCAAGCTGCACTGGCTGCACTCGATCTGCGATACCGCCTTCACGCATTACCGCATCGACACCAGGCGCGGTGCCGTTCCAACCTTCCTGACCGGCGGGACGATCGTTCATGATCACTGGAAACCCTACTACGCCCATATGAGTGGGGTCGACGCCCACGCCCTCTGCGGGGCGCATCACTTGCGCGAACTCAAGGCCATCGAAGAGATCGAAAAGGAGCCGTGGGCGAGAGAGGTGAGCGCGGTGCTCAACCGCGCCAATCAGCTCAGGTGCGAGGCTCAGCACCGAGGCGAGACCGAACTTCCGGAACCGGTTCGCCAGGGTATCGTCACCAGATACATGGCGATCCTCGCCGAAGGGCTCGCCTTCCACGAACGTCAGCCCCCACTGGCCAAAAGCCCCGGCACCCGCGGCCGACAAGCCAGGCGGCCAGGCCATAACCTGCTCATCCGCCTGCGTGACTACCGCGACGACGTCCTGCGGTTCCTCGCCGACTTCGCAGTCCCCTTCACCAACAACCAGGCTGAACAGGACCTGCGCATGATGAAGCTGCGCATGAAAATCTCGGGCACCTTCCGCACAGTTGAGGGTGCGCAGGTCTTCGCCGACATCAGGTCCGTCATCTCGACGGCCAGAAAACACGGGCTCAATGTCCTCGACACCCTGACCCTGTCACCATCTCAGATCATCGCTCGGCTCTGAAGGCAGCCCCCCGCACAACCTTATCGGAGAGGGTGCTTGGGAGTTACAAATCGGCACCAATAAGGGGGAGCGACGCATGTTCATCTTTGACGTTGTCTGCTGCTGCATGGTGATGAGTTGCGCTATCGATAAGCGCTTGAGTTAGAGCGGTCCGGGTTATCAGCGCATGGGACTCCAAACGCGCAACAGGTCCGGTGCTCTGCCAGTCAATCCCGGACAACCCGACATTGGAATTTTCGGGATTTTGCTCTGCCGTCGCATGTCGCGTGTAGTGAGCCGGTCTCCTTCACCTGCCCAAGCGGCAAAAAAGCGCGGCGGCGAGTTTGGCCCGTTCCTCAAGGCTTGCGACCTCAATGTGTTCGGTCAGCGTGTGCAGTCCCTTGCCACGGACGCCGATCGAATCCAGCGTCGCAAGTCCAAGCGCACCTGTAAAGTTCCCGTCAGACCCGCCCCCGGCGGAACAGGCAGGCAGATCAAAGCCGATCTCCGACGCGATGCCGCGCGCGACGTCGAGCATGGCCATGGTGCCCGGCTGCCCCTCTTGCCAGAGTGGGCGGGTCACACCACGCCGGACCTCAAGGCGAACGGCATCGTCGCCACCGTTCAGGTCAAGCATCCTCTGCACGCCCTCTTCCAGCAGGTCTTGCGTCTTGGCCATGCTAAGAACCTCGGCATCGCAGGTGGATGAGACGCAATTGACCCATTGCCCACCGTGAATGACGCCCACCGAGAAAGAACAGTCATCGGTCGTGAAGCCTTCGATCTCGGCGACTTTCCGGGCCATTTCGGCAATCGCCGAACGCCCCTCGGACAGCGCCCAACTGGCATGACTGGGCGTGCCTCTGGCTGTCAGATTGAACCGTGCGATGGCATAGCGCCCGATCACCGCGCTGCCATCCGGGCAGGCCGGCTCCGGCACCAGAATATACTTGTGCCGCTTTGCCTCGGCCTCGATCAGGTCGCGGGTCGACGGGGTGCCTATTTCCTCGTCCGGGGTGAACAGAACCGTCACCGGCAGTGGCGTTTCGATACCGGCCTGCAGGATCTTGCGCAGGGCATCGAGGTAGACGTAGTTTCCTCCCTTCATGTCCATCAGTCCGGGGCCATAGCAAATATCGCCCTCACGGCGGAACGGGAGGGTGCTCAGCGTGCCGATGGGGTGCACGGTATCCATGTGCCCCAAGAGCAGGATGCCACCCTCGCCCGCACGCGGATGTGGCATGGTGGCCCGCACACTGTCACCCAGCCCCCTGCGGCCGGGGATTCGTTCGACACGCGCACCGAGCGTCGCCAGATCGTGTTGGACGAGATCCATCATGCGATTGACGGCGGCCGCATCGAACGTCGGGCTTTCGGTTTCGATCCAGGGACGCAACCCGCACAGCATCTCGTCAACGTCAAAGGGCAATTTCAAAGGGTCTGACGGCATGGGTGTCTCCGATCCGGGGTTGGCGGCTAGTTCCGTAATATCGTGACCAATGTCACGACACAAAGGCCGCCCAGCAATAGAACAAGCCCGACAAGTCCACCGATGGGCCGTGTCGGCTGGGCCACGCGGCAATTCGGGCAATGGGTCGATTTTCGATCCAGCGCGAAGCCGCAATTCAGGCAATGGGTCTTGTCCGTCATATCACGCTACATGCTGTTGACCGAGGCGCGTGAACACGTCGATGCAAGGTGCCATGAGCGCCGTTTCACAGTATTCGTCGGTTTGATGCGCCATGGCCATCGCGCCCGGCCCCATGATCAGCGTCGTCGGGTCGCCCATAGCGGGTTTGAGCACCGAGGCATCCGTAAAGTAGGTCGCCGCACCGACAGAGGGCTCAACACCTGTCACGTCCTCGACCACGGAAAACACCTCCTGCATCCAGGGTGTCTGCGGATCTGTATAGACATGATCCATGTCGGTCAGAGGTTCGATCTCGACATCTTTGTCCAAAAGCGCGGCAAGCTGTGCCCTGATCTGCGCGTTGCTCTGCCCGACGGTCGAGCGGATATCGACACCTACACGCGCCAGATCGGGTACGGAATTGACGTTCATACCGGCGCTCATGTTGCCGATGTTCAAGGAGGCGCCCCCCATGACGGGATGCTCTGCGACGCCAAAGTCGAACCGCCGCAGCGCCTCGATGGATTTGCACGCGGCAAATATCGCGTTCACCCCCTTCTCCGGCATGGAACCATGTGCTGTCACCCCCTTATGCACCAGAGACAGCCAGAGCGCTCCCTTATGCCCGACAAAGGGGCGGTTGTCGGTGGGCTCCGCGACGATCAAGGCCTCGCATGTTCCAAGAATATCCGGGCGCTCCGCAAGAGCCAGCACGCCCTCGCATCCGGTTTCCTCGCCTGCGCTGAAAATGAGCTTTACCTCTGACCGCCGGACCGGCTCATGCGCGAGCCTCAGACCGGCCAGGATGGCTGCCGCGACCCCGCTTTTCATGTCCGACGTCCCACGCCCATAGAGCCGTCCATTCCTGATTTCACCGGCGAAGGGATCAACGCTCCACGCCGCCTGCCCCAGAGGCACGGTGTCCAGATGGCCGGAATAGACAATCCCCCCCCGCGAGACCGGTTCGGTCGCAGGCAGTGTCGCGATCAGGTTGGGGCGTCGAGATTGCCAGTCATGCCACGTGATCTCGAAACCGGCAGGTTCCAGCAGTGCGGCGATGAACTTGGCGCAATCGGCCTCGTTTCCCGGTGGGCTGATGGTATTGAATGCGATCAGCTTGCGGGTCAGGTCCAGCCCGGTCATATCAGTCATTTCGGCCTCCGGATGGGTAACAGGTCAGCGAAGATGGCACGCGGCCATATGCCCGGGTGCCACCTCCTTGAGTTCAGGTTCCTCGTGAAAGCAGCGATCCACCGCAAACGGGCAACGGGTGTTGAAGTTGCAGCCCTTCGGTGGGTTGAGCGGGCTTGGCACGTCGCCCTTGAGGACGGTGCGGCTCTTGCGCTTGCGCGGATCGGGGACCGGCACCGACTCCAGCAGGGCCTCGGTATAGGGATGCTGTGGCGTGCGGAACAGGCTCTGCTTGTCCGTGATCTCGACCAGCTTGCCGAGATACATCACGCCAATGCGGTGACTGATATGCTGAACAATCGCCAGATCATGGGCAATGAAGAGGTAGGACAATCCAAGGTCCTCCTGCAGGTCCATCATCAGGTTGATCACCTGCGCCTGAACGGAAACATCAAGCGCCGATACCGGTTCATCCGCAATGATGATCTCGGGGTTGAGCGCAAGGGCGCGTGCGATCCCCAGCCTTTGGCGTTGGCCGCCTGAGAACTCGTAGGGAAAGCGATGCATCGCATCCTGCCGCAGGCCGACACGCGCAAAAAGATTGGCCACCTTCTCGCGCCGCTCGGTGGCCGAGAGGTTGCCATAGTTGCCCAATGGCTCGCCAACGATGTCCCCGGCGCGCAGTCTCTGGTTCAGCGAGGCATATGGATCTTGAAAGATGACCTGCATCTGTTGGCGATACGGGTGCATTTCACGGCGTGAGACATTCGTGATGTCGGTGCCCTTCAGAAGTATCTGACCGCTGGTCGGGTCTTCGAGACGCAGAATGACCTTGCCGGTCGTGGACTTGCCACAGCCGGATTCGCCCACGATGCCAAGAGTTTCACCCGCATGCACCTTGAAGGATACGCCGTCCACGGCGTAGACCCGAGCGGTTTCGCGATTCCTGATTCCGCCATGGATCGGGAAATGCTTTGTCAGGTTCCTGACTTCAAGAAGAGGAGGGTCGGATTTCACGGTCATAGGGTCCAGTCCGGCAAGTTCTTGCTCTCCCAACAGGCGGCAACATGGTTGGGCTTTTTCGTTTCGAGCGGCGGGTACTCGGCGCGACAGTGATCCGTCGCAAAGCTGCACCGTTCCGCGAAGGTGCAGCCGTCCGGCAGGTTGGTCAGCGCGGGCACGATGCCCGGAATTTCCGACAGCCGCTCGGTTCGCGCCTCGGAGAAGTCGCTCGTCAAACGCGGCACCGACCGCATCAACCCACGCGTATAGGGATGCTGCGGGTTCTCGAATATCTCGGTCACATCCGCCTCTTCGACCTTGCGCCCGGCATACATCACCAGCACCCGATCAGCCATTTCCGCGACCACGCCCAGATCATGGGTGATCAGGATGATCGCGGTTTTCATCTTGTCGCGGATTTCCTCCATCAGCCCGAGGATTTGCGCCTGAATGGTCACGTCGAGCGCCGTTGTCGGCTCATCCGCGATCAGCACCGACGGGTTGCATGACAAGGCCATGGCGATCATCACGCGCTGCCGCATGCCCCCCGACAACTGGTGTGGATACTCTCCAAGCCGCCGACGCGGTTCGGGAATATGCACGAGATCGAGCATCTCGACCGCATGGTCCATCGCCTGTTTCTGCGACAGCCCCTGATGCAGCATGATCGCCTCGGTCAATTGATCACCGATGCTCAGCACGGGATTGAGCGACGACATCGGATCCTGAAAGATCATGGAGATCTCATTGCCCCTGATCTTGCGCATCTCGTCATCGCTGGTCTTGAGTAGGTCACGACCCTTGAACAGGATCTTGCCACTGGCGAACCGCGCCGGTGGGCGCGGCAAAAGCTGCATCACCGAAAGTGACGTGATCGACTTGCCGCAGCCGGATTCACCCACCACGCCAAGAATCTCGCCGGGCTTCACCGTGAAGCTCAGACCGTCCACCGCCTTCACGACGCCGTCGCGCGTGTCGAAATAGGTCCGCAGGTCATCGACCTCCAGCACGGGTTCAGTCTGATCCGGTGTAGCCGTTTCACGGTCTTTGAGAGCGGTTTCTTCGGTCATGATATCAGACCCTTCTCTGCATGCGAGGATCGAGGGAGTCGCGCAGACCGTCGCCGAAGGTGTTGATCGCAAACACCGTCAGCGCGAGAAACGCGCCCGGGTATAGGATGATGCCGACAGTCTGGAAAAAGAACATGCGCCCCTCGGCCATGATATTGCCCCAACTGGGAATTTCTGGCGGGGTGCCCGCCCCGACAAAGCTCAGATACGCCTCGAAAATCACCGCCTGCGCGCAGATATACGTGGCCTGCACGATCAGCGGGGGAATGGTGTTGGGCAGGATGTGACGGATCAGGATGCGTGGCGTAGACGTCCCGCAGGCGATCGCCGCCTGCACATACAGCTGGTCACGCAGCATCAGAACCACGGATCTCACGAGGCGCACGACGCGCGGAATTTCCGGGATCGTCAGCGCGAGAATGACATTCGGAACGCTGCTGCCCCAAAGCGCGACAAGCGCGATCGCCAGAAGGATCGACGGGATCGACATGAGCGCGTCCATCAGGCGCATGATCACCGCATCGACCGACCGGATGAACCCGGAAACCAGCCCGATCGCCAGACCGAAGGACGTCGCCAAGGTCGCCACCGACAATCCGACGACCAAGGAAACCTGACCGCCGTGAAGCACCCGGCTGAACAGGTCGCGGCCATACATGTCGGTGCCGAAGAATGCCTCGGATGACGGCGGTTGCAAGCGGTTGCGCGGGGCCTGCTGCATCGGATCGGGCAGCCCCAGCCAAGGCGCGAGAAACGCGAGCCCAGCCATCAGCAACAGGACCGCCATACCGAAAAGCATCGTGGGATTGCGGCGAAACGCCTCCGCGACAACCCCGATACGGTGCTTCAGGCGCGCGCCGAACGACAATTCCTGGACTTCCAAGCTCATGGGGACACCCTTTGACTTCTGAAGAACCGGCTCAGTACCGGATGCGCGGATCGAACAGCACGTAGGTCAGGTCGATCAGCAGATTGAGCAGCACGTAGGTGAAGGAAAACACCAGGATGACGCCCTGAATGACCGGGTAGTCGGTGCGCAGAACGGCATCGACCGTAAGGCGGCCGAGGCCGGGAATGGCAAACACGCTTTCGGTCACCACCACACCGCCGATCAACAGCGCAACGCCGAGGCCGATGGTGGTGCTGATCGGAACCATCGCATTTTTCAACGCATGCTTGACCAGCACCTTTCGGGTGGCCAGCCCCTTTGCATAGGCGGTGCGCACGTAATCCTCATTCAGAACTTCAAGCATGGTGGCGCGCGTCATCCGTGCGATCAGCGCCATGTAGACCGCCCCAAGGGTCAGCGCGGGCAGCGTGATATGCGACAGAAAGCCGGGCACGCTTTCAAAGATGCTGGTGTAGCCCTGCACCGGGAACCAGCCAAGCCTGCGCGATCCACCAAGGATCAGAAGATAACCGATCACGAAAACCGGCACGGAAAATCCGAAGACAGCGAGGGTCATGACCGCACGGTCGATCCATGTGCCGACCTTCCACGCCGCGATCACGCCAAGCGGGATGGCAAGGCTGATGGCGATGATCATCGTGCAGAGCGTCAGCATCAGCGTCGGCTCGACCCGTTGACCGATCAGCTTGGTGACCGGCAAGCCGGAATAGATCGACTGGCCCATGTCGCCTTGCAGCAGGTTGATCAGCCAGCCTCCGAACTGGATATACAGCGGATCGTTGAGACCAAGTTGCTCGCGGATCTTGTCGACCTGCTCCTCGGTTGCGAAATCACCCGCGATGATGACCGCCGGATCACCCGGGCTCAGGTGCAGCAACATGAACACGAACACCGCTACGATGGCCATGATCGGGATGGTCGCGAACAATCTGCGAAGGATGTAGGCATACATTTGGAACGGGCCCTATTCAAGAAAAGGCGGCGCGACCGATTGCGCGCCGCCCCCAGTGGCGTTCATCACTCGACCGAGATGTTCCAAAAGAACGGAACCGGTGCCTCGAGCACGCCTTTGACGTTGTCGCGGAATGCCGTCGGCTGATAGTACTGGCCGGTCGGGATATAGGGCACGAAGTCGTAAAGTTCGGCCTGCAATTCCTCGACAATCGCCTTCTGCTTTGCCGGGTCGGTTTCTCTGGCAAACGCGTTGCGAAGGTCTTCGATCTTCTGGTTTTCCGGCCAACCGAACCACGCCGTGTCACCCGATGCCGCGACCGAGATATTGGTGATCGGATTCAGTTGGTCCGCGGCCAGCCACCATGTCGGGAAGATGTTCCAGCCACCGTCTTCGGGGGCTTCGCGCACCGCGCGGCGCGACGTCATGGTGGCCCAATCCATGGCGACCAGTCTCACGTTCATCCCGATCTCGCGCAGCGCCTGCGCCGTCACCAGCGATTGCCCATGCGCAACCGGAATATCCGTTGGATCAAGGATCAAGACCTCGCGACCATCATAGCCTGACTCGGCCAGAAGCGCCTTGGCCTTCTCGATGTCCTTGTCGCGCAAAGCCTCGCTGCCGACATCGGTCTCGTAGGGGCCGCCACACATGAAATACGCGCCACAGAACTCTTCGAAATATTTCGGATCGCCCATGATCGAGTACATGTAGTCGGCCTGTTCAACCGCCCAGAGGGCTGCCTGCCGGGCGCGTTTGTCATCGAACGGCGGATACTTGAAGTTGAAGCGGATCACGCCTTGTGTCCCAAGCGGATCGACCGTCTCGACATTGATCGAAGGATCGGATTGGATCATCGGCAGCAGGTCAACCGCGGGCTGTTCATAATAATCGACCTCACCGGCCAAGAGCGCCTGGCTCGCCGTTGCGGCATCAGGAATGTAGCGCCATTCGACCCGGTCCACATTGGCCACCTTGCCGCCTGCCGCATAGCTGGCGGGTTCATCACGAGGCACGTAGTCCTCGAATTTCTCGTAGACGACCTGATTGCCCGGCTGCCATTCATCCGCCACGAAACGGAACGGCCCCGAGCCAATGATTTCCTCGACCTGGGCATTCGGGTCGGTATCCGCCAGACGCTTGGGCATGATGAACGGCACGTTCGAGGAAATCTTGCCAAGCGCCTGAAGCACAAGGCCGTAAGGCTCAGACAATGTCAGAACGACGGTTTTCTCGTCCGCGGCTTCGAGGCTTTCGGTCACGCGCATCAGCTTTTGGCCCATGCCGTCGCGGGCACCCCACCGCGTGATCGACGCGACGACATCCTCTGCCGTCACCGGCGCGCCGTCGTGGAACTGCAGCCCGTCACGCAACGTGATGGTGTAGGTCAGTCCATCTTCGCTCACCTCATGGCCAGCGGCCATCTGCGGTTGAACTTCGAGATTTTCGTCGAGTGCGAAAAGCGTGTCGAAGACGAGGTATCCATGGTTCCGGGTAATATAAGCCGTCGTCCAGATCGGATCGACATTGCGCAAGTCGGCATGCGGCACGATCTTGAGCACCGACTCGGCGTTCACGGGAACGGCGGCGGCCATCAGTCCGGCTACGGCGATCGGCGTCGATAGCGCCGCCGTTCGTGCGGATTTCTTGATTGCGTCTGCAAGTGCAGTCATGGGCATTGGTAACTCCCTGGATTTGCGTTGCCCGGTGGCGGCCTCGCCGTCACCGTCGTCAGCAGCTTTGTTGGCACGTCGACTTTCTTTGCGCCGACATGCCTTAGCGTAAGCTCAGAGAGGGGCGCGATGCAAGTATCTTGCATCAAGCGACTTCGCACGCCTGCAAAAAAGGGTATGTTTCCAAGTAACTGATGCCTTATTCGGCAACGCGAGTCATAAACTGACCGCCAAATCACAAAACAGGGAGACGGTGCCGCATGATTGGAGACAGGATCAAATCGCTTCGCAGAGTGCGCAAGTTGACGCTAAAGCAACTCGCGGATCAGGTCGGGATATCGGAAGGCCACATGTCCAAGATCGAGAACGACAAGACCCAGCCCTCGGTCGGCGTCCTGCACAAGATCACCCAATCTCTGGATGTCACGATCGGTCTTTTGTTCAATGAAAAGAACGGCCACGAGCGGCCCGTCTCACGCGCCGGAGAGCGGCCGGTGATCGACCTCGATCCGGTGCGTCGCGGCACGGGCATCAGGCTGGAACGGATCATTCCCCATTCTCAGGATCACATTCTGCAATGCAACATCCATATCATCGAACCGGGCGGTTCGAGCGAGGATCACATTCAGCATGTCGGCGAGGAAGTGGGATATGTCCTCGATGGGGAACTCGATCTGTTTCTGGACGACGACGTCTATCATCTGAGCAAGAATGATTCGTTTCACTTCAATTCCAGCCGCAAGCACGCCTATCGCAACCCCGGCGAGGCGCAGACCCGCATTCTCTGGGCCAACACCCCGCCTACCTTCTGAAGAAGGGTCATGTCCGCCGCCTGTTCTGACGCCTTGATGGACCATGGTCTGTCTTCTAAGCAGCAAGTCCAGCGTGGGTTTTGAAACGCCCGGGACGTGCCCCGGATCAGTCCCCTATCTCCGGATAAGCTCCGCTGTCTCGACCACCGCATGCATCAGCACATCGGTCGCAGCCTTGGCCCAGTCAGGCGTGATCTCTTCCGCTTCGTTATGCGATAACCCATCCTTGCACGGGCACATGATCATGGCCGTCGGGTAGATACCGTTGATGCGGCACGCATCATGCCCCGCCCCCGAGATGACATCCATATGCGCATGCCCGAGGCGGTCTGCCGCATCGCGAATGCGGTCTACGAGCCGTGCATCAAAAGCAGGAGGATCAAAGGCCCCGACGAGCTCGGCACTGAACTTGACACCGATGTCGGCACAAAGACCCGGCGCGGTCTCGTTCAGCTCCGTGACCATCGCCTCCAACGTCTCGAGCACATGGCTTCGGAAATCGACGGTGAAGACCACCTTTTCGGGAATGATGTTGCGGCTGTTGGGATAGACATCGATATGGCCGATCGCACCGACCGCGTTCGGTTGATATTGCAGGGCTATTTCATGAACCAGCTCGGTTATCCGCGCGAGGGCACGCCCCGCATTGCGGCGCATATACATCGGCGTTGATCCGGTATGCTGTCCCTTGCCTGTGACGGTACATTCGATCCAGCGCAGCCCCTGCGCGTGTGTGACCACTCCGATCGGCTTGCCTTCTTCCTCAAGAATTGGGCCCTGCTCGATGTGCAATTCGAAAAACGCATGCATCTCGCGGGCACCTGCGGGTTCGGAGCCTTTCCAGCCGATCCTCTGCAACTCATCGCCAAACCGCTTGCCCGCAGCATCTGTGCGGTCATAGGCCCAATCCTTGTCGAGCACCCCGGCGAAGACACCAGAGGCCATCATCGCCGGTGCAAAGCGCGATCCCTCCTCGTTGGTCCAATTGGTCAAGACGATCGGGTGCTTGGTTTGAATGTCCAGATCATTCAAGGTGCGGATGATCTCCAGCCCGGCCAGCACGCCCAGAACACCGTCATACTTGCCGCCTGTCGGCTGCGTATCTAGATGGGACCCGACATAGACCGGGTGCGCATCCGGATCACCGCCCGCCCGGTGCGCAAACATGTTTCCCATGTCATCGACCCCGACGGTACAGCCCTCCTCCTCGCACCATTTCTGAAAAACGGCCCGGGCCTGACCATCCTCGTCGGTCAACGCCTGCCGGTTATTGCCGCCCGCGACACCAGGACCGATTTCGGCCATTTCCATCAGGCTTCGCCAAAGCCGTTCGCCATTGCTTTTCAGGTTTTCACCGCTTGCCATAGTCGCACCATCTCTTCCAGAGTTCTGAATTTCCTGGCTAGCATGCGTAAAAAGGTAAGAAGAACAACGTCAAAATGACCTTGCGGATCAACTCGCCGTCTGACCTCGTCACTATTGGGACAGGTTCACTCCCATGCCGTCACGACGACAGCACCCTGCGCCCCGAACGGCGCCCCCGACCGATTGGCGAGGGTCCGGAGATGGCGGTGGTGGTCGGCTACGGCGGGATCGACTGCGACGAATTCGGCCGCATTCTCGTGCGCTTCCACTAGGATATTGACGGCGCGTATTCGATGCGCTGCCGGGCCAGTCAGATCTGGGCCTCGCGCGGATGGGGCGGTATGGTGGTTCCGCGCATCGGCATGGAGGTGATCGTCGCACACCTGCAAGGCGACACCGACACGCCGATCGTAACTGGCCGCGTCTATAACGGCATCAACGCGCCACCCTCCCCGCTCACAGAAGACGCTCGATCTTCAAAATCAAGTGCCATCATGGCGAAGGCTTCGACGAAGTCAGGCCCGCCGCTCATATCGGCTCCACGAACGCGCTTATCCGATGCTGCGGGCCGCTCGGCCCGGCTGCGCGAGATGTTGGCAGCCCCGACCCGTCACCGCCTCAGTAGGTGCCCGCCACGTATTTTGCGATCGCTCCACCGCGCGAATTGACGTCGAGTTTCTGATAGATCGCCTTGAGGTAATATTTCACCGTATTCTCCGACAAGCCAAGCCGCGCGGAAATCTGGAAATTCGTCAGCCCGTCGACCAGCAACCCCAGAATTTCGTGCTCGCGCCGGGTCAGGCTATCGCCCTGCTCGCCCATCAACCGCTTGAGGATCTCCACCGGCAACAGGCTGTGCCCTTCCACGAGGTTCCCCAGAATGCGCGGCAGGCTGGTCAGCACCTGCCCCATCATGCAGACGGAATGCGCCCCCGCCTTCACTGCCGTGCGGATAAAGGCGAACTCGCTCTCCTCGGCCACCACCACCACCATCACGCGCGGATGATCGCGACGCAGCGTCTCCAGAACCCGGCCCAGATCGGCATCTGCAAGCCGCACGCCTAACACCACGATGGCAGGACCGTGGCGCGCGCCCAGGGCTTTTCGCAGGCTCGCCAGATCAGTCGCGAAAGAGCCAAGCCGCACCTGCGCCATCTGTGCCACGAGCGACCCCAATCCCTGACAGACAATCAATTGCCGGTCGGCCACGATCACCTCGGGCACACCCTGTTCCGCGTCCTGAGCGGTCGCTTCCGTCATGTCTCGCACGGTCTCCTCCTCCGTAGGGATCAAGTAAGACCAATGAACACTCTGAAATCAAACAATTTTTCAGCATGCAACCGCATGCCGGGGCTGCCCCACCGGGTAGGGCACCCCTACCCGCAGGGGCACAACGCCCCCCGCATGGCCGCGCTTTCCCATGCGCGCGGGCATTACCGGGCGGACATGCGACAGCAATAAAGGGGGCAACCTGAGAGGAGGACCCCATGAACGGCAACACCCATCTATTCATCCCCGGCCCCACCAATATCCCCGAGGAGGTGCGTCGCGCGATGAACGTACCGATGGAGGACATGCGCGCCCCCGATTTCGGTGATTTCGTATCGCCGCTGCTGGCGGATCTGAAAAAGGTGTTCCGCACCGAGACCGGGCGCGTCTTCGTCTTCCCCGGCTCCGGCACCGGCGCGTGGGAGTCCGCGATCACCAACACGCTCAACACCGGCGACCGCGTGCTGATGTCCCGTTTCGGCCAGTTTTCAATGCTTTGGGTCGATATGGCCGAGCGGCTCAGCCTTCATGCGGACGTGATCGATGTCGACTGGGGCAAGGGTGTGCCGGTCGAGGATTATGCCGCCCGCCTCGCCGCCGACAAGGGCCACACGATCAAGGCAGTGTTCGCCACCCATAACGAGACCGCCACGGGTGTCACCTCCAATATCGCCGCCATCCGTGCCGCGCTCGACGCCACCGATCACCCCGCGCTGCTCTTCGTCGATGGCGTCAGTTCCATCGGCTCGATCGAGTTCGAGATGGAGGACTGGGGCGTCGATCTTGCCGTCGCAGGGTCGCAAAAGGGCTTCATGCTTCCTGCCGGGCTTGGCTTGCTCGCAGTGAGTGAAAAGGCTCTCGCAGCCCATGAGCGCGCCAATATGCCGCGCTGCTATTTCAGCTTCGCCGACATGATCCGCCTGAACGACACCGGCTATTTCCCCTACACGCCGCCCACCCAACTGCTGCGCGGCCTGCGCGTCTCGCTCGACATGCTGCTCGACGCCGGGATCGAAAGCGTATGGGACCGCCACCACCGCCTCGCCTCGGGCGTGCGTGCTGCCGTCGCCGAATGGCAGGGCTGCCGCCTCGTGGCCGACGGCCCCGAATGGCACTCTGACACCGTGTCCGCGATCTACGCCCCGGACGGCATCGACGCCCGCACGGTGATCGAGACGGCGTATCACAAATACCAGACCTCGCTCGGTTCCGGCCTCGCAAAACTCGCCGGTCGCGCCTTCCGCATCGGCCACCTCGGGTCACTCAATCCGGTGATGCTCTGCGGCGCGCTGTCGGCGGCTGAAATGGCTCTCTGCGATGCAGGCGCGGCCATCACCCCCGGTCAGGGCGTGGCCGCCGCCCAAGAGGCGTTTCGCCAGACCACCCCCCCGGTGCAGGCCCGCACTGCCATCCGCGCCGCGTAAAAGGATCACACAATGAGCTACACCCTGCACCCGCTGAAAAAGCAACGCCTGCAACGCTCGGAACTCGCCGTGCCCGGCTCCAATCCGACGATGATCGAAAAAGCGGCGGACTCGGATGTCGATTACATCTTCTTCGACCTTGAAGATGCCGTCGCCCCGCCCGACAAGATTCAGGCCCGCGCCAACATCATTCAGGCCCTCAATGACATCGACTGGAAGGCCAAGGGCAAGACCATCTCGATCCGCATCAACGGGCTCGACACCCATTACATGTATCGCGACGTGGTCGAGATCGTCGAACAGGCGGGCCAGCACCTCGACACCATCCTTGTCCCCAAGGTGGGCGTGCCCGCCGATCTCTATACCGTGGAAACCATGGTCAGCCAGATCGAGGAGGCCATGGGCTTCACGCACCAGATCGGGCTTGAGGCGCTGATCGAGACCGCGCTCGGCATGGCCAATGTCGAGGCGATCGCCGCCGCCCCAGGTCGGCTCGAGGCGCTGCATTTCGGGGTGGCCGACTACGCCGCCTCGAACCGCGCGCGCACCGTGGTGATCGGCGGGCTCAACCCCGACTACCCCGGTGATCAGTGGCATTTTGCGCTCAGCCGCATGACCGTCGCCTGCCGCGCCTATGGGCTTCGCGCCATCGACGGTCCGTTCGGCGATTTCTCCGACCCCGAGGGCTACACGCTCAGCGCCAAACGCGCCGCCGCCCTCGGGATCGAGGGAAAATGGGCCATCCACCCCAGCCAGATCGCACTGGCCAACGACGTCTTCTCGCCCCCCGACGCCGAGGTGACCCGCGCGCGCCGCATCCTGGAGGAACTCAAGAAAGCCGCAGCCGAGGGCAAGGGGGCCGCCAGCCTCGACGGCAAGATGATCGACGCGGCATCAGAGCGGATGGCCAACAACGTGCTCAGCGTCGCCGACGCCATAGCCGCCAAGGGATAAAGGGAGGAACATCAAATGGATATCCATGAATTTCAGGCCAAGGACATGCTCAAGCGTTTCGGCGTTCAGGTGCCGCGCGGCGGCATCGCCTACAGCCCCGAACAGGCGGTATATCGCGCCTCGGAACTGTCGGGCGACAAATGGGTGGTCAAGGCGCAGATCCACTCCGGCGCGCGCGGCAAGGCGGGCGGCGTCAAGATCTGCAAATCCGAAAAAGAGATCAGCGAGGCCGCAAGCTGGATGCTGGGCCGGATGCTGGTCACCCATCAGACCGGACCCCAAGGCAAGATGGTCAGCCGCCTGTATGTCGAAGAGGCCACGGACATCGCGCAGGAAATCTATCTGGGCTTCGTGATGGACCGCAAGGAAGAGCGCGTCGTCGTCGTCGCCTCCGGTCAGGGCGGCATGGAGATCGAGGAAATTTCCTCGCAGGAACCGGAGTCGATCATCCGCTCCGTGGTCGATCCGGCGGTCGGCATGCAAAGCTTTCAGGCCCGCGAGATCGCCTTTTCACTGGGCCTCGATGCCGCCCTCATCCCGCAGGCGGTCAAGACCATCATCGGCTGCTACAAGATGATGGAGGAAACCGACGCCAACATGGTCGAGATCAACCCCCTCGTCGTCACCGGTTCGGGCGAAATCATGGCGCTCGACGCCAAGGTCAGCTTTGACGACAACGCCCTCTTCCGTCGCCCCGAAATTTCGGAACTGCGCGACAAGAGCCAGGAAGACCCGCGCGAGACGTTCGCCAGCGATCGCGGCCTCAGCTATATCGGGCTCGAGGGCGAGATCGGCTGCATCGTCAACGGCGCAGGGCTAGCCATGGCCACGCTCGACATGATCAAGATGGCGGGCGGCGAACCTGCGAACTTCCTCGACGTGGGCGGTGGGGCCAGCCCCGACCGCGTGCTGATGTCGTTTCAGGCGGTTCTCAACGACCCCAATGTCGAAGCGATCCTCGTCAACATCTTCGCCGGGATCAACCGCTGCGACTGGATCGCCGAAGGCGTCATCCGCGCAGTCAAGGAACTGGAGCTGACGATGCCCCTCGTCGTGCGCCTCTCGGGCACCAATGTCGAAGAGGGCAAGCGCCTGATCGCCGAAAGCGGCCTGCCGATCCACACTGCCGAAACACTCGCCGACGCCGCCGATCTGGTGGTGCGAGCCTGGTCCGACATCAAATCCAACTCCGCGAAAGGAGCCGCATGATGGCCATTCTCATAGATCAGAGCAGCCGCGTCCTTGTCACCGGACTGACGGGCCGCATCGGCAGCTTTCACGCCGAGGACATGATCAAGCACGGCACCAACGTCGTCGGCGGCGTCACCCCCGGCAAGGGCGGCACCAAGCACAACGGCCTGCCCGTCTTCAACACGGTCAAAGGGGCCGTGGCCGAAACCGAGGCCGATCTCGTGATCTGCTTCGTGCCGCCCCCCTTTGCCGCCGACAGCATCATGGAGGCAGCGGATGCCGGCATCACCACCTGCGTCTGCATCGCCGACGGCATCCCCGCGCGCGACATGATCAAAGTGAAACGCTACATGCGCCGCTACAAGGCCGAGCGCCGAATGCGCCTCATCGGCCCCAACTGCGCCGGGATCATCACCCCCGGCCAGGCATTCGCCGGTCTGATGCCGCCGCATATCTACGCGCCAGGCCGCGTCGGCATCGTCGGGCGCTCCGGCACCCTCGGCTATGAGGCCGCAAGCCAGATGAAGGATCGCGGCATCGGCGTGTCGACCTCTGTGGGCATCGGCGGCGACCCGATCAACGGCTCGTCTTTCCGCGATATTCTCGAGCTTTTCGAGAATGATCCCGATACCGACGCCGTTGTCATGGTCGGCGAGATCGGCGGCCCGCAAGAAGCCGAGGCCGCCGCCTATATCCGTGATCACATGACCAAGCCGGTCGCCGCCTATATCGCCGGTCTCTCGGCCCCCAAGGGGCGGCGCATGGGCCATGCCGGGGCGATCGTCTCCGCGTTTGGCGAATCGGCGCAGGAAAAGGTCGAGATCCTCTCCGAGGCCGGCGTCACCATCGTGCCGACACCCTCGTCCTTCGGCGAGGTGGTCGAGCGCATGGTCGCCTGATCCATCGAAAACCGGGGCTGTTCGCACCTTGCGGCGGCCCCGATCCGGCCTTGCCGCCACGCGCACCCCATCCTAGGCTCCGCCAAACTCCAGCCAAAGGTGCCCGATGCGCGCAGCCCTCCTTTCCCGCTACAACACGCCCACCGACATCACCGACGTCCCCGATCCCGCCTGCCCCCGCGACGGCGCTATAGTCGCCGTGCACGCCTGCGGCGTCTGCCGCTCCGACCATCACGCGTGGAAAGGGGCTGACCCGGATGTGGACCTGCCGCATGTCATGGGCCACGAATTCGCGGGGGAAATCCTTGAGACCGGGGCGGAATGCCACGCCTTCGCCGTGGGCGACCGGGTCACCGCCCCGTTCATCCTCGGCTGCGGCACCTGCCCCGATTGCCGGGGCGGAGAGCCCACCATCTGCGACCACCAGCAGGTGATCGGCTTCAGCCAGTGGGGCGCGTTCGCCGAGCGCGTCGCCATCCCGCGCGCCGATTTCAACCTCGTCCGCCTGCCCGACGCCATGGACTATGCCGCCGCCGCAGGTATGGGCTGCCGCGTCACCACCTCGTTCCGCGCGGTGGTGGACAGGGCAAAAACCCAACCGGGTGAATGGCTTGTCGTGCACGGCTGCGGCGGCGTCGGCCTCTCGGCGATCATGATCGGGACCGCCATCGGCGCGCAGGTTCTGGCCGTCGACGTCAATGACGAGGCGCTGACCCTCGCCCGCAGCCTCGGCGCCAACGCCACCCTGAACGCAAGCGACGTGCCGGACGTTGGCACCGCCGTGCGCGACATGACCCAGGGCGGCGCGCATGTCTCGCTCGACGCGCTCGGGATCACGGCGACCTTCCACAACTCACTGAAAAGCCTGCGAAAGATGGGGCGTCACGTCCAGATCGGCATGCCGCTCGGTCCCCACGCCACGCCCGATTTGCCGCTGCTCGATCTGGTCTATTCACGGCAGATCACCCTGCACGGCACCCGCGGCATCGGTGCGGACCGCTTCGCCGTCCTCTTCGATATGATCGCCGCAGGCAGGCTCGACCCCGCGCGCCTCGTGACCCATCGCATCGGGCTTTCCGGCCTCAACACGGCTCTTGCCGCGATGGACGGCTATACCGGCGCGGGCGTCACGGTGGTGGACGACATGACCGGCTAAGCCGCCTTGATTTCGCCACAATTCCGCCACGCCCATGCCCATCAACCCTGGTTTCCTGAAAGGATTACCCCAGGCAGGGGCCGGTCCCGCCGGTGGCCCTGTCCCATAAAAAGGAGCAGGCAGATGCCACAGGCAACATCCCCGAAGAGCGGCGCAAAAACCGCCCCGTACCCCCGGCCACCGCGTCAGGACCCGAAACCGATCTTTCGCGACTTCGCAAGCATATAGACACGAAAAAGGCCGCAATCCCATCAAGACGCGGCCTTTTCTTAAAGTATCGACCGAGGTTTAGCCGACCAGTTCGAGCCCCGAGAAGTAATAGGCGATCTCGGCTGCCGCCGTCTCCGGCGCATCCGAGCCGTGGACCGAGTTTTCTCCAACCGATTCCGCAAATTCCGCGCGGATCGTGCCCGGTGCCGCATCCGCAGGGTTGGTCGCGCCCATCACTTCACGGTTCTTGGCAATCGCGCCTTCGCCCTCGAGAACCTGTACCACGACCGGTCCGGACGCCATAAAATCGCACAGCTCGCCGTAGAACGGGCGTTCCTTGTGGACCTCGTAAAAGACACCTGCCTGCGCCGGGGTCAGCTGAATGCGCTTTTGCGCGATGATGCGCAGCCCGGCATCCTCGAACTTGGCATTTATCTTGCCGGTCAGGTTGCGCTTGGTCGCGTCGGGTTTGATGATGCTCAGCGTGCGTTCAACAGCCATTTCAGCCTCTTTTCAGTTAAAATCACTGGTCCGGCCCCTTGCCCGACCTTGTTCGATCGCGGCTCCGATAGCATGAGGGGCACAGCTTGAAAAGCCGCGATTGACGGCGACGCGCGCTTGCGGCATGCGGGGGGCATGTTGCGCATTGATGATATCACCTATTCGGTTGCAGGCCGTACCCTGATCGAGCAAGCCTCGGCCACCATCCCCGAGGGCCACAAGGTCGGCATTGTCGGGCGGAACGGCACCGGCAAGACCACGCTCTTTCGCCTCATTCGGGGCGAATTGGCACTCGAAGGCGGGAGCATCACCCTGCCACCCCGCGCCCGCATCGGCGGTGTCGCGCAAGAGGTGCCCGGCAACGATGTCTCTCTGTTGCAAACCGTGTTGAGCTATGACACGGAACGCACTGAACTCATGGCAGAATCCGACCTCTCCAGTGATGGCGCACGGATCGCCGAGATTCAGATGCGGCTCGCCGATATCGACGCGTGGAGCGCCGAGGCGCGCGCCGCGAGCATCCTAAAGGGCTTGGGCTTCGACGACGACCAACAGCTGATGCCCTGCTCCGCCTTCTCGGGCGGTTGGCGCATGCGCGTGGCGCTTGCAGGTGTGCTCTTCTCTACGCCCGACCTCTTGCTGCTCGACGAGCCGACCAACTATCTCGACCTCGAAGGCGCACTTTGGCTGGAAACCTATCTCGCGCGCTATCCTCATACGGTGCTGATCGTCAGCCATGATCGTGGCCTGCTCAACCGCGCCGTGGGGTCGATCCTGCATCTCGAGGCCAAGAAACTCACGCTTTATCAAGGCGGTTACGAGACATTTGCGGAAACGCGTGCCGCCCGTCTCGCCGTCGCCGCCTCCGAGGCCAAGAAGCAGGATGCGCGGCGCGCGCATCTCCAGAGCTTTGTCGATCGCTTCCGCGCCAAGGCGAGCAAGGCCGTGCAGGCGCAATCGCGCCTCAAGATGATCGCCAAGCTCAAACCGATCACGACGCCGCAAGAAGCTGCACTCAAACGCTTTACCTTCCCCACGCCCGAAGAACTCTCGCCACCTATCCTGCGGATCGAGAGCGGTTCGGTCGGTTATGATGGTGTCCCGGTTCTGCGTCGGCTCAACCTGAGGATCGACCAGGACGACCGGATCGCGCTCCTGGGGCGAAATGGCGAGGGAAAATCTACTCTTTCCAAGCTATTGTCGGACAAACTTCAACTGATAGAGGGGCAAGTTCACAAGGCCTCCAAGCTGCGCGTCGGCTATTTCGCGCAGCATCAGGTGGACGAGTTGCACATCGACGAGACCCCCATCGACCATATCCGCCGCCTGCGCCCCACCGAAACACCCGCCCGCCTGCGCGCGCGGCTTGGCGGCTTCGGCATCGGCGCCGAGCAGGCGGAGACAACGGTCGGTCAGCTTTCGGGCGGACAAAAGGCGCGGCTCAGCCTCATGCTCGCCACGCTCGACGCGCCGCATATGCTGATCCTTGATGAGCCCACAAACCACCTTGACATAGAAAGCCGCGAGGCGCTGGTCGAGGCGCTCACCGCCTATTCCGGCGCAATCATCCTGGTCAGCCATGACATGCATCTGCTCAGCCTCGTGGCGGACCGGCTTTGGCTGGTGAACAAGGGCGAGGTGCGCCCTTATGAGGGTGACCTTGACAGCTATCGGGCCATGCTGCTCTCGGGTACGGATAGCGCAAAACCCGCTCCCAAACCCAAGATCGAAAAGCCCAAACGCCCCTCGCGCGACGCCGTCCTGAGACTGCGGCAGGAGGTGAAGAAGTGCGAGCAACGCGTTGAAAAACTGACGGAAATGGAAGGCAGGGTGGCCAAGAAACTGGCCGATCCCGCAATCTATGACGACGTGCACGGCGTGACCGAATGGCAAAAGAAATATGCCGAGATCGAAGATGGTCTGGCCCTCGCAGAACGCCTCTGGATGGAGGCGCTCGAGCGGCTAGAAGAGGCTGAACGCTAAAAGCCGCCTCGCCTCGGGAACAGGTTCAGTTTCAAACACATGCCTCGCATATGTTGGCCCCTTCTCCGTGGCCGTGGTCAGTCCTCCCTCGGTGGCCTCTGAATCATGTAGATCACCCAGAAGAAAACACCCGCCAAAAGACCCAACACGCCCCAAACGGCACCGTTGGCAACGGCAAAGCGAACGGTTTCACCAAATGTGACACCACCGTCGAACAAATTGATCAGGATGTAGATCAAGGGAACGGCAAAGAGGCCAAAGCCAGCGCCACCGGCGGCCCCGAAGAGCGCCCAAGTCATGTAGGAATTTGCGTTCATGTGCACGTCCTGCCTGTGGACTTCATCTTTCAATCGCCTCTTTTCACGAGCATCCGCGTCGCTACCGCGACCTCCTGCTATCGCAAGACAAGCTGCCACCCGCAGCGGGCGTCAGGATGCGCGCCCTGCCTTGGCGAATGACATAGCGACCATCGGGTCGAAGTCAGTAGATCGGGGAAACTTTTTTCGCGTGTATAACCACATTGCGCGCCATGGTGCACCGCGCAAAACCGCGATAGGCTCCTGCCATGGATACCGCATTCCTGATCACCGCCTTCGTCACGCTCTTCGTGATCATCGACCCGATCGGCATGACGCCGCTCTTCGTGGCTCTGACGCAAGGCATGGGCAACGCCCGCCGCCGCGCCATCGCGATCCGTGCCTGCATCACCTCGGCGCTGTTGCTCATTGTCTTTGCGGCCTTCGGCGAGGCGGTGCTGGGCTTCATCGGCATTTCCATGCCCGCCTTTCGCATCGCCGGGGGGATGCTGCTGTTCCTCACCGCGCTCGACATGCTGTTCGAACGGCGCGGGCAGCGGCGCAAGGGTCAGGCGGATGCCGCCGAAGAGGATGAGGGCGACGATCCGTCGATCTTTCCGCTGGCGATTCCCCTCATCGCCGGGCCCGGCTCCATCGCCTCGGTGATCCTTCTGGCAGGGCAGAAACCCGGGGCCGAGGGGCTGGCCATGGTGATAGCTGTGATGCTGTCGGTTGTGGCACTGGTCTTCGTGATGTTCCTGATGGGCAGCCTGCTGGAACGCGCGCTTGGCAAGGTCGGGATCAACGTAGTCACGCGCCTTCTGGGCATGCTTCTGGCGGCCCTCGCGGTACAATTCGTGCTCGACGGGTTGCGCGGCTTTGGTCTGACGGGTTGAGCGCCTATATCGGGATCATGCAACAGATCGATTTCGCACATCTGACCTATCTGGTGATCCTCGGCTCGGTGCTGGTGCTGTGGTTCGTGGTGCAAAACCGCGATTCCATCGGCAAGCTGATGCAGCAGGCGCTGATCTGGGTGTTGATTTTTGTCGGGGCCATCGCGGTGGTCGGGCTTTGGGACGACATCCGCCAGACCGTGCGCCCGATGCAGAGCGTGGTGTCAGAGGACCGTATCGAACTGCCGCGCGCGCAGGACGGGCATTACTACCTGACGGCGCAGGTGAACGGCGAGCCGATCCGATTTGTCGTCGATACCGGCGCGAGCCAGATCGTGCTGGGCCAGAGCGATGCGGAGCGGATCGGCATCGACACCGGGCGCCTTGCCTATCTGGGGCGGGCCTATACGGCCAACGGCGAGGTGCGCACCGCGCCGGTCAGGCTGAAAAGCGTCGAGGTTGGGCCGGTCCGGCACGAGGGTGTCCGCGCGGTGGTAAACGAGGGCGAGATGAGCGGCTCGCTTTTGGGGATGAGCTACTTGCAGCGGTTTTCCAGCATCGAGATCACCGGGGGCAAACTCGTCCTGACGCGGTAAGAGTGTCGGAGGGTGCCGGGATAATTGGCTTGGTACTGCCAATGCCGCACCCGCGCGATACGCACCGAAGGTGCCGCGCGATCGCCGGGCCGTCCCGCGGCCTGGCGATATGATAGGGCGCGCAACGTGTTGAGTACAGGATGACTTGGCTGGCATAAAGCGCCCGCCACGACCGTCGCATCGCCAGTCCACGGCCCTGCGATCACGCGGCACCTTCTGGCGGTAAGAAAGGTCCGCTCCAGAACAGAAAGCCCACCACCCTCACGCCTCGGACCCGCCCGGCATACGCCGGGCAAGGGCGCAGAACCGTTCGAGGTCGACCGTCTCGGCGCGGTCGGTGGGTTGGATACCAGCAGCCAGCAACCGATCCTCTATATCCGGTGCCGCACCCTTGAGCGCCGCGCGCAGCATCTTGCGCCGTTGGTTGAAGGCGCGCGCAACGACCTGTTCGAGGATCTTCGGATCCGCCGGATAGCGCGGCTCAGCCAAGGCCGTCAGATGCACCACCGCGCTCGACACCTTGGGCGGCGGGGTGAAGGCCCCGGGCGGCAAATGCATGACAATGCGCGGCGTCGCGCGCCACCCGGCCAGAAGGGCCAGCCGCCCGTAGGCTTTCGATCCGGGCACCGCCACGATCCGCTCCGCCACCTCGCGCTGGAACATCAGCGTCAGAGATTGCCAGAACGGCGGCCAGTCACGCGGCGTAAGCCAGCGAATCAATAACTCGGTGCCGACGTTGTAAGGCAGGTTCGCCACCACCCGGATCGGTGGCGTCAGATGCGCCAGCGGGTCGATGTCGAGCGCATCGCCGTTGATCACCTCCAGACGACCGTCTGCGACCTCGGCGATCTCGTTCAGCGCAGGCAGGCAACGCGTGTCCTTTTCGATGGCGAGCACCCGGCGGGCACCTTCCAGCAACAGGCCCCGAGTGAGCCCACCGGGGCCGGGCCCGATTTCGAGTACATCGCAGCCCGAAAGATCGCCCGCCTGACGTGCGATCTTGGAGGTCAGGTTCAGATCCAGCAAAAAATTCTGCCCCAGAGACTTGCGCGCCGACAGGCCATGCGCCGCGATCACGCGCGCCAGCGGCGGCAGGCTGTCGAGTCCACTCATCCGTGACGTGCCCGGCCCATGGCCTGCGCCATGCGCAGCGCTTCGATGAGCGAGGTCGGATTGGCCATCCCCTGCCCCGCGATGTCGAGTGCCGTGCCATGATCCGGCGAGGTGCGGATGAACGGCAGCCCGAGCGTGACATTCACGCCCCGGTCGAAATCGAGCGTCTTGATCGGAATGAGCGCCTGATCGTGATACATGGCGATGGCCGCATCATAGCCCGCACGCGCCGCCGCATGGAACATCGTGTCGCCCGACAGCGGCCCGCGCAGATCGAACCCCTCGCCGCGCAACCGCTCCAGCACAGGGGCGATCACCTCGATCTCCTCCCGCCCCATGCGACCGCCCTCACCCGCATGCGGGTTTAGCCCGGCCACCGCAAGTCGCGGCGCGGTCAAACCGAAATTACGGATCAGGGCAGCATGGGTGATGAGGATCGTCTGCTCCAGCAGGTCGGCGGTCAGGGCCTGCGGCACATCCTTGATCGGCATATGGATGGTGGCGGGCACGACACGCAGCTGATCCGAGGCGAGCATCATCACCACGCGCCCGACCCCTGCCAGATGCGCGAGGTATTCGGTGTGGCCGGGAAAAGCGAACCCCGCCCCCTCTTGCAAGGCCTGCTTGTGAATGGGCGCAGTGCAAAGCGCAAGCGCCTCGCCCGCCTGCACCAGATCGACGCCGCGCGCGATCACGTCGATCACGGCTTGGGCCTGCGCGGGGTTCGGCGTGCCGGGGCTACGCACCCCGTCAAAGGCATGGCGCAGCACAGGCAGGGCCTGAGCGCAGGCCGCCCGCGCCTCGGCGGGGTGGTCGATCACCACATGCGGCGTCTCTGCGGGCAGATGCGCAGGATCACCGATCAGGAAAAACGGCAAATCTCCGCGCAACGCGCCCCAGGCGGCGGCGGCTATCTCTGGGCCGATACCCGACGGCTCGCCACAGGTCAGCGCGACCGGGGCGCTCACTGCTCGACGATCCGCGCCTCGGCGCGCAGCTGCTCCAGAAAGCCGTTGGCAAAAGACTCGATCCGCTGGTTGCGGATGAAGTTCGACAGATCCTCGACCGTGGGCTGCTCACCATCCAGCTTGGGCGTGCGACCACAAAGCATCAGAAAGACCAGCGTCTGCCCATTGGAGCGCGTGACATTGGCTGAACTTTCGCCGGGATCGAGCCGGGCCAGTTCCGAGGCGATGTCGGCGGGGATCTCTTCGGGGGCCTTTGCGCCGCGTTCCAGAACCTCGGGCGGCTGGCCTTGGGCCACACCGTAGAGGTCATCGCATGTATCGACCTCGGCGCGCACACGGGCCGCGCGTTGCAACGCCTCTTCGCTGCGCCCGCCCGGGATGTAGTAGGCGGCGTATTCAATGGCCGAGAACTCTCGGGGCGACACGGATGTCTCTTCGATGTCGCGCATGAAGAACAGCGCGAGCGCGCCTTCGATGGGCAGCGGGTCGGAGACTTCTCCGGGGGCAAGCCCAAGCACGATCCGGCGCAGGGCCGGTGGCAGATCCGAAACCTGTGTCCAGTTCATGCGCCCGCCGCGCCCTGCAGAGCCTGCGGCGGAATGCTGCCGGGCGAAGGCCGCGAACGCGCCCTCGGTATCCGCAGTGGCGATGCGCGCGGCAAGACTTTGCTGCGCCTCGGCCTGTTCAATGCTGCTGATCGGCAGAATGATCTCGGACAGCAGCACCCGCACCGAAGAACCACCGGTCAGCGTCCGCGTCGCGCGCTCCAGATCGTCCTCGCTGACAGAGACCCGCGAGGCAAAGCGTGCGCGGGTGAACTCGCGCCAGGTGATACCCGCGCGCACGAACTCGCGAAACGATTCCTCGGAGACCCCCGATTGCCCGAGGGCGGTAATCATTTGCTCGGCATCCATGTTGGCGCGCGTTGCGAATTCCGCCATGCCGGAGCGCACCGCGTCGTCGTCGAGGGTGAGCCCTGCCCCGGTGGCGGCGTCGAGCTTGATCCGTTCCTCGATCAATTGCTCACGGGCCAGTTGCTGCGGATCGCCGGGCGCGCGAAACAGGGTCAGCATGCGTGCGCGCTGCTGGATCTCGTAGCGGGTAATCGCCTGATCATTGACGAAGATGACCGGCGCGAACAGGTTTTGCGCCAGAGCCGGGCCCGATGGCAGCGCCGCGCCCATCAGGGCCGCGAGAAGAAGAGAGGCCACGAGGGCCGGTATGCGGCGAAGGCTGGGTGTCATTCTGATCAGTTCCTGCATGTCCGAGTAAAGCTCTTGTCCTGGGTCGCGGCGGAAAAACCCCGTAGTGCCACGGTAAAACCGATGTTGGTCTCGGGTTCAAGGATAGTCGATGAGGTGAAGCGGCGCGAGACGGAAAGCGTGATATCGACACATTCGTTGGTATATGTCAGTCCCGCCCCGGCCCGGACGCTGCGATCCGTGCTCGCGTCATAGCGCCATTCAGCGCTGGCCGTCCAGTGGCGGGCAAAACGGTAGTTGCCCTCGATGGCCCATTCGGCAACGGTTGAATTGCGCCCCTCGCGCGGGTCCTCGGCAAGCCAGATATATGTTGCCCCGATATTGGTCCGGTCGTTCTGCCAACTTGCGCGTGCCTCGGCCTTGGTCGCATCGAAAATTTCGTCAAAAAGACCGCGCGCCGTCACCGTAAGACCAGTGGCATTGCGATACTGCCCGGCGACAAGCAGATCTGAGGTCTGATCGCGCAGGCCCGAAGACTTGGTAAAGGTGGGCGTACCGGTGGATTCTCGCAGGCGCTCATCACGGATCACCTGCCCGACCGCCAACCGCCCTTCCCAACCACTGGGATCAAAGCGCGCATAGCTGATGCCATAGGCACCGCTATAGCCACGCTCACGCCGATCCGGCGCGTTGAACCGCGAGATGTTGAAGAGATTGCCCTCATCAAACTCGATGGCGGTGCTCTCATCCTGTGGAATATCCGGGTTCGACCCGCCCGACCAGGCCAGTTGCACCACCGGCTCTATGACATGCGTGACCCCAGAGACGGCAGTTTTCATAAACGGCCAGCGCAGCCGGAACGCCGCACTCGGAGTGAGTTCGGTGGCCTGATCGTCTGCCGTCGTGCCGATCTGAGAAATTTCGAAATGATCGAGTGTCAGCCCGGTCTCGACATTGGCCAACAGACCCGCAGGAAGGACCCAGTTGCGCCGCCAGTCGAGGCTGGTGGTAAACCGCGACACATCCCGACCATCGGCAAAGCGATCCTGATCAGGACCGTCAGTCACCAGATCCGATCTGCGCGCATGACCATGGGCGACGGCGGAAAACCGCACTTCGCCACCGAGACGCGATGGAAAGAACCGGCGCTCGTATTCGACATTTCCAACGCGCGACGGCAGAGTTGCGTTGCTTTCGCCGACGCGCAGGGAATTGAAATGCGTGATCGCCCCGCGAATGAACTCGTCCCGCCGGGCGCGCTCGACGGACAACTCGTTCTGAAGCCGGTCCTTGTCAGAGAAATCGTGGTCAAGAAGGAAGGTGTCGTCGCTGGTCAGTTCTATATTGAAGCGCAGAATGAAATCTTGCGGCAACTCGAACCGCCCCTGGCCAAAGAGATACCCGCGCGTGTCCTCTGCACTGAAATCGTCATCCGAGATCGCCCCGTTGAATTCGATCTCGCCCCGGCGAAAGGCCTGACGGTAGCGCAGTTCGAGCCGTCGCGAATCCGTGGCCAGAAACGGCGCGACTGTCAGGTCCCGGTGATCGTCGATGCGAATGAAATACGGCGCGCGCACCCCTGTACCAAGGAGCGATGAGGTCACGAGTTCGGGGCTCAGAAACCCAGTCGCGCGCTCGAGCGTCGGATCGGGCATGCGCAGGCGCGGCAGGTAGAACACCGGGGTGCCCAGAACCCGAAGCTGCGCATTCTGGAAGTAAAGCTGCCGTTCCTGTTGATCGTGGATCATGCGCTCGGCCCTGATCTGCCAGAGCGGCGGACGCCCGCTTTCGCAGACCCGGCAAGAGGTGACGGACGCCTTGTAGAGCTGATTGAACCGCGCATCGGTGCGCCGCATCTGATTGGCCGAGAGTTGCAGCTGATCCTGCATGACAATCCGCGCGCCGCGCAGGATGCCATTTGTCAGTTCCCGGTCGAGCGCGCCGCTATCGGCCACGACCACCGTGTTCTGCGCCTCGGTCAGGGTCATCGGCCCGACGATGCGCAACTGATCTGTGACCCGGTCATAGGTGATCTGCTGCGCGGTCAGACGGCGGCCCTCGTACAAGGCCTCGACATTGCCGGTGGCAATCAATTGCTCATCGGCCGTGAGTTGCACATCATCGGCGATCAGCATTGCCGGATCGGGCGGTGCGTCCTGCGCCACAACCGCGCCCGACCAGATCATCAGCGCCGCGATAAGACCGGCAAACCTGCTCATCCGTCCTCCAGATGCAAGAGAATGCCAAGTGCCAGGAACATCGCCGCCAACGGTGGGGCCCACGCGGCCAGAAGAATGGGGATTTGACCATTCTCACCCAGGATATGCGCAAAATTGCGGATATAGTGCAGGCCAAAGCCCGCAAGCACCGCCGCCAGCACCATCACCCCCATATTGGCCCCCCGCGCATGGCGCATGGTAAAGGCCGCCGACATCAGAACCAGCGCCACCAGAAAGACCGGTTGCGCCATTTCGCTGTGAAACCAGACCGCGTATCGGCGCGCAGAAAAGCCCGCCTCCTCCAGCTCGGCGATGAAATCGGGCAAGTCCCAGATCGGGATGTAACGCGGCTTGCCGAAACTGTCGACGATGCGGTCCTGCGTCAGGTCGGACGGAATGGTCAGCGTCACGGCGCGCGTCGCCTCGGCCTCGGGATTGCCGCCGCCGGACAGGTCCCAGATCTTGGCATCCCGCAGGAACCATTCCCCGTCCCGAAGCTGCGCCGCGCCCGCGTTGATCCGCCTGACAGGCATGCCGTCGCGGTCGAAATCCAGAAAATTCGGCTCGTAGAGCGTGCCCAGATCGGAACTGGCGCGCAGGGCGAAGATCACGGTCTGCCCCTCGGGCCCGCCCTGGCGCAGCCACAACCCCTCGGACGAGATTGCGAGTGCTGCGGTTTCCGATCCCTGGTAAGAGTTCGACAGGTCGTGCTCGCGCTTGGACGTGGCAGCGACGATGGGATTGCCGATCGACAACCAGAACAGCCCGATCATCAGCGCCACACAGGCCGGTGCCAGCAATCCCCGCAACGCAGAGCGCCCCGAGGCGCGCAGCACCACCAGTTCAGACGAGCGCGACAGGCGCAGGAACAGGGCGGTCGAGGCGAGGATCACAACCAGCGGCAGTATCTCGTAATTGGCCCATGGCATCTTGAGCAGCACGACCCCGAGCACGTCCGAGAACGGTCGATCCGGCATGTCGCTCAGCCCATCCATCAGTTCGATCAGCGCGATCAATGCCGCGAGCGACAGCGCCACACCCAGAAAGCTGGCCAGGAAACGGCGCGCAAAATAGAGTTGTAGGATCATGCCCCGGCCCCCGTCGCACGAGGCCGCATCCGTCCCGTGAGCCGCCGCAGGACCCCGGGATAAACCGCCAGCCCCAGCATACCGATCGAGACCGTGCCGCCAAGAAGGATCGGCAGATACAGCAGGGGCCAGAGCGCGGCATTGACCAACACCGGGGCGACGACGGCGCTTTCGACGATTTTTATCGTGACGAGAAGGCCAAAGGCGGTAAGCACCTGCCGCCACACGCCGAACCGGCTGTAGCCGCCGACCAGCAGCGTGCAGAACCCCACGAGCGCCGCCACAATGCACATCAACGCATCGGTTAACCGGCCATGCAGTTCGGACATGACCAGCCCCATCTCGGTGCCCGTGCGCTCTGCGACCGCCTCGGGCGCGCGCAGCATGTCGAGGGTCGAGGCAAAGGCGACCTTGTTGAGATTGATCGCGTCATTGCTGACCAGCGCGCTGATATCATAAGAGAAATCATCGAAATGCGTGGTAAACAGGCGATTGCCCGCGCGCCGGATGTTCTGTGCCAGACCTGCCACCATTACCAACCGCGTGCCGCCCGCCTCCTGCACCAGATAGGCGCGCGACGAGGTATAGGTGACCGCGCTCTCGGGATCGCGCCGGTCCGACAGGAACACGTCGCGCAATTCGCCCTCGGGCGTGATCTCGCGAATGTAGAACGTGATGCCGGGGGCGGGATGCAGGAATTCGCCCTCGGTCAACAGCTTGGCCGAGATATTGCGCGACACCTCGTCCTGCCGCAGGCGCAGCTGGCTCAAGCTGTTGGGGATCAGCACATGTGCCAGAATCGACATCATCAGCGCGATGATTACGCCGAACACCAGCACCGGCCGGATCAGGCGCAGCGGCGAATAGCCCATGGCCTGCATCACCGTAAGCTCGCTTTCCGCCGACAGCCTGTGCACCACGTAGACCGCTGCCGCAAAGGCCGCGATCGGCAGAACGACACCGATCACCCCCGGCAGCGTGAGCGCCGTGAACTCCAGAAAAACCCAAGCGGGCTGGCCATCCCCGATCAGCCGGTCGAACATGCGCACCGCCTTGTTGATCCAGAAGATGGACACGAGAACGAGCGCAAAGAAACCGAACAAAACCATGAATTGCGACAGCATGTATCTGTCGAATCTGGTCACTCTTTTCCCCCACGGCAGCAGACTTGCACGGCAACCTAGCGGAATTGATTGCGAGGGAAAACTGCTAACTGGCCTTCGGCGACAAGCCGCGTTAGGTCTGGGACAACCAAGTGAGAGAGGAGCCCTTCGATGACCACCCCCGTTTCCGTTGCCTTCACCGAGATCGACCTCGATGCCGTCGCCACTGCCGAGGGCCGTGTTGCGGTTTGCGTCACCCCCGACGGCAAGCTCGATCAGGCCGCGCGGCGGGTGAACCGTCTGACCAAGGGCACTCTTGCGCGTATCATCGACAGCGGCACGCTGGAAAAGAAAAAGCCCGGCGATATCGTGACGCTGGCCTGGCCCGTGGGGCTGGCCGCCGAGGCGCTCGACATCGTCGTGCTGCCGCGCAACGCCAGCGTCGAGGAAAGCCGCCGCGCCGGCGTGGCGCTTGGCCGGGCCAAAGGCGACAAGGCGCTGACCCTTTTGGGGGGCGCGCTCAAGCGTCCGGTCGAGGTGGTTCTGGGGGCCGTGCTGCGGGCCTACCGCTTCACCGATCACAAGACAGGCGACAAGACCGAGGTCGGGCCGATCACCGTGATGGTCGCCAAGCCCGAAGAGGTCGAAGCCGACGCCACCCCGGCGCTCGCCGTGGCCGAGGGCGTGTTCTTCACCCGCGATCTGGTGAGCGAACCCGCCAATCACCTCACCACCACTGAATTCGCCGACCGCATCGCCGCGATGAAAGACCTTGGCCTCAAGATCACCGTGCTTGAGGAAAAGGACATGGAACAACTCGGCATGGGCGCATTGCTGTCGGTCGGGCATGGCAGCATCAGCCCGACCAAGCTGGCCGTCATGGAATGGCAGGGCGGGCCCAAGGGCGAGGCCCCTCTTGCGCTCGTCGGCAAGGGCGTGGTGTTCGACACCGGCGGCATCAGCCTCAAACCCGCGCAGGGCATGGAGGATATGACCATGGACATGGGCGGCGCGGGCGTGGTGGCGGGCGTCATGCGCACGCTGGCGCGGCGCAAGGCCAAGGCCAACGTGGTGGGCCTCGTCGGTCTGGTCGAGAACATGCCCTCGGACCGCGCGACACGCCCCGGCGACGTGGTGACGTCGATGAAGGGCGACACCATCGAGGTGATCAACACCGACGCCGAAGGCCGCCTGCTGCTGGCCGATGTGCTGTGGTATGCGCAGGAAACCTACAAACCGCGCGGCGTGATCGACCTTGCCACGCTCACCGGGGCCTGCATCGTGGCGCTCGGCCATGAGAACGCCGCCGTGCTGAGCAATGACGACGCGCTCTGCGACGCCTTCCTCAAATCCGCGAAATCCGAAGGCGAAGGCGCGTGGCGTCTGCCCCTCGGCAAGGCCTATGCGGACATGATGAAAAGCCAGATCGCCGACATCAAGAACTCCGGCGGGCGGCCTGCGGGCACGATCACGGCAGCCGAATTCCTGCACCGCTTCATTCAGGACGGCATGCCTTGGGTGCATCTCGACATCGCCGGCGTCGCCAGCATGAAGGCCGAGACGCCTTACGGGCCCAAGGGCGCGTCGGGCTGGGGGGTGATGGCGCTCAACCGGCTGGTGGCGGACATGCTTGAGAGCGACTGATGGGCGCGGCCTATTTCTATCACCTGACGCAGCGCCCGCTCGAGGTGACCCTGCCCCTGCTTCTGGGCAAGGCGCTTCAGGCGGGCTGGCACGTGGCGGTGCGCGGGCGTGATCCCGCGCGGCTGGATTGGCTCGATCAAAAGCTGTGGTTGGGCCCCGAGGACGGCTTTCTGCCGCACGGTCTGGCGGGCGGACCGCATGACGCCGACCAACCCGTACTGCTGACCACCGGTGCGGACCGCCCCAACGGGGCCGTATGCGTGATGGCGGTGGACGGGGCCGAGGTGGCCCCGGACGAGGTGCAAACGCTGGAGCGGGTCTGCATCCTCTTCGATGGCAATGATACCGACGCAGTCACCGTCGCGCGAAGCCAGTGGAAAGCCCTGACAGCAGCGGGCTGTTCGGCGCAATACTGGTCCGAAGCCTCTGGAAAATGGGAGAAAAAGGCAGAGGCATGATCTGGCGGCAAGCCGTCATTCGATTGAGGCATCTGCGCGAGACGCGGCCCCTTGGCTACCGATGCACGGATCGCTCCAACGTCGCCCCATGCCGACCTCCCCTACCCTGCAGCCCCCACATCCGCCTGCGCGACCGACACCGCCTTGACGACGACATGCACCTCGGCACCGGGCGCAAGGGCGAGCTCCGCCGCCGCGCGCCGGGTGATCCGGGCCAGCACGCGACCTGCTTTCGTGTCCACCGCCACGATGGCCCCCGGTCCCGCGCCTTCGCGAACCGCCTGAACTATACCCGGCAGCACGTTCAGCGCAGACAACCCCTCAGGCCGCCCGCGCGCCACGATCACATCATGCGCGGCGATGCGCACACGCAACTCGGCCCCTTCCGCCCGGTCCACGCGCGGCAACCACAGGGCCGCGCCACCGGCATCGAGCTCCGATAACCCGTCATCGTGATGCCGTATCACGCGTGCCGCCAGCACGGCCCCCGCCTCGCGCGCACCAAGGGGCGTGATCGCGGGATCGCCCAGCACCTCCTCGGCGCGGCCCTGCGCCACCACGCGGCCCGCATCGAGCGCCACGACCGTCGTCGCCAGCCGCGCCACCTCGGAGGCCGAATGGCTGACATAGAGGATCGGAATATCCACCTCGTCGCGCAGCCGCTCCAGATAGGGCAGGATCTCGGCCTTGCGCGCCTCATCGAGCGAGGCCAAAGGCTCATCCGCAAGGATCGCGCGCGGTGCCGACAGAAGCGCGCGACCGATGGCCACGCGCTGTTTCTCGCCCCCCGACAGCGCGCCGGGGCGTCGTGATAGAAGATCACCGATACCCAGCATCTCGACCACGCGGGCCATATCCTCGGCGCGGGCATCGCGCGGCGCGAACCATTGCCCGTAACGGAGGTTCTGCCGCACGCTCAGATGCGGGAAAAGCCGCCCTTCCTGAAAGATATAGCCCAGCCTGCGCCGATGCGGCGGCAGATGCAGGCGCTGTGCCGTGTCGCAGAGCACACGCTCACCGATGGCGATACGGGCAGTACCCGGCCGGAGCAGCCCCGCCACGGCGTTGACGATGGTGGTCTTGCCGGAACCCGACCGGCCGAAGAGCACCGTCACGCCCTTCGGGGCCTCGAACGCCACATCGAGCCGCAGCGCACCGAGCGTGTGGGTCAATCGCACCTCCAGCATCAGCGCCCCCCCACCCGGGCCGCGACACGGCTTGCCACCGCCTCCGAGATCAGCAGCGCGCCCATGGCGACGGCAACCGAGATCAGCACCAGCTTCATCGCCGATCCCTCACCGCCCGGCACCTGCAGAAAGGCATAGATCGCCGAAGGAATGGTGCGCGTCTCACCGGGGATGTTGGAGACAAACGTGATCGTCGCGCCGAATTCGCCCATCGCCTTGGCAAAAGCGAGGATCGCACCCGCCACGATCCCCGGCAGGGCCATCGGCAGCGTCACTGTCAGAAACACCCAGAGAGGCCGGGCCCCGAGCGTGGCCGACGCCTCTTCCAGGCGCGGATCCACCGCCTCAATCGACAGCCGGATCGCCCGTACCATAAGCGGAAAGGCCATCACCGCCGCCGCCAGCGCAGCGCCGGTCCAGCGAAACGCGAATACCACCCCTGCCTCGGCCAGAAGCCCGCCCACCGGACCTTGCGTGCCGAAGGTCAAAAGCAGCAGATAGCCCGTCACCACCGGTGGCAGTACAAGCGGCAGATGAACCAGACCGTTGAGAAGTTGCTTGCCCGGAAACGACCAGCGCGCCAGCGCGTAGGCGGTGAAGATACCCAGGGGCAGGCTCAGCACAGTGGCCCAGAGCGAGACCCGCAGCGAGAGCGCCACCGCCTTCCATTCCTCGGGGCCGAGCCAGTCCTGCATGCGCCTAGTTCGCGATCACGGCAAAGCCCTGCCGGGCGAAGGCCGCACGCGCCTCGGCCCCGTGCAGGTAGGCGAGCAAGGCGGACTGCCCCGCCCCCTCGCGCCCGGCGATGCCTGCAACCGGATAAAGGATCGGCGGGTGGCTGTCCGCCGGGAAGGTGCCAATGACCGTCACGCGCTCCTCGGCCACCGCGTCGGTCGCGTAGACGATGCCATAAGGTGCCTCACCCACCGCGACCAGCGCCAGTGCTGCGCGCACATTGTCGGCCTGCGCCACGCGCGGGCCAACCGCCTCCCACTGCCCGAGGCTTTCCAGGGCCGACTTGCCGTAGATGCCCGCGGGGACCGCCTCGACAAGCGCCATCGCGAGCCGGTTGTCGTCCAGCATCGCGGCAAGGTCCATGTCGGGGCCGATCTCGACCGGGATGGCAGCCGCATCATGGGCGATCAGGACAAGGCTGTTGCGCAACAAATCGCGCCGCGTGCCCTGCGCGATCAGCCCGTCCGCTTCCAGCGCATCCATCCAGCCGGGATTGGCGGAGAGGAACACATCCGCCGGGGCACCCTGCTGGATCTGGCGCGCCAAGGCCGAGGATCCGGCCAGCGACACCGCCAGATCATGCCCCGTCGCAGCCTCGAACCCCGTCTCGATCTCGGCCATGGCATTGGTCAGGCTGGCGGCGGCAAAGACGGTGACGGCCTCAGCGCGCGCGCCGGAGGGGCCAAGCGCGGCGAGGCCGACAGCAAGCGACAGGATGGAGGAGCGCAAAACGTCAAACCGCACGAAAATTCCTCTTGGATATGCTTCAACAAACATATCGCTGAGGCCTTGCGCGCGATCAAGCGTTATTTTCCGTGAAACCTATCGGCGAGCAGGGACTGCAAGGCGCCGATCCGCGCCGCGCCGGCCTCGGCGGTGATCTCCTGCAGCTTGCGATAGTGCATCAGCACCGTGTCACCGGTCTCGGTCAGGGCCGCGCCACCGCCTTTGGCGCCACCGCGCGAAGACGTCACCAGAGGCGCGTGAAATGCCGTATTCATGGTCTCTACCAGACTCCATGCGCGTTTGTAGCTCATCCCCATGCGCCGTCCGGCTGCGGCGATGGAGCCGGTCTCGCGGATACCCTCGAGCAGATCGGCCTTGCCCGGGCCCAGCATCGCATCCTCGCCAAACACGATGCGCAAACGCAGGCGGGGGGCCGTGGCCCCGGTATCTTGATCCTCGCTCATGCCGCTTTATGCCCCGTCCGCGTTCGGTCTTGCAAGATATATCGAAGGACGGAACTGCCAGCAAATCCCCTTGCACTCGGGCGCAGAGCGGCGCATGGAACGGGCATGAACATCACCATCCCGTTGCCCTGATCATGCCGGTCACGCTCGACAGCCTCGGCGCGCTCGCCTCGCTGCCCTTTGACGAGATCATCGACGTGCGTTCACCGTCGGAATTCGCCGAGGATCATATCCCCGGCGCGATCAACCTTCCGGTGCTCTCGGATGCCGAGCGCGCCCGCGTCGGCACCATCTACGTTCAGGAGGACAAGTTTCTCGCACGCAAGATCGGGGCCGCGCTGGTGGCGCGCAATGCCGCCGCGCATATCGAGGGGCCGCTGGCGGATCGCGGGGGCGGCTGGCGACCGCTGGTCTATTGCTGGCGCGGCGGGCAGCGGTCGGGGTCGTTCACCGTCATCCTCAAGCAGATCGGCTGGCAGGCGGACACCGTCGCGGGCGGCTATCAAAGCTATCGTCGCCTCGTGGCGGACATGCTCTACGAGCAGGATTTTCCGGCGCACGTGGTTCTGATCGACGGCGGCACCGGCACCGCCAAGACGCGGCTGCTGACACATCTTGCGGCGCAGGGCGGTCAGGTTCTGGACCTCGAGGAGATGGCGGCGCATCGCGGCTCTGTCTTTGGCCCGATCGCAGGCGGGCAACCGCCGCAAAAGGCGTTCGAGAGCACGCTTGCGGCCCATATCACGGCGCTCGATCCCGCGCGCCCGGTTTATGTCGAGGCCGAAAGCACCCGGATCGGGCGGATCAACCTGCCGCCCGCGCTCGCCCGCGCGATGAAGGCGGCGGAGGTGGTGCGCCTCACCGCACCGATGGCGGCGCGGGTCACGCATCTTCTGTCGGATTACGCAGACCTGGTCGCCGATCCGGACACGCTCGACACCATCCTCGGGCGGCTGGTGCGCTATCACGGGCATGACCAGGTGGCGGAGTGGCGCGCATTGGCCGCAACCGGCGATCTGGCGCGGCTGGTCGAGTCGCTGATCGTCACGCATTACGACCCGCGTTATACGCGCATCGCCGGGCCGGGACAGGCCGCGCCGCTTTGCCTGCCCGACCTGGAAGAGGCGACGCTGGCCGCAACCGCGCGCCGCCTGATCGCCGATCACGGCTGAGCAACACCCTGCAGGCGTACGCCCGGCGCGCCCTCTTCCATCTGTCCGATGATCGCCGCGTCATGGCCTGCCGCTCGCAGGGCGCGCAGCCGATCCCCGGCTACGTCAGAGGCCACCGCCGCAAGAAACCCGCCCGCCGTCTGCGGATCGTGCAGCAATGCGGCGCGCGCATCCTCACCGGCCCCGGCCAGGGGGGCCGCGCGGCGATTGGCCGCCCAGATGGTCGAACGCAGGCCCGTTGCTGCCAGCGCCTCCGCCCCGGCAAAGAGCGGAATCGCCGCCGGGTCGAGCACCGCGCCACAGCCCGAGGCCCGGCAGATCGCCCAAAGATGCCCGGCAAGGCCAAAGCCCGTCACATCCGTCATCGCCCGCGCGTCCGACAAGATCGCCGCCGCATCGCCCTGCGGGGTGGCCAGCACGTCCCAGAGCGCGCGGATGTCACCACCTCGCGCCTGCCCGCGCATCTCGGCGGCCAACAGCGTGCCCGAGCCGATCGGCCGTGTGAGAATTAGCACATCGCCGGGCCGCGCCCCGGCGGTGGTCATCGCGTCGCCTTCCAGCAGCCCGGTCACGGTAAAGCCGATGCTCAGTTCTGCCCCCATCGTCGAATGCCCGCCGATGATCTCTGCCCCCGCTGCCCGCAAGGCATCGCCTGCCTGCTCCATTATCTCGGACATGCTGCGGGCCTGCAGCACCTCGGACATGCGCGGCAGGGTGATCGACACCAGCGCCGCCTGCGGGCACGCGCCCATGGCCCAGATATCGCCCAACGCATGCAGCGCCGCGACCCGCGCCATCAGCCCGTGATCCATCGTAAAGCCACGCAGGTGATCGGTGGTCAGCACCTGCCGCACGCCGCCCAGATCGAGCACGGCGGCATCGTCGCCCGGCCCGGTCAGGATATCGGGACGCGCGGCACCACCCTGCGCGGCCAGCATCCCCGACAGAACCTCCGGGGCCACCTTGCTGCCGCAGCCGCCGCAAAGCGGCTCTTGCGCCGTCTTCTCATTGAGTGCGGCGATGCGCGGCGCTTCCGGCTCCGGCATCTCCGGCAGAGGGTCGAACTTCGCCATGAACTTGCGGTCGATCCGGTCCTTCCAGCGCCACAGCAGCGGTGCCGCAAAAGCGATACCCGCTTTCTCGGCGAGGGCCGATTTGCGCCCCAGCGAGATCAGCTTGAGGTAATGGCGTTGCGGGTGGAAGGGGCGCAACGCCTGCCCGCTCAGCGCCGCGCGCAGGTTGTCGCGCAAGACCGGGGCGGCGCGCACGGCATAGACCCCGGCCTTGGGGCGCGGCGCGTGGCTCAGATGGGCGCAATCACCCGCAGCAAAGAGCGTTTCATGGCCCTCGACCCGCAGATCGGGCCCGACGCGCAGAAAGCCCGCTTCGGTCACCGGCAGGTCCGACCCAGCCAGCCACGGATGCGCCCGCGCACCCGCCGCCCCGGCGACAAAACCCGCCGGGATGGGCGTGCCGTCGGCCATCTCGACGCCCGACCTGGAGATTGCGCGCACCTCGGCCCCGGTCAGCACCTGCACGCCGTAGCCCCGCAGCGCCGCCAGCAAACGCGCGCGCGCCACCGGGGCATCGGGTGCAATCTCGGCGGCGCGCTCGATCAGCGTGATCTCGGGCCGTGCGCCCGCACCCTGCAACCGGTGCGCCATCGCGAGCGCCAGTTCGATCCCGGCGATGCCGCCGCCGATCACCGCCGCCTGCGGCGCGGCCGCCTCCTCGGCCACCCGTGCGACGAACCCGTCCCAGGCCTGCGCGAAGGGGCCAAGCGGCTTGGCCGCCACGCCATGCGCGGCAAAGCCCGGCAGGTTCGGCATGCCCGAATGAATGCCCACATCGACCGAGGCCACGTCATAGGCGATCTCACCGCGGCCCGCGACGGTGATGCACCGGGCCTCTGTGTCAATCCGCGTGGCGGCCCCCACCACCAGCCGCGCACCGGCAAAGCGCGCCAGCTTCACGAGGTCGATCTCCAGTTCCTCGCGCCGGTAATGACCGGCCACGAGGCCCGGCAGCATGCCGGTATAAGGAGCAACGGGATTGGGGTCGATCACCGTCAGCCGCGCACCGGGCAGCGGGTCCATACCCCACATGCGCAGCACCAGCGCATGCGCATGCCCGCCACCCACGAGGACGAGGTCGCGCGACAGCGGTGCGGCGGATTGCATCATGGAACGGGCCTCCGATTTTCGGAGTCGGCATAGGGCATATCCGAGCGGGCGAAAAGTGCGACAATGCCACGGTCGCGAAATCCCTGACCCTCTCGCCAGCGGAATGCAGAGCGCATCGCCCCGCCACTCCGCCTGAATAAACCCGGCCCGCGTCTCAATCCACCGGTTAGTGCAGGGTGAATTCGCCGGTCACGTTGCGCCATTCGCCAGGCGCGATCAGCTTGCGATGCGTGAAACGCACGGAATGCAGCGGCCCCTCGATCTCGCGCTGCCAGAATTCGATGAACTCGAACAGTTTCGGATGATCCGGGGCCAGATCATAATCCTGCCACAGATAACTGTTGAGCACGCTTTGATAGTCGGGCATCCGGTAGAATAATTCCGCCGTGGTCAGCCCGTAGCCCTTGAGCATCAGTTCGGTTTCAGAGGTCTCCATATGTCTCTCCACTAACTGCCTGTCCTCCGATGATGCCCGAAAGAAATTACTTTTCAATAAAAACAGTATGTTGGCACTCACGTTTCGTGGCTGACAAATGCCGCCCCGCTGCGCCATTGCACCCCATATCATGGCTCTGATATAGTCGGCCCAACAATATATAGCGCCAGATCACAGGACGGTAAAAAACGTGAGCGATACGCCTCAACCACCTGAAAACACAGATGAAATGCCCCCCGCATATGACGGGCCGTCGGTTTCCATCACGCATGAGATGAAGACCTCCTATCTCGATTACGCGATGAGCGTGATCGTCAGCCGCGCGATCCCGGATTTGCGCGACGGATTAAAACCTGTGCACCGGCGCATCCTCTATGCCATGCATGAGGGCGGCAATACCCATGACAAGCCCTACCGCAAATCGGCACGCGCCGTGGGCGACGTGATGGGCAAGTATCACCCGCACGGCGACAGCGCGATCTACGACGCACTGGTGCGGATGGCGCAGGATTTCTCGATGTCGCTGCCGCTGCTGGATGGTCAGGGCAATTTCGGCTCGATGGACGGCGATAACGCGGCGGCGATGCGCTACACGGAGGTGCGGATGGACAAGCCCGCCTCCTTCCTGCTGGCCGATATCGAGAAAGAGACCGTCGATTTTCAGGACAATTACGACGGCAAGGACCGCGAGCCCACCGTCCTGCCCGCACGGTTTCCAAACATGCTGGTCAATGGCGCGGGCGGCATCGCCGTCGGCATGGCCACCAACATCCCGCCGCACAATCTGGGCGAGGTGATCGACGCCACGCTGGCACTGATCGACAATCCCGATCTCGAAACCGAGGACCTGATCCAATACGTCCCGGGCCCGGATTTTCCCACCGGCGGCATCATGCTGGGCCGGTCGGGCGCACGAAAGGCCTATCTGGAAGGGCGCGGCAGCGTCGTCATCCGCGCCAAGACCCGGGTCGAGGAGATCCGCAAGGACCGCTACGCCATCGTCATCGACGAAATCCCCTATCAGGTGAACAAGGCCACGATGATCGAGCGCATCGCCGAGGCCGCCCGCGAAAAGCGGATCGAGGGCATCGCCCATGTGCAAGACGAGAGCGACCGCAACGGTGTCCGGGTGGTGGTCGAACTCAAGCGCGACGCCACCGCCGAAGTGGTGCTCAACCAGTTGTTCCGTTTCACCCCGATGCAGACTTCCTTCGGCTGCAACATGCTGGCCCTTAATGGCGGCAAGCCCGAGCAGCTGACGCTGCATCGCTTCCTGTCGCTCTTCGTGCAGTTCCGCGAAGAGGTGGTCGCGCGCCGCACCGCCTATGATCTGCGCAAGGCACGCGAACGCGCGCATGTGCTCTGCGGTCTGGCCGTCGCCGTGTCGAATGTCGACGAAGTCGTGGCCACCATCCGCTCGTCTGCCGATGCCGCCGAGGCCAGGAAAAAGCTGATGGAGCGACGCTGGCCCGCGGGCGACATCCTCGAATATATCGCGCTGATCGACGACCCCACCCATCGCGCCAACGAGGACGGTAGCTATAACCTCAGCGAGACGCAGGCCCGCGCGATCCTCGATCTGCGCCTGCAACGCCTGACACAACTGGGCGTCAAGGAAGTCACCGACGAGTTGCAGGACCTCGCAGGCAAGATCAAGGACTACCTCGCCATTCTCGCCAGCCGCGAACGGATCATGCAGATCATCCGCGACGAGTTGCAGGAGGTGCGCGACCAGTTCGCCGTACCGCGCCGCACCGAGATCGTCGACTGGTCCGGCGACATGGAGGACGAAGACCTCATCGAGCGCGAGGAGATGGTCGTCACCGTCACGCAGGGCGGCTATATCAAGCGCACCGCGCTCGCGGATTTCCGCGCCCAGAAACGCGGCGGCAAGGGCCTCAGCAGCATGGCCACCAAGGACGAGGACGTGGTGACCACGCTCTTCGTGGCCAACACCCATACGCAACTGCTGTTCTTCACCACCGAAGGCATGGTCTACAAGCTCAAGACATGGCGTCTGCCGCTTGGCGGGCGCACCTCCAAGGGCAAGGCCATCGTCAACATCCTGCCCATCCCCACCGGTGTCTCGATCGCCGCGATCATGCCGGTGGACCGCGCCGAGGAAGAATGGGACGACCTGCAGATCGTCTTTGCCACCTCGGCGGGCGACGTGCGGCGCAATGCGTTGTCGGATTTCACCAACGTCAAGCGCAACGGCAAGATCGCGATGGACCTGCCCGAGTGCGTGGAACTGGTGAATGCGCGGATCTGCTCGGAAGAGGATGACGTGATGCTGGTCACGGACTCCGGCCGTGCGATCCGGTTCCCGGTGACCGATGTGCGCGTCTTCAAGGGGCGCAAATCCACCGGCGTGCGCGGTATTCGCCTGCAAAACAGCGACCGCGTCGTGTCGATGTCGGTGATAGGCCATTTCGAGGCCACATCGGACGAGCGCGCCGCCTATCTCAAGATGCGCCGTGCCGCGGCCGGTGCCCCTGACGACGAGGGGGCCGAGGACGAAGGCAATGCCGATGCCACCCTGAGCGCCGAGCGGTTCGAGGATATGCAGGCCGCCGAGAACCTGATCCTGACGATCACCGCGAATGGCTCCGGCAAACTGTCCTCCAGCCACGATTACCCGGTGCGCGGACGCGGTGGCATGGGTGTCGCCGCCATCGACCGCGCGATGCGCGGTGGGCCGCTGGTAGCCTCCTTCCCGGTGACGCTGGAAGATCAGATCATGCTCGCCACTTCGCGCGGGCAGTCGATCCGTGTGCCCGTGATGGGCATTTCCTTCCGGTCGCGCAGCGCGGGCGGCGTCAAGGTGTTCGACACCGGGAAGGGCGAAGTCGTCGTCTCTGTCGCATGGATCGCCGAACAGGCCGATGACGAGGACGAAGACGAGACGGCATCGTCGGAGGAATGAGCGGGGCGGGGCAGATGCAAGGCGCTGCCCCGGCCTCTCGCTGCCTGATCACCGGGGCGACTGGCCGCCTTGGCCGCCTGTTGCGCGCGCTCTGGCCTGCTGAGGACAGCCCGCAGCCCATCTGGCTCGCCCGGCGCGGCGATGCGGATATCCTCTGGCCCGGTGCCGATGCCCCGCTGCCCGACCTGCCCCGCTGCGAGACGCTTGTGGCCCTCTGGGGGCAGACATCGGGCGACGCGCAGACCCTTGTCCAAAACGTGGACCTCGTGGCGCAGGGCGTGAAACTGGCCCATGCCTGCGGGGCAAAGCGCGTCTTTCATATCTCGACAGCCGCGATCTACGGCCCGGGCCGTGCGATGGACGAGTCGCGCATCCCGGCCCCGATCAATGCCTATGGCAGCGCCAAGCTTGAGATGGAACGCGCCATAGCCGCCCTGCCCCGCGACGGTCTGCGCCATGTGATCCTGCGATTGGCCAACGTGGTGGGGTCGGACAGTCTTGCCCCGGCATTGCAGCACCCCGAACGCGGTATCACGCTCGACCGGTTCGCAGATGGTGCCGGACCGCGCCGCAGCTACATCGCGCCGGGCGATCTGGCGCGCGTGCTGGCCGGGCTGGCGCGGCTGGCCCCCGACACGCTGCCCGATGTGCTCAACATCGCAGCGCCCGCGCCCGTGGCGATGGAGGATCTGGCACGGGCCGCGGGCTGCCCGATCATCTGGCGTGCAGCGCCGCCCGAGGCGCAGGCGGAGGTCTCGCTCGATAGCAACCGGCTGGCACAGCTCCTGCCGGGCGCGATGCACCATGTCACCCCCTGCGAGATGCTCGCTGATTGGCACAGCGCCCAGGGTCGCATCGCCTGACACGCAGGCTCATGCTTTGGTCACATCCTTCACATCCACACCGGATTCGGTCACGGCATGGTGAGAAGCATTGCCCCAAGACCCGCGCAATGCCTATTATTGCCTGATCTGCCCCGCATATTGGGGGGTGTTTTCCTGCGGAGACGACCATGCCCGACCGGCTGACCCGCCTTCCGCGCCCCGGGCGAGGGCGTATCCTGCACGCGGTGATCGAGGCGGCGCTGATGCTGTCGTCCCTCCTCCTCGCGGCGCTGCTCACTGGTGACGCGCGCGCACTCGCCGCATGGGGTCTCTGGGCGCTTCCATTGATGTTGATCGCGGCGGGGCTGGGGAACGCGTTCGACCTGCACCGCGCCACGCCGATCCGCCACCTCACCAGCGACATGGGACGGATTGCCCTTATCTCAGGGATCGCAAGCCTCACCGGCATTCTCCTGTCGGCGGTGGTGGCAGCCGGACTATCGGCACGGCTCTTCATCACCGCGGGCCTCGTGTATCTGCTCGTATCGGGCGCGCGCCACCTCTGGCGGCGGCATGACGGCGGGACACGTCCCACCGGCCGCGCCGTCGATCCCGCGGCGCTTCTGGGCCGCGACGCCCTTGAAAACGAGTTACCGGATGTGAACGACGTCTATTCCGGGCGGCGCATTCTCGTGACCGGCGCGGGCGGCTCCATCGGCTCGGAACTTTGCCGTCAACTGGTACAATGCCGCCCCACAACCCTGATCCTGATGGATCACGGCGAACATTTTCTGTTTCAGATTGACCGCGAACTGCGCGACCTTGCCCCGGATCTGGAGATCATCCCGATTCTCGGCTCGGTCTGCGACGCCGCCCTCGTCAACGTGCTGATGCGCGCCAAGAAGATCGACGTGGTGCTGCACGCAGCCGCCTACAAGCACGTGCCGCTGGTGGAATCGAACGCCATCGAGGGGATGCGCAACAATGTCATCGGCACCCGCACCGTCGCCAATGCCGCGCGCGAGGCTGGGGTCGAACGGTTCATCCTCGTCTCCACCGACAAGGCGGTGCGCCCGACCTCGGTGATGGGTGCCTCCAAGCGCTTCGCCGAGATGATCGTGCAGGATCTCGCCACCCGGTCCGACAAAACGCGGTTTTCCATGGTGCGTTTCGGCAATGTGCTGGGCTCGTCGGGCTCGGTGATCCCGGTCTTTGCCGATCAGATCGCGCGTGGCGGGCCGGTGACGCTGACCCACCCGGAGGTGACGCGCTATTTCATGACCATCCCGGAGGCCGTGCGCCTCGTGCTTCTCGCGGGCTCGTTTGCCCGTGACGGCGATGTCTTCGTGCTCGACATGGGCGAACCGGTCGCCATTCAGGACATCGCGCGCCGGATGATCGAGGCCTCGGGCTATAGCGTGCGCGACGCAGCCAATCCGCGCGGCGATATCGAGATCGAGATCACCGGGTTGCGCCCCGGCGAAAAGCTGCATGAGGAATTGCTGATCGGCTCGGACATGCTGACCACACCGCACCCCCGCATTCTGCGCGCGCAGGAGGGGCACCTGTCGGAGATCGAGCTTGCCAAGGCGCTCAAGTCACTGTCCGAGGCGATCGAGACCCGCGACGTGGCCCTGCTGCGCTCGATCCTCGCGCAGTGGATCGAGCAGGTCGAGGCGGATGAGGCGGTGAACGATTGAGGCCGCTCGAGCAGTTGGGATTGGCCTGAAGCGGACATAGCACCCCGCCAAAAGGTGCCGCGTGATCGCAGGGCCGGGGACTGGCGAAGCAACGGTCATGGTGGGTGCTTTATGCCAGCCAAGTCATTGTAACCTCAACACGTTGCGCACCCTATCAAATCGCCAGGCCGCGGGACGGCGTCATGCCTCTGGCATGGCGATCGCGCGGCACCTTTTGGCGGTGCGTATGTCCGCTAAAGGCCTAAACCTACCCCCTCAAAGCCCCCCGAATTTCTCCTCGAGATACTCCAGTAGCGGCTCCGCCGTGGGCTCCGCCCCGCCGCAGGCGCGCGCGATCACCTCGGCGGGCGCGAACCGCCCGCCATGCACCTGCACCTTTGAGCACAGCCACGATGTCGCTCCGCCCAGATCGCCGCGCGACAGATGCACCTCGAGATCCGGCACCGCCCCGCGCATCGCCCTGTACAGGCACCCGGCATAGACATTCCCCAGACTGTAAGTCGGGAAATAACCGAACAGCCCCACCGACCAATGCACATCCTGCAACACCCCGTTCGAGGCCCGATCCACCGCATAGCCGAAATCGGCTTCGAACCGGTCATTCCACGCGGCCTCCAGATCATCCGTCGACAGATCACCCGAAATCAGCGCCTTTTCCAGATCGAACCGCAGCATGATATGCAGGTTGTATTGCACCTCATCCGCCTCGGTGCGGATATACCCGCGATGCACCCGGTTGACCGCGCGGTAGAAGGTCTCGGCCTCGTCCAGCCCGAACTCACCGAAGGTCTCACGCATCCGCTCGAACAGCCAGCCGGTATAGGCGCGGCTTCGCCCCAGCTGGTTCTCATAGATCCGGCTCTGGCTTTCATGCACGCCCATCGACACGCCCTGCCCCAGCGGCGTCAGGCGATACTCGGGGTCGATGCCCTGCTCATAACAGGCATGGCCGACCTCGTGGATCGTCGAATAGAGGCAGTTGAACGGATCATGCTCGCTCACCCGGGTGGTGATACGCACATCGTCGCCGCTGCCCGAACTGAACGGATGCACCGCCATGTCGAGCCGCCCGCGCGCAAAATCATAGCCGAAATTCCGCGCCAGTTCGCGCGAGAGACGCAGTTGCGCCTGCTCGTCGAAATGCGCATCGAGCGCGGGCCACTCGCGCTCCAGCGCGCGGGCGCGCAGATCGACCAGCCGGGGCCTCATCTCGGCAAACATCGTATCCAGTCGCGTCGCCGTCATGTCGGGCTCGAAATCGTCTATGAGGGCATCATAGAGGTCGCGCCCCCGCGCCACCGCCGTCGCCTCCTCGCGTTTCAATCGGATCACCTCGGCCAGCACCGGCGCGAAGGCGGCGTAATCGTCGCCCGCGCGCGCCTCGGCCCACTGCCCCTGCGCGCGGCTGGTCAGTCGCGCCAGCGCCACCGCCAGATCGCCGGGCACCAGCATCGCGCGGTCATGGTCGCGGCGGATATGGCGCAGTTGCGCGCGCGCCACCTCGTCGCTGACCTGAGCCTCGGCCTCGGCCAGCAGATCGCCGCGCCGGGGATCACAGCGCCGGGCATGCAGCACCGCCTGCATCGCGCCCGACTCCTCGGACCGTTGCTCGGCCGCCGCGCGCGGCATCATGGTTTCCTGATCCCAGCCCAGCCGCCCCGCGACCTGCGCCAAGGCTTGCGTCTCGCGCTCCTGCGCCATCAGATCGTCATAGGCCGTCATGCCGTGCCCCCCCGAATGGATGTGGCGCGCGGATACTGGCTCAGGAACCGCGCCCTGAGCATCAGCACCCAGAGCACCACCGCCACGAATTGATGCGCAATCGCCAGTTGCCATGGCGCGATATAGAGCACCGTCATGATGCCCAGAACGATCTGCAACAGCAGCACCACGAACATCGCGGTGAACGCGCCACGCGTCACCCCATGTGCGCTGCGCCGACCGCGCAGCCAGACCACCACGGCAAAGGCCAAGAGCAGATAGCCGCTGACCCGGTGAATGAACTGCACCGTGCCGGGGTTCTCGAAAAAGTTCCGCCACCACGGGGTGAGGTCCATCATGCCGGGCGGCAGGATACCCCCGGCCATCAGCGGCCAGTCGGTATAGCTGCGCCCGGCGTCGATCCCCGCCACCAGCGCGCCCAGCAGGATTTGCAGAAAGGCGAAATGCATGAGGCCGGTGGAGAGGCTGAAAAGCTTGGCCTCGCGCCCGCGCCGCGCCTGCATCAATTCCCGCTCCTCACGGCCAAGCATAAAGACATACCAGGCAATCAGCCCGAGGATCACGAAGGCCAGCCCCAGATGCGTCGCCAGCCGGTAGGAGGCCACGGCGATCATCTCGCCCGACAGGCCCGAGGACACCATCCACCAGCCAATCGCGCCCTGCGCGCCGCCCAGCGCACCGAGGCCCAGAAGGCGCCCGGTCCAGCCCTTGGGGATCTGCCGCACCAACAGAAACCCGAAGAAACCCAGCGCCCAGACCAGCCCGATGACCCGGCCCAACTGCCGATGGCCCCATTCCCACCAGTAGATCACCTTGAACTCGGCAAGGCTCATTCCTTTGTTGAGCAATTCGTATTGCGGGATCGCGCGATACTTGTCGAATTCCTCCTGCCAGACGGCCTCCGACATCGGCGGCAGCGCGCCGGTCACCGGCTTCCATTCGGTGATCGAGAGCCCGCTATCCGTGAGCCGCGTGAGCCCGCCGACGGCGATCATCACCACCACCAGCGCAAAGAGGATCATCAGCCACAGCCGAATGCCGCGCCGCGCGCCGCGCCGCCCGGAATCGATCATGCCACCCTTGGGGGCCTGCTTGGGGGCCTCAGTGCCGCCCACCTCTTCGAAAATACTGCGTTTCCCGCTCATATCCCGCCTTTCAGACTTTGACCGCATGACAGCTTAGGTCGCGGCCCCTCCCGCTTCAACCGCGCTCCTTCCAGCGGACCATCTGCCGCAACACGCCATGCAGCATCTGCACATCGGCGCGGGTCAGCGGCATCCGGCTCCAGAGGTTGCGCAGGTTTGTCTTCATGCTCTCGGCCTTGTGCTCGGGGAAGAAAAACCCCGCCTCGCCCAGCCGCTCCTCGTAATGCTCCGCCAGCTTTTCGATCTCGATCTGTTCGGCCCAGTCGGACTTGGCCATGTCCATGCGCTCATGCACCACCTCGCCTGCCGCGCGCTGCCACTCATAGGCGGTCAGCAGCACGCATTGCGCAAGGTTGAGACTGGCGAACTCCGGGTTCACCGGCACGTTGATGATCGCGTTGGCCCGCGCGATATCGTCATTCTCCAGCCCGGCGCGCTCCGGCCCGAAGAGCACGGCCACATTTTGCCCCTCGGCGATCTTCTCGGCGGCCAGCGCCATCGCGCGTTCGGGGCTGAAAACCGGCTTGGTCAGGCCGCGCGCCCGCGCCGTGGTGGCAAAGACATAGGCGCAATCTGCTACGCCGTCGGCCGTCGTCTCGATCAGCTGCGCCTCGTCCAGAAGCCGCCCCGCGCCGCTTGCCATCGCGACCGCCTTGGGGTTGGGCCAGCCATCGCGCGGGGCCACGATACGCATCCGGTCGAGGCCGAAATTCCACATCGCCCGCGCGGCAGCCCCGATATTCTCGCCCATCTGCGGGCGCACGAGCACGAAGGCGGGCTGCGGTCGGTCACTGGGCATCGGCTCTCTCTTTTCCGGATAGGCGGCGCGCCGGGTTTAGGACAGGGCCGGGGCACTGAAAAGCCCCTGCCATTCACCTTTCTTAAAATACTCATGCCAAACCCAAGCAAAAGGGCGCGCGCCCTGACCGGCCGCACGCCCTTTGACTGTCGATCTCTGGATCGTCTATTCGGCGGCTTCCGCCGGGCCACCGGAGGAGCCATCCTTAGCCTCGCCGCCCTGCGCCTGACCGTCGCCGCCCTCTGGTTTGGCAGGCTTCTTGGCGCGCGGCTTGCGCGGGCGCTTCTGCGTGGCGGGCTTATCCTGGCTTTCCGGTGTCTCAACCAGTCCGCTCTCGCCTTCATTGCCGCTGTCGATCACATCGGGTTGAGCGCTGCGCGACGGATCGGGCTGCGCCTGACGTGCTTCCTGAGCGCCGCTATCCGTGTCATCGCGTGCAGCACCACCGTCGCGTCCACCGTGAGGGCGATCGCCGCGATCACGGTCGCGGTCGGCCTGACGGTCGCGGTTCTGACGCTCCTGCTCTTCGCGTCGTGCGTCCTGTTCCTTCTGCGCCTCGCCCAGCATGCGCAGGTAATGCTCGGCATGCTGCTGGAAATTCTCGGTGGCGACCCGGTCGCCCGACAATTGCGCATCGCGTGCAAGCTGATTGTATTTCTCGATGATTTGCTGCGGCGTGCCGCGCACCTTGCCCTCGGGGCCGGAGCTGTCGAAGACCCGGTTGACGATATTCCCGACCGAGCGGTTGCGGTTCGGCTTGTTCCGCGAACGTGACTTGGATGATCTCATATTTTTGCAGTCCAGCCTTGTGGTCAATGCGTCGCTTGCTCCGACTGGCGCGTCTGTGCGCCGAAATGTGTCGGATCGGACATGTATTGGCTTGGCACCAAGCGGGACCGCCCTTATCGGGCATCCGCCGTCTTGATGTCTTTCAATAAACACGCCCAATCGCAGCGCACAAGAGGAAAGCACGGTTTTTCTTCGATTTGCGCGGTTTTTGGCGGTCAGACCGCGCAAATCAGCCGATATCGACCGGCCATCTGCCGATAATCACGCGATCGCGCCCATCGAGATCGGGCAGCACGCCCACCTCGGCAAAGCCCGCGCGTATCAGGATATCGCGCACCTGCGCGCCCTGCTGCCAGCCGATTTCCAGCGCGATGCGCCCATCGGGGCACAGATGCGCCCCGGCGCCCGACGCGATTGCGCGATAGGCCGAGATCCCGTCGCCGCCATCGGTCAGTGCGCCCTCGGGGTCATGGTCGCGCACCTCCGCGCTGAGACCCGGCATCTCGTCCGCCGCAATGTAAGGCGGGTTCGAGACAATCAGATCGAACACTCCGGTGACCTGCGCGAACCAGTCAGTCAGGCAAAGATCGAGCCGCGCGCCCACCCCGTGACGGCCCGCGTTGCGCTCTGCCACCGCAAGCGCCGCCGCGCTGATATCCGTGGCCACGCCACGGGCCTCGGGCCACTCTGCCAGGAGCGTCACCGCGATGATCCCGCTGCCGGTGCCAAGATCGAGCAGCCGCGCCGGGGCCGGGCCGCGCAGCGCCTCGGCGATCAGGCATTCGGTTTCGGGGCGCGGATCAAGCACATCCGCCGTCACCTCGAAGCTGCGCCCCCAGAACGCGCGCCGCCCGATGATCTTCGCCACCGGCTCGCGTGCCATGCGTCGCGCGACCATCTTGTCGAACCGCGCCACCGCCGCCGCACCGAGATCATCGCCCAGATGCAAGGTCAGCCGGTCACGCGGCACCTCCATCGCCACGGCCAGCAACGCGCGCGCATCACCCGCCGCACCCTCGATCCCCGCCGCCTGCAAGGCCCGCGTGGCCGCAATCAGGGCGGCCTGCGCGCTCACGACATCTCGGCCAGCAGCGTGGCCTGCGCATCCGCCGTCAGCGCGTCGATCACCTCGTCAAGATCACCCTGCATCACCTGATCGAGCTTATAGAGCGTCAGGTTGATGCGATGATCGGTCATCCGCCCCTGCGGGAAGTTATAGGTGCGGATGCGCTCCGAGCGGTCACCGCTGCCCACCTGCGCGGCGCGGCTGGCCGAGCGTTCGCCGTCCACCCGGCTGCGCTCCATGTCAAACAGCCGCGATTTCAGCACGTCCATCGCAATCTCGCGGTTGCGGTGCTGCGATTTCTGGCTACTGGTGACCACCAGACCGGTGGGAATATGGGTGATCCGCACCGCCGAATCGGTGGTGTTCACGTGCTGCCCGCCCGCGCCCGACGAGCGCATCGTGTCGATGCGCAGATCGTTCGGGTCGATCCGGATATCGACATCCTCGGCCTCGGGCAGCACCGCGACGGTCGCGGCAGAGGTGTGGATGCGCCCGCCGCTCTCGGTCTCGGGCACGCGCTGCACGCGGTGGACGCCGGATTCGAACTTGAGCCGAGCAAAGACGCCGTCGCCGCCGACCCGCGCCACCAGCTCTCGCAGGCCGCCCAACTCGCTCCATTGCTCCTCGATCACCTCGAAGGACCAGCCCTGTGCCTCGGTGTAGCGCTGATACATGCGCATCAGGTCAGCGGCGAACAGCGCCGCCTCGTCGCCGCCGGTGCCGGGGCGGATTTCGAGGATCGCTGCGCGATTGTCGGCGGCGTCGCGCGGCAGAAGCGCCAGTTGCAGCGCCGCCTCCATCGCGGGCAGACGCGCCTCAAGCTCCTCGATCTCGGCACCGGCCAGATCGCGCATTTCGGGATCATCGAGCATGGCGCGCGCGCCCTCGATATCCGCCAGGGCCTGCCGGTAGGCGCGGATTTCCTCGACCACAGGGCGCAATTCGGCGTATTCGCGCCCGAGTTGCGCGATATCACCGCCGCCCTGCATCATCTGCGCCTCGATATACTCGAAACGCTGCGTGATCTGTTCCAGTCTGTCCAAAGGCACCATGGGGCTGATCCTCTGTCCCATCCTTGTGACTTGGTCAAGGGCGCAAAGCTGTGATATCGTTATGCGATGAGATTGCTCTGGCCCCTCCTCCTCGCGGCCACGCCCGCGCTTTCGGATGCCACCATCGGCGGCAAGACCGTCGAATGCTATTGCACCGATACCAGCGGCGCGCGCGTCGAGATGGGCGAGCTGATCTGCCTGCGGGTCGATGGCAAGATGTTCATGGCCAAATGTGCGATGTCGCTCAACGTGCCGATCTGGCGCAAGGTCAGCGATGGTTGCCTGTCATCCAGCCTGACCGAGCCGGTCGAGCCAACGCTCGATACGGGCAGCGTTCACGCCCAGATCTGACTTGCCAAAACGCAGCCGTCCGTAAATCTCCAGCATGTCGTCGCTCTGCCGCACGGTGGTGTAATCGGGAAAGCCGAACACCCGGCTGCGGGTGACATAGGTGATCATGCCCTGATCCACGCTCCCCGCCAGAACCCGCGTGCGGGCCGTGTCGCGGATGATCGTATCCAGCGCGGCCAGATTGCCCTCGACCCGGCGCATCGCGCCGCCCTCCAGATCTCGATCGGTGACGCTGTCGGGCATCTGGTGCCAGCGTGCCGGGTCTGACGGCGCGAGCCGGACAAAGGCCAGCGCCGCCGCGATCAGCACAACAAGAAGAACGGCCAGCAGCTTCATCATCCTACCCCCGGTGCCACTCACGGGCCTCAGCCCGCGCGTGCACCGTCCACCGTTTCGGCCAGTGCCTCGGCACGCGCGGCGATCTCGGCCAGCGTCTCGGTCACCTCCTGCGGCACCACGGGCACCTCCACGCGCTCGGCCTCGGGGGCGGGCGCGTTGCGCAATTGATCCAGTTCCGCCTCGCGTTCTGCCAGCTTGTCCTCGGCGGCGCGCAGCTTGTCCTGCAAGCCTGCGGTCTTGTCGGCGAGCATCAGCCCCGCCATCAACAGCATCCGCGCCTCGGGAATGCGCCCGATCTGCGCAGCCAGAACCGAGGCCTCCTCGTCCAGCATCTTGGCGGCGGAATGCAGGTAGTGCTCTTCGCCCGCCTGACAGGCCACGTCGAACAGGCGGCCGCCGATCTCGATCTTCACCTCGGGCATCACGCGTCCTCCGTCTTGGTTGCGGTGTCGTCCCCGGCCTCGGCGATGACCTGCCCCAGTTCGGTCAGCACCGCCTCGACCTCGTCGCGGTCGGCAGCGCGGGCAGCGCGCAGGCCTTCCAGCTCGGCCAGCATGGACTTGTTGATCAGATGCGGCTCGGCGACGCCCGCCTGATGCGCCTCGCGCAGGGCCTGATTGTTGTCACGCAACTGCTGGTTCGCCTTGCGGAGCGATTGCAGATCGGCATCGAGCTTGCGCAGGCTGTCGGACTGCGTGCTGCGCGCGGCCTCCAACTCGGCCTCGCGCGCCTCAAGCCGTTCGCGCAGCGTGCGCACCCGCTCTTCAAGCTGGGCATTCGCCAGCTTTTCATCCTCGATATCCTGACGCAGCTTGACCATTTCGGCCGGATCACCCGCAGCCTCGCGCCCGTCCAGACCCTTGGTGATCCGGTCCAGCGCTGCGGTGATCCGCGCCTGCAACTCGTCTATCTGGCTCATCTCCTCGATCCCTCGCTTGTCTTGGCCCGATTGTCTGACGAATCGCATACCGGACCGGTTTTGATCAAGTCTAGCCAAAACCGCAGGGAAATGCGCGTCCTTTGGCACGGTTGCACGCCGCACACCCCCCTGACGCGCCGCGCGCGCTTGATCTTCTGTGTCGGGCTGGTATGCAGCGACAATCTGTTGCCACTTCCAAAGGATGCACCCCCCGTGGATATCGCCGCCCTGCGCTCTGCCAACCCCGATCACTGGATGAAGGCCACCGCCATTCGCGCGCTGACCCTCGACGCCGTCGCCGCCGCCAATTCCGGCCATTCCGGCATGCCCATGGGCATGGCCGACGTCGCCACCGTGCTGTTCGAAAACCACCTGAAATTCGACGCGGCCAACCCCGACTGGCCGGATCGCGACCGGTTCATCCTGTCGGCGGGCCACGGCTCGATGCTGCTCTACTCGCTGCTCCACCTCACCGGCTATCAGGACATGACGCTGGAGGATCTGCGCAATTTCCGTCAATGGGGTGCCAAGACGGCGGGCCACCCGGAATACGGCCACGCCGAGGGGATCGAGACCACCACCGGTCCGCTCGGTCAGGGCATTGCCAATTCCGTGGGGTTCGCCATCGCCGAAGAGGCCCTACGCGCGCGGTTCGGTAAGAAGCTGATGGATCACCACACCTATGTGATCGCCGGCGACGGCTGCCTGATGGAAGGCGTGAGCCAGGAGGCGATCAGCCTTGCCGGGCGCCAGGGTCTGGGCAAACTCATCTTGCTGTGGGACAACAACAACATAACCATCGACGGCACCGTCGATCTGGCCGACCGCACCGATCAGGTGAAACGCTTCCGCGCCAGCGGCTGGCATGTGCAGGAAATCGACGGCCATGACCCGGCGGCCATCGACGCCGCATTGACCGAGGCCAAGCGCACGCGCAAACCCTCGATGATCGCCTGCAAGACGCATATCGCATTGGGCCACGCCGCGCAGGACACCTCCAAGGGTCACGGCGCGCTGACCGATGCCGATCAGCTCAAGGCGGCCAAAGACGCCTATGGCTGGCCGCATGGCCCCTTCGACGTGCCGTCGGATGTGAAATCCGCATGGGAGGCGATCGGCAAACGTGGGGCGGCGGATTACGCCGACTGGCAGGCGCGTCTGGTAGAGGCGTCAGCGCAGCGTCAGGCCGAGATCGAGCGCATCTTTGCCCGCAACGTGCCGTCGAAACTCTCGGCCCGGATCAAGGCGCTGAAAAAGCAGGTCAGCGAGGAGGCCCCCAAGGTGGCCACCCGCAAATCGAGCGAGATGGTGCTCGAAGTGATCAACCCGATCATGCCCGAGACCATCGGCGGCTCAGCGGACTTGTCGGGCTCCAACAACACCCGCTCGGGCGACATGACGGTATTCGATGAGGGCAACCGCAAGGGCCGCTACATCCATTACGGCATCCGCGAACACGGCATGGCGGCGGCGATGAACGGCATGGTGCTGCATGGCGGCATCCGCCCCTATGGCGGCACCTTCATGTGCTTCACCGACTACGCCCGCCCCTCGATGCGGCTGGCGGCCCTGATGAAGATCCCGACGGTCTTTGTCATGACCCATGACAGCATCGGCCTGGGCGAAGATGGCCCGACCCACCAGCCGATCGAGCATCTCGCGATTTCGCGCGCCACGCCCAACACCTGGGTGTTCCGCCCCTGCGATACGGTCGAGACCGCCGAGGCGTGGGAACTGGCGCTGAATTCCAAGGAAACACCCTCGGTCCTGTCGCTGACCCGTCAGGGCCTTCCGACGCTGCGCCGAGAGCACAAGGCCAAGAACCTCACCGCCCAAGGGGCCTATGTTCTGGCTGACGCGGAAGGGAAACGTCAGGCGATCCTACTGGCGACGGGTTCCGAGGTCGCCATCGCGATGGCCGCCCGCGACATCCTGCAAGAGACCGGGATCGGCACGCGCGTCGTCTCGATGCCCTGCTGGGAACTCTTCGAGGAACAGGATGAGAGCTATCGCCGCCGTGTCCTGCCAGCGGGCCCGGTGCGCGTCGCGGTCGAGGCGGCGATCCGCTTCGGCTGGGATCGCTGGCTCTATGGCGAGCGCGGCAAACGTGAAAAGGGCGAATTCGTCGGCATGCACGATTTCGGCGCCTCCGCCCCGGCGGAAGTGCTCTACGAGCAGTTCGGCATCACCGCCGAGGCCGTGGCCGAAAAGGTCAAGGCACTGCTCTGAGTGTCAGGGGCGCGCGTATGGATTGACGCCCCCTGCCCGGCTGACATCGCCGCTGCGTTTCAAGCCTCACACACGAAAAAGGCCCGGGCATAGACCCGGGCCTTTTTATCAGCAGGATGCGCCTGCCTTTACATCTTGCAGTCCGCCGCATAGGCATCCGCGTGATCCTCGAGCGCCACGCCAATGATCTTGTTGGTGAACACGTCGCCCTCCTTGATCACCTCGCGCACATAGATGTCCTGCACCGGGTGGTGGTTGGGGCCAAAGGCGAAATCGCCCCGCGTGCTGTCGAACTCCGCCGCTTCCAGCGCCGCGCGGAACGCATCCGCGTCCGAAACATCGGCCTTCTCCATCGCGGAAATCAGCAGGTTCGCGGTGTCGAACCCCTGGCTTGCGTAAAGCGAGGGCAGACGGTCATACTTGGCCTGAAAGCTCTCGACAAAGGCGGCATTGGTCGGATTGTCGATATCCTTCGACCATTGCGAGGTATTCACCACGCCAAGCGCGGCCTCGCCCACGGCCTGCAGAATGCCCTGATCAAAGCTGAAGGCGGGACCAACCACCGGCAGATCGACGCCACTGTCGGCATATTGCTTGAGGAACGAAATCCCCATCCCGCCGGGCAGGAAGAAGAACACCGAGTCGGCCCCGCTCGCGCGGATCTGCGCGATCTCGGCGGCGTAATCGGTCTGGCCCAGCTGCGTATAGATCTCGCCCGCCAGATCACCCTCATACATCCGCTCGTAACCGGTCAGGGCATCCTGGCCCGCCGGGTAGTTCGGCGCGAGGATAAAGCTGTTCTTGTAGCCCGCATCATTGGCATAGGCCCCCGCCGCCTCGTGCAGGTTGTCGTTCTGCCACGCGACGTTGAAATAGTTCTGGTGACAGCCCTTGCCCGCCAGCGCCGACGGCCCGGCATTGGGCGAGAGATAGAACTTGCCCTGCGCGACCGCGCCCGGCACCACCGCCATGGCAAGGTTCGACCAGATGATGCCGGTCAGCACATCGACCTTCTCGGCCTGGATCATCTTGTCCGACAATTGCACCGCGATATCGGGTTTGCGCTGATCGTCCTCGATCACCACCTCGATGTCGTCACGGCCCGATTGCTCCACCGCCAGCATGAAGCCGTCGCGCACGTCGATGCCGAGGCTGGCACCCCCGCCCGACAGCGTGGTGATCATGCCCACCTTGACCTCGGCCTGCGCACCGATGGCGGCCAGCGACGTGGCCCCGGCCATGGCGAATGTTCTGAATGTCATATGTCCGTCTCCCTGGATGCAGGCGGGTTGCACCCCGCCCGGTCTCTGCGCGCCCCTCGTCGGAGCGTCACACCTTGCATCCCACAGGTTTGGACAAAGGTCCAGATGTCAGCGGCGTCAGGACCCGCCAGCGCCGGGGCCGGACGGCACGAAACTCACGGTAAATCCACCCATTTCGTCGATTTCGACATGCACCACTTGCCGCGGCAGACGGACATCGGCCCGAAGCCCCGGCTGCCACGCCCGGTCGGTCATCAGACACCCGGCCTGCTGATTGCCGTAATCGGCCAGCGGCGGCACCTCTTTCATGAAACGCAAGCCGCGCACCACGGTATCGCGGCCGATTGCGACAGACCCGGTGTCCAGCACCCCCTTGGCCTTGCCTTTGGTGAGAATCGATTGCTGATCGCTCTGGGCCCAGACCCCGCACACCATGGTCCGGCCCTGGTTTTCCTGCAAATCCACCGCAACGGTCAGTCCCCCGCCGCTGTCATAGCTACCGCCCGACAGCACCGGGTCGCTCCCAAGGCGGGCCACGGTCTGCGGTCCCGTCGCGGCACTGCACGCGGTCAGGAAAACGCCTACGGCAAGGGCTTTGGCTGTTCGGATCATGATCGCCTCCGGTGTAGAAAAACACTATGCTAGAGATATGCATCCTAGGCAAAATTGCAAAGCACCACCTTCACGCCGCCCCGGCGAAATGCGCGGTGTCCTTCAGCATCTCGGGGTAGAATTTCTCCAGCGTGGGCAGGAACGCCTCGCGAATGCGGCCCACTTGCGCAGGTGTCAAATCATCGCGCCAGACTCCCGCCTGCCCCTTCGCGAAAAACGCCTTCATCTCCGAAGGCTTCTCCGCGAATCCATGTTTTTCCTCGAATTTTTTCATGGATTCGAAATTCGTGGCCTTCACGGCGCGGGCCAGCTTGGGCTTGTCCACCGGCATGCGAAAGAATTGCTCGATCAGCCCGCGCATCGCCTTGCCGGTATTGGCCAGCATGTCCTCGTAGCGCAGCACATGGCGCGGCAGACCGGGGGCCGAGGTCCATCTGTAGACGTGATCGTCCCATCGGCCAAGCGGCTCGAATATGCCGGTCGCGGTGCCCGCCATGGAATCGGGGTTCATCATCCGGTCGATTGCGGTGTCCAGATCACAGGCCTGATGCCGGGCAAAGGACGGGGCCAGATCGAACGGGTTGCGCATGATGTAGATCGCGGCCGCGGTCACGTCGGGCGGGATAAGATCGTAGTCACCGACGCGCATGGTCTGGCAATGGGTCTTGACGAAATGATGGTTCGGTTTCGACCCTGCGATCAGGCGCAGCGCCTTCGGCCGCATGTCCAGCCAATCCTCGATAGTAGTGCCGGTATACTTCCCACCGGCGGCGGCATCGAAAAAGTCGCTTCGGACATCCCCGGTGGTGAAATCGCGCAGGTTGTTGAGGTCAGGCACCTGCCCCGGCGGCATGAAATAATGCGCCAAAAGGCTGCGCATCCACGTGTTGCCGGACTTGGGATAGCTCGCCAGCCAGATAATTCGGCGCAGATCACTCATTCCAAATATCCATGTTGTTTCATGACCTTGCGATGCGTATGTTTCATCTTCTTGACAAGGCGCGGCTCCAGATCGGTCTTCCACTGACCCTGCTGACCCTTGGCAAAGAACCGCTCGCTCTCCTCCGACTTCTCGATGAAGCCCTGCTTTTTCTCCTGTTCCGACAATTCCTTGAAGCTGGAGAAAAGGATCGCACGGTCCAGCCGTGCCTCGTCAACAGGCATGCCCAAATGCTCCACCACCTTGGTGAAACACGTCTTCGGATCAGCCAGCATATCCTCATAGCGCAGCACGAGAACAGGATAAGGCGATTTCCCGGTGGTCCAGCTGCGCACATGATCGGACCATGAGCGCATGAATTGCGTCACTGTCTCCGCATCCGGCGGGTTCGCGTTGTCCGGATGGCTGACGGTATAGACCGCCTCTTCGTGGCTCATCCCGTAATGGCGCGCGTAGGACAGCACCATGTCGAGCGGGTTGCGCAGGATATAGATCGCAGAGCGCGTGAGTTCATCCGGAATAAGCGGCACGTCCCGTGCGACCACCCGCGCATTATGCGTTTTCACGAGGTTGATATCGGCGTTGTTCGCCACGATCCCGCGCAGCACGAGCGGGCGCAGATTCAGCATATCCTCGATATTCGCTGGATCAATTGGACTCTGCGCGACCATCCGATACATCTTGGTGATCGAGTCGCCAAGTGCTACGTGATAAGACTGGTTAATAGAGACGGGCTCTGTGGCGTTGGCAATATAGTTGGCCAGAAAAATCCGCGTCCAAGTATTTCCCGACTTGGGATAGGACGCCATCCAGACGATACTTTTCTTCATGCTCCGGGACGCCCGTCTTTTGCTGGGTAAATTTCCATGCGCACAAATAAAAGCGGCGGGGGGTAATGTCACCCCCCGCCGCCAATGTTTTCAGATCACGTGGATCAGAAGCTCAGGTTGATCGCGGTTGCGACCACGTCGCCTTCGATCTTCCCACCAGTATTACCGTTGGTGGTTTCCTGATTGAAGTAGTACACGTCCCAGCTCACGCCAGCACCGAGGCTGCGCGACGCGGCCAGCTTGATGACGTCGTAGTCGCTGGAATCGACACCAGCACCGTTGTCGACTTCACCGAAATAGCCTTCGAGACCAACGGTCCAAGGGCCCGCGATGTCATATGCAACACCGACGCTCAGGCCCTCCTGATCACCAACGCCACCAACAGCACCGTTGTCATTCTCAGCGTAACCCACACCGAAGGTGAAGCCGCTGACGCTGATCGCTGCACCAAGACCCCAAGTTTCGGGATCGGACACGCCCGCAAGGTTAGAATCACCCGTGCCCCAACGGCCACCGAGGTCAATGTCAACGCCGTTGAACGACTGGCTGTAGCTCACACCAACGTCGAAGATGTCGGTGATGTTAGCAGCCGAATTAAAGTCCACCGGCGCGTTGTTCGACGCGTTACCAGCGTTGCTGGGCGCGTAGGACACACCAAGGGTCAGGCCGTTGAAGGACGGCGTGAAGTAGGTGATGCGCTGCACATCGTTGTTGCCGCCAACTTCAGTGTAGGACGACAGAGCCGCCTGACGGAAGCCGCCCGAACCGGTGACCGGAACGAAGGCCGAGGTCGAACGCGAGTTGATCGGCATGGAGCCAACCTGCGGCGCTGCAACCATCGAACGGTAGCCGGCCGAGTTCTCGGAGCCGAGGTCGATGCGGCCCAGCGTGTCGCTGGAGATGGTGACATACGATTCGTCGATGCCGTCCGTACCGCCGCCGCCGTTCAGTGCTTCCATCTGAACGTTGAAGCCGAAGGTCATGCCGTTGTCGAGCGTGACGGAGGGCGAGAAGATGATCTCGGAGTTTGTGAAGATGTTCACGCCATCATTGTCGACGCCAGGAAACAAAGCTTCATTAGCAGCATTGCGGTCGATGCTCGAGATACCGACGTTAGTGTTTGCGAAACCGCCCCAGTCCAGGTTCCATTCCTGGGCCGATGCCGGTGCGGCCATTGCGACGCCGAGTGCGATCGCGCTGGTGCTCAGAATTTGCTTTTTCAAGGGTGTCCCTCCTCATAAGCAGGTTTTTCGGATCCGCCGCACCAGTCATTGGACACGGCTTGGGCTATGAAATGCGCCAAGAGGGGTCAAACTGTCAACGCAACCTCCCCTGCTCTGGGGCATCCTGCCGGAGATGTGACGTCAAAACCACACCCCCTTTGCACAGGCCCTGAATGCCCGATGTGCAGCGAATGCGGCCCGCCGCGCCATCCTTTTGTTATGAAACGATTTGGCCCGCGCGCGATGCCGCCCCGGCCGTTTGCCCCGAAAGCGGCGCGGCATGCGCCACGATTCTCTCTATTGCGTGGTCGAATTGCGACTCGGGCACCGTCAGCGCGACCCTGACCCAGCCGTCCAGCGTGGCCCCGAACGACGCCCCCGGCATCACCGCCACGCCGGTCCGCTCCAGCAGGTCGAGGGCGTAATCCGTGCCGCTCATTCCGGTGGCCGAGACGTCGATCATCGCGAACATCCCCGCCTCGGGGCGATTGACCCGCAACCCGGTTGCCCGCTCCAGCCGGTCCGCCAGCCGCGCCGCGCGGGCCGCGAATCGCGCCCGCATGCCCGGTGCCACCGCCGATCCGGCGCGGATCGCCGCTTCGGTCATGTCCGCCAGAAACGGCTGATTCCCGAACAGCATCACCTCCGAAAGCGGCAGCAGCGCCTCGGTGAAGGCCTCCGGCCCGACGCACCAGCCGCTGCGAAACCCCGGCGCGGCGTGGCTCTTGGAAATCGACGAAACCGCGATCACCCGCTCCGCCAGATCCGGATCGGCAAGAGGCGAGGTGAAGTGCGCGCCGGCGAACACCATTTCCTCATAGACCTCGTCAGAGATGATCCACAGGTCATGCGCCCGCGCGACCGCGCCGATCGCGGCGATATCCCCGGCGCTCAGGATCGCGCCGGTGGGATTATGCGGCGTGGTCAGCAAAATCGCCCGCGATCTCGGCGTGATCTTCGCGGCCAGATCCTCCGCCGCCATGCGAAAGCCGCGCCCGGGGCGCAGCGGCACCGGCACCATCGTGGCCCCGGTCGCGCGAATGACGCCCTCGTAGGTGGCATACATCGGATCGCCCACCAGCACCTCGTCGCCCGCCTCGGCCAGCGCGCACATCACGGCATAAAGCGCGGTCTGCGTGCCGGGAAAGCACATCACCTGATCGGGGTTGAAGGAACGGCCCCGCGCCGCGGAATATCGCTCGGCCAGCGCCCGGCGCAGCCCGATCTCGCCGCGCCCGTCGGAATAGCCGGTGCGCCCGGCGCGCATCGCGCGGGTCGCGGCCTCGGTCAGGCTGTCAGGCGCGGGCACATCCGGCTCGCCGATGGTCAGACGGATGACGTCGCGCCCCTCCGCCGCCATTTCCGCGGCGCGGAAATGCACCGCCCATTTCGCCCCGCCCTGCCCCGCAAGCCGCTCCGTGACCGCCGAAAACCGCATGCCCTGCCCCTTTTCTCCTATCGTCTGCGCCGCGGGCAACTTGGCGCGCGCCATCCCCCGCCGCAAGCCGAAAGACCGGCGCGCAGGGGCATGGACTTTCACGCGCGCAGGGCACAGACTTCAACCAGAATGACGCTACCCCCGCGAAATCAAGGCTGGTTGAAATGTCCATCAAGATCGAGATGCTCCGCTGCTTTCGCACCGTGGCCGACCATGGCAGCCTCGCCGAGGCCGCCGCCGTGCTCGGGCGCACGCCCTCGGCGGTGTCGATGATGCTCAAGCAGTTCGAGGATCATATCGGCGCACCGCTCTTCGAGACCGCGCGCAAGTCGCGCCTCACCCCGCTTGGCGATCTGGTCCTGCACGAGGCCGGGCGCGGGTTGTCGCATTTCGACCGGACGCTGGCGGCCATCGAGGGGCTGTCGCGCGCCGAGCGCGGCCATGTGCGCCTCGCGGTCACACCCTCGGCGGCGCAGGTCATCATGCCGCCGGTGCTGGAGCGGTTCCTACGCGAGCGCCCCGGCGTGCGGATCGACCTCACCGACAGCGATTCCGCCACCGTGCAGCAGGAACTCATGGCCGAACGCGCCGATATCGGGCTGGCCAGCCTGCCGCCGATGCCGGGGCTGGAGCGCGATCTGCTGCTGACCGACGCGTTCGGTCTGGTCTGCCGCGCCGACGACCCGCTGGTTGAAACATGGCCCGCAGAGGGCTGGACCGCACTCGGGGACGCACCGTTCATCGCCAACGGGCTCTGCCAGTATATTTCCGACCCCGACTTTGCGCCGGTCCTATCCGCCGCGCCGCTGATGGTGCGCAACACCGCCTCGATCCTGAGCCTGGTGCGGGCGGGCGTCGGCGTGACGGTGCTGCCGGAACTCACTGTGCTGCCGGGCTATCGCGATCTGGCCTTTCTGCCCCTGCCGGGCCCGGGCGCAAGGCGCGAATTGTGGATGGCGACACAGCCCGCGCAGCTGATGACCCCCGCCGCCCTTGTGCTCGCCGAGGCGATCCGCAACGCCCATCCCGCCACCGCGCGCCGCGACGCCTGACAGGCTGTCGCCGAATCGTGAACTGGCCGTGGGGCACATGCGTGCTACATTGACGCATGCAAGGGTGCCACGGGCTCGGGCCCCTCCCGGCCCGCGCACGCCGCGATGAAAGGGAGGCCAAGCATGACACGAACCATCGGAAACCCCCTCAGCTGGATGGCGGATGCCGCCTTTGGCGCGGGCCGACACGCCGGTGCGGCCACCGACGCGCTGCGCGGCACGGTCAGCGCCCCACCGCAGGTACGCCGCCTTACCCTCGAAGATCTGAAATCTGCCCTGCGCAAGGGGCTGGACGATTTCACATCGCTGCGCAGCGACGTCATCTTCCTGATCGCGATCTACCCGATTCTCGGAATCGCACTGTCGCTGGTTGCCTTTCACATGGCGCGCCTGCCGATGCTCTTTCCGCTGGCGGCCGGATTCACGCTGTTGGGGCCGATGGTCGCCACCGGCCTCTACGAGATGAGCCGCCAGCGCGAGGCGACCGGACAGGCCGGCTGGGGCGCGGCATTTTCGGTGATGACCGCCCCTGTGATCGTGCCGGTGCTGGTCCTGGGGATGGTGCTGATGGGCATCTTCATCGCCTGGATGTTCGCCGCGAGCGTGATCTACAACGCCACGCTCGGGCCGCAGCCGCCTGCCTCGGTCGGCGGCTTTCTCGGCGATGTGCTGACCACGGCACAGGGCTGGACAATGATGGTGCTGGGCGTGGGCGTGGGGTTCGTGTTTGCCGGGGCAGTGCTGGTGCTCAGCATGATCTCGTTTCCGATGCTGATCGACCGGCGCGCCGGTGTCACGGTGGCAGTGCTTACCTCGGTGAAGGTGGCGCGGGAGAACCCGCGCATCGTGGCCATCTGGGGGCTTCTGGTGGCCGTGGTGATGGTGCTTGGCACCCTGCCCGCCTTTCTGGGCCTGGTGATCGTGCTGCCGGTTCTGGGTCATGCGACCTGGCATCTCTATCGCGCGGCGGTGCCAGGAGAGGCGTGACGCACGAGGGTCTGCCGAGGCTGAGAATGGCCTGGAGCTGCCGTTGGATTGAGGCACCTGCGCGATACGCGGTCGAAGACCGCCGCGCATCGACGGGCCGCCCCGACGGCACGGCGATTTGGCTGTAACCTGCGCATCGCGTGGATGTTTTCCTGACGTGGCAGAGATAAAGTTCTGCTGAACAGGCGTTGGATCGCCGTACCGCGGCCCGTCGATGCGCGGCTTGCGTCAACGGCAGCAACAGGCCAATAGCACCCCTCTTTAAGCCACCTACCGCCACCAATGCGCGTGGGTCGCAAACGCTCCCTGCAGCTTGGCCAGCAGGCGGTTGCCGCGCCCACCACGCGACAGCGGACCATGCGCGAGGCGCTCGACCATGATCTCGACCGGGCAGGCGCTACCTGTCACGGGGTCGAAATAGCGCGGATAGTCGATCAACGTCGCATGCACCAAGCCCGCCAGCGAGAGCCGCGCCAGGCGGCGTGGTGGCACGCGGCCCAAATCGCGTGTCAGGCCCCACCCCGCGTAGAACGGCGCACCTGTCGTGGTCACCGCCACGCCGCGCAACAGCGCCTCGAACCCCAGAAGCGAGGTCATCGTCCAGACCTCCTGCACCGCGCACAAAAGCGCCGCAGGATCACAGCCGGTGACGGTCATGTCCGCCAACCCCTCCGCCCCGATCGCACCGGGGCGCAGACCGGCCTCGACATCCGGGTGCGGCTTATAGAGTATCACTGCGTCCGGATTTTCGGCGCGCACCTTTTGCAAAAGCGCGAAGTTGCTGCGCACGTCGCCCGCCCCCAAGCGGATCGAGGCGTCGTCCTCCACCTGACCCGGCACCAGGATACGATGCCCCGGCGGCAAGTCGGGCGCGGCGGCCCCGAGGTTATACTTGCTCAGCCCGTCGCGGATCAGCGCCTTGATCAGCGCTTCGGCGCGCAGCACCTGATCGGGGCGCAGAACCGCACGTTCCATGATCAGCCGTTCAAGACGGCTCTCGCGCGACGGATCATAATAGATCCCAAGATCATCCAGCACCAGCGACAGGGGCGGCACCAGATCGGCCCCCAGCCCGCGCGAGCGCAGAAAGCCGTCCTCGACGCGCACCGCGCCCTCGGGCCCCACCTGCGGCGCCCAGACCATAGCGGGGCGATCCGCCCGTGCGGGTTTATCAAAGCTCAACGGCCTGTATCGGCCGAAAAACCGCCGCAACGGCGCGCGTTTCCAGAGGCGCATGCCATACGCGTCCCAGCCGTGGCGATCCTCGCGCCAGGCGCGGGTCTCTGCGGCCAGCGCCTCAATCGCTGTCTCGGCCTCGCATAAGCGGTCACGGTGCGGATCATACCAGGTGGGATAGAGCAGCATGGAACCCGCAAACAGCTGTGCCTTGCTGAGGCTGCGGCCCCGGCGCGACAACGCGTGAGGGTGCCGATCCTCGGTCAGGCCCCAGCCGGCGTAGAACGGCTGGCCAAAGACCTGCGGGCGGTGCCCCGCATAGATCGCCTCGAACCCCAGTTGGGAGGTGACGCAATAAACCGCGATAGCCCCCTCCATCAGCGCCCATGGGCTGACCGGATCGTTGAAAAGCCGCACCCTGTCGCTCTCATCCGCGGCCGCGAAATAGCCCGCGCGATGGCCCTGTGATGTCTCGGGATGGGTCTTAATCAGGATGCGCGCACCGGGGTTTTCCTCCTGCGCCCAATAGAGCATTTCGCGAAACGTGTTGGCATCCGCGCCACCATGGGTGACCGAGGCGTCGCCCCGCGTCTGGTCTATCACCAGCACGTAGCCCGGATCGGGACAGGACAGCGCCGGATCAAAGCCGGTATATTTCGACAGATGCGCCTCTTGCATCCGGGCGATACCGCCGCGCGCGCGGTCCAGCAGCGCGGTGTCGTCAAAGGGGTGCGTCGCGAGGATATGTTCCAGATCCGATGGCCCGCTCGCATCGAAATAGATGCCCCGGGTGTCGATCACCAACCCCAGAGGCGGGCTGCCCGCACGCCCCGGAAAAAGCGAGCGCAGGAACGCATCCTCGATACGCAAGAGCCCGGCGCCGGTGCGCGCGGCCATCGCTTCTCCCCGCGCGGCATAGGGGCTGCGCCCCCAGACCGCGATCAGGTCATCCGATGTAGGCACCCCAAGTCGAAGGTCATACCCGGCCAATGCCAGAATGCGCCGCACCCGCGCCTGTCGCAGAAACCCCACGTTGAAATAGAAAACCCGCCGGGAGGAGTGTTCCCCCCCGGCGGGTCGATGCGCGTGTGACTGCGTCAAAAGTCCCCTGAGAGGGTGCTGGATGCCGTCGAGACAGAGCCGATCGCCCCGAGCGTCCCGGTCAGCGCGGCAATGACCTTGGACCATTGCGTGAACGGTGCCTCGGTCACATAGATCGTATCGTCGTCGCGGACCGCGAAATCCCGGGCCATGAACATGCCGTTGGGCTTGGTCAGGTCGAGCACGTAGACCAGACGCTGCGCGCCCACCAGATCATCGCGTCCAAGCACCTGGTTCGCGATCTCCGCCGGTTCGTTGCGCAAGACGAACAGCCCGCGCGGATCGGCCGCCGATGTGGTCAGGCCACCGACCTGTGCAATCGCTTCGAGCGCGCTCAGCGTCTGGGTGTCGAACGTGACGCGCGCCTGCGTGCCGGTGGCGCCCAGCGCGGTATAGGACCGGGTATCGGATTCCACGAGAATGCGATCACCGCCGCGCAGGGCGATGTCGAAATCCGGATGCTTGAACAGATCCTGGAACCAGACCTTGGAGCGCTGATCGCCACGAATGACGGTGATCTGCGCCACTTCCGGTTCAATCGCGATGCCGCCCGCCGCCGCGATCATCGCCGATAGCGTGCGCGTCGGGGCCTCGATCGGATAGACGCCCTGCCCACCGACCGCACCGCTGATCGCCACGGTCGAGCCGTTGCCCGCCAGACGGCGCACCTCGACCTGCGGATCGGGGGTCTGCTGATCGAGTTTTTCGGTGATCACCCGGCGCACGCCTTCGGGCGTATTGCCCGCCGCACGAATGCGGCCCGCATAGGGAACGAAGATAAAGCCGGACCCATCGACCTGCACCTCTTCGAGGATGGTCTGGTTCGACGTCTCGCCCGCCAGGAGCCCGTCATCGACGTTCTCCCAGATCGTCAGGCCAAGCGTGTCGCCGGGGCTGATCGTGTCCGACCCCAGAAGGCCTGCATTCTTGAACGCGTCGGTAAAGCCGAGCGCGGGCTGCACGGCGGTGGCCCGCGTCACCCGGTCATTGACCGATACGACAAAGGCATCGCCCTGCCGCTGCACCGAACCGGCGTAGATTTCTCGCTTGTTGGGGCCCACGCGGGGCAACGCGCATCCGGCCAGGATCAAGACGATCGCCAGTAGCGCGACGGGCTTCGCCCATCGGGTATGTCGGGATATCACTGCTCGGTCTCCTCGACCTGTTATTGTTCTGCCTCAGTTCTTTTTTTGCCAAGTTACCGGAGTTGCATCCCAAAATCCAGCTTTTGTGTGCCCCTGCGTCAGGGGACCAGCCGCAACTGTTGCCGTGGTGCCGCGGTGCCCCGGCTGAGCGCGTCATAGGGATCATTCGGGGCAAGCATCATGTCGACCACCTGCCGCAGCACCTGCCTGCGCCCGCGCGAGGAATAAAACCCGCCCGCGATCTGGCTGGTTTCCAACAGGAACCGGCGGTAATCTGCATAGGCGCTCCGGTCCGGACGCTCTGCCCCGGCGAAGAAATCGCGCAGCGGCTTGGTCGAGACGAATTGCGGCTTGGCATAGACCGCCTGCCCGAAGGTGCGCAACGGAATGCCTCGCCAGAGCACCTGTTGTGCGGCGGTGGAATTGACCGTGACAGCCGAGCGGGCCTCGTCCAGCAGCCGCGCCAGCTTGCCGCCACGCAGGTAATGCACGCGGCCCTGCAGCCCTTGCAGCCGGATCAGACGGCGCAGCGTGGCGCGAATGGGGGCACGCCCGTCCTCCAGCGGATGCGCCTTGATCACCAGATGATGATGCGGCGGCGCACCCCGTGCAAAGCCGTCGATCACCGCCTCGAGAAATTCAGAGACCGTGGAGAATGGCGAATGCGCCTGGAACGACGCGTCATGCTCCAGTTGCAACAACACGACGTGATAGGGAAAGCCGCCGGTGCGGACGCGCCGCGTGGTGATGCGTCGCTCGATTGCCTGCACCGGCATCAAGAGCAGCCGCTTGAGATAAAGCGAGAATTCCTGTCCCACGCTGAGGCCGCGATGCGGGCGAAATCCGCGATACCGCTGGTTCAGGAACAGCACGCAGCCATGATAAAGCGCACCGTAAAAGATGTGCTGACGCATGTCTCCCCAGCTTGCCGGGGGCATGGCAGCGTCCATGTCGGACTGCGCCAGCGCCGCGCGCATCTCGGGCACACTCATCTCCATCAGGCGTGAATTGCCGTTGGTGCCGCCACGCTCATAGGTCACCCAGTAGGGGCGCATGTAGCCTTCCTCGAAAACATGCACCGTCACCCCCGCCGCACGCGCGATCTCGACCGCCTGCGCATGGATCGGGCGGGTGTCGCCATAAAGCACGATATCGGTGATGGATTTTTCCGCGATCAGACTGCGCAGCGTCTCGGGCCAGTCCTCGGCCCGCCCGCGATAGGCGATATAACGCGTCGCGTCGCGCCAGAACATGCCGTCGCCCGCATTGAAGCCGACGCGCCAGACATCGACGCCCGCGCGTCGCAGCATCTCACCTAGCCGGTGAAAGAACGGCCCGTGCGGCCCCTGAAGAAACAGGAACGCGCGGCCTGTGCCGGTCAGCCCTGACATCGTCTACGCAGCCCCTCACGTTGATTTTCGCCTTGATAGCCTGAAATCCTGGCGAAAATAAGCCCCGTTTGACGGCGCGGCTTGTCTTGGCCGCGGTGCGAGGCTAGGTCCGGAGCACAGCAGAGGGAGAGCCGCACATGTTCACAGGGATCATCACCGATATGGGCCGTATCCGTGCCATCGAGCAGCGCGGCGACATGCGCGCGCGGATCAGCACAGGCTACGACACCGCGAAGATCGAGATCGGTGCCTCGATCGCCTGTGATGGCGTATGCCTGACGGTGGTCGGTCTGGGGCCTGACTGGTTCGACGTGGATATCTCCGCCGAGACGGTGTCGAAGACCAACCTCTCCACCTGGGCCAAGGCCAAGCGCGTCAATCTCGAGCGCGCGCTCAAGGTCGGTGACGAGTTGGGCGGGCATATCGTGTCGGGACATGTCGACGGGCTCGCCGAGGTGGTGGACCTGCGCGACGAGGGCGACAGCACCCGCGTCACCCTGCGCGCGCCCGAAGACCTCGCGAGGTTCATCGCGGCCAAGGGATCCGTGGCGCTGAATGGCACGTCGCTTACCGTGAACGAGGTCGCGGGCCGCGAGTTCGGCATCAATTTCATCCCGCATACCAAGCAAGTTACGACATGGGGCGACGTCGCCGTGGGCGACCGGGTCAATCTGGAGATCGACACGTTGGCGCGCTATGTCGCCCGGCTGGCCGAGGCGGGATAAGCGCGGACTGAACGGGCATTTGGGGCCTGTTGCTGCCGTTGCCGTGAGCCGCGCGAAACGCACCGAAGGTGCTATGTCCGCTGAAGGCCAAAATTACCCTCGCTCACCGTCCGGTTCAGTTCCCGGCCCGCTCCGCCTCGATTTCGCGCCAGCGCGCGACGTTGCGGTTATGCTCGGCCAGCGTTTCAGCAAAGGCATGCCCGCCGCTGCCATCGGCCACGAAGAATACGTAATCCGTGCTGTCGGGATCGACCGCCGCCTCGATGCTCGCGCGGCCGGGATTGGCGATTGGCGTGGGCGGCAGCCCCTCGATCACATAGGTGTTCCACGGCGTCGCCCCGCGCAATTCGCTCTGACGCAATCCGCGCCCCAGCACGCCGCGCCCCTCGGTGATGCCGTAGATCACCGTCGGGTCGGTTTGCAGGCGCATGCCGCGCTCCAGCCGGTTGACGAAGACGCTCGCCACCTGACGCCGCTCCTCGGCAACACCAGTCTCTTTTTCGATGATCGAGGCGAGGATCAGTGCCTCCTCGGCGCTGTCGAGCGGCAGCCCCTCGGCACGGCCCTCCCAAGCGGCGGCAAGGATAACGGCCTGTGCCTCGGCCATGCGGGTGAGCACGCTTTCGCGGCTATCGCCTGCGCGCACCTCATAGCTGTTTGGCGCGAGCCTGCCCTCGGCGGGCACCTCCTCCACGTCGCCTTCCAGCACGTCGACGACTTTCAGCCCTTCGACCACCTGCCAACTGGTGATCCCCTCGGCAAAGGCGATGCGATAGCGTGTGTCGGCCTGATCGCGCACCCGTTCGAATATCGCGGGCGCGCTGACCTCCTCAGCCATCGGATCAAAGGCAGCACGCTCCTCGTAGCGCCCCGTGGCGGTATCCAGTTCGCGCACCACGACCTCTGCCGATGTCACGCCGATCCGGTAAACCACCTCGGTGCCACAACTGCTGGCCCCGCCCCGGGTGATGATGTCGGTGATATCCGACATGCTGGCCCCCTGCGGAATAAGCCAGCTCCCGGCCTTCAGATCACTGGATTTCTCGGCATAATCCGCGCCGATGCGAAAGATCGCGCCGCTGGTGACCGCGCCCTCGCTTTCCAGCTTGCGCGACACGATGCGCATGTTGCTGCCCGGCTCCACTCGCAGGCAGATCGGATCACCATGCGGACCTTGGGCTGTGTACTGGCTTTGCCCCCAGAGGATCACCCCCCCCAGCAGGAACACCACCACCACCAGAAGCGTCAGGAAGTTCGAGGCGATATGACGCCACATCAGCGCGGCTTCCCAAGCACCAGCGCGGCATTGGTGCCGCCAAAGCCGAAGCTGTTCGACAACGCCACGTCGATCTTGCGCTCGCGCTTGGCATTGGGCGCAAGATCGAGCGGCGTTTCGACTGCGGGGTTGTCGAGATTGATCGTCGGCGGGGCCACCTGATCGCGGATCGCGAGGATCGAGAAAATCGCCTCGACCGCGCCAGCCGCCCCCAGCAGATGACCAACCGAGGACTTTGTCGAACTCATCGTGGCCTTGCCCGCCGCATCGCCCAACAGGGTCTCCACGGCTTTCAGTTCGATCGTGTCGGCCATGGTCGAAGTGCCATGTGCGTTTATGTAATCGATATCCGACGGCTCCATGCCGGCATTGCGCAGCGCCGACCGCATCGCCCGCAGCCCGCCATCGCCATCCTCGGATGGAGCGGTGATGTGATAGGCATCGCCCGACAGCCCGTACCCCAGCACCTCGGCATAGATCTTGGCGCCGCGTGCCTTGGCATGCTCGTATTCCTCGAGCACCACAACGCCCGCGCCTTCGCCCATGACGAACCCGTCGCGCTCCACGTCATAGGGGCGGCTGGCACCTTGCGGGTCATCGGCACGCTTGGTCGAGAGCGCCTTGCAGGCATTGAATCCGGCAATCCCGATCTCGCAGATCGAGGCCTCGGCCCCGCCAGCGACCATGACGTCGGCATCTCCGAACATGATCAGCCGTGCCGCGTCACCAATCGCATGCGCACCCGTCGCGCAGGCGGTCACCACCGAATGGTTCGGGCCCTTGAAGCCGTAGCGGATGCTCACCTGCCCGCTGATCAGGTTGATCAGCGCACCAGGGATGAAGAACGGCGACACGCGGCGCACGCCCTTGTCACGAATGATATTCGCGGTCTCCTCGATCGAGCGCAGACCGCCGATGCCTGAGCCCATCATCACGCCCGTGCGTTCGAGGCTTTCGGCATCGTCGGGCATCCAGCCCGCGTCCTCGACCGCCTGTTGCGCGGCGGCCAGTCCGAACAGGATGAAATGGTCCACCTTGCGGCGTTCCTTGGGCTCCATGTAGTGGTCGGGGTCGAACGTGCCGTCACTGCCATCGCCATAGGGCACTTCGCATGCGTATTTCGTGATCACGTTCACCGGATCGAATCGAGTGATCGTTCCGGCCCCGGACTGCCCGTCCAGAAGTCTGCTCCAGCTTTTTTCGACCCCATCGGCCAATGGGGTCACCAGACCCAGACCCGTGACAACGACACGCCGCATCATGCTGCCCTTTCTCGTTCGTTCGTTCGCCGCTCTTACCCCGGGTTGACCCCAAGGGGCAAGAGCGGCGAGGGCTGCGCGCAAGCGTCTGCCGGTTTCAAACCTCGCACATGCGCTTCCGGGTTACTGGAATTCGGCGGTCGGTTCCGGTGCCGGGCGCGCCACGGCCAGCGCCTCGGACAGATCAACGTCTTTCGACAACAGCGCCCGGCCGATCAGGGCACCCGCAATATTGGGGATGTAGCGCAGGCGCGCCACGTCATCGACGCTGCGCACCGTGCCGCGCGCCATGACCTGCTGACGGGTCTTGGCCGCAAGGCCGGAGATGACCCCGAGGCTGCCGTCGCTGTCCTCGATATCGGCGTCGATGTCGGTGATGATGATTCCCGCCAAGGGCACACCGTCGAAGGCGCGGATGAAATCATCGGCCCCGAACGCACTGGTCGAGCGCCAACCATCGCTCATCAGCTGACCCTGATAGACATCGACCGCAACGACGATCTGGTCGGGGTGATACTTGGCCAGTTCCTTGACGCCCTCGGGGTCCTGAATGGCCATCGTGCCCAGCACGATCCGGCCGGCACCCTTGTCGATCCAGCGGCTCGCCGCCTCGCGCGACCGGAACCCGCCGCCCAATTGCACTGGGATGCCCACGGCGCGGATGATCTCCTCGATCAGCGCCGCATCATCGCCCTCGCCACGCAGACCGTTCATGTCGGTGAGATGCATCCATTCGGCCCCGGCCTGTACGAATCCGCGCGCGGTCTCGACCGGATCGACATGCCAGATCACCGGCTCGTCGAGCCGACCGCGCGTGAGGCTCACGCATTTGCCATTGAGAATTTCCAGAGTCGGATAGAGGATCATCGTCAGGCCCCTTGTCAGGTAAAGCCCCCGGCGGATGTGCCGGGACGGGCCATTCCTGCACGCGCTTGCGGGCATGCGCTGTTCTCAAATCGGCATCATAGCCGCTGTTCGCGCCGCGCACGCGCGGGTTGCACCGTAAAACGATGCAGGCCAAAGGGCGCGTCCAGACCTCAGCCGCGCAGCGATGGCAGGCCGATCCCCGTAGCCTCGAACCCGCCATCTACAGCGATAATCTGACCGGTGACGTAGCTGGCTTTCTCCGAGCACAAAAAGCAGATCACATTCGCGAGTTCCTCCTCGGTGCCGTAGCGGTTCAGCGGGATCGCATCGTGATAGGCAGCGATGATGTCGGGCGTATGCACCGCCATGGCCAGCTTGGTGGCCACCGGACCGGGACAGACGCAATTGGCGCGCACGCCGAACTCGCCCAGCTCGGCGGCCTGCTGCAGGGTCAGGTGCTTCACCGCCGCCTTGGAAGTGCCATAGGCCACCCGCAGCGTCGAGGCGCGCAGGCCCGAGATGGATGCGATATTGACGATTGCTCCACGCGCGGCACAGAGCGCCTCGCGCAGCGCCTGCGACATCAGGAACACGCCGTCGAGATTGGTTTCCATGACAGTGCGCCAGCGGGCGAAATCGGTTTCGGCAAGGGGTCCGAAATCGGCCACACCGGCATTGTTCACCAGCGCATCCACGCGGTCAGTGGTCTCGGCGAGATAGGCGGCCATCTGATCGACCTGCCCGGGCTGCGACACATCGCAGACCACCGGATCGACACCCGCGAGCGGCGCGGCTGCCTCCTCCAGCGCGGGGGCGTCCCGGTCGATCATCACCACGCGCCAGCCCTCGGCCAGGAACGCCCGCGTGGTGGCAAGACCAATCCCGCGCGCCGCGCCGGTGACGACGGCGGTCTTTTGTGCTGCACCGCTCATGTCGCGGTCTGTCCGGTCTCTGCCGGGTCACGGCGAAAGCCTGTGCGTCCGACGCTCTCATAGGCGTCGAACCCAGCGCGCCGCGCATCGCGCGACGAGTAGATATTGCGCAGGTCAGCCATGCGCGGTGTCGCCATCTTGCGCGCCATGCGGTTGAGATCGAGTGCGCGAAACTCGTTCCATTCGGTCAGGATCACCAGCAGATCGGCGTTGTGCGCGGCCTTGTAGGGGTCGTCCTGCCAGATCACACCCGGAAGCAGCGCCTCGCCCTCGCGTTGGCCTTGCGGATCGCAGACCCGGACCTTGGCCCCGCCTCCGACCAGTGCGGGGATGATGGTCAGCGACGGCGCATCGCGCATGTCGTCGGTATTGGGCTTGAAGGTTACACCCAGCACCGCGATCGTTTTACCGTTGAACGTGTCGTCGCAGAGATCCAGCAGCTTGTCGATCATCCGGCGCTTGACCTCTTCATTGACGGTGATGACCTTCTCGGTGATCTGCATGGGCAGACCATGGTCCTGCCCGATCCGCGCCAGTGCCTTGGTATCCTTGGGAAAACAAGAGCCGCCATAGCCCGGGCCCGCATGGAGGAACTTGTTGCCGATGCGTCCGTCTAACCCGATGCCATGCGCCACTTTCTTGACATCCGCACCGGTGCGCTCACACAGCGCCGCGATCTCGTTGATGAAGGTGATCTTCGTGGCGAGGAACGCGTTGGCCGCGTATTTGATCATCTCGGCGCTTTCGAGATCGGTGGTAACGATCGGAAAATCGCGCAGGTAGAGCGGGCGGTAGATCTCGGCCATGACCTCTGCCGCACGATCGGTCTGCACGCCCACGACCACGCGGTCGGGCTTCATGAAATCGTCGAGCGCGGCGCCCTCGCGCAGGAACTCCGGGTTTGAGGCCACGTCGAATTCGAGGGCGGGATTGGCTTTTTTCACCGCCTGTTTGACGGCTCGGTTAGTGCCCACCGGCACGGTAGACTTGGTGACGATCACCACATAGTCCTTGGCGGCGCGCGCGACCTCTTCGGCGGCGGCCATCACATAGGTCAGATCCGCATGCCCGTCGCCGCGCCGCGTCGGCGTGCCCACGGCGATGAACACCGCCTCGGCCCCATCGATGGCCGTCTCCAGCTCGGTGGTGAACCGCAGCCGTCCGGCCTCGACATTCTTCGCCATGAGCGTATCGAGTCCCGGCTCGAAAATCGGCACTTCGCCGCGCTCCAGCATGGCGATCTTTTCGGGGTTCTTGTCGAGACAGACCACGTCATGCCCGAAGTCCGAAAAACACACCCCCGAGACAAGCCCGACATACCCCGTCCCGATCATCGCGATCTTCATGACCCCTGCCCTCGCTGCTCTATCACTTTTTATTCGGTATGCGCGGCTGGGGCGGCCCTGTCAATTGATCCGGCGATGCCCCGCCAAGCGGTGTTGCAAGGATTGGACAGGCCCCGCCTGCCGCGCTATGAGGCGCATACCGGGTCGGCTCCGCCGTGCAAGTCATTACTCAGGAGAAGTCACTTATGAGCAAGAAATTATTTGGCACCGATGGCGTGCGCGGGCTAGCCAATAGCTGGCCGATGACCGCCGACATGGCGCTGCGTCTCGGCGCGGCTGCGGGGCGCTATTTCCGGCAGGACAAGCAGGAACACCGGGTGGTGATCGGCAAGGATACGCGCCTCTCGGGGTACATGCTGGAATATGCGCTCACCGCCGGGTTCACCTCGACGGGGATGAACGTGTTTCTTCTGGGGCCAGTGCCGACCCCGGCCATCGGCTATCTGACCCATAGCCTGCGGGCCGATGTGGGGGTGATGATCTCGGCCAGCCACAACCCTGCCTCTGATAACGGGATCAAACTCTTTGGTCCCGATGGCTACAAGCTGAGCGACGAGGCCGAGGCCGCTATCGAAAAGCTGCTCAACGAGGGGGTGACGCCGTCAGCCCCGCAGCATATCGGCCGAGCGCGCCGCGTCGATGACGCACGCGGGCGCTACGTGGAATATGCCAAGACGACCTTTCCAAATCGCCGTCGGCTCGACGGGCTGCGCATTGTGGTGGATTGCGCCAATGGTGCCGCCTATCGCACCGCACCGGAGGTTCTGTGGGAACTGGGCGCCGAGGTCATACCCATGGGGGTAGAGCCCGACGGCTTCAACATCAACCTCAACTGCGGCTCCACCCGGCCCGAGGCCGCCGCGCGCAAGGTGCTGGAAACACGCGCCGATCTTGGCATCTGCCTTGATGGTGACGCCGACCGCGTGGTGCTGATCGACGAGCAGGGCCGGGTCGCCGATGGCGATCAGTTCATGGCGCTGATCGCGACACGGTGGGCGCAGGAGGGGCGGCTTGCGGGCAATGCGCTGGTGGCGACGGTGATGTCCAATCTCGGGTTGGAACGGCATCTGAATGCACAGGGGATCGAGCTCAAGCGCACCCCGGTCGGCGACCGTCACGTGGTCGAGGCGATGCGCGCCGGCGGGCACAATCTGGGCGGCGAACAATCGGGCCATATCGTGATGACGGATTACGCCACCACCGGCGACGGGCTGATCGGGGCGCTTCAGTTTCTGGCCGCCATGGTCGAAACCGGCCAGCGGGCGAGCGATCTGGCACAGGTATTCAAACCGGTGCCGCAGCAATTGATCAATGTGCGCTTTGCCAAGGGCAAGACGCCGCTGAAAACCGATCTGGTCCAGACCGCGATGGCCGAGGCCGAAAAGGAACTGGGCCAGGACGGGCGCTTACTGATCCGCGAATCGGGCACCGAACCGCTGATCCGCGTGATGGCAGAGGCGCTCGACCCCGGGCTGCTGGACAAGGTGATGGACAAGGTGGTGGGCGCGGTCCGGCAGGAAAGCTGACGCCGCGCGGGCGGTTCACCTAGCCACGTTTGCGCGCCACCTTGCGCTTGGCCTTGGCAGCCTTGTGCTTGGCCGCCGCGTGCTTGCGCCGGGGCGACTTGCCGCGCCCGCTGCCACGCCCGCCCTTGGGCATCTGCTCGCCCTCAATGCTCACCAGGTCAAGCGCGATGCCGCCCGAGACCGGGAGCGCCTCGGCCAGCCGCACCGTCACGCGCTGCCCCAGCCCGATGGTCAGCCCGGTATCCGAGCCCATCAGCGTGCCGGCCTCGCGGTCGAAATGGAAGAATTCCCGCCCAAGGCTGCGCACCGGAATGAGACCGTCCGCGCCGGTTTCATCCAGCCGCACGAAGACACCGAACTTGGCGACGCCGCTGATCCGCCCAGAGAATTCCTCGCCCAGCCGTTCCGACAGGAAGGCCGCGAGATAGCGGTCATTGGTGTCGCGCTCGGCCATCATCGACCGGCGCTCGGTCTCGGAAATATGCTGCGCGGTGTTCTCTAATTGCTCGATTTCAGCCGGGCTCAGCCCGTCCTTACCCCAGCCATGCGCGGTGATCAGCGCGCGATGCACGATCAGGTCCGCATAGCGTCGGATCGGCGAGGTGAAATGCGCATAGGACTGCAACGCAAGGCCGAAATGCCCGAAATTCTGCGGCGCGTAATAGGCCTGCGTCATGGCGCGCAGGGTGGACATGTTGATGACCTCGGAATGGTCGGTGTCCTGAGCTGCATGCAACAGCGCGTTGAGATGCGCGGTGCGCAGCACCTGCCCCTTGGCCAGCACCAGCCCTGCCGCCTCGGCCACCTCGCGCAGGCTGTCGAGCTTTTCGGGGCTGGGTTCCTCGTGCACGCGGAAAAGCAGCGGCGATTTGCGACCCACCAGCGTCTCGGCGGCGGCCACATTGGCCAGCACCATGCATTCCTCGATCAGCTTGTGCGCGTCCAGCCGGTCGGCGAAATTGACCGACAAAACCTTGCCCTCGTCGCTCAGCACCACCTTGCGCTCGGGCAGGTCGAGGTCGAGCGGCTGCCGCTTGTGACGGGCCTTTCGCAGCGCGTCATGGGCGGCATAGAGCGGGCGGATCACCTCGTCCATCAGGGGGCCGCATTTGTCATCCGGTGCGCCGTCCATCGCGGCCTGAATCTGCTGATAGCTCAGCGAGGCAGCAGAGCGCATCAGACCACGCACGAAACGGTGCCCGACCTTCTCGCCGTGGGCGTCGATCTGCATCCGCACCGCCAGGCAGGCGCGCGGCACGCCTTCGTGCAGCGAGCACAGATCGCCCGACAGCCGGTCGGGCAGCATCGGCACCACCCGGTCGGGGAAGTAGCTGGAATTGCCGCGTTTTCTGGCCTCGGCATCGAGCGCCGAGCCAGGGCGCACGTAATGCGCCACATCGGCGATCGCGACCCAGATGACATGACCGCCCTCGTTCTTCGGGTCGTCATCGGCATGCGCCCAGACGGCATCGTCGTGGTCGCGCGCATCGGACGGGTCGATGGTAATGAGCGGCATGTCCCGGAGGTGGTCGCGGCCCTTGAGACCGGCGGGTTTCATGGCGTCGGCCTCGGCGATCACGTCGTCGGGAAACTCGTCCGGAATGCCGTGCTGATGGATGGCGATGAGCGACACCGCCTTGGGGGCAGAGGGATCGCCCAACCGCTCCAGCACCCGGGCTCGGGGCAGGCCGAGGCGGGTCTTGGGGCCGGCCTGTTCGGCCTCCACCAACTCGCCGTCCTGCGCGCCGCCGGTGGCGTCGCGGGGGACCTGCCATTCCTTGCCATCGCCCTTGTCGATGGGCACGATCCGGCCGCCTTCTTCGCTCTTGCGGAAAACACCCAATACTTTCCGAGGGTTGGCGCCAATGCGACGGATCAGACGGGCCTCGTAATGATGCGCCTCGGCCTTGACCTCCTGCAGGCGCGCAAGGATGCGGTCGCCTTCGCCCAAGGCCGGATCAGAGGCGCGGGGGATCAGCAGCACCACCGGCTCCACCCCTTCGCCCTGCCATTCGAGGGGCTTGGCCAGAAGCTCTCCATCCGGGGTCAACGCATTGATTTGCAATACAGATACCGGTGGCAGGCGGTCGGGGTCGCGATAGGTCTTCTTGCGCTTTTCGAGATGGCCTTCGTCCTCCAGCTCCTTCAGCAGGCGCTTGAGGTCGATCCGCGCAGCCCCCTTTATTCCAAAGGCCTTGGCGATATCGCGTTTCGCGGTGAGGGTCGGGTTGTCGGAGATCCATTCGAGGATTTCCGCCTTGCTGGGCATCTGGCTCATGGCTCGCACGTAGCACGATGCAGGCGGCGCGTCATCCGCGAAAACGGGGGCTGTATCACGTCGGTATCGCGTCGGTATTGCGTCAGTCCGACGGTCGCGCATGAATTAGAGATTGATTTTGTCACGGAATCGCCTCAGCGTGAAAATTATCGACGAATTTTCACGAGCCTCATCGCCCATGCATCAGTCCGACATCAAGCGCATGCAGAGCCTCGGCGCCGATCTGCGCGCCCTGCGCAAGGCCCGCGGGCTGACGCTGGCGGGGTTGGCGGGGCGGCTTGGCCGGTCGGTCGGCTGGCTGTCCCAGGTTGAGCGCGACCTGTCGGAGCCGTCGATCAGCGATCTGCGGCAGGTGGCCGAGGTGCTGGGCGTGCCGATGTCACTTTTGTTCGGGCATGCGAGCGCGCCCGCCGAGGAACAGGGCTACGTGGTGCGCGAGGGCGCGCGGCGTCCCATGGGCTCGGGCGAGGAAGGGCTGATCGAGGAATTGCTGTCGCCCGATCTGACCGACGAGTTCGAGGTGATCCATTCGACCTTCGGCCCCGGCTCGCAAATGCAGCGCCCGGCGCAGCGGCCCACGCAGGAGGTGGGCTATATCGTCTCGGGGTGGCTCGACCTGAAGATCGGCGAGCGGCGCTTCACCCTTGGCCCCGGCGACAGTTTCCGATTTCGCGGCGAGCCCTATTGCTGGGCCAACCCCTATGATGAGCCCTGCGTTGCGATCTGGGTGATCGCCCCGCCGGTCTATTGAGGGCGCGCGCATGAGTTGGGACGCATGGACCATCTTCGCGCTCTTCTGGCTGGTGTTCGTCACCACGCCGGGGCCCAATCATGTCAATTGCATCACCAATGGCATGACAGTGGGCTTTCGCCGGGGCCTATGGGGCGTGGCGGCGATCCTGGTGCAGGCGGTGCTGTTCCTGACCCTTTCGGCGGCGGGGATTACAGCGATTATCGCCGCCTCGCCTATGGCGTTCGAGGCGGCGAAACTGCTGGGCGCGGGGGTGCTTATCTGGCTGGGCGTGCGCGGCTGGATGCGGGCCACGCGGCCCATCGAGGCGGGCACGCAAAGCGGCGGCTCGGTATTCTGGCGCGGCTTCATGGTGGCCACGATCAACCCCAAGAGCGTGGCGGGGTACCTCGCCGCGTTCAGCCAATTCGTGCAACCGGACGTGCCGATCTGGGAGCAGATGTGGGTGATCTTTCCCACAGCCCTCAGCATCACGGCGCTGAGTTACACCGGCTTTACCGCGCTTGGCGCGGGGCTGGGACGGGCAGCCTTGGGGGCGGTGTTCAACGTCTGGCTGCGGCGTGCGATGGCCGCCGCCTTCGTGATCTACGGCGTGGCATTGGGCAGCGCCGCAACACCGGGGAGGGTGTGATGCTGACAGGAGCGTGTCTGTGCGGCGATGTGACATTCACCGTGGGCGCAAGCCCGCAAGGGCCGAGCGTGTGCCATTGCGGGCAGTGCCGCAGGCAGTCCGGTCATCTCTGGGCGTCGGCCTATGTGGCGCGGTCGGATTTGAGTATTTCGGGAAAGGTGAAATGGTATGCCGCGAGCGAGACGGCGAAACGCGGGTTCTGCCCGCGCTGCGGGTCGTTCCTGTTCTGGGCGGCAGACGCGGAGGACACGATGAGCTTTGCGCTCGGTGCGCTGGAGGAGCCGACCGGGTTGCGGTTGGAGAAGCACATCTTCGTCACCGACAAAGGCGATTATTACGACATCGCGGACGGCGTGCCGCAGAAGGGCTGAGGGAGGCGAGACATGGCTGACATACCAAGCACCGCGCGGGCGGTCATCATCGGCGGCGGCGCGGTCGGGGCGTCCTGCCTTTATCATCTGGCCAAGGCGGGCTGGACCGACTCGGTTCTGCTGGAGCGCAACGAGTTGACTGCGGGCAGCACATGGCACGCGGCGGGCAATGTGCCGACGTTTTCCACAAGCTGGTCGGTGATGAACATGCAGCGCTATTCCACCGAGCTTTATGCCCGGCTGGGCTCGCAGGTCGATTACCCGATGAACTATCATCAGACCGGCTCGATCCGCCTGGCGCATAGCCACGAGCGGATGCAGGAATTCGCGCGCGCCAAGGGGATGGGACGGCATCAGGGGATGGATCTGGAAATCCTCGGGGTCGACGAGATCAAGGCGCGCTATCCGTTCATCGAGACGCATGATGTGAAAGGCGCGCTTTATGATCCCAACGACGGCGATATTGATCCCGCGCAGTTGACGCAGGCGCTGGCAAAAGGCGCGCGCGAGATGGGGGCTAAGGTGATCCGTTTCTGCCCCGCCACGGGTGTGCGGCGCGAAAACGGCGAATGGATTGTCGAGACCGAGAAGGGTGAGATCCGCTGCGAGATCGTGGTGAACGCGGCGGGGTATTATGCGCAGCGGGTCGGCGAATGGTTCAAGCCCTATGGCGGGCGCACCGTGCCGATGATGGTGATGAGCCATCAATATCTTTTGTCCGAGGAAATCCCCGAGATCGAGGCGTGGTCGAAGGAGCAGGGCCGCAAGCTGCCGCTGTTGCGCGATGTCGACGTGTCCTATTATCTGCGGCAGGAAAAGCACGGCTTCAACCTCGGCCCCTACGAGCCGCGTTGCCGGGCGCATTGGGTGGACCCATCTGACCCGATGCCGGACGATTTCAGCTTTCAGCTGTGGCAGGAGGATATCGACCGGATCGAGGAGATCGTGACCGACGCGATGGCGCGGGTGCCTTTGCTGGGCACCTCGGGCATCAGCAAGATCATCAACGGGCCGATCCCCTATGCGCCGGACGGGATGCCCTTGCTGGGGCCTATGCCCGGCGTGCCGAATGCGTTCGAGGCCTGTGTCTTTACCTTCGGGATCGCGCAGGGCGGTGGCGCGGGCAAGGTGCTGGCGGAATGGGTGACCGAGGGCGCGCCGGAATGGGATATGTGGTCGTGTGACCCGCGCCGCTATACCGATTACACTGACCCTGAGTATTGTGTGGCGAAGGGGATGGAGGTTTACGGCCACGAATACGGGATGCATTTCCCGTGGCACCGCTGGCCCGCTGCCCCCGATCGCAGGGTCTCGGCGCTGCATGAGCGGCTCAGGTCGGCGGGGGCGCAGATGGGGGCCTATAACGGCTGGGAGCGGGCCAATTGGTTCGCCGGGCCGGGGGATGACACTTCGGAAGAGGCGACGCAGACCTGGGACCGCGCGGGACCGTGGGAGGCGCGCATCCGCGAGGAATGCGAGGCGGTGCGCGATCACGCCGGGGTCATCGCGATCTCGGGCTTTACCCGGCTGGCCGTGCAGGGACCGGGGGCGCGCGATCATGTCGATGCGCTGACCGCCTCGCGGCTGCCGCAGCCGGGTCGGATCGGGCTCGCCTATTTCGCTGACGCACGGGGCCGCATCCTGACCGAGATGTCGGTGATCCCACGCTCGGATGACGAGATCTGGCTGATCACCGCCGGGGCGGCGCAATGGCATGACTGCGACGTGCTGGCGCGGGGCCTGCCCGAGGGGGTGACGGTCACCGACCGGAGCGACCGGTATGACTGCCTGCTGGTCACCGGGCCTGCGGCGCGCGATATCCTCGGGCCGCTCACGGATGCGGACCTGTCGCTGCCCTGGCTGAGCGTGCAGGATACGAGCGTGTGCGGTGTGGGCTGTGTTCTGATCCGGGTGTCCTTTGCGGGCGAGTTGGGCTGGGAGATCCATTGCCCCGCGGCGGTGGTGCCAGTGATCTGGGATGCGGTGACGGACGCGGGGGCCACGCCCTTCGGTATGTGGGCGCTGAATTCCCTGCGCATCGAGAAAGGGTATCGGGCGTGGAAGGGCGATCTTTCGACCGATTACTCGTTGCTGGAGGGCGGGCTGGAGCGGTTCGTCAGGCTCGACAAGCCGCGGGACTTCCCTGGCAAGGCGGCGCTGCTGAGCGAGAGGCAGCGCGGGGTGACCAAGCGGTTCGCGCCGCTGATCGTCGAGGCGGGGGCTGCGGATGCGCCCTACATGTCCTCGATCTGGCACGGTGGCGAGATCGTGGGCGAGACCACATCGGGCGCCTGGGGCTACCGGGTCGGAGTGTCGGTGGCGCTGGCCATGCTGCGCGCCGATCTGGCGGTGCCGGGCACCAAGCTGGAGGTGGAAATCTTCGGCGAGCGCGTTCCCGCCACGGTGCAGGCGGATGCGCCGCTTTGGGACCCGGAGAACGAAAGGCTGCGGGCGTGAGCGTTCATTCGCAGTCACCTTGCTGGTTCGGCTTTGATCCTGGAGGCAAAAAAGCCTTCGGAATTGCGGTCATCAACGACCATGGTGTCGTTGCGACCAGAACGACAAGTTCCGTTCTCGAAGCGATTTCAGTCGCAAAGAGCTATCTGCTAGGTGAACAACCCAAAGGTGCGGGAATAGATGCGCCGTTGTGGTGGTCGGCGCGAGAAGGAGGCGGGCGTCTTGTCGATGAGAAACTCCGGCGCCGTTACTCTATTTCATCTGGAACCATACAGTCACCAAACTCGCTGAGGGGTGCCGTCTTAACTCAAGGCCTACTTCTCGTCCAGAAACTGCGCGAAGAATTCCCTGATATCTTGATCTCGGAAGCGCACCCCAAAGCACTCCTTAGAGGTCCATGCCGTGATGGCGTTGATTGCTTGGCAGGTGTGCAGCTTGGTTCTTATGACGCTAGCGATGACGATCATGAGAGAGACGCTGTCTTGGCGGCCTTGGCCGTTCGCGAGGGTGGCAACGGAAACTGGAACGTAGACATCTCAGAGAAAAGGTTCCCTGAAGAACAAGATCCGAAAAAATACTGGGCGTCGCCTGTTCATTATTTCTGGCCGGAGACCATTTCGCCATGAAGCCTAAGTCTCGCTTTGCCTGCCACCGCCTTGTTGTTTCTGACCGGAGGCAGTTTTGACCCTGCCCGCCACCATGTCCGGCGTATACCTCACCCGCCACGGCGGGCCGGAGGCGCTGGAGTGGCGCGAAGATATCCCGGTGCCGCGTCCCGGCCCCGGTGAGGTACTCGTGCGTGTGCGGGCGGCGGGGGTCAACAACACCGATATCAACACCCGCGAGGGCTGGTATGCGGCGGAGGTGACCGGGGCCACGGGCGAGACCGGTGAGGGCGTCGCGGCGGGCGGCTGGTCGGGAGCGCTGCGCTTTCCGCTGATACAGGGTGGCGATCTCTGCGGTGAGGTGGTGGCGCGCGGCGACGGTGTCACCACGCCTGCGCTCGGTGCGCGCGTGACCTGCCCGATCAACATCCCCCGCCCGACGGACGACACCCCGGTGGGGTTCGTGGCGCTGGGCTCGGAGATCGACGGGGCCTTTGCCGAGTATTGCCTGATGAAGGCCGACGACCTGCACGATGTGACCGATGCGCCGCTGTCGGACGTGGAGATCGCCGCCATCCCCTGCGGTTTCGGCACCGCGATGGGGCTCTTGGATCGCGCCGGGGTCAAGGCGGGGCAGCAGGTGCTGATCACCGGAGCCTCGGGGAATGTGGGCCTCGCGGCGGTGCAACTGGCCGCAAAGATGGGCGCGCAGGTGACCGGCATCGCGGCCCCCACCAAGGCCGCGACGGTCCGCGAAGAGGGCGCGGCGGAGGTCATTGCGCGTGATACCCCCCTGCCCCAGGACCACTATCACGCGGTGATCGACCTTGTGGGCGGGCCGGGTTTTGCCGCGCTCATCGACGCGCTGCGCCCGGGCGGGCATTACGCTGTGGCGGGGGCCATTGCGGGGCCGATGATTCATGCCGATCTGCGCCGCATCTACCTGCGCGACGTCACCATTCACGGCTGCACCTATCAGGCCCCCCGCGTCTTTGCCCGACTGATGGACATGGTCCGCGCCGGAGAGGTAAGACCCCGGATCAGTACCACCTATCCGCTGCGCGACATCGCGCGGGCGCAGGCGGATTTCCAGACCAAGGCCCATGCCGGCAAGCTGGTCCTCTTGCCACCGGAGACAGACACATGACAGACATCACATTGCTCGACGGCTCCATCGGTCAGGAACTTGTCAAACGCTCGGGCGACCGGGCGACGCCGCTCTGGTCGACGCAGGTGATGATGGATCACCCGCAGATCGTGCGCGACGTGCATGACGCCTATTTCGCCGCCGGGGCCACGGTGGCCACCACCAACACCTACGCGGTGCTGCGCGACCGGCTGGTGCGGGTGGGGTTGGAAGACGAGGTTGGGCACCTTGCCGATGTGGCTGTCAGTGCCGCCATCGCCGCCCGCGACGCGCATGGCGCGGGGCGCGTGGCGGGCGCGGTGGGGCCGTTGGTGCAATCCTACCGCCCCGATCTCTGCCCCCCGGCGAAGGAGGCGGCCCTGATCTATGCCGAACCGGTGGCGGCCATCGCGCCCCGCGTCGATCTGCTTTTGTTCGAGACCATGTGTTCAGTCGATCAGGCGCGCGGTGCGTGTCTGGCAGCACAGACGGCGGGCCTGCCGCTCTGGCTGGCAGTATCGGCGATGGACGAGGACGGCACGCGGCTGCGCTCGGGCGAGCCGCTGTCGGCGCTTGCGCCGCTGCTGGCCGAATTCACGCCCGCCGCGATCCTGATCAACTGCTCCCCGCCCGAGGCGATCACCCAAGGCCTGCCGCATATCGCGGCGTTCGGCCTGCCGTTCGGGGCCTATGCCAACGGCTTTACCCGGATCAGCGAGGGGTTTCTGGGCGCGGCCCCGACCGTCGATGCGCTGGAGCAGCGCGGCGATCTCGGCCCGGCCGTCTATGCCGAGGCCGCCATGGGCTGGATCGCCGCCGGGGCCAGCATCGTCGGCGGTTGCTGCGAGGTCGGCCCCGATCACATCGCCGAACTGGCGCGGCGCATTCGCGAGGCCGGGCATGAGATTGTCTGACCCGGCGTTTCTTTTTGGTAAAAATACTCAATGCCCAACGCTGACGAGAGGCGAAACATGACCGATCTTCCAACACAGGCCCGCGTGGTCATCGTCGGCGGCGGAGTGGTGGGGTGTTCCGTCGCCTATCACCTGACCAAGCTGGGCTGGACCGACGTGGTGCTGCTGGAACGCAAGGCGCTCACCTCGGGCACCACGTGGCACGCCGCAGGCCTCATCGGACAGTTGCGCGCCAGTGCCAACATGACCCGGCTCGCGCGCTATTCAGCCGAGCTTTATACCGGGCTGGAGGCCGAGACCGGCATCGCCACGGGGTTCCGGCAGGTGGGGTCGATCTCGGCGGCGCTGACGGGCGAGCGGCTGGAGGAGCTCAAGCGCAGCGCGGCGATGGCGCGCGCCTTTGGTGTGCCGGTGGAGGAGTTGTCGCCCGCCGAGATCGGGGACCGCTACTCGCATCTCAACCTCGATGGCGTGACGGGCGGCGTCTGGCTGCCCACCGACGGGCAGGCTGATCCGGCCAATATCGCGCTGGCATTGGCCAAGGGCGCGCGGGGGCGCGGTGCGAAGGTGCAGGAGCGGGTGAAGGTGACGGGCATTGCCCGCGCTGGTCGCCGCGTGACCGGTGTGGACTGGCGCGGTGAGGATGGCAGCGCGGGCCATATCGCCTGCGAGATGATCGTGAATTGCGCGGGCATGTGGGGGCATGAGGTGGGGCGCATGGCGGGCACGAACGTGCCGCTGCATGCCTGCGAGCATTTCTATATCGTATCGGAGCCGATCGCCGGGCTGTCACAGCTTCCGGTGCTGCGGGTGCCGGATGAATGCGCCTATTACAAGGAAGATGCCGGGAAAATGATGCTGGGCGCGTTCGAGCCGAACGCCAAGCCCTGGGGTATGGACGGCATCCCTGCGAGTTTCGAATTCGACCAGTTGCCGGAGGATTTCGACCATTTCGAGCCGATTCTGGAGGCCGCGGTGAGCCGGATGCCGATGCTGGCCGAGGCGGGGATTCACACGTTCTTTAACGGTCCCGAAAGCTTTACCCCCGATGATGCCTATCATCTGGGGCTGGCGCCCGAGATGGACAATGTCTGGGTCGCGGCGGGGTTCAACTCCATCGGGATTCAGTCGGCGGGCGGCGCGGGGCATGCGCTGTCGCAATGGATGGAGGATGGCGAGAAGCCCTTTGACCTGGGCGATGTGGATGTTTCCAGGATGCAGCCGTTTCAGGGCAACCGGCGGTATTTGTTCGAGCGGTCGAAGGAAACGCTCGGGCTGCTTTATGCCGATCACTACCCCTACCGGCAGAAGACCACCGCGCGCGGCGTGCGGCGCACGCCGTTTCATGCGCAATTGCTGGAACGTGGGGCTGTCATGGGCGAGACGGCAGGCTGGGAGCGGGCGAACTGGTATGCCGCGCCGGGGCAGGAGCGCGACTATCGCTATAGCTGGGGCCGTCAGAACTGGTTCGACAATGCCGCTGCGGAGCACCGGGCGATCCGGCAGGGCGTGGGCCTCTATGACATGTCGAGTTTCGGCAAGCTGCGGGTCGAGGGGCCGGAGGCGGAGGCGTTTCTCAACCATGTCTGCGGGGCGGAGATGTCCGTGCCGGTGGGCCGCATCGTCTATACGCAGTTTCTGAATGCGCGCGGCGGCATCGAGGCGGATGTGACGGTGACGCGGCTGAGCGAGACCGCTTATCTGGTGGTCACCCCCGCCGCCACACGGCTGGCGGATGAGACATGGCTGCGGCGGCATCTGGGGGGGCGGCAGGCCGTCATTACCGATGTGACGGCTGGTGAGGGCGTGCTGGCGGTGATGGGGCCGAAGGCGCGGGATCTCATGCGGACGGTGTCGCCGGATGACCTGTCGAACGAGGCGCATGCCTTTGGATGGGCGCGCGAGATCGAGATCGGCATGGGGCTGGCGCGGGCGCATCGGGTGTCTTACGTGGGTGAGCTTGGCTGGGAGATTTACGTGAGCGCCGACATGTGCGGCCATGTCTTCGAGGTGCTGAGCGAGGCGGGCGCGGATCACGGGGTGACACTGTGCGGGCTGCACGCGATGGACAGTTGCCGGATCGAGAAGGCGTTTCGCCATTTCGGCCATGACATCACCTGCGAGGATCATGTGCTGGAGGCGGGACTGGGCTTTGCCGTCAAGACCGACAAGCCCGAGTTCATCGGACGCGACGCGGTGCTGAGAAAGCGCGAGACGGGGCTGGAGCGCCGCCTGCTGCAATTCCGGCTGACCGAGCCGGAGCCGATGCTTTATCACAACGAGCCGGTGCTGCGCGATGGCGAGATCGTGGGCTATTTGAGTTCGGGGGCGTATGGCCATCATCTTGGTGCTGCCATCGGGATGGGCTACGTGCCGTGCAAGGGTGAGAGCGTGGAGCAGGTGTTGGCCTCAAGCTACGAGATCGACGTGGCGGGCACGCGGGTGCAGGCCGAGGCCAGCCTGCGGCCGATGTATGACCCGAAATCCGAGCGCATGCGCGGCTGAGGTCGCGCGCCCCGTCATGGCGGTGCAGGCGGGTATCTGTCGGGCAGCGGGAGATCCTCCGGTCAGGCCGGAGGATGACGGGCTTTGGAGCGGCCGAGGTCGCGCCACGCGCAGGCAGACATCGCGCGGGTGCCGGGGAGATCCTCCGGTCAAGCCGGAGGATGACGCAGTGTCGGGGCCTGAGGTTTCGCCGTGTACGGCCGGAGGATGACGGGGTTTGGCGGGCTGAGGTCGCGCGTGCTTTGCGGTTGGTCGCATTGATCCCGTCCCGGCTTGCGCTTATAGGCGAACACGACACACGCCATTGATCCGAAGGAAACGCCCATGTCCAACGCAGCCCTTGAGACCGCCATCGAAGCCGCCTGGGAGGCGCGCGACACCATCACGCCCAAAACCGGCGGCGAAACCCGCGAGGCCATCGAGGCGACGCTGAACGCGCTGGATAGCGGCACGCTGCGCGTGGCCGAGCGGCAGGAGACCGGCGACTGGCACGTCAACCAATGGGCCAAGAAGGCGGTGCTTCTGGGCTTTCGCATCAAGGATATGGAAATTCATCCCGGTGGTCCGCAGGCGGGCGGCTGGTGGGACAAGGTCGACAGCAAGTTCAACGGCTGGGGCGAAGCCGAATGGCGCGCCGCAGGCTTTCGCGCCGTGCCGAACTGCGTGGTGCGCAAATCGGCCTATATCGCGCCCGGCGTGGTGCTGATGCCGTCCTTCGTCAATCTGGGTGCCTATGTCGATGAGGGCACGATGGTCGATACCTGGGCCACGGTGGGAAGCTGCGCGCAGATCGGCAAGGGTGTGCACCTGTCGGGCGGCGTCGGGATCGGCGGCGTGCTGGAACCGATGCAGGCGGGGCCGACGATCATCGAGGACAACTGCTTTATCGGCGCGCGCTCGGAGGTGGTCGAGGGCTGCATCGTGCGCGAGGGCTCGGTTCTGGGCATGGGTGTCTATATCGGCAAGTCGACCAAGATCGTCGACCGCGAGACCGGTGAGGTCTTCATCGGCGAGGTGCCGCCCTATTCGGTGGTGGTCTCGGGCTCGATGCCGACCAAGAACAACCTCAACCTCTATTGCGCGGTGATCGTCAAGCGCGTGGATGCGCAGACCCGCTCGAAGACCGCGATCAACGAGTTGCTGCGCGACTGATCCGGGGCCAGGCATGGTGGCGAGGAAAGCGTTTCGTTTTGTGCGAGGCGATTTTGGCCTTGAGCGGACCTAGGCGATTTCAGAGATGAGCCGCGCGGTGCCCGACCGCCGGGTGGGCGCAGCACCCTCGGTGGTCCGCACTTTATGCCAGCCAAACACCTCCGCGTTATCAATGGCTTGAAACGTTGCAAAAGCGCCCGCCCGAGGGGGCGGTCGGGCGCTGCGCGGCGGTGCCTGCGGCACCTTGATTCCGCGCATTGGGGCTGCACCTAAACGTACGCTCCAGGCCAATCGCTGCCTCACGGCGCGACTGCCCCAGCCGTTCAGCCCTTTCGCGGTTTCTCGGCCACGGCACCCCCGGCCGCCTTCCAGCCCGAGAACCCGTCGCTCACATGGCTCACCCCCGCCAGCCCCATCTCCTGCGCCGTGCGTGCCGCGAGCGCCGAGCGCCAACCCGACGCGCAATAGAACACGAACCGCCCTCCGCTCTGGAATTGCGGCTTGGCATAGGGGCTTTCGGGGTCGATCCAGAATTCCAGCATGCCGCGCGGACAGTGAAACGCACCGGGGATCATGCCTTCGCGCTCCAACTCGCGCGGATCGCGCAGATCGACGAAGGTCACGCCTTCGGTGCCATGCAGGTCCAGCATCTGCGCCGCAGGCGCATGCGTCACAACCGCATTCGCTTCGGCCACCATGTCCTTGATCCGTTTCATCCGCACGTCCTCCTGTCACGATCCCGTCAAGGCTAACGCCACCCGGCCCCAATGAAAACCCGGCCAGCTTGACTTCACGGGCGGCTTGGCGCAGGGCTGCGCGGCAACGGAGGGCCGGAAATGAGCGAGACCGAGAAGAAACCGAAACGCCAGCAGGTCTATACCCTGCTGGTCGAGATTGGCCGCAAGGCCGGGGACGGTCTGCCTGCCAAGGCGACCGGGGCCGCGCTCATGGTCTTTGCCTCCGGCGTGGACGAGGCCGAAGCGGTGCGCGAGACGGTGGCGATCCTCAAACAGGCCGATACCGCGCCGCTCGACGTGTCGGGCTATGGCACATTGGCAGAGCGCGAGGCCGAGGGCCACGAGATATCAGACGAGGAACGCGCCCTGATGCAGCGGGCCCTCGACGAGAATGCAGTGATCGTTGCGCAGATGACCCCGTTTTTCGACTAGGTTCCCGAGCGGGGCACGGCGCTTGCAGGACGGCTCCGCGCTGCGCATATAGCGAAACCGTCCCGCGTGCCGGGCACGCGTTGCACAGCGAAAGATCATCAAAGGCCAGACTGGCGGAGAGACGCGAATGCTTGACGACATGGCAGAGGCGCGCAAGGGCTCGGAAAAGGCGATCATCCGCGCCCGCATTTCCTTTGCCTTCGTGCTCTTCGGACTGGTCTTTACCAGTGCCTGGCTCGCTCTCACGGCGCTCAGCGGGGAATTGCCAGTCTTTTTGATCGGCGCGCTTGCGTTTTTGGGGTTTGTCGCGGCACGTCTGCTGGCCTCGCATCTGCCGCTTGCCTGGGGCAACACCCTCTGGCTCGGCTCGACGAATCTGGCGATCTTCCTCGGGGCCTGCGTGGTGCACCCGGCGGGCGGTGTGGCGACGATCCTCATACCGATGGCCGGTTTTCCCTTCGCGGTGTTTTCACTGCACCGCGAGCGCGGGCATATCGCGGCGATGATCGCGGTGCCGGTGCTGCTTTGGGTGACGTGGTTCGTGCTGCATGACGGGCTGTCGCCGCTGATCGGGGCGCAGATGGCCACCCGGTTCTACGCCCCCATGTCAGGGGCCACGGCCTTCAGCATCATCATCTTTCAAGTGTTCTATTTCGCTTTTGTATCAAAGACCTACGAGGCAGAGTTGGAAGAGGCGACGCGTCAGGCCGACCAGACGAGCCGCGCCAAGACCGTGCTCTTGTCGGGTATCAGCCACGAAATGCGCACCCCGCTCAGCGCGGTGATCGGGCTGGCGGACCTGATCGAGGAGGACGCGGCCAAACGCGAGGACCGTCAACAGGCGCTCTATGCTGGGCGCATCATGGAGGCCGGTAAGACGCTTCTGTCGACCATCGAGAACACGGTGCAATTCGCCGATCTCGCCGCGCGGCGCGCGCCTGTCACGCCGAGCGCCGTGCGCGTCGCGACGGTGATCGAGGATGTGCGCACGCAGTATCGCGCGACGGTGCGCGAGGACGCGATACGGCTGTCGCAGGCGGACAGCCCGCTGGAGGTGTGGGCGGACCGGACCATGCTGACCGACATCCTGTCGCATCTGGTTGAAAACGCGCTGCGCTACAGCGGGCCGGAGGGCACCGTCAGCATCGGCATCACCCCGGCGCGGGATGATCAGGTGAGGGTGACGGTCGCCGATGACGGGCCCGGGTTTCTCACCGACGATCCCGAACAGGCCTTTGCCCCGTTCGAGCGGCTGGATCAGGCGACCGGCACGACCTTTGGCGCAGGCATGGGATTGGCCATCGCGCGGCTCAAGGCCGAGGCCATGCAGGGCCGCGTCGGCATTGACCGGACAGTGTCGCAAGGCGCGCTGGTCTGGGTCGAATTGCCCCGCGCCACGGGTGCCAGCGCCTGAGAGAGACCCCGGATCAGGCCGCGCGGTTCATCGCGAGGGTGATCGCCTCATAGGGTTTCAGCACCGGCCAGAGCGGCTTGGGATGTTCGGGCAGGCGGGCGCGATCACATCCCGCCAGCACGCTCAATCCGACCAGATCGGGCTTGCGTCGCAACCGTCCGACATAGAGGCTCTCGGTCTGCGTTCCGGCGGCATCGAGTTCCTCGTGCCCCGGCAACAGCAGGTTGTGATAGCTTACCATCGTCGGGCTCTCGGCAAAAAGCGCCGAAAACCCGTTGACCAGATGCCGGGCGGGCACCAGCACCGCCTCGGAGTTGAAGAGATATTCCACCTCGGAGCCGCGGATCACCAGCCGCTGATGCGGGGCCACCACGATATCGCGGCGCAGGCCAAAATAGGGCGCACGCAAGCGCACGGGCCGGAAGCTGCCGAACGCGGGCACCCGGCGATGCAGGCTTTGCAGCACCGGCACCGGCGCGCCTTCGGTGGTCAACACCTTGTCGGCGCGCTTCAACCGCCCCACCGCCACATAGCCGCCGGGCGTGAGAACCGGGACCGACCCGCTCAGCCCCGGCATCGGCCCGACCGGCTCGATCCGCGACGAGAGCGCCGCAAAGATCACGTCCCGGTCCATCTGCCGCTGGCGCGGATCGGTGAAGACCGTGCGCATGTCCGAAAGCGGTATCGGATGCGGCGGCGGCAGCGCGATCGAGGCCACGCCGAACACCTCTGGCCGCTCGACCGAGAGCCGCCCCCACCGCGCGGGCGCATCCCAGCTATAGGTGATGCGCAGGCTGTCGGTGCGATCATCGAGCCTGTAGGGCAGCGTGGCATGGCGCACGTCGCCCGCCTGCGTCTCGATCAGGCTGATCCCGCCCGAGGGCAGCGCCTGCAGCGAGAACCCGCCATGCCACGGATGGCTGCGGCTGAAGGACAGCAAGGTCTGCGGGCGCGGCTCCATCGCCGGGCGCGTCTCGATCATCAGGGTGCCGCGCGCCATCAGATCGCTGGCATCCGGGATCACCTCGCGGTCCGATTACGGCGCACCGAGGCCCTGCGGCATGAAATGCCCGCCGTCGTGATCGGTGACCGCGATCCAGCCCATCTTAGGCCGCGCGCGCGTGGGTCATCAGAAGCCGCGCCTCGTATCGCTTGAGCGTGCGCCGCGCGGCGGCACTGTAGCCCGCGCCGGTTGCCGGGTCGATCTCGGGAAAGAGCGCGCAGATCTCGTCGACGATCTCGGCCTCGAAGCTGTTGGCGGTTTGCGGTCCGGGCAGGAAGCTTTCGGTTGGCAACCCTTCGGAGAACACCACCTGATGCCGGTCGAAAAGGATATGTACATACTCCACCTCGCCGCCCTCGATCCGCCGGACCGAGCGGTCGTTGACCAGATCGCGCGCCGCCACCAGCACCTCGCGCTCGCCAAAGAGCAACTCTGCCAGACTGTCGCGAATGAGCACCCGGTGCAGCGGCGACAAGAGCAATTCGCGATGCGTGCCAAAGGTTTCGGCGGCAATGCGAATGGGCGCAAAATCGCCCGCCGCCATCACGCGGCGCCGGCCGATCCAGCGCAGCGGCTGCGCGCCCTCATCCTGGGTCAGGACCAGATCGCCCGGTTGCAACATCTCGACCGGCACCTCGCCACCGGGCGTGCGGATGAGGGTTCCGGCGACGAAACAGGGCACCGAATCCACCGTGACAAAGCCGACATCGGTCTGCCCGGTGCTGCTTTCGACCTCGTAGGTAAAGTTGAAAAGTTCGGTATCGCCATCGCCGATCACCTCGATCGTGCCATCGGCGTTGAGCTGGATCTGCTGCCCGGAATTGAGCGTGACGATATCGCCCGCCGAAACCGCCTGCCCGTTCAGATGGGTGATCGACAGCGTTCCGGCCGTGTTGTTGATATCATTGGCCAGAAGATCGAGCGTGCGCGAGCCATCGGGAAACAGCGTGGTCGTGTCATCGCCCGCCACGAGCGTGGTCTGCACGCTGTCCGCCGCGATCATCACCGTGGAATCGTAGTTGCTGTCGGTCACGTCGGCGATGCCGATCCGGATCGAATTCACCTCGCCCGCATTCACCGGCATGGTCAGCGTCAGCGTCGCGGTGAAGCCGTCCATCTCGGTGTTGAACTGGTCGGCCGTGTTGTCGATGAAGAGGTTGCCGTTCGACCCGGCATTGAGGTTGTTGGGGTCGATATCGCCATCGCCGATGCTGAGCGGCACGAGATTGCCGTTGACCCAGACGCCAAAGAAATCCTGAAACGCGCCGGTGGCGAATTCGGGATATTCCTCGGAGGCGAAGACGAATTGCATCGTCATCACGTCGCCGGTCGGGATGAAATCGACATCGAGGTATGACGCGTCGTACGTCCGCGCGCCCGCCGCATTGTCAAAGTCGTTGACCCCGTTGGGCCCGCTCGACGTCGTCGTCGTGCTGGCGCTCTGGTTCGACTGGAAGAAATTATTGTTGGTGAACCCGCGCAGATCGCCGGTCGAGAACATCACGCCGGTGTCGCCCGGGGTCACCCCCGGCGAGATGCTGTCGCCATTGGTGTAGATGCCCGAACTGTCGCGGTCGCCCGTGTAGGAGGCCCCGATCACCGTGACGCCGTCGCCAAAGATCGTCTGCGCCATTTCCGTCGCGGACGCACCGCGGTCGATCGGTATCTCGACGCCTGAAACCATGCTCTGCCCCACCTCTTTGAAAGGCAGTGCAAACGCAGCGTTACATGGCCCGAACGGGGCCATCCGATCCTGAATGACGGGGACGCGCGTCCTTGCCTGATGACACGCGGCCTGCCCGGATGTCGGGGCCATTGTCCTTGAGGATCTATGTCCTTTTGCGGAACTGGTGGCCCGTAAGTCTGTCTTGCCCTGCCTCGGGTTTTTTTATTGACTGTCCTTAGATACCAAAAACTTCCATCGGTGTTAAGGTTTATTCGCGTGACGCAGAGTCAGCCTTGCAAACCGGCCACGGGGTCCGGGTTTGCGCTTGGGCGCGATCCGCGCTAACCGGTCGGGGATGTCGATCTCAGAGGACCCGCCGAAATGCCACATAGCCCGCTCGATGCCGCGCAACTGACCGCTGATCTGATCAAATGCCCGTCGGTCACCCCCGAAGAGGGCGGCGCGCTGCAATTGCTCGAAAAGGTGCTGGACGGCGCGGGCTTTGCCTGCACGCGGGTGGATCGTGGCGGGGTCAGCAACCTCTTTGCGCGGTGGGGCGACAAGGCGGCGGCGCGCAGCTTCGGCTTCAACGGTCATACCGATGTGGTGCCGGTGGGCGATGAGGCGGCGTGGTCGGTGCCGCCCTTCGGCGCGGTCGAGAACGGCGGCGTGCTATACGGGCGCGGTGCCACGGACATGAAGTCCGGCGTCGCGGCCTTTGTCGCGGCGGCGGTGGATTTCGTGGCCGAAACCCCGCCCGAGGGCGCGCTGATCCTCGCCATCACCGGAGATGAGGAAGGCGACGCCGTGGACGGCACCACCGCCCTGCTCGACTGGATGGACGCGAATGGCGAGCGGATGAGCGCCTGTCTCGTGGGGGAGCCCACCTGCCCAGAGCGCATGGGCGAGATGATCAAGATCGGGCGGCGCGGTTCGCTTGTCGCACGGATCACGATCACCGGGGTGCAGGGCCATTCCGCCTATCCGCACCGCGCCTGCAACCCGCTGCCTGCCATGGCCCGGCTGATGGACCGGATGGCCTCGCATACCCTCGATGAGGGCACCGAGCATTTCGATCCCTCGACGCTGGCCGTGGTCACCATCGACACCGGCAACCCGGCCACCAACGTGATCCCCGCCGAGTGCCGCGCCACGGTCAATATCCGCTTCAACGATGCCCATGACAGCGCCAGCCTCACCCAATGGATGCAAGCCGAGATCGACCGCGTGGCGGAGGAATTCGGCGTGTCGGGCGCGATGCAGGTGAAGGTCTCGGGGGAGTCGTTCCTGACCCCGCCCGGCCCGCTCTCGGATCTGGTGGCGGGCGCGGTTAAGGCCGAGACCGGCGTCAGCCCAGTGCTCTCGACCACCGGGGGCACATCGGACGCGCGCTTTGTCAAAGATCACTGCCCGGTGGTGGAATTCGGCCTTGTGGGCCAGACCATGCACCAGGTGGATGAGCGCGTGGAGGTGGCGCAAATCCACCAGCTCAAGGCGATCTATGCCCGTATCCTGCGCGACTATTTCGCCTGATGCACCGGATGCGGCGGCAACTGATCGTCATGGTCAAGGAACCGCGCCCTGGCCGCGTCAAGACCCGGCTCGGGCGCGATATCGGCATGACGGCGGCGGCGTGGTGGTTTCGCCATCAGGTGGCGCGGCTCTTGCGCGAGGTGGAGGACCCCCGCTGGCATCTGAGCCTTGCCGTCAGCCCCGACCGTGCGGGCCTGCAAAGTCGCTTCTGGCCCGCGCATCTGCCGCGTCTCCCGCAAGGGCCGGGCAATCTGGGCGACCGCATGGGGCGGCTCTTGCGCGGCGCGCCACCGGGGCCGGTCTGTGTCATCGGAGCGGATATCCCGGGCATTCGCGCCGCCCATGTCGCGCGCGCCTTTGATGCTCTCGGGCGGCATGACGCGGTGTTCGGGCCGGCGCATGACGGCGGCTATTGGCTGGTCGGGTTGCGCCGCACGCAGCGCGTGCCCACAACGCTATTCGACGGGGTGCGCTGGTCGAGCGAACACGCGCTCGATGATACGGCGCGCAGCCTTGGCGGCCAAAGCGTGGCCCTGATCGACCGGCTGCAAGACGTGGACACGGTCGCGGACCTGGCCCGCTAGCGCCGCCGCCCCCGCAGCCACCGCCAGAGCGGCACCACGTCGAGCGCCGCAACCGCAAGGCCGAGCGGGATCATCCAGAAGCCGAGCACCGGCAGGAAGCCCAGAAAACCGCCGCAGATCAGCAACAGCCCCGCGACAAGGCGCAGGCCGGGCGGCAGGTTACGCCCGGTCCACAGCTGCACCCGGCGTCGCCATTGCCGCAGCTTTCCCTTAGCAGAGGGCTCGGGCCTTTGGTCTTTCTCAGGCATCCACGCGGTTCTGCAGCATCAAGGGCCGTTTCAACCACCCCCGAAGCGCCGCTGTCGTCACCTCGGGCTGCTCCAGCACCGGCAGATGTCCGGCATCCGGGATCACCGTCAGCGTCGCATTGGGGATCATTTCGGCCATGAATTCATGCCGTTTGAGCGGGGTGAGCGTGTCATACGCGCCGCAGAGCACAAGCGCAGGCACCTTGCAGCGACGCAGCACTGATTGGTAATCGCGGCGGCGCTGCAGGGCACGCGTCTGGCGGATGATCGCCGCCACGCCCAGATCTTCGGCCATCTCGACCAGCGCCGACATCACGCCCGCCCGGGCCGGGCCGGGTGCCAGAACATCGCGCCCCAGCATCATCTCGACCGCCTCAGAAATGCGCCCGGCGCGCAGCTTGATGATGAAAGGCTCGTACCCGGCGGCGGATTGCGGGGTTTCGGCCAGGGAATTCGTATCCATCAGTGCGATGCGCGTCACCCTGTCGGGCGCACGGCGCAACACCTCCATCGCCACGATACCGCCCATCGACAGCCCCGCCAGGGCAAACCGCTGCGGCAGCACGTCGAGAAGTCCCGAGGCGATTTCCTCGATCCGGTCGCCGCCGGTGACCGGCGCGACCGTGACCGCCATGTCGCGGCTCAGATCGGCGAGTTGTGGCGCGAAAAGACGCGCGTCGCACATCATGCCTGGAAGAAACACAACCGGGTCACTGCTCATCGGACATCTCGCTCTCCCGGGGGTCTGCGCCCCCGCTACTGTGCCAAAGCATGACACCGCTCAGGGCAAAAGGGCAAGCCCCGGCTGCGCCGGTGCGTCAGATTACGCCGGAAATCCAGTCGCGCATCGCGTCAATCGCGCGCGCCGTGTTCCCCGGTGACATGATATCGCCCGCGATGACATGGGCAAAGGGATCATCCTCGGGACCCAGATCGGGGGTGCCGCGCGTCACCGGGCCGCCCCAGCGGGCCGCCACCTCTGCCGTGATATCGGGCCGCACGACGCGGTCGGCGTCGGAATAATAAAAGAGCGCAGGCAGCGTCATGCCGGTGTAATCGAGATCACGCGCATGGGCGACGATGGCGGCCATCGGAAAGACCGCAGCACTGGGATATTCCGTCGTCCATTCCGCCGCCTGTCCGGGATTGCGCGGCTCGAAACTGCGCCTCTGTCCGGCCAGCAGCGGCAGCCAGTGACGCGCGCCCGGCAGCGTCAGCAGGGGCGCCACCGGGTTGTTGATCCCGAAATTCGGCGAGACCATGATGAGCCCCGCCACGCCGTCGCGCAGGGCCGCCTCCTGCAGCGCCACCGCCGCGATGCTTGCCCCGGTCGAGGTGGCGATGACGATCACCCGCTCGCCGGTGGCCCGGCCGAGCGCCAGCGCCTCGGCCGCGTCCTCGAGCCAGTCGCTCGCCGTTGCCTCGCCCATGGCGTCAGGCGTGCGCCCATGGCCCCGAAACCGGGTATAGACGAGGTTCGCACCAAACGCCTCGGCCAGCCGGTCCGGCACCGGGCGGATTTCCTGGCTCGATGCGGAAAAGCCGTGCAGATAGACGATCGAAATCGGCGTGCGCGTCTCGCGTTGCCCGGCCCAGATCACGCGCTTTTCGCTGTCGGGGCGAATGTCGTCATAGGCGGATTCGACTACTTCGAGATAAACGCCGATCCCCTCGCCGAACTTGCGCGGCTCGAACGGTGCGGGCGCGGCCACCTCTTCGCGCGGGGCAAGGACAAGCGCCACGGCACTGACAGCGATCAGCCCCAGCGCCAGCCGCCCCAGCCCGCGCAGTACCCGCCGCATCACACCTGTCCCGCCCGTGCGATCACCTCTTCGACCGAGGCCCCGATCAGCGCCAGACAGTCGGGATCAGAGAACCGGTGATCGGCCCCATCGACCAGAACAAGCCGCATATCGGGCCCGATAGAATGGTCCAAAAGCGACAATGCAACGGATTTATCCACGTCCTTATCGGCGGTTCCTTGCAGAAATCGAACAGGAAAGGGCAAATCGAGCGAGCTGCGCAAAACCAGGTTCTCGCGCCCCTCCTCGATCAGGCGGCGGGTGATGATATAGGGCTCGCCATAGTCGCTTGGCAGGGCGAGTTGCCCCTCAGTCTGCAACGTCGCGCGCTGTGCCGCGTCAAAGCCGGCCCACATCGAATCCTCGGTGAAATCCGGGGCGGCGGCAATCGTGACCAGCCCCGCCACGCGCTGCGGCATCGCACGCGCCAGCAAGAGCGCGATCCAGCCCCCCATGGATGAGCCCACGAGGATCTGCGGCCCCTTGGTCAGCGCCTCGATCGCCGCCCTTGCATCGGTTGCCCAATCGCCGATGCACCCGTCGGTGAACGCCCCCGAGGATTGCCCGTGGCCGGAATAGTCGAACCGCAGGAAGGCATGGCCTGTGCGCTGCGCCCACTCCTCCAGCCAGAGCGCCTTGGTCCCTTCCATGTCGGATTTGAACCCGCCCAGGAACACCACGCCCGGCCCCTGCCCCGGCGTGAGGTGATAGGCCAGTTGACGCCCCTCGGCGGTGGTCAGATAAGACGGCTCTTGCATCGTGTCCTCCCGCGTTGTCCGGGACGATCATGCACGCGCGGCCCGATCAGGGCAAACCGGTTTCGGATCACTTTGCCACGCGACGCAACGTCAGGGCAAAGGCACCGCCTGCCAGCGCCATTGCGGCGAAGCCCGCCAGCGCGCCAAGCGGCCCGACAAAGGACAGCCCGCCGCCGATGACCCCGGCCAAAAGCAGGATGCCCCCAATGGCGGTATTGGCAATCGCGGCATTCTGCGCCCGCAACTCCGGGTCGGAGATATCCACGAGGTAGACCGAGCGCGCCTGCCGCACGCCTTGATAGGCCAGCATCAGCACAAACAGGATCGCCGGGATCACACCAGGCCCTTGCGCAAGCCCCATCACCTGCGCCGCCATCGCCGCCAGCATCGCCAGCCCGGCAAAACCGCCTGCCAGGGCAAGCACCCGGGCGCTGTCGCGATCCGCCAGCCGCCCCCAGACGTAGGAGCTGGCAAACGCCGCCACCGACGAGGCCAGCAGCATCGCCCCCAGCGTGCCCAATGCACCGCCCTCCTGTGCGTTCAGCAGGACCATGTAAGGCGGGGCAAGTGCGGTCGAGACCAGCAGGCCCCGCACCAGAATAAAGCGGCGCAGGTTGGCGTCCCGGCGCAAAATCTCTCGATAGGTCTCGACCGGCGAGGCGTCATCGGGGGTGCTGTCCTGCTCGCGCAGCCCCGCCAGAACCATAGCGGCCACCAGCCACGCCAGCCCGGCGAGCGCGATAGCCGCGATCAGCGCGTCTTGGGATTTCAGCACCCCGGTCAGCATCAGCGCCGCGAAAATCACCACCGCCGCCGCCGAGACCGACCCCGCAAGGCCCGTCACCGCGCCGCGGCGCGATTGCCCCACGGTCTTGCCCAGAATATCCTTGTATGAGACCGAACAGGCGGCGCGCGCCACCGCGAGACAGGCAAGCAAGGCGCAGACCAGCACCCCGGCCAATACGCCCCCGGTCCATAGCGCGGCGAGCGCGATGCCGATGGCCGCAGCCCCCTGCACGGCGCTGCCGGTGACCCAGACCCACCGGCGTTGCCGCAACCGGGTCAGCCAGCCACCAAGCACAATCTGCGGAAGAAGTGCCCCGGCTTCGCGGATCGGCACCAGCATGCCGATGAAGGCGGCGGGCACACCCATGGTGCCCAACAGCCAGCTTAGGACCAGTTTCGGATCAACCAGCCCGTCCGACAGCTTGCTAAGACTGAGCGCCGCCACGTGCCGCCGGGCATTGCGCGCCTCATGCGGCGCCATATCCGGCGCGATCAGCCGGTCGGTGAGCAAAGACATCAGATCAGCGGCAGGCCCGTTCGATCACCCGCCGATATAGGCCCCGCGACGCGGACGGTAAAAGACCTTCTGGTTGTGCAGACGGCCCAGCAGATCGTGGATCTGGCGCAGCGTCTCATCGGCCTCGCCGATGCTGTCCTCGGTCTTGTCGTGCTGTTCCATGTCGGGCAGCACACGCGCCGAAAGTTCGGATTTGGTCTGACGCAGCGCCGCCTCGATCAGATCCATATCCTCGACCGACAGTTCGAATTTGGAATTGTAACCCGGCATGTCTGTGGCCTCCTCAGCCCTTGCTGCTGCCCGCTATTGTGCAGGCGCAGCGTAATATTGTTTCGCGACCGATAAACGGCATTTAGGCCATCAATTCCGACATGTCCAATTCTTTTTGGGTATGCATCGGTATGGTGTCTTGCGCCGATGCGGTCTGCCTCTTTCGGAGGCAGGTCTTGACCTGCAGGCGCGCGGCGGGCATTAGGCGGCAACCATACCCGCAACCGGGCGTTCCGTGGGCGCCAAACCGACGAGGAGCCAGAGCAATGGCCGATATCTCCCTCACCTTCCCCGATGGCAATGCGCGCGACTACCCGGCAGGCATCACCCCTGCCGAAGTCGCATCGAGCATTTCGACCTCGCTGGCGAAAAAGGCCATTTCGGCGCATGTCGATGGCCAGCACTGGGATCTGCAATGGCCGATCGCGCAGGACGCGGCGATCAGCATCAACACGGTGAAGGACGAGGCCCCGGCGCTCGAACTCATCCGGCATGACCTCGCTCATATCATGGCCCGCGCGGTGCAGGAGCTCTGGCCCGACGTGAAAGTCACCATCGGCCCCGTCATCCAGAACGGCTGGTACTACGATTTCGACCGCGCAGAGCCCTTCACCCCCGAAGATCTCGGCCTCATCGAGAAAAAGATGAAGGATATCATAAACCTGCGCGATCCGGTGCGCACCGAAATCTGGGAGCGCCCGCGCGCCATCGAGCATTATCGCGGCACCGGTGAGCCCTACAAGATCGAGCTGATCGAGGCCATTCCGGGCGACGAGCCGCTGCGCATGTACTGGCACGGACACTGGCAGGATCTGTGCCGCGGCCCGCATCTGCAACATACCGGTCAAGTGCCCGCTGACGCCTTCAAGCTGATGAGCGTCGCCGGGGCCTATTGGCGCGGCGACAGCAGCCGCCCGATGCTGCAACGCATCTATGGCGTGGCGTTCCAGTCCAAGGAAAAGCTCAAGGACTACCTCACCTTTCTGGAGGAGGCCGAGCGCCGCGATCACCGCAAGCTGGGCCGTGAGATGGATCTGTTCCACATGCAGGAAGAGGCCCCCGGTCAGATCTTCTGGCACCCCAACGGCTGGAAAATCTACACCACGCTGCAGGACTACATGCGCCGCCAGCAGACCCGTGGCGGCTATGTCGAGGTGAACACGCCGCAGGTTGTCGACCGCAAGCTGTGGGAGGCCTCGGGCCATTGGGAGAAGTACCAGGAGCACATGTTCATCGTCGAGGTCGACGAGGATCACGCCCGCGAAAAATCGGTAAACGCGCTCAAGCCGATGAACTGCCCCTGCCATGTGCAGATCTTCAATCAGGGGCTGAAAAGCTATCGTGACCTGCCGCTGCGCATGGCCGAATTCGGCTCGTGCAACCGCTACGAGCCCTCGGGGGCGCTGCATGGCATCATGCGGGTGCGTGGTTTTGTGCAGGATGACGCGCATATCTTCTGCACCGAGGATCAGATCGAAGCGGAAACGCGCCGCTTCATCGACTTCCTGTCCGACATCTATCGCGACATCGGGTTCGAGAATTTCTCGGTCAAGTTCTCTGATCGGCCCGACACGCGGGCCGGCAGTGATGACGTCTGGGACAAGTCCGAAACCGCCCTGAAGGCCGCGACCGAGGCGGCGGGCTGCGACTTCAGCCTCAATCCTGGCGAGGGCGCGTTTTACGGCCCCAAGCTCGAGTTCGTGCTGACCGACGCCATCGGGCGTGACTGGCAATGCGGCACGCTGCAGGTCGATTTCGTCCTGCCCGAGCGGCTGGACGCGACCTATATCGGCACCGACGGGGCCAAGCATCGCCCGGTGATGCTGCACCGCGCCGTGCTGGGCAGCTTCGAGCGGTTCATCGGCATCCTGATCGAGGAACATGCCGGGCGCCTGCCCTTCTGGCTGGCCCCGCGTCAGGTTGTCGTGGCCTCGATCACCTCAGAGGCGGATGACTATGTGCATGAAGTCGTTGAGAAATTGACCGCTCTCGGCATCCGCGCGGAGGCCGACATTCGCAACGAAAAGATCAACTACAAGGTGCGCGAGCACTCGGTCGGCAAGGTGCCGGTGATCCTTGCCTGTGGCATGCGCGAGGTCGAGGAGCGCACGCTATCGGTTCGTCGCCTTGGCGAAAAACAGACCAGCATGCGCGGGCTTGACGAGATGGCCGAGGCGCTGGCGCGCGAGGCGACGCCGCCGGACCTGCTCTGACGGCGGCCTCAGAAATGTGATTTCGGCTCGTCCGGCTTGCCCGCGGTCACCGCGAGCAGCCCGGCGAGACCGGTCATGCCGATGGGGAACATGGTGAACACGTTGAAGCCGAAGGCGTAATACATCAGCCCCGCCGACAGGATCAGCAGCAAGCCACCGCTGAGCGCGCGAATCTTGGCCATCGCCCCGCCGGCGATTGCCAGCATCGGGGCGAGAAAGCTGGCGGTGCGGATGAGCGCGGGGTCGGTCACCTGCGTCATCAGCCCCTCGACCTCTCCAAACCGGTTGACCGCCTCGGTATAGCCATAGCTGAAAAACCCCACGAGGATCGCCAGACAGCCACCGATAATCCCCAGAACCATTGCCGCGCTGCGCATGAACTATACCTCCTAAATCTCTGTTCTATATAGGGATTGCCGCGCGTTATCCAAGCAGTGCGGCCTGCGTGTCCGCACCCCAACCCAGATAGAGCGTGCCGCCATCGTCGATCAACGGGCGCTTCATCAGCGTCGGGTGATCGGTCAGCAGGGCAAGCGGGTCGCGGCTACGGTCATCATCGGGGAGCGCGCGCCACGTGGTGGATTTGCGATTGAGCAGCGCGTCACCGAATTGCGCCAGTGCCGCCTGCGCCAAATCTTTGGGCAAGCCCTCGGCGCGGACATCGCGGAATTCGGCCTTTTCAAGGGATTTCAATGCCTTGCGGCACGTATCGCAGGTTTTCAAGCCGTACAGGATCATTGCGTCGCCTCGTCATTTTTTGCCTGCTTATCCGGCATTTCCACACAGGTCACGGAGTTTCGCTTGATTTTTACATTGGCGGTGCAATCATTGTAACCGTCACGATCCGGGTAATACCTCCGATTTTGCGTGCGATTTCGGGGGTTTGCGCGATTTTTCGTGTCATGGTCGGGCATTTTCCCGGGAAGCGAAGACAAAGGAGAAGCGGCATGCCGACTGGCACCGTGAAATGGTTCAATACGACAAAGGGTTACGGCTTTATCGCGCCGGACGACGGCGGCAAGGATGTGTTCGTCCACATCTCTGCGGTCGAGCGGTCCGGGCTGACGGGGCTGGCGGACAATCAGAAGGTCGGTTTCGAGCTTCAGGATGGGCGCGACGGGCGGCAGATGGCGTCCGATCTCAAACTGCTCTGAGCCCTCGGCGCACACCAGATGCAGGGGTGCCGACCCATGGTGCCCCTGCATGAGGATGCGCTGATCCGGCTCAGTTACAGCCCTTGGCCCCGATCGGGCAATCGAAATTCGCCCGCGCGCTGCGCGTCGGGCGCGGCTTGTACGTGACCGGATGCGACTTGGCCTGCTGATAGGTCTGATCGGCGGTCGGCTTGCCGCAGCAGATCACGCCATTCAGGCTGACCGGTTGCAGGCCCGAGGGGCAGTAATTGGCATGGCTTTGATAAGCATAGACTTTCGGCGCCTCGGCGAGGGCCGGACCGGCCAGAAGGGCGAGCGCCAGGGCGGGGAAAAGCGATGTCTTGGAAACGCGCATGGGAAACCTCTTGAACAGGTGATGCAGGTGGCTTGGATGGTAACCACTCCACCCCGCCTGTCAATTTCTTTCGAGTAAACAAGGTGTTCTGGGTGTGTGGGGGCGGAGGGTGGGGTTTCACCTTGCCGATGGTGTGCGGGTGTCGTGCGGGGGTAGTGGGTTGGAATCCCACCGTTCGTTGGCTAAACTCAGATGTCCTAGCCGAAATCGCGCCGAGCCTGCCATTGCGTGTGTTCTCTTGAGAACGCAAACTCAGCGGCATTTACAAATTCCGACAGTTTTGTCTCATCGCTAATTTCTAATGCAAGCGTTTGTATAGACCCAATTTCATGGGCCGTAAGGGTATAGCTTGCCGCCAACTCACCATGCCGTTTCACTTGAATCCAACCAAAACTCGATGTCACTACGACCAGAAGAAATGAAAAACCCCAAGTCAGGTCGGGACCATCTAGCTCTTCCGAGAGCAACAGGACTGCGGCTACGATGTAGAGTAAAACTGAAAATCCGAACCAGAACTTTCTTCGATTGGAGTGCCCCCACTGAAGTGGTCCACCAACTGGGATAGTATTATCCCATTTCAGGAGGAGCAGAGATGGCTGGAAAGAGAGACAAACCCGAAGAGATCGTGCTGAAGCTGCGGCAGGTTGAAGTGTTGCAGGGGCAAGGCAGCTCGATTGCCGATGCCGTGCTATTGTCTGTTATCAAGCAGATTAACCATTGAACCATAACGTTCACTGTAAGACCAAGAATGGCTTATAAACAGTCGCTTAGACATCTTGTACTCCAATCACTAATTCAAACTCCCGCCATTCGCCCTTGCTCATGCCGGAATTCTCCTGCGTCACCTGCTCACCCTTCAACATCCGGCGGATACAATCAAGAGCGGTGGACGACAGCGTGGCACCGCCCATACGGTAGTCGGCGAAGGCTTTGTAGGCCGCAGGCACCCAATCGGCGACGATGTCGCAGATCGCGTCGGCATAGACCCGGATTTCGTATTGCGCGTGGGCATCCGCCCGCAGGCGCAGGAAATGCAAGAGGTTGTGCAGATCGACCTTCCAATACCACTGGGTGTAGATATTGGCGGGCAGGTTCATGCGGGCGAGTTCGCGCGCCAGACCCTGCTGCCCCTCGTCCGAGATCATCGCCTCGTAATGGTCATAGCAGCGCATCGCGTCCTCGGTCAGCAGGCGCAGCACGCGGTCGGCCTCCTCGCCCTCGAGCGCCGCCCCACGCCCCTGATTGTTGGTGGTCGATTGCGCGGCGAGCGCGTCGGGCGCGGGGATGTAGAATTCGCGGTCGAGGATCGAGTAGCGGGCCGAATATTCGTTGACGTTGGCGGTGCGGTGCCGGATCCACTGGCGCGCCACGAACACGGGCAGTTTCACATGCAGCTTGATCTCGCACATCTCGAACGGGGTCGAGTGCCAGTGCCGCATGAGGTAGCGAATGAGCCCCTCGTCATTGCTCACGGATTTGGTGCCGCGCCCGTAGGACACCCGCGCCGCCTGACAGATCGCGGCATCGTCGCCCATATAGTCGATCACCCGCACGAAACCGTGGTCGAGCACGGGATGCGCGGTATAGAGATGTTTCTCCATCCCCGGGGCGGTGGCGCGCAGGGTCTGCTGCGTCTCGCTGCGTTGCGCGTCGATTTCGGCCTGCTGGTCTGGGCTGAGGGGCATGGCGGGGCCTTTCATGGGCTGGTCAGGGCGGAGATGAGTCGCTGCCCACTATATCTTGCGGGGGGGCGATGCGCCAAGCCGATATCGGGTGGTTTCGCTGCCGGAATTGCGCCTCTCGACATCGCGGCGCGGGCCACTATCCTCTGGCGGGACGTAAATAAGGAGGCACGCGATGAAAATCAGGTATCTGCACACCATGGTCCGGGTCAAGGATCTGGACGCGACGATGCGGTTCTTTGGCCTGCTGGGCCTGAAGGAAACGCGTCGCTGGGACAATGACGGGGGCCGGTTCACGCTGGTCTTCATGGCGCCCGAGGGGCAGGAGGAGTGCCCGGTGGAGCTGACTTATAATTGGGATGGCGATGATGCGCTGCCCGATGACAGCCGGCATTTCGGGCATCTGGCCTATTCGGTCGGCAATATCTACGAGATGTGCCAGCATCTGCAGGACAATGGCGTGGTGATCAATCGCCCGCCGCGCGACGGGCGCATGGCCTTCGTGCGCAGCCCCGACAATATCTCGGTCGAGTTGCTGCAGGAGGGCGACGCGCTGGAGCCCGCCGAGCCTTGGGCGAGCATGGAAAACACCGGCCATTGGTAAGATGGGCGGTTCTTTTGTCGGGGCTGATTGCGGCCCCGGCAGAGGCGGCCTGCCGCCTCGCGCTGGTGCTGGCGCTCGATGTGTCGTCTTCGGTCGATGCGCGGGAATATGATCTGCAGCGTGCGGGGCTGGCGGCGGCGCTCGATGCGCCCGATATCCGCCACGCGATCCTGACCGGCGAGGGCGATGTGGCCCTCTCGGTCTATGAATGGAGCGGGCGGTTTCAGGAAAAGCTGCATCTCGACTGGACCTATCTGCGCGGTCACGCCGACATCACCCGTGCTGTGGCGGTGCTGGTCGGGATGGAACGCTCGACCTCGGATTATCCCACGGCACTCGGCTCGGCCCTGGGCTATGGCGCGCAGGTGATGACCCGCGCGCCCGATTGTGCGCGGCGGGTGATCGACGTGTCGGGCGATGGGATCAACAATCAGGGTTTTGCGCCCGCGCTGGCCTACAAGCATTTTCCGTTTCAGGGGATCACGGTGAACGGGCTGGTGATCCTGGGGCATGATACCACCGTGCTGCGGCATTACCGCGACGAGGTGCTGCGCGGGCCCGGCGCGTTTCTGGAACTGGCGCAAGGGTTCGAGGATTTCGAGCGTGCCATGGGCCGCAAGCTGTACCGCGAGATCAGCGATATCGTGCTGGGCGCGCTGCCCGCTCAGTAGATATAGCGGATCTGGTCGGTCCAGTACCGCTCCACCCGGCGCAGCGACGAGGTGATCTGGTCGATCCCGTCGGGGCCGAGCACGCCGCGCCCTTCCAGCCCCTCGGCGTGTCGCGCGAAAAGCCCGGCCACCACATCGCGGATGCCGCGCCCCTTTTCCGTCAGGCGCACCCGGACCGAGCGGCGATCGACCTCGCAGCGCTGGTGGTGCATATAGCCCATCTCGACCAGTTTCTTGAGGTTGTAGCTGACATTGCTGCCCTGATAGTAGCCACGCGATTTCAACTCCCCGGCGGTGACCTCGTGATCGCCGATATTGAACAAGAGCAGCGCCTGCACCGCGTTGATATCAAGGATGCCGACGCGCTCGAACTCGTCCTTGATGACGTCGAGCAACAGCCGGTGAAGCCGTTCGACCAGCGACAGCGCGTCGAGATAGGCCATGATGAACGCGGTCTGCCCGGTCGGGGGGCTCAGGGGTTTTTGAAAGCTCATATCCATCTCCGTGCGTGTCTGCTCGCATCGGAAACTGGGGCAAAAAGCCCAATAATCGGTTAAATCGCGACAATGACGTGTAAAATCCGATCTATTTTCCCGAACAGGCCACGCCCGAGATATCGCTGACCAGATCGGCAAAGCGCGGCGGGGGGGCGACCTGGCCGGTCACCCACTGGTAGAGATCCTGATCGTTTTCCGACAGGAGCGATTCGTAGGTGCCGAGGGTGCCATCGTCCATTGCCGCCAGCCGGGTCTCGGCATAGCGGCTCAGGATGATGTCCATCTCCTTGATGCCGCGCCGCATGGAGCGCATAGAGAGACGCTTGAGACGGTGCTCGCGCGGCTCGTCACTCAACGGCTTCTTCCCGCAGCTTGGCGCGCAGGCTTTTCTCGATCCGGCCGAGACGGTCGGTGGAAAAGGTGAGCTGCGCGCGGATGTCGCGGATTTCGGTCAGCATCTGGCTGATATCGGGGGACAATTCGCCGACCGCAGGCGTATCGGGCCCGTCGCCCTCGCCCGAGAGCAGCCAGAGCAGCGAGACATTCAAGAGCCCCGCCATCATCGACAGCTTGTTGGCGCGCGGCTCGGACTGGTCGTCCTCCCAGGCCTTGAGTGTCTTGAGCTTCACGCCGAGGCGCTTGGCGAGATCGCCTTGGGTCATGCCCGCACGTTCGCGCGCGCCCGCTACGCGATCGCCGAAGGTGGTGGCATCGGGGTCGAACCAGCTGTCATTGGTGTCTGTCGTCATCTCATCCCTTTCCGGCGATCGTCCTTGATCAACCTTTGGCGGCAACCTATGAGATTTGTCAGGTGAATTCAAACCGGAGGCGGCCATGTCCGATCTGTCAGCGACATTATCGCGCGTGAAGCCCTCGCCCACCATCGCGGTGACGACGAAGGCGCAGGAGTTGAAAGCAGCGGGGCGCGACGTGATCGGCCTTGGCGCGGGCGAGCCGGATTTTGACACGCCCGATCATATCAAGGCGGCGGGCATCCGCGCCATCGAGGAAGGCAAGACGAAATATACCGCCGTCGATGGCATCGCCGAGTTGAAGGCGGCGATCTGCGCCAAGTTCAAGCGCGATAACGGGCTGGAGTATGTGCCCGCACAGGTCAGCGTCGCCTCGGGCGGCAAGCAGATCCTCTATAATGCGCTGATGGCGACGCTCAATCCCGGTGACGAGGTGGTAATCCCCGCGCCCTATTGGGTGAGCTATCCCGACATGGTGCTGCTCGCGGGCGGCGAGCCGGTGGTGGTGCCTGCGGGCATCGAGACCGGGTTCAAGCTGACGCCCGAGGCGCTGGAGGCGGCGATCACGCCGAAAACCCGCTGGTTCATCTTCAACTCGCCCAGCAATCCCACCGGGGCGGGTTATACATGGGACGAATTGAAGGGCCTGACCGACGTGTTGATGCGTCACCCCCATGTCTGGGTGATGACCGACGACATGTACGAACACCTCGCCTATGACGATTTTCAGTTCTGCACCCCTGCGCAGGTCGAACCGGCGCTCTATGACCGGACGCTGACCTGCAATGGCGTCTCCAAGGCCTATTGCATGACCGGCTGGCGGATCGGTTATGCGGCGGGGCCGGAGCGGCTGATCGGGGCCATGCGCAAGATCCAGTCGCAGTCCACGTCAAACCCCTGCACGATCAGCCAATGGGCGGCGGTCGAGGCGCTGAATGGCAGCCATGACTTCATCACCGAGAACAACGCCGTTTTCACGCGCCGCCGCGATCTGGTGGTGTCGATGCTGAACGAGATCGAGGGCGTCGAGTGCCCGGTGCCCAACGGGGCCTTTTACGTCTACCCGTCGATTGCCGGGCTGATCGGCAAGACGAGTGCCGGGGGGGCGCTAATCGAGGATGACGAGGCGTTTGCCACGGCGCTACTGGAGGAAACCGGCGTCGCCGTGGTCTTCGGCGCCGCCTTCGGGCTTTCGCCGAACTTCCGGGTCAGCTACGCTACCTCCGACACGGCGCTGAAAGAGGCCTGCGGGCGGATACAGGCGTTCTGCGAAGGGATGACATGACCACAGGCCAGATCACCGCAAACCTGCCCAGCCGGGATTTCGATGCAACCGAGCGATTTTACGCGACGCTCGGCTTTCAGACCGATTTTCGCAATGACGGCTGGATGATCCTGAGCCGGGATGGCATGACTGTCGAATTCTTCCCGCATCCCGATCTGGACCCTGGCCAGAGCTGTTTCTCGGCCTGCCTGCGGCTGCCAAAGATCGACGGACTGCATGCCGATTGGCGCGCGACAACGGGCCTGACTGGATCACGTGACGCGATCCCCCGGTTGACGGACCCGTTCAAGCTGGCCGACGCGCCGCGCATGTTCGCGCTGGTCGATCCCGATGGATCGCTCTGGCGCGTGCTGGAAAGCGAGTGACGCGATGGCGGGTGATCTTCCAGACTATTACTTTCGGGTTCGAGAGAACGGGGCGTTCGTGTTCCGGGTGGATACCGAGAACCGTCAGCGCCGGATCGACATGGACCAGATCGCCGTCGTCAACATCCGCAAATCCGAGATCAAGCCGCATGGCGACCGTGAACTCAGCGAGGCGGATGTCGCCGCGATCACCGAGTGGATGACTGAGCGGCTCAAGCTGATCGAGCATCGCGATATCGACGATATCCTGCGGGCGGTGGATTATCTCAACACCACAACCCATTGGGCCCAGTCGCGGGCCACGGAAGAGCAGTTGGAACAGGTGACGGATGCGCTGTTGCTGGCGATGCATGACTTGCGCACCGTGCTGGTACGCAAGAAGGCGGACCGGTTGCTGAAGGACGGGTGAGGGGGATGTCGCCGTGAGCCGCGCATCGACGGGCCGCGGTGCGGCGATCCAACGCTAGTTTGGTAGACCTTTATCTCTGCCACGTTGGGAAAACATTAACGCGATGCCCAGGTTGCAGCCAAATCGCCGTGCCGTCGGGGCGGCGTCAGGCCGAAGGCATGCCTCTGGCATGACGATGCGCGGCGGCCTGACGGCCGCGTATCGCGCTGGTGCTTAAATCGGAATCCGTTGTTCTCCCTCACGCCGCCACGCCGCGCGCCGACCAGCCCCAGAAGCGCAGCAGCATGAACACCCCCGCCAGTGCCAGCCCCGCCGCAAGGCCAAGCCAGATGCCCGCCCCGCCATAGCCGAGGGTAAAGCCCAGAACGTAGCTCACCGGCACGCCGACGGCCCAATAGCTCAGCGCCGCGATCACCATCGGCACGCGGGTATCCTGCACCCCGCGCAAGAGACCAAGCGCCATGACCTGCGCCGCATCGACCAACTGAAACAGCGCCGCCGCCGCCAGCAGCCCGCGCCCGATCTCGATCACGGCAGCGCGGTCCGGGTCACCGGGGTCCAGAAAGAGGCCGATCATCGGGTCGGGCAGCGCCAGAAACAGCGTCATCGTCACCAGCGCCACGGCCCCCGACAGCCCCAGCACCACCCGCGCCCCGTCGCGCAACCCCTGCCCGTCGCCACGGCCAAACGCCTGACCCGCGCGTACCGTGGCGGCGTTCGAGAGGCCCACATGCACCATGAACACCACCGATGTCACTTGCAACGCGATGCCATGCGCCGCCAGCGGCAGCGTGCCCAGCCAGCCCATCATCACCGACGCGGCGGCAAACAGCCCGACCTCGGCCAGGTTGGTGATGCCGATCGGCCAGCCCAGGCGAAAGACGCGTGTCAGCGCCTCCCAGTCGGGCCGCCAGAGGCGGGTGAAGAGCGCGTGTTCGGGGGCCACGAGGCGCACATAGAGCATCAGTGCCACCAGAGAGCCGATATGCACCGCGAGCGAGGCGATGGCCGCGCCGCGCACGCCCAGTTCCGGAAATCCGAAATTGCCGAAGATCAACAGGTAGTTGACCACGATATTCATCGCCACTGCCGCCAGCGTGATCCACAGCACCACCGCCGTGCGTTCCAGCGCCGCGAGATAGGATTTCAACACCATCACCATCAGCGCGGGCAGGATGCCCCAGCCGGCAATGATGAGGTAATCGGCCCCCAGCGCCGAGGTGGACGGGGCCTGTCCCAAGAGGCCGAACACCGTCTCGGAACCCAGCATCAGCGGCAATGTGACAAGGCCGAAGAGCACCGACGCCCAGAGCCCCATGCGGGTGACGCGGCGCACCTGCGCGCCTTCGCCGCTGGCCTCGGCGGAGGCGACCATCGGCATCACCGCCCAGGCAAAGCCCGAGCCCATGATGAAGAGGACGAAAAACATCGTGCCGCCCAGCACCTCGGCGGCCAGCGCCTCGACCGAATACCAGCCGAGCATAAGCGCATCGGTCAGGGTGATGGCGAATTGCGCGACGTGGCTGCCGACGAGCGGCAGGCCAAGGCCCATCACGGCGCGGGCGTGCTGGCGATATGAAAGACGGTGTTGCATGGGATTGGCGTTAGCCGGGGCCGTCCTCGCGCGCAAGCCCCGTCAAAGCACCGCCAGCATGAGTTGCAGCGACAGCGCCGCAATCACCACACCCGCCGCAAGCTCCAAGAGCGGCAGGGCGCGGGCAAGGGCGCCCCCCTGCCCCGCAGCAAACCGCGCCAGCGCCCCCTCGCGCAGCGTGACCGAGGCAAGCGCCACCGCAAGCGTCACGCTGGCGGTGCCCAGCCCCATGGCAAAGGTGCCGAGGATGCCCGCCATCTCCAGCCCCATGCGCCATGTCAGGATCAGCAGGAACAGCGCCCCGGTGCAGGGCCGGATCGCCACGGCGGCGATCAGCGCCAGCGCATCGCGCCAGCCGGTGACCGATGCGGCTTCGTCCGCCGTGGGGCCATGCGTGTGCCCGCAACTGGAACAGGTGCCGTCGTGGTCATGACGCACGACGCGCGCGGCGCGCAGCCGCCGCAGCCCGCGAAGGGCCAGCCATGCCCCCACGGCGGCGATGGCGGCATAACTGGCAGGGGCCATGATATCCTCGGCCAGCCCGGTCATGCGCTGGCGCGTGAGATCAAAGACGAACACGCCCGCATAGACCAGCACCACCGCTGATGCCGCCTGCGCCAGACTGGAGGCGAGCGCCAGCCCCGACAGGCGCAGCGCGCTGACGCGCGCGGCCATACCATAGCCGCCGATCAGCAACTTGCCATGCCCCGGCCCCGCCGCGTGGAAAAAGCCATAGGCGAAACACAGCGCCATGAGACCGGTCAGCGCCCCCGGATCGCCCGCCCGCAGGCTGCGCAACAGCCGCGCCATCGCCTGCTGCGTCTCGGCCTGCCCGGCATTGGCCCAGGCCGACACGGCCCCGGCCCCGCCGAACCCCCAAAGCCAGATCACTAGAGCGAGCAGACCAAGGGCCGCAAGGCTCAGGACGGGGCGGCGCATGACAGATACATCGCCTGTGAAAAGAGATTGCCCACCTCGACGCCCTCATATTGCTCTTCGGCACTGAGTTGCCCCAGCATCTCGCGGAAGGCGCGTTGCGAGGCGTCGAGATCCGGCTCGCGGATCGTGTAGCTGCAGCCCTGCGGCAGGCGGATCGGGCCGGTCAGCGTGTGCTCGACGTAATAGGTCGGATCATAGGCCTCGACCTTGAGCCCGTCGCCGGGCACCGGGCCGAAGCTGCGCTCATGCGTGGCGACGATGCGGCCCTGCTCCAGCGCGATACCGGTGGGCACCGGATGATCGAGCGCGATCTTGTCATCGCCGTGATGCATATAAAGATCGCCCTCGAACCCCTCGGGCCACTCCACCAGATCAAAGCCCTTGAGCCTCGCCAGTTCATCTTCGGTCAGTTCCCCATCGCCATCGGGGTCGAGCCCCATATCGCTGAGGATCAGCAATGAGAAGAAATCGTCATAGGTCCACGTCACCTCGACGCGGGAGAGATTGCCCTCCCCGTCGCCGGTGAAGTTCAGCGCCACATCGACAAATACATGCGGATGGGCGCCCACACCGCCGACAGGCAGACAGAGGCAGAGCGCGAGCGCGAGGCGGCGGGTCCAGATCATGGCGACATGATTACTCGGGCCGCCGCGCGCGGGCAAGCGCGCAGCACGCCCGACCGACCGCGATCAGCAAAAATCAGCGCGGCTTGCGGTCGCCGGGATGCAACGACTTGCCCAGGATGTGATCGCTCTTGTGCAGCACATGCTGCGCGGTTGAGACGATGAGCGGATCGGGCGCATGCGCCACTTTCGGATCCTTGCCCGGATAATCCAGCGAATTGAGGAAATGCAGCATGCAATTGAGGCGCGCACGCTTCTTGTCGTTGGATTTGACCACGGTCCACGGCGCATCGGCGGTGTCGGTGTAAAAGAACATCGCCTCCTTGGCCTCGGTGTAATCTTCCCACTTGTCGAGGCTGGCGCGGTCGATCGGGCTCAGCTTCCAGTGTTTCAGCGGGTCGGTCTCGCGGCTGGCAAAACGGGCGCGCTGTTCGCCTTGCGTGACCGAGAACCAGTATTTGAAAAGCCGGATGCCGGAGCGCACCAGCATGCGCTCCAAATCGGGCGTCTGGCGCATGAATTCCAGGTATTCCCACGGCTCGCAAAAGCCCATCACCCGCTCGACCCCGGCGCGATTGTACCAAGAGCGGTCATAGAGCACGATTTCGCCGGCGGTGGGCAGATGCTCCACGTAACGCTGGAAATACCACTGGCCCCGTTCCTGATCGGTGGGCTTGTTGAGCGCCACGACCCGCGCGGTGCGGGGGTTGAGATGCTCGGTAAAGCGCTTGATCGTGCCGCCCTTGCCCGCGGCATCACGCCCCTCAAAGAGCAGCACGAATTTCTCACCCGCATCCTGCGCCCAAAGCTGCACCTTGAGCAATTCCGCCTGCAATTTCGCCTTTTGCGCCTCATAGCTGCGGCGGCTGAGCCGCGTCGCGTAGGGGTATTCGCCATTCTCGAAGGCCAACCGGAGCGCGGTCACCTCTTGCTGGCGCGGCGGGGATGGAGGGGTTTGCGTGTCCGCCATATCGGTCGGCGCGGTCTGAGTTTCTGTCATATGGCGATCCCTCATCTGTTGTTGTTTTGATGAGAGGCAGCTTACCGCAACAGGTGCAAAACTGCCTTGATGCGTGTCAATCCAGCCTGTTGCCGCATGATTCGGCATAATTGACGTTACGTCATAACTACAGCTTCGCCTCACAAGCATCTGAAATATATATATATTTATATTTTACGTGCTATTTTGAATTCAAAACCTAGACTTATGCATAGTCGCGGAGTGCTGTGATTTATGCCAGAAGATGTGGAAACAGGACACTCTGAAACCTCCCATCCTCCGGCGTTGTTGCCACGATGGGCGAAAGCATTCTAAACTTGAGGACGGTGAGTATGTATGGAGCGCGCGAGTATGCCGCTTGAACATCCGGAACAGGCCGAGTTCGACATGGACGCATTTTGCAAGCGCCTTGCACGTTACATGGCGCAGGAAGGCATGAACCCTGCACAACTGTCGAAACGTGCAGGGCTCAATGCCCGTGCGGTGACCGATATTCAGCAAGGCCGCATCAAGAGCCCCCGCGTGCAAACGGTGATGGCCCTCGAAAAGGCGCTCGGGCTCAGTCCCGGGGCCCTTCTTGGTTTTGGTCCGGCGGCGGTGTCGTCGGAATTGCAAGAGCTTCTGAATGAGCTTGACGAAGCAACGCAGCAACAGCTGCTGGTGACGCTTCGATCGCTGCGCAAGATGTGAATCCAGAGCATTTCAACTTCATGGCGAAAATAAGGCGGGCCGTCTCATCCATGGTGGCGTCGAACTCTGTCATGAAGTGACTTTCGTTCATTGCAGGGGCACCTCAATTGCCTTGCTGGACGATTGGCGCACCGACAGATATCCCCCTCTGAAACCGATAACTCATAATCTGGGCATGAACCCTAGCTGCCAATGACCAAAAATGGTGGTTTAAATACATTGAACCGTGTTGAGAATTGTTACCCTCATCATTGATTAATCACATATCTTCTTGAGCGGTCAATGCAAGTGATGGGTTACCTAAGGTTGCGCAATATTTCGCCTAGGTCAGCATTCCTGCGAGAAAATTCAGTTTTTAAAGGTAAAATATGATTGCTTACACCTTATAGGTGCATCATGGATAATGAAATGTCCTGAATGCTCCCCTTAAAGTTGTAACATATGCTTGATTAATGTGTTTTATCACATATACTGGAATCAAGGTTGAGATGGAGGATGCCAATGAGCTTTGAATCGCTAAAAATGCCCTTGCGGTCATCGCTTTTCGAGCGCTTGGTGTCATATCTCAAGCCCGCCCCGGCACCTGCGCCGCGCAGCTGGGAAGAGCCGCACCTGCCCGGCCTCGCAACCCGCCTGTTCCGGGAAAGCGAGCGACGCCTCGACGCGGTCGGTCTGGACAGCCCGCAGGCGACCGCCCGCGAGATCGAGCTGCGCGGCGCGTTCACGCATCAGAGCGTGCTTATCCTGGCCAAGCCGTCGCATAACATCACCAACCTTCAGATCTGGCTCGAATCGATCTTCGGGCTCGATGTCACGGTGGTCCATGACCCGTCCTTTTTCTATGAATGGCTGTTCCGGTTTGCGGGTCTGACCGACCTCGTGGTGATCGACCGCGATAGCTTTACCGACGAGCGGCCCGCCTTCGGCACCTTTCTCAGCGCCGCCGAGGAGGCCTGCGACGACATCCCGGTGATCGTGATGTCCGAGGATTTCGCGGCCAATGATTTCGCGCCGAGCTGGCAGGACAAATGGGATATCACGCTCAGGGCTCCGGTCGCGCAGACCACGCTTTGGCTGGCCATCAAGACGGCCGCGGATATGGCGTTCAACGGCAAGTGCCGCTGAACGCCGCACAGGATCGGTCAGTGTCAGTCCCCAGCTTTCACTGACCGCGCAAGCAGCGCCGGGATGCGGGTTCCCCCAGATCCCTCCCCGGTGCTGCTTCCCTTTTTCAGTGCTGGTCCGGGCCGAGCGCGCAAGGTCTTTGCAAAGACCTTGGCAACGCGGTTTGAAAACCGCGTTTCAAGCCGTTTGCAAAGGCGATTGTATACTTGACAAACCCAACCCGGAATCCTATCTTTAGTGCATAGAGTTAGGAGCCTGTTATGTCTGTTCTGAGCAAACCGTATATGCACGACGAAGCCGCAGCCTTTGCGCATGTCGAAAGCATCATCTGGCCCAATGGCCCGGTCTGCCCGCATTGTGGAGTGGTGGACAGCGCCTATCGCCTGACTGGCGTTCGCACCAAGGCGAGCAAGAAGAACCCCGAAGGCAAAGAGCGTCATGGTCTGTGGAAGTGCCGCGAGTGCCGTAAGCAGTTCACGGTGCGCAAGGGCACGATCTTTGAAGATAGCCACATCGAAATGCACAAGTGGCTGCAAGCCATTCACCTCATGGTATCCAGCAAGAAGGGTATCAGCAGTCACCAGCTTCACCGCGTTCTGGAAATCACGCACAAGAGCGCGTGGTTCATGTCTCACCGTATCCGCGAGGCTATGCGCAGCGACACGTCCGTTGATTTCGGCGCGGGTGGCGGCATTGTCGAGGTTGACGAGACCTTCATCGGTAAAGAGCCGGGCCAGTCTCCCAAGCGCGGTATTGGCTGGAAAATGAAGGTTCTGAGCCTTGTAGACCGCGACACAGGCCGCGCCCGCTCCATGGTGGTCGATGATCTGCGCAAGGACACGCTGGCCCCGATCCTGCGCGATAACATGGCGAAGGAAGCGCACCTCTACACAGACGAAGCGAAGCACTACACCGCAGTTGGCAAAGAGTTCGGCGCGCATGAGTGGGTCAGCCACCGCGCCAAAGAATACGTGCGCGGCGACGTTCACACGAACACGATTGAGGGTTATTTCAGCATCTTCAAGCGGGGCATGAAGGGCGTCTATCAGCATTGCAGCAAGAAGCACTTGCACCGCTATGCGGCTGAATTTGAGTTCCGTTACAATAACCGGACAGCGAATGGTGTTGAGGATGCTGAGCGGGGCTTGATTGCTCTTACTGGCGTGATTGGGAAGCGCCTTACCTATCAAAGGGCTCACGTCTAATAGCAGTGACACACTGCCTGACAGCGAGTAATTTATCTGCATGAGTAAGCAAGATAAGATTCGCCTATGCGGTGAAATTGATGAATTTTTGTAACTCCCAAGCACCCTCTCCGATAAGGTTGTGCGGGGGGCTGCCTTCAGAGCCGAGCGATGATCTGAGATGGTGACAGGGTCAGGGTGTCGAGGACATTGAGCCCGTGTTTTCTGGCCGTCGAGATGACGGACCTGATGTCGGCGAAGACCTGCGCACCCTCAACTGTGCGGAAGGTGCCCGAGATTTTCATGCGCAGCTTCATCATGCGCAGGTCCTGTTCAGCCTGGTTGTTGGTGAAGGGGACTGCGAAGTCGGCGAGGAACCGCAGGACGTCGTCGCGGTAGTCACGCAGGCGGATGAGCAGGTTATGGCCTGGCCGCCTGGCTTGTCGGCCGCGGGTGCCGGGGCTTTTGGCCAGTGGGGGCTGACGTTCGTGGAAGGCGAGCCCTTCGGCGAGGATCGCCATGTATCTGGTGACGATACCCTGGCGAACCGGTTCCGGAAGTTCGGTCTCGCCTCGGTGCTGAGCCTCGCACCTGAGCTGATTGGCGCGGTTGAGCACCGCGCTCACCTCTCTCGCCCACGGCTCCTTTTCGATCTCTTCGATGGCCTTGAGTTCGCGCAAGTGATGCGCCCCGCAGAGGGCGTGGGCGTCGACCCCACTCATATGGGCGTAGTAGGGTTTCCAGTGATCATGAACGATCGTCCCGCCGGTCAGGAAGGTTGGAACGGCACCGCGCCTGGTGTCGATGCGGTAATGCGTGAAGGCGGTATCGCAGATCGAGTGCAGCCAGTGCAGCTTGCCGGCAACACGAAGTCCGGTCTCGTCCAGATGCCGAACGCCGCCTTTGGTGAGGCGGGCAAGAATGTGCTCGACCACGCCACCCAAGGTGTGCGCCGCGCGGTTCACCCAGTTGGTCACGCTGGCTGCGCACAGGCTGGTGGCCCCAAACAGGTCGCGCAGGAGCAGGCAGACCCGATCCTCGGGTATCAGCTGCTGAACATTGCAATAGACCGCCGCCGCCCGCATGCGCGTGCCGTATTGCACATGCGCGTTCACGCCATCGGGAAAGCCAGCCGTCGTCATGGCTCGACAATGGTCGCAACAATAAACCGCCGCCTGATGCTCGGTGACCTCCAGGCGCGGCGCGGGCAGGTCGAACACCTGACGCTTCTCCATCCCCTTCGTCATCTCCGCCGTCAGGGCGCGTTGACACGCGCCACAACGCGTCGCTTCATGCCGTTCGACAAAATCGGGTGTTGGCGTCTGGCGCAGGGTGTTGCCCCGGTGGCCAACCTGGCCGCCGCTTTTCTTGCCGGACTTGCCACGCAGGCTGCGCGGTGACGGTTTCTTCAGGCCATCACTCGAAGGGGGCTTGCTGCTATTGTTGCTGTTCTTGGCCAACTGTCGGCGCAGATCCGCGTTTTCTTCCGCCATGGTCGCCAACGCGGCTTCAAGCTCAGTGATCCTGCGCAGAGCCGTGGCGAGTTGTTGTTCAAGGGTGGTAAGCCGATCCATGCCACCACTGATTCAGAGAAATCGACCCGGCGCCACGGAATTCAGCCCGGAACGAAAACTTCACGCGCCGAATGGCAAATTGGACTCACCCCGAAACTGACAATAACCCCTACCGCGGGGGTGCTTGGGAGTTACGAATTTTTACGTTTGCCAAAGTCATTAAAGGGGCAGCACCCAATTTGGCGTGAGAATGGAAGATTAGATCAAGTAGATGCGAAGTGGCCAATTATAGAAGATGGGGGGATTAGTCGGTCACACCTTAGCTTCCGCTACAACAGGGCCTCTACTGGGCAACCAAGCGTTTCATTGATTTACAAGGGCAAGAAAGTTTGTCGTGTAGACATTAAGCCGTCAGACGTTAGCGACGGCAATCCGCCTCAAGCGGATAAACTTGGCCTCCCTCCCCATGTTTTTGGAACGCACATTCATAAATGGGAGAATAACCGACAATTTATCCTTGATGCGTTACCAGCAGATGAGTGGGAAATCCCAATCAAGGAAGAAATTTCCCAAGCGACTCAAAAGCTTGGACATTTGCTGGCTTACATTTGTAGCGAATGTAATATACAATTTAGTCCAGACCAGAGGGATTTAAACCCGCCTGCGCGAGAGGGGCTTTTCTAATGCTTACACTGTGTGAATCGCTACAGAAAAGCACCAGCAATTTCTCGTCTTGCGTCGAGACGGAAAATGGCGCGCAGATGCGAACCATGTGCGTCTATCCATCTTTTGAGCCTGTGTTCGTTTATATCGTGAAGCTGGGGGATGGCTTCATCGTTCACGATGCGGGGGAAACAGTTGCTGTTATAATGGCTCATGGTCAGTCTGGAGACACTGCTAAGAAAATAATAAAATCAGAATGTAAGCGATATGGGCTTAGCTTTGGTAAGCGTCGTATATCTTTGAAAATTGAGGCCATAGATTGGCTGGAAACTGCGATTGTTTCTGTTGCAAATACTTGCGCAATGTCCGCACGAAATGCGCTTAAAGAAAACAGCAAAAAAACAGAACAGGCCCTTGCTGAAAATCTATATCAGTTACTTGAGCCAAGTTTGCCGAAGGGTGCGATAACAAAAGGCTTTCCTTATAAGGGGGCAAGCGGGCGTCGTTACAAGTTCGACCTTGCTGTTCAGTCCAGGAGTGGAATCACGCTGATTGAAACAGTCACCGCGCATGCGATTTCTGTTAATTCAAAATACGTGGCACTGGCAGACGTTCCCCACGACGCCCAGGTAAATAAAATTGTGGCGCACAATAATGACCTGAGCGCCGAAGATATTTTGCTTCTGCAAAATGTAGCCACGGTGGCCGGCCCAGATGGAGTTCACAAGCTGTTGACCCGAAATGTCCAATAAGAAATCCCAACTCGACAAGTTCAAGGAAGCCGCCCGCCAGCTAGAGACGGACGACGATGAAGATCGCTTTGAGAAGAAGTTGCGTAAGATCGTTCGCAACCGCACTAGCGATGAGGGAGGTGACAACCCAAGTAATAGGAAGGGACGTGACAGTGATTGAGGTCAACCGTGGCTAATTGGGCTAATCGACACATAGGCGAAATTTGCATTGGCGGTTTTCTCGCTCTGGTGGCCGCTGGCTTCACCATGAGTTACCAGCTAGGGCAGAGCAACACGGCTCTCTCCACCCTCAAAACCGCGGTTGATGAAAACACCACTGCCATTGAGGACTTGCAAGAGCATCTAGACGGGAGGTTTGACTTAGTGGAGTCTAGAATTGAACTTGATCAATCCGACTTAAAATCCATCCTCATGGCGACAGGCACTGTGTCAGAGGACGATGCGTTCCATGCGGCTGTAATCCGCAAGGATATTTGGGTTTTCCCGTCCGAACCTGTGCGCGCTGAATTCATTGATAGGGGGATGAAACCAGAGGCGGCAACGGATTTTCTTTCCGGGTTCCGCGTTCTACCTGCCGAAGTCATGGAGTAAATCTAGGCATTGCTTTGGGTATTGATATACCGCGTTAGGCGCGGTATTATAATACCTATGAAACTTGCATTTCTCAGCTTTGTCGCTCGCCTATTGGGCATTACCTTCAAGGTGAATGGCTTGCCTTTTGGCGCTAATCCCAAGTCCGTGATGACGACTTCAGCCACTCCGTGCAGTGATCCTTGAAGCTCGCCGCGGAACGTGTCAACGACTTTGAGACAGCAGCTTCTGGACTTTAAGCTTGATTTCCTTCGGTTGTCTTTGGTGGGTTGATCCAGACGGCAGTCGGGATTTTTGGTGGTTGCGGCGGTTTGCGCACGAACCGCTCTGGCGTGCTCAGGAACGCGGCGTCGAGGGTTGCTTGACGGGCTGTCTGGATTGCTTCGGCCTGTCCGAAGTGGATCTGGTCGGGTGTCATCAACCCGATGCCGGCGTGATGATGCTCCTGGTTATACCATGCGAAGAAGCGACGGCAGAAGGTGCGGGCCTGTTCGATGGTTTCGAAGTTCCTGGGAAATTCCGGCTGGTATTTCAGCGTCTTGAAGTGAGCCTCCGAGAACGGATTGTCGTTCGAGGTGTGCGGCCTGCCGTGGGACTTGAGCACGCCGAGATCGACCAGCATAAGGGCGGTTGTCCTTGCCTTCATGGGCCCTCCGCGATCGGCATGCAGCGTTAACTGATCGCGCGGGACGGCATGCTTTTCCATCGCGTCGATGAACAGGGCTTTGAACAGGGTTGCGCTCTCGGCGTGCTCGACGCGCCAGCCGACCACGCGGCGGCTGAAGATGTCCAGTATGACATAGAGATAGAAGTAGGACCATTTCACCGGGCCCATCAGCTTGGTGATGTCCCAGGACCAGACCTGGTTGGGGGCCTCGGCCAGCAGTTCGGGCTTTTGGTAGACGGGATGTGTGCGTTGACGGCGGCGCTCGGCAACTTCGCCTTGCGCGGCCAATATCCGATACATCGTGCGGATCGAACACAGGTAGGTGCCTTCATCCAGCAAGCTCGCAAAGGCCTCCGTGGGCGTCTGATCGGCGAAGCGGGGACTGCGCAGATAGTCCAGGACCCGAGCCCGCTCACGCTCCGGCAAGGCGCGTTGCGACGGCGGGCGCGGCTTTGCTGCGCGTGGCGGGGCCGTGAGGGCCGCGCGGTGCCGCAAAACGCTTGCCCGCGACACCGGCAGCGCGGCACAGACGGCCGATGTCAAACCGCTGCCGGCTGGCAAGGCGATCGCCGCGGCCATCATGATGTTCCGCCGCGCTCGGATGTCTGTTCCATCTCCTCCAGCAGCGCCGCCACTTTTTTTTGGATGGCGATGACGGCTTCCGCCTTGTTCAGGCGGCGCTGCAATGCCGCAACCTCTCGGTTGGCCTTGTCCAGCTCGGCCTGCAACGGGTTGACCGGCGCCTGTTGCGGGCCGCGTCGGCGGGGCTGCAATGCCCCCAGCGTGCCTGCCGCACGCGCCCGGCGCCAATCGGTCAGGGCCGAGGAATAAAGCCCCTCACGCCGCAGAATGCTGGAGACCTCGCCAGTGCCTGCTGCTCGATCCGTCTCATCCAGAATGCGCAGTTTGTATTTCGCAGTGAAGCTGCGCCGCTTCGGCGTGCGCGTCAGCTCGGCCGTGGGGGCTGCCGGTGCGGCTACGACGCGGGCAGGTGTGACGTCGGGCGAAATGGCGTCGGACCCGGCATCCGATGAAAGTGGTGTCCGTGAGGGCATGACCATCGGTTCGTTCTCCTGCGCCCTCAAGTGTAAACTTCAGCCGGTCGAATGTCTCACTATTATTGGCACGGAGGGCCGCCCAGTGCTTGTGTAGCCGCATAACGTATAGTTGGTCGCCCTTATCAAGGTGAGCACTTAAGTCTTTATGAACTTCCTTAGGGGCTTTTTGTGTATCAACGAACCACATGGAGTCTAGCGCGTGGCAACAAGTGTATTCCTCAATTGACTCGATTAAATCCACGTAGTTTTGTCCGGGTGAGTTTAGGTCATAACCGACCAGAAGAACTGACATCTCGAATCTCCTTTAAATGGAGTCCAAGCGTGCCTTTACCTCACGGGTTTGTCAAATATACAATCGCCTTTGCAAACGGCTTTGGCGCAGCCCTCAGAAGTCGAGGATACTGTCGAGGTTGTTGAGGATCGCGACCATCAGGAATACCCCACCGATAAACAGCGCCATCCAGAACAGGTATTGCATCAGAAAGGCACCGGTTCCAAAGCCGAGGGCCAGGAGCGGCAGGCTGCGCGGTTCACGACGAAAGAGACCGATCGCCCCGCACAGCGCGGCCCCTCCGGCTACAACCGGAATGGCGAGGGTGATGATCATGGCCAGGGTCATCGCCGGGGTTTCGGGCACCGGTTGAGCTTCGCCCATCATGCTGCGCATGGCCGATTTGCGGATTTCAGCGGCCATTTCGCCGATCTGCGAGGCCATGTCGGGCTGCGGCTCGGCAAAGATCGACGACAGGCTGAGCGTCACCAAGGCGACAGCGATCAGACCGGCGATGACGCCGGCCAGGCCCCAGACAGGGCGCGGGGATTCGATGGTAGGTGTCATCAGGGGGTCCTCGCGACAAGATACATCGCAAGGGGCAATACCCCCCGAAAGCGGCAGGATTATGGAAAAACGCGGGCCCCTGTCAGAGCGCCTCTGTCAGTGGGTCCAGACCTGACGACGATTGGTGGCGAAATTGTCACCGTATCCGCCGGGGCGGATGTTTGTCTTGCGCTTGTGCGGCTCCTGAACGACGGCGTCAATACCGTGCTCCTTGGCGTATTGCAGCGCCGCCTCCTTGGTGGAAAAACGCAGCCGCACCTGGGCCTGCGTGTCCTCATTCGAGGTCCAGCCCATCAGCGGATCAACCTCGCGCCGGGTCTCCGACACGAATTCCAGCACCCAGTGCCTGGACTTGGCGGTGCCGGACTGCATGGCGTTACGGGCCGGTTTGTAGATGCGCGCGGGCATGAGCCTCTCCGTGTTTGATCTGCCGCAGGTTATCCCAAATCGCAGGGGTTTGGGCAAGGGGCGAATGGCCGGGGACCGCAAGACGCATCTTGCAGGTTTGTGCCTGAAGCCCTGTCAGGCGACGGAATTTTGAAAAAATTCCGCTCAAGAAAGTTTTGAAATTTCTTGGCTCTGCCCCGACTCCGCGCCGTCACGCCGCCTCGCCATCGGTAAATTGCAACCGCGCCAACCGCGCGTATAGCCCGTTTTCCGCCACCAGACTGTCGTGTGTGCCCTGCGCCACGATCCGGCCCTGGTCCATCACCACGATCCGGTCGGCCTTTTTCACCGTGGCCAGACGGTGTGCCACGATGATCGTGGTGCGGGTCCGCGCCATCGCATCGACCGCCTGCTGCACCGCGCGCTCGCTCTCGGCATCGAGCGCCGATGTCGCCTCGTCAAGCAGCAGAACGGCGGCGTCGCGCAGGATCGCGCGGGCGATGGCGATGCGCTGTTTCTGCCCGCCCGAGAGCATCACGCCGCGCTCGCCCACATAGGTGTCATAGCCCTCGGGCAGCCGCGAGATGAAGTCATGCGCATTGGCCGCGCGCGCCGCGGCCTCGATTTCGGCATCGCTCGCATCGAGACGGCCAAAGCGGATATTCTCGCGCGCCGAGGCGGCGAAGATCACCGGGTCCTGCGGCACCAGCGCAAGATCGGCGCGGAACGCGTGCCGGGCCATATCCCAAAGCGGCACGCCATCCAGCGTGATCTGCCCCTCATCGGGGTCATAGAACCGCTGGATCAGCTGAATGACCGAGGTCTTGCCCGCCCCCGACGGCCCGACCAGCGCCACCGTCTCGCCGGGCTTGATGCTCAGGTTGAAGTCGTCAAGCGCCGGGGTCTCGGGCCGCGCGGGATAGGCAAAGCGCACCGCGTCGAACTCGATCCCGCCGCGCGCGGGGCGCGGCACCGCCACCGGGGCGGCCGGGTCCTTGACCGGGTCATCGGCCTGCAGCAACTCCACCAGCCGCTCGGTCGCGCCCGCCGCGCGCTGCAACTCGCCCCAGATTTCCGACAGCGCCGCCACGGCCCCCGCCACCATCACCGAATAGATCACGAATTGCACAAGGCTGCCGGGCGTCATGTCGCCTGCCCGCACGTCGCGCGCGCCGATCCAGAGCACGCCGACGATGCCGGTGAACACGAGGAAAATCACGATCACCGTCATCAGCGCGCGGGTGTTCACCCGGCGGCGCGCCGCGTCATGGCTGCGCTCGGTCACATCGGCGAACCGCGCCCGGCTCTCGCCCTCATGGGTGAAGGCCTGCACCGTCTGTACCGACAAGAGCGCCTCGGAGGCGTTGCCGGAACTGTTGGCGATCCAGTCCTGATTCTCACGGCTGAGCACCCGCATCTTACGGCCCAGAAAGAGGATCGGGAAGATCACCAGCGGCACGATCAGCAGGACAAGCCCGGTCAGCTTGGCCGAGGTCAGCAGCATCAGGACCATGCCGCCGATGAACAACAGCAGGTTGCGCAACGCGATCGAGACGGACGAGCCGATGACCGAGAGGATCAGAGTGGTATCGGTGGTGATCCGGCTCAGCACCTCGCCGGTCATCAGCCGTTCGAAGAACGCGGGGCTCATGCCGATCACCCGGTCGAACACGGCCTTGCGGATATCGGCAACCACGCGCTCGCCCAGACGGGTGACCAGCAGGTACCGCGCGCCGGTGCCAAGCGCCAGCAGCGCCGCGATGAAGAGCGCGCCGCCGAAATACTGATCGAGCAGCGCGCCGTCCTCGGTGCCGAAATTATCCACCACCCGGCGCACCGCCATCGGCAGCACCAAAGCCACCGCCGCAGTCAGCACCAGCGCCGCAATCGCCGCGCCCAGAAGCGCGCGATAGGGCCGCAGGAACGGCCATAATTCGGCCAGCGCCCCAACCCGCTTCGATCTCTCGCGATCCAGCTGATCGGCCCCGTTTTCGGCCTTTCGCACCATCGGTTCTCTTCCCTCGTCGTTTTGCACAGGGTCTTGGCGCGCGGGCGCGCCGGGGTCAAGGGGCTGTTCAGCCGCAGGGAGAAAGGATTGGAGCGGGCGACGGGAATCGAACCCGTATCATCAGCTTGGAAGGCTGAGGTCTTACCATTACACAACGCCCGCTCAACGGCCCCGTTGTTAGTGGAGCATGAGGCGAGGGTCAAGACGCCAAGCGGCGCTCAATAATTCTGCGCCTTGCGGATGCGGGTCATGCGCCCCTCTTCGGTGATCGCACCGCCAAGCGTGGTCACGCCCTTGGCCTGCAAGAGATCGAGCATGCGCACAAAGACCTCGGCCGTGGCCACCGTGTCGCCCATGGCGGTATGGCGCGCCTCGGGCGGGATGGTGATACCGAAGCGGTCGCAGAGCGCATCGAGCGTGTGCTGACCGGTGTGATCGAAGAGCCCCGCCGACATCAACACGGTACAGAGCACCGGATTGTCGAAGCGCCGCCCGATCACCTGCTCCTTGAGCCGTAGAAAGGCCAGATCGAACGGCGCGTTATGCGCCACCAGCACCGCGCCCCGACAGAACTCGTGAAACCGCTGCCCGGCCTCGGAAATGTCCGGCGCGCCCTCGACCATCGCGTCGGTGATGTGATGCACCCGGGTCGAGGCGGGCGGAATGGCGCGACCCGGATTGACCAATGTGTCAAAGGTCTCGCCGCGCAGAATGCGGCCATTGACGATGCGCAGACCGGCGATCTGCACGATCTCATCCCCGCCACGCGGCGAGAGGCCGGTGGTTTCGGTGTCAAAGACCACGAAACTCAGATCCGACAGCGGCGTTTCGGCCAGATCGGTGCCGGGGGCCTCGGGCAGGTTGAAATCATAGAATTCAGGCCGCGCATCGCCGGGGGCCAGCGGGGGCGCGGCCGAGGCGAGGGGCAGCACGATGCGGTGGCCATCCGCACCGGTTTCGGCCCAGAGATCGGTCTGATGCGCGGCGAGCGCGTCGCGCCCGGAATAGTCGCCATAGGCCTCGGTGAGCGGCGCGCGCAGCCAGCCGGTCAACTGCCCGTCAGTCACCGCCTCGCCCTGCCAGCCAAGAATGAGCCGGGTCTCGCCTGCCTCAACCTCTGCCGAGAGGGTCAGCGCGTCACGCGTGCCGTCCTCGGTCAGGTGGCATGAGAGCTGCGCCAAAAGCGTGGTCACGGCAAAGCCGTCGCAGGCCAGCATCGCCTCGCTGCGGGTGATCCTGACATCCGTATTGGAATGCGCCCGCACCCCGTCGAACACATGGCTGACCGCGACCGGCGACATCGGCCAGCGGCGCGACTTGATCGCGGCATGACGGGTGCTGAAATCATCGAGACAGGAGAACAGCCGCGCCACCTCGTCCTCGATCCCCTGGCGCATCTGCGCGCGCTGCTCGGGGGCGAGATCATCGACCGATTGCAGCACCTCAAGCAGCGCACCGATGGTGCCCGCGGGGCGGCGCACCCCCTCCATCAGCGCGGTGAAGAGGTGATCATGGGCGGCATGGGCGCTCAGATCCTCGGTGGCGTCGCGGAAGATCAGGACATGGCCCGACAGTTCCTCATCCGACAGGATCGGGCTGACACGGCCCAACAGGAACCGGTGGCCATCGGCGGAGGCGGCCAGAAACGTCTCGGCGGTAACCTCACCGCGCACGCGGGCCTTTTGCATCCGCGACAGCGCATCCATCACCGGCTCTGGCCGCAGGAAGGCCGAGAGCGGGCGGTCAAGGCCGATCTCGCCCAGAAGGTCCTGCGCCATGCGGTTGTACAGCATCACGCGATTGTCGGGCGTGGCCACCACAGCACCCTCGCCCAGATCACGAAACAGCGCCTCGAAGAGCGCCTTTTCCCGGGCGATGCGAGCGGTCTCACGCTCGACCGCGCGTTGCCGCGCGGCGCGCGCCTCTGATAGCGCGGCGTTGATCGCGTTGGCGGCGGGGGCCAGCGTGCTGAGATGTTTGGCCTGCCCCTCGTCGATCTGCAAATCCACATCGGCGCGGGCGCGGGTGGTGAGGTCCGAGGCGAGCGCAAGGATCGGCTTGGCGACGTTTTCATCGAACAGCAGCCCGATCCACGCCGCCAGCCCCAGCAGCCCGAGCGTCCCGATCAGCCCAGCGATCACGTAGCCATCGGGTGGCCCGCCCGCGCGGGAATAGCCAAAGATCAGCGCCCCCGCGATCAGCACAGCCCCGCCCAGCCCGAGGGCGGCAAAGAAGAGCGCAAAGCGCACACGCAGGCCAAGCCGCTTGGTCAGACGCTCGATCATGCCCCCTCCTCCGCCAGCAGCGCGTTGATCTGCGCAGTCAGATCCGCAGCCGCGAAAGGCTTGGTCATGAAGGCATCGGCCCCCACCGCCATGCCCTTGCGCCGCTCCACCTCGCCGCCGCCAGCGGTGATCATCAGCACCTTGATGCCCCTGAGGGCGGCGTCCCGGCGAATGAGCTGGCAAATCTCATAGCCCGAACGTTCGGGCAGCATCACGTCGAGCACCACCAGATCGGGGCGCGCCTCGGCCAGCGCCTCGAGGGCGGCATTTCCGCTCGCCACCCGGCGCAGGGCATAGCCCGCCCGCCCGATCAGATGGGTGAGCGCCAGCGCGATATTATCCTCGTCCTCGACGAGCAGAACGGTTTTTTGCGACATTGCGGGCCTCCTCTCCCGGTCATGTCCGACGCACTCACGTCTGGCAGAGCGCCTCGCTCAGCGGGTCGTCCTCGGCCATGCTCCTCCACGTGGCCTCGGACGGGTCGGCCAGCGCCGCGCCACTGACATCGGCGCGCGTAGCTTGCGCACAGTTCACAAGTTGCGGGCGTTTTGCGGGCGGTGTCCAGCGTGCGAAAAAATAAAGGTCGGCCAACAGGATACCGGGGGCATCGGGATTGGTCTGCACGCTCTCGCGATCGAGCGCCATGATCCGCGTGGTCTGCGGGACGACATAGGTCCAGGGTTTCCAGAACCGGGTTTCCTCGACCGTGACCAGCACCTCCACCCCCTCGGGCAGCCCGTCGGTGGTGCGACCGGCCCAGCTATATTCCGACCAGATCGCATAGCCCAGCATGGCGATCCCGGCCATGACCGGCGTGATCCATTTGGGCAGACGCCCGCCGCTCAGATGCCCCGCGATGAGGGCGAGACCGGCCGCGACCGCGCCTGCGGCGAATGTGGCGATGAGTTCAAAGAACATGGGTTATCCTCTTGCCCCGCGCGACTGTCCGAGGGCCGATTGCATTGTCTTGACCACCATGAAGGCATCGCGCAGGTGATTGCGCTCCAAATCCGACAGATCGGACGGGTTCATGAAATTATCCGGCACCTTGCCGCCCGCGATCTGCGCCGCCTGATGGCGCAGCCGTGTCTCGGCGATGAGGTCATAGGCATCAAGCAGATCATGCGCGCCGCTCTCGGAGATCACGCCGCCCGCGCGCGCGCCCTCGATCCGGTCGCGGGTGCCCGCCTCTTCCAGTGATCCCAAGAGCGCGTAGATCCGCCCCAGATCGACCACCGGCACGACGCCGGAATGCTTGAGGTCGATGGTGTTCTTGTGCTCACCCGAGCGAATGAGCGCAAAGCCCCGCAAGAGGCCCAGCGGCACGGTATGCTTGAGCGCATTGGAGATCATGTGCGCCACGAAAATCGAGTTCTTCTTGGCCTGCGCCAGCACCTCGGCCTGCAGGTTCTCGAAGAGCGCCGTCTCGCCCGCGATAGCGCGCAGGTCGAACATGACCGAGGCCAGCATCTGCGCCTCGTTGTCGGGCTGCGCGATCCAGCGCGAGAAATAATCCCGCCACACCCGGCGCGGTTGGCGCCAGCGCGGATTAGTCGCCATCATGTCGCCGGGGCAGTAGAAGAACCCGCAGGTATCCAGCCCGTCGCTGACGAACTTGGCGAGATCGGCGAAATAGGCGTCGTGGTGCGCGGGATCGAAGGCATCATCCAGGATCAGGCAGTTGTCCTGATCGCTGACGCCGGTCTGCTCGCGCCGCCCCTGAGAACCGCAGGCGGCCCAGAGGTAAGGAACCGGGGCAGGCCCCAGCCGTGTCTCGGCCAGCCGCAAGAGCCGCCTTGTGATCGCATCGGTGATATCGGTGATCCGCCGGGTGATCGAGGCGGGCTTCACCCCAGCCTGCACCAGTTGCGCCAGAAGGCCCGGCACCCGCTCCATCACATGGGCCATGTCATCGGGCGTATCGGCATGGGTGATATCGGCGACCATATGGCTCGCCGTGGCGGCCTGTTGGCGGAAAAGGTCGGTCTTGCCGATCATGCCCACCACACGGCCACCCTGTGCCACCGGCAGATGGTTGACCTTCAACTCCGACAGCAGCATCAGCGCGTCGAGGCCCAAACGGTTCGGCGCGATGGTCACCGGGTCGGGCGTCATCACCTGAGCCACCTTGATCTGGCCGTCCAGCCCCTCGGCCAAGACCTTATTGGTCAGGTCATGGGCGGTGATGATGCCGGTCAACTGCCCCGCCTCCATCACCACGACCGAGGAAATGACGTGATCGCGCATCAGCCGCGCGACATCAGTGATCGTCGCCTCAGGGCCACAAGTGACGGGATGTTTCGCCATCAGGTCCGAGACCTGAAGCGCAGTGAGGCCGGTCGCATAGGGGCCGGCATCCGAGGGGTCGGTGGGCCGCGCGCGGGCGAACCAGCGGGCGATCCCGTCGCATTCCTCCATCAGCGCCAGGAACTCTGACCCGGGAATGAGGATGAGGCGCGCAGGCTCGGACGCGCGGGCGGTCAGTTGCGCGGTGCCGTCCCGCAGCAAGCCGCGCTCGCCCATGATATCGCCGGGGCCGCGATGCGACACGAGGTCATTGGCCCCGGTCTGAATATCGAACGCGCCCGACACGATCACGTAAAGCCCCTTGAGCGGCGCGCCCTTGGCAAAGAGCGTCTCGTCCTGCGCCACCTCGACCGCCGTCAGACCGGGGGCAAGCCGCGCGCGCATTGCATCGGTCAGCGCGTCAAAGGGGGCCTGCGCACACAGCGTGTCGATCAGGGCGGGGTCGGTCTCGGGCATCGCCGGGCCTTTCGTGGGGTGTTCGGGATCAATAACCTAAAAGCGCCCGGTCATGGCCGAAAATATCGGCGGGCGGAAAACACAGGGGCGGCGTTGTGCGCCGCCCCTGCCCGGTTTGCTTAGTGATCGGCCGCAGCCGCCGCAGCGCCCTTGGGCACGCGGACGCTTTCGACCAGGTCCTCAATCTCTTGCGGGATCGGGGCCGTCATCTTCGACACGGTGAACGCCACCGCGAAGTTGATCATCGCACCCACAGCCCCAAAGGAGGTCGACTTGATCGTGCCAAGCAGCGGATCGGCGTCGGTAAAGCTGTTGGTGTCAGGAATGAACAGCCAGCCCTTGTGCAGGAAGATGTAGATCAGCGTGACCGCGAGACCCGAGATCATGCCCGCCACGGCGCCCTTGTTGTTCACCTTGGTAAAGATGCCCATCATCAGCGCCGGGAAGATCGAGGCCGCCGCCAGTCCAAAGGCCAGCGCCACGGTTTGCGCGGCAAAGCCCGGCGGGTTGAGGCCCAGATAGGTGGCCACCACGATCGCCGCCGCCATCGCGACACGCGCCGACAAGAGCTCGCCCTTTTCCGAGATCCCCGGATTGAGCTGACCCTTGATCAGGTCGTGGCTGACCGCCGAGGAGATCGCGAGCAGAAGACCGGCAGCCGTCGACAGAGCAGCCGCAAGGCCACCGGCAGCCACCAGACCGATCACCCAACCCGGCAGGTTGGCGATTTCGGGGTTGGCAAGCACGAGGATATCGCGGTTGAAGTTCGTGAGCTCGTTTCCAGCCCAGCCTTCTTGCGCAGCCTTCTCCTGCATCTCGGCATTGGCGTCGTTGTAGTATTGGATACGCCCGTCGCCGTTCTTGTCTTCCCAGCCCAGAAGACCGGTTTTCTGCCAGGTGGCCATCCAGTCATACTTGGGATCGGTTTCGATCTGCTCGACGGAGACCGCCTGCGCATCGGTGCCGTTGGGCCACATCAGCTCGGTGATGTTGAGCCGTGCCATCGCACCCACAGCCGGGGCCGTGAGGTAAAGCAGCGCGATGAAGACCAGCGCCCAGCCCGCCGACCAGCGGGCATCGGCCACGCGGGGAACGGTGAAGAAGCGCATGATCACATGCGGCAGACCGGCGGTGCCGATCATCAGCGACAGCGTGAACAGAACCATGTTGAACGTATCGCCATGATGGGCGGTATATTCATTGAAGCCCAGTTCGCGCACGATCTGGTCGAGTTTTGCCAGAAGCGGCTCGCCGCTCGCGACGTGATCGCCGAAAAGACCCAGTGCGGGGATCGGGTTGCCCGTCAGTTGCAGCGAGATGAAGATCGCCGGAATGGTGTAGGCCATGATCAACACGACATATTGCGCGACCTGCGTGTAGGTCACGCCCTTCATGCCGCCAAAGACCGCGTAGGCAAAGACCACACAGGCCCCGATCAGCAGACCGGCAGTGTTGGAGATCTCCAGGAAGCGGCCAAAGGCCACGCCGACGCCGGTCATCTGGCCGATCACATACGTGAGCGATGCGACGATCAGACAGACCACCGCCACCATGCGCGCGGTCGGGCTATAGAACCGGTCGCCGATGAACTCGGAGACGGTGAACTTGCCGAACTTGCGCAGGTAGGGTGCCAGCAGCAGCGCCAGCAGAACGTAGCCACCGGTCCAGCCCATCAGGAAGGTCGAGTTGTCATAGCCGGTAAAGGCGATGAGGCCCGCCATCGAGATGAACGAGGCAGCCGACATCCAGTCGGCGGCGGTCGCCATGCCGTTGGTCACGGGGTGAACCCCCCGGCCAGCCGCATAGAATTCAGAGGTCGATCCGGCGCGTGCCCAGATCGCGATGCCGATATAGAGCGCGAAACTTGCGCCCACGAACAGCAGGTTGAGTGTAAACTGATCCATTGTCCCCGGCTCCCTTATTCTTCACCGACGCCGTGTTCGGCATCGAGTTTGTTCATCCGCCAGGCGTAGAAGAAGATCAGCGCCAGAAAGACCAGGATCGAGCCTTGCTGTGCGAACCAGAACCCAAGGTCGGTGCCGCCCACGGCGATCCCCGACAACATGGGGCGCAACAGAATGCCGAACCCGAACGAGACCAGAGCCCAGATCACCAGGCTCCAGAGAATAATACGCACATTGGTTTTCCAATATGCCTTTGCGGCTTCCTTATCGGACAAAGCGTGTCCTCCCTTTTGTCAAAGGTTTCCTCCTGCCCGGGCCGGGACCATCCCGGCGCGGGCCTTCCCTTACGCGGTCGCCTGCTTGACGATCGTGTTCAGCTCTTGCGCCACGGTGCCGATCTCGGCCATGGCATCGACGCGGACGAGCACGCCCTTGCCGTCGTAATAGTCGATCAGCGGTGCGGTCTGTGCGTGATAAGCGCGCAGGCGGCTCTCCACCGTTTCGGCATTGTCATCGGCGCGGCGGATCATTTCGGTGCCGCCGCACTTGTCGCAGGTGCCCTCTACAGCGGGGGTCTTGAACGTGTCGTGATACCCCTCGCCGCAGCCCGCGCAGGTGTAGCGCCCGGAAATCCGTGTCACCATCGCGGCGTCGTCCACCTCGAGGCTGATCGCCGCGCGGATGCCCGCGCCAAGATCGGCCATCAGCCCATCCAGCGCCTCGGCCTGCACCGTGGTACGCGGAAAGCCGTCGAGAATGACGCCCTGCGCGCAGTCCGGCTCTGCCAGCCGGTCGCGCAGGATCGCGATGACAATCTCGTCTGAGACCAGATCGCCCGCTTCCATCACGGCCTTGGCCTGTTGGCCCGCCTCGGTGCCCGCCGAGACGGCGGCGCGCAGCAGATCCCCGGTCGAGAGTTGCACCAGCCCGAACGCGTCTTCCAGCATCCGCGCCTGTGTGCCCTTGCCCGCGCCCGGCGGCCCGAGCAGGACCAGATTGGCGGCGGTTTGCGCTGTCTTGGTTCCGTCCATTGTCATGCCCCCTCTCACGCGCCGGTGCGGTTGGTGATGAGATCATCGACCACCGAGGGATCGGCCAGCGTCGAGGTGTCGCCAAGGCTGTCAAAGTCGTTCTCGGCGATCTTGCGCAGGATGCGGCGCATGATCTTGCCCGAGCGCGTCTTGGGCAGGCCCGGCGCCCATTGAATGACATCCGGCTTGGCGATCGGGCCGATTTCCTGACGTACCCAGTTGGCCAGCTGCGTGCGCAGCTCGTCCGTGGCCTCGACCCCGTCCATCAGGGTGACATAGCAATAGATGCCCTGCCCCTTGATATCATGCGGATAGCCCACGACCGCCGCCTCGCTGACGGTCGAATGCGCAACCAGCGCGCTTTCGACTTCCGCCGTGCCCATGCGGTGCCCCGAGACGTTGATCACGTCATCGACACGGCCGGTGATCCAGTAATCGCCATCCGCGTCACGGCGGCAGCCATCGCCGGAGAAATAGTAGCCTTTGAACATCTCGAAATAGGTCGAGACAAAGCGCTTGTGATCGCCCCAGACGGTGCGCATCTGACCGGGCCAGCTATCCTTGATCGCCAGCACGCCCTCGGTCGCGCCGTCCAATTCATTGCCCTGATCGTCGAGCACGACGGGGGCCACGCCAAAGAACGGCTTGGTCGCCGAGCCGGGCTTGGGGTTGGGCGTCACACCGGGCAGCGGGGTGATCAGGATGCCGCCGGTTTCGGTCTGCCACCACGTATCAACGATGGGGCAACGGCCCTTGCCGACATTCTCGTTATACCAGTTCCACGCCTCGGGGTTGATCGGCTCACCGACAGACCCCAGCAGGCGCAGGCTGCTGAGATCCGACCCTTCGACCGGCGCGGTCCCCTTGCCCATCAGCGCGCGGATGGCGGTGGGGGCGGTGTAGAACTGTGTCACCTTGTGGCGCTCGCAGACCTGCCAGAAGCGGCCCGCATCGGGATAGGTCGGCACGCCCTCGAACATCACGGTTGTGGCCCCGTTGGCCAGCGGCCCGTAGACGATATAGCTGTGTCCGGTGACCCAGCCCACATCGGCGGTGCACCAGTAGATATCGCCCTCGTGATAGTCGAAAATATATTCATGCGTCATCGACGCGTAGGTGAGATAGCCGCCGGTGCTATGCACCACGCCCTTGGGCATGCCGGTGGAGCCGGAGGTGTAGAGAATGAACAGCGGGTCCTCGGCATTCATTTCCTCGGGCGCGCAGTCGGAACTGACCTTTTCGGCCTCTTCGTGCCACCAGAAATCGAGGCCATTGCGCCACGCCACCTGATCGCCGGTGCGCTGCACCACGAGGCATTTGACGTCATCGGTGTCATGCAACAGCGCCTGATTGACGTTGTCCTTGAGCTTGGTCTTGCGTCCGCCGCGCGGGGCGTGATCGGCGGTGATGACAACCTTGGCGTCGCAGCCGTTGATCCGCGCGCCCAAGGCGTCGGGCGAAAAGCCTGCGAACACGATGGAATGGATCGCGCCGATCCGCGCACAGGCCAGCATCGCATAGGCCGCCTCGGGGATCATCGGCAGGTAGATCACCACCCGGTCGCCTTTTTCAACGCCGAGCGATTTCAGCACATTGGCCATTTTGCCGACCTGCGCGTGCAATTCGCGGTAGGTGATATGCAGCGCCTCGTCGGTGGGCTCATCCGGCTCCCAGATGATCGCGGTCTGATCGCCGCGTGTCGCCAGATGGCGGTCGACGCAGTTCGCGGCGACATTCAAAGTGCCATCCTCGAACCACTTTATCGACACGTCGTCATAGGCGAACGAAGTGTTCTTGACCTTGGTGTAGGGCTTGATCCAATCGAGCCGCTTGCCGTGCTCACCCCAGAACCCCTCGGGGTCCTGAATGGACTGCGCGTACATGCGGGCATACTCATCCGCGTCGATGTGATACCCGCGCGCCGTTGCGCCTGCAGCATTAATGACATCATCCATGGCTTTAATTCCTCCATCCCTGACACCATATGACAGCCGGTCATGCGGTGTTGTGCTCCATGGAATACTATACCCAGAAATGCGTAAAAAATTAACAGTTCAGCCATAAACATGACAAATTGTGTGAAAATCTCTAACTTTTTCTCGGGATTTTTTGTAAATTCTTTTACTATTTGACTTTCCCTGAGGTTTTTCGCACCCGGCGTCGCAATTTATACGCGTGAGCCATGTTGCGCTGCCGCATTCCGGCAACAAAAGCCCGGCATCAGCGCGACTGCGGCACTCTGCCGCAAGGCATTGAAATGACGTCGCGTCACATTTGCCGCCAACGATTCGCACCGCAGGGCACCGACCGCAGGATTGGGCTTGCACCCGCCGCGAGACACGCCATCTTTGGCACAAAGGAGACCCGCGATGCCCTATGCCAATTCCGACAGCTCCGAAGCGGTCCTCGCCCACCCCGCGCCGGATGTGAAAACCCGACAAAAGCTCGAAGGTGGCAAACGCTTCACAATGGCGACCACGTTCGAGCCTGCGGGCGACCAGCCCACCGCCATTGCCGAGCTCAGCGAAGGCGTGCGCGAGGGCGAGCGCGATCAGGTGCTTTTGGGCGCGACCGGCACCGGCAAGACCTTCACCATGGCCAAGATCATCGAGGAGACACAGCGCCCCGCGATCATCCTCGCGCCGAACAAAACGCTCGCCGCGCAACTCTACGGGGAATTCAAGGGGTTTTTCCCCGACAACGCCGTGGAATATTTCGTCAGCTATTACGACTATTACCAGCCCGAAGCCTATGTCGCCCGTTCCGACACCTATATCGAGAAAGAGAGCCAGATCAACGAGCAGATCGACCGGATGCGCCACTCGGCCACCCGCGCGCTTCTGGAACGCGACGACGTGATCATCGTGGCCTCGGTGTCGTGCATTTACGGCATCGGGAGCGTCGAGACCTACGGCGCGATGACCCAGGATCTGAAGACCGGCGAGAGCTATGACCAGCGCAAGATCATGGCCGATCTGGTGGCGCAGCAATACAAGCGCAACGATCAGGCCTTCCAGCGCGGCAGCTTTCGGGTGCGCGGCGACAGCCTCGAAATCTTCCCCGCCCACCTCGAGGATCGCGCCTGGCGGCTGTCGTTCTTCGGCGAGGAGTTGGAGAGCATCACCGAATTCGACCCGCTCACCGGCGAAAAGACCGACAACTTCGACCAGATCCGGGTCTATGCCAACAGCCACTATGTGACCCCCAAGCCGACGATGCAGCAGGCCATAATCGGCATCAAGAAAGAGCTGCGCACCCGCCTCGATCAGCTGGTCGGCGACGGCAAGCTTCTGGAGGCGCAGCGGCTGGAGCAGCGCACGCAGTTCGATCTGGAGATGCTGGAGGCGACCGGCGTCTGCAACGGCATCGAGAACTATTCGCGCTACCTGACGGGCCGCGCCCCCGGCGAGCCGCCCCCCACCCTCTTTGAGTTCATCCCCGACAGCGCCATCGTCTTCGCCGACGAATCCCACGTCTCGGTCCCGCAGATCGGCGGCATGTACAAGGGCGACTACCGGCGCAAGTTCACGCTTGCCGAACACGGCTTTCGCCTGCCGTCCTGCATGGACAACCGCCCCCTCAAGTTCGAGGAATGGGATGCGATGCGGCCGCAATCGGTGTTTGTCTCGGCCACCCCCGCCAAGTGGGAGATCGAGCAGACCGGCGGCGTCTTTACCGAGCAGGTGATCCGGCCCACCGGGCTCTTGGATCCGCAAGTCGAAATCCGCCCCGTCGACACCCAGGTCGATGATCTGCTGGACGAGGTGCGCCGGGTGGCCGAGGCGGGCTATCGCACGCTCTGCACCACGCTGACCAAGCGCATGGCAGAGGACCTGACCGAGTACATGCACGAGCAAGGCATCCGCGTGCGCTACATGCATTCCGACATCGACACGATCGAGCGCATCGAGATCCTGCGCGACCTGCGCCTTGGCGCCTTCGACGTGCTGATCGGCATCAACCTGCTGCGCGAGGGGCTGGATATCCCCGAATGCGGGCTGGTGGCCATTCTCGATGCGGACAAGGAGGGCTTTCTGCGCTCCGAGACCTCGCTCATCCAGACCATTGGCCGCGCCGCGCGCAACGCCGATGGCCGGGTGATCATGTATGCAGACCGCATCACTGGCTCGATGCAGCGCGCGTTGGACGAAACCGACCGCCGCCGCGCCAAGCAGATCGCCTATAACGAGGAACACGGCATCACCCCGGCCACGATCCGCAAGAATGTCGATGACATCCTGCAGGGGCTCTACAAGGGTGATGTGGACATGAACCGGGTGACCGCCAAGGTCGACAAGCCGATGGCAGGCGCCAACCTGCAGGCGGTGCTGGAAGGGCTGCGCACCGACATGCGCAAGGCCGCCGAGAACCTCGAGTTCGAAGAGGCCGCGCGGCTGCGCGACGAGGTCAAACGGCTGGAGGCGGTCGATCTGGCCGTGGCGGATGATCCTTTGGCCCGGCAGCAGGCGGTGGAAAAGGCCAGCGACGCCGCTGTCGGGTCACGCGGGCGGTCAACGGCGGGGAGGCCGGGCCAACGCGGGGGGAATGTGAAGCGGCGGGGGAGATAAGGACTATTCAGGAGCAATACTTCAGAGGTAGAAGACTGCTAGGAGGACGTGAATGCCGCTAGATGACGCGATTCTTGGAAGAGGTGTTTACACACCGAGGGAAGCAGCGCGTCTCATTGGAACGAGTGCGCAGCAAGTCCTAAGATGGACACGAGGAAGCGGTCCCAATCCCCCCCTCTGGCACGCACACTATCAATTCTTAGATGAGGACATAACCGAGATCAGCTTTCTTGATCTCGTCGAGGTAAGAGTTGTAGCGGCGCTTAGGCGTGCCTCAATTTCGCTACAGGCAATTCGCTTTGCAATTTCCTTTGCTGAAGAAAAATACGAATTGGATCGGCCCTTGGCCTCACAGTCATTCAAAACTGACGGAACTGAGATATTAATGGATGCCGTAGAAAAAGACGGTGAATTCGTTAGCCTTTCGAAGAAGCGGCCCGGCCAGAAAGTCTTCCGCGAAATTATATCTCAATCGCTCAATGATTTGGAATACGAAGGCAACTTAGCAGCTAGGTGGAGGCCGCGACAGTTTTCATCGGTAATCATTGATCCATCTCGTCATTTTGGCGATCCGATCTTGGATAAATACGGCGTTTCCACTGGCGTCGTCTCGAGAGAGTTTCAAGAATTCAATGACTTGGCGTATCTTTCAAAGATCTACGAAATTCCCTCTGCCGAGCTAAAAGCATGTATCTCGTTTGAACAAAGCTTAGACGAGGCACATGGCTAAGGTACTTTTTGACCACAACATGCCTCCAAGTATTGCTCGTGCGCTGAATGAGCTAATAAGACTCGACGGCCACGAAGCTTTTCCACTTCGAGATAAATTCCCAACCAACATTTCGGACATCGATTACTTCAATCAATTGGGGATAGGATGGATAGTGATTTCGAAAGACTTACAAAACTCCCGAAAGAAGGCCGAAAGGGCGGCAATTCTACGGAATAAAGTGGTTGCTTTCTATTTGTCTCCAGCTTTGCTGAAGAAGAAGATTAACGAGCAAGCAGCGGCAATCATCTGGCATTGGGACAAGATACTCGTACAACGAAACGCGGTGGAGAACGGCTTGTTTCAGTTGCCGGAGAACAAGTCAAAATTCAGGTCGCTTTGACCGTTTCCAGCCACCCTACATCCATTAACCTCCCCTTAACCAACCGTCCCGCATGGTCACATCATGCAAAACCGCAACTCTCCGCTCTCGCCCGAGGTCTGGCTGCATGACCTGTTCACCTCCCGCGCGGTGCAACAAGGCACCGTGATCAGACGAAAGAAACGGGATGTGGAGCGCTTCGCTGGGATGGACCTGTTCCTGCGCGAGATCGACCGGCGCGGGTTTCAGGTGGCGGAAAACTCGGGCCAGATCATCATCTTCTGCAACCGCGCGCCGGTCCGCTGGCTCACGCCGACCCCGATTTCTTCAAAAGAAATCGGACCGAAATCTTTTCAAGATTTCGGCGCACACCATCAGCCGTGATCGTTCACACCGCACGCCGTCCGCGCCCGATCCGTACCGCGCCCCACGCCCCAAGGAAGGCACCAACCCCATCGGCCAGCAGATCCGCCCACTCGGCGCTGCGCCCCATATAAGGCTGCACGATCTCGATCAACCCGCCATAGGCCAGCACCGCCAGCGCCACAGCCCGCCAGTGCCGGGGATAGGCAAAGGCCAACGGCGCGGCGAGCGCGCCAAAGGCCAGAAAATGCGCCAGCTTGTCCAGCCCGGGCAGCCCCTGAGGGCCGGGCGTCACCTGGAGCAGGGTCAGCGTGGCGATGATCAGGGCAAGCACCAAGGTTACGCAATGGATCATGAAACGGGTCATGCCCGCGCCATACGCCCGCGATCCGCTTCGATCAAGCGATGATCAGAAGTCGAACAGATCTTCGAGGAAGCCGCCCCGCTTCTTGCGCGGTTTGCCGCCGGAATAACCGCGATCATCCGAGCGTTGCGGTGCGACCGTCTCGGAGGCCGACCGGTCGATGATCTTGTCAAGCTCGCCCCGGTCCAGCCAGACGCCCCGGCATTGCGGGCAATAGTCGATCTCCACCCCGGCACGTTCGGCGATCACAAGCGCGGTTCCATCGATCGGGCATTGCATGAACGGTCTCCTGTCGGCTGTTGAACACGACCTGACAGGTGGGGTCGCGCGCGTAGCCCCGCAAGGGCGCGCGCGATCTGCCGCAGGTCAGCGGATCACATGCACCGCGCAGGTCGCGTGCCGCACCACCTTGGCCGCGGTCGAGCCCAGCAGCAGATCCTGCATGCCCGGACGATGGCTCGCGATCACGATGCAATCGGGGCCCTGCGCCTCGGCCCAGTCCAGAATGGTGCGCCCCGAATGCCCCTCGACCACGAAGGAATCGGCATTGGGCAGGGCGGCAGCCATGCTCGACAGCTCCGCCTCGATCGCCTTGCGCGCCTCGGACTGGTAGCCCGATGGCAGGTAGGAAATGGCATAGCTCGGCACCTGCTCGATCACGTGCAGCAGGCTGATCTTGCCGCTGTCACCCGCGAGCAGCTTTGCCGCCGCGAGGGCCCCTGCCCCGTCGCGCTCGTTGTCGAATGAAACCGGAACCAGAACGTGCTTATACATCGGATTTCCTTTCGCGTTGTCGATGGGCAATAGTCGCGCAGATCGGGCCCGCGCGCCTTGATCCAGATCACCAACGGATCATCACGGGCACGCCGTACTGACGATCGCAACACACCCCCGCCCCGCACGCAAGGGCACGGTTTCCTCACGCAATAGTTAGGTTCAATTACAATCGAATTATGCAACGCTCCGCCTCGGGTGACCTTTGCGTCCAATGACCGACATGGAGAATGAACATTATGAAACGCCAGCTTTTCGCCGCCGCCGCGACCTTTGTCGCCAGCCTGACGATGGCCCCGCTCGCACATGCGGCCTGTGCCGTCGACGTGACCGACCCGTTCGAGCTTGACGCAGCCGCGATCGACGAAATCTACACCTGCCTCAAGGACGAGATGGCCGAGAAATACGCCAAGGAAGGCGACGAGGTGGCCGCCGCCTATCGCGACTGGACCGTGTCCTCGACCCGCCCCGCCGTTGCGGGCGCGCATGGCAATCGCCTGTTGCAGACCTTCGCCAATGACGTCGCCGCCGAGCAATACCTGAAATTCGCCGAAGAGGGCGTGGAAATGCCCGCAGGCTCGGTGCTGGCCAAGGAAAGCATCTCGATCAGTTCCAAGAAGAAAGAGGCCCGCACCGGCCCGCTCTTCATCATGACCAAGGGCGAAGAGGGCAGCGCGCCCGACACCGCCGACTGGGTCTATGCGGGCGTGCAGCCCAACGGCAAGCCGATGAAGTTCAAGCAGAGCTTCTGCCATGATTGCCACGTCGCCTGGGAGGCGCAGGACATGCTCGCCTATCCGCTCGAAGAAGTCCGCGTCTCGAACTGAGGCATTCCACTCACGGCAACCGCCCGGTCCCTGCAAGGGGGCCGGGTTTTTCTTTGCAAATCCCGAATGGCTGCGCCATTAAACCCGCATGACACCACAGATCCGCGCCCTCCTCGTTCACCTTCTGACAGCCACCGGCGCGGTTTTCGCCATGCTTGCCATGCTCGCCGCGATCGACCGCGAGTGGGAGCTGATGTTCCTGTGGCTGGTGGTGGCCTTTGCTGTCGATGGCATCGACGGGCCGATGGCGCGCAAGTATCACGTTCAGAAATACGCCCCCGAATTCGACGGCGTGCTGCTCGACCTGATCATCGACTACCTGACCTACGTGTTCATCCCCGCCTTCGCGCTCTTCAGCTCCGACCTCTTGCCGGGCTGGACGGGGTGGGTGGCGATCATCGTGATCACCTATGCCAGTGCTATGTATTTCGCCGACACACGGATGAAGACCACGGACAATTCCTTTTCCGGCTTTCCCGGCTGCTGGAACATGATGGTGATCGTGATGTTCGCGATCAAGCCGTCTTTCTGGATCATCCTCGCGCTGGTGGTGATCCTGTCGGTGGCGATGTTCCTGCCGCTCAAGTTCGTGCATCCGGTGCGCACGCAGCGCTGGCGCTGGCTGACCCTGCCGATGGCGCTGGCCTGGACGTTCTTCGCAGGCTGGGCGGCCTGGGTGCATTTCGACCCGCAAAGCTGGGCGCATTGGGGGCTGGTGGTGACCAGCGTCTACCTGGTCTTTGCAGGCATCGCGCAGCAACTCATCCCCGAAAGGGCGGCCAGAAACGACTAAGGCCGCCGCGGATCATCGCGACGGCCCCGGTTTGCTGCCAGATCGGGCTTATTCGCCCGAATCCGCCGGGCTCGCATTGAGCAGCCCGTAGCGTTCGGCCCCGAGATCGTCGAACAGGTCGATCTGCGTCTCCAGAAAGTCGATATGACCTTCCTCGTCGGCGATCAGCGCCTCGAAAAGGTTCTTCGAGACGTAGTCGGCCACGCTGTCGCAATGGTCGCGCGCCTCGATGTAGAGCGTGCGCGCGTCATGCTCTGCCGCGAGGTCTGATTCGAGCGTTTCGCGCAGGGTCTGCCCGATGCGCAGCGGGTCGAGTTTCTGCAGGTTCGGATGCCCGCCCAGAAAGATGATCCGCTCGATCAGCTTGTCGGCATGATGCATCTCCTCGATGCTTTCCTCGCGCGACTTGGCGGCGATGCGGCCATAGCCCCAGTCCTCCTGCAGGCGGTAATGCAGCCAGTACTGGCTGACGGCGGTCAACTCACTCCTGAGCGCCTGATTGAGATAGTCGATTACCTTGGCGTCGCCCTTCATGTGCGTCTCCCTGTGTGGTGGCGCGGCGAAGTCCGCGCAATTGCATAGGTATCCCAAGGCTATCTGCCTTGCGCATGGTGTCAACGAAGAGCGGCAGACACCCGCCGCAATCGGCGCGCTTGCCCAGCGCGCGGTAAATCTTGCCGGGGGTGATCAGCGTGTCGGGATCCGACGCACGCATCCAGTCCATGGCGCGATGAATATCACCATCGGTGATGGCCATGCAGTGACAGATCATCATCGGGGGGTGCTCCTGTGCCTCAATGTCGTGTCTGGTTTGCCGGGTCAGGAAACCCCTGCGTGCGCTGCTGCAATACAGCACGATGCAGGGTCAGGCCAAGCCGGTGGGCCGCATCGGCCAGCGGCATGATGCCGCGCGGCGCGACCAGAAGGCTCGCCAGCATCAGCGCCTCTTCGCGCTCGCCCAGCGCCGCCTCTTCGACGAACCGGGCAAAGGCCGCCTCGTCCAGCCCCACGCATTGGCACTGTGGCGCATGACAGCGCAGCGGGCGGCGGATATGCGGACCCAGCACATCGGTCAGGTCCTGCAACGCCTCGAAACTGGCGCAGGCCGTCGCCTCGGACATATGCGCGCGCAGCAGACCAAGGGCGGCCGCGGCACCGCCGCGGTTCCAGTGGCGCAGACAGGCGATGACGATGCCGGGCAGGCCGGTCATGTCGTCCATCTGCGCCACCGGCGCGTCGGGAGTGATGGTGCGCACGTGCTTCATTTCGTGAGGATCAGCTTGCCCGCGTGGGTGATGCGCAGGGTATAGACCTGCCCATCCAGCACGATGAGCGCGGTATTGGCACCCTCGGTCAGGGTGCGGGCGTCGTGACAGGCGGCCTCGGCCACCAGATCGGGTTCGGTTCTGGTTTGCGCGCGGATCATGCCCCTGCCCTCGCACGTTCGGTCATCGGATTTGCCATGCCGGTGATTCCCTTTGGTTGCTGTTACGCCGGGCTGGCCTCGGGTCTGGACTGGCTTGGCTTTTCAATTCTGATCATTCTTGTAGGGAATGTCAATTCTGATATTTTCAGTCAGAATTAAAAAGATAAATTCCCGCTGGCCTGACTCAGGGTTCACGCGTTATCGTTTTCGTGTACCCCTTGGGGTTCGAGCAGCGATAACGGGCCGGATGTGCCGATGACCCTTCAGACGATCAAGCAGATGCCGCTCAGCCTTCCGGCGGCCCCCAAGACCGAAGTGCGCACGCAGTTCGGCGGGCTGTGCTATCGGATGCGGGACGGCGAGCCGGACATCCTGCTGGTGACCAGTCGCGGATCGGGGCGCTGGATCATTCCCAAGGGCTGGCCGATGCCGGGGCTCACCCCGACAGAGATGGTTCTGAAAGAAGCCTGGGAAGAGGCGGGCGTGCGTGGCATCGCGCACAGCATGGCCCTCGGTCTCTATTCCTATACCAAGGAGGTCGAGCCGGATCGTGGCCTGCCCTGTCTGGTGATGATTTACCCGATTCTGGTCAAATCGCTGGCCGAGGACTTTCCCGAGGCCGGACAGCGCCGCAGCAAGTGGATGCGCCGCAAGAAGGCCGCCAAACGGGTGGACGAGTCCGAACTGGCGCATATCATCCGCAGTTTCGACCCCCGCAAGCTGGGTCTCTGAGCCGCGCCGAACACGCTTGATCTTGCCCCCGCGCGGCGTAATTATGCGTGGATGATCAAACGGATCGCAACATGATTCACTTCAGCCTCAGATGCGAGGCCGACCATCACTTTGACAGTTGGTTTCAATCGGCCGCCGCCTTCGACAAGCTGCTCGGCGCAGGCATGGTCAGCTGCGCCGTCTGCGGCTCGACCCACGTGGAAAAGGCGCTGATGGCCCCGCGCCTCCAATCCGGCGGTCCCGCTCCGAGCACAGCCTCCGAAACAGAGGTCACGCCCCGCGAGAAGGCCCTGGCCGCGCTGCGCCAAAAGGTCGAGGGCACCGCCGATTACGTCGGCGTGAACTTCGCCCGCGAGGCCCGCGACATGCATGACGGCCTCACCCCCGAGCGCAGCATCTATGGCGAGGCCAAACCCGAAGAGGCGCGCAAGCTGATCGAAGACGGCGTGCCGGTGGCCCCCCTGCCCTTCGTGCCGCGCCGCAAGTCGAACTGACCCAGAGGAGCCCGTCACAATGCATATCGTCATCACAGGTGCCAATCGCGGCATCGGCCACGCCATGGCAGACCGCTACCGCGCCGCCGGGCATGAGGTCACCGGCACCGCGCGGGTGCCCGTCGATGATCTGCTGGCCCTCGACGTGACCGACCCGGTGTCCTGCGCCAACCTCGCAGAACATCTGGGCGATCGCCCCGTCGATCTGCTGATCTGCAATGCGGGCATCTATCCCGACAAGGGCCAGCCGCTCGATACCGGCTATCCGGCGGCGATGTGGGCCGAAACCTTCGCCACCAACGTCACCGGCGTGTTCCTCAGCATCCAGAGCCTGCTGCCCAACCTGCGCGCCGCGCAGGGTGCCAAGATCGCCATCATCTCCAGCCAGATGGCCAGCCATACCCGCGCGCCCGGCGGCAGCTATATCTACCGTGCCTCCAAGGCTGCGGCCCTCAACCTGGGGCGCAACCTTGCCGCGGATCTGGCCACCGAGGGGATCGCCGTGGGCATCTATCACCCCGGCTGGGTCCGCACCGACATGGGCGGCGACGCGGCCGAGATTTCGGTGGATCAGGCGGCCGACGGCCTGCTCGATCGCTTCGCCGCGCTCGATATGGCCGCCACGGGCTGTTTCCAGACATGGGATGGGCACGACCACGCCTACTGAGCGCAAGCCTTGCCCGTCTGCCGCCTCGTTTACAGTTCTATTTCGCCATCCGGCGCGGGCGCGTCCTGCAATTCCTGCGGGGTCTTGCGCCGGATGATGATATCGCCATTGGGCAGCACCTCGGGCGCGTGATAGGCGCTCAGATCGCCGACCTCATCCATCAGGCCACGCAGCGCCGGGCCCATCTCCTCGACAAACTCGCGCAACGCCGGCTCCATCTCCTGCGCGCGGTCCTGAAACTCTTCCAGCGCCGGGCCCATCTCGCGGCGGATGCCTTCCCAGAACAGACGCGCGCCCTCTTCCATGAGCGAGCGGCCCTCGTCTTCGGTCTCCTGCGCGAAGGCGGGAGCGGAGAGGGCAAGAGCGAGGGCAAGGATCAGTGGCCGGTATGTCATGTGTTTCATATAACACCCCCCGATGACGATTTTAAGATCACAACTCGATATCCAGCGTCAGCGGGAAATGATCCGACGCTGTCAGCAGCGCGTCGCGCATCAGCGGCTTGCCCCAGCATTCGGGGTCGTCGAACGGATGCCAGATACGCCAGACCGGACGCCGCGCCATCAGATCGGGTGAAATCAGGATGTAATCCAGCAGCGCCTGCATATAGCGTTTCTGATCGCGCAGGTAGAACCGCGAGGTGCTGTGGCCTGCCCCGATCCTCTGCGTCAGCGCCGCGCGCGCATGCGGATCATAGAGGGATTGCGCCGCGTCGTTGCCCTCGCCCGCGATGATCTCGACCGAGGAGCGGCCGAAGAGATGCTCGTATTCATCCAGCCCCGGACCGTCATTGAGATCGCCCATAACCATCAGCGCATCGCCCGCCGCCAGATGCGCCTCGATCCGTTGGCGCAGCCAGACCGCCTGCGCCAGTTGCTTGCGGCGGTTGGCGATGCCGATGCGCATCGCCTCGTCGCGGGTCCTAGCCCCGTGCGGTGCCTTGGATTTGAGATGGGTGCCGATGAGCCGCAGCGTGCGGCCCGACGCCATGCTCACCGCCACCTCCAGCGGCGGCTTGGAAAAGCTGACCCGGTCGGCGCGATCGTCGATATCGAGGTCGATCCGGAACTGCCCGTCAAAGCGTGGCACGTCATCCTCTTGCGGGTCATGTACGGCGCTCATCACGTCCGGATCATAAAGCAGTGCAATCTCCTGCTGCGTGTCGTTGGCAAACCCGATCAGCGCCCGCCGCGCCCTGAGCGCGGCCCAGTCTGCAAACGCCTCCAGCGCCGTCACGGTGCTGCGCCGCCCGTTTTGGTCGGGGGCCTCGATCACCATCACCGCATCGGCATCGAGCGCCGAGAACACCACCCGAAGTGCAGCCAGCTGATCGGCCCGCGTCACGTCATAGCGCGCCGACCACTCCGCATCCTCCAGCATCCGCCCGGCATCGTCGAAAAGCGCGTTGAACCATTCGACGTTATAGGTGGCGATCCGCATCGGCACGGGCCTCGCTGATCTCCTCCCAGGCGCGGTTGATATCCACCAGCCGCTTTTCGGCCAGCTTCACCGCCTCTTTCGGCACGCCGCGCGCCTGCATCCGGTCGGGATGGCAATCGCGCACCATCTGCCGCCAGACTTTGCGAATGTCATCCAGCGGCATGTCCGCCGTCACCCCCAGCACCGACCACGGATCAGGATGCTCGCCTTCGACAAAGCGCGACCGCAACCGGCGGAAGCGCGCCTCCTCCAGCCCGAAAATCTCGGACACGCGCGCAAGAAACGCATCTTCCTTGGGGTGATAGATCCCGTCGGCCAGCGCGATATGAAACAGCCCCTCCATCAGATCGCTCAGCGTATCGGGGGCCTCCTGAAACATCCGCGCGATCCGGCGCGCATAATCCTCGTATCCCGCCACGTCCTGCCGCGCGAGGTTGAAGACCCGCGCGGCATTGTCCTCTTCCTCCTGCGCGATCTGGAACACCTCGCGAAACGCCGTCACCTCGTCGCGCGTCACAAGACCATCTGCCTTGGCCATCTTGGCCGACAGCGCGATCACCGCGATGGTAAAGGCGACGCTGCGCTCGGGCGGGCTGCGCAGGCGGTCGAAAACAGCCGTCAGGCTCTCGCCATTGGCCAGCGCCTGCAGCGCCTCTGATATGCGTGTCCAAATTGACATGGGCCGGAGCCTAGCGCCAATCGCGACCGGTGTCAGCGCAAACCGTCACAGCCGCTTGTGCAAAAGTACCAGATCCATCCAGCGGTCGAATTTTCGCCCGACCTCGGCCAGGCGCGGGCCTTGGGTGAAGCCGATGGCGCGGTGAAAGGCGATGGCCCCTTCATTTTCGCTGCTCACCCCGGCGATCAGCACGTGGATGCCTTGTGCGCGGGCCTGCGCCTCCAACCGCGCCATCAGCGCGCGGCCCACGCCGCGCCCGCGCGCATCCGCCGCGAGGATCACGCTATGCTCGGCGGTGTGGGCATAACCCGGCCCACCGCGAAACGGGCCATATGTGGCAAAGCCGAGGATTTGGCCCGCCGCCTCGGCCACCAGGAACGCATCGCCGCGCGCGGCCAGATCATCCACCAGCCCCGGCGCCGCCTTTTCCACCGTGGTGAAGGTCACAGAAGTGTCGCGAATAAGAGGGTTCCATATGTCGAGGATCGCGGGGATATCCCCCGTCTCCGCCCGCCGGATGATCATTCCAGCACCCTCACCCCGTGCGGCGTCGCGATCTCGGCGCGCAGGCCCGGCGCACCCGGCTCGACCACCACGCGCGGATCGCTCAACTCACTCAACTCCGCGCGCAACGCCGCGGCCTCGGGATGCGCCACGACCAGCCGCTCCAGCCGCGCGCCCGACCCCGCCAGCCGCGCCGAGGGGTGCCCGCCCGCCTGCCACTCGATCAGCGCCGGAAAGCGGTTGTCGAAGGGCAGCACGCCACCCTCCGGCACCGCCATCCGCCAGCGCAGATCGCCGCGCGCCAGATCGACGGCCACGCCCGCCTGCGGATGATGCGTCATCGCGGCCTCCAGATCATCAACCGCACAGATCCAGTTCGACAGGCGTGGCGCGCCATGGAACCGGTCCAGATCGAACCAGCGCGGATAGCCCGGCACAGGCGCCTCGGGATCGACCGCGATCACCTCCAGGTAAAGGCCGTCCGCCAGCCCCATCAGCAGGTTATGCGTGCCGAAATGCGTGTGCTGCCCGCCCGGCTGCAAGGTCAGGCCCAGCGCCTCCTCGACCACGGCGCGGCCCTCGTCCAAGCTTTTCGCCGCCACTGCCAGATGATCCAGCCGCATGCCCTGTCCTTCATCTTGCTGCAAATATCCCGGGGGAGTCGCGCGCAGGCGCGACGGGGGCAGCGCCCTTTAATCCACCACATCCACGGCGCGCGCGCCACCATATTGATAATAGGCCGTCCAGCTGCGGCGCGATGCTGAATTCCACGGACTCCAGCCCATCATGCGTAACGAGATCGGCGCCGCGCGTGTGGGGGCGGCGACGGTGCCGTGCTTTTCGGCAACCGACAGATAGTCGCTGATCGAGACCATGATCGAGGACAGGAAATGCCGCGGTGCAGCGAATTTGCCGTGCGGCACTGCGAAACAAATAGGCAGGTTGCACCAAAACCGCCCAAAAAAGCGGCTGCGCGCTGCATATAACGCGCCACCAAGCGCCAATCATTGGCGCAGCCTCATCTTGCGATGTTGGATGACGCTGCCCGATAGGGCGAAAATACCGACCAGCGGCCCCGGTCCGGGCAGACTAGAAACCGCTGGACGGCAACAACACACAAGATGCTGCCGCGCAAGCCTAGCAGCGGGAAATCGGCTTGGAAAGCCGCCCCGTGCCGCCCGCGCAGCCCTGACATGGGAGTTTCCGAGAGATGAAAACCAAGACCCTGATGGCGAGCCTCGCCACGACAACTGCACTCTTTATCGCGCCCGCACTGGCGCAGGACTGCCCGGTGAAGGTGGGTGTGCTGCACTCGCTTTCGGGCACGATGGCCATTTCCGAGACCACGCTCAAGGATACCGTCCTGATGCTGGTCGAACAGCAGAACGCAAAGGGCGGTCTTCTGGGCTGCGAGATCGAGGCGGTGGTGGTCGATCCCGCCTCCGACTGGCCGCTTTTTGCCGAAAAGGCGCGCGAATTGCTGACCGTTAGCGAGGTCGATGTGATCTTCGGCTCCTGGACGTCCGTCAGCCGCAAATCGGCGCTGCCGGTGCTGGAGGAGTTGAACGGGCTGATGTTCTATCCCGTTCAGTACGAGGGTGAGGAAAGCTCGAAGAACGTGTTCTACACTGGGGCCGCGCCCAACCAGCAAGCGATCCCGGCGGTGGATTACTTCCTCGAAGAGTTGGGCGTCGAGAGCTTCGCGCTTCTGGGCACCGACTATGTCTATCCCCGCACCACCAACAACATCCTCGACGCCTACCTCAAGTCCAAGGGCATCGCGGATGAGGACATATTTGTGAACTACACCCCGTTCGGCCATTCCGACTGGGCCACCATCGTGTCGGACGTGGTCGCCCTCGGGGCGTCGGGCAAGCAGGTGGGCGTGATCTCGACCATCAACGGTGATGCCAATGTCGGCTTCTACAAGGAACTGGCCGCGCAAGGCGTCGACGCCGCCGATATCCCCGTGGTGGCCTTCTCAGTGGGTGAAGAAGAACTTTCGGGCCTCGATACCGCGCCGCTCGTCGGCCATCTCGCGGCGTGGAATTACTTCCAATCCGCCGATACCGAGATCAACGCCGAATTCGTCGAGGCATGGAAGGCCTATGCCGGGGAAGAGCGCGTCACCAACGACCCGATGGAGGCACATTATATCGGCTTCAACATGTGGGTGAACGCCGTGACCGAGGCGGGAACCACCGATGTGGACGCGGTGCGCGCGGCGATGTGGGGGCAGGAATACCCCAACCTCACCGGCGGCACGGCGGTGATGAACGCCAACCACCACCTGTCCAAGCCGGTGCTGATCGGCGAGATCCGCGATGATGGTCAGTTCGACATCATCAGCCAGACTGCGGAAGTGCCCGGCGACGCCTGGACCGACCATCTGCCCGAGAGCGCGCCGCTCAAGAGCGACTGGAAGGAGCTGGGCTGCGGCATGTACAATACCGAGACCGGCACCTGCGTGCAGATGACCTCGAACTACTAAGCTGCCGGGCCGCGCGGATCACCCCCCGCGCGGCCCCCTTTTAGCAGTTTTCCCGCTCAGGACTGAACCTTCCATGCGTTTCACCGCCCTCCTTGCCCGCGCCGTGGCGCTGCTGATCATCGTCGCCTGCGCTTTGGTCTTGCGCCCGGATGAGGCAAGGGCGCAGGCCACGTTGCAACCGCTCCTGCAAGAGCACCAGGCCGATCTCGCCAAGCCATCGCGCCAGACCATTGGCCCGGTGATCGCGGATCTGCTGGCCTCGGATCACCCCGGCATGGCCGATTTCCTGCGCAAATGGGAGGCGCGCGAGGTTTATCTGCGCCCCGATGATGGGCTCTTCTTCTACGCCGAGGACGCGGGCGACACCCTGCGCCTGATAGACATCGACAGTGGTGAGGCGGTGGCCGAAGTGGGCAGCCGCGACGTCGATCAGATACGCCCCAATGCGGGCGTGCGCCGCGAACTCGCCGCAGCCCTCGTGCCATATGAGTTGAACGCCCCCGACCCCGCCCGCCGCGCAGAGGCACTGGAGGCCATCACGCGCAGCGCGGATGCAAGCCAGATCGCGCCGCTGGCAGGCAGTATCGAGGGCGAGACCGACCCCGGCCTGAAGACCCGCAAAGAGCGGCTGCTCACCCTGCTGATCGCACAATTCGGGGCGACCAAATCCGAGCGTCTCGACGCCATCGCAGGTCTCGGCGGCGATACCAGCATCGAGGCGCGCAGCGTGCTCAACCAATTGACCGCAACCCGCGACGGCGTGGCCGAGACCCTGCCGGACGATGCAAACCTCGCCCGCGTGCTGGAGGTCGGAACCGACCTCACCGAGGCCGAGGCCCATGACCGGCTCGTGGCCGCAGACCTCGCCCCACCGCGCCAGACCGCGACCGGCCTGCGCGACGTGCTGGCGCAACATATCGTGGATGGCAGCGTCGGCGGCGTGCCGCTGCACCAGCTCAATACCACGGTCGCCCGCGCCCGCGCCTACGAGGCGCTGGAACAGGCAGGCGCCGTGCCGCCCCGCGCTGCCCCCGACGAAGTGGCACAGGCCGTCGCCGCCCATGTCTTCTACGCCGAATACCTGCAGCCCGACCCGCAGATCACGCAGGCCGCCGAGGATGCCCTCACCGCCACCTCGCGCACCCTCGGCCTCTACCAGACCGCCGATCTTGTGCTTGACGGGCTGTCGCTCGCCTCGATCTTCTTTCTCGCGGCCATCGGGCTAGCCATCACCTTCGGCGTGATGGGCGTGATCAACATGGCGCATGGCGAGTTCATCATGATGGGGGCCTATACCGGCTATGTGGTGCAACTCTTCATCCCCGACTACACCGTCAGCCTGCTGATCGCCCTGCCGCTGGCCTTCGTCGTCACCTTCGGCGCGGGCGTCGCGATGGAGCGGCTGGTGATCCGCCACCTCTACACAAGACCGCTCGAGACGCTGCTGGCCACCTTCGGCATCTCCATCGCCCTGCAACAACTGGCCAAGAACATCTTCGGCACGCAGGCGCGGCCTCTCACCGCCCCGGACTGGCTGGGCGGCGCGATCACCCTCAACGACATCGTCAGCATCTCGACCATCCGCGTGGCGATCTTCGTGCTGGCCCTCATCTTCCTCGCGCTGCTGCTCTACATTCTCAAACGCACGCGGCTGGGGCTCGAGGTGCGGGCCGTCACGCAAAACCCCGGCATGGCCGCCTCGATGGGGATCAACCCGGACCGCATCAACATGCTCACCTTCGGCCTCGGCTCCGGCATCGCGGGGATCGCGGGCGTGGCCATCGGGCTCTACGCGCAGGTCACCTCCGAGATGGGCGCCAATTACATCGTGCAAAGCTTCATGACGGTGGTGGTGGGCGGTGTCGGCAATGTCTGGGGTACGCTGGCAGGGGCCTCGCTGATCGGCTTTCTGCAAAAGGGCATCGAATGGTTCAACCCCTCCAACACGCTGGCGGCACAGACCTACATGGTGCTCTTCGTCATCCTCTTCATTCAATTCCGGCCCAAGGGCATCGTCGCCCTCAAGGGCCGCGCGGCGGGGGACTGAGCCATGAGCAAACCTGACATCACGCCGCGTCGCAGCTTTCTGGCAGAAAATCCTTCGGTGATGTGGTTTCTGGGCCTGCTCGGCCTCTTCACCCTCGGCGTCACCGTGCTGGCCGAAGGGTTCGGGGTGGCGCTCCTGTCGACCTCGATGGTCAAGATCCTCGGGATGACGCTCTGCCTGTGCCTGATTGCCGTCGCGATGGACGTGGTCTGGGGCTATTGCGGCATCCTCAGCCTCGGGCATTTCGCCTTTTTCGGGCTGGGTGGTTACGCGATCGGCATGTGGCTGATGTATGCCCGCACTGAAGGTATCGTGGTGGACTCGCTCGCAAACGCCGCAATCCCGCCCACGCAAGAGGAAATCAACGACGCCATCGCCACGCAGATTTTCGGCGTGGTGGGCAGCAACGAGTTGCCGCTGATCTGGGCCTTCGCCGACAGCCTTTTCATACAGCTTCTCTTGGTGGTGCTGGTGCCGGGGCTGCTGGCGCTCGTCTTTGGCTGGCTCGCCTTCCGCAGCCGTGTCACCGGCGTCTATCTCTCGATCCTGACACAGGCGATGACGCTGGCGCTGTCGCTCTACCTCTTCCAGAACGACACCGGGCTGCGCGGCAACAATGGCCTCTCGGGCCTGCAAAACATCCCCGGCCTGCTGCACTTGCCGCAATCCACCATAGCGCTGTGGTTCTTCTGGGCCTCGGCCGCAGCCCTTGGCCTGGGCTATCTCTTCTTCGCGTGGCTCATCTCGGGCAAGTTCGGTTCGGTCATTCGTGGCATCCGCGACAATGAAAACCGCGTGCGTTTCCTCGGCTACCACGTCGAAAGCTACAAGCTGGTGATCTTCACGCTGACGGCGGTGGTCTCGGGCCTTGCCGGTGCGCTCTATTACCCGCAGGCTGGCATCATCAACCCCGCCGAGATCGCGCCCATCGCGTCGATTTACCTCGCCGTCTGGGTCGCCATCGGCGGGCGCGGGCGGCTTTACGGCGCGGTAATCGGGGCAGCGGTCGTCAGCCTCGCCTCAAGCTGGTTCACCGGCGGCGGCGCGCCCGATATCGACCTCGGGTTCTACACGATCAACTGGACCGACTGGTGGCTGGTGCTTCTGGGCCTCGGCTTCGTGGCCGTCACGCTGTTCTTTCCACGCGGCATCGGCGGGCTCTTTGACATGCTGGTGAGGAAATCATGACCACCCTTCTCGAAGTCTCCGGCGTCTCGGTCACATTCGACGGCTTCCGCGCCATCAACAACCTCTCGATTCAGGTGGCAGAGCCGGAACTGCGCGCGGTGATCGGCCCCAACGGCGCGGGCAAGACGACCTTCATGGATATCGTCACCGGCAAGACGCGGCCCGACGAGGGCCGGGTTGTGTGGGGCGAGAAAAACATCTCGCTTCTCGGGATGAGCGAAAGCGCCATCGCGCGGGCGGGCATCGGGCGCAAGTTCCAGAAACCCACGGTGTTCGAGGAACAGACCGTGCGCGAGAACCTCGCCATGGCGCTCAAGAACAAGCGCGGGCCGTTTGACGTGCTGCTCTATCGCCGTTCGTCAAAGGGGGCCGCACGCATCGCGGAATTGGCCCAGGAAATCGGCCTCGCGGACGACCTGCCCCGCCGCGCCGGTGACCTCAGCCACGGGCAAAAGCAATGGCTGGAGATCGGCATGCTGCTAGCGCAAGACCCACGCCTTCTGCTGGTGGATGAACCCGCCGCCGGGATGACCCCGGCCGAGCGCGAGCACACCACCGACATCCTCAAACGCGCGGCGCAGACCCGCGCCGTGGTGGTGATCGAGCATGACATGGAATTCGTCCGCCGTTTGGACTGCAAGGTGACGGTGCTGCACGAAGGGTCGGTGCTGGCCGAAGGCAGCCTCGATCACGTCACGCAAAACCGCGAGGTCATTGATGTTTATCTCGGGAGATAATCCATGCTGAGCGTCGACAGCCTCACCCTGCATTACGGGGCTTCGCAGATCCTGCACGGCGTCAGCCTCACCGCCCGGCCCGGCGCGGTGACGGCGGTGATGGGCACCAATGGTGTCGGCAAGACCAGCCTGCTAAAGGCCATCGCCGGGCGGCATCCCTACTCGGACGGGCGGATCAGCCTCGACGGGCGCGAATTGCCCCATCTCTCCGCCGCTCAAGCCGCGCAATCGGGCATCGCCTATGTCCCGCAGGGGCGCGAGATATTCCCGCTGCTGACGGTCACCGAGAACCTGCAAACCGGCTTTGCCTGCCTGCCGAAATCCGATCACACCATCCCACCCCGCATCTACGAGCTTTTCCCGGTGCTGGAGCAGATGCGCGACCGGCGCGGCGGCGATCTGTCTGGCGGGCAGCAGCAGCAACTGGCCATCGCCCGCGCCCTCATCGCACGCCCCCGCGTGCTCCTGCTCGACGAGCCGACCGAGGGCATCCAGCCCAATATCATCAAGCAGATCGGCACGGTGATCGGCCTTTTGCGCGACGAGGGCGAGATCGCCATCGTGCTGGTCGAGCAGTTCTTCGATTTCGCCTATGATCTGGCTGACGATCTGGTGGTGCTCAATCGCGGCGAGGTGCGGCTCTCGGAGCCTGCGGCCACGGTGGAGCGTGAGCGGCTGTTGCGCGAAGTGTCCATCTAATGGGCGACCTGCCTGCTATTTGGGCATATGGGCATCGAGGATGCGTGCGGCGCATGCAAGTCCACGGCCGACCGCTGGCGGTCCCGCGCAAGAGCGGTAGCCTCGGGTGGACCATAGTACGAGACCCCGCATGACCGCCTGCCCCGCAACCTCCCCGTCACAGGAACGCAGCTTTGGTGCCGCGCATGTGACGCTGTTGCCCGGGCCGAATGGCGGGCGGCTCGATCGCCTGCATCAAAAGGGATCGGCCAAGGCATTTCTGCATCCCGGACCCTCCGGCCCCGAGATCGTGCTGCTCAACACCTCGGGTGGGCTGACAGGCGGCGACCGTCTGTCCTACCGGCTCGATCTGGCGGCGGGATGTCGCGCCACCGGCACCACGCAGACCGCCGAGCGCGCCTATCGCAGCACCGGTGCGGCGGCGCGGGTCACGGTGCATCACCGGGTCGCAAGCGGCGCGCATCTCGACTGGCTGCCGCAAGAGACGATCCTCTTCGACGGCAGCCATCTTAACCGCGAGACCGCCATCGAGTTGGCAAAGGATGCCTCCTGCCTGATCCTCGAGTCGATTGTCCTTGGCCGCGCCGCCATGGGTGAAACCGTCGCGCGCACCGCCCTGTGCGACACCCGCCGCATCATGCGCGAAGGTAAGCCGGTTCTGGTCGAGCCGCTCCACCTCACCACCGATGCCCTGACCGCTGGCCCCGCAATCCTGAACGGCGCGCGCGCCTTCGCCACGCTGGCGCTTGTCGCGCAAGGGGCCGAGGATGCGGCGCCCCGCGTGCGGGATCTGCTCGATGAGCCGGGCGTCACCGGTGGCGCCTCGGGCTTTGACGGCAAGCTGGTGATCCGCCTCATGGCCGGTGATGGCTGGCCCTTGCGCCGTCAGATCATGCGGCTGGTCAGCGCCCTGCGCCCCGGCCCCCTGCCCCGCGTCTGGCAGAATTAGGAGACCCGCGATGAACCTCACCCCCCGCGAAAAGGACAAGCTGCTGATCAGCGTCGCCGCCATGGTGGCGCGCGGGCGGCTCGCGCGCGGCGTGAAACTCAACCACCCCGAAGCAGTGGCGCTGATCACCGACTTCGTGGTCGAGGGCGCGCGCGAGGGTCGCAGCGTGGCCGACCTGATGGAGGCGGGCGCGCATGTCATTGCGTCCGAGCACTGCATGGAGGGCATTCCAGAAATGCTCCATTCCGTGCAGGTCGAGGCGACATTCCCCGACGGCACCAAGCTGGTGACCGTCCATAACCCCATACGCTGAAAGGATAATTCTGATGCGCTACATCCTCGCCGTTCTGCTGCTGACACCTTCACTGGCCTTTGCGCATCTCGATCCTGGGGCGCATGGCTCTTTCGCTGCCGGGGCGACCCATCCGCTCTTCGGGGCGGATCACGTGCTTGCCATGCTCGCTGTCGGTCTCTGGGCCGCAGTGCTTTCGGGGCGCGCGATCTGGCTCTTGCCGGTGGGTTTCGTCACGGCGATGGCGGTTGGATTTGGCGGCGCGCTGCTCGGGCTGACCCTTCCGGCGGTGGAGCCGCTGATCCTTGCCTCGGTGCTGATCCTGGGGCTGCTGGTGGCTCTCGCCGTGCGGCTGCCCGCGATTTGGGCTGTCGGTATCGTGTCGGTATTCGGTCTGTTTCACGGCGGTGCCCATGGCGCCGAAATCGGAGCGGCAACGGCGTTGGACTATTTCGCGGGCTTTGCCATAGCAACAATGGGTCTGCATCTCGCGGGCCTTGCTCTGGGGCTGCTTGTCATGCGGCTTGGCTCGCAAAGCGTGGTGCGCGGGGGCGGCGGGCTGGTCGCGGCGCTCGGCGCGTGGCTTGTGGCCGCAGGATGAGGCGTAGATCATGATCCCCGGAGAACTCATTCCCGCCGATGGCGAGATCACCCTGAACGCGAGCGCGGAGGTGACCGTGCTGGAGGTCGCCAATACCGGTGACCGGCCGGTGCAGGTGGGCAGCCATTACCATTTCGCCGAGGCCAATGCCGGGCTTTCGTTTGACCGAACTGCGGCGCGCGGGCAGCGGCTGGACATTCCCGCAGGCACCGCCGTCCGCTTCGAGCCGGGGCAGAGACGCGAGGTGCGGCTCATCCCCTATGGCGGTGCGCGGCGGGTGTTCGGGTTCAATCAAAAGGTGATGGGAGACCTCTGACATGGCCACAACCATCCCCCGCGCCGCCTATGCCGCCATGTATGGTCCCACCACGGGCGACCGGCTGCGGCTTGGCGATACCGATCTCATCATCGAGGTGGAGCGGGATCTCACCACCTATGGCGAGGAGGTGAAATTCGGCGGTGGCAAGGTCATTCGCGACGGCATGGGGCAGAGCCAGATCCCCCGCGCGGGCGGGGCGATGGACACGGTCATCACCAATGCGCTGATCGTCGATCATCAGGGCATCACCAAGGCCGATGTGGGTCTGCGCGACGGGCTGATCGCGGCCATCGGCAAGGCGGGCAACCCCGACACGCAATCGGGTGTCGAGATCGTCATCGGACCCGGCACCGAGGTGATCGCGGGCGAGGGTCGCATCCTCACCCCCGGCGGGTTTGACGCGCATATCCATTTCATCTGCCCGCAACAGATCGAGGACGCGCTGCATTCGGGCATCACCACCTTGCTGGGCGGCGGCACCGGGCCCGCGCATGGCACGCTCGCCACCACCTGCACGCCGGGGGCGTGGCATATCGGGCGGATGCTGCAATCGCTGGATGCCTTTCCGATGAATTTCGGCCTGTCGTCCAAGGGCAATGCGAGCCAGCCCGAGGCTTTGGTCGAAATGGTGCGCGCCGGGGCCTGCGCGATGAAGCTGCACGAGGATTGGGGCACGACGCCTGCCGCCATCGACTGTTGTCTCAGCGTGGCCGACGACATGGATGTGCAGGTGATGATCCACACCGACACGCTGAATGAAAGCGGCTTTGTGGAGAACACGCTCGCTGCCATGAAGGGCCGCACGATCCACGCCTTTCACACCGAGGGCGCGGGCGGCGGGCATGCCCCCGACATCATGAAGGTGGTGGGGTATGAGCATATCCTGCCCTCGTCCACCAACCCCACAATGCCCTACACCGTCAACACGATCGAAGAACATCTCGACATGCTGATGGTCTGTCACCACCTCGACAAGGCGATCCCCGAGGATGTGGCCTTTGCCGAGAGCCGCATCCGCCGCGAGACCATCGCCGCCGAGGATATCCTGCACGACATGGGCGCGTTTTCGGTGATGGCCTCGGACAGTCAGGCGATGGGGCGCGTAGGTGAGGTGATCATCCGCACCTGGCAGACCGCCTCAAAGATGCGCAAGCAGCGCGGGCGGCTGGCGGAAGAGACCGGCGACAACGACAACGTCCGCGTCAAGCGCTACATCGCCAAATACACCATCAACCCCGCCATCATTCACGGGATGAGCGCCCATATTGGCAGCATTGAGCCGGGCAAGCGCGCCGATCTGGTGTTGTGGAACCCGGCGTTCTTTGGCGCAAAGCCCGAGATGGTGCTGATGGGGGGCACAATCGTGCTGGCGCAGATGGGCGATCCCAATGCCTCTATCCCGACGCCGCAGCCGGTCTATTCGCGGCCCATGTTCGGGGCCTATGGGCGGTCTCTGGAACGGTCCTCGGTGATCTTCGTCAGTGAGGCCGCGCAGGCGGACGGGATCGGCGCGGCACTGGGACTTGCCAAGGAGACGGTGGCGGTTTCGAACACCCGCACTATCACCAAGCGCGACATGATTCACAACAACCAGACGCCCGAGGTCGAGGTCGATCCCGAAACCTACGAGGTGCGGGCGGATGGCGAATTGCTCACCTGCGAGCCTGCCTCTGAGCTGCCGCTCGCGCAACGCTATTTCCTGTTCTGAGGCCATGCCATGACCGACCTGCCCGTTGCCCGCCACCTGCTGCCTCACGCCCCTGACCGGATCGCCGATACGGTCGTGCTCGACTATGACGCGCGGCTGATGCGGCGCAAGCGGCTGGTGGGCAAGGCCGGGCTGATCTTTCTGGTCGATCTGGCGGAGGTCACAAACCTAGACGATCACTGGGGTTTCGCGCTCGACGATGGCCGGGCGGTGGCGGTGGAACCGGCGCCGGAGGATCTGATCGAGGTGCGTGGCGATCTGGCGCGGCTGGCCTGGCATATCGGCAACCGGCACACGCCCTGCCAGATCGGCGCGGATCATCTGTGCATCCGCCGGGATCATGTGATCGAGGCGATGCTGGCGCATCTGGGCGCGGATATGACCCCCGTCACGGGACCGTTCCGGCCCGAGGGCGGGGCCTATGGCAAGGGTCGCACGATGGGGCATGATCACGGCGGACATGATCATGGGGGCCACGAGCATGGCCACACCCATCACCACGCCTGATGCTCACGCCCGCACATCTCACGCTCACCCAATGGCTCTCCCCGGCCTTTCCGACCGGGGCTTTCGCCTATTCGCACGGGCTGGAGCGGGAGATCGCGACGGGGGTGGTCAGGGACGCTGCCAGCCTTGCGGCATGGCTGGAGAACATCCTGCGGTTTGGTGCGGGCTGGCAGGATGCGGTGCTGCTCAGCCACGCGCTGGAGGGCGGGTGCGACGCGCTCGACGATCTGGCCCGCGCCCTCGCGCCCTGCGCCGAACGGCTGCAAGAGGGGTTGGAACAGGGGGCCGCATTCGCCCGCACCGTCAATGGCATCACCGGGCGCGCGCTGCCACCCCGGATGCTGCCCGTGGCTGTGGGGGAGGCAGCCGCGCCGCTCTGTCTGGCCCGTGAGGACGTGATCGCGCTCTATCTGCAAGGCTTTGCAGGGAACCTCGTCACCATCGGTATCCGCCACGTGCCGCTTGGTCAGACCGAGGGGCAGGCCGTCCTCTCACGCCTTGCGCCGCTGATCCACGATCTGGCAGATCGCGCCGCCTGCGCGCCGCTCGACACGCTCGGCACATGCGCTCTTGCGGGCGACCTCGCGGCGCTGCAACATGAGAGGATGGATGTGAGGATTTTCAGGACATGAGCGCACATCGCATGAATGGCCCCCTGCGGGTGGGCATTGGTGGCCCGGTGGGCGCGGGCAAGACCACGCTGACCGAGGGGCTGGCGCGGGCACTTGCGCATCGCTGTTCGATGGCGGTGATCACCAACGACATCTATACCCGCGAGGATGCCGAGGCGCTGGTGCGTGCGCAGGTCCTGCCCGCCGACCGTATTCGCGGGGTGGAAACAGGCGGCTGTCCGCACACGGCGATCCGCGAGGATGCTTCGATCAACCTCGCCGCCGTGACCGACCTCAACACCGCCTTTCCCGATCTCGACCTGGTGCTGATCGAGTCGGGGGGCGACAACCTCGCCGCCACGTTCAGCCCGGAACTGGCCGATCTGACGATCTATGTGATCGACACCGCCGCAGGCCAGGACATCCCGCGCAAGCGCGGCCCCGGGCTGACGAAATCCGACCTGCTGGTGGTGAACAAGACCGATCTTGCGCCGCATGTCGGCGTTGATCTGGTGCAGCTTGAGGCCGATACGGCGAGCGCACGCGGATCGCGGCCCTATGTGCTGGCGCAATTGCGCAGCGGTGCGGGGCTCGATCAGGTGATCCGCTTCATCGAGGACGAAGGCGGCGTTCCGCTCGCCCCCTGATCTCGGCCCGCACATTCTCGGACTTGTATTTACTCTCTGATCCGCCCATCATATTCATAAATTCGAATTTCAAGGGAGGATATCATGACATTCACCAGACGCCGGATGCTGGGGGCGATGGGCGCAGGCGCGCTCTGCGGCTTGCCTCGCGGGGGCTTTGCCGCGACCGAAACCACTCTTGGGCAGGCCACGATCACCACGCTCAGCGACGGGCATCTCGTGCTGCCGCGCGATTTCCTGCTGGGCGATCTCGACCCGGCCAAGGCCGCGCCGGTGCTGGCCGAATACGGCATCACCGGCGACACGGTCGAGCCGCCCTGCAACCTGACCCTCTACCGCGACGGCACGAACACGGTGCTGTTCGACGCGGGCTCCGGCCATGCCTTCATGCCGAGCGCAGGGGAACTGCTCGACGCGCTCGACGCCTTGGACGTGACGCCGGATGACGTGACCCATGTCATCTTCACCCATGCCCATCCCGATCACCTTTGGGGCGTGCTTGACGATTTCGACGATCCGGTCTTCACCAACGCGGCCCACATGATCGGACAGGCCGAATGGGACTACTGGACAGACCCCGCCACCGTCGACAGCATCGGGACGGCGCGGGCCAGCTTTGCCGTCGGCGCGGCCCGCCGCCTGGCCGCCATCGAGGACCGACTGGACTTCATCGCCGGGGGACAAGAAGTGCTGCCCGGCATCATGGCGCATGACACCCCCGGCCACACGCCCGGGCACATGGCGTTTGAGCTGCGTCAGGGATCAGAGGCCGTGATGGTGGTGGGCGATGCCATCGGCAACGGGCATCTTGCCCTCGCGCGCCCCGGTTGGGCCAGCGGCTCGGATCAGGACGCCGATCAGGGCATCGCGACACGCGTGCGCCTGCTCGACCAACTGGCCACCGACCAGATGGCGATGGTCGGCTTTCACCTGCCCGAAGGCGGTCTTGGCCGGGTGGAGCGCAACGGCGACGCCTACCGCTTTGTGGCGGAGGTCTGAGCCGATGCGCAGCCTCCTCATAGCCGCCCTTTTCGCCGCCGCCCCCGCGCTCGCCAGCGAGGACATAGCCGATCAATACCCCGACTCACTGCTCTATTCCAAACCGGTGGAATTCATCCCCGGCGTCTGGTCCGCGATCGGGGCCACCGCGCCCCCCACCTACGAAAACGCGGGCCATAACAACAACCTGAGCTTCATCGTCACCGGCGCGGGCGTCGTGGTGATCAATGGCGGGGCCTCGTATGGCCTCGCCCGTGCCCTGCACGAAGAGATCAAGACGATCACCGATCAGCCCGTCACCCATGTGTTCAACGAGAACGGCCAGGGCCATGCCATGCTGGGCAATTCCTACTGGGTGGAACAGGGCGTGCCCGTCATCGCGCATGAGGACGCGTTGCACGAGATCGAGCAATATGGCGGAATGGATCTGGAGACCGCCCGCCGTGTCACCAAGGAGCGCGCCGAGGGCACCGAGGTGGTGCTGCCGACCAAGACATTCTCGGATGACTACACGCTCGACATGGGTGACACCCGCATCGAGGCGCGGTATCTTGGCCCGGCCCACAGCCCCGGCGATATCGTGATCTGGCTGCCCAAACAGAGCCTGGTGATTTCCGGCGACATGGCGTTTCACGAACGCATGCTGCCGATCTTTCCCGAGACGATCACCCGCGACTGGCTGGAGACATGGGATGCGGAGTTCGAGGCGCTCGGGGCGACCTATGTGATCCCTGGCCACGGCCACCCCACCAACATGGATCAGGTGCGCCGCTACACCAAGGGCTACCTCGAATATCTGCGCGCACGCATCGCCGAGCATATCGACGCGGGCGGCGACCTTGCGGATGCCTATTACGTCGATCAGTCCCCCTACCGCCATCTCGACACGTTCGAGGAACTGGCGACCAAGAACGCGGGCCGCGTCTACGAGCAGATGGAGTGGGAGTGAGCGCACAGCCCGCCGGGCTGACCCTTCGGGGTCAGCTCAGCACGCCATCGGCGCCCAGCACGCTCCGGCCGCGCAGGTAGGGGTGCAGGACCTCGGGCAGGCGCACCGACCCGTCCGTCTGCTGGCCGTTTTCCAGCACCGCGATCAGCGCGCGCCCCACGGCCAGCCCCGAGCCATTCAGCGTATGCACGAATTCCGGCTTACCTCCGCCTGCAGGCTTGAACCGCGCGGTCATCCGCCGGGCCTGAAAATCGCCGCAGACCGAGACCGATGAAATCTCGCGATACATGTTCTGTCCGGGCAACCAGACCTCGATATCATGGGTGCGCCGCGCGCCAAAGCCCATGTCACCGGTGCAGAGCGCCACGGTGCGATAAGGCAGGCCAAGCCGTTCAAGAATACCCTCGGCGCAGCCGGTCATCCGGTCCAGCTCGTCGCGGCTGGCATCCGGGTGAGTGATCGAGACCATTTCTACCTTCTCGAACTGATGCTGGCGCAGCATGCCTGCGGTATCGCGCCCGGCCGATCCGGCCTCTGAGCGGAAACATTGCGTATGCGCCACCATCCGGCGCGGCAGGCTGGTCTCGTCAACCGTCTCGCCATGCACAAGGTTGGTCAGCGTCACCTCCGCCGTCGGCACCAGCCACCAGCCATTGGTGGTGCGATAGCTGTCCTCGCCGAATTTCGGCAATTGCCCGGTGCCGCGCATCATCTCGTCGCGCACCAGCACGGGCGTCCATGTCTCGGTCAGGCCGTTTTCCTCGACATGCGTGTCGATCATGAACTGTGCGAGGGCGCGGTGAATGCGCGCCACCGACCCCGAGAGCACGACAAACCGGCTACCCGAGAGTTTGGCCGCGCTCTCGAAATCCATGCCCGGCTTGACGCCGGCGATCTCGTAATGCTCGCGCGCCTCGAAATCGAGCACGGGCGGCGTGCCCCAGCGGCGCAACTCGACATTGTCGGCCTCGTCCGCGCCATCGGGCACGTCTTCCTGTGGCAGGTTGGGCATCCCCATCAGCATCTCGGTCAGCTGCGCGTCGAGATCCTTGGCCTCGGCCTGCATCGCCGCCACCTCGGCCTTTTTCTCGCCGACCAGCACCCGCAGCCGGGCAAACTCGGCCTCATCGCCGCGCGCCTTGGCGGCACCGACTTCCTTGGAGGCGCGGTTTTGATCGGCCTGCGCGGTTTCTGCCGCTAGGATCCTGGCGCGCCGCGCCTCGTCCAGGGCCAGAACGGGGCCTGACGCGTTCTGCACCCCCCGCCGCGCCATTGCGGCGTCAAACGCTGCGGGGTTTTCACGGATCGCGCGGATATCGTGCATCGGTCTGTCCTCGAACTGCCTGAGTCGTTTGAGCGCGTGATAAACCGGTTTTGCGGCCATGTGTAGGGCGGGTTGATGCGAGACACGTTCCGAACCGCGGCAGACGCGGCTTTACCTCACAATGTGCGTGCGAGTGTGCAGTCGTAGATTTGCCCGTCGGGGTCTGGCTCGCGATAGGTGGCACTCTCGCCCTTGATCCAGATCGAGCGGCCAAAACTGCCCTCATAGCGGCTTCCGGATGCGGTCGGGACAAGCACGCCCGTGTCGATCTGGTCGCCGCGCTCGAAGCGGACGCTCGGCAGTTCAGTGTCGAAGAAATAGGTCACAACCTCGTTGGCCGGATTGCCGTCGCAGGCCCAGATCACCGTAGAGACGGGTGGCTCGAGCATCCATTGCGCCACCAGTTCGCCCTGACGACGCAAGTAGGAGGCTTCGACGCAATCGCGCAACGCGTCGCCCGCTTTCCAGCACTCGTCACGGCCCTTGATCCAGCCACGCTGAAAGGCGCGCAACTCGCGCTCGCCCGCCTCGGCCCCGGCATCGGCGGCCCGGATCGCGGCAACCGCCTCGTCGAACCGGCGCGCCACCAGCCGGTCGAGCCGTGCAAGCTCGGGGTCTTCACAGACAAGCTTTTCCGCTGAGCTCTCGGCCTTGGCGCAGTCAAACGAGGGGCCTTGTTGTGCCGTGGCACCGGTGGCCACCAGCAAAAGCAGTCCGGACAGGATGTATCGCATGATCGTCTCCCTTCAGGTCGTCGGCACCATCACGACCCCCCGGCCCAGCATCAGATGCGTGGCCATCGCGCCGATCCACATGCATCCTACGGCAACCCAGGCCGTCAGCGCAAAGATCGCGCCGCCCGACATGCCCGCGCCCACGGCACAGCCGCCCGCGAGCATCGAGCCGAAGCCCATAAGCGCCGCGCCGATCAGATAGCGCTCCATCGGGGTGTCGGGGCCGAAGCGTTCGATCTTCCAGTCGCGGGTGAGCAGTGCCATCGTGGCGGCACCTGCGAAGACCCCCGGCACCAGGCCCACGCCGAACCCAAGGGGCAGCGAAGTGCTGTTCACGAGCCCCATCAGCGTGTCGGTCGAGGGGCCGGTGAAGGTGACCGAGGAAATCGCGATCACCTCGAACGAGGTCTGCGCGATCATGTAGGTCACAAGCCAGCCCAGCCCCACGGCCAGCCCGACAGCCATTCCGGCAATCGCATGGCTCAGCCGGACGTGCCGCGCGAGCGCCAGCGCAAAGCCCGCGATCAGCACCAACGCGGCGATGCAAGCCGCGACCAGAGGGCTCATGCCAAGCTGCGACAGGATGCTGCGCGCCTCGCCGCCCGGCACCAGCCAGAGCGTTGCAAGCCCCTCGCGCGCAGGCGACAGCGCCCCGCGCAATGCCGATTGCGCCACGATGGTCAGCACCAGCCCGGTGACAAGCGCGCGCAGGTTGCCGGTCGCCGACAGCACCAGCAAACGGCTCGCGCAGCCGCGCGCGAGGATCATGCCCGCGCCGAACATCAGCCCGCCGATGATCGCGCCGGACATGCTGCCGGTGGCGGCCAGTGGCCGCGCCTCGCTCACGTCAAGAACACCCGTCGCGATGGCCCCCTGCACCGCCAGAACCCCGGCGGAGAACGCGATGATCCAGATCGACAGGCGCGGGCCCAGCCCGCGCTCGGCCACCTCGATGGTCGCGGCCCGCAGGCAAAACCGCGAATGCTGCGCCGCCGCCCCGAAGATCACGCCAACGAGCGCGCCCGCCATCGCGAGCACGGCCCCGTCGCCGTAGGTATCGATGAGTGTTTCCAGCATGGCAGGGTTCCATCATGACGTTATGCTGCCAGCATACACATTCACGGGCGCGCATGTCTTGACTTGGGTCAATCAGGACTTGGGTCAATCAGGGGGGTCAATCCGGGCCGCGTGGGGGCGGCCCGGCACCGGTGCTTTATTCCAGCGCGTCCTGCACGATCTCGTCCAGAAGCGCCTGCACCTTCTGCATCTCGCCCTCTGGGTAGGTGCGATGGCCCACCATCACCTCGCCCTCGCGCTCGGCAACGAACACGCCGTAGGGGCAATGCGCGATGTTCATCGGGTCGGCCTCCATCACGTCGCGCGAGAGGGTGGCGGAGCAAAAGAGGAAGATATCAGCCTCTTCGAATATCTTGACGTCGCTGCCCACATCCGCGCCGGTGCGGTTGAGCATCTCGCCCACATGGCTGGTCAGGTCGATCACCAGCCCCCGGTCGAGGATGGCACTTTCGACCGCGAAGGTCGCATCGCCGAAGGTGCCGTTGAACGGGTAGGTCACCGCCTCCTGCGCCATAGCGGGCAGCGCCATGAGGCCGAAAACTCCGGCCAGAATTGTCCGTTTCATTGCCTTTACTCCTTTGTCAGACAGGCGTTCGCGCGCCGATCAATCGAACATGTCCGTGGTGATGCCCGCATACCAACCCACCGATTCCTCAAAGGTGGCCTTGCGGGTCGCCGCATCCTCGCCAGTCTGCGAGATGAAGCCGTCGACCTTGGCGATCTTTTCCTCGGTCGCCTCGTAGGTGGCTCCGACCTTGACGCCGTCATCCTCGGCGATGAGCGACCAGCAGGTATTGGTGAATTTGGCCGGGAACACCTTGGAATCGGTCAGCGCTCCGCGCACCGCCATGGCGCAAACCTTGGCCTGTGAATTGGCGGCAAAGCCGGATTTCGGCATGTCACCCTGTGCGGCGGCGTCGCCCAGAACATGCACGTCCGGGTCAGCCTTCGACGACATGTCGGCGGCATTCACCGGGGCCCAGTTGCCCTCGGTGACGCCTGCCATGTCGGCGATGCGGCCCGCCTTCTGCGCCGGGATCACGTTGCAGACATCCACATTCTCGACCATGCCGTCGATGTCGATGGTCATCGCCTCGGTGTCGACGCTCACATTCTCACCACCGAAATCGGGGCCGATGCGCTCCACCATGCCGCCGTAGTGACGCTGCCAGCCTTCCTCGAAGAGCGCCTGCTTGGAAAACTTCGGCTTGGGATCGGCCACGAGGATCTTGGCGGTCGGGTTCATTTGCTTGAGCACATGCGCCACCATCGAGATCCGCTCATAGGGGCCAGGGGGGCAGCGATACGGGTTGGGCGGAGCCACCATGGCAAAGCGCCCGCCCTCGGGCATCGCCATGATCTGCGCCTTCAGGAGCTCGCTCTGCGATCCGGCCTTGTAGGCGTGGGGCATCTTGTTTTGTGCGGCCACCGACCAGCCCGGAACGGCATCCTCGACAAAATCAATGCCGGGGCTGAGGATCAGCTTGTCATAGGGCAGCACCGCGCCACCGGCGAGGCTTACGGTTTTGCTGTCGCGGTCCACGTCCACCGCCCAGTCATGCACCACGTTGATGCCGTATTTCGCGGCCAGCGTGCCGTAGGTGTGGCTGATATCCTCAAGGTCGGTGAACCCGCCGATATAGAGGTTGGAGAAATAGCAGGTGAAATAGCTGCGCGACGGCTCGACGAGGGTCACAGTGATCGCACCCTTGCTGTCCTTGGCGATATAGCGCGCGGCAGTGGCCCCGCCCGAGCCGCCGCCGATCACGACAACGCGCGGCTTGCCATGCCCGTCAGCCAGCACCGCGGGTGCCGAAAGCGTGGCAGCCGCAGCGGTTCCCACGGCAATGAATTTGCGTCGGTTGAAAGTCATGGTGTCTCCTCCCAGAAACGGACCGCGTTTAGTCGAGGTCCTTGAAATAGGCCGCCAGTGCCGCGATCTCCTCGTTCGACAGACGTCCGGCCATCATCTGCATCACCGGATGGGGACGCAGTCTATCCTTGTAGGCGTGCATTGCGATCACGAAATCCTCTTCCGGCCAGCGGGTGATCGAGGGGATGCCGAGGGCTGAGCCATCCGCCTGATGGCAGCTCACGCATTCGCTGCTGAGGTATTCGCCGTATTCCGGATCGCCCTGAATCGCGAGAATATCGGGATCGACCGAATGATCTGTGCCGATCGCCGTCGGCGCGGCCTCGGGGATGTTGGCGGGATTGTCCGAGAAGGTCCGCAGATAGGCCAGAAGGTCCGCCCGCGCCTGCTCGTTCTTCATGCCGGGGTAGCTCATCCGGGTCTTGGAGACGAGCGCGCGCGGATTTTCGATATAAGCGTCGAGCGTCTCCAGCGTCCAGGTCAGGCCATCAACGCCCGCCCGCTCCATCGAGGCGGAATAGGCGTAGCCGTCATGCACCGCTGCGCGCCGCCCGAAGATGCCGTTGAGATGCGGGCCGATCCGGTCCTCGGCCCCCTGCCCGATCTGATGACAGCCCTTGCAGGCGTTGAAGGCCTGCGCGCCCGCCTCGGCATCGCCGATCAGCTCTGCCCGCGCGCCACCCGCCGCCAGAAGCGCGGCGAGCGTCAGCGCGGGCAGGAGCGGCCGCACCGTGTTATTCTCCGAAAGTCGAGAGATAGGCGGCAATGGCCGCGATATCCTCGTCGGATCTGAGCCCGGCAAAGGCCATGCGTGTCCCCTTCATGAAGCCGCGCGGATCAGCCAGAAACGCGGCGAGGCTTTCATTGTCCCAGACCAGCCCGTCACCGGCCATGCCTTCGAGGGCCGAGGAATACTTGAACCCGTCCACGGCACCGGCGGCACGCCCCACCACACCGTTGAGCTGCGGGCCTACGCGATTCTTGGCACCCTCGCCCACCTGGTGGCAAGCCTTACATTTGCGAAACACCTTTTCGCCGGCGGCGACAAGTTCCGGATCGGGGCCGGCTGCGGGCTCCGGTGAAGTCTCGGTGGCGGCCGCCTCGACCGGCTCTGCCTCGGCGGCGGGCGCTGCGGCCTCGGTCTCGGTGCCTTCCTCATCCGGGGTCACGTCGAGCACGGCGGCGCGCATCGTGATCTCGACGCTGTCCTTGCAGTTCTCCATGCAGGGCTCGCCATGCCAGATCGCGTATTCGGTCTCGGCCCGGTCATCGACGATGAAGCCGTCGGCATTGGGCATCTCGAACTCGGCGAAATTCTCGTGGCTCAGGACGAAATCATCCTCCACGAGGTTGTTGGAGTAGAGGATATAGGCGGTGATCGCGTAGACATCGTCGGGCGTCAGGCTTTGTGCGTTGCCGAAGGGCATCGAGCGGTTGACGTAATCCCACACCGTCGACAGGTGCGGCCAATACGAGCCCACGGTCTTGAGCGGGTCCTTGCGGTCGAGCGTGCCCTGCCCGCCCGCCAGCTTGGGCCAGTTGCCGATGCCTTCGGCGAAATCACCGTGGCAGACGGCGCAATGTTCGGCAAAGACCTCGTCACCGGTCCACACATCGCCCGACCCTTCCGGCAGGCCGCGCCCGTCGGGCATGATCTTGACGTCCCAGGCGGCGATCTCTTCGGGCAGCGCCTCGCGCCCCAGCCCGTATTCGCCGGACCAGACGGCGGTGGCGGTGGCGCTGACGGTGATGCCTGCGACCAGCGTGAACTTAAGAAACTTCGACATTCTCTGCCTCCCCGTTGGGCCGCACCCACCATGTCTGAATACAGTTGTTGTGATAGATCGAGTTTTCGCCGCGCACCTCGCGCAGCTGCGCCTTGGTGGGCTGGATATAGCCGGTGTCATCCATCGCGCGGCTTTGCAGCAGCATTTCCTCGCCGTCCCATGTGGTGTCGAGATAGAAACGGGTGAGCGCCTTGGCCTCGCCTTCCTTGGCGAGGCGCGCGGTCTCCCATGTCTTGCCGCCATCCTTGGAGACATCAACGCGGGTGATCGCGCCGTGGCCGGACCAGGCAAGCCCGGTGATCACCAGCGGCCCCTTGCCGTGGGTGATCGGCGATTGCGGGCTGGGCGAGGTGACGACCGATTTCGCGTCCATCACCCAGGTCCATTTGCGGCTGGTGCCGTCGGCCAGCGTGTCGGTGTATTTGCTGGTCTCTTCGCGGCTTTCAACCGGGCCGTCCGTCACCTCGATACGGCGGATCCACTTGACCCACATGTTGCCTTCCCAGCCCGGCACGACGAGGCGCACAGGGTATCCATGCTCCTTGCGCAGCGCCTCGCCATTGGCCTTGAACGCCACCAGACAATCGCCAAGCGCCTTGCCCATCGGGATCGAACGGCCGTTGGAGGACGCATCGGCCCCCTCGACATAGACCCACTTGTCCTGCAACTCGCCCGCCACATCGAGCCCGGCCTCTTCCAGCAGCGTGCGCAGCGGCACGCCGGTATATTCCATGTTGTGAATCATGCCGTGGGTGAACTGCGCACCATTGAGTTGCGCGCCCGCCCATTCCATGCCCGTATTGGCAGCGCATTCACAGAAATATACGTGATTCTCACGCGGGAAGCGTTCGAGATCGGCATAGGTGAACACCAGCGGCTTATCCACCAGCCCGTTGATCATCAGGCGGTAATCTTCCTTCTTGAGGTCGATCGCACCGGAATGGTGCCGCTCGAAGGCGCAGCCCTGCGGCGTGATGGTGCCGTCAAGCGCGTGGATCGGCGTGAAATTGATCGAGGAGATCGTGTCAGCGGTCAGCCATTCGACATTGCGGCGCACCACGTCCGATTCGTATTCGATGGGCAAGCCGTAGGGCGAGGCATCGACACCGTCGCCAAGGCCCGTGGCCCAGGGCTGCACATCCGTGATCAACGGATCAGGCGTGCCCGCTTGTGCCGCGCCCGCCGTGACGGCCCCGGCTGCAGCGGCCACGCTGCCGCGCAGAAACGCGCGGCGCGAGGTGGGTTTTCCCTTGAAAAGCTCAGACATCTCGAATGCCTCCTCTCGACTGGATCTCATGCGCCAATCACCTTGACGCTGTCGTTGGGTGCGACACGCACGGTGCCCTGCTTGGCGATATGGTTCTCGACCACGTCCCAGATCTGTGGCCCCTCGGTGCCCTCGTTGACCGATGCCCACCCGGCGACCACGTAATTCTTCGAAGGATCGATCGCCTCGCCGGTCTTGAGCAGCACCATGTCGCTGATCCGGCTGCCCTGTGGCCGGTTGATGTCGATCCGGTAGCCCATGCCACCGATCCGCACCATGTCGCCGCCCTGCTGGTAATAGGGGTCGGGGTTGAAGATGTTGTCGGCCACGTCCTCGAGAATGACCTTGATGAATTCGCCGGTCATCTCGGAGCGATAGGCCTTGCCATAGGTCATCGAGGTCACGTTGAAGATATCCTCGCGGGTGATGTCCTGTCCGGGGATGAGGCTCGGCCCCCAGCGCACGCCGGGCGACATGGCGATATCCGCCTCGCGCTCTTCGATCAGCGCGTCGCAAATGAGATCATCCCACGAGCCGTTGAAGTTGCCGCGCCGATACAGCAGGCTCTCGGTCTGGCCGATCACCTCCTCCAACTCGGATTTGAACGGCGCGCGCTGCTCATCAATGAGCGCGGCCACCTCCTTGTCCGGCTCGATCACATCGCTGAAAATCGGGATCAGCTTGTGGCGAAAGCCCATCATCCGGCCATCGCGCACATCCAGATCCACGCGGCTGACGAATTTGCCGTTGCTGCCCGACGCGATGAGGATCGTCTCGCCCACCAGAACAGGCTCGGGCAGCGCGTCGTGTGTATGGCCCGTCAGGATGACGTCGATGCCCGAAACGATGCCCGCCATCTTCTTGTCCACGTCAAAGCCGTTATGGCTGAGCACGACCACGAGGTCCGCCCCTTGGCCCCGCACTTCGTCGACCATCGCCTGCATGTTCTCGTCGCGGATACCGAAGGAGTATTCGGGGAACATCCAGCCGGGATTGGCAATCGGCATATATGGGAAGGCCTGACCGATCACGGCGATTTTGGCACCGCCGCGTTCAAAGAACTTGTAGGGCGGGAAAAGCTCTGCGGGCTCGTCCCACTCGGCGTCGAAAATGTTCTGGCCGAGGGCGGCAAAAGGCAGGCCCTCGACGATCTCGTGGACGCGGTCAGAGCCGAGCGTGAATTCCCAGTGAAAAGTCATCGCGTCGGGCTTGAGCGCGTTCATCACGTTGACCATGTCCTGGCCTTGCGAGTGATAGCAGGTGTAGGAGCCGTGCCAGGTGTCGCCACCATCGAGCAGGATCGCATCGGGGCGGTCGGCGCGGATCGCGTTGATCACGGTCGCCATGCGGTCCAGCCCGCCGACCTTGCCATAGCCCTGCGCCAGCGCGCTGAAATCGCCCGAAGAGAGCGCGTAATGCGACGGGCTGCCATCGTCGATGCCGTAAAGTTTGCGGAAATCTGCGCCGGTGACATGCGGCACAGCCCCCTTGTTGTCGCCCACGCCGATATTGATCGACGGCTCGCGGAAATAGATCGGCTTGAGCTGCGCGTGAATGTCGGTGATGTGGATCAGGCTGACATTGCCGAACGTGTCGAACTGCAAGAGCTGGTCCTGCGTCAGCGCCTGTTGCGCCGCCAGTTTGGCCCAGTTGCCGAAGGACGACGCCCCAAGGATGGCCGAAGCCGCCATGCTCGTTTGAAGAAAATCGCGACGCGAGATCATGTCTGACCTTTCCACTACCGCAGGGATCACATGCGGAATTTTGAATGTTTTAGTCAAGAAAAACCCCGCCCGGACCATGGCCAGGCGGGGGTCTTCACTCAGTTGCGGACAGACGGCCCCTCGACCGACAGACCGTTGCCGCGGCTCGCGACATAAAGCTCCAGCGCCACGAATTCGGGGCTGCCGGGGCTGAACGTCTCGGCGCGGGTGTCGCGCACGCAGCCCTTGAAGCGGGCATGCACCGAGTTGAGCTTGGTGTTCTTCAGCCGGTAGACCGGAAAGCCGTTGATCTGGCCCTGGCTCAGGTGGTCGGCGCGGATCATGCGGCCGTAATTGTCCTCGTGGCAATTGGCGCAGCTCAGCTCCAGCTGACCGGTGCGGGTGTAGTAGAGTTCCTTGCCCGCCTCCCAGGTCTCGGCCACGGGACCATCGGTCGCCACGTTGATCGGCATGCCGCGCGACACCGACGAGATCAGCGCCAGCATGCTGGTCATCTCGGTGCCGGTGTATTTCAGCGGCTCGGCCTTCATGTTCTCGGTGCGGCAGGCGTTGACCTGCATCTCCAGCGTGCGAACCTCGCCCGCGTCCTCGTTCCACTTGGGATAGACCGCGCGCACGCCCTTCATGCTCTCTCCGGCATCGCCATGGCAGCTTGCACAGGACTTGCCCGCCTCACCTTCGACCGTGTCCCAGGCATCCATCGCCTGCTCGACAAAGATCATTCCGGGATTGTCGAAATCGTCGGCCTGCATGGCGCGGGTCTCGGTGCCGCGGAAATGCCAGCCCGAGATCACCTCGGGCAGCGCGCCCTCGACCGCTGCCGGGGCGTCGGTCCAGGTGGTGAGTTCGGTCTCTTCGTTGATGATCAGCGTATCCTCGACGGGTTCGGCCCATGCCGCCCCCGCCGTGATTGCACTCGCTCCTAGAAGCGCTGTTATCAGTGCTGTTTTTTTCATTGTCGTCCCTCCCTGACGGTGATGCCTCAATCAGCCCAGCGCGATGTTCTTGGTCTCTTCGTAGACAGAGCCATCGTCGTCGTACCAGGTGAACTTCATGTCACCGGCATCGGGAATGACGGCCTCGAACTCGAAATACGGATTGGTCGAGATCGCGGGTTCCATGGTCACGTCGACCACCATCTCGCCGTTGAATTCGCAGGTGAAGCGGTTGATGATCGACCGCGGGATGGTGTTGCCATCGGCGTCCTTGCGTTGACCGGATTCCATCGGGTGGCTGATCAGGGTCTTGATCGTGACCGTCTCGCCGGCACTTGCCTTGCGCGGCGCTTTCACGCGGGGTTTCACATTGTCTGCCATTGTCGGATTCTCCTAATTCCTGCCTCAGCCGCCGCAGCCGCCGATGGTGACCTTGACGTTGCTCGATGCCTTGACGAAAGAGCCGTCCTTCATCTTGGCGATCGCCACCACGTCCTGCGTGCCAGCAAGGCGGATGCGCGTCGAGGCGCTGTGCGAACCGGCCAGCGGGCCAAACTTGAACTCGGCCACGCCGGGCGTCGGGTTGCCCATCGCCAGCACGAGAATCGCCTCGGCGCCGGGTGCGTCGACCTCGATCGGCACGGTGTTGCCGTTCTCGGCGATCTCGGGCGCGGTCAGGGTCAGACCCTCGCTGCCCATATCCGCCCCACCGGTGAATGCGGCGATGGCGTCCTCGCCTGCGGCGCTCGCGCGCATCGGCAGGCCAAAGGCCACCAAAGCGCCCGCGCCCATCACCATCACGCTACGTCTCGTCATTGTCATTGTGCTGAACTCCTGTTCAAAGCCGACCCGGTGCAGGGGCGGCGGTCAGTATTTGAGGGTGGCGAGATAGGCCACCACGTCCTCGATCTGCTGCGCGGTGAGAAGCGGGCCGAAACTGTCATCCGCCGCCTCGCCGGTATAGGCGTTGCCGGGGCGGGTGAAGCCATCCACGCGGTAGAAGGACGGCATCATCGAGTCCGGGAACATCATCTTGGCATTGGCCACGATTCCGCGCAACTCTGCCTCGCTCCAGCGCTCTCCCGCGCCGTCGAGCATCGGGCCGATCTCACCATGAAACGGAATGTCGCTCATGTCGGAATTGGCGTGGCAGGCCACGCAATTGCCGAGCGATTTGTTGCCCACCACCTCGCGGCCACGGGCAGGATCACCGGGCGCTCCGGTCAGCGATACGGTGACGGCACCATCCTCGAAGGGGACCTCACCCGGGGCAATCTCGGCAGCTGCGGCACCTGTTGCGGCACCGATCAGCGCGATCGTCATCAGTGTTCGTTTCATGCGTCCTCCCTAACACATTCACATTTTTGTATATCATAGGACACAATGGAGTGAGCGCACAACAATAAATTCTTATTTTTGAATTTAATGTAATCCGGCACACGCCTTATCCCGTATCACTCCGCGGCGCGTTCCTGAATGCGCCTTGCGTGATAACGCTGGAAATCTTCATCCGTATCAAGCGCATACCGCTTTTCGTTCACCCATGTCAGCATATCGAGCGTGGTCCCCGCCTCGAACGCGCCGGGCATCAGCGCCACCGCCGCCTGCGCCGCCGTCTGGCCCTCGGGCACCTCTTCGGGCAGGAACAGAATCGACGGCGTGAAAAGCAGACCCCATTTGCGGGTCGCGGCCTTCTCGCTCAGTGATTCCCCATCGAAATCGGTCACCTCGATGTCGCCATGCAGGTTGAGCTGCACGACAAAGAAATTCTCGCGGATATAGTCGGCGATCTCGGGGCGCGGGAATACGTGCTCATGCATCCGCGTGCAGTAGATGCAGCCGCGTTGCTCGACCATGACCATCAGTCGCTTGCCCTCGGCATTCGCCTCGTCAAGATCCTCGCGCAGGTCCTTGAACGTGTCGCGCATCCAGTCGGTCTTGTGCAGCCCGTCATCGCCCACCTCGGCGGCGGCAACCGGCAGCGCCAGCAGACAGGCCGCCAGCAGGCTCAGAAAACGTGTCATGATCTCCTCCTCTCCTAGATATTTTGAAACGCCGGGAAGGTCTCCAGCATCCATTGCGCGATGTGGTTGACGCTGTCGGTGGCAATCAGCGCAGCAAACACGATCAGCAGCAGCCCCATCGCCTTTTCCACCTTGGGCAGGTGGCGGCGGAATTTCGACGCGAACCGCAGGAACGGCCCGATGAAAAGCGACGCCGCCATGAACGGCGTGGTCATCGCAAAGCCAAAGACCAGCAGCAGCCCCAGCCCCTCCATCGCCGTGGATTCGGTGCTCGCGGTAAAGACGACAGCGGTCAGCACGCCGCCGACGCAGGGGGTCCACCCGGCGGCAAAAGCAAAGCCCACCACATACGCCCCCAGGACCGACATGTTCTTGGTGTCGCCCGCCTCCATCTGGAAAACGCGGTTGAGAAACCCGATGCGCAGCACGCCCAGAAAATGCAGTCCGAGGATCAACACTACCAATGCCGCGAACAACCGGAATTCGGTCTGAAACCCGCGAAACGCCTGGCTGAGCCCGAAGGCCGCCGCCCCCAGCAGCACGAACACCGTGATGATCCCCGCCGAGAACATCACCGACGCGGCAAAGGCGCGGCGCCGCACGCCGGGGGCCAGCCGCCCCTCGGCGCTGATTTCCGACATCGAGGCGCCTGCCATGTAGCTCAGGTAGAACGGCACGATCGGCAGCACGCAGGGTGAGAAAAAGACAATCAGCCCGCCGATGAACGCGCTGAGCAGGGAGACATCGAACATCACGCAGCCTTACATGGGTTGATCCTGAAACACATTCAAACTATTATATGTTTTATTGCCTCCGTCAATCGGAACAAAAGAATGCGTATATGCGCCGCCGTTCTGGTCAGCCTCGGGCTGACGCTTGGCCTCACCGGCCCGCTTCGGGCGGCAGAGTTGATCATGGTCGAACAACACGGCTGTCACTGGTGCGAGCAATGGAACGCCGAGATCGCCCCGGCTTACCCCAACACCGAGGAAGGCGCGCGCGCGCCGCTGCGCCGCGTGCTGATCAGTGATCTGCCCGAGGATGTGGCGTTCACCTCGCGCCCGGTCTTCACCCCCACTTTCGTGCTGGTCCACGAGGGTCAGGAGTTGGGCCGGATGGAGGGCTATGCCGGCGCCGAGTTTTTCTGGTTCCTGCTGGGGCAGTTGCTCAACGCGCATCCCGACGCCACGGCCCTGCGGTAACCGGCCATGCTGCGCAAAGCCCCTCCGCCAAACATGGACATCACGTCAGAGAGCCTCGACACGATGCTGGGCCATGCCCATGACGCCGCCGAGTTTCTGAAGGCGATCAGCCACGAGGGGCGGCTAATGATCCTGTGCCACCTTGCCACCGGTGAAAAGACCGTGACCGAACTCGAAGACCTGCTTTCGGCGCGGCAGGCGGCGGTCTCGCAACAGCTCTCGCGGCTGCGGACAGAGCAGCTTGTCACACCCAGACGTGAAGGCAAGGCGATCTATTACCGTTTGACAGACCACCGCGCGATCACGATGCTCGAAGTGGTCTACGATCTCTTTTGCAAGCAGCCTTGACGGAGGAGCCGGGGCCTTGCCAGCGACACATGGAGGAGACACATGCCCGGCGGCATTCCGGAACCTTTGCTGATTGCGCTGTTCGGGTTCGGCGGCGGGCTGATCCTTGGCCTCGCGGCGCGATTGGGGCGGTTCTGCACCCTTGGTGCGATCGAGGATTATCTCTATCAGCACAGCGACACGCGCCTGCGGATGTGGGGGCTGGCGATTGGCGTGGCGGGGCTGTCGGCCTTTGCCGCCGTGGCGCTCGGCGGGTTCGATATCGCGATGAACGCCTATTGGATCACGCCCTGGTCGCCGTTTGCGTCCATTTTGGGCGGGCTGCTGTTCGGGTATGGCATGTCGCTGGCCGGGAATTGCGGCTTTGGCGCACTGGCGCGCTTCGGCGGCGGTGATCTGCGGTCTTTCGTAATCGTGCTGGTGATGGGCATTGCCGCCTATGCGATGATGTCGGGCCCGCTGGCGCGGCTGCGGATCATGGCGACCGAGGCCACCACGCCCGCGCTCGACACGCAAAGCTATGCCCAGATCGTCGAGCGGCTGACCGGGGTGCCGATGATCTGGGCGGGGCTGCTCATTTCGGGCGGCGCAGCACTTCTGGCGCTTGGCTCGCGCGGGTTCCTGCGCGATCGCCGGTCAATGCTCTGGGGTGCGCTGGTGGGCCTTGCCATCACCTCGGGCTGGGTCGGCACGTCATGGGTGGCGACGCATGGCTTCATGCTGCAACCGGTGCAGAGCCACACGTTTTCCGCACCACTTGGCGAATCCATCCTGTTCCTGATGACCGCCAGCGGTGGCGGGCTCAGCTTTGGCGTGGCTTCGGTCTTCGGCGTGCTGGCGGGCGCGTTCTGTGGCAGCCTGATCAAGGGGCATTTTCGGTGGGAGGCCTGCGAGGACCCGCGCGAACTCAAGCGGCAGATCCTCGGCGCGGTCTGCATGGGCTTCGGCGCGGTGCTGGCCTTCGGCTGCACGGTGGGTCAGGGCATCTCGGCGTTTTCGGTGCTGTCGCTCAGCGCGCCGGTGACGTTTGCGGCGATCTTTGCGGGGGCGGCGCTCGGGTTGCGGCAACTGATCACGGGTTTTGCCTGAAGGGGACCGAGCGGGGCGCGGCATCGGTTTTGGCCTGGAGCTGGCGTTGCCGCGAGCCGCGCGGGGCCCGACCGCCGGGTGGGCGCAGCAACCTCGGTGGACCGCACTTTATGCCAGCCAAGCACTCCCGCGTTTTCAATGGCTTGATACGTTGCAAAAGCGCCCGCCCGCCACGCCGGAGGCGTGCCGGTGCTATCGGCGCACCTTTGGTGCGACGGGGCGGTCGGGCGCTGCGCGGCGGTGCCTGCGGCACCTTGATTCCGCGCATTGGGGCTGAACTTCAACGCCCGCTTCAAACCCAAATCCACCAAACCAGCACCAGACCGTATCCGTCTCACCCCTTCTGACCGATCTTCGGTTCGGTCCCTGCGTTGATCCGCGCGATGTTGTCGCGGTGTCGCCAGAAGATCAGCCCCGTCAGCAGCACCGCCAGCACCAAGGCCCCGCCATAGCCCATCAGCAGCACCCAGATCACCGACGAGGCCGCCGCCACCAGCGCGCCCATCGACGAGATCCGCGACAGCTTGGCCGCCGCCAGCCAGGTCACGCAACAGGCGATCCCTACCGGCCAAGCCAACGCCAGCATGATGCCGAGGAATGTCGCTACCCCCTTGCCGCCGCGAAACCCCAGCCAGACCGGATAGCAATGGCCGACAAATGCCATGAGCGCGGCCAGCTGCACCGCGTCGCCCCCCGCATAGGCCCGCGCCAGCAGCACCGCGACCGCGCCCTTGCCGCCATCGAGCAACAGCGTCAGCGCCGCCGCCGTCTTGTTGCCGGTGCGCAGCACATTGGTCGCGCCGATATTGCCAGAGCCGATGTCACGCAGGTTGCCCAACCCCATGAGGCGCGCCAGGACAATGCCGAAGGGGATCGAGCCGAGACCGTAGCCAATCACGGCCCAGAGCAGGAGAACGCTCAAATCGCTGTCAAAGGGGGGCATCACTCGGCCTCGTATACGCGGGTTCCGGCCACATAGGTCGCTGTGACCCTACCCTGTAGCCGCGCCCCGTCAAAGGGGGTGTTCTTGGATTTCGACTTGAGCGCGAAGCGGTCCAGCACAAACGGCTTGCCCGGATCAAACAGCACCAGATCGGCGGGCGCGCCCTTGGTCAGGCGACCACAGGATAGCCCCAGCCGTTTCGCGGGGTTGAGCGACATCGCCCGCCACAGCGTCGGCAGATCGAGCGCCTCGGCATGATAAAGCCTGAGTGCGGCGGGCAACAACGTCTCGAGCGCCACCGCCCCGCTCGCCGCCGCCTCGAAGGGCAGGCGCTTGCTTTCCTCGTCCTGCGGGGTGTGCATCGAGGAAACGATATCAATCAGCCCCTCGCGCAGCGCCTCGATCACCTCCTGACGGTCCTCCTCGGAGCGCAGCGGCGGCTTGACCTTGAAGAAGGTGCGATAGTCCGACACGTCCAGCTCATTGAGCGTGAGGTGATGGATCGAGGTGCCAGCGGTGATATCCAGCCCGTTGCGCTTGGCCCGTTGCAGGGCGGGCAAAGCGCGCGCCGTGGTGATCTGATCGGCATGATAGCGCGCGCCGGTCATCTCCAGCAGCGCGATGTCCCGATCGAGCCCCATCCGCTCGGCCATCGGCGAGACGGCAGGCAGGCCGCGCAGGCTCGCGAATTTGCCGGAGGTCGCCGACGCCCCCGCGCTCAGCCCCGGATCTTGTGGGTGCCCGATCACCAGCGCGCCGAGGCTGCGTGCATAGCTCAGCGCGCGGCTCAGCACCTTGGCGTCGCGCACCACGTGGTCGCAATCGGTGAAGGCGACGGCACCTGCGTCCATCAGAAAGCCAATCTCGACCATCTCGCGCCCCTCGCGCCCCTTGGTCAGCGCGGCCATCGGCAGGACATTCACCGGGGCCGCCTCATTGGCGCGGCGCTCCACGAATTCAAGCACTTCGGGCGTGTCGATGGCCGGCAGCGTGTCGGGCCGGGTGGCCATGGTGGTGACCCCGCCCGCCGCCGCCGCCAACCCGGCGGAACGATAGCTTTCCTTGTGCCGCTCGCCCGGCTCGCAGACCTTGACCCCGATATCGACGATGCCGGGGGCGAGGCACTGCCCGGCGCAATCAATCACAGTCTCGGCCTGCGGCACCTCGCCCCCGGTGCCGCGCGCGGCGATCACGCCCTTTTGGATCAAGAGCCAGCCCGGCGCATCGGTGCCCGCCTCGGGGTCGATCAGGCGGGCATTGGTGAAAAGGGTTGTAGTCATTCAATCATCCTCACGAACATCACGCCTGTCTAACCGTGTCACATGCGGATGAAATACCTCGCGCATGCGAACAGCATTCCGAACCAGCCATTCATGCTGACGCGGCCAATCCGCTTCATTCGCGATATCTGCTTTCAGGAGATGGCAAATCCGGGCGTCTTGCTTTTCCGGCAAACCTTGCCATTCGAGAGCCGAGCCGAAAGCGGTGTCCAGTTCCGGTTTTCGTGCTTCAAGTACCGCGAAATCCTGCTTGGCCCACTTTCCTGCCAGATAGATCTCGACCCGCACCCAGTTTTCTCGCGTGTTCATCGCCATATTCAAACCAACGCCCGTCTTACCGATTCCATGTGACAGCCAGGACTGCGCAGGTGCGGATACCGGGCGCATCGGCCCGCCATTCTGCGCTAATAGCGCTTGCACGCCGTTCCAGTAGCGTTGCTGCAAGGCGCGCGTGGGGGTCAGGGTATCTTCGACGGTTCTTTTCGCAGCGGCAGTGTTCCGTGACCAGTCGTTCGGCTTGCTAACGACGTTGAACTTGGGCGCGGCCGGGCTGTCGCCGATGCGCCAGAGCTCCACCTCCAGCGCAAAGAACCGCACTTCGGTATCAGTGAGCTCGTTGAGCCAGTCCATGGCCGCCCGGTGCTCATCAGCCACCCGCGCCGCAATCCAGACAATCGTAACCGCATCCAGCCCTGCCGCGTAGGTCATCAACTGTCCCAGGTGCGTGTGATCGGTCCGCTCAAGTTGGTTTTCCACCAGAACCCAGCGGTCCGAGAGCGTGTTCTTGCACAGGATATCGGCGCGAAACGGCCCGACATTCTGCTCGACCGCCTCTAGCTCAAGGTCGATCCCGAGGGTTTCCCCCAAGAGCGCGAGATTGTCTTCACGCGCGAGCCACGGGGTGAAGTCCTGCGCCTCCGATTGCCAAATGTCGCGCAATTCAACCCTGTTCAGTCTGCCCAGTTCACTCATTCCGCCACCCATACCATCACCACCGTCAGCGCCACGATTACCAGCAGCGCCAGCATGGCGATCTTGCCGGACATGCGCGGATCTTTCGGTTCCTGCATCGCTCAGCCCTCCTTCAGACCGGCGGCGGCGCGAAGGCGCGCCTCGGTGCCCGCGCGATCAGCCTGATACTTGATCAGGTGCTTGTCCCCGGCGGCGGTGACCACCTGCACGGCGCTGCCCAGCCCCCGAACGGTCTTGATCTCGGCCAGCCGCACCGCGCGCGTCTGCGGGCCAAGGAGGCGATGATCTGTCAGGTCCCACCGCGCCTTGAGCTCGTCCGAGGCCACGTAACCCGCCCGCACGGCGATGGCGGCCAGCCCGCCGACCGCCCCGGTCCAGGCATGCGGATTGCCGACGGCCCAGAGCACGGCCATGCCCAACGCCATGGCCCCCGCCGCCAGCCACGCATGATCGCGCCAATAGGTCGCGCGGTCGGGATGAAAGCTGTGCAGCACCTGCTCGCCCTCGGCCAGGGCCGTGGTCGGCGTCATGGAATGAATGAGCCCCTCGCTCATGATCCCCCCATCAGCACGAGCACCAGCACGGCTACCGCGATCAGCAACGCGACCAGCGCCAGCGCCGCCCGGCGCATGCCGCGCGGGGTCTCGCTTGGCGCGCCCGTGCCCGCCACCGTGCCATGCGCGCCGCCCGCCGGAAGCGGGTCGAAGCTGACCGGGGTCACGTCTTCCTCGAACCGGCCCACGAGACGCAGAGCGCCGCCCACGCGCATCTTCATCGCCTGCCCCTGAAAGGCCCGCGAGGGCAGGATCAGCACGCGGCCTTTCAGCCCATCGAGCTGCCCGCGCATATCCTTGAGGTCAGCCTCGGCGATGCCGTGTCCCTCGGTCAGATAGGCCGACAGCGACATGTCCTGAAGATCGGTCAGGTCGAACAGCTCGATCTCCTCTGAGCGCAGCTTGCCCTCGGTGCCCAGAGCCTCCAGCACCGCGGCATCCTCCAGAGGCGCGCCCGCCTCCTCGACCACGGAGAAGACCCGCACCACATGCGCCTCCTGCGCGGGGATATCGAGCACCGTGCTCATGCCGCGCGCCGCGCCCGCAGGCCCTGCGCCAGAAGGTCCATCGCCGCCATGCGCACCGCGACGCCCATCTCGACCTGATCCTGAATCACCGAGCGGTTGATATCGTCGGCAATCTCGCCGTCGATCTCGACGCCCCGGTTCATCGGGCCGGGATGCATCACGATGGCATCCTCTTTGGCATAGGCCAGCTTCTCGGCATCGAGCCCGAAGCGGTGGTAATATTCACGCTCGGACGGGATGAAGCCACCGTCCATCCGCTCGCGCTGAAGCCGCAGCATCATCACCACGTCGACGCCTTCAAGGCCTGCGCGCATGTCGTCAAAGACCTCGACCCCGAACTCCGCGATCCCGGTGGGCATCAGCGTCGGTGGGCCAATGAGGCGCACGCGGTTCTCCATCTTGCCCAGAAGGATGATGTTCGAGCGCGCGACGCGGCTATGCGCGATATCCCCGCAAATCGCGATGCTCAGCCGGTGCAGCCGTCCCTTGGCGCGCCGGATCGTCAGCGCATCCAAGAGCGCCTGTGTGGGATGCTCGTGCCGCCCGTCGCCCGCGTTCAAGACCGCGCAGCGCACCTTCTGAGCCAGAAGGTCCACTGCGCCGGATTGCGGATGCCGCACCACCAGCAGATCGGGATGCATCGCGTTCAGCGTCATCGCCGTGTCGATCAGCGTCTCGCCCTTCTTGATGGAACTGGCCTGCATCGCCATGTTCATCACGTCCGCGCCCAGCCGCTTGCCCGCCAGCTCGAAACTGGCCTGCGTGCGGGTGGAGTTTTCGAAAAACATGTTGATCTGCGTGAGACCCACGAGCGCGTCGGCATGCTTGGCATCGCTGCGGTTGAGCGTGACGTACTCTTCAGCCAGATCAAGGATCGCGGTGATATCCCCTTGCGACAGCGGCTCGATCCCCAAGAGATGCGCGTGCGGAAATGTCATGCTGTCCTCCGACCGGTTTCTTGCCTTGTAAGACCCCGGCCCGTTCGGGGCAAGGCGGGGATTGACGACACAGTGCCGCTTTACGTTTCCAGACATACTCGAAATTCGCAGCGTGGGAACCGCAACGATCATCGCCCCTTTTCCACCGCGCCCGCGCGGGATAGCCTCGCGTCCATGGAATCGCCCCTCCCCCCCGAGACAGCCCTTGCCAGCCTTGCCTGGCAAATCGAGCTTGGCGCGACCGAGGCGATCGGCGATGCGCCGGTCAATCGTTATGAGCTGCCCGAGAAATCTGCGAAACCTGCCGCCAAGCCGGACACCGCAACGGCCACGCCCGTGAGCCCCGCGGCAAAGGCCGAGGCCGACCCGTTGGCGGCGGCGACAGCCGCCGCAGCGGTGGCGCCCACACTCGACGCGCTGCGCGCGGCACTTGCCGCCTATCCGCATTGCGATCTGCGGCGCGGCGCGCGCAATCTGGTGTTCTGTGACGGCCACCCCGCCGCACGACTGATGATCATCGGCGAGGCGCCGGGCCGCGACGAGGATATCCAGGGCAAACCGTTCGTGGGACGTGCCGGGCAGTTGCTCGACCGGATGTTCGACGCCATTGGCCTGTCGCGCGGGTCCGAGACGCCCGAGGCCGCGCTTTATATCTCCAATATCCTGCCCTGGCGGCCGCCGCAGAACCGCGACCCGAATGCCGACGAGATCGCCATGATGCGCCCGTTCATGGCCCGCCATGTGGAACTGGCCGACCCCGAGATGATCGTGCTGATGGGCAATATCAGTTGCGAGGCGGGGCTGGGCAAGCGCGGCATCACCCGGCTGCGCGGACAATGGACCGAAGCCTATGGCAAACCCGCCCTGCCGATGTTCCACCCGGCCTACCTGCTGCGCACCCCTTCGGCCAAGCGCGAGGCCTGGGCCGATCTGCTGGCGCTCAAGGCGCGGCTTGCGGGGCGGGCATGATCGTCGATCCGCTGACACTGCTGGCGTTTATTCCCGCAGCCCTCGCACTAAACCTGACGCCGGGGGCGGACATGATGTTCTGCCTCGGGCTCGGGTTGCGGGCGGGCCCGCGCCCCGCCATCGCCGCAAGTGCGGGCATCTCGACAGGCGGTATCGTACATGTCACGCTGGCAGGGCTTGGTCTTGCCGCCCTGATCGCCGCCCTGCCGCTGGCGCTCGACGTGATCCGCTGGCTTGGCGTGGGCTACCTGCTGTGGCTGGCAAGGGGCGCGCTGCGGCAGGGGCCGATGCGCCCTGATGCGCCACATCTCGGCGCCGCCCGCGCCTTTCGCGAGGGCATGCTGGTGAACCTGCTGAATCCCAAGGTGATCCTCTTCGTGCTGGCCTTCGTGCCGCAATTCATCGACCCCGCCCGTGCCATCCTGCCGCAATTCCTGATCTACGGCCTCGTGCTGGCGGTCGGCGGGTTTTTCATCAACGGCGCGGTCGGCGTCTTTGCAGGCGGTGTCGGCCGCCGCCTTGCCACCTCGGCGCGGTTCAATCGCGGGCTGGGCTATGCCTCGGCCGCGATCTTCACCACGCTGGCCGCCCGTCTCGCCCTCATGTCCCGGAGCTGACCCCCCATGTCCCGCATTGACAATACCAAGGATTTCATCCCCGTCCGGATCGCCGTTCTCACCGTGTCGGACACCCGCGATATGGCCGATGACCGCTCGGGCGACACGCTGGTCAAGCGGCTTGAGGCGGCGGGCCATATCCTTGCCGACCGGATGATCGTGCGCGACGAGCGCGACCAGATCGCCGATCAGCTGCGCGAATGGGTGGCAAGCCCGGAGGTGGACGTGGTGATCTCGACCGGCGGCACCGGCCTTACGGGGCGCGACGTGACGGTCGAGGCGCATCGCGATGTCTATGAGAAAGAGATCGACGCGTTCGGGACGGTTTTCACCATGGTCTCGATGCAAAAGATCGGCACCTCGGCGATCCAGAGCCGCGCCACGGGCGGCGTCGCGGGCGGAACATATCTCTTTGCCCTGCCCGGCAGCCCCGGTGCCTGCAAGGACGCCTGGGACGAGATCCTGAGCTTTCAACTGGACTACCGCCACCGCCCCTGCAACTTTGTCGAGATCACGCCACGGCTCGACGAGCATCAGCGCCGGAAATGAGTGCGCCCCGCGTATAACCCTCCCGTGACTTGGCATTTGGCCCGTCGCGGTTAAATGTAGTCCATCCGCCAGCCAGTCGGGCCGGTTATTTGAGAGTGGCATGCCATGCGGTTTCTGCGTCAGGGGCTTTTCGGTCTCTTCCTTCTGTCACTGACCCTGGGTCTGCTGGCCTATGCCGGTCAGATCGTGGTCAGCGCCGTGCAGGAGCGCATGGCCCAGGAGCCGCGCGCACCCGAGCGCCGCGAGCGCGTCTTTGCCGTGCGCACGGTGACCGCCGAAGAGGCCCGGATCGCCCCCGTCCTCACCGCCTTTGGCCAGATCGAGAGCCGCCGCACGCTGGAAATCCGCGCGCAGGTGACCGGCATCCTCACCGAGCTTTCGCCTGATTTCGTCGAGGGCGGCGCGGTGCAGACCGGGCAGTTCCTGGCGCGGATCGACCCTGCCGATTCCGAGACCGCCGTCAGCCGCGCGCGCACCGATCTTGACGACGCCCGCGCCGAAGAGCGCGAGGCGGCACGTGCGCTCGACCTCGCAAAGGACGAGCTGGCCGCGCGGCGCGATCAGGCCAAAATTCAGGACCGGGCGCTGGCCCGTCAACGCGACCTTGAGGATCGCGGCGTCGGCACCCTGACGGCGGTGGAAACCGCCGAATACAACGTCGTGCAGGCGCGGCAGGCGGTGCTTGCCAGCCGTCAGGCGCTGGCCCTCGCGGAGGCGCGCGTCGATCAGGCCAAGACCGCCGCCGCCCGTGCCGAACTGGCCCTCTCGGAGGCCGAGCGGCGTCTGGCGGAAACCCGCATCACTGCCGGGTTTTCCGGCACGCTCAGCGATGTGACCGTGATCGAGGGGCGGCTGGTGACGGCCAATGAACAGATGGCCACGCTGGTCGATGGCACGGCGCTCGAGGTGGCGTTCCGCGTCTCCACCTCGCAATATGCCCGGCTGTTGGGTCAGGACGGCACGCTTCTGCCTGCGCCCGTGACCGTGACGCTGGATACCGGCGGGCTCGACCTGACCGCGACCGGGCAGATCACCCGGCAATCCGCCAGCCTCGCCGAGGGCGAAAGCGGCCGCATGCTCTTTGCCACGCTCAGCGAGGCCCCGGCCATGAAACCCGGCGATTTCGTCGCCGTCACGGTCGAGGAGCCGCCGCTCGACGCAGTGATCCGCCTGCCCGCCACCGCGCTTGGGCCGGATGGCACGGTGCTGGCGCTTGGGGCAGATGAGCGGCTTGAGAGCCTGCCCGTCACCCTGCTGCGCCGTCAGGACAATGATATCCTCGTGCGCGGCGCGGAGCTATCGGGCCGCGAGGTGGTCAGCGAACGCAGCCCGGTCCTTGGCCCCGGCATCAAGGTGCGCCGCCTGAGCCCCGAGGCCAATGCCGGGGCGACGCTGAGCCTCAGCCCCGACCGCCGCGCCCGGCTGCGCGCCTATGTCGAGGGCGACCGCGCCATGCCAGAGCCGATGCGCGCCCGCCTGCTGGCAGAGCTTGAGCGCCCGGAGGTGCCCGCACAGACCGTCGAACGGCTCGAACGCCGGATGGGGGGCTGAGGCCGATGCGCGGCGTCATCTCATGGTTCACCCGGCACCGCACGGCAGCCAACCTGCTATTGGTGCTGCTGATCGCGCTTGGCCTGATGGCAATGCCGCGCATGCGCGCGCAGTTCTTTCCCGACATCATCATCGACAACGTTTCCGTCTCGGTCACCTGGGACGGGGCCAGCGCCGAGGATGTCGATAACGCCATCGTCCAGATCATCGAACCCGCCCTGCTGGCGGTCGAAGGCGTCGAAAGCTCGCGCGCATCGAGCCGCGAGAACAGCGCTTCGGTCACGCTGGAGTTCGAGCCCGACTGGGACATGGGCCGCGCCGCCGACGAGGTGCAGGCCGCACTTGACCAGATCACCACCCTGCCCGACGAGGCCGACGAGCCGGTGGTGCGGCGCGGCGCATGGCGCGACAGCGTGACGGACGTGGTGATCACCGGCCCGGTGGGCACCGAGCAACTGGCGCGGATCGCCGACGAATTCGTCACCCGCCTATTCGATGCGGGCGTCACCCGGACCACGATCGAAGGTGTCGCCGCGCCCGAAACGGTGGTCGAGGTGCCAGGTTCCAACCTGATCGCGCATCGCATCACGATGGAGGAGATCGCAAGCGCCATCGCCGCCGAGATCACCAGCGACCCGGCGGGCGACATGAAAGGGGCCAACACCCGCGTGCGCACCGGCACGGCAAAACGCAGCCCCGCCGAGATCGCCGACATCCCGCTTCGGATGGAGCGCGACGGCACCGCCCTCACCATCGGCGACGTGGCACATATCCGGGTGGCCGGGACGGCGCGCGACGTGGCCTATTTCGTGGGCGACCGGCCTGCCATCTCGGTCAGCGTGGCCCGCTCGGCCAAGGGCGACGCGCTCGACATCGAGGCACAGGTGCGCGAGGTGGCGGGCACCATGCTGCAAACCCTGCCCGAGGGCGTCTCGGTCGACCTTATCCGCACCCGGTCCGAGGCCATATCAGGCCGTCTCGACATGCTGCTCGATAATGCTCTGACCGGGCTTGCGCTCGTGGTTGGGCTGCTCTTTCTGTTTCTCAACGCGCGCACTGCCTTCTGGGTGGCGGCGGGCATTCCGGTGGCGATGCTGGCGGCGGTGGCGATCATGTATGCCGCCGGGCTGACGCTCAACATGATCTCGCTCTTCGCGATCATCATCACCCTCGGCATCGTGGTGGATGACGCCATCGTGGTGGGCGAGCATGCCGACGCGCGTCACCGCCGCTATGGCGAGCCGCCGATGGTCGCCGCCGAACGCGCCGCCGGGCGCATGGCGTTGCCGGTCTTTTCGGCCACGCTGACCACGCTCATTGCCTTTTTCGGCCTCGCGGTGATCGGCGGGCGGTTCGGGGATCTAATCTATGACATTCCCTTCACCGTGATTGCCGTGCTGGCGGCGAGCCTTGTGGAATGCTTTCTGATCCTGCCCAATCACATGGCGCACGCGCTTGCGCATTCGGCCAAGGCGCATTGGTACGACCTGCCCAGCCGGGTGGTGAACCGGGGCTTTAGATGGGTGCGTGAGCGGGGTTTTCGCCCGGCTTTGGGCCTGCTGATCCGGGCGCGCTACGCGGTGCTTGCGGGTGCGGTGCTGCTGCTCGCCACGCAGATCGGCAGCTTTTTGCAGGGCGATGTGACGTGGCGGTTCTTCAACGCCCCCGAACGCGGCAGCGTGTCGGGCAATTTCGCCATGGCGCCAGGGGCCAGCCGCGCCGACACGCTGGCGCAGATGCGCGAGATGCAGCGCGCGACCGAGGCGCTTGGTGCGGAATATGAGGAGCGCTATGGGGCCAATCCGCTCAGCTACGTGATCGCCCAGGCGGGCGGCACCTCGGGGCGCGGTCTGTCGGGCGCGGACACCAAGGATGCGGACCTTCTGGGCGGCATTTCCATAGAGCTCATTGATCCGGACCTGCGCCCCTATTCCAGCTTTGCATTCGTCGCTGACCTTCAGGAAAAGGTCACCCAACTGCCGCTCACGGAAACGCTCAGCTTTCGCGGCAGCCGCTCGGGGCCGGGCGGCGATGCGCTTGACGTGGAACTGCACGGGGCCACGGCAGAGGATCTCAAGACTGCTGCCGAAGCCCTCAAATCCGCGCTCGCGCGCTATCCCGAGGTCTCGGCGCTCGAAGACAACCTCGCCTATGACAAGTCCGAACTGATCCTCGATCTCACCCCGCAGGGTTCGGCCATGGGCTTTACCATCGACGATCTGGGCCGCATCCTGCGCCACCGCGTGAACGGGATCGAGGCTGCGACCTATCCCGACGGGCCGCGCTCTGCCGAGGTGCGGGTTGAACTGCCACGGGGCGAGCTCACAGCCGATTTCCTAGATACCATGCAATTGCGTGCGCCCTCGGGCCAATATGTGCCGCTCGCGGATGTGGTCAGCGTGACCGAGCGCACCGGCTTTGCCACCGTGCGCCGCGAGAACGGGCTGCGCCTGATCAACGTGACCGGCGATATCTCCGAGGACGACCCGGCCCGCGCCGCCGAGATCAGCCGCGCCCTGGAGGCCGAAATTCTGCCCGAGATCGCCGCCACCCATCAGGTCGAATATCGTCTGGCGGGGCTGTCTGAGCAAGAGGACGAGTTCATGGCCGACGCCCGCATGGGGCTGATCATGACGCTTCTGGGCATCTACCTCGTGTTGTCGCTGGTCTTTGCCAGCTGGACCCGGCCGATGGTGGTGATGGCGATCATCCCCTTCGGCCTTGTCGGCACGATCTGGGGCCATGCGCAATGGGATGTGCCGCTGTCGATGTTCACCGTTGTGGGCCTGCTGGGCATGACCGGGATCATCATCAACGATTCCATCGTTCTGGTGACCTCGATCGACGAGCATGCCGAGACACGCGGGCTGATCCCCGCGATCATCGAGGGCACATGCGACCGCTTGCGCCCCGTGCTTCTGACGACGCTGACCACCGTACTGGGCCTCGCGCCGCTGCTGTTCGAGCGCTCCACGCAGGCGCAATTCCTCAAACCCACGGTGATCACGCTGGTTTACGGCCTGGGCTTCGGCATGCTCTTGGTGCTGCTGGTGGTGCCTGCGCTGCTGGCCATCGGGCGCGACCTCGCACAGCCCGTCACCACCCTGCGCCGGGGCCTGCGGGTGCGCCGCGCGGGGCTGCGCACGACGCTTGGCACGGCGGCGGTGATGATCCTCGGCTGGTTCGCAGTGACGCTGGGCTGGACGCTGGCCACGGGCACCCTGCCCGACCCCGTCGCCTCGCTCCTGCCGCTGGCCCCGTTGATGGCCGCACTGGCGCTGTTCGTGACCGGCGCGGCGGTGCTTCTGATGCTGGTTTATGTGACAGCGGCCCTTGCCCGCCGTCCCGCCTGATCGCCCTTGCGCAAGCCGCCGCGCGGCGCTAGGCCATGCCCCATGCGTATCATCCGGGATTACACCTATGTCACCGAGGCCGATCGCGGGGCCTCAGTCGCCATCGGCAATTTCGATGGCGTCCATATCGGCCACCTGTCGGTGATAGATCAGGCGCGCGCAGCGGGCGCACGCAGCGGCGCGCCCCTGGGCATCCTGACATTCGAGCCGCATCCGCGTGAATATTTCGCGCCCGATGCCCCACCCTTCCGGCTGATGGGCCGCGAGGCGCGCGCGCACCGGCTGGAGAAACTCGGCGTCGAGCGGCTTTATGAGATCAATTTCAACGCCGCGCTCGCGTCGCTTAGCCCCCGGGAATTCGCGCAGAACGTGATCCGCGACGGGCTGGGCCTTGCGCATGTCGTGGTCGGCGCGGATTTCTGCTTTGGCAAGGGGCGCGCGGGCAATGCCGCCGATTTGCAGGCGTTCGGCGCGGAGATGGGCTTTGGCGTGACCATCGCGCAATTGCTCGAAGGTGACGCCGGTCAGGTCTCTTCCACCGCCATCCGCCGCGCGCTCAGCGACGGCGACCCGCGCGCCGCAGCCGCCATGCTGGGCCATTGGCACCGCATCGACGGGCCGGTGGTGGGCGGCGAACAGCGTGGCCGGACGCTTGGCTATCCGACCGCCAACATGTCCATCGAAGGGCTGCACCCGCCGAAATTCGGCGTCTATGCAGTGCTCGTCGATGTGCTCGACGGGCCGCATAAGGGGCAGTATCACGGTGCCGCCTCGCTTGGGCTGCGGCCGATGTTTCAGGGAGAGGTGCCCAATCTGGAAACCTTCATCTTCGACTTCTCGGGCGATCTCTACGACGCGCCGCTTTCGGTCGCGCTGGTCGATTACCTGCGCCCCGAGGAAACCTTTGACGGTCTCGACTCCTTCATCGCGCAGATGGATGCCGATTGCGCCCGCGCACGCAGCATACTGGCCGCGCTATGAGCGATCCCATCGACCGCAGCGGATTGCGCCCGCGTTTCTGGGAGACCACCCGCCTCGACCGGATGACGCAAAAGGAATGGGAGGCGCTCTGCGACGGCTGTGGCAAATGCTGCCTCAACAAGCTGGAGGATGATGAGACCGGCGAGGTGGAATTGACCCGCGTCGCCTGTCGCCTGTTCGACGATACCACCTGCCGCTGCGGGCAATATGCCATCCGCCAGCAATTCGTGCCGGAATGCATCTCGCTCAAACCGCACACGATCGAGCGCCACGCCTACTGGCTGCCCGAAACCTGCGCCTATAAGCTGCTTTACGAGGGCAAGCCGCTATACGATTGGCATCCGCTGATTTCCGGCGATCCGCAGAGCGTGCATGACGCCGGCGTCTCGATGCAGCACCGCACGATCCCTGAGTTCGACGTGCCCGAGGATGACTGGGACGAGTATATCATAGAGGAGCCCACCTGATGCAACTCGCCTCCGACAATTCCGGCCCGGCCCTTCCCGCCGTCATGCAGGCGATGAGCGAGGCCAATGCCGGGCATATGCCGTCCTATGGCGACGAGGCGCTGATGAGCCGCGTCCGCGACCGGCTGCGCGCGCTCTTTGAGGCACCGCAGGCCAGCGTCTATCTGGTGGCCACCGGCACGGCGGCCAATGCGCTGGCGCTCGCCACCCTGTCGCAGCCGTGGCAGACGGTGTTCTGCACGCCGCTGGCCCATGTCCACACGGATGAGTGCAACGCGCCCGAGTTCTTTACCGGCGGCGCAAAGCTCAGCCTTGTGGGCGAGGCCGACAAGATGACGCCGGATGAATTGCAGACCGCCATCAGCGCCTGGCCCGCGGGCGACGTGCACAACCCGCAGCACGGGCCACTGGCGCTCACCCAGGCGACCGAGCGCGGGCGCATCTATAGTTGCGCGGAAATCACCGCGCTCGCCCAAGTGGCGCGCGATCATGGCCTGCCCTGCTATCTCGACGGCGCGCGCTTTGCCAATGCGGTGGCGGCACTCGGGTGCAGCCCCGCCGAGATGACATGGCAGGCGGGCATCGACGCGGTGTCGATGGGCGGCACCAAGAATGGCTGTCTCGGGGTCGAGGCGGTGATCTTCTTCAACGCCGAGAATGCCTGGGAATTCGAGTTGCGCCGCAAACGCTCGGCGCATCTCTTCTCCAAGCACCGCTATCTCTCGGCGCAGATGCTGGGCTATCTGGCGGATGATCTATGGCTGACCACCGCACAAATGGCCAATGCGCAAGCGGCCAAGCTGGTGCAGGGGTTGCGCGGCCTGCCGCAGGTCGAGATCACGTTTGAACCGCAGGTCAATATGATCTTCGCCCGTTTGCCGCGCGCCACCCATCAGCGGCTGAAGGCGGCAGGCGCAAGCTATGCGCTTTACGAAGGTCCGCTCGACCAGGGCCCGGCGGAGGAGCCGCTGCTGGCGCGCTTTGTCTGCGACTGGTCGATCACCGACGCGGAAATCGCGCGGTTTCTGGACGTTGCACGCGGCTGACGCGGCCTTTAGCTGCCGACATAATCCGCATCACTCACCTGTTCGAGCCAGTCCGCCACGCGCCCGTCCTGCGCTTCCTGGATCGCCATATGGCACATCATGCGGTCAGGCGTGGCCCCGTGCCAATGCTCTTCATTGGGCGGAATCCAGACCGTATCACCGGCGCGGATTTCCTCCACCGTGCCGTCCCGTGTGCCGATGAGGCCCACCCCCGAGATCACGTGCAGCGTCTGGCCGAGGGGATGCGTATGCCACGCGGTGCGCGCGCCCGGCTCGAATGTGACGCGCAGGGCCCGCACGCGCGCAGGCTCCGGCGCCTCGACCACGGGCTCCTGCCAGACCCGGCCGGTAAAATAGGCGGCATCGGCCAGCTTGCTCCTGACGTCTTGCGTTCGGACGATCTGCATCATGCTCTCCCTTTCGACTCGTCGCGATCCTAGCAGCCTTCGGAGGAATTGAAATGACGGTCTGCGGGGGGCCTTGAGCGGACATAGCGCCCCGCCAGAAGGTGCCGCGTGATCGCAGGGTCGGGGACTGGCGATGCAACGGTTGTGGCGGGTTCTTTATGCCAGCTAAGTCATTGTAACCCCGACACGTTGCGCGCCCTATCAAATCGCCAGGCCGCGGGACGGCGTCATGCTGGAGGCATGCCTCTGGCATGACGATCGCGCGGCACCTTCGGTGCGTATCGCGCGGGATGCGACAACGACAGCCTCAGGCCAGTTGCACCCCCGACCACTGGCCCCAAGCCCTACCACAGCCCTCTTGCAAACCAACCCGCCTTTTTCCCGCTCGAATCCCTTGACGCCCCTGCGCATTGGGCCTAAAGACCCCAGACGGAATTCGGGGCGCTGCCGGTGGCGGTGCCCGTTTGTGTTAAGCAGGGCCAGACCGCGCCCTCAACAAGAACGAGGATGACCCCATGTCGCGCCGCTGCGAACTGACCGGAAAAGGCCCGATGGTTGGCAATAACTCCAGCCATGCCAATAACAAGACCAAGCGTCGGTATCTGCCGAACCTCAACGATGTGACGCTGCAGTCGGAAACCCTGAACCGTGGCATCAAGCTGCGGATCTCGGCCCACGCGCTGCGCAGCGTCGATCACCGGGGCGGGCTCGACGCCTTTCTCGCCAAGGCCAAGGACGACGAACTGTCGCCGTCGGCCCTCAAGGTGAAGAAAGAGATCGCCAAGGCGCAGGCCGCCAGCGCCTGATACCCCGATTGTGTTAATCACGCACGGCCCCGCCCCTTTGGCGGGGCTGTTTGCGTTTCACGGGCCCGGTACGTTTTGTCGCTTGTCCTGTGTGCGCATGCCCGCCTATACCTGCGGGCAATGACGATCCTGCGCAGCATAACCGCCCTTGGGCTTTGTCTCTTTCTGGCGCTGACCAGCGTCAGCCTCGCCGTGGCGCGCGGCGCGGCGCAGCCGGTGGGTCAGATGGTGCTTTGCACCGGCGAGGGCACCCGTACCGTGCTCGTGGACGCCAAGGGCCAGCCCGCGACACCGCCGCATGTCTGCCCGGATTGCCTGCTCGCGTTCTATGCGGATGCAGCCCGCCCGCCATTGCCCTTGCCACGTGATCTGGCTGCAACGGCCCGCCAAACCTTCGCCGGTGCCCGCCACGAGGCGAGCCTCGCGCGCCCCGCGCCGCTGGCGCGGGCACCGCCCGTCTCGGTCTGACCTTCCAAACCCCCTTACATTCAGACCAAAAGGAGCGACGCCATGTCCCTCAAATCCACGCTTTTCGCCGCCCTCGCGGGCCTCACCCTTGCCGCCCCAGCCATGGCGCAGGAAATCCACGTCCTCGACACCTATGCGCGCAGCGCCAGCCCGATGGCCAAGACCGGCGCGGCCTTCATGCTGATCGAGAATATCGGTGATGCGCCGGACCGCCTGATCGCCGTCAAATCCACTGCTGCCAAGAAGGTGGAACTGCACACCCACCGCGAAGAGGGCGGCGTGATGAAGATGGTGCATGTCGAGGAGGGGTTCGAACTCGGCGCGGGGGAGACGTTGTTTCTCCAGCGCGGCGGGCATCATGTGATGTTCATGGGGCTGACCGAGTCATTCGAGCAGGGCAAGACCATTCCGCTAACCCTCGTCTTCGAGACCTCCGGCGAGATCACGCTCGACATTCCCGTCGATCTGGAGCGCATGCCGAAAGAGGGTCACGGTCACGGCAACTGATTTTTGGGTAGTGGTCGGGGCACCTTGGAGGTGCCCCGATAGGGGGTGGGCTTGGCCTGGAGCAGTCATAGCACCCCGCCAGAAGGTGCCGCGCGAGCGCAGGGCCGGGGACTGGCGATGCAACGGTCGTGGCGGGTGCTTTATGCTAGCCAAGTCATTGTAACCTCAACACGTTGCGCGCCCTATCATATCGCCAGGCCGCGGGACGGCCCGGCGCTCGCGCGGCACCTTCGGTGCATTTCGCGCGGGTGGTGCTTATGTCGGGTTTAGGCCAAAACTCACCTATCCGCCCAGGATTTCCGCGACCCAGAGCGGCACCACCTCCGAGGCACGCCCCTGTCGGACCTCGTCAAAATCACCGGCCACCGCCGATGGCTCCAGATTGATCTCCACGCACCGCGCCCCCGCCAGTGCCGCCTCCTGTGCAAACCCCGCCGCCGGATAAACCTGCCCCGACGTGCCGATCGCCGCAAAGATATCCGCCCCCGCCAGATGCGACAGGATTTCCTCCATCCTGTAGGGCATCTCGCCGAACCAGACGACGTCCGGACGGCAGGCGCAGGCACCGCAATCCGGACAGGCATCCCGCACGCTCATCTGCGCAGCGGCCTCCCAGCGACCGCCACAGGCGGCACAAAGCGCGCGGGCCAGTTCACCGTGCATATGGATCACATCGCGCGCGCCGCCTGCCTCGTGCAGCCCGTCCACATTCTGCGTCACGATCACCACCTCGCCCGCATGCTCGGCCTGCAACCGCGCCAGCGCGCGATGCGCCGCATTGGGCCGCGCCTCCGCCGCCTGCACACGGCGTGCGTTGTAGAACCCGTGCACCAGATCGGCATCGCGAGCAAAGGCCTCGGGCGTGGCGACATCCTCGATCCGGTAGCGTTGCCAGATCCCGCCGACATCGCGAAACGTGCCAAGCCCACTTTCCGCCGAAATCCCGGCGCCAGTCAGTATGACGATCTTTTGCATCGCGCCCTCCTGTTCTAATCTCTGCCGGAAAGGACGCGCCATGACCACCCGAATCCTCTTTGTCTGCCTCGGCAATATCTGCCGCTCGCCCGCCGCCGAAGGGGTGTTCCGCAGCCTCGCCCCAAAGGCCCGGACCGACAGCGCGGGCACCAGCGGCTGGAATATCGGCGATCCACCCTATGGCCCGATGCAGGACGCCGCCCGCGCCCGTGGTCTCGACATCTCGGACCTGCGCGCGCGCCAGTTCGAGGCAGAAGACTTCACCCGCTTCGACCTCATTGTCGCGATGGATGCAAAGAACCTCGCGGCCATCGACGCGCTGCGACCTGCGGGCAATACCACGCCGGTACGGCTGTTCACCGATTACGCGCCCGACCGGGACGCGGATCATGTGCCCGACCCCTATTACACCCGTGATTTCGACGGCACGCTCGACCTGATCCAGACCTGCGCCAAGGGCCTGGCTGCAAATCTCTAGATCGTTCGGTGGCGGAGACGGCCGCGCCTTCGGATATTCCGAAACCCGCTTTCAGCAGCTGGAAAAACCCCGCCACCGGACCGGCTATTCCCTTGCCCAATGGGTCACGACGCCCCAATCAATAGAGGCAAAGGAGACCCGCACCATGCCCTTCACCCAGCTCAAAACCGCCCCCGGAGAGCCACCGCAGACCGCCCATGACGTCACCGACACGGTGCAGATCATGCTGGCGCGGCTGCGCGCGGGCGGCGCGCAGGTGGCGCTGGAATATGCGCGGCAACTCGATGGCTGGCAGGGCGAGATCACCGTCAGCCGCGCCGAGATCAAGGCCGCTTGCGCCCGCGTGCCGCAATCGCTCAAGGACGATATCGCATGGGCGCATGACAATATCTCGCGCTTTGCCGCCGCGCAGCGCGCCACGGCGCAGGATATGGAGATAGAACTGCGCCCCGGTCTGCGGGCCGGACAGCGTCAGATCCCGTTGCAGGCGGCGGGTTGCTACATACCGGGCGGGCGCTATAGCCATATCGCGTCGGCGCTGATGTCGATCGCCACGGCGCGTGAGGCAGGCGTGCCCGACATCACCGCCTGTTCGCCACCCTGTGGCAGCGGCCCTGTTCCCGATGCGATGCTCTTTGCAATGGACCTCGCCGGGGCGACGCGCATCCTGACCATCGGCGGGGTGCAGGGCATTGCCGCGATGGGGTTTGGCCTCTTCGGCGCGCCGCCTGCCGATATCCTGGTCGGCCCCGGCAATGCCTATGTGGCCGAGGCCAAGCGGCAGCTTTTCGGCCCCATCGGGATCGACATGTTCGCAGGCCCGACCGACAGCCTGATCCTTGCCGATGACACCGCCTGTCCCGACACCGTCGCCGCTGATCTGGTGGGACAAGCAGAGCACGGGGCGAACTCGCCGGTCTGGCTCGCCACCACGCACAAGCGCTTGGCCGAGGCGGTGATCGCCCGCGTGCCCGCACTGATCGCGGCCCTGCCCGAGCCCAACCGCACCGCCGCCGCCACCGCATGGCGCGATCTGGCCGAAGTGGTGCTCTGCGACAGTGCGGAAGAGATGGCGCACTATGCCGACACCAAGGCCCCGGAACACCTGCACGTGCAGGCCCGTGATCTGCCCTGGTGGCGCAACCGCCTGCGCGCCTATGGCTCACTTTTCCTGGGCGAGAACACCACCGTGGCCTTTGGTGACAAGGCGGCGGGGCCCAACCACGTCTTGCCCACCTCGGGGGCCGCGCGCTACACAGGGGGGCTATCGGTGCACAAGTTTCTCAAGACCGTCACCTGGCAGGAGGTGGACGAGTGCGCGCTGCCGGATCTCGCGCGCGTCACCGCCAGCCTCAGCCGCGCGGAACGGATGGAGGGGCATGCCCGCAGCGCAGATATCCGCCTCGGCCCGGTTCCCGGTGCCGCGCAATCGACGGGGTAAGACGACCGCATGAAAACCGTGGGCATTCTGGGGGGCATGGGCCCCGAGGCCACCATTCTCTTGATGCAAAAGGTCATGGCGGCCGTGCCTGCGCGCGACGACGCCGATCACGTGCCGCTGATCGTGCATCAGAACCCGCAGGTCCCGAGCCGGATCAAGGCGCTGATCGAGGGCGGCGGCGAAGACCCCGGCCCGACGCTCGCGCGTATGGCGCGGGATCTGCAGGCGGCGGGCGCGCAGGCGCTCGCCATGCCCTGCAACACCGCGCATCACTACGCGCCTGCCGTGGCAGGGGCGACGTCGTTGCCCTTTCTCGACATGCTGGACGTGACAGCTGCCTCGCTTGCCACGCAGGGCGCGCGGCGCGTCGGTATGCTCGCCTCACCTGCGACGCGGCTCGCGGGCGTGTTCGAGGCACCCTTTGCCGCGCATGGCCTGACCCCGGTATTTCTGCCCGACGACAGCGGCTTGCTCGCGATCATCCGCGCGGTCAAGGCAGGCGAGGCCACCGCCACGCTCGGCCCGCGCCTCGCGACGCAGGCCGAGGCGCTTGTCGCAGAGGGGGCCGATCACCTGCTCGTGGCGTGCACGGAACTGTCGTTGATGACGACGGCCCTGCCCGAAAGCGTGGCTCATACGGACAGCCTCGATTGCCTGACCGCTGCCATCGTGGATTTTGCCAAGGGCTGAGAGGCGCGGAACAGCATCGCGCGCAAGGCGGAACAGCGCCGCCTTGCGCGGTTTCATTTCTCAGGCGGCTGCCGGAAACCTGGAGGGGGACCGCAGCTTGCTCAGAGAAACGAAATGAAAGGCGAGAAAGATCGCCACGAAATAGCCCGGAAACATCGCCAGCGGATGCAGGTTGATGATGTTGGGCGTCTCCTGCGCCATCAGATGGGCAAAGCCTTCCGACGTCGTGATGCCGACCAGAACCGCGACGACGAAATCGCCCAGCCCCACGATATTGGCGCGCATCACCTTGGCACGCGCATCGGGCGCGCCCTTGGCGCAGGCCTGCCACGCCCGATATCCCTCATACCCGGCCCAGATATCGCCCAGACCCGCCAGCAGCGCGAACTGCCACGGGATGACGCCTGCCACCCAGCCGACGAGAAAGATCGCCCCCATCACCCGCGGGATCTGAAAGGCGATGAGCAGCCCGGGATCGGTCTGCGCGAGGATGGTCTGCCCGGTCTGCGTGCGCGTTGCCAATAGCCACAGCGTCAGCGCACCCGCAAACATCGAAAAGAGAACGATCGGAGGATCGGTCAGCGTCGCGGGAACCATGAACGCGCCCGAGCGCGACAGCGCCATCGCGACGGCACCCCAAAGCGACAACAGACCGACCGGCCATAGCACGGCCCGAGCCAGCGCAGCACCGCCAAGCCCGGCGCGCGCCGCACCGAGGGCCACGACCGCCACGGCCAACGCCGGGAGCAGGATGAAGAAGACATGCACATAGGCAAGAAAGATGTCGGACAGCATTGGAATCTCCATGTTGAGTATGTATTTCATAGTGACTATATTTATGGTAGTCAATTCTCATTCTGAATTCTCTCGCTATACTTTGCGCTATGACACCAAACAGACGTGACAACTGCCCGATTCTAAGGGCCACCAATGCCATGGGCGACCAATGGTCGATCCTCATCCTGCGGGAATTCTTCCTTGAAGGACCGCGCCGATTTCAGGATTTGCAGGATATACTCGGGCTCTCACCGAACACGCTTTCGAACAGGCTCAAAAAACTGGAAGGCGCGGGAATTTTGACGAGGCAAGCGTATTCAGCGAATCCGCCGCGCTCGGAATATGTGCTGACCGACGCCGGTCAGGCACTCGGCCCGGTCATGGGTGCGCTGCACCAATGGGGCGAGGCGCATACCCCGGACCTGTGATGATGCGGCATATGCCTCCGGCCTGGTAGCGTGTCCGCGATCAGCTCGCAGCCCGGCTCAGCTTGTCGAGATGGGCGCGCATCTGTTCGGCCTCGTAGCGCGCCTCGCGCAGGCCCTCCATCGTGGCGGCAAGCTCCGCCTCGGTTTGGCTCAGTTGGTTGGTCAATTCCGCTTCGCGCTGCTGGAGATAGGTGATCGCCTGATCGCGGGTCTCCTCGGCCTCGTGCAACTCCTGCGCCATGCGCTCCAACTCGCCCACATCTGACGCCCCCACCCGGATGAAGCGATGCACCAGCCAATTGGCAAACCAGCCCATGCAGAACGCCACGAACAGCACGATGGCGGTGGCGATGATAAACTCAGTTCTGTTCATCCGTGGTCTGGTCCTGATTGGGCTCTTCTGTCTCCTGCCCTTCTTCCCCCGTATCCTCGAGGCTTTCAAGCGCTGTTTGCTCCTCGACCAGCGGCTTGGGACGGATAATCCTGAATTCGATCCGGCGATTGATCTCGCGACCTTCCTCGGTGTCATTGTCGGCAATCGGCGCGGTCTCGCCATAGCCCTTGGCCTCGATGGTCGAGGTCAGCACCCGCCGCAGCCGCAATTCGTTGAGCACCGCGCGCGCCCGCTCAAGGCTCAGTTGCCGGTTCATCTCCTCGCGGCCCTGGCTGTCGGTATGGCCGCCGATCTCCATCTTCAGCTCGCCGCATTGCTTCAGAATCTCGGCGATCTCGTCCATGATCGCCGCACCTTGCGAATCGATCCGCGCCGATCCCGGCTCGAACCCGATCTTGCGGTCCGCCTGCACCTCGGCAACGCGCGCCTCGCACTCGTCAGGTGTCGGCAATTGCGCCACCGGATCAAGCTTCTCCTGATAGGTGACGTCCATCGAGAACTGGCCGCCGCTTCCCAGCTTGTCCGACAGCAGTTGCGACAGTTCGGTGCCCGCGCTCTTGCGCCCGGTATTGCCCTGAACATCGAGGCTGTCGGGGGTGACCGTCACGGCACCGTTCGACAGGTAAGACAGCGCCTCGAGCCCCAGAAGCACGCGCATCGACCAGTCGCGCGGCAGGTCTTCGGCCACACGGGCCGTGACATGCACCGCGTCCGAGGCAAAGCGCGCCTTGGCGAAACTTGTGACCGTCTCGCGCAATTGCGCGCTGCCCACGCGCCCCCGCAAGAGCACCTGCCCCTCGGGCGACAGGGTCGCGATGAACTCGGGCACGGTCTTTTCGCCATCGCCTTCGGGCGCGGGCAGCGTCGCATCAAGGGCGAACACCTCCGGCAAATCGGCCTCCAGCCGTCCGATCACATCATCGAATTTGCCTTGCTCGGTGCCCTGCGGTGCCCAGAGCGCGATATCGGCATCCGAAAACGTCACACTGCCGCCCCCCAGATCCTTGACTGCGGCAATCGCCAGTTCCGCCGCCTTCGCCCATCGGGGCGAGGGCACGCCCATGCCGACCGTACATTCGGCCTTGCCCTGCAAACCGGCACTGCCCGCCGCCCGCAAGATGCGGTCGCGCGCCTCGACCGTATCGGCGGAACAGGCATCGAACCGCGCGCCGCCTTCGTCGATCAAAAAGCGCAGGGTGAAGGGCGTGATCACCGGGCGCGGCGCGGAAATATCGAGCGCGAGCCGCACATCTTCGGGAACCCGGCGCGCCAGGGCTGTCTCCAGCCGCCGTTGATCGGCGACGTTCTCGGCCATGGCCGTGATTTCCACCCGTTCGGCGCTGACCGAAATCTTGGTGCGCGACAGATCACCGAGCGACCGCACGGCATAGCGCAGCGCGTCCTCCCAAGTCTCGGGCGCGGGGTAATCGGCGGCATCCAGAAGATCGGCCACCGGGGCACCATCGGTCACATCCTTGACCTCGGCGAGGAATTTCGACCGATCAAGGGTCGCTGGCACAAGACCGATGAGGGAAATCCCGCTTTCGTTGCGCAGAATCTCGATGGCAAAACGCGGCGGCGCGATGTCGCCTGCCTCCTCGACCAGCATCTGGTCGATCACCCGCGCGGCATCGACCACCGTGCCCGCGACCGACAGTGCCTTGAAGCGATCCGCCTCGGTTGGCGCGGTGCCCGCCAGAAAGACCTGCAAACCGTCGGTATCCACCTCGGTCCAGACCATGCCACGCTGATCCAGCGCCTCGCGCACGCCTTGCCGCGATCCGTCTTCGATCGCGCTTACTGCGAATCCGGCGGCGACCGTGCTGAGCACGATGGCCCCGAGGAATGTCGACCCGATGGTAAAGACCGTGGATAACCGCATGTGACCGTTGCCGTTTTGTTGTCCCTGCCGCGTGTTTAGGCGCGTGCCGGGGCAATATCAATCACAGCAGGACGGCGACGGCGAAAAACGGCACAGGCAAGAGCCCGGCATCGCGGTTCGAGCGGAACAGCGTCAAAAGCCTCGCGTTGTCCTCAAGGTCCAGTTTTCGCATCTGCCCCTGCATGTGCCAGCCCATCGCCCAAGGCCCGCACAGCGCCGCCACGAGGGCGGGCAGACCATCAGGGGCCGCCAGGATCACCGCCATCGCCATCAGCGACACGGTGCCGACCAGAAACCAGCGCAGCCAGCGCGGGGAATTGTGGCCAAAGAGCCGCGCGGTGGACTTCACGCCAATGAGCGCATCATCCTCGGCATCCTGATGCGCATAGATCGTGTCATAGAAGAGCGTCCAGGCGATCCCGGCCAGATAGAGCACCACCGCCGGCGCCTCCAGCCGCCCAGTGTGCGCCGTCCAGGCCAGCAGCGCGCCCCAGTTGAAGGCGAGACCCAGGAAAATCTGCGGCCACCAGGTGAAGCGCTTGGCGAAGGGATAGATCGCGACCGGTAACAGCGACAGAATGCCAAGGCCTATGGCTGCCCAGTTGAATGTCAGCAGGATGAAAAACGCCACCAGTGCCTGCGCGCACATCCACATTACCGCGCCCCGGACCGTCACCTGCCCCGAGGGGATGGGCCGCGACGCGGTGCGCGCGACCGAGCCGTCGATATCGCGGTCGGTGATGTCGTTCCACGTGCATCCCGCGCCGCGCATGAGGAATGCGCCGATGCCGCAGCCCGCGAAAATCCACAGATCATGCCAGCCAGCCTGTCTATCCGACAGCATCGCCAAGCTAAGCCCCCACCAGCACGGCAACAGCAACAGCCACGTGCCGATCGGCCGGTCCGCGCGCGAGAGCCGCAGATAGGGCCGTGTCGCGGGCGGCGCCAGCCGGTCCACCCAATTGCCGCGATAGGCGTCGGCGACCGTGCCTTCGGCCTCTGGCGTCTGGTTGTCTCCGGTCATATGCTGGCCCCATGAAAACGGCAAAGATCAGGCTTTATGTAGAGCACCCCCTGGGGCAAGGGCAAACCATTCCTCTGTCGCGCGATCAGGCGCATTACCTCTTCGGCGTGATGCGTCAGGGGGTGGGTGACGCGGTGCTGCTCTTCAACGGGCGCGACGGTGAATGGCGCGCCGAGGTGGCCGAGGCGGGCAAGCGCAGCGGAACGCTGGTGTGCGAGGCGCAGACCACCCCGCAACGCGACCCGCCCGACCTGTGGCTGCTGTTTGCCCCGATCAAGAAGGCGCGCACCGATTTCATCGTCGAGAAGGCGGCCGAGATGGGGGCCGCGCGGATCGTGCCCGTGCAGACCGACTTCACCAATTCCGAGCGCATCCGGCAGGACCGGCTTCAGGCGCACGCGGTCGAGGCGGCGGAACAATGCGGCGGCACGTTTGTCCCCGAAGTGACCGGCCTGCAAAAGCTCGACACGCTGCTCACCAACTGGCCCGAGGAGCGGCAATTGATGTTCTGCGATGAGGCGCTTGCCGGTGCGGGGGCCACCCTGCGCGCGGCGGGTGGCGAGCGTTGGGCGATCCTGATCGGCCCGGAGGGTGGGTTTTCCGAGACCGAGCGCACGCGGCTCTCGGCCCTGCCCTTCGCCCATCCCGTCAGCCTCGGCCCGCGCATCCTGCGCGCCGATACCGCCGCCGTCGCCGCCCTGACGGTCTGGCAACAGGCGCTCGGAGACTGGGCATGAGCTTTGTGCGTCCGCAAGCGCGCGCCGCCCTCTGGCGCTGGCGCGAGGTGCTGACCGGCACCGGGCTGGCCGTGCTTGGCCTGTGGTGGACGCTTGGCTCCGGCGGGCTGTTGCACTGGTTGGGTTATGTCCTGTTGATCGCGGCGGGCGCGATGTTGATGATCGGCGTGCAGCGCGCGCGCTTTCGTGGCGGCGCGGGCGGCGCCGGCGTGGTGCGCGTGGATGAGGGCCAGGTTGCCTATTTCGGGCCGCTCACCGGCGGCGTGGTTGCGATCCGCGATCTCGACCGGCTCACGCTCGACCCCTCGGGCCAGCCCGCACATTGGGTGCTCAGCCAGCCGCAGGCCCCCGATCTGCATATCCCCGTGAATGCCGAAGGCGCCGAGGCGCTGTTTGATGCCTTCGCCACCCTGCCCGGCCTGCGCACCGAGCATATGCTGACCCAGATGCACCGCCTGCCCGATCACCCGACAGTGATCTGGCAACGGCGCGCACCTGTCACTTCATCCTTCCGGCTGCATTGACACCGCTCGCGATTGCCGCCAACTGTGACCCCCGACAACAGATGCGCAGAGCTTCAGGAGGCCCGACCATGTCCATCCCTCAATCCGGCGGCGGGCCGATTGAACGCCATGACCAGCTTGCCGAATACATGGCAAGCGGCTGCAAACCCAAGGCCGATTGGCGCATCGGCACCGAGCACGAGAAATTCGGTTATTGCAAGGACACGCTCCTTCCCATCCCCTATGACGGCGAACGCAGCGTGCTTGCCGTGCTCGAAGGGCTGCGCGACGGACATGGCTGGGCCCCTGTCGAAGAGGCTGGCAAGCTCATCGGGCTGGAAAAGGACGGGGCCAATGTCTCGCTGGAGCCGGGCGGGCAACTGGAACTCAGTGGCGCGCCGCTGGAGAATATCCACCAGACCTGCGACGAGGTGAACGTGCATCTGGCCGAGGTCAAGGACGTGGCCGACAAGGTCGGCGTCGGCTTCATCGGGCTGGGGGCCGCGCCCGTCTGGACGCATGACCAGATGCCGATGATGCCCAAGGGCCGCTACAAGCTGATGGACAGCTACATGCAAAAGGTCGGCACCATGGGCCAGACCATGATGCGCCGCACCTGCACGGTGCAGGTCAATCTCGATTTCTCGACCGAAGCGGACATGGTGCAGAAATTCCGCGTGGCGCTGGCCCTGCAACCGGTCGCGACCGCGCTTTTCGCCAATTCCCCGTTTCTGGAAGGCAAGCCCAACGGCCACAAGTCCTGGCGCGCGCGGGTCTGGCGCGATCTCGATGCCGACCGCACCGGCATGCTGCCGTTTGTCTTTGACGAGGGGTTCGGGTTCGAGGCCTATGCCGATTACGCGCTCGATGTGCCAATGTATTTTGTCTATCGCGACGGGCAGTATATCGACGCTTTGGGGCAGTCCTTCCGCGATTTCCTGAACGGCGAACTGCCCGCCCTGCCCGGCGAAAAGCCCACGCTCAGTGATTGGGCCGATCACCTCACCACCATTTTCCCCGAGGCGCGGATCAAGAAATTCATGGAGATGCGCGGTGCCGATGGCGGGCCGTGGCGCAGGCTCTGCGCGCTGCCCGCGTTCTGGGTCGGGCTGATGTATGACCAATCCGCACTCGATGCCGCATGGGATCTTGCCAAGGGCTGGGATGCGGAAACTCGCGAGGGCCTGCGGGTCGCGGCGAGCGTCGACGGGCTTCAGGCCAAGGTGAACGGGGTCGACATGCACGATCTGGCGCGCGAGGTGCTCGACATCTCCGAATCCGGCCTCAAGGCGCGCGGCTGCTCGGGCGGCGGCGGCATGATCCCCGACGAGACGCATTTCCTCAACGCCCTGCGCGAGAGCGTCGATTCAGGAAAAACCCCCGCCGATGAGCTGCTGGAACACTATCACGGTGACTGGCAAGGCGATCTGAGCCGCATCTACGCCGAATTCAGCTATTAAGGCTGCCTGTGACACCCCGTCGCAGCGCGGGTCGCTCTGCGGGTTCGGGATATTTTTGCAAATCGGGCCGAATTGCGTCGAATTTTGGCGCATATGGCGCGAGAAAGCGCGGATTCCGGGAAAATTGAAATCCTAACCTCTGGTAGAGTGATTCACCGGGTCAATTGAACCGCACCCGGAAAAGCAACCAACGAGGGAATATCATCATGTCTGGAAAATTCGTCGTCGGCTACGACGGCAGCGTGTCGGCGCGGCGCGCATTGGAATTCGCGGTGGACCGTGCCCGCGCTCAGGGCGGCACCATCGTGCTGACCCATGTGCTCGAATGGTCGCCCTATTCCTTTCTCACGCCGCAGGAACTGGAAGAGCGCCACGCCCGCCGCAAGGACGAAATGACCCGCGCGGAAAAGGCGATCATGACCACGGTCAAGGCGGAACTCGACGATGCCGGGCTCCCAAACGAGGTGGTGATCCGCTACGGCAACACCGCTGAAATCCTCGGGCGGGTCGCCAAGGAGCACAACGCCGTGCAGATCATCATCGGTCGTGACGGGCAATCGGCGCTTGGCGCGCGGGTTTTCGGCTCGGTCGCGGGCGCGCTCGTCCAGACGGCACCGGTGCCCTGCACCATCGTGCCGTGACAGAACAACAAGAACAGGGATTACAACAGATGTATCGAAACGCATTTCCCGCGGCCCTCGCCGCGGCGGGGCTCGCGCTGATGAGCGCGCCTGCCTTCGCACAAGAGCAGGCGGCCTCGCTTGACGACAAGGTCAACCAGATCTTCGCCAGTTCCACGGGCTGGTTCGTCAGCCTGATCTTCTCCAACTTTCCGGGCACCAATTTCCCCTGGATCGTGGCCTGGCTGGTAATCGGGGCCACGGTCTTTACGCTCTATTTCGGCTTTATCCAGTTCCGTGCCGTGGGCCATTCCATCGCGCTGGTGAAGGGCGATTATTCCGATCCCAACGACGCCGGTGAGGTCAGCCACTTTCAGGCGCTTGCCACGGCGCTGTCGGGCACGGTGGGCCTCGGCAATATCGCCGGTGTCGCGGTGGCGGTCAGCATCGGCGGGCCGGGGGCCACGTTCTGGATGATCCTCGCGGGTCTGATGGGCATGGCGTCGAAGTTCACCGAATGTACCTTGGGCGTGAAATACCGTAACGAGTACCCCGACGGGCGCGTCTCGGGCGGCCCGATGTATTACCTGACCAAGGGCTTTGCCGAACGCGGCCTGCCCGGTGGCAAGATCCTCGCCGTATTGTTCTCGATCTTCTGTATCCTCGGCGCGCTCGGTGGCGGCAACATGTTCCAGGCCAACCAGGCGCATCAGCAGATTTCCGGGATCGTCGGGGCCTATCCGGGCTGGATCACTGGCGTGATCTTTGCCGGTGTGGTCTTTGCTGTGATCGTGGGCGGTCTCAAATCCATCGCCAAGGTGACCGAAAAAGTGGTGCCGTTCATGGGTATCCTCTATGTCGGCACAGCGCTGATCATCATCGCGATGAATGCCGATCAGATCGGCTGGGCCTTTGGCCAGATATTCGAAGGGGCCTTTACCGGGCTTGGCGTCGCGGGCGGCATGGTCGGCGCGCTGATCCAGGGCTTCAAGCGGGCGGCGTTTTCCAACGAGGCGGGCGTCGGTTCTGCGGCCATTGCCCACTCGGCGGTGCGCACCAAGGAGCCGATCACCGAAGGCTTCGTGTCGCTGCTCGAGCCGTTCATCGACACGGTCGTGGTCTGCACCATGACGGCGCTGGTGATCATCATCACCGGGCAGCTTGTGGCCGGGCCCGATGGCAACTACCTCCTGAACGAGGCGGGCACCGCCGTGCAGACCGTCGGCGGCACCTCGGGCGTCGGCCTCACCTCGGCGGCCTTCGGCAGCGCGATCAGCTGGTTTCCTTATGTGCTGGCCATCGCCGTCGTGCTCTTTGCCTTCTCGACGATGATCAGCTGGTCCTATTACGGCCTCAAGGCCTGGACCTACCTCTTCGGCGAGGGTGAGACCAAGGAACTGGTGTTCAAGGTGATCTTCTGCATCTTCGTGGTGATCGGCGCGGCCGCCAATCTCGGCCCGGTGATCGACTTCTCGGATGCGGCGATCTTTGCCATGGCGGTGGTGAACATCATCGGCCTCTACTTCCTGATGCCGATCGTCAAGCGCGAGCTCAACAGCTACATGAGCCGCCTGAAATCTGGGGAAATCAAGAAGTTCGAGTAACCCTGACGTCACGGCGTCGACCACAGGGGGCCAGCGCGCAATCGCTGGCCCCTTTCATTTCGGCGCAGCGTGCATACCTGCTACACTGTAAACGCGATCAACAGATCAAAGGAGACCACAAGATGGACAAGGAAACATATCAGCAAAAGCTTCAGGCCCAGCTCGATCAGTGGAAAGCCGAGATCGACAAGCTGCAGGCGCAGTCGCGCGAAGCGTCCGCCGACATGCAGGCCAAGTATCAGGAGCAGATCAAGGACCTACGCGAAAGGCGTGGTGAGATGGAGGCCGAGTATGACAAGATACAGGCAGCCAGCACCGAGGCGTGGAAGGACTTCAAGACCGGCGCCGATCAGGCCTGGGAAAACATGTCGAATGCCATGAAATCGGCGTGGAGCCGATTTGGCTGAGCCTTGCAAGGCTCAGCGCGCAAGCGCTTTTCAAAGCGCTTGCGCCAAGCCGTTTGAACCGGCTTGGCCTGTCGCTCAGGCTGCTGCAAACCCTGCATCAAGCGAGGCGAGGATCACATCGACCTCTGCCTCAGAGATCACCAGAGGCGGCGACATCAGCACGTTATGCGCGCCAAGCCGCACCATGGTCCCCGCCTCATAGGTTGCCTGATGCACGCGCTTCATGGTTTCGGCATCCATCGGCGTCTTCTTCGCCCGGTCGCTGACCAGTTCGATCCCGGTCATGAGGCCATGCCCACCCCGCACATCGCCGATGATGTCGTATTTCTCCGCCAGCTTGCAGACACCGTCATAAAGCTGCGTGCCGCGCGCCGCCGCGTTGGTCTTGGTGTCCAGCCGCAGCGTTTCCGACAGGCAGGCCACCACCGCCGCAGCCCCGACGGGATGCGCCGAATAGGTGTAGCCGGTCCAGATGCTGCCCTCGGGGCCCGCGTTCTCGAACACATCCGCCACCTTGTCGCCCAGCAGAACGCCACCCACCGGAAAATAGCCCGAGGTGATGCCCTTGGCGATGGTCATCATGTCGGGCTGCACGCCCCAATGCCGCGCGCCGGTCCAGTCGCCGGTGCGCCCAAAGCCGGTGATCACCTCGTCCGAGATCATCAGGATGCCGTAGCGGTCGCAGATCTCACGCATGTGCTTCATAAAGCTCGCATGCGGCACGATCACCCCACCCGCGCCCTGAATCGGCTCCATGATGAAGGCGGCGATGGTGCTGGGGTCCTGAAACTCGATCTCGTCGACCATCGCGGCGGCGATCTTTTCGGCCAACTTGGCACCATCAGTTTCATCGAACGGATTACGATAGGTATAAGGGCTAGGCAGGTGGAAACAGCCCGGCAAGAGCGGCTCATAGGTGATCCGGAAGCGATTGTTACCGTTTACCGACGCCCCACCCCAATGGGTGCCGTGATAGCCCTTCTTGAGGCTGAGGAACTTGGTGCGTGTCGGCTCGCCCCGCAGGCGGTGATACTGTCGCGCCATGCGCAGCGCCGTGTCCACGCTATCGGACCCGCCAGAGGTAAAGAAGACACGGGTCATCCCGTCCTCGGCAAAGAATTCCTGCACCGCATAGGACGCCTCGATCGCCGCCGGGTTGGTGGTTCCGGCGAAGGCCGAGTAATAGGGCAACTGCCAAAGCTGATCGGAAATCGCCTGTTTCACCGCGTCGTTGGAATAGCCGAGGTTGACGCACCACAGTCCGCCAACCGCATCCACCGGATCATGCCCGTCGATATCGGTGATCCGCACGCCCTCGGCCCCTTTTATGATCTTGGGTGCGTTGGTCTGCTGCTCGCCGGGATGGCCCATCGGGTGCCACAGGTGGCGGGCGTTCATTTCACGCAGGAAGTTGTCGTCTTTCATGGAGGGCCTCCGGGCAGTCTTGAGGAATTTGATCAAATCCTGCCACCACGGCCCGGCACTGTCCAGAGGCATATCGCCGGGCCACGCGAGGGTCGCCCGGCTATTGCAAGGTCAGTTCACCTGCTCGTCGAGCCCCTCGGGCTGGCCAACCACCACAAAGGTCAGCGCCTCGGGGTCAAGCCGCTCGCGCGCGACGCGGTTGATCTGTTCCAGCGTCACGGCGTTCACCATGTCATTGCGATTGGCGATATAATCGAGCGGCAAGCCGTCCATCTGCATGCCCACGGCAATCGACGCAATCGGGCCGTTGCCCTCGAACCGCAGCGGAAACGCGCCAGTCAGGTAGGTCTTGGCATCCTGTAATTCCTCTGCGGTCACACCCTCGTCGCGGATGCGCGCCCATTGATCGCGAATGACGGAAATCGCCTCGGCGACGCGGTCATTGGCCGATGCGACCGACCCCATCCAAAGCTGCGCGGCATCCTTGTCCGCGAGGTAGGAATAGACCCCGTAAGTCAGGCCGCGCTTTTCGCGCACCTCGGTCATCAGGCGGCTTTCGAACCCGCCGCCCCCGAGGATATGGTTGAGCACGAAGGCGGCAAAGAAATCCGGATCGTCGCGGTCAACGCCGCGTTGTGCAAAGGCTGCAACGGATTGCGGCGTCTCGAACGGCACCACCTCGACACCGCCGGGCAGGTTCAGATCGGCCTCGGCGGGCAAGGGCGCACCCTCTTGCGGCAAATCACCCAGCAGATCGTCGAGCAATGTTGCCAGATCCGCTTCGGCGATGTCCCCGACGGCGCTGATATAGACCTGCTCGCGCGTCAGCGCACGCGCGTGGGCGCCCACGATATCCTCGCGGTTCAGCGCCTCGACGCTTTCGACCGTGCCTTCCAGCTGGCTTCCATAGGGATGGTCACCAAAGACCAGCCCGTCAAACGCCTTGCTCATCAGGTCGCGCGGATCGGTCCGCGCCGATCGCAGGCCGGACAGCACCTGCTGGCGCACCCGCTCGAGCGCCTCGGGTGAAAAACTCGGCTCCACAAGGCTCGCGCGCAGCAGGTCGAGCGCGGCCTCACGGTTCTCGGTCAGGAACTGCGCGGACACGGCGACGGCATCATCGCTCACGTTATAGCTGAACTTCGCCGCCAGCGCGTCGCGTGCCCGGGCGAACGCTTGCGCATCCATGTCAGCCGCACCCTCTTCCAGCAGCCCCACCATCAGGTTGGTGGCCCCGCGCGCGTCCTCGACATCAAGCGAGGCACCGCCGCGAAACCGCAATTCCAGCGCCACGAACGGGATCGCATGATCCTCGACCAACCAAGCGGTCAGCCCGCCGGGGGTGGTGATCTCCTTGATATCGACCTCGGCGCGCGCGGGCAGCGCCGCGATCAGCAGGAACAGGCTCAGCAGAATACGGATCATTGGGTCACCTCCGGGGCCATCAGCCATCCGGTGACCGATTGACTACGGTCCAGCACCCGGCGCGCGGCCTGCATGATTTGCTCTGGTGTCGTGTCTTGCAGAATGCCGGGCCAGGCCTGAACATCCTCGACCGTCAGCCCTTGGGTCAGCGCACGACCATAGCGCCGCGCAAGGCCACCGGCATCGTCGCGGTCATAGACTTCCTCGGCCCGCACCTGCATCTTGATGCGCTCCAGCGCCTCTGCGTCAGGCCCGGTCTCGAGAAACGCGGTCAGCGCCTCGTCGAGCGCATCTTCAGCCTGTTGCAGGCTCACTCCGGCCGCCGGCACCACTGCAAGGTCAAACGTCGTGTCATCAAGCGAACTCGCCGAATACCACGCCCCCACCTGCACCGCGATCTTCTCATTGAACTGCAGCCGCTCGTTCAGGAACGAGGTCTGCCCCCCGCCCAGCAACTCGGCCAGAAGCATCAATGCCGCAGCCTCTTGCTGCGCGCCGCTATCGCGCTCGGGTGCAAGATAGGACCGCGTGACATAAGGCTCCGAGACGCGCGCATCGCGCATCGTCATCCGGCGCTCTGCCAGTTGCGGGGGTTCCTGCGGACGGGTGCGCTCGGGCAGGTCGGTATTGGCCGGGATCACACCGTAATGCTGTTCGGCGAGGCGGCGCACCTCATCCGGGGTCACATCCCCCGCCACGACGAGGATCGCATTGTTGGGTGCGTAATACATCTCGTAGAAGTCGAGTGCGGCGTCGAGATCAAGCGCCTCCATCTCATGGCGCCAGCCGATGATCGGCACGCCGTAGCGGTGGTTGAGATATTGCGTCGCGCTCTTTTGTTCGCGAAACAGCGCGCTTGGATTGTTCTCGACCCGCTGATTGCGCTCTTCGATGATGACATCGCGCTCGGTGGCGATATCGGCCTCGTCCAGTTGCAGGTTGACCATGCGGTCCGCCTCCATCCCCATCACCAGATCAAGACGATCCGCGGCGATGCGCTGGAAATACGCGGTGTAATCATAGCTGGTAAAGGCATTATCCGAGCCACCGTTGCGCGCCACGGTGGATGAAAACTCGCCCGGTTCCATCGTCTTGGTGCCCTTGAACAGAAGGTGCTCCAGAAAATGCGCCACGCCCGAGACGCCGGGCCGCTCATCCGCCGACCCGGCGCGATACCAGACCATGTGCGTAACCACCGGCGCACGATGGTCCTCGATGACCACCACCTGCATGCCATTGTCGAGGGCGAAGGACGTGACCTGATCTGATGTCTGCGCCATCACGCTCAGGGGCAGGATGGCGGTCAGCGCGGCAAAGAGCCAGACGGTGAGGTTTCGCATGACGGGGATCTCCGGTCGGTCAGGACTTGGTTTCGATATAGATACGCCTTGCCCGCCCGGTTTCAACCATCAGCCTTCAGGCGGCGGCGGGCTTGCGGGGGTCACGATTCCGCGACGGCGCAGACGGCGCTCTTCGGCATAGGCATCGAGCCAGTCACGGCGATACGCCTGCACGTAGTCATCGCCGGGCAGGATGCGCAGCACGTTGACCCGGCCATAAGAGCGGCGGATTTCGCGATCTTCCTGCGCCAAGGTCTGCCGGATGCCGGGCGTGCCGCCATAGCGGTTGGCGTGATTGACCAGCGCGCCGTTGCTCGCGGCGGGGGCCTGCGCATTCACCGCCGCCGGATTGCCACCCAGTGCAGCGACCCCATCGGCCAGCGGGTTTTGATCGGTGCGATTGCTGCCGCCGGGCGTCGGCACCGGCAGCGTCGACAGGTCCTCGGGCGCTTGCAGCGGCTTGCCCGGGATGATCGAGAATTCGTCGGGCCCGTTCCCGGTGTTGCGAATGCGCGTCAGCGTCACGTCGTCATCGCGCGCGCCACAGCCCGCAACAATGGTCGCGGCCAGAAGGATCAAAACGGTCTTGCGCGGCATCTTCATCGCCACTCCCCTGCAACTTTCCCGCTCCTTATCGCATTCCAAGGCCAAGGTCACGAGGGCTTTTTCCCCGCAGGCAACAGAACCAGCCCGAAGGCCCCGACAAAGACCGCGATATCGGCCACATTGAACGCATAGGGATTGTTGATCCCGCAGCACGACATGTTGAGAAAGTCAGCGACAGCACCATAGATCAGCCTGTCGATCACGTTCCCGAGCGCACCGCCCACCAGCAGGCCGGCTGCGATTTTCTGCCATCGGCCCGCAGGCTCATGATGCACCCACCACAGAACCGCCCCCGAAATCACCAGCGCCACCGCGATCAGTACCCAGCGTGTGACCGGATTATCACCGGCCATGAGCCCAAAATTAATCCCGTAATTCCATGCCATGCGCAGGTTGAGATAGGGCGGCCAAACGTCGATCCGTCCAAGCATCCGCAGGTCCATCGCGTGAACCACGAGGTATTTCGTCGCCTGATCGAACAAAAACACCCAAAACGCTGTCCAGTAGAAAAGTCTCATCCGCACGCTCAGTGCCGGAAATGGCGCATGCCGGTCAGCACCATCGCCAGCCCTGCCTCGTCCGCCGCCGCGATCACCTCGTCATCGCGCATCGAGCCGCCGGGATGAATGACCGCCGTCGCCCCCGCCTCTGCCGCCGTCAGCAGCCCGTCGGCAAAGGGAAAGAACGCGTCAGAGGCCACGACGCTGCCCTGCGTGAGCGGCGCCGCGAGGCCCAGCGCCTCGGCCATGTCCTGCGATTTGCGCGCGGCGATGCGGCAACTGTCGACGCGGCTCATCTGGCCTGCCCCGACACCCACCGTGGCACCGTCCTTGACGTAGACGATGGCGTTGGATTTCACGTGTTTCGCCACTTTCCAGGCGAAGAGCATATCCGACATCTCGCGATCCGTCGGCGCGCGTTTGGTCACGACACGCAGGTCATCGGCGCTGATTCGTCCCGTATCCTTGTCCTGCACCAGATAGCCGCCCGCCACCTGTTTGATCATGCGCCCCGCAGTCGCCGGATCAGCCAGACCCTCGGTCAACAAAAGGCGCAGATTCTTCTTCTTGGCGAAAATACTCACCGCGTCGTCATTCGCCCCGGGCGCAATCACCACTTCGGTGAAGATGCCCGCGATCTCTTCCGCCGTGGCGCCATCGAGCGGCTGATTGAGTGCGATGATCCCGCCAAAGGCGCTGGTCCGGTCGCAATCGAAAGCGGATTTGTAGGCCTCAAGCAGCGTCGCGCCACGCGCCACGCCGCAGGGATTGGCATGTTTGATGATCGCGCAGGCGGGGCCGTCCTCGGGGGCGAATTCGCTGACCAGCTCAAACGCCGCGTCGGTGTCGTTGATGTTGTTGTAGCTCAGTTCCTTGCCCTGCATCTGCCGCGCCGTGGCGACACCGGGCCGGTCCGAGCCATCCACATAGAACGCCGCCGCCTGATGCGGGTTCTCACCATAGCGCAAGGTCTGCGCAAGCGTGCCCGCCACGGCGCGGCGACGCGGGGCAGGCTCGTTGATGGCATCCGCCATCCAGCTGCTGACCGCCGCGTCATAAGCCGCCGTGCGCGCATAGGCCACCTGCGCCAGTCGTTGCCGGAACGCATAGCGCGTCTGCCCGTCCTGCGCGTCAAGTTCCGCCAGCAGGGCCGGGTAATCCTCGACATCGACCACCACGTTGACAAAGGCATGGTTCTTGGCCGCCGCGCGGATCATCGCCGGGCCGCCGATGTCTATATTCTCGACGCAGGCGTCATAGTCGCCACCGCGCGCCACGGTGTCCTCGAACGGATAGAGACTGACCACCAGCAGGTCGATGGGGCCGATGCCATGCGTCTCCATCGCCGCCACGTGATCGGCGTTGTCGCGCAGCGCCAGCAGACCGCCATGCACCATCGGATGCAGTGTCTTGACGCGCCCGTCCATCATCTCGGGAAAGCCGGTCACCTCGGCCACGTCGCGCACGGCAAGCCCCGCCTCGCGCAAGCTGCGCGCGGTGCCCCCGGTCGAGAGCAGTTCGACCCCTCGCTCGGCGAGGGCGCGGCCCAGCTCGATCAGGCCGGTCTTGTCGGATACGGAGAGGAGGGCGCGGGTCACGGGCGCGAAATCGGTCATCGGGTGTCTGTCCTGCCTTGGCGGTCTCGGGTTCAGTCCTCGGCTTCCGGTTCCAGCACCTCCTCGTGGACATCCCTGATGCCGACGGGGGTATCCTGCGCCTTGGCCAGGGACCATCTCATGCGGGTCGCATATCCCAACGCACGACCGGAGAGAACGATCTGTTTGGTCGCACGCGGTTTGAGCCGCGTCTTTTCAAGATAAACGCTCGGTTGCAAGGACAAAGCGGCCTCGCCATCGGCGCGGAATATCCAGATTTCACCACTGCGCAGCGCGATCGACACCGCAGTGCCCCCCATATCGACCGAAGCGTCGACCTCGGGATGCAGGTGAAACCGGATATCATAGGGCACGCCATTCAGCCGCGTGCCGTCGAGCGCGCGATCGAAACGGCGCTTGTCGGCTTCTGCCACCGCGAGCAGCATATCCTCGCCCGCCAGCCCCCGGCCATCCGCCGAAAGGTCGAGATTGCGAACATGGGTCAGGCCATGGCCGCGCACATACCCATCATGCGCCGTCTCGAAACGCAGCCCGTCAGACAGTTTCGAGAGGGTCGCGGGCACATTGACCGGTGCTTCGCTCAGCCAGTCCAGATGCCGCGCGTCATTGCTCAGCCGCGCGCTCGATCCAGAGGCGAGCACCAGCGCCGAATGCGACGGTGTCGCGCGCCCCGCGCGCCGCCACTCGGCGCCGAAACTCGCGCCCGAACCGCAGTTGACGATCACCGGGCGCCGCCCGGAGGTCAGCTCGAAGGCCAGCGTCGAGGCATGCGCCCCCGCCGAGGCCGCGCCCTTGGGCGGTGGGGCGGCATCCACGATCACGCTGGTGCGCCCGGCACTCAGACGGGCAAAGCCCATGGCCAGACCGTCGGGCATGCGCGTCTTGACGCCACTTGCGGCCAGCGCCCCGTCGAGCCGTCCGTCAAGCCCCCTGCCCCCGCCATGAAATCGTGCCAGCGCCCCATCGGCATGGCGCAGGGTGCGCAGCGTCGGCGCGATCCGTTCCACCGCGCGCCAATGCGCCTCCGCCGCCGACTGCCCCGAATCGCTCAGCCCCAGGGCGGCCCAGGTGAGCAGCGTGAACACCTCCAGCAACTCCTCGGGGTTCCGCGTCGGAATGCCACCCGCCGCGTCGATCTGCCGTTCGCATTCCCGCGAGAGCGCGGCGCGCGCGGCCCCCGTCAGACCCTGCATCCCCTCCAGCGACACGCCCGCATAAATGAGCCCGGTCAGCGCCTCGAACCGGGGCAGCCCCGGGGCCGCCGCCTGCCAGCGCCGTGACAGGAACGCCGTCTGCTGCGCCAAAGAGCGAAAGAACGGCGCAGACGCCTCCGACGGTTGCCCGCGCAACAAGAACAGCGCCTGTGATATCCAACGGATCAGCCGCCGACCTGTCAGATCAGGCGTCCATCCCGGCCCGGTGCCCTTGCCGTAGCGCGCGATCCATTCCCAAAGCCAGGCCTGCGCCCGCTCGCGCGCCGCCGCGTCCCCCGCAGCGGCCAGGTCATCGAGCCAGCCAAAGCCATGCAATTCGGCCGCGAAGGCCGCGTCCGGCGGCTCGATATCCCAGATCGAGGTCTGGGGGGCCTGCACGAGGCTGCCCGCAAAGACGAAATTTCCGGCACATAGCTGCCGCCCGCGCGCCAGATAGCCGATGCTGCGCGGCTCGGGCTGCGAAATGAACGCCGTTGCCGGACGGCTCATCGCCGCCCGCCGAGCGGCCATACGGTTCATCGCGCGCGACCAGCGCTCTGACAGGGGGTGCAGGTGGAACATGTGCCTCGACACGCTTCTTGCGGCGTTGATGGGTGCACTATAGCCAGCCCATCCGGTCAAGTCACCGCCTGATTGCGTCCCGGTGGGTCAGCATGTGGCGTCAGGGGTGGAAAGGGCCTCTTGCTGCCGTTGGATCAAAGCACCTGCGCGATACGCGGTCGAAGACCGCCGCGCATCGACGGGCCGCCCCGACGGCACGGCGATTTGGCTGCAACCTAAGCATCGCGTGGATGTTTTCCTGACTTGGCAGAGATAAAGTTCTGCCGAACAAGCGTTGGATCGCCGCACCGCGGCCCGTCGATGCGCGGCTTGCGGCAACGGCAGCGCCAGGCCAAAACCACCCCCGCGCCTTATCCTTTCTGCAAGCACGCCATGTAGAACCCGTCCATCCCGCCCAGATCCGGCCAATAATCAGGCCGCAAGCGTAGCCCGCCCTCCTCGGTGATCCACTCCGGCGCGATGCCGGGCCGGTCGAGCGCCGCGCGGTCGGCCGTCAGCCCCGCATGCCGCGCCAGTGCTTCCTCGACCTGACATTCCCCCTCGTCGGGCAAAAGCGAACACGTGCAGAAAACCAGCCGTCCACCGGGGGCCAAAAGCCCGAGGGCATGATCAATCATCGCCGCCTGTATCCCGATCAGCGCGCCGAACTCGGAGCCGTCCTTGGCATAGGGCAGATCGGGATGGCGGCGAATCGTGCCGGTGGCCGAACAGGGTGCGTCGAGCAGAACGGCGTCATAAACCCCCGCATGCTCCAGCGCGTCGCCCACCACGCACTCGGCCGTCAGCCCGGTGCGCGCAAGATTTTCCGCCACCCGGGCCATGCGCCGCTCGGATATGTCGAGCGCGGTCACCTGCGCGCCTCTGGCTGCCAGTTGCAACGTCTTTCCGCCGGGCGCGGCGCAGAGATCGAGCACCCGTTCGCCCGGCCTTGGATCGAGCACCTGAACCGGCAGGGCGGCGGCGGCATCCTGCACCCACCAGTCGCCGCTTTCATAGCCCGGCAGTGCCGAGACCTGCCCCGCCTCGCGCAGACGGACGGACCCGGTGGGCAGCACCATGCCGCCCAGCCGCGCGGCCCAGGCTTCGGCATCGCTCTTGACCGTCAGATCGAGCGGCGCACCTTCGAAATGCGCGCGCTCCATCGCCGCGACCGGACCCTTGCCCCACGCCTCCACCAAAGGCTCACGCAGCCAGTGCGGCAGGCCGGGCTGGCGCAGGTCGTTCCATTTAGCCGGGGCCTCCTCGGCCATCTTGCGCAGCACCGCGTTGATCAGCCCCTTGAGGCGATTGTGCCGGGGGTGCCGCCCGATGATCGCCACCGCCTCGTTGACCACACCGTGCGCGTCACCGCCCTGCGCCAGTTCCACCGTGCCTGCGCGCAACACATTAAAGACCGGCAAGGGCGGCGGTTTGCGCAGATGCTTCGACAGCAGACGATCGGCGCGCGCCAAGCCGCGCAGCGTGTCCGCCGCCAGCCGTTGCGCGCGCGCCCGATCCGCCGGGGCCAACGCCTCGAGCGCGCCACCCGCCACCAGTTCGGACATCAGCCGCCCTTCGCCCAGCACCTGATCGAGCAGGTAAACGGCAGCGGAACGGGCGGAGGGAGCGGTTTTTTTCATGGGCGGATCCTTGGCGAGACGGCAGGCGCGCGATATATCAGCGGCACACGCACAAGGAAAGCCCGACCATGAGCACCGACGACACCTCTGAGACCCGCGACCTGCCCCCCGCCGCGCAACGCGCACTGGCCGAGGCCGAGGCCCGCCGCAAGGCCGCGCAGGACGCGGACCTGCCCACCGAACTCGGCGGTCGCCGCGAGGGGCTGGAGCCGGTCCGTTACGGCGATTGGGAGAAAAAGGGGATTGCGATCGACTTCTGAGACTGTGGCGGGATCACGGGTCCACGCGCATCCGTCGCTTGCCGGGAATCTCGAACTGCTCGTTACGCAACCGCACCCCGGTCTGCAGATCCCCCAGAATGACCGTGGTCTGACTGCCGCTGCCGTCATGGATGACCCATTGACGCAACTCGACCGGATCGCCGGTAAAGACCAGGTCGATACTGCCATATTCGGGGTGTTCGGGATCCTGCGCGCGCACCGTGGTCGAAGTGCCGTCGCTGGCGTGTCCCACCACCATCCGCTCGCGCGTCAGATCCACGTTGTTGGCGAGGATGATCTTGAGCGGCGTGCGGTGCAGCGGATAGCCCACCGGCCCGTCATTCGAGCGCGGATCAATGATGCCCACCGTGTCGCCATCGGCCACCACCAGCGCCTCTTCGGGAGGGGCATATTCGAACCGCACCCGGCCCGGCCGCTTGAGCAATATCTGCCCGGTGCTGATCGTGCCATCCTCGTTCACTTGCGTGAACGCGCCCTGCGCGGTCTTGAGCCGGTTGAGATAGGATGAGATTTCCCCAAGCGACAGCTTTTCCGCCGCCGCCGCCGGGAGGGCCATCGCCGCCCACAGGACGGGAACTATTAGAATACGCATAGATTTCATACTGTCTGCCCAAGCCTTTCCGCAGGATCGTGCTTCCTGCCTTGGCTGGAAACATGGGGGGCCGCGCCCCGACCTGCAATATCACGCATGCTGTTATCCAATAGCAGGGGGCCCGTTCAAGGTGCCAGCTTGCTCTTGCGGGTCGATGACAGTTTCATCCCTGGCTTGGCAAGACGCGCCTCGGGGCCGGTCCAAGCATAGGCGAGCAAGCAGGGGTCCCGGTCGCCCGTGGTGATGCGATGCTCATCACCGGAGCGGTTCAGGATCAGCGATCCGGGCGCGAACACCGCCGCATTGTTTTCCGACCACGCCCCCGACACGGAGATATAGCTTTCCTCGATCTCGTTGTGGCTGTGCTGTGGATAGGTGGTATTCGGGGCAAACAGCACGAACCCGAGGATCAGGCTGTCGCACTTCACAGGGCCTTGCGGGCCGAGGATTTCGCAATAGGCATATTTCTGGCTCAGCGCCTTCGAAATCCGGTCATACCCGTATTCCCATGTCAGTTGGTCTTTCACTTCGCGCAGCGCCCGCGCCATGCCCTGCATCGCGGCCCGTTCGCCGAGGTCGAGGGCACGCGGGAGATGCGCCGTCACCGGCTTGGCCTGACTGGCGCGTTCAGTCATTTCCGGGTTGCGCGCCATGGCCGAGGACAGCCTGTCGCGCACCCGTTTGCGATGGCCTCGAATGGCCGCGCTGCCACCCGCAGATCCATGACGATAGAGCGAGTCGAATTCGCGCAGGAGATAGAGCCAGTTCGGGCAATCCATCAGACGCGGTTCGCCCCCCGCCGCGACGGCGTCGTTGGGGGTGGGTGTGTCGGACATCTTTCCGTCTCCGCCTTTTGGGGTGGTTGCGTGCGCCGGTCGCGTGACTAACGCCCGAACCGGCACATGCCAAGCAGAGCAGAAGGTCTTTCAGGCCGCAATCGGAAACCCGAGTGACGACAGGCCCGGGGGTTACTGCTCCGGCACCAGCACCTCGCGCTTGCCGACGTGGTTGGCGGCGCTCACCACGCCCTCATCCTCCATCTGCTCCACGAGGCGCGCGGCCTTGTTGTAGCCGATCGCCAGCTTGCGCTGAATATAGGAGGTGGAGCATTTGCGGTCCTTGATCACGATCGCGACCGCCTGATCATAGAGCGCGTCCTCGCCATCGGTATTGCCACCCGTCGAGAGGCCCAGAACCGCGTCGATACTGTCGGCCTTGTCCTCGTCGGGGCCTTGCAGGACAGACCCCACATATTCCGGCGGCCCGTAGGCCTTGAGATGGCTCACCACCTCCTCGACTTCCTCGTCGCTCACGAAGGGGCCGTGACAGCGGGTGATCTTGCCGCCGCCCGCCATGTAGAGCATGTCGCCCATGCCCAGAAGCTGCTCGGCGCCCATTTCACCCAGAATGGTGCGGCTGTCGATCTTGGATGTCACCTGAAAGCTGATCCGGGTCGGGAAGTTGGCCTTGATCGTGCCGGTGATCACATCGACCGACGGGCGCTGCGTCGCCATGATCAGGTGAATGCCCGATGCCCGCGCCATCTGTGCAAGACGTTGAATGCAGGCCTCGATCTCCTTGCCCGCGACCATCATCAGGTCAGCCATCTCATCGACGATGACGACGATATAGGGCATCTTCTCGGGTGCGAATTCCTCGGTCTCGAACACCGGCTCGCCGGTGTCGTCGTCAAAGCCGGTCTGCACCGTGCGGCTGAACAGCTCGCCTTTCTTCAGTGCCTCCTCGACGCGGCCGTTATAGCCGTCGATATTGCGCACGCCCATCTTGGACATCTTGCGATAGCGGTCCTCCATCTCGGCCACCACCCATTTGAGCGCGACCACGGCCTTCTTGGGGTCGGTCACAACGGGCGACAGCAGATGCGGGATGCCGTCATAGACGCTCAACTCCAGCATCTTGGGGTCGATCATGATAAGGCGGCACTCATCCGGCGTCAGCTTGTACAAGAGGCTCAGGATCATCGTGTTGATCGCCACAGATTTACCCGAGCCGGTGGTACCCGCGATCAGAAGGTGCGGCATCTTGGCGAGGTTGGCGACCATGGGATCACCGCCGATATCCTTGCCCAGCGCCAGCGGAAGGCGCTGATTGCCGTCGCCATAGGCGCGGCTCGACAGGATTTCGCGAAAGCCCACCATCTCGCGATTGTCATTGGGCAGTTCGATCCCGATCACGCTGCGCCCCGGCACGGTGGACACCCGGGCGGAAAGCGCCGACATCGAGCGCGCGATATCATCGGCCAGCCCGATCACGCGGCTGGCCTTGAGGCCCGGCGCGGGCTCCAGTTCGTACATCGTCACGACGGGGCCGGGGCGCACGCTCACGATCTCGCCCTTGACGCCGTAATCGTCGAGCACGTTTTCCAGCATGCGTGCGTTTTCCTCCAGCGCCTCGTCGCTCAGGTGATGGCGCTCGATGCGCGTCGGATCGGATAGCAGGCTCAGCGGCGGCAATTCGTATTCGGGCAGCGCAGGCTCTTCGAATTGCAGCGCGGGTTGTGCTTCGGCGATGGCGCGGGTCGAGGGCTGCGGTGCCTTGCGGGGCGTGTGCTGCACAACCTTGCGCGGTTCCGGCACAGGGATGCGCGGGGCGGCCTGCGGCTGCGGCGCGGACTCGGCCAGATAGGCCGCCATCTCATCGTCCATCTCGGACTCGGGGGCATAGAGGTCATCGCGTTCGATCACCGGATCCTGCTCCACGGGCGCAGGCGCCACGGTCTCGGCGTGACGCGCGGTCAGCGGCGGCTCGGGCGGCAAGCCCTCGCGCGGCGCGGTGTTGAGGATCAGCGGATCGGGGCCACGACCCCGGCCCTTGGTCAGCGGGGCGACCGAGGCCGCCTGCACCGCCGGGTTCTGCCGCACACGGGCGCGGATCACGTCAGAGATGCGTGCCTTGATCCGGTCATCGGCGGGCTGCTCCGCCTCGCCATGATAGCTTTCGGATTCAACGAGTTCCGGCTCCGGCATCGGATCGGGACGGCGCATCAGCATCGGCATGCGCGCCAGCAACCCGCCGGGCTTTTCCGCCGCCGCCATTTGCGGGGCGGCACCCAGAACCGGCTCCGCGCGGCGCACCCGCGGGGCCTCCGCGACCGGCGCGTCCTCCTCATAGACCACCGCCTCTGCGCGGCGCGCGCGGCGCTCGGCAATACGGGCCTGCACCGCCTGCCCGGCCTGCGCCATGCCCCCGGCCCCATGGCCCAATAGACGCATCAGCCCAGAATAGCTCACGATCACGCCGACCAGAAGAAAGCGTGCGATCCGCCCCAGTTCAAACCGCGTGAAGCCAAGAACAAAGGCCCCGAAGACCAGCACGCAGAGGCCCATGACAACCGACATCAACTTCAACCCGAGGCTCGCCGCCACCGGCAGCACACCAAGGAACGTGCCAAGGATCGTGTCGCCAAAAAGCCCGCCGAGACCAAAACTATGCGTTGCGGCCCAGGCCTCGCCGGGGGCCAGCGTCGCGGCATAAAGCGACAGCACCGCCAGCCAGATCGGCGCGAAAATCAGCCGTCCGGTCGCGCGGTCCTCGCCCAGATGCAGGGCGAACCGCACGCCCCATGCGCCCAGCACGATCGCAAGACCCCAGGCCCCCCAACCGATGATCATGAAGAGCGGCGAGGCGATGGCCGCGCCGACGCGCCCCATCCAGTTCTGCACCGGTTCATCCGTCGCACTCACCCAGCTGGGATCGTCGGGGCTGTAAGAGGCAACCATCGCCGCCGTCATCAGCGCGATGACCACCAGCACGAGGCCCAGCAATTCCTTGCCGCGCTTTTCGATCGCCTCGGCCGTCGTGCTATCCAGCAATGGGTCGCGTCCACGTGTCTGATATGCCATCTCGTCCCTCGTCCTCGATCATCCGTAAAGACAGTCGCGCAGGCGGGTCAGCCCGTGCGCCATCTCGTCCTTCGGGGCCACCATCGCGGCCCGAATATACCCTTTGCCGGGGTTCTCGCCCCCGGCCTCCTGCCCAAGATAGGCCCCGGGCAGCACCCGAACGCCGGTCTCCTGCCAGAGCTGCAGCGTCGCCGCCTCACCATCCGCGACCGGCAACCACAGGAAAAACCCCGCCTCGGGGCTGTGATAGCCGGGCAGATTACCGAGAATCTCATCCGCGATCTCGTATTTTTCACCGTAGAGACGGCGATTTTCGATCACATGGTCCTCATCGGCCCAGACCGCCGCCGCCGCGTGCTGCAGCGGCATCGGCAGCGGGCTGCCTGCATAATTGCGCAACTGCTTCATCGCCTTGATGCTCTCGGGGCCCGCAGCGACAAAGCCCGAGCGCAACCCCGGCAGGTTCGACCGCTTCGACAGGCTGTGAAAGGCGACGATCCGCTCGGGGTCGGCACCCAGTTCCTGCGCCACCTGCAACACACCCACGGGCGGGGTGTCGCGGTAGATCTCGGAATAGCACTCATCGGCAAAAATGCGGAAATCGTGTTTTTCGGCCAGCCGGATCAGGCGCGCCCAATAGTCTCGCGTCGCGACTGCGCCCTGCGGGTTCGAGGGCGAGCACAGATAGACCACGCCCACCCGGTCCAGAACGTCGGGCGCCACCGCGTCGAAATCCGGCAGATGCCCGGTGGCCTGTGTCGCGTTGAGGAACATCGGCTCCGCCGCCACGCTGAGGGCTGCCACCATGTAGACCTGATAAAACGGGTTCGGCACCAGAACGATGGGTTTGCCGCCGCGCTTTGTCTCGGGGCAAAGCGCCATCATCGCATTGTAAAGCCCCTCGCGCGTGCCGTTGAGCGCCATCACCCGGGTCGCGGGATCAAGCGTCACGCCATAGCGCCGCGCGACCCAATCGGTGATCGCCTCCAGCAGCGCGGGCATGCCTTCATTGACCGGATAATTGCCAAAACCATCGGCATTTTGCGCAATGATATCAACGATCCAGCGCGGAAACTCGTGCTTGGGCTCGCCGATCGTCATATGCACGACCTCGCCGCCCGGTTGATGGGCGTCAAGCAGGCTCCGCAGGCGCGGAAACGCATAGGCCGGAAGGTTCGAAAACCGCTCGGGAAACATCTGATACTGCCTCAAGGTTCGGGATCATTCACGCCCCGTTTGATGCGAATCTACCCAAGCACTTGCGTCAGGTCCAGCAAAACCAAGGGCTTGACAGGGCGAATGTGGCATTTTTGGCAAGTCCCCCCTGCCCAGACCCACAAAAACGGCCGGCCACGGCACGTTCCCCGGCACCTTCTCATAGCCATGCAAAGGCCAGCCCCCTATATTCACGGGGCAATGAGGCCGCGAGGGGAGACAGAGCCATGTGGGAACGGATCGGGTTGGTTTGGCTGGTCTTTGTCTCGGCGTTTGCCGCCGCCCCTGCACTCGCGGACCGCGACAGCGCGCGGGTGCATGTCTTTGGCAACAGCCTGATCAACCACCTCAGCGAGGCGGATGGCGATACCACCACCGTGCCCTATTGGCTCGGCCAACTGACCCGGGCCTCTGGACGTGACTTCGCGCTCTCCGGGCAATGGGGCTTTCTGCGCGATTTCGTGCGCGACGGGGCCGCTCCAAACTGGTCCTTCAAGGGCGTGTCCTCGCCGCGCGGGCGCATCGACACGGTGATGATCAACCCCGCCAATTTCATCCAGTATCAGCCCCCCGATGCCCCCTATGAGGGCGACAATCCCGATGGCAGCAGCCCGCTTTCCGCCACGCTCGCGATCATCGACCGCGCCCAAGAGAAATGGCCCGGCGCGCGCATCGTGATCTACGAGGGCTGGCCCGACATGGGCGGCTATGGCCGCAGCTTCCCCCCGTCTGACCGCAACCTGCGCCGCTGGCACGGCTACGCGCTGAGCGATTATCACGACTGGTACCGCACCTATGTCGCGCAGGTGCAGGATGCCCGCCCCGACACCGATATCACCCTCGCACCCGTCTCCTCGGTGCTGTCGGGGCTGCAAACCGGCCTGTTGGAGGAGATCCCCGTCGAGGCGCTCTATTCCGACAGCGCGCCGCATGGCACGCCGACGCAATATTTCCTCGCGGCGCTCGTGACTTACACCGCCCTCTTCGAGGCCCCCGCCCCGGCGGATTTCGCGGTGCCAGACGGCATCCATCCGGGCGTGCATGACCGGTATGACCGCCTCACCGACGAGATCGCCCAGGCCCTCGGGCTGCGGGATGACCGTGCAGCAACCCCGACCGCGCAGGCAACGCAAGAGGCGCGCGCAGGCATCGGTATCGCCAATCCAAGCCTTGCCATGGGCCTCAACGGCATCGCCGACTGGTCGAGCCAGCATCCTTTCATCAACGTGATGAAAACCGCACGGCCCTGGATCGGGCACAGCGCCGATGAGTGGGGGGCGTTCTCGACCGAGGCGCTGCGCGCGGGCGGCTATCTGAGCGAGACCGGCTATCCGGTGGCGCTCCCCGATGGCGCGAAATCGCTGGAATCGTTCTTCCTCACCGATCAGCCCGCAGGGGCCACGCACCTGAACGGCCGCTACCTCCTGCGCTATGAGGGCGAGGGGGTGATCCGCGTCACGGGACGCGCGGACAATGTGCGCTATAATTACGACACCCGTGAAATCCGCTTCGACTTTAAGTCGGGCGACGGCCCAGCAGTCCTGCGCCTGCTCGAGACAGCCCGCGACAACCCGATCCGCGATATCACGATCATCCGCGAAGACCAGGTCGCGCTGCACGAGGTGGGCGCGCTGTTCAATCCGCTCTGGATCGAGAAAATCGCCGATCTGCGGATGGTGCGCTTCATGGACTGGCAATTCGCCAACGGCTCCACCCAGACCACCTGGAAGGGCCGCCCGGTGCCCGACGATGCCACCTATGTCTGGCGTGGCGCGCCGGTCGAGGTGATGGTCGCCCTCGCCAATAGGATCGGGGCCGACCCTTGGGTCAACATGCCCCATGCCGCAGATGACGCCTATATGCGCGCCTTTGCCGAGTATATGCGGGATCATCTCGATCCGGGCCTCAAGGCGCATGTGGAATATTCCAACGAAGTCTGGAATTTCATCTTTCCGCAGGCCGTCTGGGTGCGCGAGGCCGCCGAGGCACTTTGGGGCGATGCGGCGGGCGATGATGCATGGATGCAATATGCCGGGCTGCGCGCGGCACAGATGGCGAGGATCTGGCGCGAGGTCTACGAGGGACAGCACGACCGCCTGTCGGTTGTCGTGTCCACCCATACCGGCTGGCCCGGTCTGGAAGAGCCGATGCTGCAGGCCCCGCTCGCACTGGACAACGGTCAACTGTCCACGCCCCCGGTCGAGCAGTTCGACGGCTATGCGGTCACCGGCTATTTCGGCTTTGATCTGGGCAGTGAGGACATGGCCGATACCCTGCTGGGCTGGATCGCTGCAAGCCGGGCGGTCGCACAGGCCAAGGCCGCCGAGACCGGAGCCGATCCCGACACCTACCTCGCGGCGCATGAATTCGACCTCGCCTATGATCTCGCCGCCGAGGCGCTTCGGCAGGGCTCGCTTGGCGAGTTGCTCCGCGACATCTTTCCGTATCACGCCGATCTGGCAGCCCGGCACGACCTGCAACTGATGATGTATGAAGGCGGCACGCATGTGGTCGGCCACGGGGCCACGGTCGAGAATGAGACGCTGACGGGCTTTTTCAACGGGTTCAACTACAGCCCGCAGATGGGGCGCATCTACGAAGAGCTGATCGCCGGTTGGCACGCGGCGGGCGGCACCGCCTTCAACGCGTTCGTCGACGTGGCCACGGCCTCGAAATGGGGCAGTTGGGGGGCGCTGCGCCATCTCAACGACGACACTCCCCGCTGGCGCGTGCTGATGGCCGCCAACGCCACCCCGCCCGACTGGGCCGAGCCGCGCGCGCCGAGGGCGTTCCTGCACGGCATCACGCAACAGGCAGGCGACGAGGGCACGACCCTCACCGGCACGGCCAAGGCCGATATCCTGCTGGGCGGCGCGGGAGACGACGTTCTGATCGGCCAGGGCGGCGCGGATCGCCTGCATGGCGGTCCGGGCCGCGATCTGGCAGTGCTCCCAGGTGCACGCGCCGACTATGACATCGCCCGTAACGGCCCGCGCCTGGTGCTTCAGGGCTCCTCTGGCCCGGTCTATCTCGTCGAGATCGAAACGGTGGAATTCGCCGCGACACCCGGCCAGAAGATTCCCTTGGGCGAGCTGATGTAACTGTGACCCCAAGGGTTTTGCAAAACCCTTGGACGCGGTTTCCAAACCGCGTCGCAAGCTGTTTCAAAACAGCTTGCCGTCCGACAGCGATCCGCGCGCCACGGGGCAAGGGCTTTGCAAAGCCCATGTACGCGTTTTGAAAAACGCGTGACAAGCTGTTTGCAAACAGCTTGCCGTCAGACCGACCCTCGGTGCATGCCTGCGATCAGTGCCTCCGCGCCAAGCGATGCACGGAACCCGGCCACCACATGCGCGCGCCCCGCTTTCGAGAGCCGCGCGCACAGGGCCGGGTCGGCGGCCAGCGCGGCAATAGCATCGGCCAGCGCTTCGGGCGATCGCGGCGGCACCAGCATCCCGGTCTCGCCATGGGTGATCAGTTCGCGCACGCCGCCCGCATCGGTGCCGATGGTGGGCACCTCGCAGGCCATGGCTTCCATATAGGCCACGCCGAGCGGCTCGTGCCAGCTTGCCAGCACGAAGACGTCTGCCGCCAGCAGGTGCCCCCGGACCTGCGGCGCGCTGATCGCCCCCAGGAGGCGCGCATGCCCTTGCAGCCCCAGCGCCTCAAGATGTCGCTGCAACTCCAGGTGATAGCCGCCGCCACCCGCGTCATCCTCGCCCGCAATATCAAGCTGCACCTCGATGCCCCGATCCAGCAGCATCCGCAGCGCCGACAGCAGATCCTGGTGCCCCTTCACCACGTTGAGCCGCCCACAGGCGAAAAGCCGCAGCGGCGCGCCGGGTGCTGGCGGTTCATAGGGCGTCTCGCGCTGAAAATCCTCGGTATCCACCCCCATCGGCTGCACCGCCACGTCGGCGGGCATGTCCGCACCCAGCACCGCCTCGGCCTCGGCCTGCAGCTTGCGGGTGATAATCGTAGCAAACGCCGCATGCCGCCACTTGAACCGCTGACCGGGCCCGTAATCCGACATCGGCCCGTGCAGCGTCAAACTGTAACTCGGCCCTCCCATGCGTCGCGCCAGCGCGCAGATCAGCGCGGCGCGCCCACAGCTATGGGCATGCACATGGGCGACGCCGCGCGCACGGCAGGTGGCGATCAGCGCCCGCGCGGCGGGAAGGCAGATCACCACATCGCGCAGGAACGCGCGTCCCTCGCCCTCGCGCAGAATCTCGCCCCAGGGCGCGCGCAAAGCTCCCGCCAGTGCCGCCGCGAGATCCATCTGCCCCAGATAGGTCGTCCGCGCCATCGCCGCCCGCGACCAGTCATGCGAGATCAACCCCTTGGGCGGCGGCCGCGTGCTCAGGATGTGGGGGGTGATGCCCAACCGCTCCAACTCCGCCAGTTCGCGCCAGAAAAAGATATGCGTCTGCCCCGGAAACTGCGGCACGAGATAGCCAAGCGGCAAGGTCTGGGGGGTGTCCTGGGGCATTTCGGGTTCCGCGCGGGTTGGGTTTTCGGCTAAGGCTTAACACAAGGCCGCGCCCCACCGGTAGGGCGGCCATGTTCCGAACTGGAAACCCTGTGTTGACCGACGCCGAAAACCCGACGCTCAGCGTGATCATCCCCGCTCATAACGAGGCGGGGCTGATCGGGGCCTGCCTGCGCGCGCTTTTTGCCTCGCATCCCGTGCCCGACGGGGCCGAGGCCATCGTGGTGGCCAATGGCTGCACCGATGCGACCGCCACCGAGGCGCGCGCCTGCACAGACGCGGCCACGGCCCGTGGCTGGAGGCTGTCGGTTCTCGAACGTTCCGAAGGTGGCAAGCCCGGCGCGTTGAACGCGGGCGAGGCGGTGGCACACGGGCGGGTGCTGGCCTATCTTGACGCCGATGTCATCGTCTCGCCCGCGCTTTGTGCCGAACTGGTGCAGGCGCTTGACGGCGATGCCGCCCTCTATGCCAGCGGGCGCGTGGTGATCCCGACACCCGAAACGATGTTCAGCCGGACCTATGCGCGGTTTTACCGACAGGTGCCGTTCTTTCACCACGGCGTGCCGGGCTGCGGGCTTTTTGCCATGAACCGCCCGGCGCGCGCGCGGTGGGGCGAGTGGCCCGAGATCATCTCCGACGACACCTTTGCCCGGCTCAATTTCACCCCGTCCGAGCGTGTCGCCGTGCCCGCCCCCTATGACTGGCCAATCGTCGAGGGATTTGGCGCGCTGGTGCGTGTCCGCCGCAGACAGGATGCGGGCGTGGCCGAGATCGGACGGCTCTACCCGGTGCTCCCGACCAATGACGACCCACGCCCCTCGGGGGCCGGGTGGGTGCTGCGCGCGGGCCTGCGCGCGCCTCTCGGCTTTGTCGCCTACGTCGCCGTCGCCCTTGCCACCCGCCTGCGTCGGGGCAACGGCTGGGCGCGCGGTCGCTGACCCACCGCCATCCTCGGACATGATCCGAGGACCTCCCGGCCAGCAGATCGCCCGGTCAAGCCGGGCGATGACATACTCGAACCCACACCCCGTCATCCTCGGGCCTGACCCGAGGATCTCCCGTTCCCCGGAAAACCACACGATTTCAATGGAAGCGCCATGAAATCGCCGCCATGATGCGACAAGCGTCCACAAACCGCGAAAGAGGATCGATGCGCGCCGCAAGACAGGCTTTTTCAGGCGAGGGGCTTCTGGCCCGGGCGCTGCGCTCTTCTGCGCTGACCGTGGCCGGATTCGGCGGCTCGCAGATCCTGCGGCTGGCCTCCAACCTGATCCTTGCCCGGCTGCTCTTTCCCGAAGCCTTCGGCATCATGGCCATCGTCAACGTGGTCATTCAGGGGCTGATGCAATTCTCCGACGTGGGCGTCAGCCCCGCCATCATGCAGAGCAAGCGCGGCGACGACCCGGCCTTTCTCAACACCGCATGGACCATTCATGTGCTGCGCGGTGTGGCACTGTTTCTCACCGCCTGCGCGCTCGCCTGGCCGCTGGCGTGGTTTTACGACGAACCGCTGCTCCTGCAATTGCTGCCGGTTGCAGGGGTCGCGCTGCTGATCGCGGGGTTCAACCCCACGGCCCTCGACACCGCCAAGCGGCACCTCAGGTGGGGGCGTTTGACCTCGATCGAGTTCGGCGTGCAGATCACCGGCATCGTCGCAGGCGTGGCGCTGGCTTGGTGGCTGCAATCGGTCTGGGCGCTGGTCATCGCCAATGTCATCAGCACCGGCATCGCGCTCGCGCTGCACTGGCTGGCCCTGCCCGGCGCGCACAACCGCTTTGACTGGGAGCGCCCGGCCCTGCGCGAGTTGGTGAATTTCGGACAATGGATCTTTCTCAGCACGATCTGCGGCTTTCTGTTCAATCAGGCCGACAAGCTGATCCTGGGAAAATATCTCAGCTTCGAGATGTTTGGCGTCTACAATATCGGCTTTTTCCTCGCCTCCTTCCCGATGCTTCTGGGCAATATGTTCACCTGGCGGATGCTGATTCCGATCTACCGCGAACTGCCCCCCGGCGAGAGTGCCGCGAATTTCGCCAAGCTGCGGCGCATGCGCTTTGCGGTCACATCGGGCCTCATAACGCTCAGCGCCGGGTTCGCCGTCTGCGGCGTCTGGCTGATCGGGATCATGTATGACGACCGCTACGCGATGGCGGGGGCGGTCGTGGTGGTGATGGCCGCCATGCAAATCCCGCAAATTATCGTGATGACCTATGATCAGGCGTCGCTTGCGGCGGGCGATTCCAAACGCTTTTTCGTGCTGACGCTGGCCAAGGCGGCGGTGATGATCGCCGCCCTGATACTTGGCCTCGAATGGGGCGGATTGCTCGGGGCACTGCTCAGTTACGGGGCGGCGATGGTGGTGGCCTATCCGGTGGTGGTATGGCTGGCACGGCGCATGCAGGCATGGGATCCGCTGCATGACGCGGTCATGGCCGGGCTGGGTTTCGGTGTGGCGGCTCTCGCGTTCTGGCTCAACGGGGTAGCGATCGCGGATCTCGCGGCGCTTTCGGGTTGGTGAGGTGCCGGTCAGGGCGGAAAAGTCGGGTATTGCCAAGGCCATGCCGCAAAACCGTCGTATTGTGGAGAGATACGGGACACCCTATGATTTCCGCATTGTTCATTGATGGCCTGTGACATGAACGCGACCGACCTCAACGGCACCGAGATTGCCATTGTCGGAATGGCTGCGCATCTGCCCGGTGCGCGGAGCGTGGTCGAGTATTGGGCGAACCTGCGGGACGGCAAACGCGCCATCAGACGGCTGAGCGAGGCCGAACTGCTGGCCGCCGGAGAGGCCCCGCAGACGATCCGCCGCCCCGATTACGTGCCTTTTGCCGCGCCGCTGGACGGGTTCGAGATGTTCGATGCCGAGTTCTTCGGCTTCGGCCCCAAGGAGGCCGCGATCCTCGACCCGCAACACCGCCGCTTTCTGGAGGTGGCCTGGCAGGCGCTTGAGGATGCGGGCCACATGCCCGAGACCTTCCCCGGCCAGATCGGTGTTTTCGCAGGCTGCGGCATGGGCAGCTACTTCTATTTCAATCTCTGCTCCAACCGCGATCTGGTGGACGATGTCGGCATGTTCCTGTTGCGCCATACCGGCAATGACAAGGATTTCCTGACCACCCGGCTCAGCCATATCCTGGATCTCAAGGGGCCCTCTCTGGGCCTGCAAACCGCCTGTTCCACATCGCTTGTCGCGGTGCATTACGCTGCCCAATCGTTGCTCAATGGTGAATGCGACATGGCGCTCGCTGGGGGCGTGACCATCGAGCTGCCACAGAACCGTGGCTACATCCACAAAGAGGGCGAGATCCTGTCGCCCGACGGCGAATGCCACGCGTTTGATCACCGCGCCCAAGGCACGGTCTTCGGCTCCGGCGCGGGCATGGTGGTGCTGCGGCGGCTGGAGGATGCGCTGGCCGACGGCGATCATATCTGGGGCGTGATAAAGGGCTCTGCGGTCAATAATGACGGCGCGGCAAAGGCAGGCTATCTCGCGCCTTCGGTCGACGGTCAGGCAGCGGCGGTGGCCGAGGCGCAAGCGGTGGCGGGCATCACGGCGGATAGCGTGGATTATGTTGAATGCCACGGCACCGGCACCTATCTCGGCGACCCGATCGAGGTGGCCGCCCTCACGCAGGCGTTCCGCGAGACGACCGAGGCGAGCGATTTCTGCCGCATAGGCAGCGTGAAAACCAATATCGGCCATCTCGACACGGCGGCAGGCGTCGCCAGCCTGATCAAGGCCACGCTGGCGCTCTATCACGGCGAGATGCCGCCCTCTCTGGGCTATGAGGCCCCCAACCCCGCCATCGCCTTCGACGGCAGTCCGTTTGCCGTCAATGACCGCCTGCGCGACTGGCCCAAGCGCGACCACCCGCGCCGCGCCGGGGTGAACTCATTGGGCGTCGGCGGCACCAACGCGCATGTGGTTCTGGAAGAGCCGCCCGCGCGTGCCGCCCCCGAGGCCAGCGACTGGCCCTTTCAGCCTATCGTGATCTCCGCGCGTTCGAAATCCGCGCTCGACGACGCCACCACCCGCCTCGCCGCCCATCTGCGCGACCATCCCGAACAGCCGCTGGCCGATGTGGCCTACACGCTCAAGAACGGCCGCCGCGCGTTCGAGCGGCGTCGCATCACCGTCGCGCGCAGCCATGCCGAGGCGGCAGAGCGGCTGGACAAGGGCGACACCCGCCGGGTCTTTACCCATCAGGCGCTCGACAATCCGGATGTGGTGTTCATGTTCCCCGGCGGCGGCGCGCAATATGCCGGCATGGCCCGCGATCTCTATGAGACCGAGCCGGTCTTTGCGGACTGGATGGATCGCGGCCTCGATATCCTCGCGCCCAAGCTCGATTACGACATCCGCGCGCTCTGGCTGCCTGAGCCCGATCAATTGGCCGCTGCGGATGAACGGCTCAAACGCCCCTCGGTGCAACTGCCGTTGATCATGATCACCGAATATGCACTGGCCCAACTCTGGCAAAGCTGGGGCGTGACGCCCGCCGCCCTGATCGGCCATTCCATGGGCGAGAACACCGCCGCCTGCCTTGCCGGTGTGATGAGCCTTGAGGATTGCATCGGCCTCGTCCATCTGCGCGGACAGCTCTTTGACAGCGTGCCCAAGGGCGGCATGCTCAGCGTGCCGCTCTCCGCCGATGCCCTGCGCCCCTATCTCGGCGACAGGCTCGACATCGCCAGCCTCAACGCGCCGGACCTGACCGCCGCGTCCGGGCCGGATGCCGATCTTGTTGACCTCGAACAGCGCCTCAACGCCGACGGGATCGAGCCGCAGCGCATCGCCATCGACATCGCAGCGCATAGCCGGATGCTGGAGCCGATTCTGGACCGCTTCGGGGACTACCTCCGCTCCATCCAACTGAGCGCACCGCAAATCCCCATCCTATCGAATCGCACCGGCGATTATCTGACGGCGGCGGAGGCCACCGACCCCGCCTATTGGGTCGCCCATCTGCGCCATACGGTGCATTTCGCCGACGGCCTCACCCGGCTCGCCGAGAAAAAGGAGCGCGTCTTTCTCGAAGTCGGCCCCGGCAAGGCGCTCTCGTCGCTGGCACAGGCCCATGGCGCGATCAGCGCCAATCAGGTCATCGGCACCCTGCGCCACCCCGAGGATACCATCGCCGACGACGAATATTTCATGGCCATGCTCGCCCGCCTCTGGGCCGTGGGGGTGGATATCGACTGGCCGCAGATCTGGGGCGAGGCGACGCGCAACCGCGTGCCCCTGCCCAGCTATGCCTTTCAGCACAAACCCTATTTCATCGCCCCCGGCGCGCCCCGCACGGCGGCAGAGGACGAGTGGCCCACCCATCGCGACGACCTCGCGCAATGGGGCTACACCCCGCATTGGCGGCCCCGGCTGGCAGAGGTCGAGATCACCTCCGACGCCGACCTTGCCCGACTGCCAAAGGAAACATGGCTGATCTTCGAGGACGAGACCGGCCTCGCCCGCGCCGTGGCCGAGCGTCTCACCAAGGCAGGCCACACCGTCACCACCGTCACCCCCGGCGACAGCTTCGCGCGGCTGGCAGGGGACCGCTACACCCTCTCCCCCGAACGCGGGCGCGAGGGCTATGACCAACTGATCCGCGCGCTGGTCGCCGACCATCGCGCCCCCACCCGCGTCGGGCATTTCTGGCTGGTCACGCGCGACGAACACCACCGCCCCGGCTCCAGCTTTTTTCACCGGGTGCAGGAACAGGGCTTCTACAGCCTGCTCTTTCTGGCCCAGGCCATGGCGGACGAAGGGCTGGACACGCCCGTGCACATCACCGCCCTCACCACCGGCGCGGCGCAGGTGCATGACGAGGCCCTGCCCTACCCCGCCAAATCCACGCTTGCAGGCCCGCTCCGCGTGATCCCGCGCGAGATGCCGCATGTGACCACAGCGAGCCTCGATCTCATACTGCCCTCGCGCGGTGCACCCGACGCCGGGCTTGTGACCCGTGTGCTCGAAGACTTGGCGCAAGACCCGCGCAGTCACGCCGCCGCCCTGCGCGGCACAAGGCGCTATGAGACGGAGTGGCGCGAAACGGTACTTGCCCCCGGCACCGCCCCGATTGCAAAGGGCGACACGGTTCTGATCACCGGCGGCTTTGGTGGTATCGGCCTCACGCTGGCCGAAGACCTCATCACGAAAAACAACGCCAATATCATCCTGATGGCGCGCCACGCCCTGCCGCCCCGCGCTGACTGGCCCCGGATCACCGCGACGCGCGGTGCCGGTGATCCGCTCGCCCGCCGCATCGCCGCCGTCAGCCGTCTCGAGGCACTGGGCGGCGAGGTCATGGTGATCGCGGGCGATGTCAGCAATATCGAGGACATGCAGGCCGCGAAATCGCAGATCGAGACGCGCTTTGGCCGGCTCAATGGCGTGATCCACGCCGCTGGCGTCATCGCCGACGCACCCCTGCTGGCCAAGGGGCCAGACACGATCGAGGATGTCTTCACCCCCAAGATCCACGGCACGCAGGTGCTGGAGCAGGTCTTTCCCGACGGCACGCTCGACTGGCTGGTGCTGTTCTCGTCCTCCTCCACCGCCACCGCGCCCGCGGGACAGGTCGATTACGTCGCCGCCAACGAATATCTCAACGCTTACGCCCGGTCACGGGCGGGCGGGCGCACCCGCGTCCTGGCGCTCGACTGGGGCATCTGGGCCGAGGTCGGCATGGCCGCCGAGGCTGTGGCACAGCAGACCGGCAAGGCCCCCACTGCCCCGCGCCTGCCGGTCGATCAGCCGCTCATCGACGAGGCCAGCTTTGACGCCGAGGGCAACCGCGTCTTTCACGCAAGCTACAGCGCCGCCACCCATTGGGTCTTCGATCAGCACCGCACGCGTGACGGTCAGGCGCTTCTGCCCGGCACCGGCTATCTCGACCTGCTGGCGCAGGCGCTGCGCGCGCAGGGTGAAGACGGCGCGTTCGAGATCCGAGATCTGATGTTCCTGCGCCCCTTCGACCTGGCCCAAGGGGCCACGCGTGAGATGCGCCTCACCCTCAGCCGCAGCGATCAGGGCTACGCCGCGCGGATCGAGGCCGACCACCTTCAGGCGGGCCGCCAGGGCTGGGTCACGCTGGCCGAAGCCGATCTGCGGCTGCTGCCGCTCACGCCGCCCGCGCTCCGCGATATCGACACCGTGCGCACACGTATGGAAAGCTGGCAGGAAGCGACCAATCCTCTCCCCTCCCCGCAAGAGAGGCATCTCGATTTCGGCCCCCGCTGGCGCGTGCTCCATGCGATGGGTCTTGGCGCGGGCGATGGCCTCGCCCACCTGCACCTGCCCGCCGAGGCGCAGGACGATCTGGAAAACGGCCACCTCTTGCACCCCGCCCTGATGGATATCGCCACCGGCTGGGCCATGGGCCTGATCGAGGGCTATGACGGCAGCGATCTCTTGGTGCCGATGTCCTATGGCGCGGTGCGGGTGCATGCGCCGCTTGGGCAGGATGTCCGGAGCATGGTCCGGCTGACGACCGCACAGGCGCAAGAGACCGGCATCGCCCGCTTCGATATCACGCTCACCGACCCAGCCGGTCGGGTGCTGGTCGAGATCGAGGATTTCGCCATTCGCAGACAGGCGGGCGGGCTGGCGATCACGCCGCCCCGCGCCGGTGAGATCCGTTTTGACGCTGGCGCTGACAGCTCCCCCGCAAGCCCCGCTGAAGAGCGCCTGCGCCACAACCTGTGCGAAGGCATCCGGCCCGCCGAGGGGGCCGAGGCGTTCCGCCGCGCCCTCGCCCTGCATCAGCCGCAAGTGCTGGTGTCCTCGCTGGATTTGCCCGCGCTCATCCGTCAGGCCGAGGCCGGTGCGCAACCGCAAGAGACCGGTGCTCAACGCTTCGAGCGGCCCGATCTCGACGGCGATTACGTCGCCCCCGAGGGCGAGATCGAGACCCGGCTCGCGGGTTTCTGGTCCGACCTTCTCGGGCTCGACCCGGTCGGCGTCGAGGACAGCTTCTTCGACCTAGGCGGGCATTCGCTGATCGCCGTGCGCCTTTTCGGCATGATCCGCAAGGCGTATCGCGTCGATTTCCCGATCTCGATCCTCTTCGAGGCCCCCACAATCCGCGCCTGTGCCCGGCTGATCGAAGAGCGCATCGGCCCGCAGGAGGCAGGCGCGAGCACCCCCGCGACATCCGAGCCCGCCCGCCGCTTCACCCATCTGGTGCCGATGCATCGCGGCGAGGGCGGGCCGAAAACGCCATTCTTCCTCGTCGCGGGCATGTTCGGTAACGTTCTGAACCTGCGGCACTTGGCGCATCTTCTGGGGGATGACCGGCCGTTCTTCGGCCTGCAGGCGCGCGGGCTCTATGGCGACGACAGCCCGCATGACGACCTGACCGAGGCCGCCCGCGACATGATCGCCGAAATCCGTCAGGTGCAACCCAAGGGCCCCTATCTGCTGGGCGGCTTTTCGGGTGGCGGCATCACCGCCTATGAGATGGCGCAACAGCTTGAGGCGGCGGGCGAAACGGTGGCGGTGGTGATCCTGCTCGACACCCCCCTGCCACAACGCCGCCCGCTGGCGCGCCGCGACAGGGCGCTGATTCAATGGCAGGAATTCAAATCGAATGGCCCGCTCTACCCGCTCAAATGGGCCGCGCGCCGCGTCGCGTGGGAGATCGCCAAACGCCGCCCGCAGCCGCATACGGGCACGTCCGAACATCAGTTCCACGATCATGAGATCGAGGCCGCCTTCTACCGCGCCATCGACACGTATCAGGTCCACCCGTGGACCGGCACGCTGCACCTCTTCCGCCCGCCGCAATCGGGCAAGTGGCAGGTCTCGAACGGCCAATGGGTCAGCGATGAGCGCGCCTATGTACTGCCCGACAATGACTGGTCCGGCCATGCCCCCAACCTGTCGGTGACCGAGGTGCCGGGGGATCACGATTCCATGGTGCTGGAGCCCAATGTCCGCGTCCTCGCCGCCCGCATGCGCCGCGTAATCGAGGCCGCAGAGGGCACGCAGGACGCCCCACCAAACCACCGGGAGGCGGCCGAATGACGGCCCCGCGCGTCCTGACCATCGTGCTTAACTGGCGCACGCCCGAGATGAGCCTCAAATCCGCCGCCGCCGCGCAGCGCGCCATGGCAGGCATCGCCGGTGAGATCGTGATCGTCGATAACAATTCAGGCGACGGCTCGTTCGAGAAAATGCAGGCGGAAACCTCCGGTTGGGACCGCGTCCGCGTGATCCAATCTGGCCATAACGGCGGCTTTGGCGCGGGCAATAACGCGGGCATGCACGCAGGCCTCTCGGACGGCACACGCCCGGATTACGTCTATATCCTCAACTCCGATGCCTTCCCGGCTGAGGGCGCCATCGCGGCCCTGCTGGCCCATCTGGAAGCGACCCCCAAGGCCGGGCTGGCGGGCAGCCATATCCACGGTCCCGACGGTGCGCCGCATGTTAGCTGCTTTCGCTTCCCGTCTATCCTTGGCGAGTTCGAAGGTGCCGCGCGCATCGGCCCCGTCAGTCGCCTTTTGCGCCATCATTCCGTACCGTTGCCGATGCCCGAGACCACGCAGCCTGTTGACTGGCTGGCGGGCGCAAGCCTGATGATCCGGCAAGAGGTGCTTGATGCCATCGGCGGCTTTGACGAAACCTTCTTTCTCTATTTCGAGGAAACCGACCTCTGCCGCCGCGCCGCGCAGGCGGGATGGCAAACGCATTACGTGGCCACCTCCCGGGTCGAGCATATCGGCTCGGTCTCGACGGGCATGAAGGGCTGGGACCGGGTGCCGGAGTACTGGTTCGCGTCGCGTCGGCATTATTTCATCAAGAATCACGGGCGCGGCTATCTCGCGCTGGTCACGCTGGCACATCTGACCGCCGCGAGCCTCGGCAGCCTGTGGCGGCTGATCCGGCGCAAGGGCGCGCCGCGCCCGCCGCATTTCCTGCGCGATCTGGTGCTGGGCGATCTGGGCTCGGCCCTGCGGGGCCCGATCAAACGAAAGGCGGACGCATGATGCAGGCGCTCCTCATCGGCAACGAATCCCTCGCCCTGCAATGCGGCGAGGCGTGGCTGGCGCGCGGGCACGGCATCGCGGCAGTGGTGACACGCCATGCCGATGTTGCCGCATGGGCTGGCGAAAAGGGGCTGCGGATCGAGGCCCCCGGCGCAGCGCTGGCCGAACGCCTCGGCGATCTGAGCTGTGACTGGCTGCTTTCCATCGCCAATCTCGATCTTCTGCCGCAAACGGTGCTTGAGCACGCCACGCGCGGCGCCGTGAATTTCCATGACGGCCCGCTGCCGCGCCATGCCGGGCTGAACGCACCGGTCTGGGGCATTCTGGAGGGTGACGCGCAGCATGGCATTACCTGGCACCTGATCGAGGGCGGCATCGATGAAGGCCGCATCGTGGTTCAACGCCTCTTTGACATTGCACCGGATGAAACCGCCTTTACCCTCAACGCCAAGTGCTATGCGGCGGCGCTCGACAGCTTTGACGAGGTGATCGGCGCGCTGGAACACGGCGTGCCGGGGCTGGTCGCACAGCAGAGCGTGCCGCGCAGCTATCACGCGCGCGACGACCGGCCCGGGAGCGCCTGGCTCGATGTCACCCGTCCCGCCGCCGATCTGGCGCGGGTGGTGCGCGCCCTTGATCATGGTGGCTATTTCAACCCGCTCTGCATGGCGCGCCTGCGCATCGGCGATCACGTATTGCTGGCCGGGCAGGCCGCCCCCGTGCAAGGCCAAGGCATACCGGGCACGGTGCTGGAAAATGACGGCACCCGGCTGACCGTCGCCACCGGCGATGGTGCGCTGCGCCTGAGCAGGATCACCGGCTCCGATGGTGCCACGGTCGATCTTGCCGCCTGCGCACCGTTGGGTCACATGGTTGCGCCCGCCTCCGACGGGGACCGGCAGGCGCTCGCCGATCTCGCCACGCAGGACGGCTATTGGCGCAGGATCGTGACCGGAATGCGTCCGATCACCCTGCCCGTCGCCTCGGGCAAGAGTGCAGCGACAGAGCGCCGCGCCCTTGACCTTGCGCCCGAGACGGCCCTTGCCGCCATCGCCACATGGGCTGCGCGGATTGGCGGCGATGAGGGCGCGCATCTGGCCTATGCAGGCCCCGTGCAGGCCGACGCCCCGGATCTCGCCTGCCCCTGGGTGCCCGTTGATGCGAGCCGCCTGGCCGAGGACATGGCCGAGGCCGACGCACGCGGCCCCTTCGCGCTCGATCTCTTCGCGCGCGAACCCGCTCTCGACGCCGCACATCGCCCGCATCTGGGGCTGCGCCGGGCGGGCGAGGGCCTGATCCCCGGCACTGTGCTGACCGTCGATCTGACCGATACCCCGGCGCTCCTTTACGATCCCGCCAGCCTCTCGCCCGCGATGACCGATCTCTTGGCCAAGCGGCTGGAGGCGCTCGGGCGCGGTGAGACTGCCGCGATGCCCGAGGCCGAGCGCCACCTGACCGTCGAGGCGTGGAACCGCACCGACACGCCCTATGACGCCCGCCCCATTCACCGGCTGATCGAGGCGCAATCGCAAGACACCCCCGAGGCGCGCGCGCTGGTCTTCGAGGCCGAGACCCTGAGCCATGCCGCGCTCGATACCCGCGCCAATCGCCTCGCCCATGTGCTGCGCCAGATGGGCGTCGGGCCGGGCGTTCTGGTCGGGCTCTGCCTGCCGCGCTCGGCCGATATGGTGGTGGCCGCACTCGCTATCTGGAAGGCGGGTGGGGCCTACGTGCCGATGGACCCGGCCTATCCCGCCGACCGGCTGGCGCATTACCTGAGCGACAGCGGTGCGCGGGTGGTGGTGACCCGCTCGGATGTAGCCGAGGCCCTGCCGCAATGTGACGCGCGACGGCTGTTGCTCGATACTGACCCCCGCCTTGCCACCGCGCCCGACACGGGCCTCGACAGCGGCGCGGGGCCGGACGATCTGGCCTATGTGATCTACACCTCCGGCTCCACCGGGCGGCCCAAGGGCGTGATGGTCACGCATCGCAACCTCGCCAATTTCTTCGCCGGAATGGATGACCGTATCCCGGCGGAACCCGATGCGGTCTGGCTTGCCGTGACCAGCCTCAATTTCGATATCTCGGTGCTGGAGCTGTTCTACAGCCTCGCGCGCGGCTACACCCTCGTGCTCAGTGGCGACGAGGCCCGCGCGCTGGTCTCCTCGGGGCAGATCGCCACCTCGGATCGCGGCATGGAGTTCAGCCTCTACTACTGGGGCAATGATGACGGCACCGGGCGCGACAAGTACAAATCCCTGCTCGAAGGCGCGCAATTCGCCGACACCCATGGCTTCTGCGCGGTCTGGACGCCCGAGCGGCATTTCCACGCCTTTGGCGGCCCCTATCCCAACCCCTCGGTCACCGGCGCTGCCGTCGCCGCCGTCACGCAAAACCTCGCCGTGCGCGCCGGTAGCTGCGTGGCCCCGCTCCATCACACGGCCCGCATCGCCGAGGAGTGGGCGGTGATCGACAACCTCACCAATGGCCGCGCGGGCATGGCTATCGCCAGCGGCTGGCAGCCCGACGATTTCGTCCTGCGCCCGGAAAACGCACCGCCCAACAACAAGCCCGCGATGTTCGACGCGATCCGCGATCTGCGCAAGCTGTGGAAGGGTGAGGCCGTGGGCTTCCCCCGCGCCGATGGCACGCTGCACGATGTGGTCACGCAACCCCGCCCGGTGTCATCCGACCTGCCGGTCTGGGTGACAACCGCCGGCAACCCCGAAACATGGCGCGAGGCGGGGGCCAACGGGGCCAATGTGCTCACCCACCTGCTTGGCCAATCGGTGCAAGAGGTGGGCGACAAGATCGCGCTTTACCACACCGCCCTGCGCGAGGCGGGGCATGATCCGGCGGATTTCACCGTGACGCTGATGCTGCACACCTACGTGGCCGAGAGCCGCGAGGAGGCCGCCCGCGTCGCGCGCGAGCCGATGAAGGATTACCTGCGCTCCGCCGCCGGGCTCATCAAGCAATACGCCTGGGCCTTCCCGGCCTTCAAGAAACCCAAAGGCGTCGATAACGCCTTTCAGCTCGATCTCGGGTCGCTGGACGAAGAGGAACTCGAAGGCATCCTCGAGTTCGCCTTCGAGCGGTATTTCAACGACTCCGGGCTGTTTGGCACCATCGAGGATTGCGTCGCGCGAGTGGAGGAATTGAAACGCATCGGCGTGGATGAGGTCGCCTGCCTGATCGACTATGGCATCCCAGTGCGGCAAGTGCTCGACGGCTTGCGGCCCCTCGCCCGCGTGCTGGAGCGCTCGAACCGGGTCGGCGGCATCCCCGACGATGATTTCTCGATCGCCGCGCAGATCCTGCGCCACAAGGTCACGCATCTGCAATGCACCCCCTCGATGGCGCGGATGATTGCGATGAATGACGAGGCCCGGCATGCGCTCGGGCGGATCAGGCACCTGATGCTCGGCGGTGAGGCGCTGCCCGGCAGTCTGGTGCAGGAGTTGCGCGGCCTCACGCAAGCGCAGATCACCAACATGTACGGGCCCACCGAGACAACCATCTGGTCCACCACTGGCCTCGCCGAGGACGTGCCTGGCCCCTGCCCCATTGGCACGCCGATTGCCAATACGCAGGCGTATGTTTTGGATGGCGACATGCAGCCCGTGCCGGTCGGGCAGCCCGGCGAATTGTGGATCGGCGGCGATGGCGTCACGCGCGGCTATCTGGGCCGCGAGGATCTCACCGCCGACCGCTTTCGCCCCGACCCGTTCCGTGACGGGGGCCGCATCTACGGCACCGGAGACCTCGTGCGCTGGCGCGCCGATGGGCGGCTCGATTTCATTGGGCGGGCCGACACACAGGTCAAGCTGCGCGGCTACCGGATCGAACTGGGCGAGATAGAAGCGGCATTGGAGACTTGCGACGGCGTCGAGCAGGCCGTCGTGCTCCTGCGCGAGGACACGCCCGACGATCCCCGCCTCGTGGCCTATCTGCGCGGCACGGCAAGCGAGTCCACGATCAAGACACATCTGGCGCAGCACCTGCCCGCCCACATGATCCCCGCCCATCTGGCAACGCTTGACGCCTTCCCGCTGACGCCCAATCGCAAGGTGGATCGCAAGGCGCTGCCCGCGCCTGCGCGCATCAGCGCACCGCGCCCGGCCAAGGCCACCGCCCCCGTGACCCCCGCCAACAGCCTCGAGCGCGAGATCGCGGCGATCTGGGCGCGCATTCTCGGCGTGTCCGCGATCGGCGCGCAGGACAGTTTCTTCGACCTTGGCGGGCATTCCCTTCTGGCGGTGCAGGCGCATCGCGAGATCCGGTCCGAACTGGGCGTCGAGCGCCTCGGCATCACCGACATCTTCCGCTGCCCGAAACTGGCCACGCTCGCCGCGCGGGTGGCGGAATTGCGCGGTGACGTGCCCAAACCGGCCAATGATCCCGAACCGGCCACGGCGACAGGCAACCGTGCCACCGCCCGGGCCGAGGCGATGGCCAAGCGCCGCGCGATGCGCGCCGCGCGCCGGGGATGACCGAGGCCCTCACCGCCGCCCTGCGCGCGCTCCTGCCACCCGGCGTGGCGCTTGTGCAGGCAGACCCGAGCGCCCCCGTGACGGGGCTGCTGCCTCAAGAGGCAGCGGCGATGGCGCGCGCGGTTCCCGCACGGCAAAGGGAATTCGCCGCCGGACGCCGCGCCGCGCGCGCGGCGATGATCACGCTTGGCCTGCCCCCCGCCCCGATTCCGCAGGGTGGCGATCGCGCTCCCGTCTGGCCAGACGGCCTGACCGGCACGATCAGCCATGGCGCGGGCACCTGCCTCGCTCTGGTTGCGCGCATCGGTGATTTTGCCGGGCTTGGGCTCGATCTCGAACCCGCCACGGCCTTGCCGGACGATCTGATGGACACGGTCTGCACCACGCAGGACCGCGCGCGACATACCTCGGCGCTTGCTGGTCGGCTGATATTCTGTGCCAAGGAAGCCACCTACAAGGCGCAATATTCCCAAAGCCGACAGCTGCTGGAGTTCCACGATCTGGCGGTCACGCTCAGCCCTGATGTCAGCCGATTTACCGCCACGCTTTTGCGCCCCTGCCCGCCATTTGCCGAGGGAACGTCATTCTCCGGGCATCTCGTGATCGAGGACGGGATCATTGCCGCGCTCATCACCCTGCCCCGCGAGAGCAACACAGTGTTTCCGGATCGCAGGCAATAAACTGTGGCGCAAATGTGGCCGGATCGTTAAATTGGGGCGAAATCAAGACGCAATTCTGTCAGGACCGTTTGGGGGCATTCGGTCGGCGGGGCGCGCGGGGTGACCCGCCTGACCTGTCGGCGTGATTTGGTCACCGGGCGGTTGGGTCGTCGATGCACTCCGATACGACGCTGATAGGTAGACCATGAGTTCGATCAAATCCTTGCCCGACGTGATGCGGATGCTGCGGCGCAGGCTGTGGCTTATCATGCTTGTCGCGCTGATCGGATCGGTCGTGTCGATCATGGTCGCGCTCAACCAGCCCAAGGTCTATCAGGCGACGGCGGTCATCCAGATCGAGACCCCGCAGGTCGAGCGCGACAGCCGTGGGCAGATCATCGGCAGCGATGCGCGCCACCGCCTGCAACTCATCGAACAGCGGCTGATGGCGCGCGATCATCTGATCAAGATGATCGACAAGCACGGGCTCTTTGCCGACGCCCACGACATGCCGCTGTCGCAGAAGATCTATCAACTTCGGATTTCGGCCCGGATCGAACAGATCACCGTCGGCATGCCCGGCGCGGGGCCCGCGACCACGCCCTCGGGGCTGAGCGTTACGGTCAGCCTTGGCGACCCGGACAAGGCCGCCGAGGTCGCCAATGATTTCGTCGATGCGGTGATCAGTCAGAACCGTCAGCGCCGCATGGAATCGGTGCGGGAAACTCTCGATTTCTACAGCGATGAAGAGGCCCGCGTCGATGCGCGCATCGTGGCGCTCGAGGAACAGATCGCCGACTTCAAGCGTGCCAATGCCGACGCCTTGCCGACCAGTATCGGGTCGATGCGCGATCAGCTTGGGACCTTGCAGGAAACGCTGCTGGAGATCGATCAGCAGATCATCGCGCTAGAGACCGAAAGTTCACGTCAGCGCGAAGAGGTGTTCGCCCGCCAGGTCGGGCAATTGAACGATCAGCGCGCGCTCGTATCCAGCCGCATCGCCGCCATCGAGGCCGCACTTGCCGCCGCACCGCGGGTGGAGCGTGAACTCGGCGCGCTCAATCGCGATCTGGCCCAGCTTCAGGAGCAGCTGACCGCGATCACCCGCAATCGGGTCGAGGCGGAAATGGCCAGCGTGCTTGAATCCCGGCAACAGCAGGAGCGGTTCGAAATCCTCGAAACCGCAATCCCGCCGCAGTATCCGGTCTCCACCAGCCGCAAGAAGCTGGCGCTCGCGGGCGGGCTGGCCAGCCTCGCACTCGGGCTGGCCCTCGCGCTTGTGCTGGAAATCCTCAACCCGGTGCTGCGCACCCCGTCGCAGCTCGAGGACGAGTTGGGCATCACCCCCGTGATCTCGATTCCGGTGGTGCGTCTGCGCGGCGAGCGGCGGGCGCGCCTGTTCAAGCGCCTTGGCACGTTGGCCCTCGCGCTGCTGGTTTTGCCGATCCTGTTCCGGTTGATAGAGGAAAGGCTCTTGCCGTTGCGCGCACTTGGCGGCAACTGAGCCGGGTCAATATCCGTATTTGGTGATGTTCTCGCCCTCGGCGCGGTTCATCACCACGCCCAGTAGCGGCACCTCGTCGCCAAAGCGGGCCTTGAGGTCGCGCACCTCTTTTGCGGTGCTGCGCCCGCCGCCGACGACCAGCAGAACGCCATCGAATTGCGGCCTGAACCCCAGCACGTCATCATAGTAGAGCGCGGGCGGCATGTCGAAAATCACCACATCCGGCGCCAGCCGCGCACAAAGATCGGCCAGCACCGCCGCTGTGCCCGGGGCCTGCAGGAGTTCCGCAGCATAGGCTTCCGCACGGTCATTGAGACCAAGCGCAAGATGTGGCCCGATATGCATCGCATTCTTGTCGGGCCGCAGGAAATGCCGCTCGGCGGATAATTCGCCAGTCAGGAAACGGGACATGCTGCCCGGCTCCGAGATGCCAAGCATCTTTGCCAGCGACGGGCGGCGGAGGTCCATGTCCATCAGGACGGTGCGCAGGCCCGATTGCCGCGACAGGCTGATCGCCAGATTGGCCGCGACGAAGGACTTGCCGCAATCCGGCGTGGCCGAGGTGATCGCCACCCGGTGCCAGCCGCGCGCCCGCAGCGTCGCCACCAGCTTGGTGCGCAGCACGTCAAAGGCCACATGCGCCGGATCCTCGCGGGTGGCGGATATCAGGCGATTGCGGATCAGGTGACGGGTATCCAGCGGCACGGCCCGCAGATCGTCCCAAAGTGGCTGCTGTGTCGACGCGACGGGCTCAGGCTCAGGCTCAGGCTCAGGCTCAGGCTCAGGCTCAGGCTCAGGCTCAGGCTCAGGCTCAGGCTCAGGCTCAGGCTCAGGCTCAGGCTCAGGCTCAGGCTCAGGCTCAGGCTCAGGCTCAGGCTCAGGCTCAGGACTGTCCAGCGATTCGGGAGCTACGGCAAACGCTTCCTCCGGCTCGGCCCGCATCTCGGGGTCGAGCGGAAAGGCCCGTTCATCTCCGCGCTCCTCAAGGGAGGTCTCGGGCACGTCCCCGGCCTCCTCGGCCGTGCGCCGCGCCTCTCGGCGGCGCATATAGGCGTCGTGGCGCTGGAGTTTCATTGGCACGGCTCCACCCCCCGCCACGCGCCGGGGCGCGTGCCATGCGTCATGAAGAGGCGAGCCGATGCTGCCATATCCGGGAACTCCTGCCTGTTGCGCCCGGTATGCCGGGCAAATCCGGCAACAATGCGACGGAAAATCACTGATTATATGCCCCGATCCTCAGAACCCGATGAGGTTGGCCCGGTCCACCGCTGCCTGCAGAAACGCCTCGCGATCCGCGACCGGGGTCCATCCCAGCAGGGCCTTGGGCTTGGCATTGTCGAACCGCGCGTAATGCGCCCGTGATTTCCAGTCACGCAGCGACGCGCGGATCACGCCGGGGCGGCGCAGCGCATGGGTCTTGAGCACGGATTTCACCGCATCCGCCGCCCAGAGCACCGTCAGGTTGCCCGAACTCACCCGCAGACGCGCGCCAAGCCGCATGTGGATTGCGTTGAAATAGCTGCGCGCCGAGGGCTGCACATCGCCCACGAGGTTGAACGACTGACCGAGCGCCGCCTCCTGCGTGCCCATCCGAATGAGCCCGTCCGACACATCGCCGATCAGCACGAAGGGCAGCGGATTGTCGCCCTCGCCCCAGAGCCGCACCGCCCCCGCGCCGTGCCAGCGCCCGATCCCCCAATGCTGCAGTGGCCCGCCATGGCCCACCACGATGCCGGGCCGCGCGATGGTCATCGGCAGGCCGTGCTCGCGCTGCATCTCCCACAGCCGCCGCTCGCATTCCGCCTTGGAGCGGGCATAGAGATTGCGGTCGCTCATATCGCGGGCAAAGGGCGTGGATTCGGTGATCACCGCCCCTGGGTTCGACATGTCATAAGAGGCAATCGTGCCGGTATAGACAAAGCGTCCCACCCCGGCCGCCAGCGCCGCCCGCGCGATCCGGTCCGAGACGCCGATATCGTTTTCCAGACAGTCCTCCCACGAGGTGCCAAGCGCGCGGGCGAGGTTATACACGACGTCGATCCCCTCCATCGCGCGGGTGAGCCCCGCCTCGTCGCGCAGGCTGATGGCGCAGGTTTCGACAGTTTCAGGCAGATCATCGAACGGGCCATGCCCCCCCCGCGACAGCACCCGCACGTCATGGCCCTGCGCCACCAGGGCGCGCGTCAGGTCGCGGCCCAGAAACCCGGTACCGCCGATCACCAGCGCCTTCGGTTTCGGTGTGCGGCGTGGTTTGGGGCGGCGCACAGTCTCGCACCCCTGATCCGGCATCAGCGCAATTGTCGCGTCGATCGCCCGCGCCACGCTTTCCGCCGCCGCCGCATCAAAGCGCGAATCGAGCGGGCGACCCTCGCGGATGGCTCCATAAAACGCCTCGAACAACCCGATGAAACCAAGCGCATAGGGCGACTTGCGGTTCAGCGATCCGATCTGTCGCGCAGCATTGCCAACGCCTTCGCGCAGGTGCTCCCAAGCCCCGCCCATCTCTCGCAGGAACGGGTTGAGCACCAGATCAGCGGTGTTCTCACGGGTCACGGTCAGCACATCGGCGGCGTAATCCAGCCGCGCCAGCGCCGACGAGCCGCGCAAGGTCAGCGAGCGGTCATCGACGCTCTCGACCAGTTGCAGGTTGATCGCCAGATCGACCTCCCCCGCCCGCGCCGTGATCCGCCAGCTTTGTGGGCGCTCCCCCGCACCGGGCAGGTGCACGGGCTTCGACAGATGCAGCCCCGTTACCGTCACCGGGCCGAACAAATCCTGCGCAAAGGCGAAAAGATGCGGGCCAAGTTCGCGCAGCAAGTTCCCCGGCTCGCGCAGCATCCACAACCCGAAAGGTCCGGAGCGCAGCGGCCCCAGCGGAAAGGCCCAGGTGATCTCGGCGCTCGACACCCGACCCAATTTCCCCGCCGCGACCAGCGACTTGAGGCGCTGATAGGCGGGTAGCCCGAGGAAATTATGCCCGGCTGCAAGGTGACGCCCGGCGGCACGCGCCGTCTCGGCCACGCTTGCCGCCTCCTCCCCCGAGAGGGCCACCGGCTTTTCCACCAGCACATGCAGGCCTGCCGCGAGGCATTTGCGCGCCAATGCTGCATGGCTGTCTGGGGGCGTCAGGATATGCACCGCCTCGACCTCTCCGCTCGCGATCAGATCGTCCAGATCGGTGAAGGCTCGCGCCCCATATGCGCCCGCCAATCCCTCTGCCGCCGAGGCCGACAGATCACACACCGCCGCCAGCCGCACCCCCCGTGTCAGCTTAAGTGCCGCCGCATGCCAGCCCGCGATATAGCCCGCGCCGACAAGCCCCACATTGATCACCTTATCCGTCATCAGAAACCGCTCACTTGTATTCGATGATCTGCATTGCCGCCCCGCACCGCTTGCGTAGCTCATAAGTCAACATGCCGATCAGGTTGGGAAATTTCGACAGGGTCAGAAACACTGCATGATGCAGCGCAGTGCCCGTGGCCATGCCCTCGCCGCGCAGCCCCTGCACCGTCTTGAGGTAAGACAGCAGGTAGGCCGCGAGGACCAAAAGGAATAGCGGCCACCAGATCAGCCCCACCAATGCCAGAACCGGCAAAGCCAGACCATACACCCAGACCCGCGCCCGTTCGCGCGCGAAATAGCCGGGGTGCAGATCACCCACCTGCGCAAAGCCATGCCCCGACCGCACGGCGCGCCGCCACCATTGGCCCAGCCGCGTCATCGCGGCATCATGACGGGTCATCGGTTGCGGCAGGCGGATCATCCGCCAGCCCGCCTTGCGCAGACGCTGGCAAAACTCGTCATCCTCGGCGGCGATCACCTGCGCATCAAAGCCCCCAGCCTCGATATAGGCAGCACTCCGCACCATCATGTCGCCGCCACAGGCCGTGATCTCACCCGCCGGACGGTGCCATTCGTGGTCGCAAAGCGCGTTGTAGACTGACGTCTCGGGGGCGATTTCGGAGCGCCATCCGGTGACCAATCCAAGGCGCGCATCGTCCTGCAAGGCCGCCAGCCCCGCCTCGATCCAGCCCGGCACCACCATGCAATCGCCGTCGATGAATTGCACCACGTCGGGCGGCGTCTCGCCCAGCGCCTCGAACCCTTCATGCCGTGCCCGCGCGGCGGTAAACGGCGTGGCGGGGTCAAGCGTCACCACCTCTGCGCCCGCCGCCCGCGCCACCGCGACGCTGCCATCGGTCGAGCCGCTGTCGACATAGACGACGCGCCTTCCCTCCAGCGACGCAAGCGACGCCTCCAGCCGCGCCCCCTCATTGCGCCCGATCAGCACCACGGCGAGGGTCATTTCCCGCTCTCCGGTCTGAGGGTTTGAGGCGGGGTGCCGTGGGCGTAGCCTTCAAACAGCGTGGCGAGCCATGCCGCCTCGCTGTCGGAGGCGAACTCGTCGACCACCTTCGCGCGCCCGGCCGCGCCCATGCGCGCGCGCATCCCCGGATCACCCAGCATCCGCGCCAGCGCCGCGCGCAGCGCCACCAGATCACCGGGGGGCACCAGTAGCCCGCTCTCCCCGTCCTCGACCAGTTCCGCCACCCCCGCGATGCGTGTCGTCACGACCGGGACGCGGGCGGCCAGCGCCTCCATCAGCACCACCGGCAGACCTTCGGCGAAACTTGGCAGGACCAGCGCCGTCGCCTCTCGCAGCAGTGCCGCCACCTCGTCCTGCGACTTGTAGCCGCCGAATTTCACATGACCCCCAAGGCCTTGCGCCCGCGCCTCAAGCGCCGCGCGCTCCGGCCCGTCGCCGACCAGCGTCAGGCGCAGGTCGGGGTGATCCGCGATCAGGTCCTGCATGGCCTCCAGCAGCACCGGCACGCCCTTGACCGCCGCCAGCCGCCCGACGAAGAGAAGATGCGAAGCGGCCTCCGGCGCGGGCCCGTCATAGCGCGCAGGGTCAACCCCGCAATGCACGATATGCAGCTTGGCCCAGTGCTCAGGCGCGGAGAACGCCATCGCCTGCGAGCGGGCGAAATGGCTGATACAGGCGACAAACCGCGCCCGCGCGATCTTTTCATCCAGCCGCCAGCGATGCGGCTCATAGAAGATATCCGGCCCGTGCAAGGTGAAACTGTAGGGAATGCCCGACATTTCCGAGGCCAGCATCGCCACCGTGCAACTCGACTTGGCGATATGGTTGTGCAGATGCGTGAGGCCGCGCGCGCGCAGGTGCTGCGCCAGCACGGCGGCCTCGGCCAGATAGATGAGTTGATAGAGCGTCGGCTTGATCCCGCCGGGGCTGGTCCGCCACGCGAGACGCAAGGCGCGCAGCCACGCCCCCGGCTTGCGCCAAGCCGCCAGATGTGCGGCGATCAAGCGGCGGGGCGAGACGGACGCCTCCAGCACGTGAAAGGTGCCAGCCGCCTCGGCGCGCTGCTCGGGGCCGGTGTGATGCTCTGCCCCGGTGCGGCGCATCGAACAGGTCTCGACCGTCAGGCCGCGCGCGCGCAACGCCGCCACCTCGCGTTGGATGAACGTATCGGTCGCACGCGGATACTCGCCCGTCAGATAGGCGATGCGCGAGCTCATCCCCCGCCCTCGGTTGCGCGGGCGAAGGCGCTGTCGAAGTCGTCCTGCGGTGTCCAGTCCAGAGCCGCCTCCGCCGCCGCGATGTCATAGCGCAGGGGGCGCATCCGGGCGCGCAGGATGGCGGGACGCAACAGCCCCGGCAGGCGGTCGCCCAGAGGCGACAGCAGCCAGGCCAGCGGCATCACCAGCCGCCAGTTGAGCGGTAGCACGTGGCGCGGCCAGCCGGTGCGCCGGAGCGCCGCGACATAGCGCGCCCGCGTGGGCCGGTCAGAGCCCAGAATGTTGAGCGCACGGCCCTCGCCCGGGGCCTCGGCGGCCCGCACGAAAGCGCGGGCACAATCCGCCAGAGACACGACCGGAACCTCACCGCCGCGCTCCATCAGGATCAGCGTGCCGCCCGTTGCGGGGCCAAGATGCGCATTCATCGCCCGATCGGGGCCAAGGATCGCACCGGGGCGCAGGATGGTGTGACGCAACCCGCTGCCCCGCAGCATCTCCTCCTGCGCCAGCTTGGCACGGGCATAGGCGTCGCGGCGGTCGGGGCGATCTTCCAGCGGCGTGGCCTCGGTCACGACACCCTTGGCATCGGCACTGTAGACCGCAATGGAACTTGCCAGCACCAGACGCGGCGGTAAGGGCTGCGCCTGCATCGCCTCGATCACCCCGCGCGTCACCTCAACGGTGTCGCGCGCCTGCACCGCCTCGTCGCCCGAGAGCGACCCGGCCAGATGGATCACGCAATCCACCCCATCGAGCGCGGGCAACTCTCTCGAGGTCAGATCGAGATCATCCCGCGTCAGCGCGCGCACCTCATGTCCGCGCGCCTTCGCCTCGTCCACGACCGCGCGGCCCAGAAAGCCGCCCGCCCCGGTGATCATCAGTGTCAGGCCCATGATGCTGCCTCCATCGGTTCGCATGTGCTTTGCATGACGTGCGCCCCTGCATCGCAGCCTGCGTTCTGAATGGCCAGTGTCACCTCGGTCAGATGCAGCGCCATGGCATTTGTCAGCCGACAGGCCCGCCCCTCGGCCAGAGCCGCCAGCATTTCCACCGGGCCGAGCGCGAAATTCATCGACGCCGCCCCCCAACGGCCGACCTTGGGATGCGAGGCCGCGCGGGGCCGCAGACGCCGCCCGAACGGATGCTCCATCAAGCGCCGCCGCAAGACGAACCGCCGATAAAACCGAACGGCGGCGGCATTGCTCCACGCCTCTTTCACCTGCAACACGCCATCGTCGCCGATCACCCGGATGCGGTGATCATGCGGTGCCGCGATCGAACAGGTCAACCGCGCCACAGGGCCCTGCGCAAAAAAAAGCGTCGCCACCGAGAAATCCGGCGTGCCGGTCGCGCCGGGCTTGTCGGGCAGCACCTCGGCCGAGGCGGCGACCACGCGCTCCACCGGGCCAAACATCGCGATTAGCCACGACAGGTAATAGCCCGCATGCTCCAGCGTGCAGCCGACGGCAAACTCGTCCGCATGCGGCCAGGGCGCACCGCTCTCGCTCTGCCATTTGGCAAACGGGGCCTGCGGGATGAACCCGTCATCCAGTTCCGCATAGACCAGGCGCGGCACGCCCGCCACGCCGCGCCGCACCGCCGAGAGCAGCACCTGGGCCGCCTCGCCCAGCACCGAACAGGGGGCCGAGACCAGCATCAGCCCGCGCGCCTTGGCCAGATCATGCAATGCCTGCGCCTGCGTCATTTCCATCGCCAGCGGCTTTTCGCAATAGACGTGATGCCCAGCCTCCAAACAGGCGCGGTTGATCTCGTAATGCGCGTCGGGATTGGTGAGGTTCAGTACCACATCGCCGGGCGTGAGCCGGGCCAGCAAGGCCGCAAGGCTGTCCTTGGGCTGCACCCCCCAATGCGCCGTGAACGCCGCCAGCCGCGCCGAATCACGGTCATGCACCGCGATGACGGAGACCTCGGGATGCACGGCAAGGGAGCGCAGGTAGAGATCGGCCACGAATCCGCAGCCGATGAGCGCCACGCGCCCGCCTTTGGCCTGATGGGCCGCCCGGTCTGACCCGTTCCCCTGTTTCATGCGCCCCCGCTAACCATAGGATCGTGTCAAGATTCAGCCCTTTGCCTTCCGATAACAAGCCTTTAGATAGCAGTGATGCAGCAAGGGCACAGGCACGCTTGGGAAAATCCTGAAATTCCCGCGATTTCGCCGCAGTCTGAACCCAGCCCTGCTATAGCAGACGGGTCAGACAGCTATCGGGACGCCACTTTTGGACTTTCGCATTCACGACCGAACGCTCCACATCGCGCCGCGCACCCGCGCGGGGCTGCTGGCCGACCTGTCCGACCGACTGCGCACCAGACGCGGGTTTGCGCTCGCGACGATCAATCTCGATCATCTGGTGAAACTGCCGCGCGACCGGGAGTTTCTCGACGCCTATGCCCGGCATGACTTCGTCGTGGCCGATGGCAATCCCGTGGTGTGGCTGTCGCGGCTGGCCGGAGCCCCGGTGGAACTGGTGACCGGCTCTGACCTGATCGAACCGCTGGCGCGTATCGCCGCCGAGACCGGCACGCCGCTGGCCCTTGTCGGCAGCACCGAGACCGCCCTGCAGGGGGCGGAGGACAGTCTTCGCGCGCGCGTACCGGGGCTGGAGATCGCCGTGCGGATCGCACCGCCAATGGGATTTTCGCCACTCGGCGATCAGGGTGCGGACGTAATCAAGGCGCTTGAGACGTCGGGCGCGGGGCTGTGCCTTGTCGCCCTTGGCGCACCGAAACAGGAAATCTTCGCCGCCCGCGCCTATGCGGTCCTGCCGCATATGGGCTTTGCCAGCATCGGTGCCGGGCTCGATTTCATCGCCGGGCGACAGCGGCGTGCGCCGCTCCGGTTGCGGCGCATCGCGATGGAATGGCTCTGGCGCATGCTGAGCGATCCGCGCCGCCTGTTCCTGCGCTATACGCGCTGCGCGCTGATCCTGCCGGGTCTGGCATGGCGCGCGTGGCGCATGCGGACTTAGTGTTCACCACCCGGGCCAAGAGCAAGATCTGCATCCCGCCCCCTTGACCGCCTCGATCAGGGTTTGGCGGCCCGTGCCCCCGGCTTTGCAACCGATTGTCTGAATAACCTTGAGGGTTGGGATGTCCTGAAGCTGCCGTTGCCGTGAGCCGCGCATCGACGGGCCGCGGTACGGCAATGCTACGCTTGTTCGGAAGAATTTTATCTCTGCCAATTCGGGAAAACATCCAGCGATGCGCAGTTTGCAGCCAAATCGCCGTGCCGGGGGGCGGCCCGGCGATGCGCGGCGATCTTCGACCGCGTATCGCGCGGGTGCTTTGATCCAACGGAAACTCCAGGCCAGTAAACCCACCCGCGCAGCGCGCGGTCATTAACACTCGAGACGCTGTGTCAGGTTTCAACCGTTCCACACAAAGACGCCAAACCCGTGCGCGCACGCATGTTCACGTCCCCGCGTCACCTGCAGGAAACTCTCGACGCAGGCGCGCGGGCTGGTCTAGGCTTGCCCGGACACTCGCGGCGCGTTTCTGGGGAGACACGGATAGATGCTGGCCTTGATCATCAGGCGCCTGGCCCTCGGGCTGGTCACGGTCTGGCTTGTCTCCGTGATCATCTTTCTGGGCGTCGAGGCGCTGCCGGGGGATGCCTGCACCGCCATTCTGGAGCGGGACGCACATGGCGAAGCGCTCGCAAAATGCCGCGAGGTGATGGGGCTGACCACACCCGCACTGACGCGCTATCTCGACTGGTCGGGCGGTATCCTCACCGGCGATTTCGGGCTGTCGGCAAATGGCCAGGAACGGATCGCCGAACTGGTGGGCTACCGGCTGCGCAACTCGCTGCTGCTGGCGGCGGGGGCGCTCGGCGTGGGCATACCGCTTGCCATCTTCCTAGGGGTGATCGCCGGTCTGTGGCGTGACCGCTGGCCGGACATCCTGTTCTCGACCGGGGCGATCTTTGCCATGACCATCCCCGAATTCGTCGCCGCCACAATCCTGATCCTGATCTTCGCGATCTGGCTCGGCTGGGTGCCTGCCATCGTGCTCACCCCCGCCGACGCCCCACCGCTGGAGTTCTTCCCCGAGTTCATCCTCGCCTCGACCGTTCTGACCATGCTGATGATCGCACATGTCATGCGCATGGTACGCGCCTCGATGATCGAGGTGATGGCGGGCGATTACGTTCAGATGGCCACGCTCAAGGGCGTGCCCTACTGGCGCATCGTCTTTCGGCACGCCCTGCCAAATGCACTTTTACCCGCAATCAACGTGATCGCACTGACCGTCGCGTGGCTCCTGGGCGGGGTCGTTGTGGTGGAGGTGGTGTTCAACTATCCGGGCCTCGGGCGGCTCCTGGTCGATGCCATTTCCGACCGCGATCTGCCGGTGGTTCAGGCAATCACGATGATCGTGGCGATCACCTATGTGGGGGTGAACCTTGTGGCCGACATCCTCAGCCTCGCGCTCAACCCGCGTCTGCGCAGTCACCAAGAGAGGGGCGCATGAGCACCACCACCCCTGCCCTGCGGAGCCTGCGCATTCTGGAGATATTGCGCGCCATGATGGCGCGGCCCTCGGGCGCGATCGGGCTCACGCTGGTGGCGTTTCATCTGGCGCTGGCGGTCCTCAGCCCGTGGATCGTGCCGTTCGACTACATGGCGATGGATGCCACGATCACGCTGGCGGGTCCGTCGCCTGCGCATTGGCTGGGCACCGATCATCTCGGGCGCGACGTGCTGACACGCGTGATGCTGGGCGGGCGCGAGGCGCTGCTGGTCACCGGTACGGCCACCCCCGTCGCGCTGATCTGGGGCGGGCTATTGGGGGTTTATCTCGGCCTCAAGGGCGGCTGGCGCGACGAGATCGCGATGCGTCTGGTCGATGCGTTCCTGGCCCTGCCGGGCATTTTGCCGCTCTTGGTGCTGATCACCGTCTTTGGCAGCGGCGGCGAGGTGCTGATGCCGACGCTGGCGTTTTTCTTCGGCATCCCGGTGATCCGCGTGGCCCGGGCGGCGGCGCATGAGGTGGTGGCGCGCGATTTCGTTTCGGCGGCGCGGGCACGCGGGCACCGCCCGCTCGACATCGTGCGGCGCGAGCTATTGCCCAACGTGACCGACACCTTGCTGGTCGAGGGCGCGATGCGCTGGTCGTGGATGCTGCTGGGGTTCTCGGCACTGTCCTTTCTGGGCTTTGGCGTCTCGCCCCCCAAACCCGACTGGGGGCTGATGATCTCGGATGCGCGGGTCTACATGTCGCTGGCGCCATTGGGGGTGATCGCGCCGGTCATCGCCCTGTCGACCCTGATCATCGGGATCAATCTCAGCGCCGATGCGCTGGCCAAGACTCTCGGGCTCGACCACAGCCGCAAGGCGGTGATCTGACATGGCAGGCCCGCCGCCCCTGATAGACATCCGAAAGCTCTGCGTTGGGTTTCGCGGGCGCGCGGGCGCGATGCTGCCGGTGCTGCACGAGGTCGATCTGACGGTCTGCCGGGGCGAGAGCGTCGGCATCGTCGGCGAAAGCGGATCGGGCAAGAGCACGCTGGCGCTCGCGGCCATGGGCTATCTCAAGCATGGGCTGCAAAAGATATCGGGCGACGTGATCTATGACGGGGCCGAGATGTTCGCGCGCCGCCCGGCGGAGCTGGCCCAGATCAGGGGCGGTCAACTGGGGCTGATCCCGCAGAATTCCGGTCAGGCACTGACCCCCACGATGCGGATCGGCACGCAGATCCGCGAGGCGCTGCACCTGCATTGCGACCTGCCCGATGGCCAGCATGCGACCCGCGCGCGTGACCTGCTGGCACAGGTGCGCCTGCCCGACCCCGAGGCGATCCTGCGCCGCTACCCGCACGAGCTATCGGGCGGACAGCAACAGCGGGTTGCGATTGCCATGGCGCTTGCGGGCGAACCCGATGCCCTGCTGCTCGACGAGCCGACCACGGGCCTCGATGTCACCACGCAGGCGCATATCCTCGACTTACTGCGCGATCTGGCCCAGTCCCGCAACATGGCGATGGTCTATGTCAGCCACGATCTGGGCGTGATCGCGCGGGTCTGCGACCGGGTGCAGGTGCTCTATGCCGGAGAGACAGTGCTGGAGGGGCCGACCCGCGCGGTGCTGCGCGACCCGGCACATCCCTATGCGCGCGGGCTGCTGGCGTCGATCCCGCGTCTGGGCGAGAAAACCTTGCCACGTGCCCTTGACGGTCGCCCGCCCGGACCGGGCGAGCCGCGCGAGGGCTGTACCTTCGCACCGCGCTGTGCGCTGGCCACCGAGGACTGCCGCGCCGCCACCCCGCCGATGATCGCAGGCGGCGCGGATCAGATGAGCCGCTGTCTGTACCCCGACATGGTGAATGAAATCACCGGGGATCAGGCAGGCACGCAGCCGCATGGCTGTCCCGAGGACAGCCCCTGCGCGCTCGATCTGGCGGGGCTGTCGATCCGCTATGATCGGCCCGGGATGTTCGAGCGGCTGCGCGGTGCGCCACGCCCGCCCGCCACGGTGGACGGCATCGACCTGCATCTGCGGCAGGGTGAGACAATCGGCCTGGTCGGCGAGTCGGGCAGCGGCAAATCGACCATTCTCAAGGCGATTGCCGGGCTGCTGCCCCCCGCCTCGGGCCAGATCACGCTTGGGGACGGCACCGCCCTGCCTTTGACCGTGGAGAGCCGCCGCCCCGATCAGCTGCGTCGCATCCAGATGATTTTCCAGAACCCCGATGACAGCCTCAACCCGCGCCAGTCGGTGGCCGAAATCCTCGCGCAACCGCTGCGGCTCTATTTCGGACTGACGGATAGTGCCCTGCGCGCGCGGGCGGTGGAACTGCTCGACACCGTGCGGCTTGGTGCGCCTTACCTCGACCGGCGTCCCGGTCAGCTCTCGGGCGGCGAGAAACAGCGTGTGGCGGTAGCCCGTGCCTTTGCCGCCGGGCCCGAGATCGTGCTCTGCGACGAGATCACCTCGGCGCTTGATGTCTCGGTGCAGGCCGCCGTTCTCGACCTGCTCAACGAACTCAAGGCGGCGCACAAGACAGCCTTCGTGTTTGTCAGCCATGACCTGACGGTGGTTCGGGCGCTGTCGGACCGCGTGGCGGTGCTCTATCAGGGGCGGATCTGCGAATTCGGCCCGGCGGCGGCGGTCTATGGCAGCCCGTCACATCCCTACACGTCGGTGCTGCTCAACGCCGTGCTGACGCCCGACCCCGATCACGCGCCGCGTCTGATGGCTGATGATGTGGCGGAACTGGCACCCCCCGCGCATGGCTGCCCGTTCCAGCGGCGGTGCCCGGTGAAATGCGGGACGATCTGCGACACCGACACGCCCCCCGCTCAGCAGGCGGGCGACGGCCATGTCATCCGCTGCCATATCCCGCTAGATGAGCTATGTGCGAGACAGACGGGCGAAGCCCCGAAATCTTGAAAAGATTTCGGTCCGCTTTCATTGAATGAAAGCGGCACCCACCAATGCAGGCGGGTTGAACAATGTTGCATCCTCGTGCCGCGACATCGCAGCATGCGTGGCTTCAGAACCGAGCAATCCGCCTGAACGTCCTGACACGAAAAAAAAGCCCGGCCAGATGGCCGGGCTTTTTCCTGAGTTTCCGTCACGAGACGATCAATCGTCGCGGCTCTCCGGCGTTTCGACGAAATTGTCGAACTCGTCGCCACCGACCACATCGTCTTCCACCACCGGAGCGGCCAGTGCCGCTGCTGCAGCGGCCTCTTCCTGACGCGCCTCGATGACGACATTGTCACGCGACTGCGCAATGCGGCGCATTTCCTGCGTGGCACGGCCCGTGCCCGCCGGGATCAGGCGACCCACGATGACGTTTTCCTTGAGGCCCACCAGCTTGTCGCGCTTGCCCTGCACCGAGGCTTCGGTCAGCACGCGGGTGGTCTCCTGGAACGACGCCGCCGAGATGAACGACCGGGTCTGCAACGACGCCTTGGTGATGCCCAGCAGGATCGGCTCGCCCTTGGCGGGACGCCCACCCTTGGCCTCTGCCTTGGCATTGGCCTCGTCGAACTCGATCTTGTCGACATGCTCACCCTTGAGCAGCGTGGTATCGCCCGAGTCCTGGATCTCCCATTTCTGGAGCATCTGGCGCACGATGACCTCGATGTGCTTGTCGTTGATCTTCACGCCTTGCAGACGGTAGACCTCCTGCACCTCGTCGATCATGTAGTTGGCCAGCGCCTCGACGCCCATGATGCCGAGGATGTCATGCGGCGCGGGGTTGCCGTCCATGATGTAGTCACCCTTCTGGACATAATCACCTTCCTGAACGGGAATGTGCTTGCCCTTGGGCACCATGTATTCGACGGGCTCCAGGCTGTCATCGGCAGGCTCGATCGAAATGCGGCGCTTGTTCTTGTAGTCGCGCCCATAGCGAACGTAGCCGTCGATTTCCGCGATGATCGCGTGATCCTTGGGGCGGCGCGCCTCGAAGAGTTCGGCCACACGCGGCAGACCGCCGGTGATGTCCTTGGTCTTGCCACCCTCGCGCGGAATGCGCGCGACCACGTCACCCGCCTGAACCTGCTGGCCTTCTTCAACCGACAGGATCGCATCGACGGACATCGGATAGATCACCGGGTTGCCCGCATCGTTGCGCATCGGCTCGCCATCCTCGCCCACGATGAAGATTTCGGGCTTGAGCTCGTTGCCACGCGGCGCGGCGCGCCAGTCGGTCACGATCTTCTGGGTCATGCCGGTGGCCTCGTCGGTCACATCGCGGACCGAGACGCCCGAGGTGAGATCGACGAATTTCGCCATACCGGATTTCTCGGCCAGGATCGGCAGGGTGTAGGGGTCCCATTCGAACAGCTTCTGACCGCGCACGACCTTGTCGCCTTCCTTGACGAAAAGCTTGGTGCCGTAGCCCACCTTGTGGCTGGCCAGTTCGACACCCTTGTCGCCAAGAATCCGGATCTTCATGTTCCGGCCCATGACCAGCATCTCGCCGCTCGAGTTCTCCAGCGTCTGGGGCTGCTCATATTCGATCACCCCTTCCTGACTTGCCTCGAGGAAGGATTGCTGGCCACCCTGTGCCACGCCGCCGATGTGGAACGTCCGCATCGTCAGCTGCGTGCCCGGCTCGCCGATCGACTGCGCGGCGATGATGCCGACAGCCTCGCCGATATTGACCATCGTGCCGCGTGCAAGGTCACGGCCGTAGCACATCGCGCAGACCCCATCCTCGGCCTCACAGGTCAGCGGCGAGCGCAGGCGCACCGTCTGCACCGCGGCCTCTTCCAGCGAATCGGCCATGCGCTCGTCGATGAGATCGCCCTTGGAGGCGAGCACCCGGTCGCTCAGCGGATCGACGATGTCCTCGGCCACCACGCGGCCAAGGCAACGCTCGGCCAGCGACGCCACGATCTCGCCGTCATTCACCGCCGCCTCGACGGTGACCGCACGCTCGGTGCCGCAGTCGTGCTCGCGCACGATGCAGTCCTGAGCCACGTCCACCAGACGCCGCGTGAGGTAGCCCGAGTTCGCGGTTTTCAGAGCCGTGTCCGACAGGCCCTTGCGGGCACCGTGCGTCGAGTTGAAGTATTCAAGAACGGTCAGACCTTCCTTGAAGTTCGAGATGATCGGCGTCTCGATGATGTCGCCGTTCGGCTTGGCCATCAGGCCGCGCATGCCGCCCAGCTGTTTCATCTGCGTGACCGAGCCACGGGCACCGGAGTGCGCCATCATGTAGACCGAGTTCGGCTCCATCACGGCACCGGCTTCGTCCCGGCGCTCGGCAGAGATCGAGCCCATCATCGCCTCGGTGACCTCGTCGTTACACTTCGACCAGGCATCGACGACCTTGTTGTATTTCTCACCCTGAGTGATCAGGCCATCCATGTATTGCTGCTCGAACCCTTTGACGTTCGTGCGGGTCTCCTCGACGATGGTCCACTTGCCATCAGGGATCACCATGTCATCCTTGCCGAAGGAAATCCCGGCCTTGAACGCCTCGCGGAAGCCCATGGTCATGATCTGGTCGCAGAAGATGACCGATTCCTTCTGACCGCAGTAACGGTAGACGGTGTCGATCACCTGCTGCACCTCTTTCTTGCGCAGCAGACGGTTCACGAGATGGAACGGAGCCTTGGCGTTCTGCGGCAGCAGCGCCCCAAGCCGCGCGCGGCCCGGCGTGGTTTCCACCCGCACCATGACCTCGTCGCCATGCTCGTCGATCTGCGGCACGCGCACGGTGATCTTGGCATGCAGATGCACCTCACCCGCGTCAAGCGCGTGCTGCACCTCGTCGAGCGACGCAAAGATCATGCCCTCGCCCTGCATGCCTTCGCGCATCAGCGTGACATAGTAGAGGCCGAGGATCATGTCCTGCGACGGCACGATGATCGGTGCGCCGTTGGCAGGGCTGAGAACGTTGTTGGTCGACATCATCAGCACCCGCGCCTCAAGCTGGGCTTCCAGCGAGAGCGGCACGTGCACAGCCATCTGGTCGCCGTCGAAATCGGCGTTGAAGGCGGCACAGACCAGCGGGTGAAGCTGGATCGCCTTGCCTTCGATCAGCGTGGGCTCGAAGGCCTGAATGCCCAGACGGTGCAGCGTCGGCGCACGGTTGAGCATGACAGGGTGCTCGCGGATCACCTCGTCGAGGATATCCCACACCTCAGGGCGCTCTTTCTCGACCAGCTTCTTGGCCTGTTTGACGGTGCTGCTCAGGCCCTTGGCCTCCAGCCGCGAATAGATGAACGGCTTGAACAGTTCCAGCGCCATCTTCTTGGGCAGGCCACACTGATGCAGTTTCAGTTCCGGGCCCGTCACGATGACCGAGCGGCCCGAGAAATCGACCCGCTTGCCCAGAAGGTTCTGGCGGAAGCGGCCCTGCTTGCCCTTGAGCATGTCCGACAGCGACTTGAGCGGGCGCTTGTTGGCACCGGTGATGACCCTGCCGCGACGACCGTTGTCAAACAGAGCATCGACCGATTCCTGCAGCATCCGCTTTTCGTTGCGCACGATGATGTCGGGCGCACGCAGCTCGATCAGCCGCTTGAGACGGTTGTTGCGGTTGATCACCCGGCGATAGAGGTCGTTGAGATCCGAGGTGGCGAAACGGCCACCATCCAGCGGCACCAGCGGGCGCAGCTCGGGCGGGATGACCGGCAGGACCGTCATCACCATCCATTCCGGGCGGTTGCCGGATTCAAGGAAGGATTCAACCACCTTGAGGCGCTTGATGATCTTCTTGGGCTTCAGCTCGCCGGTGGCTTCCTTGAGATCGGCGCGCAGGGTTTCGGCCTCGTTCTCGAGGTCGATATTGGCCAGCATCTCGCGGATCGCCTCGGCACCGATATTGGCGGTGAAGGCGTCCATGCCATACGCGTCTTGCGCATCCATGAACTCTTCTTCCGAGAGCATCTGGCCATAGGTCAGATCAGTGAGACCGGGCTCGATCACCACGTAATTCTCGAAATAGAGCACCCGCTCCAGATCGCGCAGCGTCATGTCGAGCATGAGGCCGATGCGGCTTGGCAGCGATTTCAGGAACCAGATATGCGCGCAGGGTGCGGCCAGTTCGATATGGCCCATACGCTCGCGCCGGACCTTTTGCAGCGTTACTTCAACGCCGCATTTCTCGCAGACAACGCCGCGATATTTCATGCGCTTGTACTTGCCGCAGAGGCATTCGTAATCCTTGATCGGGCCAAAGATACGCGCGCAGAACAGACCGTCACGCTCGGGCTTGAACGTGCGGTAGTTGATGGTCTCGGGCTTCTTGATCTCGCCGTAGGACCACGACAGAATCCGCTCGGGGCTGGCCAGAGAGACCTTGATTTCGTCGAACACCTTGGCAGGGGCCACGGGGTTGAACGGGTTGTTTGTGAGTTCCTGGTTCATTTTCAAATCCTTAGAGGCTGGCGGTGAGGTGAGGGGCAACGCCGTTTTCTTGCAAAGAAAACGGACCGGACCCTTTGAAAGGGTCCGGCGCGTTGCGCTTACTCATCCTCCTCCGCATCCAGGAGTTCCATGTTGAGGCCGAGGCCGCGCACTTCCTTGACGAGCACGTTGAACGATTCCGGAATACCGGCCTCGAAATTGTCCTCGCCTTTCACGATGCTCTCATAGACCTTGGTCCGGCCCGCCACGTCGTCCGACTTGACGGTCAACATCTCCTGCAAGGTGTAGGCGGCGCCATAGGCTTCGAGCGCCCAGACCTCCATCTCACCAAAGCGCTGACCACCGAACTGCGCCTTGCCGCCCAGGGGCTGCTGCGTGACGAGGCTGTAAGGCCCGGTCGAGCGCGCGTGGATCTTGTCATCCACAAGGTGGTGCAGTTTCAGCAGGTACTTGATGCCCACGGTCACGGGACGCGAGAACTGTTCGCCCGTGCGCCCGTCAAAGAGCACCGACTGACCGCTCTGGTCAAAGCCCGCACGTGTGAGTGCGTCGTTCACGTCGCCCTCTTTCGCGCCGTCAAAGACCGGGGTGGCAATCGGCACGCCGTTGGTGACGGTGCCCGCGGATTCGATCAGCGTCTGCTCGTCCATGCCTTCGATGCCCTCTTCGTAGACATCGTCGCCATAGGCGATGCGCATGGCCTCGCGGACCGGGGTCAGATCACCGGACCGGCGATACTCCTGCAGCGCCTCGTCGATCTTGAGACCCAGACCGCGCGCAGCCCAGCCCATGTGGGTTTCGAGGATCTGGCCCACGTTCATGCGCGACGGCACACCCAGTGGGTTGAGGCACAGATCGACCGGGGTGCCGTCCGCAAGGAACGGCATGTCCTCGATCGGGATCACCTTGGAGATCACACCCTTGTTGCCGTGACGCCCGGCCATCTTGTCGCCCGGCTGAAGCTTGCGCTTCACGGCGATGAAGACCTTGACCATCTTCATCACACCCGGCGGCAGGTCGTCGCCGCGGCGGACCTTCTCGACCTTGTCTTCGAAACGGGCATCGAGCGTGCGCTTTTGCGCCTCGTATTGCTCGTGCAGCGCCTCGACGATCTTGGCGTCAGCCTCGTCCTTGAGGGCAAGCTGCCACCACTGACCCTTGGTCAGGGTGCTCAGCAACTCCTCGGTGATGTCCGAGTTGGCCTTGACGCCCTTGGGCCCCTTGACCGCGACCTTGCCGAGGATCAGCGATTTGAGACGCGCATAGATGTTGCGGTCGAGAATCGCCAGTTCGTCGTCACGGTCACGTGCCAGACGCTCGACCTCTTCGCGCTCGATCTGCAGCGCGCGCTCGTCCTTTTCCACACCGTGGCGGTTGAACACGCGCACCTCGACCACCGTGCCGAAATCACCCGGCTTGACGCGCAGGGACGTGTCGCGCACGTCGCTCGCCTTCTCGCCAAAGATCGCGCGGAGAAGTTTTTCCTCCGGCGTCATCGGGCTTTCGCCCTTCGGGGTGATCTTGCCCACAAGGATATCGCCCGGCTCCACATCGGCCCCGATATAGACGATGCCCGCCTCGTCGAGGTTGCGCAGCGCCTCTTCACCGACGTTGGGAATGTCACGGGTGATCTCTTCCGGCCCCAGCTTGGTATCGCGGGCGGCGACCTCGAATTCCTCGATATGGATCGAGGTAAAGACGTCATCGCGCACGATCCGCTCCGAGATCAGGATCGAGTCCTCGTAGTTGTAGCCGTTCCACGGCATGAAGGCCGTGATCACGTTCTTGCCAAGCGCCAGTTCGCCCATATCGGTGCAGGGGCCATCGGCGATGACCTCGCCCTTCTGGACAGTATCACCCACCTTGACCAGCGGCTGCTGGTTGATGCAGCTGTTCTGGTTCGAGCGCTGGAACTTGCGCATGCGGTAGATATCCACGCCCGGATCGCCAATTTCGAGATCGGCGGTGGCGCGCACCACGATCCGCTGTGCATCGACCTGGTCGATCACACCGGCGCGTTTGGCCATGATCGCAGCGCCGGAGTCGCGGGCGACAACGCCCTCGATCCCGGTGCCCACCAGCGGGGCCTCGGCGCGCAATGTCGGCACCGCCTGACGCTGCATGTTCGACCCCATGAGGGCACGGTTGGCGTCGTCGTTTTCCAGGAACGGAATGAGCGAGGCGGCAACCGAAACCAGCTGCTTGGGGCTGACGTCGATCAGGTCCACATGCTCGCGCGGGGCCAGCATGTATTCGCCCGACTGACGGGTCGACACCAGATCGTTGACGAACTTGCCCGCGTCATCGAGATTGGCGTTGGCCTGCGCCACGGTGTGGCGCATTTCCTCGGTGGCGGACATGTATTGCACTTCGTCGGTGACCTGCCCGTCCACGACCTTGCGGTAGGGGGTTTCGATAAAGCCGTACTTGTTCACCCGCGCAAAGGTCGCGAGCGAGTTGATCAGGCCGATATTCGGGCCTTCCGGCGTTTCGATCGGACACATCCGGCCATAGTGCGTGGGATGCACGTCGCGCACCTCAAAGCCCGCACGCTCGCGGGTCAGACCGCCCGGCCCGAGCGCCGAAAGACGACGCTTGTGCGTCACTTCCGAGAGCGGGTTGGTCTGGTCCATGAACTGCGACAGCTGGCTCGAGCCGAAGAATTCGCGCACAGCGGCGGCGGCAGGCTTGGCGTTGATCAGGTCCTGCGGCATCACGGTGTCGATCTCGACCGATGACATCCGCTCCTTGATCGCGCGCTCCATCCGCAGCAGACCGACGCGATACTGATTTTCCATCAGCTCGCCGACCGAGCGCACCCGGCGGTTGCCGAGGTGGTCAATGTCGTCGATATCGCCCTTGCCGTCGCGCAACTCGACCAGCGCCTTGACGCAGGCCACGATGTCCTCGCGGTCGAGCGTGCGCTGCGTGTCGGGCTTGTCGAGGTTAAGACGCATGTTCATCTTGACCCGGCCAACAGCCGAGAGGTCATAGCGCTCCGCGTCGAAGAACAGCGTCTCGAACAGCGCCGCCGAGGCCTCTTCGGTGGGCGGCTCGCCGGGGCGCATAACGCGGTAGATATCCATGAGCGCGGTCTCGCGGTTCATGTTCTTGTCCGCCGCCATGGTGTTGCGGATATAGGGGCCCACGTTGATCCCGTCGATATCCAGCACCGGAATGTCGGTGATCCCGGCGTCGAGCAGCGCCTGCAAGGTGCCACCGGTGATCTCGCCAGCCTTGTCGTATTCCAGCGTCAGCTCATCGCCCGCCTCGACATGGATCGCGCCGGTTTCCTCGTCGATGATGTCACGCGCCACGAACTTGCCGACGATATGCTCGAACGGCACCAGAAGCTCGGTGACCTTGCCGTCGTCGATCAGTTGCTTGACTGCACGCGGGGTGATCTTCTTGCTTGCTTCAAAGATCACTTCGCCGGTCTTGGCGTCAATCAGGTCATAGGTCGGACGGGTGCCCCGCACCCGCTCGGGGAAGAACTTGGTGACCCAGCCCTTTTTCTTCTTCAGCTTGAAATCGACCGTGTCGTAATAGGCATTCATGATGCCTTCCTGATCGAGGCCGAGCGCATAGAGCAACGTCGTCACCGGCAGCTTGCGGCGGCGGTCGATGCGGGCGAACACGATGTCCTTGGCGTCGAATTCGAAATCGAGCCAGGAGCCGCGATAGGGAATGATGCGGCAGGTGAACAGCAGCTTGCCCGACGAATGGGTCTTGCCCTTGTCATGGTCGAAGAACACGCCCGGAGAGCGGTGCATCTGGGACACGACCACGCGCTCGGTGCCGTTGACCACGAAGGTGCCGTTGTGCGTCATCAGGGGCATATCCCCCATGAACACGTCCTGTTCCTTGATATCCTTCACCGACTTCGCGCCGGTATCCTCATCAACATCGAACACGATCAGGCGCAGCTTGACCTTCAGCGGGGCGCTGTAGGTCATGTCGCGCTGCATGCACTCCTCGACGTCGTATTTCGGCTTTTCCAGATCGTAGCTGACGAATTCCAGCACGCTGGTCTCGTTGAAATCCTTGATCGGAAAGACGGATTGGAACACGCCCTTGATCCCCTCGCCGTCAAGCGGCTGGGGCTCGTCGCCGGATTTCAGGAACAGGTCATACGAGGATTTCTGAACCTCGATGAGGTTCGGCATCTCCAGCACTTCGCGGATCTTGCCGTAATATTTGCGCAAACGTTTCTGGCCAAGGTAGGATTGAGCCATGGTCGATGTCACCTTTCATTTCTCACTGGTCGCGCGCGCTGTCGGGGCTCAGCGCCGCGGCCATCCGAGAGGGCTTGGTTCGATCAATTCCCGGCCATCGTCCCAATGACGGCCTCCCGATCCTGTAAACCTCGCCTTAGAAAAGCCCCGAACCGCGCAGGGCCTCTCTGAGACAGGTTTGGCCGGGCCCGGATTCCCGGGCCCAGCCTTCAAATTCGCTCCGGGAAACCCCGGCGCAAATTACTTGAGTTCGACTTCGGCGCCAGCTGCTTCCAGCTTGCCCTTGATCTCGTCGGCTTCGTCCTTGGAGACCTGCTCCTTGACGGCCTTGCCACCGGCCTCGACGAGGTCCTTGGCTTCTTTCAGGCCCAGACCGGTGATCGCGCGAACTTCCTTGATCACGTTGATCTTCGATGCGCCTGCGGATTTCAGGATCACGTCGAATTCGGTCTGCTCTTCAGCAGCCTCGCCGGCGTCGCCAGCAGGACCCGCCATCATGACCGCGCCACCGGCTGCGGGCTCGATGCCGTACTCGTCTTTCAGGATGGTTTTCAGTTCTTGTGCTTCGAGAAGCGTCAGACCAACGATCTCTTCAGCCAGTTTTTTCAGATCAGCCATTTTTCAGCTCTTTCCGTTCTCTAGATGTGTTCCAACGTCGGGAAGTAAACCCTACGCGAATGTTACAGTATGCCTTACGCGGCTTCGGCCTTCTCTTCGATGGTCGAAAGGATGCTCGCGATGTTCGAAGCAGGTGCGCCAATGGCCCCCGCGATGTTCGAAGCAGGTGCGCCGATCATGCCTGCAATCGTCGCGATGAGTTCATCGCGCGACGGCAGTTTCGACGTAGCTTCAACACCGGCACGGTCCAGTGCCGTCTCGCCCATTGCCCCACCAAGGATTTCAAACTTCTTGTTGTCCTTGGCAAAGCCCTCCGCGACCTTGGCTGCTGCCACGGGGTCTTCGGAGAAGGTGAGTACGGTCATACCCGAGAGGTAGTCTGCAATGCTTGCGCACGGCTTGCCCTCAAGGGCGATCTTGGCGAGCCTGTTCTTTGCAACACGAACCGATGCCTCTGCCGCACGGGCGCGGGCACGCAGATCCTGCATTTCGGCAACTGTAAGACCCGTGTAGTGGGCAACCACTACGACGCCAGAGCTTTCGAAGATCTGGCCGAGTTCCTCGACCACTTTCTCTTTCTGGGCTCTATCCACAGTTTCACTCCAAATTTGGGGGTTTCCCCCCGGCTCAGTTGTGCCACCCCTTGCAGGGCGGCGTTCGGGTCCAATCTCAGGGTCCCGAGGCCAAGATCACCCGAGGGCAAATGCCCAGGCTGGAAATCTCATCTCGTTCCCCATCTCAGGAAGGAATTATTCACCGCGACTGCGATGAACCCTCCGTCTCGGACAGGACAGGGCCGATTGTGGCCCTGCCATTCGCCCCGGGGTCGAAACCCCGGATGCAAATTCTTATTCGACAGCGGCGCTGCTGACGTCGATCGACACGCCTGCACCCATCGTCGAGGTCAGGCTGATCTTCTTGACATAGGTGCCCTTGGCGCCTGCCGGTTTCGCCTTCTGCACGGCAGAGACGAAAGCGCGGACATTCTCGGCCAGCTTTTCGGCATCAAATGACGCCTTGCCGACACCGGCATGCACGACACCGGCCTTCTCGGCCTTGAACTGCACCTGGCCGCCTTTGGCATCCTTGACCGCCTGCGCCACGTCCATCGTCACCGTACCCACCTTGGGGTTCGGCATCAGGTTGCGCGGGCCCAGCACCTTGCCCAACCGGCCCACGACGGGCATCATGTCGGGCGTGGCGATGCAGCGATCAAACTCGATCTTGCCGCCCTGCACGGTCTCCATCAGGTCCTCTGCGCCGACGATATCCGCACCAGCGGCCTCGGCCTCTTCAGCCTTGGCACCGCGGGCGAAGACGGCGACGCGCACGGTCTTGCCGGTGCCGTTGGGCAGGCCGACGACGCCGCGCACCATCTGGTCTGCGTGACGCGGGTCAACGCCGAGGTTCATCGAAATTTCGACGGTCTCGTCGAATTTCGCGGTGGCGTTACCCTTGATCAGGGCGACCGCGTCTTCGACGGTCAGGTTGTCTTTGCCAGTCGCTGCTTCACGCAGGGCACGGGTCCGTTTTCCAAGCTTTGCCATCTTACTTCACCTCGATGCCCATGGAACGCGCGGAGCCGAGGATGATCTTCATCGCGGCTTCGACGTCGTTCGCGTTCAGGTCCTGCCACTTCGCTTCGGCGATCTCGCGCACCTGCTTGGTGCTCACGGTACCGGCAGAGGCGCGGCCCGGTGTCTTGGAGCCGGATTGCAGCTTGGCGGCCTTCTTGAGGTAATAGGACGCCGGCGGCGTCTTGATCACCATGTCAAAGGACTTGTCCTGATAATAGGAAATCACGGTCGGGCACGGGGCGCCCGGCTCCATGTCCGCGGTCTTGGCGTTGAACGCCTTGCAGAATTCCATGATGTTGATGCCGCGCTGGCCCAATGCGGGGCCGACGGGCGGGCTGGGGTTGGCTTGCCCGGCTTTCACCTGCAGCTTGAGCGTCCCTACGAGTTTCTTGGCCATGTGGCCTCTCCTTTTGGTCCAACACCGTCGGGGCGCGCCCCTTCGGTTCTCTTGTTGTGTGGTCCGGTCCGATGGCCGCGGCCACCTCGCCTCCCACGGCTCACATCATCAGGCCTGTTTGGTGACCTGTGTGAATTCCAGTTCGACCGGGGTTTCCCGGCCAAAGATCGACACCGACACCTTCAGGCGCTGGTTGTCCTCGTCGACATATTCGACCATGCCGTCGAAATCCTCGAACGGGCCGTCATTGACCTTGACCTTCTCGCCCACCTCAAAGTGGATGAGCGTGCGCGGGCTTTCCTCGCCCTCCTGCACGCGGCCGAGAATCGACTGCACTTCGGCGTCGCGCATCGGCATCGGACGGCCCTGCGGACCCAGAAAGCCGGTGACGCGGTTGATCGAGTTGATCAGGTGATAGCCGCGATCCGACATCTCCATATGCACCAGCACATAGCCGGGCATGAAGCGACGTTCGGCAGTCACCTTCTTGCCACGGCGGATCTCGATCACCTCTTCGGTGGGAACCAGCACCTCGTCAATCTCGTCCTCGAGACTGTTGTCGGTGACGGATTGTCTGATCTGCTCGGCGATCTTCTTCTCGAAATTCGAGAGAACACTGACCGAGTACCACCGCTTTGCCATCGTCGCCCTATGCCTTTGTTCTTACCGGCCCAGGCCGGATTTTCGTATTCTTCCAAGCGGTTGCACCCGCACGCTCTGAAACGAAAAGCGGCGCGCAACCCGAATCGCCGCGCGCCATGTCCAGAAGTGTTGCGTCAACTACCTTTGATCGTTCACGAATTCAAGGCCCGGCAACGAATTAATGAGTCGCTCAGCCAAACAGGCCCAGCACGCCCTGCAATCCACTGCGGATACCCAGATCGACCAGCGCAAAGAAGATCGCGGTCAGCGTGGCCATGATAAACACCATGACCGTGGTCAACAGCACCTCGCGGCGGGTGGGCCAAACCACCTTGGCCACTTCCGAGCGGACCTGCTGAATGAACTGAAGCGGGTTCGTGCGTGCCATCTGCGCTGTCTTCCATGATTTCGCTACTGCGCGCCGACATACGCCCGCTGTCCGGCGAATTCAAGGGCCGATGGCCGCCCCTTGACCGACTAGTGCGGATCGCGCGCGATGCGCTCGAACGGATCAGGCCGCCCCTCGAACGGGTCCGGCTCCACCTCACGCGCGGCGCGCAGCCGCGCCACGATATCACGCAGCCGCCCGATGCCGATCTGCGGCAGGGCGATCTCCGCGCCGCCGCGCAGCCGATCGCGCAGACCTGTCATCCGTTCCGGTCCGAAGATGGCAACGCCGATAAGCGCAAGGCAGAACAGCGCGAAGCCCACGATCAGAACCGCTCTCGGCCAGATCAGCACCGCCGCGAAGACCAGCGCCCAGGTCGCATGTCGCGGCTCCGGACGAAACGCCCGAAGCCGGGACCAGAAGCCGACGCGCGCCTTGGGCGCGGCCTTGGCTTTCTGAGGTTTTTTCTTGGCATGTGGCTGAACCGACTGCAGCGCCACCTGTGGCGCAAGATCGGGCAACGTATCGATATTGGCGCGGCGACGATCCTCGTTCATGATCGAGTTGATCGTCGCGATGGCATTCTGCACCGCAATATCGGTCGATGCCGCGTCGGGCGGCGGACGCCCCTCGAATTCCCGATCAGGATGTGGCGGATACAAGTCGGAGCCCCCGGCCCGACGCAAATCGTATTCCATGGCAATAAAACTCTTCTTTCCACGCCCCCACGCGGATCGACGGCCCGAATCCGGGCGGCATGCGTCGATTAATGGTGACGGTGGGGCGCAAATGTGGCGAGAACGTGGCGAGCCTGCGGCGAAAACGGGGCAATTCCGATTTTCACCACATTTAGGCTATATTTTGCGCGCATTTTGCGATTTGGGCGCGCGTCACTCAACCATGGCGGGAGGCTCAAAGCGCTCAAGGCCCCATCAAGACGCGCCCGACTCGCGTGGTGGATGCCACCCGGAGCAAACATGCAGCGATCTGGAAAATGGCAGGGGCAGCAGGGTTCGAACCCGCGACCTACGGTTTTGGAGACCGTCGCTCTACCAGCTGAGCTATACCCCTAGACTGCGGCGGTGTTATTGATTTTCGACACGGGCGTCAAGCGGGTGCCAGACACTAATCGCAGGTCGGGCGGAACGCCCGGCAGATGCGCCACGCGCCCTGTCCTGACCTGCCCCTGACCTCGCGCGGAATCACGCTGCCGGACGCGCCTTGAAACGCGGGCTCTGCACCACGCCGCTGTCGAAAAGCTGTGCGATCTCGGTGTCATCAAGCCCCACAACGTCGCCCAGCACCGCCTCGGTATCGGCCCCCAGAACCGGGGCCGCGCGCGGCGCGCTGCGGCCATGCCCGGAAAAGACCGCCGGATGCCCGGGCACCGGAAATTCGCCCAGCCCCGGCTGATCAAGCGTCTGGAACATCGGGTTCGCCGCGCTCAGGTCGGCATCCTCGACCAGCGCCTCGCGCATGGTGCGAAACACCGACCATGTCAGCCCCGCCGCGTCGAAATCCTCCGCGAATTCACTCACCTCGCGGCTTGCGAACCACGGGCGCAGGATCGCGGTGATCTCGCGGCGCAGTTCCCAGCGCACACCTTCGTCATTCAGATCGCGCCCCGTGCGCTCAGTCAGATCCGTCATCGCCGCATCGGTGCCGGTCGCCTTGACCAGCCCGCGCCATTGCCGGTTGGTTAGGCCAATGACCATCACCCGCCGTCCGCAGGCACAGACGAAATCCTGACCGTAAGCGCCGTAGAGCGCGTTGCCGGATTTCGGCCGGTCGCTGTCATTGACCACCGCATCGCCGATCAGGCCCAGATGACCCATCACCGCCGCCGCCACGTCCTTGAGCGACAGTTCCACCTCCTGGCCATGCCCGCGCCGCAAGCGGTCACGCTCGGCGGCCAGCAGCGCCGACACCACCAATTGCCCGGCCACCAGATCCCAGGCGGGCAGCGCATGCGCCACCGGTTCCGGCCAGCCCACCGGGCCGGTCATCGCGGGCACGCCCAAGGCCGGGTTCACCGTATAATCCACCTGCGGGCGACCCTGCCGGTCGCCCATCAGTGTGACCATGATCAGGTCCTCGCGAAACTTGCTCAGCGTCTCGTAATCCATCCAGCCACGCACCCGCAGATTGGTCAGGAACATCCCCGCATCCTCGCCCGGCGCGGTGACGATCCGGGTGACAAGCTCGCGCCCCTCGGGGCGGCGCATGTCCACGGCGATGGATTTCTTTCCCTTGTTGAGCCCGGCCCAGAAAAGGCTCTGGCCCGAAGGTGCCAGCGGCCAGCGCCCGGCATCGAGCCCGCCTCCGATCCGGTCGAAGCGGATCACCTCGGCCCCCATCTGCGCCAGCGTCATTCCCGCCAGCGGCACCGCGACAAAGGCCGATCCCTCGACCACGCGCATTCCCTTGAGTATTCCGCTCATAGCGTCTCCTCCCATATCGCCGTCGCCTGCATGCATTGATGGCCCTCCTGCCCGCTCATCAGCCGCAGCGCGCCGTCTTCCTCCTCGACCGCCATGATCTCGGCCTCGCGGCTGTCGGTCAACAGCATCGGATGCACCGCCCGAAAATCAAAGAACGCAGGCCTGCGCCCCCGCACACGGGACGCCGCCTGCATCAGCCACGTTGCCTGCAACGGCCCATGCACGACAAGGCCGGGATAGTGCTCGACCTCCTGCGCATAGGGCAGGTCGTAATGAATACGATGCGCGTTGAAAGTCAGCGCCGAGTAGCGAAACAAGAGCGCCTCGCTCAGCGGGCGCACCTCGTGCAGGGCGGCGACCTCCGGCATAGGTTGTTTCGCAGGAGGTGAGAATGCCTCGGGGATATCGAGATAGACGATGTTCTGCACCTCTTCGATGGCCAGCCCGCGCTCGCCGAAGACCTGATGCTCCACCGTCACCAGAACCATCGGTCCGGCGCGGCCCTGCTTTTCCTCGATCCTTGCCAGATGCGAGCGTTGGCGCAGCGCCTCACCCACCCGCAACGGCGCGCCCAGCCTGAGCTGTCCGCTCGCCCACATGCGCCGCGACAGGCGCACCGGCGGCAGGAAATCGCCCAGCACCGGATGCCCGTCCCGCGCCAGTTCGGCAAGCGGCGCGGTCGGGTTGAAGCCACACCAGTGCCAGAGCGCGGGCATGTCCTCGCCCTGCCCCGGCGCAGGCTGTCCGGTAACACCCAGCGTGGCGTGCAATTGCGCCGCCAATGCAGCGGTGATGCCGCCCTCCCTCACCTGACTGCGCCCCGCCCAGGCTGCGATGTTGAGTGTGTCCATATCCCGGTCTCTTCCCTTTGCGCAAAGCCTGCCGAAGATTGGAAAAAAGTCAATAATTCAATACGTTATCAGAATACCGTTGCATGCAGAGCCGACTATGCAGGTGCAGAACACCGCCCCGCGCATTGAAATACATCACGAATTCGCCCCCCACAGGCCACAGCGTGCCGCCGCCGCAGGACCGTACGTGCCGTGATCGCCGCCGCTGCGCGGCGCGGCAGATTGCCCCATTCCAGCGGCCAAAGCCCGAAAACAGCCGCGACCGCCCCGCAAGGGACGGCCCCGATCCAAGGCAGGTCCGTGAGTGTTATCTGCCTCAAAATAGCGCCAGCGCCATGATCACCAGCCCGATGAACCCGGCCATGAACACCACCGAACGCACCATCGCCACGCCCGCGACATAGACCGCAATATAGATAACCCGGCTCAGCACGAAGACCTGCACGCCTCGACGACGGGAGCGAAGACTGGCTGCGCGGGCTGTCTTGATAGAACATCCGTGCTCACGGCCCCACCACAAAAAGAAAAGGGCGCCCCGAAGGACGCCCCTTACAATCACTCTGACCGAAAGATCACTCGATGATCTTCGCGACGACGCCGGCGCCGACGGTGCGGCCGCCTTCGCGGATGGCGAAACGCAGGCCGTCTTCCATGGCGATCGGGGCGATCAGCTCGACCTCGAACTTGAGGTTGTCGCCGGGCATCACCATCTCCGTGCCCTCGGGCAGGTTCACCGTGCCGGTCACATCCGTGGTGCGGAAGTAGAACTGCGGGCGGTAGTTGGCGAAGAACGGCGTGTGACGGCCACCCTCTTCCTTGGTCAGGATATAGGCTTCGGCCTCGAACTTGGTGTGCGGCTTGACCGAACCGGGCTTGCACAGCACCTGGCCACGTTCCACGCCCTCACGGTCGATGCCGCGCAGCAGTGCGCCGATATTGTCGCCCGCCTCGCCACGATCCAAGAGCTTTCGGAACATCTCGACACCGGTGCAGGTCGTCTTGCGGGTGTCCTTGATGCCGACGATCTCGAGCTCGTCACCGACGTTCACGACGCCACGCTCGACCCGGCCGGTCACAACCGTGCCACGGCCGGAAATCGAGAACACGTCCTCGATCGGCATCAGGAAGGGCAGGTCCACGGCGCGCGCCGGCGTCGGGATATACTCGTCCACAGCCGCCATCAGCTCCTTGATCGAGTTCTCGCCGATCTCCGGATCGGTGCCGTTCATCGCCGCCAGCGCCGACCCCTTGACGATCGGAATGTCGTCGCCGGGATAGTCGTAGGAGGTCAGCAACTCGCGGATCTCCATCTCCACCAGCTCCAGCAGCTCCTCGTCATCGACCTGATCGACCTTGTTCATGTAGACGACCATGAACGGAATGCCGACCTGGCGACCCAGCAGGATGTGCTCGCGGGTCTGCGGCATCGGGCCGTCGGCGGCGTTCACCACCAGGATCGCGCCGTCCATCTGCGCGGCACCGGTGATCATGTTCTTGACGTAGTCGGCGTGGCCGGGGCAATCGACATGCGCGTAGTGACGCGTGTCGGTCTCGTATTCCACATGCGCGGTCGAGATCGTGATCCCGCGGGCCTTCTCCTCGGGCGCGCCGTCGATCTGGTCATAGGCCCGGAAATCCCCGAAATACTTCGTGATCGCCGCCGTCAGCGTCGTCTTGCCGTGGTCCACATGCCCGATCGTGCCGATGTTCACATGCGGTTTCGAACGGTCAAACTTTTCCTTTGCCATGGTCGTGGGCGCCTTGTCAGTTGGGGGGCCGTCGTGGCCCGATTGTTGCTCCGCGCGCCGTTTATTGAGTCTGGACGGGAAAATCAAGCCCAACCTCGCCCACGCCTGCCCGCGCGCGGCACGGGCGGCCTGAGCGGCGGCTGCGGATCATTCGATCACGCGCGGTGCGACATCGGGCTCCTCAATGATCTCGACCGCCGCCGTCGCCTGCTCGGCCGGGGTGAGCGGCGCGTCGCCGCTCTCGACACGCGCTGCGGCCTCACCTGCGGCGGGTGTCTCATCGGCAGCGGGTGCCGTGCGCGTCAACTCGTCGTCGCTCTTTTCCGACGCGGGCACACCGTCATCCTCGAACCAGCCGAATTTCTGGTTCTGACGCACCAGCCAGGTCTCGATCTGCTTGGCGGCATTGCGGCTGAGGTTCTGGAGCTGGACCTCCTTGCTCTGGGTCAAGCCGGAGCCGAGAAAGGTCGCGCCCGAAATGCTCTCGACCACGGTGACCATATGCGGCTCGGGGTTGAGCTTTTTGCCCGCCGCGTCATCCCATGCGGTGACATGCAGGATCAGCGCCGATTTCGGCGAGGCCACGATCGGCACCCCCGGCACGGCCAGCACATAGCCCTCGATGCTGACACCCAGGTGATAGAGTTTGGAGCCCTGATAGCGGGTGAACCGGTCGGTCATCGCCTCGGTCACGGCGGCGACCCACTCTTCCTGCGAAGCCTCGCGCGATGCCGGGCCCTTGGTCAGGTTCGGAGCGACGACAACATTGTGCCCCAACTGGAAATTGCCAAGATAGGCAGGCGCCTCATCCAGATCGTTCGGATTGGTGCAGGCGGTGATGAAGATAAGCCCCAGAAGGGCAAGCAAACGCGTCATTCCGTATCATCCCGGACTAGGCAAACTCGCGCCGCAATACCCCAGAGCGCGGCGGCACGCAATCATTTGCCCGGATCGGGCCGTCATCCTATATCTAGGGCAATCGCGCAGAGGTGCCCCATGCCACAGAGCCAGATCACCCGGCCGCCCGTCCGTGTCCCGCTTGTCACCGAACCCCTGGGCGTGCTGGGATCATTACGCGCCGCGCGGCGCAACGTGCTGTCGATCATCCCCGATCTCGCCACCCGCCAGCCGATGGTCTCGGGGCGCACAGGCAAGCGCTGGCACATGGTGATGGACCCGGATGCGATCCGGCGCATGCTTCTGGAAAACCTCGACAATTACCCCAAGTCGCTGGTCACCAAGAACCTGCTGCGCCCGGCGATCGGCGAGTCGCTCTTCATCGCCGAGGGCGCGCATTGGCGCTGGCAGAGGCGCACAGCGGCCCCCGCGTTCTCGCATCGCAACGTGATGAACCTCGCCCCGGTCATGACCGATGCCGCCAAACGCAGCGCCGAGCGTATCGCCGCGACCGGGCCGCGCGCCATCGACATGGCCGCCGACATGGTGCGCACCACCTTCGACGTGATCGCCGATGTCACCTTTTCGGGCGACGGCGGGTTCGATCTCGACGCGGTGCATCGCGGCATCGACGCCTATATCGCCGAGGCGGGCCGTCTGTCGCTCTTCGACATCCTCGGCCTGCCCGACTGGGTGCCGCGCCCGGCGCGGGTGATGTCGGGCGGCGCGATGGCCGAGATGAAGCGCAGCGCCGACGAGGCGGTCGAGGCGCGCCGCGCGCGCGGCCCCCGCGCGGTGCCCGACCTGCTCGACCTGCTGCTCGACGGCGCGGACCCAGAGACCAAGCGCCGGATGAGCACGCCGGAACTGCGCGACAACCTGCTGACCTTCATCGTGGCGGGCCACGAGACCACCGCCCTGGCGCTCGGCTGGTCGCTCTACCTCTGCGCCTATGACCAACAGGTGCAGGACCGCGCCCGCGCCGAGGCGCAAGCGGTGCTAGAGGGCCGCGCCGCCACCGGCGCGGACGTCGCAAAGCTGCCCTTCATCCGTCAGATCATCGACGAGGCGCTGCGCCTCTATCCGCCTGCGGGCCTGATCTCGCGCACGGCGCAGGCGGCCGATACACTCTGCGGGCGCGAGATCCGGCCCGGCGACACGGTGATGATCCCGATCTACGCGCTGCATCGCAACCACCTGCTGTGGGAGGCCCCCGACGCCTTCGATCCCGATCGATTTGCCGACCGCAAAGGCATCCCGCGCTACGCCTACCTGCCCTTCGGTGACGGGCCGCGCATCTGCATCGGAGCCAGCTTTGCGCTGCAGGAAGCGGTGATCGTGCTTGCCACGCTGCTCGCGCGCTTTCGCTTCACGCCGGTGCCCGGGCGCGATCCGGCCCCGGTGATGATCCTGACCCTGCGCCCCGAAGGCGGCGTCTGGCTAATGGCCGAGGCGGTGTGAGTGGCGGCAGGGTTGGACTGAATCTACCATTCAAGCGCAGCGCCAATGCGCGGAATCAAGGTGCCGCAGGCACCGCCGCGCAGCGCCCGACCGCCCCCTCGGGCGGGCGCTTTTTCAACGTTCCAAACCATTGAAAACGCGGGAGTGCTTGGCTGGCATAAAGTGCGGTCCCCCGAGGTTGCGGCGCCCACCCGGCGATCGGGCACCGCGCGGCTTATCTCTGAAACCGTCAACGACAGTTCCAGCCCACCCCTACCCTCACCGCGTCGGCACCGGCTCCTCGCCGCGATAGTCATAGAACCCGCGCCCGGCCTTGCGCCCCAGCCAACCCGCCTCGACATACTTGGTCAACAGCGGACAGGGCCGGTACTTGGTATCCGCCAGCCCGTCATGCAGCACGTTCATGATCGCAAGACAGGTGTCGAGCCCGATGAAATCCGCCAGTTCCAGCGGCCCCATCGGGTGGTTGGCCCCCAGTTTCAGCGACTGGTCGATGGACTGCACGTTGCCCACCCCCTCATAGAGCGTATAGACCGCCTCGTTGATCATCGGCATCAGGATGCGGTTGACGATGAAGGCCGGGAAATCCTCGGCGCTGGCCGCCGTCTTGCCCAGTTTGTCCACCACCGCGCGGCAGGCCTCGAACGTATCCTTGTCGGTGGCGATGCCGCGAATGAGTTCCACCAGCTGCATCACCGGCACCGGGTTCATGAAATGAAACCCCATGAATTTCTCGGGCCGGTCGGTGCGGCTCGCAAGCCGGGTGATCGAGATCGACGAGGTGTTCGAGGTCAGGATCGTCTGCGGCCCCAGATGCGGCAGCAACTCGTCGAAGATCGCCTGTTTCACGGCCTCGCGCTCGGTCGCGGCCTCGATGATCAGGTCGCTCGGGCCCAGATCGGTCAGGGTTTGCGTCGTGGTGATCCGCGCAAGCGCGACCTCGAGCTCGTCTTGGGTGATCTTTTCCCGGCTCACCTGCCGGTCAAGGTTCTTGCGGATCGTCGCCATCGCCTTGTCGAGCGCCTCACGGCTGATATCGTTCAGCGCCACCTCGTAGCCCGCCAGCGCCATGACATGCGCGATCCCGTTGCCCATCTGCCCCGCGCCGACAACGCCGATTGTCCTGATTTCCATCGCCCGATCCTCGTGGTTTTGCCGCGCCAGCATAGGCCCCAGCAGGGCCGGGCCGCAAGGGCCGCGGGTGCCTAAACTTATCCGCGAATTCGACGTTTAAGGGAATGGAAACGGGAATCAGAAAATCCTGCGTCCGGGTGACTTGATATAAGGGGTGGGACCGATGGTCTTCGAACGCATGGGGCGCACGCCCCTTGACTACAAGCCTGTGCGATACGGCACGTCTAAACTTACATTTCGCGGACCGCTGCGTGACCTTTCGGGTGAGTATGTCGCCTGTCTGGGCGGCACCGAGACGCATGGCAAGTTCCTCGACCGGCCCTGGCCTGAACGGCTTGAGGCGGATCTTGGTCGGCCTTGCGTCAATTTCGGCCTGCCCAATGCCGGGCCGGACGTCTTCCTGCGCGATGCGGGATTGCTGGATCTCGTGCGTGGGGCCTCTGCCGTGGTTCTGCAGGTGCCCTGCGCGATGAACCTCTCGAACCTCTATTACGACGTGCATCCGCGCCGCAACGACCGCTTTGTCAGCGCCAGCGCCCGGCTGCGCCGTCTTTATCCGGAGGTGGACTTTACCGAATTCCACTTCACCCGCCACATGATGCGGCGGCTTGCCGCGCTCGCGCCGGAGCGTTTCACGCTGCTGCGCGACAGCCTGCAGGATATCTGGATCGACCGGATGCAGCGCGCCATCGCTCTTATCGACCGGCCCGTCATTCTGTTGTGGCTGGCCAATCACGCCCCGGGGCCGAACCCGAATTCCACAGAGATCTGCGACGATCCGGCCTTTGTGAGCCTTGCGATGATGCGCGCCATCCGCCCGCGCGCCGCCCACCTGACACAGGTGGTGATCAGCAATACCGCGCGCAACCAGGGCACGCGCGGCATGCGTTTCTCACCGATGGAGGAAAGCGCCGCCGCCGACCTGCCCGGCCCGCTCGCCCATGCCGAGGCGGCGCAGGCCCTGCTGCCCGCTCTGCGCGCGCTGACCGAGGCATGAAAAAACCCGCGCCGGTTGGGCGCGGGCCTTGCTCCGGTGTCAAAGGGACTCAGAGCTTTTCAGTCAGTTCCGGCAGGGCGGTGAAGAGGTCAGCCACCAGCCCGTAATCGGCCACCTTAAAGATCGGCGCCTCTTCGTCCTTGTTGATCGCGACGATGATCTTGCTGTCCTTCATGCCGGCGAGGTGCTGAATCGCACCCGAGATGCCGACGGCGACATAGAGATCGGGGGCCACGACCTTGCCGGTCTGACCAACCTGCCAGTCATTCGGCGCATAGCCCGAATCGACTGCGGCCCGGCTTGCGCCCACGGCAGCGCCCAGCTTGTCCGCCAGTTTCTCGATCAGCGCGAAATCGTCCTGGCTGCCGACACCGCGACCGCCCGAGACCACGACACCCGCCGAGGTGAGTTCGGGGCGATCCGAGGCCGCCACCTTATCCTCGACCCATTCGCTCAGGCCGGGATTGTCCGCTGCCGAGATGGTCTCGACCGGGGCCGCCGCCTGTTCGCCCGCCGCATCAAACGTCGAGGTGCGGAAGCTGATGACCTTCTTGGCATCGCGCGATTTCACGGTCTGGATCGCGTTGCCCGCGTAGATCGGCCGCTCGAACGTGTCGGCATCGACCACGCCCGAGGCGTCGGAGATCACCATCACATCCAAGAGCGCCGCGACGCGCGGCAGCACATTCTTGGCGTCGGTCGTGGCCGGGGCCACGATGTGGCTGTAATCCCCCGCGAGGCTGACGATCAGCGCCGCCGTCGGCTCGGCCAGACGATGCCCGAGCGAGCCATCCTCGGCCACCAGCACCTTGGCGACACCGGCGATCTTGGCCGCCGCCTCGCCCGCCGCCGCAGCAGAGGCCCCGGCGCAGAGCACCGTCACATCGCCCAGTTTCGCAGAGGCGGTCACCGCCTTGGAGGTCGCATCGAGATTGAGATCACCATCGGTGACTTCGGCAAGAAGAAGTACAGACATCAGACGGCCCCCGCTTCCTTGAGTTTCGCAACAAGCTCATCGACCGAGCCCACGATTTCGCCGGCCTTGCGGGCCTCGGGCTCTGCCGTGCCGGTGACTTCCAGACGCGGTGTCACGTCCACACCGTAATCGGCGGCGGTCTTCTCATCGAGCGGCTTTTTCTTCGCCTTCATGATGTTGGGAAGGCTGGCATAGCGCGGCTCGTTGAGACGCAGGTCGACCGTGACGATGGCGGGCATGCCCACCTTGATCGTCTGCAACCCGCCATCGACCTCACGGGTCACGAGCGCGCTGTCGCCCTCGATCTCCAGTTTTGAGGCAAATGTCGCCTGCGACCAGCCCAGCAGCGCCGAGAGCATCTGCCCGGTGGCGTTCATGTCATTGTCGATCGCCTGCTTGCCGCAGAGCACGAGGCCGGGGGCCTCTTCCTCGACGATTTTCGCAAGGATTTTCGCCACGGACAGAGGCTCGATATCCTGATGCACATCGTCGGCGGCCACCACGAGGATCGCACGATCCGCGCCCATGGCCAATGCCGTGCGCAGCGTTTCCTGCGCCTGCTTCACGCCGATGGAGACGGCGATCACCTCGTCGGCCTTGCCCGCCTCTTTCAGGCGAATCGCCTCTTCGACGGCAATCTCGTCGAACGGGTTCATCGACATCTTCACATTGGCAAGATCGACACCGCTTCCATCCGCCTTGACGCGAACCTTCACGTTATAATCGATCACGCGTTTGACAGGCACTAGAACCTTCATTGGCATGGTCTCCCTTAAAGTGGTGAAGAGCCGGTCCGACTCTTCGTCTCATTCGTCTCGCGCGTTGATACCGGGTCAGGACGCGCGAAAACAGAGTAAAATCGTCACGTCAGAGCCCGGCGACGTCGCGTTTCGGGCTTTTCACGACAGGATCGTTGCAGGAGTGTTTCAGCGGTTCGCGCCCGGAACCCACAGCACATCCTCCTTGCCGCCGTCATTTGCCATCCGGGCGGCGACAAAGAACCAGTCGCTCAGCCGGTTGAGATAGCGCACGGCAGCGTCGTTCACATGTTCCAATGCCGACAACTCCACCGTCAGCCGCTCGGCCCGGCGCGACACGGTACGGCACAGATGCAGATGCGCCGAGAGCGCGCTGCCGCCGGGCAGGATGAAACTGCGCAGCGGCTCCAGATGCTTGTTCATCGCGTCGATCTCGGCCTCCAGCCGGTCGACTTGCGCGGGCACCATGCGCAGCACCGGATATTCGGACTCTTCGTCCTTTTCCATGTCCGGGCGGCACAGATCGGCCCCCAGATCAAAGAGGTCGTTCTGAATGCGCGCCAGCGCCGCGTCGGTCTCACCCGAGGCATGCAGCCGGGCAAGGCCGAGCGTGGCGTTCAGCTCATCGACGGTGCCATAGGCCGTGACCCGCGCCGAATGCTTGGCCACCCGCGTGCCATTGCCCAGCGCGGTTTCGCCCGCGTCCCCGGTGCGCGTGTAAATCTTGTTGAGAACCACCATCGGCTCAGCCTCCCTGCCTGCGGAAATAAACGAAAATCAGAATGAGAACGATGGCCACGAACTGCGCAATCAGCCGCCACCGCATGTACTTGTTGGACCGTTTGGCATTCTCCACCCCTTCCTTGCCGAAGGTGGCAATGCCGCGGATAAGGATGATCGCCACGACGGCACAGCCCGCAGCCACAAGCAGGAATAACGGGTCTTTCCACATAAGGCGTCCTTTCCGAGTCGGTCACGTGGGGCACATCTAGGCGGGGCGCGGCCAAAAGCGAAAGAGAAAATGTGACGCGGGCCGCCCTGACAGCCGCACGGCTCAGCCCTTGGAAATGATCCAGTCGAGCGCGCGCGCAGGCAGAACCCGGCGCAGCACGCCCATTACATAGGTCGGTGTTGTCACATAATATCGCGGCTTGGGGCGCGCGGCCTCTAGCGCATGCACCAGTTTCTTCGTGACCGCCCCGGCCGGCCATTGCGGCCCCTTGCTGCTGCCCTCGTAAAGCTGGGTCAAAAGATCGGCACGATATTCCTCCACGCGAACCGAGTTTTCCCAGTCGATCCACTTCTCGAACTGCTTGATCGCATTCTGGCGAAACGCCGTCTCGATCGGTCCGGGATCGAGAATCGACACCTCTATGCCGGTCCCCGACAACTCCATCCGCATCGCATCGCTCAGCCCCTCCAGCGCGAACTTGGTCGCCACATAGGCACCGCGCCATTTCATCGCCACGAGGCCCAGCACCGACGAGCATTGCACGATCCGGCCATGCCCCTGCGCGCGCATTACCGGGATCACTTGCCGCGTCAGATCATGCCAGCCGATCAGGTTGGCCTGAAAAATCGTGCGCAGCGCCTCGGTCGGCACATCCTCGACCGGGCCGGGCACGGCATAGGCCCCGTTGTTGAACAGCGCATCAAGCCGCCCGCCCGTGGCCTCCAGCACCTCGGCGAGGCCCGAGGCGATGCTGGCCTCGTCCTCGTAGTCGATGCGCGGGGCCTCGAACCCCTCGGCGCGCAGCCGGTCGCAATCGGCCTGCGCGCGGCAGGCGGCAAACACCCGCCAGCCTCGCTCCCGCAACCCGTGCGCCGCGTCATATCCGATGCCCGACGAGCACCCGGTGATCAGGATAGTTTTCTTGCTCATGGCGGGGTTTGTGACCGGTCCCTGCCCGCAACGCAAGCCTACTCGGACGCCACCGTCAAAAGCCGGTCGGCCATCCACCCAATGCGCCCCGTCCCGGCCACCCGCAGCTTGATCCAGCCATTGCCCGGATCACGCAGCACGATCACCTCGGTCCCGCGTGCAAGACTGGTGATCGCGCCAAAGGCGGTGCCCGGCCCGGTGCGCAGGTTGACGGATGTGCCCGCAACACGGCGCGTCTCGGTCACCGGCGCGAATGACGACACCGCGTCACCGGGCACCGCCACGCCGATGGGCGTTTCGCTGCGCGCAACGGCGACGGTCGGCACCGTGATCTCGGGGGTCTCGGGCCCGGCAAGATCAGGTTCGACAGGTTCGACGGCGGCAGAGGGCCGGGACACGTCACCCTCCGCCGCCGAGGCGAGTGTCACTTCCACCCGCTGTCCCATGGTCAGGCCCAGACCATGCAGCGAGGTGACCGTGCGCGTCACCCGCGTGTCGGGCTGCGGCAGGCCGTCCTGCGCGATCTCGATCACGTTCACCCGCAGCGGGCGCGGTTTCGGTCTTTGATTGTCGAGCGTCGCCCGCATCTGAATGGAGTTGGCCGAGGGACGATACTCCGCCCCGCCACTCATCTCGTAAAATCCCCAGCCCAGAAAAACAAAGCTCAGCAAAATAAAGCGCCACATCGCGCATCCCCCGATTACACACACATGTCAAAAAGCTTGGCAGCTACCTCATAATAGCCGATTCGCGCGTTCCCGCGACGGGGAAAATCAGGAAAGTTTACGCCGCCTGCCCCGATCCCCGCTTTACGGTGCATTCCCGTGGCGATATCACAATATCCATGAGTGATTTGATCGACGACCCCAACATGATGCCCGAAGCGACATCAGAGCCGCTGCGCCGTGCCATCGGCGACCGCTACCTGACCTATGCGCTCTCGACGATCATGCATCGCGCGCTGCCCGATGCGCGCGACGGGTTGAAGCCGGTGCACCGGCGCATCCTCTACGCGATGCGCGAACTGAGGCTTGCCAGCACCGGAGGATTTCGCAAATCCGCCAAGATTTCCGGCGACGTAATGGGCAACTATCACCCGCATGGCGATGCCGCGATCTACGATGCCATGGCCCGCCTCGCACAAGATTTCGCGGTGCGCTACCCGCTGGTGGACGGCCAGGGCAATTTCGGCAATATCGACGGCGACAACCCCGCCGCCTCGCGCTACACCGAGGCGCGGATGACGCCCTTTGCCGAGGCGCTGCTCGACGGCCTCGCCGAGGATGCGGTTGATTACCGCGACAACTACGACGGCACCCTGCGCGAGCCGGTGGTGCTGCCCGCCGCCTTCCCGAACCTGCTGGCCAACGGCTCGTCGGGGATTGCCGTCGGTATGGCCACCAACATCCCGCCGCATAACATCGCCGAATTGATCGACGCCTGCATTCACCTGATCAAGACGCCCGATGCGCGCGACGACACGCTGCTGAACTACATCCCCGGCCCCGATTTCCCCACCGGCGGCGTCATCGTCGAGCCGCCCGAAAGCATCGCGCAGGCCTACCGCACCGGACGCGGCGCGTTCCGCCTGCGCTGCAAGTGGGAGGTCGAGGATATGGGCCGCGGCCAATGGCAGATCGTGGTCACGGAAATTCCCTACCAGGTGCAGAAATCCAAGCTGATCGAGCGCATCGCCGAACTGATCCAGACCCGCAAGATCCCCGTGCTGGCCGATGTCCGCGACGAGAGCACCGATGACGTGCGCCTCATTCTGGAGCCGCGCTCGAAGAACGTCGATCCAGAGGTCCTGATGGGGCTGATGTATCGCAATTCCGACCTGGAACTGCGCTTCTCGCTCAACATGAACGTGCTGGTCGACGGGGTGACGCCCCGGGTCTGCTCGCTCAAGGAGGTGCTGCGCGCCTTCCTCGATTTCCGGCAGGAGGTGCTGCTGCGCCGCTCGCAGCACCGGATGGAAAAGATCGACCACCGTCTCGAAGTTCTGGAAGGGCTGATCGTCGCCTTCCTCAACCTCGACCGGGTTATCGACATCATCCGCTATGACGAAGAGCCCAAACCGGCGCTGATGCGCGAGGATTGGGGCCGCACCTTCACCCGCGCCACGTCCGAGGCCGATTACGTACCCCCTGCCCCAACCGATGAAGAAGGGCTGTCGGACGTGCAGGCCGAGGCCATTCTCAACATGCGCCTGCGCAGCCTGCGCCGGCTCGAGGAAATGGAGCTCAAACGCGAGCGCGACGCGCTGATGGAAGAACGCGCCGGGCTCGAGGACCTGCTCGACGACGTATCCCTGCAATGGGCCGCGGTCGCCGACCAGCTGCGCGAGGTGAAAAAGACCTTCGGCAAGGATCATCCGATCGGCGCCCGACGCACGCAATTCGCCGAGGCGGGCAAGATCGAGGATGTGCCGCTCGAGGCGATGATCGACCGCGAGCCGATCACCGTGGTCTGCAGCCAGATGGGCTGGATACGTGCCCTCACCGGACATATCGACCTGGGTCGCGAGTTGAAGTTCAAGGACGGCGACGCCCCGCGCTTCATGTTCCACGCCGAAACGACGGACCGCATCCTTGTCTTCGGCAGCAACGGGCGGTTCTACACGCTCTCGGCGGCCAACCTGCCCGGTGGGCGCGGCATGGGCGAGCCGCTGCGCCTGATGGTCGATTTGCCCAACGAGGCCGGGATCGTCGATCTGCTCATCCACAAACCGGGCCGCAAACTTCTGGTGGCCTCCTCGGCGGGGGATGGCTTTGTCGTGCCCGAGGACGAGATCGTCGCCCAGACCCGCAGCGGCAAGCAGGTGCTGAACCTGCGCGAGCCCGCCCGCGCGCAGGTCTGCCGCCCGGTGACCGGCGATCACGTCGCCTGCGTCGGCGAAAACCGCAAGGTTCTGGTCTTTGCCCTTGATGAGTTGCCGGAACTGACGCGCGGCAAGGGGGTGCGGCTACAGAAATACAAGGATGGCGGGCTGTCGGATGCCACCACCTTCACCCTGTCCGAAGGGCTCAGCTGGCTTGATCCGGCGGGGCGCACGCGCACTGAAACGGATCTGACCGAATGGCGGGCCAAACGCGCCAGTTCCGGCCGCATGGCCCCGCGCGGTTTTCCCCGCGACAACCGCTTTACCTGAGTGCCCGCCCGGGGGCCGCCGCGCAAGGCCCTTGCAAGGGCCTTGAACGCGCTTTGCAAAGCGCGTGAAAGCGGCGTCGACGCCGCTTTGGAAGCCGTTTGCAAACGGCTTCCCCCCGCAACGGCCGGCTCACCCGAACCCGCGCGCCTGCGCATCGCCGCCGGTGCGGCAAGGCCCGGCGAGGGCCGCCAGCCCCAGGATCACGCCAGACACGGTCGCGATCATGCCCGCCGCACTCACCGCATTGTCATAGCCCAGCCACAAGGGGCCGTAGCCCGCCAGCACATAGCCCGAGACCGCCGAGAGAACGGCAAAGCCCACGCTCCACGCCACCTGCGCGCCCATCCGGTTGGTCATCATCCGCGCCGCCGCAGGCGGGCAGATGAACATCGCGATCACGATGATCGAGCCGACCGCGTCGAACGCCGCCACCGCTGCGATCGCCGCCACCACGATCAGCGACAGGCTGAGCGCCTGCACCGGCAGGCCCATGCTGCGTGCAAAGCCCTCGTCGAAGGTGGAGATCACCAGCGCCCGCCACATTACGGCGGTAAAGACCACCACGCCCAGCATCACCGCCGCCATGCGCGGCAGTTCCGGCGGCAGCGCGCGCAGGGTGTCCGGGTCGAGCAGAGCCGCCCAGCCATAGCCATCGAGCCAGATCAGGCTTTCGAGATTGCCGTAAAGCGCGTGCTGCACGTCGAGATGCACGCCCGAGGTCGCGCTTTGCTCCAGCAGCAGCACGCCGCCCGCGAACATCGCGGTAAAGACCACGCCCATCGCCGCCCCCGGCTCGATCCGGCCCAGCCTGCGAATGACCTCGATCAGCACCACCGCGACCAGCGCTGCCGCACCCGCACCCAGCATCATCGGCAGCGCCGCCACGACACCGGTCAGCAAAAAGGCCACGACGATGCCCGGCAGCACCACGTGGCTGATCGCGTCGCCGATCAGGGCCTGACGGCGCAGCAACAGGAAATTGCCCGGCAGCGCGCAGGCCACCGCCGCGGCGATCCCGATCAGCAGCGGGGTCAGCGAGAGCATGACGAAATCCGCGCCCATCACACCGCCCCCTCGGGCCGCAGCCCCTGATCGACCGCCGCGATCTGATCGGCGGTCAGCACCTCTTCCAGCGGGGTCAGGCCATCGTAGCGCGCCGCCGCCGCCTCGAATTCCGGATCGCTGCGCAATATCTGCCAGCGGCGCTCATCGAGCCGCGCGCGCGCCGCCATCGCCCGGCCGGCCTCGGTCGCCACACCGTCGCCGCGCACCAGCCCAGCGCGGCGCATCAGGCGCAGCGTCAGCGGCTCGTAGACCGGCTGCCCGGTGGCCAGCGCCAGCAGGCCCTGCCGCAGATGCACCCGCCGTTGAAACCGCAGATGCCGCAGCGCCGCCGCCAGCACACCGCGCCCCGGCGCCAGCAAGAGCGACAGCACGAAGAGCCCGAAGGCGGCCAGCACGATGATCGGCCCGGTGGGCAGCGCCGGGGCGGTGGCCGAAATCGCCGCCCCCGCATAGCCCGACAGCCCGCCGATCAGCCCGGCGATGGCCACCACCGCACCGACCCGTTCGGACCAGAAGCGCGCGGCGACGGGCGGAATGATCAGCAGCGCCACGATCAGCACCAGCCCCACGACCTTGAGCCCCACAACCGTGATCGCCAGCGCCAGCCCCATCATCGCCAATTCCACCGCGCGCAGGCTGATCCCCTGCCCCATGGCATAGCCCGGGTCGAACGCCACCAGCGTCATCGGTCGCCGCAACAGCACCACAAGCGCCAGCACCAGCGCGCCGCTCCCCGCGATCAGCATCGCCTCGTTCCACAGCATCCCCGCCGTGGCCCCCAGCAGGAACGTCTCCAACCCGGCCTGACGGCCCGAGTCCATCACCTGTACCACCGTCAACAGGACGATGCCAAAGCCGAAAAAGACCGACAGCACCGCCCCGATGGCCGCATCTTCGGCCAGCCGCGTGCGGGTGGTGAGCCAAGTCACCGCCAGCAACCCGAAACCCGCCGACAGCGCCGATCCCAGCATCAGCCCCGGCAGAAAGCGCCCGTCGCCGCCGATGGCCACCATCGCCATGAAGCCCAGCACCACACCGGGCAACGTGGCATGGCTGATCGCGTCACTGACCAGCGCGCGTTTCGAGAGATAAAGGAACGTGCCCGTCGCCCCCGCCGCCATGCCCAGCATCGCGGCCCCCAGGGTGACCAGTGAGGCGTTATAGCCCAATTGCAGCGTAAGCGCCTGCCACAGCATGCCCTTACCCCGCCGCCACGCCGCCCATCTGGGCGAGCGCCAGACGCCCACCATAGGCGGTTTGCAGATTGTCCGGCGTGAAGACGTCCGAAACCGGCCCCTCGGCAATCGCCGTGGTGTTGATCAGGAAGACCCGGTCGAAATAGTCGGGCACCGTGGCCAGATCGTGATGCACAGCAACCACCGTGGCCCCTTCGGCCTTGAGATCCTTGAGCACGGTGATGATCGCCTTTTCGGTGGCGGCATCGACCCCGGCAAAAGGCTCGTCCAGCAGGTAGAGATCGGCCCCCTGCGCCAGCGCGCGGGCAAGAAACACCCGCTGTTGCTGCCCGCCCGAAAGCTGGCCGATCTGGCGGGCGGCAAAGCCCTCCATCCCGACCCGCGCCAGACACTCCATCGCCCGCGCCCGGTGCTGCCCCCGGATGCGTCCCAAAAGGCCCAGGTCGCGGTAGAGCCCCATCAGCACCACGTCGAGCACCCGCGCCGGAAAATCCCAATCCACGCTCGCGCGCTGCGGCACATAGGCGATGCGCGCGCGCATCTCCGCCAGCGGGCGGCCATGACAGCGCACCTGCCCCGAGAGCGGCGTGACAATACCAAGCGCGGCCTTGAGCAGCGTCGATTTGCCCGCCCCGTTGGGGCCGACAATCGCCGTCATCTGACCGGGCTGAAAGCCGACATCGACGGAAAACACCGCCGGCTTCTCACCATAGGAAACCGTCAGCCCCCGGATCGAAAGCGGCAGATCATCGTCCTGTTCCGGAGCCGATCCGACAAGTTCCAGTGCCATGCTCAACTCCCCGCCGCCAGACGGCCCAGACGGCCCCGCGCGGGTGCCTCGCCGCCAAGGGCGCGCGCGATGGTGGTCATGTTGTGGTCGATCATGCCCAGATAAGTGCCCTCGTAGCTGCCGGGAAGGCCCATGGCGTCTGAGAAGAGCTCACCACCCACGCGCACCTCGTGGCCCTGCGCCGCCGCGCCTTCGATCAGCGCGCGCACATTGCGATCCGACACGGTGCTTTCGACAAAGACCGCCCGGATATCACGCGCGACCAGCAGATCGACAAGGTCGCGGATACGCGCCAGACCGGCCTCGCTCTCGGTGGAAATGCCCTGAATGCCTTCGACCTCATAGCCATAGGCCCGCCCGAAATAACCGAACGCGTCATGCGCGGTGACCAGCACGCGGGCAGGCTCGGGCACCGAGGCCAGAACACCCTCAGCATAGGACCCAAGCGCCGTGATCTCATCCTTGTAGGCCTGCGCGTTGGCCTCGAAAAAGGCGCTGTCCTCGGGGCGCAGATCGCTCAGCGCCCGTGCCACCCGGTCCACCACCGGCAGCCAAAGATCGGGCACCATCCAGACATGCGGATCAAAGCGGCCCTCGTACTCCTCGTGGCCGATGCGGGCCGCTTCCGGCACCGCTTCGCCCACGGCAACGACCGGTTGTCGCCCCGCCAGGTTGAGCAGGAACTCCTCCATCTGCGCCTCGAGATAGAGCCCGTGCCACAGCACCAGATCGGCGCGGGTGAGCGCCGCAATATCGCTGCGCGTCTGCCGGTAGGAATGCGGGTCGATCCCCGGCCCCATCAGCCCGCGCACCTCGATCAGATCACCGCCCACGACGCGCGCGGCGTCGGCGATCATGCCGGTGGTCGCAACGACCGACAGCTTGCCCGCCTGCGCCCGCGCGCCCCCTGCCCAGACCATGGGCGCGACCACGGCCCCGGCGGCGAGGCTCAGAACATGACGGCGATGCAACGACATTCGGCTTCTCCATTGGGTGAAACTGCACTTGAATATGAGAGTGACTCGCAAAATAGTCAAGGAGATTGCAAATCATTCTCAAACTAAAAGGGGTGTATCCCCGGCTACGCCTCGATCACCCGCGCGTGCCGCCTGCGCATCAGCACCGCATCCTTGATCCGGCCTTTCAAACCGCGTGACGGCAGGATCTCACGGTCCATCTCGAAGACCGCACCATTGAGCGCCGGATCATCCCAGAGCGCCAGTGCCGCCCCCCATCGCGCCGCCTGTGCCGGGTCGAGCCCCTGAGCGACGCCCATCCGCGTGGCCAGCATCCCCGGCATCCAGTCGCTGATCACGATCCCCGGAAACCGATCCGCCAGATCGGCCACCAATGCCCGGCTGAAAATGCGCCCCGCGCCCTTGCTGACCGCATAGGCCGAAGAGGCGGGCAGCGGCGCGATATCGGCAAAGGTCGAGACATTGACGATCCGGCCCCGCCCGGCCTCGACCATCCCGTCAAGTGCGGCGCGCGTGCAATTCACCGTGCCGCCCAGATTGATCGCCACGGTCTCGGCAAAGCTTTCGCCGCTCTCGTCAAGAAAATCTCGGCGCGGATAAACGGCGGCATTGTTGATCAGCACCGTGACCGGCCCCGCCTCCGCCAGCTGCGCGAACCCCGCGCGCACGGCTCCTTCGTCCGACACATCCGCCACCACCGGCAGGATCTGCCAGTCACGCCCCATCGCAACGGTCTCTTCCAAGCCACCCGCGCTGCGTCCCAACGCCGCCACGCGCATCCCCCGCGCCGCCAGGTCCAGCGCCAGCGCCCGGCCAAGGCCGCCGCCAGCGCCTGTGACCACCGCAATACCGTCCTTCAGCGTCATTCCTGCCCCTCCCGTCGTCGCACCATCACCTCGGCCACCCGCAACGCGTTGGCGGCGATGGTCAGGCTCGGGTTCACCCCCATCGAGGACGGCATGAACGACGAATCCGCCACATAGAGGTTGCCGATGCCATGCGCCCGGCACTCGGCATCCAGAACGCTGGTGTCTGGGTCGTCGCCCATCCGCAGCGTGCCGCAGGGATGGCCGAAATTCAACTCCGGCGCATGGGTCAGGAAGAACGCGCGATGCCCGCGCAGCCCCGCCCTGATCGCACGGCGAAAGGCACGGCGGCGGGCCAAAAGCTCGGGGTTGAGCGTATAGTCGATGTCAATCACCTCGGGCGCGCGCGCGTCCCATGTCACCCGGTTCTCAGGATAGCCCAGATCCTCCATCAGCCCGACAAAAACCTGCGCCCGCCCCAAAAGCCGCGCCGCCACCGCCGCAGGCAGGCGCGTCAGATGCCGCAGCGCGCGCAGATTGCGCAGCGCCGAGCGGTCGAACATGCCGTTCAGCGCATGCACGATCTCGCCATAGCCCGCCGCGATCCCCATCGCCTGCACGGTGCCAAAGCGTTGCCCCTGCCAGTGATAGAAATCGCGCAAGCTGATCGCCTTGCCGGGGCCATCCTGCGGCGTGCCGCGTGGCGGCCAGAGCGCGAAAATCTCGTTGAGATGAAACATCAGGTTGCGCCCGACCAGCCCGCTGCCATTGGCACAGCCCTCGGGCCACGCTTCGGATGCCGAGGCCAGCAACAGCCGCGGTGAGCCGAGCGCGCCGCCCGCCAGCACGAATTGCCGTGCGCGCAGCTCGAACGCCTCGCCGCCCTGCGTTACCTCGATATGGCTGACGTGATCGGCCCCACCACACAGCCTGCGCACCTCGCAGTCGTCCAGCAGCGCCGCGCGCCCGGTCGCCAGCGCCGGCTCCACCCCGGCAGAGCGGCCATCCATCTTGCAGGCGCGCGGGCATTTGCGCCCCAGACAGCCCTCGCACCCCTCCAGATACCGGATCGCGGAATGCAGCCGGTAAGGATGCAGCCCCGCCCCGCGCAGGGAGTGCATCAAGGCCCGGTCCACGCCGGACAAAGGCGGCGGCTCACGTAACGGGTCAACCGGCTCAGGCGAGAGCGGATCGGCCGCGCCGCAGACATGCAGCAGTTGCTCGGCCTCAGCGTACCAGTCGCGCATCGCGTCATAGCCCACCGGCCAGCCTCCGGTCGGGTGCGGGCGGCCCTCGACCGGCTCCAGGTCATGCCGCTCGGGCCGCTCCAGCGTGGCGGCGTAAAACACCGAAGATCCGCCCACCCCCGCGCCGAGGGGGCCGAAAAACTCCGACGCGCGCCCGTCGATCCGCGCCCGGACCCGACCCGGCCAATAGCCGCGCAACTGCCGCGCCACCGGGTCGCCCATCTCGGGGTCGAGCCCCTGCCGCTCGGCGCGATAGCCCTGCGGCCCCTTTTCGACAAAAAGCACCTTGAGGCCGCGTTCGGCCAGCCTGCGCCCGATGATCCCGCCGCCCATACCGGCGCCGATCACGATCACATCCCACAGGGTGTCTCGGATATCGCTGCTCATTCCACCCCCTCGAACACCGGCGCGAACAGATCGCTCAGCGCGATCGCCCCGCGATTGGTCAGGTGGTTGTTGTCGAAATAAAGCGCCGCGCCATCCTGCATGACGGAACACGCCACGTCATCACATAGCCTCGGCCAGGGGTCGATCACCTCGATCACCCCGGCGGCGTCGAGCGCCCGGAGCGGGGCCTCGGCCCGCGCCGCGCGCGCCTCCGCCTCGGCGCGCGGGACGCGCAGCACCTCCTCGGCCACGCCACGCCCATGCACCAGCGCCCGCGCCACGGCGCGCGAGTCGTAATCCGGCACCTCCGGCGGCTGGCGCAGAACATACAGGCGCGCAAACTGCGGCCCAAGGTCCGCCAGCGTTCGCGTCAGCGCCGCGTTGAACAGCGTATGCTGCGGCCCCTGTGGCAGCAGGCTGCCGGGCAATGGCGCAAGCGTGATCCGGTTATCCGCGTCGCGCCCCGCGCCCTGCCCTTCGGCATAGTAACTCCAGCGCCCGACCAGCAGCAGCACCTCCAGGCTCTCGATCTGCGCCAGCCCCTCGCGGATCACCTGATTGGCCTCGGTACAGGCCGCATCCTGTGCAGGCGTCGCCGCACTCTCGGTCTTTTCCACCCCGAAGAGCGGCGGGCACCCGGCATGCCACAGGATGAGCGCCGGGCGCTCGGCCAGCCACGCCGCCGCCTCCAGCCCCTCTTTCATCGCCCGCAGATGGCTGTCGCCCCAGATCAGAACCTGCGGCGCACCCTCGGGGCCAATCGGGCAGGTCTCGACCCCGGCCAGCGCGCCGCTGCCCGGCACGGTGCAGCGCGACCAGTCCTGATTGAAATCGCCGGAGGCGGCGATATGGGTGCGATATTCGGGCGGAAACCGCGCGGGCAAGCCGTCACCGCGCCACAGCAGCCCCCCCAAGACCAGCAGCCCGGCAGAGGCCAGCACCGTGCCGCCCAGCAGCACGCGAGTGCCGCCTCGCATGCGCCGCACGGGCCGTTCCACATACCGCCAGGACAGCCCCGAAATCACGACCGCCAAGCCCAGCCACCCCGCCGCCTCAACCGGCCCGCCATAGCCACCGCGCCAATAGGACGACAGCACGAAAACCGGCCAATGCCACAGGTAGAGCGAATAGGAAATCAGCCCGATGAACACCGGCCCGGGATGCGCCAGCACCCGGTTGACCAGGTTCGCCTCGCGCCCGTTCAACAGGATCAGCACCGTACCCAGAACCGGCCCCAGCGCCTGCCAGCCGGGAAAATCCTCGGCACGGATAAACAGCACCGAGCCGAGGATCAGCGCCAGCCCGCCCCATGACAGCGCCGGATGCAGCGCGTAGCGCCAGCCGCCCTCGCGCCCCGCGATGGCCAGCAGCACGCCCGCCAGCAATTCCCACGCGCGGAACGGAAAAAGGTAGAAGGTGGCCTGCGGCATCGACCGCGTCAGCCAGATGCAGGCCACCAGCGACAGCACGGCAATCCCCCCGAGGATCACCGGTACGGATGCCCGCCAGCGCAACAGCGCCAGCATGAGAAACGGCAGCACGATGTAGAACTGCTCCTCCACCGCCAGCGACCATGTGTGCAACAGCGGCTTTTCCTCCGACAGCCCGTCGAAATACCCCGCCTGACGGTGGAAATGGATGTTGGACAGATAGACCGTCGCGGCAATCAGCGACTTGCCGAATTCACGAAACTCGAACGGCAAAAGGATCAACCAGCCCAGCACCAGCGTCACCCCCGCCATCGCGAAATAGGCCGGGGCCAGCCGCCGAATGCGCCGCAGATAGAACCGCGCAAGGCGAATGCGGCCAGTCTCGCGGATATCGTCCCAGAGAATGCCGCCGATCAGGAAGCCCGAGATGACGAAGAACACGTCGACCCCGACAAAGCCGCCCGCGATCCCCGGCAGCCCGAAATGATAGAGCACCACCGACAGCACCGCGATGGCGCGCAGCCCGTCGATCTCGGGGCGGTAGGCGATTGCGGCGCTCACGACGGGAAGACCTGCGGCAGTGGCGCGCCCGTCAGCACCGCGTCATAAACCGCGCGCACCTGCCGCGCCTTGGCGGCCCATGTGGCATGCTCCATCACCCAATCGCGCCCCGCCTGCCCGGTCGCGGCCAGCGCGGCGCGGTCCTGCGTCAGCCGCTCAAGGGCGGCGGCGAAGCCCGCGATGATCTCACCCCGCGTGCCAATCGGCACCTTGGTGCCGCGTGCCGCGTCCACCAATTCCCCTGGCCCGGCATAATCGACGATCAGCGGCGGCACGCCCAGCGCCATTGCCTCCAGCACCACGCCGCCACCGAATTCGCGGATCGAGGGGAAGGCGAAGAGGTGGCAGGCCCCCAGCACGTCCCTTACGCGCTCATGCTCCAGCCAGCCGTGAAACGTCACGGCCCCGGCCACGCCCAGCCCCTCGGCCTGCGCGCGCAACCCCGCCATCATCGGCCCATCGCCCACGATATCGAGATGCAAACGCCCGGCGCGCATCAGCGGGGCCGCCGCCTCGATCAGCATATCCGGCCCCTTATAGGGCACCAGCCGCCCGACGAACCCGGCGCGCAACGGCCCCTCCGGCGCAGGCGCGCCACCGCCCGCAAACCGCGCCGGATCAATCGCATTCTCCGGCAGGTAAACCGCCTTTTCCTGCGCCCATCCTGGCATCTCGCCCAATGTGTGCCGCGACCCGGCCAATATCGCCGCCGCATGGCGCAGCGTCGCCCCGCGCCCCGGCAGCGCCTTGTAGGCTCCGCGCAGGTAGCTCAGGAATTCGCGTTCCTGCCGCCGCTCGGCGTCGAACCCCTTGGGCCAGGGCACGCCACCATTGAGCGGCCCGAGGAGGAACGGCACGCCTGCGCGGGCGCACTTGCCTGCCAGGGACGAGGAAATCGTCGGGCTCAGCGGCGTGATGCGATGCACGATGTCATACGCCCCGGCCCGGATCTGCGCCCCAAATTGCCGCCAGACCAGATGCTCGAACCACGGATAGCTGATGGCGTTGATCGCCTGCACCATCGTCCAGCCCTTGCCCTGCCCCATCCGAAGCCGCTCGCCCAGCTTCCACATCGGCCGCGCCAGCGCCTCGGAATCGATGGCGGTGAAATCGCGCCCCTCGACCAGCCCGGCGCGCAGAAACGCCTCGCGGTTGCGCACCTGTGTGACGATATGCACCTCGGCCACCTCGCGCAGGGCCGTGGCCAGCGACCAGCCGACCAGCGGCACGCTCACCCATTCGGGATTGGCCGCCTCGGCAATGGCCAGAACGCCGGGTTTGCTCATGCGCGGCCTCTCCTCACATGATCGGCCGCCAGCCAAGGCTGCGCGACCCTGCCGCAGGCGCTGTCCGCTCACCGGGGGCCAGCGCCCCGCGCCGCGCAGCCTCGGCCAGACCCAGCACCGCCCCCGCAAAGAGCCAGGTGATCGGCGTGAGCGTCGCATTCGGCAGCATGTCGATCATGTTGACCGCCAGCAACAACGCAACCGGGCCGATCAGCCGCACATAAGCCTCGTCGGGCAGATACCGTCCGTTGACCCACAACAGCAGCACCGGCAGCGCGATCAGCCCGAATTCGGCCAGATAGCCGACCCATCCGAGACTGCCGATGACGATGATCCAGCGTCCATCGGCCACGGTCTGAATCACCCCGCTCACCGGATCGAGGATATGGTTGCGCCCCCAGCTGCCCCAGCCGAAAAGCGGCTTTTCCAGTGCGCGCTCCATCAGGATATCCTCGTTCTCGAAGCGAAAGCCCAGCGACCCGGCCCGCTCACCACTGACCTTGGCGGCCTGTTCCATCATCCAGTCGACAGGGATGAGCCCGGCGCCCTTCAGCACCGGATAGGCCACCGCAACCACGGCCATGATACCCGCGATGCGGATCTGCGTGCGCGTCGGCAGGAACAAGGCCAGCGGCGCAAGGTAAATCCCGTAGATCAACGAGCCCAGCGATTTGCACAGCACCAGCACCACGCCCATGTACCCCGCCGCAACCAGCAGCAGCACCCGTCGCCGCGCATCCGCCTCGCGCGCCAGCGCGATGGCACAGGTCATCGCCATCATCGCAAAGAACGCCACCCACAGCCCGTGATACATGAACACGATGGGCCGGAACCCGCCCTGCCGCATCATCTGACCGAAATCATGCTGGAAATAGCCATAGACCCAGGTGTTGAGCTGCGGCGACAGCCGCACCTCCAGCAGCATCGGCAGCGAATAGATCAGCCCGCCCAGCACGACAGCGATCACTAGTTCACGCAGGCCCTGCTGGCTTGCCAGATGCTGCCGCGCCATCAGGAACGGCAACAGCAGGATGAACTGCAACAACACCTGCGCCACCATATCCTTGAGCCCGAGCGCCGGCAGACCGACAGAGCCGAAGAACACCGGCTCCATGTTGGTCAGCACCGTGGCCACCGGGCAGAACACGAAGATCAGCACCAGCCCCCGCGCCAGCCACCCCTCGGGCAAGAGCGGCGCACGTCGCCCGCACACGACACGGCAGATCAGAAAGGTCGCGACACTCGGCAGCGACTCCTTGGTCAGCGGCGGCATCAGCGGAAAATCGAACGCGGCAGGCGGCGGCGGCAGGAACAGGTAGGCCCCCAGAAGCGACCAGATCAGCGCACGCTCGATCGGCCAGCGGCGAAACATCACCAGCGTGACAAGCGGCCAGACCGCCAGCATCAGATAGGCCAAGGCATTGGGCATGACGCGCCGGGCACCCCTGTGATCTTACGTCGTTGAGCCGTCCCTGCGCGACCCATGGGATTGAGGCCCGCCCCCGGCAGGGTTGATTTGAGGGACAGTCTATGCTCCAACGACGCCTGATATCAACAAATTCAACAGTCTAAAGACCGATTTCGCCGGTGCGATGCATCAATACCGCCTCACAGCGACGATTGTTACCATAGCAAGAGGATCGCTCGACATATGGGCCAGGATCGCCCCCTGAAAATCGCCTATCTCTGCGATCAGCCCCCGGAAGACCGGTTCACCTATTCCGGCGGCAATCAACGGATCTGTGGGGCATTGCGCGATCACGTCGGCGAGGTCACGGTGCTCAGTTCCGGCTGGCACGCGGCACAACCGGTTCGGGCGATGATCGAGGCAATGCCCGACCGGATCACCATGCGGGCCGATTGGCGGGCGCATCTGGCCCTAGCGCGGATCATCGCGCGCGGGGTACGGCGCGAATTGGCCGAGGACCGGTATGACGTCCTGTTCTGCGCCTACAGCTTTCAGTCGCTGATGGGGCTGAACCTGCCCTACCCGATACTGCGCGTCTTCAGTTCCGACGCCACGCCAACAGCCTACAAACGCTCCGAGGTGGGGCAGGAATTCGGCTCTTACCTGCGGCTCGCGCGCATGCTCGACCCGTTGATCCTGCGCGCCGAACGGCGGGTGTTTCGCCGCTGCGATCATTTGTTCTGGCCCAGCGCATGGCTGAAATCAGAGGCGGACGCGCTCTACGGCCTCTCTCCAACGGCCTCGCATCTGGTGCCATGGGGTGCCAATATCGACGATCCGGGCACAGCCGCCCCGGTGCCGATCAGCGCCGACGCACCACTGCGCCTGTTGTTGCTGGGGCGCGACTGGCATGCCAAGGGCGGTCCGATCGCGTTTGACACCATGCAGGCCCTGCGCGCACGCGGTCTCGATGCGCGCCTGACGGTCGTCGGATGCACCCCGCCCGATCACCACCGCAACGCCCATGTCACGGTGCATGCGCATCTCGACAAGGGCAAGCCGGACGAGCGCCGGACCCTCCTGCACCATCTCGACACGGCGCATTTCATGGTCATGCCGTCCTACGAATCCTATGGTTTCGCCTTTTGCGAGGCCTCGGCCCATGGGCTGCCATCGCTCTGCCTGCGCGTGGGCGGGGTTCCGGTGCGCAATGGCGTCAACGGTCACGCCCTGCCCCCCGAGGCCACGGTCGCCGATTTCGCCGCCTGCATCGCGCGCTATGTCGATGATCCCGACGGCTACGCGAAACTGCGCCACAGCAGCCGCCGCGAATACACGACCCGCCTCAACTGGAAATCCTGGGGAAAAACGGTGCGCGCGCAGCTTCTTGCGGCGCGCGCCTCAGCTACCGGTGCCGCGTAACACAACGCTGAATGTGCGCAGTATCACCCGCAGGTCTGTCGCGAATGAGAGGTCCCGGAAATACTGCGCGTCGAACTGCGCGCGCTCGGCAAAGCTGCTCTCGTTGCGCACCGAAATCTGCCAGAACCCGGTGATCCCCGGGCGCATCGCGTAATAGGCCACACCGGGATAGAGCGCCTTCTGCGAGGGCATCATCGGCCGCGGGCCGACGATCGACATATCCCCGATCAGCACATTCCAAAGCTGCGGCAGCTCATCAAGAGAGGATTTTCGGATGATCCGACCGATCCGGGTGATCCGCGGATCATGGCGCAGTTTCTGGTTCACCTTCCACTCCGCGCGCCGCGCGGGGTTGGCCTCCAGATAGGATTGCAAACGCGCCTCTGCATCGACAACCATGCTGCGCAGCTTGAGCATGCGAAAGATGCGGCCATGCCGCCCGACGCGCTGCTGCACGAAGAACGGCGACTTGCCGTCGCGCATGATCAACAGGCACAGCACACCCACCGTCAGCAACGCCGGCGGCGCCGCAAGAAGCACGATGGCGATGTCCAGAATCCGCTTCAGACGATCCGCATAGAGCAGGCGGCCCCTTGGCGGGATCGGGATACGATCACTGAAGTTTCCGGCATTTGGGCGCGTACTGGCCCACATAATATCAAAAGGCATGGCAGCTTCTCCCCAGAAGCACTTGATTTCCGCACTCGTCACGTCCCCGAACCGTTACTCACCGAAGATGGAGAGTTCAGCCCCCCGTCTCCCGATACGCCGGAGAGCCCGGCGCACCTGTCTCAATCAAGCCCGAATTGTGGCAATAACCGCGCTACATTCGGGCGATGCAAGAACACACGTATTCCGCATCCGAGCGCATATGACGTAACGTCACTCCTTCGCCAAATACCCTTGCCGCATTGATGCCCCCACATCCCGGCAAACGAATTTTTATAGGCTCCGAGGAGACTTAATCAGGATGACGCCTGCTGCGAGCCAAGTCAAGAAGAGCTATATTTTACACGCACTGGTTGCACGCCCCCTCTGAATCGAGATCATCACGGGCTTTCGCCCGGGCGCGCCGCGCCAGAAAATCACCATATTTCGAGCAGAGTTTCTCGCGACATCGGATCAAGGTTTCGCCGCATTCTCACCACGACCGCTGCCCGCATCCATGCACGGTCTATGCGGACTCGCGCAGCAAACGCTGCCGCACTGTTGCTGCATGGGAAACAAAATTCACGAAACCGTGAGATTGACGAGGGCCAACGGCGGAAAAGTGCTCGACCTCCCGCAAAACAGCCGCACCGACCAAATCTATTGTTGCGCAAGCGAGAACACCCGTGCCGCACCCGTCGCACCACAGCCGCCTCGCGCAAACGCCAGACGCACTGACCCGCAACAGGCCACAATTTCGACACGTTTAAGTAAAGCGCCACCAGAGGATCACTTTGCCTCGCACGGCCCACCATGCCCCGGACACCCCCGAATCGCCGCCCCGAGACACGCGAAAACCGCCCGGCGGATCGCCGGACGGCCCTGCTCGCGTTCCGGTGCAAAAGGTCAGGCGCGCACCAGCGCCTCGTAAGCCTCCGAGATGTCGCGCGTCATCGCACCCACCTCGAAACTGTAATCCCCGATCTGCCCAACCGGCGTCACCTCGGCGGCAGACCCGGTCAGCCAGCACTGCTCGAACCCCTCCAGTTCTTCGGGCATGATGTGCCGCTCATGCACCTTGACCTGACGATCCTTGAGCATGCCGATCACCGTCTGCCGGGTCAGCCCGTTCAGGATCGCGTCGGCCAGCGGCGTATGCACCTCGCCGTCCTTGACGAAAAAGATGTTGGCCCCCGTCGCCTCGGCCACGTAGCCGCGATAATCGAGGAACATTGCGTCGGAACAGCCCTTGGCCTCGGCGGCGTGCTTGGACATGGTGCAGATCATGTAGAGCCCCGCCGCCTTGGCCGCGACCGGGATCGTCTCGGGGCTCGGGCGCTTCCACTTGGCGATATCGAGCTTCGCGCCCTTGGTCTTGGCATCGCCGTAATAGCTGCCCCATTCCCACGCCGTCACCGCCATGCGGATCGGGTTGCGCGCGGCGGCGACACCCATGTCCTCGCCCGCGCCGCGAAACGCCAGCACCCGCAGATAGGCATTGCTCAGCCCGTTGGCCTCCAGCACCTCGCGCTTGGCGGCCTCGATCTCGTCCACCGTGTAGGGGATCGGCATATCCATCAGCTCGCCCGATTTCAGCAGCCGTTCGGAATGCGCGCGGCTCTTGAACACCTTGCCGTCATAGCAGCGCTCGCCCTCGAAGACCGAACTTGCGTAATGCAGCGCATGGGTCAGGATATGCACATTGGCATCGCGCCACTCGACCAGCTTGCCATCCATCCAGATCTTGCCATCGCGATCACCGTAGCCAGACATCTTCCGTCTCCTTTGCGCATCTTTTGCATTTGTTGCGCCCAATACGTCCACTTCGGACATAAAATTGCGCGAAATCTGCGATTCGCTACCAGTTTGCCCTTGGAATGTCAATAAAGCTGACTTAATATGAAGCCGAGGCGCGTGATTTGTGAACGGAGCGGTGGCATGGCCGAATTACAGGGCGGCGAGAACCTGCTTTTCCTGACCGACGAACAGTTGCGTCAGGGGATCGAGGCGATGTTCTTTGCCTATCAGGGCTTTACCGCCGACCCGGATCGCATCCTCGCCACCATGGCCTATGGCCGGGCGCATCACCGCGCGGTCCACTTCATCGCCCGCAGCCCCGGCACCACGGTCAACAACCTGCTCGCCACCCTCGGCGTGACCAAACAGTCGCTCAACCGCGTCCTGCGCACCCTGATCGAGGACGGTCTGGTGGAGAGCCGCGTCGGCACCACCGACAAGCGCGAACGTCACCTCTACCTGACCGAGGACGGGGCAGCCCTCGAACGCAAGCTGTCGGATGCGCAGCGCGCGCGCATGCGCGCCGCCTATCGCGCCGCCGGTCCGCAATCGGTTGCGGGCTTTCGCCGCGTGCTCGAGGCGATGATGGACCCGGACATGCGCCGCCGCTATCACGCCATACGGGAGAGTGACACATGAGCGAGCCAGCGCCGCACCTCCTTATCATCGACGATGACGAGCGTATCCGCGACCTCCTGCGCAAATTCCTCATCCGCAACGGGTTTCTCGTGTCGGTCGCCCGCGACGCGGCCCACGCGCGCCGCCTTCTCGTCGGGCTCGACTTCGACCTGCTGGTGATGGACGTGATGATGCCCGGCGAAAGCGGCGTGGAACTGACCCGCGCGATCCGCGAAACCCATGACACGCCGATCCTGCTGCTGACCGCGCGCGGCGAAACCCCCGACCGCATCGAGGGGCTGGAGGCCGGGGCGGACGACTACCTGCCGAAACCGTTCGAGCCCAAGGAACTGCTGCTGCGGATCAACGCCATCCTGCGCCGCATGCCCGAGCCGGAACCCGAACCGACCCAGCCCAAGATCGTACAGATGGGGCCGGTGCGCTACGATATCGAGCGCGCCGAACTCAGCCGCGCGGGCACGCCCATCCGCCTGACCGCGACCGAGGTGCAACTGATGCGGATCTTTGCCGAAAACCTGCGTCAGGCGGTCAGCCGGGCGCGACTTGTCGAGGATTTGGGCCGCGATGGCGGTCAGGCACAGGAACGCGCCGTCGATGTGCAGATCACCCGCCTGCGCCGCAAGATCGAATCCGATCCCAAACAACCGCGCTACCTGCAAACCGTGCGCGGCGAGGGCTACATGCTCGCGCCCGACTGACCCGCACACATGCGCAGATCACGATATATGCACGTATATTTGACCGTCTAAAACCAAAGACTCGTTGAGTGGTTACATGTGGCATGTGACTTTCCCGCCAGCCGGTCCCGCCCCCTGTGGTCCGGCACTGGATGAGTTGCAGGAGAGATGCAAAATGACTTTCACCAAATACCTTGCCGCATGTGCCGCCGCCCTGATGATGACGGGCCCCGCCCTCGCCGCCCCGGTCGCGGTCAGCACGGTTCTGGACCCGCAGGAACAGATGCGCTTCGAGATGGGCGACGGATCGAAACATTTCGTGCTCGCCGTGCGCCGCGAGGGCGTCTCGGAAGGCGACGGCGTGCTCGCCGGGGCCAATGTCACCGAATTCGGCTGGCATGACATCAACCCGCCCCAGGCCGGTGACCCGCAGGGCTATCTGCGCTTCACGGCTGAGAACGGCGATGTGGCGATCATCAAGTTCACCGTACGCGCCGTGTTCATGAAGGGCGAGGACAAGCCCGTGCTGCATGACGACGGCTTTTGGGAGCTGGTCAACGGCACCGGCCAATTCGCAGGCCTGCGCGGTGTCGGTCATCTCAAGATCGAACCGGCGGGCGGGCCCAAGCGGCTCTTCACCCTGACCGGTGAAATTGCCGACGCACCCTGAGACCGGGCGGGGCATGGGGGCGCTGCCCCCGCCGCCCGATGGGCGACTCCCCCGGAATATTTCGGGCAAGATGAAACGGGGGCGCGGCCGTGCCTCCGTTTTGCATGGCGCGCCCTCTTGATAGAGCCGCCACGGCGCTGTATCTGCGGTGCATGACACGGATTTTCGACATGGATGATCGCGCCCGCCTGCCCTGGCGGTTTTTCGGGGCGATGTGCAGCATAACCGCGCGGGCCTGAGCCGCGCGCGCAACCGTCATATCTGAAGTAGCCACCAGCAAAACGGGAGAGGACGCATGTCCCCCAAGACACTCTATGACAAAATCTGGGATGCCCATCTCGCCCACGAGGCCGAGGACGGCACCTGCCTTCTTTATATCGACCGTCACCTCGTGCACGAGGTCACCAGCCCGCAGGCCTTCGAGGGGCTGCGCATGGCAAACCGCACCGTGCGCGCGCCCGACAAGACCATCGCCGTGCCCGATCACAACGTGCCCACCACCCCCGACCGGGTGCATGGGATCGAGAACCCCGAAAGCCGCATCCAGGTCGAGGCACTCGACAAGAACGCCGAGGATTTCGGCATTCACTATTACCCGGTCAACGATGTCCGCCAGGGCATCGTGCATATCGTCGGCCCCGAACAGGGCTGGACCTTGCCGGGCATGACCGTGGTCTGCGGCGACAGCCACACCGCCACGCATGGGGCATTTGGCGCGCTCGCGCACGGCATCGGCACCTCGGAGGTCGAGCATGTGCTGGCCACCCAGACGCTGATCCAGACCAAATCGAAGAACATGAAGGTCGAGATCACCGGCAAGCTGGCCCCCGGCGTCACCGCCAAGGACATCACGCTTTCGGTCATTGGGGCCACCGGCACCGCAGGCGGCACCGGCTACGTGATCGAGTATTGCGGCGAGGCGATCCGCGACCTCAGCATGGAGGGCCGCATGACGGTCTGCAACATGGCGATCGAGGGTGGCGCGCGCGCCGGTCTGATCGCCCCGGACGACAAGACCTTTGCCTATGTGCAGGGCCGCCCGCACGCCCCCAAGGGCGCGCAATGGGAGGCCGCGCTCAACTGGTGGAAAACGCTCTATTCCGACGATGACGCGCATTGGGACAAGGTCGTGACCCTCAAGGGCGAGGAAATCGCCCCCGTCGTGACTTGGGGCACCAGCCCCGAAGACGTGCTGCCGATCACCGCCGAGGTGCCGGACCCGTCGACCTTCGCCGGTGGCAAGGTCGATGCCGTCAAGCGCGCGCTGGACTACATGGGTCTCAAGCCCGGGCAGAAACTGAGCGAGGTCGAGATCGACACCGTCTTCATCGGCTCCTGCACCAATGGCCGCATCGAAGACCTGCGCGCCGCCGCCGAGATCCTGAAAGGCAAGAAGATCGCGGTGAAACGCGCCATGATCGTGCCGGGCTCCGGCCTCGTGCGCGCCCAGGCCGAGGAAGAGGGGCTCGCCGACATCTTCAAGGAGGCAGGCTTTGAATGGCGCCTTGCGGGCTGTTCCATGTGCCTCGCCATGAACCCCGATCAACTCAGCCCCGGCGAGCGTTGCGCGGCCACCTCGAACCGCAACTTCGAGGGCCGTCAGGGCCGCGGCGGCCGCACCCACCTGATGAGCCCCGCCATGGCGGCGGCGGCGGCGGTGACCGGTCGGCTCACAGATGTTCGGGAGATGATGTGATGGAAAAGTTCGAAAAACTCAGCGGCATCGCCGCGCCCCTGCCGCTGATCAATGTCGATACCGACATGATCATCCCCAAGCAGTTCCTCAAGACGATCAAGCGGTCGGGACTGGGCATCAACCTCTTCGACGAGATGCGCTATGACGATGACGGCAACGAGATCCCCGATTTCGTGCTCAACAAGCCGCAATATCGCGACGCGCAGATCCTCGTCGCGGGCGATAATTTCGGCTGCGGCTCCAGCCGCGAGCACGCCCCCTGGGCGATCAAGGATTTCGGCATCCGCTGCGTCATCGCACCGTCCTATGCCGACATCTTCTACAACAATTGCTTCAAGAACGGCATCCTGCCAATTGCCCTGCCGCAGGAGCACATCGATGTGCTGATGAAAGAGGCCGAAAAGGGGGCCAATGCCCGCATCGAGGTCGATCTCGAGGCGCAGACCGTCTCAACCTCGGACGGCGAAGTGTTCGCCTTCGAGGTGGACGCGTTCAAGAAGCATTGCCTGCTGGAAGGACTGGACGATATCGGCCTGACGCTGGCCAAGGCCGACGCCATCGACGCCTTTGAGGCGCGCGCGGCACAAGCACGCCCCTGGGTCTGAGCCCCGGATATCGCAAACATCAAAAACGCCGCGACACCGCTCGCGGCGTTTTTCATTGGTCAGCGCCCTTGTGCCTCACTCCGCCCGGACCACAAGATGGAGTGGTTACATGAGGTTATGCCGCAAAGTTGACGTAACTATGATGTAATCCTGCACCAGTCACTCCTTCAATTCGCCCAATATCTTTCGTCTGATTCACCAAAGTCTTGTGATCAACTGCGAAAGTAGGCAAAAATTGGGCGGAAATGAGGCACCCCGCCATAATATGCGGGATCAAGTTGGACCAGGGACGCGGCGACGCATCGCGACCGACCAAGTTGAAAGGGAACGGGCATTGTTCTCACAAATCCGCGGCGCGCTCGCGCGGGCCATACTGATCTCATTGCTGGTGGCGACACCGGCCCTTCTGATGCCGTCCACACCACCTGACACGGCGCAGATCGTGATCGTGTTGTCCTTCATCGCCGGGTTCATGACCTTCATCGAATATTACGGCGAATATCCCAGCATCATAGAGTTCCGCTTTGCGCCGCCGTTCAACCGGATCAAGTTCTTCTCGCTCGCGCTGATCCTCATCACCCTGTCGCTGATCCTGCGCGGCCAGAGCGATCCGACGGTCTGGACCGTTCTGATCACGCATTTCGCCCACGGATTGGGCGAAGCGGTGGATTTCCCCTATTCCCCGGTGCGCCTTGTCGTGCTGATGATGCCCGCCGATGCCGATGCGGCCCTGATCGAGACCGTGCGCATGGCAGCGGGCGTGGCCTATACCGTGTCGCTGGGGATGATCCTGGTCTTTCTCACGCTGGTGCGTCTGCTGGGCTGGCCCGCCAGGTCGGGGGCCTTCAACGTCTGGATCAACCTGCCGCTTTTCGATCCCACGGGCGGCGGCGATGTGCTGCACCGGCTGCGCCGGGATGCCGGTCTTAACGTTGTGTTAGGATCTTTGCTGCCATTCTTGATCCCGGCCGCCGTGAGCGCGGCCTCGAGCCTGATCGATCCGATCTCGATCGCGCATCCGCAAACCCTGATCTGGACGATGACAGCATGGGCCTTTCTTCCTGCCAGCATGTTGATCCGCGGCATCGCGATGAGCCGCATCGCCGACATGATCGAGGACAAGCGCCGCCGCGCCTATGCCGCCGACGATCTCGGGGGCAACGGGCTGCAACGCGCCTGATCGCGCTCTGCCTCGCGCTGCTCTGCCTTGGCTGCCCCGCCACCGCCGACAGCCTGCGCCTCGCCACCTGGAATGTCGAATTGGAACGCAGGGGCCCCGGCCTTCTGCTCCGCGATATCCTGCGCGAGGACGACCCGCAGATCACCGCCATCGCCGCGGTGATCGCGGCCCTCTCCCCCGACATCCTGCTCCTGCAGGAGGTCGATCATGACCATGACCTGCACGCGCTGCGCGCCCTGCGCGACCGGCTGGCACAGGACGGGCCGCACTATCCGCACATCCTTGCCCTGCGCCCCAATAGCGGCATGCATACCGGGCACGACATGGACGGCAACGGGCGCTGCTGCGACGCGCGCGACGCGCAGGGCTACGGCGCGTTCTCCGGTCAGGGCGGCATGGCGCTCCTGTCGCGCCTGCCCATCGACCACGACGCCGTGCGCAATTTCAGCGACCTGCTGTGGCGCGACCTCCCCGGCGCGCTGCTACCAACGCATGACGATGGCACCGCCTTCCCCTCCCCCGAGACGCAGGCGGTGCAGCGGCTCTCCTATACCGGCCATTGGGTGGTGCCACTGATGCTGCCCTCGGGGCCGCTTCATCTCCTCGCCTTTCACGCCACGCCGCCGGTCTTCGACGGGCACGAGGACGCCAACGGACGCCGCAACCACGACGAAATCCGCTTCTGGCAGGTGTTTCTCGACGGGGCCTTCGGCCCGCCCTCGCAGGCGCGCTTCGTGCTGATGGGCGACGCCAATCTCGACCCGGATAACAGCGACGGACGGCAGGGCGCAATCCGCGCCCTGCTCGCCGATCCGCGCCTGCACGACCCGCGTCCGATGCGCCCCGGCCCGGTCGCACCCACGCCCGACAAATCCGGCGATCCGCGCCTGCACACGGTCGACTGGCCAGACCCCGGCCCCGGCAGCTTGCGCGTCTCCTACATCCTGCCATCGCGCGACCTGCGCGTCACCGGCACAGGCATCCACTGGCCCGAGGACAGCGCCACCGCCAGCCGTCACCGGCTCGTCTGGGTCGATCTGACACTGCCCTGACACTGCCCTGAGCATGCGCTTTCTTGACCCCGCCACGCCTTGGCTATAGGCCCCCTGCATCATTCAAAGCCATAACCAAGGACCAACGCCCATGAGCAACCCTTCGCTTCTCATCCTGCCCGGTGACGGGATCGGCCCCGAAGTCATGGCCGAAGTCACCAAGATCATCGGCTGGTTCGGCGACAAACGCGGGGTCACCTTCGATGTGAGCGAGGATCTCGTCGGCGGCTGCGCCTATGACGCGCACGGCACGCCGCTGCACGATGACACCATGGCAAAGGCGCAAGAGGTCGATGCCGTCCTGCTCGGCGCCGTCGGCGGGCCCAAATACGACGACCTCGACTTCAGCGTAAAGCCCGAGCGCGGCCTCCTGCGCCTGCGCAAGGAAATGGACCTTTTCGCCAACCTGCGCCCGGCACAGTGCTTCGACGCGCTGGCGGATTTCTCCTCGCTGAAAAAGGATGTGGTCGCCGGCCTCGACATCATGATCGTGCGCGAACTCACCTCCGGCATCTATTTCGGAGAGCCGCGCGGCATCATCCAGGAGGGCAATGAGCGCGTCGGCATCAACACCCAGCGTTATACCGAAAGCGAAATTGACCGCGTCGCGCGCTCGGCGTTCGAGCTGGCGCGCAAGCGATCGAACCGCGTCTGTTCGATGGAAAAGGCCAACGTGATGGAATCCGGCGTGCTCTGGCGCGAGGTGGTGCAGCGCGTGCATGACACCGATTACCCGGATGTCGAGCTCAGCCACATGTATGCCGATGCAGGCGCCATGCAGCTCTGCCGCTGGCCCAAGCAGTTCGACGTGATCGTGACCGACAACCTCTTCGGTGACCTGCTGTCAGACGCCGCCGCGATGCTGACCGGCAGCCTCGGCATGCTGCCCTCGGCCTCACTCGGCGCGCCGATGGCCAATGGCCGCCCCAAGGCGCTTTACGAGCCGGTCCACGGCTCCGCCCCCGACATCGCCGGTCAGGGCAAGGCCAACCCGATCGCCTGCATCCTCAGCTTCGCCATGGCGCTGCGCTATTCCTTCGACATGGGCGAAGACGCGACGCGCGTGGAAAAGGCGGTCGAGCAGGTTCTGGCCGACGGGCTGCGCACCGCCGACCTTCTGGGCGAGGAGGGGGCCACCCCCGTCTCCACCAGCGAGATGGGCGACGCCGTCGTCGCCGCCCTCGACGCGAGCCTCTGAACCACGTGAAAACGGGCGCGGGCACACCGCCCGCGCCCGCACTGTGCAAGACCCCGGAAATCCCGCTTGCAAAGCCCCGCCACGACGTATAATCGCCTGTCTCACGGTCGGAGTGTAGCTCAGCTTGGTAGAGCACTGTCTTCGGGAGGCAGGGGCCGGAGGTTCGAATCCTCTCACTCCGACCAATGAAACAAGGCCCCTCACGGGGCCTTTGATGTTTTAAAGACAGTGCTCCAAGGTTCGTCGAACCTGCACGCTATCCGAACTCCAGTGCACTGGCCGCCTTGCGGAGATGTTCCGGACTGTAACGCGCGTAAATGGAGGCCGTGATACGCGAGTCTGAATGCCCAAGATACTGGGCGATCTCGTCCATCGTCACACATGCTTCAGCCATGTGGACAGCAGCCGTGTGGCGCAGCACACGCGGAGAGACATCGCGCAGCCCTGCATCAACCACAGCGGCCTTGAAACCCTTTTTGATGGACTTCAACTGTCGCGCATATGCACCTATTGTGCCGAATGTTTGGAAAAGATCCTACACAACGTGTGTGCAACATGCGGCGGGGGCTTTGCACAACGACCAATTCGCCCACAGAGTGCCCATCGTGATCAGCCCAAGCTTGGCTTGAGGAATCAACCGCCAGCACAGTTCGAAAACATTCAAAGTGGACGCGTGATCAGGTTGATGCATTAAGCGTAAAGCTCCGAGACTTGCCGCCACAGGAACGTTAGGTCTATTGCTCGCAAACGATGATCGTGTCTGGGACGCTGACCATCGTGCATGGCACAGCTAGGGTCTGGCTCGAGCCCATCTGCACCAGACGCTGCGCGGCGGATGAGCGTCCAGTTATTGAGTCGCAGCCTACGAGATTGCCCAAATCACCGTTTTGACCATAAGCTTTTGGTCCTGTGCTCAAGTGCTATTTTCCAACGATGCCGACAAGATCAGGCACCCGCCCGCCACCGCCCAGTTCTTGATCATGATCGACATCTGCCATGGGTCCGATGGAATGAAATGAAAGGCGCTAGTCAGCAGGCAATAAGCCGCCAGCAAACGTCCCAGGGATTTCAGGAACCTGCCCGCGATAAGAAGCCCGGCAGCCAACGCGTTGAACGCCAGGGCGGGCCAGATCAACAACTCGGGCAATCCAGAACCCGCCAGAAGCGCCTGCGCAGGACCTGGGTCAATTGTCTTCTGCACGGCCCCGGCAAGAAAAAGTATCGCCAAGAGATACCGCCCGGCGACCCATTCAAATCTATTGGTCATTCGCCTGGAACGAAGGTCAGGCTGAGACCATTCAGGCAATGACGTTTGCCCGTCGGCTCCGGTCCGTCATCGAAGATATGGCCCAAGTGGCTGCCACATCGGCGGCAATGCACCTCGGTCCGGACCTGAAAGAGAAGTTTCCTGTCTTCTTTAGTCCTAACAGCATCCGGCAGGCTTTCATAAAAGCTCGGCCAGCCGGTTCCACTGTCGTATTTCGAGTCCGAGACATAAACCGGGAGGTCGCACCCACGACAATGGTATGTCCCAGTGCGCGTTTCTTCATTGAGTGGGCTAGTGTATGGCCGCTCGGTTTCTTCCTCGCGCAGCACCAGGTATTCGTTCTCGCTCAGGCGGTCGCGCCACTCCGCTTCGGTGCGGCAAATCTCGAAACCGCATGTTGAGGCGTGGAGAGGCCGTGCCATCAAGGCGGCTCCCGTCATCAAGAGAAATGCTCTGCGTTTCATGGTTTCACCTCTTCGAAAAATGCCCGGACGGACCAGCGGGGGGCGTCGGCCCGCCCAGGCGGTTCTGCTCGACCTATTTCGGAACGAGGACCGTATCGACGACGTGGATCACGCCGTTTGACTGATCGACATCCGCGATGGTCACGCGGCCCGCGTTGCCGCTTTCGTCGTAGATGAAGATGTTGTTTCCCCTGACTTGGGCCGACAGGGCGTCGCCCGACACCGCATTGAAGTGATAAAAGCCATCGGACGAAGCGCGCGCCTGGCGTGCGATCTCGGCGGCGGACCAGTCACCCGCAACCACGTGCGCGGTCAGCACCTTGGTGAGCATGTCCTTGTTTTCGGGCTTCAAGAGCGTGTCGACGGTGCCGTCCGGCAGGGCCGCGAACGCGTCGTTGACCGGCGCAAAGACCGTGAATGGTCCGGGGCCTTGCAGGGTTTCGACCAGCCCCGCGGCCTTGACCGCGGCAACGAGCGTCGTGTGGTCGGCCGAGTTCACGGCGTTTTCCACGATGTTTTTCGTCTCGAACATCGGCGCGCCGCCAACCATCGGGTTTTCTGCATAGGCGGCAGTCGCGATGGTTAATGCTGCAACGGCAGTGGCCAGTTTGGATACGATTTTCGTAACTCCCAAGCACCCTCTCCGATAAGGTTGTGCGGGGGGCTGCCTTCAGAGCCGAGCGATGATCTGAGATGGTGACAGGGTCAGGGTGTCGAGGACATTGAGCCCGTGTTTTCTGGCCGTCGAGATGACGGACCTGATGTCGGCGAAGACCTGCGCACCCTCAACTGTGCGGAAGGTGCCCGAGATTTTCATGCGCAGCTTCATCATGCGCAGGTCCTGTTCAGCCTGGTTGTTGGTGAAGGGGACTGCGAAGTCGGCGAGGAACCGCAGGACGTCGTCGCGGTAGTCACGCAGGCGGATGAGCAGGTTATGGCCTGGCCGCCTGGCTTGTCGGCCGCGGGTGCCGGGGCTTTTGGCCAGTGGGGGCTGACGTTCGTGGAAGGCGAGCCCTTCGGCGAGGATCGCCATGTATCTGGTGACGATACCCTGGCGAACCGGTTCCGGAAGTTCGGTCTCGCCTCGGTGCTGAGCCTCGCACCTGAGCTGATTGGCGCGGTTGAGCACCGCGCTCACCTCTCTCGCCCACGGCTCCTTTTCGATCTCTTCGATGGCCTTGAGTTCGCGCAAGTGATGCGCCCCGCAGAGGGCGTGGGCGTCGACCCCACTCATATGGGCGTAGTAGGGTTTCCAGTGATCATGAACGATCGTCCCGCCGGTCAGGAAGGTTGGAACGGCACCGCGCCTGGTGTCGATGCGGTAATGCGTGAAGGCGGTATCGCAGATCGAGTGCAGCCAGTGCAGCTTGCCGGCAACACGAAGTCCGGTCTCGTCCAGATGCCGAACGCCGCCTTTGGTGAGGCGGGCAAGAATGTGCTCGACCACGCCACCCAAGGTGTGCGCCGCGCGGTTCACCCAGTTGGTCACGCTGGCTGCGCACAGGCTGGTGGCCCCAAACAGGTCGCGCAGGAGCAGGCAGACCCGATCCTCGGGTATCAGCTGCTGAACATTGCAATAGACCGCCGCCGCCCGCATGCGCGTGCCGTATTGCACATGCGCGTTCACGCCATCGGGAAAGCCAGCCGTCGTCATGGCTCGACAATGGTCGCAACAATAAACCGCCGCCTGATGCTCGGTGACCTCCAGGCGCGGCGCGGGCAGGTCGAACACCTGACGCTTCTCCATCCCCTTCGTCATCTCCGCCGTCAGGGCGCGTTGACACGCGCCACAACGCGTCGCTTCATGCCGTTCGACAAAATCGGGTGTTGGCGTCTGGCGCAGGGTGTTGCCCCGGTGGCCAACCTGGCCGCCGCTTTTCTTGCCGGACTTGCCACGCAGGCTGCGCGGTGACGGTTTCTTCAGGCCATCACTCGAAGGGGGCTTGCTGCTATTGTTGCTGTTCTTGGCCAACTGTCGGCGCAGATCCGCGTTTTCTTCCGCCATGGTCGCCAACGCGGCTTCAAGCTCAGTGATCCTGCGCAGAGCCGTGGCGAGTTGTTGTTCAAGGGTGGTAAGCCGATCCATGCCACCACTGATTCAGAGAAATCGACCCGGCGCCACGGAATTCAGCCCGGAACGAAAACTTCACGCGCCGAATGGCAAATTGGACTCACCCCGAAACTGACAATAACCCCTACCGCGGGGGTGCTTGGGAGTTACCGATTTTCATGTATTTCTCCTCCCAATAATGTCCGCAGCTTTCCTGCGTTATTGACAGAAGATACGGATGCGCCAGCGAAAGAGTTTCAGCCTGCCTGAAAAATCTACATCGAAGAAGTCGTCAGCGGCTGGGTTGGCCCCAATGAGCGCTCAAGTGGATGTTGGTTGCGCAGGGGTGCAATTCTCTTTCCTATGCCCTCCTGGTCTCGCAGACGCGGCGCAGCAGTTGCACACGCCACAGGGTCGGTCCAGGGTCGCGACCAAGACTGATCGTCCGCAGGAACTCCACCCAGGCGCGCTCGTTTTCGGTGAGGTCTTCCATGTTCTGGATCTCCTTCAGCGGCCAAAAATCGCGTTGATCGCCGCCTGTGAGCGGCTGGTGAGGCGCGGATCGCTGTTGTCGGAGGCCGTGCGGATAGCCTCAATCCAGCCGCGCTCGTGCTCGCTGACCGGCGTGCCGAAGATTTCGATGACTGCCGCTGCCGCCGTCTGTCCAACGGCCTGCTCCAAGGCGAGACGCATCAAATAGGCCCGGTCACACTCCAAGGCGCGCGCCATGGACGGCACCCGGTCAAGTGCGAGCTTGCTGGCACCACTCTTGACCATGCTCACCATGTTTGCGTTCGGGTATCCGGCCTGCGCGGCGATCTCGGACTGCGTTTTCTTCGACTTCAACTCCAACACCCTACGTGCGACATATTTCGCCAGCCGGGTGTCCTGATGCGGTCTCTTGGTCATCGCTGTTTCTCTCATTTGTGACGCAGCACGCGCTGCATGTCTTCGCTATAGCAAGCGTGAGATTGGGAAAGTGTGGCGGGATGAGAGGCGATATAATGTTCTAGTTCTTTGTCTTGGTTAGAACCGCAAGTTGCAGATGTTCGAGTGTTATCGCTGGTGCCAAGCCGACGCTCGGCGTGGCTACATCGCATCGCAGCACACAGCGTTTGAAAATTGCGCATGATCGATCCATGCCGAAATCAGAAAAAATGCGGTGGACGATCAACGAAATCGAGACCTTTCTCGTGGTTATCGATGCAGGCTCGATTTCGGGCGCTGCAATCCGCGTGGATGTCTCGAAATCCGTGATCAGCAAGCGGATCAGTGACTTCGAGACAGCCCTCGGAACAGCCCTCTTCACACGCCACGCAGGACGCATCACACCGACGGATTCGGCGCTGACACTCGCCGAGCGGCTGCGACCGGCGCTCGCGCACCTGGTCAATGCGACTGAAAGTGCGGTCTCTGACGTCAAGGAACTGCGTGGTCAGCTATGCATATCGGCACCGATGAGCTTCGGCATCCATCATCTTGGCCCGATCAATGCTTTAATTGCCCGGGCACATCCCGCACTGGAGATCGTCCTCGACTATGACGACGCCATGGTCGATCTGGCGCGCTAGGGTCATGACGTTGGCATTCGTCTAGGTGAGATGTCCGACAGCACGCTCCTCTCGCGCAAGCTCTGCGAGGATCGGCGCGCCATCGTCGCAAGCCCCGACTATATTGAGCGTCATGGCCCGCTCACTGACCCGGCTTAGCTCTCGGAGCATGCCACGATCCGTTCTCTGAACCGACGGATCGGCGACATCTGGCGTTTCAAGCCGCATGTTCGGCCTCCCCGACCCTCGCATCTTGTCACCAACAATGGCGAGGCGATGCGCGACATGGTCTGTGCCGGACTTCGCATAGCGCTTCTACCAATGTTTATCGTTCACAGGGATATCAAGGAGGGTCGGTTGGTTCAGGTTCTGCCGGACCTCCGCCCACACGGCTTGCCGATCCATGTCGTCTGGCCGCCGGTCAAACCCATGCCGCAAAAGCTCAGGCTCTTCATAGACCACCTCGTGGATATGGGTCAGCTAGCAGCTGCGATCAGCACCTCGACAAGGATTTCGACTAAATCCACGCCGCCTACTCACCAAACGAATGCTGGAATTGCGCTACGGCAGCCGGACAACTCGCAGGTCAAAGGCGGGCTGCTTCACGTGCGGATCTCCTTGAAGACATCCGACACAACCTTGAGCAGCCATTTCTGTCCCGGCTCGCGTTCGGTCCTGAGATCCCAGCAGAGGTCGAACGAGAACACCACTTCTTCCAGTGGCAGGGGTGACGCCTTGAGATTGCGCAGGCGTGGGTCGAGCGAGAAGAGCCGACGCGGCGCGATTGCGATCAGGTCGGACTTGGCCACGATATCGGGAATCTCGAACCAACTTGCCACGGTCATCGCCATGTGCCGCTCCAGGCCGCGCGCGGCAAGTGCGTCATCTATTACCGTGGTTCCGGTGGCCGATTGCGACAGCTTAACATGGGGAAGTTCGGCATAAAGCTCCGCCGTCATCGGATCATTCGCACGCGGATGGTCACGGCGCATCAGCACGACGATCTCATCTGCCAAGAGCCGCTGCGAGCGCACCATCTCGGGCTGAAGTCGTCCCGGGGTGAGGCGCACCTGCATATCGACCCTGTCCCAGACGCTCTCGGGCGAGATCGAAAACGGCAGGATGTCGAACGACACGCCGGGCGCCTCGACCTGCAACCGCTCGGCCAACCGTGGCAGCAGAAAACCTGAGACGTAATCAGCGACCTGCATGGTGAAAACCCGCTTCGCCTCGGAGGGCACGAACTGGTGTTGCAGCGAAATCGCCGTCGAGATGAAGCCTAGTCCACGTTCGATATCGGCGCTCAACTCTCGCGCGCGGTCGGTGGGGCGCACCCCCTCTGCGGTGTGAAAGAACAGCTCGTCGTTAAGCATGACGCGCAGACGGGCCAGCGCATGACTGACCGCCGAGGGCGACAAGCCAATTTCCTCCGCGGCCCCGGCAATGGAGCCGCGTGCCATGATGGCGCGGAAGATCACCAGCAGATTGAGGTCGAAATTGCGCAGGTTCACCATCGCATCACCGCATGAGGCTTACAAAGGACAGCGTCACCTGCGGGACGAAGGCAACCAGTAGAAGCACCGCAATCATCACCCCCAGCATCGGGATCAGCGGCCGCGCGATCTGGCCGATCCGAAGACCGCTGATCGCCGCCCCCACAAAGATCGTGTAGCCAAAGGGCGGCGTTGCCATGCCGATGGTGAAATTGATCGCCACCATCGCCCCGAACTGCACCGGGTCCATGCCAAGCTGCTCTCCGATGGGAATGAGGAAAGAGGCGAGGATGATCATCGCGGCGAGATTGTCCATCACGCAGCCGATCACCAGCAAAAGCAGATTCACCAGCAGCAGGTAAAGCGCCGGGGTGTCGGCAAAGCCTTCCATCGCCTGTGTCACCTGACCGGGGATGCGCTCGAAGGCCATGACCCAGCCGAAACCGTTGGCCAGCGCGATGATGAACATGACGATGGTCATGGTCTTGAGCGATCCGCGCGTGACCGGAACGATATTGTCCAGCGTCAGTTCCCGGTAAACGCCAAAGCCCAGCACCAGCGCAAACACCGCTGCGACGATGGCCGCCTCGGTCGGCGTGACGATCCCGCCATAGATGCCACCCAGCACGAGGATCGGCCCACAAAGCGCCCATTTCGCAGCGTTGAAGGCGGCCCAGACCTCGGCGCGTGTCGCCTTGGGTTGCGGCGCGATGTCATGCTTGCGCGCGTGATGCCAGCAGAGCGCCATGAGGCCGAGCGCTAAGAGGATGCCCGGCACGATACCGGCGAGAAACAGCTGGCTGATCGAGGTCTCCGACATCACCCCCCAGACCACCATCGGGATCGATGGCGGCAGCATCGGCCCGATGATCCCGCCTGCGACCGCGAGGGCTGTGGCGAAGGCGCGCGAATAGCCGCGCTTTTCCATTTCCGGGATCATGATCGCCCCGATGGCCGCCGTGGTCGCGGGCGCGGAGCCCGAGAGCGCCGCGAAGAAGGCGGCTGCCAGAACCGCGACCATGCCCAGCCCCCCGGTGCGGTGCCGCACGAGCACGTCGGCGAATCCCACCAGCCGACGCGAGATACCGCCCGCCGTCATCAGGTCACCGGCGAGAATGAAAAACGGTATTGCCAACAGGCTGAAGGATTGCGTGCCCGAAACCATGCGCTGCGCAAATATCATCATGTCGATATCGGCGCTCCAGAGCGCGCCTATCGTGGCCAGGCCGATGGCAAAGGCCAACGGCACGCGCAACACCAGCATCAGCGGCAGGCCAAGCGTCAGGACAAGAAGGGTAGTGTTCATGCGGCGGCCTTCTCGGGGTCAGCAGGCGTGACCAGCCGCGCCAGCCCATGCAGGATGAAAAGCGCCCCGCAGACCGGCACGCAGAGATAGAGCACCTCGATGGGAATTTGCAGCGCGGCGGTGAGTTGCCCCGCCGTGCGCCCGACATAGGCAATCCCGGCGGTGAGCGTAACCCAGCCGAACAGGATCGCGAGAGCGGCCACCAGCCGGTCGGCCCATCCCTGCAACCGCTCAAACTGCGCCGGAATCGACTCGACAGCGACGTGAAAGCCCTCACGCAATCCGACGGTGGCATAAAGCAGCACCAGCCAGGCGAAGAGAATGATCGCCAGTTCCTCGGTCCAGCTCGGCGGCGCTCCGAGGAAATAGCGCATCAGCACCTGTGTCACGAGAAGGCCCAGCATCACAAAGATCAGCCCGACGCAGAGATTGGCCACGAGGCGCGAAGTCACGCGGCTCGTGGTTTCAATGACTAGTCCTCAGCTTCAGGTTATTTGACACGAGGACATTTCTCTGAATCACTGTCGAAAATGGTCGAGAGGTGATTGAGATGACGAAAACAGGGCCGTTGGTGAAATATGTGGTTCGGTTGAGTGCTGATGAGCGGTCGTTCCTTGAGGGGATGATCCGGACCGGTCGGGATGCTGCTTACCGGCTGCTGAAAGCACGGATCTTGCTCAAGGCGGACGCATCTGTGGAAAATGGCGGCTGGGATAATGCGCGGATTGCTACGGCATTGGACACCAGCGCGTCGACGGTGCTTCGCACGCGCCGCCAGTTCGTGGAGGAGGGTCTGGAAGCGGCCCTGGCGCGCAAAAAGCGCGAGACGGCGCCAACGCCCCGGATCTTTGACGGGGAAGCGGAGGCGCGCTTGCTGCAACTGGCCTGTTCGGAACCACCCGAAGGCCATGCGCGCTGGTCCTTGCGGTTGTTGGAAAAACGGGTGGTGGAACTGGGCATCGTGGAGGCAGCCAGCGACAGCACGATCCAGCGCGTGCTCAAAAAAACGCGCTCAAACCGCATCGAAGCCGCTACTGGGTGATCCCGCCCAAGGCCAACGCTGCCTTTGTCGCGGCGATGGAAGATGTGCTGGAGGTCTACACGCGCCCGCATGATCCGGCGCGCCCGCTGGTCTGTCTGGACGAGACGAGCAAGCAACTGACCAATGAGACGCGCACGCCAATCCCGATGGGGCCCGGCCGCGACGCGCGCTTCGACTATGAATACGAGCGCGCCGGCGTGGCCAGCCTGTTCATGCTGTTTGCGCCTCTGGAAGGATGGCGTCATGTCGCCGTTCGCGAGCGGCGCACGGCCGTCGATTATGCCCATATTCTGCGGGACCTGGCCGATACCCATTTCCAAGAGGCTGAAAGGATCGTTCTGGTGCAGGACAATCTCAACACCCACCGGCCAGCCTCGCTCTACGAGGCGTTCGACCCGGCCGAAGCCCGCCGGATCGCAGAACGGTTCGAATGGCACTACACACCGAAACACGGCTCCTGGCTCAACATCGCTGAATGCGAACTGAGCACCCTCGCACGCCAGTGCCTCGACCGCCGCATCCCCGATCGCGGGAAACTCGAAGAGCAGACCAGGGCATGGGAAATACCCCGCAACCAGGGCGGCACAGCCGTCAAATGGCGCTTCTCAACCGAGGACGCGCGCATGAAACTCGCCCACCTCTATCCGCAGATAAGCTGAATCGCAGGACTAGGGCGATCCTGCGCACGCGTGCCTCGTTTGGTGCCGTCAGTCCGACGACACGGCTTGCAGCGCACTGTCGAGCAGCTCTTCACCGATGGTCGCCTCGAAGCGCTCGTAAACCGGACCGACCTTGGCGCGGAACGCGCCCACATCGTCGATCTCGTTGATTTCCATGCCCTTCTCTTTCAGCGCCGCGACCACGTCCGCCTCGGCTGCGGCGACCGCATCGCGTTGTTTGGCAATCGCCGCCTCACCGGCCTCCATCACCGCCTGTTGCACATCCTCGGGCAAATTCTCGAAGCTGCGCTCCGACATCAGCAGATGGATCGCCGAGTAGGTGTGCCGCGTGAAGCTGAGATACTTGGTGACCTCGGCGTAGTTGTTGGAGTTCACCACCGAAGTTGGGATTTCGAGCCCGTCAACGGTGCCCTGCTGCATCGCGGTGAATACCTCGCCCCAGGCCATCGGCACCGGGCTGCCACCGAGCGAAGAGAACATCTCGATAAAAACGGGGTTCTGCATGGTGCGGTATTTCACGCCTTCGACATCCTCGGGTGTGCGCACGGGCCGGGTGTTGTTGATCATGTTGCGAAAGCCGCCTTCGGCCGCCCCCAGAGAGACGACATCATGCTCACGCAGGTTGGTCGCCAGTTGTTGCCCCACCTCTCCGTCAAGCACCGCATGCGCCTGCTCGGCGCTGCCGAAGAGGAACGGCAGATCGACAAGCTGATAGCTGGGTTCGAGATTGGCGACCACGGCGTTGGTGATGATCCCCATGTCGATCGTACCGAATTGCAGCCCTTCGAGTATCTCCTTGTCGTCGCCCAGCTGTCGGTTCGGAAACAGCTGCACCTCGACCCGTCCGGGCAATGCCGCCTCCAGCTCGTCCTTAAAGGCATGGGCGGTGATCGCATAGGGATCGGTCGGGCTGTCAGCCGTGAGCCAAGCCAGCTTCAGCTCGATCTCGGCGGCATGCGCGGCACCGGTCAGGGCTATGCTGGTGAGCATGGCGCCAACCGCTCTGCGTGTGAAAGTCATGGTCATCGGTTTTCCTCCCTTTGATGATCGTCCGGGTCTCTCCCTCGTCCCGGAGGTCTGACCGAAGCCTACACGCGCGCCAACCGATGCAAATAGTGCATAAGTCGCACTGTAACCTGCACATCATGCAGGTTCCAAACTGAAATCCCTGCAGGATGCTCTGAAAGAAATGAAGTTTTCTCAGGCAGAGTCACCCCGTAAGCTTGAACAAAGCCAGCTCTGCTCCGGCAAGTGGCGCAAGAAGGAAGAGGTGCATGACCCAGATCGAATTTGAGACACGACATCTGGCACCGGATATTTTCTGGCCCGACAACCGTCGGATCGCCGTGGTATTCAACCTTGCCTACGAGATGTGGTCACCAGGGGTGACATCCGGGGTTGGGCCGATGGGCAACATACTCGGCGACGGTCTATTTGACCCCAATGCCGACAGCTACGGGCGCTACAACGCCACTCACGGCATCCCACGGCTTGTCTCGATTCTCGAACGCCACGAGGTTCCAGTCACGCTGATGACCTCCGGGCTGGTGGCTGAGACCTTTCCCGAACAGCTCCGCACCTACGCGGCCCGAGGTCATGATATCGTCGGCCACGGCCTTGCCCAGGACATGATCTTTCCGACGCTTTCCGCTGACGACGCAGAGCGCTCGATCATCCGCAGCACGGCGGCAATCGAAGCCGCAATCGGACGCAGGCCCACCGGTTGGATCAGCCCCAGAGTGACATCATCGACAGCGACGCAAAGCATGCTTGCCGCCCACGGATATCATTGGCACGGCGACGTGCTCGATGGCGACCTTCCCTACCTCCAGAAGTTCGAGAATGGCGACATTCTGGCAATTCCGATGTCGATCGAGTTCAACGACCTGCCGCACGCCATGCGTTTCGGCCGCACCCCGACGCAATTCGTCGAGATGTTTCACGACGCCTTGACCGGATTGCGGTCGCAGCCTGCGGAAACGCTCATCCTCGACATCATTGCACATGGCCATTGCTACGGTCGCCCCGCTGCCGCCTGGGCCATCGACGAAATCGCAAGCCTCTGCAAGGAGGACGACTCCATCTGGCTCACAACGCGCTCCGAGATCGCAGCACATTACAAAAAGATCGGCCGGCACGCCGCTTGATCTGTGTGCAAATGCAAGGGTGACATGAGCGCGCTCCAATCTAACAGCATGGTCCAAAGGACAATGCCGCGAATTCAGACCGGACATGCATCCACAAGGCCACGGTTCGACGTCTGCGCCAAGTGTTGATTATGTGTCGTTTTGCTGATTGCACCCTTACCGAAGCAAGCGCGAATTCCAAGGAAATCAGGTTCCGGATTCATATAATCCACACGCGCCGAGATGACGGCATTCAGCGGCCAGCCTGAAACTTTCATCGTCCGTCCTGCGTGCTTCGTTGTGACCCTGCCCGAAATCCCGGGCCTGAGGAGCAACGATGCAGAACGCAATAAACCTTAGACGGCCCATAACAACAGACATCTGTCTGGCCATCCGCCGCCTGCCAATGGCGAGTTGGGGATTGATCTGTGCCTGGACCGCAGTGCTCATCTATGCGGCGTCGAATTCCATCGTGGCACTGCTGGTCGACATCGGCGAGGCCAACCCAGTCAACCAAGGGCGCAACGCCATAACCTACATGAACCTGCTGTTGCTGGGCTCGCTTCTCTCGGTCATCCCGATGGTTTTCCTGTTCCGGCGCGACTGGACCCGTGCCAACATCGCGCGGCTGACCGGCCGCGACTGGCGTATGCTGACGCTCTCGGCCTTTCTGTCCTCAGCGCTGACGCCGGGGCTGTTCTTCTACGCGCTGGCCCATACCAGCGTGACCAACGTGGTTCTGGTCTCGCGGATCGAGCCGCCGCTTTTTCTCTTGGCCGCCTGGCTGGTGCTGAATGAGCGGGTCTGCCGTCGCACCATGACGGCCGGGTTGATCGCCCTGACCGGTGCCGTTGTGATGATCGGATCGCGCGACGGTGGCGGGGTCGGCGCGCTTGGCACCGGCGAATGGGCCACCGTGGCGGCAACACTGTCCTACGTCGCCTCGACGCTGGTGACCCGAGTGAGCCTGCGCGATATCCCGCTCGGGATCTTCTCGATCTATCGCACCGTCGTGGGCGCGGCGATCTATTTCGTGCTCGTCTCGGCGCTCTACGGCCCGCAGGTGTTCCGCGACATTCTTTCACCGCTGCTGTGGCAGTGGATCTGGCTCTATGCAGGCGTGGTCATCGTGCTGGGCCAGTTGGCCTGGAACATGGCACTGAAACACGCACGCGCCTCTGAGCTTTCGCTCGCCACATCCTTCTCGCCGCTCGCTGCGATCCTGATTGCGATGGTGCTTCTGGGCGAAACTGCGGGGCCGGGCCTGATACCGGGCGCTGCGCTGATCGTGCTGGCGATTGCGATCGGCAATGGTCTCTTCTCGCGGCAGCGAACTGCACCGATGGACCATGGCGTCGCAACCAACGACCGGGAGCGGCACACGCCGTTCGCCTGGTCGCCCCAATCCCACGTGCGGCCACAATGGGTTCGGTTGATCCCAGCGCCATCCCATCCAACGGCCAGCCAACTGGCCGAGTCCAGACACGGCGCGCCAACCGGAGCATACCCGCCATGGCCCCTCTCAACGGCCCCACCTAGATTGCCTTGGTCACGCCCTGCTCTGGGAGGATAGGCCAAGTCACCAATCAGTGTCGGCCGTTCACGTTCTGACAAAAAGCAGTAGGTCTCGCTTTGATCTGACAACAGGCTGAAAGCCAAGCCGATCTCTTAAGCGACTGCTACTGTTACAATCTCTTCAAAGTATCGCCTTGTCTAAGCGGCTTAACGCAACACGCTCCGCAACGTGTCAGGCAAGCGAAATTCTGACATCTAGAGTCAGAATTTGCCAGATTCAGGGTTGAAGTAATGTCTAAGTTTCGAACTGATGGAACTACAACCGACCAACGGTGAAAAAACTCAGGGAGATTGAAATGATTAAGACAACCATGAACACCCTCGCGTCAGCTCTTGTTTTATCGGCCATGGGCCTTACAGCGGCCTCCGCCGATGTGCTCGACACCATCAAGGAACGCGGCACACTCGTCGTGGGCGTCAAGGCCGATTACAAGCCCTACGGCTTTCTCGATTCATCCGGCAACATCATCGGTATCGAGCCCGATCTTGCCAAGGATGTTGCCGACAAGCTGGGGGTTGAGGTTGAGTATGTGCCGGTCGTCAGTTCGAACCGGATGCAATTTCTGGAGCAGGGCAAGATCGACCTGATGATCGCGACGATGACGGACACCGAAGATCGTCGCAAGGTCGTGCACATCGTAGACCCCAATTACTACTCCTCCGGAACGAACATCCTGGCGCTCAAGAGCCTCGGCCTGGAAGAATGGGAAGACCTGCGCGGCAAGCCTGTCTGCGGCATTCAGGGGGCATTCTACAATAAGTCCACGTCGCAGAACTATGGTGCGGAGATCGTCGCCTTTACGGGCACGGCAGAGGCGTATTCGGCTCTCAAGGCCGGCAATTGCGCCGCGTTTGTCTATGATGACAGTGCAATTGTCGCAAAAACAAATGATCCCGAATGGTCGGACTACGAAATGCCGCTCAAGACGATCGACGACGCGCCCTGGGGGCTGGCCGTCCAGTTGGGCGAGGATGAGTTCGCGAGCCTGATGAGCGACATGATCACCGAATGGCACAAATCCGGTCGTATCCTTGAGCTTGAGACGGAGTGGGGCGTGGCCAACACGCCGTTCGCCGAAGCGATGCACGCGAAGTTCAAGTAAACTACAGCTGGCGAAGCCTTCTGCTTCGCCAGCCAATTCTGCCCCGGAGCGCCTCCGACATGGACGTCATCTTTGAATGGTTTCGTGTTCTCTACGACGAAACCGGCATAAACCTGCCATTTCTTTACGATGCGTATGACCGCAATCGCATGATCGACGGATTCTTCACGACGATCCGGCTTTCGCTGGTCTGTTTGTTCTTTTCAGTGCTCATCGGGGTGGTCGGGGCGTGGCTGCAAGGGTCATCGTTCAAATGGACCCGTCGTATCGTCAACGGGTATATTCAGCTCTTTCGCAACACCCCGCCGCTGGTTCAGCTATATTTCTTTTATTTCGCCATCGGGACTATGCTGCCGACGGTGGAGAATGACTGGGGCGGCCAATCGCCGATTCTGGGCAGTTTCGCCTGGGCGGCGATATCGCTGTCCTTCTTCGCCGGGGCCTTCAATGTCGAGATATTCCGCTCTGGGATCGAGGCGGTGCCGAAATCCACCGTCGAAGCGGCAGAGGCTCTCGGGTTTTCGAGACTGCAGATCTACCGTGATGTGACGCTGCCTCTGGCGTTCAGGGTGGTTTTGCCGGCGCTCAACAACAACCTCGTCAACCTGGTCAAGACAACCACACTCGCCTATGCGATTGCCGTGCCCGAGATGCTCTACGAGGCCAACCAAATATGGTCCGACAACGTGAACGTCACCGAGATGATGATCTTCCTCCTTCTGGCGTATTTTGTCTTGGTCGGCATCCTCGTGGGCGGCATGAACCGTTGGGAGCGCGCGATGAGAATTCCGGGGTTTGGCTAATGAGCTATAAGACCGACCTTCCAGTGATGAAGCCTTTCAAACCGCGCGAGCCGGAACCGCTGCTCGGTTTTCGACCCTGGCACATCGTGGTGATCGCACTTCTGGTCTTTTTCGGGCCATCCCTTGCCTTTGCTCAGGCAGGCGTGCCGCTGTTGACCCCGTTTGCTGTTCTTCTCGATTGGGTGCCCTTGTTGTTGCAGGGCTTCATCTTCAATCTCGCCATCTCATTTCTCGCGATGGCCCTCGGAACGGCGCTCGGCACGTTGCTGGGGCTCGGACAGATATCGCTCTCACGGGCGACACGCGGCGTCTCTTGGTTCCTCACACAGTTCTTTCGCAACGCCCCTTGGCTGGTCCTGCTGTTCTTCGCGATGTTCCTTTTACCGTTCGAGATCAACCTGCTGGGCGTTTCAATACCGTTCCCCGACTGGTTCAAAGCCATTCTTGGCTTGTCGCTGCCGGTGATGGCGAATGTCTCCGAGATCGTGCGCGGGGCTGTCAAATCACTGCCCAGCGGACAGTGGGAAGCCGCTGAAAGCCTCGCATATTCGCGGCGGCAAACTCTATGGCTGATCATCCTGCCGCAATGCGTCAAGCGCATGCTGCCGCCCTGGATGAATCTCTATTCCGTTCTGACGATGGCAACGGTTCTGGCCTCGATCGTCGGCGTTTCAGAGGTCATGACCCTGACCGGACAGGCGCTCGCCGCAGAAGGCGGTCGTCCTGAATTGCTGGCGCCGTTCTACGGGTTCGTCCTCTTTTTGTTCTTCGCCTACTGTTATCCCATCGCACGTTTCACCGTTCGGCTGGAACGCAAATTCGCAGTCATCAACTAAGGAAATGAAATGAGTTGGACCCCTGCCGAACCGATGGTCTCACTGAAGGACGTCCACAAGTCCTTTGGCACACTCAAGGTTTTGAACGGCGTATCGATTGATGTGATGAAAGGTGATGTGATCTGCATCATCGGCCCATCAGGGTCCGGCAAATCGACACTGATCCGCTGCGTCAATGCGCTCAACGACATTCAGCAGGGATCTATCCTCGTCGAGGGGCAAGAGGTGAACGACCCCAACCTGGACAAGCTGGAGTTGCGCAAGAAAGTCGGCATGGTGTTTCAGCAATACAACCTGTTCCCGCACAAGACCGCGTTGCAAAATGTCATGATGGCACCGGTGCGCGTGCTGAAACAGGACAAGGCAAAGGCTGAAGCGACCGCACGGGCGTTGTTGAAAAAGGTCCGTCTCGAGGGCAAGGAAGGTGCGTATCCCGGCGAACTCTCCGGAGGGCAGCAACAACGTGTCGCTATCGCACGATCCTTGGCAATGCAGCCTGACGTGATGCTATTCGATGAGGTCACCGCAGCACTTGACCCCGAGACCGTCGGTGAGGTCCTGCAGACCATCAAGGATCTGGCCGAAGAGGGGATGACCTGTATCCTCGTCACCCACGAGATGGCCTTTGCCCGAGAGGTCGCAGACCACATCTACTTTACAGATCGCGGTATCATTGTCGAACACGGCCCGCCGGAGACCTTCTTCAAGAACGCCCAGGACCCCCGCACCAGGGAGTTTCTCAGCCAGATCCTCTGATGCATGTCCCACAGCCACGGTGCTTGCCGTGAGTTGGAGGTGCAACGGGTTAGCGAATAGTCGACTAGCGTCGCGCACGCTGTGTGGGCACTCAGACTGTAGGAAAGAATGAAGACATTCACCACTGCTTTTTCGGCCGCACTTATCGCTGGTGCGGCGCAGGCTGACCCTACAGTGGGGATCACGAAATCGATGCCTCAAGTGACCGTGCAGACCGAAAGTGGCCCGCAAGTGATCGGCCGCGTTCAGGATCCTTCTAACGAGATTACCGGCCAGTGGGCACGCACCTCGCGCCAGTGTCCGGAATTCTGCATCCAGGCGATGAGCCCGGCCCCGGACGTGTCAACGATCGGGGGGCTTGAGCTTCTGGAGATGTTACAAGACCCAGGGTCAGTGGTCGTGGACAGCCGGACGCCCGACTGGTTTCAGGGTGGCACGATCCCCGGCGCGATCAACTTCGCTAGTGGCCCAAGGTGTGGGTCTATCGATTTCGAACGAACGTCGGACCTGCCCTCGGTAGTGGTTCTGAGCGCGTGGCCAAACGCCATTCTCATGAGCGAGGTTTGAACAGGGCGTTCAGCAAAAATTGAGAATGCACGTTTTCAGGTGACTCCTGAGACCTATCGGGTATCGTTCGGGCAGCGATTTTGCGCTTGATGGGGTGAAAAAGATTAGAACACTTTTATTGTCAGTTGCTGTCGCATCCCTTGGCAGTGCCGTAATTTCACAGGAAGGCGCGCCGCCCGCAGCCGTGGTTGCAGTCGAGGCGATGACGCGCGATCTTGCGGAAACCTCTGATTTCAACGGTCGTCTGGATGCCAATCGCCGGGTGGCGCTTGTCGCGCGCGTGTCTGGCGTGATCGAGGAGATCGGATTTGCTCCGGGTGTCGAGGTGACGCAGGGCCAGACACTATTCGTCATCGAGCGCGATCTTTATGAGGCGGCGGCGCGCGAGGCCGAGGGTGCGCTGCGCGCGGCGCAGGCGCAGCGTGATCTGGCGCAGATCGAACGGGACAGACAGGGAGAACTCGTCGCGCGCGAGGCCGGGGCGCAGGCGCGTCTCGATCAGGCGGAGGCCGCGCTTGCGACCGCGGAGGCGGATGTGCTGCGGCTCGAAGCGTCACTCGACCGGGCGCGCACCAACCTGTCCTATACGGAGATCAAGGCGCCTTTCGCGGGCCGTATCGGCGACAGCGCGGTGGACGAAGGCGGGCTTGTCGGGCCGGATGCAGGCGCGCTGGCGACGTTGGTGCAGCTTGATCCGATCCATGCCGAATTCGCGGTGCCGACCGCGGTGTTGCGGGATTTCCTCGAACGGGTCGAACGCGGCGAGGCCTCGAAAGAGGCAGCGGTCAGCCTGACGCTGGCCAATGGCACGGTCTATGACGCGCCGGGCGATATCGATTTCGTGGACAGCCGGGTCAATTCGGGCACCGACAGCGTGACGCTGCGCGCACGGTTCGCCAATCCCGATGGGCGTTTGCTAGATGGTGAACTGGTGCGCGTGACGCTGACCTCTGACACGGCCGAGGGCGAATTGGCGATCCCGGCGCAGGCGGTGCAGCGAGACATTCAGGGGGCCTTTGTGCTTGTGGTGGGCGAGGGCGATGTGGCCGAACAGCGCCGCGTCACCGTGCGCCGCAATGCGCAAGGCTTTGCCGTTATCGCCGAGGGCCTGAGCGAGGGCGAGCGCGTGATCACCGAGGGCGTGAACAAGGTTCGCCCCGGCAGCGCGGTCGATGCCGCCGCACCCGAGGGCTGATCCATGCTGGCAGATACCTTTATCAAGCGCCCCCGCTTTGCCGGGGTGATTTCCATTGTCCTTTTCCTTGCCGGGTTCATCGCGCTGACCAAGATGCCGGTGGAGCAGTTCCCCGATATCGTGCCGCCGCAGGTCTCGGTCACCGCCGCCTACCCCGGGGCCGGGGCCGAGGTGGTGGAGCAGACCGTCGCACAGGTGATCGAGGATCAGGTCGTGGGCGTCGACGACATGATCTACATGTCCTCGACCTCGGGCGCGGATGGCACCTATATCCTCAGCATCAGCTTCGAGGTGGGCACCGATCCCGATATCGCCACGGTGAACGTGCAGAACCGGGTGTCATTGGCAGAGCCGCTCTTGCCATCAGAGGTGCGTCAGACCGGCGTGAAGGTCGCCAAGAAATCGTCGTCGCTGCTGATGGGCATCGCACTTTATGCCGAGAGTGACGCGCTTACGGGCCGTGATCTTACGAACTATGCCCGGCTCAACCTCATGGACCGGCTCAAGCGGGTCGAGGGGGTCGGCGATGCCTCGATGTTCGGGTCCAATGAATTTGCGATGCGTGTCAATCTGGATGTGGACCGGCTCGCGGCGCTGAACCTAACGCCCGCCGATGTGAGCGCTGCGCTGCGCAGTCAGAACCTTCAGGCCGCCATCGGGCGCGTCGGCGGACAGCCGGTGACCGAGGATCCGGGGTTGCAGCTCAACCTCTCGACCAAGGGGCGGCTGTCGAGCCCCGAGGAATTCGGTGCGATCATCCTGCGCGCGGGCAGCGATGGCAGCGTCGTGCGGGTGCGCGATGTGGCAGAGGTGACGCTGGGCGAGAAAAGCTCTGATGTCGTGACCAGTTTTGATGGCAAGCCAGCGACGCTGATCGGCCTCTATCTTGCGCCGGGTGGCAACGCCATTGCCGCCGCCGACGCCGCCAAGGCGATGATGCAGGATGTGGCAGCAGGATTCCCCGACGGCATGGCCTATGACATCGTCTCGGACAGCTCCACCTTCGTCAAGGAAAGCATCCACGAGGTGCAAAAGACCCTGATCGAGGCTTTCGTCCTCGTGGTGATCGTGGTGTTCATCTTTTTGGGTTCGCTGCGCGCCACGCTGGTACCGCTGATTGCCGTGCCGGTAGCGCTGGTCGGCAGTTTCGCGGTGATGCAGGCGATGGGCTTTTCGCTCAATACCGTGTCGCTTCTGGCAATGGTTCTGGCCATTGGGATCGTGGTCGACGACCCCATCGTGGTGGTCGAGGCGGTCGAGGCCAAGATGGAGGAAAACCCCGGGATGACCCCGGCCGAGGCCTCTTCGGCGGCGATGTCCGAAATCACCGGCGCGATTGTCGCAACGACGCTGGTGTTGCTGTCGGTCTTTGTGCCGGTGGCGTTCATTCCGGGAATATCCGGGCAGTTGTTCCAGCAATTCGCAGTCGCCGTTTCGGTGTCGATGGTGATCTCAGCGATCAACGCGCTGACCCTGTCGCCCGCGCTCTGCGCGATCCTGCTCAAGCCGCATCACGGGCCGAAAAAGGGAATAATGGGGCGGATTTCTCGCAGCATCGACGGTGCGCGCGACGGTTATGCGCGGATCGCCGGGTCCATCGCGCGGCGGGCGGTGCTTGGGCTGGCGCTGCTGATCGGGGCCATTGCGCTGACCGGCGGGCTGTTTAAGGCGGTGCCGACGGGGTTCCTGCCGTCCGAGGATCAGGGCTCGTTCATCGTCGAGACGCGCCTGCCCGAGGCGGCTTCGGTCAACCGCACCATCGCGGCGCAGCGCGAGGTCGAAGAGATATTGCTGGGTCTGCCGGGGGTCGAGTCCGTCACCTCGGTTGCGGGCTACTCGCTGCTTGATGGGATCACCAAGTCGAACGCCGCCTTTGCGCTTGTGTCGATGCAGGAATTCGCCGAACGCACGAGCGAAGAGACAAGCGTGTTCAACGTGATCGAGCAGGCCATCCGGCAGGGCGCGGCGATCCGGTCGGCGCAGGTGATCGCGTTCAACCTGCCACCCATCGCCGGGCTTGGCACCGGGTCGGGTTTCGAGATGCAACTGCTCGACACGCAGGGGCGCACGCCGCAGGAACTTGCCGAAACCGCGCGGGGGCTTTCGTTCGCCGCCAATGGCAGCCCGACGCTGTCGGGCGTCTACAGCACCTTCTCGGCCAACAGCCCGCAGCTTTTCCTCGAGATTGACCGCGAGCGGCTCTATGCGCTGGGCATCCCTGTCTCGGACGTGTTTGCCGCGCTGCAACCGACGCTCGGCTCGGCCTATATCAACGATTTCAACCTGTTCGGCCGCTCGTGGCAGGTGCGGATGAGTGCCGCACCCGAGTATCGCGACGCGGTGGACGATATCGCGCGGATTCAGGTGCGCAGTGCCTCGGGCAAGATGGTGCCCATCGGGGCATTTGCCCGTGCCGACTATATCACCGGGCCGATGTCGCTCTCGCGCTACAACAATCAGCGCGCCGCCAAGATCAGCGGCAACCCCGCGCCGGGTCTGTCATCTGGGGCCGCGCTGGCGGCGATGGAAGAGGTGGCCGAGGCCAATCTGCCGCCGGGCTTTGATTACGAGTGGACCGGCACCGCGTTGCAGGAAAAGCAGGCGGCGGGGCAGACGACGATGATCCTCGTGCTTGCGATGCTCTTTGCCTATCTGTTCCTTGTGGCCCTTTACGAGAGTTGGACAGTGCCGGTGCCGGTGATGCTATCGGTGGTGTTCGGCGTGGCGGGGGCGATTGCGGCGCTGCTCTTGGCGGGGCTGCCCTTTAATATCTACGCGCAGATCGGGCTGGTGGTGCTGTTGGCGCTGGCGGCGAAGAACGCCATCCTGATCGTGGAATTCGCCAAGGCACGGCGCGAGGCGGGGGAGACCATTCTCGATGCCGCCGTGCAGGGCGCGGGCGCGCGGTTCCGGGCGGTGATGATGACATCTTTCGCCTTTATCGCCGGGCTTATCCCGCTGGTAACGGCGGAAGGTGCCTCGATGCTGTCGCGCCGCGCCGTCGGCACGGGCGTGGCAGGCGGCATGCTGGCGGCGGCACTGGTTGGCATCTTCGTGATCCCGGCGCTCTACGTGATATTCCAATCCTTGCGGGAGAGATTGAAAGGGCACAAATCCACCGAAGCGGAGACCTGACCGGTGGGGCTGCACGCGGTCCTTCCGGCCTATCGTCGTGCTTTGTCGGACGTGCTGCTGTTCACGGCGCTGCATTTGAGTGTGCGGTTGGCTGTCTCGGTTCTGATGCTGCCGCTTGCAGGGGTGATCCTCGGCCTTGCGCTGCGCTGGTCGGGTGATCCGGCGCTAACCGATCAGGATATCGCGGGCTTTGTGCTATCCCCCTTGGGGGCGCTTGGCGCATTGGCCGTGGCGGGCGTTCTGATTGTCGCAGCGGTGCTCGATCTTGCATTGATGACGGCGGCCTTGCGGCAGCCCGTGACTGGGCTCCGGCCCACGCTTGCGACGGTCTGGAGGCTAGTGCTGCCCCGGTTAGGGGCGGTGTTTGGCGTTGCTCTGCGGCTGGTGCTGCGGGTGGCGCTGCTGGCCCTGCCGTTTCTGGCGTTGGGCGCGGCGGTGGCGGTGCTCACACTTCGGGCGCACGACATCAACTATTACCTGACCTACTGGCCGCCGGAGTTTCTGCTGGCTGCAGGTGCGATCGGCACGCTCGTCCTGATCATGGCGGGGCTGCTGGTCTGTCGGCTATCGGGCTGGGCGCTGGCCCTGCATCTGCGGCTGATCGACGGGGTGCCCGCGCGCGACTGCTTTGCGCAGAGCGAGGCACATCTGGGCGCGCGGCGCGGCGCGGTGATCCGGCGCATCCTTGGCTGGCTTGCGCTGCGTTTGGCGCTTGCCGCCGGGGTCGCGGCGCTGATTGGCGTTTTCGGGTCGGGCGCGCAGGCGCTGGCGCTGCCAAGCCTCACCGGGGTCGTGCTGGCCGCGCTTCTTACGCTCGCTCTTTGGTCGCTGGCCAATGCGGTTCTGGCAGCGGTGTCCAACGGCGCGCTGGCGGTGCTGTTGGATGATTTGCATCGCAGCGTAGCCCCCAAGGTTCTGGCACCGCAGCAGGACAGCGCGCCGGGCGGCGCTGCACTGGTTCTGACCGGGCTTGCCATCGCGGCGGGCGTGGCGGGTTTGGGCGCGGTTACGGTTCTGGGCGATCTGGCGGGGCGTCTTGCGGCACCGCAGGCGGTCGAGGTCATCGCGCATCGCGGGGCGGCGGCGGCACGGCCCGAGAATACGCTGGCCGCTGTGGAAAAAGCGCTCGAGGATCACGCCGACTGGGTCGAGATTGACGTGCAGGAGATCGCCGACGGCACCGTGATCGTCACCCATGACAGCGATTTCATGAAACAGGCGGGCGTGCCGCTCAAGGTCTGGAACGCGATGCCCGAGGATCTGGCGCAGATCGACATCGGAAGCTGGTTCGATCCCGCCTATGCGGAGGCCCGGGTGCCCACATTGCGCGACGTGCTGGAGGTGGCCAAGGGGCGCGGCCAAGTGCTGATCGAGTTGAAGTATTACGGCCATGATGAGCGGCTGGAAGAGCGTGTTGCACAGATCGTCGAAGAGACCGGCATGGCGGATGACGTGATGATCATGTCGCTCAAGCGGGCGGGTGTGGCGAAGATGCGCGCCCTGCGCCCGGACTGGCCGATGGGCATCCTCGCGGCGCGGGCAATCGGTGATCTGAGCGCGCTCGATGCCGAATTTCTGGCGGTCAATACCGGGCAGGTCTCAGGGCATCTACTGCGCCGCGCGCATGCGGCAGGCAAGCAGGTCTATGTCTGGACGGTGGACGACCCGCGCGCCATGTCGCGGATGATTTCGATGGGCGTGGACGGGCTGATCACCAACAAACCCGCACTGGCGCGGCAAGTGATGAAAGAGCGAGCCGCGCTGTCACTGGCGGAGCGGATTTTGTTGTGGCTGAGCGACCGGTTGCGGCTCGAGAGTTTCGATCTGGTGGCAGAGCCTTCGGAGGCGTAGATTTTAGCAGTTTCGGGAGACATACAATGAAGAATTCCATCCTGTTGCTCGGCATCGGCGCCCTGTCGCTGATCGGTGGCCTCATCGCCCTGTTGAACCCGCTGGCAGCGACGCTGACGGCGGAACTTCTGACCGGGTATCTTTTTATCGCCATCGGTGCGCTCATGCTGGTCTCGATCTTTGCCGATGACAGCTGGGGCTCGCGGTTGTTGTCGCTCGTGCTGGGCGCTGCGGTTCTGGCCATCGGTGTCAATCTGGTGAGCAACCCGTTGCAGGGCGTGCTGCAACTGACGGTCGTGGTGGCGCTGCTGATGCTGTTCATCGGCGTGTTGCGGATCATCTTCGCGTTTCGACTACCGGGTGGCGGGCTCCGGCTGGTGTTGATCCTGTCGGGGATCATCTCGCTGGCTTTGGGCGCGATGATCCTGACGAGCTTTCCGTTCTCAGCGGCGGTGGTTCTGGGTATCCTGCTGGCGATCGAGCTGATTTCGAACGGAATTTCCCTGATCGTTCTGGGCCTTGCCGCCCGGGACCAGACAAACTGAGGAGGCGGTGATGAAAAACTGGCTATGGTGGCTATTGGCGGGGCTGGTCGCGTTGGCGGGCGGTGTGCTGGGCCTCATCAATCCGAATGCCGCGCAGATCACCTCGACCACCATCGCGGGATGGGCGTTGGTGCTGATGGGGCTTTTGCAGGGACGCGCAGCCTGGAAATCCTCGGCCTTTCGCGAACGGGCCGGAGCCGCGCTCTTTGCGGCGGCGGGGCTGTTTCTGGGCCTGTCGCTGCTGATCGGACCGATCGGCGATGGCACGCTGCTGCGCTGGTTTCTGGGTGGGCTGCTGGTTATAGGCGGGCTGGCCAAGCTCTGGATCGGACGGCGTTACCAGACCGATCCGCTGTTCTGGGCGGTGCTTGTGGCGGGTGCGCTGTCGATTGTGCTGGGTGCGCTTGTTCTGCTGGGCGTTACGCTGCAACTGGGCGTGATCCTGTCGCTGGAACTTCTGGGCAGCGGGGCGGCGCTGATCGTGATGGCCTTGCGGCTGGAGAAACCGGCGATACGATGAGCACCGGAAGCGACAATCTCGAAAGGAATTCATTATGAGAGCGAAAATACTCCTGTCCGCGGCGCTGCTGGCGCTGCCATTGATGGGATCGGGCGAGGCACAGGCGCGTAGTCTTGGCAAGATCCTCTACGACTCAGGCTTGTCGCAGAGCGACCTGTCGGCGATGGAAAAAGCCGGAAGCCAACTGGTCGAGCCGCTTGGGCAAACCGGTGACGCGCGCCGCTGGAGCAACCCTGCGAGCCGCTCCAAGGGGGCGGTCACGCTGGGTCGGATCGACGGGAACTGTGCCGAACTCGTGCACAGGGTCAGCACGGTTAAACGGCCCGAGCCTGCCACCTTTCGCACGTGGCGCTGTCGCACGGCAGACGGCGGATGGCGCGTCAGCCCGGGACCGGAGTGACCGCGCCCAAAGCTACGCGGCTCAGCGCATACCCCGCAACGCGAGTGCGGCCCATCCGCCAATGAGCAGAATGGGAAAGACCACGCGCGCCACGCGATCAAGTTGAAGCGCACGTGCTTCCTTGCCGTTCACGACATGAAGCCCGGTCACCAGCGCCTCGGCGATGGCGAGAAACACCATCGCGATGGACCATATCAGGATCTGGTCCAGAACCGTCAGATAGCCTAGCGGGGGCAGGGCCCCGGCGACCGCGAGATTGAAGGCGATCACCGTCAGCATTGACGTTGCCCCGAGACCGATCTGAAACTCGAACCTGCTTGGCGGCACCCAGAAGATCACCCAGGACATCGCAACCACGAAGAAGAGCGGCAGCATGATCCGGAAAAGGTAGTAGTTGACCTCGCGTTCCGCCGCGATGGTCAGGTGCAGCATGCTTAGACTGCGCCCGGTCTCGCGCAGTTTCGCGCTCTCTTCCCCAAGCGTCAGACCGGTGACGTGCCAACCCGAAATATTGAACCTGTCGGACAGCCATGTATTCGCCTGATCCGGCACGAATTTCAGCGTCTCGACGCCGGTTTCGACCGGCATGAAAGTGATGGTGAAGTCATGTGCGTCAAATGGGAAACTGCGCAGGTTGTGATAGGTCGAAATCTCGCCGAAGAACCGCTGCCGGTAGGTCACGCGACCCTCGGCACCGATCACCACCTGATCGCGCGCGTTATTGAGCGTGGTGCGCAGGTTGGACGAATTCCGCAAGATGATGTCGGGCGTCCAAACCTGTGATCGGGCGAACCGGCAGCCTTCAAGCGATTGCAATCGTGGATCCCGCCAGACCAGCATCGCGCCGATGTCGACATTGATTTGCTGGCTCACATCATCGACGCCCAGCATGTCGAGCACCGTAAAGGAAGCGTCTACCTGAACCGGGCCGCCATGTTCCGGCTTAGGGGCGACGTCGGTCCGCATGTCCGGTAATGTGCACGCCATGACACTCGCCGCCCCCAGCAAGATAGCACCAATGCACGTCAATACCCCTGCAAGCCACCGATCCATGCCGTCCCCCTGATCCTTTTTCTGAACAGAATACTGTCCCGGCCAGCCCACGCAGGCAAGAAAATCAGCACCTGCAGGTCATGGAACCCTTCGCCGTCGCTCAAAACGCGTTTTCAAATCCGAACAAAGTTTGTAGCCTTCGTGCAATTGATACGTATGGGCACGCTCTGTCGAATGTGCCAGCATTCAGAGTAGGAGATCGAAATTACCATGCGGATTATGACCTTTTCGAATGACGGCAAAGGCGGCACACAGTTCGGCCATCAAATGGTGGACTTTCAGTCGGGGCTAAGCGGTTTTGTTGTAAGCTCCCAGATGATGTCCGCGGCTAGGCCATGCAAGCGCTATTTCTTCACCGAGTTGCCGCCTGGCTTTGCAAGCAGCAAGGACTTTTCAAGTCGCAGCCAGCTTTGTGTTTTGCTTTCGGGCGAAGTGGAACTGAGTTCAAGCACAGGTGATACGGAGCGTTTGAGTGCCGGAGGCGTTATGCTTTTGGACGATACCGATTACGAGAATCCCAGTCGGGAAATCCGGGTCCTTGGCGATGAAGCAGCGCACATCTTGGTAGTGCAAACTGAATAGGCGCGACGGCGTCATCACATTAAGCAATAAGTAACATCTGGGGCTAGCCCGATGGGCAACATACTCGGCGACGGTCTATTTGACCCCAATGCCGACAGCTACGGGCGCTACAACGCCAGCCACGGCATCCCGTGGCTGGTCTCGATCCTGGAGCATCACTATATCCCAGTCACCCTGATGACCTCCGGGCTGGTGGCCGCGACCTTTCCCGAACAGCTCTGCTCGCACTCCGTCGAGCGAAAGGCTTGTATAACTCTCACCTCGTGACACAGTCGAAAAGTTGCTTCGCGCCGCGCAGCATATGTCCCGCCAACATATCGCTAACTCTGTCAAATTCCTTTATCCACAGAACTTTAAGTGCAAGTTACATCCAGTTCGCGCCAAAACTGAGGTCGGTAGACAGTGCTCTTTGGTTCGATAAACCTGTCGAACCTGAACTTGATTGGCTTGGCTGGAAATTCGGCCCGTAAAACAGTGCTCTTTTGACGGAAAATCAATAACTTGGCTAGCAGCGTCGGTCTTCGGGAGTCAGGGGCCGGAGGTTCGAATCCTCTCACTCCGACCAATGAAACAAGGCCCCTCACGGGGCCTTTTTTGCGTGCGAAACGCGCCCCCGACCCGTCAGAACTGCGCCCAGATCGTCTGACCCAGCGTGTCGAGCCGTTCGGGCGAGCAAAACAGCGAAATGGTCATCGTCGCCGTCCAGTCGCGCCCGCCGAGCCGCACCAATGTGCCGTCCTCCAACTCCTGCCGGATCGAGAATTCCGGCAGCCACGCCATGCCCGCCCCCGCCAGCGTGCGCCGCTTCAGCGCCTCGGCCAGCGCATCCATGTAGCGCAGGTCGAGCGCGGGGCGGCGGTTGCCAATGGTCTGATCGACCACCGTGCCCAGAAACGTGTTGGGATCATAGCTCAGATAGGGCACCTCGCGCCCGGCGCGCGCAGGCAGCGTCCAGCCATGCCGCGCCGCCGCCTCGTGCTGAGCCACCGGAATCAGCCGCTCCTCGCAGATATCCTTGCGCTTGAACCGGGTCTCGTCGAGGATCGGGGCCACGTCCTGATGCCGGTAATAGAGCAGGAATTCGCAGCCCCCCTCGCTCAGCAACTGGCAACAGGCGGTCAGGCTGTCGGAAATCACCCGCGTGCGCATATCAGGGTAATGCCGCTCCAGTTCCGCCATGCGCGGCTGCAGGAAATTGACCGAGATCGCGTGCAGCGCCGCGAACCTCTGAAAGCTCGCATTGCCGCGCGCGCGTTCGCGGATCGCCTGCCGCGTGTCGGTCAGATCCGCCACCGTCTGCTGCGCCACCGGCAGGAATTGCCGCCCCGCCTCCGACAGTTGCACCGGGTAATTGGCCCGGTCAATGAGCGGCACGCCGATCCAGTTTTCCAGCGAGCGGATGCGACGGCTGAACGCCGATTGGGTGATGTTGCGCTCGTCCGCCGCGCGGGTGAAATTCAGCGTCCGCCCGAGACAGACGAAATCGCGCAGCCAGTTGATGTCCATGACAGCCCCCCGATGAGATCAGATTGCGCCAGCAGCCCTCGTCATGCAAGATCGGAATAGTTTGATGAAATGTTTGAATTGGCCGACTCGCGCATCATCGGCCTAGCCTTTTTCCATTGGTCGTTTCCAACGCAGGCACCCCGCCTCTGACCATACTCAATGATGAAGGCCGCACGAACGGTCTCGCCCACCCCAACACGGAGAGAACCATGACATTTCCCCTCAAAGGACTGATCGCCGCCACGGCCCTCGGCACCACCATTGCCGCCCCCGCCGTGGCCGAAACCACCATCCGCCTCTCGACCTATGTCAACGAGGCCGACATCCGCTATGACGGCTTCGTGCATTTCGCCAAGCTGGTCGAGGAAAAGACCGGCGGCAGCGTCGAGGTGCAGATCTTCCCCTCTGCCACGCTGCATGGCTGGTCCGAAGGCGTCGATGCGGTGCAGGGTGGCGTCTCGGACATGAGCTGGATGCCCGCCGACGAACGCCTGCCCTGCTACCGCGTGACCTCGCTCTACCCCGTCGCCATCGACCTCGAAGGCCAGATCGAGATGGACGCCGCCTATGCCGATCTGGTCCGCGACGAGGCCGCCGCGATCAACCTCGTGCCGGTCTTCAACTCCAACTATTCCTACGATCAGGAATGGTGGTTCGAGGGCGGTATCGACGATCTGGGCAACCTCGACGGCAAGCAGGTCCGCTCCATCGGGCCGCTGGTCAGCCTGATGATCGAGACATGGGGCGGCGCGCCTGTCTTTGTCGCCCCCAAGGAAGTGTTCCAATCCGCCGAGCGCGGCGTGGTGGACGGCATCAACATGGGGGTCGCCACCTATTCCAGCTGGAAGCTGTGGGACGTGATGCCCTACATGGTCAACGCCAACCTCTTTTACGGCAACATCAACTACATGATGAACAAGGAAAAATTCGACAGCATGACGGCCGATGAACAGGCCGCCGTGATGGCGGCCGCGCACGAGACCGAGGAATGGCTGAAACCCCGCTACGAGGATTGGGTCGATCAGCGCGTCGGCACGGCGGTGATGAAGGGCGGCGGCGCGGCCGTCTCGATCTCTCAGGACAAGCGCATGGAACTCATCAACAGCGTGCAGGGCACCTGGAACGAGACCGTGGACGAGGCCTGCGGACCGGAACTGGCCGGTCAGATCCGCGATCTCTTCGCACAGCACGCGCCTTGACCCAAAAGGTGCCGCTGCCAGCGCGGCGGCACCCGCATCCCCATTTCCGGCAAAGGGAGGCTTGCCATGCAACCCGGTCTCGACCGATTGATCGGCCATGTGGAGCGTGCCGTGGTCTGGCTCGCTGCGGCCGGGGCCATCGTGGTCCTCGTGCAGATGGTGTGGATCACCTACGGCGTCTTCACCCGCTACGCGCTCAACGCCCCCGACCGCATGGTGACCGAGGCGACCGCGCTCTTGCTCTTTCCGGTGGCCTTCGCGGGCCTTGCCTACGCGATGAAGGAAGACGCCTATCCCAAGGTGACCATGCTGACCGACACGCTGCCCCCGATGGGGCGCAAGATCGCGGCACTGATCAATCTCTGCGTGATGCTGGGCGTGGGGCTATTCTTCTCGCTCGCGGGCGTGAGCGCCACGATCCGCTCGTTCAACTCGGGCGCCTCCTCGGAAATCCTGCTCTGGCCGCGCTATGCGTTCTGGGCGCCGGGCGCGCTCGCGCTGGTGCTGTTCTCGATCTACGCAACCCTGCGGCTGGTGAAACTCATCCGCACCCCGGCACAGGAGGTTTGAGCGATGGAATGGTATGAAGTCGGCCTCGGCCTCCTCGGCCTTTTGATGTTCCTGATCGCCATCGGCCTGCCGATCCCCTTCGCGCTGGCCGCCGCCTCCCTGCCCTTCCTGTGGCAAATCCAGTCCTTCGACACCTCCATCGTCTCGGCGGAGTTGAAACTTTGGGGCGTCTGGATCGACTATATCCTGCTGGCGGTGCCGCTCTTCGTCTTCTTGGGCGAGCTCATCGGCAAATCCAATATCGGCCCCAATCTCTACCAGTTTCTGCACCAGGGCGTGCGGGTGCGCGGCTCTGCGGCCTACGGCTCGATCGGGGCCTGCGCGGGGTTCGGCGCTGTCTGCGGCTCGTCCATGGTGGGCGCACTCACCATCGGCGGCGTCGCCCTGCCGGAGATGCTGCGCCTCGGCTATGGCAAGCGGCTCTCCTCGGGCGTTCTGGCCGCAGGCGGCACATTGAGCGTGCTCTTGCCACCCTCGCTGATCCTCTTGTTCTACGGCATCGTCACGGATCAGAGCATCGGCGATCTCTTTATCGCAGGCGTCATTCCCGGCCTGATCCTCGTCACCTCCTTCGCCATCGTCGTGCTGGTCTGGGGCATATTGAAGCCCGGCGACATTCCCGACAGCGAGGCGTCGGTGAAAATGGGCCTCCTCCAGATCGCCGCCACCATCGCGCCCATCGGCCTCATCGGCCTCGTCATCACCGTCGCGATCTATGCGGGCATCGCCACCCCGACCGAGGCGGCAGCGGTCGCGGCCCTGCTTACCGTGATCCTCGCCTTCGGCGTCGGCGGCCTCAAATGGCAGGGCTTCACCGACGCGCTCTTTGCCACCATGCGCACCATGGGCTATCTCGGCTTGCTGCTCTCGGCGGGGGTGCTCTTCGGGTTCGTGCTCACCTATTACCGGGTGCCGCACGAATTCACGCAGCTGTTCCTCAGCTTCGATCTCTCGCCCTACGTGGTGCTGACCATCGTGCTGATCTTCTACATCGCGCTCGGCATGTTCCTCGAGCCGGTCTCGATGACCTTCATCACCCTGCCCACGATCTTTCCGCTGATGTCCGCCGCCGGGTTCGATCTGATATGGTTCGGCGTGGTCTACACGATCACCATGGAAATCGCGGTGCTGACGCCACCCGTTGGCCTCAATCTCTATGTCATTCAGGGCATCGGGCGCGGGCAGGTGACCATCGGCGACGTGATCATGGGCTGCCTGCCCTTCATCGGCGCGCTGGTGCTGCTGATCGTCATCTTGATCCTCTTCCCGGAGACTGCCCTGTGGCTGCCCGAACAGATGCGCTGACCGCGCGCAGCGGTCTCAGCTACCGGCGCAAGGGGGCGGGCACGCCGCTGGTGCTGGTGCATGGTTATCTCGGCGGGGCGGCGCAATGGCAGGCGGAGATAGACCGCTTCGCCGACCGCTTCGACGTGATCGCCCCCGACCTGCCGGGCTATGCCGGGTCTGCAGCGCTGCCCCCCGCCGACCGGATCGCGCGCTTTGGCGCGGCGGTGGTCGATCTGCTGGACGAGCTGGGGCTGGGCCGCATCACTCTTCTGGGTCACTCGATGGGCGGGATGATCGTGCAGGACATGGCCGCGACCCATCCCGACCGCATCGCGCGGCTGATCCTCTACGGCACCGGGCCGCTCGGCCTCATGCCCGACCGGTTCGAGCCGCTCGACACCTCGCGCGACCGGGTCCGCTGCGATGGGGTGGCGCAAACCATCCGCCGCATCGGCGCGACATGGTTCCGCGAGGGCACGGCGGCACAGGGCTTCGGGATCGTCGCCGATCTCGGCGCACAGGCGAGCGAAGCCGCCGCTCTCGCCGGGCTCGACGCGATGAGCCATTGGGACGGGCGCGGCGCGCTTGTCCGGCTGACCATGCCGACGCTGGTGCTCTGGGGCGACGGCGACAAATCCTATCGCTGGCCGCAGGTGGAACTGCTCTGGCAGGGGCTGCCCGACGCCGCCCTCGCCGTGATCCCCGGCACGGCCCACGCCGTGCACCTCGAAAAACCGGCGCTGTTTCATGCCGTGCTCGACGATTTCCTGACGCCTGCCCGGCCTTGACCACCGCCCCCCGGCCCGTCAGGCCGGGGCGGTCGGCGTCTCCATGTCCACCTTGACGCTCTGGGTCTGGCCGTCTTTCGTTTCGCCGAAATAGACCGTCTGATGCGGGAACGGGATCTCGATATTGCGCGCGTCGAACACCGTCTTGAGCACACCGTTATAGGCCCGTCCGATGCCCCATTGCCGCCCCGGCACGCATTTGATCCGGGCGCGCAGCATCACCGCGCTGTCGCCAAAGCTGTTGACGCCGAACCATTCCAACTCGTCGAGGATACCGTCGGCCTGATCGGGATCGCCTTTCAACTCGGCAAAGGCATCGAGCATCGCCTGTTTCGCCTCCTCCACGTCCTCGCGGTAAGCGACGCCCATGTCGCAGACGAAATAGCCGTAATCCTTGACGTAATTCGACACCATGTCGACGGACGAGAACGGGATGATGTGAAACACCCCGTGCAGATCGCGCAGGCTGGCCGAGCGGATCGTCAACCGCTCCACCGTCCCGGTGACGCCACCGACAGTCACCACGTCGCCCACGTTCATCGCGTTCTCGAACTGGATGAAAATCCCGGTGATGATGTCCTGCACCATTTTCTGCGCACCAAAACCGATGGCAAGGCCCAGAACACCGGCCGAGGCCAGCAGCGGCGCGATATCAAGCCCGATCTCGGCCAGCACGAACATCAGCGTGATGATCACCAGCGCAATCGTCGCGGCATTACGCAGAAGTGTCAGAAGCGTGCGTTCCCGCGCCGTCGCCACGCTGCCGAACTCGGGGTTGAGCCGGTAATCCACCCACGACGTCAGCGCCAGCCACAGCCCGAACGACACCAGGAGCACCAGTGACACCGACAGGATCATCCCCGTGAAGCGCAACCCGAACTGGCTGACCAACCAACCGCGCAGGTCGATCAAACCGATTGCATTGAGCGCCAGCAGCACGACACCCGCAAAAATCACCAGGCGCAACACGAACAGCATCCGGGGCACGAACGCATTGAGCCGCCCCTGCAACAGCGGCACCCGGTCCGAGAGACGCGCAGGCAGGCTCACGCCGCTCACCATCGTCCGGCTGATAAAGCCCGAGGCGGCAAAGCCGAGCAGCCCGACCACCAGAACCTGCCCCGAGGCAAGGAACGTCTGAAACACCGCATCGCCGGGTCGCAGCATCACGATGACGAACAGCGCCAGCAGATAGGCCAGCGCCGGCCAGTGCCAGTGCCGCGCCAGATAGGCCAGCGCGCCCCGCGCCCGGCGGCCCCGCACGGGTGCAGGATCAGCCGTCCCCTCGGGTGCCGCAGCCCGGGGGCCCGCGTCATCGCCCAGCAACCAGTGTGTGACCGACCGGCGATTGCGCAGCACCAGCCAGATCGCAAAGCCCAGCACCGCGACCGCGATCAGCGCCGACACCGCGCGCCCCGCCGCGAACGAGACGTTGCTGTTGATGATCGGCACCACCAGCAATTGACCATAGCCCACCACCCCGACGATCAGGTTGATCCGCGACGACAGGTAAGACGCGGCCCGGTCGCCAATCGGCAGGGGTCGCAGCGAGGTCGCCGAGGGCGACAGCACCAGCCGCACCGCCACCTTGGCCATCTCGACCAGCAGGAAAGCATTGAGATAGAGCGTCTGCCTGATCCCGATCTGCCCGAACTCGCCCAGCGCCAGAATCGCCAGCGCATAGCCCGCGCCCCAAGCGAGGATGACGATCACCGCGTCGATCACCGCAGAGGCCGTGAAGAGCATCGCCGTGCGCGCCAGCCCCCCGTCGCGCGCCGACGCGCTCATGTTGGCATATAGCGATTTCCCCAGCCATCGCAGCGCAAAGAACACCACGACGGTGCTCGCGATTACCAGCGCCAGATCCTTCAGCGCCTCGACCAGAACCCCGGCCTCGCCGCCGCTCAGCCCGCCGAACACCTCGGGTGCGCGGGTCAATTGCCGCCAGAACCGCATGCCCCAGCCCACGACATCCTCGGCCGCCTGCTGCGTTACCAGCGCGATCCGCCGCCCAAAGGACGCGTCCTCCGGCGGGGCGGTCCCGTCCGAAAGCGTCTCCACGATCACATCACCGGGCGCGTCGGGCGGCACCGCATCCGCGCCGCGCAGCCGCTCTATCAACTCGGCACGCGCCGCATCATCCTCGATGACATCGAGCAACAGATCGACGCTCGTCCTCTGTCCGTTGGTCTCGGAGGACGCCCCGCTGCCGTCCTGCGCATGGGCTGCGCCAAACACAAGAAAGAGGGATACGAGTACGCTCGCCAACTGTCGCAACATGTAACGATACCTTTATTTTTTTGTTTCGACGGACTGCGGTCAGCAGATCCCGTCGCCGCGCAGCCCTCGCATGAACGAAGGGTGCGGATGATCTGCGTTGAACGTAAAGGCGGAGGCCCCGAGGTCAAGGCACAATCCCCCGTAGCCGGACCCCACCCGCCATTGCATGCCGCGCCGCTTGCCACGATACTCGGACCACCAGCACAGGAGATCGCCATGTCCCGTCTCACCCGCCGCAGCCTGATCCTCGGCGCCGCCAGCCTGTCGGTTGCCGCCCCTCACCTCGCGCGGACCGGGGCGATGCCCACCCTCCACGTCCTCAAGGACCCGAACTGCGGCTGCTGCGAGGCATGGGTGCGCATCCTGCGCAGCGACGGCTTTGAGGTGACGACCGAAAACAGCCTCGGAACCGCCCTGATCCGGCACAAGATGGCGGCGGGAATTCCGCAGGCCATGATGTCCTGCCACACCGGCGACATCGACGGCTATGTGATTGAGGGCCACGTGCCTTCCGCCGATATCCGCCGCCTTCTGGCCGAACGACCGCAGGCCGTGGGCCTCGCCGTGCCGGACATGCCCTATGGCTCTCCCGGCATGGGCCCCGAGGACCGGCGCGAGGCCTATGACGTGTTCCTGATCCACCACGGTGGTCGCACCGAGGTGTTCACCAGCTACGCGGCGGCCTGATCCCCAGGCGCATCACGCGCATCACGCCACCGGGTGCAGCGCCAGATCCCTCGCCTGATCCCGCAGCACGAATTTCTGGATCTTGCCGGTCGAGGTGCGCGGGATATCCGTGAACACCACCTTCCCCGGCACCTTGTATGGGGCCAGGTGATCGCGGCACCACGCGCGCAGCGCCTCGGCCTCCACCGCCTGCCCCTCGGCCAGTTCGACAAAGGCACAAGGCGTCTCGCCCCATTTCTCGTGCGGCATGGCGACCACGGCGGCAACGGCCACGGCGGGATGCCGGTAAAGCGCCTCCTCCACCTCGATCGACGAGATATTCTCACCACCCGAGATGATCACATCCTTGGACCGATCCTTGAGCTGGATATAGCCATCCGCATGCACCACGCCGAGATCACCGGAATGAAACCAGCCCCCGGCAAACGCCTTTTGCGTCGCCTGCGGATTGCGGAAATAGCCCTTCATCACAACGTTGCCGCGAAACATCACCTCGCCCATGGTCTCGCCATCGCGCGGCACCGGGGTCATGGTCTCGGGGTCCATCACCTGCAACCCCTCCAGCGGCAGATAGCGCACCCCCTGCCGGGATTTCAGCCGCGCCTGTTCAGGCCCCGGCAGATCCGACCACGCGCCGTGCCATTCATTGACCACCGCCGGCCCATAGGTCTCGGTCAGCCCGTAGAGATGCGTCACGCCAAAGCCCGCCGCCTGCATGTCCGCCAGCAGCTTTTCGGGCGGCGGCGCGGCGGCGGTGAAAAACTGCACCTCATGCGCTAGAGCCCGCCTTTCGCCCTCGGGAGACGAGATCAGCAGCGACATCACGATGGGCGCGCCGCACAGATGGGTCACCCCCTCCTCGGCCAGCGCCGCCCAGATCGGCTCGGCGCGCACGTGCCGCAGGCAGACATGCGTGCCGATGATCGCCGACAGCGTCCAGGGAAAACACCAGCCGTTGCAGTGAAACATCGGCAGCGTCCAAAGATAGACGCTGTGTTTCGCCATCGAGGTGGTCAGCGCATTGCCCTGCGCCAGCAGATACGCGCCCCGGTGATGCGACACCACGCCCTTGGGATCGCCCGTCGTGCCCGAGGTGTAGTTGATCGAAATCGCGTCCCACTCGTCCTCTGGCATGAACCATGCAAAATCGGGGTCGCCCTCCGAGACGAACCACTCGTAATCCAGAACATCGTCACAGCCGCCCGCCCCGGTGAATTCCGCATCGTCATATTGAATCACCAGCGGGTCGACCTGTGCCAGCGCCAGCGCCTCCTGCATCAGCCCCATGAATTCGCGGTCCACGATCACCACCCGCGCCATCGCGTGATCGAGCTGAAAGGCGATGATCGCGGCATCGAGCCTTGTGTTAATCGAATGCAGCACCGCGCCACACATCGGCACGCCGTAATGGCATTCCAGCATCGCGGGCGTATTCGCCAGCAGCGCCGAGACGGTATCACCCCGCCCGATCCCGGTGCGCGACAAGGCCGAGGCCAGTTGCCGCGACCGCGCGTAAAACTCCGCATAGCTGCGCCGCAGGGGGCCGTGCACAATGGCCGTGTGCTCGGGATAAACGCTCGCCGCGCGCTCCAGAAAGCTCAGCGGGGTGAGCGGCTGATAATTCGCCGGGTTGCGATCAAGGCCAGTGTTATAGGGGTTCTCCATTCTGTCGATCACTTGTCCTGCCACGCGGGCGCGCGTTTCTCGATAAAGGCACCGATGCCCTCTTCGGCATCATGCGCCAGCATGTTCTCGACCATCACGGTCGAGGCATAATCATAGGCCGACGCCAGCGGCATCTCGCGCTGCGCGTAATAGGCGCGCTTGCCGGTGGCCAGCGTCATGCTCGATTTCGAGGCGACCTTGCGCGCCATTTCCATCGTCACCTCGCTCAGCGCGTCATCCGCCACCGCCCGGTTGACCAGCCCGATCTCGGCGGCGCGCGCCGCCGGGGTCATGTCCCCGGTCAGCAGCATCTCCATCGCGTGCTTGTCCGCCACATTGCGCGACAGCGCCACCATCGGGGTCGAGCAAAAGAGCCCGATATGCACCCCCGGCGTGCTGAACCGCGCGCTCTCGGCGGCCACCGCCAAATCACAGCTTGCCACCAGCTGACAGCCCGCCGCCGTGGCCACGCCCGTCACCTCGGCGATCACCGGTTTGGGGCAATTCACGATCGCCTGCATCACGCCCGAGCATTGCGCCATGACCCGCGCGAAATAGGCCCGCCCCCGGTCCGGTGCGTCGCGCCCGGCGGTCATCTCCTTGAGGTCATGGCCCGCGCAAAACGCCGGGCCGTTTGCGGCCAGCACGATCACCCGCACCGCCGCATCCTCACCGGCTTGGGCAAATGTCCGGCCCAGTTCGGCCAGCATCGCCTCCGACAGCGCATTGCGCCGCGCCACGTCATTCAGGGTCAGGCGCAGAACGCCGTCATTGCCCAATTCCCGCAACAGAATGTCACCACTGTCTTGCACAGATCACCTCCTTCGGAAGGGTCAGAGAATGTTGATCTCCACGCTCTCGGAGAGCGTGTTGGCGATAAAACAATAGCGATGCGCCCGGTCCTGCATCTCGGCCAGCGTCTCGGCATCGACCGCGAAACCGGTGTCGAACCGCACCACCGGATTGAGGTCGATCCGCGTGACCGACATCTGCCCGCGTGCGTTCTTGCCCAGATGGGCGACCGCGTAGTCGTGATAGCTCGCCACCGGCCAGCCCGCCTTGGCCGACAGCGCCAGGAACGTCATCATGTGGCAACTCGACAGCGCCGAAGCGAGCGCCTGTTCGGGGTTGGTATGTTCCGGATCGCCGCCCCAGTCGGGGGCGGCGTCCACCTGCATGTCATACGCGCGGTTATATTGCACGGTATGCGCGTTCGAATAGCGGCCGGCCTGCAAGACAGGCTCGGCGCGCTGCCAATGCAGCTCGATGGCAAGGTCCGACATGTGACGGTCCCTTTACGCGGTGGCTTGGGCAGGTTTGGTCGCGCCGGTGGCGGCCAGCTGCTTGCGCGGGTCGAAGAACGGCTTTTCCACAACGGTGGCGGTGGTTTCACCGCTATACGTCATGATGTTCAGCTCGGTGCCCAGTTCGGCCGCCTCAACCGCCACCATCGCCAGCGCGATGTTCTTTTTCAGGCGCGGCGAGTAGACCGCCGAGGTTACCTTGCCCACGGTTTCACCCTCGTGGTTGATCGTCCAGAAGGCGGTGTTGGGGCCGGTCATCGGCTCGCCATCAATGATCAGACCGACCTGCTTGCGGGCCACACCGTTGTCGCGGATGCGCTGCAACGCAAACTTGCCGATGAACTCCGCCTCCATGTCGACATTGACCAGACGATCCATGCCCAGCTCGAACGGGTTGGTGGTGATATCGGCATCGGCGTGATAGCTCAGCATCCCGCCCTCGATCCGGCGAATGGTCGAGGTGTGGCCCGGCTTGAGGCCAAAGGGCAGGCCCGCGGTCATGATCCGCTCCCACAGTGCATCGCCCCGGCTGCCGTCGCGCAGATAGAGCTCATAGCCCAGCTCGCTCGACCAGCCGGTGCGCGACACGATCAGCGGAATACCGTCCAGATCGACCTCGCGCAGCCAGTAATAGCGCAGGTCCATGATCTCGTCGCCAAAGAGCGCGCGCATGATCTCGCCAGACTTCGGCCCCTGCAATTGCAGCGGCGAAACATCCGGCTCGGAGATCGTCACATCAAGGCCCGAATGCACCGCCACGCCCTGCGCCCAGAGCATGATATCGCTGTCGGCCAGCGACAGCCAGAAATGGTTCTCGCCCAGCCGCAGGCAGATCGGATCATTGAGGATACCGCCCTCGCCATTGGTGATCAGCACGTATTTGCACTGGCCAACCGCCATGGTCGACAGGTCGCGCGGTGTCAGCATCTGGGTGAACTTGGCGGCGTCCGGTCCGGTGATCTCCACCTGCCGCTCGACGCCCACATCGCACAGGATCGCGTCGTTCACGAGGTTCCAGAAATTCTGCTCCGGATCACCGAAATCGCGCGGGATATACATATGATTATAAACCGAAAATCCCTTTGCACCCCAACGCACGGTGGCGTCGAAATAAGGCGACTTGCGGATCTGCGTGCCAAAGCCGAAATCATGCGGTTGCGTCATGTCATTCCTCCCATGCGCCGGTCCCAGCACCCGCTGAAACCTGTGTGTCGATGGGCCGTGTCTAACGCTTGTCGCCACGTCATGTGTTCCGAAAAACGGCCCAAAACGAGACCTCTCGTCCCGATTTCGAGCCATGCGAAAGACCGAATGGTCGCGTGCGCCTACCGCGCCGGTCGGTGGACCAGCTTGGACAGATTCGGCGTGCTGCGCTTCACCTGGCGTGTCGCGAAATAGGTGATGTAGCGGTCGATGCTCAACTCCGCCGACAACAGGTCATCCATCAGCGCCTGAAACTGCGCGAGGCTGGGCACGAACACGCTCATCACGTAGTCCATCCCGCCGCCCGTCGCGATGCAGTCGGTGATCTCGTCGACACCGCGCACATGGTTCTCGAAGCGTTCGAAATCCGCGCGCCGGTGATGGGTCAGCGACACGGTGACGATCACCTGCGTGACATCGGTGATCCGCTCAAGCGCGATATCGGCGTGATAGCCGCGAATATACCCCGCCGCGCGCAGCCGCGTCAGCCGTGCCCAGCACGGCGTCGGCGACAGGTTCACGATCTCGGCCAGCTTGGTCTTGCTGATCTGCCCATGTTTCTGAACCGCGCTGAGAATGCGAATATCGGCCGCATCAAGCCCTTGTCTGTCGTTCATTCGGGAACTCTCTCTGAGCCGCACCCGGACATGCGCCGACAACAGGCATGGGCCGGGGCAAACGCACCTGCCCCGACATTGACGTGGGAAAACGACTGTGGCGCAATCCTTTGCGACCACTTGCAGGACAAGAGCGTCCAGAACGCCCCCTCAGCCCTGCGCCGCAGGCAGCCCCTCGCCCTCACCGATATCCCAGAACAGCCCCGCCATCAGCCGCAGCGCATCGCGGCAGACGGGTTTCAGGACATGCTCATCGGGCGCATGCTGCGAACAGCCGCGATAGGAATGCGGCACCCAGACCGTAGGCAGCCCGAGGATTTCGGCAAAGGCGTCATTCGGCAACGACCCCGCCAGATTGGGCAGCACATGCGGCGCCTGCCCCGAGGTCCGCTCTAAAGAGGCAGCGGTGAATTTGACCCAAGGATGATCGGGATCAAGCCGGGTGGCGCGGAAAAACCCGCGATCATGCGGCACGATCTGCACACCCTCGAACCCCTGCGCATCCAGATGCCGCCGCAGCGCGGGCAGGATATCCTCGGGCACCGTGCCCACCACGTAGCGCAACTGACAGGTCGCACGCGCATGCGCCGAGATGGCATTGACCGGGGCCTCCGGCACGCCGCTCTTCATCGCCAGAATGGCAAAACTGTTCCAGCCATAGGCGCGCTCGGTGGGCGTCAGGCTTTCCTCGCCCCAATCGGGGTTGATCGCCGGGCCGTCGCCGCCCTCGATCGGCAACCCGCCCAAGGCCGCGCGCACGCTGTTGCTCAGGCTATCAGGCCGCCATTCGGGGATGCGGATCTGCCCGCGCGCATCGGTGATCGACGACAGCGCCTGCGCGAGGATCATCGCCGGATCGGCCAGCAACCCTCCCCAATTGCCCGAATGATGCGCCCCTTCGCGCAGATCGACCACCAGATCGAAGGTCACGCCCCCGCGCGAGCCCATGAACATCGTGGGCGTCTCGGGCTGCAACCGCGGCCCGTCCGAGGCGATGAGCACATCCGCCGAGAGCGCGTCCTTGTGGCCGGCAAAGAAATCATGCAGCCCCGGCGATCCGGTCTCCTCGCCGGTCTCGATCACGATCCGGCAGTTGAACCCCAACTTCCCGCGCGCCGCGATCACCGCCTCCATCGCCGCGATATTGATCAGGTGCTGCCCCTTGTTGTCAGCAGTGCCGCGCCCATAAAGGCGATCACCCTCCTCGACCAGTTTGAAGGGATGCAACCCCTCGCGCCACTGATCGGTCTGCGCGCGAATGACATCGCCATGCCCGTAACTCAGGATCGTCGGCAGGTCGTCGCCCTCATGCCGTTCCCCCACCAGCAGCGGTCCCGCCCCCGGCGCGGGATTGTCGTGGATGGCACAGGCAAACCCCATCTCCGTCAGCCGGGGCAGCATCGCCTCTTTCAGATAGCGCAGCAATTCGGGGGCCTGATCGGGGTTCTGGCTCTCGGTCTCATAGGCCACCAGATCGGCCAGATCGCTCTGAAACCGGCCCTCGTCGAAGTAATCGGAAATCGTGGTGATCGCTGCATCTCTGGTCATGTTGGTCCTGTCTTTTCTTCTGAAACGGCGTCACCCCAGGGTGACATGATCTCGGTGCAGCCGCTGTTCACCGCGCCCCGCCGCATCACCCCCGCAGGGCAGGCAAAGGCATAGGGGAACGGGCTGCGCCGGGTGGTATGCACGGTATGCTCGGCGCGCAAACGCGCCAGCACCGCATCGGGCAGCGTCTCGTCGGCGACCACCGCCGCCCCGCCCGACACATCAATGCGCGGATGATGAAACGCCGCCCCGATCTCCATCCCGTAATCGGCGACAAACGACGCCATCTGCACCATCGCCGAGACGATCTTGCGCCCGCCCGAGGCACCAAAGGCAAAGCGCGCGCCGCCCGCCCCGCCCACAATCGGGCAGACATTCATCAGGCAGCGTCTACCGGGGGCCAGCGAATTGGGCCGCCCCGGCACCGGGTCGAACCACATGATCCCGTTGTTCATGGTGAACCCGGTCGAGGGCGACACCACCCGCGACCCGAAAATCGACAGCAGCGTCTGCGTCTGCGCCACCATGTTGCCCTGCCGGTCCACCACCGAGAAATGCGTGGTGCAGCCCGCATGCGTCTCGCTCTCGCCGGTATCACCCATGGTCGCCAGCCGGTCAGCATAGGCGGCGTTCAACCCGTCCGCGTAGGCGGCAAACCCGTCGGCACCGGGCTGCACCCCCATGTCCCTGCCCTCCATCACCCGCAGGGCATCGGCAAAGGTCGGCCCGGCGGTCAGCCCCGGCAGAACGTCGAACCGCGCACCGCGATACGCGACGCGCAGCGGGTCGCGAAACACCGCCTCATAGCCGCGCAGATCGTTATGGCTCAGGCTGCCGCCCTTGGCCTGAATGTCGGCGGCCATCGCCGCCCCCAGATCACCATCGTAAAGCGCCCGCGCGCCATGCCGCGCGATCTGCTCCAGACTGTCGGCCATCCGCGCCTGATCCAGCCGCTTTTCCGCCAGCGCCGTCCAGCCCGAAATCGTCGGCCACTGCCCGTCCTCCAGAAAGAGCGCGGCGGCATCGGCATCCTTGGCCAGTTCCCGCGTGGTCGACGCGATGATCAGCGCGGCATACCAATCGACCAGCATCCCCTCGCGCGCAAGGGCCACGGCAGGCGCCAGCAGATCGGCCCATGGCATCCGGCCATAGCGCGCATGCATCCGCCCCATCCCGTCCACCAGCCCCGGCACCGCCACGGCGGTGGCACCCTGTACGTTGCGGTCGCCCTCGACCTGCTCCCACGGGAAAAGATCGCCTGCGATCCCCTTACCCGTCAGCGGATAGTCGGCGGGATCAAGATTGACGGGCGCGCGCATCCCGTAGTCGAGCGCCTCGGCCCGGCCCTCATCGGCACGCCACAGCATCAGCGCACCACCCCCCGCCGGGCCGCTCATCCACGGCTCCAGCACGCCGATGGCAAAGGAGGTGGCAATCGCGGCATCCACCGCGTCACCCCCCGCCGCCAGCACATCGGCCCCCGCCTGCGCGGCCAGCCGGTGCTGCGCGGCAACGATGCCATATTCGGTCTCGATGACGGTCTTGGTCGTGGTCGCCGTGCGCGACAGGTTCACCGACATGTCACGCCGCCTTCGGATTATGCATCGGGCTTTCAGGGTCGTGCAGGTGGCACTCCACACGGCCGCCCGGGGTCTCGACAGGGCGCGGTGCGGTGGTCTTGCACAGCTCCGTCGCCATCGGGCAGCGCGGGTGAAAATGACAGCCCGACGGCGGGTCGATGGGGTTGGGATAGGCCATGCCAAGCTGCGTATCGGGCACGCCCAGCCCCGGCTCCGGCGTCAGCACGGATTTGAGCAGCGCCTGCGTATAAGGATGCGCGGCCTCGTCAAACAGCCCCGCGACACCCGCCTCCTCGACGATGCGCCCCAGATACATCACCGCAACCCGCGTCGCCAGATGCTCCACCACGGCCAGATCGTGGCTGATGAACAGATAGGTCAACCCGAACTCGCTGCGCAGATCGCCCAGCAGATTCAAAATCTGGCTCTGCACCGACACATCCAGCGCCGAGGTCGGCTCGTCGCAGATCACGATCTCGGGCTTCATGATCAACGCCCGCGCAATCGCCACGCGCTGCCGCTGCCCGCCCGACATCTGGCTGGGAAAGGTGTTCATCACCCGCGCGGGTAGCCCCACGATATCGAGGATCGAGCGCACTTCCTTTTCCCAATGCGCACGGTCACCGATGCCATGCACGCGGAGCGGCAGCGACACGATGTCAAAGATGCTCTTGCGCGGGTTCAGCGACGAATAGGGATCCTGAAAGATCGGCTGAATCCGCCGCGCCAGCGTCATGCGGTCCTGCGCGCCGATCTCTTCACCATCGACCAGAACCTGCCCCGCCGTGGGGGCCTCCAGCCCCAACAGGATCTTGGCCAGCGTGGACTTGCCACAGCCCGACTCGCCCACCAGCCCCAGCACCTCGCCGCGCGGCAGCGAGAGCGACACGTCGTTGACCGCCGTCAACGGCCGCGCCGTGCCGAAAAGGCCCTGCTTGACGTGATAGGTCTTGGTCACGCCGCGCAGTTCCAGAACGGCGGATGCAGATACTTTGCTCATGCGGTGACCTCCTCTTCGGCGTGGCGTTTGCCATCGGGATGAATGCAGCGAAACATATGCGTGCCCTCTTCCCGGCGCGGGATATCCGCCTTGCACTCCGCCTGCGCAAACGGACAGCGCGTGCGAAACGCGCAGCCCTGCACATCACCGATCAGCGACGGCACGATGCCCGGAATGGTGCCCAGGGTGCTGCCCCGCTCGGTCTTGCCCGGCTGCGGAATGCAGCGCAGCAATCCCCGCGTATAGGGATGCGACGGCGTGTTGAACACGTCGGTCGCGGGGCCGGTCTCCACCAACTCGCCCGCATACATCACCGCCACCTTATCGGCCACACGCGCGACCACGCCCAGATCATGGGTGATCAGGATCATCGCCATGTTCATCTCGCGGCCCAGATCATAAAGCAGCCGCAGGATCTGGGCCTGAATCGTCACGTCGAGCGCAGTCGTCGGCTCGTCCGCGATGATCAGTTCCGGCTCGCACATCAGCGCCATGGCGATCATCACCCGCTGCCGCAACCCGCCCGACAACTGATGCGGATATTGCCCCAGACGGCTGCGCGCGGCGGTGATTCCGACCTTTTCCAGCAACTCGATGGCGCGCTCCCGCGCCGCCTCGCGGCCGACGGATTTGTGCAACAGCAGCGCCTCGGTCAACTGATCGCCAATCGTGTAGGCCGGGTTGAGCGAGGTCATCGGCTCCTGAAAGATCATCGCCATCCGGTCGCCGCGCAGCGCACGCATGGCGCGCGGCTTGGCGGTCAGGATGTCCGTGCCATCGAAATCCATCCGGTCGGCGCTGCGCCGGATGGTCTTGCCCAACAGGCCCATCAGCGCCAGCGAGGTCAGCGACTTGCCCGACCCGCTCTCGCCCACGATACACAGCGTCTCGCCGCGCATCAGGTCGAAATCAATGCCGCGCACCGCGTGCAATGTGCCACCACCAACGGGAATATCCAGCGTCAGGTTACGCACGCTCAGCAGGGGGTTCTCCATGGTCTCAGCTCCGGTTTTCGGGGGCGGTGACGTCGCGCAGACCGTCACCCATCAGGTTGATCGCCAGCACGAGGATGAACAGCACGGCCCCGGGGATCAGCACCATCCACGGCTCGAACAGCATCATGTTCTTGCCCTCCGACACCATCAGGCCCCAGCTTGGGGTGGGCGGCTGCACACCGAGGCCAAGAAACGACAGCGCCGCCTCCAAGAGGATCGCATGCGCCATCTCCAGCGTCACCACGACGATCAGGTTATTGGCGATATTGGGCATGATCTCCGACAGGATCACCCGCGGGGTCGAGGCCCCGATGGCCCGCGCAGCGGCCACATATTCGCGGCCCCGCACCTGCAAGGTCGAGGCGCGCATCACCACCGCGAACCGGTCCCACAAGAGCAGGCCTAGAACCACGATCACCACTTGCAATGATCCGCCCAGAATGGCCACCACGGCAAGCGCCACCAGAACCACCGGCATCGCCAGACGCACATTGATGAGAAACGTCACCACCATGTCCACGCGCCCGCCAAAGTATCCGGCGGCCACCCCCATCGCAGTGCCGATCACGCCCGAAATGAGCGCCGCGATCACCCCGATCATCAGCGACACCCGCGCGCCGTAGATCAGCCGCGACAGGTAATCGCGCCCGAGGTGATCAGTGCCCAGCGGATGCTCCCAGTCACCGCCCAGAAACACCGGCGGCTCCATCCGCGTCATCAGGCTCTGCGCATAGGGGTCATGCGGGGCCAGGAGCGGCGCAAAGATCGCGACCAGCGTGAGGAACAACAGCACGACCAAGCCGATCATCAGGCCCTGATGGCCGAACACGCGCTTGCGCAACATCTGCCCCGGAGTCGGGCCGGTGATTTCTGCCAGAATGGGATCCTGCGTATCAAGTTGGGTCATCTCAGCTGCTCCGCATACGGGGATCGAGCCAGGCATTCAGCACATCGGCCAGAAAGGTGAAGACGATGTAGAACATCGAGAAGACAAGGATCAGCGCCTGCACCGTCGGCAGGTCGTTGCGCGCGATACTCTCCCACGCAAGGAACCCCGCGCCGTGCAGCGCAAAGATCGACTCGACCACAATCGAGCCGCCCAGCATGAAGCCCATCTGCACCGCCGCCAGCGACACCACCGGGATGATCGCGTTGCGCAGCGCGTGGCGAAACAGCACCCGGCCCTCCGGCGCACCCTTGGCCCGCGCGGTGCGGATGTAATCCGACGACAGCACATCCAGCATCCCGGCCCGCGTCAGGCGCATGATCGCGGGCATCGCGTAATAGCCCAGCACGATGGTCGGCATGATGAAATGCGCAGGTGTAGACGCACCCGAGGGCGGCAACCACCCCAGTTGAATGGCAAAGATCACGATCAGGATCAGGCCGAACCAGAAGCTTGGCATCGCCTGCCCTGCCACCGACAGGAACAGCGCCACCCGGTCGATGATTGAGTTCGGGCGGATCGCGGCGGCCACGCCCAGCGGCACGGCGGTCAAGAGCGCAAAGGTGATCCCGCAAACGCCCAGCGTCATGGTCACGCCCAGCCGGTCGACGATCAGCGATGACACCGGCAGACGGAAATAATAGCTTTCCCCAAAGTTGAACTGCAACGCAGAGATCAGCCAGTCGCCGTATTGCACCAGCATCGGACGATCAAAGCCATAGAGCTTGCGGATCGATTCGATATCTTCGCCGCTTGCGGTCTCGCCCGCCAGCGCCGCCGCCGGATCGCCCGCCATGAACAGCAGGCTGAAGCTGATGAAGGACACGGTAAAGGCCACCAGAACGGCAAGGCCAAGTCGTTTGAGAATGAATATGAGCACGGGCAGGCCCCTCGTTTTCTGGCAGGTCGCTGGATGCGCGGGCGACGGGGGTTACGGAGGGCCGCAATCGCGGCCCCCCGCTCAGACGGTGTGGATCACTTCCACTCCATCGTGGTGAACCGCAGCACCTCATCGGCGGTCGGCGTGTACTCCACCTCGTTGGTGGACACGTAGTTGGTGTTGTACGAGAACATCGGCGCCCAATAGGCCTGCTCGGTGATCCGCTCAATGGCCTTGGTGTAGTTCTCGATCCGGGTTTCGGCATCGGTCGCACTGTCGGCCACTTCCAGATCGGCCAGAACCTGATCATCGCGCGCATCGTCAAGCGAGCCGTGCTTGAAGAACTGGCTGACCATCGCCGACGCGTCATTGACCGAGAAGCTGCCCCAGGTCAGGAACGCCAGCGGCACATCGCCAGTCATGTTCAATTCGCGCAGCGCGGAGTACTGCAGGAATTTGAAGTCCGACTTGATGCCGACCGCATTCAGATAGCTCAGGATTGCCTCGGCATATTCCCGGTCGCGGTACGCGTAGAACTCGGTCGTGAACCCATCGGGATAGCCTGCCTCGGCCAAGAGCGCCTTGGCCTTCTCGGGATCGTATTCATACTGCGTCGCGGCCTCTTCCACACAGCCGAACTGGCTCGGGAAACAGGGCGTCCAGACCACCTTGGACTTACCCTTGAGCAGCGCCGCCACCAGTTCTTCGCGGTTGATCGCGTGGTTGACGGCTTGGCGTACTTTGAGGTTGGTGAACGGCGTATCGCCCGAGCGCCCGGCGGCGTCCATCGACAGATACCCCACCCGCATGGTGGATTCGTTGGTGACGGTGAATTGATCCATCTCCGCCAGCTTTTCCGCCTGATCCGCAGGCACCTGCCAGATCAAGTCGAGCGACCCGCTGAACAGCTCCGCCATCTGCGTGTTGACGTCCGGAATGGTGCGGATATCGACATTGGCGATCTCGGGCTGCCCCTTGGGGCTGTCATGGTAATTCTCGTTCTTCTCCAGTACGAAATGCTGCCCCGGCGTCACCGACACCACCTTGTAGGGACCGGTGCCCACCGGCTCCAGCCCCATGCCCGACGGACCCGCCTCGGCGTAATACTCATTGGGGTACATCGACACCGGACCGGACAGGAATTCGATCGCCGCAGGGAACTTGTCCTTGAGATGGATGCGCACGGTATACTCATCGATCTTCTCGGCCGACTTCATCCAGTTCACATTGCGCTGCGTCTTGACGCCGTTTTCTTCCTTGGCCACGAAATTGACCGTGTAGACCACGTCATCGGCGTTGAACGGCTCGCCATTGTGAAAGGTCACGCCCTCGCGCAGCTTGAATTCCAGCGTCAGGTCGTCGACCCACTCCCAGGACGTGGCAAGGTTGCCCTTGTATTCGTTGGTGGCCGGATCGCGGTAGATCAGCCCGTCCCAGACCGCGCGCTGCAAAACGACGCCCTCACGCGAGGAATTGAAGTAGCTGTCGACGTTCTCCAGCTCCTTGGTGAAGGCCACGCGCAGCGTGTCATTGGCCTTGTCGGCATAGGCCGCGCCAGACGCCGCGACGATCGCCAGACCGGCAATCGCATGTCTCAAAGAGGACTGTTTCATGTCTCTCTCCCTATGTTGGTCGCGCGCCGATATGGCGAGGCGCGTGATGTTGGCTTTTCGTTGACGTATCATATTATGATACATATAATCGCCATATGATCCATTAATGCGAACATCCTTCACCACGTCAAGCCCGGGTTGCGACATCCGGCCACATTTTACGAGAGATGCATGAAAACAAAGCAGGATACCCTCTACGTCGGATCGCTCGCCAAGGGGTTGCGCCTGTTGCGCGCCTTCGACGAGGGCCATACCGACCTGTCGCTCGGTGAACTCGCGCAGCGCACCGGGCTCGACAAGAGCGCCACACAGCGCCTCGCCAACACGCTGCATGTCGAAGGCATGCTCGACAAGGACCCGGTCACCCGCCGCTTTCGCCCCTCCCATGCCTGGCTGCAGATGGCCTATGCCTATTACTGGTCCAACCCGCTGATCGGTCAGGCGATGCCCAAGCTGATCAATCTCAGCCAGGAGTTGGGCGAGACAGTGAACCTCGCCGAAATCTCCGGCGATCACATCATCTATGTCAGCCGCCTGCCCTGCAAACGCACCTATTTCGCGGCCACCATCATCGGGCGGCGCCTGCCCGCGCTCTCCACCTCGGGCGGGCGCGCGATCATCGCCACCTTCCCCGAAGACGAGCGCCGCCACGCCATCGAGACATGGCCGATCACGCCCTTCACCCCCAGCACCACGCTTGACCGCGCAAAGATCGCAACCAGCATCGACGACGCTGCGCGGGACGGATTCGCCGTCTCCACCGGGCAGATGATTCTCAACGAGATCGGTGTCGCCAGCCCGATCATCGGCCATGACGGGCGCGCCTTCGCCGCCGTGCAATGCTCGGTCTCCGCCCATACATGGACGCGCGAACGCATCGTCGCCGACATCCTGCCCAAGCTGCAGGACACCGCCAACGCCATCTCTCCCGCCTTCCGCGCGCATCGCGCAGGCGGGGCCTGACCGGCGTCCGATCCGGCAAAATCCGCTTGCACTCCGCCCCGGGCCAGAGTGTCCTGCGCCCGAAACGCAAGCGGAGGAGACAGACATGAACCTGGCAAGATTGGCGGCAGAGGCAGGGGCGCGCGGCACACCGGTGCGCGCGGGCCTCATCGGCGCGGGCAAATTCGGCTCGATGTTCCTCAGCCAGGCACCCACCATCGCCGGGCTCGAGGTCAGCGCCATCGCCGATCTCTCGCCCGACCGCGCGCGCAGCGCCTGCGCCGCCGTGGGCTGGGACGAGAACCGCATCGCCGCCACCGCCTATCTCGAGGACGGCGCGGCGCTGGCCGCGCGCGACGATGTCGACGTGGTGATCGAGGCCACGGGCAATCCGCGCGTCGGCATCACCCATGCCCGCGCCGCCATCGCGGCGGGCAAGCACATCGTCATGGTCAATGTCGAGGCCGACGTGCTCGCCGGTCCCGCGCTCGCGTCCGAGGCGCGCGCGGCGGGCGTGGTCTATTCCATGGCCTACGGCGATCAACCGGCACTTGTCTCGGAGATGGTCGATTGGGCCCGCGCCACCGGCTTTCACGTCACCGCCGCCGGCAAGGGCACCAAGTACCTGCCCGCCTATCACGAGGTCACCCCCGATGACGTCTGGTCGCATTACGGCCTGACGGCGCAAGAGGCGGCTGCGGCGGGCATGAACCCGCAGATGTTCAACTCCTTCCTCGATGGCACCAAGAGCGCGATCGAGATGGTCGCCATCGCCAATGCCTGCGGTCTCGACGTGCCCGACGCGGGCCTCGCCTTCCCGCCCTGCGGCGTCGATGATCTCGCCCATGTGCTGCGCCCGCGCGAGGTGGGCGGCCAGCTTGACCGGCGCGGCATGGCCGAAACGGTGTCGTCGCTCGAACGCGACGGCCGCCCGGTATTCCGTGATCTGCGATGGGGCGTCTACGTGGTGCTCGAGGCCCCCAACGACTACGCCGCCGCCTGTTTCAAACAATACGGGTTGCCCACCGATTCCACCGGGCGCTTTGCCTCGATGTACAAACCCTTCCACCTGATCGGTCTGGAACTGTCGATCTCAGTCCTGAGCGCCGCCTTGCGCCACGAGCCCACCGGCCAGTCCCGCGAGATGCGCGGCACCGTCGCGGCGGTGGCCAAACGTGACCTCACAGCCGGAGAGGTGCTCGACGGCGAGGGCGGCTATACCGTCTGGGGCAAGGCACAGCCCATCGCCCGCGCCGGCCACGCCCTGCCCATCGGCCTTGCGCATGGCGTGGCAATGACCCGCGACGTGGCACGCGGTGCGGTGCTCGGCTTCGATGACGTGACGCTTGGTCCCGACCCGGTGGTCGATCTCTATCGCGGGCTCATCGCGGGCTGACAGGCACGCCAAGGGCCCGCCGCGCGCAAGACGCGGCAGGCCCTCATCCCGCAACTCAGAACGTCTTGGCCAGCGTGAACTTGAAGTTCCGCCCCACCGCGGGACGCGTCGCCAGATTGGGCGTGAACTGTTCGTCGAACACGTTGTCGATCCCGACCCGGAACTCGGTGTTCTCCCAGACGCCCTTGCCCTTGGGGGCGATCGTGGCGCGCAGGTTATGCGCCGTGTAGCCCGCGTCGCGCGCCCCGTTCACGGTGATCGCATCGGCACTCACCACCTCCCAGCTCAGATCGTAGATGTCGTTGAACACCTTGCCGACCGTCAGCCGCAGGTTATCCGCCGCCTGATTGCGCCAGTCGCTCACCAGCCCCGCCTGCGTGACCTCCTCACCCTCCGCAAGGGTGGCGTTGAGATCGATGTAGAACCCGTTCTCCATTGCATAAGAGGCCTCGATCTCCACCCCTTCGGTGCGAATTTCCTCCAGCGGGTTCTGCGCCGCCGTGGCATCGACAAAGGAATTCACGTCCCATAACTCACTGTCGAAGTAATTGACCTTGAGCGCCAGCTGATCCCCGGCCCGCAGCGCGCCGCGCCGCTCGTAAGAAAAGCCCACCTCGTAGCTGCGCGACTTCTCGCTGCGCGTCACGCGGCCCGGAAATTCCAGATCGTCGATGATCGGCATCACCTCGGTATAGGCCGCACTGCCAAAGACCGCAAAGCCGTTGCCGAACGCATAGCGCAGCGACAGCCCGCCCATCAGCGCATCCTTGCTGAACGTCCCGTCATTGGGGGCGGTGTCGCCCCTCACTGTCGAACTTTCATAGCGAATCGCGGGCGTCACCGTCCACGCCTCGCCGATGTCGATCTCGTTGACCGCAAAGAACGCCCAGCGTTCATCCTCGCCACCAGGTGCTGCAAAGGCATTGACCCGCTCGCGGTTGATATACTCGATCCCTGTCGTCAGGTCATGCACCAGCGCCCCGGTCTGAAAGAACGCCGTGTTCTTGAGGGTCAGCGTGGTCGTCTCATACTCGTGATCGGCATCCAGCAGGTCCGAGCAGATCGACGTCGGCGCAGGCGGGCTTCCGGGGCACGAAACCGCCGCCTGCGTGATTACCTCGTCGACATGCGAATATTGCAGCGACAGATCCACCAGATCGTTCAGGGGGTTGTAGCCATAGCTCAGGATCGTGGTCTTGCTCTCGATCTCGCGGTCGACATTGCCGAAAAACGTGAGGTTCCCGAAACTGTCATAGGGCACATCGAATTGCGAACTTTGCGTCTCCTGGAAACTCGCCTCCAGCGAATGCGCCTTGTCATCGCCAAAGCGATATTTGCCCTTGATCAACCACGACGGATCGTCGACCCGGTCGCGTCCGGGGTTGATCACGTCGCCGTTGCCATCCTCCGGAAAACCAAGGCTCCGATCCACGTAGTTGAACATGAACCCCAGATCCTCATTCACCTGCCAGGCCCCGATGGTCGATGTGGTGACACCGTTGCCATTGGTCTGAAACTCCACCGTCTGCCGCAGCGCGAGGCCGGTCTCACCGCCGGTCACATCCTCGGGGTCGATGGTCTCCAGCCGCACGACACCGCCGACCACGCCAGAGCCGTATTCGAACGAGCCCACCGTGCCGCGCAGCACCTCCACCTCCCGGAAGAGAAACGGATCGGTGAACAATTGCGTGCCGATACGGTAAAGCTCTTCTGCCCCCCGCGTCGCCCCGTCCACCTGTATCAGGACCTTCTGATCGGTGCCGAAGGTGCTGTTCGACCCGAACCCCCGGATCGAGATGCCCGACCCCTGCGCCGTGTCGCCATTGACCAGCGCCACCGACGGCACCGTGACCAGCAATTCGGCCACCGATCCGGCCTGCCGGTCGCGCAGTTCCTCCTCGTCGATCACCGTCACCGGCGTTGCGGTCTCGGTCTGCACCGCCCGCTTGCTCTCGCCCAGCGTCAGCGTCCCCAGAAATCCCTCCGCGCCGTCCTGCGCCAGCAATGGTGCCGCCGCGCATAGGCAGGTGCTCGTCAATAGCGCGAGTCTCAGATGGTTTGTCATGTCCCCGTGTCCCCTTCTCGTCTTGCAGACATTGGCTTTCACGCCGCTGTGCTTGCGAAAGGCTGGCACGGTCGTTTTTGGTTGAAATGAGTGCGATACGCCGACGTTCGGCCTGCGCTCTTGCACCCCTTACCCATTTGTGACTAAAAGAGTCAACATTGCGATTCACCCGGATCGTCACATAAGCCACGTCCGCATCGACCGCGACGCAGCCACCCCTTTGCATCAGATCAAGAGGTAGGCATGGCCCCCATAACCCCCGAAACAATCCGCGCCTTTCAGGCCGAGAACCCGAAACTGCGCAGCCGCGATCAGGCCGACACCTTGGGTATTTCCGAGGCGCAGCTTGTCACCGCCTCGGTTGGCGCGGGCGCCACGCGCATCGCGGCGCATCCCGATCAGGTGATGGCGGCGGCGCAGAAACTCGGCGAGGTGATGGCACTCACTCGCAACCCCTCCTGCGTGCATGAAAAGGTCGGGCGCTACGACAACTATCACAGCGGCAAACACGCCGCGATGATCCTCACCCCCGATATCGACCTGCGCCTCTTTTCCAGCCATTGGTGCCACGCCTTCATGGTCGAGACCGAGGCCGACACCGGCCCCCGTCGCAGCCTTCAGGTGTTCGATGCCGCAGGCGACGCGGTGCACAAGATCTTCCTGCGCGACGGCTCCTCGCTCGCCGCTTGGGACGCGCTGCGCCTGTCGCAGGCCCTGCCAGATCAGGGCCAGACCCTCGATGTGGCCCCGCGCCAGCCCACCGAACCGGCGAAATCCAACCCCGAAAAGGTCGAGATTTTGCGCGACGAATGGCAGCGCCTGACCGACACCCACCAGTTCCTGCGCCTGACCTCCAAACTCAGGATGAACCGCCTCGGCGCCTACCGCATCGCGGGCGCGCCCTTTGTGCGCGCACTGGCGCCCACAGCGGTGGACACACTCCTCACCCGCCTCGCCGAAGACGCCACCGAGGCGATGATCTTCGTCGGCAATCGCGGCTGCATCCAGATCCATTCCGGCCCGGTCCACACGCTCAAAGCCATGGGCCCGTGGCAGAACGTGCTCGATCCCGGCTTCAACCTGCACCTGCGCCGCGACCATATCACAGAGGTCTGGGCAGTCGAGAAGCCCACCCAGCGCGGCCCCGCCATCTCGGTCGAGGCCTTCGATGCCGAGGGCGGGCTGATCCTGCAGATCTTCGGCCTGCGCAAGGACGACCGCGACCACCGCCCGGCCTTCGGCGCGCATGTCGCCGCCCTGCCGGACCGCGCCGATGCAGAGGTGCCCGCATGACCCGTCTCACCCGCCGCACCCTGCTCGCGCAGGCCACCGCGCTCTGCGCCCTGCCCGCCTTCGGCCAGTCCTGCGACCGCCTGCTCTCGATCGGTGGCTCGGTGACCGAGATCGTCCACGCGCTCGGCGCGGGCGACCGGCTGGTGGCGCGCGACACCACCTCCACCTACCCGCCCGAGGTGACCGGCCTGCCCGATGTGGGCTACGCCCGCGCGCTCAGCCCCGAGGGCGTGCTCTCGGTCGCCCCCGACCGGATTCTCGCCATCGAGGGCGCGGGCCCGCCCGAGACGATCAACGTGCTCAAGGCCTCGGGCCTGCCGCTCACCACCGTGCCCGAGGCCAGTGACGGCCCCGGCATCCTTGAAAAGATCGCCGTGGTGGGCCATGCGCTCGGCCTGCCCGACCGCGCCGCGACGCTCATCGCCGAGACCCGCGCCGCACTCGACGCGACAGCCAAGGCAACCGCGCAAATCGCCCCCGGCGATGCCAGGCGCGTCCTCTTCATCCTCAGCCTGCAGGGCGGGCGCATCCTCGCCGGTGGCACCGGCACGCAGGCGGCGGGCATCATCGACATGGCGGGCGCGGTCAATGCCGTGGACGCATTCGAGGGCTACAAGCAGATCACCGACGAGGCGGTCAGCCGCGCCGCCCCCGACGTGATCCTGATGATGGATCGTGGCGGCGATCACGCCATCGAGGACGAGGTGCTCTTGTCCATGCCCGCGATCCGCACCACCCCCGCCGCCACGACCGGCGCGGTGATCCGCATGCAGGGGCTCTATCTTCTGGGCTTCGGTCCGCGCACAGCGCAGGCCGCGCGCGACCTGCACAGCGCCATCTATGCAACGCCCGGGGCCGATGATGACACTGACCCAAGCTGAGAGGATCGAGGCGCAGCCCCGCGACCGCCGCGCCACCGCCCGGCAGGCGCATCTGTGGCTCGGGCTGCTGCTCGTTTCGGTCTGCGCGATCAGCCTTGAAAGCGGCGCGTCGGGCGTCTCGCTCCTCGGCCTCGTCACCGGCAGCGCGCAGGACGACACCCTCGCCCGCATCATCCTGTGGGAGGTGCGCCTGCCCCGCATCGCCATGGGCGCGCTTGTCGGTGCCGCACTCGCCGTGTCGGGCGCGGTGATGCAGGGGCTCTTTCGCAACCCGCTCGCCGATCCCGGCATCGTCGGCGTCAGCGCGGGCGCGGGCTTGGGCGCGATCACCGCCATCGTGCTGGGCGGGCTGCTGCCCCCGGCGCTCCAGTCCCTCATCGGCATCTACACCGTGCCGCTTGCGGCGTTTGTCGGCGGCTGGGCCTCGGTGCTGCTGCTCTACGGGGTGGCCACGCGCGGCGGGCGCACTTCGGTCGCGACGATGCTGCTGGCGGGCATCGCGCTCGGGGCGCTCTCCGGCGCGGTCTCGGGGCTGATGGTCTATGCCGCCGACGATCAGCAATTGCGCGATCTGACCTTCTGGGGCCTCGGCTCGCTCGCCGGGGCGACATGGGCGAAGCTTGCCACCGCCGCGCCGATCATCGGGCTGGCGCTGGTTGCGGCCACCACCCTCGGGCGCGGTCTCAACGGGTTGGCATTGGGCGAAGCGACGGCGCTGCATCTCGGCATCCCGGTGCAGCGCACCAAGACCCTCGCCATTCTCACCGTCGCCGGGGCCACGGGGGCCGCGGTCGCGGTCTCGGGGGGCATCGGCTTTGTCGGCATCGTCGTGCCGCATCTCTTGCGGCTGGCCACCGGGCCGGATCACGGCCCCCTTCTGATCAACAGCGCGCTTCTGGGCGCAAGCCTGCTTTTGAGCGCCGATATCCTCAGCCGCCTGCTCATCGCACCCGCCGAATTGCCCATCGGCATCGTCACCGCCGTGCTCGGCGCGCCGGTCTTTCTGTGGATATTGCTGCGGCGGCGCGGCCTGGTGGACCTGTGATGCTGTGCGCCGATCATGTCTCGCTGTGCCTCGGCGGCATCGCCATCCTGCACGATGTCAGCCTCTCGGCGCGCGCAGGGCACCTGACCGCGATTGCAGGCCCCAACGGCTCGGGCAAGACCACGCTTTTGCGCGCGCTGACCGGCGAGATTGCGGCCCGGGGCACGATCACCATGGATGGTCTGCCCGTGCATCCGCGCCACGCCATGGCCCTCGCCCCGCGCCGGGGCGTGCTGCCACAGGCCGCCCGGCTGGCCTTTCCCTTCACCGTGATCGAGGTCGTGCGCATCGGTCACGGCGCAGGGCGTTTCGCGCACCGCCCCGACCTGCCGCTGCGCGCGCTGGATCATGTCGGGCTGCGCCAAATGGCCAGCCGCACCTACCAGGACCTGTCGGGCGGCGAACAGCAGCGCGTGCAACTCGCCCGCGTGCTCGCCCAGATATGGGAGCCATTGGGCCCCGACGGCCCCAACTGGCTCTTTCTCGACGAGCCGGTCTCCAGCCTCGATATCGGCCATCAACTGGGCGTCATGCGCCTCGCCCGCGATTTTGCCGCGCGCGGCGGCGGGGTCGTGGCGGTGATGCACGATCTCAACCTCACCTCGATGTTCGCCGACCAGGTGGTGATGATGCAATCGGGCCGCGTGGTGGCCGAGGGCACGCCCGAGACGGTGATCACCTCCGAAACGCTCTCGGCGGTCTATGGCTGCGATCTCGCGGTCAGCGTGCCCCCGCCCGGCAACCGGCCCTACATCCTGCCGCAGAACGCCCGGGCGGGCTGAGGCAAGGGGTGGGGTAGAATATTGGGCTGAAGCGAAACTCCGACTGAAGCACCCTGCGCGAAACGCGGCCGAAGGCCGCCGCGCATCGTCATGCCGGAGGCATGCCTTCGGCATGACGCCGCCCCCCGGCGCGGCGATTTGGTTGCAACCTGCTCTGCGCTTGGATGTTTTTCGGGCTTGGCTGGCATAAAGCACTGCCAAACCAGCGTAGGATCGCCACACCGCGGCAGACGATGCACGGCAACGGCAACTTCAGACCACAACCACTCCCCCTACCCCCGCCACCACGGCCACAGCGGATGCGCCACCGGATCCTTCGCACGCCACAGATAGTCACGAAAGACCTGCCCGTAAGACTGGTAGACATAGCCATCGTTGCGCCGCCGGTAATGCGCGCGTCGCGCCGCATAAAGCCCCGGCAACCGGTACCACGACACCTCCGGATGCATGTGATGCACCACATGCAGATTGTTGTTCAGAAACAGCAACGCCAGCGGCCCCCGGTCCTCGACGATCACGGTGCGCCCGCTCGCCCGCGCATGCGCGCGATGCTCCAGAAAGGTGCGGATCTTCAACAGCGCGATCCCCAGCCACACCGCCAGCAGGTAGCCCCAGACCGGCATCGCGGCCACCCAGACCCAGGCCAGCACCACCGCCACCTGCGGCACATGCCACAGCCATGCCTCCCGCACGCCCCGATCCCCGGCGCGGATCGCCTGCCAGTCTGCCCGCAGAAACGCCCATTGCGCGATAAACGGCCCCAGGATCATCCGCCCCGCCAGCGTGTTGTTGGCCCGCAGAACCGCCCGCGCCCAGCCCGGCAGGCGGTCCCACACGCTCGGGTCCAGGTAATTCGATTCCGGGTCGTCATAAGGATCGGTCAGATGTTCATCCCGGTGATGCGCCAGATGGGTGTCGCGAAATCGCCTATAAGGAATCATCAGGCACAGGCAGGGAAAGACCGCCGCCTCGTTCCAGACGCGCGCCCTGAACGGATGGCCGTGCAGCGCCTCGTGGCACAGCGACGACTGCAGCGCGATTGCCACCCCGGTGACACAGATCCCCAACGGCAGCCAGACCGCAGCCCCCCATGTCGTGCCCAGAAGCCACACCGCGTAGCAGGCGATCAGCAACAGCAGGGTGGGCCATTCCACCGCCCCGCGCCGCGCCTCATCCATGACAGCGGCCCCATCCGATGCGCGACCAGACGCGTTCGTAGAGCACATAGGTAGTGAATCCGATCGCGGTATTGATCACCGCCATCAGCCCGCCCGCTGTCAGCGAGCCGGTGACGATCAACCCCACCACCGCCATGACCGTAAGCCCGATCAGGTTCCAGATCACCGCCTTCACGATGCTGCGCAATCGCGTCTCCATGTCTCCTCCATTTGATTGAACGATGCGCAGAGAATGCTTTCGATTTGATTGACCGGCCATTTCGGAAATGGTTAACATTTTTCCGCATTTGTGATTTAAATCACCATATGAATGAAAAACTCGACAAACGTCTGCGCGCCACGCTGTTTCGCACCCGACTGGCCGAGGCGATGCGCCTGCGCGACACCAATCAAAGCGCGCTCGCCCGCGCCATCGGGGTGGACCGCTCCACCGTGTCGCAACTGCTGACCGGCACCGGCGCGCGCCTGCCCAATGCGCAGGTGGTGGGCGAATGCGCGGGCGCGCTGGGCATCTCCGCCGACTGGCTTCTGGGCCTCACCGACCGGCCCGAAACCGCCGCCGACATGCTCGCCAACACGCTCTCGCTGACCGAGGCCCCCCGCGCGCTGGTCGATGAACAGATCTTCGCCTGGCACAAGGAGGCGGCGGGCTACAAGATCCGCCACGTCCCCGCCGGTCTGCCCGACATGCTCAAGACCCGCGCCATGCTGCAATGGGAATACGCGCCCCACCTTGGCCGCTCCACTGATCAGGCGATCGGGGCCTCCGAGGACCGCATGGCCTGGATGCGCGCCGCCCGCTCGGATTACGAGATCGCCCTGCCGCTCTTCGAGATCGAAAGCTTTGCGCGCGGCGAAGGCTATTACCGCGACCTGCCCGAAGACATCCGCCGCGCCCAGCTCGACCATTTCATCGCCGTGACCTCCCAGCTCTATCCCGGCCTGCGGCTCTACCTATTTGACGCCCGCCGCCTCTATTCCGCGCCAGTCACGATTTTCGGCCCGCTCCTCGCTGTGCTCTATCTGGGACGCAACTACCTTGTGTTTCGCGATACCGAGCGGGTGCAGGCGATGACGCTGCATTTCGACGGGCTGCTGCGCGAGGCAGCGATCAGCGCCCGCGCCCTGCCCGACCACCTGCGCGCCCTGCGCGACGAGGTCGGCTAGGGAGATACACGACGTGCCAGATGGACCGACGCGAATGGCCTGTTGCTGCCGTTCACGTGCATCCCCAATGCGCGGAATCAAGGTGCCGCAGGCACCGCCGCGCAGCGCCCGACCGCCCCCTCGGGCGGGCGCTTTTGCAATGTATCAAGCCATTGATAACGCGGAGGTGTTTGGCTGGCATAAAGTGCGGTCCACCGAGGTTGCTGCGCCCACCCGGCGGTCGGGCACCGCGCGGCTCATCTCTGAAACCGCCAAAGTCCGCCCCATGCCGACACCCCCACCCTAGCCCCGCTGCAACCGCACCGGAATTTCCCGCGCAAGACGAATGAGATGCGCCATATAGGGCTTGTCCGCATCCTCGTCGCGGATCGCCGCATAGAGCCGCTTGGTCTTGCCAGCTTCCGTCAAGGGCCGCGTTACATAATCCGTGCTCGTCTTGACCTCGCGCACCACCCAGTCGGGCAGCACGGCGACCCCGCGATTGGACGCCACCAACAGCAAGATCACCGCCGTCAACTCCACCTGCCGTATGCTGCGCGGCTCCACCTTGGCGGGCGTCAGCAATTCGGTGAACACATCCAGCCGCGAGCGGTCCACCGGGTAGGTGATCAGCACCTCGTCGCGAAAGTCACCAGCCTCGACATAGTCCTTCTGCGCCAGCGGATGCTGGCTCGAGGCCACGAAAACCGGCTCGTAATCGAAGAGCGGCTTGAAGCTGATCCCCGGCAGATCCTCCGGATCCGACGACACCACCAGATCGACCTCTTCCTTTTGCAATGCAGGCAGCGCGTCAAACGCGAGGCCGGGCCGGATATCCACATCCACCTCACCCCATGTCTTGCGAAACCGCTCCAGCACCGGAAAAAGCCACTCAAAACAGGCATGGCACTCGATGGCGATATGCATCCGCCCCGCGCTGCCCTCGCGCAGCCCCTCGAACTCATGCTCCAGCGCCTCGATCTCGGGCAAGATCTTCTCGGCCAGCCGCAACAGGCGCTGCCCCGCCGCCGACAGACGCAACGGCTTGGACCGCCTCACGAAAAGCTCCACCCCGGCCTGATCCTCCAACCCCTTGATCTGATGGCTCAGCGCCGATTGCGTAATGTGCAGCAGGTCCGCCGCGCGCGCCAATCCGCCCGCCTGATGTATCGCGCGGATCGTCCTGAGATGCCGGAACTCGATATGCATATATTAGCGCGCCTCATTCAAACCATGAATTTAATGAAGTTGTCTCACAATGCTGCGCCTGCAACAAGAGGGCGACAGTTCCAGCTTCCTCACAGGATGATCCCGATGAAAACGCCGCGCATCTCGTTCGAATTCTTCCCGCCCAAGACGCTCGAGGCGTCGTTCCGCCTCTGGGACACCGTCCACACCCTCTCGCCGCTCGATCCGCGCTTTGTCTCCGTCACCTATGGCGCGGGCGGCACCACGCGCGAGTTGACGCGCGAGGCCGTGGGCACGCTGCACAAGGCCACCGGCCTCAACGTCGCCGCCCATCTGACCTGTGTTGATGCCAGCCGCGAGGAAACGCTGGAGATCGCCGATCAGTTCGCCGCCGCAGGTGTCACGGAACTCGTCGCCCTGCGCGGCGACCCGCCCAAAGGCTCGACCGGCTTCACCGCGCATCCGCAAGGCTTTGCTGACAGCTGCGAGCTGATCTCGGCCCTCGCCGAGACCGGCAAGTTCACCATCCGCGTCGGCGCCTATCCCGAGAAACACCCCGAGGCCGCCGACAGCCGCGCCGATATCGACTGGCTCAAGCGCAAGATCGACGCCGGCGCGACCGAGGCGATCACCCAGTTCTTCTTCGAGGCCGACACCTTTTTCCGCTTCCGCGATGCCTGCGTCGCGGCGGGCATCGACGCGCCGATCATCCCCGGCATCCTGCCCATTGAGAACTGGACCGGCGCGCGCAAATTCGCCACCTCCTGCGGCACGCAGATCCCCGCTTGGCTCGACGATTGCTTCGACAAGGCGATCCGCGATGACCGTCACGACCTGCTCGCCACGGCGCTGGCCACAGAGCTATGCAGCGACCTGATCGAGGGCGGGGTGGAAGACCTGCATTTCTACACGCTCAATCGTCCCGAACTGACCCGCGATGTGTGCCACGCCCTGGGCGTCACACCCCGCGTCACGCTGCGCGACGTGGCCTGACGGCTTGCCCCCCGGCGCGGCGCGGCATAGCCTGCCCGCGCACGCGCCTTGGGGGACCACCATGCCGGATCACGCCACATCGCTCGACGATCTTCCCGACATGGCAGCGCTCTTGTCGCGCTCCGGGCTCGACTTCATGCGCGACATGATCGCGGGCACCCTGCCCGGCCCGCCCATCGGCGCGACCCTGGGGTTTCACCCCGTAGTGGCCGAGCCGGGCTGCGTCGTCTTCGAGGGCACGCCGACCTTTGCCGCGCTCAACCCGATGCGCGGCGTGCATGGCGGCTGGTATGGCGCGATCCTCGACAGTTGCATGGGCTGCGCGGTGATGACCGAACTGGCGCGCGGCGAGATTTACACGACGCTGGAATTCAAGACCAACATCACCCGCGCCCTTCCCATGGGCCGCGCGGTCCGCGCCATCGGCACCGTGCAGCATCGCGGCCGCTCAACGGGCGTCGCCACCGGCGGATTGCGCGGCGTCGAGGATGGCAAGCTCTACGCCACCGGCTCCACCACCTGCATCATCCTGCGGCCCGACACGAACGCCGATTTCAGCGCGCCAGCACCGCCCCCGGGTTCATGATCCCTTGCGGATCGAGCGCCGCCTTGATGCTGCGCATCGCATCCAGTTTCACCGGATCGCCATAGCGTTCCAGATCCTCGACCTTGAGCCGCCCGATCCCGTGTTCGGCACTGACCGACCCGCCCATCTCGTGCACCAGATCATGCACCGCCCGCTTGATCGCGTCGCGCTCGGCCACATGATCGGCGCGGGCGCGCCCGGGCATGGGAAAGACGTTGTAATGCAGGTTACCGTCGCCCAGATGCCCGAAACAGTTGATCCGGAACTCGCCGATCCCCGCGATCACCCCGGCCCCTCGCGTGATGAACGCCGGGACCTCCGACATCGGCAATGATATGTCGTGCGAACTGACCGATCCGATCCGCCGGTTCGCCTCGGGGATCTGCTCGCGCACCTCCCAGAACGCATGCCGCTGCGCCTCGGATTGCGCGATCATGCCATCGCTCACCAGCCCCGCCTCGAACGCTTCGGCAAAAAGCGCCTCCAGCGCCGCCGCGGGATCAAGCCCCCGCGCCAACCCCACGTCAATCAGCACGAACCACTCGGGCATCTCATCGAACGGCTGACGGATCTCCGGCAGCGTCTCGGCCAGGAATTCCAGCCCCTGCCGATGCATGATCTCGAAGGCGCTCACGCCCTCGCCCAGATGATCGCGCGCCAATGCCAAGAGGTCGAGCGCCGCGCGCGGCCCCTCCACCACCATCAGCGCCGTGCCCTCGCCATGGGCGCGCGGATAGAGCTTGAGCGCGGCGGCGGTGATCACCCCCAGCGTGCCCTCCGATCCGATCAGCAGGTTGCGCAGATCGTAGCCGGTATTGTCCTTGCGCAGCCGCTTCAGCCCGTGCCAGATCCGCCCATCAGGCAGCACCGCCTCCAGCCCCAGGCATAGATCGCGCGCATTGCCATAGCGCAGCACGTTCACCCCGCCCGCATTGGTCCCCAACAGGCCGCCCAACCGCGCCGATCCCTTGGCGGCGATGCTCAGCGGAAAGAGCCGCCCGGCCGCCTCCGCCGCGTCGTGAATATCCTGCAGGATCGCCCCCGCCTCGACGACCATCACGTTTTCCTCGGGCCAGATGCCGCGCACTGCGCGCATCCGCTCAAGGCTCAGGATCACCGGCACCGGGCCATCGGGCGCGATCTGCCCGCCGACCAATCCCGTGCCGCCGCCATAAGGCACCACCGGCACCCCCGCCTCGGCACAGGCGCGCACCACATGCGCCACGCCGTCCACGTCATCGGGGGCCAGCACCACGCCCTGCCCCTGCCAGCGCCCGCGCGGCTCTTCCAGATAGCGCGGCTCGGCCTCGCGAAAACTCGCGTCGGACAGGCCCGCGCGCAGGGTGTCGATGAATGCGGGTGTGGCGGAATTGAGCGTCATGACCCTTAGCTATCACAAGCCCGGCCCAAGGCCAGCCCGTTCCCCCGCTTCATCTTGCCATAAATATTCAGATCCGCGGCTCACAGCTTCGATGAGATCACCCCGGTGTTGAAGCCGCCCATCCGCAACTCGCCAAAGAGTCGCTGATACTCGATCTTCGGGCAGCGGTTCATCACCACATCCACCCCGCGCGCCCGCGCACGCGCGGCGGCTTGCGCGTGCTCCACCCCGATCTGCATCCAGACCGTCTGCAACCCGGGAAACATCTCCAGCGCCTCATCGACGATGGGCGGTACATGCTCCGACCGGCGAAAGATATCGACCATATCGACCCCGCCCTCGATCTCGGACAGCGACGCCACGATCCGTTGCCCGAACAGCATCTGCCCGGCATGGCCCGGATTGACCGGCACCACCTCGAATTTCTTCAGGCTCAGGTAGCGCGCCACGTAATAGGACGGGCGCACCGGGTTCATCGACACGCCGACCACCGCGACGCGCCGCGTGCGGGTCAGGATCTCGCGCAGGTGGGAATCACTGTAATCTTCGCTCATGGCGACCACTCAAGCACGAAGCGCGCCAAGAAAAAAGCGCCCAAGTAAACACTTGGGCGCCAGTCGCGGAACGAGGGACAGTGATATGAGACGCCGAGGTTCCGGATCGGCGTCTCTGGGACAGATGTAGGTCCGATTCTCAGAATATAAAGGGATTGTAATATAGCTGTGACTACCGGTGACGCCGCGCCCTCAGTCAAAGATATCCTCGACCACGTCCCAGATTTCCTCCAGCACCCGCCGCCCCAGGCCCTTGCGCCGCTTGGGCTTTTTCCTGCCACGCGCAGGGGCGCGGTCGTCGCGATACTCCTGCCGGGGCAGCGGCATCGGGCGTGTGTTGGCGCGGGGCCGCTCGATCTTGGCCTTGGGCATCGCCTTCATGTCATGCAACGGCGCACCACAGCTGGAACAGGCCAGTTCATGCCGGTCCCGGTCCAGCACCAGCGCCGCGCGCGTGCCGCAATAATTGCAAGTGGCGATCTTGTGACCCATGCGCCCCATATCGGTCAATTGACAGGGGTTTCCAAGGGCCCGCCCCACGAAACCGTCGCCCGGTTACGCGATACATGGTAAGGTTGTGGCATTTCCGCAAAAGGATTTCACCCAATGACCGACCTGCCAGACCCGCCCGCGCCGCCCACAGCCCCCCGCGATCTGCCGTTTGATATCGACCTGCGCCGCATCAATCTTAGCGTGGGCTACGTCGCCCTCGGCCTGCCGCTCTCGCTCGCCGTGATCTCGGTGCTGACCAACACCTGTTTCAACGCCTCGATCAGCCACTATTATTACAGCCGCATCGGCGGCGACATCCTCGTCGGCGCGCTCAGCTTCATCGGCCTCCTGCTGATGTTCTTCTACAGCTTCCGCGCACCGGGGCGCGAAGGCTGTCTCGGCTGGCACTGGTATGACGTGATGCTGCTGAAACTCGCGGGCGCGGCCAGCGTGGTGGTGGCCTTCGTGCCGACCACCGGTTCGGGCTGCACATATACCGGCGAGGTCGCGCGCGTCTTTCTCACCGATGCGGCGGGCTCACAGGGCTTTCACCCGCCCGGCGGCACCGTCACCGGCACCATCAGCTATGATTTCTGGGCCAGCTTCGCCCCCATCGGGACCGATGTGCCGCTTTTGCTGCAACTGGCGCATTTCGGCGCGGCGGGGGTGATGTTCATGATCCTGGGGTATTTCTCAGCCTATGTCTTCACCCGGCCCAATTCCACCGCCTCGCTGGTCGCGGGCAACCGCAAGGACCGGCGCAACGCGTGGTATCGCGTGCTGGGCAAGCTAATCTTCGCGGTCGTCGCCGTGCTCGGGATCAAGGCGCTGCTCTTGCAGGGTATACTCCCCGACGGCACCGCCCAGAACCTTGCCGCACTCTGGGACAGCCTGCGCCTGACCTTCGTGTTCGAGGCCACGGGCCTGATCGCCTTCGGCCTCAGCTGGATGATCAAGGGCCGCTTCCTGCCGGTGTTCGAGGATGCCGCCGCCCGCGCTCAGCCGCGCGCGGCATAAAGCGCCACCGCCGCCGCGTTCGACACGTTGAGCGAGCCGAAATCACTGGCGAACCCGATGCGCACCAGCGCATCGACCGTCTCGCGCGTGCGCGGGCGCAGCCCCGGCCCCTCGGCCCCCAGCACCAGCGCCACAGGCCGGTCGCGCCGGCCCTCCAGCGCGCTCTCGATGCTCGCCTCGGCCTCACCGGCCAGCCCCAGCACGACATAGCCCATGGCCTGCAACTCGGTGATCGCATCGGCAAGGTTGCGCACCCGCAGATAGGGTTGGCGCTCCAGCGCCCCGCTCGCGGTCTTGGCCAGCGCCCCGGTCTCGGGGGCGGCATGGTGGCGCGGCGCGATCACCGCCCGCGCGCCGAACACCTCCGCCGAGCGCAGGATCGCGCCGACGTTATGCGGATCGGTCACCCGGTCGAGCAGCACCACGCGCGGCGCCTGTGCGCCATCGCCCAGACAGACCTCCGACAGCGGCCCCCAGTCCAGCGGCTTGACCTCCAGCGCGGCCCCCTGATGCACTGACCCCGGATCGAGCGGCGCGGTGAACCGGCGCGGATCGGCCATTTCCGGCTCCAGCCCGCTCGCGACAATCGCCTCCGAGAGCTTGTCGGCGGCATTGCGCGTCACGATCAGCCGCAGCTTCTCGCGGCGCGGATTCTCCAGCGCATCGCGCACCGCATGCAGACCGAACAGCCACACGGTCTCGGCCGCAGAGGCCCGCCGCGCCTGTTCCTTCTCGATCACCCAACGGGGTTTTTTCATTGGGTTCATACCCCTCTTTTCAGGCGCGCGACCCTGCACCGGAGCGCGCTTATGTGCAAGCGATTTTCCGGTTGACGCCTGCGCGGGCCGCTAGTAATCAGCCCTCCACGTCAGGTGCTCAGCACCGGGCAACGTCAGGTGCTGCGCACCGGGCAAGTGGGCGACAGGCCGCAAGGTGTGGCAGGGGACTGTAACTCCCTCGCGGAGACGCACGCTAGGTTCGATTCCTAGGTCGCCCACCACTTTCCCCCTTTTGGCTCGTCCCGTAAACCGCCTATACTGCGGCGCAAAACGCAGGGGCACGGGCATGGCCGAACGCGGCACGCAACAGGCAGATTTCAACATCGTGATCGTCGCTCAGGGCGGACGGCTCGAATACGAGGCGCTGATCTTCGCCGCGTCATTGCGCGCCATGTCACCGGAATTTGCCGGGCGGCTCCTCATAGCGGAACCGCAACCGGGCCCGCTCTGGCCCAATGACCCCCGCATGAAAAGCGCCGAAATCCGCGCCCGGCTCGACGATCTGGGGGCCGAGATCCTGCCCTTCGAGAGCCGTCATTTCGGCCATGCCTACCCCTATGGCAACAAGATCGAGGCGCTTTTCGCCCTGCCCGAGGGTGCGCCCTTCGTATTCTTCGACACCGACACGCTGATCACCGGCGACCTGAGCCGGGTGCCCTTCGATTTCACCCGGCCCACCGCGTCGCTGCGCCGCAGCGGCACCTGGCCCGAGCCGGAACTTTACGGCCCCGGCTACACGAAGATCTGGAAATCGCTCTACGACTGGTTCGGTCTCGATTTCGAAACCTCGCTCGACCTCTCCCAGCCCGACGAATACTGGAAGCGGTACCTCTACTTCAACGCGGGCTTCTTCTTCTACACCTGCCCGCAGGTCTTCGGGCAGCGCTTCCTCGACTATGCCCTCGCCATCCGCGACGACGCGCCCCCCGAACTGGTGTGCCAGTCGCTCAATCCGTGGCTCGATCAGGTGGCGCTGCCACTGGTGATCCACGCCCTTGGCGGCGGCCGCGACACCCTGCCCGAGGGGCTGCTCGACGGCGACATCACCTGCCATTACCGCACCCTGCCCCTGCTCTACGCCCGCGAGAGCGACCACGTCATCGCCGTGCTGGAAGAGGTGACCGCCCCGCACCGGACCAAGAAGGCGCTCAAGGAATATGACGCCATCAAGCGGATGATCTACCAGGGGCGCGGCGCCAAGGTGCGCGCGCTCTTCGACCAGGACAACCTGCCCCGCCGCGAACAGGCGATCCGCAACATGATCAAGCGCAACGGCTTCTGGATGCGCTAGGGCGGGGGCGGTCTGGATCAGACATCCGATTGACGCACCTGCGCGAAACGCGGCCGAAGGCCGCCGCGCATCGCCGTGCCGCCCCCAGGCGCGGCGATTTGGCTGCAACCTGCTCTGCGCTCTGATGTTTTTCGGGCTTGGCTGGCATAAAGCACTGCCAAACAGATGTTGGATCGCCACACCGCGGCCCGTCGATGCGCGGCTCACATCAATGTCAGCTCCAGGCCATTCCCCACCCCCAACTTGAGAACATTCCGCGAACACGCTACACTCTCCCCCATGACCGCCCCGCTCCTCACCCGCCAGCAGCACTGCCCGCGCCCGGCCCTGCGCCTGCTGGGCACGCTGCCCTTCACCCAGGCCCGCCTGCACGAGGGCTGCGGCCCCGCCCGTCACAGCCTCGCCGCCCTGCTCATCGGGGCCACACGCGGCCCGGTGCTCTGGATCACCCCCGCATGGGCCACCGACCGCCTCAACCCCGAAGGCGCCTGCCCCCTCACCGGCCCCGACAACGGCCCCGACCGCCTGCTCTTCGCCACGCCCCAGCGCCGCGAGGATCTGCTCTGGTGCATGGAAGAGGCGCTGCGCAGCGGCGCCACCCCCCTCGTCATCGCCGACCTGCCAGCACCCCCCGGCCTCACCCCCGTGCGCCGCCTGCATCTGGCCGCCGAAGAAGGCGCCACGCGCGGCCACCACCGCCCCCTCGGCCTGATCCTGACACCGGGCAACGGCGGCGCACCGGGGGTCGAGAGCCGCTGGCACATGGCCCCCGCGCATGACCTCGACACCGACCGCTGGCATCTGGAACGCCGCCGCGCCCGCGACGCCCCGCCCGCCGCATGGCACCTCTCGGGCCAGCCCGGCGCATGGGCGCTCAAGCAAACGTGACATCCGCCCCCCGCCGCCGCGCGTATACCGGGACATGATCCGCCGTCTCGCCCTCGCCCTTTGCCTGATCGCCACACAGGCCGCCGCCGCGCCCGAGGCCTACCGGCTCGACACCGAACGCTCCTCGGTGGGCTTCACCTACCGGCTCGGGCAGGCGGAAACGGCGGGCACCATGCCGGTGCGCGCCGCCGAAATGTGGATCGACCTTGCCAATCCCTCCGCCAGCCGCGTCACCGTCACGCTCGACGCGAGCGCGGCCCGCGCGGGCGTGTTCTTCGCGACCGAGGCGATGCGCGGGCCCCAGGTGCTCGACACCGCGCGCCACCCCCTGATCACCTTCCGCTCCACCCGCATCACCGGCACCCTGCAGGCCGCCCGGATCGAAGGCCGCGTCACCCTGCGCGGCGTGACCCGCCCGATCACCCTCGACGCCGGCCTCTACCGCCAGCGCGGCACCGAGGCCCGCGACCTCGACCACCTCACCGTGCTACTGACCGGCCAGATCGACCGCCACGCCTTCGGCGCCTCCGGCTTTGCCGACCTCGTGGGGCCACTCATAGACCTGCGGATCGTGGTGCGGATTGAGAGGTAGGGCATTATACACCTGCAACGAGGGCGAATTAGCCAATACGGTGGCGTGGGAGAAGAGGGCACAATCATGTTGATAAGGAGCAACGGAGGTTCGCGGCACCTCGCATCACAATCCAGACTGCCAGTGCGCAATAAATTCAGCTATATGAGTTTCTTGCTAGCGGATTCTTTGGGTGTCGCATCAATAACAATGATGTCGGACGCGCGTTGACCTGACGCAATTCGCTCATTTCTAATCTTTTGAATTTTTTCGAGTTTGCCTCCCAACTTTCCGTAGTCAATGACCACGAAGATGCCAAAGAAGCTATGATTTGCCTTTTTGTAGTGCTCAAGCTGAACCTCGTAACCATGCTTAACTTTGCCGATATCTCTCCTCAATTCTACGAGAACATTCGCCTCATAGCCGGACGAGAATTTGAAATCGACAGGTCCTCCCCCCATGTTCGCCTCGGGTGACATATCAATGTTGTTAGCCTTACAAAATGCATCTGCAGCGAGTTGAAAAATGATCTGCGAAGCCCGCTCAAGTTTGGGTTTATCTCCAGACCATAACTCCTTCCAGAGATCGCCAACTTCAACGTGCTTTTTGAACATCTCGATCGCTTCTAGCACGACCTCTCGGATTGCCTCAGGACCCTTAGTTAAATCAACGTTTGATTTCACTTCGAATCTTGCTTTGTCTTGCAACATTAACTGCCGCAGGCGAAAATAACCTAGAATGTCTTCATCAGCGTCGTAGGCTTTAGCGTTGGCCATGACAGATGCAAGAAAGTGGCTGAAAGCGTCAGAAGAACTTAGTGCTGCACTCCGCAAAGCTTCCTTATATTCGGTGACGGTTGGTGTTGCTATCCCCGCGAGCATCTGACTAACTCGCGCTCGAATTTGATCGTTTAACATGGCGGCCGCCTGAACATCCGACCAATCATTTGCGATAGGTAGATCACGAACAATATCTCTTGGAACCAGTAAGAATGGCCTGAGTTTCCCACTTCCGTCATCGTAAGTAGGAAGTTCCACCTTGCTGTTTACGTCAATTATTTGCGTTTTCACATTCGTGCGTTCACAAAGTCCCTAGTGATTCCTGCAAGCCTCGAAAAAATGACCCAAGTGGTAAAATCGCTAATGGTGTCGGGGCCAACGCCCTCTTCAAAAAAACCCATTAGAGAGATCATGTCCGGGTCTTTTGCACCCAACCTAATAATCTCTGCCGAGGTTCTGAGAATTGACTGCTTAATCTCGTAGGATCGGGAACTGCCTGACCTGCTTGAACCACCGTATCCTAGTCCATTTTCCGAAGGTTCTTCTAGCTTCAGAAGTTTTTCTGCGCCCTTCCATGCAGCATCGCCCTCGTTTTCAGAGATTGTTAGAAGCCGAATTACGTTGGTGAAGTGTTTTCGAAAATCTCCAACCGCCTCTTTAGAGATTTCCTCATAGGAGCACTTCTCGAGCAAAACTGGGTCAATGAAAAGCTCCAAGTCCACATTAATAAACGGATCTAATAAATTTGCCTTGTCCAGCTCATCCGGATCAATGCCAAAGTACGAAGAGAATAAGATCGGGTTAGAATACTTCGCCATGAAAACTCCGGTGACGTCTCAATCTCAATACGACCAACGCCGGTAACATGCGCCAAATCCGAACAAAAGGCTATGGTGGAATTGTGAATAGCAAATACAACCCTGCCCAGTCGATCCGCGTGGGTTTCACCCATCCTACGATTTCCTGCCCCGGGACTCGCGCCGCCCCCACCGCACGCCCCATTAACCCCACCCCCCCCCGAAATCCGCACCGACGGAATACCGACGCGATACCGACGCGATACAGCCTGTCAAAACTCAGGAATTTCCGGGCGTTAACCGTGATTCGCGGCCCCTGGCCCGAAACCGACACCGCCATGTCGAAAACATGTGGTCCCGCCCCACGCATCCTGCCATTCTGGCCCCACCATGCGCCTGATGATTTCCTTCGCGGCCCTCTTCCTGTCGGTCATTCTGCTCCAGCTTTCCACCGGCGGGGTGGGTCCGCTCGATGCCCTCTCGGGCCTTGCCCTGGACTTCTCCACAGCCCAGATCGGCCTGCTCGGATCGGCCCATTTCGTGGGGTTTTTCATCGGCTGCTGGGTCGCCCCGCGCCTGATGGGCTCGATCGGTCACAGCCGCGCATTCGCCGCCTTCACCGCCATGGGCGCGATCGGTCTGCTGGCCCATATGCTGGTGATCGACCCCTATGCCTGGTCGCTGATGCGGGTCGCCTCGGGTCTCTGCGTCGCGGGCTGTTACACGGTGATCGAGGCATGGTTGCAGGCCAAGGTCACCAACCAGACCCGGGGCCGCACCATGGGGGTCTACCGGGTGGTGGACATGGGCGCATCCCTCGCCGCGCAAATGCTGATTTCCGTATTGGCACCAGCGTCTTACGTCTCCTACAACCTGCTGGCGCTCTTGTGCTGCGCGGCCCTTCTGCCGCTCACCCTCTCGCGCCTCAGAGAGCCCGAAACCCCCGCCGCTCCGCGCCTGCGTCCGATGCTGCTGATCGCCTGCTCACCGCTCGCCGCCGCAGGCGTTCTGGTGGCCGCTTTGTCCTCGGCCTCGTTCCGCATGGTGGGGCCGCTCTACGGCGGACAGGTCGGCCTCGCCATCGACCAGATCGCGGGCTTTCTGGCGGTCTTCGTGCTGGGCGGCGCGGTCGCGCAATACCCCGTCGGCTGGCTCGCCGACCGCTATGATCGCAGGTGGGTTCTGATCGGACTCTCGCTCGCCGCGATCCTGTCGAGCCTCACCACCGCCATGACCCATAACCTCGAGACCTTCGGCATCCTGATGACGGCGTTCTTCTTCGGCATGACCACCTTTCCGATCTACTCGGTCAGCGCCGCCCACGCCCATGATTTCGCCGACGCCTCCGAACGGGTGGAGCTGTCGGCGGCGCTGATGTTCTTCTTCGCCGTCGGCGCCATCGCCGCCCCCCTCATGGCCTCCACTCTGATCGAGGTCTACGGCCCCGCCGCGATGTTTGTGATGATCGCCGCAGGCCATGCTGTGCTGGTGATTTTCGGCCTGATCCGCATGCGGGCCCGCCCCGGCGCCGAAACCCGCACGGCCTATATCTGGTCGCCGCGCACGTCTTTCCTGATCGGCCGCCTGACCGGGCGCAGCCGCGAACGCGACTGACCCGGCCCTAGCCCAGATCGGGCTCGGTTTTGGCAAAGGTTTCAAGGCTTTGCATCGCCTCGAACCACTCCTTCACGCCCGGTACGCTCATCACCGCGTCGGCGTCCGGCGTGAGCGAAACGTAGAACAGGATCGGCCCAAGAAAGTAATCGGCCAGCGTCGGCGCATCACCCGCCAGCCACTTCGCCCCGTCGCCGTTGTCCATCAACAGCTGCAACAACGTCTTGGAATCGGCGATCGCCTGCTTGCGCGCGTCCTCGTCCTGCCCGCCGATAAGATCGGGAAACAGATGATAGCCCGCCACACCGACGAGGGCACCGTAGCCATAGCTGCCGATCAGGCCGATCGCCTCGTTCATCCGCGCGCGGGCCTTGGCATCCTTGGGTGTCAGCGCCGGTTCGGGCGCGATATCCTCCAGATACCGGCAGATCGCATCGGTCTCGCGAATGCGCAGCCCGTCGATATCCAGCACCGGCACCTTGCCGAACGGATGCCGCGCCAGATGCTCGGGCTGGCGCGGCTCGCCTTCCAGCACATTGACCGGCACCTGATCGTAGTCGATGCCCTTGTCGGCCAGCACCATGCGCACCGTGCGCACATAGGTCGAGCCATCGAAGCCATAAAGCACGGGTTTGTCAGCCATTGGTGTTTTTCCTCCTGCGGCGTGGTTCCCGCGACAGGGTGTCCCGCGTGCCGTAAATGTCAACTCCGACGCTCTGCCCGCTTGACGCGCCGCGCAGGACAAAGCAGGGTTTGCGCGCTCAGGAAAGGCCCGCCATGACCCCCGAAGAGATCGCCAAACTGCCCTACCGCGCCTGTGTCGGCGTGATGCTCGTGAACCGCGCGGGCCATGTCTTTGTCGGGCAGCGCATCGACAATGACGCCCCCGCCTGGCAGATGCCGCAGGGCGGCATTGACCCCGGCGAGACCCCGCAACAGGCCGCCCTGCGCGAGCTCTGGGAAGAAACCGGCGTCACCGCCGACAAGGTCCGGATCGAGGCCGAGGCCGAGGGGTGGCTTTACTACGATCTGCCGCATGACCTCGTGCCGCGCATCTGGAAGGGGCGCTATCGGGGGCAACAGCAGAAATGGGTGCTTATGCGCTTTCTGGGGCAGGACACGGATGTGAACATCGCCACAGATCACCCGGAATTTTCCGAATGGCGCTGGTTGCCACCCGCTGATCTGGTGGCGAATATCGTGCCGTTCAAACGCGCGGTCTACACGTCGGTGCTTGACGAATTCGAGGCGCTCCTGTGATCCGCGTCGCGCTCTTCACCCTGCTTTGCGCGCTCACCGGCCCGGCGCTCGCGCTGACCTGCCTGCCGCCTGATGTGGCCCGGACCTATCAGCAGGCGGCCGAGGCGGAAGAGGCTTATATCGTGGTGCATGCGCGGCTGGAGTTCGACGCTGACGCCCTGCCGCGCACAGACTGGCAGGATCAGGCGGCGAGCCCGCCGCATACCCTGATCCCGGCGCGCATGACCGGGCATGCCCTCACCAAGACCGGGTTCGACCTGCGGTTTGATCGCGCCATAACCCTCGATGCCCAGTGTTTCGGGCCGTGGTGCGCGGGCGCCATCCCCGGCACCTCCTATCTCGCCTTTCTGCAACGCACGCAGGACGGTTACCTGCTCGCACTCGACCCCTGCGGCGGCATGGGCTTTGCAGACCCCACGCCGGAAACCCTGCGCCGGGTGGAGACCTGTTACAGCGGCGGGCGATGCGATCCTCAAAGCCCCTGACCACGCAGTCGGCATGCGTTTTGCAACGCATAAACCTGAAATCGACCGGATTCGGGTTGTTGCGGGCAAGGGCATCAATATATTACCGATGGTTAATCGAGATGGCTTGGCCTGTGCCCAGTGATGGGGGCAGTGCAAACCGGGCCACAGGGACGGGACAGGGGGCAGGACACGCATGGACAGTGCCGCAATCTATTTGCCGATCATCGCGGCATTGCCATTCTTGGGCGCGCTCTTTCCGGGTTTGATGATCCAGGCGGGCCGCAACACATGCGCTGCCTTCACCGCGTCTGCCACGATCCTCGCCTTGATCCTGCTGCTGCTCTGCGCCCCCGCCGTGATGCGTGGCGAGGTTCTGACCTTTGGCATCGACTGGCTGCCCTCGCTTGGCCTCAACGTCAATTTCATGCTCGACGGGCTGGGGCTGCTCTTTGCCGGGCTGATCCTCGGCATCGGCCTGCTGATAATCCTCTACGCGCGGTTCTACCTGTCGCGAGAGGACCCGATGGGGCAGTTCTACACTTACCTTCTGCTCTTTCAGGGCGCGATGGTGGGGATCGTCCTCAGCGACAACATCCTGCTTTTGCTGGTCTTCTGGGAGCTGACCTCGCTATCGTCCTTCCTGCTGATCGGCTATTGGAAGCATCTGCCCGAGGGGCGGCAGGGCGCGCGCATGGCGCTGACTGTCACCGGCCTCGGCGGTCTTGCGATGATCGGGGGCATGCTGATCCTCGGCAATATCGCGGGCAGCTATGACCTGAGCGTGATCCTGACGCAGAAAGAGGCGATTCAGGCCAGCCCGCTCTACCTGCCCGCGCTGATCCTGATCCTCTTGGGCTGTTTCACCAAATCGGCGCAGTTCCCGTTCCATTTCTGGCTGCCGCACGCCATGGCCGCGCCCACCCCCGTCTCGGCCTACCTGCACTCGGCCACGATGGTGAAGGCAGGGCTCTTTCTGATGGCGCGGATGTGGCCGGTGCTGGCGGGCACGCCGGAATGGTTCTGGATCGTGGCCTCGACCGGCCTCATCACCATGGTGATGGCGGCCAAGATCGCGCTCTTCAAGGATGATCTCAAGGCGCTGCTCGCGTTCTCCACGGTCAGCCACCTCGGCCTCATCACCATGCTACTGGGTCTCGGCACCAAGGCGGCGGCGGTCGTGGCGGTGTTTCACATCATCAACCACGCGACGTTCAAGGCAGCGCTCTTCATGACCGCGGGCATTATCGACCACGAGGCCCATACCCGCGATATCAAACGGCTTGGCGGGTTGCGGCACCTGATGCCGATCACCTTCACCATCGCCACCATCGCGGCGCTCTCCATGGCGGGCATTCCGCCGCTCAACGGATTCCTCTCCAAGGAAATGATGCTGGAAGAGGTGGCGCATACCCACTGGATCGGGCCACATTGGCTAATGGGCGCGGTTGCGACGCTCGGCGCGCTCTTCTCGGTGGCCTACTCGTTTCGCTACATCGCGCATGTGTTCCTCGGCAAGGAACGCAGCGATTACCCCGCCAAGCCGCATGACCCCGGTTTCGGCATGTGGGCGGCCCCGGCCTTCCTGACGGTGCTGGTCATCCTGATTGGGTTCATGCCGATGACCTTCGCGGGCGATCTGGTGAAGGTGACGGCGCAGGCGGTGACGCAGGCGGATCCTTATGTGAAAATCTACCACTGGCACGGGCTGGTGCCCGCCTTCTGGATGTCGGTGATCGCGGTTCTGGGCGGCGCGCTCCTGCTCACCTTGCACGCCCCCCTGATGCGGATGTGGAACGCCACGCCGCGCCCCGAGGCCAAGGTGATGTTCGACGCCGTGACGCGCGCCGCCACATCCCTGTCCAACGCGCTGACCGACGGTATCCACAACGGCGCGCTCACCCGCAACGCCGCCGTCTTCGCCATCGCGGTCATCGCCGCCGGTGCGTTGGCATGGTCCGGCGGCAACGCGCTCGGCCCGACGCGCGAGGCGCTGCCGATCACCATCATCCCGGCGATTGGCTGGCTGCTGCTGGTGCTGGCCACGATCTGCCTCGTGGCCTTCCACCGCAACCGCTTCCTCGCGCTGGTGCTGATGGGGATCGTCGGGCTGATGGTCTCGCTCGGCTTCGTCTACTTCTCCGCTCCTGATCTTGCGCTGACGCAGATCTCGGTCGAGGTGGTGACGATCATCCTGCTCCTTCTGGCCCTGAACTTCCTGCCGCGCGAGACGCCTGCCGAGAGCAGCCCGGCCCGCCGACTGCGTGACGCAGGCATCGCCATTGTCGGCGGCGTGGCGGTCACCGGCCTGACCTATGCCATCCTCGTGCGTGACTTCGCCCAAGAGAGCATCTCGGCCTTCCACCTCGCCAACTCCTACAAGGGCGGCGGTGGCACCAACGTGGTCAACGTGATCCTCGTGGACTTCCGGGGCTTTGACACCTATGGCGAGATCATCGTTCTGGGAATCGCGGCGCTGGTGATCTACGCGCTGACCGAGACCGTGCTCAAGGGGCCCGGTGGGCGCTGGCTCGCCAATTGGGACGCGCATCGCTATGCCGAGGCGGGCGACCGGCACCCGCTGATGATGGTGGTCGCGACCCGCGTGATGATGCCGATTGCGCTGATGGTCGGGGCCTTCATCTTCCTGCGCGGCCATAACGAGCCCGGCGGCGGCTTCATCGCCGGTCTGATCGTCGCCATCGCGTTCCTGATGCAATACATGGCCTCGGGCTTTGCCTGGGCCGAAGACCGGCAGCGCGTGACCTATCACGCCACCATCGGCTTTGGCGTGCTGATCGCCAGCGTGACCGGCATCGGCGCATGGCTCAACGGGCGGCCCTTCCTGACCTCGGATTACGGCTATCTGCATTTCCCGCCCATCGAGGAATTCGAATGGGCCACCGCCATGGCCTTTGACGTGGGCGTGTTCCTGACGGTGGTGGGCGCGGTGATGCTCGCGCTCAACAGCCTGTCGAGCATGGCACGCCGCTCGGGCGAGACGGTCAACGTCTTCCCGATGGATATCAACCCGGCGCGCGAAGACGCACCGAAAGAGGGAGAGGCCTGACATGGAACTTCTGTTCGCAACAGCCATCGGGCTTCTCACCGCCGCCGGTATCTACCTCGTGCTGCGCCTGCGCAGCTTTCCGGTGATCATCGGGATCTCGCTGCTGACCTACGCGGTCAATCTCTTTCTCTTCGGCGCGGGGCGGCTGGCGATCAACCTGCCCCCGGTGCTGCGCAAGGGGGTCGAGACCTATACCGACCCACTGCCGCAGGCGCTGGTGCTTACGGCCATCGTGATCTCCTTCGGGATGACGGCGGTGGTGGTGATGCTGGCCCTCGGGGCCTACCTCTCGGGCCGCGAGGACAGCGTGAACATGGACGACAGCGCCGCGCCCGATCAGGAGAATAAGGCATGAACCACTGGATTATCGCCCCTGTTCTTCTTCCGGCGGTGCTCGCGGCGGTGCAGACCCTGACCATGCGGCACCATCCGCTGTTGCAGCGGGTGTTCTCGCTGGCGGGCGTGGTGGCGGTGCTGGCGGTGGCGCTTGGCCTGACGCTGCACGCGGCCACGGGTGCCATCGAGGTTTATGAGCTGGGCAACTGGCCTGCCCCCTTCGGCATCGTGCTGGTGCTGGATCGCCTGTCGGCGCTGATGGTGCTGCTGACGGCGGTGCTCGCCGGGCTGGTGCTGCTCTACGCCATCGGCTCGGGCTGGGATCAGCGCGGCAACAATTTCCATCCGCTGTTCCAGTTTCAGCTGATGGGCATTTTCGGCGCCTTCCTGACCGGCGACGCCTTCAACCTCTTCGTGTTCTTCGAGGTGCTGCTGATCGCCTCTTACGGGCTGATGATCCACGCAGGCGGGGCGCGCCGGCTCAAGGCAGGGGTACAATACGTCATCTACAACCTGCTGGGCTCCACCCTCTTTCTCTTTGCGCTCGGCACGCTTTACGCGGTGACTGGCACGCTCAACATGGCCGATCTGGCAGTGCGTGCGGCGGAAATCCCGGTCGAGGACAGCGCGCTCCTCCGTGTCGGCGCGATGCTGCTGTTTCTGGTCTTCGCGATCAAGGCCGCGCTCTTGCCGCTGCATTTCTGGCTGCCCGAAACCTATGCCGAGGCCCCCGCCCCGGTGGCCGCGCTCTTTGCGATCATGACCAAGGTCGGGGCCTATGCGATCCTGCGGATGTACACGCTGGTCTTCGGCCCCGATCTGGGCGCCACGGCGGAACTCATCGACAATATGATGATCTACGCGGCCCTCATCACCATCGCTGCGGGGATGATCGGCGTTCTCGGGGCCAAGCGTCTGGGTCGGCTCGCCGCCTTCGCCTCCATCGGCTCGATGGGCACGCTGCTAATCGCCATCGCCGGGTTCCGCCCCGAGACGACGGCGGCGGCGATCTATTACATGCTGCATTCCACCTTCGCGGCGGCGCTTTTGTTTCTCGTGGTCGATCTGGTACGCGAACGGCGTGGGGATATGGGCGGCGCGCTGCGGCCCGGCCCGCGCATGGCACATCACGGGCTCATCGCGGCGCTGTTCTTCGGCGCGGCGATTGCATCGGCGGGCATGCCGCCGCTCTCGGGCTTCATCGGCAAGCTCTTGGTGCTCGACGCGGTGCGCGACATGGCCGAGGTCTGGCTGATCTGGGCAGTGATCCTCGCCACCTCGCTCGTCGCGGTGCTGGGCTTTGCGCAGGCGGGCAGCATGGTGTTCTGGAACCTCGCCCCTGCGACGGATGACGCCCCGCAAGAGGCCCCCGCCCCGCAACCCGCATTGCCGATTGTGGCGGTCTGCGCGATGCTGGGGGTGATCATCGCGCTGTCGGTCCTCGCCGGTCCGATGATGGGCTATATCGACGCGACGGCCACGCAACTGCATGCACCGGATGGCTATATCGCCGCCGTGCTCGGCACAAACTGAGGAGGGACAAGACGATGCTCCGCAAACTTCTGCCCCATCCCTTCCTCACGCTCACGCTGATTGTGGTCTGGCAAATGCTGGTCAACAAGCTGACCCTTGGCAACCTGCTGCTCGGCACAATTCTGGCCCTGATCATCCCGGTCATCACCTCGCCCTACTGGCCCAACCGGCCCAAGCTGCGCAGCGCGCCGCGCATCGTGGAATACGTGCTGGTCGTGCTCTGGGATATCTGCGTGGCCAATGTGCAGGTCGCCTATGTGATCCTTTTCAAAACCAACGCCAACACCAAACCGGCGTGGATTTCCATCCCGCTCGAGTTGCGCACCCCCGAGGCAATCACCGTGCTGGCAGGCACCATCACCATGACCCCCGGCACGGTATCGAGCGATGTCGCCGCCGACGGGCGCAGCCTGCTGGTGCATTGCCTCGACGCGCCCGACCCTGACGCCGTGCGCGACGAGATCAAGACCCGCTACGAGGCCCGGCTGAAGGAGATTTTCGAATGATCGAATACGCGCTCTATTTCGCCTTCGCCTGTTTCGGCCTCGGCCTCCTGATGAACATCTACCGCGTGATCAGCGCGCCTGCCGTCGGTGACCGTATCCTCGCGCTCGACACGATGGTGGTGAACGCCATCGCGCTGCTGGCGCTCTATGGCATCCACAAGGGCACGACGGTCTATTTCGAGGCCTCGATGATCATCGCCATGACCGGCTTCATCTCCACCGTCTCCTACACGCGCTTCCTGCTGCGCGGCGACATCATCGAATAAGGGGGAAAGATCATGCTCATCGACATCCTCATTTCCGCCTGTCTGGTGATCAGCGGCATTTTCGGGCTGGTCGGCTCGTTCGGCCTGATCAAGCTGCCCGACCCGATGATGCGCCTGCATGCGCCGACCAAGGCGACGACGCTCGGGGTCGGTGGCGCGCTCATCGCCTCAATGCTCTATTTCTACTTCGTCGTGGGGAATTTCTCGTTCCACGAATTGATGATCACGCTGTTTTTGTTCCTGACGGCACCGATCACCGGGCATTTCATCGCCAAGACGCATCTGCACCTGCTGCACAAACCCGCCGACCTGCCACCCACCGGCACCGACCGGCCCTGGGCCAGCTATGAAAGCGACGCCGAACGTCAGCGCATCGAAGCAGAGCAAGCGGCAGAAAACCCGCGCGCATGAAAGCGCGGCGATGCGTGACCCGGTGCGCAAGATCATCTGCGCAAAGCCCGGTTACGGACCAGGAAAGTTCAAAACTTTCTTGATCGGAATTTTTTCAAAATTCCATCACGCCGCGACCGTATCAGGCCACGCCTCGCACCACGCTACCGGGCGCTCTCGCTCCATTCATCCACCACCGGCTCGATCCGGCGCTCGCGAAACCGGATCCAGCGCACGCGAATGGCCCAGAACAGCGCCGCCAGCAGCACCAGCACCACGATCTTGACCCACGGTATGATCTGCTCGTCCGGGCCGGTGGCCGCGCGGATGCTCACCGCATTGGGGTAGATCGAGAACAGCTCATTGCGCCACCCGTAATGACGCACCACCACCCATTGCGAGGTCTCGGCATTCTTCTTGGACATCATGTCCGACGCCTGCGCCTGAAGATTGGCGGTATCGAACTTGAAATATGGCGGCCAGCCCCAGCCGGTATCCTCGTTGCGATAGATCATCGGCTTGTCGTTGCCCTGAAAGGTCTGGATGAAGAAAACGTCGCGCTCGGTCGCCGTCGGATCCTCGCCAGTATCGGCATTCGACCAGAACAGCGCATTGTCGCCCGGATTGACCCGTTTTTCATAGGTGTCGGTGATCCGCACCACGTCATGCTGCGGCAGCGTATAGTGCAGAAAGGCGATCACCGCCGTCCAGAACACGCCCCAGAACACCCATTTGACATAGACCATGCGTGGCCCCCTTACATGAAATTCGTGACATAGATGGTGACGCAGATCAGCGTCACCGGAATGATATAGACCAGCCAGATCAGCCGCTTGCGCAACGATTGCTCATACTGCACCATCCCGGCCTCTATATAGGCATCCCGGTCGCCGGGACGACCCGCTTCTTGCCAATCCCGCTCCATTTTCTTGCGCCGCACGGACCGCGAATACCAGGAAATCCCGAGATAGAGCGCCGTCAAAGCGATCAGCCCGAAGATCAGCAATCGCATCAATGCCAGCATCCACCCTCTCCCTTTTCCGGTCCGCCGACCAAAGCCGCACCCCTGCATAGCGCAGAATCATGCTAGGCTGCACCCCATATGGACGCAAACCGGAAAGGACATGCCATGTGTGACGCCTGCGTAATCAATGCGGTCAAGGACAGGATGCTGTCACGCCGCGCCTTCTTTGGCACCGCCGCCGGGGCCGGGGCCGCCACTGCGCTCTCGCCCTTGGGCGCATCGCCCGCGATGGCGCATGGCCATAACACGGTCGAGGACCTGACTCACAGCTATGACGCCGATTTTCCCACCTATTTCGGCGCGCCCGGCATCTCCACCGAGCAGAATTTCAACTTTGCCGATCACGGCTTCAACCTGCTGACGCTGACGGTCAACGAACATACCGGCACCCATGTCGATGCGCCGTTGCATTTCTCCGCCGATGGGGCGTCGGTCGACGAAATCCCGGTGGGCGATCTCGTGGCGCCGCTCTGCGTCGTCGATATCGCGGCCCGCGCCGCCGAGGATGCCGATACGCGGCTCACCCCCGACGATCTCAAGGCATGGATTTCGGCCAATGGCGACATCCCCGACGGGGCCTGCGTGGCGCTCTATTCCGGCTGGGGGGCCAAGACCGGCAGCGACGCCTTTCGCGGCTTCGACGGCGAGGCGCAGCACTATCCGGGCTTTCACGTCGAGGCCGCGCAGATGCTAATCGAAGAGACCGGCGCGCGCTCCATCGCCTCGGACACGCTGTCGCTCGATCACGGGCCCTCGGCGGACTTCGCCACGCATTACGCCTGGCTGCCGACGGGGCGTTTCGGCATCGAATGCATGGCCAATCTCGACAAGGTTCCGGCGGTGGGCGCGACCGTGGTCATCGGCGCGCCCAAGCATCGCGGCGGCACCGGCGGCCCGGCGCGCATCTTCGCGCTGATCTGACCCGGCACCCTCGCGTCTCTCAGGGATAGGACGCAGCCCGCCCGAGCAACTCGTCGAGTTGCCGTGCGATCCAGCCGCGCGGGATGAAATGACCGCGCGGATGCACATCGAGGGTCACATCCCCCTCGGCACAGGCCCATGTGGTGCGGCGGAACGTGTCATGCCGGGTGATGCTCCACTGCCCCGCCTCGGTGCCGGGCCCGGCACAGCCCATCCGGTCACGCCAGAGCTTGACCGGCCATGTCGTCTGACCATCGGGACCAAAGGGGAAATCCATCACCCTGTCAGAGGTGCCGTGGACATGGCGCACCGCCGCCGGGGCCTGCGGGCAGATCTCGGACTGGCGCAGGGTGCCGGAAACGGCGATAAGAGCCGCCACCCCGTCGCCGTTCTCGCAGGCATAGCGCCAGGCCATCGCCGAGCCGTAGGAATAGCCCGAGACATAGATCCGGCGGCGGTCGATGGGATAGCGTTTCGCGGCATCCTCGATCACGGCGGCGGCAAAGGCGACATCGTCAGTCTGATCGCTCCAGAAATCCCAGGTCTTGCCCCGCCCGTTGGGCGCCAGCAACAGGACACCGCGCCGCCGCGTCGCCCCGGAGATCCGGCCATGCTTGACGATCAGCGTGCCCTGCCGCATCCAGCCGTGAAAATGCAGCAGCACCGGCAAGGGCGAGATACCATCCCAATCACCGGGTGCCTTGACGTGGTAGGACCGCTCCCCCAGCGGACAGGGAATGTCCGCGTGACAGGCGGCCCCATCGGCGGTCCCCGCGAGTGCAGGCGCGGCCCACAGGAGGGCCAGAAGAAACGGGATCAGGCGCATGACGGCTCCGGTCGTGTCACATCGCGGCCAAGGTAACCGCGACGCCTGAAATGTCATGTCACAAGCCTGTCAGCCGAGACGATTTTGGCCTGAAGCGAACATAGCGCCCCGCCAAAAGGTGCCGCGCGCTCGCAGGGCCGGGGACTGGCGATGCAACGGTCGTGGCGGGTGCTTTATGCCAGCCAAGTCATTGTAACTTCGACACGTTGCGCAACCCCTCAAATCGCCAGGCCGCGGGACGGCCCGGCGATCGCGCGGCACCTACGGTGCGTTTCGCGCGGGGGGCGACAACGGCAGCTCTAGGCCAATCCACCCCACACTCACCCGTGACTATACCCCCGGCCCGACCTGCGCTATGCCTGCCCCATGCGCCTCTTTCTCCTCACCGCCCTCACCATGATCGCCTTTGCCGCCAATTCGATCCTGAACCGCATGGCCCTCGCGGGCGGCAGCATCGACGCCACCAGTTTCGGCACCATCCGCCTCATCGCAGGCGCGGTGATGCTGGCCGCGCTCTGCCTCGCCCTTCGCGGCGGGCTGCATCTGCGCGGACCGGGGCGCGTGGCGGGGGTGCTGGCGCTGCTGGTCTACATGTACGGCTTTTCCACCGCCTACACCGTGCTCGATGCGGGCTTGGGCGCGCTCATCCTCTTCGGCGTGGTGCAGATCACCATGTTCGCCGGGGGCCTCGTCGCGCGCGAGGCGATGCCGCCCCGCCGCTGGATCGGCGCGACGCTGGCCTTCGCCGGTCTCGCCTGGCTGCTCTGGCCCGGTGCAGGGCCGCAGATCAGCGTGCCGCACGGGCTGATGATGGCCACCGCGGGCGTCGGCTGGGGCATCTATTCGCTGACCGGGCGGCTCAACACCGACGCGCTGCAGGCGACAGCGGCCAATTTCATCCTTGCCGCGCCGCTCGGGCTGCTCATTGGCTTTGCCCTGCCAATCGGGCCGCAGGGCACGCTCCTTGGAACCGAGGGCGTCATCCTCGCCATCATCTCGGGGGCGATCACCTCGGGGCTGGGCTATGCGCTCTGGTACCGCGTCCTGCCGGGGCTGGCCTCCTCGGTGGCGGCGGTGGCACAACTGACCGTGCCGGTGATCGCCATGGCGGGCGGCATGCTCTTTCTGGGCGAGAGCCTGAGCCTGCAATTCATCCTCGCAAGCGTGCTGGTTCTGGGCGGTGTCGCGATCTCGGTGCTACCCTTCAAGGGCTGACCAGCACCTCCAGAGGGTCGTATCCCATGCCCCGGGCAAAGGCGACGCGACCGAGGCTGTCGGGCTTCACCCGCAGCCCCGCCATCTCGTCGCGGGTGACCCAACGACGGCGGCTGACCACACCTTCGGGATCGCGCCAATCCTCCCTCAGCGCGCCCGCCGCGACCCGGCAGCGAAAGAACACCTCGACCTGGTGAAACCCGGTTTCGGGCGCATGAAACTCGTTGATCAGGCAGGGCGGCCCCACCTCGATCAGCAGCCCGGTCTCCTCATGCACCTCGCGCGTCAGGTTCTCCGGCAGCGACGCGCCCGCCTCCACCCCGCCGCCCGGCGCGCACCACAACGTACTGTCGGCGGCGGCAAAGGCATTGACCAGCAACAGCCGTCCCTCCTCGACGATCACGGCGCGGGCGGCAAGGCGGGGGCTGGGCATGGGCGCTCCTGTCATGGCATGAACCGGGCCGACTATGACCGCGCGAGGCACCCCCGGCAAGCCGCCCGGAAAGGGGCTTGTCATTCCCCTGCCCGATGGGTCAGCCTGCGCGCAACAACGGAAAGGATCGGGCATGACCCATGACACGCGCAATGGCGGGCAATTGCTGGTGGACTGTCTCGTCGCGCTTGGCGCGCGGCACTCGTTCGGCGTGCCGGGCGAAAGCTATCTGGCGGTGCTCGATGCGCTCCACGACATGGCCGGCCAGCTCGATTTCACGATCTGCCGACAGGAAGGCGGCGCCGCCTACATGGCCGCCGCCTATGGCAAGCTGACGGGCCGTCCCGGCATCGCTTGGGTGACGCGCGGGCCGGGGGCGACCAATGCCTCGATCGGCGTGCATACCGCGATGCAGGACAGCGCGCCGATGCTCCTCTTCGTGGGGCAGGTCGGCACGGACATGAAGGGGCGCGAGGCGTTCCAGGAACTCGACTACCGCGCCGTCTTCGGCAGCATGGTCAAATGGGCGGTCGAGATCGACGACGTGGACCGCATCCCCGAAATCACCGCCCGCGCGTGGAAAACCGCGCTCACAGGCCGCCCCGGCCCAGTGGTCGTGGCCCTGCCCGAGGACATGCTGACAGCCACCAGCACCAAGCCCGCCCTCACCGGCCCCGGCCACTACCCCGAGGCAGAGCCAAGCGCAGAGGCCATTGCCAGAACCCGCAACATGCTCGGCGCGGCCAAGCGCCCGCTCATCCTCTATGGCGGCTGCAACTGGACGAGCGCAGGCCGCGCGGCGCTGCACTCCTTTGCCGAAGGCTCCGACATCCCCGTCGTCTCGGTCTTCCGCTATCAGGACAAGTTCGACAACCACTCGCCCTGCTTCTGTGGCGAGGCGGGGGTGGGCATGATGCCCCATGTCCGCGCGCTGATCACCGGGGCCGACGTGATCCTCGCGATCAACAACCGCTTTGGCGAAAATTCCACCGACGGCTATACCGCTCTCACCGTGCCGCAGCCCGCGCAACGCCTGATCCATGTCCATGCCTCGGATCTTGAACTGGGCAAGGTCTATCAGCCGGAACTTGGCGTTCAGGCCGGTGCCAACGCCTTCATCCGCGCGCTCGACGCGGGTGGCCCCCTGCGCGGCGACTGGTCCGACTGGCGCGCCGGGGGGCGGAAATCTTACGAGGCCGCGTTTGACCTGCCCGATCAGCCGCCCCCCGTCGATATGGGCCGCGTCACTGCCCATCTGCGCGAGGTGCTGCCCGAGGATGCGATCATCACCAACGGCGCGGGAAATTTCGCGATCTGGTCGGGGCGGTTCCTGAAATACGGACCCAACATGCGGCTGCTCGCGCCGCAATCAGGCTCCATGGGATACGGCATCCCCGCCGCCATCGCCGCCAAAATCGTGCATCCCGACCGCCGCGTCGTCTGTTTCGCCGGCGACGGCGATTTTCAGATGAACTGTCAGGAACTCGCCACCGCCGCACAAGCAGGCGCGCAACCGGTGATCCTGATACTCAACAACGGCATCTACGGCACCATCCGCGCCCATCAGGAACGCAACTATCCTGAGCGCGTGTCGGGCACCACCATGGTCAATCCGGATTTCCCGGCACTGGCCCGCGCCTACGGCTTTCACGCCGAAAGGGTCGAAACCACCGAAGGTTTCGCCCCCGCCTTCGCCCGCGCCTGTGCCTCGTCCACCGGCGCGGTGCTCGATCTCGCGATCTCGCCCGAGGCGCTGACCCCGCGCATGACCCTCAGCCAGATGCGCGCAGCGGGATTGGAAAAGGCGACGAAGGGGTAGCGAACCGGGCTTTGCGTTCCGATTGCGGTTGACCGTCTGCATCTGCGCGGGGCCCAGATGCAACAGGCACCGCTGCGGCAACGGCCGCACAGCGCCATGCCGTGCACCCTACCCCGGCGCGATCGCCGTGCCCAGCTTGGCCGCGCGCCGTCCCATGCTCTCGCGCCCCAGCGTCCGGCACAGGATCAGCACCGGCACAAGGCCGAACGCCACCAACACCAATGAGGGCACCGCCGCCTCGGAAAGTCGCTCATCGGCGGCCAGCCGATGCGCCTGCACCGCCAGCGTCTGAAAGTTGAACGGATGCAGGATCAGCGTCGCGGGCAGTTCCTTCATCACATCGACAAAGACGATCAGCAGCGCGGTCACCACCGAGGTCCGCGCCACCGGCAGATGCACCCGCGTCAGCAGCTTCGGCCCCGGCTGCCCGAGCGAGCGCCCGATCGCATCGAGATGCCCCGGCACCGTCGCCATGCCGCTGTCATAGGCGTTGAGCGCGGCGGCCATGAACCGCACCACATAGGCCATCACCATCAGCCAGATCGACCCGGTCAGCAAAAGCCCGGTACGGATGCCGAAGACCTCCTGCATGAACGCATCGAGCGCGTTGTCGAATGCCGCCATCGGCACCATCAACCCCACCGCGATCACCCCGCCCGGCACCGCATAGCCAAGTCCCGCGCCCACCACCAGCCAGCGTGAGGCGCGCCCGGGACGGGTGCGCGCGCGAAACCCCACAAGGATCGCCCCCAGCACCGTCAGCACGGCGGCGACGCTCGCCAATGTGACCGAATTGGTCATGAACCCGACATAACGCGGCGAAAAAAGATCCTGACCCGAGCCAATCGCCATCACCCCCAGCATCACCACCGGGATGAGGAACCCCACCAGCACCGGCAGAAAGCACAGCGTGAACGCCCCCCAACCGGCGGCCCCGCGCAGTTCGGGCCGCTCCATCGTCTCGAACCGCGCGCCGCGCCCGGCGGTGCGCGCCCGGCCCCGGCTCGCGCGTTCCAGCCCCGCCAGCAACAGCGCGAAACTCAGCAGGCAGAGCGCCAGCTGCGCCGCCGCCGCGCGGTCGCCGAGCGAAAACCACGCCTGATAGATGCCGGTCGCAAAGGTCTGCACATTGAAAAACGCGACCGTGCCGAAATCGGCGATGGTCTCCATGATCGCCAGCAACGCGCCGCCAGCAATGGCCGGGCGCGCCATCGGCAGCGCCACCCGCCAGAACGCCTTCATCGGCGAGCGCCCCAGCGTGCGCGCGACCAGAAACGCATTGGCCGATTGCTGCCGGAACGAGGCGCGCGCCAGCAGGTAGACATAAGGATAAAGCACGATGGTCAGCATCAGCGCCGCCCCGCCAAGGCTGCGCACTTCCGGGAACCAGTAATCGCGCGGCCCCCATCCGGTCACCGCCCTGAGTGCGGTCTGCACCGGGCCGGGATGATCCAGCATATGGGTATAGGCATAGGCCATCACATAGGCCGGAAAGGCCAGCGGCAGCGCCAGCGCCACCTCCAAGAGCCGCACCCCGGGAAAGCGGTAGACCGTCACCAGCCACGCCGTCACCGAGCCGATCACCGCCGTGCTGACCCCAACAATCGCCACCAGCGCCAGCGTCGTCGCCGTGTAACGCGGCAGCACCGAAGACAGCACCTCGCGCCATGTCTGCAAGTCGCCGGTAAACGCGGCCAGCCCTGCAGCGAGGATCGGTGCCACGCACAGCACAACCACGACCCAGGCGAGGCGATGCAACAGGGTTTCACTCATGGGCGGTTTGCTCCGGTCTAATCCGACAGTTTCGATCAGTATTCCGGCGCGACGGAAGGGTCAAGGAATTGCCTGTGTCAGTCTCCCCATCCCCGTCATCCTCGGGCTCGACCCGAGGATCTCCCCGTCAGGAGATCGTCCGGTCAAGCAGGACTATAGCATCAACCGCCCGCAACCCCCGCTTCGGAAAACGTCGCCATGCCCGAATGACAGGCCAGCGCCGATTGCACGACACCCATGGCCAGCACCCCGCCAGTGCCCTCGCCAAGGCGCAGGCCAAGCGACAGGATCGGATCTTTGCCCAACCGCTCCAGCAGCCGTGCATGGCCCGGCTCGGCGCTGACGTGGCCCGCGAGCGTATGATCAAGCGCGCCGGGCTGCGTCCCCTCCAGGCAGGCCGCGGCGGCGGTGCAGATGAACCCGTCGAGCAGCACCGGCACCCGCATCATCCGGGCGCGCAGAATCGCCCCCGCCATCGCCGCCAGTTCCCGCCCGCCAAGGCAGCGCAGCACCTCCAGACCGTCCGTCGCGCCTGCATTCGCCGCGACCGCGCGCGCCACCACTTGCGTCTTGCGGTCCAGCCCCGCCGCGTCGATGCCGGTGCCGCGCCCGGTCCACTCGCCCGCCGCCCCGCCGAAAAGTGCCAGCGCAATCGCCGCCGCGCTCGTGGTATTGCCGATGCCCATCTCGCCAACGACCAGCAGGTCGGTCTCCGGCGCGACCGCCTCCCACCCGGTGCGCAGGGCCGCGATCACCTCGGCCTCAGTCATCGCCGGGCCGGTGCTGATATCCCCCGTCGGCCGCTCAAGGTCCAGCGCGTGCACATCCATCCGCGCGCCCGCCACCCGGGCCAGTTGGTTGACCGCCGCGCCGCCCGCCTCAAAATTGGCGACCATCTGCGCCGTCACCTCCGGCGGGAAGGCCGAGACGCCCTGCGCCACCACCCCATGATTTCCGGCAAAGACGATCACCTGCGGCGCGCTCACTTGCGCCCGCGCCTCACCGCGCCAGCCGCAATACCACAGCGCCAGATCCTCCAACCGGCCAAGCGCACCGGGCGGCTTGGTCAGTTGCGCATCGCGCACGCGCGCCGCCTCATGGGCTGCGGCATCGGGCGCAGGCAGATCGCGCAGCCGCGCGGCCAGATCGGCAAGGGTGGAAAAACCGGCGTGCATGGCGTGCCTCGTTGCATAGGGACCTGCCCTTGATGTATCGCGACAGGGTCCTTGACCACAGCCCCAAAAGGCCCCCGCATGGCAGAAAACGACACCGCCCTGATCCGCGCGGGCGATATCGCCCTCGCGCTCTCGCTGCTCAGCCGCCTGCCGGTGCGCTGCACCTGCTTCGCGCGCGGGGCACGCGCGGCCTGGGCCTATCCGCTGGCCGGGCTGGTCATGGGTGGGCTGGCGGCATTGGGCGGACTGGTCGCACTGTGGTGCGGTCTGCCTGCGCCTCTGGTGGCGCTTGTGGTCCTGACCCTCGGGATCGTCAGCACCGGCGCGATGCACGAAGACGGGCTCGCCGACAGCGCCGACGGGCTCTGGGGCGGCTGGACGCAGCAGAGGCGGCTGGAGATCATGCGCGACAGCCATATCGGCAGCTACGGGGTGATCGCGCTCTGCCTGTCACTGGCCGCACGGGGGATCGCCCTCTGGCTGCTTTTCGCACAGTCCCCGGCGGCAGGCGTTGCGGGCGTTCTGGCCGCCGCCACCCTGTCACGCGCGGCGATGGCCGGAGTGATGGCCGCCCTGCCCCATGCCCGCGCCGACGGGCTGTCACACAGTCAGGGCCGGGCCCCGATGGCAGCGGTCCTGCTTGGTCTGGGCCTGTCAATCGGGGGCGCGCTGATCCTCGCAGGCGGGGCCGGGCTCTGGGCGCTGCTCTGGGCCGGGCTCGTCACGGTCGCGGTGGCGGCCCTCGCCCGGGCCAGGATCGGCGGGCAGACCGGAGATATTCTGGGCGCGACGCAACAGATGGTTGAGATCGCGGTGCTGGTCAGCCTGCTGGCGTAATATGTGTTGTGCCTGGGTGGATTTGGCCTGTTGCTGCCGTTGCCATTCAGCACCAATGCGCGGAATCAAGGCGCGGAACGTGCCGCCGCGCGACGACAGACCACCCACAGCCCCTCTCTCAACCTCCCGATCCCCCACGAAAAAGGCCGCGCCCCGAAGGCGCGGCCCAATACCAATCCGCAACCCGGCTTACGCCGCGCGCGAGACCAGAACCTCGTCCACCTGCTTGGCGGCCAGAACCTCATCGCCACCGGAAACAGCCGCGACCTCACGGGTCAGACGCTCGAGCGCCGCCTCGTAGAGCTGGCGCTCGGAATAGCTCTGCTCACGCTGATCGTCGCTGCGATGCAGGTCGCGCACGACCTCGGCGATGGCGATCAGATCGCCCGAGTTGATCTTTTGCTCGTATTCCTGGGCGCGGCGCGACCACATCGCGCGCTTGACCTTGGCCTTGCCCTTGAGCGTGGTCATCGCCTTCGAGATCACGTCGGGGCTGGACAGGCTGCGCATTCCGATTTCCGTCGCCTTGTTTGTCGGCACCCGCAGGGTCATCTTGTCCTTCTCGAAGGAGATCACGAAAAGCTCCAGGGTGATCCCGGCGATTTCCTGCTCTTCGATGGACACGATCTGACCCACGCCATGGGCGGGGTACACGACATAATCATCAGGGCGAAATTCGGATTTCTTGGATTTCGACATTCGGTTCATTTCCTAGCATGGGGGCCTGCCTTGGTGACGCAGACGAACAAACGCCTCGGACCAGTTGCAGACCGGGGATATGTGTCACTGTCACAAGGAAATTCACCCCCAGGCAGCACGGTGGGTGAATTTACGTCAGGCATCTCTCATTGTTTGAGAAGGAAATGTATCACAAAAACGGACCCTGTGAAAGGCCATGCTTCACAGGAGCGGTAAATCCATCGTGAAAACAACGGATTCTGCGGTTTTCTCGGGCCGCCTGGCGCGCCATGCACGCCCAAGCTGCGCGAATCGGTCTCAGCCGCCCTCGCCGGGGGCCTCGGAAAAGTACTTCTCCAGCTTGCCGGTCTCACCATCGCGTTCCTCGGCCTCTGGCAGCGGGTCTTTCTTGGTGATGATGACCGGCCACATCTCCGAATACTTGCGGTTGAACTTCACCCATTTCTCCATCTCCGGCTCGGTGTCCGGGCGGATCGCGTCGGCGGGGCATTCCGGCTCGCAGACACCGCAGTCGATGCACTCATCGGGGTGGATGACCAGCATGTTCTCGCCTTCGTAAAAGCAATCCACCGGGCAGACCTCGACGCAGTCGGTGTATTTGCAGGCGATGCAGCTGTCGTTGACGATGTAGGTCATGGTCGTCTCTCATGTTTCCCGGATTGCGCTTCACCTAATCCAGTGAACCGGATCAATCAAGCGTCCCCGGCCCATTGAGATCGAGTTTGCGGCGGTCGCGCTTGGTGGGGCGTCCTTTTCCCTCGTATTTCGGCGCGGGCGGAACGCTGTCCTGTGGCTTGGGCTCGGTCAGATCATCATAGAGGGTTTGCGCCTCGGAGGCGGGGCCGCGCCGCGTGCCGGGGGCCAGAATGCGCACCACCCGCACCGCGTCGCCCTGCACGAAGGTCAGCACATCCTCGGGCCCCACCGCCTGCGCCGGTTTCGATACCCGGTTGCCGTTGACCCGCACATGCCCGCCCGACACTTGCTTGGACGCCAGCGAGCGCGTCTTGAAGAACCGCGCATGCCACAGCCACTTGTCGAGACGGATGCGTGACGCGCCCCCGACCAAGGATCAGCCCTTGGTCTTGAGCCCCATCAGGGCCGCCGCAAAGGGATTGTCGGGGTCGATCTTGTCCTTCTTCTCGGGCTTGGCCGAGAAATTCCGCGGGTTGTCCTCGCGCGGCTTGCCCCTGGGGCCGCCCTTGCCCTTGGGCTTGCCCTGCGCCTTGCCTTGCGCCTTGCCACGCCCGCCCTGTGCGGGGCGGTTGCCACGCGGCGCGCGCGGGGCCCAGGTGAAGGTGTAATAAACCTCGATCTCCGGCTCCGCCATCTCCGGCGTCTCGCCTGGTGTCACTTCCTCGTCCGGGGTCTCCGAAATCTCGGGCACCACCTCGACCTCGGCCTCCGGCGGCTCGGCGACAATCGGGGCCTCGCCCTGATCCGCGATCGCCTCGACGGCCTCCTCGGCAGTCTCGACCGGGGTTTCCTCGGCGGCTAGCGCGGCATCGGCGGGCGCTTCCGCCACGACCTGATCCACCGGCTTGACCTTCTCGCGCTCACCGCGCTCGGCCTTGTAGCCCAGCCCCTGCATCAGCGCCGCGAACTGCTCCAGCGTCATGCCGGTGATCGACAGCATGTCCGCCTTGGCCTCAAAGCCGCCGCGCGTGTCCTCACTGCGCAGCATGTCGGCCAGCCGTTCCAGCATGTCGATGCGAATCGCCCGCTCACCCGCCGCGCGGTAGCCTGCCATGCTGTGATAGCCCTTGGGCGCGTCGTCCCGCGCGGGCACCGTCACCAGACCCGGCGGCGGTGCCTCGGGGAAATCCTGCAGCCCGTTGCTCAGCGACCACAGCACCAGCCGCAGCCGTGTCGGCGCAGGTTTCAGCAGCGCGGGCATGAACACCGTGAACTGACCGAACCGGATGCCATGCTTGCGCAGCACGCTGCGCGCCTCCTGATCGAGCGCCTTGACCTCGGCAGCCACCTCGCCGCGCGGAATGATGCCAAGCGCCTCGACCATGCGAAAGCCAAAGCCGCGTGCCAGACCGCTCAACGTCTCGTCGCGTTGCAGGTTCATCATCGGCTCGAACAGCGTGGCGATCTTGCGGTCGATGAAATGCTGCAGGCGGCGCTGCACCTTCTGCGCCACATCCGCGCCTGCCTCGTCATCGACAAAGGCCGCGACCTGCGGCTTGAGCGGGTCGGCACCGGGCATCAGCTTGCCAACCGCTTCCTTGCCCCAGAGCAGCCCGCCCTGTTCGGTGAAATCGATCTCGGTATCGGGCGCGTTGTAAAACCGGTCCGCCTTGAGATGGAAATGCGGAGCCAGCGCCTGCAGGCTCGCCTGTTGCAACGTGCGCGCCTCCTTGCCCGCTGCCGCCTTGTCCTGCATGAAGCGGAACCCTTCGAGCCGTCCGACGAATTCGCCTTCGACGCTCACATCACCTTGATCGTTTACCTCGGCCACCATGGCCTCCTTCTGCTTGAGCCGGCGCAAGAGCACGGATGTGCGCCGGTCCACAAATCTTTGCGTCAGACGCTCGTGCAGCGCGTCCGACAGGCGGTCTTCTACCGCGCGAGTCGCGCCGCGCCAATGATTTTCGTCATCCACCCAACCCTTGCGCTGTGCGACATAGGTCCATGTGCGGATATACGCCAGCCGTTTCGACAATGTGTCGATATCCCCATCGGTGCGGTCGATCCGCTTGACCTGCCGCGCCAGCCAATCGTCAGGCACACGCCCATACTCAACCAGATCGCCGTAAATTCGTTCCAACAGGCCCGCATGTTCGGCATGGCTGATGCCGCGAAAATCGGGAATTCGGCAGACATCCCACAACAGCCGGACCGAGGGCGCATCGGTGGCGCGCCCCGCGACATCGGGCTCTGCCACCAGCGTCTTGAGCGCGCCCAGATCGTCGGCCTCGCGGGCGCGGGCCAGCAACTCGTGTTCGGGCTTGGCCTCCAACGCGGCGATCAGCGACTGCGTGCTGCCAAAAGCCAGCCGCGCGTTGCGCCATTCCAGCTTGCGAATGGGGGCAAAGCGATGCTCCATGATCGCCTGCGCCAGATCGGGGTCGAGATCGGGCGCCTCGCCGGTCACACCGAATGTGCCATGGCTCATCCCCCGCCCCGCGCGCCCCGCGATCTGCCCCAGCTCATTGGGTTGCAGATGCCGCATCCGCCGCCCGTCGAACTTGGTCAGCGACGAGAACGCAACGTGGTTGATATCGAGGTTGAGCCCCATGCCGATCGCATCGGTCGCCACCAGATAATCGACATCGCCATTCTGATAGAGCGCCACCTGCGCATTGCGCGTGCGCGGGGAAAGCGCGCCCATCACCACCGCCGCCCCGCCCTTTTGACGGCGCAGCAATTCGGCCATCGCATAGACGTTTTCCACCGAAAACCCGACAATCGCGCTGCGGGCGGGCATCTTCGAGATCTTCTTCGGCCCCGAATAACTCAGCTGCGACATCCGCTCGCGGCTCAGGAATTCGACCCCAGGCACGAGGTTGGCAATCACGCTGCGCATCGTGTGACTGCCCAGAAACTGCGTTTCGCGCAGGCCCCGCATGCGCAACAGCCGGTCGGTAAAGACATGGCCCCGCTCAGGGTCGGCACAAAGCTGGATCTCGTCCACGGCAACGAAATCGGTGCCCATCCCGTCGGGCATCGCCTCGACCGTGCAGACCCAGTATTGCGCGCGCTCGGGCACGATGCGCTCTTCGCCCGTCACCAGCGCCACCACCGACGGGCCGCGCACCGCCACGATCCGGTCATAGACCTCGCGCGCCAACAGGCGCAGCGGCAGGCCGATCACCCCCGTACGATATCCCAGCATCCGCTCGATGGCGAAATGCGTCTTGCCGGTATTGGTGGGGCCCAGAACCGCAAGGGTTCTCGACTGCTCGGACATCCGCCGCGTTCCTTATGCCGTCAGAGTTCCGCGCCGCCCAGGTCGCGGGCCACACGCTCTTTGGCCTTGGTTACGTCCTCATGGTGGGGATGTATAGCCAACGCACGTGAAAAGGCGTCATAGGCCAGATCGGGATGCCCGGTCTCATCGAGCAGCACGCCCAGCCCGTAGATCACGTTGAACTGTCGCGGCTCCAGCGCCAGCGCCCGCTCGATATCGGCCAGCGCCAGCCCGTAACGGTCCTGCTTGAAAAACGCGACCGAGCGCAAGTGCCAGCCCTGCGCGAAGTGCGGCGCATGGTCGATCAGCGCGCTCAGATGCTCGACCGCAGCATCGAGATCACCGGCCTCGATCGCATCTTCGCCACGGCGCAACAGAAGGTCCATCGCGGGCGAGCCCGATTTCGACCATTCCAGCTCGACCTCGGCGGCGATCTTGCGTGCCTCTGCCGGTTCAGCCGTGGACAGGTCCGACAGCAGCGCATCAAGCCGCGTGTCCTCCGCCATGGCGGGTAAGGAAAACGTGACTACCGCCAGACATGCCGTGACGATACGGTTGAGATTGGTGATTGCTGCGCCCATAACGGTGGTGAGTTTAGCGCAGAATGCCGGGATTCAAACCCCCGACATCGCAATTGTGAAAGGAAGCGCAGATGAGCGACGTGATCAACGCGGCCGTGAAGGCCCTCAACGACAAGATGGGCGACGACGGTTTTGACGGCACCGCGAAATTCGTGATCGAGGGCGAAGGCAGCATCGTCATAGATTCGGATGGCGCGCGCGCCTCCGACGATGACGCCGACGTGACACTCACCGCCGATGCCGACACGTTCGAATCGATCCTGCAGGGCGATCTCGACCCGACGGCGGCCTTCATGTCAGGCCGTCTCAGCGTCGACGGCGACATGGGGCTTGCGATGAAGCTGGGCAGCGTTCTCGCTTGATGGACACGGCACCGTTCTTCGCAGATGTGGCCGAAGGGCCCGAGGGCGGTGCCGCTTGGTGGATCACGGCGCGCGATAACGTGCGCCTGCGCGTCGGCCTCTGGAACCGCGAGGCCCCCCGGGGCACGGTCCTGCTCTGGCCCGGACGCACCGAGTATATCGAGAAATACGGCCGCGCCGCGACACGGTTCGCCGCAGGGGGATATGCCACCTTCGCCATCGACTGGCGCGGCCAGGGATTGGCCAGCCGCCTGCTTGACGATTCGATGTCGGGCCATGTGCATCACTTCATCGACTACCAGCACGATGTCGCCGCGATGATGCAGGCCGCCGAGCGGCTCGACCTGCCGCGCCCGTGGCATCTTCTGGCGCATTCGATGGGCGGCTGCATCGGGCTGCGCGCGGTGATGCAGGGGCTCGATGTCGCCAGCGTCGCCTTTTCGGGTCCGATGTGGGGGATCAGGATGGCCGACGCGCTGCGCCCGGTGGCGTGGTCGCTGTCATGGGGCAGCCGTCAGGTCGGAATGAGCCATCGCTACGCCCCCGGCACCGCCGCCGAACATTACGTGCTGAGCGAACCGTTCGAGACCAACAAGCTCACCAATGATCAGGACATGTGGGCCTATATGGGGCGGCAGTTGCGGGCCCATCCCGCGCTTGGCCTGGGCGGCCCCAGCCTGCACTGGCTGCACGAGGCGCTGCGCGAGACCCGTGATCTCGCGCGCCGCCCCTCGCCCGACCTGCCCTGCCTGACCATTCTGGGCAGCGACGAGGATATCGTCGACGTGCCGCGCGTGCATGATCGCATGAAACGCTGGCCGGGCGGACGGCTCGAACTCGTGCCCGGCGGTCGCCACGAGACGCTGATGGATACCGAGGCGACGCAGGCCCGCCTCTTCGGCCTGCTCTGCGACTTCTACAGCAGCACCGGCCAGTCCGACGCCGTGGCGGTGTCCTGACAGCCCATCCCAAACCCCGCTGCAACGAAAAAGGCCCCGCCAACCGGCAGGGCCTTTTCGATGAGACGGGTTAATCTCAGGAAGCTTCGGAAATGAACTTCACCGCATCGCCCACGGTCTGGATGGTGTCGGCGGCGTCATCCGGAATCTCGATACCGAATTCCTCTTCGAAGGCCATGACCAGCTCGACCGTGTCAAGGCTGTCTGCGCCCAGATCGTCGATGAACGAGGCCTTGTCCACGACCTTGTCCTCTTCCACGCCCAGGTGTTCCACAACGATCTTTTTCACGCGGTCTGCGATATCGCTCATGTCTTACTTCCTCATATTGTCTTGGGCGGCTTGCCCGTTCTCTGCCCCCGCCCGGCGCGGGAAGCGGCTTTGATTGTGCCCCTGCGGGCGGCTCTCGACTGCCTGAAAGCACAGGCCACCGGGAGAAACCGCATATCCCTCCGGCAAATCTGCGTGGCCTATAGCATATGCGCCGCCGATGGCAAATGCTTTCACTCGCCCCGTCGCTCACGATTTGCGACGCTTGGCTCAGATCATCGCCATCCCGCCATTGACGTGCAGCGTGACCCCGGTGACGTAACCCGCCTCGGGGCTGGCCAGATACAGCACCGCCGCCGCGATCTCCTCGGGCGTACCCATGCGACCTGTCGGTATCTGCCCGTTGATCGCCGCTTTCTGCTCGTCGGTCAGCTTTGCGGTCATCGGCGTGGCGATGAACCCGGGGGCCACGACATTCGCGGTGATCCCGCGCGTCGCGACCTCGTGGGCGATGGATTTGGTCATCCCCATCAACCCGGCCTTGGCGGCGGCATAGTTCACCTGACCGGGGTTGCCGGTGCTGCCCACGACCGAGCCCACATTGACGATCCGGCCCCAGCGGGCCTTCATCATCGGACGCACCGAGGCACGGCAGAGCCGCATCGCCGAGGTCAGGTTGACGTTGAGAACATCCAGCCAGTCGTCATCCGACATCCGCATGAACAACTGGTCGCGGGTGATGCCCGCATTGTTCACAAGGATATCGAGACTGCCCATGGCGGCAATCGCCTGCTTGGGCAGCGCCTCGACCGCATCCTTGTCGCCCAGATTGCAGGGCAGCACATGCGCGCGCTCGCCGAGGTCACCGGCCAGTGCCTCCAGCGGCTCCACCCGGGTGCCCGACAGGCCCACACTCGCCCCCGCGCCATGCAGCGCGCGCGCAATCGCCGCCCCGATGCCGCCCGACGCACCAGTGACCAGCGCGCTTTTTCCCGTCAGATCGAACATGTTTCCGAGCCTTCTTTCTACATACTTCGCGGGTGATTAACACATTGTCCGCTTTTTGCCAGCCTGCAGCCGCAACATCGCCGAAATCCGCGCATATCCGATATGATCTTGCATTCGGACTGTTACGATGATCGAACAAAACCCATTCTTCGGCCCGATTGCCGGTGGCGATCTGGGATCGGTGCCGCATATCGTGATGGCCATGCTTGTCGCGATCCTGGTTCTTGGCGTGCTGACAAAACATTGGCGCAGGTCCGGGCGTCGGGGCCACGGACGTCGCAGGCATGCCGCGGGTGCCGTGATCCTGCCTTTCCAGAAAGCGCGCCAAAACACATCGACGACCAATACCCGAAACATGCATCTTCCAGAGCAACAGATGATCGCGGTCGCGGCGGCAACCTTTGAAACACAGCCGCTTCTCAACAAATCCGAAGCCCGCCTGCTGCCTGTTATCGAAGCCACTCTGGCAGAAATCGGACGCGGTCATCGGGTGATGGCGCAGACAAGCGTCGGAGAGGTTCTTCGTCCATGCAATGATCAGGATGCAGCCACGCGCGATGCCGCCCATGCCGCGATCAACTCGAAGCGGTTCGATTTCTCGGTGATTGATTGCTTTGGCCGCCTCGTGGTCGCAATCGAATACCAAGGAGGCGGCCATTACCGCAAGACTGCGTTCATGCGCGATGCCGTAAAACGCGAGGCCTGTCGCAAAGCGGGTGTGGCGTTCATCGAGGTGCACACCGACACCCTACCGCACGAACTCAAGGAGCAACTCGTGAAGCTCATTGGCTTTAAATCCGCCGTCGGGTCCGCGCCCTAGTCCTCAGCTTCAGGTTATTTGACACGAGGACATTTCTCTGAATCACTGTCGAAAATGGTCGAGAGGTGATTGAGATGACGAAAACAGGGCCGTTGGTGAAATATGTGGTTCGGTTGAGTGCTGATGAGCGGTCGTTCCTTGAGGGGATGATCCGGACCGGTCGGGATGCTGCTTACCGGCTGCTGAAAGCACGGATCTTGCTCAAGGCGGACGCATCTGTGGAAAATGGCGGCTGGGATAATGCGCGGATTGCTACGGCATTGGACACCAGCGCGTCGACGGTGCTTCGCACGCGCCGCCAGTTCGTGGAGGAGGGTCTGGAAGCGGCCCTGGCGCGCAAAAAGCGCGAGACGGCGCCAACGCCCCGGATCTTTGACGGGGAAGCGGAGGCGCGCTTGCTGCAACTGGCCTGTTCGGAACCACCCGAAGGCCATGCGCGCTGGTCCTTGCGGTTGTTGGAAAAACGGGTGGTGGAACTGGGCATCGTGGAGGCAGCCAGCGACAGCACGATCCAGCGCGTGCTCAAAAAAACGCGCTCAAACCGCATCGAAGCCGCTACTGGGTGATCCCGCCCAAGGCCAACGCTGCCTTTGTCGCGGCGATGGAAGATGTGCTGGAGGTCTACACGCGCCCGCATGATCCGGCGCGCCCGCTGGTCTGTCTGGACGAGACGAGCAAGCAACTGACCAATGAGACGCGCACGCCAATCCCGATGGGGCCCGGCCGCGACGCGCGCTTCGACTATGAATACGAGCGCGCCGGCGTGGCCAGCCTGTTCATGCTGTTTGCGCCTCTGGAAGGATGGCGTCATGTCGCCGTTCGCGAGCGGCGCACGGCCGTCGATTATGCCCATATTCTGCGGGACCTGGCCGATACCCATTTCCAAGAGGCTGAAAGGATCGTTCTGGTGCAGGACAATCTCAACACCCACCGGCCAGCCTCGCTCTACGAGGCGTTCGACCCGGCCGAAGCCCGCCGGATCGCAGAACGGTTCGAATGGCACTACACACCGAAACACGGCTCCTGGCTCAACATCGCTGAATGCGAACTGAGCACCCTCGCACGCCAGTGCCTCGACCGCCGCATCCCCGATCGCGGGAAACTCGAAGAGCAGACCAGGGCATGGGAAATACCCCGCAACCAGGGCGGCACAGCCGTCAAATGGCGCTTCTCAACCGAGGACGCGCGCATGAAACTCGCCCACCTCTATCCGCAGATAAGCTGAATCGCAGGACTAGGGCATATCTGCAGTTCAGAGCGACGCCGCTGCCGCCGCCGCATCCTCGGCCGTGCCGACCGCCCGGCAGGCGATCTCGCGGTCGATCCTGCGGATCATCCCCGACAGCGCCTTGCCCGCGCCGATCTCCCATATCTCGGTCACGCCCGCACCGCTCATATATTGCACCGACTCGCGCCAGCGCACCGACCCGGTGACCTGCTCTATCAGCAATTGCCGGATCTCCGCAGGGTCCGAAACCGCGCTTGCGCGGACATTCGCCACCAGCGGCACGGCGGGGGCCTTGACCTCCACCTCCGACAGCGCCGCCGTCATCGCCTCGGCAGCGGGCTGCATCAGCGCGCAGTGAAACGGTGCGCTCACCGGCAGCAGGACGGCACGCTTGGCGCCCTTTTCCTTGGCCAGTTCGACCGCGCGCTCCACCGCCGCCTTGTGCCCCGAGACCACGACCTGACCGGGATCATTGTCATTCGCGGCCTGACAGACCTCGCCCTGTGCGGCCTCTTGGGCCACGGCGCGCGCCGCCTCGAAATCGAGGCCCAGAAGGGCGGCCATCGCGCCCACGCCGACCGGCACGGCCTCCTGCATGGCACGGCCCCGGATGCGCAGCAGCCGCGCGGTATCGGCAACGCTCAGGCTGCCCGCCGCCGCCAATGCGGAATATTCGCCCAAAGAGTGCCCCGCCACGAACGCCGCCTGCCCGATCTCGACCCCCTCGGCCTCCAGCGCACGCAGCGCCGCCAGGGACGTGGCCATCAAGGCAGGCTGCGCATTGGCGGTCAGGGTCAGCTGGTCCTGCTCCCCCTCCCAGATCAGCGCCGAGAGCTTTTCACCCAAGGCCGCGTCCACCTCGTCGAAAACCGCCCGCGCGGCCGGATAGGCCCTCGCCAGATCGGCCCCCATGCCTATCACCTGCGCGCCCTGTCCGGGGAATACGAATGCTCGGCTCATCTGCCCCTGCCTCCCTTTGAAAAAGTGCCCCCCGATACATCGCCATGCCGCGCAAGGCAACGTCAAAGCCCGTTCCCGCAGTAATGCACGAGCCATGTGCGCGCGCGGCGATTGTCTCTGGCGTCGCATCGTCTAGTTTGACGCGAAACCCGCAATAGGACGAGTGCGATGCCCCTGACCAATTCCGCCGATACCTATGGCCGCGTGACCAAGACATTTCACTGGCTCACCGCGCTTCTTATCCTGTCCAATATCGCGCTTGGCTGGATCGCCTCCGATGTCGCCCACGCGGTCGAGGGCGGCGCAGACGAGACGGTGATCGCTCGCGCCACCCTGCTCTTCTCGATCCACAAGACGCTTGGCGTGACGATCTTTTTCGTGGCGCTGGCCCGCATTCTATGGGCACTGGGCCAGACCAAGCCGGGCCTGCTCAACGGTGACAAACCCGCCGAGGCGTGGCTTGCGGAAACCGTGCACTGGCTGCTCTACGGCTCGCTCGTGCTGGTGCCGCTGTCGGGCTGGGTGCATCACGCCGCCACCTCGGGCTTTGCCCCGATCTGGTGGCCGTTCGGGCAGACCCTGCCCTTCGTTCCCAAATCCGAACCGCTGTCACAGGCCGCCGGGACGGCGCATTTCATCCTGCAATGGGTGCTCATCGGGGCGATCGCCGCACATGTGGCCGGCGCGCTCAAGCATCACCTGATCGACCGCGACGCCACCCTGCGGCGGATGCTGCCGGGGCAGGTCTCGGCCCCGCCCACGGCGCGCCAACCCGGTCATGTGCTGCCCTTCGTCACCGCCCTCGCGGTCTGGGGCGCGGCGATGGGCGGTGCCACGGCCCTCGGCTGGTTCGCCACCGAACAATCCGGCGGCCCGGCCCTCGCGCAGGTCGAAAGCGACTGGCAGGTCGAGAGCGGCCAGTTGCAGATCGCCATCCGCCAGATGGGATCCGAGGTGACTGGTAGTTTCGCCGACTGGACCGCCGACATCACCTATGCCGAAACCCCCGACGAAAGCGGCCAGCATGGCACGGTCGAGGTGACGGTCAGCATCCCGTCGCTCACCCTCGGGTCGGTCACGCAGCAGGCGATGGGCGCGGATTTCTTCAACGTGAACGAATACCCAACCGCCACATTCGCCGCCGACCTGTCGGCAGAGGGCGACGGCCACGTCGCGCGCGGCACGCTCACCATTCGCGACCAATCCGTGCCGATCGAGATGCCCTTCGATCTGACCATCGAAGATGACACCGCCACCGCCTCGGGCGGCCTCACCGTGGATCGGCGCGATTTCAAGATCGGTCAGGGGGTCAGCGACGAGGGATCACTGGGCTATTCGGTCGAGATCCGCTTCGACCTGACCGCCACGCGAGAGAGTGGGGCGTGAAACGCCCTGTCTCACGCGCGATCTGATGGCATCGCGCGACGCGGTTGTCTTGGCGCTGTCGCTGCCGCAACCCAAACCCGGCACCGCCCGACAGGCCCTTGCCCTAGCTCTCCTGCACCGGGCCCACGGCCAGCACGTCGCCGGTTGGCGCGCGCGTGGGCGAGCCACCCTCGGGCTCGTCGGAAATGGCCAGCACGGCCCCGGCGACGCGCCCGCGCAGATCATCCGCAACCCGCAGGACCGCCTGTGCATCCTGCGGCATCACGCCAAGCGACACCGGCGCATCCTCGCCGGCGATCAGCCACAGTTCCAGCGCCCGCCCCGGGGCGGCACCTCCGGCCTCGCGATCGACAAAGAGCGTGCCGGTCTCATCATCATAGACCGCCTGCACCACAAGACTGCCATCCTCTGCCGCGATCTGCGCCACATAGGGCGGATCGACCGGCGGCACCGGCCCGCGCTCCACCAGATCGGGCAGGAACACGGCCAGCACGAGCACCGCCGCCGCCGCGATCCCGCCACCCCAGAGCGTCAAGCGCCGCAGCCACGACCCCCGCTCGCGGGTGCCAAACAGCCCCGCTTCGATCTGCTGCCAGACCCTCGCGGGCGGCGCTTGCGGCGTTATATCATCGGTCAGCCCCGCGAAATCCTCGGCCCATTGCGCATAGAGCGCCCGCAGTTCAGGCTCGCGCACCATGCGCGCCTCGAACGCGGCCGCATCCTCTGCCGAGAGCAGCCCGAGGGTGTATTCCCCCGCAAGGACCCGATCGTCCCGGTCTGGCTGGTCCTGATCGCTCATCGCGTCAGACACTCCCTCAAGCTCAGCAGGCTGCGGCGCAGCCAGGTTCGCATCGTGTTCAGCGGCACGTCGAAACGCGCCGCCAGATCGGCATAGGTCTCACCCTCGAGATAGGCGCGGCGCACCGCCTCGGCATGTTTGGTGGCCAGTTCCTCGAAACAGGCCACAAGGCGGCCCCGCTCGGACGCCGCGACGGCGAGGGCCTCGGGCCCTGCCGCGTCATCGGCGATCCGCTCTTCCAGTTCCGCCGGTGTCTCGGCCCGGCGCAGCTTGCGCAAGCGGTCCACGGCGCTGTTGCGAGCAATGGTGATCAGCCATGTCATCGGGCTCAGCCCGTTGACAGTATACCTGTCCGCATTGTGCCAGACTTTGACATAGATCTCTTGCAACACCTCTTCCGCCTCCGCGCGATCGTTCAAGACACGCAGCGTCACGCCAAAGAGTTTCGCCGAGGTGGCACCATAAAGCGCCTTGAACGCGGCCCGGTCCCCCTGAGCCACGCGCGCTATCAGATTTTCAATGTCCGCGCGTGTCGTCATTCAACCGCCGATATCCTGTTCGCAGCACAAACCTAACACGCCTGCGCCATATGACCAGTCCTGCATGCCCTTGAGGCCAATCCAATCTTGCCCCTTCCCCTTGCCCTCACCTGCGATATGTTGCACCACGAGACGCAAATAACGACCCGATTGAAGGACCGGCGACATGGCTGACGGCACGATTGACATCAATGCGAAACCGACCGAGGAAATCTCCGTCCGCGACACCTTTGGCATCGACACGGACATGGTCGTCAAAGGGTTCCCGGACCGCAGCGAGCGCGTGCCGGAATTCGATTCGACCTACAAGTTCGACCCCGACACGACGCTGGCCATCCTCGCCGGGTTTTCCCACAACCGCCGGGTGATGATCCAGGGCTATCACGGCACCGGCAAATCGACCCATATCGAGCAGGTGGCGGCCCGGCTCAACTGGCCCTGCGTGCGGGTCAACCTTGATAGTCATATCAGCCGGATCGACCTCATCGGCAAGGACGCGATCAAGCTGCGCGACGGGGTACAGGTGACCGAGTTTCACGAGGGCATCCTGCCTTGGGCGCTGCGCAACCCGACCGCCATCGTGTTCGACGAATACGACGCGGGCCGCGCCGATGTGATGTTCGTCATTCAGCGCGTGCTCGAGGCCGACGGCAAGCTGACACTGCTCGATCAGAACGAGGTGATCACCCCCAATCCGTTCTTCCGCCTCTTCGCCACCGCCAACACGGTGGGTCTGGGCGACACCACCGGCCTCTATCACGGCACGCAGCAGATCAACCAGGGCCAGATGGACCGCTGGTCACTGGTCGCGACGCTCAACTACCTGAGCCACGACGCCGAGACCGCGATCGTGCTGGCCAAGAACCCGCTCTACAACACCGCCGAGGGGCGCAAGACCGTGAGCCGCATGGTGACCGTGGCCGATCTGTCGCGCACCGCCTTCATGAATGGCGAACTCAGCACGGTGATGAGCCCCCGCACCGTGATCGCATGGGCGCAGAACACCAATATCTTCCGCAATGTCGGCTACGCGTTCCGCCTGACCTTCCTCAACAAATGCGACGAGTTGGAGCGTCAGACGGTGGCGGAATTCTATCAGCGCTGCTTCGACGAGGAACTGCCGGAAAGTGCGGCGAATGTGAGCGTGCAGTGACGCAGGCCCGCGCCTCAGACCTCGGGCTTGGCCGCGTTTTCAAGGGTCTCGACGCGCCGGTCGAGATCGTGGGAATGCCCCGCCATCAGCGTCAGGATGTGGGTCAGCCCGTCGATGCGCGCATCAACCCCGTCGAAGCGATCATCAACTGCGTCGAAACGCTCGCGCATTTCGCGGCGCATCTCCTGCAAGAGTGCAATCGTGTGATTGTCCGGCGTCTCGGCCATCCGACGTCTCCTTGTGGTTCAAAGATAGGCTGTCGGGCGCATCATTGCAAATCTTCGGTTAACAAACCGCTAAACGTCACAAGCCCGGGGGCCACCCCATGAACAAACCCTCCGACAACCCCGCCGACCCGTTCAAGAAGGCGCTCGCCAATGCCACCAAGGTGATGGCCGACGATGCGGATCTGACGGTCAGCTACTCGGTCGATCCGGCGGGGATTTCGGGCGATGCGATGCGGCTGCCGCAGGTCAGCCGCCGGATGAGCCGCGAGGAGGTGCTGATCGCACGCGGCACCGCCGATGCGCTGGCCCTGCGGCACAAGTTCCACGACGCCAGCACCCATGCCCGCTACGCGCCCCCCGGCGACATGGCCCGCGATCTCTACGAGGCGATGGAAACCGCTCGCTGCGAGGCCGTGGGCGCGCGCGAGATGCCCGGCACCGCCACCAACATCGACGCCAAGATCGCACAGGACGCGACCCGTCTGGGCTTTGAGCAGATCACCAATTCCGCCGATGCGCCCCTGCCCGCTGCCGCGGGCTACCTGATCCGCCACCTCGCCACCGGGCGCGACATGCCACCGGGTGCGCAGAACGTGATGGAGCTGTGGCGCGGCTTCATCGAGGAGCAGGCCGGCGGCACGCTGGAAAACCTTCAGGATACGCTTGCCGATCAGACCGAGTTCGCGCGTTTCGCCCGCCGGATCATCGAGGATCTGGGCTATGGCGATCAACTGGGCGACGATCCCGACAGCGCCGAGGACGACCAGGAAGACGACGCCGAGGAGACCGGCGAAGAGCAGGAAGAGCCCGACAGCAGCGGTCAGGATGACAGCGACGAGGAAGAGGCCGAGGCCGACCCCGAGCGCAGTCAGGACGAGCAGCAGGATGCGCAACAGGCGCAGGTCAGCATGGACGAGATGTCCGACGAGGACATGGACGAAGAAACCGAACTGCCCGAGGGCGAGGCCCCGCTGGAGCCGCCCGCACCGCAGCCGATTTCCGACGCCGACCCCAATTACATCGTCTACAACACCGAGCATGACGAGGAAATCCGCGCTGAGGATCTGGCCGACCCGGTCGAGTTGGAACGCCTGCGCGCCTATCTCGATCAGCAGCTGGAACCGCTGAAAGGCGCCGTGTCACGTCTCGCCAACAAGCTGCAACGCCGTCTGCAGGCACAGCAGAGCCGCTCTTGGGAATTCGATCGCGAGGAGGGTATTCTCGATGCCGGTCGGCTGGCCCGCGTGGTCGCGAACCCCACCACGCCGCTCAGCTTCAAGGTGGAGAAGGATACCGAGTTCCGCGACACGGTGGTCACACTTCTGTTGGACAATTCCGGCTCGATGCGCGGGCGTCCGATCTCCATTGCCGCCATCTGCGCCGATGTTCTGGCGCGCACGCTGGAGCGGTGTTCGGTCAAGGTCGAGGTGCTGGGCTTTACCACCCGCGCGTGGAAAGGCGGGCAGAGCCGCGAGAAATGGCTGGCCGAGGGCCGCCCGCAACTGCCCGGTCGCCTGAACGATCTGCGCCACATCATCTACAAGTCCGCCGACGCCCCGATGCGCCGGACGCGCGACAACCTCGGGCTGATGATGAAAGAGGGGCTGCTCAAGGAAAACATCGACGGCGAGGCGCTGGAATGGGCGCATAAGCGCATCGTGGCCCGCAAGGAGCAGCGCAAGATCCTGATGGTGATTTCCGACGGGGCACCGGTCGATGACAGCACGCTGAGCGTGAACCCCGCCAATTACCTTGAGAAACACCTGCGCGACGTGATCGCCATGGTCGAGCGGCGCAAACAGGTGGAACTGCTGGCCATCGGCATCGGCCATGACGTGACCCGCTATTATGAGCGCGCGGTGACGATCACCGATGCCGATCAGCTGGCCGGCGCGATGACCGAGCAACTGGCGGCGCTCTTCGACAGTGACCCGCGCGCACGGGCGCGGATGATGGGGATCAGGAAGGCGGTCTGAGGGCTGGTTTTGGGCTGGAGCTGACCTTGGAGTGAGCCGCGTATCGCGCGGGTGCTTTGGTCCAACGACGGTTCAAGGCCAATAAACAGCCTCGCCCATCACCGCGCCGTCAGATCCTCATCCAGCTTGCGCGCCTCGTCGATCAGCATCACCGGAATCCCGTTGCGAATGGGAAAGGCCAGCCCCGCCGCGCGGCTCACAAGCTCCTGCTTTGCCGCGTCATACTCCAACGTCCGGTGCGTCTGCGGGCAGATCAACCCGTCCAGCATGCGCCGGTCAAACCCCGGTGCCTCATCCGTCTCGCTCATTGCATGACCCCTTCGTCATCGCCGCCACGCAGCGTGTATTCGATCAGCGTCACCAGCGTCTCGCGTCGCGTGCTCAGCGACGGCGCCTCCAGCAACGCCTGCTTGTCCTCCGGCTCGAACCCAAGCAGCATCGACAGCGAATTGATCAACAACTCGTCCTCCGCCTCGCGCAGCGATTCCCAATCGGTCTGCAATTCCCGCGCCTGGAAATAACGTGACAGCAGGTTCATGAACCGATCCCGGTCAAAGCCCGGATCGCTATCCACCGGCCCCATGTCGCGCTCGAATCCCGACCACGACACCTTGGCCCGCCGATAGGGCGTGAACCCCTCGACCTCCTCGACCACGCGAAACCGCGACAGACCGGACAGCGTGATCATGTAGCGCCCGTCCTCGGTCTCCGAGAATTGCGTCACCCGCCCGACACAGCCGATGGTGTGCAGCCCCGTGCCACCATCGCGGCCCGGCACCTTGTTGGGCTGCACCATCCCGATCAGCCGCCCCGGCGTCTTGAGCGTGTCATCGAGCATCGCCAGATAGCGCGGCTCGAACAGATGCAACGGCAAGCGCGAGCGCGGCAAGAGCAGCGCGCCAGGCAGCGGGAAAATCGGAATGATCTCAGGCAGATCGACGTTATATGTCATGCCGCTTACCTAGCCCGCTGCATGGCTCAGGCAAATATCATCGAGCTGAGTTTTCTGCGTCCGTTCAACAGCACCGGATCATTCGGCTTGAGCGCCTCGAATATGGTGAAAAGCTGCGTCTTGGCGGCCGCGTCATTCCACTCGCGATCCCGCCGGAACAGCTCCAGCAATTCGTCCACCGCCTCCTGCGCCTCGCCCTTGGCGTAGAGCGCCTGCGCGAGGTCAAAGCGGGCCTGATGATCGTCCGGATCGGCCTCCACGGCGGCGCGCAAGTCACCAACGGGCCCTGCGTTTTCAGCTTGCCGCGCCAGTTCGAGCTGCGCATGCGCGGCCTCGATCTCGGGCGACTTGCTGATCTCGGCCGGGGCCCCGTTCAGGATCGCCTCGGCCTGATCCAGATCGCCCGCCGCGATCTGCGCGCGCACCATCCCGGCATAGGCGCGGGCGTTTTGCCCGTCCTCCTGCAGGATCGCCGCATAGGTCTGCGCGGCATCCGTCACCGCGCCCTGCTCCAGCATCTCGTCGGCGGCATCGAGCGCCTCATCGAGCCCGCCGCCCTCGGCCGCACCGCCCGCAGCCTCGATCACCCGGGCCACGAAGGCGTCGATCTCCGACGGCGGCAGCGCGCCCTGAAAGCCGTCGATCGGCTGGCCCTGCCAGAACGCATAGACCGTGGGCAGCGACTGAATCCGCAATTGCCCCGCGATCATCTGGTTCTCATCGGCATTGACCTTGGCCATCTTCACGGCCCCGCCCGCGCGCGTCACAGCCGCCTCGAGCGCCGGTCCCAGCGTCTTGCACGGCCCGCACCACGGCGCCCAGAAATCCACGATCACCGGCACGTTCTGCGACGCCTCGACCACCTCGGCCATGAAATCGGCCTCCGAGACGTCCTTGATCAGGTCGCCTGCCGCAGGTTTCGCTTGTCCTTGACCCAATTCGAGCATTGTCACCATCCTTCAGCTTTGTGTTGCGCCTTATATGAGGGGCAGCGGCGCAGATTCAAAGGTCGAATTGCGCAAAGACCGGTGCGTGATCCGACGGCTTCTCCCAGCCACGCGCATCGCGCAGGATGCGGCTGCCATGCGCGGCGGCGCGGATATCGCCACTGGCCCAGACATGATCCAGCCTGCGGCCCTTGTCGGCGGTGTCCCAATCGCGCGCGCGGTACGACCACCAGCTATAAAGCTGTCCCTCGGGAATGTCGGCGCGGGTCACGTCATGCCAGCCGCCCGCCTCCATCACGTTATCCAGATGCTCCACCTCGACCGGCGTGTGGCTCACGATCTTCAAGAGCTGCTTGTGCGACCACACATCATCCTCGCGGGGTGCAATGTTGAGATCCCCCACCAGAATCGCCTTTTCCGGACGGCTGTCACGGAACCAGTCGCGCATCTCGGTCAGGTAATCGAGTTTCTGGCTGAATTTCTCGTTCTTCTCACGGTCGGGCACGTCGCCCCCGGCAGGCACGTAGAAATTATGGATGGTAACCCCGTTCTCCAGCCGCCCCGCCACGTGACGCGCATGGCCAAGGGATGCAAAATCCTTGTCACCCGCATCCTCGATCGGCAATTTCGACAGGATCGCCACACCGTTATAGCCCTTCTGCCCCCGCGCGACCATGTGGGTGTAGCCAAGCTCATGGAACCGCTCCAGCGGAATCTTCTCGACCGGGCTCTTGCATTCCTGCAGGCACAGGATGTCGGGGGCCTCGTCCTCCATCAGTCGCGCCACCAGCCCCTCGCGCAGGCGAACCGAATTGATGTTCCATGTGGCGAGGGTAAAACTCATGCGCGATCTCCTGTCTGCGTTCGCGCAGACCCTAAAGCGCGGCGCGCCGCGTTTCCAGATGCGATTGTGCGGGCAGGGTTTCTTCTGGCCGGAAATTTCCCGGGGCGCGACCCCACGACGTCGACGGCAGCGCCCCCAACCGACCGGCCAGAAAGAAAAAAGCCCCGGCGCGATGCCGGGGCCAGTCCAACAGGGAGGTTCATGTATAGCCATACATGAGCTAACATTAGCAGATTATTCGTGATCCTCAGATAAGACTTTGATCGAAGTCAAGCGAGCGTGTCCTTTAAACCACAAGGCGATATCCACCCGATTCCGTTACCAGAAGGCGAGCATTGCCGGGATCGGGCTCGATCTTCTGGCGCAGGCGGTAGATGTGGGTTTCCAGCGTGTGCGTCGTCACCCCGGCATTGTAGCCCCAGACCTCGTGCAACAGCACGTCGCGCGCCACCACCCCCTCGGTCGAGCGGTAGAGGAACTTGAGGATGTTGGTTTCCTTCTCGGTCAGCCGCACCTTGCGCTCGTCATCGGTGATCAGCATCTTCATCGACGGCTTGAACGTGTAGGGGCCCAGCTGAAACACCGCGTCCTCGGATTGCTCGTGCTGGCGCAGTTGCGCACGGATGCGCGCCAGCAGCACCGGGAACTTGAACGGCTTGGTGATATAGTCGTTCGCCCCGGCATCCAGCCCCAGGATCGTATCGGCATCGCCGTCATGCCCGGTCAGCATCATCACCGGGGCCCTGATGCCCTGCTTGCGCATCAACCGGCACAGTTCGCGCCCGTCGGTATCTGGCAGCCCGACGTCGAGGATGATGAGATCATAGATCATGTCCTTGATCTTGTTCATCGCATCCGCGCCGTTGCCCGCCTCGAAGACGTCGAAATCCTCGGTCATGATCAATTGTTCGCCCAGCGCCTCGCGCAGATCGTCATCGTCATCGACCAGCAGAATTTTCTTGACCTGTGCCATATACTCTTCCTCTTCTTCTCTCGGAACATGCGCCACAAGCGCGGCTGCGACAAGATGTGCAACATCCGCCTCACGCCCACGTGTTGCCCTGCGAGCGTTTCTTTCATTTCATTACAAAACGCTCTACATGACCGATAGACGCAGCCGGAGACCCGCAGCATGAGCCTTTCGCCCGACATCACCGAGATCATCGCCCGTGCCCGCTCGGACCTGCGGATGGGCGTTCCGGTGGTGCTCTGCGCGGCGGATGGCAGCGCCGCCCTGGTCATGGCCGCCGAAACCCTCGATGGCCAGCGCCTCGCCGACCTGCGCGCGCTCGGTCAGAGCCCCGTGCTGGCGATCACCGCGCGCCGCGCCGCCACGCTCAAGGCGCGCGCCTATGACGGAGATCTGGCGCGCGTGCTGCTGCCGCCCGATGCGCGGCTCTCGTGGGTGCTGGCGGTGGCCGATCCGGCGGACGATCTCAAGACCCCGATGAAAGGTCCGCTCCAGACCCAGCGCGACGGCGATGCCGGGCTGCACCGGCTGGCGCTCAACCTCGTGAAATCCGCGCGCCTGTTGCCCGCCGCCGTGGTGCTGACGCTCACCGACGGCGAGCAATTTGCCGCCCGCCACGGACTGACCCGCGTGACGCTCGATCAGGCCACGCCGCAACTCCTGCGCACCAGCCCGCTGCACCCGGTGGTCAGCGCCCGCCTGCCGCTCGAAGTGTCCGAGGCGGGCCGGTTGCACATCTTCCGCCCCGAGGATGGCGGCGAAGAACATTACGCCATCGAGATCGGCCAGCCCGACCGCGCCGTGCCGGTTCTGGCCCGGCTGCATTCGGCCTGTTTCACCGGCGACCTGATGGGCAGCCTGAAATGCGATTGCGGCCCGCAACTGCGCGGCGCGCTCTTGCAGATGGGCACCGAGGGCGCGGGCGTGCTGCTCTATCTCAATCAGGAAGGGCGCGGCATCGGCCTTGCCAACAAGATGCGCGCCTATTCGCTTCAGGATCAGGGCTTTGATACGGTCGAGGCCAATCACCGGCTGGGATTCGAGGATGACGAGCGCGATTTCCGTATCGGCGCGCGCATCCTGTCGCTGATGGGCTTTTCTTCCGTGCGGCTGCTGACCAACAACCCGGCCAAGATCACCATGATGGAGGACAACCACATCAAGGTCGTCGAACGGGTGCCGCTGAAACTGGGCGAAAACGCCCACAATCACGCCTATCTCGCGACCAAGGCGTCGAAATCTGGTCACCTTTTATAGGGGCGTGATTTGCCTGAAGCTGCCGTTTAGGTGCAGCTCCAATGCGCGGAATCAAGGTGCCGCAGGCACCGCCGCGCAGCGCCCGACCGCCCCCTCGGGCGGGCGCTTTTGCAACGTATCAAGCCATTGATAACGCGAGAGTGTTTGGCTGGCATAAAGTGCGGTCCACCGAGGTTGCTGCGCCCACCCGGCGGCCGGGCACCGCGCGGCTTGTCTCTGAAACCGGCAAGGTCCGCTCAAGGCCAGAACCGCCCCTACCCCCGCTTCTCGAACCAGATGATCACCTCGCCCACCTCGACGCCATATTTGTCCATATAGGCGCGGTTCAGCACGCGGTCCTCGCTCACCTGCCACATCCAGTCGTCGAAACTGACCCGCAGCGTGCCATCCGGCACCGGCAGATCAATGGTATACTGCCAATTGAACGCATCGCCACGCTCTTCACCGCTGGCCTGCCAGATCACTCCGGGCGCGCTTCCCTCCCAGGTCTCCGCCCCGGTCTTGGTCAAGGTCCAGACCCGGCGTTCGGTGCTGGCATCCTCGTAGACGAAATCCTCGGTCAGTGTCAGCACCTCGCCATCCCAATCGCCCGCCACCTGCACCTCGAAGCGCCGCCGCACCGTGCCGAACCGGTCCTGAAACTGGCCATAGCCCACCACATGCCCGTCGAAAAACTCCTCCAGGTCGAAATCCCGCTGGCTCAGCTTTTCATCCGCCAGATCCGGCCGCCCGGCACAGGCGCTCAGGACCATCAATGACAGGATCAGGACAACGACGCGCATGGAAAGGGCCTCCGGGGTGATCAGCTACCCTTTGCAACCTATCGCGAACCCGCCGCGCGGCAAGGTTCAGGCCCGGCGCGCCCCGCTCAGCACGGCGGCGAACCCCACCGCCAGAACCGCCACGCAGATCACCAGCAACTGCTCGTATTTGTGCCCCTCGGGCAGGAGCGCCACGGCCCAGTCCGCGCTGCGCGCAAAGTATGTCACCGCCCCCGCAATCGCGGCCCCGAACGCCACCAGATAGGACCAGAGCGCGATCTGCCGCCCCATCACCAGCCCCACCACCAGAACAGGGCTCAGGAACATGCTCGCCGTGCCGCTGACCGCCACGGCGTCAAACAGCGTCTGATTGCCCCAGAGCGTCAGCAGCGTACCCAGCGCCATGAAGACCACCATCGCGCCCCGCCCCGCCATCAGCGACCGGCTGCCGATCTTCAGCTCATCCACCACCAGCCGCGCCGCACTGGCCAGCGCGGAATCCAGCGTGCTCAGCGCCGAAATCAGCAGCGACACCAGCAGCGCGATGAACAGCCATGCCGGGAACATCCCCGCCCATGTGCCGATCAACTCGCCCTCATATTCCGCCCCAATCAGCCCCGCCTGAATGCCGAAAAACCCGAACCCGATGATGCACAGGGTCGAGATCCAGAACGCATGCAGAAACGATTTCCGCGTCGTCGCCGGATCGGCGAGAAAGCCGCGATCCATCATCACCGGGTCATGCGCGGGGTATGAGAACACCTGCAACAGCGCCACCACCAGCAACACCTGCCCGTTCCACGCCCCCGCCGTGCCCGGCGCGGTCAGCACCGCGCCGATCTGGAATCCGGGGCTCACGACGAGCGCGACAAAGGCGGCGGCAAAGACGCCGAGAAACACCACCATCTGCAACACATCCGTGCGCAGCGCCGCACTCAAGCCCCCCCAGGCGCTATAGGCCAGCCCGAGCGCGGCCACGATCAGGATCGCCGCCTCGCGCGCCACGCCGACCTCGGGCAGCACAGCGGCAAAGATCAGCCCGACCACCAGCAGGTTGGCGAACACCTCCGACAACAGGCGCAGCCCGATCACCAGATTGTAGCAGGCATTGCCCGTAGCCCCGAACCGCGCACCCAGCCAGTCCTGCACCGATCCCGCACCGCCCGCGCGCAACCGGCCCACGATATAGCCGCCGGTCAGGAACGACCCGTAATAGGCGGCATAGGCCAGCGTGCCCCAGATGCCGTAGAAATAACCCAGGATTGCCGAGTTCATCAGCGACCGCGCGAAAATCCACGTCGTGACCTGGCTCAGCACCAGCACCCACAGACCCGGCGCGCGCCCGTCCACACCCGCGCCGCTGAAAAAGCCGCCGATCGTGGCGCGCCGTGGCGCAACCAGCAGGCTGGCCAGAATGACCAGCCCGAAAAGGCCAATGATCACCGCTGCTTGCATCTCATTCGTTCCCCGTTGTGAAGAGTCCACCAATCGCTACCAAGCCGCGCAGGGCACCGCCACGCCCCGGCGCAGCTTGTGACGCAAACGTGATCGCGCCCCCCCCCGATCCGGCGTCACAGCGTGGCATTCACCCCGCCGCCATCGAGCAGGATATTCTGCCCCACGATGAACCCGGCATGCTGGCTGCACAGAAACGCGCAGGCCGCGCCGAACTCATCGGCCGTGCCATAGCGCCCCGCCGGAATCCCGGCACAGCGCCGCGCCTTGGCCTCGTCCATGCTGATTCCCTGCGCCTCGGACACCCCCTTGTCGAGCGCATTGGCCCGGTCGGTGGCATGAATGCCCGGCAACAGGTTGTTGATGTTCACACCACTGCCCGCCACCTGCCGCGAGGTGCCCGCGACATAGCCGGTCAGCCCGGCCCGCGCCGAATTCGACAGGCCCAGCACCGGGATCGGTGCCTTCACCGATTGCGAGGTGATGTTGACCACCCGGCCCCAGCCGCGCTCCATCATCCCCGGCACCAGCGCCTTGATCAGCGCGATCGGCGTCAGCATGTTGGCATCGAGCGCGGCAATGAAATCCTCGCGCTCCCAATCGGTCCACATCCCCGGCGGCGGCCCGCCCGCGTTGTTCACCAGAATATCCACCGCGCCCGCCGCCTCCAGCACCGCCGCGCGACCCGCGTCATCGGTGATATCGGCGGCCACGGTCACGACCTCGACACCGAACTCCTCGCGAATTGTCGCCGCCGACGCCTCCAGCGCCTCGGCCCCGCGCGCGTTCATCACCAGATCGACGCCCGCCGCGGCCAGCGCCCGCGCACAGCCCAGCCCCAGCCCTTTCGACGACGCACAAACCAGCGCCCGCTTGCCCTTGATGCCAAGATCCATCTCACCCTCCGCTTGTTTCGATGCTTTACCGCGACTTAACACCCTGTCGCGCAACATGGCCAGTATCTTGCAGGGCGCATGCGTGGCTCTTGCCGCCAAATCTCGCAGCGATTGACCACATGCTGCCACAATCCTAAGCTAGCTCTCTGGTATAGATACTTATGCCAATCACCTTTTCAGAATGACCGCTCTCGAATGACCCAAGACGCACCCCGCCCCGCCCAATCCATTCCGGTCTTTCAGGCCATGGATTTCCGTGTCGTCAACGGGGCCAACCTCGGCGATGCGCTGTCCTTCGCCGCCGAACTCGATCTCGACGACGTGTATGAACTGACCGTGCAGGCGCGCCCGGCGCGGCTGTCGCTTGTCATGCATGGCACCGGCCCCTTCACCATCGGGGCCGAATCGGAAATCGGCCTGCCCGGCGCGCATGTCCATCTCGATTGCGCGCTCACGCTGATGTCGGCGACCGGCGGAACCACGGATGTGCTCGTCTTCGTCGAGGTGGATGACGCAGGCCACGTTGCCGACATCTACGCCATGCCGCTGGCACAGATCGCGCCGCGCACCGGCTATGCGCTGGTCGGCGTCGACCGGGACGGTGCGCTGCGCAAATTCGCGCAGGCCGCCTGCGTCTCCTTCACCCGGGGCACCCATATCACGATGGCCCGGGGAGAGCAGATACCGGTCGAGGATCTGCGCCCCGGCGACATGGTGCTCACCCGCGACGACGGCGCCCGCCCGGTGCGGTGGATCGGCCATTCGACGGCCCGCGCCGTGGGCGATTTCGCCCCCGTCCGTATCACCGCCGGGGCTCTGCACAATGAAAACGACCTGTTGGTCAGCCCCGATCACCGGCTCTTCATCTACCAGCGCTCCGATGCGCTCGGGGCCGGCCGGCACGAGGTGCTGGTCCGCGCCCGCCATCTGGTGAACGGCGACACCGTCCGCCGCGAAACCGGCGGCTTCGTCGACTACTACCAGATCCTGTTCGACGCGCATCAGATCATCTATGCCGAAGGCATCGCCGCCGAGACCCTGCTCGTCGATCCCCGCACCCGCGCGGCACTGCCCGCGGAACTCGAGGAAAAGCTGCTGGCCGAGGCCGCCGCCCACGGCAACAGCACCCATCTGCAATTCGAGGTCGGCCGCGCCCTGCTCGACCACCCCGACGCCGCCGACCTGCTCAAACGCGCCTCGACACGGTAAGCCGCGCGGCGCGGACTGTCCGAAATCCGCGGTCCTGCCCACCGACGCGATACCGACAGAATACCGACGCGATACAGACAGCCCTCATCCACCCCTCGCTTGCGCCCCTCACCTCCCCCCTCTATATGGCGAGCCATGTTGGACACCCGCACAAATCGCCCCGATCTGCCCGCCGAGATTGCCCGGCGGCGCACCTTCGCCATCATCTCCCACCCCGATGCCGGCAAGACCACGCTGACGGAAAAATTCCTGCTTTATGGCGGGGCCATCCAGATGGCCGGACAGGTCCGCGCCAAGGGCGAGGCGCGGCGCACGCGCTCGGATTTCATGCAGATGGAAAAGGACCGGGGCATCTCCGTCTCGGCCTCGGCGATGTCTTTTGATTTCAGAGACTTCCGCTTCAATCTTGTGGACACGCCCGGACACTCGGATTTCTCCGAAGACACCTATCGCACGCTGACCGCGGTCGATGCCGCCGTGATGGTGATCGACGGGGCCAAGGGCGTCGAGAGCCAGACCCGCAAGCTCTTCGAGGTCTGCCGCCTGCGCGATCTGCCGATCCTGACCTTCTGCAACAAGATGGACCGCGAAAGCCGCGATACGTTTGATATCATTGATGAAATTCAGGAAAACCTGGCTATCGACGTGACCCCCGCCAGCTGGCCCATCGGCCAGGGCCGCGATTTCGTCGGCTGCTATGACATGTTTAACAACCGTCTTGAACTGATGGACCGCGCCGACCGCAACAAAGTGGCGGAATCCATCAAGATCAACGGGTTGGATGATCCACAACTTGACGAACACGTGCCCGAAACCCTCGTCGCCAAGCTCCGCGAAGAAGTCGAGATGGCGCGCGAGCTGCTGCCCGAACTCAACTCTCAATCGGTGCTCGAAGGGCATATGACACCCATTTGGTTCGGCTCCGCGATCAATTCCTTCGGGGTCAAGGAACTGATGGAGGGCATCGGCACCTACGGCCCTGAACCGCAGCCCCAACGCGCCGAACCGCGCCAGATTTGCCCTGAAGAATCAAAGGTTTCCGGGTTCGTGTTCAAGGTGCAGGCCAATATGGACCCCAAGCACCGCGACCGCGTCGCCTTCGTCCGCCTCGCCTCTGGCCATTTCAAACGCGGCATGAAGCTCACCCATGTGCGCTCGAAAAAACCGATGACGGTTTCGGCCCCCGTGCTCTTTCTCGCCTCCGACCGTGAACTCGCCGAAGAGGCCTGGGCCGGTGACATCATCGGCATCCCCAACCACGGGCAATTGCGCATCGGCGACACTCTGACCGAAGGCGAGACGCTCAAGGTGACCGGCATCCCGTCCTTCGCGCCGGAACTGCTGCAACAGGCCCGCGCGGGCGATCCGATGAAGGCCAAGCATCTGGAAAAGGCGCTGATGCAATTCGCCGAGGAGGGCGCCGCCAAGGTGTTCAAACCCGCCTTTGGCTCGGGCTTTATCGTGGGCGTCGTGGGGGCACTGCAATTCGAGGTTCTGGGCAGCCGGATCGAGCTGGAATACGGCCTGCCCGTCCGCTTCGAGGCGTCACAGTTCACCTCCGCCCGGTGGGTGCAGGGCGACAAGCAGGCGGTCGAAAAATTCACCGCCGCCAACAAGCAGCACATCGCCCATGACAATGACGGCGACGTCGTTTACCTCACCCGCATGCAGTGGGATATCGACCGGGTGGAACGCGATTACCCCGACATCACCCTGACCGCGACCAAGGAAATGATGGTCTGAGGCCGGTCAGAGCGCAGCCGCACCGGCGCGTCCGAAATACCCCTCGCCCAGCTTCACGCGCTCGACGATGCCCGGGCGTGGCGACCAGAGTGGCGGCGCGAGAGGTGCAAGCGCCTTCATATCCTTGAGCACGGCCATCAAACCACGCTGATCGGCATGGCCGAGCGCGCCGCCCCGGCTGCGGGCATAGCCAAGACCGCGCACCATGATCACGTCCAGATCAGAGGCCCGCTGCACCGCGCCCGCTGCCAGCAATCGCTCCGACGCATTGACAAGGGCGGCATGCAGCGCATGGCGCGGGGCCATGCCGCCGGGCAGCGCCGCCTCGCCCATCTCGGCGAATTCGCGTGGCGTGCGCGGCCCCTCGGGCGGATGGTCGTAAAACCCGCGCCCGACGGCCCGCCCCGATGCGCCCTTGGCGATCCGCCCGGCCAACGGGGTCAGCGCGTCTCCGGGCAGGCCCAGCATATCCGCCACGCGGCGCAGGCGCGCCTCGGCGGGCACCAGCCCCTCGAGGTCCATCATAAGGAACGGACCCATGCGCAGCCCCAGATGCCGCGCCGCCTGATCGACGCGCTGCGGGGCAAATCCGGTCTGCACCAGCGCCAGACCGGCCAGACACAGCGCACCCCCCAAAACATGACCCAGCCCCGGTCCGGCTTCGGGGCGTGCCGCGCGCACCACCGTCACCCGCAGCGCCGTCAGAAACCGCGCAAGGCTGGCAACCTCATCGGGCGCATGGCCCTCGGGCACGCCGATCTCTGCGCATCGGGCCGTCTCGGCAGGCGCGAAGAGCCGCAGCACCAGCCCCGGCCCGGCAAAACCCGCCCCAAGATCAAGTCGCGCCGCAATGCCTGCACCCGGCTCGACCGCATCCGTGCCCAGCCACAGGTCGGCCCGCCGGTCGCCGGCGTCACCGCTCAGCCGTGACAGCCACTCCTCCTTGGTGCCCGCCTGCATCTGACCGCGCGCGACTCGCGAATCGAGGGTCCGGCGCAACGTGGCGGGCAGGTCGGGATCATCCGACCAGACCGCGCGCCCGGCAGCGAGGCAGAGCAGCGCCACCTCCTCCAGCCCACGCCCCGACAGCCCGACGCGCCCGATCTCGCGCACCTGTCCCCGGCGCAATTCCGGCAAGACAGCCGCCCGCCGCTCGGCGGCATAGACATGACGCTGCGCGCGCGCCTCGGCGCTGTTCACGCGTTCCTCAAAGAGCACCTCCTCAAAATCGAGGCCCTGCGCGAAAGGCAACAGTTGCGCCGCCTCGACCGCGCGCAGGATATCCGCCGCCGCACCGCGCTGCGCGCCCAGCTTGTCGCGCACCGAGGCGATGGCGCGCTGATACCCCGCAGGGTCCGACAGACCGCGAACCATGTCGCCGCTCCGCGACCACTGGCCCGCTGCGGCCAGACGTGCAGCCAAGGTGCAGGCCTCGGCCTCGGGCGGGTCCTCGGTGATCTTGTCGAAAAGACGCCGCAAGCGCGTATCCTCTGCTGGCACGGCTTGTCCCGACAGCATCAGTTCCAGTGCGGCCTGCGCCCCGACAAGACGCGGCAGACGCTGCGTTACACCCGCACCCGGCATCATCCCAAGGCTGATTTCCGGCAGCGCGATCCGAGTGCCGACCTGCGCCACCCGCCCATGCGCCGCAAGCGCCAGCCCCAGCCCCGCCCCAAGGGCCGTGCCGTGCAGCGCCGCGACCACCGGTTTGGAAAACGCGTCGATCCGCTTGCAGATATCGCCGACCCGCGGGGCCGCCAGCGGCCCGTCATATTCCGTGAGGTCAACCCCCGAGGAAAATCCGGTGCCGGTCCCGGTCAAGACAACCGCGAGACACGTCGCATTCGCCTCGGCCGCATCGAGCGCCGTCATCAAGGCCGCGCGCAGCTCAGGCGCAAGCGCATTGGCCACCGGACGGTCGAGCCGCAGCACGGTGATCCCGTCCTTCTGATCTGTCTGGATCGTCCCGCTCACACCTGCTCCACTCGCTCTGCATTGCCATTGGAGCAATTACTACGAAGAATTGCTCCATACGCAAGCACAGGCGGGATATGGGCGTCGCCTCAGACCGGCATATTGTCGAATTCAGCCTCGATCGCCTCGCTCAGCAAGGTCTGGTGCAATTGCTTGATCCGGGGCGGCACGGCCTGGCCCTCGGCGCGCAGATGGTCGATCACCCGGCGCAACCGGGGCTCATGGCGATAACGGGTGTTCAACCCCTCCTGACCGACGAGGGTCTGGATCTGGTCAAGTTCGGCAGTGACGTTGATCATGACATTCCTCCCTGATGGAAGACAACCATAGCGGGTCTTTTCCACGCGGCCTATAGGTAGATGCGATGCGCGACAGAATTGTGAACGCGGTCAGGACATTTGCGCGGCACATGACCGGCAAACAGGCGTTTCCGGAAGAATGTCGAGCCGATCAGCGGCAATCTGCTCACCACACGACGTGCAGAGTCCGAAACTGCCATCGCGCAGACGGCCAAGTGCCGCCCTGATCCGCGCGATCTCCAACTCGCCGCTGTGGCCAAGCTGTTCCAGCACCTCGTCACCTTCCCGCTCGACCGCCAGTTCTTCCCAGTCGCGGGATTTCGGCGCATCCAGTTCGGTCTCGATGGCGTGTAGCCGTGCATCCAGCAGCTTGAGACGCTGCAGCAGCGCCTCGCGATATGTCGATTTGTCCAGCATGAATCATCCTCCGCAATTCGGGGTTATCCTAGCAGAACCACACGTGGCGGGCCTTGACACATATCAACCCTGGCCAGAGCGCGGGCTCACGCGTCCTGCTTGGCGTGTAACGTCAGTGCCGTGCCGGGGGCTGGTTTGGCCGTGCTTTGCTCCGGTTCGGCCTTCGTGTCGGGCAGAGGCGCGGCGGCGGATGATACAAGGCGCAGGGCACGCCAGCCGTTGAGTTGCCCCAGTCGCGCCTCGGCCACAAGATGCGCGCCCGCTCCGGTCACCTGGATCGCGCCCAGGCTTTCGGGGGTGAGCGCCAGCACCTGTCCGCGCGACAGCGCGCAGGCCTCGCGCAACGGCAGGGTGATCCGCGCCATCACCGCATCAAGCACCACCGGCGCGCCAAGCGCCACATCGCTCATCAAGGCGCGGGCAGGTCCACCCACGTCGGTCCGGGTGCCGGTCTTGGCGGCGAGCGGACGGCGCGCAGGTACCAGCAGATCAAGCCGCCCGGTCCGAACACCCGGCCCCAGATCAGCGGTCACGCGAAAAACATCGAAATCCGGCGCGTCGAGCACGAGCCCCAGAGCGCGCCGATCCTCAACCCGGTCGCCAAAGCGAAAACCGCGCGGCACGTATCCCTCCACCTCGGCCAACATTTCGCTGTCGACCCCGTCGAGCACCGCATCGACGAGCGGCGCCACCATCGCCGCATCGGTGCGCGTTGCCCGCCGCGCAGGGGTCGCACCGGACCGCACCTTGCCGGTGGTCTGCACCTCGATCAGCGCCGCCATCATCTGTGCGTCGAGGGCGAGGGCCCCGCGGGCCCCGCCCGCACCGTCCAGCAGCAGGATCAGCCCCTCGTCCGCAACCGTCTCCGCGACCTGAGCAAGACTGACGCGCCGCTGTTCGACCGTGGCCACGGTCAGCGCCAGGTCAAGCAGCGTATCGGCGGCCCGCGCCACCGCGAGGCGCAGCGCCTTGGCCGGCGACATCGCCCGCGCGTCAGAGCCGTCGCGCGCTGCGCGGGCCTTGCGGTGGATGACCGAAGCTGTGTCTTGGGCTGTCATGGCGCGCGATATCCCTCCGTCGCGCCATCCTAGGTCGGGCGTGGTTACGATTCCCTTACCGCCTGCCCGCTCATTGCGCCGCCATGCGCCGCGCCTGCGGCAGGCTCACGCGAAACGCCGCGCCGGTCTGCCCCGGCAGATAGCTGACCGACCCGCCAAGCCGCGCCATGATCTCGCGGCAGATCGCAAGACCCAGCCCCGCGCCCCCGGCCTTGGTCTCGCCGATGCGCGAGAATTTTTCGAAGATCACCGCCTGTTTCTCGGGCGGAATGCCAGACCCGTTATCGGTGAAATCGACAACCACATGCCCGTCGGCCACACTCGCCCGGATGCTCAGCACCGGCGGCGTGCCGTCGCAATATTTGCGCGCGTTGGCGATCAGGTTGATGAAGACCTGCGCCAGCCGGTCAAGGTCCGAGGTCAGCTCCACCGCCTCCGCCGCACGGTCGCGCGCGACCGTGAGACCGCTGTCATTCACCCCCGCCGCCCGCTCTGCCCGGTCGAGCAGGTCCGACAACAGGCCGGTCTGCGTGTTCAGCACCACCTGCCCATTCTCGAGCACGCTCAGGTCCAACAGATCATCGAGCAGCCGGGTGAGGCGCACCGCCTCGTCATGAATGATCGAGGCGTATTTGCTCTGCTCGTCCCCCGTCAGATCGCCGGTATCGCGCAGAATCTCCGAGAACGCCCGGATCGAGGTCATCGGTGTGCGCAATTCATGGCTGATCTGGCTGAGGAACCCGTCCTTCTGCACCGACAGCTGGGTCAGCTTCTCGTTGGCCTGCCGCAATTGCCGCGCCGTGCGCGCCAGTTCCTGACTCTTGGCCTCGAGCTGGCTGGAATATTCCATGATCTGCGCGGTCTCGTCCGCCACCGCCATCAGATCCTCGACCGAGACGGCGGCCCCGCCGACGATCTGACTGATCATCGCATGCGCCGTCGCCGCGCCCACCGAGCCTGAGAGCGCGCGTTCCAGCTCCTGCAGGAAATCGGGGCTGGGTTCGGGCAGATAGCCCGCCACGCCCTGCCGCCCGGCGGCGGCGGCAAAGAGCGCCTGCGCCTCGCGCGCGCCCATGATGCGCTGCGACATGATCAGCAGATCCTCGCTCTGCGCCATGCCCCCGGTCCAGCCGCCGGGTGTCCCGGAATGATCGAACACATTGACGAATTGCGCGCCCTGCAAGCGCTCCAGCGGTTGCGGAAAGCTCAGCAGAGATCCCAGAATGAACGCAGTCGCATTGAGCAGCATCGACCACATCAGCGCATGCAGCACCGGGTCCATCCCCTCGGCCCCGAAAAGCGCGTAGGGCCGCAGCCAGGCAAGTCCCCAGAGCCCGTGATCGAACACCCCCTGCGGCAGGAGGAGCGACGGACCAAAGCTGGGCAGGAAGAGACAATAGAGCCAAAGAGTCGCCCCGACACTCAGCCCCAAAAGCGCACCCGTCCGCGTGGCCCCACGCCAGAACAGCCCGCCCATGAGCGCAGGCAGGAACTGCGACACCCCGACAAAGGCGATGAGGCCGATCGCCGCGAGTGCCGTGCCGCCCCCCGACAGGCGAAAATAGAGATAGCCCAGAAACACCACGCCCGCGATGCTCAGCCGCCTTGCCAGAAGCGCCACGTTGCGCACGTCGCCCGAGACCATCGCCGCACCGCCCGAAAAATGCAGCCAGATCGGCATCACCACATGGTTCGACACCATGGTCGATAGCGCGATGGCCGCCACGATCACCATCGAGGTGGCGCTGGAGAACCCGCCCAGAAACGACAGGATCGCCAGCCCGTCGCGCCCGTCCATGAGCGGCAGGGTCAGCACGAAAAGATCCGGATTTGCCCCCTCGGGCATCATGTCGAGCCCGACGGCGGCAATCGGCACGACGAACAGGCTCATCAGCATCAGATAGGCCGGAAAGGCCCAGGCGGCGGTGCGTAGATGGTCCTCATCCTCGTTCTCGACCACCATGACCTGAAACATCCGCGGCAGGCACAGGAAGGCCGCCGCCGACAGCGCGGTCAGCCCGACCCAGCGTCCGCCCGACACATCGAACCTCGAAATCGCCGAGGCCTCAATTCGTTCAAGCGTGCCTTCGATGCCGCCTGCCAGTCCCCAGACCACGAAAATGCCCACTGCCAGCAGCGCACACAGCTTGACCACCGCTTCCATCGCGATGGCCATGACCACACCGTGATGGCGCTCGTTGGCATCGAGGTTGCGGGTGCCGAAGAGGATGGTGAACAGCGCCAGCCCCATCGCCACCCAGAGCGCGGTGGACTGCCTGTCGGGCAGCGTGGTGGCGGCCAGATCGGTCTCGGCGAAGGCGGCGAAGGACAGTGTCACCGATTGCAGTTGCAGCGCAATATAGGGCGTAGTCCCCACCACCGCGAGCACCGTCACCAGCACCGCGAGCAGGTTTGACTTGCCATAGCGCGACGAAATCAGATCGGCGATCGAGGTGATGCGCTGACTGCGCCCGACCCGGACCAGACGCCGCAGCGTCCACCACCAGCCGATCATCACCAGCGTGGGGCCCAGATAGATCGTCACGAATTCGAGGCCCGACCGTGCCGCGAACCCGACCGCGCCGTAAAACGTCCAAGCCGTGCAGTAGATCGACAACGACAGGGTGTAGACAAGGGGCGAACCAAGCCAGCTGCCCCGCCCCTGCGCCGCGGCCCGGTCCGCACCGAATGCCACCACGAAGAGCAGCACCACGTAAAGTACACAGACCAGAACAAGGACGTTGAGGATCGCCATCAGCCCTCCTCACCGTCCGCAGCACCCTCTTCGGTATCGCTGGCGCGCAGGTGACGCGAGATCACCCCCGAGATCGCGACGAGAACCGCCCAGAGCCCGAACACGTAAAGCATCGTCTCAGCCGTGCCGGGCGCGCGTTCGCCGCCCTGCCACAACAGCGGCACACAGAATAAAAGGCCGCCCAGCACCGGCAACAGCCGCGCGCCATCGGACAAGCGGCGACGCCTGTAGGTGCGCCGCGCCAGAAAGACCGGGCCGCGCTCGGGGCTCATGCCCCCACCAGATCGCGCACCGCCGCCAGCACGTCTGCATTGGAAAACGGCTTGGTCATGTATTGGCTGGCTCCCGCTTTCTCGGCCATCTCGCGATCCTTCATCTGACCGCGCGCCGTCAGCATCAGCACGGGGATCTCCGCGAACTCCAGATCCCCCCGGATCTCGGCCAGAATGTCAAAGCCGCTCTTGCCGGGCAGCATCACGTCGAGAATGATCAGGTCAGGGCCGCGAAGGCGCACCGCCTCCATCGCATCATGCCCGTTGGAATGGGTCTTCACCTCCCAGCCATCCCGCGACAGGATAAAGCTCACCGCCTCGATTATATTCGGCTCATCCTCGATCAGCAGAACCTTTTTCCCCATGCAACCGGCCTCCCCTCCGATGCGTGCGCGGTCAGACGCACCGCGCAACTATTCCCAATCTCGGGCCCCAAGTCAAAAGCCCTCTGCGATGATCGACGGCTCGCGCCGCGCCACACAGTCCTTGATCGGGCAAATCCGGCAACTCACGCCCAATTCGTGCACACCTCCCGAAGCCTCGCCCGGATCGGGCAAGAGCAGCATATTCGCCTGCATCAGCGCGGGCCGGTCAAAGCCCGCAGGTGCCGCCAGACCGGCCACGGCGAGCGCGCCCACCACCTCGCCACCACGCCCGACCTGCCGCACACGGGCGCGCAGCGGCACCTGCGGCTGTGCCATCACCTGATAGAGCGGCCAGAGCGCGCAAGCCCCGGCCAGCCGCGGCATGTCGAACCCGTCAATCGGCTTGCGGAACACCAGCGTGCCCGAGGCATCGCAGATTACCAGCCCGACGGGTCCAACCTCATCTTCGGGCAGTGCGGCAAGACGGCGAAAGACCTGTGCGATCTCCACGCCGGTGGCGTCTGCCAGCCGGTCGGGATGCAACTCGATGGTGCGGACACGCGCCAGAAACGGGCCGAGCGGCAAGGCCCGCGCATCCGCCAGATAACGCAGCAACACCTCCCGGGTCAGGCTCTGTGCCGGGGTCGACATCGCTTGCGCCGCCTCGTCCTTCAACAGCCGCATGACATCACGCGGCCCGGCGACATCGCGCTCCAGCTCCTCGAAATGATACCCGCGCGCCGCCAGAAAGGCGTGCATCTCGTCCTGCGGCGATTGCACCTCGGCGTCCCGATTGGGCGCGCCCTCCAGATACTTGACCAGCGCCTGCGCGCCCTCGGTCAGCCGCGCGCTGTCCTCGTTGATATTCCGGTGAAAGCGCGCCTGCCACTCGGGCTCCAGCGCCTCGGTTTCCACCAGGATCGACGAGGTTGAACGAATGGCCGTCACAGATGAAATCACTTCGTGCAGCGAATCCGCCAGAAAGGGATCATGCGCCAGCCGGTCGGTCAATGTCTCGATTGTGCGCTCCAGACCTTGCGTGCGCCGGTAAAGATCCGTGAGCAACCCCGCCCATCCCGGAAAGCGCCCGGCAAACTCCTCGATCCGGCTCAGTTCAGGACCATCGACACCCGGCTCTCCCGCGGCTTCGCGCAGGGCTGAGATGAGCGTGGCCTCGGCCCCCTCGGACAAGACCTGCGGCTCCACCTCCAGCGCCTGCGCCAGTTTGAGCAGGGTCTTGCCGCCGATTCTGCGGCGGTTATGCTCGATCAGGTTGAGGTAGGAGGGCGAAATTCCCGCCTGTTTCGCCAGCTCCGACTGCCGTATACCACTGAGCACCCGACGCTCGCGGATCCGTGTTCCGATCATAAGCCGTTCCGGCATCTGAATTTTCCCTGCCTTGAACTGGACTTGCCGCAACTGCGCGAGAATTTCTTTACAACATGAAAACCAAACCTGTCTATAAATTTACAAAAAAATTGTTTCACGAAAACCAGTTGTTGCGTAATTTTCTAAGCCCCCCGCATACTTGAGAAGCACACTTGTGCTCAGGGGAGGCGCAAGAGGAGGCCCTTCCCGCGATTTCCATAATGGGAGGAATCCATGTCCAAATCGAACCTGACGCGTCGGGGTCTGATCAAGACCAGCGCCATCGCCGGTGCCGGCGTCGCGCTGCCGACGATCTTCACCGCATCCAGCGCCGCAGCCTTCACCAACGAGCCGACCGGCGGCTCCGTGACGCTCGGCTTCAACGTGCCCCAGACCGGTCCCTATGCCGATGAGGGCGCGGACGAGCTGCGTGCCTACGAGCTTGCGGTCGAGCACCTCAACGGGGGCGGCGACGGCGGCATGATGAACACCTTCAGCTCCAAGGCGCTGCAAGGCAACGGCATCATGGGCAAGAAGGTCGAGTATGTGACCGGCGACACCCAGACCAAATCCGACGCCGCGCGCGCATCGGCCAAGTCGATGATCGAAAAAGACGGTGCGATCATGATCACCGGCGGCTCGTCGTCGGGCGTGGCCGTGGCCGTGCAGGGCCTCTGCCAAGAGGCTGGCGTGATCTTCATGGCGGGTCTGACGCATTCCAACGACACCACCGGCAAGGACAAGAAGGCCAACGGCTTCCGCCACTTCTTCAACGCCTACATGTCGGGTGCCGCTCTGGCTCCGGTGCTCCAGAGCCTCTATGGCTCGGACCGCAAAGCCTATCACCTGACCGCCGACTACACCTGGGGCTGGACGCAGGAAGAGTCGATCGTCGCCTCGACTGAGTCGCTGGGCTGGGAAACCGTCAACACGGTCAAGACCCCGCTCGCCGCGACCGACTTCTCGTCCTACATCGCGCCGGTTCTGAACTCGGGTGCCGATGTTCTGGTCCTGAACCACTACGGCGGAAACATGGTCAACTCGCTGACCAACGCCGTGCAGTTCGGCCTGCGTGACAAGCAGGTGAACGGCAAGAACTTCGAAATCGTCGTGCCGCTCTACTCGCGCCTGATGGCACGTGGTGCGGGCGAGAACGTGAAGGGCATTCACGGCTCGACAAACTGGCACTGGTCGCTGACCGATGATGCTTCCAAGGCATTCGTCAAATCCTTCGGTGAAAAGTACGGCTTCCCGCCCAGCCAGGCGGCGCATACCTGCTATTGCCAGACGCTGCTCTATGCGGATGCCGTCACCCGTGCCGGAAGCTTCAACCCCTGCGCCGTGGCAGAAGCCCTCGAAGGCTTCGAGTTCGACGGTCTGGGCAACGGCAAGACGCTCTATCGCGCCGAAGACCACCAGTGCTTCAAGGACGTGCTCGTTGTGCGCGGGAAAGAGAACCCGACCAGCGAATTCGACCTTCTCGAAGTGGTCGAGGTCACACCCGCCGCACAGGTCACCTACCCGCCCGATCACCCGATGTTCGCCGGCGGCGAGCTTGGGGCCTGCAACCCGGGCGCCTGATCTGACGTGACTGACCGGTCGCGCGCACGCCGCGCGCGGCCGACTCCCCTGGCGGTTCGCTTTCGCACAAGACCACCATCGCCTCTAACCCATGGGTGGGAACAATGGACGCAATCATTCTTCAAATTCTCAACGGGCTCGACAAGGGCTCGGCCTATGCGCTCATCGCGCTTGGCCTGACGCTGATTTTCGGCACGCTCGGGGTCGTCAATTTCGCCCATGGCGCACTGTTCATGATCGGCGCGTTCTGCGCCGTCACGTTGCAGCGCATCTTCAATATCAGCTACGAAACCATAGACGAGTCCAGGACCGATTTTCTCGGCAACCCGATGACCGTCAAGACGCCGTATATCGAGCATTGGTTCGGACCGGAAATGGGCGGTGCGATCATCGACTGGTCGGTGCCGCTTGCAATCCTGTTCTCGATCCCGATCATGATCGCCATCGGATTCATAATGGAACGCGGGCTGATCAAGCATTTCTACAAGCGTCCGCATGCCGATCAGATCCTCGTGACCTTCGGACTGGCCATCGTGCTTCAGGAAATCATCAAATACTTCTACGGGGCCAACCCGATCCCCACCGGCGCGCCTGAAGTCTTCCGCGGTTCGTTCGATTTCGGGGTCATGCTCGGCTTTGATCCCAATGCGATCATCTACCCCTACTGGCGCCTCGTCTATTTCGCCTTCGCCGCCGTCATCATCGGTGGCGTCTTTGCCTTCCTGCAATTCACCACCTTCGGGATGGTGGTCCGCGCCGGCATGGCCGACCGCGAGACGGTGCAGCTTCTGGGCATCAACATCGACAAACGCTTCACCATCATGTTCGGCATTGCCGCCGCCGTGGCCGGGCTCGCCGGGGTGATGTACGCGCCAATCAACTCTCCGAATTATCACATGGGCATGGACTTTCTGGTGCTGAGCTTCGTGGTCGTCGTGGTCGGCGGCATGGGCTCTCTGCCGGGTGCGGTGCTTGCGGGCTTCCTTCTGGGTGTGCTCGAAAGCTTTGCCTCGATGAATGAAATCAAGTCGATCCTCCCCGGTATCGACCAGATCATCATCTACCTCGTGGCCATCATCATTCTGCTGACCCGTCCGCGGGGCCTGATGGGCCGCAAAGGCGTGATGGAGGACTAAGACAATGCTCGGACTGAACAAAAGAGACTTCTCACTGCTGCTCATCGTCGCCATTCTGGCGCTCTGCGCACCCTTCCTCCTCAACCCGTTCCCGGCTGACAGCGCCATGGCACAGTTCAACGCGGGCTATCCGGACCTGATGCAGCGCTTCGTGATCTTCGGGATCTTCGCCATCGGCTTCAACATTCTCTTCGGCCTGACCGGCTATCTCAGCTTCGGTCACGCCGCCTTCCTCGGGGTTGGCAGCTATTCGGCGGTATGGATGTTCAAGCTGCTCAGCATGAATGTCGTCCCCGCGATCCTGCTCAGCGTGGTCGTGGCGGGGCTCTTTTCGCTGCTGATCGGTTTCATCTCGCTGCGCCGCTCTGGCATCTACTTCTCGATCCTGACACTGGCCTTCGCGCAGATGAGCTTCAACCTCGCCTATTCGGTCCTGACCCCGATCACCAACGGCGAGACCGGCCTGCAACTGACCCTTGACGATCCCCGCATCCTCGGCGTGAGCCGCACCGAGGACGGCTCCATCCCGGTGACCAATTTCTTCGGGCTGGAGATGCGCGACACCTACGAAATGATCGTCGGTCCGTGGTCGTTCCAATTCAACAACGGCTACTATCTCTGCGCGATCCTGATGCTGCTCAGCTTCTACATCGCGATCCGCATCTTCCGGTCGCCGTTCGGCATGATGCTGCGGGCGATCAAGTCGAACAACACGCGGATGACCTATACCGGCCTCAACGCGCGCCCCTATGCGCTCGCGGCCTTCGTGATCTCAGGCATGTATGCCGGGCTTGCAGGCGGGCTTCTCGCCTCGATGGACCCACTGGCAGGCGCAGAGCGCATGCAGTGGACGGCATCAGGCGAAGTCGTTCTGATGACCATCCTCGGCGGCGCTGGCACGCTGATCGGCCCGGTTCTGGGCGCAGGCTTCATCAAGTATTTCGAGAACATCTTCTCGAAGATCAACGACAGCGTCCTGCATAGCTGGTTCAGCTTCATGCCCGACGGACTCGAGAACCTGTTGGTGACCCTCGTGCATCCCTTCGTCGGCAAGGGCTGGCACCTCACGCTCGGGCTGCTGTTCATGCTCGTGGTGATCTTCCTGCCCGGTGGCCTTGTGGAAGGTGGCCAGCGCATCGCCCGGCTATTCCGCCGCAAGAAGCCGGATGATGCCAAGAAATCCACCCAATCCACCCCCGCCGAATAAGGAGCGCATGACATGGGCATTCTCGAAGTCAAGAACGTCAACAAGCGCTTCGGCGGGCTGCAGGCCCTGGGGGACGTGAACCTCAGCGTTGCGGAAAATACCGTGCATGCGATCATCGGGCCGAACGGGGCGGGCAAATCCACCCTGCTCAACTGCCTGATCGGCAAGCTGATCCCAGACACCGGATCGGTCATGTTCCAGGGCCAGTCGGTGCTGGGGCGCAAGCCCTACGAGATCAATCAGATGGGCATCTCCCGCGTGTTCCAGACGCCGGAAATCTTCGGCGATCTCACGGTGCTGGAAAACATGATGATCCCGATCTTCGCCAAGCGCGACGGCGTGTTTCGGATGCATGCGCTCGAAAGCTCGCACAATGAGAACGAGATCATTGATCAGGCCGAGGCGATGCTGGAAGACCTCAACCTGCAGGATCAGCGCCACATGCATTCCGCCTCGATGTCGCGCGGCAACAAGCGGCGTCTGGAAATCGGCATGTGCCTCGCGCAGACCCCGAAGCTACTGCTCCTGGACGAGCCGACGGCGGGCATGGCGCGCGCCGATACCAACAACACCATCGACCTCTTGAAACAGATCAAGGACGAGCGCGACATCACCATCGCGATCATCGAGCACGACATGCATGTCGTGTTCTCCCTCGCCGAGCGGATTACCGTGCTGGCGCAGGGCAGCCCGCTGGTCGAAGACACCCCCGAAAACATCAAGGGCCATCCCAAGGTGCGCGAAGCGTATCTTGGTGAAACGGCAGCCTGACAGGAGCGCGGATCATGAACGTCAAACCCGACTTTTCCAAAGGCAGAAACTACGCCGAAACCGCCCCCGCCTTCCTCTCGGTGTGGAACATGGAGAGCTATTACGGCGAGAGCTACATCGTCCAGAACATCTCGTTCAACGTCCACGAGGGCGAAATCCTCGCCCTTCTGGGCCGCAACGGCGCCGGCAAGACCACGACCCTGCGCTCGATTGCCAGGATGGACAGCCCGCAGGTCACGCATGGCGAGATTTGGCTCGACCACCAGCCGCTCCACAACATGAAAAGCCACGAAGCAGCGGCGGCGGGCATCGGCCTTGTCCCCGAGGATCGCTGCATCATCTCCGGCCTGACCGTCGAGGAAAATCTGCAACTGGCACAGATCGCCCCGCCGATCGGCTGGTCGCTCGACCGCCTCTACGAGCTCTTTCCGCGCCTCGCCGAGCGCCGCAAGCAAGAGGGCACGACGCTTTCGGGCGGCGAACAGCAGATGCTCGCGGTTGCCCGCGCGCTCGCACGTGACATCAAGGTCCTGTTGCTGGACGAGCCTTACGAGGGCCTCGCCCCGGTGATCGTCGACGAGATCGAGAAAACCCTGCGCATCATCAAGGAGCAGGGCATCACCACCATCCTCGTCGAACAGAACGCCGTTCGCGCGCTGGAGCTGGCCGACCGCGCCGTGATCCTTGACACCGGCGGGATCGTGTTTGACGGTACGGCAGCGGAAGTGCTCGATAACGAGGAACTCCGCTCCGAATATCTGGCCATCTGAGGCCGGGTAGCCCGCCCTTGGCTGTTTCTCCCTGTAACAAACGGGGCGGGCTCGAATTTCTATCGACCGCAGACAGCAAGGGTTTGTTCAAATGTCCGACACCACCTATCCCCCCTCCGCAGAGTTCGCGTCGAACGCCCATGTGGATGCCGCGAAATACAAGGAAATGTATGCCGCCTCGATCAATGATCCGGTGGCGTTCTGGGGCGAGCATGGCAAACGGATCGACTGGATCAAGCCCTACACCCGCGTCAAGGACGTGAATTACGACTTCGGCAACGTCTCGATCAAATGGTTCGAGGACGGCACGCTCAACGTCGCCGCCAACTGCATCGACCGCCATCTCGAGGCGCGCGGCGACAGCACCGCCATCATCTGGGAGCCGGACAACCCCGAGGATGCAGCGCAGCATATCACCTACCGCGAGCTGTATGAGAACACCTGCCGCATGGCCAATGTCCTCAAGGATATGGGCGTGGGACGCGGCGACCGCGTGGTGCTCTACCTGCCGATGATCCCCGAGGCGGCCTATGCGATGCTGGCCTGCGCCCGGATCGGCGCGATCCATTCCATCGTGTTCGCGGGCTTCTCGCCCGACGCCCTCTCGGCGCGGATCAACGGCTGTCAGGCCAAGGTCGTCATCACCGCCGACGAGGCCCCGCGCGGCGGGCGTAAGACGGCGCTCAAATCCAACACCGACGCGGCCCTGCTGCATTGCTCGGACAAGGTGAAATGCCTCGTCGTCAAGCATACCGGCGGCCAGACCACGTGGATCGAGGGGCGCGACCACGACTATAACGCACTGGCCAGCGAGGCCGCCACCGATTGCCCACCCGAGGAAATGAACGCCGAAGACCCGCTTTTCATCCTCTACACCTCCGGCTCCACGGGCCAGCCCAAGGGCGTGGTGCACACCTCCGGCGGTTATCTCGTCTATGCCGCGATGACGCAGGAACTGGTCTTCGACTACCACGAGGGCGACGTGTTCTGGTGTACCGCCGATGTCGGTTGGGTCACCGGTCACAGCTATATCGTCTACGGCCCCTTGGCCAATGGCGCGACCACCCTGATGTTCGAGGGCGTGCCGACCTACCCCGACGCAAGCCGCTTCTGGCAGGTCTGCGAGAAACACAAGGTCAACCAGTTCTACACCGCCCCCACCGCGATCCGCGCGCTGATGGGCCAGGGCACCGAATATGTCAGCAAATGCGATCTGTCGTCGCTCAAGGTGCTGGGCACCGTGGGCGAGCCGATCAACCCCGAGGCGTGGAACTGGTATAACGACAATGTCGGCCAAGGCCGCTGCCCAATCGTCGACACCTGGTGGCAGACCGAGACCGGCGGTCACCTGTTGACCCCCCTGCCCGGCGCCATCCCGACAAAACCCGGCAGCGCCACGCTGCCCTTCTTCGGGATCGAGCCGGTGGTGCTGGAGCCGGAATCGGGCAAGGAAATCACCGACACCGAAGCCTCAGGCGTGCTGGCCCTCAAGGATAGCTGGCCAGGTCAGATGCGCACCGTCTGGGGCGATCATGAACGGTTCGAGGCGACGTATTTCCAGCAATACAAGGGTTATTACTTCTCCGGCGACGGCTGCAAGCGTGACGCCGATGGCTATTACTGGATCACCGGCCGTGTCGATGACGTGATCAACGTGTCGGGCCACCGGATGGGCACGGCGGAGGTTGAATCGGCCCTCGTCGCGCATGCCAAGGTCGCCGAGGCGGCGGTGGTGGGTTATCCGCATAACATCAAGGGCCAGGGCATCTACGCCTATGTCACCCTGATGAACGACGTGGAACCGACCGAAGAGTTGCGCAAGGAACTGGAAACCTGGGTCCGCACCGAGATCGGCCCCATCGCCAAGCCCGACCTCATCCAATGGGCCCCCGGCCTGCCGAAAACCCGCTCCGGCAAGATCATGCGCCGCATCCTGCGCAAGATTGCCGAGGATGATTACGGCGCGCTCGGCGACACCTCGACCCTGGCCGACCCCGGCGTCGTGGACGAGCTGATCGAGAACCGGATGAATCGCGGCTGAACCACATTTCCACGTCATCCTCGGGCTTGACCCGAGGATCTCCAGACTGAGAGATCGCCCGGTCAAGCTGGGCGATGACACCCTTACCCCCACCCTCTGTCATCCTCGGACTTGATCCGAGGATCTCTCACAACAACAGATCGCCCGGTCAAGCCGGGCGATGACGTGTATATGGCCCCCGCCTGCGGGGTTTTTCGTCCTTTTGTCGCTATCGGACATGAAAGTCGCAATCGGCTCCTGTAGCCGGAACTCAGTGGCCACCGCGCCCACCCCCGACAAACCTGTGAAAGACCGCTTATGGCGATGTTGTCCGCGCATCCCGCCCCGGTGCCGTCCCGTGCGCTTCAGGGCATTCTCTGTGTCGAGATCGGCATGCTGCTCTTTGTCGGGCAGGATGCGATGATGAAATCGCTGCTTGCCATCTACCCGGTCTGGATGCTGATCTTCGTGCGTTCCGTGGTGACCGTGCTGGTGCTGACGCCGCTGATCCTCTGGCTCGGCGGGCCGCACCGCCTGCTCACCCCACTCTGGCCGCTGCACATGGCGCGCGCCTTCCTCTTCGCCTCCGGCTTCTCGATGTTCTATGCGGCCTTTCCGTTCATGGGGCTCGCGGAGGTCTCGACCATCTTCTTCTCGGCCCCGCTGATCACCGCGCTATTCGCGGCGCTCTTTCTGGGGGAAACCATCGGCCTGCACCGGACGGCGGCGCTGGTGGTGGGCTTTGTCGGCGTGCTCATTGCGATGAACCCGGCGGGCGAGAATTTCTCATGGGTCGCGATCCTGCCGTTTTTCTGCGCGGTCACCTACGCGCTGTCGCAGATCATCGCGCGCCGCATCGGCGAGCGGGAAAGCACGCTCACGGTCGGGCTCTACACGCTCAGCTTTGCCGGGCTGATGATCCTGCCGATGGGCTGGGCCGTGTCGCATCTGATCCCCCTCGGCCCCGAGACGCATCACCTGCGGTGGGACATGTCGGTGGCCAGCGCGGACGCGCTGCCGCAACTGGCGCTGTTGGGGCTGGTTGGCATGGCGGGCTACATGCTGCTGTCGCGCGCCTATCAGATCGCCAATGCCTCGCTGATCGCCCCGTTCGACTATACCTATCTGCCCTTCGCCGCCGTGCTGGCCTACCTACTCTGGGATGAGCGTCCGGCGCTCAGCACGCTGGCGGGCATGACGCTGATCATCGGGTCAGGTCTCTACCTTGGCTGGCGCGAGTTGCGCGCCGCACGGCGCAGCGACGACACCCCCTACACCGCCGAGTCGATCTTTGCCCCCGGCAGCCCCCTGCCCGCGCAAATCCCCGAGGATGAGGCCCTCAAGTGACCCTCGCCGCCGCCCTGCCCGAGCGTGACCTGCGCGGCTATGCTTTGGTTTTTTTCGCGGGCGTGCTGTGGTCCACGGTGGGCCTCGGCATCCGCCTGATCGACGACGCGCAGGTCTGGCAGATCCTGTTCTACCGCTCGATCTCGATGAGCCTGCTGCTCTTCATCGTGATCCGCCTGCGCACCGGCAAGAACCCGATCACCCTTGCTCTGCGCATGGGCTGGCCGGGGGTGATCGGCGGGCTGTCGCTGGTCGCGGCCTATACGGGGGGCATCTACTCGGTGCAAACCACCTCGGTCGCCAACGCGATGATGCTCTTTGCCTCGGCCCCGCTGATGGCAGCCATTCTCGGCCGCCTGATCCTGCGCGAGAGCGTCCGACCCGCCACATGGGTTGCCATCGCCGTGGCCAGCATCGGCATCGCGATCATGGTCTGGGACAAATCCTCGGGGGCCGCGCTCAAGGGCAATCTCGCCGCCATCGGCTCGGCCCTTGGCTTTGCCAGCTTCACCATCACGCTACGCTGGGGCAAGGCCACCGAGATGATGCCGGCGGTGTTTCTCTCGGGTCTTTTCGCGATTGTCATCATGGGGGCGATCTGCCTCGCACTCGGGCTCGGCTTTGCACTCTCACCGAATGACACCGGGATTTCCCTGGGCATGGGGGTGTTTCAGGTCGGCGCGGGCCTCATCCTCTACACCATCGGCTCAAAAACCGTGCCCGCCGCCGAACTGACCCTTCTGTCATTGGCCGAGGTGGTGCTGGGCCCGGTCTGGGTCTGGCTGGTGCTGGGCGAGACCGCGACGCCCAACACGCTGATCGGCGGCGCGGTGCTGCTGACGGCCATCGCGGGCAACGCGCTTTCAGGCGCACGGCGCAGACCGCCGCCGCCGATGGTCTGACCGCTCGCACTCGGCAATCCCCTGCCGAGGCGCATTTTTCCTCGGGAATAAATCGTCCTATCCTGCGTCATCATACATGACGCGCAACCACGGAAAGGAGCCCATCATGAAACGCAGCCTGATCTTCGCCAGCATCGCCAGCCTGACCCTTGCTGGCTGTATTGACACCACGGACAATCGCGAAGTCACCGGTGCCGCACTTGGTGCAGGCGCGGGGCTGATCGGGGCGGCGGTGTTCGACGCCAATGCCGGCTGGACCGTGCTCTCGACCCTCGCAGGGGCTGCCGCCGGCACGCTGATCGCGCGCAACACCCGCACCGACCAATGCGCCTATTCCAACGGTGATGGCACCTATCGGACGGTGCCTTGCTGATCGAGTCGGGTTCGGGGTGGCGCATCCGCGCGATGCGCGGCTTATATCAACATTCGCATCCCGCACCCGTCCACACTGCCCCGGAATACCGGGGCAATGCAGCACTGGACCTTTGCCGCCAAATCCGCCATATCGGGTGAGGATAACGCCGGAGGGTCTGATGGGTATTCTCAACACGCTTTTGCGCGCCGTGACATGGTGGCACGGGCAGACGCTCAATACGCAGTTCTATACCTGGCGCAAGGGCGTCAAGGTGGGCGAGGACGCGCAGGGCAACACCTTTTATCGCACCCATGACGGCAAGCGTCGCTGGGTGATCTTCAACGGCGAGGCCGAGGCGAGCCGCGTTGATCCCGACTGGCACGGCTGGCTGCACCACACCTACAAGGAACCCCCGACCGAGCGCCCGCTCAAGCACAAGTCGTGGGAAAAACCGCATAGCGAGAACCTGACCGGCACACCGCTGGCCTATGCGCCCGCGGGCTCGATCCGCCGTCCCGAACCGGTCGAACGGCGCGATTACGAAGCCTGGACCCCGGAATAAAGGCGGCTCCCATGTCCGAAAGCAAAACCGAAGTTCTGGTTGGCGGGATCGTCCTGGCCGTGGCCATCGGATTTCTCATCTATGCAGGCAAGACCACCGGCATGACACGGGCGGGTGACGAATACACGCTCAATGCCAGTTTCCGCAGTGCCGACGGTGTCAGCATCGGCACCGATGTGCGCCTCGCAGGCGTCAAGGTGGGCCGGGTGGCAGATATCGTGCTCGACCCCGGCACCTACCGCGCCAAGGCGGTCTTTACCGTGCAGGACAACATCGAGGTGCCCGATGACAGCGCGGTGGCGATTTCCTCCGAGGGGCTTCTGGGCGGCAATTACGTCGAGATCATGCCCGGCGGCTCGCCCTTCTATTTCGAGCCCGGCGACGAGATCGAATTCACCCAAGGGTCGGTCAGCCTGGTTTCGCTCCTGATGAAATTCGTATCGGGCGGCAGCGAGGACGGGGCAGCGCAATGATCCGCGCCTTGGCCGTCGCGATCATCCTCGCCTCCGCCAGCCAAGCGCAGGAGGCCGCGGTGCAGGGCCAGGGTGCGATCCTGCGCGGCCTCGACAAGGTCAACGGACAGGCCAGCGACCTCGATCTCGACAATGGCACGGCCACAGAATTCGGCAGCCTCACCGTGGAGTTGGCCGAATGCCGCTACCCGGTGGAAAATCCCGATGGCGACGCCTACGCCTTTGTCACGATTCGCGAGACCGAGCGCAACCGCGAGATCTTCTCGGGCTGGATGCTGGCCTCTTCGCCCGCGCTCAACCCGCTGGAACATGCCCGCTACGACATCTGGGTCCTGCGCTGCAAGATCTGATCAGGGTCGCTTGAAAACGGCTCTGCATGGATATGCGCGTCAAGTCCAAGCGCCTGCCGCAATAGCCCGCGATACTCCGCACGCGGAATCTCGATCGCACCAAGCCGCTCCAGATGCGGCGTGATGAACTGGGTGTCGAACAGAATAAACCCACAGCGCCACAGGTGATCGGTCAGATGCGCCAGCGCAAGTTTCGACGCGTCTGTGCAGCGCGAGAACATGCTCTCGCCAAAAAACGCCCCGCCAAGCGCCACGCCATAGACCCCGCCCATCAGCACGCCCTCCTGCCGGATTTCCAGCGAATGCGCATTCCCCATCCGGTGCAGCGCCATATAGGCGGCATGAATGGGCGCGCTGATCCAGGTATCATCGCGGTCGGCACAGCCCCGCAGCACGCCCTCGAAATCCGCGTCGAGCGTCGCCGTATAGCCACCCCGTCGCATCCGCCGCGCCAGACTGCGTGAAATGTGGAACCCGTCGAGCGGCAGCACCCCGCGCATATGCGGATCGACCCAGAACACCTCGGGGTCGTCGCGATGCTCTGCCATCGGAAAGACCCCCGCCGCGTAGGCCTGAAGCAAAAGCGCGGGGGTCAGGACATGCGACATGCTCAGGCTTGCAGGTTGGTTTCCAGCCAGTGTTCCAGCCAGTGGATGTTGTAATTGCCGGTCTGGATGTCCTCTTCCTGCAACAGCGCATGAAAGAGCGGCACGGTGGTATCGACACCGTCCACGATCAGTTCTCCCAAGGCCCGTGCCAGACGGTTCAGCGCGCTTGGCCGGTCCTTGCCGTGGACGATCAGCTTGGCGATCAGGCTGTCGTAATAGGGCGGGATCTTGTAGCCGTCATAAAGCGCGCTATCCATCCGCACGCCCAGACCACCCGGCGCGTGAAACTGCGTAATCGTGCCGGGCCGCGGCGCGAAATCTGGCAGTTTCTCGGCGGTGATGCGAACCTCGATGGCATGGCCGTTGATCAGCAGATCCTCTTGCGTGAAGGACATCGGCAGACCTTCGGCCACGCGGATCTGCTCCTGCACCAGATCGACGCCGAATATCGCCTCGGTGACGGGATGCTCCACCTGCAACCGGGTGTTCATCTCGATAAAGAAGAACTCGCCGTTCTCGTAGAGAAACTCGATGGTGCCCGCGCCGCGATAATTGATATTGGCACAGGCATCAGCGCAGATCTTGCCGATCCGCGCACGCTCTTCCTCGGTGATGCAGGGGCCGGGCGCCTCTTCCAGAACCTTCTGGTGACGGCGCTGAAGCGAGCAGTCACGCTCGCCCAGATGCACGGCGCGGCCCTTGCCGTCGCCAAAGACCTGGATCTCGATATGGCGCGGCGTGGTTAGGTACTTCTCGATATAGACCTCGTCATTGCCAAAGGCCGCCTTGGCCTCGGACCGCGCGGTCAGGAACGCGCGCTCAAGCTCATCCGCGTTGCGCGCCACCTTCATGCCGCGCCCACCGCCGCCTGCCGTGGCCTTGACGATCACCGGAAAACCGATCTCGGCGCAAAGCGCCTTGGCCGCAGCCACATCGGCGATACCGCCTTCCGATCCGGGCACGCAGGGCACGCCAAGCGCTTTCATCGTGTCCTTGGCGGTGATCTTGTCGCCCATGATGCGGATATGCTCGGCCGAGGGGCCGATGAAGGTCAGGTCGTGATCCTCGACGATCTGCACGAAATTGGCGTTCTCGCTGAGAAAGCCATAGCCGGGATGAATCGCCTGCGCACCGGTCACCTCGCAGGCGGCGATTATCGCGGGGATCGACAGGTAGCTCTCGGACGAGGACGGCGGGCCGATACAGACCGACTCATCAGCCATGCGCACATGCATCGCATCGGCATCGGCGGTCGAATGCACCGCCACCGTCGCGATCCCCATCTCACGGGCGGCGCGGATGACGCGAAGGGCGATCTCGCCCCGGTTGGCGATCAGGATTTTCTCGAACATGCGCGGGTGCCTTATTCGATAATCATCAGCGGCGCGCCATATTCCACCGCCGCGCCATCCTCGATCAGGATACGCATGACGGTCCCGGCGCGCGGCGCAGGAATGTGGTTCATCGTCTTCATCGCCTCGATGATCAGCAGCGTGTCGCCCTCGGCCACCTGCTGACCGACGCTGACAAAGGACGGCGCGCCGGGTTCGGCCTGCATGTAGACGGTGCCCACCATCGGTGAGGTCACGGCACCGGGGTGGCTTGCCGGGTCCTCGGCGGGCTCGGACGGCGCGGACGCAGCCGGGGCCGCTGCGGGTGCTGCGGCATAGGCGGGGGCCGGGGCCGCGCTCATCTGCGTGGTCACGACCTCACCGCGTCGGCTCACCCGCACGTTGAGTGTGTCGTCCTCGCCGTATTCGCGCTTGACCGACAGTTCGGTCAGGTCGTTCTCGTTCAAGAGTTCCGCAAGCGCCTTGATGAAGGCCACGTCCGATTCATGGGATTTGTTCGACATAGGATTCCTCGACCACAGCAAAGATGCCCGCACGCGGGCTCGTTGCGTTTGTTTTCGCCGCTTATAGGGCAAGCCAAAGCCTGAGAAAAGCGGCCATTGCCTTGCAACTTGGGGTTTGATGGGCAAATTTGCGAGGATAGCGCGCCTCAGAGTGGCATCCCCGACAGTTTCGCCACCAGTTCCGCCAGCTTGCGGGCATGGAATTTCTCCAGCAGCCGGGCGCGATACACCTCGACGGTGCGATAGCTCAGCCCCAGTTCCAACCCGATTTCCTTCGAGGTCATACCCCGGCAGGTCAGGATCGCCACCTCCCGCTCACGCTGTGTCAATGCCACCAGCGGGCGTTCCTCGGAAAGATCGGAAAACGACCAGATGCCGCGCTGAAACGGGGCCTCGGGCGTGAGCGATTGCCCCCGCACCCGGCACCAGAACAGCGTACCATCCCGCCGCTTCATCACCCGCTCGTCCGAATAACGCCCGGTCTTGCGCATCACCGCCAGCGCGTCGGCCCCGATGCGGCGGTAATCCTCGATCGAGGGGTAATAGCGCGCCAGAGGAATATCGGTGTAATCGGCAGGGGTGTCGCCGAAGATGGCGGCAAATTGCAGATTGCAGGCCCGGATGATGCGATGCTCAAGCAGGGCCAGCCCCACGGGCGCGTGATCAAAGGCGAGGTGTCCGATATCCATGCCCGACCTTATGCCGCGCCGCCCGCGCCGCGCCAAGCGCTTTGCGTAGATATACGGAATTGTGCGCCGGGCCCGCAGGTGCTTTTCTGTCCATCGGGAGGACCGGCAATGAATATCGGCATCTGGCTCGAACGCACGGCAGAGGCCATGCCCGACCGCGCCGCGCTTTTTCTCGGGCGCGAGCGGGTGATGGATTACGCGGGCTTTGATCGTGCCGCGCGCGAGGTGGCGGGCGCACTTGTGGAACAGGGCGTGACACCCGGCGACCGGGTCGCAATCTTCATGGGCAATGCGCCCGCGTATCTGCTGGCACTCTATGGCATCTGGTATGCCGGGGCCGCTGCGGTGCCGATCAATGCCAAGCTGCACGCCGCCGAGGCCGCCTGGATCATCGACGACGCGGGCGCGCGCCTGACCCTCGCCGACAGCACCGGCCAAGCAGCCCTCGCCACGCAGGGCGTCACCGCGCAGCACCTCCCGCGCGGCACGCCGCTGCCACGCCTCACCGCCCGCGCGCCCGATGATCTGGCCTGGCTCTTCTACACCTCCGGCACCACCGGCCGGCCCAAGGGCGTGTGCATCACCCACCGGATGCTGATCGCCATGTCGCTGAGCTATCTGGCCGATGTGGACGAGGTGAGCGCGGAGGACGCCACGCTCTACGCCGCGCCAATGAGCCACGGTGCAGGGCTCTACGCGATGGTCCATGTGCTGCGCGGCGCGCGCCATGTCTGCCCGGCCTCGGGCGGGTTCGACGCGGGCGAGATCCTCGATCTGGCGCAGCATCACGACCGCCTGCACATGTTCGCCGCCCCGACCATGGTCAAACGCCTGACCGCCCATGCCCGCGCCACCGGCACGCCCGGCACGGGGCTGCGCAGCGTGGTCTACGCAGGCGGGCCGATGTATCTCGCGGATATCCTCGCGGCGGTCGAGACCTTCGGCCCGGTCTTTATCCAGATCTACGGGCAGGGCGAATGCCCCATGGCGATCACCGCATTGCAGCGCCGCGACGTAGCCGACCGCAGCCACCCCGACTGGCACGCGCGCCTCGCCTCGGTGGGCTGCGCGCAATCCGTGGTCGAGGTGCGGATTGCCGATGAAACAGGGGCCGATGTGCCGCCCGGTGAGGTGGGTGAAATCCTCGTGCGCGGTGACACGGTGATGCCGGGCTATTGGCAGAACGCGCAGGCCAGCGATGCCGCGCTGCGCGGCGGCTGGCTCTGGACCGGCGATCTGGGTCGGATGGACGCGCAGGGCTATGTCACGCTGCAGGACCGTTCCAAGGACATGATCATCTCCGGTGGCTCCAACATCTACCCCCGCGAGGTCGAGGAGGTGCTGCTCACTCACCCGTCGGTCTCCGAGGTGGCCGTGGTCGGCGCGCCCGATGCCGAGTGGGGCGAGGTGGTGGTGGCCTTCGTGGTCAGCGACGGCCCGCTCGACGAGACCGCACTCGACACCCATTGCCGCGCCCATATCGCCCGGTTCAAACGCCCCAAACGCTATATCGCCACCGAAAGCCTGCCCAAGAACAACTACGGCAAGGTGCTCAAGACCGATCTGCGCGCCCGCCTCGACGCCTGACCGCAATCGTTTTCGAAAACGACTGCAAGGCGTTTTCAAACGCCTTGCCACGCGCCTTGCAAGGGCCTTCCCCACCAAACGACACTTGTTCTTGCAGGCCAAAGGCGCTAGACGCGCGCCCAAGCGGTCGCAGCCTACCCGCTTTAAAAAACAAGGATGACACCATGAAGACGATAGTTATCTGCTCGGGCGGGCTCGATTCCGTGTCGCTCGCCCATAAGGTGGCCGCTGAGCATGAATTGGCGGGGCTTTTGAGCTTTGATTACGGGCAACGCCACGTGAAAGAGGTGGAATGCGCCGCCTCCTGCGCGCGCCGTCTGGGTGTGCCGCATAAGGTGGTGGATATTCGCCAGATCGGTGCCGCGCTCTCGGGCTCGGCGCTGACCGATGATGTGGACGTGCCCGACGGCCATTATGCCGAGGACACGATGAAGATCACCATCGTGCCCAACCGCAACGCTATCATGCTGACCATCGCCTTCGGCATGGCCGCAGCAGAAAAGGCCGAGGCCGTGGCCATGGCGGTGCATGGCGGCGACCACTTCATATACCCTGACTGCCGCCCGGGCTTTGTTAATGCCTTTCAGACGATGCAGGACGCCGCGCTCGAGGGCTATGCCGACATCACCCTCTACACCCCCTATCTGCACGGCTCCAAGGCCGATATCGTCACCGACGGTGCGCGCCACGGCATGCCCTTTGCCGAGACATGGTCCTGCTACAAGGGTGGCGCGCGGCATTGCGGGCGGTGCGGCACCTGTGTGGAGCGGCGCGAGGCGTTTCATCTGGCGGGTGTGGCCGATCCAACCGAGTATGCCGATCCCGACTATTGGCTCACCGCCGTGGCGAAAGGAGGCGCATGATGTACCGGATCACCAAGGAATTCCATTTCTCCGCCTCGCATCAATTGCACGGCCTGCCGCCGGAGCATCAATGCGCTCGGCTGCACGGCCATAATTACATCGTCGTGGTCGAACTCACCGCCGCCGACCTCAACCCACATGGCTTCGTGCGCGACTACCTCGATCTGGCTGAGTTGAAGCGCTATATCGACGATGAATTGGACCACCGGCACCTCAATGACGTGCTGGGCGACGATTGCGTGACTGCCGAGCGCATGGCGAAGCATTTCTATGACTGGTGCCGCGCCCGCTGGCCCGAAGTGACCGCCGTCAAGGTCAGCGAAACCCCCAAGACATGGGCGGAATACCGGCCGTGAGCGAGGCGATCCGCATTTCGGAAATCTTCGGCCCGACCATTCAGGGCGAGGGCGCTTTGATTGGTGAACCCACGGTCTTCGTGCGCACCGGCGGCTGCGACTACCGCTGTTCATGGTGCGACAGCCTGCATGCGGTCAATGCGGAGTATCGCGCCACTTGGGCCCCCATGCCGCCCGCCGAGGTTATGGCCGAGGTGGCGCACCTCTCGGGCGACCGGCCCTTGATGGTCACGCTTTCGGGTGGCAATCCGGCGATCCAGCCGCTTGGGCCATTGATCGAGATGGGCAAGGCACAGGGCTACCGCTTTGCCATGGAGACCCAAGGCTCCGTCGCGCGCGACTGGTTCGCGTCGCTCGACATGCTGGTGCTCAGCCCCAAGCCACCTTCGTCCGGCATGACCGTCGATTGGCCCGTGTTCGAGGACTGCGTGACAGCGGCCGGCACCGCCCCGGCCGTCCTCAAGATCGTGATCTTCGACGAGGCGGATTACCTTTGGGCGCAGGACGTGGCGGCGCGCTACCCAGCCCTGCCGCTCTACCTGCAACCGGGCAACCACACCCCGCCGCCGCCCGAGGATGACAGCGCGGTCGTGGATCAGGACGGCATAGATGACCGCATGCGCTGGCTGGTGGATCGCGTGGTGGCTGACGGATGGTTCGCGGCGAAGGTATTGCCGCAATTGCATGTCATGCTCTGGGGCAACAAGCGCGGGGTTTGAAGGAGAAAGACAATGAGCGACAATATCTACAAAGACCTCAAGCAATTGGGCGGCACAACGCAGGTACCTCAACACCCCGAAGAGGCGGTGCTGGAACGGGTCTCCAACCCGCAGTCTGACACCGTCTATAACGTGCGCTTTACCGCGCCCGAATTCACCTCGCTTTGCCCGATGACCGGCCAGCCCGACTTTGCCCATCTGGTGATCGACTACGTGCCGGGTGCCTGGCTGGTTGAGAGCAAGTCGCTCAAACTCTACCTCACCTCTTTCCGAAATCACGGGGCCTTCCACGAGGATTGCACAATCACCATCGCCCGGCGTCTGGTCGAGTTTCTCGATCCTCAATGGTTGCGCATCGGCGGCTACTGGTATCCCCGCGGCGGTATCCCGATCGACGTGTTCTGGCAAACCGGGCCCATGCCCGAGGGCGTATGGATCCCCGATCAGGGCGTGCCGCCTTATCGCGGGCGGGGATAAGCGCGGGCTTGGGCCTGTTGCAAACCTTGGATTGACGCACCCGCGCGATGCGCGGCTCACGCAAATGTCAGCTCCAAGCCAAACGCAACTCCCCACAAAAAAGGCCCGCGCATCACACGCGGGCCCCATCCAACCTAGGCGGTGCCGCGCTTCACCCCGCGCTCGCACCCTCTTTCTTCTTGCCCTTGGATTCCGCGTAGATGATCAGCGGTGCCGCGTCCGAGTTCACAGCCTCCTCGTTGACGACCACCTCTTCGACATTCTCCAGGCTCGGCAGATCGAACATCGTGTCGAGCAGAATATCCTCGAGGATCGAGCGCAGGCCCCGCGCACCGGTCTTGCGCGCAATCGCGCGTTTCGCGATCGCGGTCAGCGCATCATCGGTAAAGCTGAGCTGCGCCCCCTCCAGTTCGAACAACCGCTGATACTGCTTCACCAACGCGTTCTTGGGCTGCGTCAGGATCGTCACCAGCGCGTCCTCGTCGAGATCCTCCAGCGTCGCCAGAACCGGCAAACGCCCGACAAATTCCGGAATCAGACCGAACTTAAGCAGATCCTCCGGCTCCAGATCAGTAAAGATTTCACCGACGCCCCGCTCGTCATTGCCGCGCACATCGGCACCAAAGCCCATTGCGCTGCCCTTGCCACGCTGCGCAATGATCTTGTCGAGCCCGGCAAAGGCCCCGCCGCAGATGAACAGGATATTGGTGGTGTCCACCTGCAGGAATTCCTGCTGCGGATGCTTGCGACCGCCCTGCGGCGGCACCGCGGCGACGGTGCCCTCCATAAGCTTTAGCAGAGCCTGCTGCACCCCCTCGCCCGACACGTCGCGGGTGATCGACGGGTTCTCGCTCTTGCGGGTGATCTTGTCGACCTCGTCGATATAGACGATGCCGCGCTGCGCGCGCTCGACGTTGTATTCGGACGACTGCAACAGCTTGAGGATGATGTTTTCTACATCCTCGCCCACGTATCCCGCCTCGGTCAGCGTCGTGGCATCGGCCATCGTGAAGGGCACATCGAGGATGCGTGCCAGCGTCTGCGCCAGCAGCGTCTTGCCACAGCCGGTGGGGCCGATCAGCAGGATATTCGACTTCGACAGCTCGATATCGCTCTTGCCGGAATTGTTCAGGCGCTTGTAATGGTTGTGCACCGCGACCGACAGCACCCGCTTGGCCATCGCCTGCCCGATCACATAGTCATCAAGCACCTGACAGATGTCATGCGGCGTCGGCACACCCTCGCTCGATTTCAGCCCCGCGCTCTTGGTTTCCTCGCGGATGATGTCCATGCAAAGCTCGACGCATTCATCGCAGATGAACACGGTCGGCCCGGCGATGAGCTTGCGCACCTCGTGCTGGCTCTTGCCGCAAAAGCTGCAATAAAGCGTGTTTTTGCTGTCGCCGCCGGAATTCGTTGCCATCACGTACCTTTCAGACCCTGCGCCGCTATGCGTCATGCGGCCCGGTCAGGGCCTTTGCTCTGTCTTTCGTGTCTCCCACCAGCTTAGGACAGGCGGAAAAGCACCACAATCCGAAAATCGCGGCACCCCGGTCCGGGTGCCGAGATCGCCTTATTTTTCCTCGTCGTCGCCGGTGGCGCGGCTCTCGACGATCTCGTCGATCAGACCCCAGTCCTTGGCCTCTTCGGGCGACATGAAATTGTCACGCTCCAGTGCATCCACCACCTTCTTCATGGTCTGGCCGGTATGCTTGACATAGATCTCGTTCAGCCGGTCCTTCAGCTTCTGGGTTTCCTTGGCGTGGATCATGATATCCGTCGCCTGGCCCTGATAGCCGCCCGAAGGCTGGTGCACCATCACCCGGCTGTTAGGCAGCGAGAACCGCATGCCCGGCGCGCCCGCCGTCAGCAAGAGCGATCCCATGCTCGCCGCCTGCCCCACGACCAGCGTGCTGACCTTGGGCTTGATATATTGCATCGTGTCATAGATCGACAGGCCGCTCGTCACCACACCGCCGGGGCTGTTGATATACATGCTGATTTCCTTCGACGGGTTCTCCGCCTCCAGATGCAACAACTGCGCCACGATCAGGCTCGACATGCCATCATGCACCGGGCCGCTTAGAAAGATGATCCGCTCCTTGAGGAGGCGCGAGAAGATGTCATAGGCGCGTTCCCCCCGGCTGGTCTGCTCGACGACCATCGGCACGAGGGTGTTCATATAGGTATCCATAGGGTCGTTCATCGGGGCCCGCCTGCTGTTTTGCCCGGGCCTGCCTGCCCGGGTCGATGGGATTTGCCGACCGTAGCCGGTCAGTTGCTAAAGCCGACATTCCCCAAATGGCCTGCCGCTTGAAGCGAAAATTGCCTGACAGGGCCCAGTGGGTCAAGCGTATTGTGCTCGTGATGGCCGCGACTGCCGTGCGAGGACGCCGATTTGGGCGGATCGGGCCGTGAACCGGCGTCATCCTGCGGCAACGACTGCGTTTTTCAGCGCGGCAGGCGGACCTGTCCAGCCGCTTTCGTTCGGTTTGGGCCTGGTTTTTTTCACGCGCATGAGGGTGGCGCTCGCAATCGGTGGATCGCGGCAAGAATGGCGCGGACCATCGGGCCGGTGACCGCGACTTCGGCAAGCTGGAAGGTGATGGCGCGGGCGTGACGCACGACGCGGGCCCCCATCTTGATCAGCTTGAGCTGGAGGGATGTCAGCGACCAGTCAGCCATGGCCTCTGGGAGCTCGATGCAGCGCAGGAACGTTGCCAAGTTGTAGGCAAGGGCGTGCAGTTGCAGCCGGACCTCGTTGTCACGAAACCGCTTGCATGACAGCCGCGTCCAGCGGAAGGCGTATTTGCCTTCCTTGATATGCTGCTCGGCGGTGCCACGCTGGTTGTAGAAGCGCACCACCCAGTCCGGGTCCATCGGCATATTGGTGACGATGAAGCCGACTTTTGGGAACAGCTCGCCCGGATGCCATTCGATCTTGGCGATCACCCGGCGTGGCTTATCCCAGCTTTGCGCCTGATACTCGATGTCCTCGTAGATGCGCTTGACCTTGGTCAGCGACGGACGCCCCACAGGCCGGGCCAGTTGATGCGCGATCTTCTCCTTGAGCACTGCATTGGAGGGCAACCGGATGGTGTAGAAATAGCCCGTCTCTTCCAGCCGCGCGTAGATCGCAGGGATCGCATAGGCGGCGTCGGCACGGAAGAAGCGCATGAGGTCGCGCTTGGCATATCGGGCGATGACAGGATCGAGCACATCCTGCCAGCCGTCAGCACTGTGGACGTTGCCATTGCGCAGGGCACAGCGCTCCAGCATGCCGAACTGGTTGAACAGGAAGTTTGGGTGATAGCAGGTGCAGTCAAAATGCCCGTTCCAGGCCGAGCCCTCCTGGTCGCCATGGGTGGGGCTGACAGAGCTGTCCATGTCCAGCACGATATACTTCAGCCCGTTGCGGTCGTGGAAGCGGTCGATCCATTGGCCGTTCAGGTCTGCCAACGCCGCCCGGTTCTCAGCCAAGGCCAGCGTCTCGGTCTCGAACCGCCCCATTTGCGAGGCCGAGGCAGCCTGTGTATCGACAGCCCGACCACCGACAACCTGACGCATCACGGGATCGAGCGCGAGACGGTCGGCATCGTTGACGTCCTCGTATCCGGCCAGCCGCCCGAACACTGACTGCCGGAACAGCCCGTCGAGCCGATGGACGGTGTTCTTGCCGGTGCGGTTATCGCGTAGCGCCTCTGACGCAAGGCCCGACAGCCCGAGCGCGTCATCGAGCTCGCGCATCACCAGCAAGCCGCCGTCCGAACTGATCTGCGCACCCCGGAACTCCAGCCGCACGCGGCGGTCGAAATCGACCCGATCACCCCGATCCGAACTCGCACCCTCTGGGTGATCCATAAAACACGTCCCTCTCAGCCATCAACACTATGATTTATATAGGAAATAACGAGTTCAGGACAGCGAAATCACAGATTTACTTGGGGAATGCGGGTAAAGGAGTCTTAGTGTCGCGCCCAAGGGGCTGCAAGGGCGTCGCATTAATTTGTGGCACGCGGCCGCGCTGCCGTCGCTTTCCCCGCCACAGCCGCTCACTTTTTCGCGCAGACGTCCGCACATGTTTTGCAGAATGCGGAAAAACGCCCTAAATACCACTCCAACGCTCTCAATGGATGCACATGTCATGCCCCTGCCCGTTCTCGATGACCAGATCTCCCCCGAAGAAATGGACCGCATGGTCGAAAACGCGACCACGGCGGCCAATTTCCTCAAGGCGATCAGCCACGAAGGGCGGTTGATGATTCTGTGTCATCTGGTCTCAGGCGAGAAATCCGTGACCGAGTTGGAGGAATTGCTTTCGGCCCGGCAGGCGGCGGTTTCGCAACAGCTGTCGCGCCTGCGCCTCGAAGGGCTGGTGAGCACCCGGCGCGAGGGCAAGGCCATCTATTACAGCCTTGCCGATGAACGCCCGCGCCGCGTGCTCGAAGTGGTCTATGACCTCTTTTGCGCCCCCGACGCGCAGGGGCGCAATGGCTGATCAGGCGGCCTCCACGGTCTTGTCCACCGCATAGGGCGCAAACGCATCATCCACATCCGTGTGGTTCACATGGTTGGAATAGTTGCTGATCGTCTTGACGGCCATCGCCAGGATGATCTCCAGCACGTGGATATCGGAATAGCCTGCGGATTTGAACGCCTCGGCCTCGGCCTTGGTCGGCAGGCCGCGCGTCTCCCACATGTGATGGGTGAACCGGCGCAACGCCTCCAGTTTTTCATCGTCCAGCGATCTACCGTCGCGCAGCGCCTGCGTATGCGCCTCCGACAGCTTCGAGACATTGATCGCCAGCATCGAATGCGCGGCGGTGCAATAGTCACAGCCATTCGCCAGCGAGATGGTCAGAAACACGACCTCCTGCTCCGGCGGCGTGAAATTGGCCTGCTCGCGGAAATGCGCATAGCCGTGCAGATAGGTGCTCAGCAGGCCCGGATTGACGGCCATGCCGCGATACATGTTCGGCACGAAACCCAGCTTTTCACGGGCCCCGTCCAACAACTCCTTGGCCAGACCATCGGCCGTCTCGTCACTCACGGGGGTGGCGTCCACCTTGAATTCAGCAGTCATTTGACCCTCCTTTGCTTGCGGTCAAACCCAAGGTAATCTGGGCCCGTGTTGGATGAAACCGCCGCACCGTTCACCTAAGTGTGAGGCCGGTGCGCAGGCGCAGAGCGGCCTGTGCGGCGCAACACGGCTGCCGCACGGGCCACTCCATGCGTCGCATTCCCCCATTTCCCGCGCGGCCCCCACATGCTACCCAAGCGCCGATATCGGAAAGGACCCCGTGATGAGCCACGAAATCCGCCTCGCCTTCGAGCATCCCGCCGCGCGCGCCTCGGCCACGGCCCCCGATGGGCCGCTCGATCGCATTTCGGTGCGCGATCACACTGTCGAGGTGGAGATCGGTGCCTTTCAGGCCGAGCGCGGCACCACGCAGCGGATCTGCTTCAACGTGGTGGTCGAGGTGCGCCCGATGACCGGCACGCTCGACGACGATGTCGACCGCATCCTGTCCTATGACAAGGTGACCGAGGCGATCACCGCCGAGTTGGCCGAGGAACGGCTCAACCTTCTGGAAACGCTGGCCGAACGCATCGCCGAACGCATCCTGTGGGAGCCGCAGGCGGTCCGCACCTTCGTGCGTATCGAGAAACTCGACCGCGGCCCCGGCGCGCTCGGGGTCGAGATCGTCCGCTCGGTCGATGATCTGGCCACCAAGCCCGCCAGCCCGCATCACGACACAGCACCGCATCCGCATGTGGTGTTCCTGACCAACGCGGCGGTGCGTTCGCCCAACCTGCCGCGCTGGCTCGATCAGCTCGAGGCGCGGGCAGAGCCGGTGATCCTCTGCGTCGGCCGCCCCGACGTGGACAGCCCCAAGACCGGACACCGCATGACACAGCGCCGGGTCGACCTGCTAGCAATGGAACAGAACGCCTGGGTTCTGGCGGGCCGTGATGACCGCTGCGTCGTGGTCGCCACCCGCACCGAACTCGACTGGGCGATGAAGAACGGCCAGATCAGCGTCTGGGCCCCGTCCAAGATCGTGCTCGACGCCGTCGACGGCCCCACCGTCGGCCCCGACAAGCCGGTCGATCTTGCCGCGTGGTTTGCTGGCCATATCGAGGCCTCGGACCTGCTGCTCATAGGCGAGGCCCCGCCGTCCTCCTGCGACGTGCCGGTGCTCATTCAGGACATCGCCCGCTCCGGCCTGTGATGCTCTATTACCGCCCCATCCCCCGCACCGACCCCGCCCGCCCCGAGGATGCCCTGCCGCTCGCGGGCGGCTGGTGCTGGTTCGACACGGTCGAGGTGCTGGCGCGCGACGCCGCCCCGCGGCTGATGCCCGCCCGCGACCTGCCCGAGACGGCGATGACCCGTCTCACCGCGCCCCGCGCGCCCATAGCCTCTCTCGACATGACCGCGCCGCAGATCATGGGCATCCTCAACGTCACCCCCGACAGCTTTTCCGACGGCGGCCAGCATTTCGATCCCACGCAGGCCTTGGCTCATGCCCATGCCATGACCCGCGCCGGGGCTGCGATCCTGGATGTGGGCGGCGAATCCACCCGACCCGGTGCCGCCCCGGTCCAGATCGACGACGAAATCCGCCGCACCGCGCCAGTGATCGCCGCCATCCGCGCCGAGATCGCGACGCCCATCTCCATCGACACCCGCAAGACCCCCGTGGCGCAAGAGGCCGCGCGCGTCGGGGCCAATCTGATCAACGACGTGGCAGGCTTCACCTTCGACCCCGCCCTCGCGCCCTTCGCCTCGCAGCACGCCCTGCCGGTCTGCGTCATGCACGCGCAAGGCAGCCCCGAGACCATGCAGCGCGACCCACGCTATGACGACGTGACGCTCGACGTCTATGACTGGCTCGGGCAGCGCGTGGAGGCGCTCATCGCCCTCGGCATCCCGCGCGGGCGCATCGTCGTCGATCCCGGCATCGGCTTCGGCAAGACCCAAGCGCACAACCTGCGCCTGCTGCAAAATCTCTCGCTCTTTCACGGATTCGGCTGCCCGGTCCTTCTGGGGGCCTCGCGCAAACGCTTCATCGGCGACATCAGCCACACGCCGCAGGCCTCCGACCGCATTCCCGGCTCCCTCGCCGTGGCGCTCGGCGGCGTTGCCCAAGGCGTGCAGATCCTGCGCGTCCATGACGTCCCTGAAACCCGCGCAGCCCTCGACCTATGGCGCGCCGTCACCTTCGCGGCCCGCTGATCACCTGTTTTGATCTCGATCTGAACGCAGCATTTATCCACAGGTCTTACCCGGTTTCTTTAGAAAACCTGACAGCACCAGGCGTTGTCCCCGCCCATGTGACACTGGGCTGTGATATACGCCAACTTCCCCGGCTCAGCCCCGCGCGAACACCCGCCGCAAGGCGCGCCATTGGCTGATCGCCACGCCCCCCAGAATAAGGCTCATCGCCACCAGCATGCTCGGTGGCAACGGTTCGAACAGCACTGCCGCCCCGAGGATCACCGACCAGACCGGCACCATGTAATTGACCAGCCCGAAAAAGCTCGGCCCCGCCTCGCGATTGACCTGCACCAGCAGCAGTTGCGCCACCCCGGTGGGCAAGATTCCAAGATAGAGCAAGGCCAGAAAACTCTTTGCACTCAATGTAGTTGGCAGCCCTTCTTGAAGCAGCGCATAGGGCAGGATGATCACTGCCCCGATCAGCAGCACGGTGGCCGCCAGGGCCAGCCGGTCCACTTCGGGGCAAAGCCGCGTGGCGATGGTGCCCATGGCATAGCAGCCCGCCACACCAAGGCATGCCAACCTTGCCAATGATTCCAAATCCTTGCCGGTCGAAGCGAATGCGTCAGGCCCGATCAGCACAACCACCCCGACGGTTCCCATGACGAAGCCCACCAGCTTGCGCAGGCTCATCCGTTCACCCGGCACCAGAAAATGCGCCAGCGGCAGGATCAGGAGCGGCACCGCCGCCATGCAGACCCCGGCAAAGCCAGACGCCACCGATTGCTGCGCCCAGGCCAGAAGGGAAAACGGGATAACGTTTGAAAACAATGCCATGAAGCCCGAAAACGCCCAGATCATGCGCCCGTTGGGCTGGCGCGGATCCGGCAGAGACCGCCCCTTCAGCCGCACCAGTGCAAGCAGAAAAACCGCCCCAAGTGTGATCCGCGTCGCCGCGATCATCAGCGGCCCGGTGTCGCGCAGCGCCACCGAGATGAACATGAAAGACGCCCCCCAAATCAACCCGAGCGCTCCGATCCGGAGGAAGTTTATGGGCGCGATTTCAATAATTTGACCAATCCTCGACTGATGGGAGACAGCCCTGTGACCGGATGCCTCGGTTGACGGGACGGTTGGGCGATGCAGGTGGGGCGGTTGTGAAACGAAAGGAGGACCATCATGGATATCTATCTGTTACCCGGGCTGGCCCTGATCACACTGGTAGTGGTGCTGATACTGGCCTTGCGCAGCAAGCGCAAAACCGATGAACGGCGCAAATCCGCGGAGACCCCCAAGAGTGCCCTCGCGCGGGACGGTGATGCCCACAAGAAGGCTCCGTAAACAGGACGCGATCCGGCCCATGCAAGGGGCCGGATCGGGCTTTGTGAGTCGGGACTCAGTTCTTCTCGCGATCGACCATCTTGCCCGCGCTGATCCACGGCATCATGCCGCGCAGCTTCTCGCCGACTTCCTCGATCTGATGCGCGTCGTTCATCCGGCGTGTGCCCTTGAAGAACGGCTGACCGACGGTGTTCTCGGTCATGAAATCACGCACGAACTTGCCCGTCTGGATGTCGTGCAGGATCGCCTTCATCTCTTTCTTGGTCTGCTCGTAGGGCAGCACGCGCGGCCCGCTGACATATTCGCCATACTCGGCCGTGTTCGAGATCGAGTAATTCATGTTAGCAATGCCGCCCTCGTAGATCAGGTCGACGATCAGCTTCACCTCGTGCAGGCACTCAAAATACGCCATTTCAGGTGCGTAGCCCGCCTCGACCAGCGTCTCAAAGCCCATGCGGATCAGTTCCACCAGACCACCGCAGAGCACGGCCTGCTCGCCGAAGAGATCGGTTTCGCATTCCTCGCGGAAATTGGTCTCGATGATCCCCGAGCGCCCGCCACCGATGGCCGAACAGTAGGAAAGCCCGATTTCCAGCGCCTTGCCCGAGGCATCGTTGTTCACCGCTACAAGGCAGGGCACGCCGCCACCCTTGACATATTCGCCGCGCACGGTGTGGCCGGGGCCCTTGGGGGCCATCATGATGACGTCCACGCCCTCTTTCGGCTCGATCAGGCCGAAATGGATATTCAACCCGTGGGCAAAGGCAATCGCCGCGCCGGGCTTGATGTTGTCATGCACGTATTTGCGATAGGTCTCGCCCTGCAACTCGTCGGGCATGGTGAACATCATCAGGTCGCACCAAGCCGCCGCCTCGGCGATACCCATGACCTTGAGGCCCTCACCTTCGGCCTTCTTCGCCGATGCCGACCCTTCGCGCAGCGCGACAACGAGGTTTTTCGCGCCCGAATCCCGCAGGTTCAGCGCATGAGCATGGCCCTGGCTGCCATAGCCCAGAATGGCGACCTTCTTGTCCTTGATCAGGTTGATGTCGCAGTCACGATCATAATACACGCGCATGGCGTTCTCCTTTTTGCTTGACTGGCGTCAGGATAGGCCGTTGCCGCAGATTAGGGGATCAAAAGCGATTTTATTTGCTTATTTCTCGTGATATTCATTCGTTTTATTACCTAATGGATAAAATTTCATGCTCGACGACACGGATCGGCGTATCCTGCGCCACTATCAGCACGCCCCCCATCTCGGCCCCGCGGAACTGGCAGACCTTGCGGGCGTCACCCCCGCAACCTGCGCCCGGCGGCTCGACCGGATGCAGGCCACGGGCGTGATCCGCGCCAATCGCGCGGTGATCGACTGGCGCGCGCTCGGCTACGAGGTGGAGGTTTCCTTGCGCATCACCCTCGACAAGACGCAGGTCCGCGCCTTTGACGAATTCATGGAGGCCGCGAGAAACGTGTCGGAAGTCATTGAAATACAAACATTTCTTGGCCGCGTCGATCTGCGCCTCTCGGTCATAGCGCGCGACATGGCGCATTATCAGGATCTCTACCGCCGCGCCATCCTGACCCTGCCGCATATCGCCGATATCGAGGCGTTGATGCATGTGGCACGGATCAAGTCCGACGAGGTGCTGCCGGTATGATCGACCTCGATACCACCGATCGGCTGATCCTGCGCGCGCTCACCGAAGACGCGACCCAATCGGCAAGCGCCATCGGCCGCCGCCTCGGCCTCTCGCAGCCCGCCGCGTGGCGGCGCATCCGCAAGCTGCAAGACAGCGGCGTCATCAAGGCGCAACGCCTTGATCTCGATCACGAAAAACTGGGGTTCGGCGTCACTGTCTTTCTCGGTGTGAAGCTCGCCACCAAGGGGCGTGTCAGCCTCGAGGATTTCGAACGCGCGGTCTCGGCCATCCCCGAGGTGCAGACGGTCGAACATATCCTCGGGCTTTACGACTACCGCCTGCGCGTCGTGGCGCGTGACATCTCGGATTTTGAGCGCGTGTTGCGCCGCCGGATCATGACCTTGCCCGGTGTCGGCAACGTCGAGGCGAATGTGCTCTTGTCCGAGGAACGCCGCCCCGGCCCCATCGGCTAGCCCCGAGACTGGACATCCCCGGGCCTGCACTGCATCTTGGCCGCAACCCAACAGGAGACGCCCCATGACTGCCCTTCTCGACCATGTCGATCCAGACGGCCTCTTGGAATATTCGGTCGTGTTCACCGACCGCTCGCTCAACCATATGAGCCAATCTTTCCAAACGGTTATGCGCGACATTTCATCCATGCTGAAGGAGGTCTATGCCGCCGATGCGGTCGCGCTCGTGCCCGGCGGCGGCTCTTACGCAATGGAATCCGTGGCCCGGCAATTCGGGCGCGGCGCGCATGCTCTGATCGTGCGCAATGGCTGGTTCTCCTTCCGCTGGAGCCAGATTTTCGACGCGGGCCAGTTCACCTCTGACACCACCGTATGCATGGCGCGTCAGACCGGCAACGGTGCTGCCACGCCCTTTGCCCCCGCCCCGATCGAGGAGGTCACCGCCAAGATCCGCGAGGCGAAACCGGACGTGGTCTTCGCCCCGCATGTGGAAACCTCAGCCGGGCTGATCCTGCCGGATGACTATGTGACAGCCTTGGCCGAGGCCGCACATGAGGTCGGCGCGCTGATGGTGCTCGATTGCATCGCGAGCGGGTGCGCGTGGGTGGACATGAAAGCCACCGGCGTCGACGTGCTGATTTCGGCGCCGCAAAAGGGCTGGTCAGCCTCCCCCTCGGCCGGTCTGGTGATGCTTTCGGCGCGCGCGTTAGCGCGACTGGAGGAGACCACCTCGGACAGTTTCGCGCTCGATCTCAAGAAATGGCGCGCGATCATGCAGACCTATGAGGATGGCGGCCATGCCTATCATGCCACCATGCCCACCGATGCGCTGCGCACCTTCCGCGACACGATGATCGAAACGCGCGACTACGGCTTTGAAAAATTACGCGAGGCGCAATGGGAATTGGGCGACCGGGTGCGCGCGATGCTGGCCGCGCGCGGCGTGACTTCGGTCGCCGCCGAAGGATTTGGCGCGCCGGGGGTGGTGGTCAGCTATACGAGCGATCCCGACATCCAGAACGGCAAAAAATTCGCCGCAGAGGGTATGCAAATCGCCGCCGGCGTGCCCCTGCAGGTGGGCGAACCCGATGGGTTCCGCACCTTCCGGCTGGGCCTCTTCGGGCTGGACAAACTCTACGATGTGCCCGCCGCGTTGAACCGGCTGGAGACAGTGCTCGACCGGGTTTTGTAACCTTCGGGGCTAAAGGCTAATTTTGGCCTGGAGCGGACATACGCACCACCCGCGCGAAACGCACCGAAGGTGCCGCGCGATCGTCATGCCGGAGGCATGCCTCCGGCATGACGCCGTCCCCGCGGCCTGGCGATATGATAGGGCGCGCAACGTGTTGAGTTGAGAATGACTTGGCTGGCATAAAGCACCCACCACGACCGTCACATCGCCAGTCCCCGGCCCGGCGATCACGCGGCCTCTTCTGGCGGGGTGCTATGTCCCCTCCAGGCCAAATCACCCCTACCCTTCGCTTCAGCCCGGCGTCACGGCTCTTTCTCACCCGCGCGCGCCAAGCCCCATCTGCATCAGCGTCTTGCGCACCGGCGCCAATGAGTAGATCGCATCGAGCGCCTGCGCACGCGCATCCCGCAGGGGCTGCGCGCGCATCATCGAAGCCCGGTTGAGCAGGTCAATCCCGGTCACCCGCGCACGCACCTCCAGATGCCGACGCCGGTGATAGGTCTCGAGCATCGCGCGGTCGCCCAGCCTCTCGGGTGCCGCCTCGGCCAGTTCCAGCAACACGCGCATATCGCCAAGCGACATGTTCAGCCCCTGCGCACCAATCGGCGGCACCACATGCGCGGCCTCGGCGACCAGCGCCACGCGCTCGGCACATATCCGTTCAGCCACTTGGCTGATGATCGGCCAGACCGTCCGGCGCGAGGCAAGCGTCAGTGGCCCGAACAGGTGACAGGAGCGGATGTTCATCTCGGCCTCGAAATCCTCCACCGGCAGGGCGGCCAGACGCGCCACCTCCGGCCCCTCCTCCATCCACACGATGGCGGACGAGGGCCGCCCCTCGTGATCGGGCAACGGCACCAGCGTGAACGGCCCGCCGGAGCGATGGATTTCGGTCGAGACATTCTCATGTGGAATCGGATGGGTGACCGCGAAGGCCAGCGCCTTTTGCCCATAGCGTGTGGTCTTGACCTCGACCCCCGCCGCCTCGCGGATGGGCGAATTGCGCCCGTCGGCGGCGATCACCAGCCGACACCGCACACGAGTGCCATCGCTCAGCCCGACGCGCGCCTCGCTCTCACGAGTGAAAAGCGTGGTCGTGCCGGTGCCGGGGCGGAATGTGACCGAAGGCAGGCTTTCCAGATGCGCCACCATTTCGCGGCGCAACAGCCAGTTGGGAAGGTTCCAGCCAAACGGCTTTTCGGAAATATCCGAGGCGTCGAACTCGCGCGTCACACGCGGCTCCGGCACCTCACCGCCCGCATCGACGATCCGCATCACCTGCAGATCGGCGGCATGAGGCGCGAGCCGCGCCCACAGCCCCGCCCGATCCAAAAGGGCCTGTGCTGGCTGCAGAAATGCGGTGGTTCGCAGGTCAGATCCTTCGGCATCGCGAGCGGTAATGGGTGGCGCGGGATCTACGCAAAGCACGGAAAAGCCCGCGCTGCCGAAGATCGACGCCGCAGCAAGACCGGCAACGCCCCCGCCTGAAACCACGATGTCATATTCCGCCTGCGTCATGTCGGCCTCCTCCGGGGCGCGGGCGGCCTCAGCCGCGCGAAATGATAAGCAGCACCACCCACATCAGCGGGACCAGCGCCAGCGCGGGGATATAAAACCCGGGAATACCCCAGAGCGCAACGCTCGTCGCCCACCCGGCGATAAATACCGCGACACTCAGCAGGATCGGGCCGACGGCGGCGGCGTCCGCGTCGTGATGGGCGTGCGGTACGTCGTGCGTGGGCGTGGTGTCGGTCAGGGTCATGAGCGGCCTCATTGTGAAAAGGTGACTGTTTCATTCACGTATTTATGACCGCGCGCCCGTACCGCAAAGGGGCGTTTCGCCGCAGCGCCACAGCGCTCAGACCAGCCGCGCCAGAAACCCACCCAGATCGTCGGTATGGTGATGAATATGCGCGGCCTCAACGCGGTCCGGTGCCACATGCACGGTGCGCATCCCCATGGCATGCGGCGCCGAGAGGTTGCGCGGATCGTCCTCGAACATGGCGGCACGCGCCGCCGCACTGCCGTCGCGCCGCAGCACCGTCTCGAACGCCTCTGCCTCGGGTTTGGGGCGATATTCCGCATGCTCGACGCCGTAGACCGCATCGAATGCGCCGGCCAGCCCACGCCGGTCGATCACCCGCTCGGCATAGGGCGCGGAGCCATTGGTGTAGACGATCCGCCGCCCCGGCAGCGCACGGATGGCCGCACCCAGATCGGCATCGGGTTCCAGATGATCGAGCGAGATGTCATGCACCGCGTGCAGATAGGGACCGGGATCGAGATCATGCAGCCGCATCAGCCCGGCCAGCGTGGTGCCGTGATCGCGCCAATAGGCATGACGCAGCCGGTCGGCCTCGGCATGGCTCACGCGCAGCGTCTCCATCACGAAATGCGTCATCCGCGCCTCGATCTGATCAAAGAGCCGGGCAGAGGGGGGATAGAGCGTGTTATCGAGGTCGAAAACCCATGTCTCGACATGGGTGAAATCCTGTTTCGGCATGGCGCGATCATAGGCGGGCGCGACAATGGGTGCAATCGGGCAAGGCTTGATCCCGCGCACAATCCGCGTAAGGTCTTGCCTCAACGCAGGAAACGAAACGGAACCGCCCATGAAACCGCCCAGCACCGATGCCTATTCCCTGATCCTCGAGGCGATCGACATCGGCGTGTTCAAGCCCGGCGACCGGCTGGTCGAAAGCGATCTGGCCGAGCGGTTCGGCGTGTCACGCACCCCGATCCGCGAGGCGCTGCAACGGCTTGAGACACAATCCATGCTGACGCGCGACGGGCGCAGCCTGATCGTGGCCTCGCTCGATTACAACCAACTGGCAGAGCTTTACGTGGTGCGCGCCGAACTCGAAGGGCTGGCCGCGGCGCTCGCCGCACGCCACGCCACGCCCGAAGAGGTGCGTGTGCTGCGCGACATGGTCGAGGATGATCGCGCGCTCTTGGGCAAACCGTCTGATATGGCGCGCGCCAACCGGCGCTTTCACAAGCAGATACACCTGTCGTCCCATAACCGCTTTCTGGTGCAGCAGCTTGATCTCGTGCATCGTTCCATGGCGCTTCTGGCGACCACGTCGCTGGCCGCCGTAGGCCGAGACGAAGATGCGCTCAAGGAACATGACGCCATCGTCACCGCGATCGAGGCGCATGACGGCGAGGCGGCGGCACAGGCGCTGCGCGATCACATTTCAAAGGCCTTCGTGACCCGGCTCAAGCTTGATTCCGGCGAGGTCCAGTCGGCCGTCTGAGCCACGCTGCCCGCGTGCCGTCACCGAAAGGCCATGCGCGGTCTTGTCCCAGAAGAACGGCTTGCACACCAGTTCATAGAGCGCCTTGTAGGCCGCCACCGCGCCAAGCGGGGAATAGAAATGCATCACCGGCACCCAGGCGATCAGATGCCGGTGCTTTAGCCGCGCGACAGACACCGCGTGAATACAGGCATTCAACACCTCGACGGTCAGGAAAAGACTGCCGATGGCAGTGAGCACCGCGCGCGGCAGGACCGGGTCGAGCGGGTGCGGCAGACCGAACAGCACCAGCCAGAACGACCACAGCACCGGCGCGAGCAGGACCTGTGACACGGCACTGACGAAATGCGCCTGAAAGCCCCAGAATTTCCACGCCCCCATTTGCGCATGCAGATGCCGGGGCGCCCGCATATGCACCAGATAGGTTGTCATATAACCCTTGAGCCAGCGTGAACGCTGCTTGATCCAGGGCCAGGGGCGGCAATTGGCCTCTTCTTCGGTCACCGTCTCGATCATCTCGGTCCGGTAGCCGTGGCGCGCCAGCCGAAAGCCCAGATCGGCATCCTCGGTCACGTTATGCGCGTCCCACCCGCCCAGCTCCTCCAGCACGTCGCGCCGGAAATAGAGCGTCGTGCCGCCAAGCGGGATAGCCAGCCCGAGCCGCGCCATGCCCGGCAGCATGGTCCGGAACCAGGTCGCGTATTCGATTGTGAAACAGCGCGCGAGCCAGTTTTGCGTCGGGTTATAGTAGTCGAGAATGCCCTGCAGGCAGGCCACCTCGCGCGGGACCTGCTGAAAACGGCGGGCGACCTTGGTGATCTGATCGGGGTCGGGCGCGTCCTCGGCGTCAAAAATGCCGATGATATCGCCCTGGCAGAAATCGAGCGCGTAATTCATCGCGCGCGGCTTGGTGCGCGGCTGCCCGTCCGGCACGACCACGGGCCGCACCCAGGGCGGCAGGTCGATGCCCGCAAGGGTCTGCTGGGTCAGTTGATCCTCTTCCTCCAGCACGAGGATCACGTCGAGCAGGCATTTGGGATAGGTGAGCCGACTCAGGCGCGCGATCAGTGCGTGCGCGATCTCGGTCTCGCGAAAGAGCGGCACGAGGATCGACACGCGCGGCAGGGCCAGATTCGGACGCGGCACGGGCGTCGATCGCGCGCCCGTCAGATGCGCCGTGAACGCAGCTGTCTTGAGCCCCGCCGCGACCACCAGAGTCACCACGGCCCAGCCTGCCAACAGGCCGAACAACGTGACCGGAAAGGTCAGGCACAGCACCACGAGACACAAAAGCGCGGCGAGGGTCAGGCGCAGGCGTCGCGCAGCCGTACCACCCCAGGTGCGGCAGCTTTCGCTTTCAGGCACCCGCGCAGTGGCCAATGCGCGCAACTCCGCCCTGTACTCCTGCGCGAGCCGCGCCTGCACATCCGCACGCGGGGCCATCAGCGCGCGGGCCTCCGCCAGGTCCGGCGGCAGAGCACGGCGCAGGGCGACAAGGCTGTCGCCACCATCGGCCACAATGCGCGGCGCGCCATGCCCGTCCCGGATCGCCAATGCCCCATGCTTCAAGAGCACGCGAGGATCGAGACCGCTATCTATGGTTGGAGAGGTGGCGAGGGCCTCGGGTGTGATCCGTCGGGTGGCCAGATGGCGGGCATGCGCGGCCAGCAGATCATCCTCGCTGGCCAGCCCCTCGGCGCGCAGGATACGGTCGAGCGAGGTGTCGCAATGCCGCCGCATCAGCTCGGCAAGCGCCATGTCCGACGTGCTGACCGTGCCTGCCCGGACCAGTTCGCGCCCCAATGCACCGGTCCGGCGCAGCGTCGCAACCCCATCATCCCAACCCGGCCCCAGCTGGCGCAATTCAGAAATCCCCATGCGGCAACCTTCCCTCTCTGCCTTGAGGAAACGCTAGCGCGCGGATGGTTAACGATCTTTTAACGAGTGGTTAACGCGAGAGGAAATACTCAGGGCTTATCGCGCCATCGAGGCCGCGAACCGCTCGAACAGGTAAAAACTGTCCTGCGGGCCGGGGCTCGCCTCGGGGTGATGCTGCACGGAAAACACCGGGCGGTCCTTGATACGGATGCCGCAATTAGAGCCATCGAACAGCGACACATGGGTCTCCATCACGTCTGTGGGCAGGCTCTGACCATCGACCGCAAAACCGTGATTCATCGAGGTGATCTCGACCTTGCCGGTCTCCAGGTCCTTGACCGGGTGGTTGGCACCATGATGGCCGTGGTTCATTTTCACGGTCTTGCCGCCCAATGCCAGCGCCAGCATCTGATGCCCGAGGCAAATCCCGAACAGCGGCAGCCCCTTGTCGAGCACACCCCGGATCATCGGCACCGCATATTCGCCGGTCGCCGCCGGGTCGCCCGGACCATTGGACAGGAACACACCATCGGGCGAATGCGCCAGCACATCCTCGGCGGTGGCCGTCGCGGGCAGCACCGTCACCTCGCAGCCCGCACTTGCCAGACAGCGCAGGATATTGCGCTTGGCCCCGTAATCCACCGCCACGACCTTGTGACGCGCGTCGGTCTGCCGGGCATAGCCCTCAGGCCAGGCCCAGCGCATCTCGTCCCAGCGATAGGACTGCGCGCAGGTCACGTCGCGCGCGAGGTCCATGCCCTCCAGCCCGGCAAAACCGCGTGCCTTCGCAACCAGCGCCTCGGCGTTGAAATTGCCCTCGGGGTCATGCGCCAGCGCCACATGCGGCGCACCCTGCTGCCGGATCGCACGGGTCAGACGGCGGGTATCGACCCCGCCGATGGCGATCCGCCCGCGCCGTGCGAGCCATGCCGCCAGATGCTCCTGCGCGCGCCAGTTCGACGGATCGGTCGGATCCCATTTGACGACCATGCCCGCGGCCACCGGATCGACGGTCTCGTCATCTTCGGTGTTCACGCCGGTATTGCCGATATGCGGGAAGGTGAAGGTCACGATCTGCCCGGCATAGCTGGGATCGGTCATGATCTCCTGATAGCCGGTCATCGCGGTGTTGAAGCAGAGTTCCGCCACCGTCTCGCCCACCGCGCCAAAACCCTGACCATAAAAGAGCGAGCCATCGGCAAGCGCCAGGCAAGCAGTCGGGCGGGGGCGGGTCGCATGGGCCATCTGGACGAGTCTCCGGTGTGAGCAAATTGGCGCATACCTACGGCTGCGCCCCGGTCGGGTCAAGGGCCGGATCACCCGTCCGCGCAGTCCTCTGACGGTTGCCATGGCCGTGGCTTTTCAGTAGCCTTGGCATCTTGTGTAGAGACCATGGGGATGGAACGAATGGAATTGCGCGACCGGGTCAATCAGGCCCTCAAGCAGGCGATGCGGGACAAGGATACCAGCCGTCTGGCCACGCTCCGCCTGATCAACGCCGCGATCAAGGATCAGGAAATCGCCGGGCGCAGCGCCGACGGCGCGACAACCGTGGGCGATCCCGAGATCATGGCCATCCTCGCCAAGATGACCAAGCAGCGCAACGAGAGCGTGCGCGCCTACGAAGAGGGTGGCCGTCTCGACCTTGCCGAGCGCGAGCGTGCGGAAATCGAGGTGATCGAGGAATTCCTGCCGCGCCAGCTTGACGAGAACGAGGTCACCGCCGCCATCGACAAGGCGATCACCGATGTCGGCGCGAACTCGATCCGCGATATGGGCAAGATCATGGGCAAGCTGAAAGAGCGCCATTCCGGGCAGATGGATTTCGGCGCGGTCGGCCCGCAGGTCAAGGCCCGGCTGGCCTGAAGCCAGCTAGCCGATCCGCTCGCCAAGCGCGGCAAGGGCGGTGGACAGAATGGCCTCGGGGTCGTGTCGGCTGACCGGCACGCCCTGCGCCTCCAATGCCTCGGCATGCCCCGCACCGCTCCCGCCGCCGTCGATCAGGGCCACGCTCTGGCCCAGCCAATAGGGCCGTGCCGCGGCCAGTTCCGCACCAATCAGGTAGCCCGAAATCGCACCGGCCCGGCCCGACACCTCGGCACTGCGCAGATGCGCGGCAAGGCGTTCAGGGCGGCTCAGGCTGTCGCCAAGCGCACCCATATCGGCAGGCAGCGTGCCCCCCAGGGCCGCGATCAGGCGCGGGGTCAGGAAACTCTGGCAACTCACCACCTCGCGCGCGCTCAGATGCACCCAATGGCTGAGCTGATCCGTCAGCACGAGCGCCACGCCGTCCCAGTCGGGCTGCGCTTCGACAAAGCCCAGCAGCAGCAGGCGCACCCAGCCATCAAGCACATCGGCAGGGCTGTTCTGGGTGAGGCCGGGCAAGCCGCGCCCCGGGGTGATGGGCAAAAGGGGGGTGGGCAGATTGTCAGGCGCGCCGTCGCCGATGTGAAAGACCCGCTCCGGCACCGCTACCAATGCCGCGAGCGCCGCGTCGCGGTCCGGACCATGGGCACTGTCGACCACCCTGCCGCCGCGTAGCACAAAGGCCCGCGCGCGGTGGCCGTCATGGCCGACAATCGCGCAATCGCTCATGCCCGGCGATCAAGCTGCGCCACGAGGCCGGACATGTCATAGCCTGCATCCGACGTGGCGCGCAGCACCTCGTCGGCCCCCAGATCGTCGTATTTCACAAGGCTCCAGATCATCGTGCAGCGCGTGCCGGTACGGCAATAGGCCAGCACCGGGCGCGGCATCTCGGCAAGGGCTGTCTGAAACTCTTCCACCACGCCTTGCGTCAATTGCCCCGAGGAAAACGGCACGCAGCGCACCTCGAGCCCCGCCGCACGGGCCGCATCGGCCACGGCGTCATAGGGCGTCTGGCCGAACTCTTCGCCATCGGGCCGGTTGCACAGGACCGCGCGAAACCCGGCCTCGGCGATGGCTGGCACGTCCTCGGGCGTGATCTGGGGCGAGACGGAGAAATCTTCGGTGATCTTGCGCAGGTCCATGTGGCCCTCCCTGAAAGCGTTGCCGACATATGCGCGAGAATCGCCCGCAAGATCAATGCCGCGTGCCTTGTCGCGCATGCGCCCCCGCGCTATGCAGACCGAAACGTCGGACAAGAGACCACATAAGGGAGCGGCCAGCCATGAGCGATTTGCCGGGTATCGTGATCACCGGGGCCTCTGGGCGAATGGGGCAGATGCTGATCCGCACGGTCAGCGACAGCCCGCGCGCGCGTCTGATCGGCGCGGTCGAGCGGCCCGGTCACGCGTGGATCGGGCAGGACGTGGGCGCGGCCATGGGCGGCGGCGATCTTGGGGTGACGGTCAGCGACGACCCGTTGGAACTGGTGGCGGGCGCGCATGCGGTGATCGACTTTACCGCACCCGACGCGACGGTCGATATGGCGACCCTGACCGCGCAGGCGCGGGTGGTGCATGTGATCGGGACCACCGGATTTGACGACAGCCACCTGAAAAAGCTCGAGGCCGCCGCGCGTCATGCGGTGATCGTGCGGGCGGGGAACATGTCCGTCGGCGTGAATCTGCTGACGCAGCTGACGAAGAAAGTGGCGCAGGCGCTGGATGAGGACTTCGATATCGAGATCGTCGAGGCGCATCACAATCAGAAGGTCGATGCGCCCTCGGGCACCGCCCTCATGCTGGGCGAGGCGGCAGCCGACGGGCGCGGCGTGCTGCTCGATCACGTCAGCGACCGCGCCCGCGACGGCATCACCGGCAAGCGCGAGCGCGGCCATATCGGGTTTTCCGCCATTCGCGGCGGCGATATCGTGGGCGAGCATGACGTGATCTTCGCCGCCGCGGGCGAGCGCATCGTGCTGCGCCACATCGCCACCGACCGCGCGGTGTTCGCACGCGGCGCGCTCAAGGCTGCGCTCTGGGGACAGGGGCGCAAGCCGGGGCAATATGACATGATCGACGTGCTCGGCCTGAACGACAACTGATCCAGATCCCGCCCTCACACGTATCTCGGTACAAATCACCTAGTGTGAGGGTTTTGATATGCGTGCCGTACTGATTTCCATCTTGTGTCTGGGCCTTGCCGGCCCGGTGGCCGCTGAGGGCTTCAACAACATCACCGACCGCGCGCGGTTTGTATCGCTGATCAAGGATCGCGACCTGACACGTTTTGGTATTTCGCTCAACGTCACCCCCGAGGGCCAGATAAAGGGGCGCGCCTTTGGCCGCGACGTGACCGGGGCATGGAAATGGAATGGCGATTATTTCTGCCGCGACCTTTACTGGGGCAGCACCGATCTCGGGCCGAACTGTCAGGCCGTGCGCCTGCAAGGCAACAAACTGCGGTTCATCTCCGACCAGGGCAGCGGCCGATACGCCGACCTCTACCTGGAATAGCGCGGCCTCAGACCAGACCGCGCCCTTGGGAACATGTACCCAGTTGTGCGCGGTAACGCGTGGCGCGCTCGCCCACTTCGCCCGAAACCCGTAACAGCCACGGTTTGCCATTATAGCTACCGCGCGAAAAGCCGGTGCGCCCTTCGTGATAGGCAAGATACTGATTGCGCGCATCCAGCGGCGAAATTCCGAGGCGTTCGGTCGATTTCGCCATGTACCAGCCGATGAAATCCGCCGCGTCATGAATATCGCTGCGCCGTGCGGCAAAGCGGTTGGTCTCGCGCTTGTACTCGTCCCAGGTGCCGTCGAGCGCCTGACTATAGCCGTAGGCGGAACTGACCCGCCCGGTCGGGATCACGCCGAGCGACCAGCGAAACGGCGTGCGCGCGTCGCTGATGAATTTGCTTTCCTGATAGATCGTCGCCATCTGCACATGCGCGGGCACGCCCCATCGACGCGCCGACGCGTTGAATGCGCGCGCGTATTCGGGTCGCTCCGCGAGGATCGCACAGGCGTTGTCGAGATTGCGCGGGGCCGTACCGTAACCCGTTCCGCCGCCACAGGAGGACAGCAGCAAAAATACGACCAAAGCGCGAAGAGTTCTGCTCATTTGCCTCTCGCTTTCTTCTTTTTTGCCAAGTCTAGCGGAAACGTGGGCCGGGGGGAATCACGAATTCGCGGATCGCGCCGCGGCGGTCTGTCCCGGTGCGGTTCACAGACTGTTTCCCTTATGTTTCAGCCGATGATTGGACAAACCGGCCTTGCACCGTCTAGTATGTGTGATAGGGGCACACTCGTTATGATTAAAACACGCGCGAAATATCACTTGGGCCAGGTGGTCCGTCACAAGAAACACCCGTTTCGCGGTGTGATCTTTGACGTGGACCCCCAGTTCTCGAATACCGAGGAATGGTATGCCTCGATCCCCGAGGACAGCCGCCCCTCGAAGGAACAACCGTTCTATCACCTGCTGGCCGAGAACGAGCAAAGCTATTACGTCGCCTATGTGAGCGAACAGAACCTCGTGGCCGACTACTCGGGCGAGCCGGTAGATCATCCGGACATCCCCGATCTGTTCGGACCGTTCGAGGACGGGCATTACCCGCTGCATTTCCAGTTGAATTAAGGCCGGTGCGGTGGGTTCGCCCCCACCAGACACCGCCCCTGCACCCTCAATACCCGAGCGCGCAACCATCCTTGCGCGGATCGCTGCCACCTTCCAGTACGCCATTGTCGTGAATATAGATCGCCTGCGCGCCGCCGATCGCCTCCGGCGGATCATAGACCGTGTGCCCCAGATCGGTCAGCGCCTGCGCCACCTCCGGCGCGAAACCGCGCTCGACCTTCAGCCCGGTGTGATCGGCAAAGGCGCGCGGCGCGTCGATGGCCGTCTGCACATCCATCCCGAAATCGCGCAGGTTCGACACCATGCGCGCATGGCCCGTCGACTGATACGACCCGCCCATCACGCCAAAGGGCATCGTCACGCGCCCACCTTCGGACAGCATCCCCGGAATGATCGTGTGCATCGGGCGCTTGCCGGCCCCCAGTTCATTGGGGTGCCCCTCTTCCAGCGTAAAACCCGCACCGCGGTTTTGCAGCAGCACGCCAAACTTTTCCGATGCGATGCCCGAGCCGAAGCCATGGAAGATCGAGTAGATCAGCGAAACAGACATGCGGTCCTTGTCCACCACGGTGATATAGACGGTATCGCGGTGCACCTGCTCGCTCAGCGGGGATGCGGCCTCCATCGCACGATTTGGGTCGATCAGCGCGGCCAGCCGCGTTGCGGTCTCCGCTGACAGCATGTGATCCAACCGCGCGGTATGGTCCGGGTCGGCGATAAAGCGGTTGCGCGCGTCATAGGCCAGCTTGGTGGCCTCGGCCTCGATATGCAGGCGCTCGGCTCCCATCGGGTCCATCCCGGCGATGTCGAAATGCTTGAGGATATTGAGCAGCAGGATCGCCGTGGCCCCCTGCCCGTTCGGCGGATGTTCGACCAGATTGGCGCCCTTGTAATCGCCGCTCACCGGCGTGGTGTAGTCGCAGCGTTGCGCGGCGAAATCCTGCGCCTGATGCACACCGCCAAGCGCGTTGAGCGCGGCCAGGATATCCTCGGCCACCTCGCCCTCGTAGAACGCGGCGCGGCCGTCGCGGGCCACGCGGCGCAGCACCTCGGCCTGACCGGGCGCGCGGAACATGTCGCCCACCCGTGGCGCGCTGCCCGTCGGCATGAAATGCGCGCGCCCATGTGCCTGAAGCGCCTGGCCCGCCGTCGGCCAGTCAAAGGCCACGCGCGGTGCCACCGGCACGCCCTCTTCCGCATAGCGGATCGCAGGGTCAAGCAGCGCATCCAGCCCCAGCTTGCCGTGATCGGCACTCAACTGGCAAAACGCGTCGATAGCCCCGGGAACGGTGACGGCATGCGCGCTGCGAAGCGGGATCACATCATGGCCCTCGGCGCGCAAGGCCGCCGCCGAGGCAGCGGCAGGTGCCCGGCCCGAGCCGTTGAGCGCATGCACAGTCTGGTCACCGGGGGTGTTGAACAGCACAAAGCAATCGCCGCCGATGCCGGTCATCTGCGGCTCGCAGATGCCCAACAGCACCGCACCGGCAATCGCGGCGTCCACGGCGTTGCCACCACGTTCGAGGATGTCGATGGCGGTCTTGGCCGCAAGTGGATGAGACGTGGCGCACATCCCGTTCGTGGCATAGGTGGCCGAGCGGCCCGGCAGGTGAAAGTCGCGCATGTCGTTGCCTCATCTTGTGAATGGGGCAGACATTAGGACCTATCGCGCGCTTTGCCAATCGTCCGAACTGAAGAAGGGGAGAGACCTCGACGCCGCGCACTGGGTGGGGGCAATTACGCACGACGTCGAGGGAAGCCATATGCAGCTACAGGACCTGTTGTGACGGGGCCGTGCGGCACCAGTTTGCCCGGATTGCGGTGATAATGCGGCATGTTCCCCCATAGATTGAATCAGGCCGGGTTAAGGTTGAATTCCAGCGTCAGACGGTTCTCGCCGTCGCGGCGTTCATAGCTCAGCCGACTGCTCAGGGTGCGAATCAGCGACCAGCCGAATCCCCCTTCCGGCAGGCTTTCGCGCGGGCCGTCGATGGGTGGCAGGCCGGTATCCGGCGGACCAAGGCCCGGCAACGCCGCCCCCTGATCGCGCAATTCACAGCGCAGACCGGCGGCGGTCAGTGCAAGATCGATCGCGATACCCCCCGGCAGATCCGCCGGGTAGGCATGTTCCACGATGTTGTTCAGCGCCTCGGCAAGGGCGATCTCCACCGTGCCGCAGTTCTCTTCCGACAGGTTCGCAGCCCGCAGCCACGTCCGAATGCCGATCAGCAGCCCGCGCACGGCGGTCTGGGTGGCGATACACTCGACATGGATGGTGTCTGCCATGATCTGGGTCGGTCTCCGGGTCCTGTAGGGCTCGATGTGGCAGAGCGCCATCACCCGGTCGCGCGGGGGATCAGCCGGTCGAGGTTGCGGTGGATGGTAAAGATGGTGTCCATCCGCGTCAGCCGGAACACCTTGGCCACATCCGGCGTCAGCCCAGCAAGATCAAGCCTGCGCCCCGCCTCAAGATGCTTCATCGCCGCGACAATCGCCCCGAGCCCGCTCGAATCGACAAAGGTGACATGCGACAGGTCAAGCACGACACGCGCAGGCCCATCCGCCACGGCAGCGCGCATCGCATCCTTGAAGGCGATGGCGGCGGCGGCGTCGATACGCCCGGCGTTGACCGTGATGATTGTCATGTCAGGATAAGGGGTGGTCGCGAGATCCATACTGCCTCCGGGATGATACGTAGTAATACAGGGCACGCTAGACCTGATTCGTTACCATCCGGTATTCAGGCGCAGAATTTCAGTGGGAGGATGCGAAATGAAAGAGGTTGTGATCGCCGGGGCGGCGCGCACCCCGATGGGCGGATTTCAGGGCGATTTCGACGGCGTCGCGGCCCCGGTTCTGGGCGGTGCGGCGATTGCGGCGGCGCTCAATGATGCGCGCACGGCAACGGTCGATGAGGTGCTGATGGGCTGTGTGTTGTCCGCAGGACAGGGCCAGGCCCCGGCGCGCCAGGCCGGGTTTCTGGGCGGCCTCGGCGAAGAGGTGCCCGCCACCACGCTCAACAAGATGTGCGGCTCGGGCATGAAGTCCGCGATGATGGGCTTCGACCAGATCGCACTTGGCCAGGTGCAGACGATGATCGCGGGCGGCATGGAATCGATGTCCTGCGCCCCTTACCTGCTGCCCAAGATGCGCGGCGGTGCGCGGCTGGGGCATGGACAGGTCGTCGATCACATGTTCCTCGACGGGCTGGAGGATGCCTATGACACCGGCCGCCTGATGGGCACATTCGCCGAGGATTGCGCCGAGAAATTCCAGTTTACCCGCGAGGCACAGGACGCCTATGCCATCGCCTCGTTGCAGGGCGCGCTCGACGCGCAGACATCCGGGGCCTTCGAGGGCGAGATCGCGCCGGTCACGCTGAAAACCCGCAAGGGCGAGGTGGTGATCACCGCCGACGAGCAGCCCGCCAAGGCGCGCCCCGAGAAGATCCCGCAACTCAAACCCGCCTTTCGCGAGGGCGGCACGGTGACGGCGGCCAACTCATCCTCGATCAGCGACGGGGCGGCTGCACTGGTGCTGGCCTCGCGCGAGGCGGCAGAGACGCAGGGGCTCAACATCCGCGCCCGCATCCTCGGCCATGCCAGCCACGCGCAGGCGCCGGGCTGGTTCACCACCGCCCCCGTACCTGCCGCGCAAAAGCTGCTCAAGCGGCTGGGCTGGGGGATCGAGGATGTCGATCTCTGGGAGGTGAACGAGGCCTTCGCCGTGGTGCCCATGGCCTTCATGCACGAGATGGGTCTGCCGCGCGACCGGGTGAACGTGAATGGCGGGGCCTGCGCATTGGGCCATCCCATCGGGGCCTCGGGCGCGCGGATCATGGTCACGCTGCTAAATGCGCTGGAAAAGCGCGGGCTCACGCGCGGCATCGCCGCCATCTGCATCGGCGGCGGTGAAGGCACTGCGATCGCCATCGAGCGGGTCTGAGAGGGCCTAGCCGTCCAGATCGCGCCGCATCGTGGCCATGCCGCCGCGGCGCGAGAGTTCCTCGTACCCCGCCTTGCGGTAAAGGTTGAGGGCAGGCTCATTGTCGAGTTCGACCTTGAGCGTGATCGACAGCGCGCCGAGATCGCGCGCGGCGTCTTCGGCCAGCCGCGCCAGTTCCTCACCGGTGCCGCCGCGCATGTGTTCCTCGACGAAGACATATGTCAGGTGCCGCACCTCCGGCCCTACGCCCACGCGCAGCGCGAAAAAGCCCACCTCGCGCCCTGCGTCGTCGAGCAGGTAGAAGGTCTCGTCGTCCCGTTCCCCCACCCATTTCATCGCCCATTCGCCGGGATCAAAGGGCTGTGCAGCATGCGGATTGACCAGCGCCAGATCGTCGGGATCGGCAAGAAGGCGGGCGAGCGGGGCGAGGTCGCGGGCGTGGTTGCGATGCAGGGTGAGCCGGGACATGGCCTCTCCTTGATATGGGATTCGGGTGTCGGGACAAGGGCTTGCCACGAGAGGCCGGTGGGATGCAACCGGTGGCCGCCGTTGCGAAGCTTTGGAGGTGAAGGGCCTGTTGCCGCCGTTGACCGCTACACTCATGCGCGGAATCAAGGCCGAAGGCCGCCGCGCATCGCCGGGCCGCCCCCCGGCACGGCGATTTGGCTGCAACCTGCTCTGCGCTCGCATGTGTTTCGGGTTTGGCTGATATAAAGTGCTAGGAAACTATTGTTGTATCGCCGCACCGCAGCCCGTCGATGCGCGGCTAACTCCAACGGCGGCTCCAGGCCCACACTCCCAATCCTCTCCCGCGGACCCGACGCCCCGCAAGTCTAACGCATCCCCCCCGCGAGGGGACTGGCCCCCGCCTGCGTGCCGTGGCATATCGCGACCATGACCATTGACTACGACAGCATCACCAAGACCATCGCCGCCCTCACCGAAGGCGAGACCGACACCGTGGCGCTGATGGCGACCGTGGTCTGCGAATTGCACCACGCCGATGACCGCTTCGACTGGACCGGGTTCTACCGCGTCACCGCGCCCGAGATGCTCAAGATCGGCCCCTACCAGGGCGGGCATGGCTGCCTGACCATTCCGTTTTCGCGCGGGGTCTGCGGGGCGGCGGCGCGCACCGGCGAGGTGCAGCGTGTCGATGACGTCGACGCCTTTCCCGGCCACATCGCCTGCGCCTCCTCGACCCGGTCAGAGATCGTGCTGCCGGTGCGCAACGGGACAGGCGACCTGATCGCGGTGCTCGATATCGACAGCGACCGGCCCAGCGCCTTCACGCAACAGGACGCGGACCATCTGGCCCGCATCCTGTCACAAGTCTTCGGCAGCGTGTAAAAAACCCAGACCGGACTGCCTCAGCCGTTGGCGGCGACGTTCCGGTTGGCAGGCTTCGGCGCGGCTTTGCGCGCGCCTTTCTTGCGCCCGGCATTCGCGTCGATGAAATCGAGCACCAGCGGGCGGATGTTGTTACGCCAGGAGCGACCGGCGAAGATACCGTAATGGCCCGCCTCAGGCTCAAGGTAGCTGGCCTTCATGCTGTCGGGCAGCCCGGTGCACAGATCAAGCGCGGCGACGCATTGCCCGGGCGCGGAAATGTCGTCCTTGCCGCCTTCGACGGTCTTGACCGCGACATCGGTGATCTTGCCCAGATCGACCGGGTGACCATCGACGACAAAGCGGTTCTGCGCGATTTCCAGCCCCTTGAAGATCCGCTCCACCGTCGAGAGGTAGAATTCGGCGGGCATGTCCATCACGGCGAGATATTCGTCGTAGAACCGGTTATGCGCATCGTGATCGCTGGCATCGCCTTGGCTCACACGCAGGATCTGATCGGTAAAGGCCTTGGCGTGCCGTTCTGCGTTCATCGACACGAAAGAGGCCAGTTGCAGCAGGCCGGGATAGACCTGACGGCCCACACCCTTGTGGCTGAAGCCGACACGCTGAATCATGGTTTCTTCCAGCTGGCCCATGGTCACGCGACGGCCGAAATCGGTCACGTCGGTGGGGGTCGCGTCGGGGTCGATGGGGCCGCCGATGAGCGTGAGCGTGCGCGGCTGCGCCTCGGGGTCGAGTTCGGCGAGATAGGCGGTCGCGGCCAGCGTCAGCGGCGCGGGCTGACAGACGGCGATCACGTTGATATCGGGGCCGAGCGCCTTCATGAAATCGACAAGATAGAGGGTGTAATCCTCGATATCGAACTTGCCCTCGGACACGGGAATGTCGCGCGCGTTATGCCAATCGGTGACATAGACCTCGCAATTGACCATCAGCGACTTCACCGTCGAGCGCAGCAGCGTCGCGTAATGGCCCGACATCGGTGCCACGAGCAGCACCTTGCGCGCCTGCTCTTCGCGGCCAGCGACGTTGAAATGGATCAGGTCACCGAATGCACGCGAGACGACGGTCTCGATGTTCACCAGGTGATCGCGCCCGTCCTCGTGGGTAAAGGTGCGGATACCCCAGTCGGGCTTGGCGGTCATCCGTTGAAAGCTGCGTTCCGTTACTTCGCCCCAGGCGGCCATCCATTGCAACGCAGGGTTTGGCACCATGCTGAACATCGGATAGGATGCCATGGAGAGGGCGGAGGCTCCCAGCCATTGGTTGGCATTGCGGAGGGATTCCATCAGATCGTAGGTGGCCATGTAGCGCATATTCGTCTCCTGTTTCGGGTGGGCACCCGGTTCCATTCGTCGCACTGCCCCTCCGGCCTTGACGACGATATGCTGCATAGCAGAAAATGTTAAGGGGAAATGATTGAAATGACAACGCATGACGATGTCGCAGGCGAGAACGTTGAAAAGCTGAATGAAAATCTCGCTAAGGTCGAGCAGTTGTCACAGCGACTCATCCAGGCACTCGCGGCGCGCAAGCCCGCAAATCCGACATTGAACGCCCCCTCGCAAGAGCTGTTTTCCAAGGCGGCATCCTCTTACTGGACCGAAATGTTCGAAAACCCCGGCAAGATCTACGAGCAGCAACTGGAATACTGGGGCAAGTCGGTGCGCCACTTCATGGAGGCGCAGCAGATGCTGGTGCGCGGCGAGGTGGCCGAGACTGAGGACGGGCCCGATCCGCTGGCGGGTGACAAGCGCTTTGCCAACCCGCTCTGGAACTCGCATCCCTATTTCAAATACATCAAGCGCCAATATGCCCTCAACGCGCAGGCGATCGAGCAGGCGCTGGAGGATATCGACGAGGATCTCCCCGCCAAGGACCGCCGCAGGCTGGACTACTTCGCGCATCAGATCATCGACATGATGTCGCCAACGAATTTCCTCGGCACCAACCCCGACGCGCTGGAACGCGCGATCGAGACCGAGGGCGAAAGCCTCGTGAAGGGGATGGAGAACCTGATCGCCGACCTTGAGGCCAATAATGGCGAGTTGGTCGTGCGGCTCGCCGATGACAAGGCATTCGAGCTGGGCACCAACATCGCCACCACGCCCGGCGAGGTGGTCTATCGCAACCGCATGATGGAGCTCATTCAATACAGCCCCACCACCGAACAGGTGCACGCCATCCCGCTGGTGATCTTTCCGCCCTGGATCAACAAGTTCTACATTCTCGACCTCAAGGCGCAGAACAGCATGATCAAATGGATCACCGATCAGGGCTATACCCTCTTCGTGGTCAGCTGGGTCAATGCCGATGCCAGCCATGCCGATGTCGGCATGGAGGACTATATCGACGAGGGCTTTCTGACGGCGATACGAGAGGCCAAGGCGATCACCGGCCAAAAGCAGGTCAACGCCGTGGGCTACTGTATCGCAGGCACCACGCTGCACCTGACGCTTTCGCTGATGGCCAAGCGCGGCGACAAGTCGGTCAAGTCGGCCACCTTCTTCACCGCCCTCACCGATTTTGCCGAACAGGGCGAATTCACCCCCTTCCTGCAGGACGATTTCATCGACGGAATCGAGGAGGAAGTGGCCGCGCAAGGCATGCTGCGCTCTTTCATCATGGGACGCACCATGTCCTTCCTGCGCTCGCGCGATCTGATCTATCAGCCCGCCGTGCGCAGCTACATGATGGGCGAGGCACCACCCGCCTTCGACCTGCTCTACTGGAACGGCGACGGCGCCAACCTTCCCGGGCGCATGACCGTGCAATACCTGCGCGGGCTCTGTCAGAGCAACGATTTCGTGACCGGCGGATTCGATCTCTGCGGCGAGCGGCTGCATATCGGCGACGTCAAGATTCCGCTGATGTCGGTCACCTGCGAAAGCGACCACATCGCCGCCTGGAAAGACTGCTATCGCGGTTTTCAGCAGACCGGCTCCAAGGATCGCACCTTCATCGTGTCCGAATCCGGCCATATCGCCGGCATCGTCAATCCGCCCTCGAAAAAGAAATACGGCCACTACGCCAATGAGGATCTGAGCGGGTCCGCAGAGGAGTGGATGGCCAACGCCACCTATCACGAAGGCTCGTGGTGGCCCCGCTGGGAAGCATGGCTCGCCAAGCGCTCCGGCAAGATGGTCGCGGCCCGAGAGCCGGGCGATTCGGAGCACCCCGCCCTTGCCCCGGCCCCCGGCACCTATGTGCGCAAGAAGGCAACCACCTGATTTTCATGGGTTCTTGACCTTGGGTTACTCAAAAATGCTGCAATGCAGAAAAACATCTTGAAATGCTGCACTGCAGCACGTATATTCCTCTCAGTTGCACAACACAGCGGATCACCCCGCTTAACCCGAGAGGACTTTACCAATGGCTAAGACCCAAGATTACACCGCGATGTTCAAAGACGTCATGGGCGCATTCCCCGTCGACACCAAAGCGATGGAAGACGCGTTCAAGAACCAGGCAACGCTCAGCGAGAAGCTGTCCGGCGTCGCCCTGACCGCAGCCGAGCAGTCGGCTGAAATCTCGAACAAATGGACCAAGGAAACCCTGGCCAAGATGTCCGAGATGGCGAAAGCCAAGGCAGAGCCCGCAGACTACGCCAAGTCGATGACCGATTTCGCATCGGCCAACGCCGAAGTGGCCGCCGAGAACATGGCCGCCTTCGCCGAAATCGCGAAGAAGGTTCAGATGGAAACCGTCGAACTGATGATGGCTGCCGGCAAGACCATGCAGGAAGACGCGACGAAGGTTGTCAAGAAAGCAACCGACGACGTGACTGCCGCGACGCAGAAAGCGACCGCCGCAACCAAGTGATAGCAGAATACATGCCCCGTCCCCTCCCTAGGGGCATGGACTGCGAAGGGCGAGCCGAAAGGCTCGCCCTTTCTTTTTTCTGCACATGCGTCTACTCTGTGCTGCAGCCGCATTCCTCGGGAGGGACATCCTTTGGCCGACACCCAAAAACCGTTACTTATCAAACGCTACGCCAGCCGCAGGCTCTATAACACCGAGACCTCCGATTACGTCACCCTGGAGGATATCGCCGAATTCATCCGCGACGGGCGCGAGGTTCAGATCATCGACCTGAAATCCGGCGACGACCTGACCCGGCAATACCTGCTCCAGATCGTCGCCGAACACGAAAGTCGTGGCGAAAGCGTCTTGCCGATCAACGTGCTCAACGACCTCGTGCGCAGCTACACGACGCAGGCCACCAGCGTGGTGCCGGAATTCCTCGCCGCCAGCTTCGAGATGCTGCGCGACGGGCAATCCAAGATGCTGGAGAACATGACCAAGGCCAATCCGCTCGCGGCGATGCCCGGCATGGAGGCGATGCGCGCTCAGCAAGAGGCGTTCATGAAGGCGATGACCGGCGGCATGCCCGGCATGGGCAGCACGACGCCGCAATCCGACGGCGATGCGCCGCGGGACGACGAAGATCTCGACGACATCAAGAAACAGCTTGCGGAGTTGCAGAGCAAGCTGTCGAAGATGGGCAAGTAACGTCCCATGGTCGAAAGCCCGGGCCGGATCACCCTCTGGGGCATAGAGGTGTTCATGGCCGCCGCCGACGAACGCTCGATTTCCGCCGCCGCCCGGCGTCTCGGGGCCAGCCCTTCGGCGGTCAGCCAGCAACTCACCAACCTCGAAGGCGCGGTCGGGGCCACCCTGCTGCAACGCAACGCGCGCCCCATCCGCCTGACCCCTGCGGGCGAGATCATGCACCGCCGCGCGCAGGTCATCCTCAACGAGGCCGCACAGGCGCGCGCCGAACTCGCGATGTCGCATCTCTCGACGCTGACCCGCTTTCGCCTCGGCATGATCGAGGATCTCGAGGCGGATGTGACCCCGCAACTGCTGACCCACATGGCCGGAGAACTGAAAGGTTGCCAGTTCCTGCTGGAAACCGGGGCGAGCCATCATCTCTACGATCAGCTTGACGCCCGCTCACTCGATATCATCGTCGCTGCCGAACTGGGCGGTGCCGCCGACTGGACCGAGGTACACCCGGTGCTGCGCGAAGGCTTTGCCGTGGTCGCCCCGCGCGGCGTGATCAAGCCCGACCGCGACGTGCTGCGCCAACTCAAGCGCCTGCCGCTCATCCAGTACACGCAGCGCCATTACATGGGGCGGCTGATCTCATCGCATCTCGCGCGGGAAAATCTCAGCCTGCCGCACCGGTTCGAACTGGACAGCTATCACTCCATCCTCGCGCTGGTCGGACAGGGTACCGGCTGGTCGATCCTTACGCCGCTGGCCCTGATGCGCGCGCGCCGCTTCGCCGATCAGATCGACGTGCTGGAACTGCCGCTGGCGCCGCTCACCCGCACCATCAGCGTGACCGCGCGCAAGGGTATCTTGCAGGACATGCCCGAAACGCTGGCCGCCAAGCTAAAGCCGATCCTGCAGGAAACGATCGTCGATCCGGCAATCCGGCAGCACCCGTTCCTGGCCAAGGGCATCACCCTATTCTGAGCCGCGCCGCGCGGCAAAGAACGCCTTGAGCAGCGCCTCGGCCTCGCGCGCGCCGATCCCGTCGTAAACCTCCGGCACGTGGTGGCATTGCGGATGCGCGAACACCCGCGCGCCCTGCGCGACCCCGCCCGATTTCGGGTCGTCCGCCGCGTAATAGAGCCGCGCGATCCGCGCCGCCGCAATGGCGCTCGCGCACATCGCACAAGGCTCCAGCGTAACGTAGAGATCGTGACCCACCAGCCGCTCCGAGCCGAGCGCAGCACAGGCGGCGCGAATCGCGAGGATCTCGGCATGCGCCGTGGGATCGTTCAACTCGCGCGTGCGATTGCCCGCACGCGCCACGATCTCGCCCGAAGGGGCCACCAACACCGCGCCCACCGGCACCTCGCCCCGGGCACCCGCGGCACGGGCCTCATCCAGCGCCCGGTCCATATGTGTCGTATCTCTCATGCCGCCTTACGGCTCCAACCTGCCAAGGGAGAATTCCGCCAATGGCGCGGACCGCGTGACCTTGCGCACCAGATCGGCATTGAACTGGGCCTGAAGCGCAACATTCAGCTTGGCCGATTTCCCGAGCAGGCGACGCAGGTCGGCGGCCTCCCATTCCAGCACCCGCGCCCCCGGCTCCACCGAAACCGACGCACTCGCCGGGGCACCTGTGAGAAAAGCCAACTCGCCCACGAACATGGTCGTCTCAACCCGGGCCTCCCGGCCGCCCTTGCCGATCCGCAGCGCCCCCTCATGCACATACCACAGCCGGTCCACCGCCGTGCCCGCACGGGTCAGGCTCAGCGGCTCCACGGCCTCGACCTCGCGCGCCGCCTTCAGCAACCTGCGGAACTGTCCCGGCGTCAGCATCGGAAACTGGCGAAACAGCGCCTCGGTTTCCTTCGACATGTAAAAGGTCGTGCGCTCCAGCACCACGATCAGGATCACCGCGATGTTCACCGTGGCGAGGATCGAATTCGCAAGCATGGCATCCCAAAGTGGAACCGAGGCGACATTGTAGTAATAAATCAGGTACAGCGCGCTCGCCGCCAGCATGAAGAGCCGCAGCAGCAATTCATCCCGCGCCAGAAACCCCATGACGCCAAAGGCCAGCGCCCCATAGATCAGCCCGCTGATCCAAAGCTCACTTTGCCATTCCATCCTCTGCCCCCTCGCCGCGCGCGCGCACCATAGCCGCGCGCCGACGCCGCTGATAGGGTCTTTTTCACCACCGCAGTTTGCTCTATGGCCTGTCCTCATGAACACGTCCCCCACCCCTCCCCCGGGCGACCGCATCGCCAAGGTCATCGCCCGCGCAGGCCGCGCCAGCCGCCGCGAGGCCGAGCGCCTGATCGAGGCGGGCCGGGTCACCGTCAACGGGCAAAAGATCACCTCGCCCGCGCTCAACGTGACATCTGCGGACAAGATCGTGGTCGATGGCCGCGCCCTTGCAGCCCCCGAACCCGCGCGCCTCTGGCTCTATCACAAGCCCGTGGGCCGCGTGACCACCACCCGCGATGAGCAGGGCCGCCCGACGATCTACGACGATCTGCCCGAGGACATGCCGCGCGTGATGAGCATCGGGCGGCTCGATCTCAATTCCGAGGGGCTATTGCTGCTGACCAATGACGGCGAGTTGAAGCGCAAGCTGGAGCTGCCCTCGACCGGCTGGCTGCGCCGCTACCGCACCCGCGTCAACGGGCGGCCGACCGAGGCCACCTTCGATCCGCTGCGCAAGGGGCTGGTGGTCGAGGGCGAGAAATTTCAGCCGATGACGGTCACGCTCGACCGCCAACAGGGGGCCAATGCCTGGGTCTCGGTGTCGATCCGCGAGGGCAAGAACCGCGAGGTGCGCCGCGCGATGGAGGCGGTGGGCCTCGTCGTCAACCGCCTGATCCGGCTGTCCTACGGGCCGTTCCAGCTGGGCCAGCTCAAGCCCGGCGCGGTCGAGGAGATCCGCCCCCGCGTGCTGCGCGACCAGTTGGGGATGCCGGACGAGCCCGAGCCCGACACGAAGAAGTCGCCCACAAAACCGCAGCGCAAACCGCAGCGCCGCCGCCGCTGAGCCTTTCATCTTTCCAGAAATACTCCGGGGGAGTCGCGCCGCAGGCGCGACGGGGGCAGCGCCCCCCTCCGCGCTCAGATACTGATCGCCGTCATCACCTCGGGCTCGATCACATCGACGCCGGGCAACGCCTTGACCAGCGCCTCCGCCGATTGCTCCAGGATCGGAAAGGTCTTGTAGTGGCAGGGGATCACCGTCTTGAAGTCAAAGAACGTTTTCGCCGCATAGCCTGCGCGCGCCATATCCATCGTGAAATGCCCGCCCGCGCACAAGATCCCGATATCGGGCGCATGCAGGTCGTGGAACACGCCCATATCTGCCATCACGTCGGTATCGCCCGAGACATAGATCACATGCCCCTCGCCCGCGATCATGAAACCGCATTCCGTGCCCGGCACATGCGGCCCGGCATCGGTGCCAAAGCTGGTCGAATGGGTGGCATGCACCATCGTCACCTTCACGCCCTCCAGATCGACTGTGCCGCCCTTGTTGAAGCCCACCGTCTCGACCTGCTCGGCCTGTTCCCAATGCGCCATCAGGTCAAACTGGCCGACCACCGGGATACCAAGGGATTTGGCCAGCGGCAGCACGTCGTTGACATGATCGAAATGCGCATGGGTCAGCAGGATATGCGTGGCCCCCTTGGTGGCCTCCTCGTGACTGTCCTCGGGCAGCATCGGGTTGCCATTCAGCCACGGGTCGAGCAGCAACACCTGTCCGCCGATCTCGATCCGGAAAGAGCTGTGTCCGAGCCAGATGATTTTCATGTGTCGTCTCCCTGTGTTGCGATTTGACGCGACTGTAGCAAGGCTTCGGCCAGAATAAAGGGGGTGCCGGGCCCGCACCCGTCTTGCACCCATATCGCGCGGGCGCTAAACGCGAGGGCAACCGGACAAGAGGAGTGGCTCATGTCGATCGATCTGGAAACTGCGGCCAAGGTGGCCAAGCTCGCGCGCATCCGCGTGGACGAAGACGCGCTGCCTGCGCTGGCAGAGGAATTCAACACCATCCTCGGCTTTATCGAGCAATTGGGCGAGGTGGATGTCGAGGGCATCGAGCCGATGACCTCCGTCACCCCGCAGCGCCTGAAGCGCCGCGAGGACGTGGTGACCGAGGGTGACCAGCAAGACAAGATCCTCGCCAATGCGCCCGACGCGCGCGAGGGATTCTTTGCCGTGCCGAAGGTGGTTGAATGATGACCGATCTCAACAAACTGACCATTTCCGATGCCCGCGACGCGCTGCGCAAGGGCGATGTGACCAGCGTGGAATTGACCGAGGCGTGTCTGACGGCGGTGCAGGGCGCAGGCGCGCTCAATGCCTTTGTCCATGACACGCCCGATCTGGCCCGCGCGCAGGCGCAGGCAGCGGATGCGCGGATCGCGCAGGGCGATGCGCCCGCGATGTGCGGCATTCCACTGGGGATCAAGGATCTCTTCTGCACGCGCGGCGTGCCCTCCCAGGCCGCGAGCCGCATTCTGGAAGGCTTCACGCCGGAATACGAATCAACCGTCACGCAGAACCTTTTCGACGCCGGTGCCGTCATGCTGGGCAAGCTCAACATGGATGAGTTCGCCATGGGCTCGTCGAACGAGACCTCCTGCTACGGCAACGTCGTCAACCCGTGGCGGCGCGGCAATGACGAGGCACAGCTCACCCCCGGCGGCTCCTCCGGTGGCTCGGCCAGCGCCGTGGCGGCAGATCTCTGCCTTGCCGCGACCGGCACCGATACCGGCGGCTCGATCCGCCAGCCTGCGGCCTTCACCGGCATCACCGGCATCAAGCCCACCTACGGGCGCTGCTCGCGATGGGGGATCGTGGCCTTTGCCTCCTCGCTCGATCAGGCGGGGCCGATGACCAAGACGGTGCGCGACAGCGCGATCATGCTGGGCGCGATGTGCGGCCATGACCCCAAGGACAGCACCTCGGCGGATATCCCCGTGCCGGATTTCGAGGCGATGCTGAACGGCGACATCAAGGGCAAGGTGATCGGTATTCCGAAAGAATACCGCATGGACGGCATGCCCGACGAGATCGAGAAACTCTGGGCCGATGGCACCGCGATGCTCAAGGACGCAGGCGCCGAGATCCGCGACATTTCCCTACCGCACACCAAATACGCCCTGCCCGCCTATTATGTGATCGCCCCCGCCGAGGCATCGTCGAACCTCGCGCGCTATGACGGCGTGCGCTATGGCCACCGGGCAAAACTGGCGCAGGGCGACGGCATCACCGAGATGTACGAGAAAACCCGCGCCGAAGGCTTCGGCCACGAGGTGCAACGCCGCGTTATGGTCGGCACCTACGTGCTCTCGGCCGGGTTCTACGACGCCTATTACAACCGCGCCCGCAAGGTCCGCACCCTGATCAAGCGCGACTTTGAAGAGGTCTTCGCCGCCGGTATCGACGCCATCCTCACCCCCGCCACACCAAGCGCGGCCTTCGGTCTGGGCGAGATGACCGATGCCGATCCGGTGCAGATGTATCTCAACGACGTCTTCACCGTGACCGTCAACCTGGCCGGTCTGCCGGGCATCGCGGTGCCTGCCGGGATCGACCGCCAAGGCCTGCCGCTCGGGCTGCAACTGATTGGCCGGCCATGGGAAGAGGGCGATCTGCTTAACACCGCCTATGCGCTGGAGCAGGCGGCGGGCTTTGTGGCCAAGCCCGCCAAATGGTGGTAAACGCCCCGACAAAAGGGCACATGGCAGGATAAAAATGATGCGGATCGCAGTTGCAGTGGTGACGATGTTGGCGCTCGGGGCCTGTGCCCCAGCGATCCCCGATAGCGGCGCGGGCGTCGGCTTTGAGGACTACAGCGACTATCAGCGCGAGAAAGCGGCGCGCGAGGCGGCGCTTGCGGGCAATACCCTGCCCGCGCCCGATGCCGTCTCGTCCGAGCCGCTCGACGCCACCGGGCAGGCGACCGGGGGCAGCGAGGCAGAGCGTCTCGCGGCGGAAACCGAAGCCGCGCTCGCCGCGTCCAATTCCGGCGAGGCGCCGCTACAGGCCAGCCCGTCGAACCCGCCCCCGGTGCTCAATTCCGCAGGTATCTCGCAGGAGAACGATTTCGACGCCGTCGGCTCGGAGCGCTCCATCGAGGAGGATGCCGCCCGCATCGCCCGCAACCGCGAGCAATATCAGGTCATTCAGCCCGAAGCGATCGGCGCCCGCCCCGGCGATGTCGGCCCCAATATCGTGGCTTACGCGCTGGCCAACCGCCACCCGGTGGGCACCCGGCTCTATAGTCGCGGCGGCTTCAACGCCGAAAGCAAGTTCCGCCGCAACTGCGCGCAATACCCGTCCTCCGATCAGGCACAGATCGACTTTCTGCGCCGGGGCGGGCCGGAGCGTGACCGCCTCGGGCTTGATCCCGATGGCGACGGCTATGCCTGCGGCTGGGATCCGAGCCCGTTCCAGACCGCGGTCGGCGGCTGATGCGCGGCTGCGCCGACGCGCAGCTTGCGGTGATCCCCCACCCCTCACCCAATGTCGGGCCGCGCCGGAATGGCGCAACGCCCGACATGATCGTTCTGCATTATACCGCGATGGTGACGCCCGAGGCGGCGCTGCAACGGCTCTGTGACGCGCAGGCCGAGGTCTCCGCACACTACCTGATCTGCGAGCGGGGCCGCGTCTGGCGCATGGTCGAGGAAGAGATGCGCGCCTGGCATGCCGGGGCCGGGCAATGGGGCAATGTCAGCGACGTCAATTCCCGCTCCATCGGCATCGAACTGGCCAATACCGGCGCGCATCCCTTTCCCGCCCCACAGATGGCGGCGCTGGAACGGCTCATGGCGGATATCATGCAGCGCTGGCAAATCGCGCCCGCGCGCGTCATTGCCCATTCCGACATGGCCCCCGCCCGCAAATCCGATCCGGGGCCGCGCTTTGACTGGCGCGGGCTGGCGCGGTCGGGGCTCTCGGTCTGGCCCGAGACGCCCTTGCCGGGCGGCGTCTCGGCGGCGGAGTTCCTGCACAACGCCGAGCGCTTCGGCTACGCCCTGCGCGAGGACGTGACAGCCGACGACATCCTGCGCGCCGTCCGCCTGCGCTTTCGTCCCCAGGCCACCGGGCCGCTTGACCCCGAGGATTGCGCGATGATCGCCGATCTCGCGCGTCGCTTCCCCGTTGACCGGGACGGCGCGACCGCCTAAGTCGAACCTCGCGCGGAGGGCCGGATGGCCGCGGCACCCCGCAAGGGGCGTCGAGGAAAGTCCGGACTCCACAAGACAACGGTGCCGGGTAACGCCCGGCCGGGGAAACCCGAGGGAAAGCGCCACAGAAAAGAGACCGCCCGACCATTGTGGCCGGGTAAGGGTGAAACGGTGGGGTAAGAGCCCACCGCGGGACGGGCAACCGGACCGGCACGGCAAGCCCCACCGGGAGCAATGCCAAATAGGGACCGCACGCGGGGACCGGTCGGGCAACCGAAACCGCCCGCAGGCACGTCTTGGCCCGGCGGTCCGGGTTGGCAGCTTGAGGCGCGCGGGCAACCACGCGTCCAGATGAATGGTCATCCAAGGGGGCAACCCCTGGACAGAATCCGGCTTACAGGCCCTCCGCGCACCCTTTTCATTTTCCATCCAAGGGCTACAAACGGGTCATGCCGTATGAATGGAGCACCCCGCCGCGCGGGGCAGACGCAGATATCAGCCTTTCGCTCTGGCCGCACCGGTCGCTGCCGCGCCGGGGCTTTGCCGCGTTCGTGCTGGGAACCTTCACGCTGATCACCATCCCGCTTTATCCGCTTCTGGGAACGGTGGTGCTGTGGGGGTTGTTGCCCTTCATACTGGCGGCCGTAGGTGGTATCTGGTGGGCGCTGGAGCACAGCTATCGCAGCGCGCGCGTGACCGAGGAACTGGTCATTTCACCGGACGAGGTGCACCTCACCCGCACCAATCCGCGCGGCGACGTGCAGGAATGGGACTGCAACCGCTACTGGGCGCGGGTGCAGATGCACCCCAAGGGCGGCCCGGTCGAGCATTACATCACCCTCAAGGGCAGCGACCGCGAGGTCGAAATCGGCGCCTTCCTGTCCGAGGACGAGCGCAAGGCGCTTTATGGCGAGTTGAGCGATGCGCTACGCCCGCCATCACCGATGGCGGGATAGGCGCGCCGCGCTATCGTTCAGAACGCAGGCCGCAGCACATGGCCCGCATAGATCTGCGCCAGCTTTTCGACCGCCGCTTCGGGCGGCAACTCCTCGCTCTCGCCCGTCCGACGGCTGGTCAGTTCCACCACCCCGTTCTTGAGGCCGCGCGGCCCCACCGTGATCCGCCACGGCAGACCGATCAGGTCCATCGTCGCGAACTTGCCGCCCGCCCGCTCATCACGGTCGTCGTAAAGCGGCTCCAGCCCAAGCGCCGTGAGCGACGCGTAAAGCGCCTCGCAGGCGGCATCCGCCTCACTGTCGCCCTGCTTGAGATTGACGATCCCGGCATGGAACGGCGTGACGCCCTCGGGCCAGATGATGCCCTTCTCATCATGGCTCGCCTCGATGATCGCGCCGACGAGGCGGCTGACACCGATACCGTGGCTGCCCATATGCACCGGCACGGGCTTGCCGTCCGGGCCCTGCACGGTGGCGCCCATCGGCTCGGAATACTTGGTGCCGAAGTAAAAGATCTGCCCCACCTCGATGCCCCGGCTGGAGCGGCGACGATCCTCGGGAATGGCGTTGAATGTCGCCTTGTCATGGGTCTCGTCGGTGCGGGCATAGGGCGTCGTCCACTCGGTGACGATGGCCTCGCACTCTGCGCGGCTGTCATAATCGACCACCCGCTCGCCCAACTTCAGATCGGTGATCACACTGTCATAGAACACCTCTGACTCGCCGGTTTCGGCCAGCACCAGGAATTCATGCGTGTCGTCGCCACCGATCGGGCCGCTATCGGCACGCATCGGAATGGCCTGAAGGCCCATCCGCTCATAGGTGCGCAGGTAGCTGACCATGTGACGGTTATAGGCGTGCAGCGCGTCCTCTTTCGTCAGGTCGAAATTATAGCCGTCCTTCATGAAGAACTCGCGCCCGCGCATCACGCCAAACCGCGGCCGCACCTCGTCGCGGAATTTCCACTGGATGTGGTAGAGGGTCAGCGGCAGGTCCTTGTAGCTGCCCACATGGGCGCGGAAAATGTCGGTGATCAGTTCCTCGTTGGTGGGGCCGTAGAGCATGTCGCGCCCGTGCCGGTCGGTGATGCGCAGCATCTCGGCACCGTAATCGTCATAACGTCCGCTCTCGCGCCACAGATCCGCCGATTGCAGCGTCGGCATCAGCATAGGCACATGGCCCGCGCGCACCTGCTCCTCATGGACGATGTTTTCCAGCTTGCGCAACACCTTGAAGCCCAAGGGCAGCCAGGAATAGATCCCGGCAGTCGCCTGCTTGATCATCCCCGCCCGCAGCATCAGGCGGTGACTGGCGATCTGCGCCTCCGAGGGCGTTTCCTTGAGGACGGGCAGAAAATATCGGCTGAGACGCATGTTAGGAATTCCTCGGTCAAACGATGTCAAGGCGCGGTCTAAGGCATTAATCCGGAACGGGCAACCGACCGGTTTGTGGCGCGAATTCGGCGGCCATCGGCGCGCGATGAGTGACGAAAAGGAAACCCGGCCTCGCCTCAGTCACGAGTATTGCTTTAATGCGGGCGTGGTCATATCCGCGTCAGTCTCCCTGTGATGCTTCTGAAAGCCTCCGCAATCCTCTTTTCCCTAGGGTGGCCTCAAGCCCTTCGGGCCCTGCCTTGACAGATGCTGACATCCCGAGCAGGGCGGCAAGGGCCTGCGATGCTTCATCAACCCCATGTCGTGCGCGGTCGCCTTGAAACATGCCTTCGGTTACATTTTGCATCCAGCTCTCAGGAACATTTTCGACGCCGTGTTCCTTGGTCATTTCTAGGTAAGCCTCCATAATCCAAGAAGCGCGAGTCATGTCGTGCCCAAAGCGTTGTATCTCGATGGCCTCTCTCAGGTCTTGTGTGTAGAAATGTCGAAGCCACTGCACGGCCGCCGCAAATGAACCGAGTGCCAGAATTGAGAGGCCAACGGGCTTCAAGATCACAGTCCATATCTGGAACGACGTTGCGCCCTCTGGCAGTGCATCAGGCGTCATGGTCTGGAACGCGAAAACTGCCGCGACCAAGCCGCCTATGATGAGGGTAAAGAAAATCATCCACCGCATAGCGATTATGGATCTCGATGCCGAAGGAGCCTTGGTTCGATCTGTAAGGTCACGCAACAGGTCATTGAATATTTGACGACGTGCATCCTTGTAGCTTTTTATAAGCAGTTCTGCCTCTCGATCAGCCAGTTCCTTTTCGCGCTCATCAAGCATTTCGGTCTTGGCCTCAATCTCACCCTTTGCACTCTCAAGAAGGCGCTTACGTTCTCCCTCGTTTTCTTTGCGAAGGCGCTCTCGTTCTTGCTCGTTGTGATCTTGTTCCTTGGCACGTTGGTCCGCCAAAGTTTGAAGAGCCGTCTCAAGTCCTTGAGTGAAGCTGCGGAACGACGTATCGATATTGGACACGAAGTTAGTCAGTTGACCTATCTCCGCTCTCGGATCCATGGCTGCGGGAGCAAGAGCATCCGTCAAAACCTCATGTGCGCCAAGAAGAGCGGCACGCCCTCTTCCGTTGCGCCACGATGCTTCGGCAGCACCAGTTGACTCCTGAGGAATGTCGAAGAAATCCAATTCACCTTCATCACCCCTACGGATTGAGAACGGCTTTCTCGATTCCTGTCTTTTCTCATCGTGTGTTTGTAGCGTAAGAGTTGCCCGTACTATCGTATACTTGCCGGACTCCGGCTCACGTTCCTCAAAGGACAAGGCTCCTACCAATGGAGGCCCGGCGAAGGAAAGCGTGGCAGAGACTTCATTTCCTTTCAGACCATCTGCGCGCGCCGCTTGCTCTGCGCGCTCCTTTCCCCGAATTAGGAGATCGTAAAGCGCACGATCATCTAATCTGCGTATTCTGTATGTGTTCGCCGCCATAGAATTCCTCACAATCTGAGAATATGTTCGCGCGCTTCTTGCTTTAGCTCAAGGGCTTTACCAGAAAGGCAGCGATCATACACGCTTCTCGACCTAAGTTGCAGCCGTCCGGGACATTTAGCCAAAGGCCGAGTGTCGGGTCGATACCTAGGGCTACAGCGTCCACCCTCCCCTAGGGACTGACCGCCCCCCAATGCGCATCATCCCCGCCAAGGCGGGTTTCTCCTTGATCCAAGAGATCCTCGGGTCGGGGCCCGAGGATGACGGAGGATGGGATTGCACGCGCAGGCGGGTGGGGAGAGTGGAGAGCACTTGAAACCTACCGGACAAACGGCGATGTAAGTGCGGGAATATGCGAGAGGCGCATCATGGCATTGCCGGTCAGGGAACAGGCGAAATACTGGGGCATCGCCACGGCGGTGTTCATCCTGCTGCTGTGGTTTCTGGGCAATGTGATCCTGCCCTTCGTGATCGGCGGGGCGCTGGCCTATTTCCTCGATCCCGTCGCCGACCGGCTGGAGCGGATGGGGCTGAGCCGCATGGCGGCAGTCGTGGTGATCACGCTGGTGGCCATTCTGCTCTTTACCCTCGCCCTGCTGCTGGTGATCCCGACGCTGGTCAACCAGGCCATCGCCCTCTTCGAGACCGCGCCGCAACTGGCGCGCGACCTTCGGGATTTTCTGAGCACGCATGTCCCCTCGCTGTTCGATCCCGGCTCAGCGGCGCATCAGACGCTTACGTCATTGGGCGAGACGATCCGCGACCGGGGCGGGCAGGTGCTGCAAACCGCGCTCTCCTCCGCCGCCTCGCTGCTCAACATCGTGGTACTGCTGGTGGTGGCCCCGGTGGTTGCGGTCTACCTGCTCTATGACTGGGACCGCATGATCGCAAAAATCGACGATCTGCTGCCGCGCGATCATGCTCCGGTGATCCGCCGCCTCGCGGGACGGATCGACGCCACGCTCGCCAGCTTCATCCGCGGCATGGGCACGGTCTGCCTGATCCTCGGCACCTATTACGCGATGGCGCTGATGCTGGTGGGGCTGCAATTCGGCCTTGTGGTGGGGGCGCTGGCCGGGCTGGTGACCTTCATTCCTTATGTCGGTGCGATCCTCGGCGGCGCGCTGGCGCTCGGCCTCGCGCTCTTTCAGTTCTGGGGCGACTGGGTCAGCATCGGGCTGGTCGCGGCGATCTTCGTCTCCGGTCAGGTGATCGAGGGCAATTTCCTCACCCCCAAGCTGGTCGGCTCCTCGGTCGGGCTGCACCCGGTCTGGCTGATCTTCGCGCTGTCGGCCTTCGGCACGCTCTTCGGCTTTGTCGGCATGCTGGTGGCGGTGCCAGTGGCGGCCTCGCTCGGGGTGATCACCCGGTTCGTGCTCGACCAGTACAAGGACAGCCGCCTCTATCGCGGACTCGACAGCCAGGGCGACGAGTGATGGCCCAACAGCTGAGCTTCGATCTGCCCGTGCGCCCGGCACTGGGGCGCGAGGATTTCTTCGTCTCCCCCGCCAATGCCGAAGCCGTGGCGATGATCGAGGGCTGGCAAGGCTGGCCCTCGCGCAAGCTGATCCTCGCCGGCCCTGCAGGCGCGGGCAAGACCCATCTCACCCATGTCTGGGCCGCGCTCTCGGGTGCGCAGATGATCGCCGCGCAGGACCTGCCCGACGCCGATATCCCCACCCTCGCCCAAGGCCCCATCGCGGTCGAAGACGGCCATCTGATCGCCGGTGACCGCGCTGCCGAAGATGCGCTCTTTCATCTGCACAACCTGACATTGGCAGACGGGCATGCGCTGCTTGTCACCGCGCGCACCGCGCCGCATCTGTGGGGCCTGACCCTGCCCGACCTGGCCAGCCGCATGCAGGGCACTCTGCTCACCGAATTGCGCGCGCCCGATGACGCCCTGCTCTCGGCGGTGCTGATGAAGCTCTTTGCCGACCGCCAGCTCAGCCCCAGCCCCGACACCATCCCCTATCTCGCCCGCCGCATCGAACGGTCCTTCGACGCCGCCCGCGAGACCGTCGAGGCGCTCGACCGGGCCGCGCTGGCCCAGGGTCGCGCGATCACCCGCAGCCTTGCCGCACGGGTGCTGGACAATCCCGGCGAATAGCGCCACCCTGCGTCACCCAACCGTTACATGCCAACGCCATAAGGCCGCCATGACAAACGCAGATTTTCTCAAATCCCCCGCTCCCGAGCCGGTCGACCTGCCCGATCTCGACGTCACCGGTCCCGGTCGTTTCTTCAACCGCGAACTCAGCTGGCTGGGCTTCAACTGGCGCGTTCTGGAAGAGGCGCAGAACCCCCGCGTGCCGCTGCTGGAACGGCTGCGCTTCCTGTCGATTTCCGCGACCAACCTCGACGAATTCTACAACGTGCGCGTCGCGGGCCTGCGCGAACTGGCCAAGGCGGGCAACACGACGCCCGCCGCCGACGGGCTCACCCCCGCCGAGCAACTTGTGCTGATCAACGACAACGCCCGCGGCCTGCTCGAATCGCAGCAAGACACCTACGAGGCGCTGCGCGTCGAGATGGAGGCCGAGAACATCGCGATTCTCGATCACACCTCGCTCAGCGACGCCGACAAGGACGTGCTGGCCGATGTGTTCCTGCACAAGGTCTTTCCGGTGCTCTCGCCGCTGGCCATCGACCCGGCGCATCCGTTCCCGTTCATCCCCAATCTGGGTTACAGCCTGGCATTGCAACTCGAACGCAAGTCCGACAAGCGCCCGTTGCAGGCGTTGCTGCCGATCCCTCAGCAGATCGACCGGTTCGTCGCCCTGCCCGCCCCCGAGGGCGAATTCCGCGTGCTGCCGCTCGAGGAATTGCTGCTCCTGCATCTCTCCAGCCTCTTTCCCGGCTACAAGTACAAGGGGCACTGCGCCTTCCGCGTGTTGCGCGACAGCGATCTCGAAGTCGAGGACGAGGCCGAAGACCTCGTGCGCGAATTCGAGGTGGCGCTGAAACGCCGCCGCCGGGGCGAGGTTGTCCGCATGAAGATCTCCGCCGGGGCGCCCGAGGCCCTGCGCGCGGTCATCATGGAGGAATTGCACGTCATCCCCGACGAGGTCGTCGAGGTCGAGGGCATGATCGGTCTCGCCGATCTCAAGGAACTGGTGCTCGACGCCCGGCCCGACCTGCTGTGGCCCTCCTTCACGCCGCGCGTGCCCGAACGGGTGCAGGACCATGACGGCGACATGTTCGCCGCGATCCGGCAAAAGGACATGCTGCTGCACCACCCCTACGAGACCTTCGACATGGTGGTGCGCTTCCTGCAACAGGCGGCGCGCGACCCGGACGTGGTCGCGATCAAGCAGACGCTCTACCGCACCTCGCGCAACTCGCCCATCGTCGAGGCCCTGTGCGAGGCCGCCGAAGACGGCAAATCCGTCACCGCGCTCGTCGAACTCAAGGCCCGCTTCGACGAGGCCGCGAATATCCGGCAGTCCCGGCGACTGGAGCGCGCGGGCGCGCATGTGGTCTACGGCTTTCTCGACCTCAAGACCCATGCCAAGATTTCAACCGTGGTCCGCCGCGAGGGCGACAACCTCGTCACCTATACCCATTACGGCACCGGCAACTATCACCCGATCACGGCGCGGATTTACACCGATCTCAGCTTTTTCACCTGCGACGCCACCCTGGGACGGGACGCCACCAAGGTCTTCAACTACCTCTCGGGCTACGCGCAGCCCGACAGCCTCGAAAACCTGGCGATCTCGCCCACGACGCTCAAACCCCGCCTGATCGACCTGATCGGCAAGGAAGCCGAGCACGCCCGCGCCGGACGTCCGGCAGCGATCTGGGCGAAGATGAATTCGCTGATCGAGCCGGACGTGATCGACGCGCTCTATGCCGCCTCCGAGGCCGGGGTCAAGATCGACCTCGTGGTGCGCGGCATCTGCGGGCTGCGCCCCGGCATCAAGGGCCTGTCCTCGAACATCCGCGTCAAATCCATCGTCGGGCGCTTTCTGGAGCATTCGCGCATCGTTTGCTATGGCAACGGCGCAGGGCTGCCCTCCAAGAAGGCACGGGTCTTCATCTCCTCCGCCGACTGGATGGGGCGCAACCTCAACCGCCGTGTGGAAACGCTGGTCGAGATCGAAAACCCCACCGTCAAGGCACAGATCGTCAGCCAGGTGATGGCCGCCAACATGGCCGATGTCGCCCAAAGCTGGGTGATGGCCCCGGACGGCACCTTTTCACGCATGGTCAAGCCCGAAGGCGAATTCGCCTTCAACTGCCACCGCTTCTTCATGGAGAACCCGTCGCTGTCGGGCCGTGGCTCGGCGGGCGCGTCGGACGTGCCGAAACTCACCCATACCGGTGATTGACCCGCGCGCGCCCCTGTCGCATAGAGGGGGCGCACGAGACTGGGACGGATATGGACGGCACCAACGATCCTGCGGAACCCGATGGCGGGCCTTTCGGCCGCCCGCTCTTCGATAGCGACACAGCCCGCGCGCTCAGCCGGGTGGGCGTGGTCGATGTGGGCTCCAACTCCGTCCGCCTCGTGGTGTTTGACGGCGCGGCGCGCAGCCCGGCCTATTTCTACAACGAAAAGATCATGTGCGCCCTCGGCTCCGGCATGACTGAAACCGGGCGGCTCAACCCCGAAGGACGCAAGCGCGCGGTCGAGGCCCTGCGCCGCTTCCAGATGCTGGCCAATGGCATGGATACCGGCCCGCTGGTCACCGTGGCCACGGCAGCGGTCCGCGACGCCGAGGACGGCGCCGATTTCTGCGCCGAGGTCGAGCGCGAGACCGGCCTCAAGCTCTGGGTCATCGACGGGCGCGAAGAGGCACGGCTTTCGGCGCAGGGCGTGCTTCTGGGCTGGCCCGGGTCCTACGGTCTCGTGTGCGATATCGGCGGCTCGTCGATGGAACTCGCAGCAATCGACGGCGGCACCGTCGGCGCGCGCATCTCCTCGCCGCTCGGACCCTTCAAGCTGGCCGATCTCAAGGGCGGCAAGAAGGCCCGCAAGACGCACATCCAGAAGACGCTCGCCGCCATGCAGAAGGAACTCGGCGAACAGCGCAACCGCCTGTTTCTCGTCGGCGGCTCCTGGCGCGCGATTGCCAAGATCGACATGGCCCGGCGTGGCTATCCGCTGCACGTGCTGCACGAATACCGGATGCGCCCCGCCGATCTGCGCGCCACGATCAAGCATATCGAGAAAACCGATCTCGACACGCTGCGCAACGCGTCCGGCGTGTCGTCCAGTCGTATCGCCCTCGTCCCCCTCGCGGCCGAAGTGCTGCGCGAGGTGCTCAAGACCTTCAAGCCGCGCGACATCGCCGTCTCCAGCTACGGCATCCGCGAAGGGCTGCTCTACGAACAGATGCCGCAACTCCTGCGTGACCGCGACCCGCTGATCGAGGCCTGCCGCTTCGCCGAGCACAAGGACGCCCGCCTGCCGGGCTTCGGCAAGGTGATCTATCACTTCCTGCTGCCGCTCTTCAAATCTGCCAGCCCAGAACGCCGCCGCCTGATCCGCGCCGCCTGCCTCTTGCACGATGTCAGCTGGCGCGCCCATCCCGATTACCGCGGCGAGGTCTGTTTCGACAACGCCACCCGCGCCAACCTCGGCGGGCTCAAGCATTCCGAGCGCGTGTTCCTCGGCCTTGCACTGCTGCACCGCTATTCCAATAAGCGCGACAACAGCCGGTTTTCCGATCTCGACAGCCTGATTTCCGAGAAGGACAAGGATGACGCCGAAATCGTCGGCAAGGCGATGCGCTTCGCCGCGATGCTCTGGCTGAAAAAGAACGCCCGCCTGGGCGAGTTGCGCTGGTTCCCCAAGAAAAAGGTGCTCGAACTGCGCCTTTCGGATGAGGCCGCCCCGCTCTACGGCGAAGTGGCGCGGTCGCGCTTCGCCGCACTTGCCTCGGCCCTCGGGGCCGAGGCCGTGGTGCGCTGAGCGCGCGCCCCCGCGTCACCTGCCCTCTTGCGCCGCCTCGCGCCGCCGCGTAAACCCCGCCCGGTAAAAACGGCTCAGGACAGTGCGCATGCCCGTTCTCGTGATGAAATTCGGCGGCACGTCCGTCGCCAATATCGACCGCATCCGGCGCGCAGCCAAACGCGTCGGCGTCGAGGTCGCCAAGGGCTATGACGTGATCGTCATCGTCTCGGCCATGTCCGGCAAGACCAATGAGTTGGTGAACTGGGTCGGCGAAATTTCACCGCTCTACGACGCGCGCGAATACGACGCCGTGGTCAGTTCCGGCGAGAACGTGACCGCCGGGCTGATGGCGCTGACCTTGCAGGAAATGGACGTGCCCGCGCGCAGCTGGCAGGGCTGGCAAGTGCCGCTCAAGACCAACTCGTCGCATTCTTCCGCCCGGATCGAGGATATCCCGCCCGAGAACATCACCGCCAAGTTCACTGAGGGCATGCGCGTCGCCGTGGTCGCGGGCTTTCAGGGCATCAGCCCCGAGGGCCGCATCACCACGCTCGGGCGGGGCGGCTCCGATACCACCGCCGTGGCCTTTGCCGCAGCCTTCAACGCCGAGCGCTGCGACATCTACACGGATGTGGACGGCGTCTACACCACCGACCCGCGCATCGCCTCCAAGGCCCGCAAACTCGACCGGATCGCCTTCGAGGAAATGCTCGAACTGGCCTCGCTCGGGGCCAAGGTGCTGCAAACCCGCTCGGTCGAACTGGCGATGCGCTATAACGTGAAACTGCGCGTGCTCAGCAGTTTCGAGGAACAATCGGATGAGGCCGGCACGCTTGTCTGCGCCGAGGAGGAAATCATGGAATCGAACGTCGTAAGCGGCATCGCCTATTCCCGGGACGAGGCAAAAATGACCCTCGTCTCCGTGGCCGACCGGCCCGGCATCGCGGCGGCCATCTTCGGGCCATTGTCCGAGGCCGGGATCAACGTCGACATGATCGTGCAGAACATCTCCGAGGAGGGCCGCACCGACATGACCTTCTCCTGCCCCACTGATCAGGTCAAACGCGCCGAAAAGGCGCTGCTTGCGGCCAAGGACGCGGGCCAGATCAACTATCACGATCTGATAGCCGACACCGACGTCGCCAAGGTCTCTGCCGTGGGCATCGGCATGCGCAGCCAGTCGGGTGTCGCCGCCAAGATGTTCAAGACGCTCAGTGATGAAGGTGTGAACATAAAGGTCATCGCAACCTCCGAGATCAAGATTTCCGTTCTGATCGACCGGAAATACATGGAACTCGCGGTTCAGGCGCTGCATGATGCCTTCGAGTTGGACAAATCGGCCTGAGTCTGCGCGCGGATAACCGGCGCACCGGGCGGGCCAGCCCTGAAACGACCCCGGGGGACCGCCACCCATGAGCGACAGCTTCAAGACCGACAGCCGCCAGATGCTGGGCCGCCTGCGCGCGGTCATGGCCGAGGATGCGGGCGGGCAGACCCGGCTCGACCAGATCACCCGGCTGATCGCCGAGGAGATGCACACCGAGGTGTGCTCGATCTACCTCTTTCGCGACGAGGACACGCTTGAACTCTGCGCCACCGAAGGCCTCAAGGCCGAGGCCGTGCACCAGACCCGGATGAAGCTCGGCGAAGGTCTGGTCGGTCGCGTCGCGCGCTCGGGCGAGGTGATCAACACCGACAATGCCCCCGCCGCCAAGGGCTTTCGCTTCATGCCCGAGACCGGCGAAGAGGCCTATTCCTCTTTCGCGGGCGTGCCGGTGCAACGGCTCGGCGAGAAACTGGGCGTTCTGGTGGTCCAATCGAAACAGGCGCGGCTGTTCTCGGATGAAGAGATCTACGCGCTCGAAGTGGTGGCCATGGTGCTGGCCGAGATGGCCGAACTCGGGGCCTTCGTCGGCGAGGGCGCGGCGATGTCGGCGCGCCACAGCCAGGCGGTTCTCTTTCGCGGCAGCTGCGGACAGGAAGGTGCGGCGCAGGGTCATGTCTGGCTGCACGAACCGCGCGTCGTCGTCACCAACCCCATCGCCGAAGACCCCGCCCGCGAGTTGGAACGCCTGCACGAGGCGGTCGAGGCGCTGCGCGTCGGCGTCGACCGCATGCTCAGCTCCGCCAAGGGCGGCGAAAAAGAACATCTCGACGTGCTCGAAGCCTATCGCATGTTCGCCAATTCCAAGGGCTGGATGCGCCGGATGGAGGGCAACATAGACAGCGGCCTCTCGGCCGAAGCCGCCGTTGAAAAGGAACAATCCGCCGCCCGCGCCCGGATGAGCCAGGTCAGCGACGCCTACCTGCGCGAACGCCTCCACGATCTCGATGATCTCAGCAATCGCCTGCTGCGCATCCTCACCGGACAGGGCCACGAGACCGGCGCGGAAATGCCCGCCGACCCGATCCTCGTGGCGCGCAATATCGGCCCCGCCGAGCTTCTGGATTACGGGCGCGCACTCAAGGGGATCGTGCTCGAGGAAGGCGCGGTCGGCTCTCATGCCGCCATCGTCGCCCGCGCGCTCGCCATTCCGCTGATCATTCATGCCGCCCGCGTCACCACCGAGGCGCTTAACGGCGATCTGATCCTCGTCGACGGCGATCAGGGCATCGCCCATCTGCGCCCCGACGATTCGGTCGTCTCGGCGTTTCGCGACAAGATGGCGATGCAGGCCCAGGCGCAGGAGCGCTACGCCTCGATCCGCGACAAACCCGCCAAGACGCTTTGCGGCGCACACATCAAGCTCAAGATGAATGCCGGTCTGATGGCCGACCTGCCCAGCCTCGAAAGCTCAGGGGCCGAAGGCGTCGGCCTCTTTCGGACCGAGTTGCAATTCCTCATTCGCAACCACATGCCCAAGCGCGCCGAACTGTCGGAGCTTTACGCCCGCGTAATGGACGCGGCCAAGGATCAGCGCGTGGTGTTTCGCACGCTCGATATCGGCTCCGACAAGGTGCTGCCCTACATGAAGGCCACCGACGAGCCGAACCCCGCCATGGGCTGGCGCGCGATTCGGGTTGGTCTGGATAAACCCGGCGTCATGCGCATGCAGCTTCAGGCGCTCATCCGCGCCGCGCGTGGACGGCCGCTGACGATCATGTTCCCCTTCGTGGCGCAGCGCGACGAATTCACTGCCGCCCGCGCCGAGATGGACAAGGCACTGGAGCGCGAGCGCATTCTCGGCCACCCCATCCCCGAGGTGATCGAGGTGGGCGCGATGCTGGAGACGCCCTCGCTCGCCTTCGCGCCCGACAGCTTTTATTCCGAGGTCGATTTCCTCTCGGTGGGCGGCAATGATCTCAAGCAGTTCTTCTTCGCCGCCGACCGCGAGAACGAGCGCGTGCGCCGCCGCTACGACACGCTGAACGTGAGCTTCCTCAACTTCCTCGAAGGCATCGTCTATCGCTGCGCCACGCTCGACACCCCGCTCAGTTTCTGCGGCGAAGATGCAGGCCGTCCGGTCGAGGCCGCCTGCCTCGCCGCCATCGGCTTTCGTACGCTGTCCATGCGTCCGGCCTCCATCGGCCCGGTCAAAAGCGTGTTGCGCCGCATCGACCTTGGCGAATTGCGCGACGTGATCCACGCCGAACGCAGCGTCGGCGCGCAAAGCGTGCGCCCCGCCGTGATGGAGTATCTGCGCGGCAAGCTGTGATGGTTGGTGGGCGCGTGGTGGATCGTGATGTGGGGCGGGGGTGGCTTAAACCCGACATTTGCACCGCCCGCGCGAAACGCACCGAAGGTGCCGCGCGATCGCCGGGCCGTCCCGCGGCCTGGCGATTTGATAGGGCGCGCAACGTGATGAGTTCAGGATGACTTGGCTGGGATAAAGTACCCGCCACGAACGTCACATCGCCAGTCCCCGGCCCTGCGATCACGCGGCACCCTATGGCGGGGTGCTGTGTCCGCCTCAGCCCACCCCCGACCCATCCCCCTGTGCACCCCCGCACGCCCCCTGCGCGGTGCTACGGCTTATCCCCGCCGTCCTGCCACCCTACCTTCGCACCAAAGAAGGAGGGCATCCCCATGGGCCAACTGGTCAACGGCGTCTGGCACGACACCTGGTACGACACCAAATCGACGGGCGGGAAATTCGTCCGCTCGACCGCGAAATTCCGCAACTGGATCACCCCGGATGGCAGCCCCGGCCCGTCGGGCGAGGGCGGCTTCAAGGCGCAAAGCGGGCGCTATCACCTTTACGTCGCCTATGCCTGCCCATGGGCACATCGCGCCCTGATCTTTCGCAGCCTCAAGGGTCTGACCAACCACATCGGCGTGTCGGTCGTGCATCCCGACATGCTGTCCGAGGGCTGGGAATTCCGTACCGATTTTCCCGGCACCACCGGCGACCGGCTCTACGACCTGCCCTTCGCCCGCGACATCTACCTCAAGGCCGATCCCGAGATTTCCGGCCGCGTGACCGTGCCGATCCTCTGGGACACCGAGCGCGAGACCATCGTCTCCAATGAGAGCTCCGAGATCATCCGCATGTTCAACTCGGCCTTTGACGGGATCACCGGCAATACCGACGATTACTGGCCCGAAGACCTGCACGACGCGATCGAGCCGGTCAACGAGCGCATTTACGACACCGTCAACAACGGCGTCTACAAATCCGGTTTCGCCACCTCACAAGAGGCCTACGAGGCCGCCGTCTATCCGCTCTTCGACAGCCTCGACTGGCTGGAAGAGCGCCTGTCGCAGAACCGCTACCTGATGGGTGACCGGCTGACCGAGGCCGACTGGCGACTCTTCACCACGCTCATCCGCTTTGACCCGGTCTATCACCTGCATTTCAAGTGCAACCGCCACCGGATCGTCGATTACCCCAATCTCTGGGGCTATGTCCGCGAGCTTTACCAATGGCCCGGCGTGCGCGAGACGGTGGATTTCGACCACATCGTGCGCCACTACCATTATAGCCACGACACCATCAATCCGCACCGGATCATCCCGATCAACCCGCGCCCCGATTACGACGCACCGCACGGGCGCGGCTGATCGCGGCGCCCGCGTGCCGCGTTTGCAAAACCGGGAAAACTTGCTAAGGCACGTGCAACGCAATTTGGTCCAAGGATTCCCGCCCATGAGCAGTATCATCGACATCCATGCCCGCGAAATTCTCGACAGCCGGGGCAATCCCACGGTCGAGGTGGATGTAACGCTCGAAGATGGCACCATGGGTCGTGCGGCGGTGCCCTCGGGGGCCTCGACCGGCGCGCATGAGGCGGTGGAACGCCGCGACGGCGACGCGGCGCGCTATCTCGGCAAGGGCGTGCTGGAGGCCTGTGCCTCGGTCAACGGCGAGATCGCCGAGGAACTTCTGGGCATGGACGCCACCGAGCAGGTGGCGGTCGACATGACCATGATCGAACTCGACGGCACCCCCAACAAGGGGCGTCTGGGCGCGAACGCGATCCTCGGTGTCAGCCTTGCGGTCGCCAAGGCGGCGGCGGATTATTCCGGCCAGCCGCTCTATCGCTATGTCGGCGGCACCTCGGCGCGCACCCTGCCGGTGCCGATGATGAACATCATCAATGGCGGCGAACATGCCGACAACCCGATCGACATCCAGGAATTCATGATCATGCCGGTCAGCGCGTCCGACATCCGCGATGCGGTGCGCATGGGGGCCGAGGTGTTCCACACCCTGAAAAAGGAACTGTCAGCGGCGGGCCTTGCGACTGGCGTGGGCGACGAAGGTGGCTTTGCCCCGGCCCTGTCCTCGACCCGCGACGCGCTCGACTTCATCCTGAAATCCATCGAAAAAGCGGGCTACACACCGGGTGACGACATCTGCCTCGCGCTCGATTGCGCCGCGACCGAATATTACAAGGGCGGCAAATACGAGTTTTCCGGCGAGGGGCTGAGCCTTTCGAGCGACGAGAACGTGGCCTATCTGCAAAGCCTTGTGAACGACTATCCGATCATCTCGATCGAGGACGGCTGTTCCGAGGATGACTGGGACGGCTGGGTGGCCCTCACGCAGGCGATCGGCGACCGCGTGCAACTGGTCGGCGACGATCTCTTTGTCACCAACCCCACGCGCCTCGCCATGGGCATCGAGAAAGGCGCGGCCAACGCGATGCTGGTCAAGGTCAACCAGATCGGCACCCTCACCGAGACGCTTCAGGCGGTCGAAATGGCGCATCGCGCGCGCATGACCAATGTCATGTCGCACCGCTCTGGCGAGACCGAGGATGCCACCATCGCCGATCTGGCTGTCGCCACCAATTGCGGGCAGATCAAGACCGGCTCGCTCGCCCGCTCGGACCGGTTGGCGAAATACAATCAGTTGATCCGGATCGAGGAAATGCTCGGCGAAACCGCAATTTACGCAGGCCGCTCGATCCTGCGCTGATCCAGCGTCGCGGCACGCAAAACGGGCCGGGCTCTCTCAAGCCCGGCCCGCGTCTGTCATCCGTCCCGATATCAGCGGCAGGGGGCGGTGTAATAGGTTCCGTCACCGCGCGCATAGGCGCAATTGCCGTTCTGCGTGTTCTGCGCCACGACCGTCCCGGCAGCGGCCCCGCCGAGCGCCGAGATCACTCGCCAATTATCATCGGCGTCAAGCACCTCCGCCGCGATCAGGCCTGCGGCGGCCCCGCCTGCGGCACCGGCTACTGTGCGCCCCTCGGTTGACATGTTCGCACAGGCCCCGAGTGCGAGCGTGGTCAGACCTGCGGCGAGTAGCATCCAAAGTTTCATCCTGATCTCCTTTCTATGGTGCACGGCAGGCCCTTGCGGCACCCACCGGGGCGGCACATCGCGCCACCTCACCACGTTGGAACGCGCAACCCCGCCCACATGTTCCATCGCCGCCCGAAAAGGCTTCGGCAAAGGTCCTCGTCAGCCCCCCCTCACCCCACTCCTCCACAATGATCCACCTTCGCGCACGTCGGCGCAAAAAATCTCCCCTGTCCTGAAACTCTCACCCACATCAGACGTGAGTCCTGATGTGCGCCGCCGAACGGGTCGCGGTGCCCGCCTCGCGCAGCATCCCAAATGATGCGCTTGGAACGGGGCCGAGACCTGTGCGGTGCGCGTATGTGTGACCCAGTGGCGTGTGCGTTTCCGAGTTCTGATGGTTCAGAGACACGCCAATCCCCCGGAGAGTATCAATGCCCCCACTCCCGGGGGGAGGCGGCTCAGCCCGTGTATGATTTGCAGAAGTGAACCAGTTGACGGGTTGAGCCGTCCTTGCGGGTGGTGTCGCTCCCCTCCAGCAGCGGCACCATCTCGCCCGCCAGAACCTTGCCCAGTTCCACCCCCCATTGATCGAAGGAATTGATCCCGAGGATCACCCCCTCGACAAACACCCGGTGTTCATAAAGCGCCACGATCTGCCCCAACCGCCGGGGCGTCAGCCGGTCATAGGCCAGCGTCACCGAGGGCCGATTGCCCGGAAACACGCGGTGTGCGGCCTGCCGCTCCAACTCGGCCCCGGCAAACCCCGCCTCGCACATCAGCGCGCGCGCCTCGTCGATCCCGCGCCCGCGCATCAGCGCCTCGGATTGCGCCAGACAATTGGCCACCAGCAGCCGGTGATGATGCGCCAGATCCGGCTCATGCCCCTCTGCCGCCACCAGAAACTCGCAGGGCACCACTGCCGTTCCCTGATGGATCAACTGATAGAACGCGTGCTGCCCGTTAGTGCCCGGCTCACCCCAGACCACGGGGCCCGAGGGGCGTGTGAGCGGCGCGCCATCCATGCGCACCCGCTTGCCGTTACTCTCCATCTCCAGCTGTTGCAGATAGGCGGGCAACCGCGCCAGACGCTGATCATAGGGCAGCACGGCGCGGGTGCCGTATCCAATGCCCTGATGATGCCAGAGCCCGACCAGCGCCAGCATCAGGGGCATGTTCTCCAGCGGTTCGGCGTCCAGAAAATGCCGGTCCATCGCCTCGGCCCCGGTCAGGAATTCCTCGAACCGCTCCGGCCCGATCGCGATCATCACAGCCAGGCCGATCGGCCCCCAGACCGAATAGCGCCCGCCCACGTAATCGCCAAAGCCAAAGACACGGGCCGGGTCGATCCCCCAGTCGGCGGTCTTCTCCAGCGCCGAGGACAAGGCGGCGAATTGCGGCCCCGGCTCGACGCCCGCGCGCTCCATCCACGCCCGCGCGGTGGCGGCATTGGTCATCGTCTCGATGGTGGTAAAGGTCTTGGAGGCGACGATCACCAGCGTAGTCGCGGGATCGAGCCCGCACAGCGTGTCAGCGATATCCGCCCCGTCCACGTTCGACACGAAATGACAGCGCGGCCCGTCGTGATAGGGGCTGAGCGCGCGCACCGCCATCTCGGGGCCAAGATGCGAGCCGCCGATGCCGATATTGATCACATCGGTGATCGACCCCTGCCGGATCTCTTCTGCAAACGCGGCCATCCGGGCGCGGGTGGCGTGGATGCCGGGCATGATGTCCTCGCCCTCGACCATGACCGCCCCGCCCGAGAGGTTGCGCAGCGCGCTATGCAGGACCGCGCGCCCCTCGGTCTCGTTGATGGGCTGCCCGTCGAACATCGCCGCGCGGCGCGCCGCAACCCCCGCCGCCCCGGCCAGCTGCACCAGCGCGGCGCGCGCATCCTCATCGAGCGCGGTCTTGGAATAATCCAGCAGCATCCCGTCAAAGCGCACGGAAAACGCCTCAGCGCGGCCTGCCGTCTCGAACAAATCGGCAATACTGCGCCCTGCCGCGGCCTCAGCCGCACGCTCGACCTCGGTCCACATTTCACACACTCCTGTCACGGGGCCCAATGCACGGTCATGTCGTCCAGCACGGCGGCGACCGGGGCCTCGACGGCCCGCATGTGCTGCGCGCGTTCCACCGCGCGGCGCTTCTTGTCGCCGGTGATCACCAGATGCTTGGCCACCGCCCCGTTCAGCACCCGCGCCGACAGCGTCACGCGCGGCTCCTCGGCCCCATCCACGCGCATCGGCACAAGGATCGGCGCGCGCCGCGCTAGCGCATCCTCCAGATTGTCGGCCCCCGGGAAAAGCGAGGCGGTATGCATGTCCTCGCCCATCCCCAACAGGCAGACATCAATCGGCAGCACCGGCGAGATATTGGCCTCCAGTTCCGCCAGCACCTCCTCGGGCTCCGCCGCCTTGGCATAAAGCGGCAGGTAGCGCGCCGCCGCCGCACGTCCGGTCAGCAGCCGCTCGCGGATCAGCCGCGTGTTGGAGCGCACATGCACCTCGGGCCGCCAGCGTTCGTCGCTCAGCAGCACATCCACCCGGTCCCAGTCCAGACTTGTCTCGCACAGCGCATCAAAGATCGGGCCGGGCGTCGTGCCGCCGGGCACCACGAAAAGCACGCGCTCCTCATTGGCAAGCGCGGTGCGCAGGGCGCTTGCCAGTTCATCGGCAAGGCCGATGGCCAGCATTTCGGCATCCGGATAATCAATGATGTTCATGGTCGTATCTCCCGCCAGCGCCGCCCGTCGCGATGCATCAGCATGAGCGCGTCATCCGGCCCCGAAGAGCCGCTCGCATAGGGCAATGGCGCATCTGATTGCGCGTCCCACTCGGCGATGACCGGATCGGTCCAGGCCCAGGCGGCCTCGACCTCGTCACCGCGCATGAAAAGCGTCTGGTTGCCACGGATCACATCCATGATCAGCCGCTCATAGGCATCCGGGAAATCGGCCTCCTCGGGCCCAAGCGCCTCGGCAAAGGTCATGTCGAGTGGCACATCTATCAAACGCATGCCGCCCGGCCCCGGTTCCTTGATCGTGACACCCAGTTCGATCCCCTCATTGGGCTGCAATCGGATGGTGAGGATATTGTGATGCCGCCCGGCATCGGCACCGAAGATCGAATGCGGCGCGTCCTTGAACATCACCGCGATCTCGCTCGCCCGCTCCTTGAGGCGCTTGCCAGTGCGCAGGTAGAACGGCGTGCCGGCCCAGCGCCAATTGCTGATATGCGCCTTCAGGGCCACGAAACTCTCGGTCAGGCTGTCGGCATTCTCGACCTGCGCGCGATAGCCCGGCTGCGCGTCACCGCCCTCATACTGGCCCCGCACCACGTTTTCCGGCTCCACCGGATCGAGCGCGCGAATGACCTTGAGCTTTTCGTCGCGCACGGCGTCGGGCTCGAACTTGGCGGGCGGTTCCATCGCAATGAGACACAAGAGCTGCATCATGTGGTTCTGCACCATGTCGCGCATTGCGCCCGAACTGTCATAATAATCGCCACGCCCGCCGACGCCCACGCTCTCGGCCACGGTGATCTGGATGTGGTCGACATATTGGCTGTTCCACAGCGGCTCGAACAGAACATTGCCGAACCGGATCGCCATCAGGTTCTGCACGGTTTCCTTGCCGAGATAATGGTCGATCCGGTAGATCTGGCCCTCGTGAAAATGCCGCGCCAGCGTCCGGTTGAGCGCGCGGGCGGTCTCCAGATCGCGGCCAAAGGGCTTTTCCACCACGATGCGGCTCTCGTCATCAGCCATGCCATGCTTGTGCAACCGCTTGGCCAGATCCCCGAACAGCGACGGGGCCACCGAGAAATAGAACGCGCAGATGCGATCGGTGCGCATCTTGGCCGCCAGATCGGCCCAGCCCTGCGTGCCCTTGGCATCAAGGGTCACGTAATCCAGCATCTTGAGAAACGCCGCGAGCTCGGTCTTGCGGCCTGCCTCATCGCCACCGAACTCTAGGATCGCCTCGCGCACCATCTCGCGATAGGCCGTCGCGTCCATCTCGCTGCGCGCCGCCCCGATCAGGCGCACGTCGCCCTCGATCTGCCCGGCGACATAACGGCGAAAGAGCGCAGGCAATATCTTGCGCCGGGCCAGATCGCCCGTGCCGCCGAACACCACCAGATCGAACGGATCGACCGGGATCACCCGAGACGCCATGCCTGTCTCCTCAGATTGCCGCGCGCCCATCTTCCGGGCGATCCGCGTGTCGGCACGACTGTAACATGTCGCTGCGGCTTCACAATGGCGTCAGAGCCCTTCCCTTGCCAGATCGTGAGAGATAGCTCACACATATTCGGAAAGGAGCGATCCAACGCATGAAAGACAGCCTCAATATCCCCGCCAATCAAGGCAAGTTTCAGGATGCCGCGCGCACCGCCGATGGTCAGCCGCGCGCCACCGTGCCGCTCAGCCATCCCGAAACGCTGTGGTTCAACACCGGGACCTTGTGCAACATCGAATGCCGGAATTGCTATATCCTGTCCTCACCCTCGAATGACGCGCTCGTCTATATCACCGAATCGGAGGTGCGCGACTATCTCGACCAGGTCCGCGCGCGCGATTGGCCGGTGACCGAAATCGGCTTTACCGGCGGCGAGCCGTTCATGAATCCGCAGATGATCGGCATGGCACGGGCGGCCCTGGAAGAGGGGTACGAGGTGCTGATCCTCACCAACGCGATGCGCCCTATGATGCGCAAGACGATGCGCGCGGGCCTGCTCGACCTGGCGCAGACATGGCGCGACAAGCTGACCCTGCGCATCTCGGTCGATCACTGGTCCGAAGCCTGCCATGACGAGGAACGCGGGCCGGGCACCTTTGCCAGAACCATCGACGGCATGTGCTGGCTGCGCGACAACGGCATCCGCATGACCGTGGCAGGCCGCACCGTCTGGGGCGAGACCGAGGCACAATCGCGCGCGGGCTATGCCCGGCTTTATGCCGAACACGGGTTCGAGATCGACGCCTATGACCCCGGCGCGACCGTGCTCTTTCCCGAAATGGACGAGAGCGCCGAAGTCCCCGAGATCACCAACGCCTGCTGGGATATCCTGGGCAAGTCGCCGCGCGACGTGATGTGCGCCTCCTCGCGCATGGTCGTGAAACGCAAGGGGGCCGAGAAACCGGCCGTGCTGGCCTGCACCCTGCTGCCCTACGCGCCGGAATTCGAGCTGGGCGAAACCCTCGCCGAGGCCGAGCTCGATGTCGCCCTCAATCACCCGCATTGCGCCAAGTTCTGCGTCCTCGGCGGGGCCAGCTGCTCGGGCTGACCCGGCGCGCCGCGCAAGGCGTTTGCAAACGCCTTGCCACGCGCTTTGCAAAGCGCGTGTCGCACCACGCCGCCACAGGACGCACCACAAGGCGTTTGCAAACGCCTTGGACGCGCTTTGCAAAGCGCGTCTCGCCCGGCTCAGGTCTCGCCCAGAAACCGCAGCACTTCCGCGCCGGTCTGCCGGGGATGGGTCATCGGCCCCATATGCCCCGCCCCCGCGATCACCGCGCGCGCGGCCTGCGGCAAGCGCGCCGCCAGCCCCTCGTTGATCGCCGTGATGATCGCAGGCGACGCGCTGCCCTCCAATAGCAGCACCGGTGCTGCGACCCGGGCCAGCGCACCGCTGGCCAGCATGCCGCCCGCATCCTCGTAGAGCGCCGGGCCCGCCGCCTCGATCAGCGGCATCTGCGCTGCCAGCCCCGCGCGCACCGCGCCGGGCAGATCGTCCCAGGCGCGCCCGTCGCCCCAGACCCGCAGAAAAGCTTGCGCCGCCGCCGCCATGTCCCCCGCTGCGATCCCCTTGGCATAGCCCGACATCTCGAGCGCGTGGCGCGCTCGCATCTGCGGATGATCGGCCAGCGCCACGGCAAAGAACACCGGTTCGTAGAGGATCAGCGACCGCACCAGCCCGGGATGCTCGACCGCCAGCCGCAGCGCCACCGTCGCGCCAAAGGAATGGCCGATGATATCGGTGGGGCCGGTCAGGAACTCCGCCGCGATCGCGGTGCTCAGCGCCTGGATCTCTGTCGCGCCATCCCAGGGCGCGCTCTGTCCGTGTCCCGGCAGATCGGGGGCGGTCAGGTGCAGCACGCCGCCGAGGCCGCGCATGATCCCGCTCCAGCTGCCGGAATGCGACAGCGAGCAATGCAGCCCAAGCGCCGCGCGCCGTCCGCGTCCGAACTCGGTCCAGTAAATCGGATGGCCCGCGCGGCTCGCCTTCGGCATGACCTCAGAGCTTGCCCGCCAGATGCAGGTCGAGATCCTCCAGCCGGTCCTGCCCCCAGAAAGACTGACCGCTGTCGACCACGTAGAACGGCGCGCCGAACACGCCCGCATTCACCGCCTCTTCGAGATTGGCGGCATAGGTCTCGGCCCCGCTCAGCAGGCCGGTGTCGGCCAGCGCCGGATCGAACCCCGCCTGTTGCAGGCAGTCGCGCACCACCGCATCTTCGGCGATATCATGCTCCTCGGCCCAGCAGGCGCGCAGCACCGATTGCACCAGCGCGCCGACATCGCCACCGCCCGCATTCTGCGCGGCGATGATCGCATAGGACGACGGCGCCGGGTTGGTCGGCCAATGCGCCGGTTTGAGAGTGAGCGGCAGGCCGCGCTTTTTCGCCTGTCGCGGCAATTCCTGCGCGCGGTAGGCATTGCGCGACGGATGCCGTTCAGCAGGCGACGTGCCGCCGGTGCGCGCAAACAGCGCCATGATGTCGAGCGGCTTGTAGGTCACGCCTGCACCGTGCCGGGCCGCGATCTCCTCCAGCCCCGAGCCCGCCAGATAGGCAAAGGGCGACAAGGTCGAGAAATAATAATCTATATGGGCCATTTCACCGCGCTCCCCGTTCGCATCGCTTTGCGCGACGTTAGGCGCATGCTAAGCGGTGTGCAACATCACGAATCTGTCACATGGATCATTCCGGGGACCACATCATGCCTTCCACATCGCAACCCAAGCTGATTTCCGGCAATGCCAACATGCCACTCGCCAAGGCCATCGCGCGGCGCATGTCGATGCATCGGGGGGTCGATGTCGGGCTCTGCGACGCGCGCATTGAACGGTTCAATGATCAGGAAATCTTTGTCGAGGTCTACGAGAACGTCCGCGGCGAGGACATGTTCATCATCCAGCCCACCTCGAACCCGGCCAATGACAACCTGATGGAACTGCTGATCATGTCCGACGCGCTGCGCCGCTCCTCGGCCAAGCGCATCACCGCCGTGATCCCCTATTTCGGCTATGCACGGCAGGATCGCCGCTCCAAGGCGCGCACGCCGATTTCGGCCAAGCTGGTGGCCAACATGATCGTCGAGGCGGGGATCGAGCGGGTGCTGACCATGGACCTGCACGCCGCCCAGATCCAGGGGTTCTTCGATATCCCTGTGGACAACCTCTACGCCTCGCCGATCTTCGCGCTCGACATCATGACCCAGTTCAAGGGCACGATGGACGACGTGATGATCGTCTCGCCCGATGTGGGCGGCGTGGCGCGCGCCCGCGAGTTGGCCAAGCGGATCGAGGCCCCTCTGTCGATCGTGGACAAGCGCCGCGAAAAGGCCGGTGAAGTCGCCGAAATGACGGTGATCGGCGATGTGAGCGACAAGATCTGCATCATCGTCGACGACATGTGCGACACCGCCGGCACCATGTGCAAGGCGGCGCAACTCTTGATCGACAACGGCGCACGCGAGGTGCACGCCTATACCACCCACGGCGTGATGTCCGGCCCGGCGGTCGAGCGGATCACCAACTCGGTGCTGAAATCCATGGTCATTACAGACACGATCCAGCCCACCGAGGCGGTCAAGGCCACGCCCAATATCCGCATCATCCCGACCGCTCCGGTCTTTGCGCAGGCGATCCTCAACATCTGGAACGGCACCTCGGTTTCGTCGCTCTTCGAGACCCCCACGCTGGAGCCGGTCTACGAGGGGCAATTCGCGGGCTGACGGCGGGGCGCAGGCCAGTTGGCACCGCGGCCGGATTGCCAGCCAGTGATCACTAGCTTCTGACGCGCCATCGTCAGGCCGCGGGCTGGCGATCTGACGATGTTTCAGGTCACTTTATGTCCGCCAGCCCGAAAAAGGCCTGATTGAAGCGCTAACTCGGACAAATCGCCAGTCCGGGGGGCGGCCTGGCGATGGCGCGGCGGCCTTCGGCCTTGCTTCCGCGCCAGGCGGCTCAACGACTGATAGCATCAGGCGAATGCTCCTACGGCTCGCGCAGCGCCTCCTGGCTCTTGTAAAGCGGCTTGAGCAGGTATTGCAGCACCGTCTTCTCGCCGGTGTGCAATTCCACATCCGCCTGCATGCCGGGGCGGATCTCGATGCCGGCCTGCCGCGCGGTCAGCGCCCCCATATCCACCCGCAGCGTCACCTTGTAATGCGGGTTGCCGTCGGGGTCGCGGGCGCGCTCGTCCTTGAACGTGTCGGCGGAGATGAAATCCACCCGGCCCTTGAGGGTGCCGTAGATCGTGTAATCATAGGCCGTCAGCTTGATCGTCGCCTCCTGCCCGCGCCGGATATTGGCGATGTCGCGCGGCTCGACCCGCGCCTCGACATGCAGCGCCTCATCGAGCGGGATGATCTCGAGGATCTCCTCGCCGGGGCGCACCACCCCGCCGATGGTGGTGACGCTGAGATTATTGACCACCCCGCGCATCGGGCTGCGCAGCACGGTGCGGTTCAGCTGGTCCTGACTGGCCTTGAGCGTCTGGCGCAGGGTCGCCAACTCCTTGAGCACCTCGGAATAGGCCTCGGCCCGTTCCAGTTCGGCCTGCGTGACGATCTCGTCATAGCGTTTCTCGGCATCGGCATGGGCCTTGCGCGCGCGCGTGACCTCGATCAGCGCGACGATCTTCTGCGCCAGCAGGTTCTCCAGCAGGCGCTTTTCCTCGGCCGCCTGCGCCATCACCCGCGCCGCCCCCTCGCTGCGCTTGACGTAATCCTCCTGCCGCGCCTTCAGCAGCGCGCGCTCCGAGGCGACCATCTCGGGCGCGCGCCCGGCCAGCGCCTCGGGCACCTCGAAATCGAACTGCCCGGCCAGTTCCGCCTCCAGCCGCAATTGCCGCACCTCCAGCGCCGCGATCTGGTCGCGCATATCGGCGACCTCGCTCTGGAACCGGGTGTCATGCAGCCGCGCCAGCACATCGCCGCGCTCCACCACGTCGCCCTCCTGCACCTGCAACTCGGCAAGGATGCCACCTTCGAGGTTCTGGATGATCTGCGGCCGCGAATTGGAAATGAACTCGCCCGGCGCGCGCACGATCTCGTCGATCCAGGCCAGCGACGCCCACAGAACAAACGCCCAGACCGTCAGCGCACAAAGCCAGATCATCAGGCTCGGGCCGCCCAGCCGCGCATTGAGATCGGCGATCACATGGGCCGCGCTGCGCTCTGTCGTGTCGCTCATCTCATGCCCCTCCCGTCGTGGCACCGACCTGCGTCAGATGCGCCAGCACCTGATCGCGCGGGCCATCGACGGCCATCCGCCCGGCCTGCAGGATCAGCGTGCGGTCGGTCAGGCTCAGGATCGGCATGCGGTGCGTGGCGATCACCGCCGTGCGCCCCGATAGCCATGTCTCCAACCGGCTGACCAGCGTGCGTTCCAGCGTCTGATCCAGCGCCGCCGTCGGCTCGTCCAGCAGGCAGATCGCCGGGTCCTGCAACCACAGCCGCGCCCAGCCGATGCTCTGCCGCTGGCCCTGGCTCAGACCCTGCCCGCCGTCGAGAATTTCGAGGTCAAGGCCCTTGGGATGGCCCTTCACGAACGGCCCCAGCCCGGCGAAATCCAGCGCCTGCATCAGCCGCGCGTCGTCAAGCTCCAGCAGCGTCAGGTTCAGGTTCTCGCGCAGGCTGCCGGTGAACAGCCGCACATCCTGCCCCAGATAGCCGACCAGTCGCCGCAGGTCGCGCGGCGCGATCTGCCCCATATCGGTGCCGTCCAGCATCACCCGGCCAGAGGACGGCGCATAAAGCCCGGCCAACAGCTTGAGGAAGGTCGACTTGCCCGACCCGTTGGTGCCCAGCACCGCGATCCTCTGCCCCGGCTGAATGGCCAGCGCGGGAATATCCAGTACCGGCGCGGCCTCGGCGTCATAGCTGAATTTCACCTCGCGCAGGTCATAGGCCCCGGTCAGGTGCTCGCGCCGCAGATAGCTGCGGCCGGGGGCTGCGTCCTGCTCGGCATGGGCGATCGAGTCGAGCCCCTCAAGCGCCGATTTGACGTTGCTCCAGCGCGACAGCGTGCCCGAAAGCTGCGTCAGCGGGGCCAGCGTGCGGCTGGTGAGAATCCCCACCGCGATGATCGACCCAACGGTGAACTCCCCGGCAAAGACCAGATAGGTGCCCATGATCACCGCCGCGATATAGGTCGCCTGCTGCACCCCCTGCGCCCAGAAGGTCAGCACCGACCCCAGCCGCCGCTGCTCGCTCGATTTGAGCGCCTGCAGCGCGGTCAGATCCCCCCAGATCCGGCGAAACCGGTCCTCGGCGCGCTGCGTCTTGAGTGTATCAAGCTCGAATATCGCCTCGTGCAACAGCCGCGCGCCACGCGCGCCCGCGCCCTGCATCTCCTGCGTCAGCCGCATCATCCGGCGCTGCAACAACAGGCCCGGGATCACCATCACGATCCCCCCGGCGATCAGCACCCACACCACATTTCCGGCAATTGACGCGACCAGTGCCAGAAACATCACGACAAAGGGCAAATCGGTCAGCGTGCCGATGGTCGAGGCGGTGAAGAACTCGCGCACCGACCCGAATTCCCGCATCGCCGAGAAAATCTGCGACGGGCTCCGCCCCGCCAGTTCCGAGCGCATGCCCAGCACCCGGTCCATCAGCAGGCGCTGCACATTGAGCTCGATCTGCCGCCCCGCACCATCCATCAACTGCGCCCGCGCGATCTTGAGCCCCGCTTCCAGCAACAGCGCCAGCCCCGCCCCCGCCGCCAGCACCCACAGCGTCGCCTCCGACTGATGCGGGATCACCCGGTCATAGACCTGCAACGCAAAGAGCGCGACCGCCACCGCCAACAGGTTCGCCACGAACGACCCAATGGCGACCTCGGCGATATGCCTTTGAAAATGCTTGAACTGTCCCCAGAACCAATGCGCCTCGGCGGCCGGCAGGTCATGCGCCCGGCTCAGGCTTTGGGCGGGCACCTCGGCGCGCACCAGCGTGCCGGTGAAATAGGGCGTGAACTCGGTTAGCGGCACCTCGGCGCGCTGATCGGCACAGCTCGTGTCATGCAGGATGACGGTCTCGCCCTCCTGCGCCAGAACCAGCACCAGTTTGCCCCGCGCCATCTGCGCGATGGCGGGCCAAAACGCAGGATCAGGCGCGCGCACGTCCTCGACCCGCGCGATCATTCCGGCGGCGCGCAACCCCTGCGCCAGCGCACCGGGGCGCGGCGGCTCACCCTCGGCGCGGTCGGCGTCACCGGCCACCATCGCCTCCAGGATATCGCGCTCGACCGCGTCAAACCCCAGCGCCGCCGCATAGGCCGCACCCAGCCGCGCCCGCGCTTTGGCGCGCGGTCCGAACCGCGCGGCGGGGGCCTGCGGCGCGGCGTGGGCGGTCTTGACGGTCAGGGCGACGGGGGCTTTGTTCAAATCCGGCTCCCCTCCGCCAGAACACCCAGATGATCGGCCAGTTCCAGCCGCGTGCGCGCCAGATCGTATTTCAGCGCCAGCGCCCGCACCTGCCGCTCGGCAAAGGTCTCATAGATGCCCACCACATCCATCACCTGCCGCTGCCCGGCATCGTATTGCCGCTGAAAGATATCGAGATTGGCCTCCGACGCCGCCCGCAGGGCGCTCGCCTCGCCAACCTGCCGCGCCAACGCGTCCAGCCGCGCCTCCAGCCGCTGCACCACGCGCTCGCTGTCCTCGCGCGCCTGGCTCAACCGCCGCGCGGCGGCCTCCTTCTCGGCCTCCACGGCCTTGAGTTCGGCGCCGGTGCCCAGCCCCAGCAACTGATCCGAGCGGATGTTGACCCCCAGGTCACCACCATCGCCCAGCGTGCCGCCCGCCGTGACATTGGGCAACAGACCGCCACGCGCCACCATCGCGCCCGCGATGTCGCGCACGCTCTCGGCCTCGGCCCGCAGCAGGTCGAGCGCGGGCACCTGACCTGCGTGCACCGGCACCTCGCTCAGCCCCGCAACCCCACTCAGCGGGTGCGCCGCCATGGCGTTCAACTCGGCCAGCGCCGTGCGCTCGACCTCGGATTGCTGCGCGATCACCTCGCGGATTTCCGCCAACCGGCTGCGCAACACGTTGAGATCGGACATGTCCGACACGCCGCCCCTGACGCGCTCCGACATGATCCACTCGAAATGCTCCAGATCGCTCAGCGTGCGCGCCTCGAGGCTGCGCCGCTCACGCGCCTGTGCTGCGTCGAGATAGAGCGTAAGCCCGGTCAGAACCCGGTCATTCACATCCTCGGCCAGCGTCACGGCAGCGACCTCGACATCGGCGGCGGCCATCGCGCGCTCGGCCTTCTTGCGACCATTGTCGAACAGCACCTGCTCCACGATCAGTTGCGAAACGATGTCGCTCAGGCTGCTCAGGCTGATATTGGGTCCGATCTTCGGCAGCCAGTTCTTCGACGCCGCCTCGGCCCGCAGCCGCGCCGCCAGCAAATCCGACTCGGCGCTGCGGCTATAGGCGGCCAGAACCGACTGCGCCACCTGATCGAAACTGCCGCCCTCGGGCAATACCGACCGGCGCGCCTGCAATTCCGCGATGATCTTCGATTGCGCCTCGGCCTTGCTGCGCGCGACGGTGTCGGGCCGGGCAGTCTCGGGTCCCGCACCGAGGCGCGAGACCTCGCCGCCCCCGGCACCGCCCAGACAGCCCGCCAGCATCAGGCTCATGCCGCCCGCCACCAGCGTTCTTGTCACCTGTCCCATAATCCTGCCCCCCGACCTTTTTGCGGTCTTGTGATTGGGGGCGCGCGCCATCCCGGACCCGCGCCCCGGTCTTTTGGCTCAGGTGATGGTGTTGATGTCTTCGTCCACCACGACCGTCGCGTCGTTCCCCAGCGTGTAGACGTCGAAGGTCTGACCGTCGATCTGGGTCTGTCCCGCCGCCTGCGCCCCGGTGATCGTCACCTGATCGTCGGCCCCGCCCTGCACGACCACCTGATCGCTGTTGCCCGACAGGCCGCGCAGCTGCGCCTCGGTCAGCGTCAGCTCCGCCTGATCTCCGAACCGCAGGTCGATTGTCTCGATGTTAAAGCCCGCAAGGTTGGGGTTGGTCACATCGACCACCTGCGTGTTGGTCTCATCGAGAACCACGTAAGTGCTCGACGCGTTGCCACCGGGATCGGTGCCACTGACCACCAGCTGCGAGCCGTCGGGCACCGAGGCAGGCCGCCCCGCGCCGTCGAGAAAGAAATAATCCGTCTCGCCGGTAAAGCTGTTCTCCTGCACACCCAGCGCCAGTTCGCGCACATTGCCACCGGCATCGACCTGATGAATGCCAATATCGTCCTCGCTGGTCTCCACCGTGGCGTTGCGATACCCGTCGCCCTGCCGGAAATAGCCAACGATCCCGGGGGTATCGGGGGCCACCGTGTCGATGGCAAAGCTCTCGGTGATCCGGTCGGTATTGCCCGCCCAGTCGGTGGCGATGACGACCATCTCGACGCTGCCTTCCTGCGCGGGCACATCGCCTCCCGGCACCTCGACCGACCAGAGGCCGTTCGGGACCACCACGGCGTCATAGCTGCGGCCAAAGACCTCGACCCGCACCGACGATCCCGCCTCGACCTGTCCGGTCAGGGTGACGCCCGCACCGGCCTCGGCGATGTTGAGCACGTTGTCAGCGGTCACCGGCCCGGCATGATCCAGCGCGTTGACAAAGGTATCGACCCGCACGGTGTCCTCGATAAAGGCGGTGTTGCCCGCCGGATCGGTCACATCGACGCGAATATCGGCATCCCGTTCCCCGGACACGATCTCGTTCGGGCCAAAACGCGCGGTCCAGTTGCCATTGCCATCGACCTCCGCCTCGTGGCGCACGCCGTCGATTGTGACAAAGACCTGACTTCCGGTCTCGATCGTGCCGGTCACCACGAACCCGCCGGTCGCCACGTCATTGTTGATGACGTCGCGCCCATCGGCCCCGATGGCGAGGTTGAGATCCTCCAGCGACAGGTTGTCCACCTGCGTGTCGACCTGCACGGTGCCCGCAACCTGCGTCTCGTTGCCAGCGGCATCGACGGTGCGCGCGGTCACATCGGCCTCATGCACCCCGCGCGTGATCTCGCCCGAGGTGTAGCGGCTGCGCCACTCCCCGCTCTGATCGGCGCGCACGGTATGCTCGACTCCGTCAAGGCTGACGATCACCGTCGCCCCGGGATCGGCCTGCCCGGTGACCAGAACACCGGCATCCGCCTCGGCGGCATTGATCACCCCGTCACCGCCAATCGCGGCGGCGTTCAGCGTCAGATGCCCGGCCTCGGTATCCACCGCCACGGCCTGCCGCACCTCCGACGAGTTGCCCGCCGCATCGGTCGCGGTCGCCACCACATCGGCATTATAAGTGCCGCCCGGCACCTGCGCGCCGGTGAATGTCGCGGTCCAGCTGCCATTTGCCGCCACCACGGCATTGACCGTGCTGCCCGCGAACGCCACCACGACCGACGAGCCCGGCTCGACCTGCCCGGTCATGCTGAAACCGCCGCCCTGCTCGGCGGCGTTGATCACACCATCGGCACCACCGGGATTGCCCTGCATGTCGAACTCGCGCACCTCGGTGTCGATCCGCACGGTTGCACTGGTCTGGCTGGCATTGCCCGCAACATCCACCGTGCTGGCACTCACCGTGGCGTCATATTCACCGCCCGGCAGGCTGCCCGCCTCGTAGACCGCACGCCAGGTGCCATCGGCCCCGGTCACCACCTCGCGGCTGACACCGTCCACCGTGACGATCACCGTCGCCCCGGCCGTCGAGCTGCCGGTGATCTCAACACCGCCCGCCGCCTCGTCGAAATTGACCACACCGTCGCCACCCACGGCCCCGGCATTGATCGAAATCGGATGCGGCACGGTGTCGATCTCCAGAATATCCGTCACCACCGTTGTGTTGCCGAACCCGTCGGTCGCGGTGATCGTCACCTGCGCCTCGCGCTCGCCACCGGGCAGATCGGCGGGATCGAACACCACCTGCCACGCCCCGGCATCGTCGACCACGGTCTGTGCCTCGACACCGTCGATCACGACCACGATCCCGGCCCCGGGCTCGCCGCTGCCGCTGATCTCGACCCCATCCTCGTGATCGACAAGGTTCACCACATGGCCCACCGCCTGCGTGCCGTCTTCGACCGCAATATCGGGCGGCGTCAGGTCGATCACCACATCCGGCCCGGCCAGCGTGGTCTCGGTCCCGTCGGGCTCGGTCACCACGACAACGACCGGATGCGTGCCGTCACCGGGGAACGTGTCATCCTCGAACGTCACCTCCCAATCGCCCTGATCGTCGGCCTCGGTGGCGATTTCCTCGTCCCCGATGGTGACCACGACCTCAGACCCCGGCTCGGCCCGCCCGGTGATCGAGATCGACGGATCGTCGACATCATCCCCGGCCACCGTAACCACGCCGTCCTCGTTGACCACCGGCTCGATCCGCGCGCGACCGCCGCCGCCGCTGTCGCCACCACCGACGGCCGCCGCCGCCGCCAGACCCGCCGCACCGGCACCGCCGACACCCAAAAGCCCGCCACCGGCCAACAGACCGGCACCCAGCATCGACACTTCCTCGTCGGCTGGGGCTGCAACCACCTCGTTGCCACCAAGGAAGATCATATCGTCATCCGGGCTCCACTTGCCCCATTGTTCGGTCGGGCCGTATTGCGCATAGACCGCGCCATCCGCCCCGTCGATCAATGTCACCTCGTTGAGATACCCGTCCGCCGAGATGAACAGACGGCTCTGCGCGCCGCTCTCCTCCGCGAAATATCCGTCGAGCACCACCACCCGGCCATCCGCCAGGTTGATGATCAGGTTCGACCCATCGCGCGCATAACCCGCGATTTCCGTCTGCCTTAAATTTAGAGAAATTTCCTGTCCGCGCGTCGCCGGTATGACTGTGACACCATCCCCAACTGACACCGAACCACGCTGTGAAATACCCGCATCTGTGCGGGTGACAAAATCAATCACCTTCATGACACCACCACTCTGACCTCAGACAACAGACGCTTTTTTTGTGCGCCTTTTTTATGTGGTCACAAAATAGCCTTTTTTCGGTGCCATCGCTAGATGTTTTTCAAATGCAACCCACAAATTATGCGATTATCCAATATATCTTGATGTATAGGCCAGTATTCGGCCTACCCCGCCACACGCCTGAGTCGATTATGCAACAGGCAGCACAATTATTGCCCGCCACGTCCGGCAAGATTTCCCCGGACAAGGACTTGACGGGGCCGCTCAGGATCAACAAGGTCAGACAGTTTTCAAACCGCCCTACTGACCAAGGACATCGATGTGAGCACGCAACTCTCCGATACCGTAGCACTCTTGCGCGATCTCATCGCCTTCCCGACGATCTCCGAGGTCAGCAACCTCGACATGATCGCCTATCTCGCGCACCGGCTCGAATCCCACGGCGCGCGCGTCGACATCTTCCACGACGAGATTGGCCACAAGGCCAATCTCTTCGCCACGATCGGCCCCGATGACGTGGATGGCGGCATCGTGCTCTCGGGCCATTCCGACGTGGTGCCGGTGGCCGAACAGGACTGGGCCAGCGACCCGTTCGAGTTGATCGAACATGACGGTCACCTCTACGGGCGCGGCACCTGCGACATGAAGGGCTTTATCGCCGCCGCCTGCGCGATGGCCCCGATCTTTGCCGAAAAGGTCCGCGACCGCCCGGTTCATTTTGCCTTCACCTATGACGAAGAGGTCGGCTGCTTCGGCGCGCAGGCGCTGGTAGACAGCCTGAAAAAGCGCGGCATCCGCCCCGGCGTCGCGATCATCGGTGAACCCACCTCGATGCGCATCATCGAGGGCCACAAGGGCTGCTACGAATACACCACCCATTTCTGCGGCCTCGCCGGGCACGGCTCGCATCCCGCACGCGGCGTCAACGCGGTCGAATACGCGGTGCGCTACGTCAACCGCCTGCTCGAACTCAAGGAATCGCTGCGCTTCCGTGCCCCCGAAGATAGCCGCTTCGAGCCCCCCTGGACCACGATCAACACCGGCTCGATCAAGGGCGGCGTGGCGCATAACGTGATCGCCTCGAACGCCACCATCGAATGGGAAATGCGCCCCGTCACCCTCGCCGATGCCGAATTCGTCAAGGAGGACATGCGCCGCTATTGCGAAGAGGTGCTGCTGCCGCGCATGTGCGGCGTCCACCCCGAGGCCAGCATCACCACCGAGGTGATCGGCGAGGTCGACGGGCTGGAACCCACCGAGATCAACGAGGCCAAGGACATCATGATGGAACTCACCGGCCGCAACGGCGCGGAACTCGTGCCCTTCGGCACCGAGGCGGGGATCTTCCAGCAATACGGCATGTCGGCGGTGGTCTGCGGCCCCGGCTCGATCGACCAGGCACACAAGCCCGACGAATACGTCGCTCTCGACCAGCTGCAGCAATGCCTCGACATGCTGGGCCGCTTGGGCGACAAGCTCGCGGCCTGACGCCTCAGACCCGCCGGAAGGTCAGGTAATGCGGCACCCGGCCCTCGCGCAGGGCCTTTTGCTCGTAGCGCGTCGATATCCAGTCGCCCCACGGCTCCCGCCAATCGGCAGGGCGCTCTGCCAGCCACTCGAACCCGTGGCGCGGCACCTCTTCCAATGTCTGGCGCACGTAATCCGGAATATCCGTCGCTACCCGGAAAATAGCACCGGGCTTCAGGCACTTGGCAAGCGGCGTCAAATGCTGCTCGGTCACGAAGCGCCGCTTGTGATGGCGTTTCTTGGGCCACGGATCAGGATAAAGCAGGAACGCCCGCGAGATGGACTGCTCCGGCAGCACGTCAAACATGTTGCGGACATCCCCCGGATAAACCGCAACATTCCGCGCATCGGCATCGCGGATCTTGCCCAATAGCATCGCCACGCCGTTGATATAGGGCTCACAGCCGATGATCCCCACGCCCGGATTCTCAACGGCCTGATGCACCATATGCTCACCCCCGCCGAACCCGATCTCAAGCCAGACCTCCCGATCCCCGAAAAGCGCCTTCAGATCAATCGGTTCCCGCGCGGGGTTCATGTCCCAATCGACCGGCCCGGGCGACAGCTTGCCCAGATCCTCAGCCAGATATTCCTCTTGCTTGGGACGCAGGGCCTTGCCCTTGAACCGGCCGTGAAAGTTGCGCCACGGCGCGCCGGTCGGGTGCTTGTCTTGGCTCATGCAGCAAAAACTGGCGCGTGAGGTTCACGCGCCAGCCCCTTGATCAAACGGATTTTTTCAGCGCATCGACCAGATCGGTGCGCTCCCAGCTGAACCCACCGTCATCGTCGGGCGCGCGCCCGAAATGACCATAGGCCGCCGTGCGCGCATAGATCGGACGGGTCAGCGACAGATGCTCACGAATGCCGCGCGGCGTCAGATCCATGTTCTGCGCCACGGCCTTCTCGATCTCGGCCTCATGCACCTGGCCGGTGCCATGCGTATCGACATAGATCGACAGGGGCCGCGCCACGCCGATCGCATAGCTCAGTTGCAGCGTGCATTTCTGCGCCAGCCCGGCCGCCACGATGTTCTTCGCCAGATACCGTGCCGCATAGGCCGCGGAGCGGTCCACCTTGGTCGGGTCCTTGCCCGAGAACGCGCCTCCGCCATGCGGGGCCGCGCCACCATAGGTATCCACGATGATCTTGCGCCCGGTCAGGCCCGCATCGCCATCAGGCCCCCCGATCACGAAAGTGCCGGTGGGGTTCACGTGCCATTCGGTATTGCTGGTGATCCACTCTTTCGGCAGCACGTCCGTGATATAGGGCTCGACGATGGCGCGAATATCATCGCTCGTCTGCGCCTCGTCGGTATGCTGCGTCGACAGCACAAGCTGCGTCACCTCGACCGGCTTGCCATCCTCGTAGCGCAGGGTCAGCTGCGACTTGGCATCGGGCCCAAGCGTCGGCTCTGCCCCCGATTTGCGCGCCTCCGCCAGCCGCTTCAGGATCGCATGCGAGAACAGGATCGGCGCCGGCATGAGCGCATCGGTCTCATCGACCGCAAAGCCGAACATGATGCCCTGATCGCCCGCGCCATCGCGGTCCACGCCTTGCGCGATATGCGCCGACTGCGGATGAAGCATGTTATGCAACTGCAAGGTATTCCAGTGAAATTCGTCCTGCTCGTACCCGATATCACGCACGCAGTCGCGCACGATACCGTCGATCCGGCCCATGAAATCCGCGAGCCGCGACTTGTCCGACAGCCCCACCTCGCCACCGACAACCACGCAATTGGTGGTGGCAAAGGTCTCGCAGGCGACACGGGCGTTTTCCTCCTCGGCGAGGAACGCATCGAGGATCGCGTCGGAAATCCGGTCGCAGACCTTATCCGGGTGCCCCTCCGAAACGGATTCGGAGGTAAAAAGGTAATTCTGTCTTGCCATGAAAGTGCTCCATTGTGTTTCACCGCCACGCCAGGAAGCCGTTGTGACGATTGTGGCGTGTCGTTACGCCCCCCACCCGGTGGCGTCAATGGAGAACTGCACCGGTCTGCCGCGCCCTGTGGCGCAGCCGTGACAGCCCCAGCAGAGCCAGAAACAGCAGGATCATCGGCGCATCGCCCAGCCGCGTATATAGCGTCGGCGGCAAGGGCGGCGGCAGGGCCGCATCGCGCCATCCCGCCTCGCCCATCGGGATACGTGCGGTGACGCGCCCGGTCGCGTCGATCATCGCCGACACGCCGGTATTGGCGACCCGGATCATCGGCAGCCCCATCTCGGCGCTGCGCAGCCGCGCCTGCGCCAGATGCTGATAGGGGCCGGAAATCTTGCCGAACCACGCATCATTGGTGATCAGCAACAGGAAATCGGCACGCTCGGGGGCCGCCCGCAGATCGCGCGAGAATACACCCTCGTAGCAGATCAGCGGCAGCGCCCGCCCCACGGCGCCAAGGTCGAGCACCTGCGCGCCGGGCCCGGCGGAATAGCCCTGCCCGGCATTCGACGCGAGGCCGTGAATCCCCCAGTCCGCCAGCAGATCGCCGAACGGCATGTATTCCCCGAAGGGCACGAGGTGATGCTTGTCATAAACCGCCGCGACCGCGCCCCCCGCCTCCACATAAGCCAGCGAATTATAGAGACGCGGGCCCTCGAACCGCTGAATACCAAGCACCACCGGCACGCCCCCCGCCGCGCCGGAAATGCTCTCCAATGTGCGCCCCGCGTGGTTCAGCAGCACCGGCACCGCCGTCTCCGGCCAGACGATCAGGTCCGGCCGCGCCCCCTCGCCCGCCGCCGAGAACCGCAATTGCCGCTCGTAAAACCCCTGTATCTTGTCGGGGTCCCATTTCTCATGTTGTGGCGCATTGGGTTGCAAAAGGCGCACCGTGGCGGCCTCGGGCGCGGCACCCGCCTCGGGCGTGCGCCATGCCCCCAGCGGCCAAAGCGCCACCAGCACCAGCAGCCCCAGCACCGAGGGCACATGCCGCGCCGTCGCCACCCGCCAGATCAGCGCGGACGCCACCAGCACCAGCGCCAGCAATCCCGGCGCGCCCAGCCACGCCGCCCAGTGCAAAAGCGGCGTGTCGATCAGAACATGCCCCGGCTGCGCCCATGGAAAGCCTTTAAAAACAAACCCGCGCGCCAGTTCGGCAAGGCCCATGCCGCCGACGAACCCGGGCAAACCACCGCCCATGGCCCGCCCCAACCCCAGGCCCAGCGCCCAGAATAGCGCCAGCCCCGCGCCCAGCGCCATCAGCGCAAAGGGCGCCATCCAGCCATGCCGCGCCACATCCACAAGGAACGGCTCGACAATCCAATTGAGCGCCAGCAGGAAATAGCCGGTACCGATCAGCCAGCCCAGCCAGGCCGCCTGTCGCCATCCCTCGGTCATCCGAAAGAGGCCAAAGACCACCGCCAGCGCCAGCAGCGTCACCGGCCACGCCCCGACCGGGGCCTGCCCGAGCGCCGCCAGCGCCCCGATCAGCAACAACAGAAAAACGCGCCGCCCGCGCGGCATCAGGAGGATCTGCGCGGCCATGCCGGCCACGCGCCCCTGCTCAGCCATGCGCCGCCTCGACCAACCGCACCCGCACCCGCTTGATTCGGCGCGGGTCGGCCTCCATCACCTCGATCACCGGGCCCGCGGGATGCTCGATCACCTCGCCGCGCACCGGCACCCGGCCCAACAGCATGAAAACCAGCCCGCCGATCGTGTCGATCTCTTCCTCGTCCACCTCGTCCACGTCGGTCAGCGACTGCCCGATCTCGGCCTCGAACTCCTCCAGCGGGGTCTTGGCGAGGGCGATGTAACAGCCGGGCTTTTCCTCGGTCCAGTATTGGCCCTCGTCGATATCGTGCTCGTCCTCGATCTCGCCGACCACCTGTTCGATCAGGTCCTCGATGGTGACAAGCCCGTCCACGCCGCCATATTCGTCGATCACCAGCGCCATGTGCCGCCGCTCGGCTTGCATCTTCTGCAACAGCACCCCGATCGGCATCGACGGCGGCACGAACAGCAGCGGCCGCAGCATCTTCTTCAGCGAAAACGCGGGGCCATTGCCGTTGAACCCGTGCTTGAGGGCAAAATCCTTGAGATGCACCATGCCGATGGGGGTATCGAGCGTGCCCTCATAGACCGGCAGCCGGGTCATGCCGCTGTCGCGGAACACATGCACCAGATCATCCTTGGTAATGTCCGACGGCACCGAGACGATCTCGGCCTTGGGGATGGCCACATCCTCGACCGCCATGTGCCGCAGGTTGCCGATACCCGGCGCACCATTCACGTACTCGGCGTCGTCCTGCGCTATCTCGTCGATATCTTCGCCCGGGTTGAATATCCCGATCACGCGACGGAAAAACCCGCCCGTTTCGTCACTCTCGCTATGGCCCTCCGGCTGCGCGCCCTGCGCTGCGCTAGAAGACCCGTCCGTACTCTCGTCCATCCGTCTCTTTTCCAAATCACAGGGGTCCAGGCCCCTCATTAGCTAATATGGGTCACCAACCCCCAGTTTGCCAAGTATGGCAACCTCGGTCGCCTCCATCAAAGTGGCATCTTGGTCACGGATGTGATCGTAACCCAACAAATGCAACACCGCATGCACGATCAGGTGTGTCACATGATCACCCAGCGGTTTGTCGCCTGCCTCGGCCTCGCGTGCGCAGGTCTCATAGGCAATCGCGATATCGCCCAGTTCCGGATCAGGCCCCGCCTCGGGCAGGTCCGGGCGCGCGCCGGGGCGGTCGGCCCCGCGCTCCTCGCTCGGCCAGCTCAATACATTGGTGGGCTGCGGCTTGTCCCGGAAATCACCGTTCAGGACGGCGATGCGCGCATCGTCACAGCCCAGAACGCTGATCTCCCAATCACCGGGGGCCAGCCCCAGATGCACCAGCGTGGCCTCCGCCGCGCGCTCCGCCAGCCCCGCCAGCCCCACCGCCTGCCAGCGGTCGTCCTCGATCATCACCTCGGTCAGCATATGCGCCTAACCTTCAGCCTCATAGGCTTCGATGATCGCCGCCACCAACGGGTGGCGCACCACGTCCTTGGCGGTGAAATAGTTGAAGCTGATCTGCGGAATGGTCGTCAGCAGCCGCTCCGCATCCGCCAGCCCCGACGGCACGCCGCGCGGCAGGTCGATCTGCGTGCGGTCGCCGGTGATGACCATGCGGCTACCCTCGCCCAGACGGGTCAGGAACATCTTCATCTGCATCGAGGTGGCGTTCTGCGCCTCATCGAGCACGACAAACGCATTGGCCAGCGTCCGCCCCCGCATGAACGCCAGCGGCGCGATCTCGATGCGCTTTTCCTCGATCAGCTTGGCCAGTTGCTTGGCGGGCAGAAAATCATTCAGCGCATCATAGAGCGGCTGCATGTAGGGATCGACCTTGTCCTTCATGTCGCCGGGCAGATAGCCCAGCTTCTCGCCCGCCTCCACCGCCGGACGGCTCAGGATGATCCGGTCCACATGCCCCTCGATGAACATGTTCACGCCGACCGCCACCGCGAGATAGGTCTTGCCGGTGCCTGCAGGCCCGATGCCGAACGCCAGCTCATGCGCAAAGAGCGACCGCACATAGGCTTTCTGCGCGTCGGTGCGCGGCTCCACCAGCTTCTTGCGGGTCTTGATCTCGACCGTGCCGCCTTTGAACATCTCAAGCTGATCGCCGTCCAGACCGCCCGAATCGCCCTCGTCGTCGCCCATGCGCAATTCGCGGTCCACGTCGCCGCGCTCCACGCTCTTGCCGCTCTCCAGCCGCTCGTAGAGCGCGGCCAGCACCTCCGCCGCCGCCTCGCGCGCATCCGTCTCGCCCACCACGACAAGCTGATTGCCGCGGCGCAGGATCTGGATTCCAAGGGATTTTTCGATATCGGCGAGGTTGCGGTCATATTCACCGCAAAGCTCGATCAGCAGACGGTTATCGGGAAATTCAACAAGGGTTTCGTGGCCTGCGGCCATGTCCGGGGCGGGGGGCGGTGCGCTATGGACCAAACATGTCTCCCACTGCAAGAGGTCTGCACTCAGAGTGCCAACATGCGACGCGGGGTGCAAGCGCCGACATGCGCTGCCGCCCTGCGCCTAACAAAAAAATGCGGGCGATGTCGCCCGCAGTAGATTCAGCTTGCACCCTCCGGCCTCGGTCAGAGCGGGTCAGAGATGCGAGAGCCTTGTTTGAACGGCCCGGTGGCGACGGTCGGCGGGGCTACGCCCGAACAGACCGGCTTGCCGAACTTGTCGAGTCGCTGCGAGAGATAGCCTTCGACGCCATCATCAATGATCCAATGGTCACATCCATTCGGATCTACCCAGATACCCGCCTGCAACTGGCTGAGGTGCTTTTGATCTGTCCCCCGGTCACTGGTCTTGTCGGGTCCAACAGACCCATGCCCGCCGGTACAGGCGGCCAAAACACCGAACGCAGGGATAAGAAATGCAATTTTAAGCGTGTTCATCATCAGTCCCCTCAGCGCCAGCACATGATTTCGACACGGCGATTCTGTGCCATGCCTTCGGCGGTATTGTTCGACGCCTTGGGCATCCGTTCACCGTAACCGCGCACATCCGAAATACGCGCACCCACACTTTGCGCGACGGCGGCAACGGCATTGGCCCTGCGCAACGAAAGGTTCATGTTGTATTCATCTGATGCACGGCTGTCGGTATGTCCCACGATCAGATAGGAGACTGCGTCTGCTTCGCGGAAGAAATTCTTGAGGTTTTCGCGTCCCCCCGCGTGGATCCGCGCACTGTCTGTCGCAAAATGCTGATCGGTATTTACCACGCCACAAAGGTTGAGTTCACGGCAGACCGGGATGCCCTGACGGCTGACATGCGGGCTCATGTAGCCTTCCGCACCGTCATCCATCACCCAATGCTCACAGCCATCGGGATCGACCCAGATGGTGGGAATGTATCGCTCGCCACTCACGATGCGATCACCGCTCTGGGCAAATGCTGCCCCTGCCGCCAGGCCCAGAGAGAGCGCCGCGACCGCAGACCCTTTCACCAGACCGTGCAGCCTTTCCGAAGTCAATTTCGCCACGACCACTGTCCTTATATTACCCCCCGTTGGGTCACCCGGTGCGAGGGGCGGCCCAACTCAAATGCAATGAAAGTTTAGCAAGAAAGCTGTCAAAGTGAAGCAAATTCCACCAGATATTGTGGACTATGCAGAAACAATCCCAAGTCAGCGCCGCATTTCCGCCGCATTTCATGCCGGCGCGCGCGTATCAGACCGAGACGAGTCGCCCTGAAAGAGAGTTGGGCCCGCTCTCCAAGATCTCGACCTGCGCCAGATCGCCCGGCTGCACGCGGTCATCCGTCACGTGAACCGCATGCAGGTAATCGGACTTGCCGACCATCTGTCCGGCCATCCGCCCGGGTTTTTCAAAGAGCACGCCGACGGTGCGCCCGACCATAGCATCCTGTGCCGCGCGCTGTTGCCGGGTGATCAGCGCCTGCAACCGCTGCAGCCGCTCGGATTTCACATCCTCGGCCACCTGCGGCCGTTCCGCCGCCGGGGTGCCGGGGCGCGTGGAATACTTGAACGAGAACGCGTAGCCGTAATTCACCGCCTCGATCAGGTCCATCGTGGCCTGAAAATCCTCTTCCGTCTCTTCCGGGAACCCGACGATGAAATCGCCCGATATCAGGATATCTGGCCGCGCCGCGCGGATACGCTCGATCAGCCGCAGATAGCTTTCGTCGGTGTGGCTGCGGTTCATCCGCTTGAGGATGCGGTCAGAACCCGACTGCACCGGCAGATGCAGGTAGGGCATCAGCTTGGCACATTCGCCATGCGCCGCGATCAGATCGTCATCCATGTCGTTGGGGTGGCTCGTGGTAAAGCGGATACGCTCCAGCCCGTCGATGTCATTGAGCGCCCAGATCAGCCGCGCCAGCGACCAGTCGCCGCCCTCTCCCGCGCCATGATAGGCATTGACGTTCTGCCCCAGCAGGGTGATCTCGCGCACGCCCCGCTCGACCAGATCACGCGCCTCTTCCAGCACGCGCGCCGCCGGGCGGCTCGCCTCGGCGCCACGGGTATAGGGCACCACGCAGAAGGCGCAGAACTTGTCACAGCCCTCCTGCACGGTCAGAAACGCGGTCGGGCCGCGTTTCGCCTTGGGGCGCTGCCGCAGCGTGTCGAACTTGTCATCGAGCGGAAAATCGGTGTCGAGCGCCTTTTCGCCCTCGCGCACCCGCGCCTCCATCTGCGGCAGGCGGTGATAGCTTTGCGGCCCCACCACCAGATCGACCAGCGGCTGACGGCGCATGATTTCCTGCCCCTCGGCCTGCGCCACGCAGCCCGCCACACCGATCTTGAGATCGGGCTTTTCCTCCTTCAGCGCACGGAACCGGCCCAGTTCCGAATAGACCTTCTCGGCAGCCTTTTCGCGGATATGACAGGTGTTGAGCAGGATCATGTCGGCCTCGGCCGCATCCTCGGTGGTGACATAGCCCGCGCCGCCCATCGCCTCGGCCATGCGCTCGCTGTCATAGACGTTCATCTGACAGCCATAGGTCTTGATATAGAGCTTTTTCACATCCGCCATGCGCCGGGCCTCCGCCTGAGGGTTCAAGTCGGGTGACTACATCACTGCAGGGGGCACTTGCAATGCCCGCGCGTTTGACGGAATCTGCCGCCAACAATAGGACAGAGCAGCCGATGACCGCCCCGACCCTGACCGAGTTTCTCGCCGCCCCCGGCACCGCCCTCGCCAAGGGGCCGGTGGCAATGGTCTTTGCCGAGGACGAGGTGGAGCTTGATTCCACCCTGCGCCACCATGTCGATTCGGGGTTCAAATCGGTGCTCTTCTTCGCCCCCGACAGCTTTGGCCTGGCAACCGATGTGGCCGAAAACCCGCTCATCCATCGCATCGCCTATGATCTGCCCTCGGGCGACAGCCTGACCGGGGCGGTGGACGCGGTGATCAAGGCCGCGCCGGGGCTGTGGATGTATTACTGCTACAATGCCGAATACCTCTTCTACCCGTTCTGCGAGACGCGCACCGTCGGCGAACTTCTGGCCTTCCACACCGAGGAACGGCGCGACGCGATGCTGACCTATGTGATCGACCTCTATGCCGGCGATCTCGCGCGCCATCCCACCGCCGTCTCGCTGGAAGAGGCGCATATGGACAAATCCGGCTATTACGCGCTCGCCCGCAATGACCCGGCCAATCACAACCACCCGCGCGAACGCCAGCTCGATTTCTTCGGCGGGCTGCGCTGGCGCTACGAAGAGCATATCCCCGCCGCCCGGCGCAAGATCGACCGGATCGCGCTTTTTCGGGCCAAGGCCGGGCTGACCCTGCGCGACGATCACACGTTTTCGGACGAGGAATACAACACCTACGCCTGCCCGTGGCACAACAACCTGACGGCCGCCATCGTGTCATTCCGCACCGCCAAGGCGCTCAAGCGCAACCCCGGCTCGACCTTCGATATCGAGGGCTTCCACTGGCACAACTCGATCCCGTTCGAATGGCACTCCCGGCAATTGCTCGATCTGGGGCTGATGGAGCCGGGGCAATGGTTCTGACGCGGGTGGCCTGAAGATGCCGTTGACGTGAGCCGCGCATCGACGGGCCGCGGTACGGCGATCCAACGATAGTTTGCGAGCACTTTATATCAGCCAAACCCGAAAAACATGCGAGCGCAGAGCAGGTTGCAGCCAAATCGCCGTGCCGGGGGGCGGCGTCATGCCGGAGGCATGCCTCTGGCATGGCGATGCGCGGCGGCCTTCGGCCTTGATTCCGCGCATGAGTGTAGCGGTCAACGTCCGCTCCAGACCACTAACAACGTCCAAACACTATCCGATACCGCCCTACCCGCGCCCCTGCTCGCGCGCGCTCGGATGCTCTGACGCAACGAACGGCACCTCCGACACCACCGCCGCAACCGACTGCCCCGAGGTTTCCTGATACATCTCCGGCAATTCGACCTGCAACTGCGTGCCAACGGCGGACTTGTCCCACGGCACATAGGCCAAGGCGATATTCTGCTCCAGTTCCGGCGAATACCACGGCGAGGTGACATAGCCACAGCGCGCGCCTTCGGCATCCCCCACCAGCCAGAAATCCGGCGCATAATCGGTGATCGGCAACCCGCCCATCTTCAGCCCGACCAGCTTCAGCGAGAACGGATAGCGCCCCACCTCGATCTCGTCGCGCTGCGCCTCCAGCGCCGCCTTGCCGATGTAATCGACGGGTTTCGCGCGCGGCACCTGATAGGCGAGATTGACCTGAAACGGTGAGGTCTCTGAATCCATGTCCTGCCCCCAGGACAGGATCCCGGCAGCGATCCGGCGATGATGGCCCGGCGCGATCACCCGCAGCCCATAACGCGCCCCCAGGCCGCGCAGCGCATACCAGACGCGCTCTGCGGTCTCCGAGGCATCGCGCACGTAGATTTCATAACCCTTCTCGCCGCTGAACCCGGTCTGACTGATGACCACCGGGCAACCCTCGATCTGCGCCTCCATCAGCCCGTAATAGGGGATGTCGCGCAATGCCTCGCCGATCAGGTCGGCCATCAGACCCTCCGAGAGCGGCCCCTGAACCTGCAGCGGGGCGACGTCCAACTCGCGGATATCCACATCCCAGCGGCGCGGCGTGTTCACCCCCTGCAGCCACAGCATCAGGTCGCTATCCGAAACCGAGAACCAGAACTCATCCTCGGCCAGTCGCAGCAGCACCGGATCGTTCAGGATGCCGCCCTTGTCATTGCACAGGATGCAATATTTGCCATGCATCGGCCTGATCCGCGTGGCGTCGCGGGTAATCACGGTGTTGACGAACGCCTCGGCATCGGGGCCCTTGACGCGGATCTGCCGCTCGACCGCGACATTCCACAGGGTCACGCCATTGACCAGCGCTCGATACTCGGCCATCGCCCCGCCATCCTCGGGGCGGGCATAACCGCGCGGGTGATACATCCGGTTGTAGATCGTCGCGCGCCAGGCCCCGGCCTCGATCGACAGGTGCCAAAAGGGGGATTTCCTGACCCGGGTCGAGACCAGCATCTGCACAGGCGTCGGCCCGGATTGGCGAAGATTGGCGGGCACGGTGCGATCCGACTGATCCACGCCGGGCACGTTCGGGTGGGTGCGGTTCTGGTAGGTCATGCAAATGACGTGGGGATCGCCCGGGGCGCGGTCAACACGCGCGCGGCAGAATCCCGATCACGGACCTTCAAGCGGGGCATCCCCGCGCCTCAGACGCCCGAAGCCGCCTCGCCCTTTTCGGTCGCCGCGCGCTGCGTTTCAGGATCGAGCACCAGCCGCGCCACGTTATTCACCACCAGCGTCATCCCGGCATGTACCGGCGGTGCAATCTCCGGCTCCTGCCAGATCGCCCCGAGACAGCAGCCGACCATCGCAAGATTGACCACCCGCGCCCATCCGCGCGCATTTTGCGCCCGCTGTCGGCAACGCGCCTGTCGTGGCGTGAGATATTCGGTACGATCAAACATGCCGGAAGTCTGGCATCACAGCATGGCAGCAATATGGCGCTGCCCGATCAGAGGTTCTCGGCCTGCGGCATGCCCAGCACGTGATAGCCGCAATCCACATGGATGATCTCGCCGCTGGTGCAGGCACCTGCGTCGGACGCAAGGTAGACCGCCGTGCCACCGATCGCCTCCAGCGTGGCATTGGCCCGCATCGGCGCGTTCATTTCCGTGTGCTTGAAGGTCTTGCGCGCGCCACCGATGGCGGCCCCCGCCAGCGTCCGCATCGGGCCGGGGCTGATCGCGTTCACGCGAATACCCTCGGGGCCCAGATCGTTGGCCAGATACCGCGTCGCCGCCTCAAGCGCGGCCTTGGCCACCCCCATGATGTTGTAATTCGGCACGACCTTGTTCGACCCCTGATAGGTCAGCGTCAGCAGACAGCCGCCATTGTCGCGCATCATCGGATGCGCCCGGCGGGCCACCTCGATAAAGGAATAGGCCGAGATTTCCATCGAATGCTTGAAGTTCTGCCGGCTGGTATTCAGAAACCGCCCGGTCAGTTCCGACTTGTCGGAATAGGCGATGGCATGGACAACGAAATCAATCGTCGGCCAGCGGTCGGCCAGCGCCGCAAAGGCCGCATCGAGCGAGGCATCATCGGTCACATCCACATCCAGCAGGATATCCGAGCCGACGCTCTCGGCCAGCGGGGCCACGCGCCGCGCGAAATTCTCGCCTTGGTAGGAAAACGCCAGTTCCGCCCCCGCCGCGTGCATTTCCCGGGCAATCCCCCACGCGATGGAGCGGTCATTGGCCACCCCCATGATCAGGCCGCGCTTGCCCTGCATCGAATTTATCATCTGCGTGTCATCCGTGATACTTGCTCAGCAGCATGCAGCCATTGGTGCCGCCGAAGCCGAAGGAATTGGTCATCACCGTATCGAGCCCGGCATTATCCACCCGGTCGGTCGCGATCTCGGCCGCGTCAAGCGCGGGGTCGAGCGTCTCGACATTGATCGACGGAATGATGAAATCGTGCTCCAGCGCCAGCAGGCAATAGATCGCCTCCTGCGCGCCCGTGGCCCCCTGGGAATGACCGGTCATCGACTTGGTGGAACTGATCGGCGGGGTGGTGCCGTGCCCGAAGATGCGGCGCACCGCCTCGACCTCGCCGACATCGCCGACGGGGGTCGAGGTGCCATGCGCGTTGATATAGCTCACCTTGCGGTCCTCAGACAGCGTCGACAGCGCCACGCGCATCGCGCGCTCACCGCCCTCACCCGAAGGGGCAACCATGTCGGCCCCGTCCGAGGTGGCGCCATAGCCTGTCACCTCGGCATAGATCTTGGCACCCCGGGCGCGGGCATGCTCCAGATCTTCCAGCACCACGATGCCGCCACCGGCCGAGATCACGAACCCGTCGCGATCGGCGTCAAAGGCACGGCTCGCACGCTCCGGCGTGTCGTTGTATTTCGATGACATCGCGCCCATCGCATCAAAGAGGCACGACAGCGTCCAGTCCAGCTCCTCGCCGCCACCCGCGAACATCACATCCTGCTTGCCCATCATGATCTGCTCGGCGGCGTTGCCGATGCAATGCAGGCTGGTCGAACAGGCAGAGGTGATCGAATAGTTGATGCCCTTGATCCGGTAGGCGGTGCTCAGATTGGCCGAGATCGTCGAGCACATCGTCTTGGGCACCGCGAACGGCCCGATGCGCTTGGTTGATCCGGTTTTCAGAACCGTCTGATGCGCCTGCAACATCGCCGAGGTCGACGGCCCGCCCGAGCCCGCGACCAGACCGGTGCGCGGGTTGACGATATCGGCCTCCTCGAGCCCGCTATCGGCAATCGCCTGCCCCATGGCGATATGCGCATAGGCCGCCCCCGGCCCCATGAAGCGCAGCGTGCGCTTGTCGACATGCTCGGCGACATCGAGGTCGATCGCCCCCGCGATCGTGCTGCGAAAGCCGTGTTCAGCCATCGCTTCATTGGCGGTGATGCCCGATTTTCCCTGCCTGAGAGAGGTCAGGACCTCTTCGGCGTTGTTGCCGATGCTGGATACGATCCCCAGCCCGGTGACGACGACACGACGCATAGGCGCTCTCCTTGTTTCAGCGCGGATCAGTTTTCCGAAAGGGCCACTTTCATGTCGCTGACCTGATAGATGAGCTCACCATCGGCCTCAACCCGGCCATCGGCAACCCCCATCGTGAGACGACGGGTCTGCACCGCCTTTGTGAAATCCACGTAATAGGTCAGCATCTTTCTGTCAGGGCGCACCATGCCCGTCAGCTTGACTTCGCCGACGCCGAGCGCATAGCCGCGCCCCTGCCAGCCGCGCCAGCCGAGGTTGAAACCGGTCAACTGCCACAGACCGTCAAGGCCCAGACAGCCGGGCATGATCGGATTGCCCGGGAAGTGGCATTTGAAGAACCAAAGATCGGGGTCGATGTCGAATTCGGCCACGATATGCCCCTTGCCATGCGCTCCGCCATCGCCCGACACCTCGGTGATGCGGTCCATCATCAGCATCGGCGGTTCGGGCAATTGCGCATTGCCCGGCCCGAAAAGCTCGCCGCGGGCGCATTTCAGCAGATCGTCGCGATCGAAACTGCTTGGATAATCGGCCATTCGGGCGGCCCCTTTCATTGCTTGCTTCGCAAAAGAACTTGTCTTGAAACCCTCTAACACCGGGCAAAAGCCCCTTGCAAGCCTGCCGCAGTGTTGCGGCCTTGTTTCGCGGAAGATGAATTTTGTTTGAACTCGGGGGGGGCGCGGCCCTATATTACAGACAAAGAAGGGAAAGGCGATCCATGACAACGCAAGCGACGACAGTGGCGACCGATTGGCTCTCGGGGGCCGGGCTGCGGCCCACGCGGCAGCGCGTGGCCTTGGCGCGTCTTCTTGTGGGGGATGGCCAGCACCGGCACGTCACCGCCGAAAGCCTTTTTGCCGATGTGCAGACCCAGGGCGAAAGCGTGTCGCTGGCCACCGTCTACAACACGCTGCGCGCGTTCTGCGAGGCCGGGCTCATTCAGGAAGTGACGGTCGATGGCTCCAAGAGCTATTTCGACACCAACACCCATGACCACCCGCATTTCTTCTGGGAAGACGAAAACCGCCTCAGCGACGCCCCCGCCGACGAGTTGGAAATCTCGCGCCTGCCCTCAGCCCCCGACGGCGCCGAAATCAGCGCGGTCGACGTCGTGATCCGCCTGCGCCGCACGGCGCAGTAAGGTCACCCAGACGGCGCGATCCCCGACAGTCCGGCCTGCGTGATCCGGCGGCGCACCTCGGCCTCGAACACCACCCGCCCGTTTTCGAACCCGTAGCGGAACGCGGCACGGCGGCGGGCAAATTCCTCGTCCAACTCGTCCTGCAGCTCACGGATACGGGTCAGGATCTTTTCGGTCGCGGTCATGGCGGGCCCTTTCGGCGTGATGCGATAGGGGCCATCCTAGAGGGCTCGGCGTCCAATCTGCAACGGCCGGGCTAATGCTGTGGTTCAGGTGCAGCACCAATGCGCGGAATCAAGGTGCCGCAGGCACCGCCGCGCAGCGCCCGACCGCCCCCTCGGGCGGGCGCTTTTGCAACGTTTCAAGCCATTGATAACGCGGGAGTGCTTGGCTGAAATAAAGTGCGGTCCACCGAGGTTGCTGCGCCCACCCGGCGATCGGGCACCGCGCGGCTCATCTCTTTGATACTGAAGACCCGCTAATGCCAAAATATCTTCCCCCCCTAAAACGCAACACGCCGGGCCAAGGCCCGGCGCGTGCACTCATTCAAACCTGCAAGCGGGATCAGGTGATGTCCACCAGCTCGATGGCAAAGGTCAGGTCCTTGCCCGCCAGCGGATGATTGGCGTCGAGGATCACCTGCTCCTCGGTGACCTCGACCACGGTCACCGGCATCACCTGCCCCTGCGGCGTCTGCACCTGCAGCTGCGTGCCAAGATCGAGCGGGATATCCTCGGGGATCTCGGCGCGCGGCACGGCCTGCTGCGCATTGGGGTCGGGCTGGCCATAGGCCTGATCGGCGGGCACGTCGACGGTCTTCTTCTCGCCGACGGCCATGCCTTCCATCGCGGCATCGAGGCCGGGGATGATCTGGCCCGAGCCGACCACGAATTCCAGCGGATCGCGGCCTTCACTGGAATCGAAGGTCTGACCATCGGTCAGGGTGCCGGTATAATGTACGCGAACTGTATCGCCCGATTTGACTTGCGTCATGGCTGTTCCAATCTGTTGTGTATGGGGAGTGCGTGAGTTTGCAAGGCCGCGCCGGTCGCGCGGGTGCTTGTGTGGCTGGCGCGAATCGTAACCGCCCATGGCCAGATTTGCAAACCGATCCTTGGCTGCTCACTACGCCGTATGCGCATGGGGTCTTTCCCCCCCGCCCCGTCCATGCCAGTCTGCGCGCGAAATCACCCGCACGATCACCCAAGAGGGGATACCATGCCGATCACCACCTGCATTTTCGACGCCTATGGCACGCTCTTCGACGTCGCCGCCGCCGCGCGCAGCGCCGCGTCCGAGCCGGGGCGCGAGACCTTCGCCCGCCACTGGCCTGCCATTGCCGAGAAATGGCGGCTCAAGCAGTTGCAATACACCTGGCTGCGCGCCGTGATGGGCGAGCATGTCGGCTTCTGGCAGGTCACGCAGGACGGGCTCGACTGGGCGCTCGAGGCCGAAGGTCTGGGCGGTGACGCCGACCTGCGCGAACGCCTGCTGCAACTCTACTGGGAACTCGAGGCCTACCCCGAAGTGCCCACCATGCTCGCCGCCCTCAAGGAGGCGGGAAAGGACACCGCGATCCTGTCCAACGGCGCGCCCGACATGCTCGACGGTGCGGTGAAGTCGGCCGGTATCGGCGCACTTCTCGACGATGTGCTCTCGGTCGAAAGCGTCGGCATCTTCAAACCCGCCCGGGTGGTCTATGACCTTGTCGGCCAACGCTTCGGCTGCGCCCCCGAAGAGGTGCTCTTTGTCTCCTCCAACGGCTGGGACGCCTGCGCCGCCGCTGGCTACGGCTTCAACACCGTCTGGGTCAACCGCGCGGGCGATCCCGTGGACCGCCTGCCCGCCGCCCCCGACCGGCAACTGACCGATCTCTCCGGCATTCCCGATCTGGCGCGCGGCTGATGGCACGCTTCACCACGTCGGACGGGCTCTCGCTCCACTACACCGATGCAGGCCACGGCCAACCTGTGCTCTGCCTCGCGGGCCTCACCCGCAACAGCGCCGATTTCGGCTTTCTCACCCCGCACCTCTCGGGCTGCCGGATGATCTGCATGGATTATCGCGGGCGCGGACAGTCCGATCACGCGCCCGATTTCATGTCCTACAACATCCTGCGCGAGGGGCAGGATGCAGTCGAGTTGCTCGATCATCTCGGCATCGACCGCGTCACCCTCATCGGCACCTCGCGCGGCGGGCTCATTGCCATGGCCCTCGGCCACACCGCCCATGACCGGCTGGCAGGTGTCGTGCTCAACGATATCGGCCCCGAGGTCACCACCGAAGGCATCGAACGCATCATGGATTATGTCGGGCGCGAACCCGCCCTGCCCGATCTCGACGCCGCAGGCGGCGCGCTTGCCCATGTCAACGCGCGCGCCTTTCACGGCGTGCCGCTGGCCCGCTGGCGCGCACAGGCCGAGGCGATGTTCTTTGAGAAACCCGGCGGCGGGCTGGGCCTGCGCTATGACCCGAAGCTGCGCGATGCTCTCGTCGGTCAGGCAGGCGCGGGCGAGGCCCCGGATCTCTGGCAGCTCTTCGATGCGCTGGAGGGCCTCCCCCTTGCCGCGATCCGGGGCGCCAATTCCGACCTGCTGAGCGTGGACACCTTCCAAAAGATGCAGGACCGCCGCCCCGACATGATCGCCGCCACCGTGCCTGACCGGGGCCACGTCCCGTTTCTCGATGAGACCCAATCCCTCACCGCCATTCGCGCCCTTCTGGACCAGACAAGATGACCGATATCACCATGATCCGCAGCGCCGCCGCCCGCCTCGCAGGCCATGCAAGGCGCACGCCGCTGCTCTCCTCGCCCTTTCTGGATGACATTGCCGGGCGGCGCGTCTTCGTGAAACCCGAATGCCTGCAACACACCGGCAGCTTCAAGTATCGCGGCGCGCGCTCGGCCATCTCCGCACTCGATCCCGACACCCGCGCCCATGGCGTGATCGCCTTTTCCTCTGGCAACCACGCGCAGGGCGTGGCGCTCGCCGCCAGCGAATTCGGCGTGCCTGCCGTCATCATCATGCCAAGGGACGCACCGCGCATGAAGATCGACAACACACGCGCCCTCGGGGCCGAGGTGGTGCTGTACGACCGCGCGGGCGAGGATCGCGACGCCATCGGTGCCACGCTCAGCGCCGAGCGCGGCCTGACCCTGATCAAACCCTATGACGAGCCACAGGTGATCGCAGGCCAAGGCACCACGGGGCTTGAGATCGCCGAGGATGCGGCGGCCCTCGGGATCGAGACGGCGGATGTGCTGGTGTGCTGCGGCGGTGGCGGCCTCACCTCGGGCATCGCCCTGGCGCTCGAGGCCGACGCGCCGGGCCTGCGCGCCCGCCCCTGCGAGCCGGAGGGGTTTGACGATGCCACCCGCTCTCTCAGCCATGGCAAGATCATGCGCAATGCGCAGACCACGACCGGCCTCTGCGATGCCATCGTCACGCCGCAACCGGGCGAGATCACTTTTCCCATCCTACACCGCCTCTGCGGCCCCGGCCTTGTGGTGAGCGACGACGAGGCGCTGCACGCCATGGCACTCGCCTTTTCCCGGCTCAAACTGGTGGCCGAACCCGGCGGCGCGGTGGCGCTTGCCGCCGCCCTCTTCCGCACGGATGAGATCGAGGGCGACGCGGTGATCTGCACCATTTCCGGCGGCAATGTCGACGCGGATGTTTTCCAAACGGCGCTAAGCCGGTTCGCCTGAAGGAGCAAGAATGCCTTTCGCAGAGTTCGATGACGTAACGATCCACTATCTCGACGAGGGCACGGCCACGGGCCCGGCGCTCGTGCTCGCCCATGCGCTCGGCACCGGCACGCATCTGTGGGACAATATCGTGCCGCTGCTGCCGCCCGGCCTGCGCGTGGTCCGCTACGACGCGCGCGGCCACGGGCAATCCTCCACCCCGCCCGCGCCCTACACGATGGGCGCGCTGATCCGCGACGCGGAACGGCTGATGGACCATCTCGGCCTGCGCGACACGATCTTCGTCGGCCTCTCCGTCGGCGGCATGGTCGCGCAGGGGCTGGCGGTAAAGCGCCCCGACCTCGTGCGCGCACTGGTGCTCTCGAACACCGGGGCCAAGATCGGCACGCCCGAGATCTGGGCCGAGCGCATCGCCACCGCCCCCCGCCCCGGCGGGATGGAAGAGCTCGCCCACGGCTCGTGCGAGCGGTGGTTCCCCGGCGCCTATGTCAAGGCCGGCCAACACCAACCGTGGTATGAGCATCTCTGCGCCCATGACCCCGAGGGATACGCGGGCTGCGCCGCCGCCATTTCGGGCACCGATTTCTATACACCCACCTCGGGGCTGCGCATCCCCACCCTCGGGATAGCGGGGGCCGAGGACGGCTCCACCCCGCCCGATCTCGTGCGTGAAACCGTCGATCTCATCCCCGGCTCGCAATTCCGCCTGCTGCGCGGTACCGGGCATGTGCCACCCGTGGACGCACCCGCCGATTATGCCGCCTGCCTTGTTGATTTCATCGACGCCACGGGGCATCTGCGCGCAACGCCGCCATAGCGCTGATGTTTGGGGTTATTGACCTTGAGCGGGCATAGACGTGAGCCGCGCATCGACGGGCCGCGGTGCGGCGATCCAAGGTTGGTTCGGCAGACCTTTATCTCTGCCAAGTCAGGAAAACATCCAAGCAATGCGCAGGTTGCAGCCAAATCGCCGTGCCGTCGGGGCGGCCCGTCGATGCGCGGCGGTCTTCGACCGCGTATCGCGCGGGTGCTTTGATCCAAGGTCCGCTCAAGGCCAACCCACACCCCAGCCCAACCCACACCCCCACAAAATTGCCCTTGAACCCTCCCCCGAATCCCCCTCACCTGTGAAAAAACGCGGGAGAAATTCATGCACACCATCAAGGCCGCCGTCTGCCATACATTCGGCGCTCCGCTCACCGTCGAGGACGTCCACCTGCGCGCGCCCGAGGCGGGCGAGGTCCTCGTCGATCTCGACGCCGTGGCGATCTGTCATTCGGACATTTCCTATGCCGATGGCGGCTGGGGCGGATCTCTCCCGGCGGTCTACGGCCACGAGGCGGCGGGCCGGGTGCGCGGCATCGGGGCCGGTGTCACAGGGCTGAACGCGGGCGACCCGGTCGTCGTCACCCTCATCCGCGCCTGCGGCCAATGCCCCAGCTGCGGCAGCGGGCGGCCCACGGGTTGCGAGACGCCCTATGACGGCGATCACGGCCCCCTCACGACCACGGATGGCGGCAAGCTGCATCAGGCCATGGCCTGCGGGGCCTTCGCCGAAAAGGTCGTGGTGCATCACAGCCAGGTTGTGAAACTGCCCGAAGGCATCGACATGGCGGCGGCCTCATTGCTGGCCTGCGGGGTGATCACCGGCGTCGGCGCGGTGGTCAACGCGGCACATCTGCGCGCAGGGCAGGACGTGGTGGTGATCGGTGCGGGCGGTGTCGGCCTCAACGCCATTCAGGGCGCGCGCATCGCAGGCGCGCGGCGTATCGTGGCGGTGGACATGAACCAAGAGAAACTTGCCATCGCGCGAGAGTTCGGCGCGACCGACGGCGTGCTTGCCACCGAGGACAAGCCGTGGCGCGCGGCGAAAGAGGCGATGGGGCGCGGGGCCGACGCGGTGCTCGTCACCGTGGGGGTCGCGCGCGCCTATGACGAGGCGCCGCGCTACCTCGCGGGCGGGGGCCGGATGATCATGGTCGGCATGCCCCATACCGGCGCCGAGAGCCGCTACGAGGCGGCCAATTTCGCCGCCATGGGTCAGGCGCTTGTCGGCTCCAAGATGGGCGAGGCTGTGATCCGCCGCGACATCCCGTGGATGGTCGATCTCTACGAACAGGGGCGGCTGAAACTCGACGAGCTGATCTCGGGCCGCTGGCGGCTCGACCAGATCAACGAGGCCATCGCCGACACCAAGACCGGATCTGCCAAGCGCAACGTGATCGTGTTCGACTGACGACATCGGCACCGACGCGATACCGACGTAATACCGACACGATACCGACCGGCAAAATCAGCCCCCCCGGAGACCGCCATGAAACTGCAAGACCTCGACATCATCGTGACCTCGCCTCCCGCCCCCGGCTGGGGCGGGCGCTACTGGATCCTGGTGAAACTGACCACCGATGACGGCATCACCGGCTGGGGCGAATGCTACGCCGCCTCGGTCGGACCGGACGCGATGCGCGCCGTGATCGAGGACGTGTTCACGCGCCACATGGCAGGTGAAAGCCCTGAAAACATTGAACTTATGTTCCGCCGTGCCTATTCCTCGGGCTTCACGCAGCGCCCCGATCTGACCGTGATGGGTGCGTTTTCCGGGCTGGAAATCGCCTGTTGGGACATCTTGGGCAAGGCGCGCGACCGTCCGGTCTGGGCCTTGCTCGGCGGCCGGATGAACGACCGCATCCGCGCCTATACCTATCTCTACCCCCTGCCGCACCACGATCTGAGCCAATTCTGGACCTCCCCCGAGATGGCCGCCGAGAGTGCGCTCGACTGCGTAAGTCGCGGATATACCGCGATAAAATTCGATCCGGCCGGCCCCTACACGATGCGCGGCGGGCATATGCCCGCGATGCCCGACATCACCATGTCGGTGGCCTTCTGCCGTGCCATCCGCGAGGCCGTGGGCGACCGCGCCGACCTTCTCTTCGGGACCCACGGGCAGTTCACCACCGCCGGCGCCATCCGCCTCGGACAGGCGCTGGAGCCCTACTCTCCGCTCTGGTATGAAGAGCCCATACCCCCTGATAACATTGAAGAAATGGCCCGTGTGGCCCGGGCCGTGCGCATCCCCGTGGCCACCGGAGAGCGGCTGACCACCAAGGCCGAATTCGCCGCCGTCCTGCGCGCGGGTGCCGCCGAAATCCTGCAACCCGCCCTTGGCCGCGCAGGCGGGATATGGGAGATGAAAAAGGTCGCCGCCATCGCCGAGGCCCATAACGCGCAACTCGCCCCCCACCTCTATGCCGGACCCGTGGAATGGGCAGCGAATGTGGCCCTCGCCACCTCCATCCCCAACATCTTGATGGCCGAGACCATCGAAACGCCGTTTCACAGCGCGCTCATCAAGGGCGGTATCACGGTCGAGGACGGCTTCATCACCCCGCCCGACACCCCCGGCCTCGGCATCGACGTGGATGAGGCCCTCGCCCGCGCGCACCCCTTCGACGGCAACGGACTTCACCTGGAAATGCAGGACGCTCCTTGCGATTACGTGAACGGCAACAGCTTCGCCGGAGGCGCACCGCTAAAGACGGAGTGAGTCGGCGAAGCACGGGCAAAACTGGAAAAGTGCTTTCTAAGGAAGCACTTGCAGCCACAGCCAAGCCGTCACCACCGTCAGCGCCGTCGAGATCAACACGCTCGACGCCGCCACCCGCTTGGCATGGCCGTAGATATTGGCGAAGATATAAGCGTTGACCCCCGGCGCCATCGCCGCCGTCATCACCGCCGAGCGCAGCGCATCGACCGACAGGCCAAGCCCCCGCCCGATCCCGTAGGTGACCAGCGGATGCGCCAATAGCGAGGCGGCACAGACATAGAGGATCACCCGCATATCGCCCTCGGGCTTGTATTGCACAAGGATACCCCCCAACCCAAAGAGCGCCGCCGGAAGCGCCGCGCGCACCATCAGGTCAACCGCATCATTGAACGGCCCCGGCAACGGCAACCCCGAGAGATTGACGGCGAACCCCGCGCCGATCCCCATGATCAGCGTGTTCGAGAACATCGCACGCAGCACCTTGCCCACGACCGTGATCCCCGCCTGCCCGCGCGCCTTCACAACCTCCATCACGGTGATGCCGATGCCGTAGCAAAAGGGCGAATGGATCGCTATGATCGCGAAATTGGCCGAAAGCGCATCAACCCCGTAAGCGCGTTCCATGATCGGCAAGCCCAGCAGGACCGAGTTGGAAAAGAGCCCGCAAAAGCCAATGGCGACCGCGTCCTCCCACGAGCGGCCAAACAGGAACCTGCCGCCCAAGAGGCCTAGAAGGAACCCCGACAGCGCCCCCGCGTAGAAGCTGAGAAGCAACCGCCATTCAAAATTCTGCCCCAGATCGAGTCTTGCGATAGCGGCGAAGAGCAGGCAGGGAATGGCGAATTTCTGGGTGAAGGTCATCAGCCCCTCGACCCCCGCCTGACTGAACCAGCCGCGCCAGACCGCGAGATAGCCAAAGCCGATCACCAGAAAGACCGGCAGGATGACTTCGATCAGCGCCTGCATCGCATCAGACCGCGTAGCGGATGATCATCCCATCATAGGCCGGGGTGATATGTTCAGGCGTCTCGTCGGCGACGGTCCGGTAGTCGAGGTCGATATGCATGTTGGTCAGCACCGCACGGCGCGGGGCCGCCCGCGCGATCCATTCAAGCGCCAGTTCAAGATGCGCATGCGTCGGGTGCGGCGTGCGCCGCAGCGCGTCGAGTACCCAGCAATCAAGCCCCTGAAGTGTGGGCCAGACCGCTTCGGGGATCTCGGCCACATCGGGCAGGTAGGCCAGATCCCCCACCCGAAAGCCAAGCGCATCAATAGAGCCATGCCCGACCTGAAACGGGGAGAGCGGAATAGCACCCCCAGCCCCTTCGATCTCGAAAGGGCCATCAATCGTGTGCATGTCGAGGATCGGCGGATAGGGGCTATCCTCGGGCTGGGTGAAGGCATAGCCGAAGCGCGAATAAAGCGCGTTCTGCGTGTCACCATCGGCATAGACCGGCAGGCGTTGGCGCATGTTGAACACGATCATCCGGAGGTCATCGATGCCATGCACGTGATCGGCATGGGCATGGGTATAAACCACCGCATCGAGCGCGCCTATGCCCGCATCCAGCAGCTGCGCACGCAGGTCGGGCGACGTGTCGATCAGCACGCGGGTCACACCGCCTTCTGTCTCGCGCTCGATCAGCATGGAACAGCGCCGGCGCGTATTGCGCGGCTCAGACGGGTCGCAATCGCCCCAATGCCCACCAAGGCGCGGCACACCGCCCGAAGAGCCGCAGCCGAGAATGGTAAAGCGCAACTCGCCCATCACAGCACCGCCTTGGTGAACAGCCGCTCGAAATTGGCCTCGGTCTGCGCGGCGAATTCTGGCCACTCCATGCCGAACACCTCGGCCCCCTTTTGCGCGGTATGCACGGTATAGGATGGCTCATTGCGCTTGCCGCGATAGGGCGGCGGCGCGAGATAGGGCGCGTCGGTCTCGACCAATATGCGGTCCACCGGGGCGGCCGCGAAGATGTCGCGCAGCGCCTGGCTCTTGGGAAAGGCCGCGATGCCCGACATCGACAGGTAAAACCCGAGATCGATCGCCGCCTTGGCCAGATCCGGCCCCGAAGAAAAGCAATGCATGACGCAAGTGTATGCCCCGTTGCGACATTCCTCGGTCAGAATGCGCGCCATGTCCTCGTCGGCATCGCGGGCATGGATGATCAGAGGCAGCCCGATTTCCCGCGCCGCCGCGATATGGATGCGCAGGCTCTGCTGTTGCACCTCGGCGCTCTCGGCGGTGTAGTGGTAGTCGAGCCCGCTCTCGCCGATGCCCACGAATTTCGGATGCGCGGCGAGCGCCACCAACTCCTCCACCGACGCCATCGGCTCGGCGGCGGCGCTCATCGGATGCGTTCCGGCGGCGTAGAACACCTCCGGATACGCCTCGGCAATGGCGCGCACCTGTGGCTCTTGCCGCAGCTTGGTGCAGATCGTCACCATACGTGTCACGCCCGCCTTCACTGCGCGGGCGATCACATCGTCACGCTCGGTGTCGAAGTCGGGAAAATCGAGGTGGCAATGGCTGTCGGTGATGCGGATATCGGTGCTCATGCCTCTCCCTCGGCGGGCGCTCAGCCCTTCGCGGTTTGCTGAATTCTGAACACCGTATCTAGGACTAGGCTGGCAGGGTCAAGGTTGACCGCCCGGCCATGCCGCGCCCGCGCGCCGATCTCTTGCGCGCAATCCGCCCATTCCCGCGCGCGCTGCGGATCAGGCGCAAGACGCGAGAGCAACGCGGCCTCACCCGGGGCGGCCTCTGCCCCCGGCGGATGACCGGTCGCGCCGGTGCGCGCGAGGCGGATCATGAAGAGATCGGTCAAGGAAAACAGCAGGTCTCGCCGCTCTTCCGCACCTCGCATCGCCGCCGCCTCGGCCAGCTTCAGCGCGCGCGCGCGATCAAGGCGCGGCAGGCTCTCCATCAGGCCGACAAGCTCCGAATAGGTCTTGAGACCGCCCAGATTGAGCAGCCGCACCGCAGCCCCGACCGAGCCACCCGACAGTTCCGCAAGCGCCAGAGGATCGCCCTCAAGCGCGATGCCCGCCTGTTCGAGCGCAGTGGCCATGTCCTCGGGGCCGAGCGGGGCCAGCCGCAGCGTGCGGCACCGCGAGCGGATCGTCGGTAAAAGGCCAGAGGGTTGATGTGAAACGAGCAAGAGAATTGTGCGCGCGGGCGGCTCTTCCAGCATTTTGAGGATCGCATTGGCGGCCTGCGTGTTGAGCTCATCCGCCGCATCGACGATCACCACACGCCGCCCGCCATCCGCCGAGGACAGCGCGAAGAAATTGCCCAGCTTGCGCACCTCGCTCACCCGGATTTCGGCGGCGAGTCGGTCGCCCTTGTCATTGGGACCACGTCGCAGCAGGAAAAGCCCCGGCTCCGACAGCGCGAGCATGCGCCGCGCAACAGGGTGCTCGGGCTCCACATCCAGCGACGCGGGCGGCGGCGGCGCCCCGAAAAGCCCGTCACCCTGCGTCTCCTGATTGGCCAGCAGAAAGCGCGCCAACCGCCAGGCAAAGGTCGCCTTGCCCACCCCGCGCGGCCCAGTGATCAGCCAGCCATGATGCAGCCGCCCACTGTTGAACGCATCAAGGAATTCCGTCTCTGCGGCCCCCTGCCCGATCAGACGCGCGGTCTCGCGCGGGTGCGGCGCGCCTTCGACGCGATCAGGATCTGGCAGGAACTCGTCACTCATGGCAGCCGCGCCTCCACCGCGTGCGCCACATCCCCGGCAACCGCCTCCATCCCGCGGCCCCCGTCGATCACCACGAAACGCGCCGCGAATTCCTTGGCCAAAGCCAGAAAACCGTCGCGCATCCGCGCCTGCAGCCCTTCTCCGAAGGATTCGAACCGTTCCTCGCCGCCGCCGCGCGACAGAGCGCGGCCCAGCCCCACATCGGGCGCAATGTCGATCAGCACCGTCACATCCGGCTCGCGCCCGATCATCAACTCGTGCAGCTGATCGACCATCCCGCGCAGGTCGGCGCGACCAAGGCCCTGATACATCCGCGTGCTGTCGGCGAAACGGTCGCAGATCACCACCTGACCGGCGGCAATCGCAGGCAAGATCACCCGTTCCAGATGGTCACGCCGAGCCGCTGTAAAGAGCAAAAGCTCGGTCTCGGGCGACCAGCGATCCTTGTCGCCCTCCAGCACCAGACGGCGGATCTCTTCGGCCCCGGCACTGCCGCCCGGCTCGCGGGTTAGCACCACGTCGCGGCCACGCTCGCGCAGATGTTCGGCCAGCAGGCGCGCCTGCGTGGACTTGCCCGACCCGTCGATGCCCTCGAAACTAATGAACAGGCCCGACCCGCTCAAAGCGCGCCCTCGGGACCTTCCTGCAACCGTTTGATCAACAACCCCGAGACCGCCCGCAAACGGGTCACGAACCCGCCCTGCGCAACGGCTTCGGCAGCCACCAGCGGCACCCGCGTCTCGGGCAGCCCCTCGGGTGTCAGAACCAATTCAGCCAGTTGATCGCCCGCTGCCACAGGCGCACGCACGGGGCCGGTAAAGACCACCTGTGCCGCAACCTGATCGCCGCCCAACACCGGCAAAAGCGTTTCGACGTCCTCGGCCGGGGTCAGCCCCACGCTCTGCGCCTCGCCCATCCAGACCGGCGCGCGCGCCACCTCGTCTCCGGCCTTCACCACGGATTTGCGCGCGAATTGGCGAAACGCCCAATTGACGATCGCCTCGGATTCTCGGGCACGGGCGGAGGCACTGTCGAGGCCGGAAATCGCAAAGATCACCCGGCGGTCACCCTGCCGTGCCGAGCCTGTGAGGCCATATCCCGCCTCCTGCGTGTGCCCGGTCTTGAGCCCGTCCGCCCCGATGCCCAGACCCAGAAGCGGATTGCGATTGTTGATATTGCTCGGCGCACGCCCGTCGAAGCGGTACTCGCGCTCGGCGAACATCTCGTAGAATTCTGGAAAGTCCTGAATGATGTTCCGCGCCAGCAACGCCAGATCACGCATGCTCATGACATGGCCATCGGCAGGCCAGCCGTTGGAATTCTTGAACACCGAATTGGTCATGCCCATCTGCTGCGCGCGCTGCGTCATGAAACGGGCGAACCCGGCCTCGGTGCCATCAGGGCTCAGCGCCTCGGCGATCACCGCGCAGGCGTCATTGCCCGACAGCACGATGATCCCGCGCAACAGATCCTCGACGCTCACGCGGTCAGTGGTGTCGAGAAACATGGTTGAGCCACCATAGCTCATGGCATGCTGCGAAACCGGCAGGCGTTCATCCAGCGACAAGCGTCCGCTGCGCACCGCCTCGAAGGCCACATAGAGCGTCATCAGTTTGGACATCGAGGCGGGCGGCAGCGGCGTGTCGGCGTTCTTGTTGAGCAGAACCGTGCCGGTGGTGACATCGACCACATAAGCTGCGCGCGCGCTCGTCTCGAAAGCGGCGGCGGGCCAGGCCAGCATCAGCCCCAGAAGACCGGCAAGGATAGGGCGGATCAGGCGCATGCTCACCTCCATTGATCAGTTGGTGACGGGATAGGCATCGTCAAAGCCGATCCCCTGAATCTTTTTCAGTACGGTGCCGCGCTCCGACGTGCTGGTGACGGGACCGACGATGACCCGCCAGAACGCCTTGCCCTGTGAAGACTGTTCCAGCACGGTGGGCACCATCCCCGCCTGCCGCATCGCGGTGGCAGTGTTCTGAGCGTTCTCCTCAACACTGAATATACCGACCTGGATAAACGGCTTTTCCAGCGCAGATGCACGCGGTGCGGGGCGCGGTTTGGGCGTCTCGACCGGGGCGGGGGCGGCTGCGGTCTCAGCCTGCGCTTCGGCGGCCTCGATGGCCGCGGCGGCGCCCGCGACCGGGTCAAGCGCACTTTCTTCGATGCCCTGCGTCTCGGCGAGCGGTTCAGTCGCGGCCTCCGCCTCGGGTTCTGGTGCGACCGGAGTTTCTTCGCGCCGCAGGGCCGTGACGTTGAGCTGTGTCGGCGCGCCTGCCAGCATGCCAAGGGCGGCGGCGGCATCCGATGACACCTGCAACGCAGGCCCCGGCGTCTCGCGCTCGCGCCGGAACAGTGCGCCGATCACAAAATTCGAATTCGACGTGTTGCGGATGATCACCCGCTCGGGCTCTTTCACGTCAGGATGCGCCACCCAGACCCCGCCAAGCGACGGGCGACCGTCCCACAGGCCCATGTCGGTGACCTGAAACACATCCGGAGCCTCGACATCGCGCTCCACCAGCTTGACCGAACTGCCGGAACGCGCCGGGACTTCACCGCCGCGCGTATCGGGCTGGAGCGAGAAATTGCCATTCTCATCGCATCCGGCCAGCACCGCGAGACCAAGCCCCGCCAGCATCAAACGGCACCACGGTGCCCGTCCGCCCCCAATCGCATATGTCATGTTCTGCCCCTTGCCTGTAGCTCACGCCCACCCGGCCTGCGCCGGTTTTCCGGTCGCGCCGCTCGTTATTCCGGCATGATCCCGCGCACAGTCTAGCGCCTCACCCGCGACGTGAAAAGTGCGCAGGCGCGGCATGGGCGATTTTCCACGCGAAACAACATCTTTCAGAATCGTGCGCGGCGCTGTAGGAGCATCCGGGCCGGAGGAGTGGCAGAGTGGTCGATTGCACCGGTCTTGAAAACCGGCGTGCGTGAGAGCGTACCGTGGGTTCGAATCCCACCTCCTCCGCCACATTCAAATGCCGAATCCGACTATGGGCCCCCATCGCGGCCTTTTTTCTTTTTGTTTCAAAGGGCGTTGGCAGGGCTATCCGCCCTTCGGAGACTGGACGCTTGACGCAGAACGGGTCTCCGAATGCCCCGTGTCTCTATTCGAGCGCCCCTCGAAGGTCATGGGACGGCGCAAAACATCCTCGCATTTCCAATGGGTTGCGGAGCTCATGGGGTCGTCCCGTTCGCGAGCTAATCCGGTGACGGAGACGGACACGAAGGCGCAGGGCGGCCAGAAGGACGGCTCCGTGGCGGCCGATCCCCAAGTCCGGCGGAAGCGTCCGAAGCGAGCCAAGGCCCTGCCGGAAGTCTCTGATGACAAACACACTTCGTGCCCATAGCCTGGCGCAATGTCGAATGGTCCCTGGACGGATGAAGAGAATGACCTGATCGTCGCGGATTACTTCGCGATGCTGGCCGACGACATCTCTGCGCGCCGCTACAGCAAGGCCGAGCATCGCCGCGCGCTGCTGCCGCTGCTGAACGACCGGTCCGAGGGGTCCGTCGAGTTCAAGCACCAGAACATCAGCGCGGTGCTGAAGGGGCTCGGCGAGGATTGGATCCCCGGCTACAAGCCCGCGTTCAACTTCCAGATGACCTTGGTGGATGCCGTGGCGCGGTGGCTGGCGCTGAACCCGGCCTGGCTCGGGCGCCAACCTGGGCTGCAACCCGGCGCTGGCCTACGCGAGGCGGTGCAGATCTGGATCGGGCCGCCGCCGACGTTGTCGAACCAGCCGCCTCCGCAGGAACTGGACCAGATGCTGCACATCGCCCGCAAGTTCGACGTGGCGGGCCGGGACGAGCGCAACCGGGCCCTTGGTCGCGCGGGCGAGGAGCGCGTGCTGGCGCATGAGCGCGCGGCATTGCGGACGGCAGGACGGGGCGATCTGGCGCGCAAGGTGCGGTGGGTGTCGGAGGAGGATGGCGACGGGGCGGGCTACGACATCGCGAGTTTCGCCCCGGACGGTCTGCCCCGGCTAATCGAGGTCAAGACGACGAACGGATGGGAGCGCACGCCCTTCCATGTCACCCGCAACGAGCTGGCCGTGGCCGAGGAGCGACGGTCGGAATGGCGCCTGTTCCGGCTGTGGAACTTCTCACGCGAGCCGAAGGCGTTCGAGCTGCACCCGCCGCTGGACGCGCATGTGTCGCTGACTGCGACGACGTTTCAGGCGAGCTTTCAATGAGGGTCAGTCGAACACCCGCTCCGGCTGTTCGTGCCACGGCAAGGCCGCGACATCGGTCAGTTTCAACAGGGTCACGGCGGGCACCTCGCGCTTGTAAACCAAGCGCTTGACGACCCCCGGCGCGAGATAGGCGAGCCGCAGTTGTCGGCTGACATGGCGTTCGGCCAGCCCCACGGCTTTCGCCAGATCGGTGACCGTGTTGAACTCGCCAGCCTCCATGCGTCGCCGCCAGCCCCACGCCCGGCCGATGGCGCGCAGGATATGCGGATCCTGCGTCCGGTCTTCGCTGGGCAGATAGGTGGCGGGCGGCATGATCTTCGGCCGCCCGTTCTGCTTGCGAACCTTGAGCGGCACGAAGATCTGGATGGACTCGTCGTGTTTCATCATTCCGCCGCCACCTTCTTTCGTGGGGCCATCATGTCGCGCATGACGCCCGAGACGCCGTCGGTCCGGACATCAATCACCAGCCCCTCGGACGTCACGGTGACCCGGCGCACCAGCAACTGCACGATCCGGGTCTGCTCTGCAGGGAACAGCTGGCCCCAGACGTCATCGAACGTCTGCAGCGCGGAGATCACGTCGGCCTCGGCGAAGGCGTGACCCTCGCGCACCAAGTGGGCGATGACCTGCGCCGTGATCGACGGGGCGCGCATCACCCGCCGCAACTCGGTCACCACGGCCGCTTCGACGAGGTCGGCAGGAAGGCGTCGCGGGATGCTCTCATCGCTGGGTTCGCGATTCTTGATGACGTCCATCGAGACGTAGTACCGGTATCGCCGCGCGCCCTTCTTCGTGCTGCTCGGAGTCATGGCGGCGCCCGTGGCCGTGAAGATCAGCCCCTTGAGCAACGCAGGCGCTTGCGCGCGACTGTTGTTGGCCCGTTTTCGCGGGCTTTCCCGAAAGATGGCATGGACCTGATCCCACAGCCGCTCATTGATGATGGCCTGATGCTCGCCGGGATAGGCCTTGCCCTTGTGGACCGCATCGCCGCGATAGACGCGGTTCACCAGCACCCTGTAGAGGTATCCCTTGTCGACCAACGTACCCTGCTTGTTGCGGAGCCCCTTGCGGCGCAGTTCGCGGGCCAGCACGGTCGCTGACCCGACCTCGACGAACCGTTCGAAGATGCCCCGCACGGTGGCGGCCTCTTCCTCGTTCACCACGAGTTTGCGGTCCTTTACATCGTACCCGAGCGGGACATAGCCGCCCATCCACATCCCCTTCATGCGGGAGGCGCGGACCTTGTCACGGATGCGCTCGGCTGTGACCTCACGCTCGAACTGGGCGAAGCTGAGCAGGATGTTCAGCGTCAGCCGCCCCATGGACGTCGTCGTGTTGAAGGACTGCGTCACCGACACGAAGGTCACGCCGTTCCGGTCGAACACCTCGACCAGCTTCGAGAAGTCCATCAGCGACCGCGACAGGCGGTCGATCTTGTAGACGACCACCACATCGATCAGGCCGTCCTCGATGTCGGCCAGAAGCTGCTTGAGGCCGGGCCGTTCGAGCGTCCCGCCCGAGATGCCGCCGTCGTCATACTGATCGCGGACCAGCACCCAGCCCTCGGAGCGCTGGCTGGCGATGTAGGCCTCGCAGGCGTCTCGCTGGGCGTGCAGGCTGTTGAATTCCTGCTCCAGCCCTTCCTCGGAGGATTTGCGCGTGTAGATAGCGCAGCGCTGGCGGCGAATTGGAGTTGCGCGTTGATCCATCAATCATTCCCCCGCTTTCGTTCGCGCAACCCGAAAAAGCGGTAGCCATTCCAGCGCGTCCCGGTGATCGCCCGCGCAATCGCAGACAAGGATTTGTAGGGTCGCCCCTGCCACTCGAACCCGTCCCGCAAGACCGTGATCGTGTGCTCGACCCCGTTCCATTCGCGGATCAGCCTCGTGCCGACCACGGGATTGCGAGGATCGGCGATCTGGCTCTTGCGCGTCAGGGTGCCGCCGACCTCGTCGGCCAGAAGGTCCAGCATGCGCCGGGTTTGATGATCGGGGCCGCCATAGGTCAGCTCCTGAATGCGGTAGGCCAACCGGGTCTCGAGGAACGCTCGGCTGTTGTTCGGTGCCGCTGTGTCGAAGATCGTCTGCCACTCCGACTTCAACTGGGTGACGGACATGGATTTCAGTGCGGCCAGGCGCGCGGGGATGGGATCGGGCTTGTTCATGCGTTTCTCCGGTGAGTTGGAGTTGCATGACGGCATTGGTCGTCGGGATAGTGTAGGCAACGTTCTCCAGTATTGTCAGATACTTCGCGCATATCTTGCCCGAGCAGCCGAACCAGACCGAGCGCCAGCAGACCGCACAGTTCGGCGCGGCGCTCGGCGGCGGTCATCTGGTCGGACGGGAGCGGATTGGGACGTTTCATGCGGGGCGAGTCCGTTCAGCAGTGGCTTCATCCGTAAAAAGCCATCTGCCGCACGGGATCGGGACATCGCTCCAGAAACGATCATGGTGGGTGCCGCTGCCGCTTCCGGTTGCGCTTCGGTCTTGTTTTGTTCGATTGAATCGTCAGACTGGCGCTCCGCAAAGTGTAGTGAGGACAGCAAGTAGGAGGGCAAGGTGGCTAGGTCATTGTTTCGCGGGGCGCCGGAGCTTTCGCGCCTGTTTATTGAATCCCCAATCCATTTGATCAGCGAGTTTCTTTCGCACTCCCAGTTTTCGGTATTTCTGAGCGATGCAATGGCCGCTGTGCCCGCAGATGCTGAAGATCAGATCCGTAGCGAAAAAATGGCGGAAGCTCTGAAGGCTCTGAAGAGCGACCGAATTAACCTGATAGAGATCGAGGCCCGTCGCGTCATGCTGATGACCGACAAGACGCCAGATGCGATGCTGCGTCGGCTCGCCGAAGACCCACGGTTCGCTGCGAAGGAAGGGTTGAAGGCGCAGCGCGATGAGGTCGCCAGGAGCCTTTGGGCCTACCTCCATGCCATTGCGCTGTTCGAGGCCGCTGAGCGCGCAATGCAGGTGCGGGTCTACCGCGAGCACGGAACGCTTTACGAGGCGTGGTCGATAGATGCTTCGATTCCCCTCGCTGCCGCGGGTGTCGACCATGATGCGCTCTCTACGGAAATCGCGGAGCGCCTGCAGCATGAAGATGGTTGCAAGGTGGAGGCTGTCGACCTGCCCGCCGAAAACGGTGAAAGTCAGGATGTACTGCTGGCTGTCACCTTTTTCGGCGCCTACGCGAGCCAAAAGACCGTCCAGCCGGATAAGTCGACGAAGCTGCTCTATTTCCGCCCACCTGATGAGATGCTGCTGGTCTATTCACATGCCCGGCGACGGATCGAGGTGTGTTCGCGCGACAGGGTGGAACGCAAGATCGTCGCCAACCTGTTCGCCGCAGATACTCTGAAGCACGACATTTCAAACAAGCCCCTCACCCAGAAGACCTACAATCTGTCGCGCTTCCGGAACTCACTCAAGCTGCCGATACCCGATGAAGAAGCCCATCGGGTCAAGAAGGCCGGCATAATCGAAGTTCAGGTCGCGCTGGGTGATTGGTCTCGGAAGGTGACCCTCAGTGTCGCCCCGGAGGACGACATAGACGCAATCGCCCGCAGCGTTTTCGGGGCAATCATTCCGAAAGCGGGCGGCGGTTATGTCACGAAGGTCCGCTTCCGGATCGAGCATGTGGATGGGCGCGAGCGCAAGGCCATCTTGCAGTTCGACGTCTTCGGCAGGAACAAGTCGAACATTCAGAGCGAGCGGGACCCCGCCAAGCGAGAGCTGGGATATGATCTCCTTGAAGCTTGGGGCGTGATGGAACGCATCGGCGACCTTTCGAAGCCGCAGCGCAAGGAGAAACTTCCACAGCTGCTGTCGCTATACGATTTCGCCAACGAAAAGGCGTCCGGCCGATCTCTTGATGAACTTGGAATCGCCGCCGACGAGTTGACCGGCGCCGGCTTCCTGACACGCAAGGGATGGTCGGATGTCATCCTGTTCGAAGACGATGAGCTTGGCGAGGTCGTTCACAACGTCGAGCGCGACGGCTCGAGCGACGAGGCAACACTGACGCTGATCGAAGGTGGAACGGGTTCGACGATCCCGGCAGAGGACGTCTCTGAGTACGAGATCCGCTTCGACTACTTGCGAGACGCGCTGCGCGACTTGCTCAAGCCAACGGGCCTGAAAGGTCGCGTGCGCGAGATGGCCGACCATCTCCATCAGGTGGGTGTCGCAAGTATCGGGCTGGCCGACGCACCGATCTTCCTCGCGCGCGCAACGTCGGTCGACAGATTGCTGGAGGCCTCCGACCGTCTCGTCCGAGGCGAAGGCAACCGCGTGCGCGGAATCGTTTTCGTGCCACAAGACGTGCGCTTTCCCTATCTAGGTTGCCACGTCGTCCTGAGCCTCAGGGATCACATCGATGCCGATGCCGGCATGATCGACGCGGATGCGGTGCGTTCCTCCTACGAGGCTGCGATCGACCCGGCTGCGCGGGGCGCGGCGATCCACTTCCGCAAACAAGGCAATGACGCCGCTCAGATCACCGTGCCTGGTCAGGATCCCCGCATCGTCATAGGGGCGAAAAAGGTGAAGCTCTTCGAGCGTCTCTACATGGCCCATCGTGATCGTGAAAACGGCGTGAAGCTTGCAGTTCTGAAGGACTATGCCGGTTTTTCCCAGCTGCCTCAGCTATTTGGGGACGAATGGGCCGAGGTGAACGCCCGGTACCTGTACTCGCCACGCCGCGCATATTGGGCTCTGTGCGAGGAACCCATCTCCGTTTGATCTCCCTTTGGGGGGTCTGACCATCTCCGATTCGGCCAGTCAGTAGGGGTGCTCACTCGAACAGAGGAGCACCTCAATGCCGACTCCCTTTCCCTCGCGCCAGGCAGCCCCGACGAGCTGGTCCGGCGCCGCGAAGACCAAGCCCACCACCTCCAACTCGGAATGGCGCTGCACGCGCTGTGACAAGCTGCTCGGCGTTTGCCGTGACAGCCGGATGCACCTGCGTTTCGCGCGGGGGCACGAGTATCTCGTCGGCTTTCCGGTTCAGGCCACATGCCGCGGCTGCGGCACGCTGAACCACGCGACCGTACCCGCGCGCTGACGCGCGCATCCACCCAACTCCCAGAAACCGCAGAGACGCGTGACGTCCTGACCTGGCCACAAAAAGGCGCCGGACGCCTGGCCGCAAGGCAGGCGTCCAATGTCTATCGCGTGGCACGAGATCCGTGATCACCTCATGTTTTCTTCTTCAACTCTTGTTTTTCAACACACCTTCGATGATCTCCGGCGCAGCAGCGGGCCGCTCGCGCATTTCGCTGATCCGGCCGCAGTGCTGGACACGCTGCACGTCGGTTGCCGTGCGCCAGACGACAAAAATCGGTTGCTGGTTGCACTGGTCACGGCCGCGCAGTCCGGCGGCGCGGCCTCCGATTGTGCCCTGACGCTTATGCTGCTGGCGCTCTGGCCGGGGCTGGATGCCGTTCGGCGCAGATCGATCTGGCGCAGGATCGGCACCGGCGATGAGGTTGCATCCGAAATCCTCGCACGGGCCTCGGAAACCATTCGGGGATTGGACCTGCGGCGGGTCAACTGGATCGCGGCAACCATCCTGCGGAACATCGAGCGCGACCTGATCAGAACGCGTCAGCGCGAGGACCGGCACCAGTACCTGCGCAGCGAGACCGATACGGACGATATCCCGATTGACGGGGGAGTGTCACAGGCCACTGCCAGCCCCGGACTGCTCCACGGCGATCTGGTCCGCATCATCGGCACGGATGCGGATCTGGTGATCCGTGTGGCCATCGACGGTTTCTCCCAGGCTGAGGTCGCATCCGAGATGGGGCTGTCCGAGGCGGCGACGCGCAAACGCTATCAGCGGGCGACCCGGCGTCTGCGCGACGTCCTGCAAGAATTTCGCTGACCGGATGTCCCGATCCCTGCGGCGCGGTGGCTTTTCCCATTCAGACGCCACCGCGCGCCCCACTCAAACCGAAAGTCGACCAGCATGATCAGCAAAGCCGACCTCTTGTCCGCAGACCTCAAGCGCATCCCCGGCCTCTACCGCCGCTGGGAGCTGCCGGAAATCCTGAAGAACCAGCGTGCCTACCGCATCGAAAATGCCGGTGCCCACCAGGATGGGACGCCTCTCGTGGCGGTCTACGCCGACGCCGAAGCGGGCCAGCCGGACGAGCAGCACAACGCCTCAAACCAAGACACCGAAGCGGCCTCGGTCCCCGCTGGGACGATGCAGCAGCGGCCTGAGTAGAGGGAAAAGGAGGAGATCATGTTCATGGGAACCACACCCTTCATCACGGTCCGCGCCAGCCGACCGCTGTCCGAGATCGAGTTCTGCGCATGGGTGGCGCAGGCCGTTCCCGGCGACCGGCTGGAATACCATCGCGGCTTTCTGGTGCTCGACGTCTTCCCGATGTTCTCAAAGCTGTCGGATGCGGCGCGTGCCGCGTTGCGCGGTCTTGGATCGCGGGCCTTCTGGGCCGCCGAACTGGGCCTCGTGCATCTCGTCCAGGAGCGCGTGGGGCCTGACCAGTTCGCCTACATCGCCGTCGCCAGACCCAAGCCCAAAGCCGCCGCCGTCTCCCTGTCCGAGCTGCTGCTCGCGGAACAGGAGGCCGCGTGATGCCCGCATTTCAATCTTTTTTCACCGATCACGGAGACACTTTCATGCCATTCCCAGAAAACACGCCCACGCCCGACGATCTGCTATCCGTCAGCGCCGCCGAGATCGCGGCCCTGCCGGTCGAGTTGCTGGCGATCCTGCAGCGCGAGATCGACGAACGCCTGAAGCGCGACAAGGCTGCCAAGACCCGCTTCGATGCTGGACTGGCCGTTCGCTACGCCACCCGGGCCGCCGAAGAACGCCAGGTTTCGGGCAAGGACACCGGCACCGTCCGCTTCGACGACGGTGATTTCACCGTGGTGGCTGATCTGCCGAAGCGGGTGGATTGGGATCAGGACCGGCTTGCCGACATGGTCGCAAGGATCCGCGATGCCGGGGACGATCCGGCCGAATATGTCGATCTCGCTTACAAGGTGCCGGAGCGCAAATACGCGGCTTGGCCCGAGGCAATCCGGCAAGGATTCGAGCCCGCACGCACCGTCCGTCCCGGCACGCTGAAGGTCGAGATCCTCGCGCAGGGGGCCGACCAATGAGCCTCCCCATCATCACCGCTGACCAACGGCTGGCCGAGCCGCGCGGCATCAAGGGCTGCATCTTCGGCAAGAGCGGAATTGGGAAAACCTCGCTGCTCTGGACCCTCGATCCGAAGCGCACGCTGTTCATGGATCTCGAAGCGGGCGATCTCGCCATCGAGGGCTGGGCGGGAGACAGCATCCGGCCGCGCACATGGACGGAATGCCGGGATTTCGCGGTGTTCATCGGCGGGCCCAACCCGGCGCTGCGCGACGAGCAGCCTTACAGCCCGGCGCATTATACCGCCGTCTGCGACCGCTTCGGCGATCCGGCGGAACTCGATCGCTACGACACCATCTTCGTCGACTCCATCACTGTGGCGGGGCGGCTTTGTTTCGGCTGGTGCAAGGGCCAGCCCGAGGCGCTGTCGGAGAAGACCGGCAAGCCGGATGTGCGTGGCGCTTACGGGCTGCATGGCCGCGAGATGATAGGCTGGCTCACCCATCTGCAGCACACGCGGGCCAAGAACGTGTGGTTCGTTGGGATCCTTGACGAGAAGCTCGACGACTTCAATCGCAAGGTTTTCCAGCCGCAGATCGATGGCTCCAAAACAGGCCTCGAGCTGCCGGGGATCGTCGATGAAGTGATCACCATGGCCGAACTGAAGGCCGACGGCGGTGATCCGTATCGCGCCTTTGTCTGCCAGACGATCAACCCTTGGGGATTTCCTGCCAAGGATCGCTCTGGCCGCCTAGGACAGGTGGAAGAACCCCATCTCGGCCGCCTGATGGCGAAGATCCGGACTCCCGCCGCTCCCGTGACGGATCGGCTGACCTACGCCCCGCCGCCTGCCGATCCGGCCGGTGCCGACCAATCCCAACCGCAATCCTGAAAATAGAAGGAGGTTCCCCATGGGTTCCTGGAACGATTTCAACGACGCGCAAAGCAACACCAACCTTATCCCGAAAGGCACGCTGGCCAAGGTGCGCCTGACCATCCGCCCGGGCGGGTTCGACGATGCCTCACAGGGCTGGACCGGCGGCTATGCCACGCGCGGCTCGACAGGTGCTGTCTATCTCAACGGCGAGTTCACCGTGACCGAAGGCCAGTATGCCCGGCGTAAGATCTTCACGCTGATTGGCCTTTACAGCCCCAAGGGTCCGGACTGGACCAACATGGGCCGCAGCCTCGTGCGTGGCATGCTGAACTCGGCGCGGGGGATTTCCGACAAGGACATGTCGGCCGAGGCGCAGGCGGCGCGACGCATCAGCGGCTTTGCGGACCTCGACGGGATCGAGTTCATCGCCCGTATCGACATCGGTACGGACGCCAGCGGCGACGACAAGAACGAGATCCGCAGCGCCGTCACACCCGATCATCGTGACTATGCGCAGGCCATGGGCGCGGCACCGTCGCTGGGCCAACAGCAATCCGCCACCAATACTGCGCCTGCGCCGCAACCTGCCGCCGCACCTGTGCCGGGTCGCCCGGCATGGGCGCAGTAAGGGGCTGCGAGATGCGCCTTCGTCCGCGCCAGAGCCTCTTCGTGGAGCGCAGCCTTGCTGCGCTCTGCGATCATGGCAACACGCTCAGCATCGCTTCTACCGGCTTCGGCAAGACGATCGCGCTCTCCGCCGTTGTGGCGCGCTCCATCGAGGGCAGCGACGCGAAGGCGTGCATCCTCGCCCATCGCGACGAGCTGACGTCCCAGAACCGCACCAAGTTCGGCCGGGTCGCGCCGAAGATCACGACCTCGGTTATAGACGCCAGAACCAAGGATTGGGCCGGTCAGGCGACCTTCGCCATGGTGCCAACGCTGACGCGTACCGCCAATCTCACCGCGATGCCCGCGCTTGACCTGCTGGTCATCGACGAAGCGCACCACGCGGTGGCTGATAGCTATCGCCGGATCATCGATCGCGCGCGAAGCGCTAATCCCGATTGCCGGATATTCGGCGTCACCGCCACGCCGAACCGGGGTGACCGCAAAGGTCTGCGCGAGATTTTCGACAATGTGGGCGACCAGGTCCGTCTGGGAGAGCTGATCGCATCAGGCCATCTCGTGCCGCCCCGCACCTTCATCATCGACGTCGGCGTGCAGGACCAGCTGCGCGAGGTGCGCAAGACATTGTCGGATTTCGACATGAATGAGGTGGCGGGCATTATGAACCGCGCCCCGGTCACTGACGAGGTGATCCGGCACTGGAAGGAGAAGGCGGGCGACCGACCCACGGTCGTTTTCTGCTCCACCGTTGCTCACGCAGAGAACGTCGCCGCGGCCTTCAACGACGCGGACATTTCAGCGGCCGTCATCCATGGCGACCTGGACGGGGCGACCCGGCGCAGGATCCTCGCCGCCTATGCCTCGGGCGAAATCCGGGTGATCGTCAACGTTTCGATTTTGACGGAGGGCTGGGACCATCCGCCCACCTCCTGTGTCGTGCTGCTGCGACCCTCGTCCTACAAATCCACCATGATCCAGATGATCGGCCGCGGTCTGCGTACCGTCGATCCGGAAGAATACCCGGGCGTCGTCAAGACAGACTGCATCGTGCTGGATTTCGGGACGTCGAGCCTGACGCACGGCACGCTGGAGCAGGATGTCGACCTGGACGGTCGCGAACCGGTGCCAGGACCCGCCCCGAGCAAGACTTGCCCTGAATGCGAGGCACAGATCCCGCTCGCTGTCACCGAATGCCCATTCTGCGGAGCGGACCTGTCGCGGGAGGGTTCCGCACCGATCGACAGTTTCATCATGTCCGAGATCGACCTGCTGAAACGCTCCAGTTTCGCATGGGTTGACCTCTTCGGCGACGATGCGGCCCTGATGGCCAACGGGTTCAACGCATGGGGCGGGATATTCTTCCTCGATGGCCGTTGGCACGCTGTCGGCGGCGGCAAAGGTCAGGCGTCCCGGCTGCTTGGTGTCGGCGAACGCACGGTCTGTCTCGCGCAGGCTGACGACTGGCTGAACAACCACGAGAGCGATGAGAGCGCCTTCAAGACCAAGGCGTGGTTGAAACAGGCGGCGACCGACAAGCAGCTGAAATACCTGCCGCCCGAGTGCCGCCACGATTTCGGCCTGACGCGCTATCGCGCCTCGGCGCTGATGACCTTCGGCTTCAACAAGCGCGCCATCCGCGCGGCTGTAGATGCGGCGGCCGGGACAGAACGGATGGCGGCGTGAACCATGAAACCAATAACCCTCATCACGGCCGAGGAGCGGCGTCGTCTCTGGCATCCGCGTGGAACGCTCTGTGCTGTCTGCCGGCAACCCACGCGTGGTTTTGGCTGGCGCGATCCGGTCCGGTCGAAGCTGCCCCGGCCATCGGTCTGGTTCTGCTCGATGCCCTGCCAAGACTTCTGGACGCGCTTGGCGCGGGAGCGTTTTGCCATGGTTGATCTCACCGAAGAAGAACGCGCCGCCATCACCGCCACCATAAAGCGGCTGGCGCTGCTGATGGACGAGATCGGCTGGCAGACCGCGTTCGCGGATCTGACCGAGGCACAGGTGCGCGCCCTGATCGAGGAAGCGGTCGAGGGCTTCCGTGAGGCCATGGCTGACATCGCGCGGGCCCAAACCCCGGAGGTGCCGTTCTGATGAAGTCATGTTCGAAATGTGGAGAACCAAAACCCTCGAGCGAATTCGGCCTACGCAAGCGAAGTGCTGACGGTCTGCAGTCCTGGTGCAGGGATTGCCTCAGGGAGTACCAGCGCGATTACGCCCGCAATCACCGTGACCCAGCCCGCCACCGGGAAGCACAACAGCGATATCGCACCCGCAATCGCCAAAAGCTAGCGGCGCATCAGGCTGTTAGGCATGCCGTGCGCGCTTGCGAAATTGTGGTTCCCGTTTGGTGCCAATCCTGCAGATGCGTGACCGAACTTGAAGCCCATCACCATGATTACCGCAAACCGCTCGAGGTGAAGTGGCTGTGCACGACTTGTCATGGACACGTTCACCGCTCTTACCGGGAGAGTCCTCTTGCTTGATTACAATAGACGTCGTTCGACGGCGGACCGGATCAACGCGCTGGTCGACGCAGCCCTCATCGCCGAGCGCGAGGCCACGCCGCCCCGGACCTATCTCGGCGCGTCCCGTCTGGGACACGCCTGCGAACGCGCGCTGCAATTCGAGTTTGCCGGTGCGCCGAAGGATGAGGGTGCCGATTTCAGCGGGCAGACGCTCCGGATCTTCGCGATTGGTCATCAACTCGAGGATCTGGCGATCCGCTGGCTGCGCGCGGGCGGGATCGATCTGGTCACCCAAAAACGCGATGGCGGCCAGTTCGGTTTCTCGGTCGCAGGCGGTCGCATCCGGGGCCATGTCGACGGGATCATTGCCTCAGCCCCGGCGGCGCTTGGCATGCGTGTTCCCGCGCTCTGGGAGTGCAAGACGATGAACGCCAAGAACTGGCGGGCCTGCGTCAAGGACGGGGTGACAGTCTCCAAGCCCGTCTATGCCGCCCAGATCGCGATCTATCAGGCCTACATGGAGTCCTCGGTGCCAGGGATTTCGGCGGCACCGGCGCTGTTCACGGCGATCAACAAGGACACGGCCGAGCTGCACCATGAGCTCGTGCCGTTTGATGCCGACCTGGCGCAGCGCATGTCCGACCGCGCCGTGCGGATCCTGCAGGCCACCGACGCGGGTGAGTTGCTGCCCCGCATCGCTGCCAATCGTGATTTCTTCGAATGCCGGTTCTGTGCCCATGCCGAGCGGTGCTGGGGGCTGGCCACATGACCGATGAGCACACCGACCCATCCAACCCCGAGCAGGACCTGACCATGCGCGATGACACGACGCCCGATGCACCCATGACGCCTGATGCACCCAAGGAAAACATTGTGCATTTCAATCCTTGGCGGGATTTCAACGACGCGGCCCCGCAAACCGACCCATTCGGCGATGAGCCTGATCTCGAGCAGATCACCCAGTTCATGCAGGTCGTCTTCGGCTATTGTGACGGGCTGATCCCGGTCCGCAGTTTCATCGACAAGGGTCAGGGCATCGATGGCCGCCCGCACAACATCTGGCTGGAGGCAGATCAGGCCGCGCCTGAAAAGATGGCGACTTTCGCCACATGGGCCTCCCGCGAGGGGGCCGCGGTCTACGTGATCCCCGGCACAGTGGCCGCGCCCGGTCAGGCCAAGGCCGCCGAGATCCTCCAGATGCAGACCGTGGTCGTCGATCTCGATACCGGCGATATCGCTGCCAAGCGCGCCCATCTGGAACGCCATCTCGGCGCACCGACCATGGTGGTGGAGAGCGGCGGCGTGACACCAGAGGGCCAGCGGAAAGCGCACATCTGGTGGGCGCTGACCGAGCCCGCCGAGGGCGACGACATCGCCCGTGTCTGCCGAATGCGCGGGGATATCGCGGCCAAGGTCGGCGGTGACATGCATTTCCGCTCCGCCCACCAGCCGATCCGGGTGGCAGGCAGCGTCTACTACAAGAACAGCCTCAAGACGCAGGTGCGGATCGTCGAGCTGAACGCCGACCGCGAGCGTGACTTGGCCGAGTTCATCGAAGCGGTCACAGACATGCCGCCCGCGCCTGGGGTGTCGCTGCAGCCCGAGTTCACGCATCCCGACAAACCGGCCATGGACGATGTGCTGGTGACCCCGGTGCGCGAGGGGGCGCAGGACGATTGGTCCCGCTTCGAGGGTGCGTCGGCTGCGATCGGGTATTTCATCCGCATGGTCCACGAGGGCCGGATGACAAAAGACGAAGGCTGGGAAGGCATCTGCGGCTACAACGCCGCGATGTTGCGGCCGCAATGGCCCGTGGAACGGCTCAAGCGGGAGTCCGAGCGGCTCTGGGAGCGCCATGTCGAGAAATACGGACCGCCCCTGATCCGGCTCGATTCCGGTGCACCGGGACCGGTTGAAATGCCCGCGTTCACTCTGGGCGCGTTGCTGGACGACCAGAGTCCGATGCCGGAGGACATCATCGCACCGCGCGTTCTGACACCGGGCGGGCTCTTGGTGCTGGGTGGCGCGCCCAAGGTGGGCAAGAGCGACCTTCTGATCTCCTGGCTCGTCCACATGGCAGCAGGCGTGCCGTTCCTCGGGTTCACCCCGCCACGGCCGCTGCGGATTTTCTATCTGCAGGCCGAGATCCAGTATCACTACCTGCGCGAGCGGCTGAAGCAGATCGCCCTGCCACCAGAGGTAATGGCCGCCGCGCGCAATACTTTCGTGGCCACCCCAAAACTGAAGATGCTGCTCGACAACGAGGGCAGCGTGCGGGTGGCCCGCGCCGTGCGGACGGCCTTCCCCGATGCGCCAGTGGACATCATCTGCGTCGACCCGATCCGGAACCTGTTTGACGGTGGGCCGGACGGCGGCGGCGAGAACGACAACACCGCCATGATGTTCTTCCTGAAGGAACGGGTGGAGGTCCTGCGCGACCATATCGACCCCGACTGCGGCGTGATCCTGATCCACCACACGAAGAAGCTTAGCAAGCAGCAGGTAAAGGACGATCCCTTTCTCGCGCTCTCCGGCGCCAGCGCACTGCGTGGGTTTTATACCTCCGGTCTGATCCTGCATCGGCCCGACGAGGATTGCTCGCAGCGCAAGCTGGAGATTGAGCTCAGGAACGGTCCCGCGCTGCCGCCCAAGGTGATCGACAAGGTCGGCGGCCAATGGGTCGAGATCAACCCGATGAACGAGCGTCTGGTGCGTCAGGAGGTGGGAGCCAAGCATGATGCGGAGCGCGCCCGGAAGCACGATGTGATCCTGGCAATTCTGCTCGATGAAGCCTCGGAGGGGCGGCTCTACACCTCGACGCAATTGGGTGAGGCCTTCGAGAACCAGCATGGTCTTGGAAGTCAGTTCACCATCCGCGAGCGCCTCGGCGTTCTGGCAACCAAGGGATTTGTGAAGTTCCGTCGTGACCTCTCCGAACAAGGCTTCGCGGCGACCCGGTCCCACTTCGGCTACCTGTGCGTGGAAGGCATGCGTTTCGGTCAGGATCCGATCATTGATCCCGCCACCGGCGAGGTGCTCGGAGAGGGCATTTCAGTCCAGCCGAGCCATTACAAGTGCCCCCATTCCGGCCGCGCCAGAGATGTCGAGAACCCCGCTGTCTGGATCTATCCGGAAGGGGGCGATGAGTGACTTTGTCATATGACAGAGGCCTTTGTCATCCTCATGCCTCTGTCATGAAGTAAATGAAATCAACAGCTTACCGATGACGATGACAAAGGTCTCTGTCATGCCCCTCTGTCATCAAAAACAGGAGAAAACGATATGAAAACAGATACTTGCGCTACCGGCATGAGGAAGAGTGGCAACCCCTATACTAAGTATGAGGGGGGCGGACGTCGTCCCGCCCCCTCATACGACGATAGTATCCGCGCGACTGGTTTGCCCGATGCTGTTGTCGATCAAGGCAAGCGCTCCACTGGTGGCCAGTCTGCGCGCGTCGTTCACAAGATCAATTTCCGCGTGCTGCCGTTGCCGGGAACCGTACTGATGCATGAGGGTCAGCGCTATATCGCGGTTGGCTCCGACCTGCACAAACGCCGCGACGGGCAAATCGTCCCGATCATCCTTTGGGAAAGCCACTGCGCGCAATGCGGCAGGCCATTCCAATGCTGGAGCGGTCTGCGATCGGGAACGCTGAATCGTCGCTGCCTTGATCACCGCGCGCCCGGCAAGGCGGTGGCTGGGGCCGGTCGCAAGCGAGTTGCCAAGCACCTCAGCAAGCACGGCAGGCGGAAGAAATCCTGAATTCATCCGACGACGGTGGCCCGTACCGCCAAGCACATGACCGCCGTCGTCTTCCACCCCCGCAGCCAACCCGAAAAGGAGACCACGATGGCTGAAGCGACTCTGACCACCAGGACGCATGAGGCAATCCCCGATCTGCCGCCTGCCTTACGCGCCGACCGCACCTTGCTCGCTCTCGATCTCGGCACGACCACTGGCTGGGCCCTGCATGGTGCCGACGGGCTGATCACCAGCGGCACCGCATCCTTCCGCAACGGCCGGTTCGACGGCGGTGGAATGCGATACCTGCGGTTCACGAACTGGCTGGGCGAGTTGGAGCGGCTGTCCGGACCCATCGCTGCCATCTGGTTCGAGGAAGTCCGCCGCCACGCGGGCACGGACGCGGCCCATGTCTTTGGCGGCCTCATGGCCAGTTTGACCAGTTGGGCTGAATTGCGGGGCATCCCGTATCAGGGCGTCCCCGTCGGCACCATCAAGAAACACGCAACTGGAAAGGGCAATGCGCCGAAACAGGCGATGATTGACGCGGCGCGCGCCCGAGGTTTCAGCCCTGCCGACGACAATGAGGCTGACGCCATCGCCATCCTGTTCTGGGCGATTGAAACGAATGGAGGATTGGCATGATGGATTTCAACGCAGAATGGCGCACAATTCCAGATTGGCCGGAATATGAAATCTCCGAGGATGGTCATGTTCGGCGGGCGCTAGCAGGAAAGGGCACGCGCGCTGGTCGCCCGCTCAAGCCATGGACAAACTCGCAGAACCAGTATCTCTACGTTCAGCTTTGGCGGAATAATCGAAAGAAAAGCATTCCAGTTCATCGACTTGTCGCAAGAGCATTTCTCGGACAACCACCTACGAAACGTCACGTGGTTGCCCATTGCGACGGCAGTCGTGACGGCAACCAACCTTGGAACCTGCGTTGGGCAACGCAACGCGAGAACATGGCGGACACAGTCCTACATGGAACGCACAATCGTGGTTCAAGGAATGGCCAGTCCAAGCTCGACGAAGTCTGCGTGCTCGCGATCCGCAAGATGCATGTCTTGGGCATTCCCAGACAGGATGCTGCCACCGGTTTCGGCGTCTCTCGGCAAACGGTCGATGACATTATCAACGGCAAGCGTTGGGGGCATTTCCAATGACCGGCATGCGCTTCACGCCCAAGGGCTATGGCGGCCATCGCCGCCAGCCCGATGAAGTCAAACGGGACGGCTGGAAGGAACAGGGGCTGCTGGCTGTCGCGGTCGACGATGACCGTCTGACCTGGCCCGAACGCGAACTCGTGCGCCAACTTGGCGAGCGTCTTTACGGCAAACGGGAACGGGAGATGCGCCATGGGTGATTGGACAACCACACGGGTGGAGGATCGGCTGGAGAGCGCCGCCGACGTCTTCCGCACCTTGCCCGGCGTCATGCCGCAGGGTTTTGTCAACGCGTGGCCCGAGTATTTCCACAGCTTCGCGGACAAGGTCGGTCAAGAGCCGCAGATGCGTCGCCCCCGGCCGGGCCCGCGCCAGATCACCGAAGCCGAGGAAGCGTTGCTCTGGCTGCGCTGGCTGGAACGGGATGATGCCCGGATCGTCTGGCTGCGCGCCGAACGCACGCCGTGGAAACCGATCTGCTGGGAGATGGGGCTGAGCCGGACAGCGGCGACCAAACGCTGGCAGTTCGGGCTAGCGGTGATCACCTGGCGGCTGCATGGCCGCCTGCCTCCGGCGCGACGTTCGCAGCGGTTCGTGATCGAAAACGCAAACAGCCTGTCAAGAACAATCGTCATGTGAGGAAATTTTCCGGTGTACATCGCAGGGCCTTACACATTTCGTCTAGGGGGTTAAAAAAGGGATATGCTCGGGAGAGGAGCGCGCAGGCAGAAGCCTCGCAGCTGGCTTCCGGGGTCCACCGAAGGGTCCAGCCGGGGTCCAATCGCCTAACCCATTGAATTCTTGGTTCCTTCTGGGCGACTTTCGTATGCTGGCGGGCGAAGCGCAAAATGTCGCCAGCGACAGGGCCGATTTTTTGGGAAGCCACCGGTGTCCAGCATCCAGCTACGACACCCTGAAAGCTTCGTGATTTCAAAGACCTGACCGGCCGCGCGGGGTGGATACCCCGCGGACTTCGGAGTCCAGCCGGAAGCCGGTGGCCCCCACCGCGGAGTCCACCCGTGGGGGAGTCCAATCCCTTCGGCCCCAATGCCATAGACAGGAATACGCATGACGCTGAGCTTCGCCCCGGAGCGGATCGAGCACTGGCCGCTTGCGCGCCTGCAGCCTTACGCGAAGAACGCGAAGCAGCACGGGCCCGACCAGGTCGCGAAGCTCGCTGCCAGCATGGCCGAGTTCGGCTGGACCGTGCCGTGCCTCGTGGGCGAGGACGGCGAGCTGATCGCCGGCCACGGGCGGGTGCTGGCCGCGACGCAACTTGGGCTGACCGAGGCGCCGGTGATCGTGCTCGGGCACCTGACCGAGGCGCAGCGCCGGGCCTATCGTTTGGCCGACAATAAATTGACCGAACTCGGAACATGGGACGAGGCGCTGCTGTCGGCGGAACTGAACGAGCTGCTGGCCGACGACTACGACCTGTCGCTGGTCGGCTTTTCCGACGGCGAACTCGACAAGCTGCTGGCCTTCGATACGGACGTGGGCGGCGGAGAAGAAGGTAGCGCCGGGGGCTCCGTGCCTCCGCTGACCATCCCCGAGCCACCGCGCAATCCGGCCTCGCGGACAGGCGACCTGTGGATCCTCGGCGATCATCGGCTGCTCTGCGGGGACAGCACGAACCACGAAGATGTCCGCCGTCTGATGAACGGCGAGCGCGCGGTGCTGTTTGCGACCGACCCTCCGTATCTCGTCGACTACGACGGATCGAACCACCCGACGCGGAACAAGGACTGGAGCCAGTCCTACGGCGTCACTTGGGACGACAGCAGCCAAGGGGCCGAACTCTACGACGGGTTCATAGCGGCCGCCGTCGCCGAGGCGATCACCGAGGACGCCGCCTGGTACTGCTGGCACGCCTCGCGCCGGCAGGCGATGCTGGAGGCCTGCTGGGAGAAAGCCGGCGCCTTCGTCCACCAGCAGATCATCTGGGTGAAGGACCGCGGGGTTCTCACCCGGTCGCATTACCTCTGGAAGCACGAGCCCTGCTTCATGGGCTGGCGCCGACCGAACCGCCCGCCGAAGGTTGCCGAGCAGACGTTGCCCTCGACTTGGGAGATGCCGTCCTTCGCCAAGGACGACCGGCCCGACCACCCGACGCCGAAACCGCTCGACGCTTTCGGGATCCCGATGCGCCAGCACGTCGCCCGTGGAGGGCTCTGCTACGAGCCGTTCGCTGGCTCGGGCTCGCAGATCATGGCGGGTGAGGCCAACGGCCGGCGCGTCTTCGCAATGGAGATCAGCCCGGCTTACGTCGATGTCGCCGTAGAGCGCTGGCAGGCCGAGACCGGCAGGGACGCGATCCTCGATGGCGACGGTCGGACCTTCGCGCAGGTGAAAGCCGAGCGGCTGGGCGAGACCACGGCAGCAGGCGCCGATGCCGCTGCCTGATGGCCGTCTACTACAACGATGCCGACCCCTTGGCCTGCGCATGGCTGCGGGAATTGATCGCGGCCGGGCTGCTGCCGGATGGCGACGTGGACGAGCGGTCCATCCTCGAAGTGGAGCCCACCGACCTGCGCGGCTTCGCGCAGTGTCATTTCTTCGCCGGAATCGGCGGCTGGCCCTACGCACTACGCCTCGCCGGCATAGCCGAGAATCTGTCCGTCTGGACCGGCTCGCCGCCCTGCCAGCCATTCAGCCAGGCCGGGCAGCGCAAGGGACAGGACGATGACCGCCATCTCGCCCCGGCCTTCCTGCGGCTCGTCGCAGCCTGCCGCCCGGAGTTCGTCTTCGGCGAGCAGGTCGCGAGCGCGGCAGTGCTCGGACCAGTTGGCAGCGCGACTCGCACAGCGGCTGAGGGCCCGGCTGGCTGGGCGTGGTTCGACGCTCTGGCTTCTGACCTGGAAGCGGCATCTTACACCGTCGCGGCGGCCGATCTGCCGGCTGCGGGCATCGGCGCTCCGCACATCCGCCAGCGGCTGTTCTTCGGCGCCGCCGCCCTGGAGCCGGGCGGGCTGGGCAACGGCCTCAGCGCGGGATCACAAGGACGGATCGGAATGCCGGGCGGTGCCGATCAACGCGCTACTCGGCCGGCAGGTCTGGCTGGCGGGCTGGCCGACGGCGATGGCGGGCTCGCCCGCGACGGCAGCGTACAACGCGGCGGGCAACACGGATGCGAGCCGCAGGACGGTAAAGCTGGTCGACTGGTCGAAGGTGACGACCCCACCGGCGCCGATGCGACGGACGGCGTCTGGCGAGATCCGGACTGGCTCCTCTGCCGCGATGGCCGCTGGCGGCCCGTTGAGCCCGGAACATTCCCGCTGGTTGATAGGATATCCGGTCGCATGGGGCTGCTGCGGGGCTACGGCAATGCGATCGTGCCGCCGCTCGCGGCGGAGTTCGTGACGGCGTTTCTGGAGAGCCTGCCGGAGGGGCTGTGATGAAGCAGAGCCGGATCATGTCGATGGTCGAGGCCGCGACGAACGTCGTCGTCGGCTACGTGCTGGCCATCGCCACGCAGATCGTCGTGTTCCCATTGTTCGGGATCGAGACCGGTCTCGCCGAGCACATGACCATCGGCCTCGCCTTCGTCGGCGTCTCGCTGGCGCGCGGCTATCTTCTGCGCCGGCTGTTCGAATTTTGGCGGTGACGCCGCGCGTCACTCTTCGGAGGCGACTTCCGAGACGTATGCACCGCCCGCATTCCACGAACCTTCATCGAGGGTCCAGACGGCGTTTTCCATGTCGGCCAGAACCTTGAAGGCGGCGACTTGCGCCGCCTCAGGGGATAGTGCTTCGACGGACACGAAGGTGCTTTCGGTGACGTCGCGGGTGATCTTGACCCTGAAGCGCGGCATCAGTCCGCGTCCTGAATGCGATAGCAGCGCCCACGACCCTCGACCTTCTCCGAGGTGATGGTCAGGCCGAGCTTCTTTTTCAGTGCGCCGGACATGGCGCCCCTAGCGGTGTGAGCCTGCCAGTCGAGTGCCGCCACGATCTCGGCGATGGTGGCTCCGCCCTCGGCGCGGAGCATCTCGATCAGCTTCGCCTGCTTCGTGCCCGCGCGCGGTGTGCGCGCCTTGGCCGCGGGGTCGCCCTCGGCGGGAGCGTCCTTCGGGGCCTCCGCGCTCGGCGCCGCGTCGGCGCCCGTGTTCGCTCTGTCGCCGCCTTCCGGCTCGATCCCGATGGCGGCGAGGCCCGCATCTGCGATGTGCAGGAGGATGGCGCGGCCGTCCGTGTCGTTGCGCCAGATGCGGTTGAGGGCGGCATCGGCCTTGGTCCGGCTGTCGGTCGTGGTCTCGGCGATCAGCCCGCGGGAGAGGAGCGCGCCGACCACCTTGGCGGCCGCGCCGCCGCGGAGCGAGCCGGGAAGCGGCAGGACGTTGCGGTCCTCGCGCTGCGCGGCGGCGCTGAGGATCACGAGCTGGGTATCGGAAAGCTTGGTCATGGGGTCGTCTCCTTGGTCGGGGCCGCGACCGTCGCGACCCTCCTACGACCCCGAGCCGCGCCTTGGCGCGGCAGGAGTTCCGGCGGGGCCGGAGGTCAGATCAGCCCGAGGTCTCGCAGGAGCGTGGCGGCGTCGGGCAGCCGATCCGTCGCCACGTCGATGGCGATGGTCATGCTGTCGGCGGTAAGGCGGGCCGAAATGTCCGCTTCCTCGCGGAGGGCGTCCCCGATCTCCTCGAGAACGGCGGGGATGCGGCTGGCATCCCAAGGCTCGTTCAGGCCGCGGATGGCGATGCGGATGGTGCTGGTTTCCATGGTGCTTACTCCGCGTGCTCGCCCTCGCCGAAGGCGCTGTCGGTGATGCGCTTGAGGAGGCTGGCGTAGTGGTCAAGGGTGCCGACCATCGCCCAGCCCACCTCGTCGGGGTGGCAGTTGAAATGGTCGTCGCTCAGCGCCTGTAGCCGGGCGAGCATCTCGTCGATCTCGGCTTTCTTGCCGATGAAGGCGTTCAGCGCGGCTTCTTTGTTGCGGCGCGCCTTCTCGGCGCGGAGCTGGTGGCGGGGCGTGGTGATTGGGTTCAGGCGCGTGGTCATCCGGTGGCTCCGTGTGCTGAGTTGCATCGTCCTTCTGGATCCAGGTTCGCTCCGGCGCAGAGGCTTATCAACTCAATAAGCACATGATTTCGAATGATAATCGGAGCGCGGCATGGAGGGTCTGAGCGAGCGCCAATACGCCGCCCGCGTCGGCCTCTCGCGCGGGGCGATCCAGAAGGCGAAGGCCGCCGGCCGCCTGGTGCTGCACGCCGATGGGAGCATCGATCCCGACGCCAGCGACGCGCGCCGGGCCGAGAGCACGGACCCGTCGAAAACCCGCAAGCCGCCCGCGCCGAAGCGCAAGCCCGTACCGGAGGCGGCTGTTTCGGCGGTGGGCGATACCCTCAAGGAACAGGGCCTGGCCGCGCCGGCCACGGGCGGCGGGACGACCTTCCTGCAGGCGAAGACGGCCAACGAGGTGCTGAAGGCGCAGGAGCGGCGCATCCGGCTGCAAAAGCTGAAAGGCGAGCTGATCGACCGCGCCCGCGCGCTGGCGCTGGTGTTCCGGCTGGCGCGGCAGGAGCGCGATGTCTGGGTCAACTGGCCCGCCCGGGTGGCCGCACTGATGGCGGCCGATGTGGGCGTGGAACCGGCCGCGATGCAGAAGGCTCTGGAGAAACATGTCCGATCCCAGCTCGACGACCTCGCCGAGATCCAGCCCGATCTCCGCTGAGGACGCGGACGCGCAGGCCTTCGACGGGGCGCAGGACATCCTGCGTGCCTGGGGCGCAGGGCTGCGGCCCGACCCGGACCTGACGGTATCCGAATGGGCCGACCGGCACCGCAAGCTGTCGTCGCGCGCCTCGGCCGAGCCCGGGCAGTATCGCACGGTGCGCACGCCTTACATGGGCGAGATCATGGACCGGCTGAGCCCCGGCGATCCCACGCAGCGGGTGGTGTTCATGAAGGCCGCGCAGGTCGGCGCGACCGAGGCCGGGAACAACTGGATCGGCTTTGCGATCCACCAGGCGCCGGGCCCGATGCTGGCGGTCCAGCCGACGGTGGAGTTAGCGAAACGCAACTCGCGCCAGCGGATCGATCCGCTGATCGACGAGAGCCCGGAACTGCGCGAGCGGGTGAAACCGGCGCGCTCGCGCGACGCGGGCAACACCATGCTGTCGAAGGAATTCGCGGGCGGCATCCTGATCATGACCGGGGCGAACTCGGCCGTTGGGCTGCGCTCGACCCCGGCGCGCTACATCTTTCTCGATGAGGTTGATGCCTATCCAGCATCGGCCGACGATGAAGGCGATCCCGTCACGCTGGCCGAAGCGCGGTCGCTGACATTCGCCCATCGCCGCAAGGTCTTCCTGGTCTCGACCCCGACAATCCGGGGACTGAGCAGGATTGAGCGCGAATATGACGCCAGCGACCAGCGGCGGTTCTTCGTGCCGTGCCCCCATTGCAGCCATGACCAATGGCTGAAGTTCGAGCGATTGCGCTGGCAGAAGGGCCGCCCGGAGACGGCTGAATATCACTGCGCGGGCTGCGACCAGCCCATCGCAGAGCACTACAAGACAGCAATGCTGGAGGCAGGTGAATGGCGCGCGACTGCCACGGCGGCAGATCCCGGCACCGTCGGCTATCACCTCTCGGCACTCTATTCGCCGATCGGCTGGCTGAGTTGGGAGCGGATCGTGCGGGCATGGGACGCGGCCCAAGGGTCGGACGAGGCGATCAAGGCGTTCCGCAACACGATCCTCGGCGAGACGTGGGTCGAAACCGGCGAAGCGCCCGATTGGCAGCGGCTCTATGATCGGCGCGAACGCTGGAAGCCGGGAATTGTCCCTGCAGGGGGGCTGTTCCTGACGGCAGGCGGCGACGTCCAGAAAGACCGGATCGAGGTCGATATCTGGGCATGGGGCCGAGGGCTGGAAAGCTGGCTCGTCGATCACATCGTCATCGAGGGCGGGCCGGACCGGCATGAGGCCTGGGGCGACTTGACGGCGCTGTTGAACCGGACATGGCCGCATGAACGTGGCGCGCATCTGAAGATCGCGCGGCTCGCCATTGACACCGGCTACGAGGCCCCAGCGGTTTATGGCTGGTCGCGGGCACAAGGGTTCGCGCAGGTGGCCCCCATGAAAGGCGTCGAAGGGTTCAATCGCGCGAGCCCGGTCTCCGGGCCCACCTATGTGGACGCGACCGAGGGCGGCAAGCGGCTGCGCCGGGGCGCGCGCCTCTGGACCGTGGCTGTTTCGACATTCAAGGCAGAGACCTATCGGTTCCTGCGGCTCGAACGGCCGACCGACGAGGAACGTGCGGAAGGGGCACAAAGCCAGCCTGGCACCGTGCACCTGCCACATTGGGTCGAGAATGAATGGCTGAAGCAGTTCGTCGCTGAGCAGCTGGTCACCGTGCGCACCAAGCGCGGCTTCGCCCGGCTGGAATGGCAGAAGCTTCGGGAACGTAACGAGGCGCTCGACTGCCGGGTCTATGCCCGCGCCGCCGCCTGGATCGCGGGCGCGGATCGGTGGACCGACGAGAAATGGCGCGACCTCGAGGATCAACTTGGGGTTGCCGATACCTCGGTGGATCCCGCGGGGCAGATCAATCGACAGGCGCAGGCGTCGCAGGGGAAACGGCGGTCTGACTGGCTTGGACGGCGTGGAGGATGGTTTTGATGGCAGATTGGACGGAAACCGAGCTTTCGGCGCTGCGGCGGGCCTATGCAAGCGGCACGACGCGCGTCAGCTATGACGGCAAATCCATCGATTACGGCTCTGCAGAGGATCTGCTGGCGCGCATTCGCACCATCGAGCGCGCCATCGCGGGCACGACCCGGCCATTGCCGGTCGCTGGTCTCGCGAGCTTCTCGCGCGGGGATCGCTGATGTCAGCCAACTGGTTTGACCATGCGATTGCCACGGTGGCCCCGCGCACTGCGGCACGGCGCGTACTCGCCAGGCAGGCGTTCGAAACCTTGACGCGTGGCTATGACGGTGCGGCCAAGGGGCGGCGCACCGACGGCTGGCGCGCGCCGGGCACCTCCGCTGACACCGAGGTTGGCGTGGCCGGGGCGCTTTTGCGGGATCGGATGCGAGATCTGGTCCGCAACAATCCGCACGCGGCCAAGGCCGTTGCGGTGCTGGTGAACAACATTGTCGGTGCGGGCATCATGCCGCGCGCCGCCAGCGGCAATGACAAGCTGGACCGCAAAGTCGATGCGCTCTTCGCACGGTGGTCAGATGCCGCCGATGCCGATGGTCAGCTCGACTTCTATGGACTGCAGACCCTGATCTGCCGCGAGATGGTCGAAGCAGGTGAGGTCCTTGTGCGTCGCAGGCTACGGCGATCCTCGGACGGTCTGCCGGTGCCGCTCCAATTGCAGGTGTTGGAGGCCGACTTCCTCGATGCCACGAAATCCGGCGCGCTCGGCGCGGGACGCCTGGTGCAGGGGATCGAGTTCGATCCGGTCGGAAAGCGTCGGGCCTACTGGCTCCATGCCGAGCATCCGGGTGACGCCTACGGCGCATTGCAGAATGGCCTGCAGAGCCGCCCTGTCCCGGCAACCGAGATTGCCCACATCTATGAAAAGCAGCGCACGCAGGCCCGGGGCGTTCCCTGGGGCGCGCCAGTGATCCGCAGTTTGCGTGATCTCGACGATTACGAAGTAGCCGAATTGGTCCGCAAGAAGACCGAGGCCTGCGTCACCGCAATCGTCTTCGGTGACGACGAGGCCCAGCAGGGCATCGCGCCTTCGGTGGTCGATGCCGACGGCAACCGGGTTGAGCAGTTCGAACCGGGCCTCATCGCCTATGCGCGCGGAGGCAAAGACATCCGTTTCAACCAGCCGTCGGCCACCGGCGGCTATGGCGAATACAAGCGGGCGAGCCTGCACACGATCTCGGCAGGGTTCCGGGTGCCCTATGAATTGCTGACGGGCGATTTGTCCCAGGTGAACTATTCCTCGATCCGCGCCGGGCTCGTCGAGTTCCGCCGCCAGATCGACGCCGTGCAGTGGCAGCTATTCATCCCGATGTTCTGTGCACCAGTCTGGCGCTGGTTCACCGAGGCCGCATGGGCGGCGGGCCAGATCCCGACGCCGGATGTACCGGTCGAATGGTCTCCACCGAAGTTCGAGGCCGTCGATCCGCAGAAGGACGCGATGGCGAACCTGCTGTCGATCCGCTCAGGCACCATGACGCTGGCCGAGGTGATCGCGAAACAGGGCCGCAATCCGGACGCCGTGCTGGCCGAAATCGCAGCTACAAACGCCAAACTCGATGCGCTCGGACTGGTGCTCGACAGCGATCCGCGACGAGTCACCAAGACCGGCAGCGCCCAAACAAGCGATCAGGCGAACGATCTCGTCGACGACGACCCAGCCAATGACCCGGCGAGCGATCCGGCCGACGTCTCCGAAACGGGTGTGGCGCAGCCTGACCCCGACCAACAGGACTGACACAAATGGACACGATGATCGAACTACCGGCCCTGCGCCGGTCGGCGGAGCTTGCGCCGAACTCAGCCGATACCGACGCCCGCACCGTCGAGGTGATCTGGTCAGCGGGGGCGCGCGTTCGCCGGTCGACCCTGTTCGGCGAGCCTTATGACGAAGAGCTCAGCCTCGATCCGACCCATGTGCGGCTGGATCGGCTTAATGCGGGCGCGCCGTTCCTGAAGGTGCATGAGATCGACACGCTCGACGCTGTGATTGGCTCGGTCGTGCCTGGTTCGGCGCGCATCGAAAACGGCCGGGGCGTTGCGCAGGTTCGGATTTCTGAGCGCGCCGATGTCGAACCGATCTGGCGCGACATTCAGGCGGGACACATCCGTGCGGTCTCCATCGGCTACCAGGTTCACCGCTTCGAGGTCTCCAAACCCGATGCTGCCCGCGAGCTTTGGCGCGCGGTGGACTGGACTCCCTTCGAGGTGTCCGCCGTGCCCGTTGGCGCCGACCCCGCCGCAGGCTTCCGCGCCCAATCCGACCTTGCAACTTGCGTCCTTCACCGCCGGGACGTCCCACCCACAAACACAGGAGCCATCCCGATGACGGACAAACCCAACGCCCCGGCCGCAGAGGCCACAGACCAACCCAGCGACACTGTCGCGACCGAGGACACCACCATGACTGAACCGAAGACGCCTGTGGCCGAGCCGAAGGTTGTCTCCAGCGAAACCCGCGCGCAGCCGAAGCCCGAGAATCCGAACATGCCCGTTGCACCTGATACCGAAGCTGTCGCGACCCGCGCACGCGAGGGCGAGCGGGATCGCGTGTCCACAATCTACGATCTGGCAGGTCGCCTGAACCTCGAGCGCAGTTTTGCCGAGGATCTGGTCAAACGCGGCACGGATATCGGTGAGGCCCGGCGTCTGATCCTCGATCAGGTGGCCTCGAAATCGGACGAGACCCGCACATTCAGCCAGGTGTCGATCCCGCTGGGTGGCCGCGATGAGGCGATTACCCGCCGCGATGCCGTCGCAAATGCGCTGCTGCACCGCTATAGCCCGACGCTCTTCACTCTGGAAGATGCCGCGCGCCAGTATCGTGGCATGACGCTACTGGAACTGGCCCGCGAAAGCCTCGGAAACGCGGGCGTGAACACGCGCGGCCTGTCGCGTGATGAGGTGGCGACCCGGGCCCTGCATTCGACGTCTGACTTCCCTGAAATCCTCTCCGCCGTCACCAACAAGACTCTTCGGCAGGCCTACGATGCCTATCCGCGCACCTTCATGCTGTTCTGCCGCCAAGTGCTCGCCACCGACTTCAAGGCGATGCATCGGGTCCAGCTCGGCGAAGCGCCGCAGCTGCTGGAGGTCGGTGAGAGCGGCGAGTTCAAGCGCGGCACGCTCGGTGAGAGCAAGGAGAGCTACAAGGTCAAGACCTATGGCCGGGTGGTCGCAATCACCCGCCAGACGCTGATCAATGATGATCTGGACGCCTTCACCCGCATCCCGGCGATGTACGGCAACTCCATCGCGCAGCTGGAATCGGACGTGGTCTGGGGCATCATCACCGCCAACCCAGCGATGGCCGACGGCAACGCGCTGTTCCACACCACCCACAAGAACCTCGCAGGCACAGGTGCGGCGCTTGCCGTCGAGGCGGTTGGAGCGGCCCGCGCCGCCATGGCCAAGCAGACGGGGCTCGACAAGAAGACGGTGCTGAATGTGCGGCCCGCCTTCCTGATCGTGCCTGCCTCGCTGGAACTGAAGGCAGAGCAGATGGTTGCCCAAAACCTAGTGCCCGCAGCGACGTCCAACGTCGTGCCACAGTCGATCCGCACGCTCGCGCCCATCAGCGAGCCCCGGCTTGATGCGGTCAGCGAGACCGCCTGGTACCTGGCGGCCAGTCCGAACCAGATCGACACCATCGAGTACGCCTATCTCGAGGGTCAGCAGGGCGCGTACATCGAGACGCGCAACGGCTTCGATGTCGATGGCGTCGAGATCAAGTGCCGCCTCGACTTCGGCGCCAAGGCCATCGACTGGCGCGGCCTGTACAAGAACCCGGGCGCATAAACCGGGCCATCGCTGAAATCTCACCTCTGACGGGCGGTCCAATCGGGCCGCTCGTTCCCGTTTGCAAAGGATCCCGCAATGAAGAACTACGTCCAGCTCGGCAACACCATCACCCTGACCGCGCCCTATGCCGTGACCTCCGGTGACGGCCTGCTCGTCGGCTCCATCTTCGGCGTTGCCGCAGGTGATGCCGCCAATGCCGAAACGGTCGAGGCCGCGCTCGTCGGCATCTTCGATCTGAAAAAGGTCGCATCCCAGGCCTGGTCCGCTGGTGACAAGGTCTATTGGGACAACACCAACAAGGAAGCCACCAAGACCGCCACGGCGAACACGCTGATCGGCGCGGCCGTCGAGGCGGTGGCGAGCGGCGCGGGCGACCTGATCGGCCGGGTGCGCCTGAACGCGAGCTTCTGATGACGGCATTTACCGCCGTCGTTGATGCGCTGTTCGCGGATCCCAACATCGGACGAGAGGCGGTCTACACCTCCGACGGCGGCGCGCCCGTTCTGGTGCACGTCGTCTCCCGGCAGGCTGATGCAATCAGTGACTTCGGGGACGCCCGGCTCTGGTCGGAAACGACCCGGGTCGACCTGCGAGTCGCGGAGGTTCCGGCCCCGCGTCCAGGTGACCGCTTGGAAATGGACGGCGATGCCTTCCTCATTCAGGGCGAGCCCGTCCGCGACCGCGAGCGGCTGGTCTGGACCGTGGATCTGAGGCCCGCGTGAAGCTCAAACTCGACATCGATCCGGATATTGTGGCCATGATGGCAGCCGAGGTGGCGGCGGGCGAACGCGCAGTGACGGCCGCCATGCGCGAGGCCGGGAGCGGGCTCAAGACTGCCTGGCGCACGCAGATCACAGGCGCGGGACTCGGACGGCGGCTCGCCAACTCGATCCGCAACCAGAACTTCCCGAGGTCGGGTGAAAGCCTCGACGCCGCGGCTCTGGTCTGGTCCAAGGCACCGGTGATCGTGGGAGCTCACGACACCGGCCCGCTGATCCGCTCGAAGGATGGGTTCTGGCTGGCAATCCCGCTGCCCGCTGCTGGAAAATCAACACGTGGTGGTCGGGTCACCCCGGCCGAATGGGAACGACGGCGCGGTCTGCGTCTGCGCTTCGTCTATCGCCGGACAGGTCCGAGCCTGCTGGTGGCGGAGGGGCGGCTGAACACGAAGGGCCAGGCAGTGGTGTCGCGTTCCAAGACCGGGCGTGGAAAGATCACCGCGCCGATCTTCCTGCTGGTGCCGCAGGTGAAGCTGCCAAAGCGGCTGAACCTCGACCGGGATACAGAGCGGGCGCTCGATGCCGTACCGGGGCTGATCGTGGCGAACTGGGTCGAGGGTCGGCGATGATTGGTGACAACGATGCTGAGAGTTCTCAGCGCTTTACGATTGCCCACGTCATCGGTGAGCCCTATCGGCGTCCGAGCTTGCCGAATTCGCTGTCCAGCAACGCGCGGATTTTTTTCGATGCGCCGCGCAGGGCTGCGTCTACATTCGCATCACTGTGGGTGACGGTCTGCGGCTGCATTCCCTCGGGACGTGCTTCGATGGTGCAGTGAATGTCGTCAGCCCCGCCCTTGGCGCCGTTCACATCGGCCAAGTGCACCTCGATGCGCGATAGACGATCAGTCAGATGCCCTAGCGCCGATGTGACAACCGTTTCAGCAACTTCGGCCAGGCGGTCATCGCCTTGGATATTGGCATCGGTGTTAAATTGAAACTGCATGTAGGTTCTCCTGTGTGTGATCACCTACCATGAGAAACCATGAAGATGACTGATCCAGCACAAGTCCCCCTGCACGATCAGTAATAACGCCTGCGTCTTGATAACGCGGGCGAGGATTCGAGGCCACCGACAATGCCCACCCCTCGCGAAACCATCCTCACCGCGCTGCATGCGCGGCTCTCGGTACTGCCCGCCACCGCCTTGCGCGGCGATGTGCTGCCAGAACGCGTGCCTGCCGTTGGCCTGCTGATTCTGCGCGACGGTGAGCCGGGGGACCCGGAAGTAACGCTGTCGCCGCTGCGCTACCACTACCAGCACAGAGCCGAGATTGAGGCGGTTGTGCAGGGCATCGACCGTGACGCCGCCTTCGACACCCTGACCGCCAGCATTGGCGCGGCAATTGCCACCGACCGCACACTTGGTGGCCTTTGCGATTGGGTCGAAGCGGAAGCGCCGCGCCCGGTCGATCTGCCGGTCGAGGGCGCGGCCAGCCTGAAGGCCGCTGTGATCCAGGTGGTGCTGCACTATTCAACGGCCGATCCACTCAGCTGATTCCGACAATTCAAGGAGAGAAACATGGCACGAGCCCAAGGGGCGCGGGCGCAGATGGCGCTTGCGTTCGAGACCACTTATGGAACGCCCCCCGTCGGCGGCTTCACCAAGATGCCCTTCGCCAGCACCTCGCTGGGGGCGGAGCAGCCACTGCTCAATTCGGAACTGCTGGGTTACGGCCGTGATCCGCTGGCGCCGATCAAGGATGCGGTGACGGCGGACGGCGATGTGGTCGTGCCGCTTGATGCGGAAGCCTTCGGGTTCTGGCTGAAGGCGGGTTTTGGCGACCCGACCACGACTGGCACCGGCCCCTGGACGCATGAATTCCAGTCTGGGTCCTGGACGCTGCCCAGCATGTCCATCGAGACCGGCATGCCCGAGGTGCCGCGCTATGCGATGTATTCCGGCTGCGTGCTCGACCAGATTAACTGGCAAATGCAGCGATCTGGCCTGCTGACCGCAACTGCCCGGCTGGTGGCACAGGGCGAGACCGTGGGCACGACGACCAGCGCCGGGACGCCCGCCGCGTTGGAACTGAAGCGCTTCGGCCATTTCAACGGAGCCATCACCCGCAACGGCTCTGCCCTCGGCAACGTCGTCTCGGCCGACATCACCTACGCCAACAATCTCGACCGGATCGAAACCATCCGCTCGGACGGCCGTATCGACGGCGCGGACCCGTCCATTGCGGCTCTGACCGGCTCCATCGAGGTGCGGTTCGCCGATCAGACGCTGGTGACACAGGCGATCAATGGCGATCCCTGCGAGCTGGAGTTTGCCTATGTGCTGCCCTCTGGCGAGAGTTTTACCTTCACCGTCCACGCTGTCTATCTGCCGCGCCCCCGGATCGAGATTTCCGGACCGCAGGGCGTGCAGGCCACCTTCGACTGGCAGGCCGCCCGCGACAGCACGCTCGGCCGGATGTGCACCGCAACCCTGATCAACGACATCGAGGTATACTGATGCTGACTCTCGATCTTACAAACACGCCGCGCTGGCATGATCTCGTGCCAGGTGTGCGGGCGGAGCTGCGCCCACTGACCACGGCCCTGATGGTTGGAACGCGGAGCGATCCGGCCGTCGAGGCGGTCCCGGTAGACGCTTCCGACGAGGAACGCGCCGTTGCCTTTGCCAAGGCCCTCGCGCGTCGGGCAGTTCTCACTTGGGAGGGCATCGGCGACGCAGACGGCAATCCCATCGACCCCAGTCCCGAGGCCGTCGATGCGCTTCTCGACATCTGGCCAATCTTCGAGGCATTCCAATTGACATACGTTTCCAAAGGCCTGCTGCTGGACCAGGAAAAAAACGTCTCCGCGTCCTCGCCGAGTGGTCCTTCGGCAGGGGCGAGCGCTACTGCGAAGCGTGCGAAGCGACCTGCGAAACCTGCCCGGCGCGGATGAACCGACCTACCACCTTTGAAGGCTTGCAGGTCTGGGACCTGATCGGTCGCCTCGGCGGCCAACTTCGCGTGCTGCCGGGCGCGGTGATCGGCTGGGACATGTCGGCGGCGCTGGCGCTCGGTAACGCGCTCGGCGTGCCGCCTGCCGCAGCAGCCGAACTTCTGCCCGTCGTCGAGGCGGTGATGGTCGCGAAGCTCAACGAACAGATGGATCATTCCAATGGCTGAAAAGCGCGTTTCTGTCCGACTTGCCGCAGTCGGCGGCCGACAGGTGCGTGCCGAGCTGGAAGGCGTCGGCGAAGCCGGGGCGCGCGGCTTCGGCCGCCTTAGCCGGGAGATGGAAGCGGCCAATACACGGCTCGCGGCGTTTTCCCGCCGTGTCACAGTGGCCGCCGCTGCCGCCGTGGCCGCCGCCGCTGCTGCTGGCGTGGCGATGGTCCGATCCGGGCTGCAGACCGTCGACGCGCAGGCCAAACTGGCTCAGTCTCTCGGGACCACGGTCGCCTCGATCCAGACGTTGGAGCGGGCGGGTGAGTTGGCGGGCGTCTCCATCTCCGGCATCGAACAGGCGACAAAGGATCTGACACGCCGCCTCAGCCAGGCGGCCGCCGGGAGTGGCCCCGCTGCCGACGCGCTGGACCGGCTTGGGCTGTCTGCAACAGACCTGATCGCGCTGCCGCTGGATCAACGGGTGGGGGCGATCAACGCCGCCATCGAAAGCTTCGTGCCTGCTGCAGAACGCGCCGCCGTGGCGGGCCAGCTGTTCGGCGAGGAAGGCTCCATCGCGATGTCGCGGATCGACACCGCAACATTGCGCCAGGCGACAGAGGATGTTCTGGCCTTCGGCGTCGTCGTGTCGGAGCAGGATGCCGACCAGATCGAGCGGACAAACGACGCGATCTCGCGGCTCGGCCTGATCTGGCGCGGGCTGTCGAACCAGCTGGCGGTCGCTGCGGCACCCGCGCTGGAAGCGGTCGCGAATGCCATGGCGGCCGTGGCCAGCCGCACCGGGCCACTCGGCATCGCGATCCGAGGCCTTTTCGACAACATCGGCCGTCTGACCACCTATGCCGCCACGTTTGTGGCTTTTCTTGCAGGGCGTTGGGTCGCCGGTATGGCAGCCGCAGCGCTGTCGGTCCGTGGGCTCGCGACCGCGCTGGTCTTGCTGCGCGGCGCACTGATCCGCACCGGCATCGGGGCGCTGATCGTTGGCGCAGGCGAGCTTGTTTATCAGTTCACCCGCCTCGTGTCGGCCGCGGGCGGTTTCGGAGAAGCAATGTCGCTCCTGAATGACCTCGCGGTCGAGGTCTGGGAGCGGATCAAGATGGGTGCCGCTGCGGCGGGCGCTGCAGCCACTGCGATGTTTTTCGACCTAAAGGCCGATGCCGCCTCCGGAATGCAGAGCGCCATCGAGAGCGTCGTGGCCTTTGGCAACACGGCTGCGAACACATTCGAGGGGGCCTATGAGGCGATCAAGGCGATTTGGGGACTGCTGCCAGCCGCCATCGGCGATCTGGCGTTTCAGGCGGCGAACAGCCTGATCGACGGTGTTGAGGCGATGCTGAACGGCGTGGTCTCGCGGATCAACGACTTCATTGGCGGCATAAACCAGGGGCTCGAAGCCCTCGGGTCGGAGCGCCGCATCTCGCTGGTCCCCGACCTCGACCTCGGCGAGATCGAGAACCGGTTTGAGGGTGCCGCGACGGCCGCGACCACCGCCGCACAGACTGCCTTCGACCGCGCTTTTGAGGATAACCCGCTTTCCGCACCCGATCTCGGGCTCACCGCGGCGGCCAATACTGCGCTTGCCACGGCCAACACATATCGTGGCGCGGCCCGCGATCTCGCCGAGGGGGCACGTGCGCCGCTCGCCAGTTGGCAGGCGCTGCGTGATGCGGTGCGGGGCAGCGATGACGATGGCGCGGACGCGCTGACCGAAGCCACCGACGCGGCGGCGCGGTTCGAGACAGCCCTTGGCGATGCCGGACAGGCGGCCACGAGTGCGGGCGCAGCGGCCGGGGCTGCAGCGGCCGCCGCCGAACCCAATAGCGAAGCCGCCGTCACCGGCTGGCAGGCGGTCACCGCAGCACTTTCCGACTATGCCAGCAAGGCCCGCGATATCAGCGGTGATATCGGCCAGGCGCTGGTTGGTGCATTTCAGTCGGCAGAGAACGCGGTCGGAGACTTCGTGAAGACCGGCAAGCTGGATTTCCGCGATCTGGTTACCTCGCTGTTGGCCGATCTCGCCAAGCTGGCGGCACGTCGATTTATCCTCGGGCCCATCGCCAATGCACTCTCCGGCGCGCTTGGGGGTGCCGGCGGGATTTTCGCGAACATCTTGCATGCAGGCGGCATGGTAGGTGCCTCCGCACCAGGCCGGATGGTCCCGGCGATGGCGTTCGCGGATGCGCCCCGGATGCACTCCGGCGGCGTTGCAGGGCTCCGCCACGACGAGGTGCCTGCAATCCTGCAGCGGGGCGAGCGGGTGCTGTCGCGGCGTGAAGCACAGAGCTACGGCGGCGGTGGGGTCAATGTCACCATCATGGCCCGCGACGCCGAAAGCTTCCGACAATCGCGCACGCAGGTCGCGGCCGACATCGCCCGCGCCGTATCGCTCGGGCGGAGGGGCATGTGATGGCGTTTCACGAGGTCCGGTTTCCCGACAACATCAGCCGGGGCGCCCGTGGCGGGCCCGAACGGCGGACGCAGATCGTCGAGCTCTCCTCGGGCGATGAGGAGCGGAACGCCAGCTGGGCAAACTCGCGCCGCCGCTACGACGTCGCCTATGGCATCCGCCGCGCCGACGATCTGGCGGCCGTGGTTGCCTTTTTCGAGGCGCGCAACGGTCGGCTACATGGGTTCCGCTTCAAGGACTGGGGCGACCACAAGTCCTGCCTGCCTTCGGGCACGCCATCGCCGACGGATCAGTCGATTGGCACCGGCGATGGCACGACGACCGTCTTCCAGTTGGTGAAGCGCTACACCTCCGGGGCGCAGTCCTGGACACGAACTATCGCTAAGCCTGTGACCGCAACCGTTCGCATCGCGCTCGGTGGGGTGGAGCAGCCCTCCGGTTGGTCCGTCGACACCATGACCGGCGTGGTCACCTTCAGCGCCGCGCCGGGCTCCGGCGTCGCGATCACCGCAGGCTTCGAGTTCGACGTGCCGGTCCGTTTCGACACCGACGTGCTCGACGTGACGCTCGACCTCGAACGGCTCGGCTCGATCACCTCCATACCATTGCTGGAACTCCGTCGATGAAAAGCATCACCCCCAATCTGCAAGCGCATCTGGACGACGGGACAACAACGCTATCCTGGTGCTGGCGCATCCTTCGCGCCGACGGCGCGAGTTTTGGCTTCACCGATCACGACCGGACGCTGACGTTCGACGGCACGAACTTCGAGCCGGAAAGCGGGCTGACGGCTTCAGAGGTGCGCTCTGGCTCCGACCTGTCGGTCGATGCACAGGACGCAGAGGGCGTGCTGACCTCCGACCGGATCACCGAGACCGATATCCTCGACGGCCGCTGGGACAACGCCGAGGTCGAGGTCTGGCGGGTAAACTGGGCCGAGACCAGCCAGCGCGTCCTGATGCGGCGCGGGGCCATCGGCCAGATCCGGCGCGGGCGGCTGGCCTTCGTGGCCGAGGTTCGGTCATTGGCTCACGTGCTTGGGCAGACGGTGGGACGGACCTTCCAGGCGACCTGCGATGCCGCACTCGGCGACGCCCGTTGCGGCATCGATCTGGAGAACTCCGCGTTCAGGGGCACGGGTGGCGTCATTGATTTCCTGCGCGACCGGGCCTTCACCGCCTCGGGGCTGGGCGCATTCACCTCTGGCTGGTTCACCTTCGGCACGCTCGAATGGACCGGTGGCGCAAATGCCGGTCGGCGCGCCGAGATCATCGCACATGACCTGACTGACGGCATCGCAGTGCTGACACTGCTCGAAGCTCCGGTACGATCCATCGCCGAAGGTGACGCCTTCATTGTCCGCGCGGGGTGCGACAAGCGCCTGGAGACATGCGGCGCGAAGTTCTCAAATACCGTCAACTTTCGTGGCTTCCCGCACATCCCCGGCCAGGACGCGGTTCTCCGCTATGCCACCAAGGATGGTGGGCACGAGGGGGCGGTGCTTTGAATGCTGCCAAATCACAGCGCGTTATCAAGGTAGCGCGGTCCTGGCTAGGCACGCCGTATCACGACCAGGCCAGCCTCCGGGGCGTTGGCTGCGACTGTCTTGGGCTGGCCCGCGGCGTCTGGCGTGAAGTCGTCGGGCCAGAGCCGTTCCCGATCCCGGCCTACAGCCGCGACTGGGGCGAGACCGGGCCGCGCGAGGTTCTGGCCGAGGGCGCGCGACGCATGATGATCGAGGTGGAACCGGCAGAGGCCGGTCCCGGCGCGCTGGTCCTCTTCCGCATGCAGCCCCGCGCCATTGCAAAGCATGTCGGGATCCTCACCGGCCCCGACAGCTTCCTCCACGCCTATGAGCGCCTCGGCGTAATCGAGGAACTGCTCACCCCATCCTGGAGGCGGCGCATCGCCTTCGCCTTCCTGTTCCCCAAACGCTGAGACTCCCACATGGCCACCCTCGTTCTCGGTGCCGCTGGCGCTGCCATTGGCGGCAGCATTGGCGGCGCGATCCTCGGCGTCAGCGCCGCCACCATCGGTGGCTTCATCGGCTCCACCATCGGCTCGGTCGTCGACAGCTGGATCATTTCGTCACTGGCACCAACCCAGCGGATCGAAGGCGCGCGGCTGGACAATCTGCGCATCACCTCGGCCACCGAAGGCGCGGTGATCCCGCGCCTCTATGGCCGCATGCGGATTGGTGGCAACATTGTCTGGGCAACCGATTTCCGCGAGGAGACCAAGACCACCACGCAGGGTGGTGGCAAGGGCGGTGGGGGTGGCGGCAAGGTCAAGACCACCGAGTATCTGTACTATGCCAGCTTCGCCGTGGCGCTCTGCGAGGGTCCGATCACCGGCATCGGACGCATCTGGGCCGACGGCAAGTTGCTGGACACCGTCGGGATCACCTGGCGCTGGTATCCGGGCGATGAGAGCCAGGCGGCGGATCCGTTCATTTCGGTGAAGATGGGCGGGGCCAACACGCCCGCCTATCGCGGCACGGCCTATGTCGTTTTCGAGGACCTGCCGCTGGGGAACTATGGCAACCGCATCCCGCAGCTGAGTTTTGAGGTCTTCCGCCCGCTCGCCGATCCGGACACCGCGGAGGGTCTGACGCAGGCGGTGACAATGATCCCGGCCTCGGGCGAGTTCGCCTACGCGACGCAGGCGATCCGCAAGACCGATGGCGGCACGACGCAGGCAGAGAACCTGAACGCGCTGCCCGACTCCACCGACATGATGGTGGCGCTGGACCGGCTGCAGGCCATGGCGCCGAAGGTCGAGAGCGTATCGCTGGTCGTGGCCTGGTTCGGCGACGATCTGCGGGCAGGCAATTGCAAGGTGCGGCCGGGCGTCGAGGTGTCGGCCAAGTCGACGACGCCCCTCAGCTGGTCGGTCAACGGCGTCAGCCGCGCCGGTGCCTTCCTCGTCAGCCGCGATGATCAAGATCGCCCGGTCTATGGCGGCACGCCGTCCGACTTCGCCGTCGTACAGGCCATCCAGGAGATGAAGGCGCGCGGGCTGCGCGTGACCTTCTACCCGTTTATCCTGATGGACGTGCCGCCCGGGAACACGCTGCCGAATCCGTATTCCGACAACGCCGCCGAGACAGGCCAGCCCGCGTTTCCATGGCGGGGGCGGATTACATGTTCACCTGAGGCGGGGTATGCCGGGACGGTGGACATGACCGGCACGGCCGCCACGCAAGTCACGGCGCTGTTCGGTTCGGCCACGCCCGCGAGCTTCAGCGTCTCAGGTCAGTCTGTTTCGTGGACCGGGCCATCTGGCGACTGGGGTCTGCGCCGCATGGTGCTGCACTATGCCCATCTCTGCGCAGCGGCGGGCGGGGTCGATGCCTTTCTGATTGGCACCGAGATGCCGGGCCTGACGACGATCCGCTCGGGCGCGTCCACATATCCGGCGGTGCAGGCATATCGGGATCTGTTGGCCGATGTCCGCTCCATCCTCGGATCGGGTGTGAGCCTTGGCTATGCCGCCGACTGGTCGGAATACTTTGGACACCAGCCGGGCGATGGCAGCGGCGATGTGTTCTTCCACCTCGATCCGCTCTGGGCCGATCCGGAGATCGATTTCGTCGGTATCGACAACTACATGCCGCTCTCCGACTGGCGCGATGGCTTCGAGCATGCGGATGCGGCCGAGGGCTGGCCCGCCATATACGACCGCGCCTATCTGCAGGGGAACATTACGGGCGGGGAAGGATTCGACTGGTTCTATGCCAGCGCCGCCGACCGCTCAGCGCAGGTCCGAACGCCGATCACGGATGGTACTGCCAGCAAGCCATGGGTCTTCCGCTACAAGGATCTGCGCGCCTGGTGGTCGAACGCGCACTACAACCGCCCGGGCGGTGTGGAGAGCGGGACATCCACGGCATGGGTGCCGCAATCCAAGCCGATCTGGTTCACCGAACTTGGCTGCCCGGCCATCGACCGGGGCACAAACCAGCCAAACGTCTTCTTCGATCCGAAGTCATCGGAGAGCTTCACGCCGCACTTCTCGCGCGGTTGGCGGGACGATGCGATCCAGCGGGCCTATCTGGAGGCGACCTTTCTCTGGTGGGGCGAGGCCGCGAACAATCCGGTTTCCGGCATCTACGGCGACCGGATGGTGCACGTTCCCGAATGCGCCGCCTGGACCTGGGACGCGCGGCCTTATCCGTTCTTCCCGGCGCTGACCGACGTCTGGACAGACGGGGCAAACTGGCGACTCGGCCACTGGCTGACAGGGCGGCTTGGCGCGGTGTCGCTGGCGGCGCTCGTTCGCCTCCTCTGCCTGCGGGCGGGCTTGCCAGAGAACCTGATCGACGTATCGGGGCTCTGGGGGGCGGTTGAGGGCTATGCGATTGGTGCGCTAGAAAGCCCGCGCGCCTCGATTACCACGTTGTCGCGCCATTTCGGTTTCGACGCGGTCGAGACCGAGGGGGTGATCCGGTTTGTCATGCGCGGGCGCGCAGCGGTGGCCAGTGTGACACACGACGATCTGGTGGCCGCTCGCGACGGCGACGTTCTGGAACTGACCCGCGCGCAGGAAACCGAACTGCCGCAGGCGCTCAAATGGCAGGTTGCACGGGCTGACGAGGATTATGACGCCGCCCTCGTCGAGGCGCGCCGGATCACCGTGGATACGACCCGGATCGCCTCGGAGAGCTTTCCCATGGCGGTCCCGCCTGAGGAAGCTGAACGGCGCTGCCGCCGCGCGCTGATGGAAGCCTGGACCGGGCGGGAAACGGCTGCATTCCTCCTGCCGCCCTCGCGGCTGGCATTGGATCCGGCGGACGTCGTGACGCTGGAACATGACGGGCGGCACATCCCGTTGCGGCTCGTCTCCATCGCGGATGCCGAGGCACGCGGGATCGAAGCGGTCCGTCAGGATCGGGAAGCCCACGACCTTCCGCCCGGATCGCCAAGACCGTCCTCACTCTCGAAGGCCGTGGTGTTCGGCGCACCCGAGGCAGTGTTGCTGGATCTGCCACAACTGACCGAGGATCAGCCTGCGCATCGGCCGCTCATCGCTGGCCATGCCGTTCCCTGGCCGGGGGAGATGGCGGTGTTTCGCAGTCCGTCGACGGACGGGTTTGAGCCACTGACGACGTTCGGCAGCCGTGCCCGGATCGGCACGCTGGTCTCGAATTTCTATGCAGGCCCCACCTCGCGGTTCGATCTCGGCAATGCACTCGTCATCGATCTACTGACTGGTACGTTCGAAAGTGTCACCGACCTGACGCTGCTCGGCGGGGCCAATGCAATCGCCGTCGAGAGTGCCACCGGCATCTGGGAAATCGTGCAGGCAGGCACGGCAGACCTGATCGCGCCGGGCCGCTATCAACTGACGCGGCTGCTGCGAGGTCAGCGCGGCACGGAAGCGGCCATGACCAATCCAGCTCATGCAGGCGCTCGGGTGGTAGTGCTCGACGAAGCTCTGGCATCACTACCAATCGCCGAGGCCGATCTCGGGCTTCCCTGGAACTGGCGCGTCGGTCCCGCAAGCCGGTCTGTCAGCGACGAGACCTATGTCGCCGCCTCCTTCACACCGGTTGGCGTGGGTCTGCGGCCGTTCTCTGTCGCCCATGTCCAGCAGCCGTGGCGTCGCCCCCGCACGCCCGGTGATCTGACCATCCGCTGGACGCGCCGGTCCCGAGCGCTTTCTGCCGACAGCTGGGGCGCAGTTGAGGTGCCTCTAACCGAGGAACTGGAAGCCTACGAGGTCGAGATCCTCGATGGCAGCACGGTGAAGCGGGTGCTGAGTGCGCCCACAACAAGCGCAATCTACACAGCCGCCCAGCAAACCACCGATTGGGGCGCGCCGTTCGGGCCCGGCGACACTCTGACAGTCCGCATCTCCCAGCTCTCCGCCCTGATCGGGCGGGGTGCGGCCAAAACCGTCACGCTCACATTCTGAAGGCTATCTCATGTCCGATGCCACGACCAAACTGCTGCTGCCCTACATTCTGGCGGCGCAGGCCCAGAAGCATGTTACCCACAACGAGTCATTGCGGCTCCTCGACGGGCTCGTGCAGCTCTCCGTTCTCGATCGCGACCTGACCGCGCCGCCCGGCAGCCCTGCCGAAGGCGACCGCCATATCGTGGCGAGCGGCGGGACCAGTGACTGGACGGGGTGGGACCTGAACGTGGCGCTGTTCACGGATGGGACCTGGCTGCGCCTGCCGCCCCGGGCGGGCTGGCGTGCATGGGTTGAGAACGAGGGGCTGCTGCTGGTCTACGATGGCGCGGGTTGGATTGGCACCACGCCGACAGATCTGCAGAACCTTGCGCTGCTCGGACTCGGGACGACAGCCGATGCCGCCAACCCGTTCTCTGCCAAGTTGAACGCGGCGCTCTGGACCGCCAAGACCGTGGCCGAAGGCGGGACCGGCGATCTGTTCTACACCATGAACAAGGAAGCGGCGGGCGACGATCTAGGTCTGACGCTGCAGAGCGGTTTTGTGACAAAGGCGCTCGTCGGTCTCTTCGGCTCCGACAGTTTCCGCCTCGCGGTTTCGGCCGACGGCAGCACCTTCTTCGACGGTCTGATCGTGGACAACGCCACCGGCATCGTCGAGCAGCCGCAACTGCCGCGCTTCAAGGCTTACACGAACTACGACAACTACGTGGGCGTTGGAGCCTGGACAAAGATCGGCCTGAACAACACCGATTATAACGATCAGGGGGCCTTCGACGCTGGAACCAGCCTCTTCACCGCTCCTGTGGACGGGACCTACCTGTTCGGCGCAACGCTGCTCTACAAGATCAACGCCAGCGCCACGGCCCGCATGCGCGGTCGGCTCGTGCTGAACGGTGCCACGGAAATCCGGGGTTCCATCGGCGAGATCTCCGCCACTCACGTCACGCTCGCCACCGCGATCTGGCTGCAGACCATGGTGCCGCTGACTGCGGGCGATACCGTTGAGCTGCAGGGGTATTTCCGGGTCGCGGACGGCTACTTCGCCGCCGATCACACGTCCTTCTGGGGCTGCAAGGTCGGTTGAGTGGCGGGAGGATGATCCGATGACACCACCGCGATATGAGGGCTTCGTGCGCATGCCCGATGCAGAGTTCGAAGCGATGTTGGCACGCGCTGCCGAGAAAGGCGCCAAGCGGGCGCTCGCAGATGTCGGCCTCGATGGTGAAGAAGCGGCGCTCGATATCCGTGATCTGCGATCGCTGCTCGACTGCATCCGGCTAGTGCGCCGCACGGCCATGCAGACCGCCGTCCGCATGATCACCACCGGTGTGATGCTGGCGCTGCTGGCCGGGATCGCGCTCAAACTCAAGATCTTCGGCGGCGGTCCGTAGACGCCCATCGCGACAACTCACGCACCACCCTGAACCCGCCCATTTGGCGGGTTTTTTCGTTTTTGGAGGACATCATGACCACGACCTTTTATGATCATTGGCGCGACCTGCCAAAAAGTGCCTGGCGCTGGCCCAACTTCAGCCCGGCCGAGATTGCCTGCCGGGGCACCGGCAAGCTGCTGATCAACGAGCTCGCGCTTGACAGACTGCAGGCGCTGCGTGACCGTCTGGGTAAGCCGCTGATCGTCCGCTCTGCCTATCGCAGCCCGGAGCATAACCGCGCGGTGGGTGGGGCACCGCGATCGAAGCACATGGACGGCGCGGCCTTCGACATCGCAATGTCGAACCACGATCCCGTGGCATTCGAGGCAGCGGCACGCGCGGTCGGGTACCTCGGATTCGGCTTCTATCCGCGCTCGGGTTTCATCCATGTTGATCTCGGCCCGGCGCGCCAATGGGGCGAGCGCTTCCCGGTCCGGGCGACCGTATTCGCCGAGGACACGCCGCCCGCGCGCGAGGTGTTGGCCGACAGTCGCACAATGAAGGGCGGCGGGGCGGCCGGGGTTGCGACGCTGGGCGCGGCGGGGGTCGAAGTCGCACAGAGCGTCCTGTCCGAGACCCAGTCCGCCGTCCTGCCACTGGTGCCATATCTGGACACGTTGCGCTGGGTGTTCATCGCCGTGGCGCTCGGAGGGATCGCGGTCACCATCTATGCCCGCCTCGATGATTGGAAACGGGGGCAGAGATGATCGCCGGCATTCTCGGCGGGATCGTTGCCACCCCACCGGCGCGGGCCGCTTTGCGCTATGGAGCTATGGTTGTCGCCATCGTCCTGTTCCTGCTTTCGATCCGCCGTTCCGGCGAGCGCGTTGGTCGCTTGGCGGAACGCCTTGAAACCAGGGAGAAGACCAATGAAATCCAACGCCGGATGCTGGAGGCGGCGGTTCGCCGTCCTCGTGATCGTGGCGAGCTGGTTGACCGGCTGCGCGACGGCGGGTTTTGAAGCGAACGGTTTGGCGGCATGTCCGCCGGTCGTGGAATACAGTAGGGAAATTCGGAACCGCGCGACGGAGGAACTCGCTCTTCTGCCGGACGGATCGGCCGTCGTCGAGATGATGGGCGATTACGCGGTCATGCGAGATCAGGCGCGGGCCTGCAGTTGGTCGGCACCATAAGGCTTCCTACGCGTGGAAAGGAAAATTCCAAATAGCAATCCCACGCCGACAAACCAAGTTTCTGAATTTATATCATGGTGTTGTCGTTGACGTGCCTGACGGCGAACGTGGTATTGGGAGCTTCGGATTCGAATGCATAACCACCCTATTTGGTTGGCTCAGCAGCGTCTTTTTCGCTCAGACCCGACTCCCAATCCGCATAGGTTGATCCGTCGGGCAGCTTCCAAAGAATTCGGCCGTTCGCGCTTGCTCCGATCACTGCTGCAGCGGCGGCTGAAACCGATGAAAAGCTGTAGTTGCTGGTAAAGAGGAGAAATTTCCCGTCTTCACGCAACACGCCCTTTTCAAGCAGGGTGGAGCGCAAAGTCGTGGTTCCTCTGGGGATTGTGGATGTAGTTCGAAGCCGCGCTTTTGACCCCGCTTGAACAATGAAATCCCCGGACGGGCCGACCACCATTTCTGCCGAAAAGCCTTCGCCACGGAAAAAGAATTTTGCGCTTGCGATCGGCTCAGGCTGCAGCATGTCCTGTTCTAGCGGTATCATTTGCGGTGCCCGCCCACGCATCTCGCGAAACACATCCCAGCCGAGAGCGCCGACCAGTGTTTTCGTCTGATCAACAAATTCGTCCATGGCCGCGCGATCAGGAAGCGGTAACTTCCCAGCATCGTTGGACGGCATTCTAGTATTGGGCAGGGTCCAGCGAGGATTGCTCCCAGCGCTACGGATCAAGCATGCTTCCACGTAGCGCGCATGGCTTTTGGTAAGGTTCTCATCTTTGCTTATCAGGACAACCGTGTCTGTCCAAAAACCTTTAGCATCTCGCCCGCTTTCATTGGAGTTGTGAGTGGATAGCCTACCACCGATACCTTCAGACTCACCGATATAGGCGAGTTGCTGATCCGCCTGATTGTCATCGGAGCCAATCAAGATATAGACGCCTGGCCGCTCAATCTCGGGAAAAGCCTCGCGAACCCGGCGCAGCTGGTTGCGGCGGAAGGCGATTGCCTGGATCGTAGACATCGAGATTTGCGCTACCCGAATGCCGTTCGGATCGCCGTCGAGGAGGAAGATGTTGATCGAGCGGGGTTTCATCACGCTGCACGACCGACTATATCCATCAACTTTGCATAATCAGTGACGACCTCGTATTTCACCTTATCTTGTGAAATTTTCTGACTGATTTCATCAAAGAATTTTCTGGCGCACTCGATTTTGGTCTTCTCTATCTCGCGCAATTTCATCGTTGACATCGAACCTTTGGTTTCAGCCACGAAATAAATATGTTTCACGCCCCCATCCTTGAAAGAGATCGCCCAATCTGGGTTGTAATCTCCAACTGGCGTTGGAATGAGGAAACCACGAGGAAGCTTGGCGTATACGACCACTTCTGAGCTGGTTTCCAACTCTGCCACGAAACGCTTTTCGACATCAGAATCGGTTACAACATAATCGTAGACGTGGTTCTTCAGCTTGGCGCTTGCGCGCGAGAAATCTTGACCGCTCTGATTGGCGGTGAAGATATCGACGTCGTAGCAGTCAGCGACCTCGTCATAGCTCAGACGCTCGATAATCATCGTCGCCTTCTGCTCGGCAATAATCCGCGATGCCTCTGCGATAAAGTGCTCTGGATTCTGCTGAAACTGAGCGAAGATACTAGCCTCTAAGCCTGAAAGGATTGAGGCAGTCGACTGACGCGTGAGCTGGGAATTCTCTGCGATCTTGCCAACCAAGTCATATTTCACTCGTGAGTACACCGAGCCACCATGTTGGGTGGAAGTCGCGGTCACCTCGAAACCGTCGCCAGCCTTCAACTGGTCGTCGGTAATCCCTTCCGTCTGAACGCCTGCTTGAACGGTATACTGAAGTGGTGTTACGCGTAGCTGGCTGTCGAGGGCGCTGACACATTTTCGAACTAACTCAGCTGAGTTGAAGTCCACGCGATAGACTGCTTTCCGATTGATCCGGGACCAGAGCTCCTGGAATTCCTTCTTCTCGAAGTTGGCATTGAGCGGGTTCGTCTTTGGTTTTCGCCCGTCGTCGACTTTAGGCAGCTGTGCATCGCTGAACACACTGTCAATGAGCTGGAATATCTGCTCGGCATGCGGCTTAAGTTCATCTGGCAACTCGACCAGCGTGCCTGCTTCTTTTGCCTTGTGGTAGTCTTCAGAAATTTGATCAGCGTCGTCCGTGTAATCATTCTTGACGAGATATCTGTAGACCTGCTTCGCCATTGCAGGCGTGATTTCAATAGGGCCCGCATCGGTGGTGATGGTCTTGCCTGCAAAGTAGGCTTCGGTGGCCTGCCGGGGCCGTGAGGACAAAGTCTCCGAAATTTCCTTCTGCAGCCCGCCCACGAAGTCCTTGTAGCTTTCGCTCGCGACCACCGTAAGAACATTAATGTCATGAACCGCCGCCGGGTGGTCCATTCTGTCACCGTGCTGGTTTACGGATAGCCGCAAACCCCGACCCACTTCTTGGCGCCGAGAGATCGTATTGTCGCTATGCTTCAACATGCACATGACAAAGACATTGGGGTTGTCCCACCCCTCCCGCAGCGCAGAGTGAGAGAAAATGAAACGAACTTCTCTTTTTGCCCGTTGATCAGCGCTGTCGGTTGGACCGGGAAGGCTTAGCAAGCTCTCCTTGTCCTTCAGGATGAGATCATAAGCGTCGACATCATCTGAATCGACGGCCCGCGCACCGACTGCGGGATCCTTCAACTGTTTGGTTTTCTTGTCGATTGAGAAATAGCCGTTGTGAGTCTTCGTCACATCAATTGCTGCGAGATACTTTCGGTACGCCTCGTTGTCGATTGCCAGCTCTGAAAGATACTCTTCCTTCAACAGCTCGTATTCCTCTTCAAAGACACGGGCGTACTCTCCATTTTCGTCCGGCTGACCGTAGTCACGGTACTTAACCACCTCATCGATGAAAAATAGCGAAAGGACCTTGATCCCTTGAGCGAAGAGCTGCTTTTCCTTGTCGAAATGCGCTTTGATCGTCTCGCGGATCTGGATCCGCCGGATGTCGCGCTCTGACACGTCACCTGTGGCCTCGCCAGCCGTAAGCACCTCGCCGTTGGTGAATTGCACCGTGTCGTGGTTGTAGTCGATCTGAGAGATCGTGAAGCCTTTGTACTGATCCAGCTCCCCGGAAAGCGTGAACAGGTCGTCGCGAAATTCCAGCCGCCGAAGTTGCCGTTTGATTTCGCCGGATTTCAGCTTCACTTCCATTTCGATCCGGGCGACCGGCGCCTTCTTCGAGATGTCGATCCCCTCGAGGTAAAGGTAGGCATTGGTTCCGGCCAGACCGCGCGTTTGGATTCCACGTACGGCGATCTTCTTCACGAGCTTCTGGTTGTAGGCATCCAAGGCGTCCAAGCGATGGATCCGGTTGTGCTGTGTCCTGTGGGTGGCTGAATAACGAAGGACCATGAGTGGCTTGAACTTTGGCAACGCTTCCATCGTCGCGTTACCCTGCATTTTTTGCGGCTCGTCCAGGATCAGGATCGGCCGGTTGCTGGCGATCACGTCGATGGGGCGGCGAGACTGGAAGTCGTCGAGCTCGTCGTAGATGCGACGGTTATCCGCACCACGGGCAGCAAAGGCCTGAATATTGATGACCATCACGTTGATGCCAGCGTCCGACGAGAAGCTTTCCAGCTCGTGCAGACGCTTGGAATTATAGATGAAGAACCTTGCCTTCTTGCCGTAGCTTTCCGTGAAGTGGTCAGCCGTGATCTGAAGCGATTTGTAGACGCCTTCGCGGATCGCAATGCTGGGCACCATTATGATGAACTTCGACCAGCCGAAGCGCTTGTTCATCTCGAAGATGGTCTTGATGTAGCAATAGGTCTTGCCGGTCCCGGTTTCCATCTCGACGTCGAGGTGGTAGCGGCTCGCGGCCAGCGCGTCGCGGGTGTAGGTCGTTGGCGCCGGTGTTCGCTCGCCACGCCCGTTGACGGCGGTGAAGTCTGTGAGGCTTTGGCTGAACGGCAGGTTCTGGCGGTGCTGCACATCTTGGATGTTTGCCAGAACTTGTGCCTCACTCAGCGCTATGTCGGCGTTCTTGAAGCCTTCCTCGAACGCGCTGGTCTGTGCCTTGCGGCCGGGGTCGATCCGATAGTTGACGCCACTGGCCATTGGCTGACCGGCGAAACAGTCCACGACGGAGTCGACGGCATTGGTTTGATAGGGCTGGACCTTGAACTTCAGTTTCATGTTTGTCGCCCTTTCAAATGGTTTTGACGTCGGTGGTGGGAGAGAGCTGGCGGAAGATCTGTTCGACGTTGATCTTCACAGCATCCGAGACGAAGCCGTTGTCGCGGAACACGACGCGCAGCGGTTCATGCCCGGCCAGCTCCTTCACCAGATCCTCGGTGATGCCAGTGTCAAAACAAGCGACCAGCGCGTTGTCGTCGACAAAGAACACGATCTTGCCCTGCACGGTCTCGCGCCGGATGGGGAGCGTCAGGTCGACGCCCCAGTCCACCAGCACCTGGAAGAGCAAGTCTTCGGCCGTTCGGTCCGGTTTGACGTTGTCGACGGCGGTGAGCAGGTCGGCCTGTTTGACTTCGTCAGGACGATAATAGACGTCCCGCATGTTCGACGTGTCGATCTTCAGGACGCGGAAGCCTACGTCCTTGTTCCAGCCGGAATGACATTCACCTTCAAGGACCATGGCACCAGCTCTGCGTATGCGTTCCTTAGAGAAGTCCGCAATAGTCTCGTAACCATCTTTAAATGCGTCTGATCCTTCATCGATTGCCTCGGGCAACTGAATCAGAATGCACTGACGGTTCCCACCGTCAGCTGCATTGCATTCGAAAACTGCTTGAGCAGTCGTTCCCGAGCCCGCAAAAAAGTCCAAAATTAGTGCGTCTTTCGCTGCTCCTTGTTCAATGAGCGCTCTTACTAGCTCGACCGGCTTGGGAAATGAAAACAGCTTACCTCCGAAAAGATTTTTCAACGCCGTCGTTGCAGAGCTATTCATTGGAGAAACGATTGTACTTTGCCCACCGCCGCCAGTGGGGCGTTCAATCCAAGACGATACCGGTATTGTGGGCTTCATTGCCTCAGACGCAAAGCGCTTTAGCATTGGAGTGCCAGTCGAGCCTTTAGGAAATATGACACGGCCTTCAGAAACTTTTTGTGCCATAGTTTGGCGGCTATAGGGCCAGTATCTTCCCTTCGGAGGAAGAAACTCGTTCCCGGTGTCTGGGTCCGTTATCGGATAATATGTGTCGCCTCCCGGTTTTCCTGCGCTGAGGTTATCTGAGATCCAGGGACCCCGAGGGTCGTTGTCTGGATTTTTATACTTTTCGAATGTTCTCTCAACACCTTTGAGGGTGGCCTGAGACTTCGAGTAGACCAAAACGTACTCATGATCTTCACTAAGGTTTGTCACAGCATCCATGGCACCGCTACGACGCTTCCAAACAAAACAACCCAAAAAATTGTTGGCCCCAAAGACCTCTTCGCAAAGCTTCTGTAGGTTAGCGCGCTCATTGTCATCGATCGAAATAAAAATAAGCCCCTGATCGGACATAAGTTGGCGGGCTATTCGTAGCCGAGGATACATCATCGACAGCCAGTCGGAATGAAAGCGGCCGTTGGTTTGAGAGTTCGCTACCAGCTTTCCTCCCATTCCATCAATTTGCCCTGACTTTTCGAGGTATTCGTCCGCGCCCAACTTAAATTGATCGTTGTAAATTAAGTCACTTCCTGTGTTGTAGGGGGGGTCAATATAGATCATATCTACTTTCCCCAGGTAGCTCTCGCGGATCAGCTTTAGCCCGTCTAGGTTGTCTCCTTCGATGAACAAGTTCTTGGTGCTTTGGAAATGCAGACTGTCCACTTCGAATGGACGAACGGTTTTTTCCAAGGATGTATTAGCTTCAATGAGTGCAGCAGCTTTCCCAGGCCAGTTTAGATGGTACCGCTCACGCACACCCTCTGTGGCTTGTCCATCGAGGATCTGCTTCAGGAGTTCAAAATCAATGACTTGCTCAAGTTCGCCAGCCTCGTTCCTCACTTCCGTCACAAGTTCCGGCAGTAACGTGCCAAGCTGAGCTTTGATGTCCCGTGACAGTTCAGGGGTTTTCATTTCAAGTTTTTTTATCGTCACGTTTTCACCCTCGGTTCGCCTTACGTTGTCAGAGTATTAGTTTTCGCCAAGTCGATATCCGGCCTCAACGAGCGACCAAAAAAATTCACGGTCGTTCAGTCTATAGACCCAGCGCTTGCGATAGGGCCGGTCACCTTGCTCAACGTAGACGTCAATAGAGGTGAACTCATCGGACATATCCACCTCGCTATTGAAATACACCCGAACTTCTAGACCCCATTTGTTCGGTTGATGCTGGTAACCCTCCCCGAGATTAGGGTTCGAACCGGTTAGGGCTCGATATCGTGACTCAAACCGACCTGCAGCATCAGGGTTTACTTCGACTTCAAGCACTACGTCGGTCGCGTCTTTAAAGAAATCTATGTTCATCAGGTCGCTTTCTGTTTTGGTATTCTTGCTCGTCATGCACTTCGTTTGGTGTCGTGTTCTTCTCGTACTTCTGAACCATGGCAGCGCCGTTTTGAAAGCGCCTGGGGGCTTGTCGTCACTTGTTTGGGGCGGTGTCGTGTGGCTTTGCACACTCTCAATCTGCTCGGCTAAATCGTCTTGACGTCGGTGGTGGTGGAGAGCTGGCGGAAGACCTGTTCGACGTTGATCTTCACCGCATCGGAGACGAAGCCATTGTCGCGGAACACGACCCGCAGCGGTTCATGCCTGGCCAGCTCCTTCACCAGATCCTCGGTGATGCCGGTATCGAAACAGGCGACCAGTGCGTTGTCGTCGACAAAGAACACGGTCTTGCCGTGGACGGTCTCGCGGCGGATGGGCAGCGTCAGATCGACACCCCAGTCCACCAGCACCTGGAAGAGCAGGTCTTCGGCCGTGCGGTCCGGTTTGACGTTGTCGACGGCGGTGAGCAGGTCGGCTTGTTTGACTTCGTCAGGACGGTAATAGACGTCCTCCATGTTTGAGGTATCGATCTTCAGGACGCGGAATCCGGCGTCAATCTGACGGTCAGCTGTGTTCGCTTGGCGGGCTACTACGCCCGCTCTTCGTAGTCTTTCCTTAGTAAGTTCTGCAATGTTTCGCGGCCTATCAAGTTTGTCGCAATAATCTGCGGCGGTCTTTTGTTCTCTGTTTGCAGGGTCAAGTGCTTCGGGGAGTTGTGCCAGAATGTAACGCCGATTTCCTCCGTCTTGGGTATTTTGCTCCAATACGGCATGAGCCGTCGCACCTGACCCCGCAAAAAAATCGAGTATGATATCATCCGCTTTCGTGGCCTGTTCAACGAGAATCTTCATTAGAGATACGGGCTTAGGAAAACTAAATACGCGGTCCCCAAAGAGATTTACCATGTCAGACGTACCATCACGGGTGAAAATTCCGTCACCGACAATTGTTGAGAACCCCGTGAAGTCAGAATCTAAATCGTTCAGAAATGCTTTCCGGCGCGGCCGTCCGTCAGAAGAGGCAGGCCAAAGAATTCGATCTTCTTGTATCAGGCGTGCCATGGTATTGCGATCATATCTCCAGCCCATTTTCGGACAACCATAGTTGACCCCCGTGGTCGGGTGAATCAGGTCATAGTGGAGATTCGGACGTCGATCCGCAGTGGCGATTCCCACCATGTTTGCGCTTGCCCAATCGCCTCTTGGATCATTGTCAGGGTTTGTATACTGCTGCTTGTTTCGTTCAGAACCCCGAATTTCCTTCCCGTAACACAATATATACTCATGATCGACGGATGCGCCTGTGACTGTACGGTTGTCGATGTTCTGGCGACTTTTCCAAACAAAACATGCAATGAATTTATCGGATCCAAATACTTCATCGCAGATTTTCTTGAGATTCTGGATTTCGCCATCGTCGATGCTTATGAAAATGACTCCGTCATCACGGAGTAGGTTTCGAGCCAAGCGCAACCTTGGATACATCATGCTTAGCCAATCTGAGTGGAAGCGACCATTCGAGCTTGGGTTTGCGACAAGCCTGTTGCCGCTTTCGTCTTGCTGATCTGAGCGAGCCAAAAAATCTTTCGGTCGTTCAACAAAATTGTCGTCGTAGACGAAGTCGTTTCCAGTGTTGTAGGGCGGATCGATGTATATCATCCTTATTTTGCCCAAGTAGGTTTCCTGAATTAGCTTCAACGCATCTAAGTTGTCACCTTCGATAAAAATATTTCTAGTGCTTTCAAATTCGACGCTTTCCTTCGAAGACGGGCGGAGCGTTTTTGAGATTGGTGCATTAGCTATTGCTAGTGACTCGCGCTTCCCTGGCCAATTGAGGTGAAAACGCTCCTGTCCGCCCTCAACTATATGGTCGCTTAACTCCTGTCGCAGCTGATCGAAGTCCACGACCAGCCGCAGCTTGCCGTTTTCGTCCGCGGCCTCGGTCACACATCCGGGGAACAATTCACTGATCGTCGTGATGTTCTCATGGTTCAGGTCGGGGCTGTGCAGCTTCATTTTGTCCATACTCGTCGTCCTCTTATTCACTCGGCGCGGCTGTCTGGGCCGTCGCTCCGGTCAGCCGTTCCAATTCCAATTTCGCTGCGCGCAGCTCTGCGTTTACGCCCACGCGCTTGTTGAATTGCTTCTCGCGCGCCAGCCGTGCCTTGATCCGTTCGACGTCCCGCGTCTTGGCGCGGATCGCCTCCATCCGGTCGACGCGGGTCTGAATGTCTTCAGCGTCCTCTCCGGGAATGGTCTGAACCTGTTGTGGCATCAAACCGGACAGAAGCGCATCATAAAGCCCACCTAGGTTGAGCGCGACCGGCAGGGGCGACCTGGCGGCGGTATCGGCCACCCAGTCCGTGGAAAAATACTCGCTGATAACCCACTTCGCCCTGTCGGCCTCGCTTGGCCGCTTGTAGGCCGCCATGGACCTGCGTTTGCCGCCATGGCTCAACTCGAAGATCAGGGGAAAAGGGATGGCCTTGTCGATGGCGCGCAGAACGGCCTCGTCCAGCTTGCCGGTCTTCAGCGATATGTCGAAGACCTGAATTTCTGCCACTGATTTGGTGGCGCTCAGGTTGATCGTTTCCGGCGCGAGCTTGTAGCGCCAGACGATCTGATCGACCTCACGCACGAACAGATCCTTGAGGGCGGTGTTCGCGCCTGCGTGCTCGTAGATCTTGTTCTTAGGCAGAACCCGGCCGAAGGCAGCGCTCTTGGGGTAGTCGAAGAAGCCTGTCATGCGACGCTGTCCTCGATCACCAGGAAGCCGATCAGCTCGAAGTCATCGAGCCCGGCGATGGTGTGGGTCAGCGCGGTCGTGCGGCCGCCGCTGAACAGGCTGTCGAGATCCTTTTCTTCTTTCACCTCGATCATCGAGCGGATTGCGGCGCTCAGGAGCCCGGAATAATGCTCCATCTTGCGGCCATCCTCCGTGCGCTCGTTGAACGTGCGGCAGACGTCGGGGACAGGGATCGAGCGGCCCTTGCAGCTGGTCCGGATCAGGTCGAGCAGGCGCTTGACCTCGGTATGGTCGGCGATGATTTCGCCATCGTCGGCGATGTAGACCAGATAGAAGGGGTGGAGCCGGTTCTGCTGGTTGATGTTCACGGTATCGTGGATGTTTTTCAGCGCGAAGATTACGCCGGGACGGAGCCCCATTTGTGCCTGCGACGGTACCACGGCATGCATGCCGTTCGGTAGGTTGTCGAGCTCGCCGTGCTGCTTGGCATAGTTGAGTAGATCCATCCGGAAGTCGTTCAGGCCAAGGTCAGTGATCGAGACACCGGTCTTGACGTCCTCAAGATCGATGACCTCTTCCTGCAGGCGTTTGAGCTGATCCTTGCGGTAGGCGATGTCGCCACTTTTGGCTGTCAGGACGTTGTCGTCACCGGTACCCACCATGTCGGCGATCACCATCCGGTTTTCGACACGCTCCTTGAGGTTGATGTATTCGTCGAGCGAAATGTCGGGCCAATAGTTTACCAGCTGGATCTGCGAATTCGGTGACCCAATGCGGTCAATGCGACCGTATCGCTGAATGATGCGCACCGGGTTCCAGTGGATGTCGTAGTTGATCAGATAGTCGCAGTCCTGAAGGTTCTGGCCTTCGGAGATGCAGTCCGTGCCAATCAGAATGTCGATCTCTGCGGGCTCGTCCGGCAGGATGACGTCCTTTTCTTTCGAGCGGGGCGAAAACAGCGTCAAGACGCCCTGGAAGTCATAGCTCTTCTTGAGTGTGGTCTTCGGTGAATCCGAGCCAGTCACCTTCCCGGTGTGCAGCCCGAGGTCCTTCGCGAAAGGGGCGAGGTTTGCAAAGAGGTAATTTGCCGTGTCCGCGAACGCCGTAAAGATAAGCACTTTCTTGTTGCCCGGGTTAATTGGCTCGCCAACTTTACGGGTAATAACGTCTTGCAAGTGCTGGAGCTTGGCATCGTCCTCAGGTCGGACCTTATCCATCGAAGCGACCAGATCGTCGATCAGAATAAGATCGGCCTGAAGATCGTGTTTCCAAGACGGTAGGTCCATGTCTCCGAGACTGATCTGAACCTTTTTGCCCACCGTGAACTCATTGAGGCCCTCAAGTTCGTCATCTTCCGCGTCCAGCGTTTCGACATCGGCCAGGTAATCACTGACGCTTTGCGTGCCGCCGGATCGTTCGAATTCGCCGATCGCTATTAGCGTCCGTGATATGTTTGCAGCGAGGGCGCGCAGAGTAAGCCGGAACGCCTCAACCGAGCTTTCCAAGCGCTTAAGCAGGTTAGTCGTCATCAAGGCTTGCAGACTGCGCTCGCGGTCAGCCTGACGCAGCTTGCCACGCCCCCCTTCGACTTGGGTGTCATAGATTTCTTCATACTTCCGAAGGCGGCTTGGAAGGATGTAGCTGATAGGTGCGTAAACGGACAGCTTGAGGACCGAGAGCTGTTCGAAGATTTCGTTCAGCCCCATCACATCGTCACGATGGGTGATAGGGCAATGGTAAGACAATGGTTTCCGGCGTTGAGGGAATTTACCGATGTCCTTGGTGTCGTAGAAGGTCTCGATATGCTTGCGCGAGCGGGCAATCGTGACAGCGTCGAGAAGCTCGAAAAAGTCGAAATCGAGCGCCTTGAGAATCGACGCAGCGTTTCGTTCATCCGGGGGCAACAGCGACCAGGTGTTGAAGGCTTTTTGGGCTCGCCTAAAAATCTCTTCGACGCTCGTGTCGGTCTTCAAGTTACGGCTTAGGCCTTCAGACTGCCCTTCATATGCGAGGGCGAGCTGGTTGCGGAGATCGGTGAAACGGTTGTTTACAGGCGTGGCCGACAACATGAGGACCTTGGTCTTCACGCCATCGCGGATGACCTTGTTCATCAGCTTCTGGTAGCGGGTTTCGCGATCCTTATAGACGTCATTGTTGCGGAAGTTGTGGGATTCATCGATTACAACGAGATCGTAATTTCCCCAATTTATCCGGTTTAGCGGGATCCCGAATGACTCGCCCGAGGTCCTCGACAGGTCCGTGTGACAGAGGACATCATAGTTGAACCGATCCTTTGCAAAAATGTTCGTCGTCAGATTGGTGTTGTAGTTCCGCCAGTTGTCGGCGAGTTTTTTGGGACAAAGCACCAAGACAGCACGGTTGCGAAGCTCATAATACTTGACGACAGCGAGAGCTGTGAACGTTTTCCCCAAGCCAACGCTGTCCGCCAGAATGCAGCCGTTGTATGTCTCTAGCTTGTTGATGATCCCGGTTGCCGCATCCTTCTGGAAGTTGAACAACTTGTTCCAGACGAGGCTGTCCTGATAGCCCGTCAGATCATTTGGCAGTACGTCTTCGTCGATATCTTCCAGAAAATCCTGGAAGATATTGTAAAGCATCATGAAGTAGATCCGCTCGGGTGAATTCTCCTGATAGACGGACTCAATATGATCACAGATCGCGTCTGTGACGTCTTTGACCTTCTCTGAGTCTACCCAGATCTGATTAAAAAGTTGAAGATACATCTGCGCGTGACTTGGGTCGTCAAACTTCGTCACAAAGTTGGAAACAGCATCGCCCTTTTGGTAGCCAAGATCGACTGCTGTGAAACCGCTGATGGGCATGTAGGCGACGCCTTCAGCAGAGCTGTCGACATGCATGAATTGTTGCATGGGCGCCTTGGAGGTATTCGATTTGAACTTCGCCTTCTTGCGGATCCAGGCCGCACATTCGCGGGCTACCGCTCGTTGCGTCAACTTATTGCGAAGCTGAATTTCAAACTCGGTTCCATAAAGGCCACTTTCACGGCGCGCCTTTGGGATGAAAAATTCACGCCGTTCTTTTCGTAAGCGATCGGTTACTTCGGTTGGTACAAAGGTTGGTGAAGTGAATATGAACTGCAGGCTGTCCACTTTCGATAGCTCTGCTTTCAGCGCCTCGAATGCATAAATGGAGAAACATGACGCGGCGATTTTGAGACGCGATCCGCGAGACATTGTGTCCTTGAGGTCGTCACCAAGAAGCTGAGAGGTGTTATCGATGATTTTCATCGAGGACCTCGCGATTTAGAAGAACGATCTGCTGATCCTGTGGTTGCCGCGCAGCTGGATCAGTGTCGAGCCCGAGCCGTTTGAGGGAGTAGTAAACCAATGCGCGCCGCACGGAAATCTTTGCCGTGCCACCCTGCATGCCGTAGTCCAGCGCAATGACCTGTTTCTGTGAATCTGACAGTTCAGGGTGGGGGCCGATCTCAAGCGTGACACGTTCTTGCCAGTCTGCATCGGCTGCATCGGTTATTTCGCTTGCCCTGGTTTCGCGTGTCTCAATGATGCGGGATAGGAGAAAATCCTTGAAGACCTCGTCCGTCTGGCAAAACGCCCGAGTGTGCCACCGGAACCCGTCGAACCCTATGGCATGAGGCGCGATCCATCTCCAAATGGGCTCTGGACGTGAGAGGGACTGGTACTTCACTTCAAGTGCTTCGTTGCGTCGGATTGCCCCGACCACGGAGCGCAGGGTTGTGGGGTTCACCCCACGCACCGGTGTTGGCGCAGCATCATATGAAGGCAGTTCAGCAATCCAAGTGTCGTCGCTGTCCATGATGCCATCAGCCAAAGACCGCAGCTGTGCGAGGTAACGACTGGCGTCAGGCTTCAGGAACTGCGGGGAATAGTCCGGGCCAGGGACATAGGTCCGTGCACTCTTGTCGTAGACCATGTTGGCCGGGGCGAAGCCGATATAGCGGTTCAGATCGGTGGACGCCTGGTTCACCGATACCCCGAACTGCTCCATCAAATCGCTACGGTTCACATGCCCCTCCCAAAACAGGCGGAATTCGATGAACTCGAGCCGTTGCTCGACTCCCCAGCGAAGTTCCACCTTGTCGTTTTCCACTGCGTTCCCCCGGCCTTGCCGATCCGCACGTTAACTATGCACACCCAATTTATGTGCGCCTTGTCACGCTAGCCGAGCAATTCAGCGCGTTCAATCGAAATCCTGCGCATTTTCTTAGGTTTGCGGCGGTATGTGAAGGCGGCATGCAGGAAAGTGGTCCGTTGAAGCAGGCGTGCCGAGACACGCTTTCCCTCGGCACGCCTGCAAATATCGCAACCACATGCGCGGTCACGGGGTCGGCGAAACCTCAGCCGACCTGGTGGGCTCCGAGCGGGTTCGCCGCCATCCCCACCACCGCGCTCGATCCGCCCCACAGTGCGGCGTCTCCTGCGGTCCCCGCGCTTGTCGGGTCCGGGTCCCCATCGGTTCTAGCCGCTTTGGCTATTCCGCCTCAGGCTGTTGTGGGGCGGAGACCATCTCGGTGATTGCTTGAAATTCTGTCAGAAACTCCGGCCGATGCTGCATCAGGTAACGGACGATCCGGGCGTTCCCGAGCAATTTCCCCAGATACCCCTTGATGACGGTCAGCTGCAGGTGGTCCTGGCCGTAGGAGTCTTGGATCGAAGTGATCCCTTCCTGCAGCCGGGCCAGCTCGCGCTCCATGCGGGCCATGGCCTCCGGGGTGATGCCCCTCATCTTCTTGGGTTTCTTCGTGTCCACCAGCTGCGCCTGGGGCGTTCCTGCAAGGATTGCGGAGATGTACGCTGGCGAGTAATTGTTTGCATTCATCATCAGCTCTGCCGCCTCGATCTGGCGCATGGCTTTCATCTTACGCAGGATTTCGAACACGGCGGTCGCGCAGTGTTTGTCCTTCAGGATGCCGACAGCCTCTTCACAGATCCCGTCGAGCAGCTTTGCCTTTCGCACAATGCTGCGCGGATTGAGGTCCAGAGCCAGGGCGATCTTTTCCTCGGACACACCGCGCTCGATGGCCTTGCGGATCATTTTGTGCTCCTGGATCGGTGCTAGGCGGCTGATCCGCTTGTTATAGGTGAAGGCCTCGTCGTCAGTGGAGATCAGACATTCGACCCGTTCGATGCCGAGATCCTTCAGCACCTCGATCCGGATATGCCCATCAAGCAGCATGTAGGTGTCTTCCTCACCCGTGGATCGCGTGACGACCGGCGGTTCGACCAAGCCAACCTCTTTGATCGACGCGGTGATCTGGCGGTACTTGCGGCTGGATTTGACCGATGCGCTTAACGCCTTAACGGGCAACACAGCCTCTACCGGTACGGTGACGCAATCACTCTCAAAGCCGAGCGCAACCGCGTCCGGGGTTTTGCGCTTGCCCCGGCTCATTCGGACGCTCCTGCGTCCAGCGATTGACCGAGATATGTGGGTAGGGTGTCCAGCCCTTCCGCGCGCAGGAGCGTCAGGAAGTGGTCATCATCGCGCAGCGAGCGAAATGCCTCCACGACAAACATCAGGCGGCCCTGCGTCAGCTCGGCCTTCTTGATCAGCACCTTCTGTCGCTCCGCTTCCTGTTGATAGGCACGCACAAGTGCGTCGCTGGTCAGGGGGCGCTTGGTGCCGTCGCTTCTGCCATATCGGTTTCGATGAAGGTGCGGACCCTGTGCGTCGCGCTGCTGGATGAGACGGCGCACGGCGGCCAGTTTCTTGCCGCGCAGCTTCTTCTGGGTGTAGGCGTCCATCAGAGCGCGCTGGCCGCCCTCGGCGTCTGTCTTTGAAATGTCGATGGCGAGGTTCAGCGGCAGAAGGCCGGTTTCCACGGCCGAGACCAGCCGTTCTTCCCCGCGCTCCAGAAGCCCCGCGATCATGCCGACATAGTCTGGCGTCACCCCGATCTTGTTTGCGATCTGGCGATCATTGTAGCCGCGTTTGCGCAGGTTGCCGATTTCACGCATAAGGTCGATCGGGTTGTGCTGGCGGCGCGCGCAGTTCTCCACGAGGCTCATGACCAGGCAATCGCTCTCATCGGCGTCGATGATGATGGCCGGTATGGCATCCTGCTGAAGCTCCATGAACGCTTCGAGCCGCCCTTGGCCACAGACGAGGTCATATTCAACAGGGTCGGTTCCGGCGCGCTGCGCCACGGTGATTGGTCGCTTCAGACCGATCTTTGCGATGTTCTCGACCATTTCCTCAAAAGTTCGCCGGTTACGCACGCGGGGATTGAGGATGCGAATTCGGTTGGTGGGGATGAGAGTGACCTGTTTCTGGGCAATGTCCTGGGCGTCGTCTGGCATCAGGCGGCCTCCGTGATCCGGGCCCGGCCAGCGAGCGCATAAAAATAGTCGAGTGCGTCAAAGCGATAGGCATCCAGCGACAGCCCGTTCTGCTCGGCCAGCCTCAGTCGGGCCATGGTCATATCGATGCTCGGCAGCAGGTAATAATCGCGTGGCGCTTCGTTCAATTCGTCCATTCGCACGGCAATCGTGATGTCGGGCACCAGGCCAGTATCGAGACGGATGCGCCATCGCAGGGAACCGCCCTGCGTTTCGAAACACCGGGCAAGCACGACCGACGCCGTGAACTCGTCATTGATGCGGATCAGGTCCGTGTCCGGATCCTGCACCGCCTGGCCGCCACGTTCCGCGACACCGTCGAGGATCTTGGCCACGATGCCGGGGTGGGCCTGCCGTAAGGCCCGGTTGATCTCGACGTAGCGATAGTCCCGCTCCGGCTCGTAGCCGATCATCTGGTACGCGCGCAGCAGGCTGCCGAAGCGGCTCCGAAAGGCGCTCGAGGATGGCACGTTGTCCTGTTCGTCGATGATCAGTCCAGACAAGACGCCTTTCTGTTTCAGCACAGCGCGAAGGGCTTCGAGCAGTTCGGCGTCCGTGAAATGCTGACTGCGCGCGTCGACGATTTCGCGCGCGCGCAGGAACAGCACCTCGTCCACAATGGCGGGGTAGGCGCCCTCCGCCCGGATCCACATTTCGCGTGGGTTCACCACTCGCTTGTGCTTCAGCTTGAAGGACACCTTGTTGTAGACGTTGTTGCCGATGTATTTTTCGTTGGTCAGGACCTGGTGCACCGATGCTCGGGACCATGGCCGCTCCAGATCCGTAAGATGCCCCTCGGCATTCAGGGTTTCCGCAATCTCACGCTCCGAGCTGCCATCCTCGACGAACATTCGGTACATGCGGCGCACGACATCCTGTTCCTGCTCAGGGCCCGGAACGAGAACTACACGGTCGGTCTGAAAACTCTTCTGTTGGCCGCGGGACAAGGCACCCTTCGGGTTGCCGTGTTCGTCGATCAGCACCCGACGCAGGCCGTATCCAGCCGCACCGCCTTGGCGGTATCCAAGCTCAACTAGGCGGCATTGCCCCGCGAAGACCTTTACCGAAAGCTCGCGGCTGTATTCGCCCGCCATCACCCGCTTGACGGTTTTCAGAAGGTTGGAGCCGATGCTGCCGTCGTTTTCGAACTGCTCGCCGCAATAGTGAACGCGGATCCCGGCGCGAGAGCAGACATGCTCGTGATACGCCCCTTCATCAGCATCCTGAAACCGGCCCCAGCGGCTGACATCATAGACCAGAATGGCCTTGAAATCCGCCTGGCCGGTTCGGACCTCGGCCATCAGGTTCTGCAGCGCCTCGCGGCCGTCCAACCGCAACCCGGACCGACCAGAGTCCTCGAACACACGCAGGATCTGCAAGCCCCGGGCGGTGGCGTAATTCCGAATGATGTCGAGCTGGTTCTCGGTGGAGTACTTCTGATGATCGGTCGACATCCGCACATAGGCGACGGCAGGCACATCCGTTTCAGGCGGCTCGTCGCTCTTGTCGGAATGGGCCACCCATCGACCAGTCACATGCGTATCTCCTCATAATTCCAGGCAAATCCATCGCTCCCGTCGGAATCAACGGTTGAATTCTTCTCACTCATGTAAAGCGAAGGAGTGTGGAATGTCGTTTCCGAAAAAGGGCAAGTTCTTTCCAAAAGAAAACGGATATAATGGAAAAGGCGGTCATCAGACGAATGGATGCTTTGTCGAAGAAATCGCATCGGCATTAAGGCGGTCGCTCGGCGACAGTCGGGCGGGTGTCAAAACCGTGGCGGCCTGGACGGGTGCCAACGAGAAGACGGTGAAGAACTGGTTCTCGGGCACCTACGGTCCGAGTGGCGCGCACCTGATTGCGCTGTCGCGGCACTCTGATGAGGTGCTGGGTACGTTCTTGGCCATGGCAGGGCGCGAGGATCTGATGGTGGCCATCAAGCTCGCGGCAGCCGAAGATGCGATTTCGGATCTGCTTGATGCCGTGCGTCAGCTTGGTGGTGACGACCCAGGCGGCAAGGTCAGCTGATCAGCTGAGCGAACTGAAAGCTATTGTCCCTCAATGGCGCGCAGGATTTCGAAGCGATCCCGTGCGGTGGAAACCTGCACGGGAGAGAGTTGGGCGCGTGAGCCATTCCCTCCGCCACTTGCCCTCGCGAAAGCGTTCTCCTGTTCCGGCTGCGGCCGGATTTTCTTGTTGTTTTCAAGGGTTATGCGGGGCGGACTGAGCACTGGCCCTCGCGCCAGGAGGCCCGGAAGCAGTCTCTCTTTGCCGATATTCTCCGGACCTGTTGACTGCGCCAATTTGGTAAATTGCTTGCAAGCATCTGTAACTGATAGACTATTGCGGTACCGCAGCTAAGCATTTCGACGCCAGTGGCATTCGCGAGAAGGAACAGAAATCGAACTGTTGTCCTGAATTCAGTAGTGCTCCCAGATATGGCCCTAACTGAATAGTGCGCTGCACGGGTCTATCCCCGCGGGTGCGGGGGAGCCCGCTGAGAACGGCGGTGCAAAACTCGGCCACGGTAGCGGCGGGATAGTCCTGCTGCGGGCGGTGTAAAAACCGGCCATTTTGCTCTTCTTGTGACGGCAAGAGGGGGCGTGGAGATGCATACCGTGGATTTGTATTTGAAGGTTCGCCTGGCGTGTGGCGAAGGCATGAGCCAGCGAGAAGCAGCGCGTCATTTCAATGTTTCGCGCGACAGCGTAGCCAAGATGCTGGCGTTTTCAGCGCCGCCCGGTTACCGGCGCCAGAAGCCGATCAAGCGCCCGAAGCTGGACGGGTTCACCGAGATTATCGACGCGTGGCTGGACGGGGATCGTGAGACCCACCGCAAGCAGCGCCATACCGCCAAGCGGGTATATGACCGGTTGCGCGAGGAGCACGGTTTCACCGGCGGCTACACGATCATCAAGGACTATATCCGGGACCGCGAGCGGCGTGGACGTGAGATGTTCGTGCCGCTCGCCCACCCGCCCGGGGATGCCCAGGCGGATTTCGGCGAAGCCATGGTGATCATCGATGGCGTCGAGCAGAAGGCCCATTTCTTCGTCTTGGATTTGCCGCACAGCGACGCCTGCTTTGTGCGGGCCTATCCCGCGGCGACGGCGGAGGCGTGGATGGATGGCCACGTCCACGCCTTTGCCTTCTTCAGCGGCGTCCCGCACTCCATCCTTTATGACAACGATCGTTGCCTGGTCTCGAAGATCCTGGCCGACGGGACGCGCCAGCGCGCCACGCTGTTCAGTGCCCTGCAGTCGCATTACCTGTTCCATGACCGCTACGGGCGGCCGGGCAAGGGAAACGACAAGGGTAAAGTCGAGGGCATCGTTGGTTACGCCCGCCGGAACTTCATGGTGCCGGTCCCGCGTTTTGCCAGCTGGGACGCGTTCAACGCGGATCTGGAGGCCCAGTGCCGCAATCGCCAGAACGAGATCCTGCGTGGCCATAAGGAAACGATTGGCGAACGGCTGCAGCGCGATCTGGCGGCGATGAAGCCACTGCCCGGGGCTCCATTCGAGGCTTGCGCGCAAGCCAGCGGCCAGGTCAGTTCGCAATCGCTCGTGCGCTACGAGACCAACGATTACTCGGTTCCCGTCGCCTATGGTCATCAGAATGTCTGGGTGCGCGGCTATGTCGATCAGGTCGTGATCGGCTGCCGTGGAGACGTGATCGCCCGGCATCCGCGGTGTTACGCGCGCGAGGATGTGGTCTTCGATCCGATTCATTATCTCCCGCTGATCGAACGCAAGATCAATGCCCTGGATCAGGCTGCGCCCTTGGCAGCGTGGGATCTGCCCGAAGAGTTCCAGACCCTGCGCCGCCTCATGGAGGCACACATGCTGAAGATGGGACGGCGTGAGTATGTGCAAGTCCTGAGACTGCTGGAGACATTCGGCCTCGACGACCTGCATGGCGCGGTCAAGGAGGCCCTGCGCCTGCGCGCGACGGGCTTCGATGCGGTCAAGCACATTCTGCTCTGTCGGATCGAGAAGCGCCCGCCCAAGCTTGACTTGGCCAGCTATCCCTACCTGCCGCGTGCCGATGTTGGGACGACCTCGGCTGCCAGCTACATGACCCTGATGACAGAGGCGACGGGATGACGGAGGCTCCGCAGATCCTGCTCAACCATCACCTGAAGACGCTGAAGCTGCCCACCTTCCTGCGCGAATACGAGAAGCAGGCACGTCAATGCGCCACTGAAGGGCTGGATCACGTCCAGTTCCTGGCGCGCCTCGTCGAAATGGAAATGATCGACCGCGAACGGCGGATGATCGAGCGTCGCATCAAGGCCGCGAAGTTCCCGGCCGCCAAGAGCCTGGACAGCTTCGACTTCAAGGCGATCCCGAAGCTCAACAAGATGCAGGTGTTGGAATTGGCCCGCTGCGGATGGATCGAGCGGCGCGAGAACACCATCGCCCTCGGGCCAAGCGGCACCGGCAAGACGCACATCGCCCTGGGCCTCGGGTTGGCGGCCTGCCAGAAGGGGTTGCCCGTCCGCTTCACCACCGCCGCAGCGCTGGTCAATGAATTGATGGAGGCCCGCGACGAGCGCCGTCTGCTGCGCCTGCAAAAGCAACTGGCCAGCGTCAAGCTGCTCATCATCGACGAGCTGGGCTTCGTGCCGCTCTCCAAGACCGGCGCCGAGCTGCTGTTCGAGCTGATCTCGCAGCGCTACGAGCGTGGTGCCACGCTGATCACCAGCAACCTGCCGTTCGACGAATGGACCGAAACCTTCGGCACCGAGCGCCTGACCGGCGCGCTCCTCGACAGGCTGACGCACCACGTCAACATTCTCGAGATGAACGGCGAGAGCTATCGTCTCGCTCAAAGCCGCGCGCGCAAGTCCAACAACAACGCCTGATCCAGCCTATCCAGATTTGGCCCTGACGGGCCAAAGCGGCCAGTCAACCGCCAGCTATTTGGGAAGCGCGGCTGACTGGCCGCCGCCTCGTGCCGCGCGTTACGCCCAAACCCAAAGTGGCCGGTTTTTGCGCCGCCCTGTGGCTGGATTTTACTCCGGCGTTGACAGGAATGTCGGATGGAGATTCTGGAGTAAAGCATCTTGCCGATCTCGAAATACTGGAAATGTTCTTGGTTCCATGGCAGCATTTTATTCACACACCGCTCAGGAGAGAAAAATGGCTGATTGTCCACATTGTGACGGTACCGGAGTTTGCCAAGATGACTATCATGATAACGCGGCAAATGAGATTGCTTCGGACTTCGTTCTTGGGGCTGACTGTCCATCGGGATGCGACGGAAGCTCAATAAGTGCAGGCTATTGTCCTCACTGCGATGGAAGCGGTTCAGAAGACTAGTGCCGCCAAAAATATTGCGATGCAGAAAGTTTTAGAAAAAACCGGTTTTGACTCGGTATTGTCACCCAAAAGGAATTCAACCATGCAATTTTTCAAAGGTTATGCCGCTTTTAAACTTCTAACTATCAAGTTTACTTTAGCGCTGATTGCATCCACGAGCGCAGTGAGTGCTCTCCCGAGCGATGCTGTCCTAATGGAGAATATAAGATCGACGTGCGTTGCTCTCTCTGGAGGAATGATGGGGCCCAACTCAGGTACTAGCAAGAATCATGAGATGATTGGTGTACACAAAGTTGGGGAGGATACTTGGTCGGTCATCGTATCCTATGATCATGGCAATACAACCAACATTTGGACGACAGGTAGAGATGGTAGTATAACCCTTCGTCGTCTTCATAATGATAGATGGCTACTCACTTGCGGCTTTGCCAACGCAATCAGAAGCCGCTGGTGGGAGGATTGATCGCAGCATCGCAAACTGTAACATAAAATGCATTACAGGTGTCAACGGCAGAGCAAAATTGGACCAAAGGGCAGCGCAAAATGTTGCCACTTTGGGGCTGTGATAATCAGCGTCCAGACGAGCGCCAGCATCCGGGCGGCCGCGCTTGTCATATAGCTGGCGGTTGCCCGGATGCTTTGGCCCGTCAGGGCCAATCTGTGCGGATTGAGGTTTAGGTTTTGGGTGTTGCCTGACGCGCCTTGCTCTGGCCAAGGCGGTAGCTTTCGCCGTTCATCTCGAGGATGTTGACGTGGTGGGTCAGGCGGTCGAGCAGTGCGCCGGTCAGGCGTTCTGATCCAAATGTTTCTGTCCATTCGTCGAATGGCAGGTTGCTTGTGATCAGCGTGGAGCCGCGCTCGTAGCGTTGGGAGATCAACTTTCAGTATCGCAACGAGAAAGAACCGACGTCGAACTGTGGTCCTCAGGCACACTGATGTCCCATTCATGAAGCATTTGCGTAGGTTGCTGAGAAGATGGTCTCCGACAGCCACTTTTTGAAAGAAGGGTTGTCGCTGAACTGCTTGAACAGCTCGGTGTGGTCCGACAGCAACTCGATGACTGCGCGCTCAAGCGCTTTGTCGTGCTCTATGCGGGCGTTCTGCTTGTCAGAGTTCTTCATCGCATTCTGGTAGGCTTTGTCGGCCGCGACCTTGGTGGGCAGTTCCTCAGCGATCACCTTTCCAATCTTGTCGGCGTCCTTCCAGTCGATGTTGCCGAACATCTCGTTGAACGTCTTGAGGATGTTGCTCAACAGGTCCAGTTCCGGCTCTGGTTTACGGCCCCCGTCACTTGTCGGAACTGGGCCGATCTCTGCGTCCGTATCGGAGAGCGCAATCGACATCGCTGCCTGCGCCTCGACCCGGTAGCTGTCCATATCGATGGCTTCGATGATGCCTTGCGAAAGGTCTTGCTCCTCTGGGGCCGGCAACTTCGGCGTGAGGAAGTTCAGGAAGATCGAGAGTTTTTCCCACTCAGCATTCGAATAGGGCAGAATCGCTGCCAGGAACCCGTAGGTGCGCGTGAATGCCTTTGCCTTACCCTTGAAGTCGACTTGGCCGTCTTCATCGAGGTCGGCCTTGTAGACGGCCACACACGCATCGAGGATGGGATCGAGCTTGTCCCGGTCGGCGCCGCCAAGATACAGCGCCACAAGGTCTTCGACCTGCTCCCATGAATAGACCTGATAGCCGTCGAGCCGCGACTTTAGATCGTGAAGCTTGTTCGGATCGGTCTCCTCGCTCAGGATTGTCGTGCGGTAATAGTCCTCGAAAGAGGCCTCGATGCCGTCCACATCGTTCATGAAGTCCAGCACGAAGGTATCGTGCTTTTGTGGATGCGCGCGGTTCAGACGCGACAGCGTCTGCACGGCCTTGATGCCGGACAGCGTCTTGTCCACGTACATCGTATGCAGCAAAGGCTCGTCGTAGCCGGTCTGGAATTTGTCCGCCACGATAAGGAACCGGTACGGATCCTTCTGGATCGTCTCCCCGATCTTGTTGCTGGGGAAGCCGTTGAGCGACGTCTCGGTCACCTTCTGGCCGCCATACTCATGCTCACCCGAGAAGGCGACAATTGCTTGATAGGGGCTCTTGCGCTCCTTCAGATACTCCCCGAAGGCGTGAAAATACTGGATGGCGCGGCGAATACCGCTCGTCACGACCATGGCGCGCGCGGAGCCGCCGATCTTGCGGTGAGCGATTACCTGATCGTGGAAATGGTCGATCATGATCTCCGCCTTCTTGCGGATTGCATGGTCGTGGGATTCGACATAGCGCCTGAGCTTCTTCTGCGCCCGCTTGGTGTCGAATTGCGGATCTTCCTCAACCGTCTTCATGAGACGGTAATAGCTCTCGACCGGGGTGTAATGCTTCAGCACGTCGAGGATGAAGCCCTCCTCGATCGCCTGCTTCATTGAATAATTGTGGAAGGGGACGTGCCTGACCTTGCCGCCCTCCGGTACCGCCGCGCCGAAAATCTCCAGCGTCTTGTTCTTGGGCGTCGCGGTGAAGGCGAAATAGCTCGCATTCGGCAGCACCTTCCGCGCTTCCATCACTCGGTTGATCGTGTCCTCGACCGTTTCATCTTCCTCTTCGGCGCCGTTCGCGGCGAGCGCGATGTTCATCTTCGCCGCTGCACGTCCGCCTTGGCTGGAATGCGCCTCGTCGATGACGATTGCGAAGGTTCGCCCGCGATGCCCGTCCCCGATCTCGTCCAGGATGAACGGGAACTTCTGCACCGTGGTGATGATGATCTTCTTGCCCTGCTGCAGATAGCCTCGCAGCTGTTGTGACCCTTCTGTAACCGCGCCGACGATTGAGGATACCTGCGCGAACTGCTTGATGGTGTCGCGGATCTGCTTGTCGAGCACGCGGCGGTCGGTGACCACGATGACGGTGTCGAAGGTCGGCTTGCCGCTGGTCTCCAGCCCGATCAGCTGGTGGCCGAGCCAGGCAATCGAGTTGCTCTTGCCAGAGCCTGCCGAGTGCTGGATCAGATATCGCCGCCCGGCGCCGGAGGCCACAGCGTCGGCCAGCAGCTTGCGCACCACATCGAGCTGATGGAAGCGCGGGAAGACCTGTTTTGGCGGCTTCTTCTTGCCCCGATCGTCCTTCTCCTCGACCACCTGCGCATAGTTTTCGAGGATATCGGTGAGATTCCGCTTGGTCAAAACTTGCTTCCAAAGATAGTCGGTCTTCAAGCCATGAGGGTTCGGCGGATTGCCAGTACCGTCGTTCCAGCCCTTGTTGAACGGCAGAAACCAGGATGCCTTCCCCTTCAGGTGCGTGCACATCCGCACCTCGTGATCATCCACCGCGAAGTGGACGACGCAGCGGCCGAACTGGAACAGCAGCTCCTTGGGATCGCGATCGCGCTTGTACTGCTCGATGGCGTCCTCGACGGTCTGCTTGGTGAGGCTGTTCTTCAACTCGAAGGTCGCGACGGGCAGACCGTTGATGAACAGCGCGGCGTCGAGCGACAGCTTGGTCGCATCCTTGGAATAGTGCAGCTGGCGCGTAACGCTGAAGATATTGGCGGCGAACAGGTCCTCGGCCTTCACGTTGCCGGGGGTGGGTGTGCCGAAGAATAGCTCCACCGAGCCGGGGCCGTGCTTCACGCCGTTGCGCAAAACGTCGATGACACCGCGCTTGGCAATCTCACCCTGCAGGCGGTGCAGGAACTGCAACCGTTTGGGGCCATCCTCACCGATACCCAGCGCCTCGACCGCATCGGGCTGGGTTGCGGTCAGGAAGGCGAACAGCTTCGTCAGATCGACGGCATGGTCGCGGTCAAAGTCGTTCGGATCGCCGGCAGCATAGCCGGCGTCATCGATCAGTGACCGGACAATGAGCGTCTCGAGGCCCTTCTCGCTCGTATCGGTCGTCATCAGCCGCCGTGGGCGATGGCGTTGTCCACCCAGCCCTTGTTCCCGAGCACGTCCACCGCCAGCTTGATCTGACGCGGAGAGAAGTGCTTCTTGCGCGCGTTCCAGGCATAGGTCCGCTCAACGACGTCCTGCGTGGTCTCGACGGGCTCGTTCTTCATGATCCAGTGGATTGTCGCCAGCAGCTCCAATCCGAATGGCGTTTCGAACCCGGCCACCAAATCCGCGACCTTGTCGAAGCGAGCGCCGGTGTCCGCGTGGGTCTCCAGGAAGGTTCCCGCGTCGTTCATCGCGCCGGGCACCAGCTCAAGCTGCTTGTTGGGCGCGTCACCGCCATCCGCGTAGCCTGACACATAGTAGCCCTCGACCGTGCGGAGGACGTGCCGGAGATTCTCGGCGTACGGCCCGTAGGGCGCCTTCTGGTATTTCAGCTTCAACGGCTCCCCGGCGACCTGCATGAAATACATCAGCTTGTGCACTTCGAGCAGGGTGACGAACGGGTCGAGCAGGCCGCTCAGATAGCGATGCATCAATCCCACCAGAGCCGCGCGGCCCGGCGTCATGTTCGGAGCATCCTGCGGGCGTGTCATCCGACCCGCCTCCGGGGCGCCATTCGGTTCGAATACAACGATCCGAAGGTCATTGAAACCGCGCAACGCGGCCTCGATGCGTGGGCGCACCTCTTCCCATTTCAGCCCACCGAGGCCGCTGCCGAGCGGGGGAATGGCGATTGAGCGGATGTTGCGCGTCCTGATCTCGTCGGCGAGCGCTTCGAGACCGGCCTCGACGTCCTCCATGCGGCTCTTGCCGCGCCAGTGCCGCTTCGTCGGGAAATTGACGATGTAGCGCGGGCTCGTCAGCTGATTGGTCTCGACCACGAACATCCGGCCGGGGCGCACCTCGTCGCGCTTGCAGGCCTCGGCGTAGGCCTTGAAGTTCTCGGGAAACGCGTTCTTGAACTGGAGCGCGATACCCCGCCCCATGATGCCCACGCAGTTCACGGTGTTGACCAGGGCTTCGGCGTCTTCCGCGAGAATGTCGCCCGTCTTGAATTCGAACATCGATGCCTCCCTCCGGCTCAATAATACCAATCTGGCTTGATTTCGACATGGGGTTTGTGTTCCGCCGCCTGAAGCGCGGTCCTCACTTGCCCGTGGTACTGCTGCGAACGTACGCCGATGCGCGTTACGAGCTCCCATGGAAACGACTGTTCCATCAGGAACTCTGCAGCTTTCGCCTCTCTGCAGCTTTGCCAGTTCCTTGCGTTGACCGCGTCCCAGTCGATTTGATCTAACTCTGCCAAGTCCGCACGATCCGAAAAGTAGGCGCTACCTGCGTTTGACAGAGTGAACGCCCAACGGCGACCATTGGCATTGCCCCAATCGACTGTCGCCAAGAGATCGGCCTCCAGGTGCACAATCGGCCCTTGGCCCCCGCGATACTCGAGCCCCGGGTGATTGGCCTTGTAGATAACGTACAGCATGACCGATCGGAAACAGAAGTAGAACGGCACGCAATGCCCCACGAAGAGCCCAGGATTGCTCCTCAGCGTGCGTTGGGTGAGGCGCGCCTCCTTTATGCTGCCCATGCCGATCGTAGTGCCCATGCCGTGCGCTGGATTGGTAGCCGCGCGCTTGACGATCTCGGCATCGCTCAGAAGGCCGCCGTCCGCGATGATCGACGGCAGGCGGTCGACATGGACGATGTGGTATATCTTGGGCGCGGCGGGCGGCGGCATGATCAGTCCTCGACCTCCGCCAGTTCGGCCTCTTCGTCAGGCTCGGGCGCGTCGTCCTCGTCGAGGGCGTCCTCGATGGCTCCATCCGCCGGGGCCTTGATCGCCACGTCGCGCACGTCCAGCTTGCCGGTAACGACATCGGCGATGAGCCGCTCGCGGTATTCGCGGATGAGCGCGATCTCGTTCTGTGCTTTTTCAATGGCCGTGTCGAAGGCAGCAGTCTCGGATGCGATGTGATCAAGTATGGCTTTCTGTTCGGTCAACTCAGGCGGAAAGGTCACATGAAGGGTGCACAAGCGGCCCTCCGAAATCGCTGGATACGCCACACCGATCGACGCCCGAATGACACGTTCGATGAATGTGCCGCTCTGAAGGACGTAGCCGAGCAACCGGGGCTCCACGGCTTCGACTGGCCGCAGCACGGCAAAGCCTGTCGATGCAATCAGGTCCGGCCACTCGTCCTCAATGAAATAGACCGCCTTCAGATAGGTACGAACAGTCGAAATGATCGTGTCGCCTTTCTGGACGATTTGCCGCGCGCGAGACGGGGCGTCCTCGAACTTCATCCGCTCTGTTTGGGCCGCTAGAAATCCAGTCCCGACACAACTGATGTCGAGATAATCGAACTCATACTCTGGCGAGGTCTTGTCGCTGAGTGCCTTGGCGGGTTCGCGCAGCCAGTGCTTGAGCGGCTTCACCTCCCAGTGCGCGGGAACCTCGGGCATCCAGTCGATGCCGGTGGGCTTCATGGGCGCGGCGGGGTCCAGGCCGCGGGTGACCGCCCGGTTGATGATCGCCTGCTTCTGCTCGTTCAGCAGCGCAATCAGCCGCCGCTTGTTCCGGATCAGGCGCGCGACGAGGCGGCCATGCGCATCCAGGAAATCCGCAATCGCCTGTTGCTCCGCAGGCGGTGGGAAGGCCGACGGCATCTGCTTGAACTCGTCCCAATACAGACGATTGCGATCAGCGACGATCCCGCGCGAGAACTTGTTGACCTCGCGCATGTAATCGCCGGTTCGGAACAGGTAGCTATAATACTTCGGCTCGACCTCGGGGAACGGACCGGCGACGACATAGGCCGGGCTGATCAGCCCCTCGACGGGTGCCACACCGACAGCGCCCTGCCACATGCGCATCATATTGTAGGCGATGTCGCCCTCCGCAGCGCGCTTGTACTTGCTACGATCGGTCATCACCTGCTTGCGCGTGCCGTTGTCCATGTCGCGCACACGAACTCCGGTCCGCAACGAAACCTCCAGGATCGGCAGATCGCCGTGACCCGTGTCGTTCCGTTCGGCAAACAGCCGGCCGTTGCGCCGCACCTCCCAGTGCTCGGGCACGTCGCCGAGCCAAGGCAATCCGCTGTCTCGATACGCCGGATAGGGCTTGAGCGCGCCTGCCATCAATCGCCTCCGCCCAGCACATCTTCGAGCAGGCCTTCCGTCTCGTCCTCCAGCGCGCGAATGTCGGCCTCGATCTCGCGCAGCTCGCGCAACGGCTGCGGCTTGTAGAAGTGGCGGGTGAAGGAAATCTCGTAGCCGATCACGGTCTTCGCGGCGTCGATCCAGGCGTCGGACGCATGGGGCAGAACTTCGCGGCGAAAGAACGCCTCGATGCCGCCGTCCTCAAGGAACGGGACCTGCTCGGTGTCGCGCAACTCGGTGTCCGGCTCGTACTCGACGACCGCCGGCTTGTCGCTCTGCCGGATGTGCCGCCGGCCGTAGAGCGCATCGTGGTCCGCATCGGCCCCGGCCTTGGGCTTGCTCACCTTCTTGACGACCGGCTCGGCGGCCGGATCCTTGCGGCCAAGGCCAGTCTTCAGCAGCTTCTGCCGCTTCGCGGTCATACGCACGCCGCGCTGACGGGCGATGCCCTCGACCTCGTCCAGAACAGCGCCGAAATCGAGATGGGGCCCCGTGCCGAGCTTCTCGGCGAGGTCCTCCACGACCGCCGACAGCTGCGTCTCTCCTGCCTCCGCCGCGGCGCTGTCGAAGCGTCGGAGCGCGTCCTCGGACAGATCGACCGACAGCCGGAGCGGGCGTTCGACAGTCACCTTCCAATAGGCGAACGCCGCGTTCGGGAAGATCTTGGAGTGCTCGTCCGGCTGCATCGCGAGGCAGGCGTCGACGGTACGCCTGCGGTCGTCTTGCGCCAGTTCGCAGTTCTTCTTTCCGAGGTTGCGGCGTAGCGGTTTGAACCACGTCGTGGCGTCGATAAGCTGGACCTTGCCCTGCCGTTCCGGCGCCTTTCGGTTGCTCAGGACCCAGATGTAGGTGGCAATCCCGGTGTTGTAGAAGATGTTCAGCGGGAGGGCGATGATGGTCTCGAGCCAGTCGTTCTCGATGATCCAGCGGCGCACGTTGCTCTCGCCCGAGCCCGCGTCGCCGGTGAACAGCGACGAGCCGTTGTGCACCTCGGCAATGCGCGTGCCGAGCGGCGAGCCGGTCTTCATCTTGCTCAGCATGCTGGCCAGAAACATCATCTGTCCGTCGCTGGAGCGCGTGGTCAGATTGAATTCCGGATCGTCGGCGTGCTCGATGACGAACCGCGCGTCGCGGAGATCCTTCTTGCCGCCCATACGCTCGAGGTCGGTCTTCCATGACTTGCCGTAGGGTGGATTGGACAGCATGAAATCGAATTCGCGCGAGGGAAACGCGTCGCCCGACAGGGTTGAGCCGAACTTCATGTTCTCGGCCTCGACGCCTTCTCCCTTGAGGATGAGGTCGGCCTTGCTGATCGCGTAGGTTTCCGGATTCACCTCTTGGCCGTAGAGGTGGACCGACACATCCTTGCCATGCTCGGAGGCGAGATTCACCAGCGCGTCCTCGGCGACCGTGAGCATGCCGCCGGTACCGCAGGCACCATCATAGACGAGATAGGTGCCCGACTGGATCTGATCGGCGATGGGCATGAAGATGAGGTGCGCCATGAGCTCGACCACGTCGCGCGGCGTGAAGTGTTCCCCGGCTTCCTCGTTGTTCTCCTCGTTGAAACGACGGATCAGTTCCTCGAAGATCGTGCCCATGGTGTGGTTGTCGAGGCCTGGCAAACGAACACTCTCGTCCTGATGCAGGACCGGTTTCGGGCTGAGATTGACCGACGGGTCAAGGAACTTCTCAATCAGGAAGCCAAGCGCGTCGGCCTCGACGAGGGTCGGGATCTGATTGCGGAACTTGAATTTGTCGAGGACCTCTTGAACGTTCGGCGAGAAGCCATCGAGATATGCCTCGAAATCCGCCTTGAGCTGTTGCCGTCGGGATTTCGTGGTGAGATCGCGCAAGCGAAAAGATGAGGTGTTGTAGAATGCCTCGCCGGAGGCCTGACAAAGTGCAGCATGCTGATTGGCGACGCCCGCGCTGTCCAGCTGCGTCTTCATCTTGAGGACACTGGCCTTCGTCGGCTCAAGAACGGCGTCGAGACGGCGGATGACTGTCATCGGCAGGATGACATCGCGATACTTGCCGCGGACATAGATGTCGCGAAGCACATCGTCAGCGATGTTCCAAATGAAATTGCTGATATTCAAGTCACTCAATTGGCTGCTCTCCCGAGTTCCGCGCCGCGAGCTTTTGTTGGTCTATCCAACTATCGAGATCGGATCGTTTAAACCGCCATGAACCGGCAACCTTGAAACCAGGCAAATCGCCCCGCTTGGCCAGCCGGTAGACGGTTTTCTCGTCAAGATTCAGATAGCCAGCCACCTCCCGCACAGTCATCGCCGGATCGGGCTGAACAGACATCGCAAACACGCCTCCCTTTCCTGCGGACGCTATCAGGTAAATTCAGGGTAAGCCAGTCCAAGCATGGCCAAGATTTTCTGTTGAATGAGGGGGCTCACAGTTCTTGAGCCTCCAATAAGACGGCGCGCTGCTCGTCCCAATCCACCCTGATCCGTTCTCGCAACGCTTCGACGGTCATCTCCCGCGGCTGTCGGCCGTCAAGGATCAACTCGACAATGTCCGGGGCGAGCAATGAGAGCCGCAGGACCCGAGTGAGATAGGGCGGCGCGATGCCTTCACGTGCGGCCAATTCGGTGATGGTGGCGAACTCGCCAGACTCCAGCATCCGCTTCCACCGAAACGCCCGGGCCAGCGCCTTGACCAGCGTGTTGTCGACGCGGGGGCGCTCGTGCGATGCGCCGGGTGGCAGCACCATCTCCTTACGCCCGCCGCGCTTGATGACACGGAACGGGACGTGCAGCGTTACGGTGTCTGGCGTTCTCGACGCCCGGGTCACGCGGCTGCTCCGAGATCAGCGGTCATCTCGTGGACCAGCCCGGTCAACCCGTTGATGCGCAGGCGGACATTCAGGCCGTCGACACCGATGTCGACGCGCTCGACCAGTAACTGCACGATCCGCGCCTGCTCGGCCGGGAACAGCTCGTCCCACAGTGGATCAAACTGCTGGAGAGCCGCACGCGCGTCGGTTTCGGGGATGTCGGCGTCGGCGCGCGCCGCCTTCAATGTCCCCGCCACGATCTCGGGCTGGTGGAAGACGGCGCGCAGCTGGTCGACGACGGCGGCCTCGATCTCGCCCGCGGGCACCCGGCCGACGGGACACGATCCGGCGCCATGCTTCAGCACCGTCTGGCTGACATAGTAGCGGTAGAGCTTGCTGCCCTTACGCGTGTGGGTCGGCGAGAACGCCGCGCCATCTGGGCCGAACAGCAGCCCCTTCAGCAAGGCGGGCATGTCGGCGCGGGTGCGCGCGGCGCGTTTGCGGGGGCTCTCCTGCAGGATGGTGTGAACCTTGTCCCACATTTCGCGGTCGATGATGGCGTCTTGCTCGCCGGGGTAACTGTCGCCCTTGTGGACCGCCTCGCCGATGTAGGCGCGGTTGTTCAGCAGGCGATACAGGTATTTCTTGTCGATCCGGTTGCCGCGCGGCGTCCGGATGCCGCGTGCGCCGACCTCCCGCGCCAATTCCGTGCAGGACCCGATCTCGAGGAAGCGGGCGAAGATCCAGCGGACGTGCCCGGCGTACTCCTCGTCGACGACGAGCTTCCGGTTCTCGACGCGGTAACCGTAGGGCGGGACGCCACCCATCCACATGCCCTTCTTGCGGCTGGCGGCGACCTTGTCGCGAATACGTTCGGCGGTGACCTCTCGTTCGAACTGGGCGAACGAGAGCAGGATGTTCAGCGTCAGCCGGCCCATGGACGTGGTGGTGTTGAACGACTGCGTGACCGAGACGAAGGTCACGCCGTTCCGGTCGAATACCTCGACCAGTTTTGCGAAGTCGGCGAGCGAGCGGCTGAGGCGATCGATCTTGTAGACCACCACCACATCGACTAGCCCGTCCTCGATATCTTCTAGCAGCCGCTTCAATCCGGCACGTTCCAGCGTGCCACCCGAGAGGCCACCGTCGTCATACTGGTCCCGGACCAGCACCCAGCCCTCTGACCGCTGGCTAGCGATGTACGCCTCGCAGGCCTCGCGCTGCGCATGGAGGCTGTTGAACTCCTGCTCCAGCCCTTCCTCGGAGGATTTGCGGGTGTAGACGGCACAGCGCAACTTGCGGACGAGTTTCGACTTTTCCGGCGGCTTCGTCATGTCCGCCCCCTGTGGTTTTTGAGACCGAAGAAGACCCAGCCATTCCAGCGCGTGCCGGTGATAGCGCGCGCGATGGCGGACAGCGACTTGTAGGGCCGCCCCTGCCATTCGAAGCCGTCGGCGGTGACGGTAACGACCTGCTCGACGCCCTGCCACTCGCGCAGCAGGCGGGTGCCAGTGATCGGGCGGTCACGGTCGAGGCGGATGCTGCGTTTCTTCTTGTCGCCGCCGTCTAGCTCCTCGCCCAGCCGTTCCAGCCGCCGGATCGTCTCCGGTTTCAGCCCTCCATATGCCAATTCCTGGATGCGGTAGGCCAGCCGGGATTCGAGGTAGCGCCGGTTGAACGGCGGCGGCTCGCTGTCGAACAGTTCACGCCACTGCTTCTTCAGGTCGGGCGTCGACATGGTCTTGAGCGCCGCCAGGCGCGCGGGGATGGGATCGGGCTTGTTCATGCATTTCTCCGATGAGTTGGAGTTGCATGACGGCATTGGTCGGGCGGATAGTGTAGGCAACGTTCTCCAGTATCGTCAGATACTTCGCCCATCTCCCGCATCCGCAATCGAACCAGCCCAAGCGCCAGCAGGCCGCACAATTCGGCGCGGCGCTCGGCAGCGGTCATCTGGTCGGGCGGGAGCGGATTGGGGCGTTTCATGCGGCGTTCCGCGCCAAATCGCGCATCACCGCGCTGCGGATGCCTGCGCGGTTCCAGCGAAAGTTGAGATGGCAGTTGGCGGCGTATTTGGAGAGGCCGAAATCCATACCACTGATTTCAAATCCGGCGCGCGTCAGCAGTTCGATCTGGCGGAGGGTGGCTGGATCGTTCAACCAGCGCTTGCTCTTGGCCGAGGCGTTGCTGGTTTCGGTCTCTCGCAGAAAGTCATCTGCTGCCGCAAGCGCCTGCACCCGTGTGCCAACAGCCAATGTGCGGATGGCTTTGCCTTTGGGGCGGCCAAGCGCGTACCAGAGCGTGCCGTCATGGAAGACGCCAGCCCAGCCCTGAAACCCGCTGGCCATAAGCGCCTGTTCGTCTTCATGCAGCGCGACCCACGAGAAGGGTGAGCGATCCAGCAAATCGATCTCGGTCATCTCGAACGCGGTCAGTAACCGCTTCTCGCCGGTATCCCGCGTGAAAATGTGGCCGCAGAAATCGCAGATGGATGCCCCGAGGGGCAGTTCTGCCTCACATGACGGGCAGGTCTTCCACGGCTGAGCCCCGGTGGGCGTATCCTCATCTTCGAGGCCGATGTCCTGTTCCAGCGACCCATGGCGCATCGCCGCACCGGCAAAATCCAGCACGATGCAATCTGTCTTTATCATGCCGGGATAGCGCTCTGGATCGACGCGCCGAAGGCCGCGCCCAACGGACTGGATGAAGGTGCCTTTGTGCAGCATGGGGCGCAGGATGCCGATGCATCCTACCGGCTGACTGTCAAACCCCTCGGTCAGCACCATACAATTGGCAAGGACCTGAACCTCTCCGCGGTCAAACCGCGATATAAGGTCGGCGCGCGCTCCGGCGGCCATGTCGCCCGTGATGGTTTCGGCTGAGACGCCATCCGCGCGGAATGCTTCAGCAACGGCCTCAGCGTGGGCCACCGTCGAGCAGAAGAATATCGTGCGCCGGTCTGCCGCTTTATCTTTCCAGTGTTCCACGACGGTCTCATTGAGCACCGTGCGGTTCAGCACCTTATCGGCCTGGCGCATGTCGAAATCACCGGCGGTGCTGTTGATCCCGGACAGTTCATCCTCGACGCCGAGATCGATGGTATAGGTCCGGGGCCGCACCAGCAGGCCCCGCGCGATCAGCGTGCCGATCCGGAGATGGTAGCCCACGTTGCTGAAGGTTTTGCGCAAGGACTGGCCGTCCCCGCGACCGGGGGTGGCGGAAAGACCGAGCAGTTTGGCCTTCGGGTTCAGGCCGCGCACATGCTCGATCACGGATTGATAGCTGGTGGCCGCGGCGCGATGGCATTCGTCGATGATCAGGTGTGATATGGTCGGCATGGCCTCGCGCCGATTGACGCGCGCCAGCGTCTGCACGCTGCCAAACACCACGCGGCCGTCCCAGCAGTCCTGCTCCGCCTTGACCACCGAGGTGTTCAGGCCCGAGATGTGACCCATCGCCGAACGGTTCTGCTCGATAAGTTCGTCGGTGTGCTGGAGAACCAGCACCTTGGCATTGCGGTCCCGTTCTGCCTGTTCACCGACATAGAAGCCTGCGATGGCCGTCTTGCCCGCACCGGTGGGCAGCACGAGCATGGTGTTGCCATTCTCGGCCGTGCGGTTATGGGCGGCATCCACCGCTGCCCGCTGATAATCACGAGGAATCATGCCAGCCTCCCTTAGCGTGCCCAGAACGGCGCATTGCCAGAACTGGCGGGATCCGCACCGGGGGGGGCAGCGCTGCCGCCATATGCCGAAGTTGGCGCGGTGTTGGGGGGCGCAGGCGTGGGCGCAGCACCCATCACCGCAAGATACTGGCCGTGATCGGGGCCGATGGCCGCCTTGATCACGTTGCGTCCGGTATCTTCGGGATTGTCGCGATCCTTTTCGACGCCGATCTTGGCGACGAAATCCAGCCCGCTGAGATCACCGAGGCTTCGGATCAGACGTGCGGCGCGGGCCGCCTCCGACTGATCGCTTGCCTTGATGCCGCGCGCGGATTCGAGAATGCCTCTGATGAGAGCGCGGCCCCGGTTTGCATAGCTATCCTCACCGCGTTCGTTGACATTTTTCCCCTTGAAGCCGATGCGCGTGTAAATCCGCCGCCGCGCGTAGGGACCATCGAGCACGATTGCCTCGACATTCAGATAAAGAGCGGAGCTTGTGCGGCTCTGGGTCAGCCAGCCCTCAGGGCCCGCGCCGCCAGGACGGATGGTCAGGGCTACCTTGGCCAGCGTGTTTGCCGGGATGAGATCGAATGCGGCGTCCTGGCTGTCCGCGCCGTTAAAATCCATGTTGTCAGCCATGGGATCAGGCTCCTTTCGTCATGGGATCGGATTGGGGTGCTGCCTCGGGCAGTTCGAAATCGAGGCCAGATTTGGAGGTCGTTCCCTGACCGGCGCGGATCTTGGCCATCAGGCGGCCGAGGTGCGCCTGCTCGATCATCGAGAGTCGGCCGCTGCGGTCTTTGGCAGGGAATCCGAAATCGTTGATCGTGGTGCAGATAAAGGCTCGGAATGGATCGCCCTCTTGGGGGCGGATTTCAGCGAGCGTGATGACCTCATCGACGATGCCGGGCAGTTCGAGGCCGGTCTTGGATCCCTCAACCTGCATCGCAAAATAAGGCTTGCCGAAATCATCAATCTTTTTGTCAAGCAGGCCGACTAACCAGATGTTCTTACGCGGCGTGTGCTGGAGGTGGGTCAGCCAGCCGATCATTTCCTGACCGAGCAGCCCGTAGGCGCCGCGCATGTCGGGTTTGCCGCTACGGTCGGATTGTGCCTGGGGCTGTCCCTTGCACCATTGCATGCAGATGCGGGAGGCGACCGAAATGCTATCGACGAAAACCGTCTCGTATTTGTCGAGTACGGACGGATCGCCGAATGCGGCGCAGACGCGGTCGTAATCGCGCGGGCTGTAGGGCTGATCTTCGCGCATCGCCGGATTTGGTCCGCCGATCCAGCAGGCCAGATCGCGGGCACGTTCCCAATCACGGATTCGGATTTCATCTCCGGGCCAGCCCTGTACCGCCAATTCACCGGCCTCGAGGTTCAGGAAGAGCGTATGTTCCGGATCCATCGTCCAGAGCTGGCTGGTCTTGCCGATGCCGGAAATGCCGGTCAGGACACCCTTTATGCCGCGGGTTTCCTTGAGCCGTTCGTCGGCAGTGATGATCTTCAGCGGGGCGGGTGCGAAGGGCGCGCTCATTTGCGCGCTTCCAGTTCGCGGACAGCAGCCGAGACGGCGATATCGGTGCCCGCCGCGCCCTGCTTACGGGCCATCGAGATGATCTCTTCCAATGCCATGGTGGCTTGCGCGAGCGCGGAGCGTTCCTTGTTGAGGGGGATCAATGCGAACGCGATGTCATCAATGGAGGCCCGTTCAATCGCCACTGAGCGGGCGGAGCGGCCGCCGATGGCCGGCACTGCGATCGTGTCGGGGATTACGCTCAGCCAAGTGGACTGGCGCAGCTTTTTGAGGGGACTGGTGAACATGTGTGAATGCTCCTTTTTCGTCGTGCCCAGGGATTGTCGTTCAGGTGACAACTGCCGGGCCCGACGCCGCCCTGGAGCTCGCGGTCGGGGTGTTTCCCTGAGAGTTTTGCATTCCCCCGAAGGCCCGGCATGAATTCGATGATCTGCTTGCCTTCACTTACCGGCGGGGGGCCAAAACTGTCGGGGCAGCCTCGAAATACCCATCCAACCCAAGGCTCTGGGCGGTCCGCCGGATGACCGTGAGACGCTCGTAAATCGTGCTGCGGTGAAGCCCGAGAACACGCGCGGCCTCGGCGACGCTGAGGTGGCTGACTGCGATCGCGACCTGACGTGACGAGGGGCAGAGCGCGCCCAGCAGCTTTGCGACATCACCCCGAAGACCAGGCCCATGGGACAGGGCAAACTCATCAACAGGATCGATCGCGGCCGTTTCGGGCAAGACGTCTGACAGAGTCAGACCACCGTCAGCCTCATCCTCGCCCACATGGGCGTGCAGGGATTGCATCGCCCTCTCTGCGCGCACGGCCCTCGTGGCGCTGGCCAGCGTTGCGATCTGGTTGGCGATGACGCGATCTGCGAAAGTGTCGAACGAGGATTTCGTGGGATCAAAATTTTGGGCGCGTCTGATAAGATCGAGGCGCAACTCCTGCTCGATGTCATCAACATCAAGCCCGGGCACGGCACCTGAGCGCGCGAGCCTTGCGGCACGGATACGGATATTGCGGGAAATACGGGTGGTGGGGTCGGTAAGCTTGTGAAGCTGCTCCATGAGTTTCGCCTTGGTCCAGGTGGACGGGCACGCGGCCCGAGTACTTGGCACCGGCGAAAATTCGTTGGAGTGGCTGTTGGCGTGGCGTCACGACAAAGAAAAACCGCTGAATCGAAAGGATTTCAGCGGTTTTGGGCAGGCGATTTTTTTGAACTTTTTTACAGTTGGCTCAACGAAATTTCGTCAGCGTTGGTCCTGTTTGCCCTGCCGAAGATCGTCGGCGTGAGTGACATAGGACGCGACATAGTCGTCACCCTCAACTTTGATCGGATCCTCGGACATACCGGTCAGATTTCGCAGAGCCTTCGAAGCAGCTTCCTTTTGCTTGCTGATCCGTGATTGATCCGTGGCGTTAGTTCTTCGGCGATTAATGCGCCCGCGTTGCTGAGCCATCGCCTTCAGGAAAGACCAAGCCGCCTTTGGGCGCTGCGTCGTGGCATTTTTGAGTTCGAGATCGTCAGGTCCAAGCCGATGTGATGTGCCCGCAACGGTTAATCGGATGATCGCCAACTCAACGAATTCAATAGTAATGGCTGCCCAATTGGTTCCCGACGGCACCACAATCCCCGGACCAGTGGGGACGTTGTGACCGGCAGGAACTATGGCTTCGATAAGTGTCGAGAATAGACTGTCGATAGGTCGAGCCGGAGTCAGTTTTCCGTTTCCACCAGCCAGAACTATGTCTTCGAGCGCTATCTGGGTCGCCTGTTTCAAGCCAAGGAAGCTGCGCGCATTTTGGTCTAGCGACGACCGCGTGGGCGTGAATACAACCTTTGGTGCTGAAGCAGTGGCAATTTCGTCCAGCTTGGCCAGATCGATCGGGAAACCAGGAGTTGGAAGCACGAGGAATGCAGGAAATCCTCGGCCCGCGCTGATCTCGTATCGACCAAGGTACTGAACCGGAGCGCGACCAATGGTGTCTGGCGCATCTACAAGATGAAATACCTCAGCCAGTGCCGATGCAAGGTGTGCACGATTCAACTCGAGGACAGAGATGTCCGGACGCTCAAGAATTGCATAGTCACACCGGTTCGGAATATCGCCGCACTCGGCGCGCAGTCGACCGTCGATGAGTTTGACTATCTGTCGGCTGCAGCCGTTTTCACTAGATTTGGGGCAAGCAAGTTCGGTTGCCCGTCGGCCGCTCTTGCGTAGAAACGCCTCGGCACCAGACCACTCGTCGCCAAGTTCCTTCAGCCAGTCGCATCGCGCTGCGGCTGCGCCCGGCCACTGTTCAAGAGCTCGCCACAGATTTGTCATCTTCGTCAATGACGTCCTCCTCCTGCGGCGGTGCATAGAAATTCTTGTCTCGTAGCCAGGCTTCAACAAACTCTGCATCGGAGTCGCGGTCGTACCGGGCCGAGTCCAACCTTATGGTGACGCTCCGCTGCTTGGCAGAGCCTTCAAATACAAATCCGAATTTGGCTGAGGTAATACGACCGAACGTGAAAACTGCACCCCAGTTCTCGCCAAGGGCCCTAAACAGATCAGAGGATTTCTGAATATCGATCCTGGTGACGTCGCCCAAAATAACGCGGACGACCTCGAGGAGGCGGACTTGATCGATACCATCGATGTCGCCGCATTCCTGAATTTTCGGACCATCGTTGCGGATAGGCGCCAACGTGAAGATGTCTCCTTCGCCGAAATAGCTCTTCTTACCGAAGATCTTTTCTCCGAGTACTTCCTGATACAGGGTCTTTTCACCCTTACTTTGTGCGTTGATCCCGAGGACGTCGATTGCGGCGTCATATATCAAGACGTCGTGCTTCTGCGGTCGATAGAAGGCGACGCCCGGCTCACCATCCTCCTCATGCTTGCCTTCGCGCGTCATCGGCATTCCGTGCCGGACGAGGAGGAAGACCTTTTTTTCATCGGGGCGTGGGTAGGCGAAGATCCTGGTCCCGCGCCCGCGCTGCCGTTCCTCGAAAAAAGGGTCCATGAGCTTCGCCATCTCAGCGAGCTTGTCCGCACTGAGATCCGGTAGATCGCGCCCAGAACGCTGCTGACCCGGAAAATAGACAAAGGCCTGTTTTTGCAATGCGATCGTCTTCGTATGACGTTCCTCGAGCAGCTCAGGTTTCGCGATCCAGATCTGTACAGCGACGTCGGCGGCGGTCGACTTTCCGTGGCTCTCAATCTCAATGCTCTCGTCTTTGGCGCGCTGGATCAAATCATCCAGCGTTTCGTTCGATGCGGTTTCATCGATGAAATAAAGGCCGTTCATCAGGTCGATTGGCATATTTTCGTCGTAGCTCATGAGAGCTTCAGCCAATTTGTCGTGGGGAAACTCGTCCTCCCGGTTGGTCGGGATCTCCACGCCGCGATCGGCGAAATACTCCCGCCAAGGGGCCAGTAGGTTGATCAAATGGACGTTGGCTATGTGCTTCAGTCGATCGGGGTTCGTAAAAACGCGAATTTTCAATGTCGCCATGGCGGCCGCTGCTCCGTAAGTATCGTCAACTAGATCAAGTAGGTATTACGTCGCAGGCACACAAGGTCGTGATTGAATGAATCTTGCGCGGACCAGTAACCGACAGACGACGCCCCCCGCCGGTATGTGAGAAAAACGGCTGGAGCACTCCCCCATGATCGAGATTCCCGATCGCGCCATGCGCGTCGCCCTAGGCTTTGACTTCATTGCGGCCACTTTCGATGAGGAAGCGTCATGATCGACCCGGACGACCGTGAACGCCGGGCGTTGACGCATGCCATGAAGTTCATGGGCGAGCTGATGGCCGAGATCGGCTGGTCCACCCGCTTCAGTGAGCTTTCTGCCGAGCAGGCTGAAAAACTGGCCGAGGCCGCAGTGGATGGTTTCCAGGAAAGCATGCTTGCCACAGCTCCGCACGACGAGAACGAGGTGCCGTTTTGAGCGATGCCTTTCTCGATTTCAATCATAGGGAAAAGCCCCCTAGCTTCGCTGACAGCATCAACACGCTGATCGACCACGCTCTTGTCGCTGAAAATGCGCAGCACCCGCAGCGGGATTATCTCGGCGGTAGCAGGCTTGGCGATGCCTGCGCGCGCCGCCTCCAATATGAATACCTCAAGACGCCGAAAGATGAAGGTGGGGGCTTCTCGGGGCAATCGTTGCGCATCTTCGCGCTTGGGCATCTTCTTGAGGACCTCGCGATTGAGTGGCTGCGCAAGTCGGGGTTCGATCTCAGGACACGCAACCGCCATGGGGACCAGTTCGGCTTTTCCGTCGCCGGTGACCGGGTGCAAGGGCATGCGGATGGTGTTGTCGTGGCCGCGCCAAACGGCATGGCGGTCCCCGCGCTCTGGGAATGCAAATCGGCAAACGCGAAAAACTGGCGCGCGATCTCCAAGAATGGAGTTGCAAAAGCCAAGCCGATCTATGCCGCGCAGATTGCGCTTTATCAGGCTTATCTCGGCCTGACCGAAACGCCCGCGCTTTTCACAGCTGTCAATAAGGACACCTGCGAGGTCTGGCACGAGCTTGTGCCCTTCAACGGCGCGCTTGCACAGGCGGCCAGCGACAAGGCGGTGCAAATCCTTCGGGCTTGCGATGCGGGAGAACAGCTGCCCAGACACACGACAGACCCTGAGCATTTCGAATGCCGGTTCTGCGCCTATTCCGCGAGGTGCTGGGCATGACGGATCACCTTACAACTGCCGATACCGTCTCGCCCGTCATGCCCGATGCGGCCATGATAGCCATCTATGCCGATGTCGTATTCGGCTACTGCGAGTATTTGGCGCCGGTTCGGGCGCTGGCGGAGAAAGGGGTCGATGACGCGCCTCCGCACACGCCCTTTGTCGCTGTCGACAACGATCTTGTTCTCAAGCTCGCGCACCAGGCGGATTGGGCCGCGCAGAGTGGCATGGCGCTGTTTGTGGTGCCGGGCACTGTCCATGAAGCAGGGGCCGCGCGCGCCGAGCATGTGGTCCAGACGCAGGTTATTCTGGTCGATCTCGATCATGGCGACATCGCCGCCAAGCGCGCCCACCTGATCCAGCATCTTGGCACACCCACGCTCGAGGTCGCCTCCGGTGGGATCACACCGCAGGGGCAGGACAAGCTGCACATCTACTGGCGGCTGACAGAACCTGCCGAGGGCGAGGACATCGCCCGGGTTTGCCGCGCCCGACAGATGATAGCGGCCAAGGTTGGCGGCGATCCGGCATTCAAATCAGCCCACCAGCCCATCCGGGTGGCGGGGTCGGTCCATGCCAAGACGGGGGTCAAGCGGTTGGTCGCCATCCTCGAGCACAATCCTGTGGACTATGACCTCGCCGAGCTGACCGCGGCCATCTTCGCCATGCCGCCCATGGACGGCGCGGTGCCGGATGGGCTCGATTTCAATACGGCAGCGACCGATGGCGGGACGGTCCCGGAACTATTTGCCCGCCCGATCCGTGAGGGCGGTGTTGATGGGACCACAAGGTTCGACGCGCTTTCCCGCGTCATTGGATACTGGATCCGCCGTTGCCGGGAGGGCCATGTCACACCGGCAGAGGCATGGGGTGAAATCGTTGCCTACAACGATGCCCGTATTGATCCGCCCTGGCCGGAGGCACGGCTTCAGCAGGAGGCGGAACGCCTCTGGCGACGCGACCAGGCCCGGAATGGGGACATCCCGGACGATGGCGATGGTGAAAATACCGGCGGTGACGATGGCAGCGGCGATGGTGGCCCCAGCCCGGTTCGCTTCTCTGAGGACGCCTTGGCGGCCAATTTCGCGGATCAGCATGCCGACGCCTGGCGCTTTGTCGCCGCATGGGGGCAATGGCTGACCTGGACGGCGCGGATATGGAAGCGCGAGGATACACTGCAGGCCTTTGATCTGGCCAGGCATGTATGCCGGACAGCTGCTGTCCGGTCACCTTCGGCGCGGGTCAGAACAAAACTGTCTTCGGCCTCGACCGTAGCAGCCGTTGAACGCCTTGCTCGCAGCGATCGGCGTCATGCCACCACTACTGATGTCTGGGATCGGGATCCCTGGCTGCTCAACACCGCCGAGGGCGTGCTGGATCTTCGCAACGGTCAGTCGCAGCCTCATGACCCGGCATTCTACATGACGAAGATCGCGGCTGCTGCGCCAAAGGGCGACTGCCCGGTCTGGCATGCCTTTCTCGACACCGTGACCGGCGGTGATGCCGAATTGCAGTCCTATCTGCAGCGCATGGCAGGCTATTGCCTGACCGGCGTGACGAGCGAACACGCGCTGTTCTTTCTCTATGGCACAGGTGCGAACGGGAAATCTGTCTTCGCCAACACGCTGACCGAAATCCTTGGCGATTACGCCACCGTGGCACCGATGGACATGTTCATGGCCAGCCATGGGGATCGCCACCCAACCGACATGGCGGGGCTGCGGGGTGCACGGGTCGTGACCTCGATCGAAACCGAACAGGGGAGCCGCTGGGCCGAGAGCAAGCTGAAGGCGCTGACTGGCGGCGACAAGATCACCGCACGCTTCATGCGGCAGGACTTCTTCGAGTTCATTCCGCAGTTCAAGCTCCTGATCGTCGGAAATCACAAACCCTCCATCCGCAATGTAGACGAAGCAATGAAGCGGCGCCTGCACATGGTGCCCTTCACTGTCACCATCCCAGCAGCAAAACGCGACAAGCGCTTGCCTGACCGTCTGCTGGCCGAGCGGGATGGCATCCTCGACTGGGCGCTGCGGGGCTGCCTGGAATGGCAGAAGCACGGGCTCCGCGCGCCGCAGGCCGTCATGGCCGCAACCGAGGATTACTTCGAGGCCGAGGATGCCTTGGGGCGCTGGATCGATGAGCGCTGCGAGACCGGCAACCAGAACCACTGGGCCGGATCGACCGAGCTGTTCAACAGCTGGAAGGCATGGGCCGAAGCGAACAACGAATACGCAGGTTCCATGAAGCGGTTCTCCGAGACGCTGAGCACTCGGGGTTTTGAGAAGAACAGCAATGGGAAAGCCCGTGGGTTTCGCGGAATTCGCATTCAGGACAGCAGCGATGACCTATTTGAGCAGGAGTAGCAAAATGCCAATGAAAACTGGACAATTTACGGGTCTGACGGGTCAACCCTATATAGGCGTTACGCGCGCGCATGCGCGCCTGTCTACGGCTGATAAGCCAACACCCGTCAAACCCGTCAATGAGGTTTCAGCGCATGACCGCGATGTGCGCCCTGCAATCCTTGCCCTCGATCTTGGTACGACCACCGGTTGGGCCTTTCGTGGTTTTGACGGACTGATCACCAGCGGCACCGTCAGCTTCAAGCCCGGCCGCTACGATGGCGGTGGCATGCGCTTTCTGCGTTTCACCAACTGGCTTAGCGAGATCGACCGCCTGTCTGGGCCCATTGAGGCGATCTATTTCGAAGAAGTGCGTCGACACGTCGGCACAGACGCGGCGCATGTCTATGGCGGCCTCATGGCCACCCTGACAACCTGGGGGGAATTGCGCGGCGTGCCCTATCAAGGAGCCCCGGTCGGCACGATCAAGAAACACGCCACCGGAAAAGGCAACGCCAACAAAGACGCCATGATCGCCGCCGCCCGAGCGCGTGGGTTCAGCCCGGCTGATGACAACGAGGCTGACGCCATCGCGATCCTGCTCTGGGCCGTGGAAACCCATGGAGGTGTAGCATGACGCGCTCGATCATCCTCACAGAAGCAGAGCAGGTTCTTGAAATCCGGGCGGAGGAATACGGCCCGGCACGTGTGTCGTTGGACAAGATTGCAGCTCGGTGGTCGCAGAATTTGGGTTGTGAGGTGACGCCCGCGCAGGTGGTTCTCTGCATGATCGACCTGAAAATGGTTCGCCTGACCCACGACGTCGACCATCGGGACAGTCTTGTCGATGTGATCGGTTATGCCGTGCTGATGTCGGAGGCCCAGCAATGAAGGGAATGCGCTTCATACCAACGGGATATGGCGGTCATCGGCGAGACCCGGAGCGCGTGCGCCGGGAGGGCTGGAAGGAACAGAAGCTCCTCGCCGTGTCGCTCGATGATGACCGTCTGACCTGGCCTGAGCGTGAATTAATCCGTCAGCTGGGCGAAAAGCTGTACGGCAAACCGGATGCTGGAGATGGGCGATGAGCAGTTGGACACCTGCGCTGGTTGAAGCCCGTCTCTCCGAAGCGGCATTCGTTCTGAAACGGTTGCCCGAACCACGGCTGTCAGGATACTTCAGCACCTGGCCCGAGGTGGTGCAGAGTTTTGCCGACAAGGTCGGGCAAGAGCCCAAACCCATGCGCGTGCTGCCGTCGCCTGCTGCGATCAGCAGGATGGAAGAGACGCTGACCTGGACCGCTGGTCTTGCGCCAATGGATGGGAAGATCGTTTGGCTGCGGGCATACGGATATCGCTGGCGCGATGTTTGCCGGACCGTTGGCCTGCGACGGGCTTCGGCGCATCATCACTGGGTGTATGGCCTGTGTTTGATAGCGCACAAGTTGAACCGCATAAGCATCAGCCAGCGGCTCTCCATGCAGCAAGTCATCGACCTTGCGCGGGCTGACGACCCGGCCCTTTGAAAAAAAATCGCACCGATCAAAATTTCTGCCAGACACTTTTGCCATCCCGTCGGTATGTGAATAGTAAGTTCGACAGGTGCGTCGACGCGGCGCGCGGGACGGCCCGCACCGCTGGCTTCCGGGGTCCACCGAAGGGTCCAGTCGGGGTCCAATCGGCTAACCCATTGAATTCTTGGTTCCTTCCGGGCGACTTTCGTATGCTGGCGGGCGAAGCGCGCAATTTCGCCAGCGACAGGGCCGTTTTTTTGGGAGTCCACCCCGCGTGGAGTCCACCCCTAAAACCGGAAATAACCACGCAATAACAGCGGCTTGGAGGGTGGATTCCGCGGTGGATAGCCTGGACTCCGGAGTCCAGCGGGAATCCAGCTTGGAGTCCAGTGAAGTCCGCGCTGAAGGAATTCATCCTGGCGCCCGGTTCGGCGACACCTCCTCCCAGAATTGCCGCCGAACCCACGCTCGCCTGAGTGTATCGATGCCACCGAAGCCGATAGCAGCGTGCAGCGCATCCCCTCCGGTTGCGCCACTGGGCACCAATACAGAATCCGAATGTAACAAGATTTCATGCTGCTGTCGCGCTTTGCGTTGCACCGAAACCGATCAAACAGGATCACACGCACATGACCCTCGCCTTCGCCCCCGAGCGGATCGAGCACTGGCCGCTGGCCAGGCTCCAGCCCTATGCCCGCAATGCCAAGCAGCATGGTGCCGACCAGGTCGCAAAGCTTGCCGCCAGCATGGCCGAGTTCGGCTGGACCGTGCCGTGCCTCGTGGCCGAGGATGGCGAGCTGATCGCCGGGCATGGGCGCGTGCTGGCCGCCACGCAGCTGGGGCTGGAAGAGGCGCCGGTGATCGTGCTGGGGCATTTGACCGAGGCGCAGCGGCGGGCCTACCGGATCGCCGACAACAAATTGACCGAACTCGGGACGTGGGACGAGGCTGCGCTGTCGGCGGAACTGAACGAGCTACTGGCGGAGGATTTCGACCTGTCGCTGGTGGGCTTTTCCGACGGCGAGTTGGACAAGCTGCTGGCCTTCGAGCCGGAGGATGACGGTGAAGAAAGTGGTGGCGCTGGCAGCACAACGCCGCCGGTGGTGATCCCCGAACCGCCGCGCAATCCGGCGTCGCGGACGGGCGATCTGTGGATCCTTGGTGATCACCGGCTGCTCTGCGGCGACAGCACCAGCGAAACGGACGTGCGCCGCCTGATGAACGGCGAACGCGCGATCCTGTTCGCGACCGATCCGCCATACCTTGTGGATTACGACGGCTCGAACCACCCGACACGCAACAAGGACTGGAGCCAGAGCTACGGCAACACGTGGGACGACAGTTCGCAGGGCGCGGAACTCTACGACGGCTTCATCTCCGCCGCCGTGGCTGAGGCGATCACCGAGGATGCCGCGTGGTATTGCTGGCACGCGTCGCGCCGGCAGGCGATGCTGGAGGCCTGTTGGGAAAAGGCCGGGGCCTTCGTGCATCAGCAGATCATCTGGGTGAAGGATCGCGGGGTCCTGACCCGGTCGCATTACCTCTGGAAGCACGAGCCCTGTTTCATGGGCTGGCGCCGTCCGAACCGGCCGCCAAAGGTCGCCGAGCAAACGCTGCCTTCGACATGGGAAATGCCCAGCTTCACCAAGGACGAGCGTCCCGACCATCCGACGCCGAAGCCGCTGGACGCGTTTGGCATCCCGATGCGGCAGCACGTCGCGCGGGGCGGTCTGGCTTACGAGCCCTTCGCCGGCTCCGGCTCACAGATCATGGCGGGCGAGGCCAACGGGCGGCGCGTGTTCGCGATGGAGATCAGCCCGGCCTATGTCGATGTCGCCGTGGAGCGCTGGCAGGCGGACACTGGCAAGGACGCGATCCTCGACGGCGACGGCCGGACTTTTGCCGAGGTGAAGTCGGAGCGGCTTGGCGACAAGGCAGACGCTGCCGCCTGATGGCCGTCTACTACAATGATACCGATCCCGCCGCCTGTGCCTGGCTGCGGGAACTGATCGCGGCCGGGCTCCTGCCCGCGGGCGAGGTGGACGCACGCTCCATCCTCGACGTCACGCCGTCGGACCTGCGGGGCTTTAAGCAATGCCATTTCTTCGCCGGGATCGGCGGCTGGCCCTACGCACTGCGCCTCGCCGGCGTGGCCGAGGATCTGTCCGTCTGGACTGGCTCGCCGCCCTGCCAGCCATTCAGCCAGGCCGGGCAGCGCAAGGGACAGGACGATGACCGCCATCTCGCCCCGGCCTTCCTGCGGCTCGTCGCAGCCTGCCGCCCGGAGTTCGTCTTCGGCGAGCAGGTCGCGAGCGCGGCAGTGCTCGGACCAGTTGGCAGCGCGACTCGCACAGCGGCTGAGGGCCCGGCTGGCTGGGCGTGGTTCGACGCTCTGGCTTCTGACCTGGAAGCGGCATCTTACACCGTCGCGGCGGCCGATCTGCCGGCTGCGGGCATCGGCGCTCCGCACATCCGCCAGCGGCTGTTCTTCGGCGCCGCCGCCCTGGAGCCGGGCGGGCTGGGCAACGGCCTCAGCGCGGGATCACAAGGACGGATCGGAATGCCGGGCGGTGCCGATCAACGCGCTACTCGGCCGGCAGGTCTGGCTGGCGGGCTGGCCGACGGCGATGGCGGGCTCGCCCGCGACGGCAGCGTACAACGCGGCGGGCAACACGGATGCGAGCCGCAGGACGGTAAAGCTGGTCGACTGGTCGAAGGTGACGACCCCACCGGCGCCGATGCGACGGACGGCGTCTGGCGAGATCCGGACTGGCTCCTCTGCCGCGATGGCCGCTGGCGGCCCGTTGAGCCCGGAACATTCCCGCTGGTTGATAGGATATCCGGTCGCATGGGGCTGCTGCGGGGCTACGGCAATGCGATCGTGCCGCCGCTCGCGGCGGAGTTCGTGACGGCGTTTCTGGAGAGCCTGCCGGAGGGGCTGTGATGAAGCAGAGCCGGATCATGTCGATGGTCGAGGCCGCGACGAACGTCGTCGTCGGCTACGTGCTGGCCATCGCCACGCAGATCGTCGTGTTCCCATTGTTCGGGATCGAGACCGGTCTCGCCGAGCACATGACCATCGGCCTCGCCTTCGTCGGCGTCTCGCTGGCGCGCGGCTATCTTCTGCGCCGGCTGTTCGAATTTTGGCGGTGACGCCGCGCGTCACTCTTCGGAGGCGACTTCCGAGACGTATGCACCGCCCGCATTCCACGAACCTTCATCGAGGGTCCAGACGGCGTTTTCCATGTCGGCCAGAACCTTGAAGGCGGCGACTTGCGCCGCCTCAGGGGATAGTGCTTCGACGGACACGAAGGTGCTTTCGGTGACGTCGCGGGTGATCTTGACCCTGAAGCGCGGCATCAGTCCGCGTCCTGAATGCGATAGCAGCGCCCACGACCCTCGACCTTCTCCGAGGTGATGGTCAGGCCGAGCTTCTTTTTCAGTGCGCCGGACATGGCGCCCCTAGCGGTGTGAGCCTGCCAGTCGAGTGCCGCCACGATCTCGTCGATGGTGGCTCCGCCCTCGGCGCGGAGCATCTCGATCAGCTTCGCCTGCTTCGTGCCCGCGCGCGGTGTGCGCGCCTTGGCCGCGGGGTCGCCCTCGGCGGGAGCGTCCTTCGGGGCCTCCGCGCTCGGCGCCGCGTCGGCGCCCGTGTTCGCTCTGTCGCCGCCTTCCGGCTCGATCCCGATGGCGGCGAGGCCCGCATCTGCGATGTGCAGGAGGATGGCGCGGCCGTCCGTGTCGTTGCGCCAGATGCGGTTGAGGGCGGCATCGGCCTTGGTCCGGCTGTCGGTCGTGGTCTCGGCGATCAGCCCGCGGGAGAGGAGCGCGCCGACCACCTTGGCGGCCGCGCCGCCGCGGAGCGAGCCGGGAAGCGGCAGGACGTTGCGGTCCTCGCGCTGCGCGGCGGCGCTGAGGATCACGAGCTGGGTATCGGAAAGCTTGGTCATGGGGTCGTCTCCTTGGTCGGGGCCGCGACCGTCGCGACCCTCCTACGACCCCGAGCCGCGCCTTGGCGCGGCAGGAGTTCCGGCGGGGCCGGAGGTCAGATCAGCCCGAGGTCTCGCAGGAGCGTGGCGGCGTCGGGCAGCCGATCCGTCGCCACGTCGATGGCGATGGTCATGCTGTCGGCGGTAAGGCGGGCCGAAATGTCCGCTTCCTCGCGGAGGGCGTCCCCGATCTCCTCGAGAACGGCGGGGATGCGGCTGGCATCCCAAGGCTCGTTCAGGCCGCGGATGGCGATGCGGATGGTGCTGGTTTCCATGGTGCTTACTCCGCGTGCTCGCCCTCGCCGAAGGCGCTGTCGGTGATGCGCTTGAGGAGGCTGGCGTAGTGGTCAAGGGTGCCGACCATCGCCCAGCCCACCTCGTCGGGGTGGCAGTTGAAATGGTCGTCGCTCAGCGCCTGTAGCCGGGCGAGCATCTCGTCGATCTCGGCTTTCTTGCCGATGAAGGCGTTCAGCGCGGCTTCTTTGTTGCGGCGCGCCTTCTCGGCGCGGAGCTGGTGGCGGGGCGTGGTGATTGGGTTCAGGCGCGTGGTCATCCGGTGGCTCCGTGTGCTGAGTTGCATCGTCCTTCTGGATCCAGGTTCGCTCCGGCGCAGAGGCTTATCAACTCAATAAGCACATGATTTCGAATGATAATCGGAGCGCGGCATGGAGGGTCTGAGCGAGCGCCAATACGCCGCCCGCGTCGGCCTCTCGCGCGGGGCGATCCAGAAGGCGAAGGCCGCCGGCCGCCTGGTGCTGCACGCCGATGGGAGCATCGATCCCGACGCCAGCGACGCGCGCCGGGCCGAGAGCACGGACCCGTCGAAAACCCGCAAGCCGCCCGCGCCGAAGCGCAAGCCCGTACCGGAGGCGGCTGTTTCGGCGGTGGGCGATACCCTCAAGGAACAGGGCCTGGCCGCGCCGGCCACGGGCGGCGGGACGACCTTCCTGCAGGCGAAGACGGCCAACGAGGTGCTGAAGGCGCAGGAGCGGCGCATCCGGCTGCAAAAGCTGAAAGGCGAGCTGATCGACCGCGCCCGCGCGCTGGCGCTGGTGTTCCGGCTGGCGCGGCAGGAGCGCGATGTCTGGGTCAACTGGCCCGCCCGGGTGGCCGCACTGATGGCGGCCGATCTGGGCGTGGAACCGGCCGCGATGCAGAAGGCTCTGGAGAAACATGTCCGATCCCAGCTCGACGACCTCGCCGAGATCCAGCCCGATCTCCGCTGAGGACGCGGACGCGCAGGCCTTCGACGGGGCGCAGGACATCCTGCGTGCCTGGGGCGCAGGGCTGCGGCCCGACCCGGACCTGACGGTATCCGAATGGGCCGACCGGCACCGCAAGCTGTCGTCGCGCGCCTCGGCCGAGCCCGGGCAGTATCGCACGGTGCGCACGCCTTACATGGGCGAGATCATGGACCGGCTGAGCCCCGGCGATCCCACGCAGCGGGTGGTGTTCATGAAGGCCGCGCAGGTCGGCGCGACAGAGGCCGGGAACAACTGGATCGGGTTCGCCATCCACCAGGCGCCGGGCCCGATGCTTGCGGTCCAGCCGACGGTGGAACTGGCCAAGCGCAACTCGCGCCAGCGGATCGACCCGCTGATCGAGGAAAGCCCGGAGCTGCGGGAGCGAATCAAGCCGGCGCGCTCGCGCGATGCGGGCAACACCATGCTGTCGAAGGAGTTCGCGGGCGGCATCCTGATCATGACCGGGGCGAACTCGGCGGTGGGGCTGCGGTCCACGCCGGCGCGCTATATCTTTCTCGACGAGGTCGACGCGTATCCGGCCTCGGCCGACGAGGAAGGCGATCCGGTGACGCTGGCCGAGGCGCGCTCGCTGACCTTTGCCCACCGGCGCAAGGTGTTCCTCGTCTCGACGCCGACGATCCGGGGGCTGAGCCGCATCGAGCGCGAGTTCGAGGCCAGCGATCAGCGCCGGTATCATGTGCCGTGCCCGCATTGCGGCCATGTGCAATGGCTGAAGTTCGAGCGGCTCCGCTGGGACAAGGGCCAGCCGGACACCGCCGAATATCACTGCGAGGGCTGCGATGCGGCCATTGCCGAGCACCACAAGACGGCCATGCTGGCAGCCGGCGAATGGCGCGCGACCGCTGAGTCCGAAGATCCCGGCACCGTTGGCTATCACCTCTCGGCGCTCTACTCGCCGGTGGGCTGGCTCGGCTGGACCCGGATCGCGCGGGCGCACGAGGCGGCACGGGGCAGCGACGAAGCGCTGCGGGCGTTCCGGAACACCGTGCTTGGCGAGACCTGGATGGAGACCGGCGAGGCCCCGGACTGGCAGCGGCTGGCCGACCGGCGCGAGGCGTGGGCGCCGGGCACGGTGCCGGAAAAGGGGCTGTTCCTGACGGCGGGTGCGGATGTGCAGAAGGACCGGATCGAGGTCGATGTCTGGGCCTGGGGCCGCGGGCTGGAAAGCTGGCTGGTCGATCACATCGTTATCGAGGGTGGGCCCGGCGATCCGGACTGCTGGCAGACGCTGACGGACCTGCTGGTCCGGACATGGGCGCATGAGAGAGGCCAGCACCTGACCATCGCGCGGTTCGCGATCGACTCGGGCTTCGAGACCAGCGCGGTTTACGCGTGGGCGCGGCAGGTGGGTTTTGCGCAGGTCGCGCCCGTGAAGGGGCTCGAAGGCTTCAACCGGGCGAGCCCGGTGACCGGGCCGACCTATGTCGATGCCACCATCGGCGGCAAACGCCTGCGGCGCGGCGCGCGGTTGTGGAGCGTGGCGACCTCGACCTTCAAGGCCGAAACCTATCGCTTCCTGCGGCAGGACCGGCCGACACCCGAGGAAATTACTGCCGGTGCGTCCTTTCCGCCCGGAACCGTGCATCTGCCATCATGGGCCGATGCCGAATGGCTGAAACAGCTGACGGCCGAACAACTGGTGACCGTCAAGAGCAGGCGGGGGTTCACCAAACTCGAATGGCAGAAGCTGCGCGAACGCAACGAGGCGCTGGATTGTCGGGTGTATGCGCGGGCCGCCGCCTGGATTGCGGGGGCCGACCGCTGGTCGGAGGCGCGATGGGCAGATCTGGAAGACCAGCTTGGCGTGGCGAAGGCGAACGAGACCGACACCGGGCAAGGCGCTGCACCGCGCGCCCAAGGCCGGACTGCGCCACGACGACGGACCATGCGGTCGAGCTACATGGGGTGAGCGCTGATACTTCAGCGCGGTCGGAGCATCGTCTTTGCCGCGCGCAGCGGAGATGCTATCTCCAGGGAGGTAATAAAAGGACGGAGTAGCCAATGACCGAGCCAACCATCGCGCAAAAAGCCCCATTCCCGACGGATGTCGAAGAGGGCAAGACCTACATGTGGTGCGCCTGCGGCAATAGCAGCAATCAGCCTTTCTGCGACGGCAGCCACAAGGGCTCGGGCTTTTCCCCGGTGAAGTACACGGCCGAAAAGACCGGCAAGGTGTTCTTTTGCGGGTGCAAGCATACGAACAACGCTCCGCTCTGCGATGGCACGCATTCAAGCCTGTAAATTCCGGACAACGATCTCGGCAACGGCATGGCATCGACATCAGTCGCTGCCATGCCGATCAGGCTTTCAGTGTCCAGAATCAGCGAGCGTGCCCGGCACGGGTCGGGGACTCTGGTCGATCAGCGCCCAAGACCCTGCGCCGATCGCGCAAGGCTCCGTCGCAGGGAACGGTCGCGCTTGAGGTGCCATTCGCGGCGCATGGCCTCGATGCGGGAGGGCCATCGTTCGGCATAGATCAGGGTCCACACACTGCCGCGTGTCGATTTCGCGCCGATGCCGGAATTGTGCTCGGCCAGGCGACGTTCGAGATCGAGGGTCCACCCGACATAGGTGCGATACCGAGAGGCAGTCCGGCTGCCAAGGACATAGACAAACCCGGTCACAACGGCTTTTTGCGCGCATCGCCGCGATGCCTCAGGAGCGGCCCGCGCCGCCGCGCCGCGAAGTCGTTGATGCTCACGTGCAGGCTTCGCTCGTCGATGTCTTCCGGGTCGAAGGGCTTGCCGTACCATTCCAGCAGGCGCTCGTGGTCCTCGTGTTCGGGATCGGACACCGCTTCGAGGAACTCCTCGAACCCGGTGATGCCGCCAACGTCCTCGGGCGGGGCCCGGCGTGCGCCGGCGATGAATTTGGGATATACGGTATCCGCATCACCCTGCCGGACACTTTCGACGGTGATCCGGTGCCGCCAGTTATCTCCGAAGTCATAGACGTAGACGAACGCGCGCACGTCGCGATCCAGCAGTGTGCCAAGCCGGATCGCCCTGGCCTTGTAAACCTTGCGTTCGTAGATCTCGTCATCGGGATGCGGCTCGCCATAGATCTTGTCGCCGATCACGAACTCGTAAAGGTGGTAGTCCCACCAATCCATCACGACCTGAATGATGTCGTGCAGCGCGGCCAACGTGGTCGACATTGGCAGATCCAGCTCGCGCCAGACGAGGGGATCGGTGTCTTCGAGTTCAATGCGAATGCGGGCAACGGTTTCTGACATGTCCGGCTCCGGATGCTGCGATACCCTGAAGATAGAAGGCCGGCCGCATGTCCACAATCGTCGATCTGAAGTCCCGCCGTGACGCCCTCTCGGCACAACGCTCCTCCGGCGTGGCGCGGGTCAGCTATGACGGCAAGACCGTCGAGTATCGCAGCGTGGTCGAGATCGACCGCGCCATCGAGGCGCTGGACCGCGAGATCGCCGCGGCCGAGGGCCGGCGGATCGTGCGGCAGCTGCGTGTGACGTCGACGAAGGGGCTGTGATCCATGGGGCTGTTCGACCGGTTCCGCCGCCAGCCCGCCGGCGGCCCTGCGGGCATGCGTGCGCGCCTCGAAGGGGCGATGTCCCGGCGCCGGTTGCGCGGCTGGAACCCGCCGCTGGAGAACGTCAACGCGCTCGTCGCCTCGGGCGGCCCAAAGCTGCTGGCGCGGGCGCGCGAACTGGTGGTCACCAACGGCTATGCCGCCAATGCCTGCGAGGCCTTCGCCGCCAATCTCGTCGGCGACGGCATCAAGCCGTCTTCGCTGATCGACGACGCGGAGCTTCGGGACCAGGTCCAGCGGCTCTGGCTCGCCTGGACCGACGAGGCGGACGCGGACGGGCTGACGGACTTTTACGGCCTTCAGGCCATGGTCGCGCGAGAGATGTTCGTCGCGGGCGAGTGTTTCGTGCGGCTGCGCCCACGTCGCACCGAGGACGGTCTGCTCGTGCCGCTGCAACTGCAGCTCCTGCAATCCGAGATGCTGCCCTTCGAGAAGACCGAGACGGCAGCCAACGGCAACCGCATCCGCTGCGGGATCGAGTTCGACGCCATCGGCAGGCGGGTGGCCTATCACTTCCGCCGCAGCCATCCGGGCGACAGCACGGACCGGCGCGTGGCGGTGCCGGAGACGGTGCGTGTGCCGGCGGCTGACGTCCTTCACGTCTATCGCCCGCTCGATGCCGGGCAGATCCGCGGCCTGCCGCATGTCGCGCCCGCCATGGTGCGGCTTTTCCTGCTGGACCAGTACGACGACGCCGAGCTCGACCGGAAGAAGACCGCGGCGATGTTCGCGGGCTTCATCACCAAGACGGCGCCCGAAGAGCCTATGATAGGCACGGAGGAGGCCGACCCCGACGGCGCGGCCATCGCCAGCCTCGAGCCGGGGACGCTGCAGGTCCTGCTGCCGGGCGAGGACGTGAAGTTCTCGTCACCGGCGGATGTGGGCAGCAGCTACGAGGCGTTCCAGTACCGCACGCTGCTCGGCGTCTCGGCCTCGCTGGGGCTGCCGTATCACCTGGTCACCGGTGACGTGCGCCAGGCCAACTATTCGAGCTTGAGGGCCGAGCTCGTCGAGTTCCGGCGTCGCGTGCAGCAGCTCCAGCACGGGGTGATCGCGCATCAGCTCTGCCGCCCGGTCTGGGCGCGCTGGCTGGAAACGGCGCGGCTGGCAGGCCGGCTGGATCTGCCCGACCCGGCCGTCGCCCAAATGGTGCAGTGGATCCCGCCCCGCTGGGACTGGGTCGATCCGCTGAAGGACATCCAGGCGCAGGTGCTGGCGATGGAGGCGGGCATCACCTCGCGGCGCAAGGTGGTGGAGGCCACCGGCTACGATGTCGAGGAGGTCGACCGCGAGAACGCGACGGACACGGCGCGCGCCGAGGGGCTCGGCCTGCGCTACCGCACCAGCCCCGGCGAGACGCAGGGCGCGCGGGCGACGCCGGCAACGCGGCCCGATCCGGGCGATGGGTCGGCAGATGACAGCGGTGACGACATCGATGCGGCCGCGACCGACCGCGCCACCAATCAGGAGTGACATCATGAACAGCTGGTACACGATCCGCGCCCGCGACGGCGGCGCGGAGGTGCTGATCTATGACGAGATCGGCGCCTATGGCGTCTCGGCCAAGGGCTTCCTCGCCGAACTCGGCGCGCTGCCGGACGAGACCGCGATCGATCTGCGGCTGAACAGCCCCGGCGGCTCGGTCTTCGACGCGGTCGCGATCCACAACGCGCTGAGCCGCCACGCCGGCAGCGTCACCGTCTGGATCGACGGGATCGCGGCCTCGGCCGCCAGCTACATCGCGATGGCGGGCGACGAGATCGTCATGCCCGAGAATGCCTTCCTGATGATCCACGATCCCTCCGGCCTCGTCATGGGCACGGCGGCGGACATGCGCGAGATGGCCGGGACGCTGGACAAGATCGCGGCCGGCATGCTGCGCGGCTACGCCGCCCGCTCGGGCAGGCCCGAGGAGGAGATCGCCGGGCTGATGGCCGCCGAGACCTGGCTCACAGCGGCCGAGGCGCTGGAGGCAGGTCTCGCCACGCGCCTGGCCGAGCCGGTGCGCATCGCCGCGCGCTTCGATATCGCCCGGTTCCGCAACGCGCCGCCAGCGCTGGTGGACGCGGTCGAGACCCCAGATCCGGAATACGCCAAGACGGAAACCGACATCGTTGACGACGCCAACGATGTCGCGTCGGTCCCCGATCCCGCGCCGCAGCCCGTGGCCGACGATCCGGACGGCCCCATGGCAGACGCCAGCACGGCTCCGAACGCCACCGCCATCCGCGCCGAGGCCATCGCCCATGCCCGGGCCGTGGTCGATCTCTGCCGCCTCGCGGGTCAGCCGCAGATGGCCGGGCGCTTCCTCGAGGAGGACGCCAGCCTCGACGCGGTGCGCAGCAGCTTGCTGGACACGAAGGCCGAGGCCGCGCCGGAGATCACGCCCCATCACCCGCAACCCGGCCGCAGCGCCACGACCCGTCCCTGGGGCGACGTGATCGCCCGCACCTTCAAGCTCAAAGGATAGGCTCCCATGACCACGCTTTCTGAGTCCACCCACCCCGGCGGCTTCCTCGTCTGGGAAGCCCATCGCGACTACACCCGAGAGACCGTCACCGTTGCGTCCGGCACGCTCTCACCCGGCACCGTGCTGGGTCAGATCACCGCCTCGGGCAAATACGCCGCCCACGACCCCGACGCCACCGACGGGACAGAGACCGCCGTCGCCGTGCTCTGGGGCAAGGCGGACGCCAGCGGCGGCGATGCACCGGCCGTGGCGGTGGTCCGCGGCCCCGCCATCGTCAACCGGCATGATCTCGTCTTCGCGGGCACGCCCAGCGATCCCGAGGTCGCCGCCGCCCACGCCGCGCTCTTCGCCGCGGGCATCATCGTCCGCTGATCCGAAACCGACAGGAGGCATCAACATGGCCACCATGGACATCTTCGAAGGCGATGCCTTCACCATCGTCGAACTCACCCGCGCGCTCGAGAGTATCCCCTACAAGCCCGCCATCCTGTCGGGCGCGGACCTCTTCGGCGCCCGCGGTGTGCGCAGCCGCACCGTGATGATCGAGAGCCGCGACGGCACGCTGTCGCTGATCCCGTTCTCCGAGCGTGGCTCTGCCTACGAGAGCCAGACGCCTGAACGCCGCGAGATGCGGGCGTTTGTCTGCCGGCAGTTCAAGAAGCAGGACGTGCTCTGGGCCTCGGAGATCCAGGCGATCCGCGACTTCGGCTCGGAAACCGCGGTGCAGCAGGTGCAGGCCGAGGTCGCCCGCAAGCTGGGCCGCCTGCGCAACGACGCCGAGGCCACGTTCGAGTTCCACCTCTTCAACGGCATCCAGGGCGTGGTGAAGGACCCCAGGGACGGCGCCACGGTGATCGATTACCACGCCGAGTTCGGCATCACCCCGGCCACGGAGGTCGACTTCGACCTCGACAACGCCACGCCCGCCTCCGGCGCGCTGCGCAAGCGCTGCCAGGCTCTGATCGAGAGCGTCGAGGACAGCCTTGGCGGGCTCGCCGCTGGCCAGGTGCAGCTGCGCGCCGAATGCGGCTCGGCCTTCTTCGCCGATCTCGTCGCCCACAAGGAGGTGCGCGAGACCTATCTCAACACCGCGGCGGCCGCCGATCTGCGCGGCCGCGTGGGCGAGGAGGTCAGCTTCGGCGGGATCACCTTCCGCCGGTATCGCGGCGGGCTGGGCTTCGGCGTGCCCACCGACAAGGCGTATTTCTACCCCGAGGGCGTCGAAGGCCTGTTCGAGATCTACTACGCGCCTGCGGACACCTTCGAGACGGTCAACACCGTCGGCCTGCCGCTCTATGCCCGCATGATCCCGGACCGGGACCGCGACGAATGGGTGCGGCTCGAGATCGAGAGCAACCCGCTGCCGATCTGCACCCGACCGCAGGTCCTGCGCAGCGCGCGGCGGACCTGATGACGGCGGCTGCGATGGCGCTCGACGCGCTCTTCGCCGACGACAACATCGCCCGCGAGGCCGTCTACACGCCCGAGGGTGGAACGCCTGTCCTCGTCCGGGTGGTGACCCGCCGGGCGGACGAGACCACGGGCTTCGGCGACGCGCGCCTCTGGTCGGAGACCACGCGCGTGGATCTGCGCGTAGCCGAGGTTCCGACCCCGCGCCCCGGCGACCGCATCGAGATCGACGGCGAGGCCTTCCTGATCCAGGGCGAGCCGGTCCGCGACCGCGAGCGGCTCGTCTGGACCGTGGATCTGAGGCCGACATGAAGCTGAAACTCGACGTCACGCCCGACCTCGCTTCGTTGATGGCCGCCGAGATCAAGGCCGGCGAGCGGGCGGTGACCACGGCCATGCGTGAGGCCGGCGGGCAGCTCAAGGCCGACTGGCGCCGCCAGATCATCGGCGCGGGGCTGGGTCAGCGGCTCGCCAAGAGCATCCGCGCGGAGACCTGGCCCAAGGGCACCACCAGCATCGGCGCGGCGGCGCTGGTCTGGTCGAAGGCGCCCGCCATCGTCGGCGCCCACGACACCGGCCCGTTGATCCGCTCGAAGGCCGGGTTCTGGCTCGCGATCCCGACGCCCGCCGCCGGCCGCGGATTGCGCGGCGGAAAGATCACCCCCGACGAATGGGAACGCCGCCGCGGTCTGCGCCTGCGGTTCGTCTATCGCCGCCGCGGCCCGAGCCTGCTCGTCGCGGATCGGGCCCGGATCAACACGCGGGGCACCGCGGTGGCCTCACGCGCCAAGACGGGGCGCAACCAGGTCACCGCGCCGATCTTCTTGCTGGTCCCGCAGGTCAAGCTGCCGAAGCGGCTCGATCTCGACCGGGACGCCGAGCGCGCGCGTGACAGCGTGCCCGGGTTGATCGTGGCGAACTGGGTGGAGGGGCGGCTTTGATCATGTCGGATCGCCAAACGCCGCAGAAGTTTCGAGGCTGTTGGATCGGCTCAACCAGCACAGCAAGACAGCTTCGCGACATCCATGTCGAAGGTCTGAGCGGCGAGCTTCAGGCCCTCGACTGTGGTCAGATAGGGAAAGATCGTCTCGCCGAGCGCCTTCGTCGTCATGCCGAACTTCAGCGCCATGGCCAGCGTCTGAACGCTGTCGGCCCCTTCCGGCGCCATGATCACGCCGCCCAGCAGGCGGTCCGTCTGCGCATCTGCGACCAGCTTGATCCGCCCCCGCGTGTCGCGGGCGGCGAGCGCGCGGGGCACGTTGTCGAGGTCAAGCACGCTTGTCTTCACGTCATGGCCGGCGTCGCGCGCGTCCGCCTCGGTCAGGCCAACGCCCGCGACCTGCGGATCGGTGAATACCACCCACGGCATCGCCGCGTTGTCGTAGCGCTCGGCGCCGTCCAGCACGGCGTTGCGGGCCGCGAGCTTTGCGCCGTAGGCCGCCATGTAGACGAACTGGTCGCGGTCCGCGACGTCGCCTGCCGCATAGATGCCGGGGCGTGTCGTGGCCATGTCGTCGCCGACCCTGATCGTGCCGCGCGCGTCGGTCTCGACGCCCATTTCGGCCAGGCCCAGCCCCTCGGTGTTGGGCGCGCGTCCCGTGGTCAGGACGAGATGGTCGGCCGTCAGTTCGCGGACGGTCCCGTTCCGCGTGACCGACAGGAGCGCGCCGTCATCCACCTCTCGTGCAGCCTCGTAGCGAACGCCGTCGAGGATCGTCAGACCCTCTTCCCGCAAGACCTCCGTGAGCGCCTCGGACACCTCCGGCTCGGTGCGCGGCAGCAGGCGCGACCGGCAGACGATGGTCACGCGGACGCCCATCCGCGCCATCATCTGCGCCAGTTCCACGCCGATATAGCCGCCGCCGAGGAAGATCAGGCTCTCGGGCAGCCGCTCCAGTTCCATCAGCGAGGTGCTGTCGAGCGTCGGCACATCCGCAATGCCGGGGATGTCGGGCACTGCGGGCCGCCCGCCGGTTGCGACGATCACCCTTGGCGCGGCGATCCTGCGCCCGCCGACCTCGACGCCGCCATCCACGAGCCGCGCCGGCCCCTCGTCGACATAGGTGACACCGTCGTACTCGGGCAGCAGCTCGGCATATTTCTTCTGTCGCAGGCTTGCGACAAGGTCGTCCTTTGCGCCGATCAGGGCCGCCCAGTCGGTCACCTGCGAGTCGCCCGACAGTCCGGGGAAACGGCGCGCGGCCTTCGCGCCATGCATGGCCTCGGCCGCGCGGATCATCGTCTTGGAGGGCACGCAGCCCACGTTCACGCAGGTCCCGCCGATCGTGCCGTGGCCGATCAGCGCGACGCGCTTGCCGCCCTCGACGGCCGTGATCGCGGCCGAGAAGCCGGCCGAGCCCGCACCGATGACGGCGAGGTCATAGTCACCCTTGGGCGTGCAGCAATCGTCTTTCATCAAGTCATCCATCCGTTCGAGTGGTCTGGCGCCGCTGCCGCCGCCAGACGGCATACACCGTCAGCACGACGAAAAAGGCGAGTGCGGGCAGCAGCACATAGTCGAGCCAGCCCAGCCAGGCCGACAGTCCCACGGCGCCGAGAAGCACGACCAGGATCGGCGTGAAGCAGCAGAGCGCCACGATGACGGTGCCGACGATCCCTGTCGCGATCAGCTTGCGGTCGGTCTGCTCGGTCATCCCGTCAGCCCGCGACCCGCGCCGGGTAGCCCGCATTGGCCGAGGCCGCCGCGATGGCGTCGGCACTGGTCGCGGCGGAGTCGTAGATCACCGTGGCGGTGCGTGCCTCGAAGTCGATCTCGACAGTGCGCACGCCCGCGACGCCCTCCATCGCACGCTTCACAGTGATCGGGCAGAGCGCGCAGGTCATGTTGTCGACCGCGAACGTGATAGTCTGCTCCGCGGCGACGGACTGCGCGACCGCAGAAGTGGCGGTCATCGGGGCGACGGCTGTCAGGCCGAACAGTGCAAGGGCAAGGAACTTCTTCATGAGGGTGTCCTTCCGGGATCAGTAGAGAAGCGGGGCCCACCAGTCGATGGTGAGTGCTGCGACAACGAGGATCAGCGAGGCCCAGAGTGCGGTCTTGGTGATGCGCGCCGATGCTGGCCTTGCGCAGTAGGAACCGGGTTCGCAGACGGTCGGCTTGCGGAAATAGACCTGCCGGAATCCCGCCCCGACGAAGCCGAGCGCGATCACGGCGAAGATCGGCTTGTAAGGCTCCAGCGCCGTCAGGTTGCCGATCCAGGCGCCCGAGATGCCGAGGGTCAAAAGCACCAGCGGCCCGATGCAGCAGGCCGAGGCGAGAAAGGCGCCCAGCACACCGCCTGCCGCAAGCCAGCCCTTTCGGGCGGGGCGATCCGCGCCCGTGCTGTCCGTTCGGTCGTCCGTCAGCGCCATGTCGCGCACCTCTCGTCTGTGATTTAGGAGAGGTGTAGGGTCTGTAGCAACTACAGGCTCAAGAGGAAACTTGCCCATGACCGATCACGAGCGCGAGAGCGGTTTCACACGCGGCGACCTGGCCCGGGCGACCGGCTGCAACATCGAGACGATCCGCTATTACGAGAAGACCGGCCTTTTGCCCGACCCGCCCCGGACCGACGCCGGCTACCGCATCTATTCCACCGCGCACGCCACACGTCTGCGCTTCATCCTGCGCGCCCGCGAACTCGGGTTCTCGATGGAGGACATCCGCGGACTGATGGGGCTCGAAGACGGCGCCGCGCCGACCTGCGCAGAGGTCAAGGAGCGGACGGAGCGCCACCTTGCCGATGTCCGCGCGAGGATCGCGGATCTCCGGCGTATCGAAACCGTCCTCGCTGCAACCGCATCCAGGTGTTCGGGCGCCGAAGTCCCCGACTGTCCGGTGCTCGACGCGATTTCCAACCCGGCCGACCCATGACACCTCGCGAAACCATCCTCGCCGCGCTGAACGCGCGGCTCTCGGCGCTTCCCGCCACCGCTTTGCGCAGCGAGGTGCTGCCCGAGCGCGTCCCGGCCGATGGATTACTGATCCTGCGCGACGGCGAGCCGGGGGAGCCGGAGGTGACGTTTTCGCCGCTGCGTTATCACTACCAGCACCGCGCCGAGATCGAGGCGGTGGTTCAGGGCGCCGACCGTGATGCCGCCTTCGACACGCTGACCGCCAGCATTGGCACGGCGCTCGCCGCCGACCGCACGCTGAGCGGGCTCTGTGACTGGGTAGTCGTGGAGCTTTTCTGACTGGGTGTCGGTCGAATATTGCGGATGCTCTGTCGCCGTGCGCACATATAGCGCCGCCCGAAGCTCGGTAATCTCACTATTTTCGCCCAACTCAGCCTCCACAGTCCAATTCTTTCCAGCCGGACGTTTGCGTGGGTAAGGGTTGGTATCAAGTCGATACTTCTGGATAGTTGTATTCTATCAATGGCTTGATCGTTACTCTGTTGACATGATGCCCACCCGAGTGTGGCGCTTTGTTCCGCTTATTCGCTTGTCTTTGTTCGACTTTGAGCGATATATGGGTGCAAAGTTTCAAGAGGGCGCAAGATGACGGTTCACGATCCTGGCACAACATGGTTTTTAGCGCAGCTGAAGCCGAACTGCGCCACGATCGCGGATAAGAACCTCGCGCGGCAGGGCTTCAAGACGTTCCTGCCCCTCGAAGAGGAAACGCGCCAGCGCAACGGCAAGTTCATCAGCGCGATGCGGCCGCTATTCCCGGGCTACATCTTCGTGGCCCTTGATGTGACGCGCGGCCTTTGGCGCTGCGTCAACTCGACCTACGGCATCACGCGACTGGTGAGCTTTGGCAAAGAACCAGCACCAGTGCCTCTTGATCTCGTGTCCCAGATCATGCTGCGCTGCGACGCTGATGGCAAAGTGCTGCCGCCCAAGCTACTTAAGTCCGGCGATCAGGTCGCATTAAACACAGGGCCGTTCGCCAACTTCGTGGCCGAGGTGGAGAGGATCGCTCCCGATCGGCGCGTCTGGGTGTTGATGGAGATCATGGGCGGGCAGACCCGTGTTGCGGTTGGGGCAGACCAGCTGCGAGCGGTTTGACGCTGCCTCTGACAGGTTTTTATCTGCAGTGAAATCAATCTTGAGTTCCAAGGGGCCAACGTGTGACAAGGCTCTTGAAAATGTGTAGCTCAGAGGCTACATGGAGTTATGTTCGTAATCAGGCAAACAGACATCTTTTCTTCCTGGCTGCGCAATTTGCGTGACCAGCGGGCGAAGCAAAAAATCACCAGTCGGTTGCAGCGACTGAAGTTCGGGCATTTTGGCGATGTTGAACCTGTAGGTCATGGCGTGAGTGAGGTGCGCATCCATGAGGGAAAAGGCTACCGCGTCTATTTTCGCCAGCAAGGGGATGAGATCATCTTTCTGCTGTGCGGAGGTGACAAGAAAAGCCAACAGCGAGACATCACGAAGGCGCAGCGCATCTGGAAGGAACTTGGAAATGAAACATGAAATCAACGATTTCGATCCGGCTGAGTATCTCGACAACGATGAAATGATCGCCGGCTACCTATCGGATGCGCTTGAAACGCAAGATCCCGCATTCATCGCTGATGCGATCGGTGTTGTTGCGCGAGCTAAAGGGATGAAGCGCGTCGCTGAAGATGCAGGTGTTAGCCGCGAGAGCCTCTATCGTGCGCTGAGCGCCAACGGGAACCCTGAGTTCGGTACCGTGCTCAAGGTATTGGCCTCGCTCAACATAAAGCTGATTGCGCAGCCTGATAGTGTCAAGCCGCATAACACGGCGGCGTGAGATAAGTCCCGTGACGCGATGAGTGTGAACGGCACGCCGCCAGCCCCACTTGCTGTCGGAAGGAACACCAGTCAGGCGTTCAGACGGTGAATTGTGTTCGCGTCGCGGGCATTGCTTCGCATAAGGCCAAGTATCCTGTTTCCGCCACGCGCGTGCCGGACGGGAAGGGCTACAAGTTCACCGCTGAGAACGTAGCGCTGCACCTGAAGGCGGCGAGGAAGGATATGTCGCCGAAGGGTGAAGGGATGATACCGTGAAAAACGGCTAGTCGGACATCCCTGTCTTTGTGCCATTTTATTACCATCGCTAAGCCACTGGGTCAAAGCGGATACTTAATCTTAAGGAACGTCTGAAAAACCTCCTCCTTTCGGCGTGATCTGGTAGACTTGGGGAACCCTCCAAGGAGCCTGTCCGATGCCAAAGCAGCCAGCCTTCCCCGGTCTTCGTGATGCGATGAAGAAGAAGCAGACGCGGCGGGAGCTGTTCCTGGCGGAGATGGATGTGGTGGTGCCTTGGGTCCGTCTTTTGGCGCTGATCGCGCCGCACTACCCGAAGGTCGGGCCGAAGGGCGGTCGCCCGCCGATGTCTTTGGAAATGATGCTCCGGGTCTACTTCCTTCAGAATTGGTATGCGTTGAGCGATCCGATGGCGGAAGAGATGCTCTACGACAGCGAAGCGATGCGCCGGTTCGCCGGGATTGAGCTTGGCGACGATCGCATTCCAGATGAGACCACCATCCTGAACTTCCGCCACCTGCTGGAGCGGCACGAACTGACCGAGGCGCTCTTCGCTGAGGTGAATGGCCACCTTTCCGACAATGGCATCACGCTGCGCGCGGGCACGCTGGTGGACGCGACCATTATCGATGCTCCGTCCTCAACAAAGAACCGGTCCAAGGCACGTGACCCCGAGATGTCCTCGACGAAGAAGGGCAACGACTGGTATTTCGGTATGAAGGCGCACATCGGCGTCGATGTGGACAGCGGCACGGTCCACAGCCTCGAGGCGACAACGGCGAAAGTCCATGACAGCCGCGTATGGGATGAGCTCTTGCACGGCGAAGAGGCCTCGGTCTGGGCCCCTTCTCGGGCATGTAAACATGCCCTGCCAGGCAATGGACAAAGGTTATGTCAGCGCTGAGCGAGAGGCCGCGTTCACCAAGGATGGCAAAGTCTGGGGTGTAATGCGCAAGGCGCCCAAGGGCGGCAAGCTCGACCCCATCGACGAGAAGATCAACCGGGTCATCGCCATGGTGCGCGCCAAGGTCGAGCATCCGTTCCGCGTTCTCAAGCGCCAGTTCGGCCATGTGAAGACCCGCTACCGTGGGCTGGCCAAAAACCGTGCGCAGCTCTTCACGCTGTTTGCGCTCGGCAACCTGTTTCTGGTTCGACGAAGGCTGCTTGCATGAGGATGAGTCCGTCCGAAAACCGCGAAACCGCCGCTGTGGCAGTTCGAAAACCGCAGAACCGATCCAGAATGGTTGGTCTCTTGGTCCGTAGAGCCGTCAGGCCGACATCGCGGCGAAGCCGAACCCGTTGATCAGACGTTCCTTAAGCGAAGCGAGTGAATTATTACTTCTGATGATCAGGTGCGTGCTGCGGTCTGCCGATCTTCGCGCGCCGTACGGCGACGGCGACGCGGTTCATCGGAGTCCCCAAGGCCGTCGAGTGCCACTGGCTTCTTGCCAGGAAACTCGACTGTCAATTTGAGGCTGCCCCCCATGGCCCGCACGTAGCTCGAGAGGGTTGATAGCAGTAAATCACTCTGGCGCTCGTATTTTGCGACTGTCGTTTGCTGGATGCCGAGGGTTTCGGCCAGCTGGACCTGCGTCAAATCCTTGGCTTTCCGAAGCTCCTGCAGCGTCAGATATTCTGTGTGCAGCTGCTCAGCCTCAGCCACGACGCCCCCGCGCCGGGCAGGATCGAGCGCGGCAAGCTTGTCTTTCAGGGTCCGTACCATTGTTTCATCCTTTCCGTTTTGCCAGATGACGCTCAAACCGCTCGTCGGCTCGAGCGATCAGCTGCTTGTAGAAGCGCTTTTCGCTGCCACCTGATTTATCCCCACCAATAAGCAATATCGCCTGCCGGTCGGGATCGAATGCAAAGGCAATGCGCCACACGCCGTCAGCGGCATTGCATCGCAATTCCTTCATGTTCGCATGCTTCGACCCGGTCAGGGTGTCGGCATGCGGTCGACCAAGCGATGGCCCCTCTCGTTCCAAAAGCAGGGCGCGGGCGAGGATTGCGTCCTGCACATCTTGCGGAAGTTCGTCGAACTCCGGCTCGAACTCCTCTGAGAACGAAACTGTCCACGGCATACGGTCTTCATGTCTTTTGAGATATATAGCCTTGGAGCACTATTTTGGCAACATGTGTCTGTGGGCATTTGTACATGCCTGGCACTGGAAGGCCGATTTAAAATCCATCAAGACCGTTGACTAAGGAAGGTTTGATCTTTGGTTCGCTGCCAGTCCCGCTCGAACCGAATGACTTTCGAACCGTATGCAACATTAATGATTACAATTACTTAAGGGGTAGAGAGGGTTTCATTGAAAAATCTTGCTGCTTGTTTTTTGGTGTAGCGGCGAACATGGGTGTCTCGAGTTGCCACACGCCTTACGCAGAGCTGTAAATCATGCTGCATCGCGGGAGTAAGATGTGATGATGCCGCCAAGCGCGCGTTTGCGAGTGATTGGTCCATCACGGGCGGGCCGGAAATTGACCAGAAGTACGTTGTTCCCGATGTCCCGTCCGCGATGCGGGCGCTCGAAATTGTAATGGCGCACCCAGGTTCGCAGGATGTAATCGAGCTGGGACCGGCTGAAGCAGACGAAGAAACCCAGACATTCGCGCTTGATGGTGCCGATGAAAGATTCTGCGAAAGCGTTGGCGTCTGGTGCCCTGTGCAGGATCTGGATGACCCGCGCGGCCTCCGACGCCCAGACGGTATCAAAGTTAACGCTGAACTTGGTGTCGGCGTCGCGGATCAGGAAATCCGGTGTGATGCCGTGTTCAGCGCACCACATCAAAGTGTTGCGGGCCTGCTGGGTAGTCCATGCCGAGTCAGGGGTATAGGTCGGAGCGCTGCAAAATACGCGGCGGCTGCCGAGGTGGATGAACATCAGCACATAGGCTGTCCTTGGCCCACGGAGCGTAAATACGGTCTTGGAGAAGAAGTCGCAGGCGATCATGCTTTCCATATGCGCCCGGATGAATGTGGTCCACGGCAGGGCCGGCTTCTTTTTTCGCCTCTCTGGGCTCGGGTGAATGCCCGCCTCAGTAAGGATGCGTTTGACGGAATTTGCACCGGCATAAAGCCCCAGTTTTTTCAGCTCGCCCGCGATCCGCTTGTAGCCCTAAAGGAGGTTTTCAGATCCGATCCGGGTGACGACGTCGCGCAGCTCTTGCGTCAGGCGCGGCCGTCCCACCGACTTGAAGGGGGTTCCACCGCGCATTTGGGCGAGCCAGCGTTTGTAGGTCGCCGGTTTGGCAACTTCTATGAGCCCGTCGATCTCGTGCCCACACTCAGCCCCGATGCGTAATAGCTGGTCTTGTCAAAGGAACTCAGCTTGCGGGTGGAGTGTACACCCCCTACCCTGCCCGGATGGAAAAACGAGACCCTTTCAAGTACTTCAAAACCAGCCGGGAAATCATCCGCTTGGCGGTGATGCTGTACGTCCGGTTCCCGCTGTCGCTCCGCAACGTCGAAGATCTGCTCCACGAACGTAGCATCGATGTCACCCATGAGGCCGTGCGGTATTGGTGGCACCGGTTCGGTCCGATGTTCGCTGCCGAGATCAAAAAGCACCGCATCGCTGGAATGAAATCCAGCCGCTGGCGCTGGCATCTGGATGAGGTGTTCGTGAAGATCAACGGCGAGAGACATTACCTTTGGCGCGCCGTGGATCACGAGGGCGAGGTCTTGGAAAGCTTCGTAACAAAGTCGCGCGACAAGAAGGCCGCATTGAAATTCCTCAAGAAAGCAATGCGTAAGCACGGTCGACCAGAGGTTATCGTCACAGACAAGCTACGCTCCTACGGCGCGGCGCTGAAGGAGATCGGCGCGGCCGATCGCCAGGAAACCGGTCGCTGGCTGAACAACAGGGCGGAAAATTCGCACCTGCCGTTTCGACGACGTGAGAGAGCCATGCTGCGCTTCAGGCGGATGCGAAGTTTGCAGAAGTTCGCCTCAGTCCACGCCTCAGTTTACAACCTCTTCAATCAGGAACGCAGCCTCTCGAGCAGACAGAATTTCAAGCGAAACCGCGCCGCCGCCCTCGCCGAGTGGCGCGGTCTCTGCACAGCATAAGCGTCAGCGTCTCTGTCCAAATGGAGACGAGTTCGAATTCGTCTGGCAGCACCCAGAAAACGCATTGAGCACAGTGGTTGTGGCACCACAGCGGTCAGACATACCGCACAAACAGGCCGGTCATATGACCGCAACCTGCAACGATCAACATCAACTCAAATCAACCCTTGCACAAACGGAGCCATCCACACAGGACAAGACCGTCGGACGTTGTGGCGTTCCGTGCCGCGTACATGCTGGTGGTCCTGATCGAGCCGTTGGTCGATCTCGGCGCGCTCGCACTGGCCAATACAGTCGACCGCTTCAAGCATAGCGGTGTCTTCGTCAATCGCCTGCATCACCCGGCGGCGTGACCCGCCGCATGAGGTAAGTGTCCATGATCCAGCCGTGGCGCGCCCGCGCCGCGGCTCTTTCGTCGATGATGCGCGGGCCTGCCCGGGCCAATGGCCCGGCATCCAGCACCTGCTCGGGCATGCCCAGATAGGCACCCCACCAGATATGAAGACCGTCCGGATCGAGATGCTGAAACGCGCAGGCACCGTCCAGCATGGCGACCACCGTATCGGCCGCGCCGGGCCAGCCCTGCGCGCGCAAACGCCGCCCGGTGGTGACGGTGACGGCGCCATTGACGCTGTTGAACGGGATCGCATGGGCTGCGGTCAGCGCCTGGAGCGCGGTGATCCCGGGCAGCACGCGCAGCCGGGGCACCGGGTCCAGCCGCGCGGCGATGCGCAGGGTGGAATCGTAAAGCCCGGGATCGCCCCAGACCAGCAGCGCGACGGGGCCGTCTGGCTGCGCCGCTGCAATCGTCTCGGCCCAGATAGTGGCGATCTCGTCATGCCACCGGGCCACGCGCGCGCCATATGGCAGGGCCTCGTTGCGCACCGGCATGTCGAACTCGACCACGCGGGCGGGGCTGTCGCAGGCGCGCAGGATGGTGTGGCGCAGATCGGCAAGGTCGCTCTTGTCGGGCCCCTTGCGCGGCACCAGCACAAGCGCCGCGTCCCGCAGGGCCGCCTGTGCCTCCAGCGTGACGTGGTCCGGGTTGCCGGTCCCGATCCCGATGAGCCAGAGGTCAATCATCGCCTTGATCTGCCAATGAGCCGTACAGGATGAGGGCCGGTTTCGTACCGATCCCGGATGACAGCCGCTCGGCCAGTCCCGCGACCGTGCTGCGCAGGGTGCTGGCCTCGGGCGTGCCAACCGCCTCGGCGAGGATCGCGGTTGTCTCCGCGGGCAGACCGCGTGCGATCAGCGCCGCAGCAAGTTTGGGAAAGGTCCGCTTGCCCATGAAGACCACCGTGCAGGCGCGCGCATCGGCGAGCGCGTCGAGGTTCAGGTCGTCGGGCAGCTGCCCGCCGGCGTCGTGACCGGTCACGAACTGCACGCGCCGCGCGGTCAACCGCCGGGTCAGCGGTATCCCTAGATCGGCGGCGGCGGCGAAGGGCGAGGCGACGCCCGGCACGATCTCGAACGGAATGCCTGCCTCGCGCAGCGCGATCAGCTCTTCTTCGAGCCGCCCGAAGAGGCCGCCATCACCGGATTTCAGCCGCACGATGCGCGCGCCGTCGGTCGCGTATTCCACCAGCAGGCGGCTGACATGGTCTTGCCGTGGCGAGGGTCGCCCGGCGCGCTTGCCCACGCCAACAAGGTCTGCTCCGATGCGCCCATGCGACAGGATCGGCCCCGCCGACAGGTCGTCGTAGAGGATCGCGTCGGCGCGTTTCAGACGGTCGACGGCCTTGAGCGTCAAAAGCTCCGGATCGCCGGGGCCGGACCCCACGAAGCTGACGAAGCCCTTGAGGGTGCCTGTCACGGTGTTTCCTCGGCGATCAAGTGGAAGAATGTGCCGGTGACATGGTCCCGGCGCGATCCTGTTTCGGGCACCGTGGTTCCATCGGCATCGGCAACGTCGGCGAGCGGCGCGTCGGGCTGGTCGAGAATCGTGGAATAGTGAAACTCGTGTCCCCGCAGGGCCGTGCCCGGCGCGTGGCCCGGCATCGGCCCGCCAAGCACCGCGCGGCGGTAGCCCAGATGGAACTTGCGTGTCTCATAGGACGTGACCAGCCCGAGCAGCCCCGCCATCTCGTGGCGCACCCCGTCCTTGTCGATCAGCGCTGCGCCAAGCGCCATGTAGCCGCCGCATTCGCCATGCACGGGCCTTGTTTTGGCGTGGTCGCGCAGACCGGCGAGAAACGTCGTCGCGCCGGCCAGACGACCCGCGTGCAACTCTGGATAGCCGCCCGGCAGCCAGACCAGATCCGCGGACGGGTCCGGTGCCTCGTCGGCGAGCGGCGAAAACGGCAGGATCTCGGCCCCTGCGGCGCGCCAGCCTGCCAGGATATGCGGATAGGTGAAGGAAAACGCGGCATCCTGCGCCAGCGCGATACGCTGCGCGGGCGGCGCGGGCAGGCTGCCCGCCGCCGGGGCCGTGCCGCCACGGGCGGCCGCCCGGATCGCATCCAGATCGACATGCGCCCGCAGGAAATCGGCATAGCCCGCGATCGCTGCGTCGAGGTCGGGATGCTCCACTGCCTGGATCAGGCCCAGATGCCGCTCTGGCAGGGCGAGATCGCCGCGCCGCGGCAGCGCGCCCAGCACCGGCAGCCCGGCGCGGTCCATCCCCGCCCGCGTCAGACGCTCGTGGCGGGGGCTGGCCACGCGGTTCAGGATCACGCCGGCAAAGGGCAGGTCCGCATCGTAACTTGCAAACCCGAGCGCCGTGGCCGCCGCCGACTGCGCCTGTCCGCTGACATCCAGCACCAGGATCACCGGCCAGCCCATCGCGGCGGCGGTCTCGGCACTGGACCCGTACCCGGCAAGGCCACGCGTGGCCACACCGTCGAACAGCCCCATCGATCCTTCGGCGAGGCAGATATCGGCACCCGTGGCGTGATGCGCGATGGCGCTGAAGAGGTCCTGCCCCATGGCCCATGTCTCGAGGTTGAAAGACGCGCGCCCGCTTGCAGCGCGGTGAAAGGCCGGGTCGATATAGTCCGGCCCCGACTTGAAGGGCTGCACGCTAAGGCCGTCATCGGCCATAGCGCGCAACAGCCCCAGCATCACAGTGGTCTTGCCGGTCCCCGAGGCCGGGGCGGACACCATCAGGCCCGGCGGCCATGCGCCATGCGTCTCAGTCATCACGTTCACTCCAGTCTGCCCACGGGCTTGTCGCCGATTGCGGCCTGTAGCGGCGGTCATAATCGGCCGCATAAAGTCGGCTCTCGTCGAAATCCGACGCGGCAAGTGCCGGCCCGACAAGGATCAGCGCGGTGCGCGATATCCCGTCGGGCATTGCGCCCTCAAGCGTGGCGAGCGTGGCGCGCACGACCCGCTCATCCGGCCAGCTGGCACGCCAGATCACCGCCACCGGACAGTCAGGACCGTAATGCGGGATCAGATCGGCGGTGACGCGGGCAAGGTTCTGGATCGACAGGTGGATCGCCAGCGTCGCGCCGGTCGCGCCGAACGCGGTCAGCGTCTCGCCCTCGGGCATGGAGGACGCGCGCCCGGGCGTCCGGGTCAGCACCACCGATTGCGCGACACCGGGCAGGGTCAGCTCCGCGCCAATCGTGGCGGCGGCGGCCGCGAAAGACGGTACGCCGGGGGTGACGGTGTAGGCAATGCCCATCTCCTTGAGGCGTCGGATCTGTTCGCCCATGGCCGACCACACCGACATGTCACCTGAATGCAGCCGCGCCACGTCTTGATCCGCCGCATGCGCCTTGGCGATCTCGGCCATGATCGCATCCAGATCCATCGGCGCGGTGTTGATCACCCGCGCGCCGGCGGGGCAATGGCCCAGCACGGCCTCGGGCACCAGCGACCCGGCATAAAGGCAGACCGGGCAGGCCGCGATCAGGTCGCGCCCGCGCAGCGTCAGAAGGTCCGGCGCGCCGGGGCCGGCACCGATGAAATGGACTGTCATGGGTCGTTCCTTTCAGCGAGAGCGCAGGTTGCCATCCCGTCGGGCGAGATCACGCGCGCCACGACGATCCGGGCGTTGTGCCCCGCTGCGGCCAGTGCGGCGGCCTCGGCCACGCTGCCGGTGGCGCGGGCGACCCGCGAGGCGCTTGAGCGTGTCGGCGTGGGCTGAGCGGTCAGTGCGGCGCTGTCGATTGCGCATGTCGGCAGGTCGAGCCGCAGGGCCAGTGTGCGAAACGCTGCGGTCCCGGCCTTGTCGGCGGCGGTCGCGAGACAGGCGATGGACAGATGCCCGTCATGCCCTTGCCGCGCCAGATGCAGCGCCTCTTCGAGGCTCGCCACAGTGGCGGCGGCGCGAAATCCGAAGCCCGCCACGATCACAGCACCACCTGCCATTGCACGATGGGCCGCGCGGGCACCCAGCCGCGCCGGGTGCCCAGTGGCGCGGCACTGGCCAGTTCGATCCGCATCAGATCACCACCGATCCGCCCCGACCACTCGGCCAGCAGCGCCTCGGACTCGAGCGTGACGGCATGGGCCACAAGCCGCGTGCCGGAGGCCAGCCGCGCGTGCAGCTCGTCGAGCAGCGCTTCTGACAGCCCACCCCCGATGAACACGGCGTCGGGCGCGGATAGGTCAGCCAGCGCATCCGGCGCCATGCCCTCGACGACAGAAAGCCGGTGATCGAGGCCAAAGCTCTGTGCATTGCTGCGGATATGCGCGGCGCGGTCGGGGCGGGTCTCGACGCAGGTGGCTGTGTTGCGGGGATGCGACAGGCACCACTCGACCGAGATCGATCCCGAGCCACCCCCGATATCCCACAGGACCTCGCCCGGCTGCGGGGCCAGCGCCGACAGTGCCAACGCGCGCACGGGGCGCTTGGTGATCTGGCCATCCGAGGTGAAAAGATCGTCGGAGATGCCGGAGGCGCAAGGCAGGGCACGTCCGGTGCCGTCGAATTTTGCGGCGACCGCGACGGGATGCGTGAAAACAGTGTCCGGCAGGGCGTCCGCGCGAACCGGCATGATCCGTTCGCGCGGGCCGCCAAGCGCCTCCATCACCGTCAGGTGACTTGCGCCAAACCCCTTGGCCACCAGATACCGCGCCAGATCGGCCACTGCCGCGCCGTCGCGCAGCAGCAGGATCGCGCGCTCGCCTCTGGCCAGATGCGGCCGCAGGCGCGCCAGCGGTGTCGCGTGCAGGCCAAGGCACACCGTCGTCTCCAGTGCCCAGCCGAGGCGGCTGGCAGCCAGTGCGAAACTTGACGGGGACGGCAGCGCGCGCCACTCGTCCGGCTCCAGACCGCGCGCGATCACCGACCCCGCGCCGAACCAGAACGGATCGCCAGATGCCAGCGCCACGACGCGCCGGCCCCGATAGCCGTGCAGGAGCGTCAGACCCTCGGCAAAGGGCACGGGCCATTCAACCCGGGTTGCGTCCAGATCGGGCAGCAGCGACAAGTGGCGCGCCGGCCCTATCACGATCTCGGCGGCGTCAAGCGCCCGCAGGCTTGCGGGCGGCAGGCCGTCCGCGCCATCCTCGCCCAGCCCCACGATCATCAGCCACGGAAGCTCAGCCATGCAGCCCAACCTCCTGATCCTTGCCGGCACGACCGAGGCGACGGCGCTGGCCCGCGCCGTGGCGGATCGCCGCCTTCAAGGCACCCTGTCCTTCGCGGGCCGCGTGGCACGCCCCATGCGCCAGCCGTTGCCGCAGCGGGTCGGCGGGTTTGGCGGCGTCGCTGGGCTGGCGGCGTATCTGCACGCTGCGCGGATCACCCATGTGATCGACGCCACGCATCCCTTCGCCGCACAGATGAGCCGCAATGCCGTCGCGGCCTGCGCGGGGGCAGGCGTGCCCCTGGTTGCGCTGACGCGGCCGCCCTGGGCGCCGCAACAAGGGGACGACTGGATCTGGGTGCCCGACATCGGGGGTGCTGTCGCGGCGCTCGACCGGCCCCGGACGCGGGTGATGCTGGCCGTGGGCCGCATGCATCTGGCCGAATTCGCACCCAACCCGCAGCACGCTTATCTCTTGCGTCTGATCGACCCGCCCGACGCCGCGCTGCCCCTGCCCGAGGCCGAGGTGGTGGTGGATCGCGGGCCGTTCGACGCGGCGGCCGACCGCGCGCTGATGGTACGTCATGGGATCCAACTGATCGTGTCGAAAAACGCCGGCGGCACCGGGGCTTATGCCAAGATCACGGCGGCCCGCGCGCTCGGCCTGCCAGTGGTGATGATCGACCGCCCCGAGCCCCCCGACCGGGCCGAACTGCATCACGTCCCGGCGGTGCTTGACTGGATCGCTCATACCGGCACCGATCTGGGCGTATAGACCAGCGGTGTGCCGTCGCGCGCGATGATCCGCGTGGCCGACGACCCAATCAGGACCACGGTGCGCATATCGGCCATCCCTGGCGCGGCCTCGCCCAATGCCACTACGCGCAGATCCTCCTCGGGCGTCGAGACGGCACGGGCAAAGATCATAACGCGCTCTGGCTTGCAGGCCTCGCGCAACAGCTCCAGCGTACGGGCGAACCCTTCCGGACGCGCAGCCGAGCGCGGATTGTAGAGCGCGATCGCGAAATCGGCCTCAAGCGCGAGGCGCAGCCGGCGGTCGATCACCGCCCAGGGCTTGAGGTTGTCACTGAGATTGATCGCGCAGAAATCATGCCCCAGCGGGGCGCCTACCCGCGCGGCGGCAGCCAGCATTGCGGTGATGCCGGGCAGCACCCGGATATCCAGCGCGCGCCATGCCACCGGACCGGCCTCGACCGCCTCGAATACCGCCGAAGCCATGGCGAAAACGCCCGGATCGCCGGAACTGACCACAACGACGCGGGCCCCCTCGGCCGCCAGCGACAGGGCAAGCTGCGCGCGGTCGATCTCCACCCGGTTGTCGCTGGCATGTTTCACCAGCCCCGGCCTGTCGGCCACGCGCGCGACATAGGGGATATAGCCGATCACGTCTGTGGCGCGCTCCAGCGCCGCCGAGACCTCGGGCGTGACCAGCGCATCGTCTCCGGGTCCCAGGCCGGCGATCACCAGCCCGCCGCTCATGGCCGCCGCCCCTGACCGTGCACGATGACGATCGAGAAGTAGGGCACGGTGCGGTCCCCGGCCTCGGCCAGCGGGATGACCCTTTCCTCGGCCATGCTGGCGCATTCCACCAGCCACGCGGTGTCGAGCCTGCCGGCGGCGTCGAGGGCAGCGCGCACCTTTGGCAGTAGCCGCCCGATCTTCATCACGACGATGGCGTCGCTGCCTGCCATGCGACGGGTCAACTCGGCTTCAGGCAGGGTGCCCATCAGCACCGTCAGCACGTCGTCGCCCCATGTCACCGGCAGGCCCGTCGCCGTCCAGGCCGCCGACATGCCGGTGATCGCGGGCACGACACGCACCGGGACATCGTCCTTCAACCGCGTGTAGAGATGCATGAACGAGCCGTAGAAGAACGGATCACCCTCGCACAGCACTACGACCTCGGTGCCGCCTTGGGCCAATTCGCGCAGTCGGCCCGCCACATCGGCATAGAACTCCGACAGACAGGCGGCATAGGCCGGATCGTCGAGCGGGATCTCGGTGGTGACGGGGTATTCCATGGGGATCTCGACCGCATCCGGGCGCAGCATGCCTTCGACGCAGGTGCGCGCACGTCCGCGTCGGCCCGCCTTGCGGAAATATGCCACATGCGTGGCGCTGCGCAGCAACCTGTCAGCGCGCACGCTCATCAGGTCCTGATCACCGGGGCCGAGGCCGACGCCATGGATGGTAGCGGGCCGGGTCACGCTCATTCCGCGCGGCTCGCGATGGCGTTGATGGCGGCGACTGTGATCGCGCTGCCGCCCAGCCGGCCCTCGACAATCACGCAAGGTGCGGGCTGCGCGGCCCAGAGTGCGGCCTTGGATTCGGCGGCGCCGACAAAGCCCACGGGGCAGCCGATGATCGCCGCGGGGCGCGGACAGTCGGGATCCTCCAGCATTTCCAGCAGATGAAACAGCGCCGTGGGCGCATTGCCGATGGCCACCAGCGCGCCGGACAGATGCGGCCGCCAAAGCTCCAGCGCCGCAGCCGAGCGTGTGGTGCGAAGCCGCGCGGCCAGCTCCGGCACCTCGGGCGATTGCAGCGTGCAGATCACGGCGTTTTCGGCGGGCAGTCGTTTGCGTGTGACGCCTTCGCTGACCATCCGTGCATCGCAGAGAATCGGCGCGCCAGCCTCCAGTGCGCGGCGCGCCGCGGCCACCATACCCGGCGAAATGCGGATATTCGCCTCCAGCCCGACCATTCCAGCGGCATGGATCATGCGCACCGCGATCTGTTCGGCGTCCGCGTCGAACCGCGCGAGATCCGCCTCGGCCCGTATCGTGGCGAAGCTTTCCGCGTAGATCGCCGCGCCATCGGTTTCATATGTGTAGGGCATCGTCTATTCCTGCACTGCCGCTGTTATCTGGGCGGGTAGAAGCCACCATTGCGCAGGCGCGTGCCATGCCCGTCCGCGCCGGATAAGGTCAAAGCGGCCATTGCGTCCGACCAGCGTCAGATCGGCGGGCGCGGGATGCGCGCAGCCCTTGGCGCAGCCCGAGACGTGCAGCGTCTTGTCCTTCGGCAGGGTCGTGGCAAGGTGCCGGGCCAGCGCACGCGTCTCGACGCTGGCCTGCGGGCAGCCCGGCGCGCCGGTGCAGGCGGTGACGCGCAGCAGCGGGTCGTCGGGATCGGTGAGCAGCCCGCCCGTGTCCGCGACATGATCGAGGCTGTCGATGCCCGGCAGAAACACCATGCGCCACGGCGTAATGCGCAGTATCCGGGCGCCGGCCCTTGCAAGGGCGCGCAGAGCTTCTGCCTCAAGCTGACCGAAGGCGGCGGCGACACAAAGTCCGCCGGAATCGGCCCCCGGTCGCGGAGGGTCCGAGGATGGAGTGGGCGCATGATCTCCCATCAGATCCGGTGGTGGCATGACCCCCGTGGCAAGGTGGCGGGCCATCCGCCCGCGCCCGTCCGCCGCGACGCCGCCCGACGCGAGAAACCACCGCGCGAGACCCATTGACATCTTGACCGCATCCTCGGCGCTGCGGGTGAGGTGCCCGGTCGCGCATCCGTCCGCACGCACGATCAGATCATCGCCGGATCCCTCGACCCGGATATCGCCGCTGACGCCGTCCAGCCGTCGCCATCTGCCTGCATCGACGACAAAGCCGAATTTCGACGGCAACCCGGCGAGATCGGCGTCCTGCAATGCCTCGGCGAGACACGCGGCAATCCGTGTTTGCCGGTCTGCGATGTCCGAGGGACGGAACGGATCGATCACGATGTTGCGCCGTGCTTCGGTAGCGGGGTCGGGATCGAGCAGGCAAAGCCCGGCCAGCCCCGCGATCACAGTCTCATGCGCGGCGGCGGTCACACCGCGGATCTGCAGGTTGGCGCGGCTGGTTAGTTCCACGATGCCGTTGCCGTGCCGGTCGACCAGATCGGCCAGCCCGCGCGCCTGATCGGGCGTGATCTCGCCCAATGGCGGGCGCACCCGCACCACAAGCCCGTCGCCCGAGGCCATGGGTCGGTGCGCGCCAGGGCACCAGCCGCGGATCCGTGCCGCGCTCATGCCCCGGCCTCCAGCGTAGCGAGGATCGAGTTGCGCCGCGATTGCCACAGGCCGGCCTCGTGCAATTCGGCAAAGCGTGTGCGCATCGCCTCCAGCGCGTCGGGGTTGGCCTCTTGCAAGAACGCAGTGACGCCGGCGTCGCCCAGTGTCGCCTCCCAGTAGAGCTCAAAGAGATGCCCGGGCACCACATCGGCCAGATGCGCGAAGGCGGCCATGTTTTCCAGCGTCGCCGCTATCTCGGCCCCGCCGCGAAAGCCGTGCCGCCGCATGCCGGCGATCCAGTCTGGGTTGGCGGCGCGCGCCTGCACCACGCGCGCGATCTCTTCGGTCAGGCCGCGCGCGCGGGGGCAGGACGGATCGGTGTTGTCGAGATGATACAGCCGCGCGGCGCCGCCGGTGACCTTTTGCGCGGCGGCAAAGCCGGCCTCGTGGCTGGCGTAATCCTCGGCTAGCAGCAGATCGGTCTCGGGCAGGTCCTGGGGATGGACAAAGGCATCCGCCCCCGCGACGCGGGCATGCAGGCCGGCCGCATCCTTTTGGCTCTGCTCGCCGTCGATCGCCCATGACGAGGCCGCAAGCCACGCCTCGCCCGCGCTCTGACGGCCCTGTTCGGAATAATCGCTCAGATATGCGCCGAGGCCCACCCCGAACGCGCCGGGTGCGGGGCCGTAGACGCGTGCGGTATCCGCCCCGACATAGGGGTTCCAGTCGGGCGCTTCGTCGCGTGCGGCCAGCGCCCGCACCGCCTGCTGGAAGAGCGCCGAAAGCGTCGGGAACACGTCCCGGAAAAGGCCCGAGACGCGCAAGGTCACGTCGATGCGGGGGCGGTCCAGCTCGGCTATGGGCAGAACCTCTACACCCGAGACACGCTCCGACCCCTCGTCCCAGACCGGCCGCACGCCCAGAAGCGCCAGTGCCATCGCGAATTCCTCTCCGGCGGTGCGCATCGTGGCCGACCCCCACAGATCGACGACCAGCCCGCGCGGCCAGTCGCCCTCGTCCTGCAGGTGGCGGCGGATCAGCTCGCAGGCCAGGCTCTCGCCCTGCCGGTAGGCGGCGCGCGTCGGCACGCTGCGCGGATCTGTGGTGAAAAGGTTGCGCCCTGTGGGCAGCACATCCGTGCGCCCGCGCCACGGCGATCCGGACGGTCCCGCAGCGATCCGCCGCCCGTCAAGCGCGTCCAGCAACGCCTGCCGTTCGGCCGCGACAGAGGTGCTTGTGTCAAACGTGCCGTCGCCGCCCTCGGGCGCGCGGCCCCAGACATGCAGCCCGTCGCCGAACTGGCTTTCCTTGACGTCGCAGACAAAGCGGTCGATCCGGGTGATCGCTTCGGCCGGGCACGAGGCCGTGTCGAGGCCAAGATCCGCCTCGACGCCGAGGGCCTGCGCCTCCGCGCGGATGTCGCCGATCAGACGGTCGCGGCGGCGCGGATCAAGCCCGTCTGCATTGGAAAACTCGTCCAGCAGCGCCTCGAGCCGCGCCAGCCGTTGCGGCGTCTCGGACGCCTTCATCGGCGGCGGCACATGCCCCAGCGTCACCGCGCCGATCCGGCGCTTGGCCTGCGCGGCCTCGCCGGGGTCGTTCACGATGAACGGGTAGATCACCGGCAGATCCCCCACCAGCGCCTCGGGCCAGCACGAAGACGACAGCGCCACGGACTTGCCCGGCAGCCATTCCAGCGTGCCATGCGCGCCGACATGGACCAGCGCGTCGGCCCCGGCCCGCAGCCACAGGTAGAAGGCGACATAGGCGTGACGCGGCACGCGGGCGAGGTCGTGGTAATCTGAATCGCGGGCATCTGGCGTGCCGCGCTCGGGCTGTAGCGCGATCAGCGCTTGGTCGCGCCGGATGGCCCGAAAGGCAAAACCGTCGGTGGTGGCGTCAGGGTCGCTATCGGGCGCGCCCCATGCGGTTTGAAGATCCTCTTGCAGGTCTTGCGGCAGGGTCGCCAGCGCGGCCTTGTAGTCGGCCATGGGCCAGTGCAAGCGCGCCTCGGGCAGGGCCCGCGCCAGTGGCGCGCCGGGGGCGAGGGCGTACCCGGCTTTGTTGAGGTCGGACAGGATCGCCTCACCTGAGGCCAGCGCATCGAGGCCCACGGCATGCGCCATGTTCCAGTCGCGCCCCGGATAGGTCGACAGCACAAGCGCGACGCGCCGGTGATTGGCCGGTGTCGCCGCCAGATGGTGCCACGCGGTGACACGGCCCGCGATGGCGTCAATGCGGTCCGCCTCGGGCTGATGTACAAACCGCGAAAATTGCAGATGCGGGTCCCGCTCGGCCGGTTGCTTGAACGAGGCGACCCCGGCGAAAAGCCGCCCGTCTACCTCGGGCAGGACCACATGCATCGCAAGATCGGCGGGCGAGAGGCCGCGCGGCGCGTCCGCCCATGCGCTGCGGGTCGAGGTGGAAAGCGCCACCTGAAACACCGGCACGCCGCCCGCGTCGAGCGGAGACTCCCCCGCCTCGCCACGCCCCGAGAACGAGGTCGCGTTGACGATGGCCGCCGGGGCCAGATGCGCGATCTGGCGTTGCAGCCATGCGCGCGGATCGGGCGCCTTGAGCGACGGCGCGAAAAGACCCAGCACGCGAAACCCGCGCGCCCGAAGGGCCGTGAACAGCGCCTCGACCGGGCCGAGATCCGCCGCCACAAGATAGGAGCGATAGAACGTGACCACGACCAGCGGCGCGTCCCGGTGCAGGATCGCGGGCACCGGGCAGCCGACGCCATCCTCCGGCGTCCATGCGCCGACCTGTGGCAGCGTCTTCGCCCCGGTCACCGGCCCCGCATAAAGCCCCGCAGCCAGCGCCATCTGCGCCAGCGCCGCCTGTGCCGCGACCGCGCCGCCCGCGTCACACAGATGCGCGAGCCGTCTCAGCGTCGAGGCCGGAACGGTCGAGATCGCGTCGAGACGCGCATCGGGGCGGCCGTCCGCGGGCAGCACCGCCAGAGCGATGCCGCGCGCGCGGGCCATCGCCTCGATCTGTTGCAGCCCGTAGCTCCAGTAAGGGACCCCGCCGATCAGCCGGATCAGGATGCCGCTGGCCTGGCTGAGGGTCGCCTCGACATAGGTGTCGACCGACAGCGGATGCTTGAGCGCCGCGATATTGGCCAGCCGCAGCGGAGGCAGCCGCCCCTCGGGCCCGCCGCCACGATGCCAGCCGGCGGCAAACGCCCCCAGATCGCTGTCCGACAGCGACAGCACCACCAGATCGGCGGGGCTTTGCCCCAGATCGGTTGGCGTGTCGGTCTCGTCCAGACCGTGGCTTTCGCGGAAGATCACATGCATGGCGGCGTCCGACCGTCACTCTGCCGCGGTGGCGTCGGGCACCAGATGCGCCCGGATGGTGCCCGCGTCGATATCGTCATGTTCGGCGATCACCACCAGCCGTCCCTGCCGCGCCTCATCGGCCCGCCACGGGCGGTCATATTGATGGCGGACACGCGCACCGACGGCCTGCACCAGCAGGCGCATCGGTTTGCCCGCGACAGCGGCATAGCCCTTGATGCGCAGGATGTTGTGACGCTCGGCCAGCGCGGCGATGCGCGCTGCGAGATCGGCCGGATCGGTGATTTCCGGGATCGGGATCACGATGCTGTCGAAATCGTCATGCTCGTGGTCATCCGCGCCGTCGTGATGGCTGGGACGGGCGTCAATGTCATCCTCGGCCGCCGCGCCGATCCCGAGGATCACGCGCGGATCGACCGCGCCCTCGGCCACCTCGATCACCGGCAGTGGGCGGTGAGAGGCGGCCGCAATCGCGTCGCGCGCCCGGGCCACGCCCTCGGGGCCGGCAAGATCGGGCTTGGTCAGCAGCACGATATCGGCGCAGGAAATCTGATCCTCGAACACCTCTGAGAGGGGCGTTTCGTGGTCGAGGCTGTCATCGGCGGCGCGCTGCGCATCCACGCGCGCCACGTCCGGTGCGAACCGGCCCGCCGCCACGGCCTCTGCATCGGCCAGCGCGATGACCCCATCCACGGTTATCCGAGAGCGGATGTCGGGCCAGTCGAACGCCTTCAGCAGCGGCTTGGGCAGCGCGAGGCCGCTGGTCTCGATCAGGATGTGATCGGGGCGCGGGTCGAGCGCCATCAGCGCCTCGATGGTGGGGATGAAATCGTCGGCCACAGTGCAGCAGATGCAGCCATTGGCCAGTTCCATGATATTCTCGGCGGGGCAATCGGGAATGGCGCAGCCCTTCAGGATCTCTCCATCGACGCCGATGTCGCCAAACTCGTTGACCACCACGGCAAGCCGGCGCCCGCCGGGATTCTGCATAAGATGCGTGATCAGCGTCGTCTTGCCCGACCCCAGAAAGCCGGTGATGACGGTGACGGGAAGTTTTTCGAGGCTCGACATAATGAAATTTTCCTTTGGCTTTGGCCGCCCGGATGGTTGCTTATTCAAGGGGCGGGATGCGGGCGATGCAGTTGCGCTTAAAGTGCTCCGGGCGGGCACGCCAGGGCACCCGGCCGTCAGGCGCATCGCGGTATTTCTCCACCCCGTTGCGCAAGGTGTCGCAATCCGTGTCGGGATCAAACCCGCCATAGACATACGTCCACCTTCCGCTGCCGCGCAGCACGATCGTGCAGCCGCGCTTGCAGTTCGACAGGCACTCCACGCCGCGCAGCACGATCCCCTCCGGCAGACCAACCTCGAGCGCGGCCAGAAGCCGCTTTCCGTCGCGGCGCGCGTCGGCTTCGTCGGAGCTTGGGGCTGTCGTAACTGCGCAGCGACAGGTGGTGCACACGAGCAGCTCCACCTCGCAGGGCGAATGCAGTGTCATTTGGCCCTCCATTCGCCGCAGTCTGTTTCAATCATGATCGTGGTCGTGGTCATGCACATGGCCGCCGTCGTGATCGGCAGAGGCCTGAGCCTCATCCGCGACGGGGATCACGGTCCCCGCCGCTACGGTTTTCGCCTCGATGGCGAAAAACGCCAGTCCTACCCCCGCGCAGACCGCCGCCACGGTGTGCGACCGCAGCCAGGCGGGGGACTCCATCGTCAGGCTACGGGCCGCAAGCGCCACCACGCCGGAGATGGCGAACTGGATCAGCCCGAAACCAGCAAGATAGGCGACAATGGGCATCGGCGTCGATCCGATCACCGCCGCGCCATAGGCCCAGCCGTGAAACAGCCCGGCAAAGGCGAAGCCTGCCAGCGCGAGTGGCCCGGAAACCTGCCGGCCCGCTATCAGCAGCCCGGCAAGCACGAGTGTCGCCATTCCGATCACAGCCCAGGCAACTGGCAGCACCACGCCGTTCACATGCAAAAGTGTACCGATCAATGTGGCCGCGATGAACGCCGCAGGCCCCGCGACAAGCCGCGATGCGCCCGCCGCCGCGAGCCCAACCAGAACGACGAAGGCCAGATGGTCGAGCCCGATCACCGGGTGCGCGAGGCCACCAAGAAAGCCATGCCACATGCTTTGCGGCGCTTCGCCCCCGGCAGCATCGTGCGCGAAGGCCGGCATCGCCGCCAATGTGGCAAAAAGAATTGCGAGAAGTCGTGTCATGTCATGTCCCTCGATCATTTCTCGGGACGAGGGTTACATGGCGGGATCGCGACAGCTACCCGTCACCGGAACACCCCGTCCGGTTGCGTCGTTTGCGCTGGCAGGTCTCCCGGCTTGCGGATCTCGGGGCGTGCATTGGCCCCGTCGGTCGCCCGGCCTTCCCAACCCGCAGTTGCGGTCAGTGGCATCATGGGCGACCTTTCCGGTCACGGTCGCGGGGGCGGCTGCGGTTCGGCCCGAACGGGGCCTCGCGCATTCCCTTTTCACCTGTTTGCACAGGCACCAGCCCCGTCAGTTGCTCAGATGCCTTGGTGGCTGTCAAGCCTCCTTGTTCTGGCGATGGCTTGGCGGTGCCCGGGCCGGGCGGTGCCGTTCGCACGGTTGGCCCTGGACAGAAAGCCGTCGCGGCGGGGCGTATCTGATTGATAAGGCAGCCGGACATACTTACGCTTTCCAGCGGTGGTGCCCGGACGGTCCGAGAGGCGCTGAACGGGGCCGATCCGGTCGCCGGTGTCATGGGGTCTTCCTTACCAGAACCCCGTCCATGTCAAAATCGCGGAGCCAAACTGTCTAGCCTCAGGGGCGCACTCCATGGTGACGCGCGTGATTTGGCCTGTGCTCTCGTAAAGAAACGGCAGTGGCTCGTCGTTTGAGACCCATTTCAACTTGGATTTGGCGTAGCCTTCGGACTGTTCCTCGACCGAAGTCACCCAGACATCGCGCTCCTGCCGCGCGAGGCGGAACACAAGCGTCTCGGCGCGGGCGCGGTCGACCAGAACGCCCTTCTTGCGCTGGATCGACAGCTGACGTTCCTGCGCCTGGTAGACCGTCAGCGCGGTCCGGGCCTTCAGATAGGAGGCGCTGTCGCCGGGGCCGGAGACCGCGTTGGCCGCGCCATCGCCGCCGCCGGTGCCAACCCCGCCCTGCGCGCGCATCTGCTGGTCGGGATCGGTCGTCTCCGCCCGCCGCGCATCCGAGGCGGCCGCGTTGATCGACCCATCCGGGTAAAGCACCAGCCGACCCGTCTTGCGCGCTTTCTGCACGGCCCCGCGCGACAGCCCGGACCGGGCGGCATAGGCACGCTCAGAGAGACCTTCCATGACCCCATGCGCTCCCTTAGGCTATTGAATATAAACGGTTAAGATCGTCTAATTCAGTTGATTACGCTCCGGATCGGAGCGATTCTTGGATCAGGAAAACAAAGCCTGATCGGAGACACGCCCATGACTATTGCCCGACGCTACAACACCGAGGCCGCCCGCCTGCTGCCGCATATGGCGGAAGACCCCGTGGTGGATCCCGCGATCACCACGGCAAACGACATAGACGAGATCGTCTTTCGCCGCAGCGAATTCCTCGGCGGGATGGCCTGCGCCATCCTCGCCATGCTCGAACAGCAGGACGGAGACACCGCATGACCGCCATCACCACCATACGCATCGATCACGACACGCTGCCCGACCCTTTGGGTCGGAAGAACGCCGATGCCGTCGCCGACACCATCGAGGCCGCGCTGCGCGAGGCCGGCATCACCGCCGAGGCGTCGGACGTGATCTCGCATATCAAGATCGAACTGCCCACCGCCCGGCTTGCCGCCGCCAGCACCGTGCTGGCGGGCATGGGGCTGATCTGATCAGAACCGGGGCAGAAAGCAATCTTATAGCGCTGATTTACCTACACTTTCCGGCCTGCCAGAGCGATCATGATGCTACGGAAACGATGCAACTCACCCAACGGAGCCACTCCATGACCAGCCTGAACCCGCAAACTACACCCCGCCACCAGCTGCGCGCCGAGAAGGCCCGGCGCAACAAGGAAGCCGCACTCGCCGCCTTCCTCAGAAAGAAAGCCGAGATCGACGAGATGCTCGCGCGCCTGCAGGCACTCAGCGACGATCACTTCAACTGCCACCCCGACGAGGTGGGCTGGGCCATGGTCGGCACGCTCGAGCACTACAACGGCCTGCTAAAGCGCATCACCGACAGCGCCTTCGGCGAGGGCGAATACGCCCGCTAGCTTGTCCAATCCCCGGAGAAGGGTGCGGCCTGCCTTCGCGGCGGGCTTCACCCGGTAGGAGGCCGCGCAATCCCGCGCTGCCCTGTCAGAACCGGAGGTCCCCATGACCAAACTCACCGATACCCAGACCATCGTCCTCAGCCGCGCGGCAACCCGTCCCGGCAATCTGGCCATGCCACTGCCCGACGGGCTGCACGGGGCCGCCGCGAAGAAGTCTGTCGCCGCGATGATCGCGCACGGCTGGCTCCAAGAGGTCGAGGCCGATCTGCGCCGCAAGGATCCGCTCTGGCGCGAGACAGGCGATGGTCATGGCACCACGCTCGTCGCCACCGAAGCCGGGCTCGAAGCGATCGGGATCGAGCCTGTCGTGGCCAGCACAGTGCCCAATCCACGCAAGACCAAGCCGGATCCCGCGCCGACGCCCCAATCGACCGATGCCCCGAAACCCGTCGCCGTCCGGGCAGGCACGAAACAGGCCCAGATCATCGCGCTGCTTCAGCGGCCCGAGGGGGCGTCCATTGGTGAGATCGTCGAGGTGACGGGATGGGCGCCGCATTCAGCGAGAGGCATGATCTCGGGCGGGCTCAAGAAGAAGCTGGGTCTCGCGATCACTTCAGCGAAGGAACAAGGACGAGGAACGGTGCATCGAATTGCGTGACACGATCCCACGCTTCCCCCGGTCAGGCTGATTGGGGATCCGCCAAGTCCGACCAAAAGGGTCAGGTGACGGCTTGGAGCCCTCAGCGGAAGTGTCCAAATCTTACTGCGCGCGATCGCAGCACAGAATTTTCTGCAACGGCGTAAAGTTTTATGCCGCCTTGCAAAGGGAATAGCAGCCGTTCATGCATCGCGCAGCAAAATCGAGTACGGCAATAACGGGCTCGCGGGCTTTGCTTCCATTCATACGTAAAGGGTAACTCCCAAGCACCCCCGCGGTAGGGGGTTATTGTCAGTTTCGGGGTGAGTCCAATTTGCCATTGGGCGCGTGAAGTTTTCGTTCCGGTCTGAATTCCGTGGCGCCGTCTTGATTTCTCTGAATCAGTGGTGGAATGGATCAGGTTACCACCCTTGAACAACTCCTCGCCACGGCTCTGCGCAGGATCGCTGAGCTTGAAGCCGCGTTGGCGACCATGGCGGAAGAGAACGCGGATCTGCGCCGGCAGTTGGCCAAGAACAGCAACAATAGCAGCAAGCCCCCTTCGAGTGATGGCCTGAAGAAGCCAGCACCGCGCAGCCTGCGTGGCAAGTCCGACAAGAAAAGCGGCGGCCAGGTTGGCCACCGGGGCAACACCCTGCGCCAGACGCCGACACCCGATTTTGTCGAACGGCATGAGGCGGCGCATTGCGGCGCGTGTCACCGCACCCTGACGGCGGGGATGGCGAAGGGGATGGAGAGGCGTCAGGTGTTCGACTTGCCCGCGCCGCGCCTGGAGGTCACCGAGCATCAGGCGGCGGTTTATTGTTGCGACCATTGTCGAGCCATGACGACGGCTGGCTTTCCCGATGGCGTGAACGCGCATGTGCAATACGGCACGCGCATGCGGGCGGCGGCGGTCTATTGCAATGTTGGGCAGCTGATACCCGAGGATCGGGTCTGCCAACTCCTGCGCGACCTGTTTGGGGCCACCAGCTTGTGCGCAGCCAGCGTGGCCAACTGGACGCGCGGTGCGGCGAATAAGATGGGTGGCGTGGTCGAGCACATTCTTGCCCGGCTCACTGAAGGCGGTGTTCGGCATCTGGACGAGACCGGGCTTCGCGTCGCCGGCAAGCTGCACTGGCTGCACTCGATCTGCGATTCCGCCTTCACGCATTACCGCATCAACATCAAGCGCGGTGCTGTTCCAACCTTCCTGACCGGCGGGACGATCGTTCATGATCACTGGAAACCCTACTATGCCCATATGAGTTGGGTGGACGCCCACGCCCTCTGCGGGGCGCATCACTTGCGCGAACTCAAGGCCATCGAAGAGATCGAGAAGGAGCCGTGGGCGACAGAGATGAGCGCGGTGCTCAACAGCGCCAATCAGCTCAGGTGCGAGGCTCAGGACCGAGGCGAGACCGAACTCCCGGAACCGGTTCGCCAGGGCATCGTCACCAGATACATGGCGATCCTCGCCAAGGGGCTCGCTTTCCACGAACGTCAGCCCCCACTGGCCAAAAGCCCCGGCACCCGCGGCCGAAAAGCCAGGCGGCCAGGGCACAACCTGCTCGTCCGTCTGCGTGACTACCGCGATGACGTCTTGCGGTTCATCGCCGACTTCGCAGTCCCCTTCACCAACAATCAGGCCGAACAGGACCTGCGCAGGTCTTGTCAAAGGAACTCAGCTTGCGGGTGGAGTGTACACCCCCTACCCTGCCCGGATGGAAAAACGAGACCCTTTCAAGTACTTCAAAACCAGCCGGGAAATCATCCGCTTGGCGGTGATGCTGTACGTCCGGTTCCCGCTGTCGCTCCGCAACGTCGAAGATCTGCTCCACGAACGTGGCATCGATGTCACCCATGAGGCAGTGCGGTATTGGTGGCACCGGTTCGGTCCGATGTTCGCTGCCGAGATCAAAAAGCACCGCATCGCTGGAATGAAATCCAGCCGCTGGCGCTGGCATCTGGATGAGGTGTTCGTGAAGATCAACGGCGAGAGACATTACCTTTGGCGCGCCGTGGATCACGAGGGCGAGGTCTTGGAAAGCTTTGTAACAAAGTCGCGCGACAAGAAGGCCGCATTGAAATTCCTCAAGAAAGCAATGCGTAAGCACGGTCGACCAGAGGTTATCGTCACAGATAAGCTACGCTCCTACGGCGCGGCGCTGAAAGAGATCGGCGCGGCCGACCGCCAGGAAACCAGTCGCTGGCTGAACAACAGGGCGGAGAATTCGCACCTGCCGTTTCGACGACGTGAGAGAGCCATGCTGCGCTTCAGGCGGATGCGAAGTTTGCAGAAGTTCGCCTCAGTCCACGCCTCAGTTTACAACCTCTTCAATCAGGAACGCAGCCTCTCGAGCAGACAGAATTTCAAGCGAAACCGCGCCGCCGCCCTCGCCGAGTGGCGCGGTCTCTGCACAGCATAAGCGTCAGCGTCTCTGTCCAAATGGAGACGAGTTCGAATTCGTCTGGCAGCACCGATTTCGCAGCATCCAGTCCGGTTTGACGATCAAGCTCGGCCAACCGTGACTCTAACCACTGCAGCATCCGGCCCAGATCCGAGTCGACGGCTAGGCTGGCTTCCTGCGGCAGGCCGGAGATCCATTCGCGGATTTCGCGGGCCTCCCGACGCAGCTCAATGATCTGCCGTAGGTGAGAGAGTCGCGTCTCCTCGCGTTTGAGGCGGGCCTGTGCGAGCTGTCGCCGGTGATGCAGGATTTTCCACTGCCTCTCGCGCTCCTCACGCGAGAAACGCGCGAAAGTTGGTGATGCCCTGAGGGGCGGCATATCATGGCGGTGTTCAGACGCCGTCGATTCTCTGCCGAGAAAAGGATATGCCACATGTCAGAGACTACCATCACCCAGCTGCCCGATCCATCGGGTTATTCATCCGACCCCTTCACCGACGTCCTGCGCGATGGGGCTCGCAAGCTGATCGAACAGGCGATCCACGCGGAACTGGCCACCCTGATGGCCGCCTTTTCCGAGACCAAGCTCGAGGACGGGCGGGCGCGCGTGGTCCGTCATGGTCACCTGCCGGAACGCGAGGTGATGACCGGCATTGGTCCAGTGCCGGTGAAAGTGCCGCGCGTGCGGGATCGCGAACCGGGCGACGACAGGATCACCTTCACGCCCAGCATCCTGCCGCGGTATCTTCGCAAAGCAAAATCGGTCGAAGAACTGCTGCCGTGGCTTTACCTCAAGGGCGTGTCCACGGGCGATTTCACCGAGGCGCTGGAGGCGCTGTTGGGTCCGAATGCCAAGGGCTTGTCCCCCAAGACCATCACCCGGCTGAAAGCCGATTGGTGGCAGGACTACGATGCCTGGCAGAAACGCGACCTTGGCGCGCGGAGGTTTCTCTACATCTGGGCGGACGGTGTTTACTTCAAACCGAGAATGGCTGAGGAAAAACAGTGCGTTCTGGTGGTCGTGGGCGCCGATGAATATGGCCGCAAGGAGCTGCTGGCCATGACCGACGGCGTGCGCGAAAGCACCCAAAGCTGGCGCGAGGTGCTGCTTGATCTCAAGCGGCGCGGCCTGAAACAGGACCCCAAGCTGGCTATTGGTGACGGCGCGCTCGGGTTCTGGACCGCGCTGCGCGAGGTGTTCGCCACGACGCGGGAGCAACGCTGTTGGGTGCACAAGACCATGAACGTGCTCAATGCGATGCCGAAATCCCTGCAGGCAAAAGCCAAGGGCCATCTGCACGACATCTGGCAGGCCGGGACAAAAGCCAAAGCGAACGCCGCCTTCGACTTCTTCAATGAGACCTATGGCGTGAAATGGGACAAGGCGGTCGCCAAGTTGGTCAAGGACCGGGAGGCGCTGCTGACCTTCTACGATTACCCGGCGGAACACTGGAAACACATCCGAACGTCAAACCCGATCGAAAGCACATTCGCGACCGTCCGACATCGCACGAAACGCACCAAGGGGTGTCTCAGCCGAAAGACCGGTCTGGCCATGGCCTTCAAGCTGATGATGTCGGCACAGAAGAAATGGCGAAAACTTGACGGCCAAAACCGCCTTCCCGAGATCATCCAAGGGGTTGAGTTCCGCGACGGGCTCCGCCACGTTCAAGCCGCCGCCTGATCAGGCGTCACCAACTTCTGCGCATATCTCTCCTCACGCTCCTCGCGGCGCACGCGAGTGGTCTCTAGAATGAGCTCTATGCCGACGACTATTTCAGGGACCATCCGTTCCACGCGTTGCGTCTTGCCGTCACCCCACGTCTTCCGCAGGCCGTCCGCCCACGCATCGATCGAGAACACGAGTTCGCCGGTCCACGCAGTCACATATTCCGGCCAGGGTGGACTGCTGCCGAACGAAATGCTGTCCCAATCGTTGCGCCGAAGGGACCGTGCCTGTTTCTCTTTCCTCTTATCCTCCCGAGCGATTTCTTCTGGGGTCGGTACGTATTTCAGCCTTCTCGTTCGTTCGAGCAGGGTGAAGCTGATCTTGTCCGCGCCCTTCTGAACGGACATCTTCTCTCCGTCCGCTGTCAGGCTCAGCCCGACCTCGTCGAGCGTCCGCGCCAACGCGTCGAGTAAGAAGCAAGCACGTTCGGCGGATGCAGCGCTGACGATCACGCCACACTGGCCTGGCGCCGTGGCGCTGAGGACGCCCTCCTTGTCCGGCTTCCTGGTCCGAAGGAACTTCACCGTTTTCGCCACCGAGGCGTGTGGGTTTTCTACCAGAGGCATTGGGGATTCTGGCGTCGCCTTGATGGTAGCAGCCCGGACTTCCCGCTCAGCCTTTCGCTTGCGGGCAAGTTCGGCGACGCCGTCAGGAAGAGCTGAGGTGGCCCCGCGAATGCTTACCCGATCGAGGCTTCGATCCCTAAGGTCGAGGAACGGCGGCACTTTCGGTTGTTCTCCGGCAGCAACCTTGGCCCAGTACCCCCGGGGCGGTACGGGAATACGATGACGACTGCAGACCTTCGCGAGCCCCCGATCCGATATCCCGAATTCCTGTGCAAGCGCTGTCATCGGTTTGCTCCAGACAAGGTCGTAGAGGTCCCGACGGCTAAGTATCTGTGAAGGCGACAATTCTTGAACTCTCCGCAATACAACTTCGCGCGGAAGCAATATCCCGCAGCGCCATTTTAGCTGTCATCGCCACCCGGGTGAAACCTGGAGAAGGTTGGATATCAGGCCCATCCCCTCCGCCACTTGCCCTCACGAAGGCGTTCTCCCCATCCGGCTGCAACCGGATTTTTCCGTTGTTTTCGGGGGTTATGCGGGTGGGGCTGTTAACCGGCCCACGCCCCGAAAGGCGCACACGCGTTCTCTAAGGGCCGATATTCTCCGGACCTGTTAACCGCGCCTATTCCGGTTCAGAGCGACAACACACTGGAAAACAAATAAAATCCTCCATGTCGGAGCTGATGGTGTTGGCAAAACCCTTCCCACCGCGCGCACGACTGGCATCGAAAAAAGCGGCCTAAACCAAGTAGTCGGCAGCTGCGTCACTTTCGTACAGAGCCTTGATCGATGTGGCGGCGGCGATTGCCGCGCGGGTGCTTTGTTCCATCAGGTCCAAGACCCGAAACATGTCGCCGATCTTTGCGACTGCGTCGATACGTCGATATTGGCCGCCGCAAGCTTCCGCATACCGCGCCAACCCCTTCAACTTCGGAATTGCGTCGCCAAACTGGATGCCGTGAGGGTCGACGATGTCCGCAACAATCGAGCCATCCGGCAACTGACCGAAAAACACGAAATCAGGTCGGACGATTTTCGCCTCATCTCCATCCGCGTAGATGACGCCGAGCGAGTCTTGGCTTGCTCGAGACGGATTACGATACCACCCGACCGTGCCCGCTCGCGCCAATTCGGCTTTCACAACTTCGCCTTCCCATGTGTTGAAGTCTTCTGGGAAAAGACCGTCTTCGCCACACAAGAGGTGCCTCTCAAAGCGCGGCAGAGGCGTCTCGATGCCATTCGCTTCCCGAATTGAAGTCGCCTGCATCCATGATGATGGTCGCGCGAGATCGACATCCATTGGATTGGCGCTCATCTCTCGGATCTGGCGATATACATCCTGTCGTTCGTCCGACAGGCTCTTGATCTCCACCCTGTACTTGGTGAGCCATTGGGTCGCCAGTTTCTCAGCCTCAGCTTCAAGCGCTTCTTTGACTTGCGGGACCAGACCAAGTGCCGCAACCGTGACGTGGGCTTCGATCAATGCGCCTTCCAGATCGTCAGAATCGCCCTCCAGCTTTGCAATATAGTCACTGTATGTCGTCGCCAGGTCCGGGCTCACGCTGCGCCCCGCCCTGCGGTATGCATCTTCGATCACCGCATAGTCCGCAATTTCGAGAAAGTCATCGAAGGTCATTTCCCCGACCTTCAGATCGGTCTTCAGGCTCTTGCCCTCGACCGTCATCACCGCCTTTCGCGACGCGGCGATCTCATCCTGGTAGCGCGCGCGGGTGCCTTGCAGCACCTTGTGCATTTCGGCATGGGCAAGTTTCCCTGCCTCGGCTAGCAGCCCGTCAGCCGCCAGTTCATGCGCCAACGATGTCAGGCGCTTTACCGGGCGAGCCTGACGCTTGGGCAGCGTCTGCGATGGCAGCGCCACAAGCTTCTCCCACACGGCTTCCGCAATGCCGGGATTGGGCGTCATCTCCGCCGGGTTGATCAGAACACGGCGGCCGGGAAGGTCTTCACCCCCATCGCCACCAGACATCAGCGCCTTGGCAACGTCCGTGACCGACTGCTCGTCGAAGAATGGCAGCAGGCAGTCAACCGCATTCAGACGCTCGTTGCCCGGAATGCGGCGCGCCAGCGGCGTGCGAACCATACGACCGAGCAGCTGGGTGATATGGGTCTTGTCCCTGGCGGGCCGGAACGAAACCATTACCTCGGCCCTCGGACAATCCCACCCCGTGCTGATGGCATCCTTTGCGATCAGCACCCGCACCCACGTCGACTCCTGCACCCGCTCGGGCGAGATATAGGGCACAGAGTGCCGACCGAAGGTTTGTGTGGTGTGGTCGCCAAACACATGAGCCACCGCATCATCCGCCAAATCGGGCCACCGCTCGTAGATCGTGTCGAGCGATCGGCCAATGTCGTTGGGATCAGGGGTATTCGGCACCTGCAACACCATCAGCGGCAGGACAACGTTCGCATCGCTCTGTTGCTCAGCATAGGTCGCCCAGGCGGCTGAAATATCCTTCAACTTGTCGGTCCCACGACGCACGAGAACGGTATCGAACTGGCCCGCTTCCGACGGCACGTCGAGGATGATCGTGTCTTTCAGCAGGCCCGAGGCTTGCACCTTGGCCGAATCCACGACGACATTCGGCAGGGTAGCGCGACCCTGCATGTCCGTCATCGCAGCATTGAACCGCTCGACCGTAGCCGAGATTCCCAAGACGACGGGGATGCCCGGCACCGAACCCGACCCGTTGATCAGCCGCTTGACGATGGTGGTCTTCTCGCCCGCGCCGGTGGCCGCCCGCATCCCGCGATGCGCCTCGTCCAGCACCAGATACAACGTCAGCGCCGGATCATCGATTGTGTTCTGGATCGTGTCCCAGATCGTGAACGACCGCATGTCGGGCATGATCCGCATCTGGCCGTCCTTCTCGACGCCTTCATCATCGGCATCGTGTCCACGGACCAGCAGGCTCGACTTGCCCAGCTTCTGAGTGTTCAGGAAATAGATCTTCCCCGCCTCCAGCGTTTCCCTCTGGAATGTGCTTTGGACCACGACCAGATCCGAAATCGAGATACGGTCGGACGCCTCCAGAAGCCGGAATCGCGACTGCTCGTTCAGGGACGGATCGTCGCTGAACCAGATCACCACCGCGCCGGGATCGGGCTCGATGTCGTAATTGTCGTCGCCATGGAACAACGCCTCGAACACGGCTGCGGCCATCACGGTCTTGCCTGCGCCGGTCGTCGCTGTCAGCGAAAAGGCGTGCTTGTCCTTGTCTTCGTTCCAGCGACGCGAGGCCTTCTTGAGGTTGACCAGCACGTCCTTGACGGCTTCTTCCTGGTAATCTTTCAGCGTGAATTTCATGGCTTAGCGGCCCATCGCAAAACGGAAATTGGAAAGGTAGGACTCGTAGAGCCGTACCGGCTCGATGGTGTCGGGCAAAGCCCGCGCAACTGCCTGAAAGCGCCGGTCGTCGTCGGTGACGACATAGGCCACGCGCAGGCCGTCGGCGGCCAGGGCGGCGGCGCAGAACTCTGTCGTGCGGTCCAGATCCACGAGCAGGCCATAGGTGTCTGCAACCTCCCAGCCCTGCACGGGCAGATCGTCGATGCGGCGACCTTCTGACCCGGCCCGCATCCACAGAAGCGGTGCAACGCGCTGGAAGGCGAGGTTGTGGCTGACGGCAACCGGGGCCTCGTAGGTCAGCGTGAAGAACTCGGCGTTTTCCTCGAACCCTTCCGCCATCGGAAATTCGTCGGTGAACTTGTAGTCGCCAGCGATGGGCTGGCCGTCGGGCGTCTCGCCGGTGATGGCTGCTGCGATCCGGGGCTTGGTGATATAGTCGCAAATGCCCCACTTCTCCCATTCCGGGTCGCCGGGGCGTAAGTTGGCGGCGCGCAGGGCCGTCTGTTCCTCCGAAGCCACCTCGTTGTTCGTCACCGAGATGCACTGCCGCCGCCCGCCATCCTGGCGGTTGAGGCGCATGACAGCGTGGGCTGTGGTGCCAGAACCAGAAAAGAAGTCGAGGATGGTGGCTTCCAAGTTCCCAGCGAGAAAAAACCTCAGCGAATCCTCGACTGCATAGAGCGACTTTGGGTATGGGAACTTCTTTTGGGGAACTAAGGCTTCCAACAACGCAGAGCCATGTTCAGATGCGTTATGCGACGCAATCTTCCATTGTGTTGGGGCGACCCGACTGTCCTCGTCCTCTTTCCTGTAAGCAATCAAAGACCCGTCATCGGCTTTGCCCACCAATTCGTACGATTCGGAGATCGCATCTCTATATGCGCCGTCAGGGAGGTAATTGACGACAAATCCGTAAGCGGTAGGTCGGCCAAGTCTAATTCGCCCTTGCTTAATACGTTCTTTCAATTCACCGGCCGAAATCTGCCAGCGTCCTTGGGAGCCATTGCGGCGAAACGGCAGGATTGTAATCAACCCAGACTTCTCAGGTGCGGAGTCCTCACCCTCTGGGATTGGGTCTCCCACTTCAACAATTCTGCGCCTCTCTGGGTCGGCATAAATCGGATAGAACATTGACGGCCTATCTTGTCGACCTGCCTCCGAACCGCGGCGCATCATTGATGTCCAGCCAGGCTCTACTGTCGGTTTGTTCTCGTTCGCCGTTGGCTGTTCATCACCAGGCTCCGGAGAAACAAAAGTCCCACTTACTATCGAAGATGGTGACCATTCTGCACTTAACTGCAATCTCGCGGGAGCGGAATCGCCAAACATCGCAAAGAAAATATATTCGTCAGCACGACGGAAGCCGCCCACGACGGAAACGCCCTTAGGATTAATGATCGTCGATACCATCTGAATTCGTGCTTCTGGAAAAAGCTGCTCCATTAGAAGGCCAAGCCGAAGATACTCGCGCGCATCGATAGTTACCGCCAAAACTGATCGCTCTGGCTTAAGAAGAGATTTAGCTACGAGTAACCGCCGTTCAATCATGGCAAGCCACTTGGAATGACGATACAGGTCGTCCTTTTCGACGTAGGCGTTGTTGTACTTCCAGTCTGTTGCCCCAGAGTTGTAAGGCGGATCAATATAGATCGCGTCGATCTTGCCCCGATGCGTGTAGGTCAGCGCCTCCAGCGCATGAAAGTTCTCGCCATTGATGACCGTGTGAAAGGGCTTTTCACCGCCGCGCGTCACCTTTCCCGTACTGACCAACCCCGGATAGATGTAATCCCGAAACTCGGCTGCCACGACGAGGTTGGCAACCGGCACCTCGGCCGTCTCGGGCTCGGCCGCGTCGATCAGGGTCAGATGCGCGACCCTTGCCGCACCGCGCCCCTCCAGCCGCAGCACCCGCCACAACCGCTGATCACCCTTGGCGGTCGATCCCCGCGGCGGCAACACGTGCACCTTGTCGCCCCTCCGGATCGGGCGGCCCGGAAGTTCCACGCTTTCAGGGCGATGCCGTTCGAAATTCAACCCGAACGCCCGCCGCGACGCCAGCGCCTTGAACTCGCGGTCAAGCTCATCCCCCAAAGCCGGGTCCTTCGCCTTCGCCCGTGCGATCAGATCCGTCAGTCGCGACACGTCAAACCTCATTCTTCAAATTGCACGCAGGTACGACCGACCCCGTGTCGACCGCACCTTGATCCGTCATGGCGCAGGATGCAGCCCGCAGGCAACGAAAACCTGCCAGCCAAATGCCTGTCCGCAGGGGACTGATCGCTTGTGCGGGGACTTCCATGGTCGCTCTCAAATGCCGGATGGCGACGGCTTTGCCGAGCGCCCGGGATTTGAGCTGACATTACCGCTGTTTACGGCATCAGACTAAGCTGCGGACCGCGTCCTGCGCAAGCCGAATGCGGTTGGCAGCATGCCAGCCCGATAATCGGGAGGCGTGTGGCCGCAGGCGTATTGCTTAGCCGCATGGGGGGCGGACAGGACGATCAGAACAGCGCCAGCTGGGCCGTGTCATCGACGCGCAAGACACCCAGCAGCTGCCAGGTTTGCGGTCGTTTGGCCATATTGCCAACACAGAACAGCATGCCCTTTCTTGGATATTCGTCATTGAACTTGGCGCTCATCCAGTCAAGCGCCACCTGCTCTGATCCGGCCCTGCGTTGCTGCTGATAGAACATGGCGTGGGCTTCCCAATCGCCATTCGCAAAGTCATGAGTACCCGCGGCATCCTCGAACTTGAAGCGAAACTCATAGGGGCTGGGCTCAAGTGCCTTCAGCTGTTTGTCGAAAAATGATCCCTGTTTTGCAGCCTCGGCATAGGTACGCCGTTCTTCCTCAATATCCGCAGGTTTCTTTTTCTTGGAGTAGAATTGAGCATTGCGCGGCCTGATCAGCGCAAGGGACTTCCCGGCTTCGGAAGCCTCTTGAACAGATGCAGACACGAGCCGATTCAGAAAAGACGGCCGATCCTTCTCGGGCATGTGCCCGTCTTTTTGGATTGAGTTTTCCCAGACATGGCAACTCTCAGCGCGATTATCACTGGTAGGGCGCCGATACTTGAACTCGACGAAGTCCCATCGGCCAAATGCACTGTCCTCTGTCAGATGACGAAAGCGGACGGGAAAAAGACGTTTGAACTGGCCATCGGGTGTAACCTGTCAACGCCGGAGTAAAATCCAGCCACAGGGCGGCGCAAAAACCGGCCACTTTGGGTTTGGGCGTAACGCGCGGCACGAGGCGGCGGCCAGTCAGCCGCGCTTCCCAAATAGCTGGCGGTTGACTGGCCGCTTTGGCCCGTCAGGGCCAAATCTGGATAGGCTGGATCAGGCGTTGTTGTTGGACTTGCGCGCGCGGCTTTGAGCGAGACGATAGCTCTCGCCGTTCATCTCGAGAATGTTGACGTGGTGCGTCAGCCTGTCGAGGAGCGCGCCGGTCAGGCGCTCGGTGCCGAAGGTTTCGGTCCATTCGTCGAACGGCAGGTTGCTGGTGATCAGCGTGGCACCACGCTCGTAGCGCTGCGAGATCAGCTCGAACAGCAGCTCGGCGCCGGTCTTGGAGAGCGGCACGAAGCCCAGCTCGTCGATGATGAGCAGCTTGACGCTGGCCAGTTGCTTTTGCAGGCGCAGCAGACGGCGCTCGTCGCGGGCCTCCATCAATTCATTGACCAGCGCTGCGGCGGTGGTGAAGCGGACGGGCAACCCCTTCTGGCAGGCCGCCAACCCGAGGCCCAGGGCGATGTGCGTCTTGCCGGTGCCGCTTGGCCCGAGGGCGATGGTGTTCTCGCGCCGCTCGATCCATCCGCAGCGGGCCAATTCCAACACCTGCATCTTGTTGAGCTTCGGGATCGCCTTGAAGTCGAAGCTGTCCAGGCTCTTGGCGGCCGGGAACTTCGCGGCCTTGATGCGACGCTCGATCATCCGCCGTTCGCGGTCGATCATTTCCATTTCGACGAGGCGCGCCAGGAACTGGACGTGATCCAGCCCTTCAGTGGCGCATTGACGTGCCTGCTTCTCGTATTCGCGCAGGAAGGTGGGCAGCTTCAGCGTCTTCAGGTGATGGTTGAGCAGGATCTGCGGAGCCTCCGTCATCCCGTCGCCTCTGTCATCAGGGTCATGTAGCTGGCAGCCGAGGTCGTCCCAACATCGGCACGCGGCAGGTAGGGATAGCTGGCCAAGTCAAGCTTGGGCGGGCGCTTCTCGATCCGACAGAGCAGAATGTGCTTGACCGCATCGAAGCCCGTCGCGCGCAGGCGCAGGGCCTCCTTGACCGCGCCATGCAGGTCGTCGAGGCCGAATGTCTCCAGCAGTCTCAGGACTTGCACATACTCACGCCGTCCCATCTTCAGCATGTGTGCCTCCATGAGGCGGCGCAGGGTCTGGAACTCTTCGGGCAGATCCCACGCTGCCAAGGGCGCAGCCTGATCCAGGGCATTGATCTTGCGTTCGATCAGCGGGAGATAATGAATCGGATCGAAGACCACATCCTCGCGCGCGTAACACCGCGGATGCCGGGCGATCACGTCTCCACGGCAGCCGATCACGACCTGATCGACATAGCCGCGCACCCAGACATTCTGATGACCATAGGCGACGGGAACCGAGTAATCGTTGGTCTCGTAGCGCACGAGCGATTGCGAACTGACCTGGCCGCTGGCTTGCGCGCAAGCCTCGAATGGAGCCCCGGGCAGTGGCTTCATCGCCGCCAGATCGCGCTGCAGCCGTTCGCCAATCGTTTCCTTATGGCCACGCAGGATCTCGTTCTGGCGATTGCGGCACTGGGCCTCCAGATCCGCGTTGAACGCGTCCCAGCTGGCAAAACGCGGGACCGGCACCATGAAGTTCCGGCGGGCGTAACCAACGATGCCCTCGACTTTACCCTTGTCGTTTCCCTTGCCCGGCCGCCCGTAGCGGTCATGGAACAGGTAATGCGACTGCAGGGCACTGAACAGCGTGGCGCGCTGGCGCGTCCCGTCGGCCAGGATCTTCGAGACCAGGCAACGATCGTTGTCATAAAGGATGGAGTGCGGGACGCCGCTGAAGAAGGCAAAGGCGTGGACGTGGCCATCCATCCACGCCTCCGCCGTCGCCGCGGGATAGGCCCGCACAAAGCAGGCGTCGCTGTGCGGCAAATCCAAGACGAAGAAATGGGCCTTCTGCTCGACGCCATCGATGATCACCATGGCTTCGCCGAAATCCGCCTGGGCATCCCCGGGCGGGTGGGCGAGCGGCACGAACATCTCACGTCCACGCCGCTCGCGGTCCCGGATATAGTCCTTGATGATCGTGTAGCCGCCGGTGAAACCGTGCTCCTCGCGCAACCGGTCATATACCCGCTTGGCGGTATGGCGCTGCTTGCGGTGGGTCTCACGATCCCCGTCCAGCCACGCGTCGATAATCTCGGTGAACCCGTCCAGCTTCGGGCGCTTGATCGGCTTCTGGCGCCGGTAACCGGGCGGCGCTGAAAACGCCAGCATCTTGGCTACGCTGTCGCGCGAAACATTGAAATGACGCGCTGCTTCTCGCTGGCTCATGCCTTCGCCACACGCCAGGCGAACCTTCAAATACAAATCCACGGTATGCATCTCCACGCCCCCTCTTGCCGTCACAAGAAGAGCAAAATGGCCGGTTTTTACACCGCCCGCAGCAGGACTATCCCGCCGCTACCGTGGCCGAGTTTTGCACCGCCGTTCTCACCGAGATCGAGGCCGTCGTGCAGGGCACCGCCCGCGACGCCGCCTTCGACACATTGACCGCCAGCATCGGAGCCGCGATTGTTGCCGACCGCACGTTGGGCGGCCTCTGCGACTGGGTCGAGGCCGAAGCGCCACGCCCCGTCGATCTGCCCGTCGAGGGCGCGGCCAGTCTGAAGGCTGCCGTGATCCCGGTGGTGCTGCATTATTCAACGGCCGACCCGCTGGCCTGACCTCGACAATCCAAGGAGAGAAACATGGCACGAGCTCAAGGAGCGCGGGCGCAGATGGCGCTTGCGTTCGAGACAACCTATGGAACGCCGCCAGCCAGCGGCTTCTCCCGCATGCCCTTTGCCAGCGCGACGCTGGGTGCAGAGCAGCCGCTGCTGAACAGTGAGCTTCTGGGCTATGGCCGCGATCCGCTGGCACCGATCAAGGATGCGGTGACGGCTGACGGCAACGTCATCGTGCCGATTGATGCACAGGGCTTCGGCTTCTGGCTCAAGGCGGCCTTCGGCCACCCCACGACAACCGGCACCGCCGCGCCCTATACCCATGAGTTCCGCTCGGGCGGCTGGATGCTGCCCTCGATGTCCATCGAGACCGGCATGCCCGAGGTGCCGCGATATGCCATGTATTCGGGCTGCGTGCTTGATACTTTGTCGTGGCAGATGCAGCGCTCGGGGCTACTGACCGCGACAGCGAGCTTGGTGGCGCAGGGCGAGGCCATTGCTGCCGCATCCACAGCCGGCACGCTCGCCGATCTCGCCCTCCAGCGTTTCGGCCATTTCAACGGTGCGATCACGCGCAACGGCGCGGCCCTTGGCAATATTGTCTCAGCCGAGATCACCTATGCAAACAACCTCGACCGCGTGGAAACCATCCGCTCGGACGGACGCATTGATGGCGCCGATCCCTCCATCGCTGCGCTGACCGGGCGGATCGAGGTTCGCTTTGCTGACCAGGTGCTGGTGAACCAGGCAATCAATGGCGATCCCTGCGAGATGACCTTCGCTTATGTTTTGCCCTCAGGTGAAGCTCTGACACTCACCGCCCACGCCGTCTATCTGCCCCGCCCACGCGTTGAGATTTCCGGGCCCCAGGGCGTGCAGGCCACATTCGACTGGCAGACCGCGCGCGATGCCATTCTCGGGCGGATGTGCACGATCACCCTGATCAACAGCATTGAGGAATATTGACCATGCTGCGCCTGAATCTCGCCCGTGAGCCATACTGGCTCGATCTTGGCCTTGGCGTCCGCGTCCTGGTCGAACCGCTGACCACGGCACTGATGGTGGCTGCACGCAGCGACCCCGCCGTGCGGGGTCTGCCGGAAGGGACCAGCGACGACGAGATCGCGGTGATCTTTGGCAAGGTGCTGGCAGACCGTGCCATTCTCGATTGGGAGGGCGTCGGTGATGCAGACGGTAATCCGACACCGGTAACGCCCGAAGGCATTGCAGCCCTCCTCGACATGTGGCCGATCTTTGAGCGCTTCCAGATGGGCTATGTGGCCAAGGGTCTGGAGCTGGAACAGGAAAAAAACGCCTCCGCGCCCTCGCCGACTGGGGCTACGGCGGGGGCGAAGGCTACTGCGCCGCGTGTACGCAAAACTGCAAAGACTGCCCGCAAGTAATTCATGCACCGCGCACGCTGGAGGGCTGGCAGGTCTGGGACCTGGCCGGTCGGCTTGGTGGCCAGATCCGGGCCGTGCCCGGCGTTGTGTTGGGCTGGGACATGAGCGCAGCACTCGCCATGGCCGAGGCACTGGGCGTGGATTGTCGCGCAGCGGTCGAATTCCTTCCCGTCATTGAGGCGGTGATGGTGCGGCAGCTTAACGAGCAGATGGCAGGACAAGATGACTGAAAAACGTGTCAGCGTGCGCCTGTCCGCCACTGGCGGGCGCCAAGTGAAAGCCGAGCTGGAAGGTGTCGGCGAAGCTGGATCGCGCGGCTTTGGTCGGCTGTCACGTGAAATGGAAGGCGCAAATACCCGGCTGGCCGCGTTTGCGCGGCGAGCGCGGGTGGCGATGGCCGCAGCATCTGTAGCCATTGCGGCGGCGGCCACGGCGATGATCCGCTCAGGGCTGCAGACGGTGGATGCACAGGCCAAGCTGGCCGCCTCGCTCGACACTACGGTCGAGAGCATTCAGGTGCTGGAACGCGCAGGCGATCTGGCCGGCGTGTCGATGGGTCAGGTCGAACAGGCCGCCATGCAGTTGACGCGACGGCTGAGCCAGGCCGCTGCTGGCACGGGCCCTGCTGCAGATGCGCTCGACCGTTTGCGACTGTCAGCAGCCGAGTTGCAGGCACTGCCGCTGGACCAGCGTATTGCGCTGATCCAGGACCGGCTGGCGGAATTCGTGCCAGAAGCCGAACGCGCTGCGGTGGCCTCGCAACTCTTCGGGGATCGCGCTGGGCTGGTGTTCACGCGCATCGACACAGCCACACTGCGGCAGGCCACGCAGGACGTGCGCGATTTCGGGGTGGTTGTGTCCGATCAGGACGCTGCCCAGATCGAGCGCACCAACGATGCGATCTCGCGGTTGGGGTTGATCTGGCGCGGGCTCTCAAACCAGCTGGCGGTCGCCGCAGCGCCTGCGCTGGAAGCCGTGGCCAATGCGATGGCCGCGGTGGCACGCACCACAGGGCCGCTCGGCATCGCCATTCGGACACTTTTCGAGAACCTTGGACGGCTGACAGCCTATGCCATAGGAATTGCTACCCTGATGGCTGGGCGCTTTGTTGCGGCCAAGATTGCCGCGGCGGTCTCAGTGCGCGGACTTGCCATGGCGCTGGTGATCCTGCGCGGGGCGCTGCTGCGTCTGCCACTCATCGGCCTCGTCGTCGCGGCAGGAGAACTGATCCACTGGTTTGGGCGGCTGGTGCGCGGCGCGGGCGGGTTCGGCAACGCGCTCTCGCTTCTGGGCGATCTCGCACGCGAGGTGTGGGAACGCATGCAGCTGGGTGCTGTCGCTATGGGGCTCGCGATCATGGCCAGCTGGGCCGAGATGAAGGCTGCCATCGCCGAGGCACTGCAGGCCTCGCTGGAAGCGGTGGTCGGATTTGGCAATGCGGCGATCAATACGTTTCAGGGGGCGTTTGAGGCGATCAAGGTGCTCTGGGGCGCGCTGCCCGCTGCGATTGGTGATTTCGCGTTCCAGGCAGCGAATGCGCTGATCGCAGGCGTCGAGGCGATGCTCAATGGCGTTGGTGAGCGCATCAATGGATTTCTGGACGGGATCAATACGGGCCTCGAGGCGCTGGGTATCGAGCGACGTGTCTCGTTGATCGGCAATCTGGAACTGGGCCGGATCGACAATCCTTTCGCGGGGTCGGCAACTGAAGCTGGGGCCGAGGCCCGGGCAGCGTTTCAGGCGGCATTCAATACCGAGCCGATCAAGATGCCCGACATCGGGCTCGGTGCTTATGCCGAGGAAGCGCGCGGTCAAGCCGAGGCGCTGCGCGCGACGATGACGGGTGTGGTCGAGGCAGCGACCGCGCCGCTGGAGTCAGTGGCCGCCCTGCGCGAGGCGGTCGCCGCAAGCGGTGTTGAGGCTGAAACCGCACTCACAGGCGCGCGCACTGCCGCCGAAGGGCTGGGGGAAGCGCTGGACGCGACCGGTGAGACCGCAGGGCGTGCGGGTGGTGCCGGTCGCAGCGCTGGTCAAGCGCTGCGCGAGGCGGCGGACACCGCCCGTAATGCGTGGGAGGCCACAACTGAGGCCGTTCGTGCCGCGCAGGAACGCTCGCGCGAGATCGCCCAAGGTCTGGCACAGGACATCGTCGGGCCGATCAAGGATGCGCTCAAGTCAGGTGAGTTAAGCTGGGAGACCTTCGCCAGCGCTGTCTCAAACATCGCCCAAAACCTTGCCAACCGGCTGATCGAGGCGGCCTTCAAGCCGATTGAGAACGCGCTGATCAACGCCTTTTCCGGCATGGGAGGCGGTGGCGGTTTCTTCGCAAGCCTCTTCGGCTTTGCCCGCGGCGGCGTTTTCGCCGGGGGTCAAGAACTGACCGCCTTTGCCCGCGGTGGCGTGGTGAACCGTCCCACAGTGTTTCCGTTCTCGCGCGGCATCGGGCTGATGGGTGAGGCCGGGCCCGAGGCGATCCTGCCGTTGCGCCGCGGGCGTGACGGGCGGCTCGGGGTGGAGATGAACGGCGCCGGAGCGACGCAACCCGCGCAGGACATGTCGACCCGCATCATCAACGTCCTCGACCCGTCCGTGGTCGGCGACTACCTCGCCACGGCCTCCGGTGAGCGGACCATCCTGAACGTTATCCGTCGCAATCGGAGTGCATTGAATGCCTGAGCAGGTAGGCCTGCCCCCGCCGCTGCTCTGGTCCTTCCCGGCGGCGCAGGAGATCACCGAGGTGATGGAATGGCGCACTGATGTGCTGCAGGCGAAGCTGGGGGAACAGCGCATCGCACTCCGGCCCCGCCCGCGCGAGATCGCGACCTTTCGCCATCGTCTGGACGCGCTTGGCATGGCCCGTGCTGCGGAACTGGCGCGGGCAGGATTTGCGAGCGACTGGCTTGTGCCGCTCTGGCACATGGCGCTGCAGCCAGGGGCAGACCTGGTGCAGGGCGCGAGTGAGATCCTGCTCGACACGGGTCTGTCGGATTTCCGTGGCGGCGAGAGGGCGGCGATTGCGGTCGATGGCGAGGCGTCGGTGCCGGTAGTCATCGCCAGCGTTCAGGCTGACCGGTTGATCCTGGCTGACCCGCTGGTTCTTCAGCTGCCCAGCCCAACTGTGGTGGCGCAGAGGGTCACGGTCGCACCGATCCGGGCGGGCTTGCTGACCTCAGCGGTCGAGATCGTGCGCCGCAGGCAGGGCGATGGCACTGTCACCGCCAGTTTTCTGCTACGCGATGCGCCAGATCTCGCGGCACCGGCAATGCCGATCTATCTCAACCGCCCGGTGCAAACAGACCAGAGCCTTGTGCGCCGCCCGCTCACCGCCAGCCTGCGCCGTGCCGTCGAATATGTCGACAATGGCTTCGGACCCGTTGTGGTGGAGTCGATGCGCGATGTCTTCGAGCGGAGCGAGACGATCACGCTGAAGGCACAAGGTCTGAGCGCGCGTCACGCCCTGCGCCGCTGGCTCTGGTCGCTCCGGGGGCGGCAAACCAGCTTCTGGGTGCCTACGTGGGGCTATGAGCTGCAATTGCGCACGGCCATGACGTCAGGATCGGTGCTGATGCGCGTGGCACCGGTCGCATCCCTCGCGGCCTATGTGGGCCGCCCGATCATGCTGGAGATGCCCGGCGCGCTGCGCTTCCGCACGATCACCGCCGCCATCGTCGAGGGAGCGGATCATCGTCTAACACTGTCCTCGAACCTCGGAGAACCGGTCCCACTCACGACCAAGGTGCATTTCCTGACCGCGATGCGCTCGGATGCCGACCGCGTCGAGATCCAACACGGGGCCGTTTCCAGCGAGGTAACACTGCCTGTCATCGAGGTTCCTGCATGACCTACACCTCCGTCGAGACCTCCCCAGCCGAGGGCCGCCCCTATTACCTCTACCAGTTCGTGGAGGGCGATCAGGTCTGGCGTTTTACCAGCCGCGCGAGGGCATGGACCAGCGTGGGCGGCACCGGGGACATGATCACATGGGAACCTGCCGCCGTTGCGCATGGCGATGTGGTGCAGACAAGCGAGATCGAGCGCGGGCGGCTGGAACTGACCTGGCCGCTCTCGCATTCCTTTGCACGGCGCTTCCTTGCCCCCTTGGGCAATACGCCTGTCACGCTGACCATCTTTCGCGGCCACGAGCAGGTGCTGGGCGAGACGGTGGCCCATTGGAAGGGCCGTGTGGTGGGCGCAGAGGTCGAGGGCCAGCGCATTTTGCTGCAGGCGGAGTCTATCTTTAGCACGCTGCGCCGCGCGGGTGTGCGGGCAAAATACCAGCGGCTCTGCCGTCATGCCCTCTACGGAAGGGGCTGTGGGCTCGACATCGCGCTTTCCTGGCTTACAGGCACAGTGACAGCCACTGCAAATGGCGTATCGTCGGTGACAATCCCCGAAGCTGCCAACGCACCGAACGGCTGGTATCGCGGCGGTGTGCTGCGGTTCGGAACGCAACTCGGGTTCATCAATGGCCACTCAGCCGGGACCATAACGCTCTCGCGCCCGATGCCGGAACTGGCCGCAGCGCTCACCATGCCGGAAGTCGACCCGGATACGGGCGACCCCCTCCCAGTCCTCGCCGACATCGCCCCGGGTTGCGATCTGCGCGCCAGCACCTGCGCGGCCAAGTTCGGCAATCTCGAGAACTTCGGGGGCTTTCCCGAAATCCCCGGCCGCAACCCCTTCGGCGGCGGCTCTATCGTCTGAGAATTCATCATGGTCTGGAACTTCATCGCGCAGCTCGTTCTCGGGTTGGTGCTCTCGGCGATATCCTATGCGCTGAGCCCGCGCCCGAAGGTCGAAAAGCCTCTCGCTGCGGGGCTTGATGATTTCAGCCTGCCCACGGCCGAGGAAGGCCGCCCAATCCCGGTCATCTTTGGCACCGTGCTGATCACCGGACCCAACGTGGTCTGGGCGGGGGATCTGAAAGTGGACCCGATCAAGAAGAAAGGCGGCAAGAAGTGACGCGCGTGACAATCCATGACCTTCGCGATGCTCGCTATTGCCTCGCCGGTGTGCGGCCATGGTTCCGCCGTCATGGGTTGGACTGGCAGGATTTTCTGACCCACGGGATAGACGCTGATCGCTTGCGCGCCACCAATGACGCGCTGGTGGAACCAGTAATTCAGGTCGCCAAAACGCGCGCCGCAACGATGGAGGCCAGCGATGGGCGGGCGTAGCAAGGCGCAGACGGTCGGTTTTCGCTATTCGCTCGGAATGCATATGGCGCTTTGCCACGGGCCGATCGATGCGATCCGGGAGATCCTTGTCGACCGCCGCACTGCCTGGTCAGTCACCACAGGCAGCAGTGTCTCGGGCGGTGGCGCGGCAGTCGAAGTGCGCATCGGCACGGTTGCGGGCATGGTCGCCACCGCCGCCCTCGCAGGCGACACTGGCGCCACAACCAACTTTTTGGGGACGCGGGCCGGGGTGCGGATCGGCCGGGACTACCGCTTGCGGCTGGCGAATGGCGCGAGCCAGACGGTCACGCTGCGCGGCGTTGCCTTCAATGCCGCCAGCAATGTCACCTCTTGGTCCGTCCTCCCCGAAGGACTGAGCTTCCCGGCGCAGTCGGTTGAGGTGTTCGAGGCAACGACTGCCGCCAGTAATGCCGGTGCGGGTGGTGGGCGCATCCGGATCGACAAGCCAGACCTCTTTGGTGGAGAAAGCCGTGAGGGTGGGATCGTCGGTAATGTCGATGTGCTGATGGGCGGGCCGGGCCAGGGGCAGAACGACTATCTTGCGGCACGCATAAATGGAGATGTGCCAGCCTATCGCGGGCTTTGCAGCCTGGTGCTGCGGCAGGTGTATCTCGGCATCAACCCTTATCTGAAGCCTTGGGCCGTGCGCGTGACCCGGGTGCTGACCGGCGAAGCGGGTTCAGTACAATGGTATCCAGGCAAGGCCCCCATCGTGCCAGAGGCCAATATCTCGGATGCGGCGATCTACGTAGCACTTGATGTCTCGGGCTCGATGTCGGGAACACGTATGGCGGCGCAGAAGGCGGGCGTCGCGGCGCTGATCCGCGAGATCGGGGCGAGTGTCGATCCTGACCGGCCCAATGACATACGCATCGTGCTGTGGAACGCGGGCGTCGCAGGCGCGATCGAACGGCGCGACATGGGTCCAGACGATTATGCAGCGCTCGAGGCCTGGATGCTGGCGCTGTCAAACAGCACCTCGGGCGGCACCAGCTTTAACGCAGCCTTTTCACAAGCAGCGACCTTTTTTGCCGGTGGCGGGTCCAAGCGCAGGATTGTCATCTTCGTAACAGATGGTGAGCCATCACCAGTCTCCTCGGTTGATACAGCAGTCACCACCATCGCCACCCTGCCGCCGGCAGACATTTTCGGCTTCAACATCGCGCTGACCAACACGACCTTCACCGCGCGCATCGACAACACGCCTGTCGACGGCGTGCCAGTGATCCCGCCCGGGAACCCGCAGGCGCTGGTCGCCTCCCTGCGCGGGGCCTTCGGCAACGGGCCCGATATGAACCCCGCGCATATCATCCGCGAATGCCTGACCAACCGCGACTGGGGTCTGGGCTATTCCACAGTCGAGATCGGGGCGAGTTTTACCGGCGCGGCGGATACGCTCTACACCGAGGGGTTCGGCCTTTCGCTGATCTGGCAACAGGACAGTTCCATCGAGGATTTCATCGGCAGCGTTCTCAACCACATCGACGCCACGCTGTTCATCGACCGGCGCACCGGGCTCTGGGAGCTCAAGCTCATCCGGGCGGATTATGTCGCGGCCAGCCTGCCACTCTTCGACGACACCAATGTTGTGGACTGGGGTCGGCTGGGGCGGCGCGCGCCCTCGGACCTCGTGAACAGCGTCACCGTGCGCTTCACTGATGCCTGGACGGATGACACGGGTGCGGTCAGCGTGACTGACACGGCCAGGGTTCAGGCCATGGGCGAAGTCATCGCGACCACACTGGACTATCCGGGCATCCGCTATCAGGGGCTGGCGATCCGCGTGGCTGAGCGCGACCTGCGGGCCCTTTCGGTGCCGCTGCTGTCGGGCGAGATCGTGGTGAACCGGCAAGGCGCGGACCTCGGGCCCGGCGATGTGATCCGGCTGCAGTCGGGTCGGCTGGGACTCAATGACGTCGTCATGCGCATCTCTGAGATCGGCCAGGGCGACGGCCGCGACAACGGTATCCGCCTCAAGCTCGCCGAGGATGTCTTTGCACTGGGGGCCACCGCCATTGCTGGCGGGCGCATGCCCACTGGCACAGGAGTCGCCGCACCGCCACGGGCGCTGACCCGGCGCATGGTCGCGGAGGCCCCGTATTGGCTGCTGGTCCGCGAGTTGGGCCACAGCGAGGCCGACCGCATTCTGTCAGAGGATCCGGATGCGGGCGCGCTGGTCGCTACTGGCGAACGTCCCAGCGCCGACGCGCTGGTGGCAGAACTCTGGATCGACCCTGGTACCGGTCCTGCACAGGAGGGCGTGGTCGCATTCGCGCCGACGGCGTTGTTGTCGGCCGATTTGTCGGACGATCCGGAGGCGCGAGTCATCCCCGTCTCTGGGTGGCGCGACATTGGCGAGGTCGGGATTGGCACGCTGGCCAGCATCGACGGCGAATTAGTCCGCGTCGACGGGATCACTTCCACAGCCCTCACCGTAGCCCGGGGCTGCCTCGACACCGTACCGCGCGCGCATGCGGCAGGCACGCCGGTGGTCTTCTTTGACGAAGGTGCGCGGATCACTGAAGAAAGCTGGGCGGCGGGAGAAGCACTTGCGGTGCGGTTACTGCCCGAGACCGGCCGCGGCACGCTCGCCTTTGCGCTGGCCCCGGAAGACAGCGTGACGCTGAACAGACGGGCCATCCGACCCCTGCCGCCCGGGCGGGTGCAAGGCAATGGTAGTTACACGCCCGATGTCGATGTGTTGGTGGCCGGTGATCTGGTTCTGACGTGGGCCCATCGCGATCGCCTCACCCAGACCAGCCCGGTCATCGTCGATCACACGGGCGGCTCCATCGGGCCGGAGCCGGGCGTCGGCTATGCGATCGAGGTGCGCTGGATTGACTCTGACACCGGCGTGGCCATCATGCCGCCCAGCATCGTCATCGACGCTGGCAGCGGCACAAGCTGGACGCTGGCGCCCGAGGCCATCCCCGAAACCGGCGCGCCGGATCGCACGGCTGAAATTGACATCGCCGTCCGATCGCGCCGGTTGGTCGGAGGCAGCTGGCTCACCGACCGGGAAGCGCGCCGGTACCAGCTGACCGCGCCTTTCGCCGCCGGATGGGATCGTGGCTGGGGCTTTCTCTGGGGCAGCTGAGCGCGATCACAAACAGCATCACTTCCACCTTCTCAACGACAAGCGAGGACAAGCATGCCCGAACGGATCATGCCGGGGCTGGGGCTGCGCGCCTTTTATGACTCCGGCCAGCGCGATTGGGGCACCAGCCTCAGCGAAGACCTGCGTCGCCTCTCGGCACTGGTTCAGGGGCGTGCCACATCGCGGACTGCCGCACTGCCTGTCACCGGCACGGCGGGACAGATCGCCATCGTGCCCGCCACAGCAGGCGCCAATGCCAACGCGCTCGCCCTCTGGGACCAGTCGCCAGCCGGGGTGGCCGCATGGGTCTACCTGACCCCTGAGGAGGGCTGGCAGGTCTGGATCGGCGACGAAGCGCGGCATGTCCGTTTCACGGGCGGCGCATGGGTCGAGGTGCCGCGTCCCGGTGTGGTGCTTATCCGGACGTTGACGGCCACCAGCCATACGCTGGAAACCGTCGATCTGGGAAGCATTCTCGAGACAACTGGTTCGTCGGCCGTCACCGTCACGATCCCGCCCGAGGCGACCGTGCCCTTCGAGATCGGCACACTGGTCAATGTCACGCAGGTCGGCGCCGGGATCGCCACTGTCGCGGCAGCAACTGGGGTCACGCTTAACGGCGTAACAGGCGGCTCGGTCGCGCTCGATGGCCAATGGTCGGGCGCAGCCCTCGTGAAGCGCGGGGCGGATGCCTGGGTTGTTCAGGGCGCACTGGCGGGGGCCGTGACGTGAGCCTGTTCATGATGCGCGCGGCAATCCTGGTGCAAGGCGGCGATACCGCGCCGCCGGTCGATATCGGCTTTGTCTGGCAACTCGACGTGACGCGACAGCCACCGGGCTACACGCTGTCAGATGGCAATCAGACCGCCATAAATACCTCGGGCGGGTCCAACTATCAGCGCTGGGTCCCCACCGCGAAGGCGATCCTGCCCTCGGACGGGCGGCGTTATTGGGAGGTGCTCTGCGCCGCAAGTGGGGCCGCCAGCTTCGACGGCTACATGGGCGTCGTCTCTGATGCGCAGCGCGATGAATTCGACACCGGCAACAACCCGATCACGCTTGGCTCGATCGGCTATCGTGGTAATGGCACGCTCTGGTCCTCGAACACCGCCTCGGCCAGTCAGCGTCTCACTGGGCTTGCCCCCTTCGGGGCAGCCGATGTGCTGATGTTCGTGCTAGACCCCGCCGCCGCCAGTCTGTGGATCGGCAAGAACGGTGTCTGGCGCGACGATCCGGTGAGCGGGGCACCCACCTGGACTGCAGGTGGCAGCGCTGCCTTCTATCCGCAGGTCCACGGGCGCAATCCCGGCGACGGCGGTACCCTACGCTCCCAGCCCTCGCAGTTCAGCTATCCGGTCCCGCCCAGCGTGCGCGCGTTGGGCTTTGAAGAACCGGACCTGCGCATCTTTGAGGCACATGCTTACCTTGAGTTTGCCTGGGACAAGAACCTGACCATTGGGGCGGCCGATCTCTGGATCGACATGGGTGGCGATAGCCGCCTGACCAACTCTGTCGCATCGATCTTTATCGAGCATGGCGGCAGCAGCTTGCTCACCGCCGCACACGCAACCCTCTACATCGAAGTGGAACTGCCATGACACACATCCTGCATCTTGGGCATCAGCCCACGGATATCTCCGGCATCTCGGGTTATCTCAGCACAGTCACTGCAGGGTTTGACGCAACCCTCGACGTCAATACACTGCGGTTCACCGGCGCGCGCAGCGTCTATGCGCCATTCAGGATCACACATGCTTCACCGACGGGCGATCTGTGGCTTGGGTTTCGCTACGTGCCGCCCAGCAGTGACGCGCATAACATTATAGAAGCCAGTGCGGCCTTCCTCGACTTCTTCAGCGCCAGCAATGGTCTACTTGCCCGGGTCCGGCCGCTGAGCAGCACCAACCGCTATCATGCCGAAGCCCATGGCGACACGACCCTGCAGGGATCGTCCAGCTACTTTGCCACCAGCGGCCAGCCGCAATGGGTCGATGTCCGGCTGGCGGTCGATACCGACATCACCATCGAATTTTTCGTCGACGGTGTGCTGCAGAGCACGGCCACGGCGGCCAATACGGCTGGCAAGGGCAAGCCGGCGCATCTGGTCTTCGGCAATGGCGGATTGCACGGCTCATTCTCCAACTTCACATGGTATTATGCCCATATCGCGCTCCTCGACGGTGTTTCCACCATTGGACGCCGCTTCGTCCGCCGTGTTCCTAATACTGTGGCGACCTACAACGAGCTAATCGGCAGCGTCGATGCGCTCAAGGATGGTAATCTTGCATCCCGCGTTGCCAGCACACTTCCGGCCCAGCGTCTCTCCTTTTCCCTAAGCGGCCCCACCGGCCCGGCAGCCATCTCGGCAGTAGCAGGCGTGCATCTCAAGCAGATCGCACAGGCGGGAACCGATGGGCCGCAAGCGACGGCAGGGTTCCTGCGCATGGGAGGCGTTAACCATGATGCGGTGGCTGTGACGTTGCCCATCATCGCTCCAGCGTCGGTCTATTCGACGTGGGCGCTCAATCCCGTCGATAACAGCCCCTGGAGCGATCTGACCCTACCCACGGAAGCCGGGATCCTGTCCGTATGAGCCCGCGCCGCTCCGGGCAGGGCCATGTCCGCATGCCAGACGCCGAGTTCGAAGAACTGTTGGCGCGTGCGGCCGAGGAAGGCGCAAAACGCGCGCTGGCCGATGTTGGGCTCGATGGTGGCGAGGCCGCGCTCGACATCCGTGATTTGCGCAGCCTGCTGGCCTCGATCCGGTTTGTGCGCCGCACCGCCGTGCAGACCACGGTGCATATCATCACCACCGGCGTCATCCTCGCACTGCTCGCCGGGATTGCGCTGAAGCTGAAGGTGTTCGGCCACGGCGGCTGAAACTCGTACGCGCTACCGGCACCGGCTCTCTCGCCATGCCAACTGTTCTGTTCTGCATTCACCCGTCTTTATCCCCTGCAGCCTCACGGGCTGCAGGTCGTTCCCTGTCATTCCCAACCTCATTGGAGAACCCGGTGTCCGATCCCATCCGCACTTTCCGTCATTTTCGTGATGTCCCCGATACTCTGTGGCGCTGGCCCAACTTCAGCCCGGCTGAGATCGCCTGCCGCGGCACGGGCCAGTTGAAGCTGCACCCGGAGGCATTGGACAAGCTTCAGGCGCTCCGCGACCGGCTGGGCAAGCCGCTGATCGTGCGCTCCGCCTATCGCAGTCCTGAGCACAATCGCGCGGTTGGCGGAGCGAAGGCTTCAAAGCACATGGATGGCACAGCCTTTGATATCGCCATGTCAAACCATGATCCGGTGAAATTCGCGGAAGCCGCCCGTGCTGTGGGTTTCCTTGGCTTTGGCACATATCCTCGCACTGGCTTCATGCATATCGATCTGGGCCCAGCGCGTTCATGGGGTGAGCGGTTCCCGATCCGGGCGACCGCTTTTGCAACCGAGGCCCCACAGGCGCGGGAGGTGCTGGCGCAAAGCCGGACACTGAAAGGCACCGGGACGGCGGGGGTTGCGACTGTAGGTGCGGCCGGTGTCGAGGTCGCGCAGAATGTCCTGGCTGACATGCAGGCCGCCGTTCTGCCGCTGGTGCCATACCTCGACACACTCCGATGGGTGTTCATCGCCGTGGCGCTCGGAGGGATCGCGGTCACGATCTATGCCCGGCTTGATGATTGGAAACGGGGGAAGAGATGATCGCGACCATTTTCGGCGGGATCGCCGCCAGCCCATCGGCGCGGGCCGCTTTGCGCTACGGAGCTATGGCTGTCGCCATCGTCCTGTTCTTGCTTTCGGTCCGCGGTTCCGGCGAGCACGTCGGGCGGATCGCTGAACGTCTCGAAACCACAGAGAATGCCAATGAAATTCAACGCCGGATGTTTGAGGCGGCGGCTAGCCGTCCTCGTGATCGCGACGAGCTGGTTGACCGGCTGCGCGACGGGGGTTTCTGAACCTCGCATCGCCACTGTCTGCCCACCAGTGGTGGAGTACACCCGTGAGTTCCAGGCGCGTGCGGCCGAGGAACTCGGGATTCTTCCGGACGGATCGTCCATCGCCGAGATGCTCGCCGACTACAACGTCATGCGTGATCAAGCCCGGGCTTGCGATTGAAGCCCGGGCGGAAATCTGCGCCTGCGGAAGGCCGCAGGCGCAGGGGGCTTCAGTAAGTCTCTACGACGTCGCTGTATTCGCCACGCAACTGGATTGTCATCGTGATCGGCGTGCTGTCCCGGTTCCGCCAGAACCACCCGTGGTCCCCGGCGAAGGGAGCTTCGATGCTGCCTTCGCCCGACGTCTGGCCGCTGCCACGCTCATAGTCGACCGATTCACCGCCGCTGTGAGCGTGCAGGTCAAAGTTGACCCGCCCTCCGGCCGCTGTCCACGCGTACTCGGCCACGTTTCCGGCTTCCATCGTCATCTTGATTTCAGCGGTGCCGCCGGGTTCCAGAACGAAGGTTACGGTGTCCTGCCACGTCTGCTGTGCGTCCTGCGCGTGGGCTGTGCCGACGAACAGGCCGAAGACGGCGTCAAGAACGCTGGAGGATTGATCCAAGGCATGCTGCTCGTCCAGCAAGCGATCCGCCTCGGCTTCTTCGGCAAGCTGGACCTTGATCTCTCCCATTTCCGTCAAGCCAAGCACGCGACCAACTCCGGTCGGGTCGATGGCATGTTCCGCGGGCAGGTAAACGGTGACCAGGATCACCACCGCTCCGATGCCCGCGATGATGCTGGAGCGGAACAGTTGCGCCTTGGTCGGCAAATCTTCAAGGTTCGGTTTGGGTGCGTTGTTCATGTGGGTATCCAATCTTTGCTTATGATGAGGCGATGTAACCGGCGATCTGATAGCCGGTCAGCCAGATGCCGAGGCCCATCATCACCAGGTTTGCGACGGTAGCCTGAGGCATGAAGTTGGGATGGCGGCGCCAATACCCCATGACGATCAGGATCACGGCGAGCGCGAGCAACTGGCCCACCTCGACGCCGACATTGAACGCCAGCAGGTTCGCCAGAAGCCCGTCCTGCGGGATGTCATACTCGAGGATCTTGGTGGCCAGGCCCGTACCGTGGAACAGGCCGAAGATCAGCGTCGCGGCCTTTGTGTTGGGCTGGAAGCCGAACCATTTTTGATAATAGCCGAGGTTGTCGAGCGCCTTGTAGACCACGGACAGGCCGATGATCGCGTCGATGATGTAGGCATTGATGCCCCAGCCATACCAGACGCCCAAGAGCATCGTGACCGAATGGCCGATGGCAAACAGGCTGACATAGATGCCGACGTCCTTCATCTTGTAGAGAAAGAAGACAACGCCGAGCAGGAACAGGATGTGGTCGTAGCCGGTCACCATGTGTTTGGCGCCGAGATAGATGAAGGGGATGATCTTCACCCCCCAGATTTCCTGAATATAGCCCGCGTCGCCAGCAGTGACGTTGTGGGCAAGAGCTTGACTGACGGTCAGCATGAATGCCGCCAGCATAATGAAGGTCAGCGTGGCCATCTGGCGTGGTGCCAAGGCCCGCAGGACCCGCGAAGTTAAGGTCATGGTGGATCTCCGGTGTGTTTTGTTGACTGATCGGTGAAGCTGCGCGGAGGCCGCGCCGATCAGGCGCGCGGAGGTCGTTCGATCAGATATGCGCGATGCGGCCCGCTTGAAGACGGGTGAAGCCGGAAATTATCCCGGTATCCCCAGGATGGGTGCGCGCTTGCGCGAAGTGCGAGAAGGGCCTGGCTGTGATCATGGTCGGCCACATCATGGCTGTGTCCATGGAGCGCCCAGTAAAGATCCTCCTCGAACCCGTGCGAATGGCCGTGTTCCGCAATCATTTCAGCATGGTCAGCAACAACATCGAACACCGAAGGAGTGTGGCTTGTGCTTGGCGCGATGGACCAGACCACAAGCGACAGGCAAAGAAGCGCCGCAAGCACACTTCGTCCGTATGTTCGCAAGGGTTTCACCGGTTTGCCTGCCTGCTCGTTTTAAGTTCGCGGCACGTTGGTCGTGCCATCTTGCTCTATCCCCTGGGGGAGGATAGCGTCGTTCTATGACAAAGCCCCATGTGCATGCAACCCATCCCGCTCTCGTTGCCCGGCTGAAGCGCGCCGATGGGCATCTTCGCGCCGTGATCGAGATGATCGAGGTTGGAAAGCCCTGCCTCGAGATCGCGCAACAGATGCAGGCAGTCGAAAAAGCCGTCGTGAACGCCAAGCGCGCCCTGATCCACGATCACCTGGATCATTGCCTCGACGCCGAGCATTCGCCTGCCGATCGCGACGAGTTGAAAGCCATTTCACGATACCTCTGAGGTCACCGCCGTGCTGGACGTCCTTGCCGATCGAACCTACCGCCATCTCTTCGCAGCGCAGGTCGTCGCCCTTCTGGGCACGGGTCTTGCCACGGTCGCGCTCGGGCTTCTGGCCTACGATCTGGCAGGCGACAACGCGGCGATGGTGCTGGGCACGGTCTTCACCATCAAGATGGTCGCCTATGTCGGCATCGCTCCTATCGCAGGCGCGTTTGCCAATCGGGTGAACCGGCGCGCACTTCTGGTGGGGCTGGATCTGGTGCGGGCGGGCGTGGCGCTTTGCCTGCCTTTCGTCACGGAAGTCTGGCAGGTCTACATCCTGACCCGCATTCCCCAAGTAAATCTGTGATTTCGCTGTCCTGAACTCGTTATTTCCTATATAAATCATAGTGTTGATGGCTGAGAGGGACGTGTTTTATGGATCACCCAGAGGGTGCGAGTTCGGATCGGGGTGATCGGGTCGATTTCGACCGCCGCGTGCGGCTGGAGTTCCGGGGTGCGCAGATCAGTTCGGACGGCGGCTTGCTGGTGATGCGCGAGCTCGATGACGCGCTCGGGCTGTCGGGCCTTGCGTCAGAGGCGCTACGCGATAACCGCACCGGCAAGAACACCGTCCATCGGCTCGACGGGCTGTTCCGGCAGTCAGTGTTCGGGCGGCTGGCCGGATACGAGGACGTCAACGATGCCGACCGTCTCGCGCTCGATCCCGTGATGCGTCAGGTTGTCGGTGGTCGGGCTGTCGATACACAGGCTGCCTCGGCCTCGCAAATGGGGCGGTTCGAGACCGAGACGCTGGCCTTGGCTGAGAACCGGGCGGCGTTGGCAGACCTGAACGGCCAATGGATCGACCGCTTCCACGACCGCAACGGGCTGAAGTATATCGTGCTGGACATGGACAGCTCTGTCAGCCCCACCCATGGCGACCAGGAGGGCTCGGCCTGGAACGGGCATTTTGACTGCACCTGCTATCACCCAAACTTCCTGTTCAACCAGTTCGGCATGCTGGAGCGCTGTGCCCTGCGCAATGGCAACGTCCACAGTGCTGACGGCTGGCAGGATGTGCTCGATCCTGTCATCGCCCGATATGCCAAGCGCGACCTCATGCGCTTCTTCCGTGCCGACGCCGCCTATGCGATCCCTGCGATCTACGCGCGGCTGGAAGAGACGGGCTATTTCTACACCATCCGGTTGCCCTCCAATGCAGTGCTCAAGGAGAAGATCGCGCATCAACTGGCCCGGCCTGTGGGGCGTCCGTCGCTGACCAAGGTCAAGCGCATCTACGAGGACATCGAGTATCAGGCGCAAAGCTGGGATAAGCCACGCCGGGTGATCGCCAAGATCGAATGGCATCCGGGCGAGCTGTTCCCAAAAGTCGGCTTCATCGTCACCAATATGCCGATGGACCCGGACTGGGTGGTGCGCTTCTACAACCAGCGTGGCACCGCCGAGCAGCATATCAAGGAAGGCAAATACGCCTTCCGCTGGACGCGGCTGTCATGCAAGCGGTTTCGTGACAACGAGGTCCGGCTGCAACTGCACGCCCTTGCCTACAACTTGGCAACGTTCCTGCGCTGCATCGAGCTCCCAGAGGCCATGGCTGACTGGTCGCTGACATCCCTCCAGCTCAAGCTGATCAAGATGGGGGCCCGCGTCGTGCGTCACGCCCGCGCCATCACCTTCCAGCTTGCCGAAGTCGCGGTCACCGGCCCGATGGTCCGCGCCATTCTTGCCGCGATCCACCGATTGCGAGCGCCACCCTCATGCGCGTGAAAAAAACCAGGCCCAAACCGAACGAAAGCGGCTGGACAGGTCCGCCTGCCGCGCTGAAAAACGCAGTCGTTGCCGCAGGATGACGCCGGTTCACGGCCCGATCCGCCCAAATCGGCGTCCTCGCACGGCAGTCGCGGCCATCACGAGCACAATACGCTTGACCCACTGGGCCCTGTCAGGCAATTTTCGCTTCAAGCGGCAGGCCATTTGGGGAATGTCGGTTGAAAGGAAAACATCATGTCCGAGAACCGCAGAACCCACCCAAACGTTCCCGGGGTTGATCAGTCCGATCGGATCGTGCCCGTCAACCTACGCCAGTCGGGCCGCACGCCGGTCGAGATGTTGATTTCAACACGCGTGCGCAAATCGCCCTTCTGGCATCTCTCGGTCGAGGCCGGATGCTGGCGCGCCACTGTCTATAACCGCATGTATCATCCGCGCGGCTATGTCCGTCCCGAAGAAGGCGGCGCGATGGCAGAATATCGCTCGCTGGTTCAGGGCGTGACCCTTTGGAACGTCGCCGTCGAACGTCAGATCCGCGTCAAAGGCTCGGATGCCGAGGATTTCGTCAACACCGTCATCACCCGCGATGCGACTAGGATTGCGCCGATGCGGGGCAAATACTGCATCCTGTGCAACGACAAGGGCGGTATCTTGAACGATCCGGTGCTGTTGCGGCTGGCCGAGGATGAATTTTGGTTCTCCCTGTCCGATACAGACCTGATGCTGTGGCTTCAGGGCGTGAACACACCCCGCCGCTGGGATATCGAGATCGATGAATTGGACGTGTCGCCATTGCAGGTGCAAGGACCGCTGTCACAAAAGCTGATGGTGGATGTCGTCGGGCCAGAACTGAATGATCTGCCCTATTACGGTCTCATGGAAACAGAAATAGACGGCTGCCCGGTGCTGATCAGTCAGACCGGGTTCAGCGGTGAAAAAGGCTACGAGGTCTATGTGCGCGATTCCACTCTCAATGCCGAGCGGGTCTGGTATGCGATCCGCGGCATCGGCGCGCGCTATGGGCTGCGGGTGATCGCACCGGGCCATCATCGCCGTATCGCCGCCGGTATCCTCAGCTGGGGGCAGGACATGGACGCCGAAACGTCGCCGTTCCAAGTCAATCTCGCCTATCAGGTGCCGCGCAAGAAATCCGCCGAATATATCGGCAAAGAGGCGCTGGAAAAGCAGCGCGAACGGATCGAGGCGGGCGACTATCCATTTGCCCTGACGATGGTGGGGCTGAAGATGGGCGGCAAGCCGATCACCGACTACGCGCCCGATTTCTGGCTGGTGTCGGACAAGGAGGGAACGCGCTGCGGCTATGTCACCTCACCCTGGTGGCTGCCGGAGTTACAGACCAACATCGCGCTGGCGCGCGTTCCGTGGGATAAATCCGAAATCGGCACCGAATTGATGGTTGAGCTGCCTGAACCCTATGCCGAACGCTCGGGTGAAGCTGTCGCAGCCGAGGTCTGCGAGGTGCCGTTCGTCTCTTCCGCTCATCCCAGTGCCCGCGAACAGGCCAAGGCGCATGGGCGCGACAGTGCCGATTGATCGCGTCGTTGAGCCGTCCACCAGACGTGCCATGACATTCTCACTCATGCATGATCCACGGGAGCCTGCTGCGCAATGATCGATCTTGTCGGGCAAAATGCCCCCTATCTGGCGCTCGGGATCCTGCTGCTTCTCTTTGTTGCGTTCACGCTGGAAAAATTCCCGCCCGAAGTCACCGCGTCCGGCGCGGCGGCGCTTTATATCGTGCTGGGGCTGGTGCCTTACGATCAGGTAATGGGGGTATTTTCGAATTCGGCCCCCATCACGATCGGGGCAATGTTCATCGTCTCGGGCGCGCTGGTGCGCACTGGCGTGCTGGATGCGCTGACAAATCTGGTGATCACGCGTGCGCAGGATCGCCCCGTGCTGGCGATCGCGGTCTTTCTGGTCGCGGCGGTCGCCGCCTCGGCCTTCATGAACAACACGCCGGTCGTGCTGGTGCTGATCCCGGTGGTCATCCGGCTGGCGAACAACCTGAAACTGGCGCCGACGCGGCTGCTGATTCCGCTCTCCTACATGGCGATCCTCGGCGGCACCTGCACGCTGATCGGGACATCCACGAACATCATCGTCGACGGCATCGCACGCGAAAACGGAATGGAGCCGTTTTCCATCTTCGAGATCGCGCCCGTCGGTCTGTCCGCCACAGCCGTAGGCAGCGTGACCCTGCTGGTCCTCGGGCGTTGGCTGCTGCCGCACCGCAAGGCGGGCGGCGACGCCGGCGGCGATAGAGACACCCTGTTCCTGTCGGAAATCATGATCCTCGAAGCATATCCAAATATCGATGTCCCGCTGGGCGAGATCGCTGATTTTCAGCGCGATGGCGTGCAGGTCAGGGGCGTCAAACGGGCTGGCAAGATCAATCGGAACGATCTGGAGGACTGCATTCTACAAAAGGGGGATTCTGTTATCGTGGTGACCACCACATCCGAGCTGCTGACCTTTGCTGAGAATGCGGGGCTGCAGGTCGGGATGCGGCGCACATCGGAGCCCGATCCCGATGCGGAGCTACTGACGGCCGAAGCCATCGTAACCCCCAGACGCCACACTGTCGGGCGCAGCGTTGCCGATCTGGCGCTTGGGCGCAATGCGGGCCCCCTGTGTCAGCGTAGTTGTCCGCCGCTCTGTTTTTCCTCTATTTCTCAGGTGGGCGGGATAGGATGATGACGTGGGATATTCACCGGAACGAAAATTGGCAGTGCTGAAGCGGATGCTGCCGCCGAATGCCATAGCCATTCGGCAATTGTCGCAGGAGGAAGGGATTTCCGAGGCGACACTTTATGACTGGCGCGCCAAGGCGCGGCGCAAGGGGCAGCTTTTGCCCGATGCTGATGCCGGGCCCGAGGGTTGGTCTTCGTGTGACAAGTTCGCAGCGGTGCTTGAAACCGCTTCCTTGAACGAGGCCGACCTGGGCGAATACTGCCGCAAGCGCGGGATTTATCCGGCGCAGATCGTGGCTTGGCGGGCGGCCTGCGAGCAGGCGAATGACTGGGACCGCAGCAGCTCGGCCCGGATCAGCCAGGCGACGAAAGAGGAGAAAAAGCGGGTCAAGGATCTGGAGCGGGACCTGGTCCGCAAGGACCGCGCATTGGCCGAAACCGCAGCGCTGCTGGTTCTGCGAAAAAAGGCTGCGGCGATCTGGGGGGACGGAGAGGACGCATGATCAGCACCCCGGATCGCCAAACCGCCACCTTGCTGATCGAAGAGGCTGTCACCGCTGGCGCGCGGCGCGCCAAGGCCTGTGCCGAGCTGGAGTTCAGTGAGCGAACCTTCAGGCGATGGACAAGGGACGGCCAGGTTCATGCCGATCAGAGGCCCCTCGTGCCGCGCCCCGACCCTCGCAACAAGCTGAGCGCGGCTGAACGCGCGGCCGTGCTGGATGTCTGCAATTCGACGGAGTTTGCCAGCCTGCCGCCGAGCCAGATCGTGCCCAGACTGGCCGATCAGGGGCGATATTTGGCCTCGGAATCGAGTTTCTACCGCATCTTGCGCGCGGATGGACAGCAGCATCACCGTGGTCGGGCAAGGCAACCCGTCCGGCGCAAGCCACCTGCCAGCTACCAGGCCAGCGGGCCCTGCGAGGTATGGACCTGGGACATCACCTGGATGCCCGGGCCGGTGCTGGGCATGTTCTTCTACCTCTACCTGATCGTGGACATCTTCAGCCGGAAAATCGTCGGCTGGGAAGTCCATGAACGCGAAGGCGCAGATCTGGCGTCCGCCCTGATCAGACAGGCTGTCCTGTCCGAGGGCTGCATCACGCGCCCGCTGGTCCTGCATGCTGACAATGGCAGCCCCATGAAGGGCGCGACGATGAAGACGACCATGGAAAAACTGGGCATCACCGCGTCCTACAGCCGCCCGCGCGTCAGCAACGACAACCCGTTCTCCGAGGCGCTGTTCCGAACCTGCAAATATCGCCCGGACTGGCCAACCAAGGGGTTTGCCGCAAAGGCCGAGGCACAGGCCTGGGTGAAATCCTTCGCAAGCTGGTATAACGGCGAGCACTTGCACAGCGCCATCCGCTTCGTCACGCCAGATGCGCGCCACGCCGGCCATGATCGTGCAACGCTCGCCAACCGCGCCATACTCTATGCAAATGCCCGCGCGCAAAACCCGGAACGCTGGTCAGGTAAAACCCGAAACTGGCAACCCGCCGGACCAGTATGGCTGAACCCCGAAACCGAAACCAGCGCCCCTGAAATCAGAGACGCCGCATGAAATCGACGGACAACTCCTTTGACTGTGAGTGTGCTATTGCAGCTTGATGGTCTGGCTCATTCTTTGAATGACCGCGTGTCTTTTGTTTGACCTGTCGGCCATCAGGTTGCCCCGGCAGCGGGCGAGATGTGACTTCATAGGAGCCTGACGGTTGCGTAACATCACAGTCCTGTCCTCTTTGACCGATGCCCGGGCCATTCCAGCGAAAGGGCATTCATGGACCAGATCATCATCGGCGTTGATACGCATAAATCCAACCACATTGCTGTCGCGATCAATGTCCAGGGCGCCCGCCTCGGCGGCATGACGGTCCCGGCGAACCGCCAAGGGTATCGGGATCTGGAAGCGTGGGCGACCCGGTTTGGGAGCGTCAAGGCCTTCGGCATCGAAGGCACCGGCTCCTACGGTGCGGGCCTGGCCAGAGAACTTCTGACAAAGGATCACACGGTCCTCGACGTCATGCGCCCCAATCGCCAGTTGCGCTATCTTCATGGCAAAACTGACGGCCTTGATGCAGAGAGTGCCGCCAGATCGGTGCTGAACGGCCAAGCGAGTGCTCTGGCCAAGACGCAAGCAGGGTCATCAGAAATGATCCGGCACATCAAGGTCGCCCGCGATAGCGCGGTGAAAGCGAAGTCGCAAGCGATGATCACCCTGAAAACATTGATCATCAACGCGCCCGTCGAGTTGCGTGATACGCTCGACCAGATCAGGGGACCGATCTCGTTGATCCGACATATCGCGGCGCTCCGACCAGGAAAGATCACTTCCCCGACCGCATCGGCCAAGGCGTCGATGCGCGCAATTGCCCGCCGCTGGCTGGCACTGCATGAGGAAATCCAGATCCACGAAGAAGAACTCAAGCGCATGGTTTGCGCGAAAGCGCCCGAGCTGATGGAATCGCATGGCATCTCGACGTTGACCGTGGCCGAAATGCTGATCCTTGTAGGAGACAATCCCGAGCGCATCAAATCCGAAGCCGCGCTGGCCAAGATGTGTGGCGTCTGTCCGATCCCGGCCTCAAGCGGCAAGACGAACCGCATGCGCCTGAACCGCGGAGGCAACCGACAGGCCAACGCCGCAATATATCGCGTGGCGATCGTGCGCATGAGGGATGACGAAAAGACGAAGGCGTATGCCGCCAAGCGAACCGCGGAAGGAAAAACGCGACGGGAAATCGTGCGCTGCCTCAAGCGATACATCGTGCGAGAGATATACCGCAACCTCTGTGCGCCGATCACCGCGCTCCATGCGCCTTGACAAACATAGGAGCATCAAACACCGCGGGCGTGCGGGTTCTGGGCGCGTTCCGACATGGCCATATCGCCGGAGCCGATCTGTCGAGCGTGCGCCTGCGCGCAGCGGACAAGCTTTTGCTGGAAGGGCCCGCTGACGGTTTCCGCGCGCTGGCCGAGGTCGGCGACGTGGCGTCGGTCACCGAGCCTTCAGGCCGCGCCTATCGCCGCAGGCAGGCACCCGTTGCGATCATTGCGCTGCTGGGGATTGTGGCTCTCGCGGCGCTGAATGTCATGCCGATCAATATTCTGGCGCTGGTCGCCGTGGCCGCGATCCTGCTGCTGCGCTGCATCGACAGCGACGAGGCGTGGCAATCTGTCGACGGATCGATCCTTGTGCTGATCTTTGCCATGCTGATCGTCGGCGCCGGACTGGAGCATACCGGGGCTGTCGAGTTGATCGTCGACATGCTCACACCGCTGCTTGCCGGGCTATCGCCTTTCCTGACGTTGCTAGCGGTCTATTTCACCGCCTCCATACTGACCGAGACGGTCACCAACAACGCCGTCGCCGTGGTATTCACGCCCATCGTCATCGCACTGGCGTCAGAGTTGGGCGTCGATCCGCGCCCACTTGCAGTCGCCGTGATGATCGCCGCCAGCGCCAGCTTCGCGACCCCCATCGGCTATCAGACCAACACACTGGTTTACGGTGCCGGAAACTATCGGTTTACCGACTTCCTCAAGATCGGCGTCCCGATGAACCTGATCGTAGGGCTGACCTCGTCCTTCGCGATCAGCATCTTTTTCCCGCTTTGAAGCTGCGGCTTTAGCGAGTGTCGGTATAACGTTACTTGCGAAGTTCCATTGACCTGCCAAACTCGGTCGCGGCGCAGCCGAGCGGGAAATCCATTTAAGAAACGGCTTGGAATATATCAAACAAACTGAGTCATCTCTAACACGCCGCGCCGCAGAAAGACGCGCAACTGGAAATGTGGTGTCGATGAGACGAGGACGTAAATGCAGTGCAGGGCAAAACTGCTATTGATCGGCGAATTTACATATATTGTCAGAAATGTAGAAATCGAAGAAATTTTGCTCGAGGCGACAGAAGGATATCAAGGATAGCCCATGGCAAACTCAACGCCTCCGATCAAGATTGCCCTTATCGGAACCGGACCCCGCGGGCTGGGCGCAATTGAGGCGCTCGTACGATGCCGCTCAGCGCGCGACAGATCCCTTGAGTTGACGATCTTTGATGACGTGCTGCTTTACAGGTGCGGCACCAAATTTCGACCCTGTCCAGACCCGGCATAGTCTGCTGAACACGCCCTTGCGAGAGGTTAATATTCCCCTCAATCTGGCCTTGCCATGTGGTGATTTCAGCGATTGGCAAAAGGGACAAGGGCTTCATGACGGTGATCGCATCCTATCGCGTGCCGAACTCGGGGCCTATCTGATGCAACGCTTCCGGGACGTTACAGAATTCGCAGGAAACGCCTTCAAACTGACGGCTCACAAGACTCATGCGACTCGCCTGCACCGCAAGAGCGACAGATGGCATGTCCTGACGAACAACGACAGCTTTGGTCCCTTTCATGAGGTATTGCTGGTGCCGGGCCAGCCACAAACCACGCCCGACGATCAGTGGGCGTCCTGGGTCGATCACGCGAAAACGAACGACGCGTGCATTATGCACGCATACCCTGACCGGCACCTTCTGGCGGCAGCAAAAAAATGGGCCTGATCTTCCTGCTGCAATCGGCCTCGGCGGCGTTCACGCCAACTTTTCAGGCGACGATCCCCGACGTGCTGCCGGACGAGGCGCGCTACACCCGCGCGCTGTCGCTGTCGCGGCTGGCCTACGATCTGGAGAACATCGCCAGCCCGATGCTGGCCGGGCTGCTGCTCGCCGTCATGAGCTACAACTCCCTCTTTCTCGGCACAGTGGTCGGATTTGCGGCCTCCGCGGCGCTGATTGTCTCGGTCTTGCTGCCCAGCCCGAAACAGTCGCAGCCGCGTAGCATCTATGACCGCACGACCCGCGGCATTCGCATCTACCTTGCCACACCGCGTCTTCGCGGGTTGCTGGCGCTGAACATGGCCGCCGCAGCGGCAGGGGCAATGGTGCTGGTCAACTCCATCGTGCTGGTGCGCAGCACGCTGGGGCTGGACGCCTCCGCGCTGGCCTGGACGTTGTTCGCCTTTGGCGCAGGGTCGATGATCGCGGCCCTGCTGTTGCCAAAGCTGCTCGACACCATGCCCGACCGCCCGGTGATGGTGGGTGGTGCCGCGCTGATGGTGGTGACACTTTTGGGGCTGGCAACCGAGGCCGCGACCATCGGACTTGTCTGGCCGGTCCTGCTTGGCGCGTGGTTGCTTGTGGGGCTGGGGTATTCCACTGTTCTGACGCCGTCGGGGCGGCTCCTGCGCCGTTCTGCCCATGCGGAGGACCGTCCCGCGCTCTTCGCCGCGCAATTCGCACTGAGCCACGCCTGCTGGCTGGTCACCTATCCACTGTCGGGTTGGCTGATGACGCGGTTCGGTCCGGTCGTAGCACTTGGCGTCCTGGCAGCCCTTGCGAGTGCGGGCATCGTCGCGGCGCTACGCTTGTGGCCAAGCGAGGACCCGGAGGCCTTCGAGCACACCCACGATAACCTCCCGCTCGATCATCCGCACTTACACGGCATGCGGCGGCATGCCCACTCGTTCGTGGTAGACGAATATCACCCTCGCTGGGCGTCACAACTTTGAGCGACTGGCATTGCCCTTGGCTCTCCGCTTGGCCGGCAGAGCAAAATGCCTGGATATCGCCCGGACCCTAAGCAGCAGGATAGGTCGAGAAGACTTCTGTCGACCCATCGCGGTGGATCAGGAACACTTCATAGGCCTCGCGCTGGGTTTCCGGACCCATACCGGGGGAGCCGTAGGGCATCCCCGGCACTGCAAGCCCGACCGCGTTGGGACGCTCGGACAGCAGCCGACGGATATCGGCAGCAGGGACGTGGCCCTCGATCATGTAGCCCGCGACGCGGCCCGTATGGCAGGAAACCATATCCTGCGGGATGCCATTATCCAGCTTGTAGCGCATCAGCAGTGTCCCGAGGCTGGGCTCGGTCGTGACGGTGAAGCCGTTTTGCTCGAGGATCTCGATCCAGGCCGAGCAACAGCCGCAGTTCGGATCCTTCATCACATGGATCGCCGGTGCGGCGCTTTGTGCCAGAACCCGCAGGGGCGATGCAGCGAACAGGGCTACACCTCCGATCAGGAGTGTGCGACGGGAAAACGTGTCTTGGGTCATCTGATTGTCCTTTCGGGGTTCGATGTTGTGCTGGCGGGTCAGAGGTCAACTCGCCTGAGCCGCAAGGCATTCGTGATCACCGAGACCGACGACAGGCTCATCGCCGCCGCTGCAATCATGGGAGAGAGCAAAAGGCCGGTGACCGGGTAGAGCAGCCCCGCCGCGATGGGCACGCCAAGCGCGTTGTAGGCGAAGGCGAAGAACAGGTTCTGCTTGATGTTGCGCAGCGTGGCGCGGGCCAGCTTGCGGGCCCGAACGATGCCCATCAAGTCACCACCCAGCAATGTGATGCCCGCGCTCTCCATCGCCACGTCTGCGCCGGTGCCCATGGCGATGCCCACGTCGGCTGCGGCCAGCGCGGGCGCGTCGTTGACCCCGTCGCCCGCCATCGCGATCTTGTGGCCCTCGCGGCGCAGCTGGTCGATGAGGTCCTTCTTGGCTTCGGGCAGAACACCGGCGCGCACCTCGTCGATGCCGAGCTTGCCCGCCACAGCCTGCGCCGTACGCTCGTTGTCGCCGGTCGCCATGATGACGCGCAGCCCTTGGGCGTGCAGTTCGCGAATGGCCTGCGCCGTGGAGTCCTTGATCGGATCGGCCACCGCCACAATGCCCGCGAGGGTGCCATCGACCGCGACGAACATCGCTGTTTTGCCCTCGGCGCGTAGAGTGTCGGCCTTGGCTTCGGCCGCGCCCGTGTCCAGCCCCATCTCCCGCATCATCGCAGCATTGCCGAGCGCCACCGCACGGCTGCCGACCTTGCCGCGCACGCCCTTGCCGGTGACGGCCTCGAAGTCGGTCGCCTCCTGACGCTGCGCGCCCCGCGCCTCGGCGCCCTCGACGATCGCTTCGGCCAGAGGGTGTTCCGAGCCGCGCTCCAGCGCTGCGGCCAGAGAAAGCAGGTCCGTCTCCGCCAAATCGCCAAGCGCCACGGTATCCGTCAGCTTCGGCTTGCCCATGGTCAGCGTGCCGGTCTTGTCGACGATGAGCGTGTCGACGCCCGCCATGCGTTCCAGCGCCTCGGCATCCTTGATCAGCACGCCCGCCTGTGCCCCGCGCCCTGCCGCCGTGGTGATCGAAATCGGCGTCGCCAGTCCAAGCGCACAGGGGCAGGCGATGATCAGTACCGACACCGCCGAGGCGATGGCGAAAACCAGTGCCGGTTCGGGGCCAAAGATCATCCAGACCACGAAGGCGAAGATCGCGATGCCCACAACGGTCGGTACGAAAATCGCCGAAACCCGATCCGCCAGCCCCTGGATCGGCGCGCGCGACCGCCGCGCGTTAGACACCATGGTCACGATCTGTGCCAGCACGGTATCGGCGCCGACCTTGCCCGCCTCCATCACGAGGCTGCCGTTCTTGTTGATCGTGGCCCCGGTCACCGCATCACCCGGACCCTTCTCGACGGGCATGGACTCGCCGGTCAGCATGCTTTCGTCCAGCGACGAGCGACCCTCGATCACTGTCCCGTCGACAGGGACCGCATCGCCGGGGCGCACGCGCAGCCGGTCACCTTCCATGATGTTTTCCAGCGGCGCGTCATATTCCGTGCCGTCCGGCAAGATGCGCCGTGCAGTCTTGGGCGCAAGGTCCAGCAGCGCCCGGATCGCGTCGCCGGTGCGCTCTCGCGCCCGCAGCTCAAGGACCTGGCCCACGAAGACCAGCGTCACGATCACCACCGCCGCCTCGAAGTAGGTGCCGACGCCGTGACCCATCCGGTACTGTTCGGGAAAGACGCCCGGGAGGAAGGTGGCGACGATCGAATAGAGATAGGCCGCGGCCACCCCGAGGCTGATCAACGTCCACATGTTCGGGGAGCGGTTTACCAGCGAGTCCCAGCCGCGCCGGAAGAACGGCAAGGCCGCCCATAGGATGATCGGCGTCGCCAGCAGGAACTCCAGATAGCTGGCGATCTGGTGGCCGATCCAGTCGCGCACCGGCAAGGCGACCAATTCGCCCATGGTCAGGATGACGAGCGGGACCGCTGCCGCAGCCGAGATCCACATCCGGCGCGTGAAGTCGGTCAGTTCCTCGCTGGGTTCGTCCGAGGGCAGCATCGGCTCCAGGGCCATGCCGCAGAGCGGACAGGCCCCCGGTGCATCGCGCACGATCTCGGGATGCATCGGACAGGTATATTGTGTGTTTGCCGGAGCGGCCTTCTTCTGCCCGCCAGCCCGGCCGGACGCGTAAAACCAGGGATCCGCCTTGAACTTGGTCTGGCATTTTTCCGAGCAGAAATGGAAGGTCTCGTCCTGGAACTCCGCGTGGCGGCCGTCCGGCTTGACCGCAACCGTCATCCCGCAGACCGGGTCCTTTGCCGTCTCGGTCCCCGCGGGGATATCGGGCGCCGCGTGATGATGATCATGCTCCATAGTCAGCCAGCCTTTCAATTTCTTGTTTCCGTTTGCGGCGTCCGTGTCTTCGCAATCGCAGCTTCATGTAGCGGCCTCACGTATGGCCTGCGCCCCCAGAAGGTGACGACGGGTTAGCCAGATCACGAGCGGCGGAACGAAAATCCATTGCAGGAGTGGGCTCAGCCCAGTGCCGAGTGGTGGCACAAGCGGCATGAGTTCCGAATAGGTCCAGCGCAGGCTGATAGTGGTATAGTAATACTCGAACCCCACGGTCAGGATGATACCGACAGCGATGAAGATCGCGGCGGAGAAGCGAGCTGGTCGAAGCATCCAATCTCGTCTCCGGGCCGTCAGACAGGTAACCCAGAAGGCAGTCAGCGCAAAGCCGACATCGCCAAAAGTTGCCGACATACAGAGCTTGATCGCTTCCCAATGCGGTATCTCGGCCATGTCGGCATAAGTCGGAACCTGAACAAACTCCCAGACGAAATGCAGAACGAATGAGAAGAAGGCGACGGTCAGTTCTGGTGCCTCCCAAAGGTCCGCATGGCGCGCGCTCCTTCCTGAGGGTGTTTTATGCGCGTTGTTTTCGCCGGGGCGTTCCATCAGATCGCCGCGACGGCCTTCGCCAGAAGGTCGCGCACCTCGCCCGCCACTGCTGTCAGTTCGGCGTTCTCGATCGCTTGCATTGATGCCACCGGGTCAATGGCACTGACTTCGACACCGCCATCGACCTCACGCAGGATGACGTTGCAGGGCAGCATGGCGCCCACCCGCGGTTCGATCCCGATCGCCTGATGTGCCATCTTGGGGTTGCAGGCGCCGAGGATGCGATAGGCCGACATCTCGACATCCAGCTTCTTTTTCATTGTCGCCTTGACGTCGATCTCGGTCAGGATGCCGAAACCGTTCTCGGTCAACGCCGCGCGGGTGCGGGCGTCGACTGCCTCAAATTCAGCGTCCGTTATCATGCGGTTGATCGTGTAGTCCATTGTCGTTCCTTTCGGTTCATGACTTCTATTTCAGCAGCGGAATGTGCTTCCCACTCGGCAGCGGCGTCATTCAATTTGGGCGCGGGGTGTGCCTGCGGGTGCCTCGCCGTTCGCCTCGATGTCGGCGATGTAACTCTTCATTTCAGCGATTTCACTGCGCTGTGCCTCGATGATTGCATCTGCCAGTGCCCGAACCCTTGGGTCTGAGATATCGGCCCGCTCGCTGGTCAGGATGGCAATGGAATGGTGCGGGATCATGGCCCGCATCCAGGCGAGGTCGTCGACCGTCTCCTGGCTTCGGACAAGCCATAGCGACAGGGCGAAAGTCACAGCCGCGCCTGCGAAGATCGCGAGATTGACCGTTCGGTTGGAATACATGCCCAGCATGAATGTGAGCATGATGATCGCCATCGCCGCACCCATATAGATTGCCATCCACATCCGCGTCTGCGAGAAGAAGATGTGGTCGAGCGCATAGGTGTTGAGATACATCAATCCAAACATCACGACCGTCGAAGTCGCGATCATTGCAAAGAAACGTCCATAGTTCATAGTTTAGCTCCTTGGAAAATGTTTCTGCAACTTCAACGATTTCAGCAGCCGAAGCGTTCCAAATCGACAACGCCCTTGGCTTTTCAGGGGAGAAAAGCGGTCACTTGCGCAAATATTTTACCAGCGCGGCAATCACGAGACCGAGCAGCACAAAGATGATTATCATCCAAAACCAACCGAAGCCCATTCCCCAACCCATCATTGAGCCCATTTCATATCCCTTCATCACGCAGTCGTTTCAAAGGAGCGTTTTACTGCATTGGAAATTTATCGCGCTGCGCAGCTTCATCGGGAGCCTATGCTGGCGTTGGTGTAGGAGCGCCGAAGACACGCGACGCTCCCGAATTTTGCTTTACTTGAGAGCCGTCACGGTTAGCTTACCGTTCACTGGCTCGGCGACGAACTCAATGTCCTGACCTTCGGACAAGCGCGCGATCATTTCTGCGTCGGCACGGAACACCATTTTCATGGCGGGCATATCGAGGTTTAGCAAAGGGCCGTGATCGATCGTAACCTTGCCGCCTTTTGCATCCACTTTTGTAATTGTGCCTTTGGCGTATTGCACTTCAGCTTGCGCCACCTGCTCGCCCACGGTGATCGGCCCGTGCATGCCCGACTCATAGTGCCCTGGGATCAGACATGCGAATTCAAACGTTCCAGCATTCGAAAAAGTCCAGACAACTTCACCCGAAGCGGCTGGATCCAGTCGGACAGAGTTGGGATCGTCATGCTCCATGTCCATTTTGGCCATGATTTCTTTATGCTCGGCATTGCCCATCATCGTGTCGATGACGAACTCGTGCTCCAACTCACCGTTGTTGATCACATTGAAGCGGATCGTTTCGCCCTTTTCGATGTCCAGTGATCTTGGCTCGAACAACATTTCGCCGTCGTCGGTTTCCCGCATTGTCACGTCAATTGTGCGCGTCACTTTGGACGGATCACCGGGCATGCCAATCATCATTTCCTTAGTCATCGCAGCTTTATCGTCACCATGCCCACCAGCATGGGTTCCAGCCGCGAAGGCTGGCCCGGTGATGGCGATAGCAAGTGTTGTCGTCAGAAGAAGTTTCTTCATTTTCTTGTCCTTTGGTTTGGTTGGTTAAATTGAAGAGCCTTTCAGCCCTTTGATGTCGGCTTTGGAGTGAGGATGGTCTTGGGACTGTTATTGGTGGCGAACTCCGGCAGTTCACCGGTCCATTCATAGGCTTGCTCGCCTGGGGGGTTTTCGTACCAGCCAGGGTCTGAATAATCGTCCGCTCCGATGCCCTCGCGGACCTTAACGACGGAGAACATGCCGCCCATTTCAATAGGGCCATGTTTTCCCCAGCCGTTCATCATGGGGATTGTGTTGTCCGGCAGTTCCATAGACATTTTGCCCATGTCACCCATGCCTGCAGTGCCCATGGGCATGTAGTCAGGTTGAAAAGTGCGGATCTTTTTGGTCAGTTCCGTCTTGTTCACGCCAATAAATGTTGGCACGTCGTGCCCCATAGCGTTCATCGTATGGTGTGATTTATGGCAATGGATCGCCCAATCGCCCAAGTGGTCCGCTGTAAACTCGTAAGCCCGCATCGCACCCACCGGGATATCGATGCTGACTTCTGGCCATTGCGCGCTTTCGGGCACCCAGCCGCCATCGGTGCATGTCACCTTGAAGTCATATCCATGCATGTGGATCGGGTGGTTGGTCATCGTGAGGTTTCCGACGCGCACGCGTACTCTGTCGCCCCGGTTGACCACGAGAGGATCGATGTCCGGGAAGATTCGGCTGTTCCATGTCCAGAGGTTAAAGTCCGTCATCGTCATGATGCGTGGCACGTATGTCCCAGGATCGATGTCGAACGCGTTCAACATGATCAGGAAGTCGCGGTCCACGGGCATGAATGTCGGGTCTTTAGGGTGGACCACAAACATACCCATCATGCCCATGGCCATCTGGGTCATCTCATCGGCATGCGGGTGGTACATAAAGGTACCTGACTTGATCAGGTCGAATTCATAGACGAAGGTCTTGTTCGGGGGGATGCCAGGATGGCTCAGTCCGACAACACCGTCCATACCAGACGGAAGGATCAGGCCGTGCCAGTGGACCGAGGTCGCCTCTGGCAGCTTGTTGGTGACATAGATGCGGATCCGGTCGCCTTCGACGGCTTCGATGGTTGGCCCCGTGGATTGACCGTTGTAGCCCCAAAGGTGTGCGATCATGCCATCGGCCAGCTCGCGCTCAACCGGCTCGGCGACAAGGTGAAATTCCTTCACCCCGTTGTTCATCCGGTATGGCAAAGTCCAACCATTGAGTGTCACGACCGGATTATAATCCGGTCCCGACGAGGGCCGCGGAGTGATAGCTGTTGCGGCACTATCCATTTGAGCCGCTTCGGGCAGGCCCATATTCGTGGTTTTGCCCCATGCCTGAGACGAGACGAGTGCAGCACCTGCAGCACCGGCCCCGAGTAATTGACGTCTGTTTATCATGTCATTCCCTTTCAGTGTCCTGCGCCGCCACCGGCGGCAAGTGTTGCACCCTCTCCACCAGCACCACCGCTGCCTGCACCACCGCCGTAGATGGCAGCTGTCAGATCAGCTTGAGCCTGATAAAACTCACGCTTGGCATTCGCTGCTTCCAAGGAAGCGCTTAGTTTCCCGCGCGTGTCCGCAAGCAATTCGAAAGTGCTGGTGATCATGCCGTTGTAGGAAAGCAGCCCTTCTTCCTCGACCGTTTGACGCAGCGGCACGAGAACATCGCGATAGTGCCGTGCGATCTTATATGCGGCGTGATAGGAAACCTCCGCACCACGCGCCTCGGATCGTACGTTGACGGCCTTTTCCGCGAGAACATTGGCGGCTTGAAGATATGCCAATTCCGCTTTTCGCATGCGAGCCTTTCCCGTGTCATAGATGGGAATGGCGAACTCCAACTCGATCTGAGGTGACGTTTCTGTCTTGGTATCTCCGTCCTCAATTTCCCTTTCAGCCTCGAACCCGGCGACCATCTCAAGATCGCTGACAATCCGCGTTTGATCGGTCAGGCCGAAAGCCGCAGCTTGCGCTTCCAGTCCTAACTTGGCGACACGCAGATCGACACGATTGTTCAAAGCCCTGGCTTCGATGTTGGTGATGCGGCCGACGGAGCGCGGCAGGGCGGGCAGAGCATCCGGCACGAAATAGTCAACTTCCGTTCCCCAGAGGCCCATCAATCTGGTAAGGTTTTCTTTGGCCCGGGTTGCGCTCAATCGTGCCTGCGCCAACTGGCCAGCCAATTCCGCGTTAAAGGCTTGCTCTCGCGCTTGTCCAGCCTTGTTTAGTGCACCCGTTTCACCCAGTCTGCTTGCAAGCTCCGATCCCGCGTCCGAAGTTGCCTTTGCGCGATTGAGATAGCTAACAGTTTCAAATGCTGAAACCGCATCGACCCAAGCCTTGCGCGTTTGAGTGGCAAGACTCAGGGTTTCTTTTACTGCTTCCAGCTGCGCCGCGCGGAAGTTTACATCAGCTAAAACCAATCTTTGTTTGCGTGTCGTTGCGTCGAGGATGTTGGCGCGGATCAAACCTTCGATAGCTCGATATGCGCCCAGTTCCGGAGCACCTATACCCAGTATACCGATAGAAACGATCGGATTTTGCGGGGTGGCTTGCTGCCAAGCGTCGGCCGCCGAGAGCCCAACATTTGCATAAGAAGCCTGCAAACCCTTGTTGTTGAGCAGTGCGACTTGAACAGCTGTGTCGGCCGATATGGTTTTGCGGTGCACCATTGCATGGACCTGCTCGCGCAACGCTTCGTTTTCGGCCTGGGTTTCAGCAAAAGCCGTACGTTTGCCAATGGCGGTCGAAGTCTGGTTCGACACAGCGGCAAAACCTGCTTTTGGTTCTGTGAACGCACTTGGAACTGCAGTTGCGCAGGCACCCAGCAAAAGTGGAAATCCGAGTGTTAGTGTGAGTTTAGAGAGCCGCATCAATTACCCTCCGACTGTTCTTGATTGACGGAACGCCAGTCACGCGGGCCGGTGGGGCCGCGATAAGTGTAGCCTGCCAAGGGGTCTTGGTAACTGAGTGAGGATACTACGTTTGGGTCCGTGATCGACTGGTGTGCAGTCACGACCGGAAGGGGCGTTGGCTCATAAGCGCAAGCACCGAGCGCAAGGACTGAAGTCCCTGCCATTATATGGAGTTTCATGAGAGTTTACCTGGCTGATTTATAGCTGTCTCGCGCACAAGACGCGCAAGGCGAAGCACCGATAATGGAGCTGAATCAGATCAGGGTTCGAGGAGGACGTATCAGGCCAGCTGCAGCAATTGATATAGCCTGCGTACTTTGCAAAATATAAGCGTCTTTTCCAAATTGTTCATAAGCACTCACAGGTTCCGCGCCTAGCACGATGGAAAAACATGCGCCATCGCAACAATTGTTGCCATCATGACCACTTGTGTTGACAGTCTTGCATGCGACACCTTCATCGCGTCTTTCCGACGCGGTTGCGCCTTCTACATGGTGAGGACAGACGTCATTTGCAGAAACTGTCAGAGATTGGTGCATGTCGTGCACGTTTGCTGAGCCATGCAGCGCGGCTGGCTGGGTAGTTAGCACTAAGGCAGCGATCAAAAGACACGCGAGTACCTCTAGATGCTTCAAAAAAGATCCTGTCATGCGCATAATTTCGATTTGATCCGATCCAATGATAGATGTCAACGATATCGGTGCGCAACTCACTGACGTTGTTGTTACGTGTACAGGGGCGCGCGCATCATCCCCTCGCGTGGACAGGCGGTCGGCGCGGGCCTCTCCGAACATAGGCCGCCCCCACGCCGAGGCTGATCAGCGTCCACATGTTGGGCGAGCGGTTCACGATCGAATCCCAGCCCCGCTTGAAGAACGGCCAGGCCGCCCAAAGCACGATGGGCGTCGCCAGTACGAATTCCAGGTAACTGGCCACCTGATGCCCGATCCAGTCGCGCACCGGCAGGCCGACCAGCCCGCCCATGGTCAGCACGATCAGCGGCACCGCCGCGGCAGCCGAGATCCACATCCGGCGGGTGAAGTCGGTCAACTCATGGCTGGGCTCGTCTGAGGGAACCATTGGCTCCAGCGCCATGCCGCAGAGCGGGCAGGCTCCGGGGGCATCGCGGACGATCTCCGGGTGCATGGGACAGGTGTACTGGACGTTGGCGGGCGCTGCCTTCTTCTTCCCTGCGGCGCGGCCCGACGCATAGTGCCACGGGTCGGCCTTGAACTTCGTCTGGCATCTCTCGGAGCAGAAATGGAAGGTCTCGCCCTCAAACTCCGCGTGACGCCCGTCGGGTTTGACCGCGACAGTCATCCCGCAGACCGGATCCTTGGCAGTCTCTGTTCCTGCCGGGATTTCGGGTGCCGCGTGAGGGTGATCGTGATCCATGATGTGCCAGCCTTTCAGTTGTTTCTCAGCCCAACGCTTCCAGTCACTGGAAGATCAAGCCATTTCTCAATGGTCATCGTGAGCGTCTTCTCTGACCGGATTGCGCGCGAGGAACACCCGCACGAACAGGAACACCAGCACCATGCCGACGAGGCCGATCACGACGATCAGCGGGTCGGACTGCCATTTCATCGCCGCGAAGGCGGCCAGTATCACGGCGTCGAGCACGATGGCCGTCAGGAGCACCCAGCCACGTGCGCCGATCTCCTCGCGGAGATACCGGAACACGCCCAAATGGATGATGATGTCCATCACCAGGTAGAAGAAGGCGCCAAGCGAGGCGATCCGGCTGAGGTCGAAGAAGACTGTCAGGAAGCCCGCGATTACAACGGTGTAGACGAGCGTATGGTCCTTGATCGTGCCCGGCATTCCGAAATGACTGTGGGGAATCATCTTCATGTCGGTCAGCATCGCCAGCATCCGCGAGACCGCGAATACGCTGGCGATCAGACCCGACGCCGTGGCCAGCAGCGCCAGCGCCACTGTCAGGTAGAAGCCGGTCTGTCCGAGGGCGGGCTGGGCTGCTTCGGCAAGCGCGTAGTCCTTCGCCGCCACGATGCGGTCGAGCGGCAGGCTGGAGCCGACCGCGAAGGCGACAAGCAGATAGACGACCACGCAGATCGCAATGGACAGGACAATGGCCCGCCCCACGTTTTGATGTGGCTTGGTGATCTCGGCACCGCTATTGGTGATCGTAGTGAAGCCCTTGAAAGCAAGGATCGACAGCGCGACCGATGCCACGAAGCCGGTGGCGCCCTCGTCTCCACCCGTCGCTTCGAATGACAGACCACTGGCCCAAAGCGCGGAAACACCGAACAGCGCGATGCCGCCCACCTTCAGCACGGCCATGACGATGGAAACCAGCCCGACCGAGCGGGTGCCCGAGGCATTCACGAGATAGGCGAAGACGATCAACCCGACGCCCAGAACCGGAACAAGAATGCTGTCGGCATCGCCGCCGAACGCCCGCAGCGTGTAAGTGCCGAAGGTGCGCGCGACGAGGCTTTCGTTGATGACCATCGACAGCGCCATCAGGAGCGAGGCGCCTGCCGCCACTGTCCTCGGCCCGTAAGCCTTCTCCAGGATCATCACGATACCGCCCGCCGACGGATAGGCATTCGACATCTTGATATAGGAATAGGCACTGAACGCGGTCACAATAGCACCGACGACAAAAGACAGCGGGAAGAGCGGCCCGGCAAGTTCGGCGATCTGTCCGGTCAGCGCGAAGATGCCCGCGCCGATCATCACGCCGGTGCCCATGGCCACCGCGCCGGGCAAGGTGATGCTGTCTTTCTTGTAAGCGTCAGCCATCAGAGTTCCTGTTCGGTTTTGCGTCGGGTCGCGATCCAGAGCAGCGGCAATCCTGTGACCAGGCCGAGGCCGAGCACCGCCCATGTCGTCCGCCCAAGGTCCCCGCTAACTGCTTCGCCGCCGAAGTGGGCGAGCAGGAAGCTTGCTGGAATAATCCCGGCCAATGTCGCCAGCGCGAAACGCCAGGCGTGCAGGCGGCTGAGCCCGGCCGCGTAGCTGATCATGTCGAAGGACACGAAGGGCAGCAGGCGGCTGGCAAAGACCGTCGCCGTCAACGCTGTCTGGGAGCCGAGCAGACCGGCGTCCACCCGATCACCGAATACCCGTCGCAAGACGTCATGACCCAGAACTCGCGCGAGGCCGAACGCGATCAGCGCCCCGAGCTCGGCGCCGATCACAACAAAGGCCGTTCCCCAGAGATGTCCGTAGGCCGCTCCGGCGGCCAGCGCGATCGGCGCGCTTGGGATCGGGCTCGCCACGACCGCGAAGGTCATTAACGTGACGATCACGACAGGCCCCCAGAGGCCCGCGCGTGCCACCCGCATATTGAGACGCTCACCGTCCATCAGCCCGCGCGCCTCTGCGAACACCGATGGCGCGAACTGCCACAAGCCGAGCACGGCGATCCCAAGGATCGCAAGCGCCGCGAGGATGGCGGCGCGCGGGCTCATCTCAGATCGCCTCGACGGCCTTCGTCAGAAGGTCGCGGACCTGCCCGGCGACGGCCGTCAGTTCAGCGTTTTCGATCGCTTGCATCGACGCCACCGGGTCGATGGCGCTGAGCTCTATGCCGCCCTCTACTTCGCGCAGGATGACGTTGCAGGGCAGCATCGCGCCGACCCGTGGCTCGATCCCGATCGCCTGAAGCGCCATCTTCGGGTTGCAGGCGCCCAAGATTCGATACTGCGGCATGTCGATATCGAGCTTCTTCTTCATCGTCGCCTGGACGTCGATCTCGGTCAGCACGCCAAATCCGTGATCCACAAGGGCCGCGCGGGTGCGGGAGTCGATGTCGTCGAACGTATGGTCTTTGAACATGCGATTGATCGTATAGCTCACGGAATAGCCCTCTTTTTTAAATTTCTGGTAACTCCCAAGCACCATGTTGAAACGCGAGAAACAGGGTGAGGATCTTCTCATCCGGTTTGTCGCGCGACACCCCTCCGATAATGAAGTGCAGGGTGCCTGCCGTCAGAGCCGGGCGATGATCTGAGATGGTGACAGGGTCAGGGTTTCCAGAATATTGAGCCCGTGTTTTCTGGCCGTTGAGATGACGGACCTGATGTCGGCGAATACCTGTGCACCCTCGAGTGTGCGGAAGGTGCCCGAGATTTTCATGCGCAGCTTCATCATGCGCAGGTCCTGTTCGGCCTGATTGTTGGTGAAGGGGACTGCGAAGTCGGCGATGAACCGCAAGACGTCATCGCGGTAGTCACGCAGACGGACGAGCAGGTTGTGGCCTGGTCGCCTGGCTTTTCGGCCGCGGGTGCCGGGGCTTCTGGCCAGCGGGGGCTGACATTCGTGGAAAGCGAGCCCCTTGGCGAGGATCGCCATGTATCTGGTGACGATACCCTGGCGAACCGGTTCCGGGAGTTCGGTCTCGCCTCGGTGCTGAGCCTCGCACCTGAGCTGATTGGCGCGGTTGAGCACCGCGCTCATCTCTGTCGCCCACGGCTCCTTGTCGATCTCTTCGATGGCCCTGAGTTCGCGCAAGTGATGCGCCCCGCAGAGGGCGTGGGCGTCCACCCCGCTCATATGGGCGTAGTAGGGTTTCCAGTGATCATGAACGATCGTCCCGCCGTTCAGGAAGGTTGGAACAGCACCGCGCTTGGCGCTGATGCGGTAATGCGTGAAGGCGGGATCGCAGATCGAGTGCAGCCAGTGCAGCTTGCCGGCGACCCGAAGTCCGGTCTCGTCCAGATGCCGAACGTCGCCTTCAGTGAGCCGGGCAAGAATGTGCTCGACCACGCCACCCAAGGTATGCGCCGCGCTGTTCACCCAGTTGGTCACGCTGGCCGCGCACAGGCTGGTGGCCCCAAACAGGTCGCGCAGGAGTTGGCAGACCCGATCCTCGGGTATCAGCTGCCCAACATTGCAATAGACCGCCGCCGCCCGCATGCGCGTGCCGTATTGCACATGAGCGTTCACGCCATCGGGAAAGCCAGCTGTCGTCATGGCTCGACAATGGCCGCAACAATAAACCGCCGCCTGATGCTCGGTGACCTCCAGTCGCGGCGCGGGCAAGTCGAACACCTGACGCCGCTCCATCCCCTTCGCCATCTCCGCCGTCAGGGCGCGTTGACACGCGCTGCAATGCGCCGCCTCATGCCGTTCCACGAAGTCGGGCGTTGGCGTCTGGCGCAGGGTGTTGCCCCGGTGGCCAACCTGGCCGCCGCTTTTCTTGCCGGACTTGCCACGCAGGCTGCGCGGTGCTGGCTTCTTCAGGCCATCACTCGAAGGGGGCTTGCTGCTATTGTTGCTGTTCTTGGCCAACTGCCGGCGCAGATCCGCATTCTCTTCCGCCATGGTCGCCAACGCGGCTTCAAGCTCAGCGATCCTGCGCAGAGCCGTGGCGAGGAGTTGTTCAAGGGTGGTAACCTGATCCATTCCACCACTGATTCAGAGAAATCAAAACGGCGCCACGGAATTCAGACCGGAACGAAAACTTCATGCGCCCAATGGCAATTTGGACTCACCCCAAAACTGACAACAACCTCCCACCTCAGGGGGGGTGCTTGGGAGTTACAATTTCTGGGAGACGTTGGCGTGGTGAGGCGGAACAGAAATGAGTGTTGTGCGACCATCCCAGAGAAGTCGTCGTGCGATCCACGCCTGCGTATCTGCGCAGCATGCTATAGTAATTTGGCACTGCCGTCTTGATGCAGATCAGGGCCTGTGTGCCGGTTTTCCCTTATTATGCACATAATCGGTGGTCGCAGTTGGTGCCATGCAAAAGGAGTTAAAGGATGGAATTCAGGAATATGGCGATTGTCCCGAGTGTCGCGGGCGCGCTCTGCGTCGCCGCGACGTCGGCGATGGCGCAGGTCGGGGAAATCCCAGGTCGAAACGGCTTTTACGATCATGGACATGACATGATGTGGGGCGGCAGCCAGTGGGGAGGCTTCGGAATGGTCCTTGGGCCGATCTTCATGATCCTGATCGTGGTCGGGATCGTTGCCGGGATCATCTATCTCTTGCGCCTCTTCGGCGCGACGGGACCCGCCGGCAGCAGTCACGCCGCGCACGACCGCGCTCTGGTGCTTCTGAAGGAGCGCTATGCCAAGGGCGAGATCGACTCGACGGAGTTCGCTGAGCGCAAGAAGCTACTGGCTGACTGATCCGCGACGCGTCGTGTCCTTCTGGGACACGCGAGACCGTGGCGATGCCTGGAATTGGCAAGCCGGGCTTGAGCCCCCTGTTGCGTCATAACGCGCCAGGTCATACTCCACGACACAGAAGGGTTTGCCATGGCGACGCCTCCAACCAAGCCTTGAAAGATCAGCATGAAAAGACGCCAGTTCCTGACTTCATCCTCCGCAGCGATCCTGACCGCTGGCGTCCTTTCCCAAACGCCAGTCCGACGCGCCCTTGCGCAGGGACAAACGCCGCAAATGCGTCTTGCCATGCCGCCGCTTCTCGATACGCGGGCGACGGGGCGGTTGGCGCTGACGGCAACATCGGGGCGCACCGCCTTTGACGGTGGTCCCGACAACCCGACCGCTGGGTTCAATCAGGCGTATCTAGGCCCGACCATCCTGATGCAGAACGGCGAACTGGCCGCCGAAGTGCAGAATACTCTTGATGAACCCATCAGCACGCATTGGCACGGTCTTCTGGTGCCCGGAGAGCATGACGGCGGTCCGCATCTCGCAATTGCGCCCGGTGCCACTTGGCAACCCGAGATGACCATTGCGCAGGACCCGGCAACCGTCTGGTATCACTCACATATCCACGAACGAACTGCGGGACAGGTCTATTTCGGACTGGCCGGGGTCATCCATGTGACGGACGGGCAGGACGACGCGCGCGGTCTGCCGTCCACATATGGCATCGACGATTTGACGCTCGTTTTGCAGGATCGTCGGTTCGATGCCGCCGGACGTATGGTCTATGACCCGTCCATGATGGACATAATGCATGGGTTTGCCGGGAACCGGATGCTCGTCAATGGTCAGGCGGGCGCGACTGCGGTCGTACCGGAGGGGATCGTACGACTGCGCCTGCTCAACGGCTCGAATGCGCGCGTCTACACGCTGTTTTTCGACGACACGCGGCCCATGCACCTCGTCGCAACCGACGGCGGCTTCCTGCCTGCACCCGTCGCGCTTGATGTGCTGCGCCTTGCTCCCGGCGAGAGGGCTGAGGTGCTTGTCGATTTCTCATCAGGCGGCGCGCCGGTGCTAATGAGCGATCCTGGCCAGGCGTATGGTGTCCTGCAGTTCGCCACTGACTCCGCGCTGGCCGCGCGAATCACCCGCCTGCCTGAACGCCTGGATGGAGTGCTAGAGGATCTTACCGGGGCCGAAGTCACAACGCGGCAGGTCTCGCTCGACATGGGCATGGGTGGCATGATGATGGGTGGCGGTAGCTTTGCCATCAACGGGCGTCCCTACGACATGCGTCGGATAGATTTTGAGGTCGCGCTCGGATCGGTGGAACGCTGGCAGATCCGCAGCACCATGGTCGCGCATCCGTTCCACGTCCACGGCGTACGCTTCCGGGTGGTCACTGAGAACGGTGGCCCCCCGCGGCCCGAGAACACTGGCTGGAAAGACACTGTGCTGGTACCCGGCGACGCCGAAATCCTCGCCCGGTTCGACCAGCCCGCAAGCCGCGAGACACCGTTCATGTTTCACTGCCATATCCTTGAACATGAAGATGCAGGCATGATGGGGCAGTTCACAGTCACCTGACGTTCGCGCTGGGTGGACCGCAGCATAAAGGTAACGAAAGCAGCGATGCCAGACTCCATTCTTGCCAGCGAACCACAGCTTCGTCTCATCGTGTTTCTCGGTGTTCTGGTGGCGATGGCCCTATGGGAACTCGCAGCACCTCGGCGCAGGCAGGAGATTCCGCGTGTAATCCGCTGGACGAACAATCTGGGCCTCGTGGTGATCGATACCATGGTGTTGCGACTGAGTTTTCCGATCCTGGCGGTCGGATTGGCCGTGACTGCTCAAGACCGTGGCTGGGGGCTGTTCAATATCATCGATGTGCCGGGTTGGCTCGCGGTTCTCGTCTCAATTGTCATTCTCGATCTGGTCATCTATCTGCAGCACGTCATGTTCCATGCGGTGCCCGCGCTTTGGCGGCTGCACCGAATGCATCACGCCGACCTCGAGTTTGACGTCACCACGGGCTTGCGTTTTCACCCGGTTGAAATTCTGCTTTCCATGGGGATCAAGCTGGCTGTGGTGATGGCTCTGGGTCCGCCCGCAGTTGCTGTGTTGATCTTCGAGGTCCTGTTGAACGCGACTGCCATGTTTAATCACTCCAATGTCCGGTTGCCGACTTTGGCAGACCGAGTTTTGCGTCTGATCGTGGTGACGCCAGACATGCACCGTGTACATCACTCGATCCGACCTGAAGAGACGAACAGCAATTTCGGCTTCAATCTTCCTTGGTGGGACAGGCTGCTTGGCACCTACAAAGCGCAGCCAGAAGCTGGGCACGAGGACATGTCGATCGGGATCGAGCAATTCCGGACACCGCGTGACCTGTGGCTCGACCGGATGCTGGTGCAACCGATCAAAGGCCCGGCAAGCGGCTATCCGATCAACCGCGAGACGGGAAAGAAGTTGTAAGCGATCTGCTTCAGTCTGCACGATCAATAGTCGAGGGTGCTGACCATCGGCAGGCAGCAAAATAACGTGCGGTGGTCTATTATGAATCATTAAAATTCAATGGGTTAAAGGCGGAGAAGGTTGGACGTCAGTCCCGTTCCCTCCGCCACTTGCCCTCGCGAAACCGTTCTCCCGATCCGGCTGCTGCCGGATTTTCTCGTTGTTTTCGAGGGTTATGCGGGAGGGGCTGAGCACTGGCCTAGTCGCCAGGAAGCCCGGAAGCGGTCTCTCAGGGCCGATATTCTCCGGACCTGATGACTGCGCCGATTTAGTGAATAGTTTGCAAGCTATTGGCAATACTGGATTTTATTGACGCCAAAGCTGAGCACTCCGATGCCGGTGGCTTTCGTGAGAAGGAACAGAAGTCGAACTTTCGCCATTAGCCCGGTTACCTCACGAGGCCTTTGCCATTGGCCATAACCGTTTGACGCGGGGCCCGCCCATCGTTGCGGCTGGACCGCGAATTTTGAACAGCTACAATGACCTCCGGCTAAGTCCTTGTGAAAGAAGAACTTAAACCGGAGGCTATTGGTTTTTCCCAGAGCGAATCGCATCAGAACATCACCAGTTGCTGCGGATTTTCGCGGGCCTTGCGGCGGTCCTGGTCCGAGAACTGCACAATATCACGATACTGGCGGTCGGTGAAGTTCAGGACTTGCACGTCACCGGCATCAGGCAAATGGCGTTCGATTCGGTTGACGCGGGTGGCAAAGGCCTCCTTGCCATTCACAAAGCGGGCGTAGACGGAAAATTGACTGCGCTCGAAACCTTCGTCGAGGAGAAAATTGCGAAACGCGGTCGCTGCCTTGCGCTGCGGCTTGGTGTCAGTGGGAAGGTCGAACATCACAAGTATCCACATCAGACGGTATCCTGACAAATAGGTCACATTCGAAGTCATTGACCAAGCCCTGAGAAGACCAAAGGGTCAGGTGACGTCGGCAATGCGAGGTTGAGCTTTCCCATCTCGAAACTCTGCCCCAGCGAAGTGGCAAGTTTTATCAAGGCGACCGAAACCGGCGTAAGGCCATCGCCCAATGGCAGGTCTGTTGCGATCAACCGGGCGAGTGATTGTTTGGCCTCACTGTCAACTGTGTTACCCCGCGACTGGGAAATCTTTCTTACCGCACTATCGACGAGGGGACGAAACGGCTCCATCAAATCGTCAGCAAGCGCAAATGCATTACTGCGGTTGGAATGAAACAGGCCAATTGTCGGGTGAAGTCCCGCCGCCACGGCGGCGCGGGCGGTCGCGGCGCGCAACACGGTGTAACCGTAGTTCAGAAGGGCGTTTGCATCCTCACCGGCGGTGTCACGCCGAAAGTCGGACCCCATCATGCGCGGCCAGTAATGGCGGGCAGCTTGCGCCTCAATATTGGTACTGTCGCCAGAGGTGATCTTTCGCAGCATCATGAGAAGCGGTGCGGGAGCTTCGCCGATTGCCGAAAGTGCGGCAGCCTGCATTTGAACTTTTGCGGTGATGATCTTTTTCCAGGCTTGTTTCGTCAGCGATGCCTTGGCCTGCCACTGCGCCCGCATTCGTGCCCCTTGCGCGTGGTGTCCTTCGATCGGTAGCAAGACCGATCTTGGCGCATGGTTGCGCCCGCAAAGCACGACCGGCGCGCCCCGTTCGGCTAGTTCACACAAGAGGGATGTGGTCCATGTCGTACCGTGGGCGTGAACAATCACCCCGGCGATCTGATCCAGCGGAGTCCGACCAATTTCCTGACCGTCTTCCGAAACTCTCAGAAACCCGCGATGCCGCGATAGGTGGCGACCGTCGGTTGCAATGTCGATAATCTGGTCCACACGTTATCCCTCACGCCCCCACGAGAATCATTAACACATTGATAATATTGAAACTCTGTTGATTCACCAAAATCTTGCTTAACTTGGAGCGCCAGGGTCGCGCAGACGTCCCATTTCATCGACGTAGACGCGACGCGCATTGGCTTTGACCAGTGGGCCTGCACTCATCTGAATAAGTCGAAACGAATCCGATTTGTCTCGGCTTCGTGCGTCAGCGTTTGCCTCAGTGTGAGGGGCAATGAATAGTCCATTGGCGACATGCATTGACTGCACATAGCCAATGATCGCTTTATCGTCCTGTTCAATGGCAACCATATCCCGCTTGAAGATGCGCAAAAGCCGTTTGGCAGCGGGATGTGGCTTCTTCTCGACGTCAATTTGGTGGGCTTCATAAGTCGTGATGACCTGTGGCACGACTTTGCCATCGGGCATGCGCCAAATCTCATAGCAGTGATTGCTATCGCCTTTGTAGGCTTTGAAAGGCTTGCCATTTCTGTCTTTGACCTCAACGCGCGCGCCTTGCTGCAAGGTTTCTTCGAGTCGCACGCGTCGCAAGCCGTAATAAGGGTTGTCGGTTCCATCGGGAAGCTTAGCGGTTGCCGCGAACTCCGCCAACGCGGCTTCCAACGCCTTGCCGTCCAGCCCACGCGTGATCCGCTCCAGATGCCGCTGAAGGTCGACGTCGCGGATATTGGCACCCTTCGTTGTCACTTCAATATCGTTGGACTTGAGTGACAAAAGCGGTTTGCGGCTGACGACGGAATTGCCTTCACCAAGCCCATAGGCGGTGTCGTTGTGCAACTGGCCCGAGGTGCTGTCGTGTCCGTCCTTGCGCGCCGCCGGGTCAATGCGCCCGTGATCGGCACGGTGGCTGATGATGATGCGATCCAACTGCGTTTCGATGTCGGTACGAAAGCCTTCCCACGGGGGCGGGACGGAGCGCGCAACCTCTTCTGCCCCGTTCACCTCGTCCTTTCGAGCCATCTTGCTGATCCGCTGGATCAGGGAGCGATCCGTGGCCGCAACAACGGCGGCATCAATGGCATGATGGCGGTGATCAGTGCGGTTCTTGGCTTTGACCGCGCCATCCTTGTCGGGTAGCAGGCTGTTCAACCCCCAATGGCGGCGCAGCATTTCAGTCAGACGTCCGGGCACAACCCAGACGTGGCTCTTGCCGTCCGCCCCGTCATACAATGCATCCAGATAGGTGCGGGCGATGCGAGACAGGTATTGCGCATCTTTCAGGGCGCGGGAGGTGAAATCGTTCTCACCCTCAAACCGCTCCATCGCGTCGGGAGCAAAGCGCCACGCCTTGTTGGCGGGCAGGTTTTTCAGGTTGGCTTCGATAGTAGCCCAGGCCGGCGTGTCGCCCCATGCCTCCCATGGGGTCTTGTCGGTTTTCTGGCGGTTAAATTCCTTTAGACACAGGGTGCGGTTGGCGAAACCGTCATCCAGCGTACGCGAGTAAGGCAGGATATGATCGACGTCGCAGGAGCCGTCGAACAACATGGTGGCGCTGATCCGCTTGCCGGAATAGGGGCAATTGCGGGTCATCACGTCATCACCAAGGCTTTCCCACAGGCGCAGTACCATCCGGTTAGCACCGGTGTCCGGTACGCCCATTTCGGAAAGCTTTGCCCCCCGCGCAATCGCTGCGTCAGTGTTTTTTTTGATGTCGCGCTGGACGTCTCGCTTCTGGTCTTCGGACAATTTCAGATCGCGTGCCAGCTCCACCACGATCTCATCGGGTTTGCCGTAAACAGTGATGATCTTGTTCACCAGCCGCCGCAGCTGGTTCAGGCCGATATGAACCGTCGGGTTGGTGATGCGGCCATAACGGGTTACGTCATCGTCTGATTCGTTGTATGTTCCAGGTATCACGTGACGGTCAAGGATTTGACCATAATAGGGTAATTCGGTCAGAACCTCCCCCGTGCGCCCGTCCGAATGATGCCACCCGCAAGCCTTGACAGCATCGCTATAGGGGATCACGTCCGCTTCCAAAGCCGCCAAAATGCGCTTTGTCGCGGTCAGGCCCAGACGGCCATAGCCTTCGGGCAAGGGGGCCTTGGCAGTGCTTTCAGCATGATCGCGATCAAGGCCGTGCGTCGCCATGAGCCATTTGACCAACGCATCATGCTCGGCCTCGCTCTGCACCGCACGGATACGTTGCACCACGTCCCATTGCGCATCGGCGTCCAGCATGGACCAGCGCGGCCCGAACCGGTCAGGATGCGAGAGGCTGGCCCGTACCGGATCGCAAGCGATGGTTTCACGATTGGCGGTTTGCAGCGTGAACGATTGCTCCGGGCGCAGCTTGATCACCTTGCCAAGCGCCTTGAGCTTCATTGACATGCCCGAAAGCGATTTGGTGTGCGCTTTGTTGTCAAGCGCATGAACAATCGCGTCGCGCTCATCACGCGTCAAACCGCGCGCAGGTTCCCCGCGTGCTGCCACCCGCAGATTGTTGATGGTCTCAAACAGAATGCGCCGCTGGTTCAGCGGATGCGCGCTTGGGATGCGTTTATCTTTTTTGGGGACGCCATGTGATCCTGAGAACAGGCACAGGCCGACCTCTGGCGTTTTCAGAGGGCGCTGGTGAAAGATAATGACGGAGATTTCATCACGCAATTCGTCGGTCAGGACATCCGGGGAGTACCCGGCTTGAGCCTTCCAGAGCTTGTCGAACTCTTCCGCCAGATGCCGTCGGTCAGGATAGAAATCATACCCGGCCTCTTCCTTTTCCGCATTGTCGCGCCGCGCGATAGACAGGCGAGTGCGCACGGTCGGCACATTTTTTGGGTCAGTGGCAGACGTGCGCCGCATATGCAGGAATTCGCCATAGGTGCGAGCGTTCTTGATCGCCATTTCCTCGTCAAGTCGTTTGGTCGCATCTTTGATCTTGCCGCTTTCGTTGTCGCCCTTGTCCGTCTTGCGGTTGGATTTGAAGCCGCGCCGCTGGTTCAGGTGAAACAATGCTCGTCCGAAATGAGTCAGGGGTAACGCCTGATCCAACCCGGCTGCGCGCAATGCATAGGGATCGAGCAATTCCAAAGCTTTGGCCTCGGTCGGATCGGCGGGCATCAGCCCCACGGCGGCCATCCGTTTCATCAACGCGGCCTTGCGTCGCAGATACCTGTCACGGCGACGGCGCTGCGCACGTGCCACGCGGCGATCGACGGCCAGCGATGCTTTTGATTTGGGATCACGCCCATCGGAGAAAATTCGTACGCCCCCATCGATAACCTCGGTGATCTTCTCTTCGTCGGTCGCATACAGCCACCAACCAATCGAATTCGTTCCGATATCTAACCCCAAGCGCAATGGTGTTCTCCCAGCGATTAAGGTGAGAGTTGCATCCTACCAATAGACGTTCAACTGAAAACTGTCGTTCCTTGCCACTGACAGCCTCAACTGCTATGCTTGGAATGTTCAAAATTCGCGGTCGAGCCGTTAACAAGCATTCGATTGCACCACATTGAAACGCAGGCTACGGCCTGCGTTTCCATTTTTCCCGTTTGGTCGTTCTAACTGCTGCGCCCGTGCAACCCGGAAGCTGAAGGACGGTCAACATAGGCTCGATCCATAAGTTTGCTGCGACTGTCATTAACGACTGCTTCAGCCGGTTTGAACGAAGTAATTGCACTGCCCACTCCACGCCACCGGAAACGGCTCCAACACCCGCGACAGCGTCACCGCCGGGTCCTGCGTCCCATCCAGGATCGCTTCGACAATGTCCGGCGCCAGCAGGGTCAGGCGCAGGACGCGGGCCATATAGGTGAATGCGATGCCCTCGGAACGGGCCACCTCAGATATCGATGCGAACTCCCCCGTCTCCAGCATACGCTTCCACCGAAATGCTCGCGCCAGCGCCTTGATCAACGTGTTGTCTATCTTGTGCTGTCTGGATGCCCCATCCGGTAGGTGCATTTCCTTGCGGCCGCCTCGTTTCACGAGGCGGAACGGGACATGCACTGTCACCGTTTCCGGTGCTGGCGTCGCGCGGGTCATGCCGCCGTCCCGAGATCAGCCATCATTTCGCGTGCCAGCCCGGTCAGACCGTCCATCCGAAGGCGAACATTCAGCCCGTCCGTGCCAATATCAATCCGCTCGACCAACAGTGTCGCGATGCGCGCCTGCTCGGCAGGAAAGAGCTCGTCCCAGAGCGGATCGAGTCGGGTCAGTGCGTCACGGGCATCGGCCTCGGTGATCTCGCCGTCCTGTGCGCGTGCCGCTTTCCATGTGCCCGCTACGATTTCGGGTTGGCGGAACACGGCGCGGAGCTGGTCGATGACGGCGGTTTCGATTTCGCCCGCGGGAACGCGGCCGACCGGACATGATCCTGCACCGTGTTTCAAAACAGTCTGGCTGACATAGTAGCGGTAAAGCTTGCCCTTCTTGCGGGTGTGGGTCGGAGAGAACGCCGCGCCATCGGGGCCATAGAGCAACCCTTTCAGCAATGCGGGCGTGTCCGCGCGGGTGCGCGCAGCACGTTTGCGCGGGCTTTCGGTCAGGATGGCATGGACCTTGTCCCAGACCGTGCGGTCGATGATGCCGTCATGCTCGCCGGGATAGCTGTCGCCCTTGTGGACAGCTTCACCGATGTAGGCGCGGTTGTTCAGCAGGCGATACAGGTATTTCTTGTCGATCCGATTGCCGCGGCTGGTCTGGATGCCCCGTGCCGCCAGTTCACAAGCCAGTTCCGTGCCCGAGCCGATTTCGATGAATCGGTCGAAGATCCATCGCACATTGGCGGCGTCGGCCTCCTTGATGATCAGCTTGCGGTTCTCGACGCGGTAGCCATAGGGCGGCACGCCGCCCATCCACATCCCCTTCTTCCGGCTGGCGGCGACCTTGTCGCGGATGCGCTCTGCGGTCACCTCCCGCTCGAACTGGGCGAAGCTGAGCAGGATATTCAGCGTCAGCCGCCCCATCGACGTGGTGGTGTTGAACGCCTGCGTGACCGAGACAAAGGTGACCTCGTGGCGGTCGAACACCTCGACCAGCTTGGCGAAGTCGGCCAGCGAGCGGCTGAGCCGGTCGATCTTGTAGACCACGACCACATCGACCAGCCCGTCCTCGATATCCTCCATCAGCCGCTGCAGGCCGGGCCGTTCCAGCGTGCCGCCGGAAAGGCCGCCGTCATCGTACTGGTCGCGGACCGGCACCCAGCCCTCGGATCTCTGGCTGGCCACGAACGCCTCGCAGGCCTCGCGCTGGGCATGCAGGCTATTGAACTCCTGCTCGAGCCCTTCCTCGGAGGATTTGCGCGTGTAGATCGCGCAGCGCTGTTTGCGAACCGTGGCTTTCATGCGCGCGCCCTCCGGCTTTTCAGTCCGAAGAACACCCAGCCATTCCAGCGCGTGCCGGTGATCGCGCGGGCAATGGCCGAAATCGACTTGTAGGGCCGACCCTGCCATTCGAACCCGTCGGCGGTCACCGTGACCACATGCTCCACGCCCTGCCACTCGCGGATCAGGCGTGTGCCGGTGATGGGTTTCAGATCTGCCCGGATGCGGCTCTTCTTGCGATCGCCGCCGTCAAGGTCTTCACCCATCCGCTCCAGCCGCCGGATGGTTTCCGGTTTCAGCCCGCCATAGGCCAGCTCCTGGATGCGATAGGCCAGCCGGCTCTCCAGGTAGCGCCGATTGAAGGGCGGCGGCTCGCTGTCGAACAACTCGCGCCACTGAGCCTTCAGCGCCGGCGTCGGCGTGGTCTTGAGCGCCGCCAGGCGCGCGGGGATGGGGTCATGCGTCGTCATGGTTTTCTCCGTTGAATGGAGTTGCATGAAGGCATCCGTCGGGCGGAGAGTGTAGGCAACTTTCTCCGGCATCTGCAGATGGTTGCGCCTTGTCCCGATGCCGAAGTCGCACCAGCCCGAGCGCCAGCAGGCCGCACAGTTCGGTCCGACGTTCGGTGGGGGTCATCTGGTCGGATGGAAAGGGGTTGGGTCTTTTCATGTCTCGGGCAACCGTGATTGGTGGTGTCGTTACCAATCAAAAGCCACCTGCGAGCTTCATGTGGGACGTGCCGCGCTTGTCTTATGCTGATCCCGGCTCTTGTGCGAAGAAAGAGCCAGCGCGCGCTACGCGATTTATGGCGCGCGCTGGCGGTGGCTGGATCGTCACGGGCTTGGTCGTGATGGACCGTTTTAGAGTGTGATCAGCCATCGTCTTCGCCTGAGGCCTGAACGGATACAGAGCGGCGTAAAGCCCTCTACGACAAGCATAGGACACGCGAGGACAATGAAAGATACCATCGGAATCGACATCTCGAAAGCCACTCTCGACGCGCATCGTCTGATCGATGACGAAGCGCGGCAATTTGCGAACTCCCCAGCCGGCCTGCGGGCACTTCGTCGCTGGATCGGCACCAAAATGCCTGACTTGGTCATTTATGAATCGACTGGTGCCTATCACGCCGCCATTGAACGCAGCTTTGGCGGCGTCTTGCCTCTCGTGAAGGTGAACCCGCTGCAGGCGCGCCGATTTGCCCAGGCCCGCGGGACACGGGCAAAGACCGATGCCGTTGATGCGCGCGTTCTGGCCGCGATGGGTGCGGCTCTCGACCTTGCACCAGATGTCCCGGCAGGCAAAAATCAACACGACCTCAGGGAGTTGCAGATCGCCCGCATGGCCCTGATCAAGGAACGCACGCGATTGCTGAACCGGTCCAAAACGCAGTCCCTGACCGTGCTCAAACGCCAATCCAAGGCTCGCCTTGCGCAGATCAAGCGCCAGCTCGGCGAACTGGAAGACGCGCTGCTGGACCTCGCGCGCCAGTGCCCGAAACGCGCACGCGCCTTCGATATTCTGTGCTCGATCCCGGGGCTGGGCCGGATCACTGCGATCGCGATCCTCGTCGAATGTCCGGAAATCGGCACCATGACCCGCAAACAAATCACGAGCCTTGCGGGCCTTGCACCCATGACGCGGCAATCAGGACAGTGGCGAGGTAAGGCGTTCATTCAAGGCGGGCGCAAGTTCCTGCGCGACGCGCTCTACATGCCAGCGCTCGTCGCCGCCCGCTACAATCCGGATCTGCGGCAGAAATACCAAGCGATGATATCAGATGGAAAACCCGCAAAAGTCGCGCTGACCGCCCTCATGCGAAAGCTCATCGAGCTGGCCAACGCACTCGTCCGACAAGACCGCGAATGGACGCCAAAAACCGCTTGATCAAGACGGATACTCTAAGGCAGTCAACGAAAGCGAACAAGTGGAGAACATCGACCCTTGCGGAGGAAAGTTCCGTCAACGATTATCGGAGGTTGAATCAGGTAGAGAGCAAACATTCGTTGAGGTGATTTCATGGCGCGCAAAGCAATTCCGGTCGGTCCCCATACTCACGGTCTTATCGAGGACGCACGAATTGACCTTGCGCGCGCCGTGCTTGCCGTTCGGGAAGGTGAAAACGAGCCTGAGTTCAATCTGCCCGAGGAAGTTCCAAATCCACTTGACGACGAAAGCATCAATGCATTTCGGCAAGAGATCATTGAAATCCTGTCAGAATTCGATCCTGACGAATTGCGGCCCGCCGAGCAGCGCTGTCGCAGGATCCGTGCTCTTGCAGACAGCAAGGGCATTACATCCCTTACTACGATTGTCGATAAGCAGTTCAGCGAAGAGCAAGTTCGGGAAATCAATTCACAACCTGATCCACTCTGCAGAAGCATCTGGGCGTTTCTGAACGCACGCCAAACTTTCGAGGATGCCGAGAGTTTTCATTTCGCCCGGCAATTCAGGGATTACGGCAAGCTTTACGATGCTTTCGAAGTGGAACTTGAAAAGGCTGTCGCGCTCGATTCGGGATCCATCGACGAAATGGCATTGGCGGCCAAAATCACGAAGGTCCTTGAACTCAAGACCAACTGCACGGTCAAGGCGCTCGATCTGCCTGCTACGACTGCGCACCCTGCATCGATCATGCTGATCGTGCGGCACGGCGGGCCGCTTTCGAGCGTATATGACCACCGGGACGACGGGCGGCGGGGCACCATCTACTTCCGGCCGCCGAATGAGGCGACACTCATTTACACGCCGTCAATGCGCCAGATCGAGGTCTGCGCGGATAGCCCCGTCGTTCGCCAGGAGGTTGCCGGATCGTTTGCCGAGATCGCACTTGGCCATGACGTTTCTCAGAAGCCGTTGACCTGGAAGCGCTACAATCTCTCGCGATTCCGCTCATCGCTGCGGCTGGATGTCCCCAGAATCGATGGCTACGAGATTAAATTCGCCCGCGTGCTCGAGGCGGAAGTCCGGCTTGGCACATGGAGCCGAAAGCTGCTGCTCAAGGTCGCGGTCGACGACGACATAGTGGATGTGGCCGATCGCTATTTGAGGCCCAACAATATCTTCCGCCGCGCGGACGGTTTCAGCCGAATTGGGATCGCAATCTCCTACAACCGGGTCGGCGATGAAAAAGAGCGCACACTCAACATCACGATCTCTGGCACAAAGAGCTGCAATCTCCAAAGCAACAAGGATCCTGAAGAACGCAACCTCGGGTTTGCACTGCTCGATGCGTGGGGAATTCTGAGCGCCTTTCAGCAGATCGACCCGAATGATCTGCGGGCGATGTTCCCGCAGCTGATCGATCTCCACGACCGAACCGAGGACGAGGTCAGCGGGGCATACCTGCGCGAACTGGGTCTGGACCCTGATCGCCTTATCCAAGGCGGCCTGCTGGAGCGTCGCGGCCGACAGGATGTCGTGCTGATCGATGACGATGATGTGGGCGGCGAAGCTGTGATCAAGCCATCTGCAAGAGAAGGGATGGTCCGGACCGAGGGCGCGTTCGGGGAGGACGGAGGCGAGCGGCCAGCGTCCGATCTGGAAATGTATGAGATTAACCGGCAATGGCTGCACGAGACGGTCGTATTGCTGATCAAGCCGTTGTTGACCAAGCGTGCATCGCAAATCCTCGATCCTGATCTGACTCTTCTTGGCGCAATGCAGATCGGTGGGGCCGAGGTGCCCGTGTATTTCGGGCGGCGTCTCTACGACCTGAAGACTCTGGAAAGGTTGGATCTGGCCCTGCGGGCGCGAAACCAGGCCGGTGTCGGGATCGTGCTGGCTGCAAGTACAGAGATGCCGTCACACCTCGGGCCGAATGTAGTAGTGCCCCTATTGTCGAATCTGTCGCCGGAGGAAGCGGAGATCGTGCTCGCGCGTGATGGTCTGGAGCTCGCGTTCCGCAACAACTTCTCACTCGCGCGCGGCGGTGCGACACCGCAAGTGCTTCGGTCTGGCAAACAATCGGCGACGCTGCACGTGCCGGGCAAGGATGCACTGGCTCTCGTTGGCGCCGATCAGATCACGATTTTCGAACGTCTCGTGGACGCGAACAAGGCTGGCAGCCCCGATAAGCAGGTCAAGGAGCTGATGGATGGGTTGGGTTCACGAAGCCCCCAGCAAGCTTTCCGGAAGGCAGCATGGGAGAGCATACTGAACAATTACATCAGCAAAGGTGCCAAACGTGGCTACTGGCGCTTGGTCGTTGATACGCCGATAGAAGCCCCCGTCTAACGCCGGTCTAACATGTCGTGCGAGACGGTCTAACAAACCGCTGATTATTGGAAAGGCTCACTCATCAGAGGAGCATTCCATGCCGACTCCCGACACTTCCCGCCAGCCAGCCCAGATCAGCTGGACCGGTGGCGCAAAATCAAAACCCACCCCTTTGAGCCCGGAATGGCGCTGCACGCGCTGTAACAAGCTGCTCGGCGTCTGCCGGGACGGCCGCATGCATCTGCGTTTCGCGCGGGGGCACGAGTATTTCGTGGGCTTTCCGGTCGTGGCCACCTGCCGCGGCTGCGGAACGCTGAACCAGGCGACATCACCCGCGCGCTAAGGCGCGCATCTCACCATTTCCCTGAAATCGCAGAGACGCACGACGTCCTGACCTGGCCACAAAAAGGCGCTGGACGCCTGGCCGCAAGGCAGGCGTCCAATGTCTATCGCGTGGCACGAGATCCGTGATCACCTCATGTTTTCTTCATCAACTCTCGGCTTTCAAAACACCTTCGATGCTCTGCGGCACAGCAGCGAACTGCTCGCGCATTTCGCTGATCCCGCCGCTTTGCTGGACACGCTGCACGTCGGTGGCCGTGCGCCGGACGAGAAAAACCGGTTGCTGGCTGCACTGGTCGGGGCCGCACAGTCCGGCGGCGCGGCCTCCGATTGTGTCCTGACGCTGATGCTTCTGGCGCTTTGGCCGGGGCTGGATGCCGTTCGGCGCAGATCGATCTGGCGCAGGATCGGCACCGGCGACGAAGTTGCATCCGAAATCCTTGCACGAGCTTCCGAGGCCATTCGGAGTCTGGATCTGCAGCGCGTCAATTGGATCGCAGCAACCATCCTGCGGAACATCGAGCGGGACCTGATCAGAACGCGTCAGCGTGAGGACAGGCAGCAGAGCCTGCGCAGCGATATCGATCCCGACGATATCCCGATTGACGGGGGAGTGTCACAGGCCACTGCCAGCCCCGGACTGCTCCACGGCGATCTGGTCCGCATCATCGGCACGGATGCGGATCTGGTGATCCGTGTGGCCATCGACGGTTTCTCCCAGGCCGAGGTCGCATCCGAGATGGGGCTGTCCGAGGCGGCGACGCGCAAACGATATCAGCGGGCGACCCGGCGTCTGCGCGACGTCCTGCAAGAATTTCGCTGACCGGATGTCCCGATCCCTGCAGCGCGGTGGCTTTTCCCATTCAGACGCCACCGCGCGCCCCACTCAAACCGAAAGTCGACCAGCATGATCAGCAAAGCCGACCTCTTGTCCGCAGACCTCAAGCGCATCCCCGGCCTCTACCGCCGCTGGGAGTTGCCGGAAATCCTGAAGAACCAGCGTGCCTACCGCATCGAAAATGCCGGTTCCCATCAGGACGGGACGCCTCTCGTGGCGGTCTACGCCGACGCCGAAGCGGGCCAGCCGGACGACCAGCACAACGCCTCAAACCAAGACACCGAAGCGGTCTCGGTCCCGCTTGGGACGATGTCGCGGCGGCCTGAGTAGAGGGAAAAGGAGGAGATCATGTTCATGGGAACCACACCCTTCATCACGGTTCGCGCCAGTCGACCGCTGTCCGAGATCGAGTTCTGCGCATGGGTGGCGCAGGCCGTTCCCGGCGACCGGCTGGAATACCATCGCGGCTTTCTGGTGCTCGATACCTTTCCGGCGATCTCGCACCTGCCGGATGCGCAGCGCGTCGAACTGGCCAAGCTGGGAAGCCGCGCCTTCTGGGCCGCCGAACAGGGCCTCGTGCACCTGGTGCAGGAGCGCATCGACACAGATCGGTTCGCCTACATCGCCGTCGCCCGCCCCAGGCCGAAGGCCGCCACCGCATCGCTGTCCGCGCTGCTGCTCGACGCGCAGGCGGCGTGACCCTCCCTTCCGGACCCAACACGCAAACCAAGGAGGCACAAATATGCCGTTTTCAGAAAACACCCCCACGCCGGATGATCTCCAGGCGCTCAGCGCGGCCGAGATCGCGGCCTTGCCGGTCGAACTGCTGGCCATCCTGCAGCACGAGATCGATGCGCGGCTCAAACGCGACAAGGCCGCCAAGGCCCGGCTCGATGCCGGTCTCGCGGTGCGCTACGCCGATCGCGCTGCTGAGGAACGGCAGGCCGCAGGCAAGGACACGGGCACGACGCGCTTCGATGACGGTGATTTCACCATCGTGGCTGACCTGCCCAAGCGGGTCGATTGGGATCAGGACAAGCTCGCCGCGATGGTCGCGCGCATTCGCGATGCCGGTGACGACCCCGCACAATATGTCGACATCGCCATCAAGGTGCCGGAGCGCAAATACGCGGCCTGGCCCGACGCGATCCGGAAAGGCTTCGAGCCCGCGCGGACCGTGCGCACCGGCACGCTCAAGGTCGAGCTTCTCTCTCAGGGAGGCGATCAATGAGCCTGCGCATTCTCACCGCCGATGAGCGCCTGCGCGAGGCGCAGGGCAAGACCACCATGGCGATCTTTGGCCCGAGCGGGGGTGGCAAGACGACCCTCCTGACCACCATGCCCGAGGAGCAAACCGTCTGCCTCGACTTTGAAGCGGGTCTCAAATCGGTGCAGGGCTGGAAAGGCGACAGCATCTCGATCCGTCGCTTTGCCGAAGGCCGCCGAGAGCCCGATCCTGCAGCTGGCCAGGGGCATAGGTCGGGGCGCTGCAGAACACCCTTCGGCTGCCGAGATGGATGAAGATCAGCACATAGGCCGTCCTTGGCCCACGGAGCGTAAACACGGTCTTTGAGAAGAAATCGCAGGCGACCATGCTTTCCATGTGCGCACGGATGAATGTGGTCCACGGCAGGGCCGGTTTCTTTTTTCGCCTCTCTGGGCTCGGGTGGATGCCCGCCTCGTTCAGGATGCGTTTGACGGAATTGGCACCGGCATAGAGCCCCAGCTTTTTCAGTTCCCCCGCGATCCGCTTGTACCCCCACAGGAGGTTTTCTGATCCGATGCGAGTGACGACGTCGCGCAGCTCTTGCGTCAGGCGCGGCCGTCCCACCGCTTTGAAGGGGCGTCCATCGCGCATCTGGGCAAGCCAGCGCTTGTAGGTCGCTGGCTTGGCGACTTCCAAGAGCCCGTCGATATCGTGCCCGCACTCCGTCCCGATCCGTAGCAGCTCGGCCTTTTCGGCGGGCGACAGGATAATCCTTTGCGTCGGGATGCGGGCGCGCAGGATGGTGATCTGGGCCTTCAGCAGCCGCAGTTGCGCGTTGTGCCGCGGCATGAAGAATTGGGTCAGGAAGACCAGAAGGAGGGAGAAGGTCGAATTCATCTTGCCGGGCTCCACCACGGTCTTTAAAAACATGCCGCTATGTCAACGTGATGGGGCTCGCTTACATTTTGGCACCCCTCTCAGGGAAGGCCAAAAGCGCCTGGGCCTGCGGATGACCGCCATCAAACCCGGGCCTGGGATGTGACGGGGACTTTGCTCTCCCGCAGGTCCACGCGATCGCGATGCGCCAAGCCGCTGAGCAGTGTAACGACACCCTTCCGGGCCAACGCAAAAGCATCGCGCAGCAATTCGCTCAAGCGCGCATTGGCTACCTCTGACACGAGAGAGAGTTAGCGGCCAGGTTGGCTCCCTCTGCCACCTCAGCCGCCGCCCGCGCCTTCAGCCCTCGACGTTGCGGGCCTGTGTCCGCTTGAAGTCACGGCGCGCCAGCCAGATCGACAGCCCGAGGAACGCCATGGTGAGAATATAAAGCGTGACCGATATCGGGCTGGCGATCAAAACGCCCCAGTCGCCATCCGAGATCGACATGGCACGGCGCAGATTGCGCTCCATGTCGCCGCCCAGCAAAAGTCCCAGCACCAATGGCACGAGACTGACATCAAGCTTGCGCAACAGATAGCCCAGCACTCCGAACGCAATCATCAACTGCAGATCGAAGCCCGAGTTCGAGATCGAAAAGACACCGACGAAGCTGACCGCCGCGACGATGGGCATCAGCGCCCAGGTGGGCACGATCATCAGCCGGCTGAACAGGCCGATCATCGGCAGGTTCAGGACCAGCAGCGCCACGTTGGCCATGTAGAGCGACGCGACCAGCCCCCAGACCAGATCAGGCTGGCGTTCGAACAATAGCGGCCCTGGCTGTACGTTCAGCGAAATCAGCATCGCGAGCATCACCGCCGTCGTTCCGGACCCGGGCACACCCAGAGACAACATCGGAATCAGCGCCCCGCCCGAGGCCGCGTTGTTGCCCGCCTCCGGGGCGGCGACGCCGCGCGGGTCGCCCTTGCCGAAGGTGCCGTCCTTGTCGCTGGTCTGCTTTTCCATCGAATACGCCATGACAGAGCCGAGCGAGGCTCCAGCACCGGGCAGCACCCCCGCCACAAACCCCACGACCGACCCTCGCAGGATCGCCCATCGCGTGAACCAGATGGTACGGACATCCGGCAACCAGCTGTCCAGCCCGATGGGCTTGGCCCGGTCGACGGCCGCCTTTTCCAGCAGCATCAGGATCTCGGAGAGCGCGAACAATCCGACCAGCGCGACGATCGGGTCGACACCGTCGTAGATGTGATAATTCTCGAACGTATAGCGCGGGATACCCGAGATCGGGTCCAGCCCGATCGTGGCGATCATCAGCCCCAGCAGGGCCGAGATCAGCGTCTTGCGGGGGTCCACGCCGGCGATGCCGCCGATGGTGATGAAGGCCAGGACGTATAGCGCAAAGTAATCCGCCGGTCCGAAATGGATCGCGGCACGCGCCAGAACCGGCGCGAACAGCGTCAGGCCGATCACCGCGACCGTGGCGCCAAAGAACGATGCCACGCCGGAAATCGCCAGCGCATCCGCCGCTCGGCCTTGCTGCGCCATCGGGTAGCCGTCGAGCGTGGTCATCACCGCCGGCTCGTCACCGGGGATGTTGAGCAGGATCGAACTGATCCGCCCGCCATACATCGCCCCGAAATAGACCGAAGACAGCAGGATCAGCGACGATGTGGCGTCGAACCCGAAGGCGAAGGTCAGCGGGATCAGGATCGCCACGCCATTGACCGGACCGAGACCCGGAAGCGCGCCGATCAGCGTGCCGGAAAAGCATCCCAGCAGCAGCAGCGCGATGTTCAGCGGGGTCAGCGCGACGGCAAAGCCGCCGGCCAGAAGGGAAAGGGTTTCCATAAGCGCACCTTGTGCTGCGTGTCGTTGTGCTGCGTGTCAGTCGAACCAGCGGCCGAGAAAGGCCAGCGGCAGCCCCAGAATCTGGTCGAACAGCGCCCACAGAGCGGGTGCGAATATCGCAGCGAGGATCAACGCGCGAAGCGGCGCCCCGCCCAGCACGATGCCGATGCCCAGGATCAGGCCGAACGTCGCGAGCGGAAAACCCAGATCGCGCAGCAACAGCGCATAACCCAGCAGGATGGCCAGCGCGGCCACCTGCCGCAGCATGTGGGGCGGGTCGGGCCATTGGACCTGTCCGATCGGAAACACCACCAGCGAGGCCGACAGGATCATCGCCGGGATGCCCACGATCACGGGAAAGACGGATGGGCCCAGCACGTCGCCGAAGCTGGCCGTGTAGTCGCGCCCGTACCAGGTATAAAGCGCCGCGATCATGAAGATCGCGACGCCGGCCAGTCTGACCGTCATTCAATCACGCCGATATCGCGCGAAATGTCCTCCATGACCTGCGCCTCCTCCATGACGAAGTCGGAGAACTCGGCGCCGCCGCGCCAGATCGGGATCAGCCCGGATTCGACGGCCGCGGTCTGCCACGCCTCGGAATTGTACAGCGTCTCGAGGTCGGACACCCATTCGTCGTAGGCCTCGTCCGACACCTCGCCGCCGGTGTAGAGGCCGCGCCAGTTGTAGCCGGTCACGTCGATGCCCTGCGATTTGGCGGTCGGGATGTCGGGAAAGGCCGGGATCGGATCGTCCGACAGCGCGGCGAGGATGCGGATGTCGCCCGACTCGACGAAACCCGCGATCTCGCCCAGATCGGTCGACACGACGTCGATCTGGCCGCCCATCATCTGCGTCACCGCGTCGGTGCCGCCGTCGAACTGCACCCAGCGCACGTCGCCCAGCGTGTCGAGCCCGCCTTCACGCGCGACCATCAGCAGGCGGATGTGATCCCAGCCGCCGGCGCCCGACGATCCCGCCGTCACCAGCGAGCCCGGATCCTCCGCCAGCATCTCGGTCAGCTGCCCGAGCGACTCGATCGGGCTGTCGTCATCCACTGCGATCACGCCCACATCCGCGCCCAGCATGGCCAGATAGCGCATCGTGTCGACCGGCGCAGGATAGCGCCCTTGCGCGATCTGCGTGATGCCGACGGTCGACGTGGCGACGATCAGTTCCTCGTCGGCCGGCCGCTCGGTTGCGACCATGGCAAAGGTCACCGCACCGACGCCGCCCGGCATGTTCGTGACCTGGACATTGCCCTCCACAAGGTCCAGCTCCGTCAGAATGCGGCCGATTGTGCGGCAGGTGAAATCCCAGCCGCCGCCCGGCGCCGACGGCGCGATGCATTCGGTGGCCGATGCCGGGGCGCCGAACGTTACTGCCGCGCTCATCGCGGCTACCAGCGTCGCCGAAGTGGTCGTGAAAATCTTCATAGCTCCATCCTCCCTTGGATTCCTTCATAAAATGACAGTTGACGCCGCTTTGCAAGTGGTCGCGACGGGCCGCGGAATTTGAAACCGTGCACCGCCCGGCAGGGACCGGATCGCGCGGGATGGATCCGGTAGGCTGAACGCCGGTGCTCAAGGCGCCTCTCTTGCCGTGGGCGCGGAATCTTGGCATCTGTCGGCAGAGGCCCGGCCGGGTGCACGCATCACGCGGTGCCCGAAAGCGTGACCCGAAAACGTGAAAGGAACCGCAATGGCCACCGTAGCCCCCGTGCCGCAGGGCACCCGGATCACCATATGCGAGGTTGGCCCCCGTGACGGGTTCCAGAGCGAGAAGACGTTCATCCCGACGCAAAAGAAGATCGAGATCGCCAACGCCCTGTTCGCTGCAGGGCTGCGTCACATGCAGATCACGTCGTTCGTCAGTCCGCGCGCCGTGCCGCAATTGGCCGACGCCGAAGAGGTCCTGGCCGGTATCGACCGCCCCGAAGGCGCCTGGGTGACCGCGCTGGTGCCCAACCTGCGCGGTGCAGAGCGCGCGGCCGGCGCGGGCGTGGACGCGGTGCATACGGTCCTGTCGGCCTCCGAGACACACAACCTCAAGAACCTCAACCGCCCCGTCGATCAGTCGCTGGCGGAACTGGACGCCGTGTTCGACGTGCTGTCCGGGGCCGGTATTGTCGTCGAAGGCGGGATCGCCACCGCCTTCGGCTGCCCCTTCGAAGGCATCGTGCCGCCCGAACAGCTGGCGCGCATCGCCAGGCGGTATCAGGATCTTGGCGCCACCAGCGTGTCGCTGGGCGACACGACGGGCATGGCGACGCCACTGACCGTGCAGGCCGCCATCCGCGCCATCCGCGACGCCGCGCCGGGGCTGGAGATTCACCTGCATTTCCACAACACGCGCGGCGTCGGGCTCGCCTGCGTCATGACCGGGCTGGCCGAGGGTGTGACGCATTACGACGCGGCGGTCGGCGGCCTTGGCGGCTGTCCCTTCGCCGCCGGCGCCACCGGCAACATCTGCACAGAGGATCTGGCCTATCTGCTGCAGGAAAGCGGCTATGAGACCGGCGTGGACCTGGACCACCTGATCGACGCCGCGGCGTTGGCGCAGGATGTCATCGGACGCGCGCTGCCCGGGCAGCTGCTCAAGGCCGGGCCGCGCCTGAAACGCCATGACCCGGAGCTGACCCTGACGGCCGAAGGATGAGCGCGCTTCCCTTGTCCGGCGTGAAGGTCATCGACCTGACGCGCATCCTTTCCGGTCCGTTTTGTTCGATGATCCTGGGCGATCTGGGTGCCGACGTGATCAAGATCGAGGCGCCAGGCGGGGATTCCGTGCGCAAGCAGGGGCATATGGTCGAAGGGCTGTCGTGGTATTTCGCCGGCTTCAACCGCAACAAGCGATCGATGGAGCTGAACCTGCGCGCGCCTGAAGGCATCGCCGTGCTGGAACACCTGCTGGCCGACGCCGACATCCTGACCGAGAATTTCCGCCCCGGCACACTGGAAAAGATGGGCCTGACCGAGGCGCATCTGGAACAGATCAACCCCGATCTGATCGTCGTCAGCGTCAATGGCTACGGCTCCACCGGTCCTTATGCCGACCGCCCGGCCTTCGACTTCATCGCGCAGGCCATGTCGGGCTACATGGCCACCAACGGTACGCCCGAAACGGGGCCGCTGCGCACCGCGCCGCCGATCACGGATCTGGTCGCCGGGCTGTACGCCGCGCTGGGGGCCGTGGCGGCGCTGCGCGGCCGCGAGCAGGGCGGCCCGGCGCAGCGGGTCGAGGCGTCGATGATGATGTCGATGATGTCGATGCTGGCCTATCTGTCGTCGAACGCGCTGGCGACCGGGCGCGATCCGGTGCCCACCGGCAACGACCATCCCATCGCCTCGCCCTACGGGCTGTTCCGCGCGTCGGATGGCGACATCGCCGTCGCCCCCTCGACCGAGGTGATCGTGCGCCGCTTTCTGGCCGAGCTGGGGCTGGAACACCTGTTGTCGGACCCGCGCTTCGAGACCAACGCCCTGCGCTTGAACAACCGCGTCGCACTCAATGCGCTGATCGACGCGGCGCTGGCCGATGGCACGCAAGACGACTGGATCGCGCGGCTGAACAGGGCCGGCGTGCCCTGCGGCCGGGTGCAATCGCTGACAGAGGCGCTGACCGATCCGCAGGTCGCCGCGCAGGACATGGTGCTGCGCGTGCCCCATCCCGGCCGTGGCAGCGTCGGGATGACCGGCTTTCCGATCAAGTTCTCGCAAACGCCGCTCGGCGTGCGCCATCCCACGCCTGAGCTGGGCGCCCAGGGCCCGGAGATCCTGCGCGCAACGGGCTACAGTGAAGCGCAGATCGCGACGTTGATCGCGCGCGGGGTTCTGGGCAACGGAAACGAGCCTGTTGGATAGCCGCTTCGGCGCTCTCTCTGCCGTCGAGGGCCATGTCCGACGTCAGAACCACAGCCATGATCGGCTTTGTTGATGGCGTGGATGCCCCCTCCCGACGGCATCGCAATGTGCCAATGTGATGAGTGTTGAAGCCATCACAAAAGGAGAGAGCATCCATGTCCGAGGTTACCATCATCGGAATCGATCTGGCAAAACGTGTCTTCCAGCTTCATGGCGCGCGCTACAACGGATCAGTCGCTTTTCGCAAGAAGCTGTCCAGGGGTCAGCTATTGGCGTTCATTGCTCGGCATCCCAAGTGCGTTATCGCCATGGAAGCATGCGCGACAGCACATGGCTGGGGTCGCGAGTTCGGGAAGCTGGGGCATGAGGTCCGCTTGATCCCGCCAGTCTATGTGAAGCCTTTCGTCAAGCGTCAGAAGAACGACGCCGCCGACGCCGAGGCGATCGTTGAGGCAGCGTTGCGTCCGACCATGCGCTTTGTCGCGGTGAAGACGGAAGATCAGCAGGCCCGCGCGATGCTGTTTCGAACACGGCAGATGTTCGTGGGGCAGCGCACCCAAATGATAAACGCCTTGCGCGGACACCTTGCCGAGCATGGTCTGGTCGCCGCGCGAGGGCCTGCCCATCTCAAGCGGCTTGCGGACGCGATTGCAGAGGATGACACCTCGCTGCCTGACGAGGTTCGAGAACTCGGACAGATGTATCTGGAGCAGATTGATGGCCTGTCCGCTCGGATCGCAGAGCTTGACGGGAAGATGAAGCGCGCTGCCAAAGAAGCCAATCTGGCGCGTCGGGCGCAAACCATGCCTGGGGTCGGCCCTGTCACGGCTTTGGCGATCGAAACATTTGCACCTGACTTGGCCACCTTCAAGCGTGGACGTGATTTTGCTGCCTGGCTCGGGCTCGTGCCGAAACAGCACTCGACTGGCGGGAAAGCACGGCTCGGGAAGACATCGAAAATGGGCCAGCGCGATATCCGCACGCTTCTGGTGTCCGGCGCCATGGCCGTTCTTCAGGCGGTTGAGCGGTTTGATACGCCGAAAAACGGCTGGCTGAAACGTCTACTGACCCGCAAGCCACGTATGGTCGCCGCCATCGCGTTGGCGAAGAAGATGGCGCGTGCCCTGTGGGCGATGCTGACGAAACAAGAGGATTACCGGAACCCGGTGGCGGAGTTGGTCTGAGCGCACCGCGTTTACCAGTCCGTCCCGGCACGTCGGGGTGTGAGGAGGTCATTGAACCGTAAGGGCAAAGGATCGAAAAGATCCGGGTCAGAGAAAGCAGTCTTTGTGCAGGAGCCAACGAGCTCGGTTTGTTGATATGCTTCTGATCCGCGCATCGCCATACCGGCCAGCGGCCATGTCAGCGCCGCAGAGAAAAGGCCTGATACATGACCGCACCCGATCACACGCTCGAACCGTTCAAAAACCACTTGCACCAACGGGGGCATCCATACATGCACAAAGCGCGTGAGGGATTCATGTCGCGAATCCAGTGTGGTAGCTGGGCGACATGAGCAGACCCACACCCCCAACCTACAAGACCAGGAACTGGCCGGCCTATAACGAAGCGCTCAAGCGCCGTGGCTCGCTGACAGTCTGGTTTGACCCGGAGATGATCTGGGAGGCTGCGCCGACCGGTAAGCGCGGTCGGCAGCAGACCTACAGCGACACCGCTATCCAGACATGCCTGACGATGAAAGTGTTGTTCGGCATGGCGCTACGCCAGACCACGGGCTTCGTTGAAAGCTTGCTGCAACTGGTTGGCTTGGACTGGGCGGTGCCGGACTTCAGCACGCTTTCCCGTCGCCAGAAGACCTTGGCAGTAAACATCCCATATCGCGGCTCCCAGGGTCCGCTGCACCTTTTGATCGACAGCACCGGGATCAAGGTCGAGGGCGAAGGCGAGTGGCACGCCCGCAAGCACGGCGGCCCCAAGCGACGGGTCTGGCGCAAGATCCACCTCGGGATCGACGAGCAAACATTGGAGGTTCGGGCGGTCGAGATTACCGGCAGCCACATCGGCGATGCACCAATGCTACCTGACCTGCTCAGCCAAATCCCGGCGGACGAAGAGATCGGGAGCGTCACGGCTGACGGTGCCTACGACACCCGCAAGTGCCACGACGCCATCGCCGACCGTGGTGCACATGCCGTCATCCCGCCTCGCAAAAACGCCAAGCCGTGGAAGACCGTCACCGCGGGTGCAATGGCCAGAAACGAGGCCCTGCGAGCTTCGAAATACCTCGGCCGCGCGATCTGGCGAAACTGGAGTGGATACCACCGCCGAAGCCGCGTCGAGACCAAAATGCACTGCGTGAAAATGCTGGGCCAGCGCCTCATGGCGCGGGGCTTCGATCGTCAGGTTGCGGAAGTCCAAGTCCGCATCCTCGTCATGAACGGCTATACCGCGCTCGGCATACCCATAACTGAGCCCGTAGGATGAGTCTGTCTGGGGAAAGGGGGGCGTCTGGCCTTCAACCAATTTGTGCAACAGAGTCCCTGACGGGCACCAATGACCCGTCACGGACAAATACGGGTTTTCGACGTTTTTATGGTTCTTCAATTGTTTAACGGAGAAGGACGTCAAAATGCGCGTGAAGATGGGCACAGTTGTGCCGAAAATGGGCACATTTGTGCACTTGGTCGAAGAACCAACCGATTATAGAAAGGCCATGGCGCTGGCTCTGCACGAAGAACTGGGCGAAACGCACCGCGCGATCAAGATGGCCATGCGCTGGACTGGGGCCAGCGAACGCACCGTGAAGTACTGGTTCGCGGGCGAGCGGGGGCCGAGCGGTGATCATCTCATCGCCCTTGCGCGGCATTCGGATGCTGTGCTCTATGTTGTTCTCGCGCTTGCGGGCCGCATCATAGTTGATGAGTTCAACGGCCGAGGTGCGACTGACGATAGGCAGCCGTAAGGCGCAGCTGCTCTTGTTTTGCGTTCATTTTTGGTTATATTGAATACACTCAAGATGAGAGGTGCTGCGCCATGTCCCGAACAACAATGACCGTCCGCCTTGGTGGGGCTCTGAGTGATTTCGTGTCGGCCAATGTGGGCGACGACGGGTCGTACGAGAACGTCAGCGAATACGTTCGCGACTTGATCCGGCGTGACAAGGAACGGGCCGAAGTAGAAGCCTTTAACCGGTTGAAGGGCGAACTGACCCACGCGTTCGCCGCGCCGGAGGAATCCTATCAGTCGCTGACTGCGGCCGAGGTGATCGCCAGGAACCGGGCCTGACCCGGTGCCCGCCATCCGTATCCAAGAAGGGGCATCCCATCGCCTCGATGACATCTACCGCTTCACCCGGGACAGGTGGGGGGACGATCAAGCTGAGAAGTACATCACCGGTCTGTTCACCGCCTTCGACAAGATCGCCGCCCACGGAGTCGCGTCAAAGCCCATCCCGGCGGAGTTCGGCGTCGAGGGGTTCTTTTTTCGCTACGAACGCCATTTCGTTTACTGGCGCCACCTCTCGAACGGCGACATTGGCATTGTGACGATCTTGCACGAGCGAATGCATCAGATCGAACGCTTCCTCGATGATTTTGGGCATGGCTGAAAGCCCATTTCAAATGGGCGCAAGGTTTCGCGTTGACCCCTCGGGGTCCGACACTGGCACGGCATAGGGTTAGACGCTTCGGCAAGATGCACTCTGCACTTCGAGATCAAGTGCTTCGATATCGGAACTCCTATAGATCACGCGGCCTCCAAGCTATAGATAGCGAGGGCCTTCTTCGACCGATCGAATGCGCCTGTCTGGCTCGGCGGCAACTGACAGGTGCGGGATCGGGCTGTCATCTGTCTGGCCCACTTGACCTACCAGATGGGCACCATTGGTGGCGACTTCGAAAAGGGTGAAGCGGCGCGATCATTGATGGGCGGAGCGCGATGTATTATTATAGATTAAATAAAAACAATAACTTACAGGTGGAGAACGTCCGACGCCAGTCCCTCCCGCTCCGCCACTTGCCCTCGCGAAACCGTTCTCCCGATCCGGCTGCTGCCGGATTTTCTCGTTGTTTTCGAGGGTTATGCGGGAGGGGCTGAGCACTGGCCTAGTCGCCAGGAAGCCCGGAAGCGGTCTCTCAGGGCCGATATTCTCCGGACCTGATGACTGCGCCGATTTAGTGAATAGTTTGCAAGCTATTGGCAATACTGGATTTTATTGACGCCAAAGCTGAGCACTCCGATGCCGGTGGCTTTCGTGAGAAGGAACGGAAGTCGAACTTTCGCCATTAGCCCGGTTACCTCACGAGGCCTTTGCCATTGGCCATAACCGTTTGACGCGGGGCCCGCCCATCGTTGCGGCTGGACCGCGAATTTTGAACAGCTACAATGAGCGCTCCGAATGGTAGCAAGCATAACATGTTGCGGCTGGACCGCGAATTTTGAACAGCTACAATAGGGCAACGCACAGGCCGCAGGTGCTATCGTTGCGGCTGGACCGCGAATTTTGAACAGCTACAATTCGGACGGCACGATTGCGGGGTATGCCCGGTTGCGGCTGGACCGCGAATTTTGAACAGCTACAATACCCATGTCAGCGCCTCAAACGCTGTTGCGTTGCGGCTGGACCGCGAATTTTGAACAGCTACAATGATCGGCGTGGCCGTAACCCCCAGCCCCTTGTTGCGGCTGGACCGCGAATTTTGAACAGCTACAATTTGTAGGGGCGACCCTTGGTGTTGCCGTCAGTTGCGGCTGGACCGCGAATTTTGAACAGCTACAATCGCGCCAAGGTTACGTTTTTCCACGTGCAAGTTGCGGCTGGACCGCGAATTTTGAACAGCTACAATTATCCGACCGCGCGCAATGTCAGCTTTGTCGTTGCGGCTGGACCGCGAATTTTGAACAGCTACAATACGCTTGATCCGATGATGGACGCAGTATCCGTTGCGGCTGGACCGCGAATTTTGAACAGCTACAATGGGCAGATCAGCCGCACCTATGCGCTGACAGTTGCGGCTGGACCGCGAATTTTGAACAGCTACAATACGTCACGCCGGATCCGCCTTATTGGTTGGGTTGCGGCTGGACCGCGAATTTTGAACAGCTACAATGCTTCGATCCAGTTTTGTGCTTCTGCGTAGTTGCGGCTGGACCGCGAATTTTGAACAGCTACAATAACCTGAAGGGTAACGAAAATGGTTACTACGTTGCGGCTGGACCGCGAATTTTGAACAGCTACAATGCGTGCCGCCGACAAGCCCCGAGACGGTGAGTTGCGGCTGGACCGCGAATTTTGAACAGCTACAATCGCCTGCCCCGGTAGTAAAGGGGAATAATAGTTGCGGCTGGACCGCGAATTTTGAACAGCTACAATGTCATGCAAAGCGATCTGTTTCCGTCCATAGTTGCGGCTGGACCGCGAATTTTGAACAGCTACAATACCCAGCAGCGCATTCAACGGGACGTTGGGTTGCGGCTGGACCGCGAATTTTGAACAGCTACAATGGACGCCACCATTGCCAACGTCGCATCGCTGTTGCGGCTGGACCGCGAATTTTGAACAGCTACAATCAACATCAACCCTATCGCCGACGACCCATGTTGCGGCTGGACCGCGAATTTTGAACAGCTACAATTCACTCGTTTTGGCATCGGTTACGCTCCTTGTTGCGGCTGGACCGCGAATTTTGAACAGCTACAATAACCAACGCCCTTCAGCTTGACACGGCAGGTTGCGGCTGGACCGCGAATTTTGAACAGCTACAATTATAGTCCCATTGTGTCTGGTGCGGTTTCAGTTGCGGCTGGACCGCGAATTTTGAACAGCTACAATGTCATATCAAGTCACCGTAAACACGCCAGCGTTGCGGCTGGACCGCGAATTTTGAACAGCTACAATATTGGCGTAATCGTCGGCCTCGATCTGGTCGTTGCGGCTGGACCGCGAATTTTGAACAGCTACAATTGCACGCCGTCCGAAACCGCCTCTTGCCCTGTTGCGGCTGGACCGCGAATTTTGAACAGCTACAATCTTCCGATTAAGGTAGGAAGGTTTGCAAACGTTGCGGCTGGACCGCGAATTTTGAACAGCTACAATAACCAACGCCCTTCAGCTTGACACGGCAGGTTGCGGCTGGACCGCGAATTTTGAACAGCTACAATTATAGTCCCATTGTGTCTGGTGCGGTTTCAGTTGCGGCTGGACCGCGAATTTTGAACAGCTACAATACGATCCGCGCGCCTCAGTCAGCGTGGCTGTTGCGGCTGGACCGCGAATTTTGAACAGCTACAATCCGGGTTGTCGGGGAATGCCGCCCGGAATGGTTGCGGCTGGACCGCGAATTTTGAACAGCTACAATGAAAGGCTGATCCAGTAATCTCCATAGTCCGTTGCGGCTGGACCGCGAATTTTGAACAGCTACAATGCGGTGTCGGTGGGTTCTGTTGCACGGCTGGTTGCGGCTGGACCGCGAATTTTGAACAGCTACAATAGACACCAAGACCGGGCAACGCTTTGGCGAGTTGCGGCTGGACCGCGAATTTTGAACAGCTACAATGCAGGAAAAACGTCGTTGGGGTCAGTGTAGTTGCGGCTGGACCGCGAATTTTGAACAGCTACAATAATGTATAAAAGCCATCGTTTATAATTTACGTTGCGGCTGGACCGCGAATTTTGAACAGCTACAATGCCTTGGGCGACATGCTTTTATCGCTGGAGTTGCGGCTGGACCGCGAATTTTGAACAGCTACAATGGCTGTCAGCCATGCCACCCGACCCAGCAGGTTGCGGCTGGACCGCGAATTTTGAACAGCTACAATACAGGCCCCAGGCGATTGCCAAGGGTGAAAGTTGCGGCTGGACCGCGAATTTTGAACAGCTACAATAGGCACGTCAAAGCCTTCGTCAAACAATCCGTTGCGGCTGGACCGCGAATTTTGAACAGCTACAATGCCGCGTAAATCAATCTGCGATGTGGGCGGTTGCGGCTGGACCGCGAATTTTGAACAGCTACAATTTCAAAGCCAAGGCGTCTGGCGGCGATCTAGTTGCGGCTGGACCGCGAATTTTGAACAGCTACAATCGCACGCATGAGGGCCATGTGGTCTGCGGTGTTGCGGCTGGACCGCGAATTTTGAACAGCTACAATTCCAGTTTGGGTTGCGTTGAGTTTGAGTGCGTTGCGGCTGGACCGCGAATTTTGAACAGCTACAATTTGCTGAGATGACAGGCCACCGCGACAGGAGTTGCGGCTGGACCGCGAATTTTGAACAGCTACAATTCCCCCTAGAAAAAACCCTTTACTGCCAAGTTGCGGCTGGACCGCGAATTTTGAACAGCTACAATATTTAGCAATCATTTCGGCCACAGTTTCAGTTGCGGCTGGACCGCGAATTTTGAACAGCTACAATCTGACCTTTCGTCACATAAAAATGTGTTATGTTGCGGCTGGACCGCGAATTTTGAACAGCTACAATTCCGGCTGGACGTATGTGATGCTGTTTGCGTTGCGGCTGGACCGCGAATTTTGAACAGCTACAATAACGCCTGACTGCGTAACGCTGGCGGATGGGTTGCGGCTGGACCGCGAATTTTGAACAGCTACAATACAGGCTCGGGCAGGAATGTGGTGGCTTGAGTTGCGGCTGGACCGCGAATTTTGAACAGCTACAATACAGGCTCGGGCAGGAATGTGGTGGCTTGAGTTGCGGCTGGACCGCGAATTTTGAACAGCTACAATAGTGATTTTGATGTGTCAGTTCCGCGTGCTGTTGCGGCTGGACCGCGAATTTTGAACAGCTACAATCGCACGCATGCGGGCCATGTGGTCTGCGGTGTTGCGGCTGGACCGCGAATTTTGAACAGCTACAATTACACGGCGTTTTTCATTTGCAGCGGCCCGGTTGCGGCTGGACCGCGAATTTTGAACAGCTACAATGCGCGTCACATTATAACGTCTGACACTTTCGTTGCGGCTGGACCGCGAATTTTGAACAGCTACAATTATCCGACATGCGGCCTCAATCCCTGGCACGTTGCGGCTGGACCGCGAATTTTGAACAGCTACAATACGGTCGGCTGTCGGCCGAGCGCCGTGGCAGTTGCGGCTGGACCGCGAATTTTGAACAGCTACAATACGCACCGCGAGGCGTGCGACGATGTAAAGGTTGCGGCTGGACCGCGAATTTTGAACAGCTACAATCCATCGGGCAGGATTAACAACCCGCCCGAGTTGCGGCTGGACCGCGAATTTTGAACAGCTACAATAATCACCGCAAACTTACCGACAAACTGGTAGTTGCGGCTGGACCGCGAATTTTGAACAGCTACAATAGACCTCCGGCTAAGTCCTTGTGAAAGAAGAACTTAAACCGGAGGCTATTGGTTTTTCCCAGAGCGAATCGCATCAGAACATCACCAGTTGCTGCGGATTTTCGCGGGCCTTGCGGCGGTCCTGGTCCGAGAACTGCACAATATCACGATACTGGCGGTCGGTGAAGTTCAGGACTTGCACGTCACCGGCATCAGGCAAATGGCGTTCGATTCGGTTGACGCGGGTGGCAAAGGCCTCCTTGCCATTCACAAAGCGGGCGTAGACGGAAAATTGACTGCGCTCGAAACCTTCGTCGAGGAGAAAATTGCGAAACGCGGTCGCTGCCTTGCGCTGCGGCTTGGTGTCAGTGGGAAGGTCGAACATCACAAGTATCCACATCAGACGGTATCCTGACAAATAGGTCACATTCGAAGTCATTGACCAAGCCCTGAGAAGACCAAAGGGTCAGGTGACGTCGGCAATGCGAGGTTGAGCTTTCCCATCTCGAAACTCTGCCCCAGCGAAGTGGCAAGTTTTATCAAGGCGACCGAAACCGGCGTAAGGCCATCGGAACGTGTCAACGACTTTGAGACAGCAGCTTCTGGACTTTAAGCTTGATTTCCTTCGGTTGTCTTTGGTGGGTTGATCCAGACGGCAGTCGGGATTTTTGGTGGTTGCGGCGGTTTGCGCACGAACCGCTCTGGCGTGCTCAGGAACGCGGCGTCGAGGGTTGCTTGACGGGCTGTCTGGATTGCTTCGGCCTGTCCGAAGTGGATCTGGTCGGGTGTCATCAACCCGATGCCGGCGTGATGATGCTCCTGGTTATACCATGCGAAGAAGCGACGGCAGAAGGTGCGGGCCTGTTCGATGGTTTCGAAGTTCCTGGGAAATTCCGGCTGGTATTTCAGCGTCTTGAAGTGAGCCTCCGAGAACGGATTGTCGTTCGAGGTGTGCGGCCTGCCGTGGGACTTGAGCACGCCGAGATCGACCAGCATAAGGGCGGTTGTCCTTGCCTTCATGGGCCCTCCGCGATCGGCATGCAGCGTTAACTGATCGCGCGGGACGGCATGCTTTTCCATCGCGTCGATGAACAGGGCTTTGAACAGGGTTGCGCTCTCGGCGTGCTCGACGCGCCAGCCGACCACGCGGCGGCTGAAGATGTCCAGTATGACATAGAGATAGAAGTAGGACCATTTCACCGGGCCCATCAGCTTGGTGATGTCCCAGGACCAGACCTGGTTGGGGGCCTCGGCCAGCAGTTCGGGCTTTTGGTAGACGGGATGTGTGCGTTGACGGCGGCGCTCGGCAACTTCGCCTTGCGCGGCCAATATCCGATACATCGTGCGGATCGAACACAGGTAGGTGCCTTCATCCAGCAAGCTCGCAAAGGCCTCCGTGGGCGTCTGATCGGCGAAGCGGGGACTGCGCAGATAGTCCAGGACCCGAGCCCGCTCACGCTCCGGCAAGGCGCGTTGCGACGGCGGGCGCGGCTTTGCTGCGCGTGGCGGGGCCGTGAGGGCCGCGCGGTGCCGCAAAACGCTTGCCCGCGACACCGGCAGCGCGGCACAGACGGCCGATGTCAAACCGCTGCCGGCTGGCAAGGCGATCGCCGCGGCCATCATGATGTTCCGCCGCGCTCGGATGTCTGTTCCATCTCCTCCAGCAGCGCCGCCACTTTTTTTTGGATGGCGATGACGGCTTCCGCCTTGTTCAGGCGGCGCTGCAATGCCGCAACCTCTCGGTTGGCCTTGTCCAGCTCGGCCTGCAACGGGTTGACCGGCGCCTGTTGCGGGCCGCGTCGGCGGGGCTGCAATGCCCCCAGCGTGCCTGCCGCACGCGCCCGGCGCCAATCGGTCAGGGCCGAGGAATAAAGCCCCTCACGCCGCAGAATGCTGGAGACCTCGCCAGTGCCTGCTGCTCGATCCGTCTCATCCAGAATGCGCAGTTTGTATTTCGCAGTGAAGCTGCGCCGCTTCGGCGTGCGCGTCAGCTCGGCCGTGGGGGCTGCCGGTGCGGCTACGACGCGGGCAGGTGTGACGTCGGGCGAAATGGCGTCGGACCCGGCATCCGATGAAAGTGGTGTCCGTGAGGGCATGACCATCGGTTCGTTCTCCTGCGCCCTCAAGTGTAAACTTCAGCCGGTCGAATGTCTCACTATTATTGGCACGGAGGGCATCGCCCAATGGCAGGTCTGTTGCGATCAACCGGGCGAGTGATTGTTTGGCCTCACTGTCAACTGTGTTACCCCGCGACTGGGAAATCTTTCTTACCGCACTATCGACGAGGGGACGAAACGGCTCCATCAAATCGTCAGCAAGCGCAAATGCATTACTGCGGTTGGAATGAAACAGGCCAATTGTCGGGTGAAGTCCCGCCGCCACGGCGGCGCGGGCGGTCGCGGCGCGCAACACGGTGTAACCGTAGTTCAGAAGGGCGTTTGCATCCTCACCGGCGGTGTCACGCCGAAAGTCGGACCCCATCATGCGCGGCCAGTAATGGCGGGCAGCTTGCGCCTCAATATTGGTACTGTCGCCAGAGGTGATCTTTCGCAGCATCATGAGAAGCGGTGCGGGAGCTTCGCCGATTGCCGAAAGTGCGGCAGCCTGCATTTGAACTTTTGCGGTGATGATCTTTTTCCAGGCTTGTTTCGTCAGCGATGCCTTGGCCTGCCACTGCGCCCGCATTCGTGCCCCTTGCGCGTGGTGTCCTTCGATCGGTAGCAAGACCGATCTTGGCGCATGGTTGCGCCCGCAAAGCACGACCGGCGCGCCCCGTTCGGCTAGTTCACACAAGAGGGATGTGGTCCATGTCGTACCGTGGGCGTGAACAATCACCCCGGCGATCTGATCCAGCGGAGTCCGACCAATTTCCTGACCGTCTTCCGAAACTCTCAGAAACCCGCGATGCCGCGATAGGTGGCGACCGTCGGTTGCAATGTCGATAATCTGGTCCACACGTTATCCCTCACGCCCCCACGAGAATCATTAACACATTGATAATATTGAAACTCTGTTGATTCACCAAAATCTTGCTTAACTTGGAGCGCCAGGGTCGCGCAGACGTCCCATTTCATCGACGTAGACGCGACGCGCATTGGCTTTGACCAGTGGGCCTGCACTCATCTGAATAAGTCGAAACGAATCCGATTTGTCTCGGCTTCGTGCGTCAGCGTTTGCCTCAGTGTGAGGGGCAATGAATAGTCCATTGGCGACATGCATTGACTGCACATAGCCAATGATCGCTTTATCGTCCTGTTCAATGGCAACCATATCCCGCTTGAAGATGCGCAAAAGCCGTTTGGCAGCGGGATGTGGCTTCTTCTCGACGTCAATTTGGTGGGCTTCATAAGTCGTGATGACCTGTGGCACGACTTTGCCATCGGGCATGCGCCAAATCTCATAGCAGTGATTGCTATCGCCTTTGTAGGCTTTGAAAGGCTTGCCATTTCTGTCTTTGACCTCAACGCGCGCGCCTTGCTGCAAGGTTTCTTCGAGTCGCACGCGTCGCAAGCCGTAATAAGGGTTGTCGGTTCCATCGGGAAGCTTAGCGGTTGCCGCGAACTCCGCCAACGCGGCTTCCAACGCCTTGCCGTCCAGCCCACGCGTGATCCGCTCCAGATGCCGCTGAAGGTCGACGTCGCGGATATTGGCACCCTTCGTTGTCACTTCAATATCGTTGGACTTGAGTGACAAAAGCGGTTTGCGGCTGACGACGGAATTGCCTTCACCAAGCCCATAGGCGGTGTCGTTGTGCAACTGGCCCGAGGTGCTGTCGTGTCCGTCCTTGCGCGCCGCCGGGTCAATGCGCCCGTGATCGGCACGGTGGCTGATGATGATGCGATCCAACTGCGTTTCGATGTCGGTACGAAAGCCTTCCCACGGGGGCGGGACGGAGCGCGCAACCTCTTCTGCCCCGTTCACCTCGTCCTTTCGAGCCATCTTGCTGATCCGCTGGATCAGGGAGCGATCCGTGGCCGCAACAACGGCGGCATCAATGGCATGATGGCGGTGATCAGTGCGGTTCTTGGCTTTGACCGCGCCATCCTTGTCGGGTAGCAGGCTGTTCAACCCCCAATGGCGGCGCAGCATTTCAGTCAGACGTCCGGGCACAACCCAGACGTGGCTCTTGCCGTCCGCCCCGTCATACAATGCATCCAGATAGGTGCGGGCGATGCGAGACAGGTATTGCGCATCTTTCAGGGCGCGGGAGGTGAAATCGTTCTCACCCTCAAACCGCTCCATCGCGTCGGGAGCAAAGCGCCACGCCTTGTTGGCGGGCAGGTTTTTCAGGTTGGCTTCGATAGTAGCCCAGGCCGGCGTGTCGCCCCATGCCTCCCATGGGGTCTTGTCGGTTTTCTGGCGGTTAAATTCCTTTAGACACAGGGTGCGGTTGGCGAAACCGTCATCCAGCGTACGCGAGTAAGGCAGGATATGATCGACGTCGCAGGAGCCGTCGAACAACATGGTGGCGCTGATCCGCTTGCCGGAATAGGGGCAATTGCGGGTCATCACGTCATCACCAAGGCTTTCCCACAGGCGCAGTACCATCCGGTTAGCACCGGTGTCCGGTACGCCCATTTCGGAAAGCTTTGCCCCCCGCGCAATCGCTGCGTCAGTGTTTTTTTTGATGTCGCGCTGGACGTCTCGCTTCTGGTCTTCGGACAATTTCAGATCGCGTGCCAGCTCCACCACGATCTCATCGGGTTTGCCGTAAACAGTGATGATCTTGTTCACCAGCCGCCGCAGCTGGTTCAGGCCGATATGAACCGTCGGGTTGGTGATGCGGCCATAACGGGTTACGTCATCGTCTGATTCGTTGTATGTTCCAGGTATCACGTGACGGTCAAGGATTTGACCATAATAGGGTAATTCGGTCAGAACCTCCCCCGTGCGCCCGTCCGAATGATGCCACCCGCAAGCCTTGACAGCATCGCTATAGGGGATCACGTCCGCTTCCAAAGCCGCCAAAATGCGCTTTGTCGCGGTCAGGCCCAGACGGCCATAGCCTTCGGGCAAGGGGGCCTTGGCAGTGCTTTCAGCATGATCGCGATCAAGGCCGTGCGTCGCCATGAGCCATTTGACCAACGCATCATGCTCGGCCTCGCTCTGCACCGCACGGATACGTTGCACCACGTCCCATTGCGCATCGGCGTCCAGCATGGACCAGCGCGGCCCGAACCGGTCAGGATGCGAGAGGCTGGCCCGTACCGGATCGCAAGCGATGGTTTCACGATTGGCGGTTTGCAGCGTGAACGATTGCTCCGGGCGCAGCTTGATCACCTTGCCAAGCGCCTTGAGCTTCATTGACATGCCCGAAAGCGATTTGGTGTGCGCTTTGTTGTCAAGCGCATGAACAATCGCGTCGCGCTCATCACGCGTCAAACCGCGCGCAGGTTCCCCGCGTGCTGCCACCCGCAGATTGTTGATGGTCTCAAACAGAATGCGCCGCTGGTTCAGCGGATGCGCGCTTGGGATGCGTTTATCTTTTTTGGGGACGCCATGTGATCCTGAGAACAGGCACAGGCCGACCTCTGGCGTTTTCAGAGGGCGCTGGTGAAAGATAATGACGGAGATTTCATCACGCAATTCGTCGGTCAGGACATCCGGGGAGTACCCGGCTTGAGCCTTCCAGAGCTTGTCGAACTCTTCCGCCAGATGCCGTCGGTCAGGATAGAAATCATACCCGGCCTCTTCCTTTTCCGCATTGTCGCGCCGCGCGATAGACAGGCGAGTGCGCACGGTCGGCACATTTTTTGGGTCAGTGGCAGACGTGCGCCGCATATGCAGGAATTCGCCATAGGTGCGAGCGTTCTTGATCGCCATTTCCTCGTCAAGTCGTTTGGTCGCATCTTTGATCTTGCCGCTTTCGTTGTCGCCCTTGTCCGTCTTGCGGTTGGATTTGAAGCCGCGCCGCTGGTTCAGGTGAAACAATGCTCGTCCGAAATGAGTCAGGGGTAACGCCTGATCCAACCCGGCTGCGCGCAATGCATAGGGATCGAGCAATTCCAAAGCTTTGGCCTCGGTCGGATCGGCGGGCATCAGCCCCACGGCGGCCATCCGTTTCATCAACGCGGCCTTGCGTCGCAGATACCTGTCACGGCGACGGCGCTGCGCACGTGCCACGCGGCGATCGACGGCCAGCGATGCTTTTGATTTGGGATCACGCCCATCGGAGAAAATTCGTACGCCCCCATCGATAACCTCGGTGATCTTCTCTTCGTCGGTCGCATACAGCCACCAACCAATCGAATTCGTTCCGATATCTAACCCCAAGCGCAATGGTGTTCTCCCAGCGATTAAGGTGAGAGTTGCATCCTACCAATAGACGTTCAACTGAAAACTGTCGTTCCTTGCCACTGACAGCCTCAACTGCTATGCTTGGAATGTTCAAAATTCGCGGTCGAGCCGTTAACAAGCATTCGATTGCACCACATTGAAACGCAGGCTACGGCCTGCGTTTCCATTTTTCCCGTTTGGTCGTTCTAACTGCTGCGCCCGTGCAACCCGGAAGCTGAAGGACGGTCAACATAGGCTCGATCCATAAGTTTGCTGCGACTGTCATTAACGACTGCTTCAGCCGGTTTGAACGAAGTAATTGCACTGCCCACTCCACGCCACCGGAAACGGCTCCAACACCCGCGACAGCGTCACCGCCGGGTCCTGCGTCCCATCCAGGATCGCTTCGACAATGTCCGGCGCCAGCAGGGTCAGGCGCAGGACGCGGGCCATATAGGTGAATGCGATACCCTCGGAACGGGCTACCTCAGATATCGATGCGAACTCCCCCGTCTCCAGCATACGCTTCCACCGAAATGCTCGCGCCACCGCCTTGACTAGCGTGTTGTCAATCTTGTGCTGTCTGGATGCCCCATCCGGTAGGTGCATTTCCTTGCGGCCGCCTCGTTTCACGAGGCGGAACGGGACATGCACTGTCACCGTTTCCGGTGCTGGCGTCGCGCGAGTCATGCCGCCGCCCCGAGATCAGCCATCATTTCGCGCGCCAGCCCGGTCAGACCGTCCATGCGGAGGCGAACATTGAGGCCATCGGTGCCGATGTCGATCCGCTCGACGAGCAGCGCGACTATGCGCGCCTGTTCGGCAGGGAACAGTTCGTCCCACAGCGGATCGAGCCGGGTCAGCGCGTCACGGGCGTCGGCCTCGGTGATCTCCGCGTCTTGTGCGCTTGCCGCTTTCCAAGTCCCCGCCACGATCTCGGGCTGGCGAAACACCGCGCGAAGCTGGTCGTTGACGGCCGTTTCGATTTCGCCCGCAGGGACCCGGCCCACCGAGCACGACCCGGCGCCGTGCTTCAGCACCGTCTGGCTGACATAGTAGCGGTAGAGCTTGCCCTTCTTGCGCGTGTGGGTCGGTGAAAACGCGGCGCCGTCCGGGCCGTAGAGCAGCCCCTTCAACAGCGCGGGCGTGTCGGCCCGGGTGCGCGCGGCACGCTTGCGGGGGCTTTCGGTCAGGATGGAATGGACCTTATCCCAGACCGTGCGGTCGATGATGCCGTCATGCTCGCCAGGATAGCTGTCGCCCTTGTGGACAGCTTCTCCGATGTAGGCGCGGTTGTTCAGCAGGCGATACAGGTATTTCTTGTCGATCCGGTTGCCTCGGCTGGTCTGGACGCCCCGAGCGGTCAATTCCCTTGCCAGCTCCGTGCCCGATCCGATCTCGATGAACCGGGCGAAGATCCAGCGGACATTGGCGGCATCGGCCTCCTTGATGATCAGTTTCCGGTCTTTCACCACGTAGCCCAGTGGAGGCACGCCGCCCATCCACATGCCCTTCATCCGGCTGGCGCGGACCTTGTCGCGGATCCGCTCGGCCGTCACCTCGCGCTCGAATTGGGCAAAGGACAGAAGAATGTTCAGCGTCAGGCGCCCCATGGACGTTGTCGTGTTGAACGATTGCGTCACCGAGACGAATGTCACACCATTCCGGTCAAACACCTCGACCAGTTTTGAAAAATCCATCAGTGAGCGCGACAGCCGGTCGATCTTGTAAACCACTACCACGTCGACCAAGCCATCCTCGACGTCCGCGAGCAGCCGTTTCAGGCCGGGGCGTTCCAGCGTGCCGCCGGAAATGCCACCGTCATCATATTGATCGCGAACCAGCACCCAACCCTCAGAGCGCTGGCTGGCGATATAGGCTTCGCAGGACTCGCGCTGGGCGTGGAGCGAGTTGAACTCCTGCTCCAGCCCTTCTTCGGAGGATTTCCGGGTGTAAACGGCGCAGCGCAGTTTCCTTACAATCGGTTTGGTCATGTCCGCCCCCGGTGGTTTTTGAGCCCGAAGAAGACCCAGCCGTTCCAGCGTGTGCCGGTGATGGCGCGCGCGATGGCGGACAGTGACTTGTAGGGCCGCCCCTGCCAGTCGAACCCGTCAGCGGTGACGGTAACGAGATGCTCGATGCCCTGCCATTCGCGGATCAGGCGCGTGCCGACGATGGGTTTCAGGTCGGCGCGGATGCGGCTCTTCTTGCGATCGCCGCCGTCCAGCTGTTCGCCGAGGGCTTCCAGCCGCTTCACGGTTTCCGGTTTCAGGCCGCCATAGGCGAGTTCCTGGATGCGGTACGCCAACCGGCTTTCGAGATAGCGACGATTGAACGGCGGAGGTTCGCTGTCGAACAATTCGCGCCATTGTTGCTTCAGGTCTGGCGTCGAGGTCGTCTTGAGCGCGGCCAGGCGCGCGGGAATGGGATCTTGTTTGGTCATGCTTTTCTCCGTTGAGTTGGAGTTGCATGACGCCATTGGTCGGCCGGATAGTGTAGGCAACTTTCTCCATTTTTGTCAGATACTTCCGCCCGGTCACGCATCCGCAATCGGACCAGCCCAAGGGCCAGCAGCCCGCACAACTCGGCACGACGTTCCGCTGGCGTCATCTGGTCGGATGGAAAGGGGTTGGGTCTTTTCATGTCTCGGGCAACCGTGATTGGTGGTGTCGTTACCAATCAAAAGCCACCTGCGAGCTTCATGTGGGACGTGCCGCGCTCTAAGGCAGTCAACGAAAGCGAACAAGTGGAGAACATCGACCCTTGCGGAGGAAAGTTCCGTCAACGATTATCGGAGGTTGAATCAGGTAGAGAGCAAACATTCGTTGAGGTGATTTCATGGCGCGCAAAGCAATTCCGGTCGGTCCCCATACTCACGGTCTTATCGAGGACGCACGAATTGACCTTGCGCGCGCCGTGCTTGCCGTTCGGGAAGGTGAAAACGAGCCTGAGTTCAATCTGCCCGAGGAAGTTCCAAATCCACTTGACGACGAAAGCATCAATGCATTTCGGCAAGAGATCATTGAAATCCTGTCAGAATTCGATCCTGACGAATTGCGGCCCGCCGAGCAGCGCTGTCGCAGGATCCGTGCTCTTGCAGACAGCAAGGGCATTACATCCCTTACTACGATTGTCGATAAGCAGTTCAGCGAAGAGCAAGTTCGGGAAATCAATTCACAACCTGATCCACTCTGCAGAAGCATCTGGGCGTTTCTGAACGCACGCCAAACTTTCGAGGATGCCGAGAGTTTTCATTTCGCCCGGCAATTCAGGGATTACGGCAAGCTTTACGATGCTTTCGAAGTGGAACTTGAAAAGGCTGTCGCGCTCGATTCGGGATCCATCGACGAAATGGCATTGGCGGCCAAAATCACGAAGGTCCTTGAACTCAAGACCAACTGCACGGTCAAGGCGCTCGATCTGCCTGCTACGACTGCGCACCCTGCATCGATCATGCTGATCGTGCGGCACGGCGGGCCGCTTTCGAGCGTATATGACCACCGGGACGACGGGCGGCGGGGCACCATCTACTTCCGGCCGCCGAATGAGGCGACACTCATTTACACGCCGTCAATGCGCCAGATCGAGGTCTGCGCGGATAGCCCCGTCGTTCGCCAGGAGGTTGCCGGATCGTTTGCCGAGATCGCACTTGGCCATGACGTTTCTCAGAAGCCGTTGACCTGGAAGCGCTACAATCTCTCGCGATTCCGCTCATCGCTGCGGCTGGATGTCCCCAGAATCGATGGCTACGAGATTAAATTCGCCCGCGTGCTCGAGGCGGAAGTCCGGCTTGGCACATGGAGCCGAAAGCTGCTGCTCAAGGTCGCGGTCGACGACGACATAGTGGATGTGGCCGATCGCTATTTGAGGCCCAACAATATCTTCCGCCGCGCGGACGGTTTCAGCCGAATTGGGATCGCAATCTCCTACAACCGGGTCGGCGATGAAAAAGAGCGCACACTCAACATCACGATCTCTGGCACAAAGAGCTGCAATCTCCAAAGCAACAAGGATCCTGAAGAACGCAACCTCGGGTTTGCACTGCTCGATGCGTGGGGAATTCTGAGCGCCTTTCAGCAGATCGACCCGAATGATCTGCGGGCGATGTTCCCGCAGCTGATCGATCTCCACGACCGAACCGAGGACGAGGTCAGCGGGGCATACCTGCGCGAACTGGGTCTGGACCCTGATCGCCTTATCCAAGGCGGCCTGCTGGAGCGTCGCGGCCGACAGGATGTCGTGCTGATCGATGACGATGATGTGGGCGGCGAAGCTGTGATCAAGCCATCTGCAAGAGAAGGGATGGTCCGGACCGAGGGCGCGTTCGGGGAGGACGGAGGCGAGCGGCCAGCGTCCGATCTGGAAATGTATGAGATTAACCGGCAATGGCTGCACGAGACGGTCGTATTGCTGATCAAGCCGTTGTTGACCAAGCGTGCATCGCAAATCCTCGATCCTGATCTGACTCTTCTTGGCGCAATGCAGATCGGTGGGGCCGAGGTGCCCGTGTATTTCGGGCGGCGTCTCTACGACCTGAAGACTCTGGAAAGGTTGGATCTGGCCCTGCGGGCGCGAAACCAGGCCGGTGTCGGGATCGTGCTGGCTGCAAGTACAGAGATGCCGTCACACCTCGGGCCGAATGTAGTAGTGCCCCTATTGTCGAATCTGTCGCCGGAGGAAGCGGAGATCGTGCTCGCGCGTGATGGTCTGGAGCTCGCGTTCCGCAACAACTTCTCACTCGCGCGCGGCGGTGCGACACCGCAAGTGCTTCGGTCTGGCAAACAATCGGCGACGCTGCACGTGCCGGGCAAGGATGCACTGGCTCTCGTTGGCGCCGATCAGATCACGATTTTCGAACGTCTCGTGGACGCGAACAAGGCTGGCAGCCCCGATAAGCAGGTCAAGGAGCTGATGGATGGGTTGGGTTCACGAAGCCCCCAGCAAGCTTTCCGGAAGGCAGCATGGGAGAGCATACTGAACAATTACATCAGCAAAGGTGCCAAACGTGGCTACTGGCGCTTGGTCGTTGATACGCCGATAGAAGCCCCCGTCTAACGCCGGTCTAACATGTCGTGCGAGACGGTCTAACAAACCGCTGATTATTGGAAAGGCTCACTCATCAGAGGAGCATTCCATGCCGACTCCCGACACTTCCCGCCAGCCAGCCCAGATCAGCTGGACCGGTGGCGCAAAATCAAAACCCACCCCTTTGAGCCCGGAATGGCGCTGCACGCGCTGTAACAAGCTGCTCGGCGTCTGCCGGGACGGCCGCATGCATCTGCGTTTCGCGCGGGGGCACGAGTATTTCGTGGGCTTTCCGGTCGTGGCCACCTGCCGCGGCTGCGGAACGCTGAACCAGGCGACATCACCCGCGCGCTAAGGCGCGCATCTCACCATTTCCCTGAAATCGCAGAGACGCACGACGTCCTGACCTGGCCACAAAAAGGCGCTGGACGCCTGGCCGCAAGGCAGGCGTCCAATGTCTATCGCGTGGCACGAGATCCGTGATCACCTCATGTTTTCTTCATCAACTCTCGGCTTTCAAAACACCTTCGATGCTCTGCGGCACAGCAGCGAACTGCTCGCGCATTTCGCTGATCCCGCCGCTTTGCTGGACACGCTGCACGTCGGTGGCCGTGCGCCGGACGAGAAAAACCGGTTGCTGGCTGCACTGGTCGGGGCCGCACAGTCCGGCGGCGCGGCCTCCGATTGTGTCCTGACGCTGATGCTTCTGGCGCTTTGGCCGGGGCTGGATGCCGTTCGGCGCAGATCGATCTGGCGCAGGATCGGCACCGGCGACGAAGTTGCATCCGAAATCCTTGCACGAGCTTCCGAGGCCATTCGGAGTCTGGATCTGCAGCGCGTCAATTGGATCGCAGCAACCATCCTGCGGAACATCGAGCGGGACCTGATCAGAACGCGTCAGCGTGAGGACAGGCAGCAGAGCCTGCGCAGCGATATCGATCCCGACGATATCCCGATTGACGGGGGAGTGTCACAGGCCACTGCCAGCCCCGGACTGCTCCACGGCGATCTGGTCCGCATCATCGGCACGGATGCGGATCTGGTGATCCGTGTGGCCATCGACGGTTTCTCCCAGGCCGAGGTCGCATCCGAGATGGGGCTGTCCGAGGCGGCGACGCGCAAACGATATCAGCGGGCGACCCGGCGTCTGCGCGACGTCCTGCAAGAATTTCGCTGACCGGATGTCCCGATCCCTGCAGCGCGGTGGCTTTTCCCATTCAGACGCCACCGCGCGCCCCACTCAAACCGAAAGTCGACCAGCATGATCAGCAAAGCCGACCTCTTGTCCGCAGACCTCAAGCGCATCCCCGGCCTCTACCGCCGCTGGGAGTTGCCGGAAATCCTGAAGAACCAGCGTGCCTACCGCATCGAAAATGCCGGTTCCCATCAGGACGGGACGCCTCTCGTGGCGGTCTACGCCGACGCCGAAGCGGGCCAGCCGGACGACCAGCACAACGCCTCAAACCAAGACACCGAAGCGGTCTCGGTCCCGCTTGGGACGATGTCGCGGCGGCCTGAGTAGAGGGAAAAGGAGGAGATAATGTTCATGGGAACCACACCCTTCATCACGGTTCGCGCCAGTCGACCGCTGTCCGAGATCGAGTTCTGCGCATGGGTGGCGCAGGCCGTTCCCGGCGACCGGCTGGAATACCATCGCGGCTTTCTGGTGCTCGATACCTTTCCGGCGATCTCGCACCTGCCGGATGCGCAGCGCGTCGAACTGGCCAAGCTGGGAAGCCGCGCCTTCTGGGCCGCCGAACAGGGCCTCGTGCACCTGGTGCAGGAGCGCATCGACACAGATCGGTTCGCCTACATCGCCGTCGCCCGCCCCAGGCCGAAGGCCGCCACCGCATCGCTGTCCGCGCTGCTGCTCGACGCGCAGGCGGCGTGACCCTCCCTTCCGGACCCAACACGCAAACCAAGGAGGCACAAATATGCCGTTTTCAGAAAACACCCCCACGCCGGATGATCTCCAGGCGCTCAGCGCGGCCGAGATCGCGGCCTTGCCGGTCGAACTGCTGGCCATCCTGCAGCACGAGATCGATGCGCGGCTCAAACGCGACAAGGCCGCCAAGGCCCGGCTCGATGCCGGTCTCGCGGTGCGCTACGCCGATCGCGCTGCTGAGGAACGGCAGGCCGCAGGCAAGGACACGGGCACGACGCGCTTCGATGACGGTGATTTCACCATCGTGGCTGACCTGCCCAAGCGGGTCGATTGGGATCAGGACAAGCTCGCCGCGATGGTCGCGCGCATTCGCGATGCCGGTGACGACCCCGCACAATATGTCGACATCGCCATCAAGGTGCCGGAGCGCAAATACGCGGCCTGGCCCGACGCGATCCGGAAAGGCTTCGAGCCCGCGCGGACCGTGCGCACCGGCACGCTCAAGGTCGAGCTTCTCTCTCAGGGAGGCGATCAATGAGCCTGCGCATTCTCACCGCCGATGAGCGCCTGCGCGAGGCGCAGGGCAAGACCACCATGGCGATCTTTGGCCCGAGCGGGGGTGGCAAGACGACCCTCCTGACCACCATGCCCGAGGAGCAAACCGTCTGCCTCGACTTTGAAGCGGGTCTCAAATCGGTGCAGGGCTGGAAAGGCGACAGCATCTCGATCCGTCGCTTTGCCGATGCGGTCGATATCGCCTGCCTGATCGGTGGCGCAAACCCGGCGGCCCAACCGGAAGAGCATTTCTCCGAGGCCCATCATGCGCACCTGCGCGGGCTGCATCCCGAGCTAGCCGCGCGGCTCGACACCAAGCGCATCGTCTTCGTCGACAGCATCACCGATCTGACGCGCCAGGCGATGGCATGGGCCAAGACCCGACCCGAGGCGCTGTCGGACCGCACCGGGAAACCCGACACACGCGGCGCCTACGGGCTTCTGGCGCGCGAGGTCATCGGCCTGCTGAAGCATCTTCAGCATGCGCCGGGGCGCACCGTCATCTTCGTCGGCATCCTCGAGAAGGTCGTCGACGACATGAACAGGGTGACGTTCCAGCCGCAGATGGAAGGCGGCAAGGCCGCGCGCGAACTGCCGGGCATCGTCGATCAGGTCATGACGCTCGACCTCTTCACGCAGGAAGAGGGCGCGGAGGGCGCGCGCAGCTGGCGTCATGATCCCGACAAGGGCACCGCGCGCCGCCTCGTCTGCCAGTCCGCCAACCCCTGGGGCCTGCCCGCCAAGGATCGCTCGGGCCGTCTCGACCTGACCGAACCCGCCGATCTCGGCGCGCTTCTCACCAAGATCAACCAAACCCCGAAAGGATAATCCCCATGACCTTCGACATGAACGACGTCGCACCGCAGCAATCCGGCGACCTGATCCCGGACGGCACCTTCGCCAAGGTGACCATGTCCATCCGCAAGGGCGGCACGGACGGGATGAGCGAGGTGGATCGCGGGCTGCTGAAACCCTCGAACCAGCCGGGCAGCGATGTGCTGATGGTGGATGCCGAGTTCACCGTGGCCGAGGGCCGGTTTGCCCGGCGTAAGTTCTGGCAGAACTTCACCGTGCAGGGCGGCAAGCTCGACGAGCAGGGCCAGTCGATCGGCTGGAAAATCTCCAAGAGCCAGTTCCGGGCCATGATCGACAGCGCGCTTGGGCTCAGGCCATCGCGGTGACGCGTCCCGGTGAGGTCTGGGAGTTGGGACATCACCGCCTGATGTGCGGGAATGCGCTCGAAGCAACGGCCTACCGGACTCTCATGGGCGATGCGCGCGCCCGCATGGTCTTCACCGACCCGCCCTACAACGTGCCGATCAACGGGCACGTCCGCATGGGTGAGGCCAGCGGGCACCGGGATTTCGCGATGGGCGTGGGCGAGATGTCTGATGCTCAGTTCCAGGCGTTCCTGTGCGGGTTCATCCGCGAAACCGCCGCCATGGTCATGGAGGGTGGTATCTGCATGATCTGCATGGATTGGCGGCACGTCGCGGACCTGGTCCTTGCCGGCAAGGCGGAGGGGCTGTCGCTCTTGAACCTGTGCGTCTGGAACAAGACCAATGGCGGGATGGGCAGCCTTTATCGCTCCAAGCATGAGCTGGTCTGTGTGTTCAAGAAGGCTGGTGCCAGCCACGTGAACAATGTCGAGCTCGGCCGCCATGGCCGCTACCGCACCAATGTCTGGGACTATGCTGGCGTCAACACGTTCCGCAAGGGCCGCGACGCGGACCTGGTGGACCATCCGACCGTCAAGCCAACGGCGCTGGTGGCCGACGCGGTGCGCGACGTAAGCCATCGCGGCGAGATCGTGCTTGACCCGTTTTGTGGATCAGGCGCGACGCTGTTGGCCGCCGAGCAGGTCGGGCGCATCGCCCGCGCCATCGAGCTCGATCCGCTCTATGTCGATGTCGCGATTCGCCGATGGCAGCAGGCGACTGGCAGGTCGGCCACGCTTGTCGGCTCCGGCGAAACGTTCGCCGATCGGGAACAGGTCCAGACCCCTGAGGATGAGGAGGCGCGTCATGACGACCAATGACAATGACCATGACTACGACGTGGGTTATGGCAAACCACCCAAGCATAGCCAGTTCCAGAAAGGCCAGTCCGGCAACCCCAACGGCCGTCCGAAAGGCTCGAAGAACATCTCAACCATTCTCAGAGAACGGCTTTTTAGCAAGGTCACCATCGTGGAAAACGGCCGACGCAAGCAAATCACGATGGTCGAGGCCTTGTTTCGGACCTTGCTTAAGTCCGGCCTCGAAGGCGACGTACGCGCGCTAGATCGCCTGATTAAGCTCCTTCCGCTTGCGGAAGCTGACACCCTGGCGGCCGACGAGGTGACGGACGCGTCTGAGATTGATGCAACCGATGAGGCTATCTTGCGCCACTTCATAAAGATGCGCGGGAGCGAACTGCTCGACACGTCTGGACAAGATAAGGTTGATGAGGAGGGTGGAGATAAATGACTCGATTTGATCCTGCCCTTGATCGCAAGGCCTGGGGCGCAGTTGTCCGGAAAGACCTGTTTTCTTTTGTCTGGAAGACTTTTGCCACACTGCATCAGGGGCACAAAGACAGTTTCGTGCCCGCCTGGCATGTTCAGGCGATGTGTTTTGAGCTCGAGAACCTTCTCTCTGGCGAGAACAAGCGGCTGGTGATCAACATTCCGCCACGCCATCTGAAGTCGATCACCGTCGCGGTCGCCTTCGTCGCTTATGTGCTGGGCCATCAGCCGGAGGCCAAGATCATCGTGGCTAGCTATGGGCTCGACCTCGCCCGCAAGCACTCCGAGGACTGCCGCCGCGTCATGGAGGCCGACTGGTATAAACAGGCGTTTCCCAAAACCCGGCTATCGCGGAGAGGCAACACGGTCGATGAATTCCGCACCACGCAGGGCGGCGGCCGCAAGGCCGTCTCCCTTGGCGGTGCCGTGACAGGTCATGGGGCCGACTACATCATCATCGACGACCTGCTGAAAGCCCAGGATGCTGCCTCAGACGTCGAGCTCCAGCGTGCTCAAGACTTCATCGAAGCTACGCTGCTGTCGCGCTTCGACAAGCCGTCGGAAGGCCGGGTCGTGATGATTGCCCAGCGGCTGCATGAGCTTGATCCCCCCGGCTACCTGCTCGACAAGGGCACCTATCGCCACCTCAACCTTCCGGCCATTGCAGAAGAAGATCAAGCGATCCCGATTGGCCCCGGCCTGGTTCATCATCGCAAGATGGGCGACGCCCTGTTTCCCGAGAACATGAGCCTCGAAACCCTCGAGCGACTGCGCAAGGAAATGGGGTCGGCTGCGTATAATTGCCAGTACCAGCAGAACCCCGTGGCTCCGGATGGCTCTCCCCTGCGGTGGGAGTGCTTCCAAGTCTACGACGCGCCCGAAAACCGCGCCGACTACCAGCTTGTCGTCCAGAGCTGGGACACCGGCATGTCGTCCGACCCGCGCTCTGACTTTTCCGTCTGCACCACCTGGGGGTTTCGCGATCGCAGCTGGCACCTTCTGGATGTGTTTCGGGACCAGCTCGATTTTCCCGACCTCAAGCGCAAGGCCTTCGCGCTTTGCGACACGTGGAAAGCGGACCGGGTCCTGGTCGAGGATGCAGGCAGTGGTAAATCCCTGCTGCAGGAATTTCGGAACAGCGACTATCGGCTGATTTTTCCAATTAGCGTGACCGTGGACAAAGAAATCCGATTCAATGCAGCCTGCGCCCCTGTCGAAGAGGGGATTGTCTACCTCCCACGCGAGGCGCCCTGGCTCCAGCCTTTCAAACGCGAGCTGCAGAGCTTTCCGCGGGGTCGCAACGACGACCAGGTGGACAGTTTCAGCCAGTTCCTGAACTGGACGAAGACAAATGGCTTCTTTCGAGCGCTCGGTCGCGACCACCCGATCAATGTCGAGCGGCAAAATCGATCTCGAAGGAGGTCCATGCGGAGATAGGCCAGACCCGAATATCAACTGAAACATCGCAAGCAGAAGCCGGAGCGAAACCTACTTCCGGATCTCAACTTCCGGCACTGCTGCAATAACCGTCTTCCGGGTTCGGATCGACATGCCGGTGGGGGCGGAGACGGAGCCCGTGGACAAGATCGAGTTTGTCGTGGTCTACGAGGACAAGGACGGAAAACGGATGAAGACGCCGCTGGATCGGCCGGCCGACGATCGGGATTCGGACGACCAAGGCAATGGGATCACCCGGTACGAGCTGGATTTCCGTATTTGAATCACGAGATTGAGTTCCAATTCGGTGCCGTCGGATGTATACATCTGCGCAACCAACGTTACGCGGGCTTGTACATGGTGGGAATTCTGTCAGACAAAGACAACGAGCCCGATGATCAGCATACAGCTGAAGGCCAGTATTGTGAGGCGCGATCGTTTCTTGCGGCTCTGCAACGTATTCGGCGAGGGAAGGCCGGTGACCACCTCCGCGCCGTACGCGTTGATCTTGTTGTGCTTTCCACTCATCGCCGAAATCTTCCCTTGGTCGTTGCTACGGCTGCTGTGGGCGATTCCTTGGGCAACTTCTTGACGGAATTGCGAAGGAAACACTCTGTTGCTGTCACAAAGCCCGAGATCTGCATCACTCGACATGGACAACCTGTTTCGGGCGTCCCATGACACCGGCTGTCGAAAAACTTGTGGCTTACGAGCGAGTGTCCACGGCGCGCCAAGGTCGATCGCGCTGTTACTCGAACTGGCAATGAAATCTCGACGAGGTTTTTGTGAAGATCAACGGCAAGACCCATTACATGTGGCGCGCCGTCGATCACGAAGGCGAGGTGCTCGATGCCTTCGTCACCAAGCGCCGTAATCGCAAAGCAGCATTGAAATTCCTAAGAAAGTTGATGAAGCGCTACGGTCGGCCGGAAAAGGTCGTCACTGAAAACCTGCGCTCGTACGGCGCCGCAATGAAAGAAATCGGGAACTCGGATCGGCAGCGCACGGGGTCGCTGGTTAAACAATCGCGCAGAGAACTCATACCTGCCTTTCCGAAGAAGAGAGCGCGCCATGTCCCGCTTCCGGCGCATGCGAAGTTTGCAGAAATTCGCCGCCGTCCACGCCTCGATTTACAACCTGTTCAACTCGGAACGCAGCCTCCACTCACGACCCGACTTCAAACTCAACCGCGCCGCCGCCCTTGCGGAGTGGCGAGGTCTCGGCGCGGAAGAATGGACAGCGCCACTGTCCATTCTGAGACTGGCTCAAATTAGCCTGCCAGCACCGATCATTTCTCCATAATTTCTTAAAGTAGACACAATTTACTTCTATTTCAATCTCAGGGAGATCAGACTGAGGTTGCTGCATGAACGATAAATACAATCACGGAACTATTGAGTTTGTCGGGGGAGGAATCTTAGAAAGGCAGTCAGATGCATATTCTCGCGGTCGATGACGATCCAAGTATTATTGAGTTGCTTGAGGCATTTGTGAATGCCGTCGGTGATAACACAATAGAAACAGCGTTATGCGCTACCGACGCGCTCGATCTGGTTGCACGGTCGGTTGCAAAGCCATTTGACTGCATTCTGTTAGATATTCAAATGCCCGGTACAGATGGGATCGAGCTCTGCCAGATCCTGCGGGACTGCCCTGAGTATCAAGAAACCCCAATCCTGATGCTCACTGCAATGGCCGATAAATCCTATATCGACCGTGCTTTTCTAGCCGGGGCAAATGACTACATTGCCAAGCCATTCGAGATCGACGACTTGCGCGGACGCCTTGCATTGGTGGAAAATCTGGTTGTTACCCGCAAGAAACTGACTGAAAACAACACCATGGGGCTCGTGCAACCGAGCACTGAAGCACTGAACGTCGTCGTCGACGTAAAGCCATCTTTGCATGAACCGTTTCGCATCAAGAATGTGGATGGCGTGATTGGTTATCAGGCACTTGAAAACTATGTCTCTTTGATCTCAAAGAGAGAACTCTTCGGATCAAGTATTTTAGCATTCAGCATTCGTGGCATACAGGATCTGTTCGAGACAACCTCAGGGTTTGAATTTGAGTGTCTTGTGACGGACGTATCTGAAGCGCTGGCGGCATCTTTGGAGGGCCATCAGTTCCTGACCGCCTATGCCGGGAACGGGACCTTTGTATGCATTTTGAAAAAGGGTTGGGTTCCAGATCCGGTCGAACTGACCGACAGGGTAAACCTAATCATTCATCATATGGAATTAAGTTTTAACGACGGCAGGCCAATGAAGGTGAGCGTGTCGGCAGGCGATGTAATTCGCCTAGTTTGGAAATCCGGCGACAGGGCGATTGATGCCCTCGCACAGGCACACGAAAGCGCGGAAAGAGAAAGCCGACGCTATGGAAGAAACTTGGAAGATTTCTGGTACAGCAAGTCAGCGTGATGGCGCAGATGCGTATTTAGATGCGGCGGCTACTTAACAACCCGAAGGCCGGGCTCGGTCTTGTCAGACGAACTTGGCTGGAGCCCTTGCAAGGACCTTGTCAGAGCAACCTGAGTTGAGATCGGTTATCCGCTGCCCTTCCCTGCCCCCATGGAAAAACGTCACCCGTTCAAGTACTTCAATACCAGCCCTGAGATCATCCGCCTGGCGGTCATGATGTACGTGCGTGTTCCGCTCTCGCTGCGCAACGTCGAGCCTGCTCCACGAACGCGGCATAGACGTCAGCCATGAATCCGTCCGCTTTTGGTGGAACAGATTTGGCCCGAAATTCGCCTCAGAGAGCCGTCCACACATGACAGGACCGATCGACGTGTTGTAAAGTAATTCTGAACGAAATGGTAAGAAATAGTCAATTTATTTAACTATGACCCTCGGTTAATCGACGTGAAGGCATCTAATGATTGGGAGGATCAGGGGAAATGACTTTCAAGATGAATTCCGGACCGGCGATGAACCGACGCACGTTGATGTCGTCGATGGCCGCGGCCGGTGCGATGATGGCTGCCGGTGCGCGCGGCGCCTGGGCGGCAACGCCGACCCGCGGCGGGCACGTCCGTGTCGGAGTGCGGGTGCGCTCGTACGGCGCTGCGATGAAGGAAATCGGCAATGCCGATCGACAGGAAACGGGGCGTTGGTTGAACAATCGAGCCGAGAATTCGCACCTGCCTTTCCGAAGGCGAGAGCGGGCGATGCAGCGCTTCCGGCGATTGCGAAGTCTGCAGAAATTCGCCGCCGTACACGCCTCGGTATACAATCTGTTCAACTCGGAGCGCAGCCTCTACTCAAGATCAAATTTCAAGCGAAACCGCGCCCTCGCTCTTGCCGAGTGGCGCAATCTCTGCACGGCGTAAAGGGCAGCGGCCCTGCCCTTCCTGAGACGAGTTCGGATTGGTCTGACACCTCCGCTTTCTACGCTGGGATCCGGCGATGGCGTCATAGGTCTGGTGCGAGCCATTCCTAGATTTCCAGCTGTAGTCTCGCATATGAGAACGGCCCGGAGCGCGAGCGCACCGGGCCGAAAAGCAGGGTAAACCGAGTATTAGAAGCGACGAGTAATATCTAAGCCGACCTCGACTTCGGAGTGATCTTCGTTCAGTCGGCTGCCCAAGCGCGCGGCGCCCGACCAGCCACTGACTTCGGTAAATCCAACCTCGACGCTGCTGCGCAAGGTCACGCCATCGTTGCCATCTACCACGCTCGTGAGGGCTGTGCCGCCCAGCGTGGTCTGAGCCACATTGTAATCGTCGCCCGACAGATCAGATAACAGTGCGACATCGACATTTCCGAAGACATTTCTCGACGCGCCAAACCCGTCAAACCCATAACGCACGCCAACCCCGACCTCGTTGGTTTTATCGGAAAAGTCTGTGGTGGTCAGTCCGCCATTGTTCTCGGTGTAGCTGTCGATGCTGGTGTCGCGATACGTCCATTCGGCATAGACGCCAAAGGTCTGGTTAACCTGCGGGCCGCTGCCCGGTCCTGCTGCATCGCCGAGGTCGATATTGTAGCCGCCGCGCAAGCGCCCACCCTTCGAGTCGCCCTCGGGCGAGGAGCTGAAGACATTAGTGAGGCCAATCCGCTGCTGCTCGTAATCAAGATCGCTGTAAAACAGTGCGCCGTCCACAAAGGCTCCGTTCGGATCGGCGACGCCACCGTAGATCGAGTAGGACATGCCATCGAGATCGAACGATCCCAGCCCGTCTTTACGAGAGGCGTCCACATCCTCGTAGCCAAACGAAAAGCCAACCATCCCGCGCGAGAAGGTGCCCCCGGAGACCGAGAATTCGCGCTCCACTGAGACGGCGAGATAGTTTGTGTCATAGTCGAGGCCCACATTGTTCGTGGTCGCGTCGAACTCGCCATCGAAATAGCTACCGGTAAGTCGGATGGTGATGCCACTGAGGCCGAGTGGCGTGATGTCGTCACCTTTTGTCGATACGGTGGCAGACGCCCTGCTCAACGATAGCCGGTCGAGCCGTTGCGCGCTGCGATAGAGGTGGTGATCAACAACGAGGTTAGCGAACTGCCCGGCAAAGTTCAGTGGGGTCGTGGCAGCGCCGCCGCCGCCCGGCCCGATCGGCGTGCCCCCAACACCGGCAAAGCCGAAGATGAAAGTATGCGGTGTGCCCAGCGTGTCGCCGTCGGTAGAGCTCGGTTGACCGAGGGAGAATACCTCGGCACCGACCTCGCCTAGTGCCACGAAGGCATCCGCTTCGCTGGCCGCCGCGCCATAGAACATTTGGAATTCCGTCGTGTCGCCCGCGGCGAGTGTGCCGAAGCCGAAATCGAAGACCGAGCCGTGATCCGCGGGGCCGCTATCGGTGAAATTCCCGTTAAGCACGGCGTCGGGCGCGATAGTCGTGAGTGCGACGTTGGGGTTGCCGTCGGCAAAGCCGTCGTCGCTCGACCCAATGAGATTGGCCGCGGGCCAGCCGCCGATGGTCACGAATTCACTAAACTCAGTATCCGGCACGTCCCAGTCCATCGCGCGGCGATAAACGAGGTCACCGACACCCCCTGCACCGGTATTCTCGATTATTACATCGACCTCGTAGAGACTGCTGGACGCCGAGGGCGCGAAATCGTGAGTCAGTTGCAGCGACAGCGCGCCATCGGCGATACCCGTCACCGAGGTGGCCGCGTTGCCGGAAGAGGACGCGTCGGTGCCTGTCCCTGTGACGGTCAGGCCGGACGAGACGATATTGGAAAAGCCGAACGACTGCCCGGCCTTGGCAAACTCCCCAGTGGTCAAATCCGCGACCCCCCAGCCTTCACAGGCGCAGCCTGGCGCCAGAGCTTCGCCCGATGCGGCAGTCGTGTTCAGGAAGGTGAGGCCAATGCCCCCCGTGACTAGATTGCCTGCCGGATTGATGCCGAGCTGAACTGCGCCGTTGTCGATTACGGCCTGAGCTGAGGCACCATGCGTGAATAACGCGCTGAAACTGGTAGCGAGAAGAAGCGCGCTGCGCAATGGTGTCATGGAAGTGTCCCCCGAATAGAAAGTGTTTATCTCGGCGAGCAACCGCCCCACCTCGAAAGGTCCCCCGGGGAAGTCTCGCTAGTTATCGTTACTAAGAGTTTGCTGGTCGGGCGGTCAACTCAGTCTTAGACTGACAAAAGTTTACAGAACTGGTTGCCACATTTTGGTCACACTCGGCGTTGGTCCGTAGATAAAGCCGAGGGCATTGTCAGAGGGGTCTTGTCAGACGAACTTGGCTTGAGCCCTTGCAAGCTGCCCCCTACTCTCCCCGGATGACAAAACGCGACCCGTTCAAGTACTTCAAAACCAGCCGCGAGATCATCCGCCTGGCAGTCATGCTGTATGTCAGGTTTCCGCTTTCATTACGGAACGTCGAGGATCTGCTGCATGAGCGCGGCATAGATGTAAGCCATGAAGCTGTGAGATTTTGGTGGCATCGGCTCGGTCCACTGTTCGCAGCCGAGATCAAAAAGCGCCGTGTGGCCGGATTGAAATCCAGCCGCTGGCGCTGGCACCTGGATGAGATGTTCGTGAAAATCAACGGTGAGAGACATTATCTGTGGCGAGCCGTTGATCACGAAGGCGAAGTTCTGGAAAGCTTCGTAACAAAGAAGCGCGACAAGAAAGCCGCGCTGAAATTCCTAAAGAAAGCAATGCGCAAGCATGGTCGACCAGACGTCATTGTCACGGACCGGCTGCGCTCGTACGGCGCTGCGATGAAGGAAATCGGCAATGCCGATCGACAGGAAACGGGGCGTTGGTTGAACAATCGAGCCGAGAATTCGCACCTGCCGTTCCGAAGGCGTGAGCGAGCGATGTTGCGGTTCAGACGAGTGCGAAGTTTGCAGAAATTCGCCGCCATCCACGCCTCAGTCTACAATCTGTTCAACTCGGAGCGAAGCCTCTACTCAAGATCAAATTTTAAACGGCACCGCGCCGCCGCTCTTGCCGAGTGGCGCAATCTCTGCACGGCGTAAAGGGCAGCGACCCTGCCCTTCCTGAGACGAGTTCGAATTTGTCTGGCAGCACCAGCAATGGACCTACGAGCGCCGTCAAGATCAGCGGCTCGGCGAAGAAGATCGCGATGGCCGTGGCGATCGGCATAACCGAGAATGCCCAGATCAGGCTGGTCAGGGTCACCATAACAAGCCCACCGGAAAGAGCGACGATCGGCGAGAACATTGGGCCGCGCAGACGGTTGCGCATCAAGAGAGCGATCGGGGTAAGGCACAGGCCCTGGGCCAGCAGCCGGACAGTGGTCACCTCGATAGCGGACATATGCCCCGTCAGAATCTTGGCGAATGTATCCCCCACGGGCAAAAGCAGCATTGCGACCGCCATGCAAATCATGCCGATTGCCGAGCTGTTCTCAGGGACAGAAGGGCGCCGCGGCACGGTCAGGACAAAGGTCATGGTCATCACTCCAAAAGAAATCGGCCCGAATGGGCTTCGGGCGAGTGATGTCCGGGCGTTCAGGACATAGCTTCAGGTTTAGGATAAATGCATATCTGCAAGCGACGCCATCGCATTACGCACAGGCCGCAGATAGTAGTTTGGACATCCTCTAGTCAAGGGCCGTCCAAGCAAATCCGCCGCGTCGTGTAATTGCAGGCCGTGGCCAGAGCAACAGCCATGAATGGGCATCATCGGCCTCGATGAGAGAACACCGTGGATAAGAGAAAGTCGCAAAGCAGCCTTTCGTCACGCTGTTATCGCACGTCAGATAAGGGCCGACCGCGACTATTACATCGGGAGGGCTGGCACGGTAATTGGTGTGTCTCGGCTGTCGAGCTACTCGTCACGGGCGCTGTGCACTTCTCGTTCCTACGCCCTCCTTGCCTCACAGATACGCCGCAACAACTGCACGCGCCGCAAGGTCGGCGCCGGATCGCGATCCAGGCTGATCATCCGCAGGAAAACGAGCCAGTCGCGCTCATTCACGGTGAGCCCTTCCATGTGTTTCATCTCGCTCACCTCCCGAAGATTGCGTTGATCGCTGCCTGCGCGCGGCTGGTCAGGCGCGGATCGCTGTTGCCGGAGGCGGCACGGATCGCTTCGATCCAGCTCAGCTCGTTTGCGGTCACCGGAGACCCGAATATCTCGATCACCGCAGCCGCCGCCGTCCGCCCGACCGATTGCTCCAGGGAGAGACGCATCAGATAGGCCGGATCACACTCCAAGGCGCGTGCAAGTGCCGGGATGCGATCAAGGGCTGCCTTGGACTTTCCCTGTTTGATCATCGTGATCATGTTCGGATTCACGAACCCTGCCTGTGCGGCGATTTCGGCCTGCGTCTTGCGCGACTTCAGTTCCAGGATACGGCGTTCGACGTATTTTGCGAGCCGTGTGTCCTGATGCGGTTTCTTGGTCATCTCTGTTTCTCTCATTAGTGACGCAGCACGCGCTGCTTGCTTACTTTATAGAAAGCAGTTGCTTGGGGATGCGTGGCAGGATGAGAAAAACGAAAGCATCATACTGCGGAGTTTTCGGGTCGTTTCGATCTTTGGTTCCACAATTTGCTAGATTTGCACTAGAAGCCGGGACATGAGCAGCCGGACCCGCAGCATTCTCATTTTCGAGCTCGGTGGCGCGGCCTTCATGGTAGCGGTCGGTTCGGCGATGCATTTCCTGTTCGAGCTTGCGGGGGGATGGCCGCCTCTTGCACTGATCGCTGCGGTCAATGAGTCGATCTGGGAGCATCTGAAGCTCGCCTTCTGGCCGGGGCTGTTCTGGGTCGGCGCTGCACCACTCCCAGCCGGGCTGCGCCGACGTGAAGTGCTGGCGGCTAAGGCGCCTGGATTGCTTCTCACGGCGGTTCTGATCGTCGCGGTCTTTACAACCTATGTAACAATCCTGGGCCACAACCTCCTCGCGCTAGACATCGGCACATTCGTTTTTGCCATCGTGATTGGACAGGCTCTGTCTGGTTTTTTGCTGATCGGCGGCGTATTTCAGCGTCGCGCTTTCATACGCGCTGGTCTTGGACTCCTGGGCCTGCAGATAATAGCTTATGGCCTCTTCACCTACATTCCGCCGAATCACTGGCTCTTTATTGAGGCAAGCAGCGGATTGCGGGGTATTCCTGTGCCTTGAAGCCTATGCCGCGCCGAGTTGTGCCGCCTAAACCGCGCCAGTGACAGCCGTGGGCGGCTCAGGCGACAAGCCTTCGTGATAGAGATTGCTGATGCGCTCCACGCTCAGTACCACCGCAAGTAGATTCATAAATCGAAACAGACTGTTGAATCCTTGATTCCGATAAAAGTCATAGTTGAGTTACCGCCCAACGGGCATTAGCAGTCGTAGGTAATGCTTCGCCAATTCCGAAAGGCTCGGTGAAAGCGAATTTGAGGCATACGTTGACACAACAGGAACCCGGGCGAATGACCGCTTCGATAACTTTGCGATCCATGATCTTTCTTGTTGTTGCTCTGACCGTTTCAGGGCTTAGCGCCATGGCTGGTCAATGGGTCGACGGGCGAGTCGCTCACGTCCGCGATGTTGACACGATCGAAGTCAGTAACCTGCCGGTGAGGCTCAATGGCGTTGATGGCCCGGAACTCGATGAGCGCGGAGGACAGGCCGCAAAGCGCTGGATGCAGAAGCTGATCCTGCGTGAGCCGGTGAAGTGCTGGCTGACTGGAGACAAGACTTATGACCGCTGGGTCGGCACTTGCTACACGTCTTCAGGTGCGGATATCGGCGCGCTTGCCATTCAGGCGGGGCAGGCGCGAGACTGCCCTCGTTATTCCGGTGGAAAGTATCGACAGTTTGAAACGCAGGAGAGCCGCCGCCTGCCGCAACACGGATACTGCCGATAAGCCACTCCCAATAGTCAGGCGTGCCCCAGCTCCGGCTTTCTGTCATACAGAGCCGCGCTTCGGGGGCTGGAAACCGGCCAGCCTTTGAAGACTTTGTCGCCTACAGATATGGCGACTTGGCCATCCTGATAGGTCTCGACAATCAAACCTTGAACTTGTTGGTAAGCATTTAAAATCAAAGTCGCGAACATGCTGCCTCTCACATGTTATTGTTGATTACTGCTCTATCTATGATTGCGTGTCGTAACGACCATTGCAACAAAATTCACGCATCAAACTTCGCCTTTTCAGGATGCAAGCGGTCTGACCAACTGCGGTTCATGTCGTAATGGAAGGCGATACGACCAAGACGGAATGCTTTCCCAGTCGAACGCAACACAGAAGGACACTGCCCTAGGGTGGAAACCCCTGATGCGCCTCGACCTGATCAAGACCTGAGGACCACGATGGTTGTTCAGAGACGAACGTCCTGAACTTTTCAGCCACCTTGGGCTCTGCGTGCAAAGACCCCGCCGGAACGATCATTTTTGATCCGTCGCCGCTTGCCCAAGGAACGCCGGAACCGCAAACTTGGCAGAACGACTTGGAGATGTCCCGCCCGGGCATCTGGTAGGTGACAATCGCATCGCCGCCAGACAGCCAATTGAACCGATCACTGGCTATGAACAGATTTGATGCGAAAGCCGAACCGGTGATCTGTCTGCATTGCTCGCAGCTGCACAAGAACATCTTGTCGAAGGCGTTGACGACCTCGAAGGATACCGAGCCGCAAAGGCAGCTTCCTTTCAGCTTCTGCATTTTCTCATGTCCCTTTAATGGGGTCAGCATACCGGGCGAGGAATCGCAAACGATCCTCCGCCTGCGAAATCATTCCGTGCACAATGGCCTGCGCGGTTTCTTTGGTCCGAATGAGGTCAGCGGCCTCGCCGACGATAACGGCGGCTACATCCATGTCACCCGCCGCCGAAGCGGTGTTGAAGCGGGTCTGCTCCACTGCAAGGTTTTCGCGCAAGCCGGCAATGTCTCCACTCCACTGCCGCGTGAACGAATTGCGCATCGTGCGCAGGTTCCATTCTGAAGGCCAGTTGAGCCCACGTGCCAGGTCGAACACCGAACTTCGTTCGGTATCGTCGCCTGAACCGCTCAGAGCGGCTTGTTTGGCATGGTCACTGGCGAGCGATTCATTGCTGGCAAAGAAGGCGGTTCCACACAAGACACCCGAGCCCCCGAGCGCCAGAGCCGCAGCCAGGCCACGCCCGTCAGCGATGCCGCCCGCCGCGATGACCGGTATCCCTTGCGCGATATCGACAACCGCCGGGACAAAGGGCAACGTCGCTCTGGTGCCGCCGTGCCCGCCCGCCTCTGTGCCCTGCGCTACGATGGCATCAACGCCAGCGTCCACAGCTTCACGCGCTTGTTCGAGGGTCTGCACCTGAACGATCGACTTTGTTTGTGCCTCTCTGATTTGATGGAGAAACGGTTTGAAATCACCGAACGAGAGCATGAGCGCGGCAGGGTTTCGCTCAAGGGCAAGGTCGAGCAATTGGGGCTGTCTGGCCAGCGACCAAGTGATAAAGCCTACCCCGATCCGTGCATCGCCCGCTGCGTTGAATTCGCGCATGAGCCAATCGGCGTCGCCATAACCGCCGCCGATCAGGCCCAAGCCACCTGCATTGCTCACCGCCGCCGCAAGCGCCCCACCGCTGACACCTGCCATCGGTGCCAATAGAACGGGATGCTCGATACCCAACAGTTCACACAGAGGTGTGCGCATAGACATGTCGGTCAGCCCGCCGCTTCGCGGCGATAGTGTTGAACCGGCAGGCCGCCAATTCCCCAATCCTCAAGCGCCACTTCGTCGATGACGACAAAGGTTGTTGCCGGGGATTTGTCGAGAACGCGGACCAGTAAGTCGGTTACACCGCTGATCAACTCGGCCTTCTGATCAGGGGTGACGCCTTCGCGCGTCACCTTGATGTTGACATAGGGCATATCGGGTCCTTTCAGCTCTCGCGTTCAGTGATTTGGAAAATTTTGGCGATGATCCGCCACGCGCCATCGGTTCGCACAAGGGTCAGGAAGTCGACGAAGTCCTTGGTGCCGATGGAGCACCGCACACGGGCAAAGGCGGTGTTTTCACCTGCAAACTCGATTGAGTCGATCACATCACGCCGAGGTTCATCGCGCGAGGCAGGGGACACGCGCTTTGCCACCACTGGGAAATATTCATCCATCATGCGATAAAGCAGAGGCGTTTCATCCGCCGTTGCATAGATCGCTTTTGGGTGAAACGCATTTCCCAGTCTGCCCGTATCGGCGTGATAGAGACCGTCGAAATAGGTCTCTAACACGTCTGTTACCGCGGCAAATGCAGTCATGTGGCCTGCTCCATCAGACCCTCGGCAATCATCGCTTTGATCGAGGTGGTACGTGCCGCGATACGTGCGACGTAGCTTTGGGTGTTCGGATGCGCATCAAGGCTCACTCCGACAAAACCTGCCCAATTGAGCACAACGAAGGCATAGGCGTCCGCAACGCTGAAGGTGTCACCCATGAGAAAATCACGTCCATCTGCGAGGCTTCGCTCGATATGAGCGACCCGGCGTTGGACACCAGCGTCGGCTTTCTTGCGCCGCGCATCATCCATCTCGCCGCCAGAGAAAAACGGCCCAAAGGACTTGTGCAGTTCTGACGATATGAAATTGAGCATTTCCTGAAGCCGTGTGCGCGCCAATGTGCCGTTCGGGGGTGCAAGGCCAGCATCGGGTGACTGATCCGCCAGGTACTGAAGCACAGCGGGGTTTTCGGTGATGATATCGCCGTCATCAGTTTCAAGTGCCGGAACATAGCCGTTCGGGCTGATCCTGAGGAAATCGGCGCCTGCTTCGGTCGTGTTGGCGTCGGTGTCTGTTTTGTCGAGGTCGAACGAGAGGCCAAGTTCGTTCAGGATGATGTGGGATGCCATCGAGCAAGCACCGGGTTTGTAGTAAAGTTTCATCTGTCATAGCTCCAGTTGATTGGGTTGATGGGCCAGAGATGACGTATCGACTAACCGTTGACAACGTGATTTCTTCTAGATACCCAACTATCGAGTTACCTTAAGGAAACCTGGTCACCCAACAATGCCCCTCAAAGTCCGCAAGAACCAAAGCCCCGATCCGCCGCAGCCCTGCATGCTCACGCATTGCATGGCAGTGATTTCCGGCGCGTGGGCCGCCAATGTGATTTGGTCGCTGCGTGCTGGCCCGCGCCGCTTTAACGAGTTGCGCACCGACATTCCGCCAATATCGGCCAAGGTGCTGTCTGCTCGGTTGACCGAGCTGGAGCAGCGCGGCGTGCTGTCTCGTAACGTGCAACCGACCTCGCCCCCATCCGTCGAATATGCCCTGACCGAGCTCGGCGGTGAACTTGTGCCAGCCCTTCAGGCGATTGTTGAGGTTGGCCACCGTCTAAAGATGCGCGACGAAGCGTAAGGTCCTGAATTTAGGCCCAAGACCTATGGGGTTTGGATCCGTTCGATCCTGTAGCCGTCTGGATCTTCTATAAACGCAATGATCTCACGCTCTGCGGTTTCATCCGGTGCCATCTTCATTGGGCCTAGAGTCCTGACGATATTGATGCCGACTTCTGACAGGTGATTGCGCACCTGCTGGATGTCTTGGGACTTCCAACGCGGTATGCCCGTATGCATCCACAAGGCCACGGTTCGACGTCTGCGCCAAGTTTTGATTATGTGTCGTTTTGCTGATTGCACCCTTACCGAAGCAAGCGCGAATTCCACGGAAATCAGGTTCCGGATTCATACCATCCAGACGCGGTGTGATGACGGCATCCAGGGGCCAGTCTGAAACTTTCATCGTCCGTCCTGCGTGCTTCGTTGTGACCCTGCCCGAAATCCCGGGCCTGAGGAGCAACGATGCAGAACGCAATAAGCCTTAGACGGCCCATAACAACAGACATCTGTCTGGCCATCCGCCGCCTGCCGATGGCGAGTTGGGGTTTGATCTGTGCCTGGACCGCAGTGCTCATCTATGCGGCGTCGAATTCCATCGTGGCACTGCTGGTCGATATCGGCGAGGCCAACCCAGTCGACCAGGGGCGCAACGCCATAACCTACATGAACCTGCTGTTGCTGGGCTCGCTTCTCTCGGTCATCCCGATGGTTTTTCTGTTCTGGCGCGACTGGACCCGTGCCAACATCGCGCGACTGACCCGCCGCGACTGGCGTATGCTGACGCTCTCGGCCTTTCTGTCGTCGGCGCTGACGCCGGGGCTGTTCTTCTACGCGCTGGCCCATACCAGCGTGACCAATGTGGTTCTGGTCTCGCGGATCGAGCCGCCGCTGTTTCTCTTGGCCGCATGGCTGGTGCTGAATGAGCGGGTCTGCCGTCGCACCATGACGGCCGGGTTGATCGCCCTGACCGGTGCCGTTGTGATGATCGGATCGCGCGACGGTGGCGGGGTCGCCGCGCTTGGCACCGGCGAATGGGCCACCGTGGCGGCAACACTGTCCTACGTCGCCTCGACGCTGGTGACCCGAGTGAGCCTGCGCGATATCCCGCTCGGGATCTTCTCGATCTATCGCACCGTCGTGGGCGCGGCGATCTATTTCGTGCTCATGTCGGCGCTCTACGGCCCGCAGGTGTTCCGCGACATTCTTTCACCGCTGCTGTGGCAGTGGATCTGGCTCTATGCAGGCGTGGTCATCGTGCTTGGCCAGTTGGCCTGGAACATGGCACTGAAACACGCACGCGCCTCTGAGCTTTCGCTCGCCACATCCTTCTCGCCGCTCGCTGCGATCCTGATTGCGATGGTGCTCCTGGGAGAAACTGCGGGGCCGGGCCTGATACCGGGCGCTGCGCTGATCGTGCTGGCGATTGCGATCGGCAATGGTCTGTTCTCGCGGCAGCGAACAGGGCTGGAAACCGCAATCGCAGGTCATGTCTGCATCGCTGGGGGCCGTGAACGCTGCGACCCTGTCGTCAGGCTGCCGCACTGTAACCTGTGGCTAAACCGAGTTAAGTTGATCCTTCGATCAGTCTGCGCACCTGCCGACCAACAGGCCACTGGCAGACTTGCCTTTCCGACAAAAGCACGCCTGCGATAGCCCCACTCAGCAACCGTCGCGAGATTGATCTGGTCGCCTCACGCTATGGGAGCTTTCGCCACGGGGCAATGCCGACGCCAGAATACATCCCCATCGCGATCGACGAAAAAATCTAGGACTTCGTCGAATCCCGTGCACTTTGGCTGTCGTCTATACTTGGGCATCAAGCCATTCCTAGGCGGCGACCACGGAGATCAGTCTGGAGATTCTGTCGGAGTTTCGGGTCACACATGTTAGTCGTCGAGTTATTCTGGCTTCTGGGTCTTGATGTGCACGCTCCCCGGCCTCGACGATCAGCACGTCGACACGGCGCAGCTCGTGGACTGCACCGTTCAGCGCCTGCCGGTCCATCGTTCCCCAGAAGCTTTTTCGGGCATACTCGGCAGCCTCGAAGAGGGTGGGGCGCACACCACGGCGGCGCGAATGTTGTGGATGCGGGCGATGGTTTCAGTTGCTTTCATGGGATAGTCCTTTCAGGGGAGGTATTGGGTGAAACGGGAGCCGGTCAGCCGAAGCGGGCCAGCATTTTGCTTACGAGGTGCTTGCCCTCGTTGCTCAGGTAGAGCAGCTTGGCGCGGCGATCTTTGGGGTTCTCGACCCACTCGATCATGTCCAGACCCGGCTTGCCTAGGCGGTGGACCTTCGAGAGGGCCGCGAGGTTGCGTGACGAGGTAGACGAAGCCATGTCGAGGTCTTGCCGAAGCTCCACTTGGGTGCGCCCCTCGTTTAGGGCAATCCAAGCGAAGCAGACGGCTTGGTTCATGGGCATGTCTGCATCCAACTCACGCAGTGCCTGCATGACTTGAAAGATCGCGCGGAACTGCTTGCGGTCGGATGACTGTAAGGTTGGGTTCATGGTTTTCGTCCGTTGGCGGGAGGATAACCCCCAGCATCAGTAGCCTAAGAATTTGTTCGGTGTCTCCACGGATTTTCGCGCTGCTTCGCTTGCAACGGTGCCCGCGCAGGTGACCAAAACGATGATCAAGAGATAGGTGACTGTCTTGTCCCACATGGGTGAATTTGCAGTCCGGTTATCGCGCCGCCACTTTTTGTGTGTATTAGCACAAATTTCTCAAGGTAGACGGTGGTTTCGCCGTCACTCGGGCGCTCGATTTGCCGATCCCGCCAGATTGCGTGCTGATCGTATTCGACGACAGTCTCCTGACTGCCGATCTCCAGACAACCCAGATACATTTTCGCTGCATGCTTTTCAGAGGGTTTAAGGGGTTAGGACAGCTTTGCTGACCTGTGGATCATTTATGCCCTGTCGTGGAGCAGAGCAAGTGGAACTCGCGCCATGCGTGCATTATTTTCACCCACCCTGAGTGACCTTTAGCCATTCTCTAGGTGGTGGATGAACCAACGGCCGAGCACCCGGGTGTCGAGTGATTACTAAACATCGCAAAAGCACAATATGATCTCTGAGCCCAAACGGGTATAGACTTGTAAGTTATAATTAGGAACTGCAAGGTCGCTCCCAAAAATCTGGAAGCTGGCAACTATGCTCGACGCACTCGACCTCCAACATCTCCCCTTTAACCTTGCGCTTCTGCCGCACCTCGATCTTCTGGCGTCACTTCTTTTGTTCGTGGTGCTCTGGATTGCGCGCAAGATTGTCGTCGGCGTGATCCGTGCTCGCGCAGAAGTGCCATCGCACGATCAAAGACGACTTCTCGCGTCGAGCCGCAACGTCTTTCTCTTTCTGTTGCTGGTGGGGCTGGTTCTGATTTGGGCGCCGCAGCTCCGCACATTCGCGCTTTCACTTACTGCTGTGGCGGTGGCTATCGTTGTTGCCACGAAGGAGCTGATCCTCTGCCTCTCCGGCTCGGTCCTTCGTGCGACATCGCGCGCATTCAGCGTTGGCGACTGGATTGAAATCGGTGATATCCGTGGGGAGGTGACTGACCACACCCTGCTCGCCACCACCTTGCAAGAATTTGGCTCAGGCCCACATGCCTACATGCCGACAGGTCGAAACGTGGTGCTACCAAATAGCATGCTCCTGACCACGCCCTTGAGAAACCATACGACGCTGCGCGAACATACGTATCATAGCTTTGCGATCACGCTTGATAAATCGCCCGAAATCGCTCCAGCTTTGAAGAAGGCACAAGAGATCGTCCAACACCACTACGCGCCTTTATTTGAACGCGCGCGTCAGGAAAATGCAGCAGTCGAGCATCGAACGCGAACCAATCTACCCGATCCTGATCCAGTAGTTCGTTTCCGAACTTCCGACCTCGGAAAATTGCGGGTCGAAGTTACAGTATTCTGTCCCTCCCAGTCCGCCGATACGATCGAAAGCGAGATCACATCCGACATCCTGGCTTCCTTCCAATCGATGGAGGCCGACCGCATAAACGAGGATAAACCGGAGAAGAAGAACGCGGAGGTCGGCTGACATGCTTGCGATACTCATAATCCTAGACATCGCAGCCATCGCCACCTTTCTGGTCGCAGCGGAATATGACATGAAAGTAGCCACGAAAGGTGGACAGGCAGGGACTTGAGTGCAGAAGAAGAATATCTCAACAGGGCATTCACGAAACCCACAGAACCTGGCTAACAATCACCTTTCACTTCGGTGTCGGCGGCTGCCCGGTCGAGACATGTGATTGTGATTTGAAATGCGAAACTAGCCGCGGAGAGCATCGTGATCAACGAAATCAAAACAGGAAAGACTACGCGTTGGTTGGATCTGGTCTCTCCTTCACAAGAAGAAGAACAGAGAATAGAGACCGAGTTCGGTATCGACGTCCCGACGCATGACGATATTCGAAGCATAGAGCCTTCCAGCCGGCTTTACCGCGAGCATGGTGCGATCTGCATGGCTGCGCAGGTCGTGGTCCATGGAGATACTGATCTTCCGCAAACGGCTAGTGTAGCGTTCATCCTTAAAGGTAATACGCTCTTTACTGTTCGATACGAGGGCAGCCGAACCTTCGATATTTTTGCCGGCGAGTGCGAGCGCTCTCAGACCATGGGATCCGGTGCAGAAGTCCTCGTCGGTCTGATAGAGGCTGTCGTAGATCGAACCTCAGAAATCCTGGAGCGCACAGGGCAGGCTGCGGACGACTTGCCGGTCAAGGTGTTGTCCAGTGGGAAAGATCCTTCGAGGCGCAGGGCTGCGGCAGAGCTGGAGGCGATCCTGACTGACATACACCGTCTCCACAGACGAGTCGCCAAGGTCCGAGAGAGCCTGGTGTCGATGGGCCGCATGATCGGGTTCCTGCTCGCACAGCCGGATATCACGGACTCAGAAATCCGGTCGCGAGCGAACAGTGTCACGAGGGATATTTCATCCGTCACCGATCACGCGACATTCGTTGCCCAGAACATACAGTTCGTGCTCGATGCGTTGCTCGGCCTTATCAGCGTGGAGCAAAACGCGATCGTCAAGTTCTTCTCGATCGTTGCGGTTGTCCTGTTGCCGCCGACACTAATCGCGGCGATCTACGGAATGAATTTCGCGGTCATGCCTGAACTCAACTGGGCGTGGGGCTATCCAACTGCATTGGTCGCGATGCTCGTTTCTGCTGTTTTCCCTTATCTTTGGTGTCGCCACCGCGGATGGCTATGACAAGCTTCAAGTCTTCTACCAAGGTTACCAACGTTAAGTGTGCCTACTAAGCAGTGGAGGCGTTCATCGTGGGAGCGAAACGTATACGAGGCCCTAAACAAGACCATCACGACGTCAAAAGCCAAGGCTTTGCAAATCTGAGCCCCAGGTCAACTGATTTTGATCAGGGTCAGATCGCATCGCTGGTGCGAGAACCCGTCGAGCGACCCGCACAGTTTTTTCGCCAATCGCCGAGAAACAAGAGCAGAGGCGCCGCGATGAACACCGAAGAGGATGCAGCAGCTACGATGCCAAAAACCATCGGAATCGCAAAGCCCTGAACGGCTGCGCCCCCCCAGATCGCCATCGGTAGCACTGCTAGCAACGCTGTGCCCGATGTGTAAATTGAACGCGCGAGCGTCTGGTTGATCGACAGGTCGATCAGGTCGCGCAGCGGCATGTCCGGATGACGGCCCGCGTTCTCGCGCATCCGGTCATAGACCACGACCTTGTCGTTGACCGAATAGCCGATCAGCGTCAGTAACGCGGCTATTGCCGTCAGACCGAAGTCTAGCCCGATCAGAGCGAGGAAACCGACCGTCTTGGTGATGTCGAGCGCGAGCGTCGCGATGGCGCCCACCGCGTAGGGCCAGTCGAACCGCGCCCAGATGTAGACCAGCATCGCGGCGCTTGCCGCCATGACAGCGACCAGCCCGGCGACTGCGAGCTCGGTGCTGACGCGAGGTCCGACGATCTCGGCCCGGTCGATGGCGGCATGCGGCGCGACCTCCGTCACGACCGACCGCACAGCCTCTGCCGCCGCCGTTTGCGCGGTCTCACCTCCTGGCTGCTCCTCGACGCGGATCAGGACCGAGCGACCGCTATCGCTCTCCTGCAAGGAAATCTCGCCGAGGCTGAGCCCCTCCATTCCCGTCCGCAGGGCTCCGAGATCGACAGGCGCGCCGCTGCGGGCTTCGATGAGGGCGCCCCCACGGAAATCCACGCCGTAGTTCAGACCCGGCGCAACGAAGAGCCAGACCGAGGCCACGGACAGGACCAGCGACACAGAAAGGCCCGCGAACCGCGCACGCATAAAGCGGAAGGACGGAACCGATTTCGCCACGAGAAACCCGAAAAGAGGCCGGATGTCGAAGGTCTTGGGCCTGTGCGTGCGCAGGTGGATGTCCATCGCCGCGCGCACCACTGCGACGGCAGTGAATAGCGAGATCAAGATGCCGAGCCCCATGGTCAGCGCGAAGCCCCGAACCGGGCCGGACCCCAGCCAGAACAGCAACGTGGTCGCGATCAGGGTGGTGAGGTTAGAATCGAGGATGGCACGATACGCCCGGTCAAAGCCCGCCTGCACGGCCGATGCCGCCCGCTTGCCGGCCCGCGTTTCCTCGCGGATGCGCTCGTTGATCAGCACGTTTGCATCAACTGCTAGCCCCATCCCGAGGATGAGTCCCGCAACCCCCGGCAGCGTCAGGGTGGCGCCGAGGAGGACAAGTGCCGCAACGGTCAGCGCCACGTTGATCATAAGCGCGGCGGTCGCCACCGCCCCCCAGGCGCCGTAGAGCGCCACCATCATGGTGGCGACCAGGGCAAAGCCCGCGAGCCCCGTCCAGAGCCCCATCGATATGGCGTCCGCGCCAAGGTCTGCGCCCACGGTCCGCTCCTCGATGACCTCGAGCGGCACGGGAAGGGCACCGGCGCGCAGGAGAGCCGCAAGCGTGGTCGTTTCCTCGACCGTGAACGCACCACTGATCTCGCCGGAACCACCGAGGATCGGTTCCCGGATCACCGGAGCGGAGATGACCTGACCATCAAGCACGATGGCGAAGCGCTGCCCGACCAGTTCCTGTGTAAGTTCGCCGAAGATCCGCGCCCCCTCCGCATCGAAGCGAAACTGGACGACCGGTGCGCCGGTCTCGGGATTGAAGCCAGCGCCGGCATCGGCAAGCCGCTCGCTATCCAGCGCAGGACGCGCAGTCACCGAGACCCATGCGCCGTTAGCCTCGGGCAGACGCAGTGCGCCAGCGGCCCCGTCAGCGACGACCCTGTGAAACGTCATTTGCGCAGTTGCGCCCAGCAGCGCCCGAAGACTTGCGGGGTCGCTGACACCCGGCATCTGCACGAGGATGCGGTCGCGCCCGAGCGACTGGATCGACGCCTCGGCGACCCCGGCCTCGTCGATCCGGCTGCGGATGACTTCGATACTGCGCGAGACCGCATCAGCCTGCGCCAGAGCGACGGCCGAATTGCGCATCGCAGCCGTGAGCCCGCCCTGATCGGCACGAAGCGTGAACGCAGGTTCCGTCTGTCGCAAGGGGCCGCCGCCGACCTTAGGCATCACGTCGAGTGCCTTCTTCATGGCCGCTTCCGAAGTCATGCCGCCAGGGACCGCGATCGTGAAGCCACCGCCCTCCGACGTCGTCTGAACGCGCAAGCCAGGATCGACGTCGACCAAGGCCGCGGCAAAGTCGGACAGGAGCCCCGTGCGGATCGAGGCTTCGTCGGCCCGCAAAGTCAGGGACGCGCCTCCGCGCAAATCGAGGCCAAGGGAAACAGGCTCCGTCGGCCAGGCTTGCGCGAGATGTCGCGGTATGAAGGTCGGCAGGGCAATTGCAAGACCGGTCAGAACGACCAACGCGTATAGGGCAAAACGCCAGAGGGGCAGCTTCAAGACCGAGGTCTCCAATCCCGGAGACGCCGGGCTCGTCTCGCCGATCATCGAAGCGACAAGGGCCCAGACTGCGGGGCCTGTTCTGCGACTGGCAGCGTGGAAATTGTATCTGGGAAGACGGCGCACAAGATGCCCAAAAAAAGAAACTGGAGCCGACGGATTGAAAGACCGCAGGCGATCGCCACTTGTCTGTTGCTCGAGGGTCAATTCCTTGAGATGGCCCGTGCCGCGTCACGAAGTATGAAAGAGGGTTTAGTGCGAGCCGGCGTGCTTGGATTTTTCGAATGGAAGTCCTGTTTCTCGATCTCTTCGGCAGAGGCCATGGAAAACATCGTTAAATGAACACTCAGCCTGATGTTGTCTCCACCCTGTGCGAAGGGCCTCGCCGACTGTCCGATGTTCTACGCGATCTGGAGGCCGGACTTGGCCCTCGCATCGCACTGGGCGACCTGGTTTCCAGCCTGCGAGATCGAAGCTTCGCACCTCTTATGGTGCTTTTCGCGGTGCCAAATGTATTTCTCTATCTGCCCGGTTCGTCGGTCATCACCGGCCTGCCACTTATGATCATCTCCCTTCAGCTTATCGCCGGTCGCCCTTCCGTCTGGCTGCCCAGGGCCCTCAGCGACAGGTCGCTTGATCGCGCAAGCTTCGCACGTATCGTCCGCTACTCCTTGCCTTGGGTCGCGCGGATCGAACGGCTGGCAAGACCACGCCTCTGGCCGGGTGCCGCGGCTGGCGTCGATCAGCTGATCGGGATGGCCTGCCTCATCATGGCGCTCTTACTGTTCCTCCCGATCCCGTTTGCCAACGGGCTGCCAGCGCTTGCCATCATCGCGCTCGGCCTAGCGTTGAGCGAACGGGACGGGATATGGCTCGTCGCCGGCCTCGTGGCATCTGCGCTGGCCATGGTGGTCGTCGCGGCCATCATTGGTGGTGGTGCGTTTGCCGTTGCCAAAATTTTCTGACGGCACAGACGCCAGCCACTTCCGGCTTGCGCCTCACGTAAAACTCCGCGCGTATGGCGCGTGGTGAATCCCGGATCCAGGTCAACCGCGCATTCTCTCTGCTCGGAGGGCGTTAATGCTTGATTCAAAAAGAAATAACCCTCATGCCTTCCGGGCTTCCGAAGCCTTACGAAATTATTTTCGGCTGACGGTCAGAAGACCTTGAATAGGCTGTTGTTCATGCTGATTTCTCTGCTGCATGGGAGGATGGTCCTTCCATGACATTCCCTTGGAGAACACACATGCGTCGTGCAGCAGTTGGTGCCATGGTGGTCGCTCTGTTCGCGGCCCCGGCTTTTTCGCTTACGGTTTCAGAGGTCGATACCGATGGCGACAGCCTGGTTTCCTTTACCGAAATGTCGGTGCTCTATCCCGACCTGACTGAAGAGGTTTTCGCCGAAATCGACACGAGCGGCGACAGCTTCGTTGACGAGAGCGAACTGACCGCCGCCCTTGAGGTCGGCACGGTCGCTGAGCCCAACGAATAAACTCTTCCGTTAGCACAGAGACATTCGGACTCGAAGGATCAAAGCTATGGCTATGAACACCCAAGCTCCCAAACAGACCAACTTCTGGCTCTGGGGCGGAGCAACAATCGCGGCAATCGTTCTGATTGCTGCACTCGGTTACGGGATCGACTGGTCTGGTGGCAGCGCCGCTGACGCGGTTTCTCCCACCATCGAGCAGACGGCACCAGTCTCGGAGTAACTCCGAGCGCCTTTTGACACATGTGCCCCCGGCGATTAATCATGCCGGGGGCACAGTTATTACCAGGGTAGCGACCGCCGACGTCGTCTTTCGACAAAGGTGCAGCACTGGCCTTGCCGGACGGGGCAAGCGCACACGCCTACGGAACAACCAAGAGGTTTGAGAATGCTTGAGATCTGGCTGCCGCTCATCGGAGGTCTAGTTCTGTTGATCGCGGGAGGGGAGTTACTCGTCCGTGGGGCAGTTCAGGTCGCCACCGGGCTTGGCATCTCGCCGCTAGTGATAGGCCTCACGCTGGTTGGCTTTGGAACGTCAACGCCGGAACTCGTCACTTCGGTGCAGGCGGCGCTGTCCGATGCCCCGGGCATCGCTTACGGCAACATCGTCGGCTCCAACATCGCCAACATCCTTCTGATCGCGGGCGTCGCCGCACTGATCAGCCCGATGGTCATCGCGTCGGTCGCTCTAAGACGTGACGGCGCGGTAATGGTCGCCGTTGCCGTCGCTTTCTCTGCCGCGGCGTTCCTCATGCCGCTTGGCCGGGTCGTGGGCGTGATTTTCATCGCCGCACTGATGGGATATATTTATCTCGCGTTTCGCCAGGAAAAAGCGTCCATGCCGGAGGGTCACGGTGCGGTCTATGACAAGAGCCTCGCATTGCAGGAAGCCGACGCCGCGCTCGCACCTCCAAAACCGCCAGAAAAATCCCTGCTCATTTCGATGCTGATCGCACTCGGCGGTCTTGTGCTTGTCGTGATCGGGGGACGCTTCCTCGTTGACGGTGCCGTGTCCCTCGCCCGCGGTTTCGGCATCTCCGAGACGGTGATAGGCCTAACCATCGTCGCAGTCGGGACGTCGATGCCGGAGTTGGTGACCTCAGTCGTCGCGGGGCTTAAAAAGCAGGGCGACGTGGCTTTCGGCAACATCGTTGGCTCCAACATTTACAACATTCTCGGGATTGGTGGTTTCACCGCCCTAATCGCGCCCGGCACCGTCCCGGTCGAGATCGTGACTTTCGACAACCTCGTAATGATTGGCGTTTCGCTAGCATTAGTCGCCTTCGCTTGGACCGGACTGAGGATCGCACGATGGGAAGGAGCGGCGCTGCTAGCCGGATACGTCGTTTATGTCTATGTGATCTGGCCGTGATCAGTTCCTTGCAGCAGGACGCTTTTGAGCCCGCTGCACGAGCAACTTGTCAATGCGCCGACCGTCCATGTCGATCACCTCGATCTGCCAGCCCTGGAGCCAAACGACCTGGCCCACAGTCGGCAGTTTTGCCAAGAGATATAGAACCAGACCGGCAACGGTCTCGTAGTCTCCATCGTCCTGAATGGGAATCTCAAGCCTATCCGCGAACTCGTCGATGGGCATCCAGCCCGCAACCAGCAAAGAACCATCATCACGCTCAACGATCTTTGGCTCATCGGTTTCGGTCTCGTCGAAGCCTCCGGCAATCGCGCCGAGGACATCCATCGCGGTGACGATGCCTTCAAAGTGCCCGTATTCATCATAGACAAGCAGCATGTGCTCGGATGAGCTTCGTAGACGGTCGACCACGTCCATGGCTGGAAGGGCATCGTGGATCACCGGGGCATTCATCATCAACTGACGCGGATTGAAGTTTTTACAATCTGCCCGAAGCAGATCCCTGCTGTGGAGGATGCCAACGATGTCGTCTGGACCGCCATCGCGGAGCGGTAGGCGCGACCGTCCAGACGTTTTGAAGCGTTCCAGGATATTATCGAGCGTCTCACCCGCGTCGGCTATGGCAACTTCATGCCGCGTGGTCATGAGTCCTTTCGCCGTGCGGTCTGCGATCCGCATGACACCCTCGATCATGGCCGTTTCGCCCTTCTCGATGACGCCAGCGCTTTTGGCCTCGGCAATCAACAGGCGTATTTCTTCATCGCTGACCCGATTTTGCCGCCTTTGATTTTGCCCCAGTATCTTCAGCACCGCTTTGCCTGACCTGTCTAGGATCCAGACCAGTGGCGCCGCTATAACTGACAGAAGCATCATTGCCGGAGCGACGCGGGCAGCGATGCTTTCCGGGTTTGACAAGGCGATCTGCTTCGGGACCAATTCGCCTATCACCAGAGAAAGATAGGTGACGAGCACGACGACGGATCCTACACCGAGCGGCTGGGCTATAGCGACCGAGGCACCAAAATCTTCAAGCGTCGACGATACGCGCAAGCCGAGCGTTGCGCCGGAAAACGCCCCGGACACGACGCCGACAAGGGTAATTCCAATCTGAACCGTGGATAGGAATCGCCCGGGGTCTTCAGAAAGTCGAAGAGCCTGGAGAGAGCCGCGATCGCCGCGCACCTTCAATCGTCCAGGCCGTGCGGACACGATTGCAAGTTCAGACATTGCGAGCGCGCCGTTAAGCAGGATCAGGCTCCCAAGAATCGAAAGCTCGAAAAACATTACCAAAGGCCCCAATGTAAAAGTGTGCTCAAACTGACCATAGAGGTCGGCGCGCCGATTGACAAAGAGACCTGCAACCAGTGAGTGCGGTCGCATTGATGGTATCCCATGATGGGACTCTGGGCTTGACCGGTGGAAGTTAACGCGAACGCAGGAGTTGCCTGCATGGCGTGACGCCCCGGGCTGGGCGGCCATCATCGGCTGCGAGATACGAGTGCAGGCTCCGGACCAAGATGTCATAAAGGGCAGGCGTTCTCTCCTGAAGAGGTAAATTGCCATGCTTCCAACACTCGGGCTGCTTCTGGCCTGCCAACTTATCGGAGAAGTCACCGTCCGGGGCATCGGTCTCTCGATCCCCGGCCCTGTCCTCGGGCTTGCCCTTCTCATCGTCATCCTGCGTCTCAGGCCCGCCCTGGCCGGAGAGCTGCGCCCCACCATCTCAGTCATCCTCGCCAACCTGTCGCTGCTCTTCGTGCCAGCGGGCGTCGGCGTGATCGGCAATCTTGATGTGCTGTCCGAGGATTGGTTCGCGCTCCTCATCGTTCTGGTGCTCTCGACGCTTCTGGCCATGCTGGCCTCCGTGGGCACATTTCTCGCCGTGCGCCGCGTGACCGAGGGACCAGCGAAATGACCGGCGTAGCAAATCTCTGGAGTTATCTCTCCACGACCCCTCTCCTGTGGCTGACCGCGACCATCCTCGCCTACCTCGCCGCGGATGCGATAGCCCGACGGCTGCACAACCATCCGCTCGCCAACCCGGTGATCCTCTCGGTCCTCATCATCGCGCCGGTGCTCTGGGTCACGAAGACGGAATATGCGACCTATTTCGAAGGCGCGCAGTTCATCCACTTCCTGCTCGGCCCCGCGACGATCGCCCTCGCGCTGCCGCTCTGGGACAACCGCGAGACGATCGGCACCTCTGTCGCGCCGATCCTCCTGGCACTTGTGGCAGGCTCGGTGACCGCCGCAGGCTCGACCATCCTGCTGGCGCAGGCGTTCGGCCTTTCGCCCGATGTGATCCTGTCGCTCGCCCCCAAATCGACCACCGCGCCCGTGGCGCTCGGCATATCCGAGGCCGTCGGCGGCCTGCCCGCGCTGACGGCGGTGCTGGTGATCCTGACCGGAATCACCGGGGCGGTGATCGTGACCCCGCTGATGACCGTGCTGCGTATTCCACGGGTATGTGGCCATCGAATCCATGAACATGTGGCCACGGATTCCACGAGCATGTGGCCACCGGTTCCACGGCATGTGGCCACCCCTTTGAGATAGACCTGCGGGGCGATCTGACCCTGCCTATTCTGCGGCCCATTGAGGAAGCAGGAGGGCGAGATGGAAAGGTTGCCAATGCGCAAGATCAAGGATGTTCTACGACTGCGCGCGTCGGGGTATTCGACGCGCAGGATTTCGGAAAGTCTGAGGCTGGGGCGGACGTCGACGCGGAATTATCTTCAGCGCGCCTCTGCGGCGGGGCTGTCGTGGCCGGATGTTCAGGATATCGATGAGGTCGCTCTCGAGCGACAGCTTTTTCGACAGGTGGCCGGCGCGGAGGACCCTCTGTTCGTGGAACCGGACTGGGCAGAGGTCAATCGTGAGTTGAAGCGCTCCGGTGTGACCCTGCGCCTGCTTTGGGAGGAATATCGCGCGCGTCACCCTGATGACGGCTATGGATATTCCGCCTGGTGCCAGCATTACCGCGCGTGGGCAAAGCGGCTGTCCCCCTCGATGCGCCAGCGCCATGTCGCGGGCGAGAAGCTGTTCGTCGATTATTCCGGCGTGCGCATGGAAGTGACGGATCCCGCCACGGGCGCGCGCCACCCCGTCGAGCTGTTTGTCGCGGTGTTGGGCGCGTCGAATTACACTTATGCCGAGGCCAGCCGGAGCCAGACATTGCCGGACTGGATCGGCGCGCATGTCCGCGCGTTCGAGTTCTTCGGCGGCGCGCCGGCCTTGATCGTGTCGGACAATCTCAAATCTGCCGTGGTCCGGGCATGTTTCCATGAGCCGGGTGTCAATCGCAGCTACACCGATCTTGCGCGCCATTATCATACGGCCATCCTCCCGGCCCGTCCTTACAAACCACAGGATAAATCGAAAGCGGAAGGCGGGGTGCTTCTGGTTCAGCGCTGGATCGTTGCGCGGTTGCGCAATCGGGTCTTTTTCTCGCTGGAGGAGTTGAACGCGGCCATCCGCGAAGAACTCGTGCGCCTGAATGCCCGTGTCAGCCGTCACCTTGGTGCGTCGCGCCTGGAGCTTTTTGAACGGCTGGACAAACCCGCCCTGATCCCGCTGCCCCCGACACGCCATGCCCATGCCGATTGGAAGAATGTCACCGTCGGAGCCGATTACCACATCCGCATCGATGACCATTACTACTCGGTCCCCTACGACCTTGCGCGGGCGGCTCTTTGGGTGCGGATCACGGCCAGCACCATCGAGGCGTTTCAGGGCGGCAAACGTGTTGCCAGCCACATACGCGCGGGTCCCGAGGATGGGCGCGAGACGACGGTAACGGCGCACATGCCCGCCAAGCACCGCCATTATGCCGGTATGACCGCTTCGACAGTTCAGGCCGAGGCCCAAAAGGTCGGTCCGAACGTGGTCACGCTCGTCGAGGTCATCCTGCGCAACAAGCCAAGACCGGAACAGGGCATCCGCGCCTGTGTCGGCATTCTCAAGCTGAAGCGCGGCTCTGGTCCGGAAAGACTGGACACGGCCTGCGCACGCGCGCTGGCGCTCAACGCCTGCTCGCTCAAATCCGTCACCTCCATCCTGCAGAACCGCCTGGAGGACCAGCCCATCGAGGTCGCGCCAGACGCGCCCACGATCGCCCACGCCAATCTGCGTGGTGCGAAATATTTCCACTGAGCCAAAGGAGACACCGAATGCTCACACATCCCACCCACGAGGCGCTGCGCGCGCTCAAACTTGACGGCATGGCCGAGGTCTTCGCAGACCTTCTGGCACGCGAGGGCAGCCGGCAAATGGATCCGGTCGAATGGATCGGCCTGATGCTCGACCGCGAAAGCGCAACGCGTGACAGCCGGCGCTTTCAGACGCGTCTGCGGGCCGCGAAACTGCGCGAGAGCGGCGCCTGCATGGAAGACGTCGACTATCGCACCGCGCGCCAGCTGGACCGCGCGCTGTTCCGAAGCCTCCAGGATGGTGCCTGGATCACCAGACACCGCAGCATCCTGATCACCGGGCCATGCGGGGTCGGGAAGTCCTGGTTGGCCTGCGCCCTTGGTCATGAAGCCTGTCGGCAGGGCAAGACCACCCTCTACTTCCGCATGCCGCGCCTGTTCGGCGAATTGGCTGCCGCGCGCGGCGATGGCAGCTTCGAGCGGATCTTCCGCAAGATCGTGCGCGCCGATGTCCTGATCCTCGATGATTGGGGCCCGGAACAGATGACCGCCGGTCAGCGGCGCGACATGATGGAGATCGTGGATGATCGTCATGGCCGCAAGGCAACGGTCGTCACCAGTCAACTTCCGGTGGAAAAGTGGTATGACATCATCGGCGATCCGACCTTCGCGGATGCGATCCTCGACAGGCTTGTGCATCACGCTCACCGGATCGAACTCGATGGCCCCTCGATGCGAAAAAACCCGCCGCCCGACCCCGTGGTCGAAACCGACGAGGCCACACAATGACAACCATGTCCCGCTCAGGCTTTGCCCACAGGGCCCACCCACGCGCCCGTCGCCGCCAGCTATATGATAAGCGCTGCGCCGGGCGCGCGGGTCCCCCCATGGACAAACCCAGCCCAACCGTCGGCATTGACCCAGACGTGAAAATCACGTCATGAAGAAACTGCCTCGCAGATCACCTCACGGGTGTGGCCACATGTCATGGAATGACTGGCCACATGCGCGTGGAACAGGTGGCCACATGTCGTGGAATACGCAGACCGTGCTGCGCATCAAGGATTGGCGCGCGCGGGGCTTCTCCGTCGGGCTGGCCTCGCACGGCATCGGAACGGCGCGCGCCTTTCAGGTCAATCCGACGGCCGGGGCCTATGCCGGCATCGCGATGGCGCTGAATGCCCTGCTCACGAGCCTGATCGTGCCGGTGCTCGTGCGGTGGCTGATATGATGAGCCGGGTGGGCGCCGCCGCGAGGTCTCCAGTTTTGCCCATGTTCCTGACCTGTGGTCGTATTCTGCCGGAGGCAGCCGCATTCTCTGCGGCAAGGGGTTAACGAGACATGTCTGAAACACTGACAGCACTGGGCGGGATCGGCCTGTTTCTTCTGGGCATGAAGATCATGACCGAGGCGCTGCGCGAGGCGGCGGGCTCGAATCTGCGTCGCTTGCTCGCACGGTTCACCACTACACCGCTGCGGGGCGTGGCGAGCGGCGCGCTCACCACGGCGGTGATCCAATCATCCTCCGCCACCACGGTGATGACCGTGGGGTTCGTGGGGGCCGGGCTTCTGAGTTTCCCGCAGGCGCTCGGGGTGATCTACGGGGCCAATATCGGCACCACCGTGACCGGCTGGATCGTCTCTCTGGTCGGCTTCAAGCTGAAGCTGGGCACCCTGGCGATGGGGCTCTTGTTCCTTGCGAGCCTGGCACTTCTCCTGTCACATGGGCAACTGGCACGGATCGGACGGATCGTGGCGGGCTTCTGCCTGCTCTTCATCGGGCTCGACATGATGCAGGAGGGCATGTCCGGCGCCGCCGCCTGGATCACGCCCGAGCGCACACCAGGGCCGGGATTGGGCGGAATGCTGGCCATGGCCGCACTCGGCTTCGCGATCACGGTGGTGATGCAGTCGTCCTCGGCGGCCATCGCCGTGGTGCTGGTCTTGCTGAGCGGCGGCGCCTTGCCGCTGATCCAGGCCGCAGCGGCGGTCATCGGAATGAACCTGGGCACCACCGTGACCGCGCTGATTGCCACGATCGGCGGATCGCGCGCCATGCAACAGACCGCGATCGCGAACCTATTGTTCAACCTCGGGACCATGGTGCTGGCCTTTCCCATGCTGCTTTTGATCACCGGCCCGCTCGAAACGCTGGCCGCCCGCAGCGGAGCGGACACCGCGCTCGTGCTGTTTCACACCGCGTTCAACCTTCTGGGCACCCTCGTCTTTCTTCCCCTCACCGACCGTTTTGCCACGCTGGTGTCATCGCTGCGGCCGGACCTCGGCGCGCTCGCCCTCCCGGAACTGGACCGCCGTCTTCTGACGGACGAGGGTGCGGCGATTCAGGCTGCGCACGGTGCCATGACCTGGGCCGCGCGCGAAATTTTCGCGGCCTATGCGCTGGCCCTCGGACCACAAGGCGATGTGCGGCGGCTGTCATCGCTTACCCCCCGTGTGACCCTCGCGCTCGAGGACCTGAAGGATTTCATGGCCCGGATCTCGGTGCCACACGACAAACCCGCCGAAGCCGCCGCCTACGCCGCGCTGATGCACCAGGTCGACCACCTCGTGCGCCTGATCGAACAGGCTGAAAATCGCGGGTTCGCCCGCGTTCTGAAACACGATCTGGTCACACGGCGACCCGCCCGTTGGTTTGCCGCCTGCCTCTCGCCCACCCGGGCGCTGGCACTTGTCTGCATCGGCACGCATATGGCGCGCATGACCGCTCAAGTCTCGCACCGCTTCACCCGGCACCGGCGCGGCCTTCTGCTGGGCGAGCACGCAGGCCTCTACTCGGTGCAGGAGACCTTTCAGGCAACCGACGCGATGCGGTGGCTCAGCCGGATCATGCACAACGTCCAGCGCGTCGGAGAATACGAACACGAGGTTCAAGACAGGTTGGGCTAGGCACTGATCCACTCCGGACCTCCTCTTGGCCATGACCGCGCAGATCCAACCAACCGCGTGATGGGGGGACGGAGGCAAGACCTCGACTTTCCGAACGCCATCCCGTCGAAGAAACCGGCATAGCTCAGGACGATGCCAATCGGCTCTCGAGCAATTCGCCACGATCTTCCAGCACCGGATAGGCAATCATCGCGAAAGAGGTGTTCAACATCTTCAGTGCGCGCAGTAGATCGAGATGGATCGCACTGGTTTCGAACGTCTCCGCCAGACCTTTTCGAAGCCGCTTGAGATGCCTGCGCTGCAGGTTCTGCTCCAGATCGCGAACCTGCTCCTTCTGCTCGACCAATTCCCGGGCAAGGCCGATATCTTCCGACATCAACACCGAAATCCCGTGCTGCACATTGCGCAAAACCACGTCGTGAAAATCCGATAGCTCGCGCCACCCCTCGGGCGAGAACTCCAGGTTCTCGACATCCTTGGCCCGTGCGAGATCGACCATCTTGCGCGCGATCACATCCGCACCCGCCTCGAGGTTGACCGCAATCCCTGACAGCTCGAAGGCGCGATTGCTGGTGTCCTCGTCCGGATCGTGGCTGCGCACACGCGAAAGGTATGTGCGAATATCGAGCGACATCTGGCTCAGGGCCTTCACCTCGGCGCGCTGCGCTTTCGCCGTGGCATCATCATAGCGTTCGAACAAACCGATCCCGGTGCGCAGCATGATCTCGATGCGATGCGCCATTTCCACCAGTTCCCGCTGTGCGCAGCCAAACGCGCGTTTCGGCTGGTTCTGAACCGTCGGATCGAGCGCGCTGCGCGACGCGCCCTCCGCCTGCAACTGCGGCTCATCCGGCACGATCATCTTGGCCATCTTCATGAAGGGTCCGACCAGTGGCAGGCTGACCAGAAGCAGCACGACATTGAACGCCAGATGCACAAAGAGCGCCTGATGCCCTGCATTCATATCCAGGCCGGCAAACGGCAGGTCATGGTTCGCCAGCCACACCAACAGGGCACCAGCCCCGCCGCCGCGCAATACCAGGTTGCACCAGACAACCCGACGAACCGCGCTTTCGGCATTGAGGGTCAGCACCACGGCGACGATCGAGCCGCCAAGATTGGCCCCGAGGACCATCGCGAACGCTACGTCCACGGGCATGACGCCCTCCGCCGCCAGCGTCGCGAATAGCAGCACGGCGGCCACGCTGGAATGAACCAGCCACGCAAAGAGCGCGGCGATCACGAAGGCTAGAAGCGCGTCCTCAGCCAGATAGAGCATGGCGACCTCAGCGCCCGACATACCAGTCAGCGGAAGGCTCGCCTCGCGGATCAGGTCAAGCGACAGGAAAACCAGGGACAATCCGATCAGGATTCGCCCAACCTGCCGCATCCGCCGGGCCGAACTGCGCAAGAAGATCATGACACCCGCCAGCAGCAAAACCGGCGTAACCACGGCAAGCTGCGAATTCAGCACCAAGGCGACGATCGCCGAGCCGAGATCGGCACCAAGCATGATCGCAAGGCCCGCCACGCTACCAATGGCGCCGGTCGTGACAAACCCCGCCATCAGCACCGCCACGGCGGTCGAGCTTTGCATCAGCACTGCCGTCGCCGCCCCCGACCCCGCCGCCGCGAGGCGGTTCGAGGTCGAGCGGCGCAGCCAGAGCCGCAGCTTGGCGCCAAGCGCCCGTTCAAACCCCGTGCGCACCAGCCGGACAGCCCAGATCAGCAGGGCCGCGGCTGCGGCCATGTTGACGACAAAGAGAACGGGTGTGCTTTCCATAAGGCTCCAAGGGGTTTGCCGATGCCGGCGCGCATCAGCGCGATTTCAGAAGATGAACGGACCTTCATCATATTCGAAGGGCAGTTCGGTCCAGACCCCGCCGGGGGCCGTGTCGATCAGGCCGCATCCGGTGGGCCCGGTCATGAAACCTGCCGGTGCATCCGCCCGCCGGTCAAACGCGAAGGCACTGCAACAGGCCGGGGCCGTCACGACCGGATGCCGCCCCAGCAGACCATGATACACACCATGCACATGCCCCGCCAAGACACGAACCGGTGCGTCGTGCCGATCAAGAACGTCCCGCAGCGCGTCGGGATTTGCCAGGCCGATCGCATCCATGAAGCGGATGCCGGTCCGCAGCGGCGGGTGATGCAACGCCACGACGACCTGCAAGCCCCCGGCCCCGGTCAGCGCCTCGGACAAAAGCGCGCGGCTCTCATCGCGCAAGGTGCCCCCACCCTGTCCCTCAATCAGCGTATCAAGCCCGACGATCCGGGTGTCGCCGATATCCGACACCCAGTCGATCAATCCGCGCGGCGCGATTTCAGGCAGGTCGGAAAACGCCAGCCTCAGCGTCTCGCGGCAGTCATGGTTTCCCGGAATCACAAGCAGCCTCTCTCCCAGCCGCTCCAGCTCTCGCTGCGCGATGGCGTAGCTCTCGGCGCTGCCATCATCGCTGATGTCGCCGGTCACCAACACCGCGTCGACGGGGCCGATCGCATCCATCCGCGCGCAGAGCGTCGTGATGGCCTCATGCAGCAGATGCCCGGTATCCAGCCGACCGGAGACAAGCTGCCCCCGCGCGACCGCGTGAAGATCCGAAATATGCAGCAACCGCGCCACGTTCACTTGATCCCAGTGCGCAGAAAGGCCTGCACGAACTGCCGCTGAAATACCAGAAAGGCGATCAGCAGGGGGGCCACCGACATGATCGTCGCTGCCGAGATCACGCTGATATCGACGCCGTTCTCGGGTGCTGCAAAGATCGACAGCCCCACCGTGAGCGGCCGTGTCTCGGGCGAATTGGTGACAATGAGCGGCCACAGGAAATTGTTCCAATGGGTCGAGACCGAGACCAGCGCATAGGCCAGATAGGTGGGCCGCGCGAGGGGCACATAGACCCGCCACAGGATCCCGAACCAGCCACAGCCCTCCACGCGCGCTGCCTCGTGCAGCTCGATCGGCACGCCTTTGAACGCCTGCCTCATCAGGAAGATGCCGAAGGCCGACGCCATGTAGGGCATCCCCACTCCGAGGATCGTATCGAACAGGCCCAGCCGCGAGACCATCACGTAATTCTCGACGATCAGCACCTCGGGCAGGATAAAAAGCTGCATCAGGACGAGCAGGAACACGACATCCCGCCCCGGGAACCGCACCTGCGCAAAGGCAAAGCCCGCCAACGTGGTGACGATGAATTGCCCGATCAGGATGACTGTGACCAAAAGAAAGGTGTTGAGGAAATACTTCAGCCACGGTGCCCCGGCCCAGGCGGTGCGGAAATTCTCCAGCGTCCAGGGCGCCGTAATATTGAAATTCACCGCGTCCGAGGTCGTGTGAAACGCCGCCCAGAACGCGAAGACCAGTGGCGAGATCCAGATCACCGCCAGCAGCAGCGCGCCGAAGGTCTCGATATGTCTCGAAAGGCCGCTCATTGGTAATGCGTCCGCTTGTCGAGGATGGTGAACTTGACGCCCGCCACGATGCCCAGCACCAGCAGGATCAGGATCGTCATCGCCGCCGCCTGCGGCGCGTCGAAAAAGGCGAACGCCATCTCCCAGATGTAATACAGGATCAGCTTCGAGGCGTCGTTCGGCCCGCCCTTGGTGAGGATGAAGAGATGATCGATCAGCTTGACCGAATTGATCAGCGCGTTGACCATGATGAAGAGCGTGGTCGGCATCAGGAGCGGCAGCACGATGCGCCGGGTATAGGTGAAACGGCTCGCCCCTTCGATATCGGCGGCTTCCTTGAGGTCTTCGGGAATGGTCTGAAGCGCCGCGAGGTAGAAGATCATGAAGAACCCGGCCTCTTTCCAGATCGTCACGATGATCACCGCCCAGAGCGCCGTCTCGGGCTGGCCCAGCCAGTTGACCGATGGCAAACCGAACAGCGCCCCGATCTGATCCAGAACACCCAGACCCGGCGTGTAGAAGAACAGCCACAGATTGGCGGCGGCGATCATCGGCAGCACGGTCGGGGTGAAATAGGCGGTGCGCACGAAACCGCGCGCCGGGATCTTGGAATTGGCCCAGAGCGCCATGCCCAGTGCGATCGCGATGGAAATCGGGATCGTCGCCCCGGCATAGATCAGATTGTTCGTCGCCACCTTCCAGAAGGTCGGATCGGCGAAGAGATCGGCGTAGTTCTCGGTGCCAACAAACTCGGTCGGACGCCGCCGCGTTCCACGGCTGAACAGGGACGTCCAGAGCGTCGCCATCGAGGGGTAAAAGGCAAAGGCCGTCAACAGGATCGCGGCGGGCGACAGCAGGAGCCAGCCGTAAATCGCCTGTCTGCGGCGCTCGATGTTCACTTGGGTCGGCATCTTGGCCCTTCTGCGAAGTCAAATACCGGCGCCGGGCATGTGCCCGACGCCGGAGAAGTGGAATACCGGTCTAGTGTTACCGGTAGTCCTTCAAAAGCCGCTCGGCAGCGGCCTGTGCCTCGGCCAGCGCATCGGCGGGCGATTTGCTGCCTGTCAAAGCCGCCTGAATGGCGTTGTTGAGCCCGTCACGCACGCGCGCCGTCTCGAAGGTCGAGAACTCGGCGACGGCGTTTTCAAGCTGGTTGCGCGCCACCAATGCAGGTGGGAACTCTTCCGTGTAGGCCTTCAGCGCCTCGGTTTCATAGGCGGCGGGCGACACGCCCATGTAACCCGTGGAGATCGACCATTCAGCCGCCTGCTCGGGTGCTGTCATGAACTTGATCAGCTTGAGCGCTGCGGCGCGTTCCTCGTCGGTGGTGTCCTCGAAGACGTAGAAATTGCCGCCACCGGTGGGCGAGCCGGGCCGCTCCCGGGCGGGCAGTTCGGCCACGCCGAAGTCAAACTCGGCACCGTTCTTGACCGCCGTGAGGTTGCCGGTGGAATGCCACATCATCGCGGTCTGCCCTTCCAGAAACGCCTGCCGCAGCGTGCCCCATTCGACCGTGCCCTCGGGCATGATGCCATGCTCGGTCGAGAGCGACTTCCAGAATTCCAACGTCTCGACAACCGCCGGGTCGTCGAAATAGGTCTCAAGCCCGTCGCCGGACATCAGTTCCTTACCGTTCTGGATCGCCAGCGCCTGGAACATCCAGTAGGGATACCCGGTCGAGGGGATCATCAGACCGTAGGTATCGCCCTCGGTCAGCGTCTTGCCCATGCTCACCATCTCGTCCCATGTGGCGGGCGGCGCGTCAGGGTCGAGACCGGCGGCACGGAACATGTCCTTGTTGTAATACGCCACGATGGTCGAACGCTGGAACGGGACGCCCCATGTTTTGCCCTCGATCCGGCTGTTGGCCATCAGCGCGGGGTAAAAACTGTTCAGCCAAGCCGCATCCACGCCCTCGATATCCTCGAAGGCAACGATGCGTTCCTGCTCGATCAGGTCATAGGCGTCGATGGAGAACATCACCGCCAATTGCGCAGGCTCGCCTGAGGCGATGGCCGACAACGCGCGCACGCGGGTGTCGTCGTAGTTGCCCGAATAGATCGCGTTGACCTTGATCTCGGGGTTGGCCTCCTCGAACTTGGCGACGATACCGTCGACCACCTCGGTCAGCGCACCGCCCACCGCGATCGGGTAATACATCGTCAGTTCGGTTTCCGCGGCAACCGGCGCGGCGCTCAATGCCGCGAATGCGCTTGCCAGACTTATCTTCCTGATCGTGTTCATAGTTTTCTCCCTTGAATTAAACACGGTATTCCCGACGTAACGTCACGCCGTCACGCCATTCGGATGCCGCAGCCTGTTTCCCTCCGCGTCGAAGAAATGCAGGTCTTCATCGGCAAAATCGATTTCCAGGTCCTCGCCCGCCGGGATGTTGCGCAATCCCGGCATCGAGATGGTCAGCCCGTTCGCGCCGGGATGCGTCAGCCCCACAAAGGTCTCGGAGCCCAGAAATTCGCATTCGGACACCCGGCATTTCAGCCGCCCCTTGCCCGGCTCGGCGAGGCGCAGGCTTTCGGCGCGCAGGCCGATGGTGCTGGCACTCTCATAGCCGGGGATCGCCGCCCCCTCGATCAGCGCCATCGGCGGCGCGCCCACGAATTCGGCGACAAAGGTATTGGCGGACCGGTAATACAGGTCCGAGGGCGCGCCGCTCTGCTGGATGCGCCCGTCCTTCATCAGCACCACCATGTCGGCCATGCTCATGGCCTCGGTCTGATCATGCGTCACGTAGATCACCGTGATCCCCAGATCGACCTGCAACTTCTTGATGTCCTTGCGCACCGAGGCGCGCAGCTTGGCGTCGAGATTTGAGAGCGGCTCGTCCATCAGACACAGCGGCTGGTTGGCCACGATGGCGCGCGCTAGCGCCACGCGCTGCCGCTGCCCGCCCGACAATTCCCCCGGCTTGCGCGCCTCAAAGCCCACAAGTCCGGTGATCTCAAGCGCGCGGTGCAGTTTCTCGCGCCGCTCAGCGGCCCGCACCCTGCGCACCTTCAGGCCAAAGACCACGTTCTCGGCCACGCTCAGATGCGGAAACAGCGCGTAGGACTGGAACACCATCGACAGGTTGCGCTCCGACGGCGCGGCGGTGGTCACGTCCCGCCCGTCGATCCGGATGCGTCCCTCGTCCGGCAGTTCCAGACCCGACAACAGCCGCAGCGTCGTCGACTTGCCGCATCCCGATGGCCCGAGCAGCGCCACGAACGACCCGCGCAGGATCGACAACGAGACATGCTCGACACCAAGCTGCCCGTTCCAGCGCTTGGCGACATTCTGCACCTCGACGAATGCCTCGGGCATTATTCGGCCTCCTCTGCAAAGGTGATCCGGTCCCCGAGCTGTTCGACCAGATGGGAAAACGGCTCGGCGGGCGGGCGGTCGCAGATGACGTGGTCGATCTGCGTGATCGTGCCGCCCACGGCAGGGGCAAGACGCCCGAACTTGCTGCGGTCGATGACAAGGACCGAGGTCTGCGCATTGCGCCACATCCGGTAGGTCGCGCGCACCTCGGCCTCATGGAATTCAAGTAACTCGCCCTCGGCCCCGATCCCGGCGGTGCCGAAGATCGCGTATTCCGCGCGGTAGCGGCCAAAGAACTCGACCACCTCCTCACCCACAAAATCCCGGTCCGGCAGTCGAATTTCCCCGCCCGGCACGATAATCCGGTTCGAGATCTCCTCGCTCAGCGCCATCGCCACGCTCAGGTTGTTGGTCACAACCGTCAGCTCCTTGCGCCGGTGCAGTGCCCGCGCCACGCTCAGCGCGGTAGAGCCGATCGAGATGAACAGCGTCGCGCCATTGGGTATCAGCGCGGCGGCGGCACTCGCGATCGCGCGCTTACCCACGAGGTTGGTGCCCGCCCGCTGGTCAAAGGGCGTGTTGCGCCGACCCTCGGCAAGCTCGATCCGTCCATGCGAACGGTGCAGGTTGTCGCCATCGCACAGGATATCGAGATCGCGCCGAATGGTCTGCATCGAGACGCCGAACATCTCGGCAAGCGCGCCGACGCTCACCCCGCCCTGTTCCTGAACGACCTGCTGAATGAGATCGCGCCGCCTAATTTTCTTCGACGCCATGACTGGCTCCATCGTTTTGCTCGAGTGTTGAGCATGCATTGCAACAAAGCAACATTTTTATGCGTTGCCTTGTTGGAATACGCGAGGCCGACTGAATCCCGGCAGCCCGCACAACCATCAAAAACGCATGCTTTTTAGCGCTGAATCAGACATAGCCAAAGATTGTAACGTCGGCATGAAATGTCGTATTGTTGTTTTTACTTTTATTTTTCTGCCCGCACTGTAAGTTTTTCTCCAGCCCGGATGCAGCGTCCGGATCTGCGGGAACCGCAATTCTGCAACATCAGGGGATTCGCCAGGCTGATGGATACCGTCGCAACCATTTTCGACCGATACGAGGCGGTGCGACATCGCCTGCCCTCGGCCAGCGCCGCGACCGCAACGGCGCAGATCGGGTCTCTGCACGACATCGCCGCGCAGGCGGACGCCTTTGTGTTCGATGCCTACGGGGTTCTCAATATCGGCGAGGCGGGCATTCCCGGCGCATCGCAACGTCTCAGGGAACTGCGCGATACCGGGTGCCGAATCCGCATTCTCTCCAACGCCGCGAGCTACAGTCATGCAGGTGCCGTGACCAAGTTCCGAAAACTCGGCATGGGCGTCAGGGACCACGAGATCATAACCAGCCGTGACGCGACCTTGGCGCAGCTGGACGGCAGGTTGTGGGGATGTATCGCGGCAGTCGAGGATGATCTGTCGGACATCCCCTGTCCTACGCGCCGCCTCGTCGATGATCCCGCAAGCTATGACCAGGTCGACGGCTTCGTGTTTCTGTCGACCGAGGTCTGGTCACTGGACCGACAGGCGCTTCTTGAAGACGCTCTTCTCAAGAGGCCCAGACCCCTGATCATCGCCAATGCAGACCTCGTTGCGCCCCGCGAACACGGTTTCTCGCTGGAGCCCGGATATTTCGGCCATCTGCTGGCAGATCGCGGTATCCGTGATATCCGATTTGTCGGCAAACCGTTTCCTGCAGTCTACGAGATGATCGAAGCCTCGTTGCCCGAGACGCCACCGGGTCGGATCGTCATGTGCGGCGATACGCTCCACACGGATATCCTGGGGGCGGCAGCGCGCGGCTGGCAGACGGTCCTCGTCGAGCACGACGGGCTTTTCTCCGGCCATGATACGGGTGCGTATGTCAACCGAGCCAGGCTATTTCCAAACTGGAGGCTATCGAGAATCTGACTCGGCTCGCGTGATGCCGACATTGTGGGCATGCTGTGTTTGCGCGTATGATCCCAAGTGTGATCACCCTGCGCCGACCCCCGGATGCGTGCCGTGTCATCGCACCCTGACCACGTCTCTGCTTTCGACACAACAAGGAGACCACTCGTGAAATGGACAATGCGCCTGGGATTTCTGGCCCTGATCGCTGGCCCTGCGTTTTCTGAAACCTGGACCTGCCAGGTTCCCTACGACGAGGTCAACGGCGGGGGAAGCGTCACCATAGAGGACGACCGTCTGGTCTTCGTATCCGACTGGCCACATCGCGAACCCGAAATCCTCAAATGCATCAGGAGCGGCCCCATAAGCGAATGCATGTCGGCGGACCTGGCCGTGACCGGAGATGGCAGCGCGTCTGTTTTTGCAAAACTTTATTCTATCGTCTGGCAACGTGACGGCGCGCCGGCGACGATCACGACAAGGCAGCCCTCTGCCATCTTCAAGGAACAGAAAGATGGATATGCGATGAACGAGGTGTTTCCCGCCATCGGTTACGTATTTCCGGTAACAGATTGCAAAGCAGACTGACAGGACGAAGCCTGCCGGCAGCAGGCGCGCCTCTCAAGGATGGCTGCACGGACTAATGATTTTGTGAATGTTCTTCGTTCAGCGTTTCGATCCGTAATCCTAGACATGCAGAAAAGTGACAACTAGACCCGAGGTCGTTGGTCAAGCTGAATTATCGCCCGAGATGCCGGAGGCACCATGCCATTCCAGAACCGCGTCGCCCCCACTGGCGAACTTCACACAGTCTCTTCCCGAGGAACGCTTATGGGCAACCGCGGCATCATTCATGATTCCGAAGGCAGGAATCTCAAGACCCACGCGCATCAGAATTGGGTCACATGCGCGCTGCACTATAAAGGCCGCAAACAGGTGCTAATGGCACACCTAGAAGCCGTAAAGTCGCTTCGCACACTGGAGGCCGATAAACATACCTTTGACGCGGGGAAGGATGAATAGTGCCAGCATCGTTGCGAGCGCCATCATTGACAAAGCGACCCAAAGTGGCTTGGGCTCGAAGAGGGAATAAATCAGGCCAAAAATTGGGAAGATGATCGCAACCACGACCATCAAGGTAAAATATGCGGGGCCATCATCGACGCTCGCGTGATGAAGTTCCTGCCCACAGCAATTGCATTTGTCTTTAACCTTGAGGTATCCGGAGAGGACCTTTCCTTTTCCACAAGATGGGCACTTCAGCCGGAGACCTCTGAAAATCGCCTTTCGCGTATCGCGTTCTTCGTCAATCGGCATGGCATTATCCGTTTTTCTCGTGTCTGTTTGGGCTGACAGAAGTCATTGCATGATGCAAGTCGAACGGCAGACAGCTCCCGAATAGTGTGAATTCACCCGATCTATGATTTCGCGCACGCGGCGAAAGTCCGGTCTGACGAGCCAAAACGCAGCGATGAACATCGAAGCTGGAAAACTCTTGCTAAGGGCGGTAGAAGGTTCGGGATCGGACCAACAACCCAAAGGGCTCCGATTCCGGCTGGATGAAAGTTCAGTGGCAGGTCACAGTGTCCGAATTTCGGCGGGTAGCTCACACAAGCAGATTTAATGAGCCATACTATTACTTTTCGAGATTGAAGAAAGCACGCAGTCGTTGCGTATCTATAGCTTTGCAGACCCCACGCGCAGGGCGCGCGAAAGGAACATCCTGAGCAGCAAAAAGCGCGTTGAGCACGGCCTCATCTACAGCCTCGACCGCTGCCATATAAACCGGGTCAAGATATTCGTCATTCAACGCCGTCATGTTTCGCCAAGGTCCAGAGCATTGTGGTAGGGCCATCTCATTCGCGGTAGAAAAAGCGAGAAAGATGTCTCCCGAATTGTTTCCGCCCGGAGACCCCGAACGGCCGATGCCGATGGCAGCGCGCCGAGCCAAGCGTTCGAGTTGGCCCGGCAACAGTGGAATATCCGTAGCGAGTATCACGATGATCGAACCCCGCTCAGTGACCATGTCAGGCACTCGGTCCTCAAGCATCAATTCACCCACGCGCTGGCCACTAATCGTAAGCCAAGGGCGGAGGCCATGATTAGCCTGAACAAGCGCCCCGACGGTAAAATCCTGGTCGTCGACCTTAACTCTCCGAGAAGATGTCCCGGTCCCCCCCTTGAACTCGTAGCAGATCATGCCCGCACCGCCACCGCTGTTACCCTCGGTCACAGGGCCCGGTCGCGCTGCATCTATTGCTGCACGCGCGTGCATCTCCGCTACATGCAGCCCGTTGATGTCACTTAAAACACCGTCATATGTTTCCCCTACTATCGGCATGGCCCAGAGATGGTTGGTTTCCCAAGTGTCTCCATAGACCTCAATCATCCAGCGCACTGCCGCCTGATGTGCAGCACCGACAGCATGCGTGTTGGTCAGCAGGATCGGGCCACAGAACCAGCCGCCATCACGCACCCAATGGGCGCCAGTCATCTCACCATTTCCGTTTAGACTAAACTGCCCGGCCCAAAGCGGTTTTGGCTCCGGCTCCCGCCCCCGCGGTAGAATCGCAGTTACGCCAGTCTGCACGGGAATCCCACGGGTCATGAGCGAAGGATCTCTCGAAGACAATAACTCGGTCATGCCTACCTCAATGCCTTCTATATCCGTGATCGCATTGAGCGGGCCTGGCGTGCCGGGCAGATTAAGCCCTAGAGCGCGTGCGCGTGGTTTTGGCGTTATCATTTCTGTCTCGATCTAAAGTAAAGCCCAAGCCCTGCGATCACGATGGTGAAAAGCAGCATCATGGTCGCAATGGCGTTGATCTCCGGTTTAATTCCGCGACGCAGCATACCCCAGATATGAATCGGTAAGGTCGTGTCACCGGTGCCAGCTATGAAATACGTAATCACCAGGTCATCCATCGAAATGATGAAAGCCAGAAGCGCAGCACCAAGCACACCCGGTGCGATTGCAGGAAGGGTCACTCGTCTGAATGTCTGAGCAGGCGTTGCCCCGAGGTCGGCTGAGGCTTCTTCCAATGTGTCGTCCATATTCGCAAGTCGAGCGGAGACAGTGACAAAGACATAAGAGATCAGAAACGTGGTGTGTCCGATAATGATTGTCAGGACCGACAGGTTCATTCCGATAGTGATGAAGAAGATCAGCAGCGCGATACCCAAAACGATGTCAGGCATTATCATCGGGACGAGAAGCAAGGTTCGGTAAAGGCCTGCAAGATAAAACCTGTAGCGGGCCACAGCGAGTGCGAGTGCCGTTCCCATCACCGTTGCCGCAAGCGTGGTAGAGAGCGCGACGATCAGGCTCGTTTGGATCGCGGAGTAAAGTTGCGCCGTGCTATCGATATAGGACGTGCTGTCGGTGATGGACGTCTCCATCCCGAAAATGAGTCTATACCAATCCAGCGTAAAGCCATCCCAGATCATCATGTTTACTGGGTTTGCATTGAACGAGAAAACGACCACCAAGGCGATCGGTGCATAGACAAAGACAAAAAACAGAAATCCGTATAGAGACAGAAGACGCGCGAGGCTCATCGCATTACTCCTTTCTGTGCGCCTATGCGAATTTGCAGGGTCAGAATGACCAGAACAGCGGCCATGACCAGCATCGCCAGTGCGGAACCAAAGGGCCAATTACGTGCAGAAAGAAATTGCTGTTCGATCAGATTGCCGATCATCACAACCTTGGCGCCGCCCAACACTGACGGCACAATGAAGTTGCCCAATGCAGGAATGAAGGTGATGATCGCTCCCCCTACGATCCCTGGTAGGGTAGCGGGCAATATGATCCTGCGAAACGTCTGCAGTCGGGTCGCTCCAAGGTCGGCCGAGGCTTCAAGCATCGCCCCATCGAGCCTTTCAATCGACGCGTAAAGAGGCAGAAAGGTGAAGGGGATGAAAACATAGGTCATGCCGATGATCACCGCGAAATCCGTATAGAGGAATTCGAACGGGGTGTCGCTCACGCCCAGCCCCATCAGAGCCTGATTGAGAAATCCTGTTGGCCGAAGGATCAAGACCCAGGCAAAAAGCCGAACGATCAGACTTACAAAGAAAGGTAGGGTCACCAAGAAAATGCAAAATGATCGTCGCGCTGGCGGCATGCGGCTGATCCAGAAAGCCGCCGGATAGCTGATTAACAACGCGGTCAAGACAGTCAGGCCCGCAAGCCGAAGCGAGCGCAGGAAAATCCATAAATAGACAGGATCGAACTGTTCGTATTTTGTGTCTGCCCACCCAAGGATGCGCCCGTAATTGAGCGAAAAGAAGCTCCACTCCACACCACCATACAGCCCTGGCGTCAGAAAGCTGTAGATCAGCATGATCAGCAGCGGACCAAAGAAGAAGATGAGAAGGAAGATTGTTGCTGGACCCAATAGAAACGCCAGACCCAGCTTCTTGCGCGCGGCAAGCTTCATGGTGCTGCCTCATGTTCAGGGATAAGATGAACCGCATCTCGGCGGGCCCACAGAGTGATATCTTGCCCGGCCTGAGGCTGCATATCGTCTGCCCGCAACAGCGCCGCTAGAGTGCCAAATTTCTCAGTCTTCACATCAACACGGTAATCTGTGCCGGTATAGACAGATCGCGACGCCACACCACTGAAGCACAAAGCGTCGTCCGACGGCGAACGCGCCGTCAGGGCTTCCGGGCGGATCAGAAGATGTGCCATCCCGTCATTGATTGCCGCTTCGAGGCGTTGACCATCCGCCAACGTTGCTGCGCGGTTAGAAACCTCAACGGACAAAAGATTGCTTTCGCCCAAAAAGTCAGCCGTGAACACATTCTTCGGATGACGATACAATTCCTCGGGCCGACCAAGTTGCTGAATACGACCATTAGCCAGCACTGCGATGCGGTCAGACATAGTCAGCGCTTCGTCTTGATCGTGGGTAACGAATACGAAGGCTATACCAAGCTCGGCCTGCAGCGCTTTGAGCTCCTGCTGCATCTTTTGACGAAGGTTTTTGTCTAGCGCGCTGAGCGGTTCATCCAGCAGGAGGAGTTTTGGTCGCGCAATCAGAGCGCGCGCAAGTGCAACACGCTGCTGCTGTCCTCCTGACAGCTGGTTAATCCGCCGCGCTGCGAACCCAGACAGACCCACAAGATCGAGCATCTCGTCAACTCTGCGACGTGTATCCTCCCGGCCAACCCTCGAGATATCGAGAGCGTAAGACACATTTCGCCTCACATCGAGATGTGGGAACAGCGCATAGCGTTGGAAAACCGTGTTCACAGGACGACGGTGCGCTGGTATCTGCGTGACCGCGCGCCCGTCGATCAGGATTTCGCCCGCATCGAGCGCCTCGAATCCGCTTACTGTTCGCAAGAGTGTGGTTTTGCCGCAGCCGGATGGTCCTAGAAGCGTGACAAACTCGCTCGCCTCTACATTGACGCATACATCCGTGAGAGCGTTCAATGTTCCACCCTCGGGTGTCTTGAACGATTTGCTGGCGTTGATAATTTCTAGCACGACTTGTGGTTTCCCGATAAGCGCAAATTTGGTCAAGTCGGGGTCCATCACTGAACCCCGACGGATCGGGCTAAGCCATCACTGGGCAGTCTTGATCCGAGTCCATTCCCGATTGTAGAGTTGCAGGTCTCGGCCGAGATCCTCGAAAAGTTGCAGGTTCTCCAGCACGTCTTGTGGAGGGTAGATGGTAGGATTCGAGGCGATTTCCTCGGGGATCAGGTCTTGAGCAGGAATATTAGGCGTCCCGTTCATTTGCTGCTCAACATTCAGCGCAGCAATCTCCGGCTGAAGGTAGAACTCAAGGAACTTGATCGCGTTCTCCATATTCGGCGCCGAATCTAATACGCACATGTCTTCCTGATACATGGTCGCACCCTCTTCCGGAATGACATAGCCAAGTATGTCCGGATTCTCCGCGACAAAGATATTTGCGCCAACATACCAATGCGCCGCAGCTACATCACCTGACGTCACAAGCGGAATGGAGTCATACGAAAACGCCGAGACTGCATCAATTCTCTGCAGGACATACTCCGCTGCGGCTTCAACTTCTGCTTCATCGGTCGAATTGACTGAAGTGCCGTTCATAATGTGGCCAATGCCAATTGTCTCCCGAAGGTCGTCAAGCAGGATAATCTTCTTCCCATCATCCCCGAGTGCGAAGAAGTCCTTCCAACTGTCTACCTCGCCCGCTTGCTCCTTGTTATACACAATGCCGACGTTTCCCCACGCGTAAGGCAGGCAATAGTCCGCCTCGGGGTCGGTTTTGGCGCGAACGAACTGCGGATCAATATTCGTGAAATCCGGATGCGAGCCGATGCCTGTTTCAGCCAAAAGCCCTAGCTGATACATGATGTCGTGCATGTGCACCGACGGAAAGACAATGTCATAGCCCGTCGCTCCTGCCTGTATCTTGGCCAGCATCTCCTCGTTCGATCCATAGGTATCAAGCGTGATCTCGATTCCCGTCTCCTCGGTAAAGCGTTCAAGCACCGCGGGGTTAATGTAATCCCCCCAGTTGTAGAGATTGAGCTCACCTTGGGCCGTAGCCGCAACGGGGCCGAGGACGAGCAAAGTGGTAAGGGCAATTCCGCGCGATTTCATGTTTGTCTCCCGGTTGGTTAGGATTTTTTGTAATTTCTCCCTCAATGCTGTTGCAATTCTGTCGTTTGTGTCAAATGTTATTTTTCTGTCATTGGAGAATTCACATGCGCCAAGGCTTTACGTCCTACAAAGACGGAACACTGGAAGACCTCTTGACCGAAATGCAGGCAGAGCTCTCCACGCTGCCCAAGCAGGAGGCAAAAGTTGTCCAGTTCATTCTGCTTAACGTCGATTCGCTATCCTTCGAAACTGGGCGCTCCATCGCCGAAAAGGCAGGAGTGTCTGAGGTCACCGTGGGACGCGCCCTTCGGCGGTTCGGGTGTGATAGCGTAAAAGCTTTCAAGATACTGTTGCAGCGCCGCTACTCGGTTGCAGGTGGCATGGTCAGCGCGCGCGGGGAGCTATCGCCACTGTGGCAAGGGAAGCTGGATGCAGAACAAGCAGCACTGAAATCAATCTACGAACAAAGAGAAAGCGCGGCCTTTGAAGTGGCAAAAACAAGACTATCCACAGCAAGTGAAGTATATGTAACCGGCTTTCAGACGGTGCGCGGCCTCGCGGAAGATGCGGCACGCCGCCTAAGCCTTGCGCGCTCCGGCGTTCGATATCTTTCCGCGCACGACGGAATGACAGCCGAGTGGATCAATGACCCCACTCCGGCCAAGACCTGTCTTCTGCTCGTTGACGTAGTGCCATACTCAAAGGAAAGCGAAACGCTCGCGGCAATGGCCCGAGAACAAGGTCGAGGCGTTGTGGTAGTCGCGGATGAATATTGTCATTGGGCTGCAGAACAGGCGCATGCGGTTATCTACGCGCCCTCCTCTACCGGGCTTTTTCTGGAATCCACAGTCGGCCTCAATGCGGCACTCGCTCTGTTAGTTGACGCCGTAGCCTCAGAGGACCAAGCGAGTTCGGCGAATAGGTTGAAAGACTGGAAGAACCGTAGCCGACGGCTGAAGATATTTTGAGCCTAGTCCTGCGATTCAGCTTATCTGCGGATAGAGGTGGGCGAGTTTCATGCGCGCGTCCTCGGTTGAGAAGCGCCATTTGACGGCTGTGCCGCCCTGGTTGCGGGGTATTTCCCATGCCCTGGTCTGCTCTTCGAGTTTCCCGCGATCGGGGATGCGGCGGTCGAGGCACTGGCGTGCGAGGGTGCTCAGTTCGCATTCAGCGATGTTGAGCCAGGAGCCGTGTTTCGGTGTGTAGTGCCATTCGAACCGTTCTGCGATCCGGCGGGCTTCGGCCGGGTCGAACGCCTCGTAGAGCGAGGCTGGCCGGTGGGTGTTGAGATTGTCCTGCACCAGAACGATCCTTTCAGCCTCTTGGAAATGGGTATCGGCCAGGTCCCGCAGAATATGGGCATAATCGACGGCCGTGCGCCGCTCGCGAACGGCGACATGACGCCATCCTTCCAGAGGCGCAAACAGCATGAACAGGCTGGCCACGCCGGCGCGCTCGTATTCATAGTCGAAGCGCGCGTCGCGGCCGGGCCCCATCGGGATTGGCGTGCGCGTCTCATTGGTCAGTTGCTTGCTCGTCTCGTCCAGACAGACCAGCGGGCGCGCCGGATCATGCGGGCGCGTGTAGACCTCCAGCACATCTTCCATCGCCGCGACAAAGGCAGCGTTGGCCTTGGGCGGGATCACCCAGTAGCGGCTTCGATGCGGTTTGAGCGCGTTTTTTTGAGCACGCGCTGGATCGTGCTGTCGCTGGCTGCCTCCACGATGCCCAGTTCCACCACCCGTTTTTCCAACAACCGCAAGGACCAGCGCGCATGGCCTTCGGGTGGTTCCGAACAGGCCAGTTGCAGCAAGCGCGCCTCCGCTTCCCCGTCAAAGATCCGGGGCGTTGGCGCCGTCTCGCGCTTTTTGCGCGCCAGGGCCGCTTCCAGACCCTCCTCCACGAACTGGCGGCGCGTGCGAAGCACCGTCGACGCGCTGGTGTCCAATGCCGTAGCAATCCGCGCATTATCCCAGCCGCCATTTTCCACAGATGCGTCCGCCTTGAGCAAGATCCGTGCTTTCAGCAGCCGGTAAGCAGCATCCCGACCGGTCCGGATCATCCCCTCAAGGAACGACCGCTCATCAGCACTCAACCGAACCACATATTTCACCAACGGCCCTGTTTTCGTCATCTCAATCACCTCTCGACCATTTTCGACAGTGATTCAGAGAAATGTCCTCGTGTCAAATAACCTGAAGCTGAGGACTAGATATCCTGCCCCACACCGGCTGAGCAGGCACTGGACTGGCAGCCATCACGCTTATGGGAATGCGCAGAAACACTGCCCCCCCTTCCGCTTTCATTACGGAACGTCGAGGATCTGCTCCATGAACGGGGCATCGACGTCAGTCATGAAACGGTGCGGTATTGGTGGCATCGGTTCGGGCCATTGTTTGCAGCAGAGATCAAAATGCGCCGTGTGGCCGGACTGAGATCCAGCCGTTGGCGCTGGCACCTGGACGAGATATTCGTGAAGAAAAGCGGCGAAAGGCATTACCTCTGGCGGGCCGTGGATCATGAGGGCGAAGTTCTGGAAAGCTTCGTAACAAAGAGGCGCGACAAGAAAGCTGCCTTGAAATTCTTAAAAGAAAGCAATGCGCAAGCACGGTCGCCCAGACGTCATTGTCACGGACCGACTGCGTTCGTACGGCGCTGCGATGAAGGAGATCGGCAATGCCGATAGACAGGAAACGGGGCGTTGGTTGAACAATAGGGCAGAAAATTCCCACCTGCCTTTCCGAAGGCGAGAGCGGGCGATGCAGCGCTTCCGGCGATTGCGAAGTTTACAGAAATTCGCCGCCGTACACGCCTCGGTCTACAATCTGTTCAACTCGGAGCGCAGCCTCTACTCAAGATCAAATTTCAAGCGAAACCGCGCCCTCGCTCTCGCCGAGTGGCGCAATCTCTGCACGGCGTAAAGGGCAGCAACCCTGCCCTTCCTGAGACGAGTTCGAATTTGTCTGACACCACCGCCAAAAACCTTTTTGCTTATTAACAAAATCTTATCCAAATATGGAATCCGGGTGTTGCTCCGCTTTTCATGACCAGATTTCTGCGAATTGTCGGGATCTGGAAAGATGGCACGACTTCAGGGCGGAATGTTCGAACGCCGCGCTGTCGAAGAGAAAGGCATTTCTCAGATGTGCACCTTGCGAACAGCCAGGAACAGCGCCATGACCCATCCGACCAGCCAGCCGCCGAGATGCGCTTCCCAGGCCAAGCCGCCACTGAAGATCACGAAGAGGACAAGATTTGCAGCGGCGAGGCCCAGGATTGCGGTGATCAACGGGCGCAGCGGAAGCCCTGCATTTTTCCGCATGCGGTAATCCCAACCCTGCCAGAGTCCGATCAAGCCGAACACCGCGCCCGACGCTCCGATCATCGGCCCGGCACTCTGTGACAGAAGTCCATAGGCAAGCCCGCCGCCGACGGCCGACAGGAACAACAGCAAGAGCGTTCGGGCTGCCCCGATGCGGCTGGTCGCGAGCTTGCCCAGTGACAGCAGGATGACGCTGTTGATCGCGAGGTGCAGGATGCCGCCGTGCAAGAACGCGTATGTGACCAGCATGATCAGCCTCTGCCCCGGAAAGATGGGCGTCATGGCACCCGCGAAGATCGGCTGCCAGAATGCCCCCACCGCGAATGCTGGCCATCTCAAATTGAACGACCCCAGGTATCCCGCCTCGGAAAGGCTGAGCGCGACCTCGATGGCGGCCATTATGCCGACGAGGATCCAGAGAAATGCCGGGGCCCCTGCCCGCTGCACTTCCGGTCCCCGCGGCGGGTGTGATGGGAATTGGTTCGTCATCGTTCGCCACCTATCCGCTTTCACTCCATCGAGCGAGAGGTTTGCATGCTTTCCCAGCAGATTGACAGCTGAGTTGTTGCCGAAGGCAGGAGCTTTCGCTATTCGAAGACACCATGCGCCCGTGATGTTACTGCCACACATAACGCTATACGTGAAAATTCCATGTGGCTTGAAATCAATACTTTAGCCACCTCAAGCCAGAGATAAGGTGCCCTTCCTGCGCCCCGATCTGCGCCATTGCCAGAAAATCGGTTCTGCTGAACATCTGCTTTTCGTTGTCGGCGTTGAACACTCCCCTGATGCGCTGGCAGGTCCATACGGCGGGGGCGAGCACTTTCACCGTCAGGTCGAGCGACCGGATCGTGAAGGGCGCAAGTGCGCGCCAACTGGTGGCACCTATGGTCTTGGGAATGATCTCGGAGAAGATCAGGATCGCTGCCGTTATGACGACCGGCACGATCAGACCGGTTCAAAATGGCCTTTGGTGATCGGCAGAGGTAAGTGTTGGCTCAATGCGATACAAGACACCGACGGGTCAGGTTCGGACAAGGGTGTTTCCTGCTCCAACTTCCGCAGCCAAGTTCGGTTTTGGTTGAGACAAGGCGACCCGCAAAGCGGTCAGCGTCAATCTGCGGCGGCTTTTTCAGACCAGCGTGCGTTTGCGGACATCAGCTTGCGACCGGTGTCACGGCTCATTCCCTTGCCCAGCAAATTGCGAAAATCTGGGTCGCGCGCGTTCAGGCGTCTCAGCGCATCGCCCGAGATCACGAACAGGCGTGATGGGGTTGCGATCCGAACCGTGGCCGAGGCCTCTCCGCCGGACAGAACATTCATTTCGCCGATCAGCCCGGAGGTGATCTTACAAATGACCTGACCGCCGGATATGACCTGCACCTCGCCATCCGCCAGATAGTAAAGGTTGGCGACTGGCGTGCCCTCTTCGGTCAGTATGGCACCTTCAGTGGCGTCGATCCAATTGCCCCGATTCAGAAAGCGGCGAGCCATCGGACGCGGCATGTCCGTGAAGACCTGCTGCAACATGGCCTCTTCTTCTGCCGAAAATCGCACATGGCCATTGATCCATGCAAGACGCGCTATGCCCATCAGACTGATGACGATCCATGACACCTGTATGATGGCGGAAGACAGGTTGAACGCCACGGTCAGGCTGATCAGAACCAGGCTGGAGGCACAAAGATTCAGGATCGCGTAGGTATATCCGCCGCCGCGCAAAATGCCCGCCTGAAGCAGTGCATAGGATCCCAGATAGACCACCACCCCCGCAAGCCCGGCCGCGTTGAACACCTGATCCGTCAGGAAATGTTCCATGTCTCTGACTCCATCAGCGTCACCCAGCCCTACAACATGGGACCTGATGAGACCAACAGGAATCATTGGCCGCCAAGCGGCGCGTTCATGCGACATTTTTCCCGGAAACCCGCAGCTATCTATCAGGTATCCGCACAGGGATTAAGGCGTTATGGTCTGTCCGGGCAGCCGGTGTCATGTAGTGGTTCTGCTTTCCGCGCCACGCACCTCACTCCGCTGCAGGGTCAGACCAGAGCGCACAAGGCCCTGCCATTCCGTGACAAGCGAATTCAAACTCCTTTGATCAACTGACAGTGGTTGGCGGAACATGCTACGCAATGTCCAAGTCCACCCTGAAAAATCTTTACTTGCTGCGTATGGAAACTACACTGCGGCGACATTATGAACCCTAAGGATCGCAAGATGACCGAGCTTGAGAGCTTGCTCGATGAGCTGGGATTTCACCAATATTATTGCTTGTTTGAAGACAACGACATTGACCTGACCCTCGTCGCGGATCTCAGCCTTGATGAACTCAAGGAAATCGGCATCGCCTCACTGGGACACCGCAAGAAGCTATATGCACGGTTCCAGACGCTGGCCGCACCCGACCCGGTCACAGACCAAGACGCATCTGCAAACGACACTGCGGACGCCGGGATAGAGGCCGAGCGCAGAAATGTGACGACCGTGTTCGCGGATCTGAACGATTACACAGCCCTCTCGCGCGACCTCGATACCGAGGACATGCACGATGTCCTGTCGTGCTTCTATGAAAGCCTCAACGAGATCGTCGTGCGGATGGGCGGCACCATCGACGGCCATAGAGGGGATTGCGTCATCGCCGTCTTCGGGGCCCCGGTCTCTTATGGCAACGACACCGAACGTGCGCTGCGCGCGGCCTCTGAGATGCATCGCGCGATGGATGAGATATCGCACCGGTTCGGACGGGAACTGACCATCCACGTCGGGGCTGCGGTCGGCAATGTCCTGTTCTCAAGACGCGGATACGGTCATCGCAAGGACGTGGATTTCACGCTGACCGGCGATACCGTGAACCTCGCCTCGCGGCTGGCGGACCGGGCGGACCGCCGGGAGACTCTGATCGACCACCTGATCTATCGCTCGCTCAGCCACAAGATAGTCTGCGACACGCCCTTGTCCCTGGAGGTCAAGGGATATGATGTGCCGATCCTCGCACATCGCTATATCGGGTTCCGCGAAACGACCGAGGTAAAACCGCTGGTCGGGCGGGATCGCGAAATGGCGGTGATGCGTGGCGCGCTGTCAGGCTGCGCCGAGCGCGGCACCGGCGAGACAATTTATGTGCGGGGCGACGCAGGCCTTGGCAAGACCCACCTTCTGCAGGCGACACGTTTCGCGGCGGACGAGGCGGGGTTTGAGACGCACACGGCCCAGTTTCTGGATTTCGGATCGGGCAACACGCATGACCCAATCGAAAAACTGGTCAAAAGCATGTGCGGCCTGAGGGACCGCGCCCGGCAATCCGCCATCATGGTAACAGTCTCGAAACTCGTCGAGGCAGAGGTGCTCACTCAGGTCACGGCGATCTTTGCGGTGCAGATGCTGGGTGGGAAGCTGGACCGTGATATGTCGCTGATGCTGAGCGCGATGAGCGACGACGCAAGGACCGAAAATTATCGCGAAACGCTGCGGCAGCTCCTGCGTCATTTTTCGGCGCACAGACCCCAACTCATTCTTGTCGAAGACATCCACTGGGCCGACCCGGATGCCCTGCCAATGGTCGATTTGCTGATCGAGGAAAGCAAGATCAATCCAATCCTGCTTCTAATCACATCGAGGATGGAGGGGATGGTGATGGAGGTCACGCTTGCCCCTATCGACAGTTCCGCGCGGGTCAGGTGCATGACGCTCGAGGCGCTGACGGAATCCGAGGCGCTTGCCCTGGCCCAGAAAACCCTGCGCGTCACCGAAGAGCTGATCGAGGAATGCGTCCAAAAGGCCCAGGGCAATCCGCTGTTCCTTGTGCAGATGCTGGCGCATGCAACCGACTCCAACGGCCGTCTTCCGAGTTCGATCCAGAGCCTGATCCAGGCTCGGTTCGACCGGCTCGCTCTCATCGACAAGAAGATCCTTCAGGCTGCGGCCATCTTTGGCCAAAGGTTCGCCATGGCTGCGGTGACCCGCATCGCGGATATCAGCGTCTATGACGAAAAGCCGCTGGTCGAGGCGGCCCTGATAAAGCCGACCGACGATGGCTATCTCTTTGCGCATGCGCTGATCCGCGAGGCGATTCTGCAGACCATTCTGCGGAATGACTTTCGCGCGCTGCACAAGGCCGCCGCACGCTGGTATGCCACGCAGGATCGCAGGCTCTACGCTCAGCATCTTGCCGCCGCAATGGACCCCGAGGCGGCCGAGGCCTTTCTCGAAGTCGCACAAGATGCGCGGGAGCGGTTCCAGAGAGAAGAGGCACTTCGGCTGGCCGATGCAGGTCTTAGCTGTGCGCCGGACATACAGGCCAAAGGGGCGTTGCTGCGGGTCAAGGCCGATGCGCTGCGGGATGCCGGTCAGAATGACGCGTCCATCGAATGTTTCAGGTCGGCGCGGGATTGCGCGCAGACACCGCTTGAAATCTGCCAGTCGGAGATCGGAATCGCGTCGGCCATGCGCATTCTCGACCGCATCGACGACGCCTACAGCGTGCTGGATCACGCCCAGGACATCGCGGAGAAGGCCGGGCTGATCGCCGAGTTGAGTACCATTCATTACCTGCGCGGCAGCCTTCATTTTCCACGCGGTGATCTGGAAGGCTGCGAGGCGGAACACACGACGTCTCTCAGTTACGCCAGACGCGCAGACCTGCCGCGACGCCAGGCACTTGCGCTTAGCGGACTGGGGGATGCCGCCTATGCACAGGGCCGCATGTTCTCGGCCCATGAGGTGATCGAGAAATGCTTGGCACTTTGTCACGAGCATGATCTGGCCGATGTCGAAAGCGCCAATCTGTTCATGCTGGCAACCGCCAAAATCTACATGAACGAAACCGAGACCGCGCTGGATTACGCACTGCGATCGGCGGATCTCGCTGCACAACTCGGGATGCACCGCCCCGAGATCGTCTCGCGCCTGACCGCCGGATGGATTCTCACGTCGATGGCGCGTTTCGAGGACGCGCGTTTCGAGATTCAGTCAGGTCTGGACTTGGCGACAAAGATTGGCGCATTGCGCTTTGAGCCGTTCCTTGAAGAGACCAACGCGCGCATCGCGTTTTACGAGGGCAAAGGCACAGAGGCCGCCGCGATTGCCGAAAACGCGCTCCGAAAGCTGCGTGATCTGGGGGCCGAGACCTTCATCGGCCCATGGGTCATGTCCACGGTCGGATTGACGACACCGGACGCGACCCGCCGCAAGACTGTTCTCGCCGAGGCTGAGGCGCTTCTGGCAAAAGGATGCGTCGGGCATAACTATTTCAGGTTCTATCGAAATGCGATGCAGGCCAGTCTCAACGCGGGCGAGCATGACGAGGCCGCGCGCTTTGCCGACGCATTGGAGGCCTACGCTAACGAAGAGCCAACGCCCTGGTCGGATTTTCACATCGCCCGGACGCGGGCGATGCTCGATGTCGCCTGCGGTCGCGCAGATGGCGAGACGTTGAAAGAGATCACCCGCCGCGCGGTGGATGCCGCGTTGTTCAATTCGGTGCCGGCCATCACCGGCCCCGGCTCTGTATCAGTACCGAGTGATATAATGTGAGATTTTTAACCTGACCCCAACCGGAGGCTATGCATTTTATGTCCGAGATTTCCACCACCCCCGCAACACCCGCAACCCCGCTGACCCCCGCACAGTGGGACATCGTTCTCGGTGCGCTTCCCGATACGTTGTCCGACAAGGCCCCCGAGGCCCTGATGCAGCGGTTCAAGGCACACAGTTTCACGAATGAGACAGTCCTGCCCGCAACCGGGCTTTATATCGTGCTGACGGGAGACGTGACGCTTTTGCATAAGCAGGACGTGCTGACCACGGCAAAGCCGGGCGACTACTTTTATGAAGAACATCTGGAATTCAATGACCTTCCGGTCAGCCTGATCGCACGCGCTGGAGCAGGAACAGAGGTTGCTTTTCTGTCCGCGACGGAGTGGCACGACCTGCCCGATGACACCCGCCTCGCGTTCTTCGCCACGTTCTTCGGCGAACTTGTCACCGAGCGGATGGAGCATTTTCAACAGACCATCAACTGTTGCAGCGTTACCGCCGCAGCCCTCAGCCTGTCGGCCCTCGGGTTTCCCTGCGACGTCAATGACATCTTCCGCAAGGCCAACCTGCCCAGTGCCTATGTCGTCAATACCGGCATCGCGCTTGGCGAATTGTTCGACATCGCCTGCACCTACATTCACACCAAGGGTCTGAACGACCGCGTGAAGGTGCGTGTCCATTACATGGATGCCGACACCACGGATGAGCACATGCTGCGCGACGGGATCATGGAATCCGTACAGGTCGCCGGGAACAATGACATCATCGTCGCAAATTTTCAGGTCGGTCTCGCGCATGGTCGCGCGGACATGCCGGGCGGGCATTTCGCCGTCATCGCGAAATGCAATCCCAGCACCGGGCTGGTGCACATGATGGATGTCCACCCCGAGAAATACGGCAAGATGTGGGTTACCACGACCGCCCGGCTGCATTCCGCGATGTCTGATCGCGATGGTGGATCGCTGCGGTCGCGCGGTCTGCTCAGGTTCTCGGCGCGCGAGGCCATGGACACCGAGCTGACGACGTTCGCGCAGGACTGCCGCTATGTCGACAGCACCGCGCATCTCGACATCACCAACGAGAAACGTCGCGAGATGTTCCGGCGTTCGACGCCAAACCTGAACGGTCTCAGCGTCCTGGCCGAAAGCTTTGAGCTGTTCGGCGATCACTGGGCGAGCGAGGACAAGCTGCTGCGCTCGACGGATGTGTCCTATACGGAATCGCTCAGCACCATCCGCTCGGCCAAGGAACTGGCCCTGATCGCCCATCAATATCTCGGAAAATTCTCGGACCTGCATCTCGATGCCGAGAGCCGCATCTTTGAAGACCGGGGAGAGAGCGAGGCGGACGATCCCGAGACGTGGTTCACAGAGCAACTCAACCAGCTTGGCACCGCGTCGCAGCGGCACCTGATGGTCAATATCGACCTCAACGCCGTGCTTGGGCACGAGGCAGTGGCGATCCCCGAAAGCGCCTATGTCGAGACTGCGCTTTTGCAGGAATTCTGGTGCCTGTGCATCGCCTATGACGCCGACACCGATTATGTGACGCTGGTCGACATGAGCCCGGCGACATCGCAGGTCTGGCAGGCCCCGCGTTCTCACCTGTTTCGCGGTCTGCGCGAAAAGCGCAACCCGTCCATGGTCTTGCTGCTGCGCAAGGACGTGCCCAAAGACCCCGGCGACGTCGCGCGTTTGATTTCAGAGAACACGCTGGCGCTGTTCTACGATCCCGACGACTCGTGGTCCTACATGCTGCAAAGCATCCTTTCCAATATTGGCGTAACCGAGATTTTCCAGCAGGACGTGTCGGGCAACGGCACGCTGGCATCGCGGATGCGTCAGCAACTGGAACGGATGACCGGCAAGGCGACGGTGCCCTACATGTTCCTGAACGGCGAATACCTCGGGCGGCGCGACGACATCGTCAACGCCATCCTCAGCGGATCGCTTCAGGAACAGATCCGCGCGGCAGGCCTGCCGGCCCTGGCCGCCGACGAGACCCCGAGCCTCGAACACAACCTATATGGTTACCCCAAGGGCGGGTTGACCGACCCGCGTGACGGCAAGCGCAACGTGCTTTTGTGCGCCTGCGGTTCATCGGCCGCCGACAAGGTGCCGCGACTGGTCGAGGAACTGACCGCCGCGGGCCACCACGTGAAACTTGCGCCTTCGCCACAGGCCGAACATTTCTTCAAGGATTTCGGAACCGAAACCATCCTCAGCAAGATCAAGCACAGTGACATCTACCGCGACAGCGACGAGTGGAACTTTCGCTACGAGCAATTCGACATGAAAGTGCGCGCCTCGCATCTTGCCTTGTGTGACTGGGCCGATTGCGTGATTGTCGCGCCGATCACCTGCAACACCATGGGCAAGGTCGCAAACGGGATCGGCGACAGCCTGATCACCTCGGTGTTCGTTGCGTGGCAGTACCAGAAAAAGCCGGTGATCTTTTGCCCGGCCTGCAACACCAACATGTGGAACAACATCAACACGCAGAGCAACGTCGCGCAATTGAAGCGTCTCGGCGGCACATTCGTGGGCCCAAGATCGGACAAGTTATCGAACGGCATGGTCGGCATCGGGGCGATGGCGACACCAGAGGAAATTCTGGACGCCCTCGAGGTCGCCTTTGACGACCTTGATCATCAGGAGCACCGGGTGATCAAATGGGCGCAAGAGGCATCGCGCCAGAACGACGGCGGCCTGTGGCCAAGGATATTCCGCACGATCGAGGAACAGGTGGTCGGCGTGAACATCGTCGATGAGGAAAGCGGCGATGGCCTGCTGCACTACGCGGCGGGCGGCGCAGGCGAAACCTCGGGGCATGGCACCGCTCAGGGCAAAACGGATCTGAACGCCGCCCGCAAGCTCATTGAGCTGGGGATCGACGTGAACATCGTCAACGCGTTCGGCTTCTCGGCGATGCATGTCGCCATGAAGAACCGTGCCGAGGACATCATCAACCTGCTGCTCGATCAGGACGACTTCAACGTCACGAGTTGCCTGCAACTGTTGAGCGAAGTCGAATTGTCCGACGCGGTCTATTCCCGGCTGGTCGACTGGTCGAAAAAGTTCAATGTCGATGATCCAGACGCGGTTGGTCTGGCCGGTGCCGGGCAGGACGGCGCAGGCACCGAGGCCGAAACAACCCATCTCTACTTCACCTATGGCTCGCTCAAACGCGGCTTCCCTAATCACGACAAGTACAAGGATCTGTTGTCGGACTTCGTCGGCGAGGCCAAGACCTTTCAACGCGTGCCGCTGGTCGTTCAGGACGAACCCGCCTGCACGAATGAAAAATGCCCCTACCTGCACCGCATGGCAACGCTCGTCGATCTGAAAGGCCACGGACAGCAGGTCATGGGAGAGGTTTACCGGGTCAAGTCGAGCGGACTGAAAGAGATCGACAAGCTGGAGGGCTACAACGGCCCCGGGCAAAAGAACACCTACATGCGCAAGACGATCTCGGTCGTCGTCAACGGCGAGAGGGTGCAGGCGCATTGCTACTTCATCGCCGAGCCGCAGGCGTATATGCAAAGCGTGAAAGACGGGACATCCTCGATCCTGTCGGAATACACGCTGGACATGGCGAAGGGTGCGCTCAAGCCCGGATGGGACGCACCGGTCGAGGCCTGATCGGCTCCGCGCTGCGCGTTCACGACCCTGCCCGTCACATCGGCGCGCGCGGTCGTGAACGCCGGGCTTCATAAAAATACTTAAGTATTTCAGTTGTATGAAAGACGCCTGAGAGCCCCTTGAACTCCGTGTTCAAACACGCGACAGTTCCCGCGAGGTAGATAGATGCGCGACGGTCGAACCGCGACCGCCGGGCAAAAATCGAGGGGGAGGGACCGGTATGGTCGTGCGAACCATCAACGGTTTGAATGAAATCGTTGGGCGAGTAATATCTGTTCTGGCCATCATTTTTGCCGCGATCATCATCTATGACGTGGTTCTGCGCTACGTGTTCAATGAGCCGACACGATGGGCCTTCGACGTCTCCAAACAGCTCTTTGGTTTCTACTTCGTGCTGCTCGGTGGCTATGCGCTGCGGCACAAGGCGCATGTGCGTGTCGATATCCTGACTGAAAAGCTTGGGCGCGGCGGTCAGCGCATCGCCGACCTACTGGGCTATGCGATCTTCTTCTTTCCCTTCGCCTGGGTGTTTCTCACCCGGTCATGGGAGTTCGCCGAGCGCTCATGGGCGCAGGGAGAAGTCACCTACGGTGCTATTCAGATGCCGGTCTATCCGCTCAAGATGGCAATGTGCGTCGCCGCTGGGCTGTTGCTCGTGCAGGGGGTCGCCGAGGTTCTGAAAATCGTCTTCGACAGGCAGGAGGCCTCCGAATGAACCCCGAACTGATTGCCGTCCTGATGTTCGGCCTGCTTCTGCTTGGCCTGTTCCTTGGGCATCCGCTGGCCTTCGTTCTGGGTGGCACCGCCGTGCTGACTGCGATCATCGCTGGCAAGCCGATGGTGCTGGGTATCGTCATCAACCGGATTTTCGGCGATGTGCTGGACAATTACACCCTGATCGCCATTCCGCTCTTTGTACTGATGGCCCGGTTTCTATCGGATTCAGGCGTGACCGACCGGATGTTCGAGACCCTGCGCCTGATGCTCAGTCAGGTGCGCGGGGGGCTCGCGCTGGCAGTGGTATTCATCTCGATTCTGCTGGCGGCGACCACGGGCATCATCGGGGCGTCGATCACCGTGATGGGGGTGATGGCCCTCCGCCCGATGCTGCAATACGGCTATGCGCCTTCGCTCACCGCCGGGGTGATCGCGGCCTCGGGCTGTCTGGGCATCCTCATTCCGCCGTCGATCATGCTGATCCTGATGGCCAGCTATTCGCCGCTCTCTGTGGGGGAACTCTTCGCGGGCTCGATGATCCCCGGCGTGCTCTTGGGCCTCAGCTATGCGGTCTATGTCTACATCATCTCGGTTCTGCGCCCCGATCTCGCCCCGGCGGTGGAGCCCGAAGAGAAGGTCGAGCGCGCCACCCTGATGCGGATGCTGGCAGTCGAGGCGCTGCCACCGTTGGTGCTGATCTTCGGCATTCTCGGCTCGCTTCTGGCGGGCATCGCCACGGCGACCGAGGCCTCGGCCATTGGTGCCGCACTCGCGCTGCTGATCGTGATCGCGCGCGGGCGGTTCCAACTTGGCACCTTCTATGGCGCGATGCTAGAAACCGGGCGCACATCGGCGATGATCCTGTTCATCGTGGTCGGTGCCACCGCCTTTACCGGCGTGTTCAATATCACCGGCGGCCTGCGTGCCACGCAGGAACTGATCCGCACGCTCGATATGGAGCCGTGGATGCTGATCACCATGATGATGGCGATCGTGTTCATTCTCGGGGCGTTTCTCGACTGGACCGGGATCGTGCTGCTGTCTTTCCCGATCTTCCTGCCGATCATTCAGGAAATGCCGGACGTGAACCTCTTGTGGTTCGTCGTGCTGATGGCGGTCGTGCTGCAAACCTCGTTCCTGACACCACCATTCGGCTACGCGCTCTTTTACCTGCGGGCCATCGCGCCCAAGGATCTGCGCACAGGCTCTATCATCCGCGGCGTGCTGCCGTTCATCGCGCTGATTGTCGCGATGTGTGTGCTCGTCGCGATCTTTCCGGCGCTTGTCACCTGGCTGCCGGATGTCCTCTACACCAAGTAACCACAACCATGGAGAAGGGAGAAACCATGACCATCAAGGCATTCGTTTTCGCGGCAGGGGCCGCGACCGCGCTGGCCGGGCAGGCCACCGCGCAAGAGAACTGGACGATGACCACGACCTGGCCGTCCTCGCTGGAACTGATCGAAACCGACCGGCACTTCGTCGATCTGGCCAACAAACTGACCCAAGGTGAGTTGACCATCGAGTTCTTCGACGGCGGCTCGCTCGTGCCCTCGGGCGAGGTCTTCGGCGCGGTCGAATCGGGCACGATCCAGGCCGGCGCCGACTGGCCCGGTTACTGGGCCGGGCGCGACGCGGCCTTCTCGCCGCTGGCCACGACGCCCAGCCTGTTCAACGCTGTCGATTACGTGAACTGGATCCAGCAATGGGGCGGTGCCGACCTCTACAACGAGATCTACGGCAATTATGGCATGGTCTACCTGCCCTACGGCGTGACCAACAACGAATCCGGCTTCCGCACCAACGAGCCGATCCGCAACCTAGAAGATCTTCAGGGCAAGCGCCTGCGCCTCTCGGGGCTGGAGCAGGGCAAGCTTCTGGAGCGCCTTGGCGGCAATCAGGTCTCCATGGCGGGTGGCGAAATCTACCAGTCGCTGGAGCGTGGCGTGATCGACGGGGCCGAGTTTTCGACCCCCAATGTCGACTGGTCCGGCGGTTTTCAGCAAGTCACCCAGTATTGGGCGACGCCGGGCTGGCACCAGTCGGCCTCGGTCTTTGGCGTGATGATCAACAAATCCTCTTGGGACGCGCTCAGCGCCGAGACGCAGGAAAAACTGCAGATCGCCGCCGACGCGACCCTGCTGTGGTCGCTCGCCTTCACCGAAAAGCGCGCCACCGAAGCCTATGCCAAGTTCGACGAGGCGGTCGAGATCAACCGCTATGACGACGAGACGCTCGCCAAGGTTCAGGAAATGGCCAACGAGGTGATCGTCGAGACTGCCTGCGCCAACCCGAACTCGGCGAAGGTCTATCTGAGCATGGTCGAATATCTCAACGACTACGCGCAATGGCGCGACGCCTCGGCGCCGTTCAACCTCGGGCGCACGCCCAACGGGCCCGACGCCGCCGCCCTGCGCGATTGCGTCAAGTAAGCCTGACGCGCCCCGACTAAGCAAATGCCCGCCGGGAACGGCGGGCATTTTTCATGTCAGTCCCCTGCCCTATTCCGCCAGATGGCAAGCCACACGCGTCCCGCCGATCCGCCGCATCTCGGGGCGCTCGACGCGGCAGCGCTCAACGGCCAGCGGGCAGCGCGGGTGAAAGGCGCAGCCCGGCGGCGGGTTGATCGCGTCGGGGATCTCGCCCTTGGGCGGATCGACCTCACGGCCATAGGCATCCATCCGCGGGGCCGCATCGAAGAGCATCTGCGTATAGGGGTGCTTGGGGTCGTTGAAGAGCGCGTCGCGCGACGCCTCCTCGACCAGCCGCCCGAGATAGAGCACGCCGATCATGTCGGCCATGTGATGCACCACTGTCAAATCGTGGCTGATGAAGAGATAGGTGAGGCCGAACTCTTCACGCAGGTCGGACATGAGGTTGAGCACCTGGCTCTGCACCGAGACATCGAGCGCCGAGGTCGGTTCGTCGCAGACGATGATTTTCGGCTCGGATGAGAGCGCGCGGGCGATGCAGATACGCTGCCGCTGGCCGCCAGAGAATTCGTGCGGATATTTACCGGCATCCGCCGCCGAGAGGCCCACCTGTTCCAGCAGCCGTTCCGCCAGACCATCGGCCTTGCCACCACGCGCGGCGACCGGCTCGGCGATGATGTCGCGCACCCGCCAGCGCGGGTTGAGGCTGGCATAGGGGTCCTGAAAGATCATCTGGATATCGGCGCGCACGGCGTCGATCTTCTTCGCATCGGTTTCGCTGGCCAGATCGACGCCTTCGATCTCGACCATGCCCTCTGACGGCGGCACCAGCCCGACGATGATCTTGCCGATGGTGGATTTGCCGGACCCGCTCTCGCCCACCAGCGCGTAAACACTGTTCTCGGGCACCTCAAAGCTCACCTCCGAAACGGCGGTCAGCAACGCGCGGGGCTGACGCTCGATCACCCGGTTGAGCCAGGGTTTCGAGACGTCGAAAATCCGGGTGAGGTTCTGCACCTTGATGATCGGGCTCATGCCTCGGCCTCTTCTGTCGCGTCCGTATTGAGCGGGAACCAGCAGGCAGCGCGCCCGTCGCAGCGCTCCAGCGTCGGGCCCGGCTCCTCGCGGCACTGCGCCTGCGCCCGCTCGCAGCGCGGTGAAAAGGCGCAACCGGGGGGCAGGTTGCCGAGGCGCGGCATCGCGCCGGGTATCTGCCGCAGCCGCGCCCGGCCCTGGCTGGCCAGCGGAGTCGAGGCCATGAGACCTGCGGTATAGGGGTGGCGCGCGCGGCCCAGCACCTCGCGCACCGGGCCGAGCTCTGCCAACCGCCCGGCATACATCACCGCCACCCGGTCGGCAGCCTCGGCGATGACGCCCATATCATGGGTGACCAGCATCACCGCGACGCCACGCTCGCGACAGAGGCGCTTTAGAAGAACGATGATCTGCGCCTGAACGCTCACATCGAGCGCGGTGGTGGGCTCATCCGCGATCACCAGATCAGGCTCGGCGCAGAGCGCGAGTGCGATCACCACCCGTTGCCGCATGCCGCCGGAGAACTCGTGCGGATAGCTGCCCATCCGCTGGCTCGCCGCCGGGATACCCACCTCATCAAGCGCCGCAACGGCGCGGCGGCGGGCCTCGGATTGGCTCACGTCGAGATGCTCAATGATGGTCTCGGCGAGCTGATCGCCCACGGTCAGCAGCGGGTTGAGCGAGGTGAGCGGGTCCTGGAAAATCATCCCCATTCGTTTGCCCCGCAGCCGCCGGAGTGCGTCGCCGCGCAAGGACTGCACCGGCTGGCCGCTCAACAGCACCTCGCCCGAGGTGATGCGCGCGGGCGGATCGAGAAGGCCGATCACGGCATTGCCGGTCATGGATTTTCCGGCCCCGGATTCGCCCACCACGCCGAGGATCTCGCCCGCCGCGATATCGTAGCTGACGTGATCCACGGGCCGCAGGATGCCGTGTCGCGTGGGGATTTCCACGACGAGGTCACGGACGGACAGAACTGGGGTATCACTCATCTCAGCCTCGGGTTCAGCGCGTCGCGGAGCCAGTCGCCCAGCAGGTTGATCGACAGGGCCAGTGCCAGCAGGGTGGCGGCGGGGAAGAAGAGGATCCACCATTCGCCGGAGAACATGAACTCTTGCCCGATGCGAATGAGCGTGCCGAGCGAGGGTTTGGTGGGCGGCGCACCGACGCCGAGGAACGACAGCGTCGCCTCGGCGATGATGGCAAGCGCCAGTGAGATCGTCGCGATCACCAGCACCGGGTTGAGCACGTTGGGCAGGATGTGGCGCAGCATGATCGAGAACGGCGTGCGCCCGATGAGCTTTGCGGCTTGCACGTATTCCTTGTTCTTCTCGACCAGCGTGGCACCCCGCACAACGCGGGCGAACTGCACCCAGTCCGAGAGGCCAATGGCGAGGATCAGCACCCAGATCGCCATCGCGTCGCGATGCTCTGGCGGGGTGATGCCCTTGGCGATGCCAAAGATCAGCATCGCCACGAGGATCGCCGGAAAGGTCAGTTGCACATCGGCCACGCGCATGATGATGGTCTCGGTCCAGCCGCCGAGATAGCCCGCCATCAGGCCCACGGTGACACCGATGAGCATCGCCAGAAACACCGCCGAGAGGCCGACAAAGAGCGAGATCCGCATCCCGAACAGGATGGTCGAGAACACGTCGCGCCCCTGATCGTCGGTGCCCAGCACGAAAAACTCGCCGGTGAACTGGTTGGCCTGTCCCGGCGGGGTAAAGCCGTTCATCAGGTTGAGCGTGGCGGGGTTGAACGGGTCATGCGGCGCGATGAGGGGCGCGAAGAGCGCGCCAAGCATCATCAGCAGCACCACGGCAAAGGAGACCACCGCCACCGGCGAATGGCGGAACGACCAGATGAAATCGCTCTCCCACGTGCGGCGAAGGCGCGAGCGGGACGGGGCCGTAGGCGTCTCGATCCGGGTCTCGGCCATGTCAGTGTCCCCCTGCAGTGCGGTCGACGCGCAAGCGCGGATCGATCGCGAAATAGAGCATGTCGACGATCAGGTTGATGCCGACGAACATCACCGAAATGAGCATCAGATAGGCGGCCATCACGGGGATATCGACGAACTGGATCGCGTTGATAAACAATAGGCCCACGCCAGGCCATTGAAACACCGTCTCGGTGATGATCGCGAAGGCGATGATCGAGCCCAATTGCAGCCCGGTGATGGTGATCACCGGCACCAGGGTGTTCTTGAGCGCGTGGCGGAAATTGATGGATTTCTCGCGGATGCCACGGGCGCGGGCAAAGCGGATATATTCCATGCGCAAAACCTCCAGCATCTCGGTGCGCACCAGCCGCATGATCAGCGTCATCTGGTAGAGCCCGAGGGTGATGGCGGGCAATATCAGCGCCTTGAGCCCGCTTTCAGTGAGAAAACCGGTTGTCCACCAGCCGATGCGCGTGACCTCGCCGCGCCCGAAACTGGGCAGCCAGCCAAGCTCCACCGAGAAAAGATAAATGAGCAGGATGCCGATCAGAAAGGTGGGCAGCGACACCCCGATAAGCGAGACGGTCATGATGATATTGGCCGAAATGCCGCGTCGCCAGATCGCGGTGAAGATCCCGAGTGCGATGCCGCCCGCAAGCGCCATCAGCCCCGAAACAAAAGCCAGTTCCAGCGTGGCGGGCAAACGTTCGACGAGGATCTCAGAGACCGGCCGCCCCTGCCGGTAGCTGAGCCCGAAATTGCCCTGCACCGCCTGTTCCAGAAACCGCCAGTATTGCACCGGAAAGGGCTGATCGAGGCCAAGTTCGGCGGTGAGCCGCGCGATATCGGCCTGGGTGCGTTCCTGCCCCAGCATCGCGTCGACGGGATCGCCCACGAAACGGAACATTGCGAAGGCAACAAGGCCCACGACCAAGAGCACGAGCACCGATTGGGCGACGCGTCGAATGATATAGGCCAGCATGGCGGGCTCCGGTGCCTGGTCAGAGAGCGGGCGGCAGGCGCGTGGCCCGCCGCCCGTCGGATCTTACTTCATGGTGAAGTATTTCACCTTCGGGTCGTCCTCGGGGCTGACCTCGATGCCGACATTCTCTTTCATCCCCCAGTTCAGCACCTGGTGGTGGATCGGCAGGTAAAGCACCTCGTCCTGCACCGTGTTCCAGATCTCGGCGATGGTCGCGTTGCGCTTGTCGAGATCGGTCTCCGAGGCGAGGCTCACGATCTTGGCGTCAAGATCGGGGTTGGAATAGCCGGTGCCATTCCAGCTGCCGCGCTCTTCGCCGCGCGTATGCACGAGGAAGTTGAAGATATACTCGCTGTCATAGGTCGGCACGCCCCAGCCCAGCATGTAGAAATCGGTGCCGCCCGAGGAGATCAACGGGAAGTGCTGTGCCTTGGGCTTGGCATCGAGATTGACGGTGATGCCGATCTGGCCGAACATGCCCACGGCGGCCTGACAGATGCCCTCGTCGTTGACATAGCGGTCATTCGGGCAATCGAGCTGGATCGAGAAGCCGTCGCCATAGCCCGCCTCTTCCATCAGCGCCTTGGCCTTGTCGGTATTGGTCTCGACCTGATCCATCTCCTCGGTCCAGCCATTGACGAAGGGGGGCGCGATGATGCCAGCAGGCTGGCTCTGGCCGCGCATCACGACCTGACGAATGGCGTCGCGGTTGATCGCGAGGTTCATCGCCTCGCGCACGCGCACATCCGAAAGCGGGTTCTTGCCCTCGACATTGTCGTTCGGGATGTCGTCAGGGCCTTGGTTGAGACCGAAGAAGATCGTCCGGTTCTGCGGCGCGGTCTTGACCACCAAGCCATCCGTACCCGACACCCGCTGGAGATCCTGCACCGGCACGTCCTGGATGAAATCGACCTCGCCCGAGAGCAGGGCGGCCACCCGCGTGGCGGCGTTCTGGATCGGGGTATAGACGATCTCGCTCACTTCCATCGGGAACTGGTCCATGCCCCAATAGGCGTCATTGCGCGTCAGCACGGTTTTCACGTCCGGCTCGCGGCTCACCAGCTTGAACGCGCCGGTGCCGTTGGCATTGGTGGTGGCATGGGTCGTCTCGCCGCCATCCACGTCCTGCACCTCGACCACGCCATTGGCCTCGGCCCAGCCACTGTCCATCATGAACAGGTTGGTCAGGTTCGAAGGCAGGATCGGATTCGGCCCGTCGGTGACGAATTCGACGGTGTGGTCATCCACCGCGCGCACCTCCACGACCGAGGACAGCAGTTCCTTCATCCGCGACTGTTCGGATTGCGCGCGGTTGATCGAAAAGACCACGTCCTCGGCGGTGAATGCCGCACCGTCATGGTAGGTCACACCCTGCCGCAGGTTGAACACCCAGACATTCGGGTCGTCTTCCTTGGGGGCCCAATCGGTGGCAAGTGCCGCCTCAAACGCGCCGGTCATGTCGCGGATGATGAGCGGCTCGTAGACCTGATGGGCGAGGGTATGCGTCGGCCCCTCGTTTTGTGCATGCGGATCAAGCGTCAGCGAATCGCCCGCCCGCGCCCACCGGAGCGTCTCGGCGGAGGCGCCGATCGTGGTGCTGGCCAAAAGCACAGCCGTCAGAACTATAGTGTTTTTCATGGTTATCTCCCTGTCAGCAAACCCAGGCCGCAGCGCGGGCTGATATCGACAACAATAACCAAGTTTGTCACGCCTTCAACAAAACCCTCGGGTAAAGCAATACGGCGCGCCCCATGCCAGGGCGCGCCGCTCAATTGGATCGCATCGCGGCCCGCTTTCAGGCCATGGCACCGATCAGACTTCTGCTGCAAGGTTCCCAAGCAGAACACCGGTCAGTTGCAGATCTCCGCCTTCGATGATCGCGCCGCTTTCCGTACCGGTTTCATAGCTCACATTGCTATTCGACGTGCCGCTGAGGTCCTGGGTATCGTCGAGGAAAACCCATCGCGGCGCATTCTCAGTCTCGAGCCCCACCGCAAAGCGCAAGATATCGAGCGCGTCGGTCACGTTGACCGCCCCGTTCTGATCGACATCCGCCGCGATGAAATCCATCGCATTTGCAGGGCCAAAACTCGGATTCAGCCCGACCGCCAGCCGCAGCGCATTGAGCGCATCGGTCACGTCGATACTGGCATCCCCGGTGTCGAAGTCGCGCACCGCATCCACCCGGCCTTCAACGGTCGAAGACCCGAGCCGCAGGTTATATGCCCCCTGTGTTCCGGCGGACTGCCCAAGGATCGGCGCACCCCCGGCGGTGAAGTTGACCACCGCCCCGTCGATGCCCGCACCGCTCTCGTCAGTCAGGCTGACATTGAGCGTGACACGCTCTTCGCCAGGATTGAGCGTGCCCGCCGAGCCGGTATTCTCCGGTGCGGGCGCGGTCTGGGTCGACGAGGATTCGATAAAGGTCTCATCCTCCGTCAGAAGAAAGTCGATTAGCGCGTTCTCGTAGGCCACCGTGCCCGGCGTCAGGCCTGCATCTTCCACGGCGGTGCGCGCGGCATCCACAGCCGTGGCGTCAAAATCGTCGGCACTCAGGATATCGCCCGGCGCATCCGGATCGTAGAAGCCCACCAGTGTCTCGCCAGCATCGTAGGTGAACAGGCTCTGCTCTTCGGTAGTCACCCGCCAGTCATCACGGAAGCCACCATAGAGATCCTCGAAGGCCAACGGACGCTCCAGAACGGTGCCATCAGCGCGCGCGATATCGTCATCCGGATTGCCGTTGCCGTCGCCCAGCAGCCCCTCGACCGCGCCCGCCATGTCGGCGCTGATCTGCACACTGAGATCGACGAACCCGTCACGCACGATCACATTGAGCCGCGCATCGCCATCGCCTACATTGCCGTCGGCACCGGCGAAGATGACCGTATACATGTCACCATCACGCACGATCAGGTCGCTTCCGATGTCGATCGCATCGCCATCCGCAAGGGTCTGCGTCACACCATCCACCGACAGCGGACCGGCATCGGCGGAGTCGATCATCACTTCCGAGCCGTTCCCGAGCCGAGCCGCAATCGCGATATTGGCCGAGACATTGGCCACCGGATCGCCCTGATCATCGAGCACCGGCCCCATCCGGGACTGGATCTCGAACCCATCCGCAACCCCGCCCGCAACACCGCGCAGCAGCACGAATTCACCGATGGCGTGAAAATCATACCCCACCCCGTCGAGCGTCAGCAGGTGCGGATCACCCACCGTCCAGGCAATCGGCGTGGTCGGCGGCGGCGGCGGCGTGCCCGCATCCGGATCGGACAGCGCCTGCACTTCGGCCACTGTCAGGTTGCCGAAGACCAGCGCGCCCCCAGTGCTCAGATTGACCGTGGTCTCGCCAAAGTTATCCGTCGCGTTCGCCAGCGCAGCATTGCGTCCGACCAGACCTAGGCCCGTGAACGAGAAATCGAGGAAATCCTCGGCGGCGTTGAAATCCTCGATCACCGTGCGTCCATTGCCGACAAAGAAGATATCACTGCCACTGCCGCCATTGAGCGTGGCATCGCCCTCACCCCCGGCCAGCGTATCGTCACCGCCCCCGGCGGTTATGGTGTCACTGCCCTGACCGCCTTCGAACCGCTCGCTCTCGCCCGTGCCGATAAAGGAGTCGTTCCCCTGCGCGCCGCACGCTCGCGCCTCTACGCGCCGGTGCGCGGCATAGTCAACCGCATCCACAGCCCTACCGTAGGGGCATTGGCCCGCCCCGGCGAGGAGTTGATCGAGATCGTGCCGCTTGACGACACACTTTTGGTCGAGTCCTATGTGCGCCCCGACGACATCGCCTTTCTCTATCCCGGCCAGCCGGTAAAGGTGACGATCACCGCCTATGACGCCTCGCGCTATGGCAACCTCTCGGGCGAAATCGTCCGCATCGGTGCCGACACGATCACCCGCACCGAGCGCAGCGAGGAAGAGGTCTTCGTCGTGGAAATCCGCACCACCGACACGATCCTCGATGCCGATGGTGTCGAGGTCGAGATCATGCCGGGCATGGTCGCGCAGGCCGATATCCTCGCGGGTCGCAAGACCGTGCTCGATTACATCCTGCGGCCCGTCGTCCGGGTCAAGGAGCGTGCCCTGCGCGACTGAGGCCGCCCGGCCCCGCGCTCAGCCGCGGGCGGCCCGGATCAGGCGCAGGATATCCTGTGCCGCCTCGGGGATATTGGTACCGGGGCCGAAGATCGCCTTGACCCCCGCCTTTTTCAGGAACTCATAATCCTGCTGCGGAATGACACCACCGCAGATCACGAGAATATCCCCGGCATCACGCGCCTCCAACTCCTTGATCAGGCGCGGTGCCAGCGTCTTGTGCCCTGCCGCCTGGCTGCTGATGCCCACCACATGCACATCGTTGTCGATGGCATCTTGCGCGGCCTCTTCCGGGGTCTGAAAGAGCGGACCGACATCGACATCGAACCCGATATCGGCGAAGGCGGTAGCGATCACCTTGGCACCCCGGTCATGCCCGTCCTGGCCCATCTTGACCACTAGCATGCGCGGCCGCCGTCCCTCCTCCTCGGCGAACGCCTCGACCGATTTCTGAATGGCCGCAAAGCCCTCGTCGCCCTCATAGGCCGCGCCATAGACGCCGGCCAGCGTCTTGACCTCGGCGCGGTGTCGTCCGAATTCCTTTTCCAGTGCCATGCTGATTTCTCCCACAGTGGCGCGCGCGCGCGCGGCCTCGACCGCCGCGTCCAACAGGTTGCCGCCCTCGCGGGTGCGGCGTGTCAACTCATCCAGTGCCGCATCGCAGGCCGCCTGATCGCGGTTCGCACGGATTCGTTCCAGTGCCTTGATCTGCCCGTCGCGCACCTTGACGTTATCGACATCCAGAATGTCGATCGGGTCTTCCTTGTCCTTGCGATACTTGTTGACCCCGACGATCACCTCGTCGCCGCGGTCGATCATCGCCTGCCGGGTCGCCGCCGTCTCCTCGATGCGCAGCTTGGGCATGCCGCTCTCGACCGCGCGGGTCATGCCGCCCATCTCCTCGACCTCCTCGATCAACTCCCAGGCCTTTTCCGCCAGATCGTGGGTCAGCTTCTCCACGTAGTAGGAGCCCGCCAATGGGTCGACCACGTTGGTCACGCCGGTTTCCTCCTGCAATATCAACTGTGTATTCCGCGCGATCCGGGCCGAGAAATCGGTGGGCAGGGCAATCGCCTCGTCAAGCGCGTTGGTGTGCAGCGATTGCGTGCCGCCCAGAACCGCGCTCATCGCCTCATAGGCGGTGCGCACCACGTTGTTATAGGGGTCCTGCTCCTGCAAACTCACGCCACTGGTCTGGCAATGGGTACGCAGCATCTTGGATTTCTCGGATGTGGCGTTGAATTCGGTCATGATCCGGTGCCAGAGCAGGCGGGCGGCGCGCAGCTTGGCGGCCTCCATGAAGAAATTCATGCCGATGGCGAAAAAGAACGACAGGCGCGGCGCGAAGCTGTCCACGTCCATCCCCGCCTCGATCGCCGCCTTCACATATTCGCGACCATCGGCCAGCGTATAGGCCAGTTCCTGCACGAGGTTCGCGCCCGCCTCCTGCATGTGGTAGCCGGAAATCGAGATCGAGTTGAAGCGGGGCATATGCTCGGCGGTGTATCCGATGATGTCCGAGACGATCCGCATCGAGGGCGCAGGCGGGTAGATATAGGTATTGCGCACCATGAATTCCTTCAGGATGTCGTTCTGAATGGTGCCCGACAGCGTCGCCCTGTCGTGCCCCTGCTCTTCGCCCGCGACGATGAAGCTGGCCAGAACCGGGATCACCGCGCCGTTCATGGTCATCGAGACGCTGACCTTGTCGAGCGGGATGCCGTCGAAGAGGATTTTCATGTCCTCGACGGAATCAATCGCCACGCCAGCCTTGCCTACATCGCCCTCGACACGCGGATGGTCGCTGTCATAGCCGCGATGCGTCGCCAGATCGAAGGCGACCGACACGCCCTGCTGACCAGCAGCCAGGTTGCGACGGTAAAAGGCGTTCGATTCCTCTGCCGTCGAGAAACCGGCATATTGCCGGATCGTCCAGGGCCGCCCGGCATACATCGTGGCCTTGACCCCACGGGTGAACGGCGCCTCGCCGGGAATGCCGCCAAGATGCGGCAGATCGGCCACGTCCTCATGGGTATAAAGCGGCTCCACCTCGATGCCTTCGAGCGTCTTCCATGTCAGATCACTCAGCGGCCGCCCGCGCAGTTCACCCTCTGCAATTTTACGCCAGTCGTCTTTCTTCGATGCCATTCTCTTGTCCTCTTGTCGTGCGATCGTCGGGCGGCTGTAGCCCCGCCTCGTTCGATCCGGTTTCCTCTATCAGTCGGGCCAGACCATCCGCCCCGGCACTCAGCCAGAAGAGATCGTCTGCATAGGCCTCTTGCAGGGCCTGTTTCTGGTATCGGTCAAAGGGCTGCCAGCGCCCCTCACCCTCGGGCAGAAGGGCCGCATCGCCACCGCGTGCCGCAACCGCCCGGCGCAACTCAGACAGATCCGGCGCGCGGCCCAGCCAGACGCGCGCGGCGCGGCGAGGGGTTTCGTCCAGTCCGGTCATGTGGCGCAATCGCTCTTCGGGGCGTGCGGCATGGGGCTCGTGGGGCAGAACCAACAGATCGACCCCGGGCAGCGCACAGGCGATGTCGCGGATCACCTCGCGCCAGTGCCGGTTGACCGTAACCAGCCGGTCGAGATCCCCCGCCTCCGGCAGGCGGTGCCCGCGCGCCACGCCATAGGCCAGCGCCGAGGACCACCAGGCATCCTGCCCCCGGATCGAGACCGCCACTCGGCTGATCCGCCCGTCAAAGGCATGGGCAAACCGCGCCATCCGCTCGCCTGCACTGTCATAAAGCCGTCCCTGCCGCAGATTGCGGCGGGCGGCGCCAATCATGTTCTCGTCACTCACCACGATCCGGCGCAGCCCCGCCTTGCGCGCCTGCGCCAGACGCAGCGCGATGCGCCCGCGCGCGCGATCCATCTGACGCCTGGCACTTTCGCCGCCAGGCACGGGAATGACCCCGGTCAGGATACCGTCGCGCGTCACGTCAGGGCCCCAATAGCCCACGCCCCGCGCCGCCAGCGTTACGGCATTCGCCCGCATGTAATGTTGAAAACTCGTGGTTGCGGTGCGATGTGCCCCCAGATGCAGGATGATCTCCATGACCGGTTTCGCCTTTCGCCGATATGCCACACACCCCGTGCGGTGCGTGATCCCACGCCACAGGCTGCCCGCGAAAGCTGACGATCCGATTAATCCAAACGATTCCGTCCGCCGCCTGCATTCCCCCTTCGCAATTGTGCGCACAGGGCCTATATCTTGGCCAGCAGGAGAACCCATGAAACACATCTTATCGCTTGTTTTCGCAGTCTTTGCCACCAGTGCCGCGTTGGCCCAGCAGGATGCAGACGCGGGCCTCGACGGCATGATCTTCAGCGCGGATGAGATCAATTTGAGTGATTTGATGTGGATAAAACGGCCACTCGTGGTCTTTGCCGACACTCCCGCCGACCCGCGCTTCGTCGAACAGATGGGATATATCTCTGAACGGCTCGACGCGCTTGAAGAGCGTGACGTGGTGGTGATCACCGATACCGACCCGGAGGCACGCTCCGACATCCGACGCGAATTGCGACCGCGCGGCTTCGGCCTAGTGCTGATCGGCAAGGATGGGGTGATATACCTGCGCAAGCCCGCGCCATGGCACGTGCGCGAGATCGTGCGCTCCATCGACAAGCTGCCCGCCCGACAACGAGAACTACGCGAGCGCCCCGCCGCCGACAGCTGATCCCACCCCGCCATCACGCCTCTCCCTGCACGACGATGACATATCCCGCCCCGCGCGCCATCAGGATCAACGCGTGCCGCGTCTCGTCCCAGACCAGTACGGTTGAACTGTCATCGAGCGCATGGCGAAACGCGCTCTCGCTCACCTCGGTCATGCAGGCCCGCGCCTCCAGCCCCGCGCGTCGCATCGCCATGCCGGTGGCGCGATGATGGTTGACCATGGCCACCATCGCCATATCAACCCCCTGCCCCGGCATATCGAGCGCCGCTGCCCCGCGCAGCGCAATCTCGCGCTGCATCCCGGCCACGCTGTCGGTCACAGCAAGCGCCGATTTCACCTGCCCGGTGACCAGATCGTATAGCCCCACGGCGCAGCCGCGCCGGGCGTCAAACGCCAAGGTTTCACCGATGGCGAACCACTGCCCGAGCCGCCCGCGCTGCGCCGCCTCTTCTTCACGCTGACACGCCGCCAAGAGGGCAAGCGCCGCCAGACAGGCGACGGGCACGCGATTATGGCGCAGGGCGCGCGTCATCTCCTCACTCGAACTCCATGATCACATCATCCACCGCCAGGCTGTCGCCCGGCCCGGCATTGACCTTCGAGACCACGCCGCGGCGTTCCGCGCGCAGGATGTTTTCCATCTTCATCGCCTCCACCGTGCAGAGCGCCTGACCCTCCTGCACCTCGTCGCCCTCGGCCACGTTGACCTTGACGATCAGCCCAGGCATCGGACAGAGCAGCATCTTGGATGTATCAGCGGCAAGTTTCTCGGGCATTAACGCCGCCAGTTCCGCCTGCCGGGGCGTGCGCACATGCACCTTGAGGTCGGCACCGCGGCTGCGGATGCGGAAACCCTGGGTGATCTTGCCCACCTTGAGCACCAGCGCGTCGCCATCAACGTCAAGCCGCGCCAGCGTGTCCCCCGGGGTCCAGTCGCTGCTCACGCGCAGGGTGCTGCCATCCTGAAAGCGCACGCTCGCGCCCGCGCGGTCGGCGGCGACGGTCACCGGATAGTCCTGCCCCTGAAGGCTCACCACCCAATCCTCGCCCACATGCCGCTCGTGATTGTCCATCCGCCCCGAGACGCGCGTGCGCCGGATTTCCGCAACCCGGTGCATCGCTGCCGTGCTGGCCGCGATCCGGCGCAGCACGTCCTCGGGCAGTTCCACCCCGCTGAAGCCTTCGGGATATTCCTCGGCGATGAAGGCGGTGGTCATGTCGCCGCTGACGAATTTCGGATGATCCATCACCGCGCTGAGGAACGGCAGGTTGTGACCGATCCCCTCCACCTCGAAGGCGTCGAGCGCGTTGCGCATGCCCTCGATGGCCGCCGCGCGCGTCGGGCCCCAGGTGCAGAGCTTGGCGATCATCGGGTCGTAATACATGCTGATCTCACCGCCCTCGTAGACGCCGGTATCGTTGCGCACCACGGCCCCCTCGATATCGAGCTCCTCGGGCGGGCGATAGCGGGTCAGACGACCGATCGAGGGCAGGAAGCCGCGATAGGGGTCTTCGGCATAAAGCCGATTCTCGATCGCCCAGCCGTTGATTGTCACATCGTCCTGGGAGAGCGCCAGCTTTTCACCGTAGGCCACGCGAATCATATGCTCGACCAGATCGACGCCGGTGATCAGTTCCGTCACCGGGTGTTCCACCTGCAGACGGGTGTTCATCTCAAGGAAATAGAAATTGCGGTCGCCATCGACGATGAATTCCACCGTGCCCGCACTGGCATAGCCAACGGCATGGGCAAGTGCCAAGGACTGCTCGCCCATAGCGCGGCGGGTCTCCTCATCGAGGAACGGGCTTGGGGCCTCTTCCACGACCTTCTGATTGCGCCGTTGGATACTGCATTCACGCTCGTTGAGGTACACGCCGTTGCCGTGATTGTCACAGAGCACCTGAATCTCGATGTGGCGCGGCTGCGTCACGAATTTCTCGATGAAAATCCGGTCATCGCCAAAGGAACTTGCCGCCTCGTTCTTGGAGCTTTGAAAGCCCTCGCGCGCCTCCTCGTCGCTCCAGGCGATGCGCATGCCCTTGCCGCCGCCGCCGGCACTGGCCTTGATCATAACCGGATAGCCGATTTCGTTGGAAATCTTGACCGCCTCATCGGCATCCTCGATCAGGCCCATATAACCCGGAACGGTGCTGACATCCGCCTCCTGCGCAATCTTCTTCGAGGTGATCTTGTCGCCCATCGCCTCAATCGCCTTCACCGGCGGGCCGACAAAGGCCACGCCCTCGGCCTCTAGCGCCTTGGCGAATTTGGGGTTTTCCGACAGAAAGCCGTAGCCCGGATGCACCGCCTCGGCCCCGGTCTGACGGATTGCCTCCATCACCTTGTCGATGACGATATAGCTCTCATTCGCAGGAGGCGGGCCGATATGCACCGCCTCATCCGCCATCTGCACATGCAGCGCGTTGCGGTCGGCGTCGGAATAGATCGCCACGGTCGCAATCCCCATCTTGCGCGCCGTCTTGATGACGCGGCAGGCGATTTCGCCCCGGTTCGCGATCAGGATCTTCTTGAACATGCTATCAGTCCCTTCTTGAGAGTCTTGGCCACGCGACAACGTCAGTCGCGGGGCCGGTTTGGCGCTTGGCATAAAAAAGACCACCGCTGCCCGAGGCAGCGATGGCCGAATTCGAATAGGTCCGCGCGGCGCGCGTGACCGGGCTCAGATCATTAGCAACGGCCCGGATAGGCCTGACAATAGACGACGTTGCCCGCAGCCCCAACGGCTGCACCTGTGATGACGCTGCCGCCGACCACGGCCCCGGTGACGGCACCCGCCCCGCCGCCCAGAAGGGCCTGTTCCGGCACCGTGTCACCACAGGCCGCAAGCCCGAGAAGGGCAATCGCAGCAATGGCAGACGCAATCTTAGGTTGTTTACTCTGCAGCTTTCTAGTCTCTTGCATGGGCCTGCGGCTCCTTTTGTAAGCGCGTTTTGATCCGCGCCACAAAAGCGCAGTCCGCGCGCTGCGTCAAAGCGGTCCTGCCTCCACGCAGCGTAACCGGCGAACTGCCGCTCACTTCGGTAAGGTTCTGTAAAAATTGAAAAAGTGGGCGGCGTGAGCAAGTCTGCACACAGCCGCCCAACAGGGGAAGGGTAACGGAAATGACATATGGTCAAAGCCGCTGGGGAACGGGCCTCCATTACCTGCGTTATGATGGCATCGCTTGCAGCGTGCGCCAAACCCAAACCGCAACGCAGCGCTGTATCGGCGAGGCTTCGCGCATTTCTGCACGCATTGCGCGAATTCATGCCGATCCGGGCGTGGCTCATTCGTCCAGACCCTCGAATATCTCGGGGAAATTCGCCCGTGCCACAGGCACGTCGAGCACCAGTAGCGCCTCGTAACTTTCAGGGTCGAACGAGTCTTCTGCGGGCTTTACCTCGCGGCCCAGAAACCAGCCCAGACGCCCGGCATCGAGGTTGCCGCGCTCGAACGGCTGATCGCCGAAACACTCCCACAGAGCGCGCAGAAAACCAACATCGGCCCGCTTGTCAGCGGGGCGGCGATCCCGGTAACGCTCACGCGGGGTTAGCGGCGTGGCTCCCTTGGGATTGGCGCGGCGAATGGTGAATTGGTAATCCGTACCCGGCAGACGCCCGGGAAATCCGCGATGCTTCAGCATATCGCGCCCTCCGGATCACAGGGGCGCATCGGCGGTCGTAGTGCCGGAGCGGATGGTGACACCCGCTCCGGAGCAAGCCCGATGGGCTTACTTGTACTTGCCAGTGCTGACCGGCTCGGTCGAGATGGGCTCGGGCTCAACGACCACGAACTCTTCTTCCGCGGGTTGTGCGCAGGCTGCGACAAAGGCGACGAGGCCGATGGCGATAACGCTCTTGATGCTGTTCGACATGTATAACTCCTGTCTCTCGTATCTTCGAAAACTGGCGCGCGCAGACATAGTGCCAACGCCCGCCAAGTGGGCGAGGTAAAGGTCGCTTGGGTGCAACCCTCAGGCAAGCTAGCCGAAAATTCAAGATTTGAATACATGCAATCCGCAAACCGGCGCGCATGTGTCCGCAAAGTCGCAGTCATCAACCCCGGAGAATCCGGCCCCGCAAGATATTGCGTTCGCATCAAAACATCTCCCAGATGCAGGTATCGCCCTCGGGCCGATATGCCTCGAAGACCTGTATGACGGCGGGATTGTAAACCCCGAATTCCGAGGGCCGATCGGCGAGCGAGATCACCACGCGGCCCGGTCGCGGCCCGATATTGGACAGCCGGGGCAAGGCATAGGTCACACACAGCCATTCAAGATCCTCCATCACCCGTTCCAACCCGGCCTCACCGCCCTCAAACCCCTCCGCCACGAAGCGGAACCTGTAGGTCAGACCGCCGCCGGCGGGCCGATCGGTCAGCACCTCGTGAACCCGCGCCTCCAGTCCCGATGGCAGCCGCAGCACCTCCTCCTGCGCCGCGGCTGCAAGGGGCAGCGCCAGCAGCACGAGCGCCGTGCCCGCCGCCAGCCTCACCGCCCCGATCCCGTCCAGCGCGCCACGCGCGCCGGGTCATCGAAGAGCGCGGCGATCCGCGCCTCGGCGTCAGACCGGGCAAACCGCCCTGCCACCGCACCGCCCGCCCGGAGCCGCAGACCCTCCTCCTCGCGCCAGACACGCACCACCGGGGCAAAGCCGCGCAAATGTTGCAAGGCACGCCACATGTCCTGCCGCACCCGATGCGCCACGCGGACGCGCGATGCCTCGGGCAGGTGCCCCTCGACTGCCAAATCGAAGCGCGCGGGCAGGCGCCGCGCCAGCGTCACCGCGCCGTCCTCCTCGCGGATCAGATGCCAGCGGTCGCGGGCCATGTTCCTCCTCGTTTCTTCTCGCCATGAATATCCCGAGGGAGTCGCCCGGCACGGGCGACGGGGGCGACGCCCCTCACAACGGGATGTTGTCGTGCTTCTTCCAAGGCATCTTTTTCGTCTTGTTGCGCAGCGATGCAAACGCCCGGCTCACCCGCATCCGCGTGCTGCGTGGCTGGATCACTTCGTCAATGAACCCGCGCTCGGCAGCGATGAAGGGGTTGGCAAAGCGATCCTCGTAGCTTTTGGTATGCGCGGCGATCTTCTCCGCATCGCCGAGGTCAGAGCGATAGATGATCTCGGTCGCGCCCTTGGCCCCCATCACAGCGATTTCCGAGGTCGGCCAGGCATAGTTGAAATCGGCGCGAAGATGCTTGGACGCCATCACCACATAAGCCCCGCCATAGGCCTTGCGGGTGATCACCGTGACCTTCGGCACCGTCGCCTCTCCATAGGCATAGAGCAGCTTGGCGCCATGCTTGATCACCCCGCCATATTCCTGCCCCGTGCCGGGCAGGAAGCCGGGCACGTCGACCAGCGTCAGGATCGGGATCTCGAAACAGTCGCAGAACCGCACGAAGCGTGCCGCCTTGCGGCTGCTGTCGATATCGAGACAACCCGCCAACACCATGGGCTGATTGGCCACGACGCCGACGGTCTGACCTTCCAGCCGGATGAATCCGGTGATCATGTTCTTGGCGAATTCGGCCTGAATCTCGTAGAAGTCCGCCTCATCCGCGATCTTGTGGATCAGCTCCTTCATGTCATAGGGCATGTTGGGATTGTCGGGGATCAGCGTATCAAGGCTTGTCTCCACCCGGCCCGGCTCGTCGAAGAACGGGCGCTTGGGCGGTTTCTCGCGGTTGTTGAGCGGCAGGAAATCCACCAGCCGCCGCACCTCGGCCAACGCCTCGACATCGTTCTCGAACGCCGCATCGGCAACCGAGCTTTTGCGCGTATGGGTCACAGCCCCGCCCAACTCTTCTGCCGTCACCTGCTCGTTGGTCACAGTCTTGACCACGTCAGGGCCGGTAACGAACATGTAGGAGCTGTCTTTCACCATGAAGATGAAATCGGTCATCGCAGGGCTGTAGACCGCACCCCCCGCACACGGGCCCATGATGACGCTGATCTGCGGCACCACGCCCGAGGCTTCGATATTACGTTGGAACACCTCGCCATAGCCCGCAAGGCTATCGACGCCTTCCTGGATTCGCGCACCACCCGAATCGTTGATGCCGATGACGGGCGCACCGTTCTCGACGGCCATATCCATGATCTTGCAGATCTTCTGCGCATGGGTGGCGCTGACCGATCCGCCCAGCACCGTGAAATCCTGGCTGAAGACATAGACCTGACGGCCGTTGATCGTGCCCCATCCGGTCACGACGCCGTCGCCATAGGGGCGGTTCTTTTCCATGCCGAAATCGGTGCAGCGATGCGCCATGAACATGTCGAATTCTTCGAAACTGCCCTCGTCGAGCAACAGTTCGACGCGCTCGCGCGCGGTCAGCTTGCCGCGCCCGTGCTGCGCCTCGATGCGGGCCTCACCGCCGCCCAATCGCGCGTCTGCACGGCGGCTTTCGAGTTCCTCCAGAATGTCTTTCATGGCACTCCCCTCTCTCATGTTGCGCGCAGCATAAGGAGTGCGACGCGCAGGACCAAACAGAATCCGGCAAATTTGCAAAGTTACGCAAATATACAGCTGCATAACTGTAAAACTGCAAACCATCCATAGATTTGCGCGTCGCCGCGATGGACATCTCCGCAAGACCCGCCTAGCCATGAGCGCATGAGCCCGGAACCACGCGTCCGCTACCTGGACCGCGCCACACCACCGCATATCTCGACGCTGATCCTGCTCGCGGGGCTGTCGGCGCTTGCGATGAACATCTTTCTCCCCTCCCTGCCGGGCATGGTCGCCTATTTCAAGACCGAATACCGACTGATCCAGCTTTCGGTGGCGCTTTATCTGGGGGTGAACGCGGCGCTTCAGCTTCTGATGGGGCCGATTTCCGACCGTTGGGGTCGACGCCCGGTGATCCTCTGGGGGCTGGGGTTGTTTCTGGTGGCGACGCTTGGTTGCCTTGCGGCACCCAATGTCTACGTCTTTCTCACCTTCCGCATGGTGCAGGCCAGTGTCGTGGTGGCCATGGTCCTGTCCCGTGCCATCGTGCGGGACATGGTGCCACAGGATCGCGCAGCCTCGATGATCGGCTACGTCACGATGGGCATGGCGGTGGTGCCGATGATCGGCCCGGCATTTGGCGGGCTGCTCGACGAGGTCTTCGGCTGGCAGGCGAATTTCTGGGCGCTGTTCCTCCTCGGTGCCGCCCTGTTTGCCCTCTGCTGGCGTGATCTTGGCGAGACCGCCCCGCTGACCGGGCGCACCCTGCTGCAACAGTTCCGCGACTATCCCGCGCTGCTGACCTCGCGCCGGTTCTGGGGCTATGCGGCGGCGGCGGGGCTGTCGTCGGGCTCGTTCTTCGCCTATCTCGGCGGCGCGCCGTATGTCGGCGATCAGGTTTTCGGCCTGCCACCTTCGACCTTGGGGCTGCTCTTCGGCGCGCCCGCCATAGGCTATTTCCTCGGAAACTTCGCCTCGGGCCGCTACTCGATGCGCTTCGGCGTCAATCGGATGGTGCTCTGGGGCGCGCTCTTCAACGCAGGCGGCATCGGGCTCAACCTCGCGCTCTTTCAGCTCGGTCACGGCTCACCGCTCACATTCTTCGGGCTGATGACCTTCATGGGGCTGGGGAATGGCATGGTGATCCCCAACGCCACCGCAGGGGCGCTTTCGATCCGTCCCGATCTTGCGGGCACTGCAAGCGGGCTTTCGGGCGCGCTGATGATCGGGCTGGGCGCGGCCCTTTCAGCTCTGGCGGGGATGCTTCTGACACCGGGCAGCGGAGCGGTCACGCTCTTGTCGATCATGTTCGCCACCGGGCTGGCAGCGGTACTCACCATCCTCCTGGTCATCCGCCGCGAACGCCGATTGGGCTTGGCGCAATAGACCGCGCAGCCTTCTTCGCTCAGAGACGGTCGTCGCTTACTCCTGCGCGCTGCGCATCTGCTCTGCGATCTGAGATGCCCATTCCCCGATGATCGGCAGGAACTCTATCTGGCTCAGAGCCCAGAGGATGAGCGACAACAGCACTGTCGCGCCCAACACCGTACCAAGCCCCACCGCCAGCCCACGCGCGAAGTTGAACGCCAGAAGGCGCGGCATGTTGTTATGGATGCGAACGAAGCGATGCCGGTTCAGGGTCTGAAGCTCGGCCCGCAGGGCGCGCAGTTCCTCACTCAGATCGTCGCTCTCGGCGGGATCATCCTTCATCCGAACGTCGCCACCACATCATACATCACCGGCTCAAAACTCTTGCACAGCTCGTTGATCTTGCGATTGCGCGCGCGCATCTCGTCGCTGCGCAGCATCGCCTGAAAATCCTCGCGCGACCGCCATTGCGAATAATTGGCGATCCGGGTCTGTGCGTCGTTCACATGCAGACCGGCGGCGATGAAACCGGGCTGCTTCGAGATGAAATCGCGATAGGCCTCCTCCAACAGGTCAAGCAGGTCCTGACAGGTGCCCGGTGTCGCCTCGAACGTCGTCAGCACGGTCTGATGGCTGGTCTGGGATGTGATATGCGGCATGGCGCACCTCCTTTGAGTTGAGCCTAGCACGCAGCCGCGACACGGTAAATTCTCCACGCGGCTTAACCCTCGCTTTACCCTTTTTACCGAGAGTTAACGCGGAGGTAACCATGTCGCGATGCCTGGCTCTTGCCGTGCTGCTCTCGCTCTGCCTGTCAGGCCCGGCCCTGCCGGGGGCCTGGCCACGCGAAAAGGGCACCGCGTTCCTGTCTCTCGCCGGACAGGCGGAAGGGCCGGACGACCACGGCATCTACCGCCAGAATTTCACCCTTTATGCCGAATATGGACTAACAGAGCGGCTCACGCTCGGGGTCGATGCAGGCGGCGACGCACTACGCATGACCAAGGCCATCGGCTTTCTACGCTTGCCACTGGGACGCACCGACCGTGGCGTAAAACTCGCCTTTGAACTGGGGGCCGGTCAGGTGGATGGAGAAAACGCCTTGCGCCCGGGCCTGTCGCTTGGGCGCGGCGTCGAATTCGGCAAACGTCAAGGCTGGCTGGCCGCCGATGGCCGCGCGATCCTCTTCACCGGCGGAGGCATGACGCTGGAGACCGACCTGACATTCGGCCTGTCCCTCACCAAACGCAGCAAGGTGATTCTGCAAATACAGGCCGGGCAGCCCGACCTCGGGGACGCCTACACCCGTTTCGCCCCGTCCTTCGTATTCGAGACCAAACCCGGCGCACATATCGAATTCGGCCTGACAGAGCCGCTCCTCGGCGACGGTGATCGCGGTATCAAACTGGGGCTCTGGCGCAAATTCTGAACGCCAGAGCCCGCCCATCCTCAGAGCGCGTCGTCAATGCGTACCCGCAGGATGACCCGGCCTGACACAGGCGTTGGCCAGCGCAGATTGACGCGATCGTTCGCCGGACCCTGGCTTGCCTCGAAATAGGGCACCACATGCGTCACCGCACCACCGCCACTGCGCAGCGGCCCATCGGCCAGAACAGATTCGACGGTCTGTGCCCAGGCCCCGAACGGCAGGCGCGGGGCCGGTTCGATGACCCATACCGCGCTCGCACTCGCCTCTTCATGCGCCATGACAAGCGGGCTTTCAGCCTGAACGTCGATGTTGTGAAAGGTGTTCTCGGCAAAGGTGATGCCGCGCACCCGGTCGAAATCCAGATCGGCAAAGCTGGTATCCACCGTCTCCACCCGGTCAATCGACCCGATCGCACGAAACGTATTGCCGGTGACCGTCATGCCATTAAGGAAATGCCCCGGGCCGTGCGGCTTGACCGTGATGAAGGTGAACCATGGTGCCATATCGCTCGCAAGAAAGACATTGCCGGTGACGCTCAGCGCGCTGAACGAAAACTCCCCCGAGAAATCCGGCGCAGAATCGTGCTCGTTCGCCCATTCAAGGAAACAGTTGTCGATATAGTTGCCGCTGATCATACCGCGATTGTTGGTGCGGGTCAGCACGAAGCCCGCGCTACGCACGCCATTCGACGCCGAATCCCCCTGAAAAACGTGATTGTCGGTGATCAGAGAGCTTGATCCGGCCATCACCGCGAAATGCCGGAAAAACGTTGCGCGGTTGTCGCGGATCTTGAGGTCATTGGCATTGGCGTTGAACCCGATGCTGGCGCGCTCGGTCACCAGAAGCGGGCTCTCGTTCGAGAGAAACTGGCAGCGGTCGATCATCATACCCTGATCGCCTTCACCGTGGCTGGTGATGCCGCGATCCTTGGGACGGGTTATGAAACAGTCGCGAAAATGGTTGGCCGAGCCCGAAGGCGGCAGCAACACGGCGCTGCAATCACCCGAGCACTGGAAATCCACCTCCGAAAACACCATGCGCGACACGTCCTGAAAGCCGCTGAAATCGAGAATGTACTTGAACCGGCGGAAGGTGAACACCTGCGTGCCTGCCGCATCAAAAAGCGGCTGGCTGAGCGTCAACCGCCCGGCGGCAATGTTTCGCGAGGTGACATAGACCTCGCGGCCCACACCATTGCCCTCGACCAGCGAGCCCACCGCGACATTCGCCACATCCACGACGTTTGACAGGCGCTTGTTGTTGGCCTCGGGGTCATAGCTCGCCTGCGAAGCGACGATATCGGTCTCCCACGCGGGTGTCGGAAAAACCGAGAATTGGCCGTTCTGGATCACATGCCGCTGATTGAACGTACTGCGATTGCCCACGGCGGCGGCCATGTCTATGGGTTCGCGCAGGGCGATCTTGCGCCCCGCCAGATCGAGCGTCACATGTCCGGCATTGTTCAAGAGCGCCTGATACGCCTTCTTGAAGGCCAGTTCGCTGTCGCCGAACGCATCGATATAGGCGGGTAGGTCGTAATTCTTGGTCAGAGACAGGATCGCGGCATCGGGCATCGTAAGCGTCCCCTCGAACCGGATCCGGCTCTGGATCGTGGTGCTTGCCCCAAGAAAATACGTGCCAGCTGGTACGATGATCTCGCGCCCGCCCGCCGCCGTATCGGCGGCCTCAAAAGCGGCGTAATCGTCCGTCACCCCGTCGCCGATCGCTCCGTAGTCGCGCACATCCACGGTGGCGATCACGTCGCGCAGGAAAAAGCGGCTTACATCCTCGATCTCGATATCGTCGATCCGCACGACACCGCCCGACGGGCCGGTGAGGTCGATCCCGAAATGGCCGAACACCGCCTGCGGACCCCAGACCATGTCAACGCCCGCACGCTGCCCGATGCCGACAATGGCACGCACCTCGACCACCTCGCCATAGGTCGTCAGCGTGACCTGTGCGGCCTCGACCGCCACACCGGCAAGCGCACTCCCACCCGCATCCCCGGCAAAGGCTGCGATCCGCACATTGGGCAGGTTGCCCGCTATGGCCTTGACCCGCGCGCGCACCTGCAGATAACAGCCGGGCAGGATCGGCGTCTCGCCCATGAACCGCAGGCGCTGCACGGCCTCGATCTTCTGCAGTTCCAGTGCGCCGCCGAAATCCTGATCGGCCGGAACAAAGGCCGCATTGGGAGCATTCTCATAGGTATCCGAGCCGGGACGCCCGTCGCCACTCGACCATTGATCGAGCCCTACCGCAAAGGGCCGGGGCATGAAAACGATGCCTTGGGTGATTGCCTTGTTCATGGATATCCCTTTCTCTCTCCCGCGCCGCGCGTGATCGAGTGGGGGAATAGTCACAAGGCATTAACCACGTGTCAGTGCACCGTCACGGTGCCCCGTACCAGGTTCAGGCTGCCACCTCGGGGGCCGCGCGCACCTGCACGCCGTTGATTTTCCAGCCGTCCTCCAGCTCGACCATCTCGTAATCGACGATCCAGGCCTTGCCCGCCGGGCCGCGCACCATCACGCTCTGCCACAGCTTGCCGGCGATCACCTCAGCGTCGAGAAAGGTCACATCCGAGGGCCGCCAGACCATCGGATAGCCCTCACGCACCATTGTGCCAAAGGTCTCCGGCGTGCCGAATTTACGTTGAATGAACGGGCTGGCGAAACTGTAGGCGCGATCCACATCTTCGGCCAGAAACGCCTCGATCTGCGATGAGATCACCGCCCGCAGCGCTGCCTCGTCCGCCTTTGCACCGCCGCTCAGTCCGAGGACAAAGATCAAGGATAAAATGAAATACCGCATGGGAACACCTCCATGTGGTAGAGAAATAGGCCGCCATCCTAGCGTTGCAAGCTCTCCAGATAGGCGACCAGATCGGCCATCGGCGGGCTGACCCTCAAAGTCTCGCCTCGTTCAGTGCGCAAGGGCACGCTGCGCGGCTCGAAGAAATCACCATAGATCGGCATCTCGCTGCCATGCGCCACAATCGGATCGCGCCCGTCGATACGCTGCACCACCCGCGCCAGCGGAAAATGCCCGCCATTGGCGCGCTGCAATCCAGTCAGATCGGCAGGAACGACCGTCAGCACCATTCGCATCGGGCCTTCGCCACGCGCATTCGGACCATGACAGGCGGCACAGTAGCGATCATAGGCTGCCTTGCCACCGCGCACGTCCTGCGCCTGTACGCCGCTTGCCAGAACAGCCAGGGCCAGTGGTAAAAAAACGGCTCTCATAGCGGCCTCCTTTTAGCCTGTCGCCATTCTCCCCGAAACCACCGCGCACGCCATGATCAAAGTCAAACACCACCCCAACCGTCGCAGAAGCCGTTTGCAAAGGCCTTGTCGCCCTCATCCCGCGAGGTCGAGCACCTGCGCCCAGACTGCATCGGTCACCTCGACCGGATCGGCACGCACCTTGCCCTGCCCCGGCAGACGGGCCCCCTCGTCCTGTGTCGCCGCCTCGGCCACCTGTGCCAGCCGGTCAAAGAACGCACCCGAGACCTCCGGGTCCATCAGCAGGTAATACTGCCCCAGATCATGCGGCGATCCTTCGGGGGCCTTCAGCGGTTTGACATCCTGGCTCACCACGCCGCCGGTCATCCCCGCCGCCAGCAGCTCTGCCATCAGGCCAAAGCCCCAGCCCTTGGGCCCACCGATGCTGACCAATGAGCCACCAAGCGCCGCCTCGGGGTCTGTGGTGGGGCGGCCTTCGGCATCGACGGCCCAGCCTTCGGGGATACGCTCGCCTGCGGCCTTGGCCATGGTGATCTTGCCCAATGCCACCACCGTCGTCGATTGATCGAACTGCATGGCGATGCCCCCCTGCCCGTCCGGGACCGAAAAGGCGATCGGGTTGGTGCCAATGACCCGCGTCTTGCCACCCGGTGCCGCCACGATGGGCGAGGCATTGGTCATCCCCAGACCAATCAGGCCGCGATCCGCGATCTGTTCGGTGAAATACCCCAGCGAGGTGCAGGTATGCGCGTGCCCCACCGCAAGGCTCGCCACACCGCAGGCCCGCGCCGCCCCCGCCGCCCGGTCGATCCCCCGGGCAAAGGCGGGCTGCGCGAAACCGAATTTAGCATCCACGAGAACGGCGCCCGGGCGCGGCTGCGTCACCTCGGGTTCCACATCGCCCTTGACGCGCCCGGTCTGCAATTGCTGGCAATAACTTTCGAGATAGTAGAGCCCGCAAATCCGATTGCCGACGCTTTCCGCCTTGCGCACCGCGCACGCCACCTCTTCGGCGATCCACGGCTGCGCACCGTGCCGGATCAGCGCCGCGCAGGTCCTTGCCTCGATCTCGTTCAGGGAAATTTGCACCATCCCGCCTCCGCTTGTGTCAGAGACAGCTATGGTCCGTGCCCTGCCAGAGGTCAATTCAGACCTTCTGAACCTGCCTTCAGCGACGGCGAAACGCGCGTCGCTCAGCCCGCCACGATTTGCCCCTGGTCGAGCTTGACGACCCGGTCCATCCGCGCGGCCAGATCAAGGTTATGCGTGGCAATCAGGGCCGACAGGCCAGTGCCCCGCACCAACCCCGTCAGCGCCCCGAACACCTGATCCGAAGTGCCGGGATCGAGATTGCCGGTCGGCTCATCGGCCAGCAAAACGCGCGGGCTATTGGCAAGCGCCCGGCAAAAGGCAACACGTTGCTGTTCTCCACCGGACATGGCCGAGGGGCGGTGCCCGGCACGCGCCCCCACGCCGACCTGCTCCAGCAATTCTTGCGCCCGCGCCTGCGCAGATTTGCGCGCCACACCATTGGCCAGTTGCGGAAGCACGATGTTTTCCAGCGCGCTGAACTCGGGCAGCAGGTGGTGGAACTGATAGACGAACCCGACCTCCTGCCGCCGCACCGCCGTGCGCCGCCGGTCGCTCAGCCCGGTCATGTCCTCGCCACCGATCTCGACCCGGCCCGCATCAGCCACATCCAAGAGCCCCGCGATATGCAAGAGCGTCGACTTGCCTGCCCCAGAGGGCGCCACGAGCGCCACCATCTCGCCTTTCGCCAGCGTCAGATCGGCCCCCGCCAGCACCTGCACCTCGCCGGTCTGCCCCTTGTTGTAGGTCTTCTCAATCCCCGTCAGCCGCAGCATCGCCTCACTCATAGCGCAGCGCCTCCACCGGGTTCATCCGCGCCGCCCGCCGCGCCGGAAAGATCGTCACGACAAAAGACAGCCCCAGCGAGAGCACCACCGCAGACAGCACATCGCCCGCCTGCAACTGTGCCGGCAGATGATAGATGCCGCGTATCGACGGATCCCAGACCTGCCCACCCATCAGCACATTCACAAAACTGAAGATCGGGTCGATATAGATCGCGAAAAGGCACCCCAGAATGACCCCCGCCGCCGTGCCGATCAGCCCGGTAAAGGCACCGCAGATGAAGAAGATGCGCAGCACCGAGCCCTCGCTCAACCCCATGGTGCGCAAGATGCCGATATCGCGCCCCTTGTTCTTGACCAGCATGATCAGCCCGGAGGTGATGTTCATCGCCGCGATCAGCACGAGGATCGAGAGGATCACGAACATCACGTTATCCTCGACCTCCAGCGCGCGCAGGAACGACCCGCTCGAATCCTGCCATGTCCATATCTGCGACCGCTCGCCAGCCGCCCGCAGCAGGGGTAGCGTCATGTCATCGACGTTCTCGGGCGCCTCGACCATGACCTCCAGCTCATCCGCGCGCCCGTCGCGGTTGAAAAAACTCTGCGCCTCGGCAAACGGCAGATAGACCCGCACCCGGTCGATGTCATAGCGCCCTGCGGTGAAGATATAGACCACTTCGTAAGCGTTGACGCGCGGGCTTGTGCCAAGCGGTGTCTTGACCCCATTGGGCGAAATCAGCTTGATCCGCTCGCCGACCGTCACGCCCAGTTCCTGCGCCACCCCCGAGCCTATGGCGATGCCCTGGTCAAACTGCGCGATATCGCCTTGCGAGGTCTCTGGATCGGCCACGCGCGGAATGGTGCGCAGATCTTCCGGCGCGATGCCGAACACCTGTACCCCCGCGTTGCGGTCACGCGCACTGGCCATAACCTGCCCCTTGACCAGCGGGGCCACGCGGGTAACGCCCGATACGTCGCGCACCCGCGCCGCCATCGCCTGGTAATCCTCGATGGTGCGATCTATGCGGCCTGTCTGGGCATCGACAGTACCCGCATTGTAGATCGTGACATGCGCATTCGCCCCCAGGATCGTATCGACGAATTCCGCCCGAAATCCCGAGCGGACGGAAAGCGTCGCAATCAGCGCGAATACCGCCAACGTTATGCCGACCAGGCTGATCCAAGTCATCACGCTCACGCCCCCCTCGGCGCGCTTGGCGCGCAGATAGCGCCACGCGATCATCCACTCAAAAGCGGCAAAGGGGGGGGTCGATCTGGCCATTCCAGCTCCTCGGTCAAGTCGCGCGGACAGTGCTGTTTTCGATAGGGGGCGTCAAGGTCGTGCGGCGCATCTGCGCGGCGGCGGCCAATGCGCCGCTGATGCAACCCGGCGGGCAACACCAAAGCACCTGCATCACGAGACCTCACATTCCGCCGAGCGGCTCTGGTACGTCCCCTGACCGCCACCACCTTGTAAGAGCAACCACACGAAAGGTGCCGCCATGCAACGCCCCAGCTACCCGTCAAACCTGGCGCAGCCGCCGGTCTATCGTCGCCCCCTGCCGTGGCGGTTCGACGACTGGGCCGCCATCTGACGCGACCGCAAGGCCACAGTTGGCAACGCGTGGCAGTCCCAAAGCACATTTGGTTTTTGCGCTCTTGCATCGCCTCGGTATAACGACGACATCCCGTTCAGGAGGTTTGTCCATGACCCATCGCCGCCATTTTCTCGCGACCGGCCTTGCCGCCATTGCACCTGCGCTTGTGCCGGGCCTTGCCCGGGCCTTTGAGCTTGATGCGAAATTCACGCCCCAAGAGGTGACGTTCGACACGAAATACCAGCCCGGTCAGTTGATCGTGCTGCCGCGGGCGCATTTCCTGTATCTGGTCACCGAACCGGGCCGCGCCCGCCGCTATGGCGTGGGGGTGGGTCGTGCGGGACTGGAATTCAGCGGCACCGCCACCATCGACGTCAAGAAGAAATGGCCCACGTGGCGCCCGACAAATGAGATGATCGAACGCGAGCCGCGAACCTATGGCCGCTTCAAGGACAACGACTACGTCCAGCCCGGCGGCCCAGAGAACCCGCTCGGCTCGCGTGCGCTCTACCTATTTCAGAACGGGCGTGACACCTATTACCGTATCCACGGCACAACGCAGCCATCCTCAATCGGGCGCTCGGTCTCGAACGGCTGCATCCGCATGATCAACGACCATGTGCAGGATCTCTATGAACGCGTGCCTGTCGGAACCGTGGTCACCGTTCTCTAGGACAGCGGATAACACCACCGGACCGGGGCGCGCGTCCCGGTTCATGAATGGGACAATCGCGGGCTGAATTCTGCAACTCGTCCGACGGCCCTTCGCGATCATACTTGATTTTCAAAAGTCTCAATCCCATACTCGAGGTCGCGACGTTACCACTATCGACCATCTGCTCCTTCTACGGCTCAGTCACTCGATCTTGCACGACAGAGCCGGGCTGCCGCAGTCCCGCGGGCAGCAAAAAACTGAAGGAGATCAGAACGATGGCTTCTGGCACCGTGAAATGGTTCAATTCCACAAAAGGCTACGGCTTCATCGCTCCCGATGGCGGCGGCAAGGACGTGTTCGTCCATATTTCCGCCGTTGAGCGCGCCGGTCTGACCGGTCTGGCCGACGACCAGAAAGTGAATTTCGACATCGAAGCCGGCCGTGACGGTCGTGAATCCGCGTCGAACATCACCCTCGCCTAAGGCGTTGACAGATTTGACGGAATTGGGCCCCGCGCGGGCCCTTTTTCATTGCGCGGTTTCATTTCGTGGTGGCGATCAGCTCAGCCACATGCGGCCCCAACGTCTCGACGATCCGCCGCACCCCTTCGGCATTGGGATGGATGCCGTCGGGCTGAAAATAGCGCTGCAACGTCGCCGGGTCGCCTTCGCCCAGGCCGGCAAAGAACTCCGCCGCCAGCATCGCGTCGTAAGCCTCCGACAATTCGGGGTAAATCGCGTCGAACTCGGCCTTGTAAGTGGCCCCGTAATTGCCCGGCGCAGCCATCGGGACCAGCAAGACCTCGACACCGCGCTCCTCGGCCACATCTAGAATTGTTTCTATGTTTCGGCGGCTAACCGCCGGGTCAATGCCACGCAATAGGTCATTGCCGCCAAGCGTCACGATCATCGCGTCAACCTCGGGCGTCAGGCTCCAGTCCACCCGCGCGGCCCCGCCCGCCGTGGTATCCCCGGATACGCCGGCGTTGATCAGGTCGGCCTCAACCCCTTGACCTTTCAGCCAATTCCGCATCTGGGGAACAAAGCCACCTTCCTCGGGCAACCCGTAGCCCTGGGTCAGACTGTCACCCAATGCCAAAACCGTGACCGGTTCTGCCGCGCTTGCCGGGCTGACAAGCGCGCCGATCACGGCTAAGACCTTGCCCATCCCCCGCAGGGCCCCATATGTCAAAAAACCCTTTTCAATCAGGCGCAAACGCATGAACTCTCCTCTTCTGTCCCTCTCCGATGCCTCGCTTGCACTGGAGGGGAATACCGGTCTCGTCCGGATACTCCACGGGATCACGCTGGATGTCCACCGGGGCGAGAGTGTCGGCCTGGTCGGCCCCTCCGGCTCCGGCAAATCTTCGCTGCTCATGCTGATGGGCGGGCTGGAGCGCGCCACCGGCGGCACCGTCCGCGCGCTCGAGCACGATCTCGGCGCGCAGACCGAGGATCAGCTTGCCCGCCTGCGCCGTGACAATTTCGGTGTCGTCTTTCAATCCTTTCACCTCATCCCGACGATGACCGCGCTGGAAAATGTCGCGACACCGCTGGAACTGGCGGGCGCGCCCGATGCTGACGCCCGCGCGCTTGAGGAACTCACCACTGTCGGGCTTGCGGACCGCGCCGGGCATTACCCCTCACAACTTTCGGGCGGCGAACAACAGCGCGTGGCGCTCGCCCGCGCCGCTGCACCGCGTCCGGCGATCATCCTCGCCGATGAGCCCACCGGCAACCTCGACAGCACCACCGGCGAGACGATCATCGAGTTGCTCTTCGGATTGCGCGACCGCCACGGCGCGACGCTGGTTCTGGTGACCCACGATTCCGATCTCGCCACGCGCTGCGACCGCGTGATCAGCCTGCGCGACGGGCGCATCGAGGACACCGCATGAGTGTGAGAACAGCGGCGAAATTCGCCCGGCGAGAGCTGCGTGGCGGCTTGCGCGGGTTTCGCATCTTTCTCGCCTGCGTGATCCTCGGCGTGGCCGCCATCGCCGCCGTCGGCACCCTGCGCGAAAGCGTGCGCGCGGGGCTCGCCGATCAGGGGGCGGCGCTTCTGGGGGGCGACGCCGAACTCGAACTGACCTACCGCTTCGCCACCGAGGCCGAGCGAGACTGGATGGAGGGCGCGGCACTCGACGTCTCGGAAATCGCCGATTTCCGCTCCATGGCGCTCGGACCCGAGGGCACACGCGAACTCACGCAGGTCAAGGCCGTCGATAGCGCCTATCCCCTTGTCGGAGAGATAGAAATATCCCCCGACATGCCGCTCAAGGTGGCGCTTGCCGGGGCGAATGACCTGCCCGGCGCGGTGATGCAGCCGCTCTTGATTTCCCGCCTCGGCCTCGACATCGGCGATACGTTTCGACTTGGAGAGCAGGAGTTTCGCCTCATGGCCGAACTGGTGCGCGAGCCTGACCCCTCGCGGGCGGGCTTCGGTCTCGGTCCCCGCACTATCGTCACGCGCGCGGCGCTTGACGGCTCGGGGCTGCTGTCGCCCGGCTCGCTCTTCACCTCGAAATACCGGCTGACCCTGCCGCCCGGCACCGATCTCGCCGCGATGGAGCGTCGCGCGACCGAGGAACTGGACGGCAGTGGCTTTCGCTGGAACGACGCCCGCAACGCCAGCCCCCGCGTCGCCGAATTCGTCACCCGCCTCGGGGCGTTCCTCGTGCTCGTTGGGCTCTCGGGCCTTGCCGTGGGCGGCGTCGGCATCTCCGCAGCGCTGCGCAGCTATCTCGCGGGCAAGGTGCAGGTCATCGCCACATTGCGCAGCCTCGGCGCGGATCAGCGGACGATCTTTCTGACTTACTTTCTTCAGGTCGGTGTTCTGGCCGTTCTCGGCATCATCGGCGGTCTGATCCTCGGCGTCGGTCTGCCGGTCCTGCTGGGGCCGTTCATCGCCGCGCGCCTGCCGGTGCCTGCGGTCTTTGCCGCCTATCCCGCCCCGATGATCGAGGCGACGCTCTACAGCGTGCTCAGCGTTCTGATCTTCACCCTCTGGCCCCTTGCCCGGGCGCGCGAAGTGCGCGCAGCGGCGCTCTACCGCGAGGCGGCGGGCGCACGTCACGGCTGGCCCGGCATGCCCTATATTATTGCCACGCTTGTGCTTATCGGCCTTTTGCTGACTGCGGCGGCGCTCTTTTCCGGCAACCTGGCGCTCACCCTCTGGACAGCAGGCGGCATCCTCGGCGCGCTCGGTGCGCTTAGCCTCGCGGCACTCGGGGTTCAGCGTGCCGCCCGCGCCCTGCGTCCCCGTCTACGCAGCCGTCCCGCGCTTGGCTGGGCGCTTGGGGCCATCGGCGGGCCGGGCAGCACCGCCGCCCCGGTCATGCTCTCGCTCGGGCTGGGCCTCACGGTGCTCGCCGCCGTCGGACAGATCGACGGCAACCTGCGCCGCGCCATCGCCGGAGACCTGCCCGAGCGCGCGCCTTCCTTCTTCTTCGTCGATCTGCAAAAGGACCAGATGCCGTGGTTCCTCGACCGGCTGGAGACCGACCCGGCGGTCAGCCGCATCGACCACGCCCCGATGCTGCGCGGCATCATCAGCCGCATCAACGACCGCCCGGCGCGCGAGGTGGCCCCGGGGCATTGGGTGGTCGAAGGCGACCGCGCGATCAGCTATGCCGAGACGCTGCCCGCACGCACCACCCTCACCGCAGGCGACTGGTGGGGCAATGATTACACGGGGCAGCCGCAGCTCAGCTTCGCTGCCGAAGAGGCGGCGGAAATGGGCATCGGCCTCGGCGACGAGATAACCGTCAACATCCTCGGACGGGATATCACCGCGCCCATCACCTCGCTGCGCGAGGTCGATTTCTCCAGCGTCGGCATGGGCTTTGTCATGCTGATGAACCCCTCCGCCCTTGCCGGTGCGCCGCATACCTTCATCGCCACGGTCTATGCCGACAGCGAGGCCGCCGAAGAGGCGATCCTGCGCGAGGTCACCGACCGCTACCCGAACGTGACCGCGATCAATGTGCGCGACGCGCTGATGCGGGTGACGGATCTTCTGGCCAGCCTCGCCTCTGCCACCTCCTGGGGGGCGTCGGTCACGCTGCTCACGGGCTTTCTGGTGCTGATCGGGGCGGCGGCGGCGGACGCGCGCGCGCGCACCTATGAGGCCGCGATCCTCAAGACGCTTGGCGCGTCGCGCGCGCAGATCCTGACCAGCATCGCGCTGCGCGCCATTCTTCTGGGCACCGCCGCAGGCGGCGTGGCGCTGGCGGCGGGCATCGGCGGGGGCTGGGCGGTCAGCCATTTCGTGATGGAGACGCCCTTCACGGTGATCTGGCCCTCGGCGCTTGCCATCGTCGCGGGCGGCATTGCGGTCACATTGCTGGCCGGTCTCGCCTTTGCCCTGCGCCCGCTACGCGCCCGCCCCGCCCGCATCCTGCGGGCCCGCGAATAGCCCCTTCTTTTTGGCAAAAATACTCTCGGGTGTCCGGGGGTGAAACCCCCGGCGGATCGGTCGGCGTAAGCCGGTCGATGATCCCGTCACCAAACGCCACGTTGATTTTGCGCAACCCGGCTGGCACTGCATGCGCGCATCGACAGGAGTGCTCATGAGTGATTCGCTGCCCATCCCGCTTTCTCCTCCGCTGACAGCCGCGCAGCAGACCGCCCTCGTCAATCTCGTGCGCCGCGCCTCGCGGGCCGAGATCATGCCACTTTTCCGCACGGTGACCCGCGCCGAGGCCGACACCAAGTCCGGGCCGACAGATCTGGTGACCGAGGCCGACCGTCAGGCCGAGGCGATGCTGGCGCGCGGGCTGCAACGGATGTTTCCGCATGCCCTGATCGTGGGCGAAGAGGCCGTGGCCGAGAACCCGGATTTGCGCGATGCGGTGGCCGAAGCAGAACTCGCCTTCATCATTGACCCGGTCGACGGCACCTGGAATTTCGTCCACGGCCTGCCGCTCTTCGGGGTGATCATCGCCGTCACCCGCTTTGGCCGCCCGGTTTTGGGGTTGCTGCATGATCCGGTCTCCGACGATTGGATCATCGCCGATGAGGCAAGCCCCGCGCGCCTTGCCGCAGCCCTCGGGTCCGAACGCGCGATACGCGTCTCAAAGGGCGGTGACCTAGCGGATCTGCAAGGCTACATCCATTTCTATCTCATGCCACAGGAGCAGCAGGAGCGCGTAGCCCCGCTTCTCGCGACACTGGCCCGGTGTTTTGCCTTGCGCTGTTCGTGCCACGAATACCGCCTGCTGGCGCAGGGCGCGGTGGATTTCACGCTGTCCGGCGTGCTCAACCCTTGGGATCACGCAGCGGGCGTGCTGATCTGCCAACAGGCGGGAGGTGTCGCGCGGATGCTTGACGGGCGCGACTACAACACAGCGATCACAAAGGGGTTTCTGCTCTGCGCGTCGAACCAGCCCACATGGCACCGCTTGCGCGATCATTTCGCCTGCCTTCTCGAGGATTGAGCGGGAAGCATCAGTTTTTCATTGCCATAAATCCGCCATAACGGCATGTATAAATGGCCCTCGGGGCCTCAATCATGTTAGTTTTCGGAATTTTCTTATGACGTCCAGGCCGCGCGCTACGGGTGAAGACGATGAAATAACCCTGTCCGATGAGGACCGGGCTGCGACGCTTGATCGTCTCTACGATGTCGCGCTTGATCCGGCCGGATACGAGGCCCTTCTCGACCATTGGGAGAGCACGGTCGGGCCATTGCGGGCGCGGGTCGATCTGAACGCGCCGCGCCTGCTGGACGACCCGCGTATCGCCGCGCATTTCCGCCGCGCGACCGAGTTTCTCGACCGGGTCAAGGTCACGGTCCCGACGCCCGGCACAACAGCCGAGGATCTCGAATCCATCCTGGCGCCCTTCGACCGCGTTCCCGCAGCACTGCTCGACCGGAACAATGATATCCGCGCGGCGAATGCCGCTGCACGCGTTGTGATGCAATTGCCCACACAGGCACATCTCGGCGATCTGCCGATTCATGACGCCGACAGGGAGGCGGTCGCCGACACGCTCGCCCTGCTCTTTGAGGACCGCGCCAAAGACAGCGCCGTCCTGCGCGTACGCTCGCAGCGTGCCGATCACCTGATCGTCTTTCGCCTGCAACGCTGCGTTGCCGCCGATGGCACGGTGCTGGTCCTCGCGGCCTCGAACGAGGTCAGCCTGCCCAAGGGTTTCTGCGACATCCTGCGTCAAGCCTTCAATCTCACGGCCACTGAGGCCGATATCCTGTGTCATCTGGTCGATTGCCGCAGCGTGACTGATATCGCTATGGATCGGGACCGGTCTGTGGATACGATCCGGGCGCAGATCAAGTCGATCCTCGCCAAGACCGAAACCCATTCGCAACTTGAGCTGGTGCGTCTGGCGCTGTCGATGATCGACATGACGGCGTTGACGGTGCGCTCGGCCACTGGCCGACACGACGTCTGCCGTGGGTCCGCCACGCTTGCCGAGCGTGATTTTCATTCGCTGCGGGCCTTTGATGGGCGGCGGGTGGACTATCTGGTGCTCGGCGCGCCGCAGGGACGCCCGGTGCTCTACCTGCCGCTTGATTTCGGACTGGTCCGCTGGCCCGCCTCAGCCGAGGCTTGCGCCACCGCGCGCGGCTTGCGGATCATCGTGCCGCTGCGTCCGGGCTATGGCGGTTCCGACATGGTGGGCCGGGGCGTGGATTATGATACCGCCCTGGTTCAGGACACGATGCTGGTGCTGGCCGCCGAAGGGGTGGGTCACTGCCCGATCATCGCGCTCAGCGGGGATACATATTATGCGGTACGATTGGCTCGCGCCAACCCCGGGTTCTTCACCGGGATCATCGCTTGTTCCGGCATGCTGCCCCTCACCCGCCGCGAACAGTTCGAGCGGATGGATAAATGGCATCGCTTTATCATGGCCGGTGCCAAATATACGCCCCATCTGCTGCCGTTCATGGTCAAGGCCGGTTTTCTTCTGGCACAGAAGCTTGGCAAGCGCGGGTTCATTCACGCGGTCTTTGGAAATTCCGCAGCCGACATCGCCACCTTCGAAGAACGCGAGGTCTACGAAGCCTTCGTCACCGGCTCGGACGTCGCGCTTTCGAAGACCCATTGCGCGCACGAGGCGTTCTCTCGTCAACTCGTCGCCGGGCAACTGACCGACTGGACGAGTGATCTCACTGCGCTGCGCGGCCAGGTGCCACTGATCCTGATGAACGGCGCACAGGATCCGCAGGTGCCCGTCGCCACCTATGACGAGTTTCGCCGCGATCATGACTGGATCGAATTTCACCTTTTCGAGGATGCCGGACAGCTCGCCTTCTTCCGCCACTGGCGCGATGTGCTTGATCGGCTCATGCCTCTTCTCGGGGATTGAGTGTGAAATGGCGGCCTCATACCCTAATTGGGGTATGACAGCCTAAGCATATTCACATTAGCGTGAGCCTACGTGAACAGATCGGGTGATTGTGAGTGATGGCGCAACCGTTCCTGTCGCGTATTCGGCGCGTCTGACGTGCCGAATGCCATTTTAGACAGATATTTGATAGTAAAAAGGCGGCCCCGTAGGGCCGCCTTATTTCTTGCGGTCCTATTCCGCCGCCTCGGCATAGTCCTCAAGCGGCGGGCAAGTGCAGATCAGGTGCCGGTCGCCATAGACATTGTCCACCCGGTTGACCGGCGGCCAGTACTTGTCCACCCGGAACGCTCCCGGCGGGAAACAGCCCTGTTCGCGGCTATAGGGCCGGTCCCACTCGCGAATGAGATCCTCCATCGTGTGCGGCGCGTTCTTGAGCGGGTTGTTCTCGGCCTCCATCCGCCCCTCTTCGATGTCGCGGATCTCCTGACGGATGGCCAGCATCGCGTCGATGAAGCGGTCCAGTTCGGCCTTGGTCTCGCTCTCGGTCGGCTCCACCATCAGCGTGCCGGGCACCGGAAAGCTCATCGTGGGCGCGTGAAAGCCGCAATCCATCAGCCGCTTGGCGATATCGTCCACGGTGACGCCCGCGCTCTTCTCGAAGGGGCGGGTATCTAGGATGCATTCATGCGCCACCCGTCCCGTCGGCCCTTTGTAGAGCACGTCATAGGCCCCCTCCAGCCGCTTGGCGATGTAGTTGGCATTGAGGATCGCCACCCGCGTCGCCTGCGTCAGGCCCGCGCCGCCCATCATCAGGCAATAGGCCCATGAAATCGGCAGCAGCGAGGGCGAGCCATAGGGCGCGGCACTCACCGGCCCCTCTTCGCCGCCCGTCGCCGGATGGCCCGGAAGATGCGGCACCAGATGCGCCTTGACGCCGATCGGCCCCATGCCGGGCCCGCCGCCACCATGCGGAATGCAGAAGGTCTTGTGCAGGTTGAGATGGCTCACGTCGCCGCCCACGTCACCGGGCCGTGCAAGCCCTACCATCGCGTTCATGTTTGCGCCGTCGATGTAGACCTGCCCGCCGTGTTCGTGGGTAATGGCACAGACGTCGCGCACCGTCTCCTCGAAGACGCCATGCGTCGAGGGGTAGGTGATCATGCAGCCGGCAAGGTTGTCCGAGTGTTTCTCGGCCTTGGCGCGGAAATCTTCAACGTCGATATCGCCGTTATCGGCGGATTTCACGACGACCACATCCCAGCCCACCATATGCGCGCTCGCCGGGTTGGTGCCATGCGCGCTGACGGGGATCAGACACACCTTGCGATGCCCCTCGCCATTGGCGCGGTGATAGGCCGCGATGCTCAAGAGGCCCGCATACTCCCCCTGCGCGCCAGAATTGGGCTGCATCGAAATCGCGGCATAGCCGGTGATGTCGCACAGTTTGGCCGACAGATCGTCGATCATCTCCTTGTACCCAAGCGCCTGATCCGCCGGGACAAAGGGATGCAGCAGCGAGAATTCGCGCCAGCTGACCGGCATCATCTCGGCGGCGGAATTGAGCTTCATCGTGCAGGACCCAAGCGGGATCATTGCCCGGTCGAGCGCCAGATCGCGATCCGCCAGACGGCGCATGTAGCGCATCATCTCAGTCTCGGCCCGGTTCATGTGAAAGATCGGATGAGTCAAATAAGCACTCTCGCGCTGCAGCACCTCAGGGATGCGATACTCGGGTGTGAAGTCGCTGTCCTCCATGATGATGCCAAAGGCGCGCCAGACCGCCTCCACGGTCTTGGTGCGGGTGCGCTCATCCAAAGTGATTCCGATCTTGGTATCGCCGACGCGGCGCAGGTTCACGCCCTCGCGCACCGCCGATTGCAACACGCCGCGCTGCAACAGACCCACATCGACGGTGATCGTATCGAAGAAATCACCCGGTTCGACATGAAAGCCCGCCGCCTCCAACCCCTTGGCCAACCGCACGGTCTTGCGGTGGATGCGCTGCGCGATGGCGCGCAGGCCCTTGGGCCCGTGGAAAACGGCATACATCGACGCCATAACGGCCAACAGCGCCTGCGCAGTGCAGACATTCGAGGTGGCCTTCTCGCGGCGGATATGCTGTTCGCGGGTCTGCAGGCTGAGGCGGTAGGCGCGGTTGCCGTGACTGTCCACGCTCACCCCCACGATCCGCCCCGGCAGGGCGCGCTTATAGGCATCCTTGGTGGCCATGTAAGCGGCATGCGGGCCGCCATAGCCCACCGGCACGCCGAACCGCTGCGTCGAGCCCACGGCGATGTCGGCCCCCATGGCCCCCGGCTCCTTCAGCAGGGTCAGCGCCAGCGGATCGGCGATCACGATGCCGATGGCCTTGCCCTCGTGCAATGCCGCGATCTCGGCGCTGAAATCGCGCAGCCCTCCATGCGTGCCGGGATACTGGAAGATCGCGCCGAATACCTTGCTGGCCTCCATCTCCTCGGGCGCGCCGACGATCACCTCGATATCCAGAGGTGCCGCGCGGGTCTGCATCACGGCGATGTTCTGCGGGTGGCAGTTCTCGTCGACAAAGAAAGCCCGCGCCTTGGACTTGGCGACGCGCTGCGCCATGGTCATCGCCTCGGCCGCCGCCGTCGCCTCATCGAGAAGCGACGCATTGGCAATCTCCAGACCCGTGAGGTCGCTGACCATGGTCTGGAAATTCAACAGCGCCTCCAGCCGCCCCTGGCTGATTTCCGGCTGATAGGGGGTATAGGCTGTGTACCAGGCAGGGTTCTCGAAGATATTGCGCTGGATCGCCGGGGGCGTGACCGTGCCATGATAGCCCTGCCCGATCAGCGAGGTCAGCACCTTGTTCTTTGAGGCTGTCTGCCACATGTGATGCAGCAGTTCGCTTTCCGACTTGGGCTTGCCGAAATCGAGCGGAGCCTCCTGCCGGATGGATTTTGGCACAGTCTCGTCGATAAGCGCCTCCAGCGTTTCCACGCCCAGCACCTCGAACATCTCGCCCATCTCCTCTGGCGAGGGTCCGATATGGCGGCGATTGGCGAAATCATAAGGCAGATAGTCGGTCGCTTTGAACGGCATGGCGGTGTCCTCATCGCATCCGGGGGCGGCGCGCGCCGGCCCCCTGCTTCATCTTTCCAAAAATACTCTCTCTGAGGGCGAAACCTCAGCCGATGTATTTCTTGTAGGCGGCCTCATCCATCAGGTCGTCCATCTGGCTGGGCTCGCTCGGCTTCATCTTGAAGAACCACGCATCGCCCTGCGGGTCGTCATTGACCTTGCCGGGCTCATCGGTGAGCGTCTCGTTGACCTCGACGATCTCGCCGTCGATGGGGGCGAGGATGTCCGAGGCCGCCTTGACGCTCTCGATCACAACGATCTCGTCATCCTTGGTGACCTGCTTGCCGACCTCGGGCAGTTCGACAAAGACCACATCGCCCAACTGTTCACTGGCATGTTCGGTGATGCCCACGACAATAACACCGTCCTCGTCGCGCAGCCATTCATGTTCTTCGGTGAATTTCATCTTGTGCTCCCTGATGCTGGTTCAGCGTTTGAAATTGGCGGGGGTGAAGGGCAGCTTTGCCACCCGGACAGGCAGGCGCTTGCCGCGCACCTCCCCGAAAAGCTCGTTTCCCTCGGTGGCCATGTCAGCGGGGACATAGCCCATTGACATCGGCCCTTCGATCATAGGCCCGAAGGCACCGGAGGTGACATGGCCGACTGGATCGCCACCCTCGGCTGAGGCGAAAAGCGGCGTGCCCTCGCGCATCGGCGCACGGCCTTCGGGGCGCAGGCCGACGCGGGCGCGGGCTGCGCCGGTCTGCAGCTCATTCAGAATTCGCGCGGCACCCGGAAAACCCCCGGCCCGGTCGCCGCCTGCGCGGCGCACCTTCTGGATGGCCCAGTTGAGACTCGCCTCAACCGGGCTGGTGGTGGTGTCGATATCGTGGCCATAGAGGCACAGGCCCGCCTCCAGCCGCAGGCTGTCACGCGCGCCGAGGCCGATGGGCGCCACCGCCTCATTCGCCAGCAGCGCACGCGCCAATGGTTCAGCCTGATCTTCGGTCACTGAGATCTCATAGCCATCCTCGCCGGTATAACCCGAACGCGAGATCCACAGATCTCCGAAGTCGGTGTCGATGATGCCGACATCCATGAACCGCATCGCAGCCACACCCGGCACCATTGCCTCCAAAACAGCCTCGGCGGCAGGCCCCTGAAGGGCCAAAAGTGCGCGGTCGGTGACCTCCTCGACCTCGACGCCCGACAGCCCGGCCCGCATATGCGCGATATCGTCGGCCTTGCAGGCGGCATTGACCACGACGAACATGTGATCGCCACGATTGGCCAGCATCAGGTCATCGAGAATGCCGCCATCCTCATTGGTGAAAAACCCGTAGCGCTGCCGCATCACGCCCAGACCCAGCAGGTCGACCGGCACCAGTGCCTCTATCGCGCGGGCCACCTCTGCATAGCCGCCCGGCGCGCGCAGGATCACCTGCCCCATGTGGCTGACGTCGAAGAGCCCCGCCTTGCCGCGGCAATGCAGATGTTCCTTCATCACGCCCATGGGATATTGCACCGGCATGTCATAACCCGCAAAGGGCACCATTTTGGCCCCCAATTCGCGGTGCAGAGCGTTGAGCGGTGTGATTTCCAGATCAGCCATCAGCGTCCTTCCCTATCCCTCCGGGCCGGATCATGTGCTGATCGCTCCGGCACCGACAAGACGCAAGCCGACAGGCTGCGCCGCGATGCCCCCTCTGTCCTTTCGCCTGAGATCGCTATCCCTTCGGCGCCCCGCGTGTCGCAGCCGGGTCTCTCCAGAGTTCATTTGACCGGGCAGGTCCCTGTTGCCTGAGAGTTTCCGGGGCGGTTGCTCCTTCGGCACTGGCACGCGCCAGTTCTCCCTGTCCAGTCAGCGTGCACGCTAGTATACCGCGCGCAGGCCTTCAAGCCCGTTTCATGCAGGGCACGGCTGAAAAAATCGTGAAAAGCGCCTCGTTGTCGCAGACCAGAGCATCGAGCGTCACCTCGTCGAGATGGGCATAAAACGCCTCGACCGCGTCCACGAGCGCCACCCGCAATCGGCAGGCTTCGGTCAGCGGGCAGGTATTGTCCACATCGGCAAAGCACTCGGCGACGGGGGTGTTTTCTTCCAGCCGACGAAACACCTCGCCCACCCGGATCTCCGACATCGGTCGGCCAAGGGTCACGCCGCCGCTACGCCCGCGCTGCGTATGCAGGAACCCAAGCTGACCCAATTTGTTGATGACCTGTGCCAAGTGGCTTTCAGAAGTGTTGCAACGTTCTGCGATCTCGGACTTGGTGACCAGACGCCCCTCATTGGCCGCGCAGAACATGAGCAGGCGGATGGCGATATTGGTGCGTTTGGTGATCCGCATGGTGTCTGGTTCCCTTGCTTGAATTCGGCGAGGATTGCCCCGAGACTACTGAAAAACCATGATTCAGATCAAAGGAGCGGCGAAACCTTCATGCAGGATGCATATTTCTTCGGCTATGGCAGCCTCGTGAACCGAGCCACCCATGTGTTCGACGATGCGCAGGCGGCCCATCTCAGAGGCTGGCGGCGCATCTGGCGGCACACCGATCTGCGACCGGTGGCCTATCTGACGGTGGTGCCCGAAGAGGGGTCTGAGATCGACGGGCTGATCGCGCCGGTCCCCGGGGCAGACTGGCCCGCGCTCGATGCGCGCGAGGCGGCCTATATCCGCGCGCCCGCCGCGCATCAGGTGCGCCACGCCCTACCGCATGCGCCAGAGATCGCGGTCTATACAATTCCCGACGGCCATCACGGCGCACCGACCGAGGCACATCCCATCCTGCTCAGCTATGTCGATGTGGTGGTGCAGGGCTATCTGCGCGAGTTCGGCGAGGCCGGGGTGACGCGGTTCTTCGAAACCACCCACGGCTGGGACGCGCCCATTCTCGATGACCGCGCCGCCCCGCGCTATCCCCGGCATCAGGTTCTGAGCGGCGCAGAGCGAGAGTTGACTGACCTGCACCTCGCCCGGCTCGGCCCGCCGATTATCGCGGCCCAAGAATGACGCAAGGCCACCCATCGACAGGCCCTGGCAGGCGCGCCACTATCGAGTCTCGGATCGGTGACAGGAGGCGCGTGCGATGAAGTTCAATTTCCTCTCGACATGGGTCATGACCCTCTTGCGGCTCAGCCGCAAGCTCTGGCTGCGGGTCAGCCTTTTCGCCCTGCTCGCCGTGCTGGCAGCGGCGGTATCGATCCTGCTCGAAGACCAGATCCCCACGGCGCTGAAAGACCGCTTCACTACCGAATCGGTGATGCCGATCCTGTCGATCCTTGCCTCTGGCATGCTCGCGGTCAGCACCTTCTCGCTCAACGTCATGGTAACGGCGCATAACGCGGCGGCGCAGCAGACCACCCCGCGCGTGCACCGTATCCTGCTGGCCGACACCACCACGCATACCGCGCTTGCGGTCTTTATCGGGGCCTTCGTCTATGCGCTCAGTTCAATCATCCTGATCAAGTCGAACGTTTATCCCGAAGGCTCCAGCGTGCTGGTTCTCGGCTTCACCGTGGCTGTCGTTGTGCTGGTATTGCTGGCGCTCTTGCGCTGGATTCACCATCTCAGCGACCTCGGCAGCATGGATGCCACGCTCGAGGCGACCGAGGCCGCCGCGCGCGCCTGCCTCATCCGCGCCCGCCGCCTGCCCTCTCTTGGGGGGGTGGTGATGACGCAGGAGACGGCCATTCCCGCACAGGCCAGCTCGCTCACGGCCCCGGCGTCGGGCTATGTGCAGTTCATCGATATGCCGGGCATCAGCGAGCGGCTGAAATCCGATCAGACGCGGGTCTATCTCTATGCCCGTCCGGGCGACTATCTAGTCGAGGGACAGATCATCGGCCACGCCACCGGCGTCAAGGATGGCGAGACCGGGGCCATCGCGCGCCGCCTGACCATCGGTACGCATCGCACATTTGAGCAGGATGCCTCCTACGGGTTGCTCGTGCTGTCCGAGACCGCCTCGCGCGCCCTCTCGCCCGGGATCAACGATCCGGGCACCGCAATTGCCGTGATTTGCCGTCAGGAAAAGCTGCTGCTTGAATGGGCACATGCCGACCCGAAAAAGACCAAACCGCTTTTCCCGCGCATCTTGCTGCCAGATACCGCACGTCACGCGATGATCGAGAACGCCTTTGCCGGGACGGCGCGCGACGGGGCCGATCAGATCGAGGTGGCCTTGCGCCTGCTCGACGCGCTCGGGCGGATTGCAGATGCCCCGGATACAGACTTGGCCGAGGCCGCGCGCGACATGAGCACGCGCGCGCTCGAGTATGCCGACGCGGCGCTGCCGCTCGACCGCGAGCGCAGGCGTCTGCGCGACGCGACCGGCGGGATCAGTTTCTTGCCTTGATCACCTGCAAAAGCGGCAGAACTTTCGCCATCTCCGGCCCGCGCGCCTGTCCAGTCAATGCCAGACGAAGCGGCATGAACAGGCCCTTGCCCTTGCGCCCCGTGGTGTCCTTGACGGCCGTTGTCCACTTGCCCCAGGTCTCATTATCATGCGGCCCCTCTGGCAAGAGCGCCATCGCCTCGGCGATAAAGGCGCGATCGTCCTCTTCGATCACCGGCTCGGCCCCGTCGCGAAACATCGCCCACCACGCCTCGAGATCATTGAGCGTGGTGACGTTCTCGCGCGTGACCTCCCAGAATTGCGGCGCAAGATTGTCGGGAACGCCAATCTCTGCGATGGTTCCGGCCACCGCCTCATAAGGCCGCGCACCGATGATCCGGGCGGTCAGCGGAAAGAGGTCGTTTTCGTCAAACTTGGTCGGCGCGGCACCGAACCGCTCGATGTCGAAGCCCTCGATCAGCTCTGCCATGTCGCTGCGCAACTCCACAGGATCGGCCGAGCCAAGCCGTGCCATCAGGCTCAGGAGTGCCATCGGCTCCACCCCCCGCGCGCGCAAATCGCGCAAGCTGAGCGTGCCGAGCCGTTTCGACAAGGCCTCGCCCTGCGGACCGGTCAAAAGCGAGTGATGCGCGAATTGCGGCGGTGTACCGCCAAGCGCCTCGATGATCTGGATCTGCGTCGCGGTATTGGTCACATGGTCCGAGCCGCGCACCACATGGGTTACACCCATTTCCACATCGTCCACCACGGAGGCCAAGGTATAGAGCACCTGCCCGTCGCCGCGAATGAGTACCGGATCAGAGACCGAGGCCGCGTCGATGGAAATCTCGCCCAGAATACCATCCTGCCAGATGATCCGCTCCTGATCGAGCTTGAAGCGCCAGACGCCGTTACCGCGCTCGGCGCGCAGGGCCGCCTTATCCTCGTCCGTGAGGCTCAGTGCTGCGCGGTCATAGACCGGCGGGCGGCCCATGTTGAGCTGCTTCTTACGCTTGAGATCCAGTTCCGTCGGCGTCTCGAACGCCTCGTAAAACCGTCCCATTTCGCGCAACCGGTCCGCCGCCTCCGCATAGCGGTCGAGCCGTTCCGACTGCCGCTCGACCCGGTCCCAATGCAGGCCCAGCCACTCGAGGTCATACTTGATCGCGTCCACGTATTCCTGCTTGGAGCGTTCCGGATCGGTGTCGTCGATGCGCAGGATGAAGGTGCCACCCGCCTTGGCGGCGATCATGTAGTTCATCAGCGCGGTGCGCAGGTTGCCCACATGGATATATCCGGTGGGCGACGGGGCGAAACGGGTGGTGGTCATGGGTGTCTCCTGACTGTCGCGCGGGCTTTGTCACAGGCGCGGGCGTTTGTCCAGATTGCGGCGGTCCTAGCCGTGGGTGGGCCAGACGCGATGTTCGTCGTCGATCACGAAGGCATGCGTATGCCGCCGCCCGCCATTGGCGCGCAGATGCGGATGATCCTCGGGCAGGTCCGGATGGTCATGCTCGGGCGCATCGGGCAGACCGTCGGGCCAGTGCCGTGACGCTACAGCCAGCCCGACCACCGCCACGCCTGCGAGCAGCAGCAGCGCCGGCCCCATGCCAATCGCCTGTCCCGCCCAACCGGCCAGAGGGTAAGTCAGTAGCCAGCACGCATGGCTCAGCGCAAATTGCGCGGCAAAGATGGCCGGGCGGTCCTCGGCATGGGCCGAGCGCCGCAACAGACGCCCAGAGGGCGTTAGAATACTGGAATAGAGAAAACCGATAGCAGCCCAGACCAGCAGGAAGACGCCCCAAGCGGGCAAACCGTCAAGCCAGATCAGCGCGCCCATCAGCAACGCCACAACAATCAGGCTGCGCGCGCCCGCCATCATCACCCGCCGGTCCGGCAGGTCATCGAGCAGGCGCGGCAGGAGCAGCGCCGCCGCCATGGAGCCCGCACCAAAAGCCGCCATCGCAATCGCCAGACCGGTCTCGCCCGCGCCATAATCGCCCCGGACCATAACCACGGTGTTCACGAGCACGAAGGCCCCGACCGAAGCCGCAGCAAGATTGAGCGCCAGCAGCCCGCGCAGCCGCGGCGTCGCCAGATAGATGCGCAGCCCCCGCGACAGACGCTCGCGGAACGGGCGCGCCGCCGCCGTGCCGCTCAGGACAGGGATCACCGATACCGCCACCAGAAGCGCCGATCCGCCAAACCCCGCGACGGTGCCCAGAAACAGCCAGTGATAGCTCATCACCGTCAGCAAGAGACCGGCCAATGCCGGGCTTGTCAGGTTCTCCAGATCATAGGCCATGCGCGACAGCGACAGCGCGCGGGTATAGTCGCGCTCCTCGGGCAGCACATCGGGCAGCACCGCCTGATAGGCCGGGGTGAAGGTGGCCGAGGCCGCCTGCAACACGAAGATGAGCGCATAGACCTGCCACAGATCAGTGACAAACGGCAGGCAAAGCGCCACCGCCGCCCGGATCAGATCGGTCCCTATCAGCACAGCCTTGCGCGGCAGGCGCTGGACCACGGCCTGCGCTATCGGGGACAGGCCCACATAGGCCACCATCTTGATCGTATAGGCCGTGCCCAGCACCAGCCCGGCGCGATTACCCGCGAAATCATACGCCAGAAGGCCGAGCGCCACGGTCAACAGCCCCGTACCGATCAGCGCAACGACTTGCGCGCCGAACAGAAATGCATAGTCGCGGTTCTGGAACAGGCTCAACATGACCCGAAAATAACCTCCCAACACCCGTTTTAGAAGGGATGATGACACATCCACAGGCGTCTCAATTTTGCGTGAACGTCAATCACACTACATACTCCTGCGCTATAATGCCTACGAACCAAATCAACTGGAGGTTTCAATGTCCCGCACCACCCTGTCCCGCCGTGCCGTTCTGGGATCGGCCGCCGCCCTGCCACTGGCCGGGCTCGCGACCACATCCGCGCGCGCAGCCGCGCCGATGATGGGCGCGGCCACCACCCGTTTCAACCGCGTGACGCTAGGCGACTTCGAAGTCACGACGCTTCTGGCCGCCACCACGCCCCGGCCCGACCCGCATTCGATCTTCGGCCTCAATGTGGACAAGGCAACCTTCGACGAGGTCTCTGCCGCCGCCAACATCCCCACGGATCAGGCGCAGTTCTTCTTCACTCCAACGGTGATCAATACCGGGAGTGATCTGGTCCTCTTCGACACCGGCCTCAACCCCGAGGGCATCACCTCGGCGCTCAACGCGGCGGGCTACACGCCCGATCAGGTCGACGTGGTGGTGATCACCCACATGCATGGCGACCATATCGGCGGGCTGATGGGTGAGGGCGGCGCAACCTTCCCCAATGCGCGCTATGTCACGGCAAGCGCCGAATTCGACGCTTGGGCGGCAATGGACAACGGAACCTTCGACGCCAAGATGCGCCCGCTGGCCGAGCAGACCGAGATGATCGGCGACGGGGCGAGCGTCGCCTCGGGCATCACCGCGATGGCGGCCCATGGCCATACGCCCGGCCACACCGCCTACATGATCGAGAGCGGCGGCAGCCAACTGCTGATCGCGGCGGATTTCGCCAATCACTATGTCTGGTCGTTGGGCTATCCCGATTGGGAGGTCAAGTTCGACATGGACAAGGCCAAGGCCGCCGAGACCCGCCGTCGCCTGCTTGGTATGCTGGCCACCGACAAGATCCCCTTCGTCGGATATCACATGCCCTGGCCCGGCACGGGTTATGTCTCGGCCAAGGGTGACGGCTTCGTCTACGAGCCGACCAGCTATCAGCTGATGCTGTAAGATCGGAACGGGGGCGGATTTACTTTCCTGCCCCCGCGCCCCATATCGCCGGGATGAACGACCCGGCCCCCACCCTTGCAAAGATCGAAGATATCGCCCGCAGCGCCCTTGCGCAGCTGCCCGAGGCGTTTCGGCAGGCGGCGCGCGATGTGGCGCTGATCGTGACGGACTGGCCGCCAGAACATATTCTTGCCGAGATGGAGATCGACGACCCGCTCGATCTGACCGGGCTATACGAGGGTGTTCCGCTCACCGAGAAATCCAGCTTCGATCAACCGCTCGGCCCCGACACGGTCTGGCTCTTTCGCGCGCCGATCCTGGCGGAATGGCGCGACCGGGGCGATGTGAGCCTGGAACATCTGGTGACCCATGTGGTGGTGCATGAGTTCGCGCATCACCTAGGCTGGTCGGACGCGGATATCGCCACGATAGACCGTTGGTGGGAATGAGGCATTCCCGTTTCGAATGGCTGCCGCCATCCGACCCGCCGGGGGCGCTGTCCCCGGACCCCCGGAGTATTTGTGCCAAAAAGAAACCTGGGCCGGATCAGAGCTGACCTGCCGCGTGCAGCCGCTCCCATGCGAATTTTACATAGCTGCTGCGGAAGGAATGCCCGCCGGGATGCAGGCACAGCTCGAGGATCTCGCCGCGCGGATTGCGGCGGCTCTGGCATTCGAGGTCTCCCTCGGTCAGGTCACCCGCCGGACTGAAGCCGCCGAGATGTTCGTACATGTCCATCGACTCCGAGACCTTGCCCTGCCAGGTCTCTCTGATGGGTCGCCCCTCAAGCGGCACCGTGGGGTCGCTGCGCCCGTGGATATGAACCACGCTCGCCGCCGGTGTCTCGCAACTGTCGGGCGGCCCTTTCCAGAACGTGCCGGCAATGGCGGCAAAGCCCGCGAACCGCTCGGGCATGGTGCAAGCGAGGTTCCAGACCATCATGCCGCCCGCCGAGAACCCCGCCGCCATGAGGCGGCCGGTATCGATGGGAAACCGGCGCGCCGCATCCTCTATCACCGCCTCGACATAGCGGTATTCGACCGATCCGTCGGCCTCCATGTGGCTGGGAGACGAGGGAATGACCCAATCGTCATCTCCAGATTTGAGCGCGATCAGCGCCAGACCCATATCCGAGACCATGCGCCGCAGATTGCCGTTGCGCATCACCGCCGCCGCCGACCCGCGATAGCCATGCGCGTAGATGATCGCACCGATCGAACCCTCGACCTGCCCTTCGGGCAAGGCGATGCGGTAATGCCGGTCACCGATACGACAGTCGGTCTCCGGCCCACAGGCCAATGCCCCGCCCGTCCAGCCCGTCCAGAACAGGACGAACAAAACAGGCAAAATCCTTAGATGTCTCATCACCGGCTCCCTCGCGCTCGGCATCAGATTGCGCCTTTCAGGACGCACATGACAAGTCATAAGCACGTGGCACGCGCGGCGTTATCACGGTTTTGTGAACGCAAGTCGCGATACCGGGAAACGGATTGGTAACTGTCATGGTCCTTGATGTGCAAGGCGATGCGGGACGGAGGAAGACCCATGAGGATACGCTTGGCTTTTTGCGCGCTATTGGCGCTTGCTCTGTTCGACGGAGCGAGTGCGCAGGCGCAGTCTCTGGCCGAGTTGCGGACAACACTGCAGGCGGCGTTGCAGCGCAACCTTGGCCGTTCGATGCTTGGCGGCGCGTTGCCGCATGTAGACCTAAGAACGGGAACGCTGACCCGGTTCTATCCAACCGAGAATCACCAGGTGATCCTGAAAATGGGTGAAATCTATGTGATGTGTTCTACCCTAGTGAGCGAAGATGGACGTGAGGCGCTGGTCGACTATTACATCACCCAGAGCGACGGGCGCTTTGGCGTCATTCGGACCGAGATCGACAACCGTGCGCCACTGCGCGCCTTGATGGAGGCGGGGCACGCCACGCGGCTGGAGTGAGCCGATGACCCTGGCCGAGACGACCGACCCGCGCACACCGACCCTGGGGCTTTATTTGCGGCTGACAGCGGTGATGGTGCCGACCTTCCTGATCTTCGCCGCCTCGGGGCTTATGTGGCTCAGCGAAAAAAACCTTTTGCGCAGCGAAGAGGCCATGGCGATGCGGATCGGCAATGCCACCGCGCGCGTCGGCGGGGCGCTGGAGCGGTTCAGCGATCAGAACCCGGGGCCGGTCGATTGGCAAAGCCCCTATGTCACCGATCTCATGCAGACCCTATTGGGCGATCCCGCGATCCGCTGCGTGCAACTGCGTGACGCCGAACGCGGCGACGTGCTTGCCGTCGTGCCACAGGGGCTTGGCTGTCAGGGAGCCGAGCGCGCGCTGTCGCTGCCCTACGAGGTTTATTCCTGGCCGATCACCGAACTGGTCACGCGCTTTGACGAGCGCGAGATTGCAACGGTGAAACGCTATCAGCGCGATTTTCTGCTGCTTCTGTTCGTTGGAGGCATCCTGATTGCGACACTCGCCAACTGGGTGTCTTTTCGGGTAATCGTGGGGCGTCCTCTTCGCCGCCTCATCGGACGCCTCGAAGAAGCGCGTGAAACGGCGATTGCCGCGAACGAGGCCAAATCCGATTTTCTGGCCAAGATGAGCCATGAAATTCGCACCCCGATCAACGGGATCATCGGCATGGCCGATGTGCTCTCAGAAACCGATTTATCGCAGGAACAGGCCAGCTATGTGCGCACGATCACCCGCTCCGGTGATGCGCTCCTGACGATCATCAACGACATTCTCGATTTCTCGAAAATCGAGGCAGGCAAACTCACGCTCGCGCAGGAACCCTACCGGCTGCGCGACCTTGTCGAGGATGTGACGCAGCTTCTTGCTCCGCTCGCCGCCCGCAAGGGGATAGCGCTCTACGGCCATGTTTCCCCCGACCTGCCGGACGTGATGCTAGGCGATGCCGGGCGCTTGCGGCAGATACTGGTCAACGTCGCGGGAAACGCCGTCAAGTTCACTCTGGAGGGACATGTTGCGCTCGAAGTGGCACGGGGCACGGTCGGCGATGTTGTTCTGTCGGTCGCCGATACAGGCGTGGGCATCCCGAAAGACCAGCAAGCCAACGTCTTTGCTGCGTTCGAACAAGCGGACAACAGCGCCGCACGAAACTTTGGTGGCACCGGCCTCGGCCTTGCCGTCAGCCGCCAGCTCGTCATCCTGATGGGCGGGCGAATTACCCTTCAGAGCCGCGAAGGCCGCGGGACACGGTTCGATATCACTCTGCCGCTCGTGCCGGACGGCGGAACAAGAGACGGGCTCTGTGCCGCCCCCCTCGTCTTGCCGGGTGTCGAGCCGCCGATGATCTGGGTGCTTGACACTCTCGCTGGCCGCAAAAAGGCGATGACGGATTTACTCTTTCATCTCGGGGCCTCGATTGGGGACACCTCACAACCCGACAATGCGGCACCCGATCTTCTGATTGTCGATGAGGCAGCCGCAGTGCCCACGGACACGGCGCATGTGCCCCGCATCGTTCTATCGGACACCCCGACCGCACCGCCACCGAACGGGGCGATCCTGCGCAAACCCTTGCAAGAGGGGCTTTTCCTGGAAACGGTGCGACGGGTTCTCGAAGGGCAACAAACAGCCTCTGAGGGTAACACCACGGCAGGCCATCGCGTTGCCCCGCGGATCACCTCCACGATTACACCACCAGGTTGGGCAGAAGGGCTGGATGTGCTCGCGGTTGATGACAACGCAACGAATCGGCTGTTGCTTGAACGCTATTTCACCGGTTCCGGGGCAAGGCTGCGCCTTGCCAGCGGTGGAGCGGAAGCCGTCGCACTCCAAAGCGAGCGGCAGGCCGATCTGGTGTTGATGGATGTCTCCATGCCGGGGATGGACGGGCATCAGGCGACCGGACTGATCCGCACGCATGAGGCGGCACATGATCTGCCATCCGCACATGTCGTGGCAGTCACCGCCAATGTTCTGGACCAGCATCGGCAGGCGGCACATCTGGCAGGGATGGACGGTTTTTTGAGCAAGCCGCTTCGAAAGGCCGAGTTGATTGCCTATATAAGCCACTATCGCGAAACATCGAGTCAGCTAAGCCGTCCCAACGGTCAGACCAAATGGTCGCGCGCCGCAGAATAGCCGCAGCTTACACTTCGCTCGCGCTGTCACGCCAACGATTCACGATGGGATACCGTCGGTCGAGCCAGAAGGCCCGCTTGCTGAGCCGTGCGCCCGGCGCCGACTGAAACCGCTTGTATTCGCTGATATAGAGCAGGTGTTCGACCTTGGCCGCGTCCGCCGCGTCATAGCCCGCCGCGACGCAATCGGACACTGACCCGTCCTGATCCACGAGGATGTGCAGGATGCCGTCCAGCACCGGGTAATCAGGCAGCGAATCGCTGTCCTTCTGATCCGCGCGCAACTCTGCGCTCGGCGGCTTGTCGATCACGCGTGCGGGGATGACCGCGCCCTCGGGCCCCTGCATCCAGCCCCGGTGATGCGCATTGCGCCAGCGGCAGATCTCGAACACCCGCGTCTTGTAAAGATCCTTGATCGGGTTGTAGCCCCCTGCCATGTCGCCATAAATCGTGGCGTAGCCCACCGCCACCTCGGACTTGTTACCGGTGGTCAGCAGCATCTCGCCGAACTTGTTGCTGAGCGCCATGAGCAACAACCCGCGCAGCCGCGACTGAATATTCTCCTCGGTCAGATCAGGCGCGGTCCCCTCGAAAAGCGGCGCAAGCGTCGCGGTGATCGCCGCGCGCCCTTGTGCAATCGGCACGGTATCATAACGACAGCCCAGATTTTCTGCGACTGATCTGGCATCCTCCAGCGACTCTTCCGACGTATATTCCGAGGGCAGCATAACGCAGCGCACATTCTCCGGCCCTAGCGCATCGACCGCGATGGTCGCGACGATAGCGCTGTCCACCCCACCCGACAGCCCCAGCAAAACGCGCGAAAACCCGGCCTTGCGCAGATAGTCGCGCAGCGCCAGCACCATCGCATTGTAATCCTGTTCCAGATCATCCGGCAGATGCGCCAGCACGCCCGGCACGGCCTGCCAACCCGCACCGCCCCGTTCGAATTCAACATGGGCCACGGCCTCTTCGAACATCGGCAGTTGCACGACCAGCCGACCCCCGGGGTTGAGCACGAAAGTGCCGCCGTCAAAGATCTGATCGTCCTGCCCGCCCACGAGATTGAGATAGACCAGCGGCAGGCCGGTCTCGATCACCCGCGCCACCATCAGGTTCTGGCGAGTGTCGATCTTGTCGCGGTAATGCGGCGAGCCATTGGGGACAAGCAGCATCTCGGCCCCCGTCTCGGCCAGGGTTTCGGCCACGTCATCGTGCCAGGCATCCTCGCAGATCGGGCTTCCGATGCGCAGGCCACGAACGGTATAGGGGCCCGTCACGTCGCCGCTTTGATAGATGCGCTTTTCATCGAACACGGTCTCATTGGGCAGGTGATGCTTGAACACCCGCGCCGTCACCTGCCCGCCCTGCAGGATATAATAGGCGTTATAGAGCCCCGCCCCTTCGAGCGCAGGACCTCCGATCGCGATAGCGGGCCCGTCGGCACAGTCCCGCGCCAGCCCCTCGATGGCAGCGATCGCGGCCTGATGAAAGGCCGGCTTCATGACCAGATCCTGCGTGTTGTAGCCGGTGATGAACATCTCGGGCAGCGCCACGAGGTCCGCACCCGCCACGCGCCCCGCCTCCCAGGCGGTCTGCGCGCGCGCAGAATTGCCAGCAAGATCGCCCACCGTGGCGTTCAACTGTGCCAGTGTCAGGCGGAACCGGTCAGCCATGCGCGTGCCCTTCATCTTGTCCTGCGCCTGATTTAGCAGATCGCCGCGCGAGGGAAAGCCGATTTGCCCGAAACCCGTTGTCACGCCTGCCTGCGTCCACTAGATTTGCCGCACCCGTCAGGCAACCGGGCGGGATCGGGTATCGGGGCAGACATGACGCGCTTGTTGACACGGACGATTATATTGACCGCCACTCTTGCGGTCGCAGGCGTGGCCACCGCACAGGATGGCGAGGTCGAAACCAAGCAATATGACGATGGCGGCATCTATGAGGGCACGTTCAAGGACGGGCTCCAGCATGGCACCGGCACCTATACCCTGCCCAATGGTTATGAATATACCGGCGAGTGGGTCGAGGGCGAGATCAGGGGCCGCGGCGTGGCGCGCTTCCCAAACGGATCGGTCTACGAGGGCGAGTTCGCGCGCGGAAAACCCAATGGTGTGGGCAAGATCGTATTCACCGATGGAGGCACCTACGAGGGTGAGTGGAGCGACGGAAAGATCACCGGTCAGGGCGTCGCCGTCTACGCCAATGGTGTGCGCTACGAGGGTGGCTTTCTGAATGCGATGCATCACGGGCGCGGCCGCATGGAAAGCCCCGGCGGCTATCGCTACGAAGGCGATTGGGTCAACGGGGTCAAGGAAGGCCAGGCGACGATCACCTATCCCGACGGCGCGATCTACGAAGGCGCGGTGGCGCGTGGCGCGCGCGAAGGCGACGGCAAACTTACCATGTCCGACGGGTTGATCTATGAGGGCACATGGAAAGCAGGCCAGATCGACGGTACCGGCAAACTGATCCAGCCCAACGGGGACGTGTACGAAGGCGATCTCGTGGCCGGACGACGCCAGGGCACGGGCCGTGTGACCTATGAGAACGGCGATGTCTACCAGGGCGAATTCCAGGATGATCGCCGCCACGGGCAAGGGACTTTCACCGGCACCGATGGCTATCACTACGAGGGCGAGTGGCGCGCCGGCAAGATTTCCGGCGAAGGCCGCGTGACCTATCCCGATGGCTCGGTCTATGTGGGTGAGTTTCGTGATGACCTGGCCAACGGTCAGGGCAAGATCACCTATCCCGACGGCTCCACCTATGAGGGCGACTGGGTCGGCGGCGTAATCGAGGGCAGCGGCACCGCGACCTATCCTAACGGCCTGGTCTACGAGGGCGAATTCGTCGATGCCAAGAACCACGGCCAGGGTGTCATGACCTACCCCGACGGCTATCGCTACGAGGGCGCGTGGCAGAACGGGCAACGACATGGGCAAGGCACCGCCACGTATCCTGACGGCACTGTCTATGAAGGCGAATTCGCCGATGGGCAGCGCCACGGGCAAGGCAAGATCACCATGCCTGATGGCTTCGTCTACGAGGGGGAGTGGCAAAACGGTGAGATTTCGGGCCGGGGCGTGGCCACCTACACCAATGGCGATGTCTACGAAGGCATGTTCCGCGCGGGCAAGCGTCAGGGCGAGGGCACGATGCGCTATTCCAGCGGACAGGAAGCCACCGGCACATGGGAAGATGGCGCGCTGACCCGCAACACAGAAACGGCGGACTGATCACAGGGTGATTATACCACCCGCCCGGCGTCGAGGTCTTTCAGCACATTAGCGGCCCCGTCGAGAACGGCCGCCCGCCGCGTCTCGTCCATCTTGTCCCATGTGCGATAAACCGGACCCATGCGCGGATTGCGTCCGAATCGGTTACGGTGACGGATCAGGAAATCCCAGTAAAGCAGATTGAAGGGGCAGGCGCCCTCGCCCGTCTTCTGCTTCACCGAATAGGCGCAGGTGGTGCAGTAGTCGGACATTTTCGCGATGTAGTTGCCGGATGAGATGTAGGGCTTGGAGGCGATGATGCCGCCATCGGCGAACTGGCTCATTCCGATCACGTTGGGGGCCTCGACCCATTCGAACGCATCGGCGTAGACGGCCAGATACCACTCATGCACCTGGCCCGGGTCTATGCCCGCGAGCAGCGCAAAGTTGCCAGTCACCATCAACCGCTGGATGTGGTGTGCGTAGGCCTCTTCCTTCGTCTGATCAACGGCTTGCGCGACGCAGTTCATACGCGTCTCGCCCCCCCAATAAAACCAAGGCAAATCGCGGGTCTGGCCAAGCATGTTACGCGCCGTGTAGCCCGGCCCCTCGCGGAAGTAGATGCCGCGCATGTATTCACGCCAGCCGATCACCTGCCGGATATACCCTTCGGCGGCATTGATCGGCACCCGCCCGGCTTGCCATTCGTCAACCACACGATTGCAGATATCCACGGGATCGAGCAGGCCGATATTGAGATACATCGAAATGACCGAGTGATGCACGAAGCGGTCATCCCGTAGCATCGCGTCCTGATAATCGCCGAACCCCGGCAGCAGGCTCTTGGCGAAATGGTCGAACGCGCGCTTGGCCTGCCCCGAGGTCACACCAAACCAGAACGGGTGAAGATCCCCGAAATTATCCCCAAAGCGTGCCTCGACCAGATCGAGCACCTCTTGGGTGATCTCATCGGGGCTAAACTGCATCGGACGGGCGCGCAGCATGTCGGATTTCGCTGGCTTACGGTTGTCGTGGTCATAGTTCCACTTGTCGCCCGCCGGTGTGTCGCCCTCCATCATCAAGCCGGTCTTGCGTCGCATCTCGCGGTAGAAATACTCCATCCGCAGTTCCTTGCGGCCCTCGGCCCACTGATCGAATTCATCCAGAGAGCAGATGAAGCGATCATCGGGCAATTGAGTCACGGTCAGCGGCGCGTTTCCGAGCGCCTCGATCAGCCGCCATTCGCCGGGCTGCGTGGCGATCACCTCTGACGTGCCATGCGCTTGCCCCCGGCGCATCAATTCACCGACGATGCTCTTGCTGGCGTCAGGATCATCCAGCCGCGTATAGGCGACCTGCCAGCCGTAATTGCGCAACTCTTCGGCGAAATGACGCATGGCCGACAGGATCAACGCGATCTTCTTGGGGTGATGCGGGACATAGGTGCCCTCGTCCATAACCTCGGCCATCACAACGATATCGCGGGATTTATCGGCTGCCTTCAGCGCCGAAAGATCACGGCTAAGCTGATCGCCAAGCACGAGGACAAGACGCCCTACCATGGAACCCGCGCGCCCTGCCAATCAAAGAACTGCCCGTTATCCTCGACTGTCAAATCGTCGATCACCGACAGCAGGTTCTGCGCCGCCTCTTCGGGCGGCACCGACGGATGACGGCCCAGGTATTTCTCGGTGAACGGCGTCTGAACGGTGCCGGGGTGTAGCGCCACGCAAATGGCGTCACGGTGGCTGCGCCCCAACTCTATAGCCCCGCTGTGGATCATCTGGTTGAGCGCGGCCTTCGCAGTGCGATAACTGTACCAGCCACCAAACCCGTTATCCCCGATCGAGCCAACCCGCGCCGAGAGCGCGGCAAACACGCAGCGCCCGTCACGTGGCAGAAGCCGCACGGCGTGTTTCAAAACCAGCGACGGACCGATGCAATTCAGCGCGAACTGATCCATCATCGCCTTGGGCGTCACCTGCTTGAGCGCCTTTTCGGGCCGCGCGCCGTCGATCTCCAGCGCACCGGTCGCGACGAGGATCAGGTCATAGGGCCCTTCAAGCCGCCCCAACGCCGCCTCAATCGACGCCTCGTCAGTCACGTCAATCCCGTCCGCGCTGCGCGACAGGCCGGTGACCGCCACACCGCGCGCAATCAGCGCCTCGGACACCGCATGCCCGATGCCTCCGGATGCACCTATGATCAAAGCCTTTTCCATGATCGCAGAGCTAGCCGACTGCGCGAAAGCTTCAAGCCCGTTCCACCTGCGCCCCGAAATTTCGGGGTTTTCATCGCGCGACGCCGCTCTTATAGTTTCACCCATGTTGATGCAGAACCATATCGCTCCCGACGCCCGCGCCCTCGTGCGCGGCCTGCGGGCTGTTCTGCTAGGCCTAAGCCGCCTCTGAGCGTGCCGTCATGGCGCGACCGCTCAGAGGATGTGCCGTTTTCGCGCCGCAGGCTTAGGATTCAGTGAAAGAGACCCGACATGACAGATCAGACCAAAGACCGCGTGGTGATTTTCGACACCACCTTGCGCGACGGTGAACAATCGCCCGGCGCGACCATGACCCACGCCGAAAAGCTCGAAATCGCATCGATGCTTGACGAGATGGGCGTCGATATCATCGAGGCGGGTTTTCCCATCGCCTCGGAGGGGGATTTCCGCGCCGTCAGCGAGATCGCCAAACAATCCAAGGATGCCACGATCTGCGGCCTCGCCCGCGCCAATCTCAAGGACATCGACCGTTGCTGGGACGCAGTGAAACACGCGAATTCCCCGCGCATCCACACCTTCATCGGCACCTCGCCACTGCACCGCGCCATACCCAATCTCGACATGGACCAGATGGCTGAGCGCATTCACGAAACGGTAACCCATGCCCGAAACCTCTGTGACAACGTGCAATGGTCGCCCATGGATGCCACCCGCACAGAATGGGACTATCTCAAGCGCGTCGTCGAAATCGCCATCAAGGCTGGCGCCACCACGATCAACATCCCCGACACGGTGGGCTATACCGCCCCGGTAGAGAGCGCAGATCTGATCCGCCGCCTGATCAACGAGGTGCCGGGCGCCGATGAAATCGTCTTTGCCACCCATTGTCATAACGATTTGGGCATGGCCACCGCGAACGCCCTTGCGGCCGTGGCAGGCGGCGCGCGGCAGATCGAATGCACGATCAATGGCCTTGGCGAGCGCGCGGGCAACACCGCCCTCGAAGAGGTGGTGATGGCCCTCAAGGTCCGCGGCGACATCATGCCCTATGAGACCGGTATCGACACCCGTAAGATCATGAACATCTCACGCCGGGTGGCCGCCGTGTCGGGCTTTGCCGTACAGTACAACAAGGCCATCGTCGGCAAGAACGCCTTCGCGCACGAGTCGGGCATCCATCAGGACGGAATGCTCAAGAACGCCGAAACCTTCGAGATCATGCGCCCCGAGGATGTGGGTCTTGCCGCCACCAATATCGTCATGGGCAAACATTCGGGCCGCGCCGCACTTCGTGCCAAGCTGCATGACCTTGGCTATGACTTGGCCGACAATCAGCTGGGCGATGTGTTCGTGCGGTTCAAGGAACTCGCCGACCGCAAGAAGGAGGTCTATGACGAGGACCTGATCGCCCTGGTGAATGCCGGGCTCGACGATGAGAGCGACCGCTTGCAGATCAAGCACTTGCAGGTGATCTGCGGCACCGACGGGCCGCAAAAGGCGACCCTCACCATGGTGATCGACGGCGCGGAGCAATCGACCGAGGCGACTGGGGATGGCCCGGTGGACGCGACGTTCAATGCGGTCAAGGCGCTCTTCCCGCATGAGGCGCGGCTGCAACTCTACCAAGTCGCCGCCGTGACCGAGGGCACCGACGCGCAGGCCACCGTGTCTGTGCGGATGGAGGAAGACGGCCGCATCGTGACCGGGCAGTCCGCCGATACCGATACCGTCGTGGCCTCGGCCCGCGCCTATGTGCATGCGCTCAACCGGCTGCTCGTGCGGCGCGAAAAGACCGGGGCAGACAAGCGCGAAGTCAGCTACAAGGACGTCTCATAAGGCCGCGCTGCGGCCCATCTCGCGCGCCCGTTCAATCCAGCGGGCGCGCTTGGCCTCATTGGCCGTCTTTACCGTGCCGAATTGGACCAGCTTGCGCATCTTGATGCCGCAAAACCCCAGTACCTGATTGCGCAACACCCGCCGCCCCGGTTTGCGATAGACCAGCGTGTCGTACCAGGGCGGCGTGTCGGAGGTGATGATCGCATCCGCCGTGCGCCCGGTCAGCAGCTTGTCCCAGAACACGCCGCGTTTGTGATAACGAAAACCAAAGCCGGGAATCAGCGCACGGTCCAGAACCGCCTTGGCCGGAGCGGGCATCGACCCCCACCAATAGGGATGCACGATCAGCAGGTGATCGGCCCAGGTGATGGCCTCCTGCCAGGTCAGCAGATCGGGCTCGAGCGCGGGCATGTCCTTGCCGTAGCCTTCGAAGTCGAGGGCAAAGCGCATGGCGTGCAGGTTTATCCGCCGGATGTTGGCGCCCCTCTCCTCGGCCCCGGCCTGATAGGCATCGGCCAGAGCGGAACAAAACGAAGTTTCGCGCGGATGGGCCACCCAGATGAAGATGTTCTGAGGCATGGGCCGTCTCCTGGTAGGCTTGGGCGAAACACATGACCGGACTATGATCCCGAATGCCGTATCACCTCCGCATATGACATTCCGGTAACGCCCGGCCTATCCTTCGACGCCTACTCCGCCCACTCCCAAGGCCGCACGAATTGGCCGAGCACGTGACCGATGGCCTCTTCATCCGCGTCACCCTTGCGGGTGAGTTGTGCCACCAGCCCGCGTTTCTTGTCATCCACGACCGAGGTCACCTGCGCGGCAAGACCCGCCTCGTCCAGCGCCGAGTTGTATATGCGGGTGATCGCCTGCTTGCGCAGGTCGGGCTTGAACACCTTGCCGACGGCGGTTTTGGGCAATTCATCCAGCACCTCGATATATTTCGGGATGGCCGCGCGCTCATGCACGTGGATCTTGCAATGCTCCAGCAGGTCCGCCCCGGTCGCCGTGCCGCCCTCGACCAGTTCGACATAGGCGCAGGGCATTTCACCGGCATGGGCATCGGGCTGCCCGATGGCCCCGGCCATGGCCACGTCGTGATGCGCCATCAGCGCCTCTTCGATATCCGCCGGGTCGATATTATGCCCGCCCCGGATGATCAGATCCTTGGCGCGGCCGGTGATCCACAGATAGCCATCGCCGTCGATCCGCCCCAGATCACCGGTGCGCAGGTAGGTTTCGTGGTGATAGAGGCCGGCATTCTTGGCGGCCTCGGTATAGGTGTTGCCGGCAAAGACACCGGGGTTGGAAATGCAGATTTCGCCCACTTCGTCTGTGTCACATTCCACCGGCTGCTCGTCCACCACCTTGTAGATGCGCACATCCGTATAGGGAAAAGGCACCCCGACAGAGCCCACTTTCTTCTGCCCCTCGGGCGGGTTGGCCGAGACAAGGCAGGTCGCCTCGGTCAGCCCGTAGCCCTCGATCACGGTCATGCCGGTGGCACTCTCGAACCGGGTAAACAGCTCCATCGGCATCGGCGCGGAGCCGGAAAACGCGTTCTTGACCGTGCTCAGATCGGCATCCACCTTGCGCTGCATCAGCGCCGAGACGGCGGTCGGCACGGTGATCACGAAACTGATCTTCCAGCGTTCGCAGAGCTTCCAGAAATTATCGAACACGCCCTCGCCGCGATAGCCTGCGGGCGTGGGAAAGACCACATGCGCGCCGGATTTGATGCAGGCCATCAGGATCACGTGGCAGGCAAAGACATGAAACAGCGGCAGCGGACACATCACGTTGTCGTCTTCGGTGAAGAGCAGCGTGTGACCGATCCAGCCGTTATAGATCATGCCGGAGTATTTGTGCTGCGCGACCTTGGGCATGCCGGTGGTGCCGCCAGTATGGAAATAGGCGGCGACCCGGTCACCGTCGCTATCCGCAAAAGTCAGGGTCTTGCTCTGCCCCGCCATCGCCTTGTTGAAATCCAGCACATCGGCATGGTGGCCGGTCGGGTTCTTGGGGCGGACCAGCGGCACGATCCAGCTTTTCGGCGGGGTAAGGTAGCGGTTGAGGTCAATCTCGTAGACGGTGTGCACATCGGGCGCGTGTCGCACGGCCTCGGCGGTCTTTTGCGCGATGTCGGTCTTGGGGAAGGCCTTGAGCGTGACCACCACCTTGGCCCCGGTCTCACGCAGGATCGCGCTGATCTGCTCGGGTTCCAGCAGCGGATTGACCGGGTTGACGATCCCGGCGATGGCCCCGCCGATGGTTGCGACGGCGGTCTCGACACAGTTGGGCAGGACCAGGGCGATCACATCGTCTTCGGCCAGCTTCAGGCTGCGAAAGAGGTTGGCCGCCTGACAGCATTGATCATGAAACTGCTGCCATGTCAGCGTCTGCGCCTTGTCGGTGGGGCCCGAAAGTAGCTGATAACTGAGCGCCGGACGATCCGGAAAGGCCTGCGCCGTCGCGCTCAGCATCTTGTAAAGCGTCGCCGGTCTGTCGCGCGCCTCCCAAGGCATCTCGTTCTGAATGTCGAGCGCATCCTGCCGCGATGTGAAACCCATCAGTCCGTCCTCCCTTTATGCCCCGCCTCTCCCGCGCGGGTGATCCCTGCGCGACAGAATGTGCGGGAATGCGAGGCGGCGCAAGTTTTACGCTGCGTATCCGGCTGCCTTGGTTCGAGACTCAGCCCTGCGTACCTAGGCATTCGGTCATAGCGCGCGCCATACCACGCAATATTTCCGAATAGAGTGCAGGGCCGGGAACAACATCACTGGCAAGGGGGTCAAGCACACCATGCCCGATACTATCGCCAAAGACGGTACGAACCAGCTTGGGGTCGAATTGCGGCTCGGAAAAGACGCAGGCAATGTCACGCTCTTTCACCATATCCCGAAGCGCTGCGACCCGCGCAGGCCCCGGATCCGCGGCATCCCCGAGTGCGATGGCCCCCGCCGCAGCTATGTCGAACCGCGTTTCGAAATACTGGTACGCGTCGTGAAACACGAGAAACGGCACGTCGCGCAGCGGCGCAGTTTGTTCGGCGATATCGGCCTCAAGAGCGGCAATCTCTGCTTGTGCCGCTGCGGCATTTGCCTTGTAGAGCGCTGCGTTTTCCGGATCGTGCTCTGCCAGTTCTTCGGCGATGACACCCAGCCAGACCCGTGCGTTCGCCGGATCGAGCCAAGCATGCGGGTCGGCCCCGTCATGGGCGTGGCCGTGATCATGGTTGTCATGGCCATGGTCATCGTGGCCGTGGTCGTCGTGGTCATGGTCATCGTGGCCATGGTCGTCGTTGTCCTGCTCGTCATGCTCATCAAAGGCAATGCCCTCGCGGAATGGCAAAACGCGCGTCTCGCCGGCCCCCAGAAGGGCAATCACATGCGCATCCCCGGCCAGCGAGGCGATCGACCCTTCAAGCCAGGGCGTCAGCCCCTCCCCCATCCAGAAGACAAGGTCGGCTGCCTCCAGTGCCGACGCCTCGGACGGGCGCATCGCGTACCCGTGCGGCGATGCCCCCGGCGCAATCAGCAGAGCGGGCGCGCCTGCCCCCTCCATGACCTGCGCCACGAGCGAATGCACTGGCGTGATATCGGTGGCAACCTTGGGCGTCTCGGCCAGTGCGGCACCAGAAAAACCCAGGCCGACACTCAGCGTTGCAATGACTCGGATAGACATGGAAGACCCTCATTGTATGTAATATCATAACGCATCAGAAGGCTTGATAATTGTAACTCTATAACATATCAAGCCCAAAAATTACCGCAGTGGAGGCCCGGCATGGACACCATCGGATTCGAGCAGCATGATCACAAAAGCTGTGTGCAGGGTGCCCTTTCAGCCGTCGAGGCGCAGTGCGCCGCGCACAAGCTGCAATTCACCCCCGTGCGCCGCCGGGTCCTGGAAATCCTGCTGAGCGAGCACCGCGCAATGGGGGCATATGAAATTCTCGACGTGCTGCGCGACGAAGGTCTGGGATCGCAGCCCCCGGTCGCCTATCGTGCGCTCGACTTCCTTGTCAGCCACCGCTTCGCGCACAAGGTCGAACGGCTCAACGCCTTCATCGCCTGCACCCATCCGGGGCAGACGCACACCCCCGCCTTCCTCATTTGCCGCAATTGCGATGCCGTGGCCGAGGCCCATGCCGAACCGACGCGCGGCATTCTGGGCAAGGCCGCCGACGCGGCGGGTTTTGCCATCGAACAGGCCGTGGTCGAGGCCGTCGGCCTGTGCCCCAACTGCCGCGAGGGACAGCCCGCATGCGCCTGATCGAGACCAATGGGATCGCGGTGCGCCTAGGCGGGGCCATGGTGCTGCACGATGTGAGCCTCGCCATCGACAGGGGCGAGATCGTGACCATCGTCGGCCCCAACGGATCGGGCAAATCAACGCTCCTGCGCACCATCATCGGCGCGATCAAACCGGCCAAGGGGCAGATCCGCCGCTCGCCGGGGCTGCGCATCGGGTATGTACCACAAAAGCTGCATATCGACCCGACCCTGCCCCTCACCGTGGCCCGGTTCCTTAGCCTGCCGCGCCGCCACGCGCCCGCAACCGTGCGTGCGGCGCTTGAACAGGCAGGGCTGCCCGATCTACGGGACCGTCAGATGACCGATCTCTCGGGCGGGCAATTTCAAAGGGTGCTTCTGGCCCGGGCGCTGATGGAAAATCCTGACTTGCTGATTCTCGACGAGGCCACGCAGGGCCTTGATCAACCGGGCTCCGCCGCGTTCTACCGCCGGATCGAGGAGGTTCGGCAGGAGATCGGCTGCGCCGTCCTGATGGTCAGCCACGAGTTGCACGTGGTGATGAGTGCCAGCGACCGGGTGATCTGCCTCAATGGTCATGTCTGCTGCGAGGGCCGCCCCGAGATTGTCGCCCAGGCCGAGGAATACCGCGCCATCTTCGGCAGCGGCACACAGGGCGCTCTTGCGCTTTACCGCCACGACCATGACCACGGCCATGATCATGATCACGACAATCCGCACAGCCATGAGGCCGCCGAATGATGCTTGACGATTTCCTGATGCGCGCGGCCCTCGCCGGGCTTGGCGTGGCGATCGCGGCTGCACCGCTTGGCAGTTTCGTCGTCTGGCGGCGCATGGCCTATTTCGGCGACGCCACCGCGCATGCCGCGATCCTCGGCGTGGCCGTGGCATTGGCCTTTTCGATGTCGGTCTTTGTCGGTGCGTTGGTGATGTCCCTGATTATGGCCACCACCGTCTCGACGCTGTCTGGGCGCGGCTTTGCGATGGACACGCTGCTTGGGGTTCTCGCGCATTCCGCGCTCGCCTTTGGTCTCGTGGCGGTATCGTTCCTGTCGGGCGTACGGATCGACCTGATGGCCTATCTTTTCGGCGACATCCTCGCCGTCAGCCAAGGTGATCTGGCGGTGATCTGGGGCGGCGCGGCACTCGTGCTGGGGCTGCTCGCATGGCGGTGGCAGGCGCTCCTGACCGCGACGCTCAGCCCGGATCTGGCCTATTCGGCGGGGATTGATCCGCGTCGCGAACAATTGGTCCTGACGCTCGCGCTTGCCGTGGTCGTGGCGGTGGCGATCAAGGTGGTGGGCGTGCTGCTCATCGCCGCCATGCTGATTGTGCCCGCCGCCGCCGCCCGCCCTCTGGCCTCAACGCCCGAGCGGATGGCGCTCATCGCAACCCTGATCGCCGCCGCCTCGGCGCTAGGCGGTCTGCGGGCGTCCTTTGCGATGGACACGCCCACGGGACCAACCATCGTCTGCGCAGCCGCGATGATCTTTGCTGCAACGACGCTTGGCAGCAGCCTCTGGCGCAGGCACCGCAGCCCGTCTGTCTTGTGATCAGCTTTTCCATATAGTGACCCGACTGATTTTGTCGGAAATACTATTGACTCTTTTAGTCAGTAATTCGTAGGAATACCCCACGATTTCACTCGGAAACCTGAAAGGACTCCCGATGCACCCGTTCAAAGCCGCGATGAGCGTCACCGCCCTCATGGCCCTGACCGCCCCTGCCTTCGCGCAAGAGGTCAACCTCTATTCCAGCCGCCACTATGACAGCGACGATGCGCTCTATGCCGCCTTCACCGAAAAGACAGGCATCACCATCAACCGTATCGAGGCCAAGGCCGACGAGTTGATGGCGCGGATGGAAGCCGAGGGTGCCAACAGCCCCGCCGATGTGTTCATGACCGTCGATGTGGGCCGCATCTCGCGCGCCGAAGAGCGCGGTCTTCTCCAGCCATTCGAGTCCCAGACGATCGAGGCCAACGTACCGGCGCATCTGCGCGACGATGAAAACCTCTGGACGGGCCTTTCGCAGCGCGCGCGCATCATCTTCTATTCCGAAGAGCGGGTCGAAAACCCGCCGCGCACCTACGAAGACCTGGCCGATCCCGCCTACAAAGGGCAAATCTGCATTCGCTCGTCCTCGAACATCTACAACCAGTCGCTGATGGCCTCGATCATCGAGAATCACGGCGAAGAGGCCGCCAAGGACTGGGCCGCAGGCATCGTCGATAACATGGCGCGCGAACCGCAGGGCGGCGATACCGACCAGCTGCGCGGCATCGTCTCGGGTGAGTGCGACATCGCCGTAGCCAACACCTATTACTTCGCCCGGGGCCTCGCCAGCGACGTGGACGGGCTGACCAGCGGCATCGACGGCATCGGCTGGGTCTGGCCGAACCAGAGCGGACGCGGCGCACATGTCAATCTTGCCGCCGCCGGCATCGCCGCCAATGCGCCCAACAAGGACGAGGCGACAGCGCTTCTGGAGTTCCTCGCCAGCGAAGAGGCGCAGGCGCAGTTCGCCAATGCCAACAACGAATATCCCGTCATGTCCGGCGTGCCGATCGGCGAGCATGTCGCCAAGATGGGGCTGTTCATCCCCGACAACGAAACGCCGACCGCGTCGTTCAAGGCCCATGCCGCCGATGCACAGACCATCTTCAACGAGGTTGGCTGGGACTGATCGGGCAAGACCCTCTCACTGGGAAAAGAATGCCGGGTTCGGGGATGAACCCGGCATTTTCAATTCTGGCTCTGCGGGATCAGATGCCCCAGGCCGCACATTTGCGATCCACGGTCTTGCGCGCCACGCCCAATCGCCGCGCCGCCTCGGCGCGGTTGCCGCCACAGGCGTCGAGCACGGACATTATGTGTCGCTGTTCGACCAACTCCAGCGTCTCGATGGCCTGTGTCCCGGTGACACGTCCCGATCCCGCGAATTCCTCGGGAAACTCACCGAGGATCACCGAGCGTTCGATCAGGTTGCGCAATTCGCGCACATTGCCGGGCCAGTCGTAACGGCTGAGCTTGAGCAGAACCTCCTCGTTCAGTTCCAGCGCCGGCATGCCGAGCGAGCGGGAAAACTCGCTCATGAAAAGGGCGGCCAGTTCAACGATATCCTCGGCGCGCTCCTTGAGCCGGGGCATCTCGACATTGACGATATTGATCCGGTGGTAGAGATCGGCGCGAAAACGCCCTGCCCGCACCGCCTCTTGCAAATCGGCATTGGTGGCGAAGAGAAAGCGCAGGTTGAGCGGGACTTCCCGTTCCGAGCCCAAGGGCCTGATCCGCTTGTCCTCCAGCACACGCAAAAGCCCGGCCTGCACATGTTCAGGCAGTTGCGCCACCTCGTCGAGAAGCAGCGTACCACCATCGGCATGCAGCAACAGCCCATCCTTGCGCGGCCGCCCATCCTCGACCACACCGAACAGTTCCTCGGCGATGCGGTCTGAAGAAATCGCGGCGCAATTGACCGCGACAAAGGGCTTTTCCGCCCGGTCCGACAGCCCGTGCAGGGTACGTGCCGCGATCTCCTTTCCTGTCCCGCTCGCCCCGGTGAAGAGAACGGATGTGGGCAGGGGGGCCAGCTTGGTCAGCATCTCGCGCACCGCCAGCACGGGGGCGGAATTGCCCAGAAGCCGCCCACGCGCCGCCTGACCGCCCTCCGACAGCTCGTGCCGCAGCAGGTAGTTCTCGCGCGCGAGATACTTGCGGTCGAGTGCGCGCGCCACCGCGTTCAGGATCTGGTTGGCGCGGAACGGTTTGAGAACGAAATCGCTCACGCCCGCGCGCAACGCCTTGATCGCGGTATCGAGATCGGCATAGGCGGTGATCAGGATCGTATCGGCAAAGAGCCCCACTTGCCGCTGCTCTTCGAGCCAATCGAGCCCGCTCTTGCCCGGCATCACATTGTCGAGGATCACCAGATCGAAATGCACCTGATCGAGGATCTCGCCCGCCTCCTCGGCGGAGCGCGCCTGTTCCACCCGCTTGCAGCGCGGCCCGAGCGTCTTGATCAGAAAATTCCGCATCCCCGGCTCATCGTCGATGATGAGCACGGCGGCGCGCGACAGGTTCGCACCATAGTCGTCGCGGGTCTCATCGGGCTCAGGCTTGGCCGTCATTCAGCCGCGTCACCCAACCGGACAGCATCGCCCGCGCGCTTGGCTTCGGATGTGTAACCCAACTCACTCAGGACGGTAGGTGCCGCAGCGGTAATGATCCCGCAGGCGACAAAGGCCGCAATCATGACTTTCATTTCTCAGTTCCCTTCTGTTGCAGTGGCCCGGCGCAGGTAGTCTATCATATCCTGCCGGTCCTCAGGTGCCGTGATCCGTTGCATCGGCATCTTGGAGCCGGGGATGTAGTGATCCGGCCCAAGGTCGAATAGCGCGTCTATGGTCTGTTCACTCCAGACGATATCGGCACCGTCCAGCATGTCGGAATAGGCATAGCCGGGCAGCGTTCCGGCGCGGCGTCCGAAGATACCGTGCAGTGTCGGCCCCGCCTTGCGCGACGGCGGTGGCGTCAGCGCATGGCAGATCGAGCATTTGCGCATGAATTGCCGCTCGCCGTTGTCCATCTCCTCTGCCGGGCGCAGAAAGCTGTGCTCGACAGCACCCGCCGGATCGTAATCGTCGAGCAGGTCCACCGGCCAGCCAAAGATCACCTCGCTCAGGCCACCTGCGTAGATCATCCCGCCATCGGGCGAGAATTCGAGCGCCCAGACTGGGCCGCGCGCCATGGCCTGAAAATCCCGCGCGATGTGCCAATCGTCGGTGTCGATCACCATGATATAGCCGTGCCCGTCCCCTGCCGCGAGCTGCGCCGTCTCGGCATGAAAGGCGAGCGACAGAACCGGGCGGCGGTCGAGCGTGAAATCGGCGATCTCTTGGCCCGTCTTCGGGTCCACGACACGCGTCGCGCCATCGACCGCGCCATAGGCCAGCCACGCATCCCCCGGCCCCAGCACGATACGGTTGATGCCAAACCCCTGATTGAGCAACTCGCGCGGCGGCGCGCCGAACTCGCGCCACTGCCATTCGCGCAGGGTGCCATCGGCGGAAGAGGAATAGAGAAGGCTGTTATCTTCACTGAACGCCACATCGGTGACCGCCGCATCATGCCCCTTGAGAAACCGCGCCTCGCCCCCCGCCACGGGCCAGAGGCCGATAGAGCCGTCCCAACTGGCCGAGGCGATCCAGTCGCCATCGGGCGACACATCGAGCGCCGCGATCTTGCCCTGATGCCCCTCACGGCGCTGCCCCTCGCCGGTGGCCCGGTCCCAGATGATGACCGCGAAATCATCGCCCCCACTGACGACACGGTGTTCGCCCAAAGGTTCTACCGTCACGACCGCCGCCGCGTGCCCTTCAAACCAGCGCGGGGCGCGGCCCTGCCAGAGACCCACGGAATTGTCGAAACTCGCCGACACCACCTGACCGCTGCCCGGCAAGACGCTCAGCCCCATCACAGGCCCACCATGCCCCTTGAGCGTGGTGAACTCCTGCGCCGCCAGCGGGTAGACCCCCGCCAGCCCCATGAGCCAGAGACCGAGCACCAGCACGCGCATGGCTATTCCGCGGGCGTGCCGGCCTTGGTGCGATTTGGGCCGGGGTCGGGCGCGTGGCCCTTCTCCTGCAACTCCTCGAGCCACAAACCGTGATGCTCGCGCGCCCATTGCTCCTCGACCTCGCCCGAGCCCATGGCGTCGAACGCGCCCTCCATCCCGACAGAGCCGATATAGATATGCGCGAGGATGATCGCGGTCAGCACGAAGGCCATGATCGAATGCCACAGCGTCGCCAGCTGCATTTCCTCATGCGGGGCAAGCATCTCGGGCAGCACCCCGAAACCCACGGCCTGCGGCAAGCCGGTGTCGTTGAGGATGGCAAAGGTCTTGGCAAACATCGGCAACTCGAACGGGAAGAGCAGCGACAGGCCCGAGGCCGAAATCGAGGCCCCAAACACGATCGTCGCCCAGAAAATCATCTTTTGCCCGGCGTTGAATTTCTTGGCGGGCGGATGCACGCCCTTGGTGAAGATGCCCCCGCCAACAGCCAGCCATTTCAGGTCGGTCCGGTTGGGAATGTTGTGCAGAACCCACATGAAGAACACCATCACGAGGCCCAGCATGAAGGCCCATGAGATGTTGTTATGCACCCATTTCGACCCCACCGCGATGGTCGAGAACGCCTCATGCCCCAGAAGCGGGATAACCACCATCCGACCGAAAAGCACCACCAGCCCGGTGATGGCCAGCACGATGAACGAGCCCGCCATCAGCCAATGGCCAAAACGCTCGACGGCCTGAAACCGGGTGACAGTGCGCCCGGTCTTTTCACCGTCGATCCGAATACGCCCCCGGATCAGGAGAAAGAGTGCAAGCAGCGCCAGCGTGATACCGAGGAGATAGGCACCATAAGTCGCAAGTGGTCCTTGGCGGAATGCCAGCCAGGACATACCGCCATCCTGAATGAGCACGCGTGCCTCCGGCCCTCCCGACGACACCTTGACGTCATCGAGGCCATAGCGCAGCGCGCGCCAGACCTCGGAGTCGGACGCCCCGCCAAGCGACCCTAACTGCCCGGCCATGCCCGCGGCATCATCGCCGCCCGTGGCATTGCGACGGAACGAGTCATCGACCGGCTCACCTCGCTGACGGGCCATAATATCTTCGAGCGTCTGTGCCCCACCGGTTGCGGCGCGGTCGGGTTCGGATGTCTGTGTCGCCTCTTGCGCGGCCAATGGCAGGCCAAGGACCAACGAGAGCAACAGCGTCAAGATCATGCGGGGCATGTGTGATCATCCTGTCTGGAAATTCTTTATGTGTCAGGGGGCGGCCCGACGGCCGCCCACCTTGTACGTCAGATGCTTGGGGACGGTGGTTTTACCCACCCTACAGAAAGCCCGTAGGATGGGTGCAACCCGCCGATCCCTCAGCCGCCGCTTTGCTGGCCGTAGGCCGAACCCCAGCCCCATGCGCCCGAGCCAAAGCCGCGCGCGACGACGCGTTCGCGGTAGATGCTCGAGACGACATCGCCATCGCCCGCCAGAAGCGCCTTGGTCGAGCACATCTCGGCGCAGATGGGCAGCTTGCCCTCGGCGATCCGGTTGCGCCCGTACTTCTGGAACTCGGCCTGGCTGTGGTTCTCTTCCGGGCCGCCCTTGCAGAAGGTGCACTTGTCCATCTTGCCACGGCTGCCGAAGTTGCCCGCCTGCGGGAATTGCGGCGCACCGAACGGGCACGCGTAGAAGCAATAGCCGCACCCGATGCACAGGTCCTTGGAGTGCAGAACCACGCCTTCCTCGTCCTGGTAGAAGCAATCCACCGGACAGACGGCCATGCAGGGCGCGTCCGAACAGTGCATGCACGCGACCGAGATCGAGCGCTCACCAGGCTTGCCGTCGTTGATCGTCACCACCTTGCGGCGGTTGATCCCCCACGGCACCTCGTGCTCGTTCTTGCAGGCGGTGACGCAGGCGTTGCATTCGATGCAGCGTTCGGCGTCGCACAGAAACTTTGCTCTTGCCATATCAGTATCTCCTTATGCTGCAACGATTTTGCAGAGAGTCGCCTTGGTCTCCTGCATTTGCGTGACCGAGTCGTAGCCATAGGTCTGGGCGGTGTTCGTACTCTCGCCCAAGACATATGGATCGGCCCCGTCGGGATAGTTCTCCCGCAGGTCCTTGCCCTCGAAATGACCGCCGAAGTGGAACGGCATGAAGGCCACACCCTGTCCCACGCGCTCGGTTACCATCGCCATCACCTTGACCTTTCCGCCCTCGGGCCCTTCGACCCAGACCTGCGATCCGTCCCGCACGCCGATATTGTTGGCATCATGCGGGTTGATCTCGACGAACATGTCCTGCTGCAATTCCGCAAGCCATGGGTTCGAACGCGTCTCGTCGCCGCCACCCTCGTATTCGACCAGACGGCCGGAAGTGAGGATGATCGGGTAATCCTTCGAGAAGTCGTTCTTCTGGATCGAGGCATACATGGTCGGCAGGCGGTAGGCGTGCCGGTCCTCGTAGGTCGGATAATCCGCCACCAGATCGCGCCGGTTGGTATAGAGCGGCTCGCGGTGGATCGGCACCGGGTCGGGGAAGGTCCAGACCACAGCGCGCGCCTTGGCATTGCCGAAGGGGGCGCATTCATGGGCAATCGCAACCCGCTGGATGCCGCCCGAGAGGTCGGTTTTCCAGTTGGTGCCTGCGCCCGCGACCGCGTCGATCGCACTGCGTTCCTCGTCGGTCAGCTCGCTGTCCCAACCCAGATCCATCAGCATCTGCATGGTGAATTCCGGATATCCGTCCTGGATATCGGATCCCGCCGAGTAGACGCCTTCGGCCAGCAGGTTGTCGCCATCCCGCTCGACGCCAAAGCGCGCACGGAAGGTCAGACCACCCTCGGAGACCGGCTTGGACATATCGTAGAGGATATGCGTGCCCGGATGCCCCATTTCGGGCGTGCCCCAGCATGGCCACGGCAGACCGTAGGTCTCGCCATCAACAGGACCGCCGACCGCGCGCAGCGTGGTGCGGTCAAAGGTGTGCTGATTGGCCATGTGCAACTTCATCCGCTCAGGGCTCTGCCCGGTATAGCCGATGGTCCACATGCCGCGGTTGAACTCGCGGGTGATGCTCTCGACATTCGGCGTCTCGGGGTCGTCCATCTCGATATTGCGGAAGAACCGATCGGCCCAGCCGAACTTGTTGGCGAACTTGGCCATGATGACCTCGTCCGGCTTGCTCTCGAACAGAGGCTCGACCACGCGGTCACGCCACTGGAGCGAGCGGTTCGAGGCGGTGACAGAGCCGCGCGTCTCGAACTGGGTACAGGCCGGCAGCAGATAGACACCATCGGTGCGATCATGCATGACCGCCGAGACCGTCGGATAGGGATCGACCACGACCAGCATGTCGAGCTGTTCCATCGCCGTCTTCATTTCCTTGCCGCGCGTCTGGCTGTTGGGCGCATGCCCCCAGAGCACCATGGCCCGAACCTTGTTGGGGTTGTCCATGTTGTCGGGGTCTTCAAGCACGCCGTCGATCCAGCGGCTGACCGGGATACCGCTCAGTTGCTGGAGCGACTGATCCTTGCCATCCTTGTCCTTGATCGTGGCAAACTGGGCGTCGAGCCACTCCATATCCTCGCCCCAGACCCGGCCCCAATGCGCCCAGGACCCTTTTGCAAGGCCATAATAGCCCGGCAGGGTGTGGCTGAGAACGCCGAGATCCGTGGCACCCTGCACGTTGTCATGGCCGCGGAAGATGTTGGTGCCGCCACCGGCGGTGCCCATGTTGCCGAGCGCCAGTTGCAGGATGCAGTAAGCGCGGGTATTGTTGTTACCGTTGGTGTGCTGCGTGCCACCCATGCACCAGATCACGGTGCCGGGACGGCTATTGGCGAGCGTGCGCGCCACGCGGCGCAGCTGGCTGCCCGGCGCACCGGTCACGCGCTCCACCTCTTCGGGCGTCCATTTGGCAACTTCGTCGCGGATCTGGTCCATGCCCCAGACACGGGTGCGGATGAACTCCTTGTCCTCCCAGCCGTTCTCGAAGATGTGCCACAGGATACCCCAGACGAGCGCCACGTCCGAACCGGGACGGAAGCGCACATATTCATCGGCATGCGCGGCCGTGCGGGTAAAGCGCGGATCGCAGACGATGAGGGGGGCGTTGTTCTCTTCCTTGGCCTTCAGCACATGCAGCAGGCTGACGGGATGTGCTTCCGCCGGGTTGCCGCCGATGATGAAGATCGCCTTGGAATTGTGGATGTCGTTGTAGCTGTTGGTCATGGCGCCGTAGCCCCATGTATTCGCAACGCCGGCCACGGTCGTCGAGTGACAGATGCGCGCCTGATGGTCCACGTTGTTGGTGCCCCAATAGGCGGCGAACTTGCGGAAGAGATAGGCCTGCTCGTTATTGTGCTTGGCGCTGCCCAGCCAATAGACCGAATCCGGGCCGCTCTCTTCGCGGATCTTCATCATGCCGTCGCCGATCTCGTTGATCGCCTGTTCCCAGCTGATGCGCTTCCACTCGCCACCCTCTTTCTTCATCGGATACTTGAGGCGGCGTTCACCATGCGCGTGCTCGCGCACCGACGCGCCCTTGGCGCAATGCGCGCCCAAGTTGAAGGGGCTGTCCCAGCCGGGCTCCTGACCCGTCCAGACGCCGTTTTGCACCTCGGCCACGACCGTACAGCCGACCGAGCAATGCGTGCAGACGGATTTCACGGTTTGCACCGCCTCGACGGCGGCGCTTTGGGCATTCGCACGGGTGACGGTGCCACCCATGGCCCCGATGGCAGCCAGGCCACCGATGGCCAGACCGCTGCCGCGCAGGAACGCGCGGCGGTCGACCGACTTGTCGGCGACCTCAGACAGGATACTGGTCCGCTGGGGGCGTCGCGCAACCCCGTTGGTCTTTTTCCTAAGCATGTTTCTCTCTCCTCCCTGGGCCTGAATTCAGGCTGGGTACTGCGGTTTCCCCTGACAGTCGGGCGTCACGCAACCAGTCGTCAGCGGTGTTGGACGGCGTCCGGAACTTAGAACCGGGCGCTGTCGAAGTAAGCGCGAGTGTGCGCGGTGTCCTGCATCTTGTCCGACGTCAGGTCGGGCTCGGCGGCTTCGGCCTTGCCTGCGGTCACCACGCTTGCGACCGCGACAGCGGGCGCGCCGGTGGCGGCCATTTTGAGGAAATCGCGGCGGCTGCTGCCATCCTCGGGTTTCCGGGTCATGAAGGTTCCCCTCCTCTGGTTATGGCGGGCGCGTGCCCACCGGTTACGGCGCGGGATCAGCCCGCGCTCATCCGAAAGCCCTGCGCCTCGATCTCCATGAACACCCGGCCGACAACGCCGACCGAGGCATAGAGAACCGAATTGCGCGCAGCCTCCAAATCGCTGAAAAAATGCCCGGCCCATGGGCCGACATGCTTGGCAAAGAAAACCTGTTGCTCGGCCAGCGTGGCGGGTTTGCCGAAGCGGCCCCGGATCAACCCCGCCATCATCTCCATGCAAGACGCGATATTGTCCTCGGGCTCATAGACATTCTCGGCCCGCGTCATGCCGCGCGCGGCCATGTCCCGGCGCAGCCCGGCGAGCGGCTTTTCATTGAGAAATCCGGTCAGGTAGTAGCTGGCATAGGGCAGCAGTTCGCCCCGGCCCAGCCCGATGAAAAGCGCGTTGAACTCGCTCTCGACCGCGCCGGGCTTGCTGACGCGCGCGACGCGGGCCAGCGCCGCGATGGCCTGCCCCATATCGCTCTGATCGCCGCTCAGCGCGGCGGTCTTGTCGAGCAGATCCTGCCCCGGCGGGCGTGCAAGAAGGGCGGCAAGGAAATCATAGAGATCGGCACGCAGCGCGTCCTCCTCGGTGATCTCCGGCGTGGCGGTCTGGTCTTGCATAAGGGCCTCTTGCTGGGTCATGCCGATGCTCCGGCTGTGTCGTCAAACTCGAACCGCATGCGGCGGCGGGGTGGCGCGGCCTCTTCAGCCTCGGACGTGTCGGCCCAGACATACGGCTCCGCCACCTCCTGCGGCGCCTCGGCCTCGGCAACCTGCGGGGTTTCATCTTCGGTCTCTGCCGGAGTGTCTTCCGCCTCGGGCTCCTCCGTCGCCTGCGCCTCAGCCTCAGCCTGCCGCGCCATCTCCTCGACATGGGCGGTCATGCCCTTGCCCACCTGATAAGCGGTCTGCATGTTCTCGATCACCGTCGCACTGTCGGTGAAATCCTCACCGTAATCGATCAAACCATCGAGATTGGCGAGCGCCGGGTTACTCAGCCACAGACGCCGCAGCGCACGGCGGCGCAACCGGTCGGGCACGGCCTTGGCCATGAAGGCGCGGAAATCATCGCCGGGCTGCAACATGTCGGGATCGGGCAGGCCCAGCTCTTCGCAGAGGTCGGCATCGCTCTTCTCCGCCTGCTCCGCGTCCTGCACGGCGCGCGCCTCAGCCTCGGACACACGGGCCTGTGCCTCGGCCTCTGCCTCGACCTGCGCCTTGCGGCGCGACCAGAAATCGCCTCCCCGGCTCAATGCAGCCTCCCTTTGCGCGCCATCACCGGCGCGCGATACACGTCGCTCATCTGCGGGATGCGCGGATCGCCGATGCCGTCCTGCGCGTCGCCGATGGTGCGCTTGTCGCGGCGACGCTTCTTGAATTCCTCGTCCTGATGGTGCGCCTCGACAAAATCGCGCACCCACGCCACTAGACCTTCAGGCATCGGCACCTTTTCGACGATCTCTTCGCCGGTATCGGCATAATCCTGCGCCTCGAAGGGTGACGCGGTGGCCAGCACCACATCGAGCGGCGCGCCGTCACGATGCGCCGCCGCCCCGTTGCGCATCACCACGTAAACAGACGGCACCTTGGCTGAAATGCCTTGCAGATACGCTTCTGTCTGAGTGTGATGCAGTTCGACCTGCACGGTCGCGGCATGGTACTCCACCGCCTCGCCCTCGCGGCGCAATTCGCGCCACTCGGCAGGACCGGCCCCGGGCAAAAGCGCTACAGCCCGCCACGACCACGCCGCCCAACGGGTTACACCGGGCGACTTTCGGATCACGATCCCTACGGGCATCGTCACCTCTTTTTCGTGGCTATGGGTCACGCGCTGTGCCATCCCCTTGCTGCGTAAACCCAGATTGGTTCAGTTTCCTGACCGGGCAAAGCCTTTTCTGTGTGCAAAGGTAGACTTTGACGACCGCCCGGACATTTTGAACCGGCAACAAGACGCGACAAGACAGGATTGGACATTTTGTCCACATGAACCCTCTCGATGCTGCGATGCCGCATTGCAAGACCTTGAATCCAAACAGAATCAATCGGGATTAAAATCACCCTCTCTGCGCCGAGCCCGGACGGATGGCGTGATTCGAATTGCTGTTTACGAGGGCTTCGAATCGTGCCTAATCTTGCGCCGAACAGACCGAAAACGTCGCCTTCCCAGCCGTGCAAAACACCCGGGGTGAAAATGCCTAAGCAACTGATATTGTGTGACTGTTCTGCGTCACAGACGCTCGACGCCGAGGGGCTGGAGGCGGCAACCGGCCTGCCCTGCTCGCGGCTCCACAGCGCGCTTTGCACCGACGGGATCGGGTCGGCGGCCAAGGCGATCGAGGGCGGCGAGGCAATTATTTGCTGCGCGCAGGAGGCCCGGATTTTCGAGGAGCTGGCCACCGATCTGGAGGCCGACACCCCCGCCTTTGTCGATCTGCGCGACCGGGCCGGCTGGTCCGACGATCCGGCCCCGAAACTACCCAAAATGGCCGCATTGCTGGCCGAAGCGGCGCTGCCGACCCCCCCGGAAAAGACACTCGACGTGATCTCCGAAGGGCTGTGCCTGATCATCGGGGCCTCCGACGTGGTGCTGCCCGCCGCCGAAAAACTGGCCCCGCTTTTGGGGGTCACGGTGCTGCTCACAGACGAGTGCGACCCGCCCGAGGCCCGCGATTTCGATGCGATCCGGGGGCACATCACGCAGGCAAGCGGCGCCTTGGGCCAGTTCGAATTGCGCCTCGACACGCTGCAACAGGTCAATCCCGGCGGTCGCGGGGTGCTGCGCTGGACCGCGCCCCGTGACGGCGGGCAGACGCAATGCGATGTCATTCTCGACCTCACGGGGGGCACGCCGATGTTCCCCGCCCCGCAGAAACGCGAAGGCTATCTGCGCGCCGATCCCGGCAGTCTGACGGCTGTCTCGGACGCGGTATTCGAGGCGGCGCAGATGATCGGCACATTCGAAAAGCCGCTCCATGTGGCGCTCGAGCCGCTGATTTGCGCGCATAGCCGCGCCGAGCAGACCGGGTGCAGCAAATGCCTCGATATCTGCCCCACCGGCGCAATCTCACCCGATGGCGACCATGTCAGCATTGACCCGATGATCTGCGCGGGCTGCGGGGCCTGCGCTGCGCGCTGCCCCTCGGGCGCGATCACCTATGACGCGCCGCCGCCCGACATGACGTTTCGGCGCATTCAGACGCTCGCCTCGGCCTACCGCAAGGCTGGTGGCGCGGCCCCGCGCCTGCTGGTGCATGACGCCAGCCATGGTGCCGAGATGATCCGTCTGGCCGCCCGCCACGGGCGCGGGCTGCCCGCCGATGTGATCCCGCTGGAGGTCTCGGCGCTCTCTGGCTTTGGCCATGCCGAGATCCTCGCGGCCCTCGCCTCGGGCTTCGGGGTCGTATGGGTCCTGCTCTCCCCGCGCACCGAGCGCGACGCGCTCGACCAAGAGGTGCCACTGGCGCAGGCCATGGCAGGCGGCGCGCCTGTCGGGATGCTCGATCTTGCCGATCCCGACGCGCTCTGCGATGCGCTCTACGATGCCGAACCTGCCCCGGCGCTGGCCGAGCCGGTCCTGCCGATGGGCAGCCGCCGTCAGGTGGCGCGCCTCGCTGCGAAGGCGCTCAATACCGAGGGCGGCACCCTGCCCCTGCCCGACGCAGCTCCCTATGGCGCGGTGCTGGTCGATCAGGACGCCTGCACGCTGTGTCTCTCCTGCGTGTCGCTTTGCCCCTCGGGCGCGCTGATGGATAACGAGGATCTGCCGCAACTGCGTTTTCAGGAGGATGCCTGCCTGCAATGCGGGATCTGCGCGACGATCTGCCCCGAAAAGGCGATCACGCTGGAGCCGCAGATGAACCTCGATGACAGCGCCCTTACCCAAGTGGTGCTCAACGAGGAAGAGCCGTTTGCCTGCATCGAATGCGGCGTGCTTTTCGGCTCGAAATCAACCATCGAACGGATCACCGAGAAACTGGCGGGCAAGCATTCGATGTTCGCCACCTCGGATGCCGCAAAGATGATCCAGATGTGCGAAGGCTGCCGGATCAACGCGCAGTTCCATTCAGACGACAATCCGTTCGCCGCAGGCCCGCGCCCGCGCGTCCGCACGACCGAGGATTATCTCAGCAAGCGCAAGGATCACTGAAATTGAATCGGCGCGCCCAGATCGGCGGGGGCCATCTCCGCCACATAGGCCAGGATCGCCTCCACCTCGTCGAGCGTCACCTCGACGGGCACGATGGGCGAGGGCCGGTTGATCGGGAACGGCGCGGTGACATCCTCGACCTGCGTGAAAGCGGCATGCGGCCTGAGTGCGTAAAAGCTCTGAAACCGCGCGGCCCAATCGGGCAGCGTGCGCAGTACGGCAAAAGACGGGGTGGAGCCCATGGCGTTCATTCGGTTCTCGGGCGCCACCACGTGACAGCGCCCGCATTGCGCCAGCGACACCGCCTTGCCGTCGGACGCGTTGCCGTCAAAGTCAGGTATGGCCTCGGCCTCTTCGACCACCTCCGGCAGGGTAAAGGGCGCGCGGCCCGCAACCTCGTAGCTGGTGACAGTGCGCTGCCCGATCTCGGAGGTCAGCCACTCGGCAAACCGCGCCGCCCCGGGGTGATCGCCGTTGAGGGCCATGCGCCAAATATTGGCTTCACCCTTGAAGACAGGCCGCCCCGCCTCGGGGCCAATCGTCATCTCCGCCGGATCAGCCGGGCCGACCACCTCGATCCGCACTCCGGTCTTGAGCGAGAAGCGCGGCAGCAGGTACTCGAGCAGGCCAGTCTCCACGAGGGCGGCAGGCGCGCTCAGCCGAAATCGCTTGTCATCGGCGCGCGCCTGCTCCACGTCCGGCATAAAGCCAAGAGCCGCAACCACGATCCACAGCCGGTTTGCAATATGAGAGATCACTCCACGCATACCCAAGCCTAGAAAAGCGCCACTATCGGCGTCAAGTCGTCTGAACCACGAAGGGAGAAACCGATGAGCGATGAGTTCAACATGTCGATGCGCAAATTCCTCAAGCAGGTGGGCGTCACCTCGCAGCAGGCCATCGAGGAGGGGCTGCGCGAAAAAGGCGCCACAGCCGGGCAGGAATTTCAGGCCAAGGTGGTGCTGACCGTCGAGGGTCTCGATATCGAGCATGTCGTGACCGGCACGATCAAAGGGCAGAACTGACGTGGCAGTGACAAGAGAGAGCGTTCTAGCGGCGCTCAAGACCATCACCGATCCGGTCAGCGGGTCGGATATCGTGGCGGCGGGCGTGATGCGCGCGCTGACGGTAGAGGGCGCCTCGGTACGCTTCGTGCTGGAGATCGACCCGGCAAGCGCCGAGGCTTACAACCCCGTGCGCGATGCCGCCGAGGCCGCAGTCAAGGAACTGCCGGGGGCCGAGACCGTCTCGGTCGTGCTGACCGGCCATTCCACCAAGGCCCCGCCCGATCTCAAACCCGGCAAAAAGGCCGAACCAAAAGGCCCCGAGAAAGTGCCCGGCGTCAATCACCTGATCGCCATCGCATCGGGAAAGGGCGGCGTCGGCAAATCCACGGTGTCGGCCAACCTCGCCTGCGCGCTCGCCGCCGAAGGCCGCCGCGTGGGGCTTTTGGATGCGGATGTCTATGGGCCCTCGCAGCCACGCATGCTCGGTGTCTCGGGCCGCCCCGCAAGCCCCGACGGCAAGACCATCCTGCCGATGCGCAACCACGGTGTCACCATGATGTCCATCGGCCTCATGACCAACGAGGGGCAGGCGGTGGTCTGGCGTGGTCCGATGCTGATGGGGGCGCTGCAACAGATGCTGATGCAGGTGCAATGGGGTGCGCTCGATTGTCTGCTCGTGGATCTGCCGCCCGGCACCGGCGACGTGCAGATGACGCTGGCGCAAAAGGCGCAGGTCGATGGTGCAATCATCGTGTCCACCCCGCAGGACGTGGCGCTTCTGGATGCGCGCAAAGGGATCGACATGTTCAACCAGTTGCATGTGCCGGTGCTGGGCATGATCGAGAACATGAGCACGCATATCTGCTCCAATTGTGGCCATGAAGAACACGTTTTCGGACATGGCGGCGTCAAGGCCGAGGCCGAGAAAATGGGCGTGCCGTTGCTGGCGGAAATCCCGCTGCATCTCGATATTCGCCTCGCCTCGGATGGCGGCGCGCCCATCGTGGTCTCGAAACCCGAGAGCGCGCAGGCACAGGCGTTTCGCGACGTGGCGCGGCAACTCATTGCACAGGGCGTGGCATGAGCGTGCCCAGCTTTCCGCCGCTGATGTCAGGCCTCGCGGTCGAGGGCGCGATCGACCCGTTCGAGAAGGCCTGCGCCATGGCCGCCTTGGGCTGTGACGCAGGCCTGATCGTGCATAACGTGACGGCCAATCACCTGTTGGCCGCGCTCGTCATCGCCCCCGAAGTCCCGCTCGAAGACGCGATGGCGATGGTACCTGTCTGCGGCGTGGGGTTTCAGAACGCGCTCGGCGCGCTCGCCCCGCCCGAAGTGGCGGTGCATCTGGAATGGGCGGGCGGCCTGCGCATTAACGGCGCGTCCTGCGGGCGGCTGCGCGTCGCGGCGGGTGGCACCGCACCGGATGCCGAGCCCGGTTGGCTCGTCGTCGGCCTTGAACTGCCGTTGATCCAGATCACCGAACGGCCCGGAGACGCGCCCGATCAGACCGCGCTCTATGACGAGGGCTGCGCCGAGGTCGATCCGGTGGGACTGCTGGAGGCTTGGGCCCGGCACACGCTGGTCTGGATCAACCGTTGGGAAGACGGCGGCCCAAAGGTGCTCCATGCAGAATGGCGCGGTCTGGCCCATGGCATCGGCGAGCACATCACCCTCGACGGACGCAGCGGCACCTATCTCGGCGTCGACGATCGCTTTGGCATGCTCATGCGCGAAGGCGAAACCACCCATCTCATCCCCCTCAGCACCCGTCTGGAGACCCCGCAATGAAACTCGCCCGCGCGATCCATTTCGACGAAAGCGACCAACGCGTCTATCACAGTCCGGCGCGCACCGGAGAATGGTGCATCTCGGGCGGGTTCGAGTTTTCCAACTGGTCCGATGCGGATCTGACAGGCAAATCCCGGCAGGCGTTTGCCAATGGCTGGTTGGGGTTGGAGACATTCGGCCGCGTCACATTCGTCGCGGTCACGCAGATCGAGGAGGCCGAGGTCGAGACACTGACCCGCGCCCTCGCGCAGCATTTCGTGGACATCTACGGCGCCCCCTCCATCGACGCCGCCTTGCCCGTGGCCCGCGACGAGATCACCCAGATGATCGAGCTTTGCGAGGATCACGCGCCCAACACGCTGCTTACCGTGCTGCGCGAGTTGACCGAGGCGGGCGTGCGCGAGACCTACAGCATGATCGAGGCGCGGGAGGCGGGGTTGGAGCAATTCGCGATCCACGGCGCGCTCGACGAGTGACGCTCACCGCCTGGTGCCCGCGGCCGGACTCGAAGTTACACGGCGTTGACCGCCTGTATGCTTTAGCCTAACCGCCGGAAACTCTTAGATTTTTCACCACGTTTTCCGTCCGATGACCAGTTTGGTAATGTAAGGGTTTTTCTCAGTCAACCCTAACATGGTCGGTAGGACTCGAAGTCGCCAAGCGGAACCTCTGCGAGGAACGAGAGTGAACCGTCTGCCCACCCTCGGTTAAACGCGCGTTTCAACCTGTCCCGCTCGGGCTGGCTTAGGTCACACGGGTAGGTCAAACCGTTGATGCACTCGAAGACATACCAAGCCCTCGCCTCTTGGTCTCGAAAGAGGAAAGGCAGCGCCGGGGTTATGTTGGGATTGTAGAGCATCCCCTTGGTCTGGGATTCCTGCCGCCCCGTTCTGGACTTGAACAGGGCTTGTAGGATTTCCTCGTACAGATCATCGCCAAGGATATGCAGGGGCGCTAGGGCGTCCACAGAGGCCCGTAGAGAGTCACTGAGTGCCGCTGAGGGTTTCTTGGTAGACCCAGAGACTGTAGCGCTTTGAGGTTGTCCAGAGGCTGGTAACATTCCGCTTGGGGATGCAGGCAGAGGAGAGACGAGGTAACCCTCAGGGGAGGATGTGTCAGAACTAGAGTGTCCGCCTCCTGTACACACCTCTGGACAAGGAATGATATTACTCGAATTCAACGTATTTGTCTCCATTTTTTGGAAGGAGGCGGAGAGGCAACCTCAGCCAATAGCGAGATATGGGCAAAAGTTGGTGATGCCTGATCAGGCGGCAGTTTGAAGTTGGCGGATCCCATCGCGGAACTCAACCCCCTGGATGATCTCGGGCAGGCGGTTCTGTCCGTCGAGTTTGCGCCATTTCTTCTGCGCTGACATCATCAGCTTGAAGGCCATGGCCAGCCCGGTCTTGCGGCTGAGGCATCCTTTGGTGCGTTTCGTGCGGTGCCGGACCGTGGCGAAAGTGCTTTCGATCGGGTTTGACGTTCGGATGTGTTTCCACTGTTCCGCCGGATAGTCGTAGAAGGTCAGCAGCGCATCCCGGTCCTTGACCAGCTTGGCGACCGCCTTGTCCCATTTCACGCCGTAGGTTTCGACGAAAAAATCGAAGGCTGCGTTGGCCTTGGCTTTTGTCTCTGCCTGCCAGATGTCGTGCAGATGACCCTTGGCCTTGGCTTGCACGGATTTCGGCATCGCGTTCAGCACGTTCATGGTCTTGTGGACCCAACAGCGTTGCTCCCGCGTCGTGGCGAACACCTCGCGCAGGGCTGTCCAGAACCCCATGGCACCATCGCCGATAGCCAGCTTTGGATCCTGCTTCAGGCCACGCCGCTTAAGATCAAGCAGAACCTCGCGCCAGCTTTGAGTGCTCTCGCGGAAGCCGTCGGTCATGGCCAGCAGTTCCTTGCGGCCATATTCGTCTGCGCCCACAACCACCAGAACACATTGTTTTTCCTCAGCCATTCGCGGCTTGAAGTAGACTCCGTCTGCCCAGATGTAGAGAAACCGCCGCGAGCCAAGATCGCGTTTCTGCCAAGCCTCGTAGTCCTGCCACCAATCGGCTTTCAGGCGCGTGATGGTCTTGGCGGATAGACCCTTGGCATTCGGGCCCAGCAGCGCTTCAAGTGCCTCGGTAAAATCGCCCGTGGACACGCCCTTGAGGTAAAGCCAAGGCAGCAGTTCTTCGATAGATTTCGCTTTGCGCAGGTAACGTGGCAGGATGCTGGGCGTGAAGGTGATCTTGTCTTCGTAAGCACCCCGATCCCGAACCCGCGGCACCTTCACGGGCACCGGACCAATGCCGGTCATTACCTCGCGCTCAGGCAAGTGACCATGACGGACCAGGCGTGCCCGCCCATCCTCAAGTCTTTCTCCGGAAAAGGCCGCCATGAGTGTGGCCAGCTCGGCGTGGATCGCCTGTTCAATCAGCTTGCGCGCGCCATCGCGGATGACATCCGTGAACGGATCGGCGCTAAATCCCGATGGATCGGGCAGTTGAGTAATGGTAGTCTCTGACATGGGGCATATCCTTTTCTCAGCAGAGAATCGCGGCGTCTGAACACCGCCATGATATGCCGCCCCTCAGGGCGTCACCAACTTTCGCGCCTATCTCCCAATAGCTACTAATTGCCTCTCTGCTCAGTGCGCCACGGCTAGACGCTATCGCAGGGATCAACCGTTGAGGTCTACATCAACCGGGAAATCCAGCCTGTCTGTCGGTATACCCCCGGTGTACGCAAGGTGACCCTAAGGCTCCACGGGTTGCACTCGGTTCGACGTCACGACCTTAACGGCGTTCCCGATATCCGTTGCTGTCGCCTCGTCTTTTTCAAGCTTGGTAATCAAGGCGCGAATCAAGAGACCATTGAGTTTCTCAAGGTCCGCGCGGGTGGCATTCATGTCCTGCTTGGTCATATGATTACGCCTCGGCCTCAGCATAGGGCGCATAGAGGAAATCAAATGCCTCTGCGGCATCCTTTGCGCTCAGCTTGCCGGTAGCGGCCATGAACCAGAGGTTACGGACAATTGCCTGTTCCTTTTGGTTTCCATTGAAAGCCTTGTCGGCCAAGAACTCGACCCGCTCAGCCCCAAGGCCATCGCCAGTTTCCATGTACTGCGCCATGACGCCATCGCCGGTATCTCGCATGTCCTCGTAAAGCGAGGCGACGGATTGCTCGGACATTCCCAGCCTCTCCTGAGCGAAAGCGAAACCTTCCTCGCCAATCTCGCCATTGTAGACGATATCGTTTTGGAAAGTGGCAAGAGCGGCATCGGCATTGCCTTCACCCACAGCAACCTTAAGCTGGGCTTCGAGCAACTGAGCGGCCTCGGGTCGGGTATCTTGTTGCTGCGCCTGTTGCAGTTCGGCTCGGGTATTCTCAGCGTCGGACATGAAGTTGTCGGCGGGGGTGCTGAGGGTTTCCCCTTTGAGCAACCCGAGGGACGCTGCGTCCTCATAGGCAATCTCCATGCCACCTATAACGACAAGATCACCGGGCTGGTATTCCCCGTTGGCATGCTGCCGGGAACCGTCACGGATCACGACCTCAGGGTTGTTGTCGATCTGCTCGTCAGGGATGTAGCTGTCGGCGGTGTGGTAATAGCCTTTGGCAATCTTCTCGGAGTGTACATCACGGGCAGAGAATCCGAGTTCATTGTCGGTGGTGAGATTATCGGTGGGAGTCGGTACGGCGTAGCCATTCGCATCAATTGCGGTTGTCATGTTTCAATTTCCTTATGGATTATCAGTATTGTTCGAAGTGTTGGTGGATGCTGGGGTTTGAATGAGGGAGGCCCAGCGCCTCGCTTGCCTTCTGTAAAAGGCGGTGGTCACGGGATACCCAGTCGGTTCCCATTGCGTGTTCCACAGCGCCTCGGAGTTCATCGCCAATGGCACGAATGGTGGTTGCTACCGACCATCGGTCGAGGGCCTTTTTGGTGGTCACTGATTTGGTGATCGGTTTGGGCAGGTTGTCGCGGGGGTTCTCGGAGACATACCAAGGGCGTTCCCACGCAATCACCCTGTCCTCGGTGGTGGTCCTTGCGAACCCTGAGTTGGTGAGTACGAACGTTCCCGACCACGTATTCATGAACAGGTGCCGCTCTTTCTGAAAGCCCTTGCGGCTACCTTCGGGCATTCGCCACTTGAACTCGGTCCAGAGCCTTACGGCCATATAGCGCAGCATGGCATCCGAGAGGGAATGCCCCTGTCTGTGAAAGTAGTGCGAGAGGATCACCAGCCCCTTGGATTTCTGAGTGTACCCCGAGTGGCCTTGAAGCCGACTAAAGGGCAGAGCAAAGGACGGGTGATTGCGGATGGTCTGTTGACCGGCTGACCAATTCCGCTTGAAGGCTTCTCGGTCTGCTTTTGTGGTCAGGTGGTCATTGTCGAGCCATGCCTTGATGGCACTCTCTATGGCCCTGAGTTCACCTTGCGTCGGTAGCTTGATGACCGGGTGACCATAGCGCCTGTAGCGTCTCGAATGGGTCCAGCAATACGGGTAGAGATCGTAGCGTTTCTTGGTGCAGCCCGAGACAGAACAGAGTTTGCCTGAGTTAGCCTTTTTCCTCTCGGCTAGGCTTGCTCGCTCTTTGGTCTTCCAAGTTTCCGACTTGTACCTCGGGGTACTCTTGAGGCCGGACTTAGCTGCCATTGCTCGGCTGTTTCACGACAAAGATTGACGCTGGGTACATCCGACTGTTTGGCTGAGACCACTTGAGGATCGTTTCAATATCGACCCCAATCTCGGACAGCTTGGCTCGGACTCTGGACCCCTCAGGGTAGACATGGCGGTTAGAGAACCAGCGCCAAGAATGCGAAGAAATCCCGAGGTCCATTCGAATATCGAAAGGTGAATAACGCCCCTCGGGTTTGGTCTTGAGGTACTCAATGAGGCGGTTGGTGTAGGTGTCGGATCGTGTGTGCATTTTCTAGTTTCTTATTCAAATTCAGTAGGGGGAAGGGGTAGCGAGGATGATTGCGGCGTAGGCAAAAATTGCCACGAGGGAAGGTGTAATGTTTATGATTTCCATTTCTGTTTCAGTTTCCTTGTTTGTCTATTTTGAACGCCTGATGGCTGGACAGGCTCAGCCTCGGCCTTCGACCTCGGCATAACGAGCGTCAAAGAGGAACGAGAGGTAATTCAGAGCGGTATTCGCCATCAGCTTCGAGTCGAACTCAAAGGCCATTTCGGGAATACCTGGACCAGGAACAAAGACGGTTCTGTAACGACCATCACCAATTTCCTTGACCTCGCCAGAACTCAGGCAACCCGAGTTGGCAATGCAGTTGGTCAGGTTGTCCGTGTACGTCGCAGCCCTGAGGTTCGAGGGGCGATTGTCGAAAGGGATGCGATTGATATGGTCAATCAGCTTGGGTGGTTCTTCCTCGTACTTGAGTAGCCAGATCAAGCGATGCAGCATCACTCGAACCGGCCCGAGGTCAGGGTGTCGGATGCCGACGATGATGTGAGGCATCTTGAGGCAGGGCGTCTTGCCGACGATCTTTCCACCGTACTTGTTATTGAAGGTGGTATGATTCCGAGAGGATTTGAAATGGTGTCGGGGTCGCTCTTTCCAGTAAAGGCGTCCTAGGTCGATTTCGGTTGTATCGAAGGTGGCCCTGAGGAAATCGAGGTTCTCTGGGCGGAGTAATTGATCGGTCTTGTTCATTTGTGTCTTTCGTTCTTGTTTGGAAAATCATGATAGGAAAACGACTAAGGGCCGACCGAAAGAGGCCGACCCAAAGTACAATTTGTTTTACAGGTAGGGGCCTGAAACCCCTTATTTTTATGGCTCAAATTCGCTTACAGACAAACTCGTTTGGCTGTTAGCTGCGATCACGGCTGATCTGGTCCCGAACTGAGATCGGAACCCGGCCTTCCCAGAGCCAACTCAAGAGCAACTCTCGCATACGCTCGGATGGGATATAGAGGGTGATCGGCTTGTTGTCTCGAACCTGAGTACGCCAGAGCCATTGAATGAGTTCTGTCAAAGCATAATCATCATTCGAAATTACCTTTGGTCCACCGAACCAATTCAGGATCGAAGGATTCAGGTTCTGGTCGTACAAGTAAATGGCTTGGGTACAGTGTTTGTAGTCATTAGTTCCTCGGGTCGTATTGGGAACCCAAGTAGCTTTCGGTTTACCATAGCCACTAGCTGCAAGTCGGCTATTGCTGGCGTAAGGACCGGGACGAAAGGCTGTCTTCTCGTCTCCGAAATCATCCAGCAATGGAGCCTTGCCCTTATGGTACCACTTATCCTTGGGGCAGGTAATGAGGATGTTAGGTAGCCAAGTGTCAGGGAATTGGTACCTACGCAAAGACGCCAAGGCATTTGGAACCTTCTCGTTAAGCGTCTTCGAGTTGGTCCGTGTCTGACTATTGTAGCTGAGGCTGATCCCGCGCAATGCACGAACGTCCTTAACGGTAATCAGGTCTCTTGCCTGTCGGACGAACTCTTGTTCGATTTCAGGTGAGCCTGTGTCATGCACTGGGTCCAACCCTATGCGCTTTAGGTACGCATACATGATCGAACCCTCTGCCTTGTAGGTGTAGACGGTCAGAGAGTTACCGGCCTTCAAGAGAACCTCAGGCATCACCGCGAGGTTGATCCCATCGCCCAAATGATAGAGGCGACCAGCCATAGCGGCATGGTACAGCGACGTACTCAAGGCATCGTCAACGTCTTCCAGATGTTCAACCCAGAGGTCCGTGGGTGTGATCTTTCCATTCTCGGGATCAATGTCCACGTAACACCGCGGATGCCGGGCGATCACGTCTCCACGGCAGCCGATCACGACCTGATCGACATAGCCGCGCACCCAGACATTCTGATGACCATAGGCGACGGGAACCGAGTAATCGTTGGTCTCGTAGCGCACGAGCGATTGCGAACTGACCTGGCCGCTGGCTTGCGCGCAAGCCTCGAATGGAGCCCCGGGCAGTGGCTTCATCGCCGCCAGATCGCGCTGCAGCCGTTCGCCAATCGTTTCCTTATGGCCACGCAGGATCTCGTTCTGGCGATTGCGGCACTGGGCCTCCAGATCCGCGTTGAACGCGTCCCAGCTGGCAAAACGCGGGACCGGCACCATGAAGTTCCGGCGGGCGTAACCAACGATGCCCTCGACTTTACCCTTGTCGTTTCCCTTGCCCGGCCGCCCGTAGCGGTCATGGAACAGGTAATGCGACTGCAGGGCACTGAACAGCGTGGCGCGCTGGCGCGTCCCGTCGGCCAGGATCTTCGAGACCAGGCAACGATCGTTGTCATAAAGGATGGAGTGCGGGACGCCGCTGAAGAAGGCAAAGGCGTGGACGTGGCCATCCATCCACGCCTCCGCCGTCGCCGCGGGATAGGCCCGCACAAAGCAGGCGTCGCTGTGCGGCAAATCCAAGACGAAGAAATGGGCCTTCTGCTCGACGCCATCGATGATCACCATGGCTTCGCCGAAATCCGCCTGGGCATCCCCGGGCGGGTGGGCGAGCGGCACGAACATCTCACGTCCACGCCGCTCGCGGTCCCGGATATAGTCCTTGATGATCGTGTAGCCGCCGGTGAAACCGTGCTCCTCGCGCAACCGGTCATATACCCGCTTGGCGGTATGGCGCTGCTTGCGGTGGGTCTCACGATCCCCGTCCAGCCACGCGTCGATAATCTCGGTGAACCCGTCCAGCTTCGGGCGCTTGATCGGCTTCTGGCGCCGGTAACCGGGCGGCGCTGAAAACGCCAGCATCTTGGCTACGCTGTCGCGCGAAACATTGAAATGACGCGCTGCTTCTCGCTGGCTCATGCCTTCGCCACACGCCAGGCGAACCTTCAAATACAAATCCACGGTATGCATCTCCACGCCCCCTCTTGCCGTCACAAGAAGAGCAAAATGGCCGGTTTTTACACCGCCCGCAGCAGGACTATCCCGCCGCTACCGTGGCCGAGTTTTGCACCGCCGTTCTCAGGCAAGACGGTTGGTCAGTCTCAGCGCGTCTCACAGCGTCTCTGAGTAACTCACAATCCCCCTGCCCCACGACCATGACCACTCGCTTCCCTGCATCTGTTTTGGACTGCGGAATATTGATCCTGATATGATCGCCTCTGTCGTCTATGTCGCCCAACGACCGGCTGCATAGTTCGTTGAGCCGACATGCGGTCACCCAAAGCAACCGGACGATTACATACATTTCCCGCTGATACTTGAGACGGTCATTGCCTTCGATATGAGCCAAGAGCGCCTCAGCTTCTTCTCGGGTCACGGGTCGTAGGTTCTTTGACCTCGGGTCTTTCTGCTTTCGCTGTCCTGCCAAACGACGCAGCAATGACGAGAAGGGATTACGAGCATCCGAGTCCACCATCCCCCAGTGATCCAAGACACGCCAATAGGAAGCCAGACAGGATTGGTAGGATTGAAGGGAACACTCGGACAGTTTTTCACCTGTCCTTTCTGATGGTGTCGATTTCAGGTGATCCATGAACCGCAGAGCAAGCGCCCTATTGATTTCGGATACCTCAATATCCCCTGCGAAAGCCTCGAATGCCTCAAGGTGCTGTCGGTATCTCTGGCGCGTCTTATTGTTGATCCCATCCGCCTGAGACAACCAACGGTGTACTGTGACCCTAACAGTCGTTCCTTCCAGTTTCTCTGGCTTCACCATCGCCTTAGTCGGGCGTCCTTCGAGGCGGCCTTTAAGTTCACCTTCGATCTGCTTAAGGACGGCATCACGTTTCCCTAGGGCCTCATAAAGGTCTGATGTACCTAAGCTTCGCACCACTTCTTTCCGTCCGAATGCGGTTTGATATTCTTGGGGAACTGTGAATCGAACGGCATAATTGGAGCCGCGCTTAAGCAAATATTTGGGCAGTTCTAGCGTCATTTTTTGGGTTCCTTCGACTGTTACATCGAAAGAAAAACTCAATGAAAACAAAGAGTTATGGTGCCCGCGGCCGGACTCGAACCGGCACGGCCTTTCGGCCTGGAGATTTTAAGTCTCCTGTGTCTACCATTCCACCACGCGGGCAAGGGCGACCAGACGCGCGCGGACAATATCCGCTTTGACCGGGGTGTAAAGCCATAGCGGCGTGTCAGATGTCGTCTTCCAGCGCCTCCAACCCGGGCAGCAGATGGCGCTCGGTCAGCCACGGGTTGAGGTCGAGCGCGCGGCGCAGGATCAGCGCCGCCTCGCCCGGACGCTGCAACGCCACAAGCGTCAGCGCCTGCCCGGTCATCGCCGCGATATGGCGCGGCGACAATTCCAGCGCACGCTCCAGATCTGGCAGCGCCGCCGCATAGTCCTGCCGGATGAAATTAACGAAAGCGCGCTGGTTGTAGCCCTCGGCATAGTCCGGGCAGTAGGCGATCAGCGCGTCGAACGCATCCACGGCCCCGGCGAAATCATAGGCCTCGCGCCGCGTCATGCCCTCGTCGAGCAAGTCCTGCGCGCGCGTGTCCGGCGCGTCGGCCCAGTATTCCCACATCTCGTTTGAAATGAGCCGCGCGCTGCGCTCGTCCTCTGCCTGCTGCACATCCTCGATCAACCCACCGATGGCCACGCGGTGATCAGGCGGCTCGGGGCAGGTCTGGGCAAAGGCCGGTCCGGCCATCAGTGCAAACGCGATCAGGGCAAGTTTCATGCAACATATAATGGCGCAGGCTACGCGCAGGTCAAATCACGTCCGAGAGCGCGTTTTCCTTGACCGCCTGCATCGCCACATAAGTCGAGGTATTGGCCAGATGCGGCAGCCCCGAGATATGCTCGGCCAGAACCCGGCGATAATCGGCCATGCTCTGCGTGCGGATTTTCAGCAGGTAGTCGAAACTTCCGGCAATGAGATGCACCTGCTCGATCTCGGGCACCTTGGAGACAGCGGCGTTGAATTCCGCCAGCGCCGCCTCGCGCGTGTCATGCAGCCGCACCTCGACGAAACTGACATGATCCAGCCCGAGCCGGATCGGATCGAAGAGCGCGCGGTAGCCGGTGATCACACCGTCCCGCTCCAGCCGCCGCAAGCGCGCCTGCGTGGGCGATTTCGAAAGCCCGATCGCCTTGGCTAGATCGGTCACGCTGATCCGCCCGTCGCCCGCCAGAACCCGCAGAATCGCCCGGTCGAAACGGTCGAGATCAAGCTGTTCACTTTGGTCCACTTTTCTCTCCAATTCAATGCAACCGGCCTGCGTTTCAACCCTAATCGGGAAAAGTCACTTAGACAATGATGGTAGCATCATGCGATCAATCATGGGGGAGTAGCCATGCCGTATGACACCGATATCCGCCGCGCCATCGACCTTGGCACCTATGCCGACGAGGCCGAGACGCTCACCCGCCTGACCGAGATCGCCGACCTCTCGCCCGAAGATCGCGCGCGCATCTGCGCCCGCGGCGCACAGCTTGTGCGCGACATTCGCGGCCGGTCCGATACCGGGCTGATGGAGGTGTTTCTGGCGGAATACGGCCTGTCCACCGACGAGGGCATCGCGCTGATGTGTCTGGCCGAGGCGCTGCTGCGGGTGCCAGACGCCGAAACGATAGATGCCCTGATCGAGGACAAGATCGCGCCCTCGGACTGGGGCAAACATATGGGCCATTCCACCTCTCCGCTGGTCAATGCCTCGACCTGGGCCTTGATGCTGACCGGCAAGGTGCTCAAGGACGAACAGCCCGGCCCGGTGGGCCATCTGCGCGGAGCCATCAAGCGCTTGGGCGAGCCGGTCATTCGCACCGCCACAGGCCGCGCGATGAAGGAAATGGGCCGTCAGTTCGTGCTGGGCGAGACCATTCAGGGCGCGATGGACCGCGCGGCGGGGATGGAGAAGAAGGGCTATTCCTATTCCTACGACATGCTGGGCGAGGCCGCGCGCACCGATGCCGACGCCACCCGCTATCATCTCAGCTATTCCCGTGCGATCAGCGCCATCGCCAATGCCTGCACCAACAAGGACATCCGCGACAATCCCGGCATATCCGTGAAACTCTCGGCGCTGCATCCGCGCTACGAGGTGGCACAACGCGACGAGGTGATGAACATCCTCGTGCCGCGCCTGCGCTCGCTCGCGCTGCTGGCGAAATCCGCGCGTATGGGCCTCAATATCGACGCCGAAGAGGCCGACCGCCTCGCGCTCTCGCTCGACGTGATCGAGAGCGTGCTCTCGGAGCCGGCACTTGCCGGTTGGGACGGGTTCGGCGTGGTGGTGCAGGCCTACGGGCAACGCGCCGCCCACGTGCTCGACTACCTGCACGATCTGGCTGTGAGGCTCGACCGCCGGATCATGGTGCGGCTGGTCAAGGGCGCCTATTGGGACACCGAGATCAAGCGCGCGCAGGTCGAAGGCGTGGACGGCTTTCCGGTCTTCACCTCGAAACCCGCGACCGACATTTCCTATATCGCCAATGCCCGCAAACTGCTGGCGATGACCGACCGGATCTATCCGCAATTCGCAACCCATAACGCCCACACGGCAGCGGCGATCCTCGACATGGCGACGGATAAATCCACCTTCGAATTCCAGCGCCTGCACGGCATGGGTGAGGCGCTGCATGACATCATCCTGAAATCCGAAGGCACCCGCTGCCGCATCTACGCCCCCGTGGGCGCGCATCGCGATCTGCTGGCCTATCTGGTGCGCCGCCTCTTGGAAAACGGGGCAAATTCCAGCTTCGTCAACCAGATCGTGGATGAGGATGTGGCCCCCGAAACCGTCGCCCGCGACCCGTTTGAGGCGGTGGATGATCCGCAGCCGCACCTGCCCACCGGGCCCGATCTGTTCCAGCCTGAACGACCCAATTCGCTTGGGTTTGACCTGACACACCAACCGACGCTCGACGCCATTGAGGCCGCGCGCGCGCCCTATGCCTCGCAGGCATGGGAGGCCGCGCCGTTGCTGGCGAGCAAGGCGCAGCCAGAGACGCCCGAGCGCGTCGAGAACCCCGCCGATCCCGCCGACAGCCCTGGCACCGTCGCCTGGGCCTCTGAGGCGGATATCGAGACGGCGCTTGCAGCAGCCAAGCCGTGGGACGCCACAGCGACCGAACGCGCCAAAATCCTCAACAAAGTGGCCGATCTCTACGAGGAGAACTACGGCGAGGTTTTCGCGATCCTGCACCGTGAGGCCGGGAAATCCATTCCCGACGCCGTGGCTGAGTTGCGCGAGGCGGTGGATTTCCTGCGGTACTACGCGGCCAACGCGCCCGAAGCCGAACCGGTCGGCACCTTCACATGCATCAGCCCCTGGAACTTCCCCCTCGCCATCTTCACCGGCCAGATCGCGGCGGCGCTTGCGGCGGGCAACGCCGTGCTGTCGAAACCGGCCGAGCAGACCCCGCTCATCGCGCATCTGGCCATCGGCCTGATGCACAAGGCGGGCGTGCCCAACACGGCTTTGCAACTCCTGCCCGGCGCGGGACAGGTCGGCGCGGCGCTCACCTCGGACGCGCGCGTCGGCGGCGTGGCCTTCACCGGCTCGACCGACACGGCGCTGAAAATCCGCGCGGCAATGGTCAAGAACCTCGCACCCGGCGCGCCGCTTATCGCGGAAACCGGGGGGATGAACGCGATGATCGTCGACAGCACCGCCCTGCCCGAACAGGCGGTGCAGGCGATCGTCGAATCCGCCTTTCAGTCCGCCGGGCAGCGCTGCTCGGCGCTGCGATGTCTTTACGTGCAGGAGGACATTGCCGAGGGCTTTACCGAGATGCTGACCGGTGCGATGGACGCGCTGCATGTCGGCCACCCCTGGCACCTCTCGACCGATTGCGGCCCGGTGATCGACGAAGAGGCCCGCGCGGGTATTGCCGAACATATCCAGCAGGCCCGCGCAGACGGGCGGCTCCTGCACGAACTCAAGACCCCGAATGTCGGAACGTTCGTCGCGCCCACGCTGATCAAGGTCGGCGGCATCGAGGATATCGAGCGCGAGATCTTTGGCCCGGTCCTGCATCTCGCGACCTTCAAGTCGCGCAACCTCGACAAGGTGATCGGTGCGATCAACGCTACCGGCTATGGCCTCACTTTCGGTCTGATGACCCGGATCGACGACCGCGTTCAGCACGTGACCGAGGCGGTGCATGCGGGCAATATCTATGTCAACCGCAACCAGATCGGCGCCATCGTCGGATCGCAGCCGTTCGGCGGCGAAGGCATGTCGGGCACCGGCCCCAAGGCGGGCGGGCCGCATTACCTCACGCGGTTCTGCGCGCATCCGGCGCCCGTGGAGGGACAGAAGTGGGACGAGGCCATGCCCGTTGCCGCCGTGCAAAAGGCGCTCGACGCCGCCAATGCCGCCCCGCACAGCCCGCGTGAGGCGCTCATCCTGCCCGGACCTACCGGCGAGTCGAACCGGCTGACCACGCATCTGCGTCCGGCGCTTCTGTGCCTTGGGCCGGGCAAGGAGGCAGCAGCGGCGCAGGCTCGCGCGGTCGCGGATCTTGGCGGTGTCGCGGTCGAGGCGTCGGGCCGTGTCGATCCGCATGCGCTCAAGACCATGGGCGGGCTTTCAGGCGCGCTCTGGTGGGGCGACGACCGCGACGCCCGCGCATATGCGCAGGCGTTGGCCGAGCGCGCGGGCCCGATCCTGCCGCTGATCACCGGGCTGCCCGATACCGGCCACGCCCTGCATGAGCGGCATGTCTGTGTCGATACAACGGCGGCCGGGGGCAATGCGGCGCTCTTGGGTGGCATGTCCTGAGCGCAGCCGTCTAGGCCAGCAGCATCCACACGGCCACAGCCCCAAGGGTCAGACCGAACCCGATATTCATCGCCCGCGCACTTCCTGCGCGGGCGAAAAGCGCGCCCAACTGCGCGCCCATCATCGTCCAAACCGTGAACGCAACGAGATTGTTGAGCGTGAACAGCGTGGTGATCCCCAGAACCAACAACGTCCGGTCAGGTCCGGGAACGTCGAGGAATTGCGTGAACATCAGCGCGATGATCACATAGGCCTTGGGATTGAGCAGCAATAGCATCGCGCCGTCACGGAACAGCGCCGGTTGCGCGTCCTCGCTGGTATCGTGCCGTCCCGCGCGCAGCAGCCCGACCGCGATCCAAAGGACATAGAGCGCGCCTGCGATTTTGAGCACACTGAACATCGCCGGGGCCGCGTCAAGCGCGCGCAGCGCACCAAAGCCGATGGCTGCGGTGACCAGCCATGTGGCGACGTGATAGCCAAGGCTTGCCGGGAGCGTCGCCCACACGCCGAAACGTGCCCCATTGGCGGCAAAGAACAGGTTTCCCGGGCCGGGACTGTAGGCCAGCGGCAAGAGAAACAGGAACAGGGCAATCGCGGTCTGGGTCATTGGCATAACTCTTGGTCTCTGGCGATTTGAGCACCGAACAGCACAGACCGCGACCCGGTTCCTGCGCAAATTGCACAACGGCATGCACGCGCCGCCTTTTCGTCGCTCGCGTTCCGCGCTAGCTTCCCCTCATGTTTCCGATCCGCGATCATAACCCCTCGGGGCGCACACCCTACGTGACCTACGCACTGATCGCGCTCAACGTGCTGATCTTCCTCAGTTACTGGTCGCTGTTCTCGGATCAGCGCGCATTGATGCTGTTTTTCGACGACTGGGCGATGGTACCGGCCAAGGTCACACAGGCAGGCAATTATACTGGCCTGCTCACCTCGATGTTCCTGCATGGCGGTGTGATGCATCTGGTGGGTAACATGCTGTTTTTGTGGATTTTCGGCGACAATATGGAGGACCGGATGGGCCACCTGCCCTATCTCGGTTTCTATATCGCGTCGGGGCTGGCGGCGAGCCTTGCGCAGATTCTCGGCGGTCCCGGGTCGATGGTGCCGACGGTGGGCGCATCGGGCGCGATTGCCGGGGTGATGGGAGGGTATCTGTTACTGTTCCCCCGCGCACGGGTCGATATCTTGCTGATATTCATTATCTTTTTTCGGGTCATCACGATCCCGGCGGCACTGATGCTGGCACTGTGGTTCGGGTTTCAGGTCTTCGCAGGGCTGGGGACCAGCGCCGAGACCGGCGGTGTCGCCTATTGGGCGCATGCCGGGGGGTTCGTGGCCGGTGTCGTGCTGACGCTGCCGGTCTTCCTGCGTTTGGGCGGGCCGCGCTTTTGGGAGTTGCATGACGGCAAACCGCCCTATCCGCAGACCGATTACACCACCCGGCGCACCCCGATCCCGCGGGTTCGGAAACGCCGATGACCGAGCCGCTGAAAGCCACCTGCCATTGTGGTGCCGTCGAATTGCGCGTGCGGCTGTCGCAGGCATTCGAGACCGCCCGCCGCTGCGATTGTTCCTTTTGCAGACGGCGCGGGGCCGCTGCGGTTTCGGTGCCTCTCGACCAGTTGGAGATCGTGCGGGGGGCCGAAAACCTAACCCTCTACCAATGGGGCACCGGCACCGCGAAACATTACTTCTGCAAGACCTGCGGGATTTATACCCATCACCAGCGCCGCTCGGACCCGACTGAATATGGCGTCAACCTCGGCGCGCTTGACGGGGTAAACCCGCGTGACTTCGATCCGATTCCGTGGGTCGATGGGGTGAATCATCCGTCAGATTCGTAAAAGGTTGGTTAAGCCCGGGGCCGTTCAGCCCCGGATCGCCTTGGTGAACTTGTCGAACAGGGCCTCGTTGGCACAGATCACCTCGCCGTCGCCCAAGATGTCGGCCCCTTTGGTGATCGGCTCAACGAAACCGCCTGCCTCGCGCACGATGATCACGCCCGCCGCCAGATCCCAGGCGTTCAGGCGCCGTTCCCAGAACCCATCATAGCGCCCCGCCGCCACATAGGCCATGTCGAGCGCCGCCGATCCCCACCGCCGCACGCCCGCACAGCTGGGCAGCAGCCGGGCCAGATCCTGCAAGGTGTCGGGCAGGTCCGCGCGCCCGCCAAAGGGCAGGCCGGTGGCAAAGATCGCCTCGATCATCTTGTGACGGCCGGAAACGCGCAGCCGCCCCTCGTTCATCCAGGCCCCGGTGCCCTTCTCGGCAAAGAACGCCTCATCCTTGCTGGCGTCATAGATCACGCCCGCGACCACCTCGCCCTTGTGTTCGAGCGCGATCGACACCGCCCAATGCGGCAGCCCGTGCAGGAAATTCGTGGTGCCATCGAGCGGGTCGACGATCCAGCGGCGGGTTGGGTCCTTGCCCGGCTCCTCGCCGCCCTCTTCGGCCAGCCAGCCATAGGTCGGGCGCGCGCCCATCAATTCGGTCTTGAGGATCTTTTCGGCGGCGATATCGGCGCGGCTGACGAAATCGCCCGCGCCCTTCATCGAGACCTGAAGGTTCTCGACTTCGCGGAAATCCTTGGCCAGCGCCCGCCCCGCCTTGCGCGCGGCTTTCAGCATCACGTTGAGATTGGCACTGCCTACCATGGCTTTCGCTCCTTCTGGGTCAGGGCGCGCGTATACGCCGGGCCGTGCCCCCAGACAAGGGGGGCAGGATCAATAGGGCATGGGATGAGCGCGGTGTGCCGCGTCGAGATCAGAGAGCACCTCATCGCCGAGGGTGATATCCGCTGCACCAAGCGCGAGATCGAGCTGATCCATGCTGGTTGCCCCGAAAATGGCCGAGCACATGAAGGGCCGCGTCAGGCACCAGGCGAGCGCCATCTGCACCGGATCAAGCCCGTGTTTGCGCGCCACGCCGAGATAGGCCTCGACCGCCTCAAAGGTGCGCGGCCCCTTGCGCCCGCCCAGATCGGTGTTGATCGTCATGCGAGAGCCTTCGGGCAGTGCGCCGCCCTGATACTTGCCGCTGAGCAGCCCCGCCGCGAGCGGTGAAAAGGCGAGAAGCCCGACATCCTCGTTCACGCTCAACTCTGCCAGATCGGTATCGTACAGGCGGCACATCAGCGAATATTCGTTCTGGATCGAGGCCACGCGCGGACCATGCCCGTCCTCTGCCAGCCGCAGCCATTGCGCGGTGCCCCAGGCGCTCTCATTGGAGAGACCAAAGGCGCGGATGCGGCCCTTGTCGACCTCGCGCTGCAAAGCGTCGAGCGCCTCTTCCATATGGGCGAGCGTCTCGGCGCGGTCCTGCCCCGAGGGATCGAAACTCCAGTTTTGCCGGAACATGTAGCTGCCTCGGTTGGGCCAGTGAAACTGGTAGAGGTCGATGTGATCGGTCTGCAGCCGCCTTAGCGACCCCTCGATCGCCTCGGGGATGGTCGCCGCGGAAATCGGTGCGCCATCGCGGGCATTCGCAAAGCCGATGCCGGAATGCTTGGTGGCGAGGATCACGTCCTGTCGCCGCCCCGTCCGGGCGATCCAGTCGCCGATGATTTCCTCGGTGCGCCCGGTGGTTTCGGCGCGGACGGGCGCCGTGGGATACATCTCGGCGGTGTCGATGAAATTCACCCCGCGCTCCAGCGCGCGGTCGATCTGCGCGTGGCCTTCGGCGGGGGTATTCTGCGCGCCCCATGTCATCGAGCCGAGGCAGAGCGCGCTCACCTCCATGCCGGTGCGCCCCAACGGTCGTTTCTGCATGTCCTGTTCCCTCGTCGCGGTTTTGTGCGGCACTTTAGGGTGTTGGACCGGATGTGCAACGGGGGGTGCGCGACGGATACTTACGCGGCGAAGACCGCGTCCATCTCGGCAAAGCCTTTCAACTCCAACGGGTTGCCGGACGGGTCGCGGAAGAACATCGTCCATTGCTCGCCCGGCTCGCACTCGAAGCGCACCGAGGGCGGGATCACGAAATCGACCTCCGCTGCGCTCAGCCGTCCGGCCACGCGCTGCCAGTCAGACAGGGGCAGCACCACACCGAAATGCGGCATCGGGACCATGTGATCGCCGACCTTGCCGGTGGCCTCGGTGGCAAAGGGCGTGCCCAGATGCAGCGACAGCTGATGCCCGAAGAAATCGAAATCGACCCAGGTTTCGGTCGAGCGCCCCTCGACGCCGCCCAGGAGCCCGCCATAAAACGCGCGCGCCGCGTCAAGATCGGTCACGTTGATCGCCAGATGAAACGGGTGTGCCATGTCGAGACTCCTCATGCCTGTTGCGGGGCACCTTTCAATGGCTTAACCCGGTTTGCAAGTATTTCCCAAGGGAGGATCCTTCACATGGCTTACGGTTTCGACACGTTGCAAATTCATGCGGGCGCGCGGCCCGATCCGGCGACCGGCGCGCGGCAGGTGCCGATCTATCAGACGACCGCCTACGTATTCCGCGATGCCGAACACGCGGCGGCGCTCTTCAACCTGCAGGAGGTGGGTTATATCTATTCCCGCCTGACCAATCCGACCGTGGCCGCGTTGCAGGAGCGCGTCGCGACGCTGGAAGGCGGCGCGGGGGCGGTGTGCTGTTCCTCGGGGCATGCGGCGCAGATCATGGCGCTCTTTCCGCTGATGGGGCCGGGGCTGAACGTGGTGGTCTCCACCCGGCTCTATGGCGGGTCGATCACGCAATTCAGCCAGACGATCAAGCGGTTCGGCTGGTCGGCGCGGTTTGTCGATTTCGATGATACCGATGCGATCGAGGCGGCCATCGACAAGGATACCCGGGCGGTGTTCTGTGAGTCCATCGCCAACCCCGGCGGCTATATCACTGATCTTGATGCGATTTCTGCCATCGCGGACAAGGCCGGGCTGCCGCTGATCGTCGACAACACCTCGGCCACGCCGTATCTGTGCCGCCCGATCGAGCATGGCGCGACGCTGGTGGTGCATTCGATGACCAAGTTCCTGACCGGCAACGGCACGGTGACAGGCGGTGTCGTGGTCGATTCCGGGCAGTTCGACTGGTCGGCCTCGGGCAAGTTCCCGTCGCTCAGCGAGCCGGAACCGGCCTATCACGGGCTCAAGTTCCACGAGACGTTCGGGCCGCTTGCCTTTACCTTTCACGGCATCGCCGTGGGGCTGCGCGATCTGGGCATGACGCTCAATCCGCAGGCGGCGCATTACACGCTGATGGGGATCGAGACGCTATCCTTGCGCATGCAGCGGCATTGCGAGAATGCCGAGCGGGTCGCCGGGTGGCTGGAAAAACATGAGGCTGTCGAAGGGGTTACCTATGCCGGGCTGCCCTCGTCGCCGTGGCATGACCGGGTCGCGCGGATCTGCCCCAAGGGGGCGGGGGGCCTGTTCACCGTGGCGCTCAAGGGCGGCTATGATGCCTGCGTGCGGCTGGTGGACAGCCTTGAGCTGTTCAGCCACGTGGCCAATCTCGGGGACACCCGCAGCCTGATCATCCATTCGGCCTCGACCACGCACCGGCAGCTGACCGAAGAGCAGCAGGTCGCTGCCGGGGCAGCACCCAATGTGGTGCGGATTTCCATCGGGATCGAGGATGCGGATGACATCATCGCCGATCTGGAGCAGGCGCTGGCAAAAGCGGCGGGCTGAGCCGCGCCGGGCATTGGTTAACGAAACCTGACTCGGGGCGCGCGGCGCGTGCGAATCGGGGCAGGATTCGCCTGATTAACAAGGGCGATCCGCGATTTTCGGCGGTCTGTATCGCGTCGGTATCCTGTCGGTATCGCAACGGTGCCGATGCGGTGCGGGGGCGGGTTAACAGGGCGCACGGTGGGGAACGTACGAAACATACGGGCGTTTTGTACGGTTTCGGATTTGGCTCAGGGCAGATTGGCGATGTGCTCTTCGACCACCCCGATATGCGGATGATCGTGCGGCAGAGTGGCGCGGAAAATCTGCAAGGCTTGCTCAATCAAGGGCCGCGCTTCCTCGGGTTTGTCTTGTGTCACCAAAACCCCGGCGAGGTTGCTGAGGCGGATGGCATAGCTCGGATGCCCCTCCCCAACCGCCTCGCGCGTAATCTCAAGCGCCTCGCGGTACAGCCCCTCGGCCTCCTCATACCGCCCCTGCGCCTGCACCACCCCGGCGAGGTTGTTGAGGCGGGTGGCATAGCCCGGATGCCACTCCCCAATCGTCGCGCGGTCAATCTCAAGCGCCTCGCGGTACAGCCCCTCGGCCTCCGCATACCGCCCCTGCGCCTGTACAACCCCGGCGAGGTTGTTGAGGCGTGTGGCATAGTCCGGGTGCCCCTCCCCAAGCGTTGCACGGTCAATCTCAAGCCCCTCACGGAAAAGCTGCTCGGCCTCCTCATACCGCCCCTGCGCCCGCACCACCCCGGCGAGATTGTTGAGGCGGGTGGCATAGCTCGGATGCCCCTCCCCAATCGTCGCACGGCTAATCTCAAGCGCCTCACGGAAAAGCCCCTCGGCCTCCGCATGCCGCCCCTGATCCTCCACCACTCCGGCGAGGTTGTTGAGGCGGGTGGCATAGCTCGGATGCCCCTCCCCAACCGCCTGGCGGGTAATCTCAAGCGCCTCGCGGTAAAGCGCCTCGGCCTCTGCATAGCGCCCCTGCGCCTGCACCACCCCGGCGAGGTTGTTGAGGTGGATGGCATAGCTCGGATGCCCCTCCCCAATTGTCGCGCGGTCAATCTCAAGCGCCTCGCGGTAAAGCGCCTCGGCCTCCGCATACCGCCCCTGCGCCTGCACCACCCCGGCGAGGTTGTTGAGGCAGATGGCAAACTCAGTGCCGTTTACGCCATGGTCGGATTTGGCCCAGTCCACCAACCTTTCATGCAGCGGGATCGCCTCCGACCCTTTGGCCAGCCGCCATGTCATGCGGGCGTAGGCGGACAGATGATCAAAGGTTTCATGCAAATCAGTCGCGCATTTGTAGTGTGTGTAGGCGTCGTGCCACCGCACAGCATCTTCCGCAATTTTTCCAAGGCGATAATGAAGGCTGGCTTCGTCGCGTTCGGCGTCCTCGCGCCGGGCCTGTGACGCTTCCAGCAATTCCTTGAACAGCGCCTCGGCAAGGCTGCTGTCGTCACGATCCAAAGCAGCATTGGCGGCGTCGAATTTTTCTTGCTCAAACCGATTTTGGTATCTTGCGAGTTCGGCCTTTGTTTGGCGCAGTTCTTCAAGCCGTTCGTGATAGTCTTTTTCAACGTCGGCCAAGCGCCCGCGCAATTCATCCGCTTCACGGCGAATAAGATCCTTTTCCGCGCCATGGGCGCGTTCCAAATCATCGGTCTTGGCTTTCAAGGCCTCGTTCAGCGCCTGTTGGTGCTGTTCGAATGTCAGGCCGATATGGATTTCACCGGTATTATGGCCGATCTGCGCGTTGCCCGAGCCATCGGTGATGGAGTTTTCCGTCTTGGGGCGCATCATTTAGCCACGCTGCTCGTTATCATCGCCGTCTTCGATTTGATTCACGGTTGACCCGGAACCGCCCTGTTGCGCGTTGCGATGGCCGCCTTTGATCGTGTTTTGGGTGGTTGGTTTGCCTTTGCGGTATTGCCGCCAAGCGATCCAAACACCGACCACGGCCACCAAGACCCCGGCGACCACCCACCAATCCATTCCTGTTTGCGGCATTGATACCCCCTAACTCGTGATCTGCCCTCACCATACCCGCCATAGGCGATTTGGGAAGGGGCGTGCCGTGCAATGGGATCGGTTGATGCGCAGTGAAGGCGCGCCCTATGCAGGTGTCGGGATTGTCGCGCCATGCAGGACTGCGCAGCCAAAGAGGTTGGTGCTTTGACATCGCGTGAGGGCTATTATTCTACCTCGCTTCCACCCTTTGCCTCGGCGATTTGGTGCTGTAGGATCGGGGTTCGACGCGGGATGACTCCCGCATGACCCCGAGCGGTGTTACAGCGTTGCGCATGAAACCGAACTTTGCCCTGTCCCTGTCTTTCGACGGTATCCGCCTGCTGCATCGGGCAGGTGCGTCGGGCTGGCATCTGGTGGGCGAGGTCGCGCTCGATTGCGATGATCTGAACGCGGACCTCGCGGCGTTGCGCGAAAAGGCGGCGGCGCTGGATGCGTCGGGCCTGTCGTGCAAGCTGATCATTCCCGACGAACAGATCCGCTATCTCGATCTGCCCGCGAGCAGTGCGCCCTATGGCGATTATGACGCGGCGGCGGCAGAGGCGCTTGACGGGGCGACGCCCTATGCGCTGGAGGATCTGGCGTTTGACTGGAATGTCGAGGGGGCGCGGCTCTATGTGGCGGCGGTGGCGCGCGAGACGTTGCAGGAGGCGGAAAGTTTTGCCACCGATCACCGGTTCAACCCGGTGAGTTTCGTGGCCCGGCCAATGGGCGACGGGTTCGGGACGGAGCCGTTCTTTGGCGAGACCAGCTGTGCCGAGACCCCGGTGGAGCGGGACGCAGCACCGCTCGAGATCATCGGCGCGGCGCGGATGCCCGAGCCCGAAGCGGTGCCGGACCCGGTGGAGGAGGCAGCGGACGGTGTGGCGCATGCGCCGGACGCGGAGGAGCCGCCCGCGCCGGAGCCGCCCGCGCCGGAGCCCGAGGGCGATGCGCCGGAGGCGGCAGAGAGGGCGGAGGCCGATACCGGGCCGGCGCAAAAGGCCGAGCCGCGACCCGAGGCCGAAAGCGCGGTCGCCTTTACCTCGATCCGGGCGGAGCGCGATGCGCCCGCAACCGGTGCGCCGATATTGGCCGGGGCGGCGCGCGCGGCCCCCGAGAGCCATGAGACGACGCCGGTCGAGGGTGAGGCCACCCCCGGGCCTGCCGCTGCGAGCCTTGCGCCGACCCCAGACAGCGGGCCGGATGACGCAGCCGCCGGTGACCGGGGCGCTATCGGCTTCTTTTCGCGTCGGTCGCGGCGGGCCGAGCCGGTCCCGCCCACGCCGGTGGCGCGCGCCGAGCCGGGCTTTTTCGGCGTCGAGGATGACACGCCCCCTGTCGCATCCACCAAAGGTGCCGGACTGGCCCCGCCCGAGGACGAAGCGGATCGGATGACGATCTTTGGCGCGCGCAGTTCGCAGCGCGGACAGCGGGGCAAGCCAAGATTCCTAGGGGTGATACTGACGGCGGCGCTGATCCTGCTGATGGTCGGTGTCGCGGCCTGGGCGACGATCTTTCCCGACTCGGGCGTGGGGCGGCTGTTGCGCGGGGCGGAGCCGGAAATCGCGCTCACCCCGGAGATCCCGGAAATTGCCGCACCGGCATCTGTGCCGGAGGCGCCTGAGACTGCCGTGCCGGAGCCGCGTGACACCGTCGTCGCGGACCCGGTTCCCGAGGTCGCGCCGCGCGCAGCCCTGCCGGAGCCCGAGATCGCCCTTGCCCCGGAGCCCGAGGCCAGCCCCGAGGTCGCAGCGGAGCCCGACCCGGTCGCCGGGCCGCTGACCCCGGAGGAGGCCCGCGCGCGCTACGCGGTGACGGGCATCTGGCAGACCCCGCCCGCGCCGCCACAGGAGCCCGAGGCGGGCACGATCGACGATTTCTACCTGACCTCGATCGACGAGGATGTGCCGATAGGCGATGCCGTGGCGCTTCCGGCCGTGCCGGAGCTGGCCCCCGATGCGCGGCCCGCGACGCCCGCCGCACCGGCCCCGCCCGGCACGCAGTTCACGCTCGATGCGCGTGGCTTCGTGGTGCCGACGCCCGAGGGCGCGCTGACCCCTGACGGCGTCGTGGTGCGCGAAGGGCCGCCGCCGGTGATCCCGCCCGACACGCCCACGCGTGCGGTGCCGGTGCCCGGTCTCACGCTGACCGCCGAGGCGGCGGCGGAACTGGAGCGGCTGTCGGGGATCCGCCCCCGGTCGCGGCCCGGCGACCTGATCGAGCAACAGGAGCGCGGCGCGCTTGGCGGGCGCACCCGGACCGAATTGTCGGACCTGCGGCCACGCACCCGACCCGAGGTCATTGTGCAGGCCGCCGCCGCTGCCGTGACCCCCGATCCCGATGCCATGGCTGCCGCCCTTGCCGAGGCGGTGGAGGACGCGGCATCTGACGCGACCCCGCAGGCTGTCGCCGCCTCGCTCAAGCCGCGCACGCGGCCCGGTGATTTCGAGCGGATCGTGCGCGAGGCCCCGCAACAGAGCGCCGCTGCCGCGACCGTGGCGCCGCGCATTCCAAGCTCTACCTCGGTCGCGCGCAGTGCCACCGAGCGTAACGCGATCAACATGCGACAGGTCAATCTGATCGGCGTCTATGGCAGCCCGTCGAACCGCCGCGCGCTGGTGCGGCTGTCGAACGGGCGCTATCAAAAGGTGCAGGTTGGTGACAGAATGGACGGCGGGCAGGTCTCGGCCATAGGCGACAGCGAATTACGCTACAATAAACGCGGGCGGGATGTGGTGTTGCGGATGCCGAAGGGCTAGGCTGCGCACACCTCGCATATTCTGACCCGGTAGGCCCCGATGGAAGGTTTCCTCTTTCAAGCCACGATCCTCCTCGGCGCGATGGTGATCGCCGTGCCGATCGCCTCGCGTCTGGGGTTTGGCTCGGTGCTGGGCTATCTGGCTGCCGGGATCATCATCGGCCCGATTGCCGGGCTGGTGGGCGGACATCAGACCACCGAGTTGCAGCATGTGGCGGAATTCGGCGTGGTGATGATGCTGTTTCTCATCGGGCTGGAGCTGGAGCCGCGCGCGCTATGGGACATGCGGCACCGGCTGCTCGGGCTGGGGGGCTTGCAGATCACGCTGACCACGCTCGCCGTGATGGGCGGGGCGATGTATTTCGGGCAAGGCTGGAGCGTGGCGCTCGCCATCGGGATGATCTTTGCACTGTCATCGACCGCCATCGTGCTGCAGACCCTGTCGGAAAAGGGGCTGATGCAGACAGGCGGCGGGCGGTCGTCCTTCTCGGTGCTGCTGACGCAGGATATCGCGGTCATTCCGATGCTGGCCTTTCTGCCGCTGCTGGCGCTGCCCAAGGGGGCCGACGCGGTGCTGAGCGGTGTGCTACTGCGCGGCGCCGAAACGGATGCGGCGCATGGCAACGCGACCGCCGCGCCGCATGAGGCCGCGCAAAGTTTCATCGCCAGCCTGCCGGGTTGGGGGGCGACGCTGGTGACCATCGCGGCCGTGGTGGCGATCATCCTGACAGGGGTTTACCTGACCCGGCCGGTGTTTCGATTCATTCACGCAGCGCGGCTGCGCGAGATGTATACCGCGCTGGCGCTGCTGATCGTGGTGGGCATCTCGTTCCTGATGATGCTGGTCGGGCTGTCGCCTGCCCTGGGCGCGTTCCTGGCGGGGGTGGTGCTGGCCAACAGCGAATTCCGGCACGAGCTGGAGAGCGATCTTGCGCCGTTCAAGGGGCTTCTGCTGGGGCTGTTTTTCATCACCGTGGGCGCCGGGATCAATTTCGAGGTGCTGTTCGGCGCACCGGTCATGATCTTCGGCATGGCGGCGGCGCTCATTCTGGTGAAGGGCGTTATTCTCTACGGGCTGGGGCGCATCTTTGCGCTGCGCGGGCGGGATCTGTGGCTCTTTACGCTGTCGCTGGCGCAGGCCGGGGAATTCGGGTTCGTGCTGGTCTCGTTTTCCAATCAGCAGAACGTGCTGCCGCGCGGCATGGGCGAGATCCTGCTGCTGGTGATCGCGCTGACGATGCTGATCACGCCGCTGTTGTTCATCCTCTATGACTGGCTGTCCAAGCGCATTACCGAGACCGCCGAGACGCCGGACGCCGACGAGATCGACAGCACCGGGCCGGTGATCATCGCCGGCATCGGGCGGTTCGGGCAGGTGGTCAACCGGCTGGTGCGCTCCAGCGGCTTCGAGACGGTGGTGCTCGATCATGACCTGGCCGCAATCCAGCGGATGCGGCGGTTTGGCGTCAAGGGGTTCTTTGGCGATCCGACGCGGCCTGACCTGTTGCATGCGGCGGGGCTGGCGGAGGCCAAGGTGCTGGTGGCCACGCTCGACAGTCCCGATGCGGTGGTGCGGCTGGTCAGCTTTGCCCGCCGCGAACGGCCCGACCTGCATATCATCGCCCGCGCCCGCGACCGCACGCATGTGTTCCGGCTCTATCAGGCGGGGGCGGATGACATCGTGCGCGAGGTGTTCGACAGTTCGCTGCGCGCCGGGCGCTATGTGCTGGAGAACATGGGGCTGACCGAGTTCGAGGCGGCGGAGGTCGAGAAGACGTTCTACCAGCATGACCGCAGGTCGGTGCGCGACCTGGCCGCGCTATGGGATCCCGACACGCCCACCGTCGAGAACGCGGCCTATATCAAGCGCGCGCGCGAGTTGGAGCAGGAATTGCAGACCATGCTGCTGTCGCAGCTGGAGGAAAGCAGCGATCCGGGTAACGGGCGGCAGAAGTCTGAGGGATAAGGGCCCGGAGCGGATATTGAAATATGCCCGCGACACGCACCAAGGGTGCCGCGCGGGCAGGCTTCAACGGCAGCATCAGGCCAAATGCGCAGATCGACCCGACCGCATGATCTCACATCCGGCCTTGGGTATTCACCCGCGTCTGCGCTTGCGCCGTCCGCCGTCGCTGCCGTCGCCATGCGTGTTGAAGGACGGGTTTGGCAACGGCACGATCTTGGCCAGTTCCGGGAACGGGTCGGTCTTGTGCGGGATCGCGTTGGCGGCGACGAAATGCTCCTGGAATTTCGGCTCGATCGCGGTCTCGACCTTGGTGATCTCGCCGACCACGCGCTCGATCTCGCGCCGCGCGGCGACGTTGCAGAGCGCAATGCGCGCGCCGGTTCCGGCGGCATTCCCCGCCGACGTCACCTTGTCCAGCGGCACATCGGGGATCATCCCCAGAACCATCGCGTGCTTGGGCGAGATATGCGCGCCAAAAGCCCCGGCCAGCACGACGCGGTCGACCTTGTCCACGCCGCGTTCGTCCATCAGCAGGCGTGCGCCCGCATAGAGCGCAGATTTGGCAAGCTGGATGGCCCGGATATCGCCCTGGGTCACGGTCACACGCGGGCCGCCATGCTCTGTGCTGTCATGGATGAGGTAGGAATGCGTGCGCCCCTCGGGGATCATGCGCGCGGTGCTGGTGGCCTCGGCCGATCCGAGCAGGCCGCTCTCGTCCAAGAGCCCCGCCATACGCAGTTCCGCCACCGCCTCGATGATGCCTGACCCGCAGATGCCGGTGATACCGCCCGCGCCGACCTCGGCGTCGAAGCCGTCCTCGTCCGACCACTTGTCAGAGCCGATCACGCGAAAGCGCGGTTCCTTGGTTGCCGGGTCGATGCGGATGGCCTCGATTGCCCCCGGTGCCGCACGCTGCCCCGATGAAATCTGCGCGCCCTCGAACGCCGGGCCGGTGGGCGAAGAGCACGCCAACACCCGGGTCTTGTCGCCCAGCAGAATCTCGGCATTGGTCCCCACATCGACGATGAGCGCGAGGTCTTCGGACTTGCCCGGCTCTTCGCTGAGCGCCACGGCGGCGCAATCCGCCCCCACATGGCCCGCGATACAGGGCAGGATATAGACCTGCGCACGCGGGTTGATGGCAGCAAGGTCAAGCTCTTTGGCGCCCAATGTCAGACTGCTTGAGGTGGCAAGCGCAAACGGCGCCTGCCCCAGTTCCACCGGGTCGATCCCGAGCAGCAGGTGATGCATCACAGGGTTGCAGACGAACACCGTCTCGACGATCAGGCCTGCGTCGATCTCCGCCTCCTTGGCGATCTCCTCGGCCAGCGTGTTGATCGCGTCGCGCACCGCCGCTGTCATCTCCTTGTCGCCGCCGGGGTTCATCATCGAATAGCTGACCCGGCTCATCAGGTCCTCACCAAAGCGGATCTGCGGGTTCATGATGCCCGACGACGCCTTCACCTCGCCGGTCACCAGATCGGTGAGATGCGCGGCGACGGTGGTGGAGCCGAGGTCGATGGCGAGGCCATAAAGCCCGCCCTCATGCAGCCCCGGCCAGATTTCCAGCACCTGCGCGGCATCCTCGGCATGGCCGCGATGCAGCGCCACCGTCACCTGATACTTGCCCTTGCGCAGCACCGGTTGCAGCTTCGAGAGCAGCGAAAGATCGGCGCGAATGGCGTCGATGCCCCATTCAGCCTTGAGCGCCCGCGCCAGCCGTTCCAGATCGCCGGTCGGCTCGTGCATGTCGGCCTCTTCGACCTCCACGAAATAGAGCTTCGTTGCCGGGTCCATCTCGATCACACGGGCCGAGGCGGCCTTGCGCACCACCTGCTTGTGGACCTGAGACTCAGCCGGCACGTCGATCACCACGTCGCCCATGACCTGCGCCTGACAGCCAAGACGCCGCCCCGGCTTCAGCCCGCGCTTCTGGTCATAGCGCTCCTCGACGCTGTTCCACTCCGACAGCGCGCCGTCCTGCACCGTCACGCCATGCTTGGAAAACTCGCCATAGCCCGGCGTGATCTGGCATTTCGAACAGATCCCCCGCCCGCCGCAAACCGAGTCGAGATCGACCCCCAATTGCCGCGCCGCAGTCAGAACCGGCGTGCCTTTGGGAAAGCGCCCGCGCTTGCCCGAGGGGGTGAAAACGACAAGGGGATCGGTGGACATCTGGCTGTTCCTGTTGCTGACCTGCGCGGAACATAAGCCATAGGACGGGACCGAACAGCCTGCAACCGTCAGAAAATGGCCTTGGCGCGGCATCGCGCGCTCAGGGGCCTCACAGCCAGGGCATCTGCCAGCCGAAGAGCCAGATCGCCAGCGGGACCGGTGCCGTGGCGATCACGATGGTCAGCACGGTCGGGGGGAACCGGAACACCCCCGACAAGCCCGAGATCAGGGCGATGCCACCCCCGCCGCCGATCACCGAATTGCCCGGCACGTTGATCAGAACGGCAAGGTTCACGTAGCGGTATTTCACGATCCAGCCGCAATAGCGCGCGGGCAGGAAGCTGTGGACAAAGGCGGCGCGCTCCACGGGCGGCACCGCTTCGAACCGCGCGATCATATCAGCCGCGCCGGTCAGGTGCAGATCGAGCAGGAACCGGTGCAGCCATTTCAGCGGCACGAAACAACCCACCATATAGGCCAGTGTCAGGCCCGTGGCCGTTGCCAGCCACACGAGCGGCGCAATCTCGGGCCCGCCTGCCGCCAGGACACTCAGCCCGATCTCGACCCCCGGCACGAAGGGAATGGCGATCAGCAGCGCATAGATCAGCAGCACCGCCACCAAGAGCCCGGGCATCGCCCAGCCATATTCGCTCTGCAATATCCAGCTTTCGGCCCAGACGAATACCCGGTGCAGCACCACTGCCAGACCGCCGATCAGCAGCAGCCGCACCAAGGTGCGCGCCAGTCCGATCTTGACCGGCGGCGGTACGGGTGGGGCATGTCCAGGGGTAGCGCTGTCATCCATAGGGAGACTCTACGGCCTATGCCGGGGCGCGCACAATCCGCCTCACGCGCGGATCACGGTGATTTCAACCAAAGCGGGCATTGCAAAAAGGCGGCCGCGATGCCCAGCCCTTTGCAATAAATGATGCAGCGCGGAGCTGAGAGCCATTCAGGGCAACACGATGACAAAGATCCAGCTTCCGAAGATTTTCTCGGGAGGTGGATGCGATGAATGTCGGCTGTGCGGACGGAGCTGCTCTTGGTGAAAGTCGGGATCAAGGTCGGCCATTGGCGTGGAGCAGTCATAGCACCCCGCCAGAAGGTGCCGCGCGAGCGCAGGGCCGGGGACTGGCGATGCAACGGTCGTGGCGGGTGCTTTATCCCAGCCAAGTCATTCTAACCTCAACAGGTTGCGCACCCTATCAAATCGCCAGGCCGAGGGACGGCCCGGCGATCGCGCGGCACCTTCGGTGCGTTTCGCGCGGGTGGTGCGTATGTCGGGTTCAGGCCAAGCCAAGCCGAGGTTCATTTCCAACGAAATCGACAGAATGGGCTCGAAGCGGTCATTGCGCTTCGAGCCCACTGCGTGTTTTAACCTGCATCATTTAATAAAAGGGGGCTGGGCCGCGATGCAGCCCCCTTTTGAGTTGGTCAGGTTTGCAGGCCCGTCAGACGCGGCCCTTCCACGGCACCAGCCAGCTTTCGGCCTTGCGCATCAGGATGTCGATGCCGTAGCCGATGATCCCGATCAGGATGATCCCCATGATCACGATATCGGTCAGCTGAAACCGGCTGGCGACCATGATCATCATGCCGGCACCCTTTTCGGCGGCCACCAGTTCGGCGGCCACCACCGTGCCCCAGCAGACCCCCATGGCGACACGCGCCCCGGTGAAGATCTCCGGCAGGGAGTTCGGCACGATCACGTGGCGCATGAGCTGCCATTTTGATGCCCCGAGCGAATAGGCCGCGTGCACCTTGGAAATCGCCACGCCCGAGACACCCGCACGCGCCGAGATGGTCATGATCCAGAGCGCCGCGAGGAACAGCAGGATGATCTTACCCGACTCCCCAATGCCCGCCCAGATGATCACCAGCGGGATCAGGGCCAAGGGCGGCACCGGGCGCATGAATTCCACGATCGGATCGAACCAGCCGCGGAACCAATCGCTCAACCCCATGGCATAGCCCAGCGGAATGCCCACGGCAGCCCCGAGCGCAAAGCCCACGATCACCCGGAACAGCGACCAGTAGAGATGCTCCCACAGGGTGAAGTTCTGATAGCCCTCGCTTGCGATCTCGCCCACGCGCTTGACCACGGATTCGGGCGGTGGCAGCCAGATCGGCTCCATCTGCATGCCGCCCGAGGGCGTGAAATTGAGCGCGCCCTTGGCGGTGACCGTGACCTTGCCCGCCGCAACCGACACGGTGCTACCCGCGCTCACCGGCTGTCCGTCGATGGCCACGACCTTTGCCCCGTCATCGCGCGTTGTCTCGTCGTTCTTGTCCATCAGAATGAGGTCGGACCGCCATGCACCGACCGCCGAGGCGTCATTCTTGGCAAAGCCGTCGCCCGGCTCGATCTCGGGCTTCACGATTTCCTCGCCCACCTCGAAGACACGCACAAAGACCGTCGCATCGTCACGATCCCCATTCGGGGCCTCGAGCGTATAGGTGAACTCGGCATCGCCCACAAACGGGCCGGGCGCGTGAACGGGCACCCATTTCGACCCGGTGAACGCGCCCCAGAGCAGAAAGATCGTCACCACCGAGATGACGCTCGCCCACCGATCGGGGCGCACCGCGCTCTCATCCCCGAAGGTGACGGTCTTGAGCGAGGTAAAATCGTTCATCTGCCGGAACTTGCGCACGCCGAAGCGCACCAGAAAGAAGGCAGCGGCGAAGATCACGATATATATGACGAGGATGATCATGCGTCGGCCTCCTCTGTGCGTCCCATGATCTCTTCTTCCATGTCCCAGATCATCGACAGGATTTCCTCGCGTTTCTGCCCGAACTCGGGGTTTTTCTTGACCTCGCGCAGGTCCTTGCCCACGCCATCATCGGCAAAGGGCAGACGGTATTCCTTGTGAATGCGGCCCGGACGCGGCGCCATGACCAGAAGACGCTCGCCCAAGAGCAGTGCCTCCTCGACCGAATGGGTGATCAGGATGATCGTCTTGCCGGTCTCCTTCCAGAGCTTGAGCACCAGCCCCTGCATCTTTTCACGGGTCAGCGCGTCAAGCGCGCCCAATGGCTCGTCCATCAGGATCACGTCGGGATCGTTGGCAAGGCACCGCGCCAGCGCCACGCGCTGCTGCATGCCGCCGGACAGCTCATAGACCGCCTTGTCCTTGAAACCCTGAAGGCCCACGACATCCAGCAGGTGATCGACGGTGCCGCGCCACTCCTTCTCGCGCTTACCCGCCATGCGGGGGCCAAAGCTCACGTTGTCGCGCACGCTCATCCACTCGAAGAGCGCGCCTTGCTGAAACACCATGCCACGCTCGGCATCCGGCCCGGTGACCTTGTGACCGTTGAGCGTGATCTGCCCTTCGGTCGGGGCAAGAAACCCGGCGAGGATGTTGAGAAGCGTGGTCTTGCCGCAGCCCGAAGGCCCCAGCACGCTCATCAATTCTCCGGTATTGAGTTCGAGCGAAACGTCCTGCAACGCCTGAACATGGCTGCCATTCGGCAGATCGAACCGCATCGAGATGTTTTCGATTGATAGTGTCGACATCCCCACCCCCTGTTGTTCATTGGGTTTGTTGGGCAAAGGCCCGCCCAGTCTTGCGGGGCGGGCCTCGTTGAGAGTGTCAGTAGGGATTACATGCCGTTGGCTGCGGCGAGCGGTCCGGTGTTGACGTTGCTCTCATAGGTGGCCTGCGCCGAATCGATGCTGCCTGCCTCGACGAACACTTCGGCGACGCCCTTCATGAATTCCTGCGCGCCGCCACCCAGCCATTTCTCGGTCAGTTGGTCCTCGACGGTGGGAAACACGAACGTGTCGATGGTGGCCGCCGTGGCTTCGACATCCATACCGCTATCCTTGGCGATCACCGGCAGCATTTCGTCGCGATTGGCAGGGTCCGCCCACATCGCGTTCGCCTCTGCCGTCACCGCGAGGAACTTGGCCACCACGTCGGAATTCTCGGCGATGTAATCGGCGGGCCCGGAGGTCACGTCAAACACCAGGATGCCCAGCTCTTCCTTTTCCGCCCCGGTCAGCAACACGTTGCCATGCTCCTTTGCCCGGCGCAGCGAACCGCCCCAGCCGCAGAACATGTCGACCGCACCCTGCGCGATGGCGGCGGCCCCTTCGGGCGGGGCCATGTTGACCACGTCCATGGTCGAGATATCGACGCCGAAGTGGTTCATTTGCTTGAGGAACCCGTAATGCGCCGCGGTGCCGAGCGGTACGGCGACCTTCTTGCCCGCCAGTTCCCCGGCGCTGTCCTTGTCGATCTCGAGCGCCTCGGCGACGACGCAGTTGTCATTGTCGGAATAGCTGACCGCCACATCGACAGTCTGAAGGTCCTGACCGGCGCTGGTGGCGACCACGAAGGGCGGCACGCCCTGGCTGACCGACAGCTGGATATCTCCGCTCGCCATGGCCGCACTCATCGCCGTGCCGGTGTCGAACGCGCGCCAGTTCACCTTCATGCCAAGCGCCTCTTCATACATGCCCTTTTCCTTGGCATATTGGAACGGCATCGGCCATTCGAGGAAATAGGCGACGGTGATTTCCGCCTGCGCGGCACCCGCGCTGGCCGCAAAAGCCGCACCGGCGACGGCGGACATCAGTTTTGCCTTGAGGTTCATTTGTCTGGTCTCCCGTTGGTTATGTTGACAGGCTTTGCGCCTTGTTGATTGACCGGCGTGCCCGGCATGATTGCCCGACACACCCGCATTGATGAGCCCGACCGGCCCCATGGACCGCCCACTGCATAAAAGAGTGAACCCGATCCATGCGTCCCGATCAACGCCATAGTGCAAAGCCTAGAGGCATTTCAGTAAATCCGAAAAGAGCTTTTCGGATCGCCCGAAAGAGAGCCACTACGCAGGGCCAGAGGAGAAAACTGCTACTTTTCAGGGGATTGACTTCGGATTCTCTGCTGATCGGGGTGATCTGGATATATTTAATGCCGTTATTTGGCCCTATCGTGTGCCTAAATTTCAAGGCTGATATGAAGCATGAACGAACGCTGTTACAGCCTTGGCTCCGCGCGCCTGCGCCGGGCCTCAACCTGATGGAGCATCCCCATGGACGGCAAACTTCGCGACAATGACATCAGCCACGTGGTCGAGGCCGACCGCGCCCATGTCTGGCATCACCTCATTCAGCACGCAGCCTGGACCGGGGACGACCCCAAGGCCGACCCGCGCATCATCGTTGAAGGGCGCGGCATGCGCGTCTGGGACCAGAAGGGCCGCGAGCATATCGACGGCGTCTCGGGCGGGGTCTGGACAGTCAACGTGGGCTACGGGCGCGAGCGCATCGCCAACGCGGTGCGCGACCAGCTTATTCAACTGCCCTATTTCGCAGGCTCCGCAGGCTCCATTCCGGGCGCGCTTTTTTCCGAGAAACTGATCTCGAAAATGCCGGGGATGAGCCGGGTGTATTATACGAACTCCGGCTCCGAGGCGAATGAGAAGGCGTTCAAGATGGTGCGTCAGATCGCCCACAAGCGCTATGGCGGCAAGAAGCACAAGATCCTCTACCGCGACCGCGACTATCACGGCACCACCATTGCCTGCCTCTCGGCGGGCGGTCAGGATGAGAGGGGCGCCCAATATGGCCCCTACACGCCGGGTTTCGTGCGGGTGCCGCATTGCCTTGAATACCGCGCGCAATGGGATCTGGAAGGCGAGGATTACGGCATCGCCGCCGCCAACGCGATCGAAGAGGTCATCCTCGCCGAGGGTCCCGATACCGTCGGCGCGCTCTGTCTTGAGCCGGTCACCGCAGGTGGCGGCGTGATCGTCCCGCCCGAAGGCTACTGGCCCCGCGTGCAGGAGATCTGCCGCAAATACGACATCCTGCTGCATATCGACGAGGTGGTCTGCGGCGTGGGGCGCACCGGCACATGGTTCGGCTATCAGCATTACGGGGTCGAGCCCGATTTCGTGACCATGGCCAAGGGTGTGGCCTCGGGCTATGCCGCCATCGCCTGCTGCGTCACCAACGAGCGTGTGTTCGACCTCTTCAAGGACGACGCCACTGACCCGATGAACTATTTCCGCGATATTTCGACCTTCGGCGGCTGCACGGCGGGGCCTGCAGCGGCGCTCGAAAACATGGCGATCATCGAAGAGGAAAACCTGCTCGAGAACACCAATGCCATGGGTGATTACATGCTCGACCAGCTGCGTAGCTTGCAGGACAAGCACGCGGTCATCGGCCATGTGCGCGGCAAGGGTCTCTTCCTCGGGGCCGAACTGGTGGCGGATCGCGCGACCAAGGAACCGGCGGCGGAGAAGATGGTGCAGGCGGTCGTGGCCGACTGCATGGCAAATGGCGTGGTGATCGGCGCGACCAACCGCTCGCTGCCGGGCTTCAACAACACGCTCTGCTATTCGCCCGCGCTCATCGCCACCAAGGATGACATCGACCAGATCGTGTCGGCCACCGATGCCGCACTGACCCGCGTGTTCGGCTGAAAAACGAACCGCCCCGAAACACCGGTTTCGGGGCGGGCCAGAGCCGGAATTTTCAAAAAATTCCGGACCGGAAACTTTTAAAGTTTCCGGCGCGCGGCTTTCCTCAGATCACCACCACATCCAGCGGCGGGAACCCGTTGAACCCGACCGAGGAATAGCTCGACGTGTAGGCCCCACAGGCGCGAATGATGATCCGGTCCCCGGCCCGCAGGCCCACCGGCAGCGCCACGGGGCGTTTCTCGTAAAGCACATCGGCGCTGTCGCAGGACGGCCCGGCCAGGATGCAGGGCCCCGTCGCCTCATGGTCGCGGTCGGTCAGGAACTGATAACGGATCGCCTCGCCCTCGGTTTCGGCCAGCCCGGAAAAGCGCCCGATATCGAGATAGACCCAACGGCACAGATCCTCGTCCGACTTGCGGCTGACCAGCAGCACCTCGGCGGCGATCATGCCCGCCTCGGCCACCATGCCGCGCCCCGGCTCTGCCATCACGCGGGTGGCCCCGGGAAAGCGCGGCTCGACCATCGCCATCACCTGCGCGGCATAGGCCTCGGGCGCCGCGATCTCGTCGCCGTAAAAGGCCGGAAGACCACCGCCGATATTGATGAGGCTGAGCGCATGCCCGGCAGCGCGCGCCTCGGCCCAGACACCGGCGACCTGATCGAGCGTGTCGCGCCACATCTCCGAACGCCGCGTCTGGCTACCGACATGGAACGACAGCCCCACAGGCTTGAGGCCAACCGACACGGCCTCATCCATCAGTTCCACGGCCCGCTCCGGCGCGCAGCCGAACTTGCGGCTCAGCGGCCAGTCGGCGCCCGTTGCGCCCACCAGCAGGCGGATATAGACCTGCGCGCCCGGCGCATGCTCGGCGATCTTCTCCAGCTCCATTTCGCTGTCAGCGGCAAAGAGCGTGATCCCGGCGGCATGGGCAAAGGCGATGTCGCTGGCTCGTTTCACCGTATTGCCGAACGAGATATGCGCAGGCTGCGCACCAAGGCTCAGGCAAAGCTCGATCTCACCACGCGAGGCCGCATCGAACCGGCTTCCTTGCGCAATCAGCGTCTCGATCACTTCGCGGGCGGGGTTCGCCTTGACCGCGTAATGGATATCGGCGCGGCCAAGACCCGCCTTCAGGGCGCGGTAATTCTGCGCCACGATATCACGCGACAGCACCAGCGTGGGGCGGTCGAACGTGTTTTGGCGGATGAAATCGACAAGGGGGGTGGCTGCGAAAACGGCATCGCCGCCCGCGACGGGGGTTACGTAAGCGTTCATGGTCATCTCCGATCAAGACCCGGGCTTTCACCCGACCAGTTCCAAAAGGAGACGTTACCGTCGCTACGTAAACACGGGTGGCGAACCACCGGCCAGAGGCGCGTGCGTTGGCGTCTATGAAAATCGCAGGTAGGGCTTTGCACTGACTCGCGCAAGAGATTTCTGAGGGCGGCCAAAAATAATTCCGAGGCGCGGATGTCACGCCATGGCAGGCGCGCCCTCCGGCACATCGTCGGCAATGAGCACGGCCCCGAGACGCCCCAATTCATCACTGCATTTCGCGCCCCGCCCACAGCCCGCCGTGGCCACGCCGATGCGCGCCGACACCATCTCGATCCGCGCCTCGTCCTCGGGGGTGAATGTGGTCACGCAAGCCATGTGGCTCATGCACCGGATCGTCAGATCGGGCATCCGCTCGCGCAGCTGCGCCTCCAGCCCGGCGGCCACCTCCGGATCACCACCCGAGCGGAACCAGTCGCTGATCTCGGCCCCTGATCCAAGCACGCGATCCACCGGATCACCGCCCATCTTGAGGTAATGCCGTCCGTCAGGATAGCGGATCGGCGGCAACAGGTATGGCCCGTCGCCATGCGCGTGCAGGTAGATCAACGGCGGCATCGAGGCGAAACGCGCCGCCTCCCCCTCGTCCACCTCGAAAAGCGCCACCGTCCGCGCCATCACCGTCAGCGGCAAGGGCACGGACAACAGCGTGTTGGTATAGCCGCCCGCCGCGATCAGCACCCGGTCGACGCGGATATCGCCCGCCGAACTGCGGATGCGCACACCCTGCCCATCCTCCTCGACCGCCTCGACCGTCGCGCGCAAAATCCGCGCCCCCGCCCGCTCGGCGGCCACGCCTTGTGCGGCAACCAGACGGCGCGGGCTGATGAACCCCGCTTGCTGCGTCTGGTGAAAGGCGCAGGTTCCGGCATCAAACCGGAAATACCCGAACCGCGCCGCCAGCCCCGCATCGTCCAGCCGGTCATGCGGCACGCCGTCCCGCACCGCGACCTCACCAATCCGGTCCATCGGCGCGCTGCCCTCTGGCCCCGCCATGACGACGCCCCGCTCGGTGTAGAACCGGATGCCGCTCGCCGCTTCGATCTCGGCATAGCGCGCGATCGAGGCACGGCTGACCCGGCTCCAGAACGGCGCGGGGTCAAGGCCCCGCGTGATCCGCCCCTCGTCATAATGGCTGGCGAAAACGCCGGGATGGCGGGTCTTTTCCTCCGGCTCATCCGGCCCGATCAACACCACATCCTGCCCCGCACGCGCCAGATGCCGCGCCGCCGCCGATCCGATCAAGCCCCGGCCAATCACCGCAACGCTCATGCCTGCCTCCCTCATCTTGCGCGCGCAGTCGAGCGTGCGACCGCGCCCGCGTCAAGACACGAAAAGGCCCGGCACGCAGATGCGTCCGGGCCTGTCATTCATCAGAGGTCAGCGGCGTTCAGCGCTGATCGTCCTCGTCATCCTCGTCATCGTCGCTGTCGGGCAGGTTGAAGACGCTGTCGACGTCATATTCCTTTTCCGGCGCGTCCTCGTCGTCATCCTTGTCCTGACCGAGGGTAAACGTCTCCAGTCCCTCGATCGCCGTCGGCATGCGCGGCTCCGCATCCGCCCCAAGGCTCTGCTCGGTGCTCAACAGCTTGCGGCGCTCGTCATCGCTCAGCGCGGCGCCTTCCTTGGCCTTCTTGGCGGCGGCCTTCTGCACGGCGGCATCCAGCTCGGACTGTTTGCACAGCCCCAGGGCCACCGGGTCGATCGGCTGCATGGCTGAGATGTTCCAATGCGTCCGCTCGCGAATCGAGGTGATCGTCGGCTTGGTGGTGCCCACCAGCTTGGCGATCTGGCTGTCGGCCAGTTCGGGATGGAACTTCACCAGCCACAGGATCGCATTGGGCCGGTCCTGCCGCTTCGACAGGGGCGTATAGCGCGGACCGCGCCGCTTTTCCTCGCCCTGTGCTGCGGCATAATGCTTGAGCTTGAGCTTGTGCATCGGGTCGGCCTGCGCGCGGTCGATTTCCTCCTGCGTCAACTGGTTGTTCGCAATCGGATCGAACCCCTTGACGCCCGCTGCCACATCACCGTCGGCGATGCCCTGCACTTCCAATTCGTGCATGCCGCAGAAATCGGCGATCTGCTTGAAGCTGATCGTCGTGTTATCCACCAGCCAGACGGCTGTGGCCTTGGCCATGATCGGCAGTGACATGTCTCAGGTCTCCTTTACCCAAATCTTCCCCGTCGCCTGAAAGGCGGTTCCAGCGGGCCGGAACGGTTTCCATTGTCGGGGAAATTGGGCGCTGTATACTGCCCCCGACGGCAAAATGAAAGACCAAAGAATGCGCCTTGTGCTGTTGATCTGCCTGGCCCTGTTCGGCCTTCCCGCCACCGCACAGACGCACCGCGCGGGCGTGTTCGACTATTACGTGCTGTCGCTCAGCTGGTCGCCCACATGGTGTGCGCTCGAAGGCGATGCGCGGGGAGCCACGCAATGCGACCCGCAGGCCGATCACGGCTGGGTGCTGCACGGGCTCTGGCCGCAATACCACCGTGGCTGGCCCGAGGATTGCCAGAGCCCGCACCGCCCGCCCTCACGCGCGATGACCCGCGACATGGCCGATATCATGGGCAACGCGGGCCTCGCCTGGCATCAATGGAAAAAACACGGCACCTGCTCCGGTCTTTCCGCGCCCGATTACTATGCCCTGTCGCGCGAGGCCTATGCCCAAGTCACCCGGCCAGCGGTGTTCCGAAACCTCACCAAACCCGTGAAACTGCCCGCCAGCGTGGTGGAAGAGGCGTTTCTCAAGGCCAACCCGGGATGGGAGGCCGACATGCTGACCATCACCTGCCGCGCGGGCCGCATCCAGGAGGCGCGGCTCTGCCTCTCCCGCGATCTCAGCCCGGTGCCCTGCGGGCGCGACGTGATCCGCGACTGCCAGATGAAAGACGCGCTTTTCGCGCCCATCCCCTAGGGTTTCTTCTTGGCAAAAATACTCGACTCCCGCCCTGTGCCCCGGCGGGCGGCCCGGCTCAGCCGACCTTGAGAACGATCTTACCGATGTGGCCGCTCGATTCCATCCGCGCATGCGCCGCAGCTGCGTCCGCCAGCGGGAACTCGGAATCCATCACCGGGGCAACCTTGCCCGCCTCCAGCAACGGCCAGACATGCGCGCGCAACGCCTCGGCAATCCGCGCCTTGGCCAGATCGCTTTGCGGGCGCAGGGTGCTGCCGGTGATCGTCAGCCGCCGCATCATCACCTGCGCGAAATTCAATTCCACCTTGGGGCCCTGCAGGAACGCGATCTGCACCAGCCGCCCGTCATCGGCGAGCGCCTTGACGTTGCGCGGCAGGTAATCGCCGCCCACCATGTCGAGGATCAGGTCGGCCCCGCCCTCGGCGCGCAGCACCTCGACGAAATCCTCCTCGCGGTAATTCATTGCGCGCTCCGCACCCAGATCGGTGCAGACCCGGCATTTCTCGGCATTGCCTGCGGTGGTGAACACCCGCGCGCCGAATTCACGGGCCAGTTGGACGGCCGTGGTGCCGATACCCGACGATCCGCCATGCACCAGAAACCGCTCGCCGCCCTTGAGCCCGCCACGCTGAAAGACATTCGACCAGACGGTGAAAAACGTCTCGGGCAGGCAGGCGGCCTCGCGCAGACCCAACCCCGCCGGGATGGGCAGGCAATGTGCGGCGGGCGTGGCCACGTATTCGGCATAGCCGCCGCCGGGCAGCAGCGCGCAAACCTGATCGCCGATGGCCCAATCTCCGACACCCTCGCCAAGCGCCACGATCTCGCCCGCGCCCTCCAGACCCGGCAGATCGCTCGCCGTAGGCGGCGGCGCGTACATGCCTGCGCGCTGCAATGCGTCAGGCCGGTTGACCCCGGCATAGGCCAGCCGGATCACCACCTCGCCCGCGCGCGGCGCAGGAACAGGGCGCGTGGTCGGCTGCAACACCTCCGGCCCACCTGCCTTGGTGATTTCGACCGCCTGCATCGTCTCGCTCATGTCCTGTCCCTCTATGCTTTAGTTGGGGCCGGTCCAGCGCCCCGGCATGCCGGTCTGTTGCCGCGCCTGTGGCGCGCGCACGCGGCCCAGAAAGGCCAATGGCCCCGCCATCAGGCCCGACACCACGCGGTTTTCACGCGCGCGCGCTTTCAATTTCTCGATCTGCATCACGTCCTCGATCCGCCGGTCGAGAAACTCCCAGGTGCGCACATTGCCCTCGCTGTCATCGCCCAGCCAATAGAGCACCGTGGCCCCGTAGACACCCGACAGCGTCGCCCGCTTGGTGTACCAGTTCACATCGTCCGAGGTGTCGCCCAGCGCGGTCCAGATGTGATCGCAGGTCTGCCAGATCGCTTTCGCGCCATCGGCGGCATGATTGGGCAGGGAGAACAGCGTGGTGCCGCGCCGCACCAACTCGCGATCCTCGACCGCCTCCAGCCGCGCGCGCACGGCAAACGCAATCCGGTCGCGAAACCGCATCGCGCTCAGGTCAGTCTCCTCCAGCCGTTTGAGCATCGCGGCATCGCCCTCGGCATGATAGGCGAGCGCCAGATCGACCGCCCCGCGCGGGCAGATCGCAGCCACCAGACCGGGCGCGATATCCGCGTCCTGCGCGGCCAGCCTCAAGGTGGTTTCGCTCCATCCGTCAAACGGCACATGCGGCTTGGCAGCCTCCAGCAGACGGCTCATCAGATCGGCATCGGACATCGACTATCCTCCTTGCGACGCACCCTAGACAAATCCGGGGCGCTTTGCTATACGGACGCTTCCTGCAATCTTGCAACTTTAACTTAGGAAGGTGGTGACACCACATGCAGGTTAGTGTTCGCGACAACAATGTCGATCAGGCGCTCCGCGCCTTGAAGAAAAAACTGCAGCGCGAAGGCGTTTTCCGCGAAATGAAGCTCAAGCAACATTTCGAGAAACCGTCCGAGAAGAAAGCGCGCGAGAAGGCCGAAGCGATTCGCCGTGCCCGTAAACTGGCACGTAAGAAAGCGCAGCGCGAAGGCATGCTCTAAGAGCTTTTCCCGCAGTTTTTCGCGGCACGATTTGACGACCCCCGGGCATCCGCTTCGGGGGTTTGTCGTTTTCAGGGGGTATCGTCAGGGGGCGTTGCCCCCGTCGCCCCAAGCGGCGACTCCCCCAGAGTATTTTCGCCAAGAAGAAACCGAGATCAGCTCAGCTGGCAGAGCGGCGCATCTTTCAAAAGTGACGTGACAAAGCGGCCCTCGGAGGTGTCGCAAATGCCGTAGCCATAGCCGCGCAGGCGGTGCTTCCATTCGCGCTCGGACACGGCAAGGTGACGCTCGCGCAGGACAAGATCGCGAATCTCGCGGTTCGTCGTGGTGTGGTTCAAGTTCATCGTTTCCATCCCTGTTACGGTTTTCCGATAATCACGGGATAGTTGACGCATGTGGCGTCAATCGCGCCGGATTGTGGCGCGGTTTGGGAAAAGTCGCGACCGGTCAGTTGGTTTCGGCATCGACCCGGGCCAACTGCGCCGCATGCTCCTGACGCGCCCGCGCCGCCGCGATCAGCGCGCGGAAAATACCCATCTGCCGATGCGCGTAAAAGAGATGCTCCGGGTGCCACTGCACGCCAAGCGCAAACGGCTCTTCAACCCGCTCGATGGCCTGGATCATGCCGCCCTGATCACGCGCCGCGACGCGCAACCCCTCGCCCAACCGGTCCACTGCTTGCGTATGCAGCGCGTTGACCTTCATCGGCTCGGTGCCCGCCAGATGCGCAAGCCGCGTACCCGGCTCAATCTGCACGGTCTTGCGCGGCAGCACGGTGCGGATATGGTCGCTCGCCTCGTAGGTCGCATAGGCGTCCTGATGCAGCGTGCCGCCCAGCGCGATATTTAGCATCTGACTGCCCCGGCAGATGCCCAGCACCGGCTTGGATTTCACGAAGGCCCCCAGCAACACGCCCCGCTCCAGCGCATCGCGCGCCGGGTCGAGCCGGGCCGAGGTGACGATCCAGCCGCCATAGAGATCGGGTGAGATATCGTCGCCGCCGCCGATGATCACCCCATCGACACTGTCGATCTCGGCCCTGCGCCCGGCCTGCCAGCGTCGCGCGCAGCCCCCCGCAAGCCAGACATTGAGCGCAATGAGCGGATAGATGCGCCAGCCCGAGCGGCGCGACACGGTGACCCCGATCACGGGGCGGTTGGATCGGGTCATGTCCCGGTCAGCCCCGCCGTTTGCAGGATACGCCCTGCCCGCGCGGCCCAGCTTTGCCGCGAGATTGTCAGCAGGCCGTGATCGTCCTCCCAGGCCCGCGCCAGCCGGTCGAGCAACGCCGCATTCGCGGCAACCCGTTCGACCGTCAGCCAGCGCCGCCATTCATCGGCGATCGACCAATCCGCCTCGTCGATCCGGCAATCGGGCAGGCGGAAATGAAAGGTCGGGCGCGCCGAGGTCTTGTCGGAAATCGCGGCCTCGATACGGTCAGGCTCGAACTGCGCAAAGATCGGCAACATGTCGAGGCCGCGATTCCGGCTCGGCGTATGCTCCAGATAAAGGCCCGTCACGTGGTCGCGCGTGGCCCCCGGCCCGGCCTCGATCAGCGCGCGCACGAAATCGGTGGGATAGGGATCGGTGAACGGCAACAGGCGGCGCGACTCGTCGATGGGATTGTTGATGCGCAGCCAATCCTCGATCAGCGCATAGGCCAGCAGCGGCCGCACGATATCGGCATCCTGCTCGCTCGCGATTTCGATATTGAGATGCAGGCCAAAGCCAAAGAACAAGCCCGCGCCACTACCCAGCGCCCCGGCCGCGCGCAAATGATCGCGCAGCCCGTCGAGTTGCGCCAGCCCCTCCATATCGAGCGGTTCGCTCACGATCTCGACCGGCACCACCTCGCGCCCCAGATCGAGCGCCAGATCGCGCAGCTTGCTCTTTTGTGCCTTGCGCAGGAAGATATCGAGATAGACCTCCAGCCGCCCGATACGGCTGTCCTCGACATGCCAGATATGGCTGTCCACCTGTTTGATTGTCCCGCCAACCGCCTCGGCACAGAGCCGCGCCACCTCGGCCTCGGGCAGCCCGCCAAGCTCGATCTCGACGCCCACGAGGCGCGGATCACCCTTGGCGTTGAGGGGCTGCGGCAGGGGGGCGAATTCCGCCACCGATCAGAGCCCCGCCTCGGCCTCGATATCGCGGCGCGGCTTGCGGGCGCGTTCGGTCGCGGATTTCAACTGCCCGCAAGCGGCCATGATATCCTCGCCGCGCGGCGTGCGGATGGGGCTGGCATAGCCCGCCTTGTAGATGATGTCGGCAAACCGCTCGATCCGCTCCCAGTCGCTGCGCTGATGCGGCGCGCCGGGCCATTCGTTGAACGGGATGAGGTTGATCTTGGCCGGAATGCCCTTAATCAACTGCACCAGACGGCGGGCATCGGCATCGCTGTCATTGACGTCCTTGAGCATGACATATTCAAACGTGATCCGCTCGGAATTCGACAGGCGCGGATACTCGCGCAGTGTGTTGAGCAATGTCTCGATATTCCATTTCTTGTTGATCGGCACCAGCCGGTCGCGCACCTCGTCGGTGGTCGCGTGGAAGCTTACAGCCAGCAGACAGCCGATCTCTTCCGCCGTCTTGGCGATCTCCGGCACCACGCCGCTTGTCGACAGCGTGATCCGGCGGCGCGACAGCGAAATCCCCTCGCCATCCATCGCGATCTTCATCGCATCGCGCACATTGTCGAAATTATAAAGCGGCTCACCCATGCCCATCAGCACGATGTTGCTGATCAGGCGCGGACGCTCGCCTGCACCCTCGCCGGGACGCGGCCATTCCTCCAGATCGTCCCGCGCCAGCATCACCTGACCGATGATTTCTCCGGCGGTGAGGTTACGCACCAGCTTTTGCGTGCCGGTATGGCAGAACGAACAGGTCAGCGTGCAGCCCACCTGAGAGGAAATGCACAGCGTGCCCCGGTCGGTCTCGGGGATGTAGACCACCTCGACCTCATGCCCGCCCGCGATCCGCACAAGGTACTTACGGGTGCCATCGGCGCTCACCTGTCGGCTCACCACCTCGGGGATCTCGATCACGAATTTTTCGGCCAGATCGGCGCGATAGGCCTTGGCGAGATTGGTCATCGCGTCAAAGTCGCGCACGCCCCATCCATAAATCCATTGCCAGATCTGATTGACCCGCATCTTGGCCTGTTTCTCCGGCGTGCCATGCGCGATCAGCACCTCGCGCATCCGGTCACGTGTCAGCCCGACCAGATTGATCGGCCCATCGGGCAGCTTGCGGGGAATGGTCATCACGTCCTGCGTGATCGGTGCGGTCTGTGTCATGGCTCTTTCGCGCGTCTGAGGGAATGTCCCGTCATATAGGGGTTCGGCAGCGATTCCAAAACCTCTTTGCGCCGGGGAGCGGGTGATGAGCCATTTTGGTCACCTCGCGGGACGAGATGGGTTGTAGCGAAACATCCCTAGGCATGAAGCTGTTGAAAATCCGACTCCACAGTCAACGCGCCGCCCCACCGACGCGATACCGACAGAATACCGACGCGTTACAGCCCTCTCATCCCAGCCGCGCCACCCGTTCGTGGCAGGGGCAGGTTACAAGGTGATCGTTGACCATGCCCACGGCCTGCATGAAGGCATAGACGATGGTGGGGCCGCAGAACTTGAAGCCACGTCTCTTCAAATCTTTCGAAATTTTTATGGAAAGATCGGTCTGCGCAGGCACCTCCGCGAGGGTCTGCCAGCGGGTCTGAAGGGGTCGCCCTCCGACATGATCCCAGAGGTAACGGTCAAACCCCTGCTCGGCCTCGATCGCCTGCCATGCGCGGGCATTTCCGATGGTCGCCTCGATCTTGCCCCGGTGCCGTATGATGCCCGGATTGGCCAGCAGCCGGGTGATCTCGGCCTCGCCCCATCCCGCGATGACATGCGGGTCAAACCCCTGAAATGCCTCGCGAAAGTTCTCGCGTTTGCGCAGGATGGTGATCCAGCTCAGCCCCGCCTGAAACCCGTCGAGGATAAGCTTTTCCCACAGTGCGCGACTGTCATATTCGGGCACGCCCCATTCGTGGTCGTGATAGGCTTCGTAGAGCGCGTCCGCCCCCACCCAACCGCATCGCTCCATGGCCTGTCCCCGAGATTTCATTCAAATTCGCCCTTTAAACTGTCCTTAAGGGATCTGCCGCAGTTTGGGAACACGCCAGTCTCGGAGGGCAAGATGGGCAAGACACGCAAATGGGCCGATATACCGGCAGGCCACGACAACCCGCTCACCTATGCCGTCTCGGCGCGTGATCGCTCGGTGATCGAAATGGTCGATCAGGCGGTGCGCCACAAGCAGGTGATGCTCGCCTATCAGGCGGTCGTCACCGCCGGACAGCCGGACAGGCCCGCCTTTTACGAGGGGCTGATTCGCGTCATGGATGCGACGGGAAGGGTGATTCCCGCGCGCGACTTCATCACCCAGATTGAAGTAACGGAAACCGGGCGCATAATCGACTGTCTCGCCTTGGAAAAGGGTCTGCGCACGCTGACCGAATTTCCCGACCTTAGACTATCCATCAACATGTCGGCGCGCTCCATCGGCTACGGGCCTTGGCTGCGTATTCTCAAGAAGCGGCTGTCGAACGACCCGACAATCGCCGAAAGGCTGATCCTCGAAATCACCGAAAGCTCTGCCATGCTGGTGCCGGAACTGGTCACCGGTTTCATGACCGAATTGCAACGCAAGGGTATCGGATTTGCCCTCGACGATTTTGGCGCGGGGTACACATCCTTCAGATTTCTAAAGGATTTCTACTTCGACATCCTCAAGATCGACGGTCAGTTCATTCGCGGCGTCGCCCGCGATCCCGACAATCAGGTGCTGACCGCCGCGCTGCTGAGCATCGGTCAGCAATTCGACATGGTGACCGTCGCCGAAAGCGTCGAGAAACCCGAGGATGCGGCCTATCTCACCGCGCTCGGGATCGACTGCCTGCAGGGCTATTACTTCGGTGCCCCGACGATCCACCCGCCCTGGCTCGACGAGACACTTGACCGCGCGACCGCGTGAATGTGACACTCCGCCCGTTGCCGCAGCGCGGCACCTACGATATGACGCCGCGTAACGGCTGAGGAAACGGCGGGGCGCGCATTCCATGTGGCGGCCCCACTTGCTTCCTCGGCCCGGGCAATTCCTGGTGGAGGACACTAATGACCAACGTAGTAATCGCATCCGCAGCACGCACCGCTGTCGGGTCTTTTGGCGGCGCGTTCGCCAACACCCCCGCGCACGACATGGGCGCCGCTGTTCTGGAGGCCGTGGTCGCGCGCGCGGGCATCGATAAATCCGAGGTCAGCGAGACGATCCTCGGCCAGGTTCTGACCGCCGCACAGGGTCAGAACCCGGCACGTCAGGCGCATATCAATGCCGGGCTGCCCATCGAATCGGCAGCCTGGGGCATCAACCAAGTCTGCGGGTCGGGCCTGCGTGCCGTGGCTCTGGGTGCGCAGCACATCCAGTTGGGCGATGCCAGCATCATCTGCGCCGGGGGCCAGGAAAACATGACGCTCAGCCCCCATGCCGCGCATCTGCGCGCCGGGCACAAGATGGGCGACATGAAATATATCGACACCATGATCCGTGATGGTCTTTGGGATGCGTTCAACGGCTATCACATGGGCCAGACCGCCGAGAATGTCGCCGAGAAATGGCAGATCAGCCGCGATCAGCAGGACGAATTCGCCGTCGCCAGCCAGAACAAGGCCGAAGCCGCGCAGAAGGCGGGCAAGTTCGACGACGAGGTGATCGCCTTTACCGTCAAGACCCGCAAGGGCGATATCGTCGTCGACAAAGACGAGTATATCCGCTTTGGGGCGACTATCGACGCGATGTCCAAGATGCGCCCGGCGTTCACCAAGGACGGATCGGTCACCGCCGCCAATGCCAGCGGCCTCAATGACGGTGCCGCCGCCACCCTGCTGATGAGCGCCGACGAGGCCGAGCGCCGCGGCATCGAGCCGCTGGCGCGCATCGCCTCCTATGCCACCGCCGGGCTCGACCCGTCGATCATGGGCGTGGGCCCGATCCATGCCAGCCGCAAGGCGCTGGAGAAGGCCGGTTGGAGCGTCGGCGACCTCGACCTCGTGGAGGCAAACGAGGCCTTTGCCGCGCAGGCCTGTGCGGTCAACAAGGACATGGGCTGGGATCCGTCGATTGTGAACGTGAACGGCGGCGCCATCGCCATCGGCCACCCGATTGGGGCCTCGGGCTGCCGAGTTCTGAACACGCTGCTGTTTGAAATGAAGCGGCGCGACGCCAAAAAAGGCCTCGCCACGCTGTGCATCGGCGGCGGCATGGGCGTCGCTCTCTGCGTCGAGCGCCCCTAAGTCAGGGCGCGATGGATGACAGGAAAGGGCGCCCCGGGCGCCCTTTTTCATGCCCCACCCTGCATCGCGGAGATTTTACCGCGCAACAATGTTGCGCTTGCCCGATCAAGAAGATAACCAAGTTACCAAAGCATTAGCCAGATTGGAGGATACCATGGCAAGAACTGCACTCGTCACCGGAGGATCACGCGGAATCGGCGCCGCCATTTCAAAGGCGCTCAAGGCCGACGGCTACAGCGTCGCCGCGACCTATGCCGGCAACGATGAGGCCGCCGCCAAGTTCACCGAGGAGACCGGCATCAAGACCTACAAGTGGAACGTCGCCGATTATGACAGCTCCAAGGCCGGGATCGAACAGGTCGAGGCCGATCTGGGGCCAATCGAGATCGTGGTGGCAAATGCCGGTATCACCCGTGACGCACCGTTCCACAAGATGACGCCGGATCAGTGGAATGCCGTGATCGACACCAACCTCACCGGCGTGTTCAACACCGTCCACCCGGTCTGGCCCGGCATGCGCGAGCGCGGCTTTGGCCGGATCGTGGTGATTTCCTCGATCAATGGCCAGAAAGGACAGTTTGCGCAGGTCAATTATGCCGCCACCAAGGCGGGCGATCTTGGCATCATCAAGAGCCTCGCACAGGAAGGTGCGTCCAAGGGCATCACCGCGAACGCGATCTGTCCCGGCTACATCGCCACGGAAATGGTGATGGCGGTACCGGAAAAGGTGCGCGAATCGATCATCGGCATGATCCCGGCCGGTCGTCTGGGCGAACCCGAGGAAATCGCCCGCTGCGTGAGCTTCCTCGTCTCCGACGACGCAAGCTTCATCAACGGCTCGACGATCTCGGCAAACGGCGGTCAGTTCTTCGTCTGACCCGACCCGCGACAGACCACGAAAAAGGGCCGGTCCATGGTGACCGGCCCTTAGTTATTTACGTCTATCTGGCTGCACTGTCAGGCGTTTTCCGACAGGCGCTCGATCTCTTCCTTGATCTTCAATTTCTGTTTCTTGAGGTCCGCGATTTCCAGCGTGCTACTGCCCGGCGCGCGCTGCGCCTGTTCCACCTTCTCCGAGAGCGCGTGATGTTTCTTCTTCAGTTCCTCGATATGCGAACTCAAGCTCATGGGCAGTCTCCTCTGATATGGATGCGTCTCAAATCGACATGGGAAGTGCAGCATATTTTTACAATACTGTCACGCTGCGGTTGCAAAATGAGCGGGTGTTTTCCGATTGGATTTGAATCGACTCAGTCGGGAAAGGGCAAACCTGCCGCATCTCTGAGCACCGCGGAAATCGCAGGCGTGTAATCCTCGCCGTCGCGGCCATGCGCGGCCCCTGCGTGCAGGCGAATACCATCGTGCAGGCGAAACTCCGCGCGCCCACCTTTGCGCCCACGTATCAAGATGAGCCGCGCCGCCCGTCCCTGCCGGGGGATGAGCGGCAGAACCTCAAGCGATCCCAGATGCGCGACCATCGCCGGGATCAGATCGGGCAGGCGATCGGCGCGTTGTATGAACGTCACCTGACCCTTGGGGGCGACCCGTCGCGCGGCGGCGGTGACCCAGTCGGCAAGGGCACAGGTTTCCCCCATGCCGTGCTCGCGCCCCGGATCACGCGCGGGCGTGCTGGCTGTCCGGTCGAAATAGGGCGGGTTGGCGATGACGTGGTCGAACTGGCGCTGTCGCAGCGGGCCCGGCATATCGGTCAGATCGCCGGTGAAAACCTCGAGCGCCTCGCCATTCTCCACCGCGTTGCGTCGCGCCAGATCGGCATAGGCGGGCTGTATTTCCAGCCCTGCGAGGACGAGGCCCGGCACCCGCGCCCCAAGACAGAGCGTCTCGATGCCGGAGCCGCAGCCGAGATCAAGCACACTCTGCCCCGCGCGAGCCGGGATGCTCGCGGCCAAAAGCACCGGGTCTATGCCCGCGCGATAGCCCGCGCGGGGCTGCGCGATCCGAAGCCGTCCACCAAGAAACGCGTCATGGCTCAGCTCCTTTTCGACAAACGATTCAGTCCTCAAGCGAGAATCCGTTGTCGATGAGCGCCTCGCGCGCATCCTCGTAATCGGCGTCCGCCACCATCAGGCGGCGCGGGAAAATCCCGATAGAGCCTTCGAGGATGCTCATGTTTACGTCCATTTCAAAGCAGTCTATACCCTCGCCCTGAAGCAGCGCCTGAGCGAACGCCATGGATGCGGGATCATTGGTGCGGAGAAGCTGTTTCATAAGGCTGACATAAGGGCACCGCGCGCTATTTGTCGAGCAGTGTTGACGGGAGTGTTATGGGATTGGACGAAGTCGCAAGCAAACCGCATGAGGCCCTTGCCGCGCATCTGGCGGACAAGATGGACGCGGTCAATACGCTGATCCGGGCGCGCATGGCCTCGCGCCACGCGCCGCGCATTCCCGAGGTCACGGCACATCTCGTTGAGGCGGGAGGCAAGCGGCTGCGTCCGCTCCTGACGCTGGCGAGTGCGGATATGTGCGGCTATTCCGGCGATTATGACGTGCATCTGGCGGCAACGGTGGAATTCATCCACACCGCCACGCTGTTGCATGACGACGTGGTGGACGAGAGCGCGCAGCGCCGGGGGCGGCCCACGGCAAACCTGCTTTATGACAACAAATCCAGCGTTCTTGTGGGCGATTATCTATTTGCGCGTGCCTTTCAGTTGATGGTCGAGACCGGCTCGCTGCGGGTGCTTGATATCCTTGCCAATGCCTCGGCGACGATAGCCGAGGGCGAGGTGCTGCAACTGAGCGCGGCGCGTGATCTGCGCACCGATGAGAGCATCTATCTGCAGGTGGTGCGCGGCAAGACGGCGGCGCTATTCTCGGCGGCGACCGAGGTGGGCGGCGTCATCGCCGGCGCGCCCGAGGATCAGGTGCAGGCGCTTTTCGATTACGGCGACGCGCTTGGGGTCGCGTTTCAGATCGTCGATGACCTGCTCGATTATGAGGGCGACGCCAAGGCGACCGGCAAGAATGTCGGTGACGATTTCCGCGAGCGCAAGCTGACCCTGCCGGTGATCAAGGCGGTGGCGGCGGCCTCGGACGAGGAACGCACGTTCTGGAAGCGGTGCATCGAGAAGGGGGATCAGCGCGACGGCGATCTGGAGCATGCGCTCTCTCTGTTGCACACGCATGGAGCGCTTGACCAGACGCGCGCAGATGCAATGGCCTGGGTCGCCAAGGCACGCGTGTCTTTGGAGACGCTGCCCGCCCATCCGGTGCGCGACATGCTGGGTGGTCTGGCGGATTACGTGGTGGCTCGGATCAACTGAGACGGGTCGGCATGACCCACCAATCGGGATGGTCGCGGCGTAGCGCGTCGGCGGTCTGTTGCGCGGCCTGCGCATCTGGGTAGAGCCCGAAACAGGTGGCGCCGGAGCCCGACATGCGGGCAATAGCGCAGCCTGCAGTAGCCAAGAGTTCCTGCAAGACATTCGCGATCACCGGGGCCTCTGCGATGGCCGGTTCCTCCAGATCATTGCGCTGTGTGGCCAGCCAATGGATCAGGTTTTCCGCCGTGTGCCAGCCCGGTAGACGCGCGGGCATGGGGGGATTGTCGCGCCGCACCAGTCGTTTGAAGATCGCGGGTGTCGAGACGGCGATGCGCGGATTGACCAGCACTGCGTGCAGCACGGGCAGGCGCGCGAGCGGCGTGACCTCTTCGCCGATGCCACGCATTCGCGCGGCGCGGGCCAGCAGGCAGACCGGCACATCGGCCCCCAGGCTTGCCACGTCATCGGGCAGGCGCGCGCCAGTGAGCCGCGCAAGCGCGCGCAGGCAGGCCGCCGCGTCGCTTGAGCCGCCACCGATCCCGGCAGCGGCGGGCAGATGTTTGTCGAGCGTGATGTCGGCCTCGGCCCCGATCAGCGCGGCGGCGCGCAGCACGAGGTTCTCGGGCCCCTCTGGCACGCCCGCCGACATAGGGCCCGTAATCCGCAGATGCGACACACCGGGCCGCACGGTCACGCGATCACCGATATCGGCAAACACGACGAGCGAGTCGAGCAGGTGATACCCATCCGCCCGGCGGCCCGTGACATGCAGCGTCAGATTGACCTTGGCCGGGGCAGGCTCAGTTATTGGCCGGGATTGCATTCACGGCCCTCAGCGGCTCGGACCCCTCTTCCTCGAGCACCTGATCAAGCCCCACTTCCAGCTTGCGGCGTACGCGGTCGGCATCGAGATCTGGCGACGGCGCGCTTTCATGAAGCGACAGCGCCCGCCGCCACTGAAATCGCGCCTCGCCCTTGCGATCCACCGCCCAGAGAACATCACCGAGGTGATCGTTGACCACCGGATCGGTGGGCATCAACTCGGCCGCGCGTTCCATCTGCACGATGGCCTCGTCATAGCGGCCCAAACGATAATAGACCCATCCGAGGCTGTCGACGATATAGCCACTGTTGGGCTGTGCCGCGACGGCGCGCTCGATCATGCCCAGTGCTTCTTCGAGATTGATGTGCTTTTCCACCATCGAATAGCCAAGATAGTTGAGCACCTGCGGATGATCCGGGTTCAACTCAAGCGCACGGCGGAAATCGGCCTCGGCTTGGGGCCAGTGATCGAGCCGTTCGTGACTTATCGCGCGCGCGTAATGGACGAACCACTGCGGGTTATCGCGCTCCTCCAGCAGCGCAATGGCGCGGTCATAAGCCTCGACCGCCGCGGCGTAGCTCTCTTGTGCGCGATGCAGATCCCCGGCTGCGACATGTACATTGGCAAGATCGGGATAAGTCTGCGCCAACTGGTCGAGCACCTCCGCCGCCGCATCGGGCTTGTCTGCGCGGCGCAGGACCTCCGCACGCCCCAATTCGGCCACGTGATAAGAGGGGTGATCGCGCGGCACCTTCTTGTAGGCGGCGATGGCGAGGTCGTGTTGCTGCATATCCTCAAGCAACTCGGCCACCGTGATCACGGCGTCTACATGGCCGGGCCGGATCGCCTCGGCGGCCCGCGCATAGAGCAGCACAAACTCGTCATTGGCTTCTTGCATCAGCGCCCGTGCAAGCGAGAAAAAAACCTCCGCGACACCGTCCTTTGGCCCCGACACCACGTCGAATGACACGGTTTCACCGGCCTCGATCTGCGCGCGAAGATCAGTGATCTCCGGGTCCGGGTCCCCACCAAACGTGTCATCGATCAGGCCAAGCGCGCGCTCGTGCTCGCCTAATTGGCTCAGGACCTGCGCCCAGGCCATGACACCGCGCCGGGTGGCTTGGACCGGGCCGTCCTCGTCTCCGGCAAACACCTCGTCAGCGCCTTCAAAATCACCGACAGAGGCGAGCGCCAGAGCCTTTTGATAGAGCGCGAAACTGCGCAGTCCGCGTTCTTCGGCAACGGTGTCGAAGCGGGCGAGTGCTTCGGTCATGTCGCCCTTGCCGAGATAGGCCCAGGCCGAGATCAGCCCGTCTGCCAGATCGCCCGCGCCACGCTTGTCCTGAAGTCGCGAGAGCAGCCCCTCCCACTCGGCCTTGCTTGCCTGATCGGCCAAAAGTGCAATTTGCGCCACCTGACTGCGCAATCCGTCCGCCTCGATCTTGCGGGCCACGGCGACGGCCCGGTCCAACTGACCCAGGGCCAGATAGGCGATGGTGGCGTTCTCAAGCATTGCCGGGTTCGACGGGTCCCGCGACAAAGCCTGCGCGTAATACTGCGCCGCAGCCGCGAAATCGCCAACGACACGTGCCTGACGGGCCGCAAGATAGGCGCCGGCTGGCTCCTGCGCCGACACAGGCAGCGGCACCGCCTGCAAGAATGCTGTGAGTGCGAGGGCCGAGAGGGTTCTGATTTTCACGCTGACCTGCCTTTTATCGCGGGAATGTCACGCGAAGGTAATATGCCAGCCCCCCCAAGGCAATGCGGCGCGGCCCATTTGCCGCGCCGCGCCGCCGATCTCACGGGATGGTTACATATTCGGGTAGTTCGGTCCGTCCCCGCCCTGCGGTGTGACCCAGTGGATATTCTGGCTGGGATCCTTGATGTCGCAGGTCTTGCAATGCACGCAGTTCTGGAAGTTGATGACGAACCGCGGCTCCTTGCCTTCTTCGTGCACCACCTCGTAGACACCCGCCGGGCAATAGCGCTGCGCGGGCTCTGCGTATTTCGGCAGGTTGACGCTGATCGGCACGTTCGCATCCTTGAGCGTCAGATGCGCAGGCTGATTTTCCTCGTGATTGGTCATCGAGAAACTGACATTGGTCAGGCGGTCAAAGCTCAGCTTGCCATCGGGCTTGGGGTAGTCGATCTTCTTGTGGGTCTCGGCCAGCCCTGTCGCCTCGGCATCGGTCTTGCCATGATTGAGCGTGCCCAGAAGGCTGAAGCCTACGGTATTGGTCCACATGTCGAATCCGCCCACGGTGAGCGAGGCCAGAAGGCCATATTTGGACCAGAGCGGCTTGACGTTGCGCACCTTTTTCAGGTCTTTGCCGATCGCGCCGGTGCGCACCTCGGTCTCGTAGTCGCCAAGTTCGTCACTGGTGCGGCCAGCCTTGATCGCCTCATGCGCCGCCTCCGCCGCCGCCTTGCCCGAGAGCATGGCGTTATGGTTGCCCTTGATGCGCGGCACGTTGACCATGCCGACCGAACAGCCCAGAAGCGCCACGCCCGGGGCCACCATCTTGGGCATCGACTGATAGCCGCCCTCGGTGATGGCGCGCGCACCATACGCCACGCGCTTGCCGCCCTTGAGCAGATCCGCGACCATCGGGTGATGCTTGAACCGCTGGAATTCCATGTAGGGGTAGAGATGCGGGTTCTGGTAATTCAGATGCACCACGAAGCCGACATAGACCTGATTGTTCTCAAGATGATAGATGAACGAGCCGCCGCCCGCGTTGCTGCCAAGCGGCCAGCCCATCGTGTGGGTGACGCTGCCCTCGCGATGCTTGGCGGGGTCCACCTCCCAGATCTCTTTCATGCCGAGGCCGAATTTCTGCGGCTCGTGCCCCTTGGACAGATCGTATTTGCCGATCACCTCCTTGGAGAGGCTGCCGCGCACGCCCTCGGACAGGAAGACGTATTTGCCGTGCAGCTCCATCCCCGGCTCATAGCTCGGACCGGGCGTGCCGTCCTCGTTGCGACCGAACTCACCGGCCACGACGCCCTTGACCTCGCCATTCTCGCCATAGACCATTTCCGAACAGGCCATGCCGGGGAAAATCTCGACGCCCAGTTCCTCGGCCTGTTCGGCCATCCAGCGGCAGACATTGCCCATCGAGACGATGTAATTGCCGTGGTTGTTCATCAGCGGAGGCATCGGCCAGTTGGGGACGCGCACCTTGCCGCCTTCACCCAACATGTAGAATTTATCCTCGCGCACAGGCGTGTTGATCGGCGCGCCCTTTTCTTTCCAGTCGGGGATCAGCGCATCGAGGCCGCAGGGATCGAGCACCGCGCCCGACAGGATATGGGCCCCCACCTCGGAGCCCTTTTCCAGCACCACGACCTGACACTCGGCATCAAGCTGCTTCAGCCGGATCGCGGCAGACAGACCAGCAGGCCCCGCCCCTACGATCACGACATCGTATTCCATCGCTTCGCGCGTCATATCCGTCATCGACATCATCCTTTTTTCGGGGCGCATCACGGGCCAGTGCCGCCACGCAACATTGTTGCGAGAGTGACTAGCCCGCCCGCGCGTCAAGCGTCAATTGAAACACGACGTTAAAACCGCTTGAAACCGGCAATTTGTCACGGCCCTGCGCCTGAATACGCCTGCCTTCGCGATCCACTATTGCAATCGAAGCCCGCATTCGTGCAATCTGATCCAAATTCTGAAACGAGACTGACGGGGCCAGCAAATGCGCGGCCCCGCTTCTGACAATGGACGCGTGAAATGGAAAAAATCCCGATGACTGCAGGCGGCCATGCCGCGCTGGAAAAAGAGCTCAAGCAGCTCAAGTCGGTTGAGCGGCCCGCCATTATTCGCGCCATCGCCGAAGCGCGAGAACATGGCGACCTGAGCGAGAACGCCGAGTATCACTCGGCCAAGGAAAAGCAGTCCTTCATCGAGGGCCGGATCAAGGAGATCGAGGGCATCCTGAGTCTCGCCGAAGTGATCGACCCCGCGAAACTCTCGGGCTCGATCAAGTTCGGCGCGACGGTCACGCTCGTTGACGAGGATACCGACGAGGAAAAGACCTATCAGATTGTGGGGGAACACGAGGCCAGTATCGAAAACGGCCTTCTGAACATAAAATCACCAATTGCGCGCGCCCTGATCGGCAAGGAAGAGGGCGACAGCGTCGAAGTGCGCACTCCCGGTGGTGATCGCGCCTATGAGGTGATAAAGGTCGTTTATCTCTGACAGGCAACCACATCATGCCCCCACGCACGCAACCCAGCCCCATGTCGGGGCGTCAGGACAGGCCCCAGGCGGACCGTCTGACCGTGATCGAGGTGATTGCGGTTGCGTTGTCCTTGTTATGGCTGGCAGGAACGGGGCTGTTTTTCCTCGTGCTCGCACCACAGGACAGCGTGGATGGCGCGCTGCAATTCGTGATCGTTCTGATTGCCGTTTTCATGCCCGTGGCCATGATCTGGGTCGGGGCAACCGCTGCGCGCGCAAGCCGCGTGATGCGCGAGGAAAGCACCCGGCTACAGGCGGCAATTGACGCGATCCGCGACGCGTATCTCAATCAAAATCAGTTTCTTGGCCAAACCGTGGACAAGACGGTCAGCCAGAAGCTGGACGAGATCGTGGCGGCACAGCGCAAGACCGAAACCACCCTGGCGACGTTTTCCTCGGTGCGCACGCACGAGGTCGAACCGCGCCCGGTACTGGCCCCTGCCCCGGCACCTTCCGGCGCTGATGATCAAGTTGCCCTGCCACTTGGCACGCCCGCCGAAGAGATACAGGCGCCTCTGAGCCGCGCGGATTTCATCACCGCGCTGAACTTCCCCGAGAGCCCCGAAGACAAGGCTGGTTTTGCGGCGCTGCGACGCGCACTCAAGGACCGTCCCACGGCACAGCTCATCCGTGCAGCACAGGACATTCTCACGTTGATGTCGCATGATGGCATCTACATGGACGATCTGCGCCCCGATATGGCCCGCCCCGAAATCTGGCGGCGTTTTGCCGATGGTGAACGCGGGCGGACCGTGGCTGCGCTTGGTGGCGTGCGCGACCGGTCATCACTGGCGCTGACCACGGCCCGGATGCGGCAGGATGCGATCTTTCGCGATGCGGCGCACCACTTTTTGCGGCTCTTTGACAGGATGGTCTCACAATTCGCCGAGACCGCGACGGATGCCGAGATATCGGAGCTTTCAGAAACCCGCACAGCGCGGGCCTTCATGCTGTTGGGTCGGGTGGCGGGCACCTTTGACTAAGGGCAGAGCGGGCGGGCAACTCGCTGTTTCTTTTCGGTAAAGATACTCAAATTCGGATGCGGGAACGGCCTCTATTGCCCCGTGCCCATTTCCGCGTCATGATGCGCGACTGAGGGAGATATGAGCGATGCGCAAGTTTCTTGTGGTGCTGGATGACAGCCGCGAATGCCTGAACGCGATGCGCTTTGCGGCGATGCGCGCGGCGCATACGCAGGGTGGTGTCGAGATTCTATCAGTGATCCCACCAGAGGAATTCAATCACTGGATCGGTGTCGGAGACATCATGCGCGAAGAAAGCCGCGAGCGCATCGAGGCGCATTTCGAGGTTTTCGCCAAATGGATGCGCGACAAGCAAGGCATTGATCCTGAACTGGTGATCCGAGAGGGCGAGCCGGTCTCTGAGATCATCGCGCAGGTCCATGACGACCCGGATATCGGCGTGTTGGTTCTGGGTGCCGGGACCGGCAAGAAAGGTCCCGGACCGCTGGTAACGCAACTGACCAAGAATTCGGGCACCCTGCCTATCCCGATCACCATAGTGCCGGGAGATCTGAGCAAGGAACGGCTTGAGGCGATCACCTGAGAAATGCGCGCCTCACTATGCAAACGTCACACTGCCTTCCCGTGCCAACCAGTTTAGAATCGTTCCAATCCTTGACTTGCGGCCATGGGGGGCGCATATCTGGGGACAAGCACGAAAGGGGCGCGCCATGTTCATTCAGACCGAATCCACTCCAAATCCCGCCACGCTGAAATTCCTGCCCGGACAGACCGTGCTGGACGCAGGCACCGCTGATTTTCCTACCTCCGACGGCGCAGAGGTGTCGCCTCTGGTCGACCGAATTTTCAAGGTTCCGGGCGTCGCAGGCGTCTTTCTGGGCAACGATTTCGTGACCGTCACCAAGGATGAAGCCACCGAGTGGGACCATATCAAACCCGCGATTCTGGGCGCGATCATGGAGCATTACCAATCTGGTCAGCCGGTGATGACCGGCGAGGGCGGCGGCGCGTCGGGCCATGCCGAGCACAGCGGCGAGGATGCGGAAATCGTGGTTCAGATCAAGGAATTGCTCGACACCCGCGTGCGGCCCGCGGTGGCACAGGACGGTGGTGACATCACCTTTCACGGCTTCGAGCGCGGGGTGGTCTACCTGCACATGCAGGGCGCCTGCGCCGGGTGCCCCTCTTCCACCATCACACTGAAGATGGGGATCGAGAACCTGCTGCGCCATTACATCCCCGAAGTGACCGAGGTGCGCCCTGTCGGTGTCTAGGCCGCTTACCCTCGGGTTCGACACATCGGCCGCGCACTGCGCGGCCGCTTTGCTATGCGGTGACCAGGTTCTGACGGCATGCGCCGAAGAGATGGGACGCGGACAGGCAGAACGTCTCATGCCATTGCTGGAAGACGTCTTGGCAGAGGCTGGTGCCACATGGCGCGATCTGGCCCGGATCGGGGTCGGCATCGGCCCCGGCAATTTCACCGGCATTCGGATTTCGGTGGCCACCGCGCGGGGGCTGGCGCTGAGCCTTGGCATCCCCGTGATCGGCATCAGCACGCTGGAGGCGATCCGTGCAGGCGCTGAGCCTGGCACGCCCTGCGTGCCCGCCCCGCGCGATCAGGGCTACGTGCAGCGTGTCGGCCAGGCACCGGAACTGGTGGCGATGGCGGATGTTCCTGACGCGCTGCTCCCCCCGCCTCCCGTTCTGCTGGCCGAGCGGATTGCGCGGCTTGCGACTCGTACCCCCGATAACGGCCCGCCCCCGGCGCCGCTTTACGTACGGCCTGCCGATGCGGCCCCGGCAAAGGACGCGCCACCGGTGATTCTGGATGACGCCTGACGACATGGCCGCCTGCCACGGGCGCGCCTTTGCGGATCAGGGGCGGGCATGGTCGGTCGCGGAATTCACTGAGTTGCTGGAAAGCCCGCTGGTATTTGCCGTGGGCGATACGCGCGCCTTCGCGCTAGGCCGGGTGATCGCGGACGAAGCGGAATTGCTGACGCTCGCCTGCGACCCGGCGCATCGGCGCCAAGGGTTGGGTCGCGCATGCCTTGCCGGGTTCGAGGGCGAGGCTGGCGCACGCGGTGCAGTAACGGCGTTCCTTGAGGTTGCGGCAAACAATGCACCTGCGCGCACGCTGTATCAAGCAGCGGGCTATTCCGAGGTGGCCCGGCGCACGGGATACTACGCACGCGGGGCGGTCGACGCTCTGATTCTGCGCAAGGCGCTCTGAACGGGGCGTGCGCGGCTCAAGCGGCGGCGAACAGATCCGCGTAATCCGCACGCAGCATGTTCTTTTGCACCTTGCCCATCGTGTTGCGCGGCAATTCATCGAGCACGATCAGGCGGCGCGGATGCTTGAACCGCGCAAGGCTCTGCGACGCAGCCCCGGCAATGGCGTCCAGATCGAGCGTTTCGCCCTTTTGCGGCACCAGAAAGCCCACCACCGTCTCGCCGAAATCGGGATGCGGCACGCCCACCACGGCGCTTTCCAGAACGCCGGGCTGATCGTCGAGCAGCAATTCGATTTCCTTGGGGTAGATGTTGTAGCCACCCGAGATGATCAGGTCCTTGTTGCGCCCCACGATCTGCACATAGCCCTGATCGTCGATCAGCCCGAGATCGCCGGTGATGAAGAAACCGTTGTCGCGCAATTCCTCGGCGGTCTTTTCGGGCATGTTCCAGTAGCCCTTGAAGACGTTGGGACCACGCACCTCGATCAGGCCAATCTCGCCCTGCGGCAAGGTCTCGCCGCTTTGCGGATCGGTGATCTTGAGATCCACCCCCGGAAGGGGAAAGCCCACGGTCCCGGCGCGGCGCGCGCCGTCATAGGGGTTGGAGGTGTTCATGTTGGTCTCGGTCATGCCGTAGCGCTCAAGGATGCGGTGGCCGGTGCGCTCTTCAAACGCCACATGCGTCTCGGCCAGAAGCGGGGCCGAGCCGGAGGTGAAGAGCCGTATATGTGCCAGCAGATCGCGCGTGAAGCGCGGATCGTCGAGCAACCGGGTGTAAAAGGTCGGCACGCCCATCATCGAGGTCGCGCGCGGCAGTTGCGCGATCACCGTATCCACGTCGAATTTTGGCAGGAAGATCATGGATCCGCCCGCCAGCAGGATGACGTTGGTCGCGACAAAGAGGCCGTGGGTATGAAAGATCGGCAGCGCATGCAAGAGCACGTCGTCGGAGCTGAACCGCCAGTAATCCACCAGAACCTCGGCGTTGGAGAGCAGATTGGTCTGCGTCAGCATCGCGCCCTTGGAGCGCCCGGTGGTGCCGGAGGTGTAAAGAAACGCCGCGAGGTCGTCACCCGCGCGCGGGGTGGTCTCGAACGTCTCGGGCAGGTCACGCGCCGCGTCGGGCAACGTGCCATTGCCACCCGCATCCAGCGTCATCAGCGCGGCCCCCGCCGCCTCGGCCATCGGGCGGAGCGCTTCGGATTTGGCCGGGTCGCACAGTAGCAGATTCGCGCCGCTGTCGCTCACGAAATACGACAGTTCATCCCCGGTATAGCCGGTGTTGAGCGGCAAAAAGACGATGCCCGCCTGCACGCAGGCGGCATAGACCGCGAGCGCCTCGGGCGATTTCTCGATCTGCGCGGCGAGCCGGTCGCCGGACGCGAGCCCCACCGCGCGGAACGCATGGGCATAGCGCGCTGTCAGCCGCAGGAATGCGTCATAGCTGAGCGTTTGCCCGTCGCCGAGGTGGAGAAACGGGGTGCTGCGGCCCGCACGGCGACCGAAAAGCGTGTCATAGAGAGGGTTGGCCATGGTCTTGTCCTTCATTCCGTCGTCTTGGCGGCCGCAGAGGCCAGGGCCGTCACCTCTGACGAGGCGGCGATCTCACCCGAGGCCGCAAATCGCTCGTGGTTTTGCGAAATCTGGCGCAGGTCGTAAAGGTAATTCACCATCACACCGCCCGATTGCTTTTGCCCGTTGGGTGAAAGATCCGCCCCCGCATGGATCGCATGGACCGAGGCCCCATTGCCCAAGTGAAACCGCGCCACCGGGTCATAGGGCCCGCCCTTGTCGCGCTTACCGTTCAGGAGGTAATGCGCGGTGATCTGACGGCGGGCGTCGTCGTCCTCGGGCATGGTCTTGTCACGCTCCGACAGCCAGCGGGTGAGGCCGGGAATCGGCGACAGAGTGACGAAGGTCTTGAGATTGGGCAACTCCTGCGAGAGATCCGCCACCACTTGCTTGATCAGCGAGTTACCGAAGGAAATGCCCGCCAGCCCAGACTGGCAGTTGGAGATCGAGTAGAACACGGCAGTGTCGGCGGCATCCGGCGCGATGGCCTCGCGGTCCTCCGACAGCACGTCGTGGATCGCACCGGGGACACCGTGGCTGAGCGCCACCTCGACGAAAATCAGCGGCTCGTCGGGCATTGCGGGGTGGAAAAAGCCGAAACAGCGCCGGTCTGTCGGTTGCAACCGGCGGCGCAAATCATCCCAGCTGTCGATGGCATGCACCGCCTCATAGGCGATGATTTTTTCCAGCACATCCGCCGAACTCGTCCAGTTGATCGGACGCAGCACCAGAAAGCCGCGATTGAACCACGACGCAAAGAGGTGCTTGAGATCGAGATCGACGATCGAAAGCCCCGGATTGTCGCGCGCCAGGCGCAAGAGATCCGAGCGCATCGCCACAAGCTGCGCCGTGGCCCCCGGCACCTGATTGAGACGGCGGGCAAGCTCCTGTCGCGGCGGCTCGGCGGCGGTCATGAAGGCGCGGTAGGTGTTGCGGTCAGGCGTCGTCTCGAACGCATCGAGCGTGTCGCGCACCGCCTCGGGGTCAACACCCATATCCTGCGTCAAGAACTGGAAAAACGCCAGTTTGCCCGCGTCATCCATGCCCGCGTAGCGATCAAGGATCAGCCGCGAGAGCGCCATGCCCGACACCTCTCCGGAACTGCCCAGAAGATCACGGCACAGCGCCTCGATACTGCGGTTTTGCCGGTCGGGTTCGGCGGCACCGCGATAGCGCCGCTCGAACACCGTTGAAAGAAGATCCGCCAGCACGCTCATCAGCCCAGTCCCATCACTGCATTCGGCAACCATGTGGCCAGCCCGGGGAACAGGCACAAGAGGATGATCGCGAGAATCATGCAGCCGACATATGGCAACGAGCCGACGAGGATCGTCTTGAGCTTGATATCGGGCGCGATGCCGTTGATGACATAGAGGTTGAGGCCCACGGGCGGCGAAATGAGGCCGATCTCCATGTTGATGGTCAGCACCACGGCAAACCAGATCGGATCGAACCCGGCTGTGGTGATGATCGGCAACAGGATCGGTGCGGCCATCAGGATCACCGCGACGGGGGGCAGGAAGAAGCCCGCGATCAGCAGGAAGACGTTGATCGCCCCCATAAGCACCCACCGATTGACGTCAAGCGTGCCGATCCATTCCGCGATGGATTGGGTGATGAAGAGCGACGAGAGCATGTAGGAAAACACCCCCGCCGCCGCGATGATGAAGAGGATCATCACGCTTTCACGGGTGCTGTCGCGCAATACCACCCAAAGCGCGCGGGGATCCCACAGCTTGTAGATCACCATGGCGATCACCAGGCATAGCAGCGCGCCGACAGCGGCCGTCTCGGACGGTGTAGCGATGCCACCATACATCGCGTAGAGCACCCCGAGGATGATCGCGAGAAACGGCAGAACACGGGGCAGGATCTCGATTTTCTGCGCCCATGTGTAGGGTTTCGCCCCCAGAAGGCGCACATCGCCCGCCTTCCATGTCTGGTAGAGCGACCACGCCATGAAGAGCGCGACCAACAGCATGCCCGGAATGACCCCCGCCAGAAAGAGGCGCCCAATCGAGGTTTCAGTCGCGATGCCATAGACGATCATCGTGACCGAGGGCGGGATGAGAATACCGAGCGTGCCGCCCGCCGCGATGGAGCCCGCAGCGACGGAATCAGGGTAGCCGCGCTTGCGCATCTCGGGGATGCCCATCTTGCCGATGGCAGCACAGGTGGCGGGCGAGGAGCCCGACATCGCCGAGAAGAGCGCACAGGCCCCGAGATTGGAGATCACGAGGCCACCGGGCACGCGGGTCAGCCACCGCTCCAGCGCCTCATAAAGATCGGCACCCGCACGGGTAGAGGCGATAGAGGCCCCCATGATGATGAACATCGGAATCGACAGAAGCGCGAAATTGTCGAGCTTGCCAAAGAAGATTTCCGGCATGAGTTCCAGCGAGCGCATCCCGTCGAAGATGATCAGGAAGCCGCCCGCGACGATCAGCAGACCGAGCGCGACAGAGACGCCGGAGAACAGCACGATAATGGTCGCGATGGCGACGATGAGGCCAAGCACAAGCGGGTCCATCAGGCGTCCTCCAGTCCGAATGGGGTGTCGATATCGAGGATCAGCGCCACGAGGTCGGCCACCAGTTGCAAGAGAAACAGGGCAAAACCCACCGGAATGGCGAGGTACGGGATCCACAGCCGCACCGCCCAGATGGTGTCGGAGGTCCAGCCGCGCGCCCAGGCGAAATGCCAGAATTCATAGCCATACCAAAGCATCACACCGACGACGAGGATCGACAGCGAGAGCGTCAGCACCGCCAGCCCCTTGCGCATGCGACGCGGCAGGGCGAGCGGGATCAGGTCCACATTCACATGTCCGCGCAGGCGCTGCACGTAAGGCAGGCCCAGCAAGGTCGCGGCGATCATGAGATAGATCACCGCCTCGGTCTGCCAGATGGTCGAGCCGTTCATCACAAAGCGGATCCAGATCATCTGGCAGGTGATCAGCACCGCCGAGACGATCATGCCCGCCGAGATCCAGCCCGCAAGGCTCGAGATCGCAGCAACGGCGCGCAAGAAGGGGTTATTGCCGGTGCGCGCGACGGCGCCCGAGGTCTGGCCAGCCATTTGGCACTCCTGATGATGGACGGAATTTCAGTCGTGGAATGCCGCGCCCAGCAAGGGGGCGCGGCACTTGGGTCACGTCACTCGACGGCGAGCGCCATGTCGAGCAGTTCCTGCCCGTCGGGCACCTGCTCGACAAAGGCCTTGTAGGAGGTTTCCTGAGCGATGGCGCGCCATGCATCGAACTCCTCTTGGCTCATATGGGCGATCTCGACGCCGGCCTTCTCGAACACCTCAACGGAGTTGGCGTCCTGCTTCTTGGCCTCTTCGAGATAGTAGGCTTCGGCCTTTTCGGCCCCGGCCATGAGCGCCGCCTGCTGATCTTCGGACAGACCTTCGAAGGTGGTCTTGTTCATCAAAAGCGGCTGATACATGAACCAAAGCGCCACGTCGCCTGCCGGTGTGTAGCAGCTGACCTGCTCGTAAATGCGGTAGGAGACAAAGGACGAAGACGAGGTGTTGGCCGCATCCAGAACGCCGGTCTGCATGGCGTTGTAGATCTCGGAACTCGCCATCGAGGCGATGGACGCACCGGCCCCCGCGAGCATCTGCTCAAACGCCTTGCCCGCCGCCCGGGTTTGAAGGCCCTGAATGTCATCGGGTTTTGTGATGCACTTTTCCTTGCCCGCGAAACCGCCTGCGAGATAGCCATGCACCAGCACCATCACGTCATCCTCGGCCATCTTGGCCTCCAACGCCTCCATGAAGGGGCTGTCAGACAGGCGCGCGGCGTGATCGTGGTTCTTTACCAGCCCCGGCATCAGCGTGAGGTTGTACGCCGGTTGCTGGCCGCCTGCATAGCTCAGCGGCAGGACCGTCATGTCGAGCTGACCACGGCTGAGCGGGGTGTATTGCTCGCGCGGCTTGAACAGCGACTTCGAGCCGAAAATCTTGATCTCAAGGTCGACATCGGCGGCGGCCACTTCATCGGCGACGATCTGCGCCACCTTGTGACGCACGTCGTTGTTGGACCACTGATGCGACAGGCGCAGTTCGGCGGCTGTGGCTGTACCGCCCATAAGCAGTGCAGTTGCGGCGGTGGCCGCTATAAACGTGTGTTTCATGTATTCCTCCCATAACTGCCGTGGGCCTGATGACCCGTGAGCATTGGTACAGTCTTTGGAGTTTTGAATTCAGAGTCAAGATTTTTGTATACAAGAAATTCTATCTTGCGCACAAAGCCTTTGCCGCCTAGAGTTTTTCGCATGTCACAACGCCGGGCCGATATCATTGCAGATGCGCTGGAAGAGCTTGTCTTTACCGGCGGGTTCAACGATGGCGACCGGCTGGACGAGATCCGCCTTGCCCGTCAATTCGACGTATCGCGCACGCCGATTCGCGAGGCGCTCGGACGGCTTGTGGCCTCGGGACTGGCCGAGCAGATACCCCGACGCGGCGTGTTCATCCGGCAGCCCGGCCCGGTCGAACTGATGGAGATGTTCGAGACCATGGCCGAGATCGAGGGCGTATGCGGACGGCTTGCGGCACAGCGTATTTCCGAACCTGCACTACGTGATCTGGACGCGGCAAATGCGCGTTGCACGGCAGCGGTCGAGGCGGGCGACACCGATGGGTACTACCGCGAGAACGAGCAATTCCATCATGTGATCTATCATCAGGCGGGCAATGGGTTTCTGGAGCATGAAGCGCTGCGACTGCACCGGCGACTCAAGCCATTCCGCCGGTTGCAACTGCGTTTGCGCGGAAGGATGCAACAATCCATGGCCGAGCACGAGGCGATCGTCGCGGCTCTGCGCGCGGGCGAGGCGGAACGGGCGGCGGAGGCGCTGCGGGGGCATGTGGCCATTCAGGGTGAGAAGTTCCACCTGCTGATGTCGAGCCTGCGCGACGCGGCGGAGTGAGCGCGGCGGTGGCCCTTGACCGCATGGTGGTGTAAGCCGCGCGCATGTCCGATTATGCGCCGCCAACAGACCCGCTCGACATCCTGCATCACGACCACGAAATCGTCGTGGTCAACAAGCCCGCAGGCCTGCTCAGCGTGCCGGGCAAGGGCGAACATCTGGCCGATTGCCTGATAACCCGTCTGCAAGACGCGTTTCCGACCGCGCTGCTGGTGCACCGGCTGGACCGCGACACCTCGGGCGTTATGATCTTTGCGCTTACCCCCCATGCTCAGCGCCATCTGGGCCTGCAATTCGAGAAGCGGCAGGCGAAGAAAAGCTATGTGGCACGGGTGCTTGGGCTACTTTCACCCAAGACCGGCGTTGTCGATCTGCCGCTGACGGTGGACTGGCCAAACCGGCCTTTGCAGAAGGTCTGCCACGAGACCGGGCGTGCCGCATGGACCGAATGGCGGGTGCTGCGGCAGGGCGAAAACGAGAGCCGCGTGCGGCTCAGCCCGAAGACCGGGCGCAGTCATCAGTTGCGGGTGCATATGCTCAGCCTCGGGCATCCGATCCTCGGTGATCCGCTCTATGCAAGCGGCGCGGCGCGGGACTATCCGCGCCTGATGCTGCATTCCGAGGAATTGCGCCTGCGTCATCCGGATGGCGGCGCGGGGGTGAAATTTCGCGCCAAGGCACCGTTCTAGAGGCCCCTAAACGGGGGGCTGTATCGCGTCGGTATTGCGTCGGTATCGCGTCGGTGCCGGGTGCAGATCACGCGAGCCCGCCCTGCACCGGTGCGCCGCTATGGCGCGAGGCGCGGGCGACGCCCCGGCGATAGCGATAGCGCGCCCATTCGCGGTGCAGTTTTGCAAGCACGCCGCGCGTGCCGCCCTGAATAGTGGAACCGTCGAGCGTATCGGCGATGTCGCTGATCCCGGAGGGATGGATTGCCGCCGGGCGCAACCCGGTGTGCCAATGGCTTTGCAGGAACGTATCGACCGGGCGGTCGAAGCTCTCGGTCAGGTGCAGGAGGTGATCGGCGGCGTCCCAGCTAAGCATTTGCGCGGTGCTGCGCAGCCCGGTCTGTTGCGGTACGCTGAGCACGCTTGCCCCGACCGTATCGACCAGCGTGGCGGGCCCGGCATGGGGCCTCGTCTGGAACTGGATCAGCCCAAGCATGTCGATATTGGCAAGCGCGAGGCGCAGCGCGTTCGCATAGGGGGCGGCCGTGAGGGCCGCGTCGCCCTCGAAGATCAGGCCGAAATCGAGATCGCGGCGGACGATCTCGGCCCAGATCTGGCGGTGGCTGAGGAAACGGCCAATCTCGCCCGCGCTGAGACCGAAGGGATAGGCCGGCGCCAACATGTGCGCGCCGACGCAGGCGGCGAGATCGGTCGAGGACAGCGTGTGGCCATCGACGGCGGGCCAGATTTCACCGTCCATCCCGCAGTCTGCCAGCACCGCGCGGGCATTGTCACGACGCGCGGTGGCGCGCGGCAGATGCAGGACGAAGGCGTGGCCCGCCACCGTCTCAGGCGCCGGGCGTCCAGCCGGAGACCGCCTTGACCTCGAGGAAATCCTCGATGCCCCATGTGCCGCCCTCGCGGCCATAGCCCGATTGCTTCATGCCGCCGAAGGGCGAGCCCGCGCCGCGCGACTGGCCGTTCATCTCGACCATGCCGGAGCGCAGGCCGCGTGCAAGGCGGTTGGCCCGTGCCCCGTCACTGGTCTGGACATAGTTGGTCAGCCCGTAAGGCGTGTCATTGGCGATCGCGAGGCCTTCTTCCTCGGTGTCGAACGGGATGATCGACAGCACCGGTCCGAAGATTTCCTCGCGCGCGATGGTCATGTCGTTGGTCACATCGGCAAAGACCGTGGGGCGCACGTAAAAGCCCTTGTTGAACCCCTCGGGCCGTCCGGTGCCCCCGGCGACAAGGCGCGCGCCCTCGTCGATGCCTTTCTGGATCAGGTCCTGGATTTTGTTGAACTGCACCTCGTTCACCACCGGGCCGATATGGCGGCCTTCCTCGCTGGCGGGGCCGATGGTGAGCGAGGCGGCGACCTCGGCGGCCTCTTCCACGGCGCTGTCGTATTTCTCGCGCTGCACCAGCATGCGGGTGGGGGCGTTGCAGGATTGGCCGGTGTTGTTCATGCAGTGGATCACGCCGCGCTTGACGGCCTTCTCATCCGCATCGGCAAAGATCAGGTTGGCACCCTTGCCGCCCAATTCGAGACTGACGCGCTTGAGCGTGTCAGCGGCGGATTTGGCAATCAGCTTGCCCGCCCGCGCGGAGCCGGTGAAGCTGATCATGTCGATATCCGGGTGTGCCGAAAGCTGGCTGCCGACGCCCGCGCCATCACCGTTGACGAGGTTGAAGACGCCCTTGGGCAGACCGGCCTCGTGGATGATCTCGGCAAACACCACGGCGTTGAGCGGCGATTCCTCGGAGGGTTTGAGCACCATGGTGCAGCCCGCCACCAGCCCGGCGATCACCTTGAGCGTGACCTGGTTCATCGGCCAGTTCCACGGCGTGATCATGCCGACGACGCCGACGGCCTCGTGGATGATCCGGTCATTGGGGGCGTGATCGCCAAGGGGGGCGTCGAATTCGAACTCGCGCGCGGCCTTGAGGAAATTGGTGATGTGCCAGACCCCCGCGCCGACCTGCTGCTTGCGAGCCATGTCGATGGGCGCGCCCATCTCGACGCTGATCGCCTGCGCCATGTCCTCGGCCCGGGACTTGTAGACCTCGAGGATCTTCTCGACATGGGCGATACGTTCGGCCACGGGGGTGGCCATCCAGCCCGGCAGGGCGGCGCGGGCGCTCGCGACGGCGGCATCGGTATCGGCCTGCCCGCCAAGCGAGATCACCGCGCAGGGCTCTTCCGTCGAGGGGTCGATGACGTGATGGTCCTGCCCCGCGATGGGACCTGTCCAGGTGCCGTTGATGTAGAACTGTCGTTTCTCGATCATCTGATTGACCTCCGTGAATCTGGCGATACTGTGTCAGCGTGCCGGGCGGCCCGCAAGGCGGGAAAGCGACTGCCCGAGGTGATTTGATCAAACCACCTATGCTCTCGGAACCACCGCATCAAGAAGGAGGCTGAAAATGGGCCTGCGCATCAATGACACGATCCCCGATCTGACCGTGACCACCGATCTGGGAGAGATTTCGCTGCATGACTTTGTGGGCGACGGCTGGGCCATCCTGTTTTCGCATCCCAAGGATTTCACCCCGGTCTGCACCACCGAATTCGGCGCGGTCGCACGGCTGGCCGAGGAATGGGAGAAACGCGGCTGCAAGGTGCTGGGCGTGTCGGTCGACGGGGTCGAGGATCACGTGAAATGGAAGGCCGATATCGAGACGGTCGGCGGGGCCGCACCGCGGTTTCCGATCGTCGCCGATGAGGGGCTGGAACTGTCCAAGGCCTTCGACATGCTGCCTGCCGAGGCCTACCTGCCCGACGGGCGCACGCCTGCAGACAGCGCGACGGTGCGGTCAGTGTTCATCATCGGGCCGGACCGGCAGGTCAAGCTGATCATGACCTACCCGATGACGGTGGGGCGCAATTTCGGCGAGGTGCTGCGCGCGCTCGATGCGCTGCAGACCACGGCGGGGCATGGCGTGGCGACGCCCGCCGACTGGACCGTCGGGCAGGACGTGATCATCCCGCCAAGCGTCAGCGACGCGGATGCGACGGCGAAATTCGGCGCATATGACGCGGTGTTGCCCTACCTGCGCAAGACCAAGCTGCCCGGCTGACCGGATGCGCCCAAGCGCTTTGGAAAGCGCTTGGGAAGCCGTTTTTCAAACGGCTTGCACGCTGACCGTGTGCGGCGCGCTCAGCGGACCACGAAGACCGAGCATTTGGAATGCCGCACCACGCGGGCGGCGTTGGGGCCGAGCAGGTAGTCGCGGAAATCGGGCTTGTGCGCGCCGATGACGATCAGGCTTGCGCCGTCGGCCTCGGCCACGCGCAGGATCTCGTCATAGGCGTTGCCGGTGACGACGAGGTGGCGGACCTGGGCGTTGGCCTCTTCGCCGACCACCCCGGCCACCAACTCGTTCAGACGCCGACGCGCCTCTTCCACCGCCTTGTCGTGGTGGTGTTCCTCGAAATAGGTGCCGACCACGCTCATCCCGTAATCGGGGACCACGGTGATCACGTCGAGTTGCGCCTCATCGAGCGCGGCGAGCCGAGCGGCGGCGCGCAGCACATGATCGTCACGATGCGGGTTGCTGACATCGACGGCGCAGAGAACAGGACCGGTCATGCGGTGACTCCTTGCTTGGCCTGGGGCTCTCGGGACATGCGGCCGCGCTGCAGGAGGGCGACGAGGCCCAGCAGGATGAACGCGGGGATGAAGATCAGCTCTTGCGGCCATTGCGCGACCGGGGCCTTGACCGAGGTGATCGTGACCGGCTGGTCGCCGTAGAAGTCATAGCCCTGCATCGTCTCGGAGAAGGGCGTGCCGAACATCGGCTCCTCCAGCAGCACCTGATCGCCCTCGGGGATGAGGGTGAGGCCATATTCCTGCAGGAGTGCCGCGCCGTCCTTGCCCTCGGTTGCCGTCACAACCAGCGTGGTGTCTTTGGGATCGCCGCTGATGAAGTCGGGCCCTGCGACCACCATGCGCAGGTCCTGCCCCGGTGCGGCGTTGTCTAACGCTTGTTCGAGGTTGGCGGGGTCGACCATCTCGAAGGGCGGCTGGATGCGGTTCATGAAATAGTCGGGGCGGAACAGCGCGAAGGCGATCAGAATGAGGGCGATGCTTTCATAGAAGCGGTTCTTGGTCAGGAACCAGCCCATCGTGCCTGCGGTGAACACCAGGATCGCGATGGTGGCCACGATGAAGGTAATGATCCCTTGGGTCACCGTCACGTCGATGAGCAGAAGGTTGGTGTTGAAGATGAAGACGAAGGGCAGCGCCACGGTGCGCAAGCTGTAGAAGAACGCAGCAAAGCCGGTTCGGATCGCGTCGCCCCCCGAGACGGCGGCGGCGGCGAAGCTGGCCAGCCCCACCGGCGGGGTCACATCGGCCATGATGCCGAAGTAGAACACGAAGAGATGCACCGCGATCAGCGGCACGATCAGCCCCGATTGCGCGCCAAGCTCGACCACAACGCCCGCCATCAGCGACGACACCACGATGTAGTTCGCCGTGGTCGGCAGGCCCATCCCGAGGATCAGGCTGAGAATGCCGACGAAGATCAGCATCAGCACGAGGTTGCCGCCCGACACGAACTCCACGAGGTCGGCCATCACCTGCCCCACCCCGGTCAGCGTCACGGTGCCGACGATCACGCCTGCCGTGGCGGTGGCAAGGCCGATGCCGATCATGTTGCGGGCGCCTGCGATCAGCCCTTCGAGCAGGTCCAGAAAGCCCGCGCGCATGGTGTTCGCGAGGTCGCTCTGGCCACGGAACATCGCCTTGAGCGGGCGCTGCGTGATCAGGATCACGAAGAGCAGCGACGTCGCCCAGAAGGCCGAGAGGCCGGGCGATTTCTGCTCGATCATCAGGAAGTAGACCAACACCACGATGGGCAGCAGGAAGTAGAGCCCGGCCTTGTAGATCTCGCCCACCACCGGCAGGCGCACATCCTCGGAGTTGGGGTCGTCCGGCTCAAGATCGGGCACCCCGGCGGCGAGCCATAGAAGTGCCAGATAGGCCAGCACCAGAAGCCCCGAGAGGACCAGGCCGGAATTGTCGGGCATCGCCGAAACGATCCAGCCGACCGGGTATTGCACCCCGTAGCACAGCCCCGCGAAGCCTGCGAAAAAGACGAACATCCCGCCGATGGTGCGCCCGAGGCTGACCACGCGGTCGCCCAATGTGGGCATGTTCTGTTTCACCGCCTCCAGATGCACGATGTAGACCAGCGCGATATAGCTGATCGTGGCGGGCAGGAAGGCGTGGGTGATCACCTCGACATAGGAGATGCCGACATATTCCACCATCAGGAAGGCCGCAGCACCCATCACCGGCGGCATGATCTGGCCGTTGACGGATGATGCAACCTCGACCGCGCCGGCCTTTTCCGAAGTAAAGCCCACACGCCGCATCAGCGGGATGGTGAAGGTGCCTGTGGTGACGACGTTGGCAATGGACGAGCCGGAGATGAGGCCGGTGGCGGCAGAGCCGACCACGGCCGCCTTGGCCGGGCCGCCGCGCAGGTGGCCGAGCGCGCCGAACGCCATCTTGATGAAGTAGTTGCCTGCCCCCGCCTTATCCAGCATCGCGCCGAACAGGACGAAGAGAAAGACGAACTTGGTCGAGACGCCGAGCGCGATGCCGAACACCCCCTCGGAGGTGATCCACATGTGGCTCATCGCCTTTTGCAGGCTGGCGCCCTTCCAGCGGATCACCTCGGGCACCCATTCGGAGGCCCCGAAGAAGACGTAGCCGAGGAAGATCGTGGCGATGATCGCCATCGCCGGGCCGAGCGCGCGGCGCGCGCCCTCGAAGAGGATGATAAGCCCCGCGAGCGCCGCCCATTTGTCGGTATGGTCGGCAAGACCGCCATTGTTGACGATCTTTTCATAGAAGAAATAGCCGTAAAGCGCGAAGAACGTGCCTGCGAGACCCAGTACCCAGTCATAGATCGGCACATAGCTGCGCGGGCTGGATTTCAGCATCGGATAGGCCATGAAGGCCAGAAAGATCGCAAAGGCGAGGTGGATCTGGCGCGAGTTGTTAATCAGGTCACCGGGCAGGACATAATTGGCGAGCGGCGAGGCCAGAAGCACCTGGTAAAGCGACCAGACCACCGCCACAACGGCCAGCAACAGCGCCACACCGCCTGTCGGATTGCGCGCGCCGCCGTCGTTGGAGGCGACCATTTCCTGAAGTTCGTCCTCGCTGAGCGGGCCCTTGCCCTTCGCGTCATCGGCCATCTTGTCCCGTCTCCCTGAAGCGCCGCGATCAACCCGCGATCTGTTATGATCACTCTGAAATAAACCATAAGGGGATGGCAAGGGCGGCGTGCCGCCCCTGCCGGAGGTTCGGGGTCGTTATTCGACCCAGCCCTGTTCCTTGTAATACTTCGCCGCGCCCGCGTGCAGCGGAGCCGACAGACCGGCGGTCGCCATTTCCTGCGGGTCGAGATTGGCGAAGGCGGGGTGCAGGCCGCGGAAGTCATCGAAGTTCTCGAAGACCGCTTTCACGACCGTGTAGACCGCATCCTCGCTGACCGCGTCGGAGCTGACGAAGGTAGCGCCGACACCGAAGGTCTGGGTGTCCTCGTCATTGCCGCGATACATGCCGCCGGGGATGGTGGCCGTGCGGTAATAGGGGTTGTCGTTCACGAGGCCCTCGACCGCGTCACCCGAGACGGTGACGAGCACGCTGTCGCAGGCCGTCGTTGCCTCCTGGATCGAGCCCGAGGGGTGGCCGACGGTGTAGACCATCGCGTCAATCTGGTTGTCGCAGAGGGCGGCGGACTGCTCGGCGGCCTTTAGCTCGGTGGCGAGCGCGAAATCGTCGGTGGTCCAGCCCTTGGCCTCCATCAGCACTTCCATCGTGCCGCGCTGACCCGAGCCGGGGTTGCCGATGTTGACGCGCTTGCCCTTTAGGTCGTCGAATGTGGTGACGCCGCTATCGGCGCGGGCCACGACGGTGAACGGCTCGGGGTGGACCGAGAAGACCGCGCGCAGGCCCTCGAACGCACCGTCCTCTTCGAAACGCGAGCTGCCGTTATAGGCGTGATACTGCCAGTCGGACTGTGCGACGCCGAACTCGAGTTCGCCGGCGCGGATGGTCTTGATGTTGTAGATCGAGCCGCCGGTCGATTCGACCGAGCAGCGGATGCCGTGATCCTTGCGGCCCTTGTTGACCAGACGGCAGATCGCGCCGCCGGTCGGGTAGTAGACGCCGGTGACGCCGCCGGTGCCGATGGTGATGAACTCCTCGGCCATGGCCGCCGGGGCCATCATGGTGGCCAATGCGGCCCCCGCGACAGTGAATTTGAACTTCGAAAACATCATGATCTCCCTTGCTTGATGTTTGGTGGTTAGGGTTCAGCCGTCCCAGACCTCTCCGAGGCGGCGGCTGCTTTCTTCGACCCGTGCGATACGCTGATGGACGGCGGGGCCAGCGCGGCTGACCATTATGCCGATCATGGCCTCGACGAGCACCATCGTGGTCACATAGGACGAATAGAAATGCGGGCTGTCGGTGGGCACCACGAACCCCGCAGAGGCGTGGCGCAGCGCCGGACAGCCGTGGCTGTCGGTGATCACCACCACATAGGCCCCCTGCCCGGCGGCCATTTGCGCGGCCTCGATGGAGCGGGTGGAAAACGGCGGCTTGGTGACGACGATGAGCGCGTCGCGCGCATCGAGATCGGCGAGCCCGGCACCGAGCGACGCGCCCATGCGGCTCGCCATGGACCAGTTGCCGGTGCAGAAATGCGCCATGTAGGCGAGGTATTCCACCACCCCGGTCGAGCCGAGCGCGCCCAGCAAAAGCACGTTGCGCGCCGCTTGCAGGTGATCGACCGCGCGTTCGAGCAGGTCCTGATCCATATCGCGCAAAAGGGTCTGGAGGTTGTTCTGGCAGGCCCCGACATGGGCCTCGAAAAAGCCGCTCTCGCCCGCCTCATGGGCGTTCTGGAGCCGCTCGGCGCGTTCGGCGAAACTGTTGACGCGCTGGCCGATCTTTTCGCGCATCGCCTCGCGCAGGTCCTCGAAGCTCTGATAGCCGATGGCGCGCGCGAGCCGCGAAAACGTGGCCGGGGCCAGTCCGCTTTCGTGCGCCACGGCGCGCAAGGACCGGGTCGCGGTGTCGACAGGGTGCGCCGCCACATATTCCCCGGCCTGCCGCAGCTTGTCGCTGAGGCCGTCGAAATTTTTCGACAGTCTGTGTTCGAACGAGGCGTTCAAACGGGCACTCCCTGACGTTGTATTTTTGAAACAATTGGTTCCATCTGTTTCACGTATTGTCAACAGGTGATTCATTTGTTTCAGTGACGCGAACAGCAAGGATGCGCGCCATGACCCATGTCTTTCCCCGCCACACCAAAGCTCGCCCGCCCCGTGCGGCACGCGGCGAGGGGGCCTATATCATTGACGAAACCGGCAAGAGATATCTCGACGGCTCGGGCGGCGCGGCGGTGTCGTGCCTCGGGCATTCCGACCCGGACGTGACGCAGGCGATCAAGGATCAGGCCGACCGAATCGCCTTTGCGCATACCGGGTTTTTCACGTCGGAGCCTGCCGAACGGCTGGCCGACCGGCTGATCGCCCATGCGCCGCAAGGGATCGAGCGGGTCTATTTCGTCTCTGGCGGGTCCGAGGCGGTGGAGGCGGCGCTCAAGCTGGGGCGGCAGTATTTCCTGGAAAAGGGCGAGTCGTCGCGCACCCGGTTCATTGCCCGGCGGCAGAGCTATCACGGCAACACGCTGGGGGCGCTTGGCACCGGCGGCAACGCCTGGCGGCGCGAGCCGTTTGCGCCGCTGATGGTCGAGACCTCGCATATCGCGCCCTGTTATGAATATCGCGGACGGCAGGCAGATGAGACCCCGGAGGCCTATGGCCTGCGCGTGGCCGATGAGCTTGAGGCGGAATTGAACCGCGTCGGGCCCGAGAACGTGATCGGTTTCGTCGCCGAGCCGGTGGTGGGGGCGACGCTGGGCGCGGTGCCGTCTGTGCCGGGATATTTCAAACGCATCCGCGAGATTTGCGACCGGCATGGCATCCTGCTGATCCTCGACGAGGTGATGTGCGGGATGGGGCGGACAGGGACGCTCTTTGCCTGCGAAGGGGACGATGTGCGCCCCGATATCGTGACCATCGCCAAGGGGTTGGGCGCGGGCTATCAGCCGATCGGCGCGATGCTGTGCTCGGGTGAGATCTATGCCGCGATTGAGGGCGGATCGGGGTTTTTCCAGCATGGCCATACCTATATCGGGCATCCCGTCGCCTGTGCTGCCGCCGATGTGGTGGTGAGCAAGCTGACGGATGGCGGGATGACCGAGCGCGCGGCGCGCATGGGCGAGGTGCTGGGCGCGGCGCTCATAGCGCGGTTCGGACAGCATCCCCATATCGGCGACATTCGCGGGCGCGGCATGTTTCGCGGGCTGGAACTGGTCGAGGATCGCGAGAGCAAGACGCCCTTTGATCCGGCGCGCGGGATCAACAAGCGGATCAAGGCGGCGGCGTTTGAGGCGGGGCTGATCTGTTACCCGATGGGCGGGACGATTGATGGGCGGCAGGGCGATCACGTGCTGCTCGCGCCGCCGTTCATTCTGACCGAGGATCAGGTGGGCGAGTTGGTCGACAAGCTGGCCACCGCACTCGATGTGGCGCTGGCATGAGGGCGCTGCCCCGGCTGATGGTCGCGCCCAACGGGGCGCGTCGCGGCAAGGCCGATCACCCCGCGCTGCCCGTGACCCTGCCCGAGATCGTTGAGACCGCGCGCGCGTGTTTTGAGGCGGGGGCGGATGGGCTGCACCTGCATCTGCGTGATGCCGAGGGGCGGCATCTGCTGGATGCCGGGGCCTATCGCGAGGCGCTGGAGGAACTGCGCCGCGCGGTGCCGGAGATGGCAGTGCAGGTCACGACCGAGGCGGCGGGGGCCTATGCACCGCCCGCGCAGCGCGCGGTTGCGCTTGGGTCGGGGGCCGATCTTGTCTCGGTCGCGTTGCGCGAGATGGCGGCCGAGCAGGCGGAGGCGCCGGGGTTCTACGCCGCCTGCGCCGAGCGCGGCATCGCGGTGCAGCATATCCTCTACGAGGCGGCGGATTTCGATCTGCTGGCGCGGCTGGTGCCGGACGGTCTGCGTGCGGCGGAGGGGCTGCAATTGATCTTCGTGCTGGGGCGCTATAGCGACGGGCAGGAAAGCGATGCGCGTGATCTTGGGCCGTTCCTAGACCGGCTGGCGGCGCGGGAGGCACCCGCCGACTGGGCGCTCTGTGCCTTTGGCCGGGCTGAAACCGACTGTCTGCGTGCCGCGCATGCAGCGGGCGGAAAGCTTCGGGTCGGGTTCGAGAACAGCCTGTGGCACGCGGATGGCCGGGTGGCGCGCGACAATGCCGAGCGGGTGCGGGCGGTGGTGGAGGTGTGTGGGCTGCGGTAGGGGTGGATGGGTTAATGGCCTGTTGCGGACCTTTGCCGTTTTCAGGGACAAGCCGCGCGGTGCCCGACCGCGGGTGGGCGCTGCAACCTCAGTGGGGTGCGCTTTATGGCAGCCAAATACTGCAACGATTGCGCGGGTTTGTGACGTTTCAAAAGCGCCCGCCCGGGGGGCGGTCGGGCGCTGCGCGGCGGCGCGTGCCGCGCCTTGATTCCGCGTCTTGGAGCTGAATGGCAACGGCAGCTTCAGGCCAAAATCGACCCTCACAGCGCCGTCTCGAGCCGCGCCCACTCCGCCTCGCTTCCCGCAAGGCCGAGGCGGAGCCAGGTGTGCGAATAGGGGAAGATGCGCGACCAGATCTGGTGGCGCGCGAGATGCTCCTGCGCGGCCACCGCATCGGGCGTTGCATAGGTGCGAAAGAGCGGCGTGCCCCCCACAAGCGACCAGCCCGCGCGAAGGCCAAGCGCATCGAGCCGGGCGGCGTCGCGGCTGAGGCGGGCGGTGGTCTGAGACTGCCATTCGCTGTCGGTCAGCGACCGTAGCGCCACCTCGATCGCGGGGCCGGAGACCGGCCAGGGCCCGGCCATGTCGGCGAGCGTGCGGGCGATCCCGGGGGATGAGAGCGCAAAGCCCAGGCGCAGCCCGGCGAGCCCGTAGAACTTGCCGAAGGAGCGCAGGACGAGGATATTCTGCGGCCCCGCATGCACGCGTGGGGCGAGCGACAGGTCGGGCGCGGGATCGGCAAAGCTTTCGTCCACCACGAGCAGCCCGACCTGCGCCGCGAGGGCCATGACGCGGTCGGGGTCATGGCGCGCACCGTCGGGGTTGTTGGGGTTCACGACAATGGCGCAGTCGGCCCCGGCGAGGGCGTCAAGCTGTGGCACCTCCTCGACCGTCCAGCCCCGGGCGCGCAGGGCGGCGGCATGCTCGTTATAGGTCGGCGACAGCACCCGCGCGCGGCCCGGAGCCATCAGATACGGCACCGCCTGAATGACCGCCTGCGCACCCGCCAGAGGGGTGACATGGGCGCGCGTGCCGTAGCAGGCGGCGGCGGCCTCGCGCAGCGCGGTCATGTCGGAGGTGGTGGGCAGGTCGGCAATGGCGTGACGGGAGAGCGGCGGCATGGGGTAGGGCACGGGGTTGATGCCCGTCGACAGGTCGATCCATTGCGCCCGGTCACCGCCGAACCGGTGCATCGCGGCATCGAGATTGCCGCCGTGATCGCGAGGGGTGGTGTCCATGCCGCCTTAGACCAGCCAAAGCCCCAGAAGCGCAAGCGCCATGAGCGTCATGGCGCGGGCATAGAGCGACAGCGCGCGGTGCAAATCATCCGCCTGCGGGTCGGGCGCGCCGGGGTTGAGCCATGGCTCATTGCTGACATGGGTGCCATAGGTGCGCGGCCCCGAAAGGCGGATGCCGAGCGCGCCCGCCATCGCGGCCTCGGGCCAGCCGGCATTGGGCGAGCGGTGGTGGCGGGCGTCGCGGGTCATGATGCGCAGCGTGCGCAGGGTATGGCGTGGGGTGGCGAGGGCAAAGAGCAGCCCGGTCAGCCGCGCCGGGATCAGATTGGCCAGATCATCGAGCCGGGCGGCAGCCTTGCCGAACGCCTCGTAGCGGTCATTGCGGTGGCCGATCATCGAATCGAGCGTGTTGATCGCCTTGTAGGCGGCGATGCCCGGCAGGCCTGCGACCACGCCCCAGAAGACCGGTGCGACGATGCCGTCGCCGGTATTCTCGGCAAGGCTCTCGACGCCCGCGCGGGCGACGCCTGCGGTGTCGAGCGTGGCCGGGTCACGCCCCACGATCATCGCCACGGCGCGACGCGCGGAATCAAGATCGCCGCTGACAAGCGGCGCAGCGACGGCGGCGACGTGATCGTGCATCGAGCGCAGTGCGATAAGCGGCCAGGCCAGCAGCCCCCCGATCAGCCAGCCGAGCGGGCCATCGGGGAGCATCGCCTGAAGCGTCAGCGCGGGCAGTGTGGCGGCGGCAATGGTGATCAGTGTGGTGAGTGCGCCCATACGCAGGCGCATGGAGTGCGTGCCGCTGTTGAACCGTCCTTCGAGCGCCGCGATCAGGCGGCCGAGCCATGTCACCGGGTGGCCAATCCTTGCGTAGAGGCGATCCGGCCAGCCGAGCAGAAGATCGAGCGCGAGACCGGCCAGCATCATCGCCGCGAAGCTCATGCAGCACCTCCGGTGCGAAAGTGCAGGACGTCGCGCAGACCGGCCTCTTTCAGCGCGGCCCCGGCCCCATTGGGCACCTTGCCGGGGGTAAAGATCAGCGCGCGGGCGGGGCCGGTATGGGCGCGGGCATATCCCAAAGCGCCCAGATCGCGCGCCAGATCGAGCATCGGATCGGCAGGGCCACGATGCGCGGTTGAGCGACGGGCGGATTCGCTTGCGATACCGGCGAGGGCCGCGAGATCACCGCGCGCGGCGACCCCGGACCAGAACGCCACCAGATCGGAGATGTCGGGAAAATTCTCATCGCAAGGATCGGTGCGCTCTGTATCCCCCCAGAGCCCGCCGACGATCTCTGCATCGGGAAGGCTTGGCAAATCGCGCAGCACCTCGGCCCGGCGCGAGGCCCAGAGCAGGCGGTCGGGATGTGCATGCATCAAGGGATCGCTTGCGCCTTCGACGGCAAGGCAGGCGCGGGCCAAGGCATCGGGCGGGCCGCAATGGCCGAGGACGCGGGCCGAGGCCACGAGACAGGCGGTGGAGGCCCCTGCCCCGGCGCCAAGCGGCATGTCACAGTCGAGCGCGGGCCAGTTGGGGGCGTCAAGCCCAAGGGCGGCGGCGAAGGCATCGAGGCGCGCGGCGTCGAACAGCGCGGGCAGGCGAATGCCCGTCCCCGGTGCGCGCGCCGACAAGGCCGGGCAGGCCAGCGTGATCAGCGCGACCGGGCCATCGGGGCCAAGCCGACCTTGGATCCATTCGCCGAAATGGCCGGGCACGGTGACGGGGGTGCAGGGCATGGCGGCGGGGTCTCTCATCTGCTGTTGGGCCTGCGCCGATGTGTCATGGCCCGCGTGAAAAGTCGAGCGGGCGCGGGAGATTTCGATTTGACGTTCGTTATGTGCGATGTAATAACATTACACTAATTAAACCACGAGGTGCCCCATGACCGAAACCGATCCACGCCTGCCCGTCACCGTCCTGTCCGGTTTTCTCGGGGCCGGCAAGACGACGCTGCTCAACCGTGTGCTGAACAATCGCGAGGGCCGTCGCGTGGCGGTGATCGTCAATGACATGTCCGAGGTGAATATAGACGCCGATCTGGTGCGTGCCGAGACCGAGTTGAGCCGCACAGACGAGACGCTGGTCGAGATGTCGAACGGCTGCATCTGCTGCACGCTGCGCGACGATCTGCTGGCCGAGGTGCGCCGCCTCGCGGGGGAGGGACGGTTCGATTATCTGCTGATCGAATCGACCGGCATTTCCGAGCCGCTGCCCGTTGCCGCCACCTTCGAGTTTCGCGACGAGGCGGGCGAGAGCCTGGCGGATGTGGCGCGGCTCGATACGATGGTGACGGTGGTCGATGCGGTGAACCTGTTGCGCGATTTTTCCAGCCACGATTTCCTGCGCGACCGGGGCGAGAGCCTGGTCGGACCGGGGGGCGACGCGGATGAGCGCACGCTGGTGCATCTGCTGACCGATCAGATCGAGTTTGCCGATGTGGTGATCCTCAACAAGGTGAGCGACGCCGCCCCGCACCAGCGCGACGCGGCGCGCAAGATCATCCGCAGCCTGAATGCCGATGCGCGGGTGATCGAAACCGATCATGGGGCCGTCAGCGCGGATGCGATCCTTGCCACGGGCCTTTTCGATTTCGACAAGGCGCATGAGCATCCGATGTGGGCAAAAGAACTATACGGGTTCGCGGATCACATGCCCGAGACCGAGGAATACGGTGTCGCCTCTTATACCTACCGGGCGCGCGCGCCGTTTCATCCGCAGGCAATCCATGACGTGCTGAACGGCCCCCTTCCCGGCGTGATCCGGGCCAAGGGGCATTTCTGGATCGCCACGCGGCCCGATTGGGTGGCGGAATTCTCGCTGGCGGGGAGCCTGTCGAGCGTGACGCCCCTAGGCACATGGTGGGCGGCGGTGCCGCGCGAGCGCTGGCCGGATCACGTAGAGGCGCAGGCATATTTGCGGGCGCATTGGCAGGAGCCCTGGGGCGACCGGCGGCAGGAGATCGTCTTTATCGGGGCGGGCATCGACTGGGCCGCGCTGCGTGGCAGGTTGGACGCCGCGCTGATGCAGGATGAGGTTGGCGAGGATCTGCTCGATCCGTTCCCGCGCTGGCGGCGGGCGGAGGCGGCGGCATGACGCTGGCGCGCGAGATCCTGCACGGGGCGGCGATCGGCGTGGGGGTGGCGGACTGTGCCGATGACCTTGATGTGATCGCGCGGCCGGGGGTGGCGGCGGCGCTCTGGCAGCGGCGGGTCGATCCGGATTGGCAGGCTTGGATCAATGGGCTTGCCCCAGAGACGCTACCGCAGCTGCGGGTGATCCTGCGCCCCGACAGGGTGCGCGATGCCGCGCGCGCCGCCTGTGATGCCGCGGGATTGGACGCGAGCGCAGCGCGCGACTGGCTGATTGAGGATATCGCGGCGCTGGCGGATCGCTTTACCGGGCTGATGCGGGCGCGGTTCCTGCGGTTGCGGCTCGACGTGATCGAGACTGATGCCTGTCGTCGCTTTCATATCGACGCGGTCACCGCGCGGCTGATCTGCACCTATCGCGGCATCGGCACGCAATACGGGATCAGCGTGGATGGCGAGGAGCCGCGCCGGGTGTTCACCACGCCGACCGGTGCGCCGCTGGTGCTGCGCGGCACGCTCTGGCCCGGTGATCCGCCCTCGGGGTTGCTGCATCGTTCGCCGCCCATCGAGGGGAGCGGTGAGACGCGGCTCTTGCTGGTGCTCGACCCGGTGGACGAGCCGAAAGAGGCGATATGAGCGGCAGGAATACTGGACGGACAAGCCTGCGCCAACGTCGCCGGTGTCTTGATCCGATGCGCGAGTTCGACCGGCTGCCGCCCGCACTGCGGGCCTGGCTGGCGCGGGCCTGTCTGCCGTGGGGGCCGCGTTCGGTGCTGCGGGCCTATCGGCGTGCCTTGGGTCAAAGCGGGGATGCGGGTCGGGCGCTGCAGGCGCTGGACGCAATCGAGGCGCGGCTGATCGCGCGGGATGCAGCGCGGGTCTGGGGCGATGCGCATCCGGCGGGATTGGGCGAAAGGTTACCGGGGGCGGAGCCTCCCTGCCCCGGGTGTGGATGAGAGGTTGCGAAAAAGACTCGACATAACCGGAATATTGGTTATGTTTGCGATATGAGTATCACGAGCCCCAATGCCCGCGCGCTGGCCGCCCTTGGCCATGACGCCCGCCTGTCGATCTTTCGCCTGCTGGTCAAGGCGGGGCATGACGGGTTGCGGGTCGGCGATATCGGCGCGCATCTGGGGCTGGCGCCCTCGACGCTGGCGCATCACCTGTCGACGCTGGTGGAGGCCGGGCTGGTGGTGCAGCGCAAGGAGGGGCGCGAGGTGTTCAACAGCGTGGATTATCCGGCGATGCAGCGGGTGCTGGGGTTTCTCACCTCGGAATGCTGCGCCGGTGTCACCCTGCAGGCCAAGGACGATGCGGCGTGAGTTTTTTGCGCCCTGAAATAACCAGAATTCCGGAGATATGGATATGACTGACACGAGCCTTTCCCCGACCGGCCCTGTTGCATGGGCCCGCATGCTGTGGCGGGATTACCGGGTGTGGCTGGCCTCGGCGCTGATCCTTGCGGTGGTTGCGCTGCTCGATCCGGCGCAGGCGCGCGACAGCCTTGGGTTTACCGCGCAATCGCTGTTGAACACCGCGCCCTTCCTGATCCTGTCGATCGGTGTGGCGGCCTGGGCCACGGCGACCGGGGCCGACAACCTGATCGCCCGCGCCTTTACCGGTGCGCCGGTGGTGATGATCGGGCTGGCCGCATTGGCCGGGGGCCTCTCGCCGTTTTGTTCCTGCGGAGTGATCCCGCTGATTGCGGCGCTGCTGGCAATGGGCGTGCCGCTCTCGGCGGTGATGGCGTTCTGGCTGGCCTCGCCGGTGATGGACCCGTCGATGTTCGTGCTGACCACGGGGGTTCTGGGGTTGGAGTTCGCGCTCGCCAAGACGCTGGCGGCCGTGGGGCTGGGCGTCTTTGGCGGGGCGGTGGTGCATGTCATGTCCCGCGCCGGTGGGCTGAGCGATCCACTGCGCGAGGGGATCGGCAATGGCGGCTGCGGCGGGGCCAAGCTGCGCGCGCCCAAGCCGGTGGTCTGGCGGTTCTGGCAAGACCCCGAGCGGCGCGCGAAATTCGGACGCGAGGCGCTGAACGTGACGCTGTTCCTCGCCAAATGGCTGACGCTGGCCTTTCTGCTCGAAAGCCTGATGCTGGCCTTTATTCCGGCAGAGACCGTCACCTCGGTTCTGGGTGGCAGCGGGCTCGGCCCCATCGCGCTTGGCACGTTGGTGGGGGTGCCGGCCTATCTCAACGGGTATGCCGCGCTGCCGCTGGTGGGCGGGCTGATCGGACAGGGCATGGCACCCGGCGCGGGGCTGGCCTTTCTGGTGGCAGGGGGTGTGACCTCGCTGCCTGCGGCGATTGCGGTCTGGGCGCTGGTCAAGCCGCGGGTCTTCGCGCTCTATATCGCATTGTCGCTGAGCGGCGCGTTTGCCGCCGGGCTTCTGTTTCACCTGTGGAGCATGGCATGACCGCTGCCGGGTAAGGGGGCGCTGCCCCCGTCGCCGCAAGCGGCGACTCCCCCGGGATATTTTTACAAGTCTGATGACAAGGGTTTGTTCACCCTGATCGTCTAGCCTTGGGGCTGCGGTACAGGCGGGGACGCCGATGACCGCCAAGTGTGATGGCGCGCCGCTTCGATGATCGGGGCGGCGCGTTCACGATGCGTAGGGGGCGATCCAGATATGCCTGAAAATCAGGCAATTGCCGCATCTTATCCCATCCAAACGCCAAAACGCACGCATCCAGGACAATTTTCTGTTCAAAAACAGCCCCGTTGCGGTGTGAGAATATCGGTGTAAGCTGATCTTCTTTGGATGTGGGACGTGGGATGGCGGAGTGTTTTGACGAAATGTGGGGCGATGCGGGCGGGTTGCGCGCGCCTTATCGCGGCTTTCACGACTGGTTCGCCGAGGAAGACCCCAAACGCCTGCGCGCAAAGCAGCGCGAGGCAGAGTAAATATTCCGCCTGACCGGCATCACCTTCAACGTCTATGGCCGCGCCGAGGCCGAGGAACGGCTGATCCCGTTCGACATCGTGCCGCGCATCATGTCGGGAACCGAGTGGCACCGCCTGTCGCGCGGCATCGAGCAGCGGGTGCGCGCGATCAATGCGTTTCTGCACGACATCTACCACAATCAGGAGATCGTGAAGGCGGGTCGTATCCCGCAGGAGATGATCACCCGCAACGACGCCTTTCTGCCGCATATGATCGGGGTCGCGCCGCCGGGCGGGGTCTATACCCATATCGTCGGCATCGACCTTGTCTGCACCGGGGAGGGCGAATTCTACGTGCTCGAGGACAATGCGCGCACGCCCTCGGGGGTCAGCTACATGCTGGAGAACCGCGAGACGATGCTGCAGATGTTCCCGGAACTTTTCTCGCGCAACCGGGTGCAGCCGGTGCAGAATTACCCCGCCAACCTGCGCCGCTCGCTCGCGGCCTGCGCGTCGCCTGCGGCGGGGGTCGATCCGGTGGTCGCGGTGCTGACGCCGGGGATTTTCAATTCCGCCTATTTCGAGCATGCCTTTCTGGCCGATCAGATGGGCGTGGAACTGGTCGAGGGGCATGATTTGCGGGTGGTGGACGGGCGCGTCGCGATGCGCACCACCTGTGGCTACAAGGCCATCGACGTGCTCTATCGCCGCGTCGATGACGAGTTTCTCGACCCGCTCAACTTCAACCCCGAGAGCCAGCTTGGCGTGCCCGGCATCATGGATGTCTACCGCACCGGCGGCATCACCATCGCCAACGCGCCGGGCACCGGCATCGCCGATGACAAGGCGATCTATTCCTACATGCCCGAGATCGTCGAATTCTACACCGGCGAGCGGCCGCTGTTGCAGAACGTGCCGACATGGCGCTGTTCAGATCCCGACTCGCTGGCCTATGTGCTCGACAATCTCGCCGATCTGGTGGTCAAGGAGGTGCATGGCTCGGGCGGGTACGGCATGCTGGTGGGGCCGACCGCCAGCAAGAAGGACATCGCGGCCTTCCGCCGAAAGCTCAAGGCGCGGCCCGGCAATTACATCGCGCAACCGACCCTCAGCCTGTCGACGGTGCCGATCTTTTCGCGCATGGGGCTGACGCCCCGGCATGTCGATCTCCGGCCCTATGTTCTGGTCAGCCCCGAGGGCATCCGGATCACGCCGGGGGGGCTGACGCGGGTGGCGCTGAAGAAGGGATCGCTCGTGGTCAACTCCTCTCAAGGGGGCGGCACCAAGGACACATGGGTGCTGGAGGACTAGGGCGATGCTGGGCAAGACCGCGAATGGAATTTTCTGGATGTATCGCCTGCTGGAGCGGGCCGAGAACACCGCGCGCCTGATCGAGACCGGGCAGCGCATCGCACTGACCCGGCTGAACGAGCCTGACGCGGAGTGGCGGCCGGTGCTGCAATCGGCCTCGGTGCTGGATGCCTATCTGGCGGCCAACGAGACGGTGACCAAGGATGCCGCGGTGGACTGGCTGCTGCGCTCGCACGAGAACCCGTCTTCGGTGCTGTGCTGCATCGAGCAGGCGCGGCAGAACGCGCGGATGGTACGCACCGCCCTGACCGGCGATGTCTGGGAGGCGATCAACGCCACCTACATGCATGCGCGCGAGACGCTGGCGCGCAAGGTCGGGGAACGCGATCTGCCCAACGTGCTGCGCGCGCTGCGGCAGCAGGCGGCGCTGGTGCGCGGCATGACCCACGGCACGATGATGCGCAACGAGATCTACGATTTCGCACGGCTTGGCACCTTTATCGAACGCGCCGACAACACCGCGCGCATTCTCGACGTGAAATACTATGTGCTGCTGCCCTCGACCCTTGCGGTGGGCAGTTCCATCGACAATGTGCAATGGGAAAGCATCCTGCGCTCGCTCTCGGCCAAGGGCGGGTTTCGGATGGAATACGGCTCCAAGCTGGCGCCGCGCGAGATCACGCATTTCCTCGTGCTGGACAAGCGGATGCCGCGCAGTCTGGCCTTCTGCACCTCCAAGATCCGCGACAACCTGAGTTACCTGAATCGCGGCAATCGCGAGCCGGGGCCGTCGCTACGGCTGGTATCGCAGATCGAACAGCAGTATCTTTCGCATGACCTGGACCAGATTTTCGAGTTTGGTCTGCACGAGATGATCACCGAGTTGCTGGGCGCCTTCTCTGGTCTCGCCCGGCAGATCGAGTTGGATTATCGCTTTTATGAGTGATTCATGCGCCTGACCATTCATCACCTGACCAGCTATCGCTTTGCCGAACCGGTGCGGTTCGGCCTGCAACAGGTGCGCAAGACGCCCAAGACCACGCCGCATCAGACCGTGGTCAGCTGGCGCACCGCGATCACCGGCGGCAAGAAGGAACTGAGTTTCGAGGACCATCACAACAACACCACCGAACTGATCAGCCTTGATCGGGATACGCAGATCCTCGACGTGCTGAGCGAGGGCGAGATCGAGGTGAGCGACACCCATGGTATCGTCGGGCCGCATCGGGGGCCTGCGCCGCTCTGGCTCTACAGTCGCGCCACGCCGCGCACCGAGGCGCGCGAGCAGGTGCGCGCCCTGGCCCGCCGCCTGGCACCGGGCAACGATCTTGATCGGCTGCACGCGCTCTGCGGGTTGATCCGCGAGGCGGTGGCCTACGAGACCGGTGCATCCGAACCCACCTGGAGCGCCGAAGACGCGCTGAGCGACGGGCGCGGGGTGTGTCAGGATCACGCCCATATCTTCATCGCCTGCGCGCGGCACCTCGATCTGCCCGCACGCTACGTGTCGGGCTATCTGATGATGGACGACACCACCGATCAGACCGCGATGCACGCCTGGGCCGAGGCCTATCTGGACGGGATCGGCTGGGTCGGGTTCGACGTCTCGAACGGGATTTCGCCGGATGCGCGCTATGTGCGGGTGGCGACGGGGCTGGACTATTCCGATGCGTCTCCGATAACTGGCATGCGGATCGGCGGGCTGTCGGAAACGCTCGGCGTGCAGATCAAGGTTGTTCAGCAGTGAAGGCACAAGATGACCTATTGTGTGGGCATGGCCCTGAAAGACGGCCTGATGTTCATGTCCGACACCCGCACCAATGCGGGCGTGGACAATATCTCGACCTATCGCAAGATGGTGATCTGGGAGGTGCCGGGGCAGCTTTGCCTGACGCTGTTGTCCTCGGGCAACCTTGCCACCACGCAGGCAGTGATCAGCCAGCTTGAGGAACGCGGCAAGGCGCATGACGACCGCAATCCCGATCTGTTGTCGGCGCCGTCGATGTTTCAGGCCGCGCGGATCGTCGCCGAGACCCTGCACGAGGTGGTGGCGGCGCATGAAACCGGCGGGATGAAGGCCGACTCGGCGTTTCACGCCACGCTGATCCTTGGCGGGCAGATCGCGGGCGGGCCGCCACGCCTGTTCCTGATCTACCCCGAGGGCAATTTCATCGAAACCACCGAGGATTCGCCGTTCTTCCAGATCGGGGAAACCAAGTACGGCAAGCCCATCCTTGTGCGCGCCTATGACAAGGATCTGAGTTTCGAACAGGCGATGCGGCTGTTGCTGGTGAGTTTCGATTCAACGATGAAGGCCAATCTCGGGGTGGCCCCGCCGTTCGATTATCATTTCTATGCGGCTGACGGCCTGAGCCGGGGGCGGTCGGGGCGCATTCAGGGGGATGATCCCTATTTCAACCACATCTCGGAGGCCTGGGGGCAGGCGCTGAAGGATGCACTCAGGAGCCTGCCTGAATATTCCGAAGGCTGATCAGCCTCAGGCGAACCGCGCGCGTGTCCGGTTGGCGAAGGCCACGAGCGAGAGCATCACCGGCACCTCGACCAGCACGCCCACCACCGTGGCAAGCGCCGCGCCGGAATTGAGGCCGAAGAGCGAAATCGCCACTGCGACTGCCAGTTCAAAGAAATTCGACGTGCCGATCAGCGCGCAGGGAGCGGCGATGCGGTGCGGCACCTTGAGCATCCATGCCGCCGCGTAGGCCAGCACGAAGATGCCGTAGGATTGCACGAGGATCGGCACCGCGATCAGCCCGATCACCATGGGCCGGTCGAGGATCACCTGCCCCTGAAGGCCGAAGAGGATCACCACCGTCGCGATCAGCCCGATCACCGACCACGGCTTGACCCGCGCCTGGAACACCGCGATGCGGGCCTCGGACCCCAGCCTGCGCCGGGTCCAGATGCCTGCCGCCAGCGGCAGCGCCACGAAGAGCAGGACCGAGAGCAGCAGCGTTTCCCACGGCACGGTGATGTCGGTCACGCCCAGGAGAAACGCCACCAGAGGGGCAAAGACAAAGACCATCACCACGTCGTTCACGCTGACCTGTAGCAGGGTGTAGCTTTCGTCGCCTTTGGTCAGTTGCGACCACACGAAAACCATCGCCGTGCAGGGGGCCGCGCCCAGCAGGATCAGCCCGGCGATATATTGCTGCGCGTCGGCGGGCGCGATGAGATCGGCGAAGATACCCTCGAAGAACAGCACCGCGAGGGCGGCCATGGTGAAGGGCTTGATCAGCCAGTTGACCGCCAGCGTGATGCCGAGGCCGCGCGGTTGCCGCAGCACGTCACGCAGGCTGGAAGGATCGACGCCGACCATCATCGGGTAGACCATCGCCCAGATCAGCACTGCCACCACGAGGTTGACGCGCGCCACTTCGGCCGCAGCAATGGCATTGACCAGCCCCGGAACGGTGTTGCCGAGGGCGATACCCGCGATCATCGCGAGGGCGACCCAGAGGGTCAGGTAACGCTCGAATGCGCTCATGTTGGTGTCTCCGATCCTTGGGTCGCATCAAGCCGCCCGGATGCGAGGGCCGAGGCGGCGATCATCACGCTTGCCGTGCCCAGCATAAGGGGCAAACCGCCCGCCTGATAGGTCAGCCCCGAGAGCACCGTGCCCAGAAGCCGCCCGCCCGCGTTGGCCATGTAGTAGAAGCCCACATCCATTGTCACCCGTTCTGCCTGCGTGAAGGCGAGGATCAGGTAGGAATGCAGCGCCGAATTCACAGCGAATATCGCGCCGAAGGCCAGTAGCCCGGCCACCAGAGTGATGGTGAGCCATGTCTGAGGTCCGCCCGCCAGCAGCGCCGCGACGGTCAGGGCCACCGGCACCACGAGCAGGGCCAGGGCCCATACCCGCGCCGCGCGAATGAGATCGCCTTCGGGGCGGGAGGCCGCGCGCATCAGGCGTGGCGCGCTGGCCTGCACCGCGCCGTAAAGGATGATCCAGCCCGCCATGAACGTGCCGATCATGAAGAACGCCGCCCGATTGCCCGCCTCGGACCCGTCCGAGAGCACGCTGTAGAAATAGACCGGGATGCCCACCACGAACCACACGTCCCGCGCCCCGAAGAGGAACACGCGCGCTGCCGAGAGCCAGTTGACGTTGGCGGATTTCGAGAAGACCTCGGAAAACTTCGCGCCCTTGCGGCCCGTGGGCAGGCCCGGCGGCATGGCGAGTGCCACCGCGACAAGGATCACCGCCAGCACCGCCGCCATCGCCCAGACCGCGCCGACGAAGCCGATCCCGGCGAGGAGCGCCGCGCCCAGCAGGAAGCCCAGCCCCTTGACCGCGTTCTTCGAGCCGGTGAGCGCCGCAACCCAGCGGAACAGCCCGCCGTCACCCTTGGGTGCGAGCAGCTTGACGGCGGATTTCGAGGACATCTTGGCGAGATCCTTGGCCACGCCGGAGGCCCCCTGCACCACCATCACGTAAGCGACCGAAAGCGCGACGGTCCATGCGGGATCAAGCTGCGCGAGGGCTATGAGGGCCAGCACCTGAAGGCCGAGCCCGGCGTAGAGCGTCGAGGTGAGACCAAACCGCGCCGCGATCCAGCCTGCGGAAAGGTTGGTCACCATGCCCGCGATCTCGTATAGGACAAAGAGATAGGCCAGCTGCACCGGGGTGAACCCGAGCGTGTGAAAGTGCAAGAGCACCAGCATCCGCAGCGCGCCATCGGTCAGCATGAAGGCCCAATAGGCCGCCGTGACAGCGATATAGGCGCTCAGGCCTTCGGGACGTGCCGTCAAACCGTGGCCCCCACCATCATGGCCACGTCGACGAGGCGATGCGCATAGCCCATCTCGTTGTCGTACCATGCATAGACCTTTACCTGCGTGCCATTGATGACCATGGTCGAGGGCGCATCGACGATGCCGGAGCGGGTGTCGTTGGTGTAATCGGCGCTGACGAGGGGCCGCGTCTCATAGCCGAGGATACCGGCGAGCGGCCCTTGGGCGGCGGCCTGAAAGAGGGCATTGACCTCCTCCACGGTCGTCTCGCGGTCCATCTCGAACACGCAATCGGTGATCGATGCGTTGAGCAGCGGCACGCGCACGGCGTGGCCGTTCAGACGCCCGGTGAGTTCGGGATAGATCAGCGTGATCGCCGTGGCGCTGCCCGTCGTCGTGGGGATCAGCGAGTTCAAAGCCGACCGCGCGCGGCGCAGGTCCTTGGCGGGGCGGTCCACGATGGTCTGCGTGTTGGTCACGTCATGGATCGTGGTGATCGAGCCGTGCTTGATGCCGATGGCCTCGTGCAGCACCTTGACCACCGGGGCGAGGCAATTGGTGGTGCAGCTTGCCGCCGTGACGATGCGGTGGCGGGCGGGCTCATTGAGAACGGCGGTGCAAAACTCGGCCACGGTAGCGGCGGGATAGTCCTGCTGCGGGCGGTGTAAAAACCGGCCATTTTGCTCTTCTTGTGACGGCAAGAGGGGGCGTGGAGATGCATACCGTGGATTTGTATTTGAAGGTTCGCCTGGCGTGTGGCGAAGGCATGAGCCAGCGAGAAGCAGCGCGTCATTTCAATGTTTCGCGCGACAGCGTAGCCAAGATGCTGGCGTTTTCAGCGCCGCCCGGTTACCGGCGCCAGAAGCCGATCAAGCGCCCGAAGCTGGACGGGTTCACCGAGATTATCGACGCGTGGCTGGACGGGGATCGTGAGACCCACCGCAAGCAGCGCCATACCGCCAAGCGGGTATATGACCGGTTGCGCGAGGAGCACGGTTTCACCGGCGGCTACACGATCATCAAGGACTATATCCGGGACCGCGAGCGGCGTGGACGTGAGATGTTCGTGCCGCTCGCCCACCCGCCCGGGGATGCCCAGGCGGATTTCGGCGAAGCCATGGTGATCATCGATGGCGTCGAGCAGAAGGCCCATTTCTTCGTCTTGGATTTGCCGCACAGCGACGCCTGCTTTGTGCGGGCCTATCCCGCGGCGACGGCGGAGGCGTGGATGGATGGCCACGTCCACGCCTTTGCCTTCTTCAGCGGCGTCCCGCACTCCATCCTTTATGACAACGATCGTTGCCTGGTCTCGAAGATCCTGGCCGACGGGACGCGCCAGCGCGCCACGCTGTTCAGTGCCCTGCAGTCGCATTACCTGTTCCATGACCGCTACGGGCGGCCGGGCAAGGGAAACGACAAGGGTAAAGTCGAGGGCATCGTTGGTTACGCCCGCCGGAACTTCATGGTGCCGGTCCCGCGTTTTGCCAGCTGGGACGCGTTCAACGCGGATCTGGAGGCCCAGTGCCGCAATCGCCAGAACGAGATCCTGCGTGGCCATAAGGAAACGATTGGCGAACGGCTGCAGCGCGATCTGGCGGCGATGAAGCCACTGCCCGGGGCTCCATTCGAGGCTTGCGCGCAAGCCAGCGGCCAGGTCAGTTCGCAATCGCTCGTGCGCTACGAGACCAACGATTACTCGGTTCCCGTCGCCTATGGTCATCAGAATGTCTGGGTGCGCGGCTATGTCGATCAGGTCGTGATCGGCTGCCGTGGAGACGTGATCGCCCGGCATCCGCGGTGTTACGCGCGCGAGGATGTGGTCTTCGATCCGATTCATTATCTCCCGCTGATCGAACGCAAGATCAATGCCCTGGATCAGGCTGCGCCCTTGGCAGCGTGGGATCTGCCCGAAGAGTTCCAGACCCTGCGCCGCCTCATGGAGGCACACATGCTGAAGATGGGACGGCGTGAGTATGTGCAAGTCCTGAGACTGCTGGAGACATTCGGCCTCGACGACCTGCATGGCGCGGTCAAGGAGGCCCTGCGCCTGCGCGCGACGGGCTTCGATGCGGTCAAGCACATTCTGCTCTGTCGGATCGAGAAGCGCCCGCCCAAGCTTGACTTGGCCAGCTATCCCTACCTGCCGCGTGCCGATGTTGGGACGACCTCGGCTGCCAGCTACATGACCCTGATGACAGAGGCGACGGGATGACGGAGGCTCCGCAGATCCTGCTCAACCATCACCTGAAGACGCTGAAGCTGCCCACCTTCCTGCGCGAATACGAGAAGCAGGCACGTCAATGCGCCACTGAAGGGCTGGATCACGTCCAGTTCCTGGCGCGCCTCGTCGAAATGGAAATGATCGACCGCGAACGGCGGATGATCGAGCGTCGCATCAAGGCCGCGAAGTTCCCGGCCGCCAAGAGCCTGGACAGCTTCGACTTCAAGGCGATCCCGAAGCTCAACAAGATGCAGGTGTTGGAATTGGCCCGCTGCGGATGGATCGAGCGGCGCGAGAACACCATCGCCCTCGGGCCAAGCGGCACCGGCAAGACGCACATCGCCCTGGGCCTCGGGTTGGCGGCCTGCCAGAAGGGGTTGCCCGTCCGCTTCACCACCGCCGCAGCGCTGGTCAATGAATTGATGGAGGCCCGCGACGAGCGCCGTCTGCTGCGCCTGCAAAAGCAACTGGCCAGCGTCAAGCTGCTCATCATCGACGAGCTGGGCTTCGTGCCGCTCTCCAAGACCGGCGCCGAGCTGCTGTTCGAGCTGATCTCGCAGCGCTACGAGCGTGGTGCCACGCTGATCACCAGCAACCTGCCGTTCGACGAATGGACCGAAACCTTCGGCACCGAGCGCCTGACCGGCGCGCTCCTCGACAGGCTGACGCACCACGTCAACATTCTCGAGATGAACGGCGAGAGCTATCGTCTCGCTCAAAGCCGCGCGCGCAAGTCCAACAACAACGCCTGATCCAGCCTATCCAGATTTGGCCCTGACGGGCCAAAGCGGCCAGTCAACCGCCAGCTATTTGGGAAGCGCGGCTGACTGGCCGCCGCCTCGTGCCGCGCGTTACGCCCAAACCCAAAGTGGCCGGTTTTTGCGCCGCCCTGTGGCTGGATTTTACTCCGGCGTTGACACTCATAGATGTCGTGATTGACGCCGTAGACGATATTGGCGGCGTCGCCGTCCTTGACCGGGGCGGAGACGACAACCTTTTTCACGCCTGCGTCGAAATAGGGGGCGAGTTTCGCCTCGGTTTTGAAAACGCCGGTGCAGTCGATCACCACATCGACGCCCTCGAGCGGCAAGGCGCTCAGATCGCGCGTGCCGATGAAGGGCAGGCGCGTGCCGTCGATGGTGACGCTGTCCGCGTCATGCGCAAACACGGCATCCCACCGGCCATGCACGGTGTCGAATTCCAGCAGGTGGGCGTGCATTTCCGCATCGCCCACGGCGTCGTTGATCCACGCGATTTGCGCGCCGCGCTCCAAGAGCGGCTTGAGGATCAGCTTGCCGATCCGGCCCAGACCATTGACCGCATAGACCGTCATGCCTCGGCCTCGTCCGCCGCGCGGCCGATCTCGTCCACGGCGGCCTGCAGGCTGACGCGGTCGAGCGTCTCGACCGGCAAGGCGGCAAAGGCGGTGATCCGGTTCTTGAGCGCGCCGTAGGCCTGCTGGAAGGCGAGGCTTTTCTGCGCGTCGGTGCCGGTGGCCAGCACCGGGTCGGGGGTGCCCCAATGGGCGCTGACGGGCTGTCCGGCCCAGGCCGGGCAATCCTCGTTGGCGGCGCGGTCGCAGACGGTGAAGACGAAATCCATCACCGGGGCATCCGGCGCGGTGAACTCGTCCACATGCTTGGCGCGCAGGGCGGAGACGTCATGGCCCTTGGATTTCAGCACCTCGAGCGCGAAGGGGTTCAATTCGGAAAACGGCCGCGTGCCGGCGGAATGGACGGTGAACCGATCCCCCGCCATGTCGCGCAGCAGCGTTTCGGCAAAGATCGAGCGGGCGGAGTTGCCCACGCAGATGAAGAGCGCGTTGTAGGTCTTGTCGGCCATGTCCGGGCCTCCTTGCAAGGTGGGGGGCAGGTTAGAGGTGGGGGCGCAGATATCGGGCCGCCCGCGACAGCAATCATTGAGCAGGTAATCGAAGGTGCGACGCACCTCTGGCATGTTCATGGAATAGCGGAGCGACGTGCCGTTGCGTTCCTGCGTGACCAGCCCGGCGCGCATCAGCGCATTGAGATAGGCCGAGAGGGTCGACGGCTTGAGGCTGAGCGCCTCGGCCAACTCGCCCGCCGGAACCCGGTCGGGATAGCGCCGCATCAGGAGCCGGAACAGCTCCAGCCGCTGCGGATGGCCGAGGGTGGCGAGCCTGTCGGGAATCTCTTTTTCCATATTTCGTGAATATGTGAAATATGAAAGCGAGTCCAGTGAAGGTTTGATGACAGGAATGTGTCGAAGGGGACGCGCGGGGCGGGGGCCGCTCCGCGCGCGATGGTCTTAAGTTACTTGACCGGCTTGCCCGCGATCACCGTGGGGTTCTTTCCGGCGTTGGAATTCGCGGTGGCAAGGACCTTGGGCGTTTCCTTCTTCGGCTTCTTGGCCTCGCGGTTGCCCCGGTTTTTTTCTTTGGACATGGGTTCGACTCCTGAAAGATCCCGGCCGGGCGGGATGCCGGGCCGGTCCGTGCTCAGGGGTTCAGGGGAGCCTGACAGGGTCAGGGCGATGAGCCCTTGGGCGCAGCGGATACGGCGCGGGGCCGGTGCTGCAGGATGGAAGATAAGGGGGCCGGGGCGTGGCGGCAAGAGGGGTGATGGGGCCGCGCGGTCGACGGGCCGCAGTGCGGCGATCTACGGGTGTGAATTTAAACCACCGCGTCGAATCGGTTGGTGGTGTGACCCTTAATCGTGTTCGATCGCAACCAAGTACCCTACTGCAGATGTCACAGCCTCCACATCTTCCTTTGTAACTTGGATACTGAGTTCACCATGCACTATGCTGTTTCTCTTTGAAATTAATGTTCGAAGCTTGCTAGCCGTTTCATAATCAATCAGACCCCTTTCTGCGAGAACAGTCACGATCCGTCCGGGGGTTTGCGGTTTCGCAAAAATCTTCGGATGCAGATGTCTCGCGGCCGCCTCAAAAGTCGCCCATGCGAGCAGGAGGGCCGCTTGGGGGTTGTTGTGCTCAGTTATCGCTTTGACTTGGCATAAAGCTTCATAGATTGAGTGAGTTCCCTGCTTGACAGGGCCTTCATCTTTCATGATCTCGTCCGCGTATATTATCTTGAAAGACCAATTTGGCTGCTCTTCAATACTTCTCTTAAGTTCCTCGAGTTTTTTATGTATCGATTCATTACGTTTCGCCTTTATCTCGAAAGCAATATAGTCGTCACCCTTTTGAGCTATAAAATCAGGAACGTATCCGCGAAACTTGGGCGGCATCATTTGACGAGAAGGATCCTCGACCACTATGTAACCGTCTTGTTCCAACTTAGGCCTCAATTGTTCAAGGGCCAAACGCTCAATCTCTGATCCAATCATCGGGCCTCACTCCATGGGGTGTCTGTAACGCAGATATAAACGAATGGCGGATCATTGACCAACGCTTCAGCAACTAGATCTGGGAGTTCATACTTAGTTTCGTAGTCTTCTGGAAGAAAACGCTGAGCAACGACCCTTGTTATCTGGCGGTCATCCACGCAAACAACACCCTTAATCGCATCTTGAATACGTTTTATTATATTGTCGACATCGCCCTGTGGGGCGTCAGAAGGGAAATCATATATCGTAAGAGACAATACTGCGTCTGTCGGCATCCAGTGTTGCGGCAGAGCCTCTGTGGCGGCACTCGCAACTGCGTCCATCCAGGGCTGTTTGCTCTTCTTCGCTTTAGAACTTACCGGGGTGCCTTGAACCGCGAAGGTCAATGGAAATACACATTCGAACATTCCCTCACCCCTCCCTCAAACATCCAACTCCTCCACGAACCGCGCGTTCTCGGAGATATACTGGAACCGCAGTTCCGGCTTTTTCCCCATCAGGCGCTCCACCAGATCGCCGGTCTGGCCCGGTTCGTCCTCGTCTATCGTGACGCGGATGAGTTTGCGGGTGGCCGGGTCCATGGTGGTTTCCTTGAGGTCCTTGGCGTCCATTTCGCCCAGACCCTTGAAGCGGCTGTAGTCGATCTTGCCCTTGCCGCCGAGGCCCTTTTCCATCCAGGCGTCGCGCTCGGCCTCGTCGAGGCAATAGACCCGCTTCGCCCCTTGCGTCAGCCGGTAGAGCGGCGGGCAGGCGAGGTAGAGATGGCCCGCGTCGATCATCGGGCGCATCTGGGTGAAAAAGAAGGTCATCAGCAGGGCCGCGATATGCGCGCCGTCGACATCGGCGTCGGTCATGATGATGACCTTGTCATAGCGCAGATCGTCGAGGTTGAATTTGGTCCCCAAGCCCACGCCAAGCGCCTGTGTCAGGTCGTTGATTTCCTGATTGCTGCCCAGCTTGGACGAGGCCGCGCCCAGCACGTTGAGGATCTTGCCCCTGAGCGGCAAAAGCGCCTGTGTCTTGCGGTCCCGCCCCATCTTGGCGGAGCCGCCAGCCGAGTCGCCCTCGACGATGAAGAGTTCCGTGCCGTCGCGGGTGTTCGAGGTGCAATCCACCAGCTTGCCGGGCAGGCGCAGTTTCTTGGTGGCGGTCTTGCGGGCGGTTTCCTTTTCCTGCCGGCGGCGCAGCCGTTCCTCGGCACGCAGCACGAGGAAATCGAGGATCGCACCGGCGGATTTGGTGTCGGCCGCCAGCCAGTTGTCGAAATGGTCGCGCACCGCGCCCTCGACCATGCGCTGCGCGTCGGTGGTGGCCAGCCGGTCCTTGGTCTGGCCGACGAATTCCGGCTCTCGGATAAAGCACGAGACCAGCGCGCAGCCCCCCGATATGAGGTCATCACGGGTGATCTGCGCGGCCTTGCGGGTGTTGCTCAGCTCGCCATACGCCTTGATGCCCTTGAGGATCGCGGCCCAGAACCCGGCCTCGTGGGTGCCGCCCTCGGGGGTGGGGACGGTGTTGCAATAGGACTGGATGAAACCGTCGCGCGCCGGTGTCCAGTTGATCGCCCATTCGACCTTGCCGGGCACGTTGTACTTGTCGCGAAAATCGACCGTCCCGGCGAAGGGGCGCTCGGCATAGGTGGTGCTGGTGCCAAGCGTCTCGGCGAGGTAATCGGCGAGACCACCGGGGAATTTGAACGTCGCCTCCTGCGGGGTTTCGCCATCGCTGATCTCGGTTTTCCAGCGGATTTCCACGCCCGAGAACAGATAGGCCTTGGAGCGCGCCATCTTGAAAAGCCGCGCGGGCTTGAGCGTGAGCGAGCCGAAGATCTCGGGGTCGGGGTGGAAGGTGACGGATGTGCCGCGCCGGTTGGGGGCCGCGCCGATCTTTTCCAGCGGGCCCTGCGGTAACCCGCGCGAGAACTCCATGCGATAGAGTTCACGGTTGCGCGCCACCTCGACGCTGAGATGATCGGAAAGCGCGTTCACCACCGAAGAGCCGACGCCGTGCAAGCCGCCCGAGGTCTGGTAGCTGTCGCCAGAAAACTTGCCGCCCGCGTTGAGCGTGCAGAAGATGATCTCGAGCGCGGTCTTGCTGGGGTCCTTGGGATGCGGATCAACCGGGATGCCGCGCCCGTTGTCGCGCACGCTGACATGGCCGTTGGCATGCAGTTCCACCTCGATCCATGTGGCGTGGCCCGCCACCGCCTCATCCATCGAGTTGTCGATGATTTCGGCTACCATGTGGTGCAGGGCGCGGTCATCCTTGCCGCCGATATACATGCCCGGACGCAGGCGGACATGCTCCATATCCTCGAGCACCTGAATGGAGGAGGCGTCATACTCGGATTTCGGGGTGGGCGAGAGAAGATCGTTCATGCCGCTGCTCTTTGCTTTTATGGGTTGGCGGGCATTATGGCAGAGGGGGCCGGGCGGGGAAAGGGATTGCGCACCGGGCCCGGTGTCGCGCAGTTGTATTTTCTGCAAGAGCGCATTGAGGAAAACTGCAACGCATTTGCCTCAATTCGGCCACACTTAAAAAACAACCTCAACGTGTAGTTGGTTCCGCTTCCTGTTTTGTTTGAACGAAACCTCATTGCGGAGACGAAAGAGAATGAAATACTGGTCAGCCTCGGCGCGCGCCGCCGAAAACTGGGTCGAAGTCCCATCCGGATATCGCAAGTCCAACGCATGGACGCCCCAGATCGGCGATATCTTTCCCAACTTCAACGTGCAGAGCACACAAGGCAAGATCGCATTCCACAACTGGGCCGAGGGCGGATGGGTCTATCTGTTCAGCCACCCGGCAGCCTTTACCCCGATCTGCACGACCGAACTCGCCTCCATGGCGATGATGCTGCAGGATTTCGAAGAGGCGGGCGTTTCTGTCGCCGCGATCTCGATGAGCGGACAGGAGGAAGCCGCCCGCTGGGTGGCGGATGTTGAGGACACGTTCGGCCTCGACGTGGACTTCCCGGTGATGTCCGATCCCGGCGGGCGCATTTCGCGAGAGATGGGGCTGATCCATTCCAAGGAGGCCGCCGGTTGCACGATCCGCAAGAGTTTCATCATCGACCCGTCGCTGAAATTGCGGATGATGTTCGACTATCCGCCCTCGGTCGGGCGGTCGAGTGAAGAAGCCCTGCGCTCCACGCTGGCCTTGCAGGCGGTGGATCGCACGTCACTCGGGGTTCCGGCGGACTGGCAGCCGGGCGACGATCTTCTGGCGCGGGCGAGCGATTGTGGCGATGCAGACCTGGATGCGCGGTATGGTCGGAAATGGACGCGGATGTGCGATTATCTGAAGGTTGTCCACGCGGGGGCGGTGGACTGACCGGCGGCGCGCGCGGGGCTCAGCCCGCGCGCGCCCTTAGCCAATCGGCCATTGCGCCCGCGTCGATCTGGCCCTGTGCGAGGCGGATGATCTGCTGGCCGGTGTCTTCGGTGTCATGCGTCAACAGCACACCGTTGAGTTTCAGGCAGACGATCATCGCGCGGTAAGCCGTGCGCTTGTTGGCATCATTGAAGCAATGCCCCTGCGCGATCGCCTCAGCATAGGCGGCAGCGAGATCGAACACGTCCTCGATCATGCCATAGAGAATGCGGTTGTCGACCCGCGCCAAGGCCCCGTCGAGGGACTTGTCGCGCGCCCTGCCCGGCAATTCTCCGGGGTTCAGCACCAGATCATGAAGCGTCTCGACCTGCTCGACGGTCAGAAGCAGAAAGCTCATTTGTCTTTGAGATAGTCGAGCACGGGCTGTGCCTGCGCACGCGTCTGGTCAAACGCGGCCATCACCTCATCCATGGTCGCGTGGCGCGGCTCGTCCTGGAGGGTGGCGGCCTCGGGCACGAGATAGCCGATGCATTTGGAGTTCTTCATGATCGCCACGGGTTTGCCGCCCGCCGCGTCGAGCACTTTTTGCGGCTCGCGCAGTTCGGTCATGGTGCAGATCTGGTTGGTGAAGAGGCGTTTCATGGGATGCTCCGTATATTACACACCAGAATATACATCTGAATGATGGTTATTTCAATATAGCTCGCAGATGTTGCAGGCATCCAAGCAATGCTGCGTGATCATCGGTGACGAGTGAGATGGGCATATCGCGCATGATTTGCGTATAGGGCCCCTTATCGCAGAAATGGCGGTGAAATCCCAGTTCGTTGAAATGCGGGGCGATTGCGCGGGCCAGACCACCGATCAGGAAGACGCCGCCGGTGCTCATATGGGTGAGCGCCAGATTGCCCATTACAGTGCCCAATATGCGTCCGAACAGATCGAGCGTTTCGCGCGCCTCCGGCACGCCGGTCTCATACAAGGCAATGATCCGGTCAGGTGCCTGTTCCTGCCCGCTGCACAGCCGGTGCAGCCGCGCAAGGCCCGGCCCCGACAAAACCGCCTCATAGGGTTTGTGCGCCACCTCGCGCCCAAGGGCGGCGATCAGGTCATTCTCTGCCGCGCCCATATGCGGCAGGCCGGAATGCCCGGCCTCGGCGGGTGGCACGAAAAGGCGGTCGCCGACCCGATGCGCGACCGCGATATTGCTGCCGGTGCCCAGCCCCATGACCATGCGCGGGCCATCCGGATCCGGCACACCCGGAACGAGCGGCGTGATGCGCGCCGGGGGCAGATCATCGAGCGCGTGGGCCTGCGCCTGCAGATCGTTCAGGAGGTGTACCGCCTTCGCGCCGGTCGCGCGGGCGATCTCGGCGGCGTCGATGAACCAGTCGAGATTGGTCAGTTGTGCCGTGCCAGCCCGCACGGGCCCGGCCACCCCGGCGCAGACCGCATCGACCGGGGTTCCGTCGAGATAGGCCGCCATGAGGGGGCCGAGACCTGCAAAACCGGCATTGGCATAGCGCCGCGTCGTGCCGGGGCTGAGCCCCTGCCCCGTGCCGCGCGCGAGCCGCGTATGGCTCGCGCCGACATCGGCCAGCAAGACCTCAGCCATCGCGCCAGCGCGCCACGGTCGCGCGGGCCGCCTGCGCCAGCAGCAGGACATCCGCCGCCACGGCGAGAAACTGCGCGCCCCAGTCGCGATAGCGCAGCGCCACCTCGTGATCGGTCGCGAGGATGCCCGCCGCCTTGTCCGAGGCAGCGATGCGGCCCAATGCGTTGCGAATGACCTCCTGCACCTCGGGCACGTCGCTATCGCCGAGATGGCCCATGTCGGCTGCAAGGTCAGACGGGCCGATGAAGACGCCATCCACGCCCTCGACCAGCAGAATCTCGTCGAGCGCGTCAATGCCAGCGCGGGTTTCGACCTGCACCAGAAGGCACATCTGCGCATCGGCGGTGGCGACATAGTTTTCAACCCCGGCGAACATCGTCGCGCGGGCGATCATCGCGCCCGACCCCCGGATGCCCGCAGGCGGATAACGCATCGCGCGTGCCAGATCGCGGGCCTGATCGGCGCTTTCGACCATCGGGATCAGCAAAGTCTGCGCGCCGGCGTCGAGCACCTGCTTGATCGCCCAATCCTCGCCCATCGGCAGGCGCACCACGGGATGCGTGGAATATCCGTGCATCGCCTGTAATTGCGCGGTGATGGTGGGCAGGTCATTGGGCGCGTGTTCGCCGTCGATCACCAGCCAGTCGAACCCGGTCGAGGCCATCAATTCGGTAGCGTATGGATCAGCGAACGCCCCCCAACAGCCATATTGCATCTCGCCGCGCTGCAACGCGGCCTTGAAGGGATTTTGCGGGGCGGGCATCGCGCTCTCCTCTGTCAGGGTCAGGCGCAGCATAGACCGCGCCGCCGGGAAATGGCGAGGGGGTGGGTGGTTGAAACCTGCAAGGCGCATGCGCAGGTCACGGTGCAACGACATGGCTTTGAATGGCTTTGAAAGGAGGACGACATGACCGCACGCGATGACACGTCCCGGAGCGACGCGGAGGACGATCTCGAGACGCTGACGCCGGACATGGGCTGGAAAGGGCTGGCCGTGCTGGGCGTCGTGATGCTGATCGGCGGCTTTCTGGCGTTTCTCAATCCATTCGCCGCCTCGCTTGCCGCCGAGGCGGTGGCCGGTGCCGCATTCCTTGCGGCCGGGGCGGTGCAACTCTGGCTGGCGGTGACCGACAAGACCAAGACCACCGGCGATCGCTGGCTGTCGGGTGCGCTTGGGCTGGCGCTGGTGCTGTTCGCTGTGACGCTGGTGCTCAATCCGCTGGCCGGGCTGGTGACGCTGACCGTCCTTGTGGCGGTGCTCTTCACGGTGCTGGGCGCGTTGCGGGTCGGCTTGGCGTGGCAGATGCGGCCCGTCCAAGGCTGGGGCTGGATCATGGCCTCGGGCGTTCTGTCGCTGGTGCTGGCGGCGCTGATCGTGCTGGGGCTGCCGAGCGCGGCGCTCGGGATTCTTGGCCTCTTCCTGGGGATCGACCTGACCATGGCCGGGGCGGCGTCACTGGTCCTCGCCTGGGCGAAAAAGACCCACAGCTGAGCCCGCCGCCACCGCATGGACAGCGCCGCCGCTCTGTGGTCTGACTGGCCGCGAGGAGGCGGTGCATGTCGGAACATCTCAAGGGGCTTTTGATCACCGCGCTCGGCGTTCTTTTCGTGGTGCCGGATTCGCTATTCGTGCGGCTTATTGACGGGGACGCGGCGAGCATCGCCTTTTGGCGCGGGATCACGGCGGGGGGTGTGATCCTGCTGGGCGTGCTAGCCATAAATGGCGTGCGCGGCTTTGCCGAGGTGGCGCGCACCGGGCGGCCCGGGCTGATCTATACGGTGCTGATCGGGGCCACCGCGCCCGGCTTTGTCTTTGCCGTCAGCATGACAAGCGTGGCCAATGTGGTTTTCATCCTCGCCTCGATGCCGGTCTTTGCCGCGATCTTCAGCCGGGTGTTTCTAAAAGAGCCGATCAGCCGTCGGATGATCCTGACCATGCTGGGGGTGTTCGCGGGGCTGGCGGTGATCGCCCGGGGGTCGGGTGAGACCCATGGCGCGCATTGGAGCGGCGATCTGGTGGCCCTCGGCGTCTCGGCCAGTTTTGCGGCAGCGATAACGGCGGCCCGGCAATTGCGCGCGGTGTCGATGATCCCGGCCATTCCGGTGGCGATGATCGGGGCCTCATTGGTGATCTGGCCGCTGGCGCAGCCGCTGGCGGTCTGGTCGCTGAACTGGCCGCTGATCCTCGCGCATGGGGCGTTCATCAGCGTCTCGACCTGCCTGCTGACGCTTGGGCCACGTTATATCGCCTCGGCGGAGGTGGCGCTGCTTATCCTGCTGGAATCGGTGCTGGCGCCGCTGCTGGTCTGGGTGGTGATCGGCGAGGAACCGGGCGGTTGGACCATCGTCGGCGGGGCAGTGGTGATCGGGGCGCTTTTCGTGTCGAACCTCTGGGCGCTGATCTATCAGCGACGTCTGCGCAACCGGCCGCAGCCGCGCACCGGCCCGCCGGTCTGAGCCTTAGCTGTCGCGGTAGGTCACGAAGCAGGACCAGCCGTCATCGCGATGCCCGCGGTCGTGATAGCCCGCCGCGCGCAGGCACCGCTCTGACGCGGGATTGTCGGGATGCACGAAGGCCACCAGCCGGTAGAGCCAGTCGTGATCGGCAAAGGCGCGCTGCGTGGCGCGGCGCACGAGGTCGCGCCCGAGGCCCCTGCCCCAATGCGCGCGGCCCAGCCAGTAGCTGAGTTCGGCGGTGTCCGCGCTGCTGGGGTCCGCGCCGAAGGCAAGGCGCATCTGCCCGATGGGTGCGCCGTCGAGCGTGAAGGCCAGAACGTCATGGTGATCGCCCAGCGCGGAAATCTCGATCAGGTCGCGTGCGAGGGTCTCGGTCATCTCGCCGGGCCAGTCCTCGTGCATGTAGCGCCAGACCTGCGGATCGCCCAGAAGCTGCCGGAAGGCGGGTAGATCATCGCTCTGCCAGCGCCTGAAATCGAGCAGGCGGGTGGGTTTCGCCTTCCATGACAGCGGCGCGGATGGCACGGCGTTGGGGCAGACCGCCTCCTTGTCGGCGATGACCCAGCCGATCTGCATCGGGTCATAGGCCAGGGGCACGCCATTGGCCTCGCACCATGATTTTTGCTCGGGGTCGAGACGCCCGTCCCAGCGCGACGAAAGAGAGGACGCAGGACCGCGCCCTTCTGGAAACGATTTATTGCTTCGATCCGTCACGTCGCGGCTCCCCAGTCGGCGGCGATACTTGGTCGTATGTTCTAAAGATATGGGGGAGCGCGCGCGCCGTTCAAGGGCGCGCATGGCGGGCATGGGGTTGCTGATGGTCCGGCCTGACCGGCGGTGACAGGGACTAGAACTTGGCCGTGACGCCGGGCAGGTTCAGCGCCTTGATCAGATCGCGCAATTCCTGACGGGCGGCGATATTCGAGATGTTGAGGCCCTTGACCCCGATATCCTTGAGATCGAGCAGCGTCAGGCCGCGCGGAAAGAGCTCGCGGAAGATCACCCGTTCGTTGAAGCCGGGTGCCACGCGAAAGCCGATCCGGCGCGCGAGATTTTCGATGGCGCGGCCCATCTTTTCCTTGTTGACCATCTGCTGCGCGCCCACCCGGTTGCGCAGGACGACCCAATCGATCGCCTTCAACCCGGCCTGGGCCCGCAATTGACGCGCATTCCAGACCATTTCGGAATAGACCGACGGCCCGAGGATCTTCTGCCCGTCGCCGTCGATATTGGCGAGCAGGTCGAAGTCGATGAAACTGTCGTTGAGCGGCGTGATCAGCGTATCGGCGAGGCTATGCGCCACCTGGCTGAGGCGGGTATGCGAGCCGGGGCAGTCGATCACGATGAAATCGCTGTCGGGCTCCAGTTCCGCCACCGCCGCCGAGAGCCTGCGGTCATAGACGTTCTCGCCCGGCTTGAGCTGATCGGCGGCCACTTCGGGCAGGTCGTGATAGCGCGGGCTGGGCAGGTCGAGCCCCTCCGCCGCAAGAAAGCGTTTCCGGTTCTCGGCATAGCGGCCAAAGGTCCGCTGCCGCAGATCGAGATCGAGCGCGCTGGTCTTGTGCCCCATCCGCGCAAGGGCTGTCGCCACATGCATCGACACGGTGGATTTGCCCGCGCCGCCCTTTTCATTCCCGACGACGATGATATGCGCCATGGTCCCGTTCCCCTTGGTCGCGGGGTGCGCAGCCTGCACGCCCCCGGTCTTTTTGTGTGACTTTACCTGTTGGTATCGCAATAGGGAAGGTGCGCCAGCCGGGTCAAGCGACATCGCCATGGCGGCTGCGTCTTTCGCTGGCACCTCATCCGCCCCGGCGCTAGGGTCGCGCGCATGACCGAGACCGCACTTATCTATTCTCCCGATCAGGCAGAGGCCCATGACCGCATCGCAGAGGCGTTGCGCGGCGTGGGCGTGGACCTTGACGAAGGGCTGCTGACCCCGCCGCGTGAGGGTAAGCAGGCGGTTCTGGCGGTGGTGGGCAAGGCCGGGTCGGGCAAGACGCTCTTGCTGGCCGCGCTCTACCGTGCGCTGGAGGAAGCGGGGGTCGATGTGGTCTCGGGCGATTGGGAGGGGCGCAAACGGCGCGACCGGCGCACGCTGGCGATTCTCGCGCCGACCAACAAGGCGGCGAGCGTGCTGCGCCTGCGCGGCGTGCCCGCGACGACCATTCACCGCATTCTCTATACCCCGGTCTATGACCCGGAATATGAGAAGATCGCCGAATGGCTGGCCGGGAATGGCGACCGCCCCGAGGTCGAGGGGCTGACCGATCTGGCGCTTGACCGGGCGCTGGCGTTCTACCAGAGCAACAAGTCCATTCCGGGAGCCTTGGCGGCGGCGGGGCTGCGCGGCTCGGATTTCATCACCGGCTGGAAACGCCGAGAAGAGCCGCTCGATATCGGGTTCGTCGATGAGGCGAGCATGCTGGATGCCCAGCAATTCGCGGATTTGCAGGAAATCTTTCCGACCCTGCTGTTGTTCGGCGATCCGGCGCAATTGCCGCCTGTCAAATCCAATGACGGCATGGTGTTCGAGACCCTGCCCGCCCCCGCCCGGCTGGAACTGAGCCGAATTCACCGGCAGGATGCCGACAACCCGATCCTCGATCTGGCGCATGCGCTCGCCGATCCGGCGCTGGAATTCCACCAGTTCGAGCGGATGATCGAGGACGCGGCCAAGCGCGACGAGCGCGTGCAATGGGCCGAGCGGGTCGAGGTCGATCTGATGGCGCGCTCGCCGGTTCTGGTCTGGCGCAACGCCACGCGCATCCGGCTGATCAATGCGTTTCGCGCGGTGCATGGCGCGCCCGAGACGGCGCTGTTGGAAGGCGAACCGCTGGTCTGTGATGGGATCGAGTTGCCGCTCAAACATCGCAAGAAGCGGCTGGATCTGGAGGCGCGCGGGCTGATCAAGGGGGCGCAGGTGATCTATCTGGGGCCCGGCAAGCGGCCCGGGTTTTCGCGGCTGCATGTCATCGGTGCCGAAGACCCGCGCCTGTCGGCGGCGTCGATCGTCAAGATCGAGAAGCCCGACGAGGAAGAGCCGTTCATTCCCTATGCGGCCAATATGGGGGCCACGTTCCTGCATGGCGCGGCGGTGACGATCCACAAGGCGCAAGGCTCGCAATGGCGCGATGTGCAGGTCTTTGCCCCCGATATCTATGCCGCCGCGCGGATGGGCCGATCCGAGGCCGGACAGCCCTTGTGGAAGCGCCTCGCCTATGTGGCGATCACCCGCGCCGAGGAGCGGCTGCATTGGGTGGTGCGCAACCGGCTGTCGAAACCCACCGCGCCGCTTCGCATCGACGATCTGCGAGCCGCGCCGGTGCCCTTGGAACTCGAACAGGAGGAAGAGACATGAAAACCGTTCTCGTCACCGGCGCAAGTGCCGGTATTGGGGCCGCCTGCGCGCGCGCCTTTCTGGCGGCAGGCTGGCAGGTCGGCCTGATGGCGCGCCGCCCCGAGGCGCTGGAGGTCGTGGCTGAGGGGCATGATCGCGCGGTGATCCTGCCCGGCGACGTGACCGACCCGCAGGACGTGGCGCGCTGTTTCGCGGATTTCACCGCCCGAACCGGACGGCTTGATGTTCTGTTCAATAACGCGGGCAGCTTTGGCCGCGCGGCGACGATCGACGAGTTGGGCTATGACGAGTGGCGACAGGTGGTCGATGTGAACCTGCACGGCATGTTCCTCTGCGCGCAGGCGGCGTTCGGCCAGATGCGGCGGCAATCGCCGCAGGGCGGGCGGATCATCAACAACGGCTCGATCTCGGCGCATGCGCCGCGTGAGGGGTCGGTCGCCTATACCACGACGAAACACGCGATTACCGGGCTGACCAAGACGCTCAGCCTTGATGGCCGCGCCTTTGACATCGCCTGTGGGCAGATCGACATCGGCAACGCGCGCACCGAGTTGCTGGAGGGGATCATCGCCGCCAATCCGGGCAACCCGCCGCCCACGATGGACGTGGCCGAAGTGGGGCGCGCGGTGCTGCACATGGCCGATCTGCCGCCCGAGGCAAACGTGCAGTTCATGACGCTGATGGCGACCAAGATGCCATTTGTCGGGCGCGGCTGACCCTGACATGCCCCTGTCAGAGCTTGTTCGCGTCATCCTGCTGGTCTTTGCCGCCGTCACCTGCGTGGTGATCGGCGACACGGCGGGCAAGCTGATGACGGCGGGCGGGGTCGATCCGTTCTTCGTGGCGTGGTCGCGCTTTGCGCTGGCGGGGCTGGTGCTGTTGCCGTTCAGCGGGCTGACGCGGGATGAGCTGCCGGAACTGTTTCGCTGGCGCATCCTGTTGCGCGCGGCGGCCATCGCGGCGGGCGTGTCATGCATCCTGACGGCGCTGCGGACCGAGCCGCTGGCCAATGTGTTCGGGGCGTTCTTTATCGGGCCGGTGGTGTCCTACGTGCTGGCGATGATCTTTCTGCACGAGCGCCCGACGCTGCGGCGCAGCCTGCTGCTGGCGCTCGGGTTTCTGGGCGTGATGCTGGTGGTCAAGCCGGGGTTCGGGGCGACGCCCGGCATGGGCTTTGCGCTGGCCGCCGGCACGTTCTACGGGGCCTATCTGGTGATGACGCGCACCGTGGCGGGCGCGCACCGGCCCCGGTTTCTGCTGATCTCGCAACTGCTGATCGGGAGCGCGCTGCTGACCCCGCTTGGCGTGACCGGAGAATTGCCTGTGTTCGACATGCGCCTGTCGCTGCTTGTCGCGCTGAGCGCCGGGGCCTCGGCCTGCGGCAATTTCATGCTGGTGATCGCCAACCGCACCGCCGAAGCCAGTCTGATTGCGCCGCTGATCTACAGCCAGTTGGTTTCCGCCACCGTGCTTGGCGTGCTGGTCTTTGGCGACTGGCCGGATGGTTGGTCGCTGTTGGGGTTGGTGCTGATCGCGCTGTCGGGGATCGGATCGCTCTGGGCCAGTCACAAGAGGGCACTGCCCGGCCTGCGCCCGTGACGGCCCGATAGGGCGTGCGGGGAACCGATCGCCCTGCGATGCGTTGGTTGAGGGGACGTTTTCAAAAAGGAGACTGATGTGCCGGCCTCTGCCGAATTGCAAACCGCGAGCGACGTGGTCAGACAGGCGCGCAAGGCGCTCGATGGCGCGACGTCGAGCGTCGGCGAGGTGATCGACGCGCTTGGCGTGGCAAGCTATACGCCGCTGTTGATCGTGCCCTCGCTGGCACTGGTTTCGCCGCTAAGCGGAGTGCCCGGATTTACCAGCGTCTGCGGCCTGCTGATCGCGGCGGTGTCGCTGCAACAGATCCTGCAACGCCCGAACCTGTGGCTGCCGGGCTGGCTGCGCCGCGCGACCATAAGCACCGACCGCGCACGCAGCGCGATGCTGTGGTTCACCCGTCCGGCGCGGTGGCTCGATACCTTTACCAAGCGGCGGTTGCGGGGGCTGGTAACTCCGCCGCTCGCGCGGCTGCCGCAGGGCATCTGCCTGATCTTCGGGATGGTGATGCCGCTTCTGGAGCTGATCCCATTCTCCTCGTCGATCCTCGGCGCGATCATTGTCGTGCTGGCGACGGGGATGTTCATGGGCGACGGGCTATTGGTGCTGATCGGGATGATGCTCGCCATGGCGGTCACCGGTGGCCTGATCGTCCTGATCTGAGGTCGGCTCAGTCTTCCTTGCGGTCGGGCAGATCGTCATGCGAGGTCGCCGCGATCTCTTCAAGCTCGGCCTCGGTCATCGTTTCATACATGTCTTTCGAGGCACCTTGCAGATCGGCAACCTTGGTCTCGCCCCGCTTGGCGGCAAGGGCCGCACCGGCGGCCTTTTGCTGGGCTTCGGATTGTGCGGGCATGGGTGGCTCCTTTGGGTGCACACCAAAAATCAGCCCGCGAGGCGTGTCCCCGCGGGCTGATCATTGCGCTTAATTGTCGGCCTCTTGGGCGGTGTCGGAAATGGCGTCCCCGGCTTTGCCGATGTCCTGCCCGGCGCCTTCCACGGTCTCGCAGGCGCTGACGAACGCGAAGGCGATGAGAGAGAGAAGCGAAATGCGTTTGCGTATCATGGTGACCTCCAGTTTCATTGCTGAATACCAAACGCGGCAACGCCCGGATGGTTCCAGAGAAAAACGCGATTACCCACAGTTTTCAGACGGCGTCTTCTCGCGCCTCGTGCCAGGCCATCGGAAAGACCACATGCAGCTCGAAGCGATCGGGCAGATCCTCGGTTTCCAGCGTGCCGTTGAGTTGGGTCGCAAAGGATTTGATGAGGCGCGAGCCCAGCCCGGTGCTGCTGGCATCATCGGTCGCGGCATCGTCGTCCGCGCTTGCGCGCGAGTTGACGATGCTGAGGCACAGGTTGCCGTCGTCCTGCGATTTCAGCGCGATATTGATCCACGCCTCGCCGTCCGCGTTCACGCCGCAATATTTGACCGCGTTCATCGCCGCCTCGGTGGCCAGCAGCGACAGTGGCACCGACTGATCGGGGTTGATCTCGACCGGGTCGAGTTCTGTCGCGACCTTGATCTGCTGGCCGCTCTCATCGAGGGTGCCGACGATCACGAGTTGCTGGATGATATCTTCGAGCAGCTTGTCGGCGCGCAGCATCGACAGCTTGCGCGCGAGATAGAGGTAGCGGTGAATGGCCGAAAGGGCCATCACCCGGTCCTGCACCCGGCGCAACAGGCGCTGTGCCTCGGCGCTGTTGGTGGCGCGGATCTGCATGTTCATCATGCTGGAAATCAGTTGCAGGTTGTTCTTGACCCGGTGATGCACTTCGCGCAGCAACACGGTCTTTTCCTGCAAGTCCTCCTCGCGGCGACGGTCCTGCTCTGACAGGCGACGCGTCATCGCGCGAAAGGCATCGGCCATGACCTCGAGTTCCTCGGGGGCGTCATCGAGCCGCGCGTCGCCCAGATCGTCGTAACCGCCGCTGGCATAGAGCCGCATCCACGAGCGCAGCCGCCGCACGTGACGGATCACCAGACGGTGCACGCCGACATAGGCGACGCCGATGGTGATCGCCCACATCGCGAAGGGAAAATAAAGCGCGAGCGCCTGCTCGAAGATCGGCATTTGAATCCCGCGCCCCTGCGGCATCCAGCTGCCGAGGACAAAAACCTGCCCCGAGACGATGGGCGACACCGCGAAATCGCGGGTTTCGCCTTCGCGGCTCTCGCCACGAAAGGTCTGCCGACCGGAGGCCGCGAGATCCTGAAGGCTGTAGTCGGCAGGCAGCACGGAGCGCCGGTTCTCGGTGTAATCCTCGGTGGCGATGATGTCGCCATCGGTCTTGAAGAGCACCAGATTGACGTTTTCGCCGGCCTGCGACAGCGCCCCGTTGAGGGCCGAAACCGGTACCGCGATCCAGACCGTGCCGACAAAGCGGCCCTCGTCGATGACCGGCACGGTGACGCTGAACGTTGCGATCCCGCCCAGGAATTCGAGCGGGCGCATCAGCACGGATTCGCTCCGCTGGTCGATTTCCGGAAGGGCATCGAGAGGGCTTTCGGTATTGGCGATGACGTCTCTTGAGGCGCAGATCAGCCCGCGTGCGTTGTCGCGGTAGCCTGCAAAGGCAAATGTTTCCGAGCGGTCCACCACCTCGGACATGACCGCGCTGCAGGTGTCGCCCGAGGATTGCAGTGCGGAAATCTGGACCGCCAGTGTCTCGGCGGAACTGATGGCCGAACGGATGACCTCGCGGCTTTCGCCGACCGCCTGTTGCGTGCGTTGCAGAAGGGCGGATTCAGAGAGCGACTGGCGCTCTTGCAGGACCTTGTTGGTCTGATAGACCGAGATCAGCCCGAGCGGCAGGATGGCGATGCTGAGAACCACGATCAGTTGCGTGGCAAGGCGGGGTTTGAGAGCGCGCCGGGGCAGCGCGGGGCGGGCGCTCATGCTGCAGGCGTGCCCTGCACGACAGCGAGCGTGGCGGCATCTGTCATCTCTAGTTCGTCCTCGTCGTCGAGATGCATCAACTCGGCCAGACGCTTGCGGGCGCGGTTGGTGCGGCTCTTGATCGTGCCGACCGCACAGCCGCACATCTCGGCGGCATCTTCATAGGAGAAGCCCTCGGCACCCACGAGAACCAGCACCTCGCGCTGTTCGTCGGTGAGCTTGGCAAAGGCCGCGCGGAAATCGGTCATCGCAAGATGACCGTCATGGGCGGGTTTTTCCGACAACTGCCCCGCCATCGTGCCATCGGGGTCCTCGACCTCGCGGCGGCGCTTGCGATAGAGCGAATAGTACGTGTTGCGCAGGATCGTGAAAAGCCAGGCGCGCAGGTTGGTGCCGGGCTGGAACTTGTCGAAGTTGCCCCATGCCTTGACCACCGCGTCCTGCACGAGATCATCCGCCGACGCCGGATTATGCGTCAGGCTCATCGCGAAGGCGCGCATGGCTGGCAAATGCTCGACCAGCTCGTCTCTGGGATCGGAACTAGAGGTCACGAGTCATCCTTTGACGATTGCTCGGAATTATCTTTGGGTTCTTCGCTCTCTTGCGCGCGCAATTTGTCGAGCAAATGCGAGAAACGATCGGGCAACGGTTCTTGTACCGTGTCCGAGTAGACGCGCCGGAGATTGTCGTCGATCTGCTGTTGCAACCTTGAAGTCCTGCGTTTGTTTGTCATCGTGCCGCTTTTTCTGCCATGCTTGAGCGGGCGGTTTTTTTCGCCCGAGCGGGAACCTAACACGCCAAGCCGCGTTTGGTTCCACGCACAGCAACATTTTTTTGAGGATGCCATGACAGAAACCCAAAGCCAGCCTGACCTCGCGCAGCACATCGCGGAGGAGCTGCCCTATCTGCGACGCTATGCGCGGGCACTCACCGGCAATCAGAAAACCGGGGATCATTATGCGGCGGCCACGCTAGAGGCGCTTTTGGCAGACAAGGAGGTGTTCGATGCGGGCCTGTCGCACAAGGTCGCGCTATTTCGGGCGTTTCATCAGATCTGGGTCTCGTCCGGGGCGCCTGTCGACGAGATGGGCGAGGCGGACGGAGCCGAAGCCCGCGCGCAGTGGCGGCTGTCGACGCTGACGCCTAACACGCGTGAGGCGCTGTTGCTGCACAGCATCGAGGGGTTTCAGACCAGCGACATCGCCGCGATTCTCGATGTCAGCCCCGATGAGGCGGGCGAATTTCTCAGCATTGCGCATCGCGAGATGTCTGGCGATATTTGCGGGCGGATCATGGTGATCGAGGACGAGGCGATCATCGCCATGGACATCACCGCCATCGTAGAGGGCATGGGCCACGAGGTGACCGGCAATGCCCGCACCCGCGACGAGGCGGTGACACTCGCACGGCGCGACCCGCCGGACATGATCCTGGCGGATATCCAGTTGGCCGACAGATCCTCGGGCATCGACGCGGTCAATCACATTCTCGAAGAGATCGGCGAGGTGCCGGTGGTGTTCATCACCGCATTCCCCGAACGGCTGTTGACCGGTGAACGGCCAGAGCCTGCCTTTCTGATCACCAAGCCCTATTCCGAGGACCAGGTGCTGTCGGCGGTGAGCCAGGCGATGTTCTTTGCCAGCACCGAGACGTTGCAGGGCTGATCGCCTGCCCCAAAAGGTGAGAAAAGGCCCCGCACCATCAAGGTGCAGGGCCTTTTTTGAGTTCAGCCCGTGTACGGATGCGAATCAGGGCGAGCGGCCCTTGAGCGCGCGCACGACCATCGCCACGACGAAAAGGACGAGGAAGATCACGAACAGGATCTGCGCGATCCCTGCCGAGGCCGAGGCGATCCCGCCAAAGCCGAAAACGCCGGCGACAAGTGCGACGACGAGAAAGATGAGTGCCCAGTAAAGCATGAGTGCCTCCATTGCTGAGTTGCCGTTGCGTTGAAAACCCCCGGGCAAGGCAAATGGTTCCGAAGAAATTCCAGAAGCCATGGCACGACCCGGATTTTTAACAGGTTTTTCTGGAACTTCCCGGGCGCGCCCGCGTTGACAAGCCAACGCAACTCAAAACGGAGGGCCGCAGAATGGCACAATCGAGAACCACCGACGCATCGCCGCAAAAGGATATCGACCAACTTTCGGAGCAGATCACGACACTGCGGCAGGATATTTCCGATATCTCGCAAACGCTTTCGGGGCTGGGCCGGTCATCGCGCGACGCGGCCACCGAACAGGCGCGCCAGAAGGCCGCCGACCTGCGTGATGCGGGCCAGCGGCAGATGCATAACGCGCAATACCGCGCCGAGGAAATGGGCCAGCAGGCCGCCGATCAGGTGCGCAATCAGCCTGCCGCAGCGGTCGGGCTGGCTGTTGGCCTCGGCTTTCTGCTTGGGTTCATGACCGGGCGGAAGTGACCGATGCCCGGTTTTCTCTCGACCATGAGCGCGCGCCTGCGACACGCGGCGCGCGCCACTGCGTTCAGCGTGATGGGCGTGGTCTTTGGCCTTGCGGGGCTGGGGTTTCTGACCGTGGCGCTGTGGATTCTTCTGGCCACGCATGAAGGCGTACTGATGGCCTATACGGTGATCGGCGCGCTCTATCTTGTGCTGGGGTTCTGCCTGATGGCGCTCGGGGCACAGGGCGGCGGGGCAAATGAGCCACGCAGGGCTGACCCCCCGTCAGAGCCGACCAAAGACCCGCTGGTGCAACTTGCCGAAGGCTTCGCCATGGGCATGCAGGCGGGCCGCGCGATGCGCGAGCGGCGCGACTAGCGCCGACGCTCGATCGTGCCCATGAGCGCCTCGCGGAGCATCTCATCGGTGAAAGGGCGCACCAGCATGCCCCACCCAAGGGCCTGCGCATGATCCGCGTCATCCTCGCCGATGGTGAGGATGACATGCGCGCCATGTTCGGCCAGACGCCGGTCAAGGCCGAGTTCCAGAACCTGCGTCAGGCGCATTTCCAGAAACACCGCCGAAACGGCCGGCTCCGCGCTCAGATGCGGCGTGATCTCGGACGCGTCGCTGACATGGATGGTACGGCATGGCCCCATATCCGCAAGCGACCCCATGATATCCTCGGCAATCAGCGCGTCGCGCTCCAGCACAAGGAATACGGGGATCACTGGATTCATGGTTTCGGGCATTGCATTGTTCATTGTATCGATCTCGGGCATGCTCCTTGGGTAGAGCACAATGGGCACCCCCGCATTTAACTGTGACATATCGGGAAGGAAATATTCGATGGCGACGTCTTGCCGAAATTGTCCGCTGCGCAAGCTGTCGCTCTTTGCCCCGATGAGCGACCACGAAGTCGATTTCATGCAGGGTTTCAAGACCGGAGAATTGCAGGTCGATCCGGGAACCACGCTGATGCTGGAGGGATCGAACAGCCCGCAGCTTTATACGGTGCTGGACGGGATGGGCCTGCGCTACAAGACCATGGCATCGGGCGACCGGCAGGTTCTCAACATCGTTCTGCCCGGCGATTTTGTCGGATTGCAGGCAGGGGTGATGAAGGAAATGCAGCATTCTGTCGAGGCAACCACGGCGATGACGCTCTGCGTGTTTGACCGAAAATCGCTGTGGGCACTGTTTCGCGATCAACCGGAACGGGCGTTTGACCTGACATGGATCGCCGCCGTCGAAGAGCATTTTCTGGGCGAGGTTCTGGCGCTGATCGGACATATGAGCGGGATCGAGCGAATCGCGCGCGCCTTCGTGCGGCTGCATGATCGCTGCATGGCGCTTGGGCTGGTGGAGGGATCAGAGATGCCCCTGCCCTACCGGCAACAGGATCTGGCTGACGCGCTCGGCCTGTCGCTGGTGCATACCAACAAGACGCTCAAGCACCTGCGCGAGATGGGCGTGGTGTCCTGGCGCAATGGGAGGCTGCGGTTTTTCGACTATGACAAGCTGTGCGAGATCGCCGACCTCGATGGCGCGCGCGCCCCGGTCACGCGCCCGCTGATCTAAGAGCTCAGCCCTGTGTGGCGGCGATTGTCGCGCCGCCTTCGACGCGTTCCTGCGGCCACCATTCGGGATGGCTTTCGCGGATAAACCGCAACATCCCCTCGCGCAGCCGCATTTCTGTCACCCATCCGGTCGAGGGGTCAGGCGACATGGCGTAGAACGATATCTCCACACCCTGTGCGTTGTGATCGGTGACATAGCAGGCGATCTGATCGTGTTCAATCACGCCCTCGTCTTCCCGCGCCAGTTCAACAAACCGGTCGCGCAGCACGTCGCTATCGGCGCTGTGATCGAGCCGGAGGCGGACGGTATGCATGATCCGCGCATCCTTGACCGACCAGTTCTCGAAGGGTTTGGAAACGAAATAGCGCACCGGCACGATGATCCGCCGTTCGTCCCATGTGCGCAGGCGCATAAAGGTGTAGAAGATGCTTTCGACATAGGCCCAATCGCCCTCGAAGAGCACGCTGTCACCGATCCGCACCGGCTTGGCCAGTGCGATCTGGAGCGAGGCCAGGATATTGCCCAGCACCGCCTGCCCGGCGATGCCCAAGAGCACCGTCAGCACACCCGCCGAGGCCAGCAGCGTCATCCCGACGGTTTGAAAGAGGTTGAGCCGTGCCAGCACGTAGAACGCGGCGAACCCGACCATGAAGAGCACGATGACCCGCCGCAGCGCGTAGATCGAGGTATAGAGTTCGCGCTTGTCGAGACTGCGCGTGTCGTCGATATCGCCGACATAGCGCAGCGTGACGCGATCAAGGATCGCATCGACGATGCGCAGCGCCGCCATCCCGACACCCGAGGCCATGACGATCACAAGCAGCGGCTGCACGATACTGGTGACCGGGCCGGAGAACGAGACCGCGAGGCTGAGCACGACCTGCGCCAGCACCGCCACGGCGAACAGCGCCAGCGGAAAGCCCGCGCGTGCGAAGGCGTGCTGCAAGAACCCGTAAGGGGCCTTGCGCGCGAGCATGGTGACCATCGAATTGACCGACCAGCCGATGCCGATAAGCAGGCCCAGCATGATCGGCAGGCCGAGCCACTCCCAGATCCGCAGCCCGCCCAGTTGATCCTTCATCCGGTCGGGGATGTACTCTTCAAAGGCACGCGGGCCGTAAGCGTCATGCAGTGGCGCGACATCCGCGACCGTCTGCGGTGTAAAGAGCCAGACCGGCTCGCTGTCCTCGCCCGCCTTGTAGCGCGCGATCCGTATTTCGTAGGCGCGGCCGTTCAACTCAAAGAGCTTGATCCCCAGGTCGCGGCGCATCTCTCCGGGGCCGCTGCCCTCACTGGCCGATTGCTCGACCTTGGCATCCGGGCGCGAGGGCAGGTCGGACCAGTCCACCCAGACACGGCGGTCGATCACCTGGTATAGCTGCTGCGCGACGCGAACCGCCCGGTCAGGCTGACGCTCGGGCTCGACCCTCGACAGGTTGAGAACATGCGCTGCCGCGTCGAACCGATCAGCGCGCGCATACTCGACAAAGCTGCGCATCGCCGCGCGCGGTGTCGAGAGATCGAGATCATCGGGAGCGGCGCCAAGCCCCTCATTCAACACCTCGGCAGAATACCAGGCGTTCGACGAGTCTTGGGCCACGGCCCCCGTAAAAAAGAGGGCCGTGACGCAGAGGATCAGCAGACGAAAAAACGATACCATAACAGCCAAACGCCCGAGCGGGCGAATGGTTCCGTCATGGTCGTGCGCTCAGCGCGTGATACCTCTCAGGGCAGGGCCACCACGTTATGCGTGCCAAGATCGGGCCGAGACTTGGCCCCGAAGGCCGCGCGGGCGATTTCAGCGGCGAATTGCGTGCCGCTGGCCTCGACCGTCCAGATCTCGGCCTCTTCCGGCGTCAACTCCAGCAGCACCGCGCTCGAATCTTCCGGCCCACCCTCGAAGAAGGCGGAGGCAAAGACACTCCAAAGCTCGTTGAGCTTGTCGCGATCACGGCTCACCGTGATGGGGCCGCTGAGGCAGGCGTAAAAGCGTTCATCCGGGCTCTGGATCGTGAAATAGGCGCGACCGCTCTCGGCCCCGGTCTGCGCCAGCTGATTGTCCGAGGCACACAGAAACCAGACCGTGTTGCGCGCCGCATCGGCATGGGGGGTCATCGGCCGCATGTGCAGCCCTGCCCCCTCGATGCCCATCATGCCGGCGGTTTGATCGTCCAGCCGTTTCCATAGGTCTTGCTTGAGGTCGGTTTGATCGGTCATCACGACACTCTCCGGCACCAGTCGTCAATCTCTTCTTCGGCCTCTTTCTTGGTGCGGCCGTATTTCTCCTGAATGAGGCCCACGAGCTTTTCACGCTCGCCCGCGACGCGCTCCAGGTCCTGATCGCTCAATTTTGCCCATTCGACGCGGGCATTGCCCTTGAGTTTGTTCCATTTGCCTTGGATTTGTTCCCAGTTCAGGACGCACTCCTTTCGGTTGCGATGGTCTGTCGGGGCAACGCGGCCAAGCGGCGCTTTGTTCCGCGCAAAAAGCAGGGAACATTCCCGCGCGGCGCGCGTTGGCTTTGCATGCTCAGTCCTCATTCCACTGGTGATCCGATCGTGCGGGTGGCCGTCATCGTGATCGCAGTGACGCTCGGCTTCGGGACGTTGAAACTCGGTGCCGACATTTTCGCGCCCATGGTTCTGGGGGTCGTGACCGGCGTCATCCTCGCACCGATGACCGATGTCTTCGAGCGGTGGGGGCTGCCTGCCGGGCTGGCCTCGGCGATCATGCTTGTCCTCGGGGTCTCGGTGATCGCCGTGATGGGGATACTGGTGGAGCCGCTGATCTGGCGCGTGGTCGAGCATCTGCCGACCATCAAATGGGAACTGCGCGCCATCATCGGCGAATTTCGCGGCCTCGTGCGGGGGCTCGACGCGGTCAACCGCGAGGTCGAGGAGGCGCTCGGCACGCAATCTCCGAGTGATGGCAGCGAAGAGAGCGGGCCCGACCCGATGCCGACCCTCACCAGCACGCTGTTTCTTGCCCCGGTGGTGCTGGCGCAGGTGCTGATCTTCGGCGGGACGCTGTTCTTCTTTCTGCTTACGCGCAAGGGCATCTATCAATGGCTGGCGCATTGGATCGGCACCTCGCGGGACACCGCGATCATTCAGCGCCGCTTTGCCACCGCCGAGCGGCTGGTGGCGCGCTATTTCCTGACGATCTCGATCGTCAATGCCGGGCTTGGCATTGCGCTCGGCACGGCGCTTGCCCTGATCGGCATGCCCGCGCCGATCATCTGGGGGATCGGGGCCGCGCTGTTGAATTTCATACTCTATGCCGGGCCGATGGTCGTGGTGGGGGCGCTGTTGCTTGCGGGTCTGATCGTGTTTGACGGGCTGATGATCCTTGCACCGGCGGCGATCTTTCTGATGCTCAACATGATCGAGGCGCAATTCGTCACACCCTCGATGGTAGGCAGGCACATCTCGGTCAACCCGCTGCTGATCTTCGTGTCGCTGGTGATCTGGCTGTGGATCTGGGGGCCGATCGGCGGGATCGTCGCGATCCCGGTTCTGGTGATGGTCTTGGTGATGCTCGACATCTTCGAGGTCGACAGCGAGATCGGTGCTGAAACCGCGATGTCGCAGGGCACCGCAGACGACAGCGCCTGATCGCTCAGACGACCTCGTCCGGCATGCCCGGGATCGGCGCGGCGATATCACGTGCCACGTCCGAATCGTAGCGCACCAGAAAGCCCTGCCGCTTGCTGGGCGGCAACGCGCTGTTGCTCTCCACAAGGCGCTGCCAATGCCCGAACGCGGCTTGCGGATCAAGGTAGGCGGCATCTGAGTGCGGCGGCAGCCAGTGCCCCATCACGCGACGGCGCAACTCCTCGATATGGGCGGGCTGATCGAGGTAGATTCCCGCCTCGCTATCCCAGCGCATGCTGCGACCGTTGAGATTGGCCGAGGACAAGATCGCCCCGAAATCATCAAAGATCGAAACCTTGGAATGCACGTAGACCAGCGGCGCGTTTTCCAGCGCATCGCGCCCTTCGCTCTCAGTCTTGCGCGGCTGCACCGGCGAGGCCACCAGAAACCGATCCGAGCCGAACGCGCGTTGCAACCGCGTCAGGCAGCGCACCTGCTGATATTCGCCGTAGCGCAGATCGAGACCCTGATTGCTGTCAAAGGCGGCGTCCTCGGGGGCGGCGGGCAGGATCACGATCAGTCGCAGACCGGGACATTCGCGGGCGCGCCGCGCAAGCGCGCGCGCCAAAGGCATATGCCGCAGAAACTGCGTCTCCAGATAGATCAGGTGGCGCGCCCGGCCGATCGCCTCGATATGGCGGGTCTCGATTTCGCGCAACACGGTTCGGGGCGCGAGGCGAAGCGGCATGCCGCGACGGCGGCGCGACAAGGTGCGCAGAAAACCGGGCGCGGCGGGAGGCGGCGCGGCGCGCCCCGCAACACTGTCGAGGAAACTCTCCAGATGGGCCTGCGCGGCCTGTGCTACGGGGCCCGTTGCAATGGCCTGTATGTCATGCCACGTGCGTTCGGCGGCGCGGCGGTGACGCTTGGTATCGTAGCGCCGCTCGTTGAGGTCGAGCCCGCCGATATACAGCGTCTCGCGGTCGAAAACGGCCATCTTCTGGTGATGTGTTGCCGGAAAGAGATCAACCGGGCGGAGCGGAAAGCAAAGCTTGCCGTCACCATTCTCGTAGCAGATTTTCTGCAAGCGGGGGGTTTCGACCCTGAAGCGCTGGCGTTCCGGATCGCTCATCTCGTGCCAGGTCCGGGCCAGTTGGTTCATCTTGTGGCGCACGAGGGGATAGAGGATCAGCCGCGGCACCAATCCGGTCCGCGCATCATGCAGCGCGAGGGTGAAGTCGAGCCGCCCGCAATCGCGTGTCAGTTCGCGCACCGCTGCGATCTGGCGCAGCGTGCGCCAGGCCAGCTGGTGCAGTTCCGGCGCGGCCACGGGATCGAAGTCGGAGGTCACCAGACGCACCGCGACACCGCGATCGAGCGTGTGGATCATAAGGTCCATCCAGGTGGTGCCGATCTTGAGCGCCTCGGGCGAGCGCAGTCGCGTGGAAAGGTCGATGACACGGAAACTGGCGATGATCTCGGATTTGGCCGTCAGAAAAGCCCGCTCGAACGCAGGGTATGCCTCTTCGGCGGTGACCAGCACGTCGAATTTCTCGACGCTCGCTGCGCTGGCGGGCTCCGGGTCGGCGTCTGGTTTGGTTTGCGATGTTTTTTCCATGATCTCGCTACAACGTGTTGTTTGCCTCCTGCACGTCCAGAACTCATTTCTCGCGCGGGCGGGTTGACCCTGTTTTGAAAAAGCCCCCGCCCTGCTGGGGACGGGGGCCAGGCACCCGATGGTATCGGCGGGTGGCCCAGGCTCATCGGGAATGGGGACAGGGATGAACCTGGACAAACCAGCGTATGTGGCGCTGGCTTCAGTCAACCAACCGCCTGGGGCGGGAAAAGTTCCCAATTCTCAGGTTTGTTTGGCGACCTCAGTGCTTCTGGGCATGCGGTGCGCGGTCTGGTACTGGCTGCAATTCACCATCGCTGTCGGCGATGTGATCGGCGACGACGGCCTGTCGCTCACCGGCGGGCCGGGGCGCGCCGATCGTGGTATCGCACCCCGTCTCAAGCTCGATCTCGGCATTGAGCAGCGCCCCGAGAAGCACGACATAGGCGCTGAGATAGAACCACAGGAGCAGCGCGATTACCGCCCCGATCGAGCCGTAGACCTCGTTCAGGGAGCCAAAATTGCGCAGGTAGATCGAAAACGCGACCGAGCCCGCCGCCCAGGTGACAAGCGAGAACAGCGCACCCGGGCTGATCCAGGCCACCCGCGCGCCGCGCCGGTTCGGCCCGTGCCGATAGAGCAACCCGATGGAAAACAGCACCACGCCCAGGAGGATCACCCATTTCAGCGCGCTGATCAGCGCCTCCACCCCGAACGGCAGCACCATCACCGAGAGCACGATCGGCACCAGAATGACGGCGGCAAAGGCAATGATCGCCACCCCGATCAGCAACAGCGTGAGCCCGATGGCCACGAGGTAGCGCCAGAGCGGGTTGCGGCGGTGCTCTTCGCGGTAGACGGCATTGAGTCCGCGTATGAGGGCCGCCACGCCATTGCGCGCGGTCCAGACCGCCAGCAGAAGCGAGATGATGCTGGTCAGTTGCAGCGTCGAGTCGTTCGAGCGGATCAGCGCATCGATCTGACCCTCGACGATGCCATAGGCCGCTTCGGGCAGGAGTTGCTGCGCCATGCCAAGCTGGCTGGCGATGGTCTGCGGATCGGCGACGATGCCCCAGATCGCGATCAGCGCGGCGATCGCGGGAAAGATCGACAGCATGGTATAGAATGCCACGCCCGCAGAGATCAGACCCAGATTGCGGCTGTCGGATTCGCCCATGACCCGGCGCAGGACACGCCACCAGGCGCGCCCGCTCAAATCCCGGGGGCGTGTCGCGTCGCGTGTATCGGTCGCTGCGTCACTCATGGCGGTGCCCTAGACCGAGCGCGGCCCGGCGATGAGCCAGATGAGAAAGCCCAGAAGCGGCAGCAGAAGGACCAGCAGGACCCAGAGCACCTTCTTGCCGGTGCTTTCGGCCGATCCGATCACGGATACGATCGCCCAGACGTCGAGGATCAATAGGATGATCCCGCCAATTCCTGTCACTTCGAGCATGTGGTCTCCTTTTCCGTGTTCCGGTTGCCCGCGCGTCCTGTCGGCAGGACGTCTCTGAACGGGCGCGCCCGCGCTGTGCGCGCCCTTGTGAAACGCAACAGGCGTCGGTCTGGTTCCCGCGAAAAATATGGAAAATTTTTGGCTGCGGATGAAACAACCGACGCACCCCGAGGGTTGTGATCCCGAGGCGCCGGAATGCATTGGCGCCGACGGAATACAACTCGGAAGGAGTATGACCATGAAACGTTTTCTCGCAACCACAGCCATCGTGGCCCTCGCAGCAGCGCCGGTTATGGCCGACACGAACGCGGACAAGGAAAGTGACATGAAGGCGAGTGAATCCGCCGAAATGTCGCAAAGCCAGTCTGACAAGGCCGCGAAATCCAACGCAAGCGCCAAGGTCGGCGACAAGACCATCCACGCCGCCGACATGATCGGCGAGCCGGTCTATATCCGCAGTGAAGACGCGTCGGATGAAGAGATCGCCGACAGCGTGAGCCAACCTGCCGACAACTGGGAGCGTGTGGGCGAAATCGGTGACCTCATCCTCACGAAGGATGGCGGTATCGACTCCGTGACGCTTGACGCCGGTGGCTTTCTCGGGATCGGTGAAAAGCATGTTAGCACCAGTATGGATGAGTTGAAGTTCGTCTCGTCCGAGGGCGGTGACAACGCCGAATCCGAATCGGGAGCAGCGCGGCATTACTACGTCGTGTTCACTGGCGACCGCAGCGCGCTTGAAGACCGTGACGAGGTCGATGAGCAAAGCGAACGCGATAGCGGCAACAGCTTCTGGAGCGACGAGTCCGACAAGCAGCAGTCCAAGGACAAGATGGACGGTCAGGCCAGCAACGAGAACACTGGCAACGCCAGCAGCGAGCAGGCCAGCAACGAGAGCACTGGCAACGCCAGCAGCGAACAGGCCACCAACGAGAGCACTGGCGACACCACCAGTGAGCAGGCCAGCAATAACGCCTCCGAGCAGGGCACGCAGACCGCGTCTGACGAGTCGGACATGTCCGGTCAGGCCAGCGGGTCGGCCGAGCTGAACACCGATCAGCGTAATGCGCTGACTGCGGATGATCTGCAAGGTCTCTCGGTCTATGGCTCCAACGACGAAAGCATCGGCGAGATTTCGGAACTCGTCCTGAGCGACAACGGCGACATCTCGCAGGTCGTCATTGATGTCGGCGGCTTTCTCGGGCTTGGCGAAAAGCCGGTCGCCCTTCCGTTCGAGGAGGTTACGCTGCGCGAGGGTGGTGATGACATGACCGACACCCTGCGTGCCACGGTCGCACATAGCAGCGAAGACCTCGAAGGCATGAATGAGTGGGAAGGGTAACCCCCTTTCATCCCAGTCTCGTCTTCAGGCCGGGCTCTACGGAGCCCGGCCTTTTTCATGTCTGAAAGCCGGGCCTCGTGGGCCGAACTCAGCCACGCCGCATGATCTGGAATGCTGCGGATGCGCCCCAACCGGCGGCAATCGCTATGGCCAGCGACATCAGCCCGTAGAGCATCGGCTGTTCGCGCGACATGGTAAAGAGCCAGCGTTCCAGCCCCACCTTTCGCACGTCGATCACGGTCTGATACTGCGATACCACACGGCCCTCGCGGGTCAGGAAGATTCGGGTCTGATAGGCGCCTTCGGTCAGGTTGGCGGGCAGGCTGATCGCGGTGCGAAACAGCGTCTGTTCATCCAGAACCACCGCGCTTTCGCGCATCTGATAGGCGTTCTGGTCGCGCTTGATGCGAATGAGCGCATCGGTGAAATTCCCAACATCGACATTGGGGGCCATGCTCGCCGCTCCGACCGAGCGGATCGCGCGCGGGATCGAGATGCGGTGACGCAAGTCCTCGGTATTGGACAGCACCTTGTCGAGCGGGCCGGTGGTCGCCACGGCGTAGAAACTGGGCGCGGCATCGAGATCGACCATGTCGGTATTGATCCAGATGCCGAACTGCCGGTCCTTGCGGCGCACCTGCACCGGGAGTGACGGCCCGGAGACGGTGATCACCACATCGAGCGTCGTTTCGGGGATCGGGGCCTCGCGCTTGACCGCGCCGAAGATCAAGATTTCCGATCCGTCGAAGGTCGCGGTGATCGCCACCTTGTCGCTGGACAGGCCCAGCACCACCTCTTCGGCGCGCAACGGCGCGGCAGCGAGGATCAGCAGGGCGGCCAGACGCCAGAGCATCAATGCCCCCCCGCCGCGCCGAGCGAGTAAAGTTCGGACGGCTGCAACAGCAGGTCGAGCGCCAGTTTGCCACAGACCACCAGCACCATCATCGCCAGCAGGATGCGCAGCTGTTCGGCCTTCATCTTGGTGCCGATCGAGGTGCCGATCTGCGCGCCGATCACGCCGCCCACCAGCAACAGCACGGCAAGCGCGATATCCACGGTATAGTTCGTGGTCGCGTGCAGCATGGTGGTAAAGGCGGTGACGAAAATGATCTGGAAGAGCGAGGTTCCCACCACCACCTTGGTCGGCATGCCGAGGAGGTAGATCATCGCAGGCACCATGATGAACCCGCCGCCGACACCCATGATCGCCGCGAGAATACCGACGCTGACGCCCACCAGAAGCGGCGGGATCACCGAGATATAGAGGCCCGAGGTGCGGAACCGCATCTTGAACGGCAGGCCATGCACCCAGCCGTGTTTCTTGCGCTTGGGAGCTGCGCCGCGCCGGGTGTTGCGAATGGCGCGCAGGCTCTCGAAGAACATCATGCCGCCGACGACGCCAAGGAAGACGACGTAGCAGAGCTTGACCAGCAGATCGACCTGGCCCATGGATTTCAGGTAGTTGAACAGCACCACGCCCAAGGCGGCCCCGCAGAGGCCGCCGATCAGCAGCACCGTGCCCATTCGGAGATCCACCGTCTTTCGCCTGAGATGGGCCAGAACCCCCGAGAAAGACGAGGCGACGATCTGGTTGGCCTCGGTTGCGACGGCGACGGCGGGCGGGATGCCAATGAAGAACAGCAGCGGCGTCATCAAAAAGCCGCCGCCGACCCCAAACATGCCCGACAGCACACCCACAAGCCCGCCCAGCCCCAGAAGCAGGAAGGCGTTGACCGAAACCTCGGCTATGGGGAGGTAGATTTGCATGGTATCCCTTAGCCTCATCCCTGCTTTCATTGCAAGGGAGAGCGCCTTGCGAAACGCCGCAGGCCCGATCAATTCTTGTTATCTGGACTTAACTTTCGTGATCTTCGAATGTTGGTCCGGCATTCAGGAGTTTGCGGAGGACCGAGCCTTAGGCTAGCCGACAGCACGCTCCAGCGCAGGATAGCGCAGGCCGAGGGTCACGCCGCGGGCGATGAAGCTGATCAGAAGCGCCAGCCACAGCCCGTGATTGCCGAGCGACGGCACCAGTGCCGCCGCTGCCGCCACATAAACCACGAGGCTGAGCGCCATCATGTTGCGCATGTCGCGCGAGCGGGTGGCACCAATGAACACCCCGTCGAGCATATAGGCGGCAAGCCCCAGAATCGGGGCGGCGGCCATATAGATCAGATAGCTGCGCGCCTCGGCCTGCACCTCGGGCACTTTGGCCATGAGATCAATGATCGCGCCGCCGAAGGTCGCAAAACCGACGGCCAGCGCGATACAGACCACCAGCCCCCAGAAGCTGGTCATCAGCGCCCCGCGCCGCAGCAGCGCCACCGCGCGGGCACCATACGCCTGCCCCACCAGCGCCTCGGCGGCGAAGGCAAAGCCGTCGAGCGCATGGGCGGTGATGTTGAGGAACTGCAACAGCACCTGATTGGCCGCCAGCGTCACATCGCCGAAATCCGCGCCCAGAAACAGGAACGAGATGAAGATGATCTGCAGCATCAGCGAGCGCAGCAGGATATCGGTATTCACCATCGCCATGTTGCGCAGGCGTGCGCGGTCAAACACGCGCGGCCAGTCGCGCCAGGCGGGCACGCCGAAGGCATCGCGGCAGAACCAGAAGCCGAGCGCGAGCCCGCCCCATTCGGCGATCACCGTGGCCTGCGCCACGCCGGTGACGCCCATATCGAGCCACAGCACGAACCACAGGTCGAGCCCGATATTGACGCCGTTCATCAGCACCTGAATCATCAGCACCGCGCGGGTGCGTTCCTGCGCGATGAGCCAGCCGGTCATGCCGAAAAGCGCGATCATCGCGGGTGCGGACCAGACGCGAATGGCCATGTAGTCGCGCGCGAGGGCCTCGACCTCGGCACTGGCGGGGGAGATCTGGAAGGCAGCCCAGAAGATCGGCACCTGCAGGGCGATCACCAGGAGACCCCCGGCAAAGCCGATCATCAGCGCGCGGGTGAGCAGGGCCGCAACCTCGCCGGTTTGCCCTGCCCCATGCGCCTGACTGGTCAGCCCCGTGGTGCCCATCCGCAGAAAGCCGAAGATCCAGTAGAGCCCCGTGAGGATTACCGCGCCGATGCCGACCGCGCCGATGGGCGCGGCGAGCCCGATCTGCCCCACCACGCCGGTATCCACCGCGCCCAGAATGGGCACCGTCGCGTTGGAGATGACGATCGGCAGGGCGATCTTGAGGACGCGGGCATGAGTGACCGCGCGGGCAGTCTCACTCATCGCGGCGCGGCATCAGGAAATGGCCGGTAGCCTGCGCGAAGGGGCGCGAGCGGTTGTCCTGCCACGCCTCGACATGCACGCTGGCATAGCGCCGCCCCGAGCGGTTGACCTGAGCGCGTGCGTAGGCATCTCGCGGCAGACCCGAGCGCAGGTAATCGACGGTGAAATCAATCGTCTTGGGCAGGCGCGGCAGGCGGCCATTGGTCAGCGTTTCGACCTCCACCTTGCCGCTCTCGATCTCTTCCCACAAATGGCCCCAACTTAGCCCGATGATCGAGGTTATTTCGAGAAACGCTGCGGTCGCCCCGCCATGGAGGGCAGGCAGCAGGGGATTGCCGATCAGCTTTTCGTCAAACGGCATCACGGCGGTCAGCTCGTCGCCGCGCCGCTCGAACTGCACGCCGAGAAAGCGGATGTAGGGCACGCCCTCGACCAGCGCCTTCAATGCGGCATCGCGGCGTTGCTTGACCACCTGCACGGGTTCGGGACGGGCGCGCGCCATCAGCCGCCCTCCACGGTGAAGGTGCCGGTGGCGGTGGCCACGGGGCGGGCGCTGTCGTCGTCCATCGCACGGGCGCGCACGAAGGCCACCGAACGGGTGATGTGATAGCACTCGGCCTCGGCCCGGATCGCCTGCCCCGGCGTGGCCGGGCGCATGTAGTCGATGCGCAGGTCGATGGTGGCTGTGCCGCCGGGCGAGGCCGGGTGGCTCATTGCCGCCGCCCCGCAGCAGGTATCCATCAGCGCCGAGACCGCGCCGCCGTGAATCACCCCGGTTTCGGGATCGCCGATCAGGCGGTCGTCGTAATCCATTTCGATCTCCGCGCGACCCTCGCCCATGCCGATGAGGCGCAGGCCAAGCGCGCGGGCATGCGGCAGCGCCTGCATGAACTGCTGCGCGATCCGGTTCTTCTCGTCATCCATGGGCATCCCCGCTGCGATCTCGCGCCCTTTATGGGACGCAACGGGCCGGGGCTGCAAGAGCGACGGTTGCACGGCACGCGCCTTGGCCCTAACCTGACCCTGCAGGAGGGCCGGGCGATGGCGGAGAACAGACTGTCCTTCAAGGAGATGTGCGAGAAATACGACGTCACGCCGCGAACGTTGCGGTATTACGAGTATATCGAGCTGTTGCAGCCGGAGCGCGAGGGGCGGTCGCGCTATTACGGGCCGCGCGAGTGCGCGCGTATGACGCTGATCCTGCGGGGGCGGAAATTCGGATTTTCGCTCGAGGATATCCGCCAATGGCTGTTGATCTACGAGCATGAGGGCACCGACGCGCAGATGCGCAGCTGGATCGACCTTGCCGACCGACAGCTTGCCGAACTCGCCGAACAGCGCCGCCAGATCGACGAGGCGATGGCCGAGTTGCGCCAGCTGCGCGATCAGACCGAGGCGAATCTCGACTGAGAACAGGCTGACGCTGGGGCAAGAAAATGTCCCGATATATCCCTTTACCTTGCCTTATCTTACGTCAATTTGAAAGTGACGTGACGTAGCGGTTACGTAAAGCCGCGCGGCTGTTGTAACCATAGGGCACCCGACGCAGATAGTCGCCAGATGCTCTGCGACGAGGCGATGCAATGACTGATGATGTGATGACTATCCGGCAGATGTGCGAGGCGTTCGACGTCACCCCACGCACCCTGCGGTTTTACGAGGCCAAGGAACTGCTCTCGCCCATTCGGCAAGGACAGCGCCGCCTCTTCACCCGGCGCGACCGTGCGCGGCTGAAATTGATCCTGCGCGGCAAGCGCTTCGGGTTCAGCCTCGAGGAACTGCGCCAGTTGCTCGATCTCTACGACAAGGGGGATCAGCAGCACACCCAGATCGCCCGCGCCTATGAGGTGGCAAAGGCGCGTCTGGCCGAGATGGAAACGCAGCGCGACGAGCTGGAGGCCGCAATCTCCGAGTTGCGCGAACAGATGACATGGGGCGAGCGCATGCTGGCCTCGCTCAAGGACAACCGCGACGCCGCCGAGTGATACCGGCACGGCCATTCTTTAGGGAGAGAGAACCAGATGCCAAGCTACACCGCACCGACCCGCGACATGCAATTCATCCTGCATGACGTGCTGAATGTGTCAGAGCAGGACACGCCGGGCTATTCCGAACTCGACCGCGAGTTCACCAGCGCGGTTCTGGAAGAGGCCGGCAAGATTTCCTCGGAGGTTCTGTCGCCACTGAACCCGGTGGGCGATAGCGAGGGCTGCGTGCTGGAAAACGGCGTGGTGCGCACGCCCAAGGGCTTCAAGGCGGCGTTCGACCAGGTGCGCGAAGGCGGCTGGACCGCGCTTGATCTGCCCGAAGAGTATGGCGGTCAGAACATGCCTTACGTGCTGGGCACCGCCGTGGGCGAGATGTTCTCGGGCGCAAATCAGGCGTTCACCATGTATCAGGGCCTGACCCATGGCGCGGCCTCCGCGATCCTCGTGCATGGCTCGGACCAGCAGAAAGAGACCTATCTGCCCAAGATGTTCTCTTGCGAGTGGACCGGCACAATGAACCTGACCGAGCCGCATTGCGGCACCGATCTGGGCCTCATGCGGACCAAGGCCGAGCCGCAGGAGGATGGCAGCTATCTGCTGACGGGGCAGAAGATCTTCATTTCCTCGGGCGAGCATGACATGGCCGACAACATCGTCCATCTGGTGCTGGCCAAGATCCCTGGTGGCCCCGATGGCATCAAGGGCGTGTCGCTCTTCATCGTGCCGAAGTTCATTGTTAAGGACGACGGCAGCCTTGGTGATCGCAACGGCGTCACCTGCGGCAAGATCGAGGAAAAGATGGGGATTCACGGCAATTCCACCTGCGTGATGAACTATGACGGCGCCACCGGCTGGCTCTTGGGCGAAGAGCACAAGGGCATGCGCGCCATGTTCACCATGATGAACGAGGCCCGCATCGGCGTCGGCATGCAGGGTCTGGCACAAGCCGAGGTCGCCTATCAGAATGCCCTCGCCTATGCCAAGGACCGGCTTCAGGGCCGCGCCGTGACCGGAACGGAAAACCCCAATGGCCCCGCCGATCCGCTGATCGTGCATCCCGATATCCGGCGCTCGCTGATGGATCAGAAATCGTTCATCGAGGGCGCGCGCGCCTTCATGCTCTGGGGCGCGGAACTCATCGACCGCTCGCATCGCGGCGAGGATGCGGATGCCGAGGGGCTGATTTCGCTGATGACGCCGGTCATCAAGGGCTTTCTGACCGATGAGGGCTACGACATGACCGTGCTGGCGCAGCAGGTCTATGGCGGGCATGGCTATATCGAGGAATGGGGCATGTCGCAGTTCACCCGCGACGCCCGTATTGCGATGATCTACGAGGGGGCCAACGGCGTGCAGGCGCTCGATCTGGTGGGGCGCAAGCTGGCACAGGACAGCGGCAAGCACGTGATGGCCTTCTTCGAGATGATCAAGACCTTCCTCAAGGAGAACGAGGGCGACGAGGCGCTGAAGAAAGACTTTCTCGACCCGCTCAAGGCGGCGTCGAAAGACCTGCAGGCCTCGGCGATGTTCTTCATGCAGAACGGCATGAAGAACCCCAACGCAGCACTTGCCGGATCCTATGACTTCATGCACCTTTTCGGCCATGTCTGCCTCGGGCTGATGTGGGCGCGGATGGCCAAGGCGTCCCATGCGGCGCTGGAGGCGGGCACCACGGATGAGGCGTTCTACAAGACCAAGCTGGCGACGGGCCGCTTTTACATGAAGCGCCGCCTGCCCGCGACCGCGCTGCATCTGGCGCGCATCGAGAGCGGTGCGGAACCGGTGATGGAGCTTGACGCCGAGGCGTTCTGAAAAAGGGGTGGGTTGAACACCCACCCTACGGGAGGAAGAAACGATGCCGAAACGCTTTCGCCTGACGCGCCGCTTCAATGCCGCGATGACCGAGGACGGCTATCGCCGGTTGCGCAAATTCAGTCAGGAGGCGGGGCTCGACGAGGGCGAGGCGCTGTCATTTCTGTTCGAGAATTTCGACAGCGTGATCGATGAGGACACGTTCGCGCATCGGCTCAGGATCTTCAATTCGGAGCTTGATGCGCGCAAACGCTGACCATTCAGGGACGGGAGGCCCGGCGATGACATGGATGACGGACGAGCACCGGATGCTCGGTGAGATGACGGCCAAGTTCATCAATGATGAATGGCGCCCGCATTACGAGCGCTGGCGCAAGGCGGGCATCATGGACCGCGAGACATGGCTTGAGGCGGGCGAGTTGGGCCTTTTGTGCCCCTCCATCCCCGAGGAATACGGCGGCGCAGGCGGCGATTTCGGGCACGAGGCGGTGATCTGTCTCGAGCAGAGCCGCGCCAATCTCGCAAGCTGGGGCAACCCCATTCATTCCGGCATCGTCGCGCATTACATCCTTGCCTATGGCAGCGAGGAGCAAAAGCAAACCTGGCTGCCGAAAATGGTCTCGGGCGAGATGGTGGGTGCGCTCGCCATGTCCGAACCCGCCGCCGGATCGGATGTGCAGGGCATCAAGACCCGCGCGGTGCGCGACGGCAACGCCTATCGCCTGTCGGGGCAAAAGACGTTCATTACCAACGGGCAGCATGCCGACCTGATCATCGTCGCCGCCAAGACCGACCCCAAGGAGGGCGCGAAAGGCACCTCGCTCGTGGTGGTCGAGACCGAGGGCGCGTCGGGCTTTGCACGCGGGCGCAATCTGGAAAAGGTCGGGCTGCATGCGGGCGACACGTCGGAACTGTTCTTCGACAATGTCGAGATTCCGCCCGAGAACATCCTGGGCGGTGAAGAGGGGCGCGGCTTTTATCAGATGATGGAGCAACTGCCGCAGGAACGGCTGATCATCGCCTGTGGTGCGCAGGGCGCGATGGAAGGCGGGGTGGAGCGCACGATTTCCTACTGCAAAGAGCGTCAGGCCTTCGGCGGACCGATCCTGCAATTCCAGAACACCCGCTTCAAGCTGGCCGAATGCCAGACCAAGACCGCCGTTTGCCGCGCCTTCATGGATGAGTGCATCAGTGAGCACATGCGCGGGGAGTTGAGCGTCGAAAAAGCGGCGATGGCGAAATACTGGCTGACCGATGCGCAGGGCGAGGTGCTGGACGAGTGCCTGCAACTGCATGGCGGCTATGGCTACATGCAGGAATACGACATCGCCGAAATGTGGGCCGATGCCCGCGTGCAGCGCATCTACGGGGGCACCAACGAGATCATGAAAGAGCTGATCGCGAGGGCGCTGTGAGGGTCTGGACGGCAGCACATAGGGCAGATGACGGATGCCTCCGGCAGGAGTATTTCGGCCAAGATGAATGGGACAGGTCCACCCTGTCCGATGCGCGGGCCAATTGGCATCAGGCACCGGAACAGGGCTTCACCTTGCGCGGTCATCGGCTCTCCAGCCTGTACCGCGCCTTCGATCAAAGCGCATTGACGTTAATGTACGGTGAATCCCCGCAGGCTTCATCTTGCCAAAAATACTCAAATCCAACACCGCAACCGGGAGCCACGCCATGACGATAAAAATCCACTGCTTCGGCGAGAGCGGCAACGCCTACAAGGCGGCGCTTGCGCTGGAACTGGCGGGCCTCGACTGGACGCCGGTGTTCGTCGATTTCTTCGGCGGCGAGACGCGCGGCGATGCATTTCGTCAAATCAACGTGATGGGCGAAGTTCCGGTGCTGGTGGACGGCAACGTGACCTTGACGCAGTCGGGCGTCATGCAGATGTATATCACCGAGAAGACAGGAAAATTCGGCGGCGAAACACCGGAGGAGGCGCGCGAGGTGATGCGCTGGATGTTCTGGGACAATCACAAGCTCAGCTCCCCGGCGGGAATGACGCGGTTTCTGATGAACTTCTTGCCAGAGGACAAGCGCCCGGAGGGCGTGATTCCCTTCACGCAAGCCCGCCTCAAGGCCGCCTATACCACGCTCGACACCCACCTGCGGGGCCGCGACTGGATCGTGGGCAACGCCCTGAGCAATGCCGACCTGAGTTGCTGCGGCTATCTCTTTTACCCGGAACCTTTCGGTTTCGACCGCACCGACTGGCCCGAGATCGACCGGTGGCTCTCGACGATCGAGGGCCTGCCCGGCTGGAAACACCCCTATGACCTGATGCCCGGCAGCCCTGCTGACCGAGCGTGAAAAAGGAGACCGAGATGACAGATGCCTATATCTACGACGCCGTGCGCAGCCCGCGTGGCAAGGGCCGCAAGGATGGCGCGCTGCACGAGGTAACCGCCGCGCGGCTCTCGGCGGATATGCTGAACGCGATCAGGGAGCGCAGCGGGCTTGAAGGGCACGCCGTCGAGGATGTGATCTGGGGCAACGCCACGCAGGTGATGGAACAGGGCGGGTGTCTCGCGCGTACCGCCGTGCTGGCCTCGGATCTCGACGAGCGCATTCCCGGCCTCTCGATCAACCGCTTCTGTGCGAGCGGTATGGAGGCCGTGAACCTCGCCGCCAATCAGGTGCGCGCAGGCGCCGGGGACGGCTATATCGCGGGCGGGGTCGAGATGATGGGCCGCGTCGCCATGGGCAGCGACGGGGCGGCGATTGCCGTCGATCCCAGCATCGCCATGGACAGCTATTTCGTCCCGCAGGGGATTTCAGCGGATATCATCGCCACCGAATACGGCTTTAGCCGTGATGATGCCGACGCGCTTGCCGTTGAATCGCAACGCCGCGCCGCCGCCGCGTGGGAGGACCGTCGCTTTGATCGCTCGATCATCGAGATCAAGGACCAGAATGGCCTCTCGATCCTCAATCGTGACGAATACATGCGCCCGGGCACCGACATGCAATCGCTCGGAGCGTTGAAGCCCAGCTTCAAGGACATGGGAGAGGTGATGCCGGGCTTTGATGCCGTGGCCAAGCTGAAATACCCGCATCTTGAGGCGATCAACCACATCCACCATGCCGGTAACTCCTCAGGCATCGTCGACGGCGCGGCGGGCGTGCTCGTGGGCAGTAAGGCGTTCGGCGAAAAATGGGGTCTCACCCCCCGTGCCCGCATCCGCCAGACCACCAAGATCGGCACCGATCCCACCATCATGCTGACCGGCCCGGTGCCCGCCACCGAAAAGGCGCTGAAAGACAGCGGTATGGCGATCTCGGATATTGATCTTTTCGAGGTGAACGAGGCGTTTTCCGCCGTTGTCCTGCGCTTCATGCAGGCCTTTGACGTCGATCATTCCCGTCTCAACGTCAATGGCGGGGCCATTGCTATGGGCCATCCGCTCGGGGCCTCTGGCGCGATCATCATCGGCACGCTTCTGGATGAGCTGGAGCGCAGCGGCAAGGGTGTGGGTCTTGCCACGCTCTGTGTGGCCTCCGGCATGGGTGCCGCCACCATCATCGAACGCGTGTAAGGGGAGACTGCGACAATGACCGATTTCACGATGGAAAAAGGCGCCGACGGCGTCGCGATCATCACCTGGGACGTGCCCGGCAAATCCATGAACGTGATGAACCAACAGGGCTTTCTCGACCTCGAGGCGCTGATCGACGACGCGCTCGCCGATGAGGCCGTCAAGGGCGTGATCCTGACCTCCGGTAAGGACGGATCTTTCGCCGGGGGCATGGATCTCAACATCATCGCCAAGATGCGCGATGATGCGGGCGACGAGCCTGCCAAGGGTCTGTTCGAGGGCGTGATGGGCATGCATGCCATCCTGCGCAAGATCGAGCGCGGCGGCATGGACGACAAGAACAAGGGCGGCAAGCCGATTGCCGCCGCCCTGCCCGGCACGGCGCTTGGCATCGGGTTGGAAATCCCGCTTGCCTGCCACCGCATCTTTGCCGCCGACAATCCCAAGGCCAAGATCGGCCTGCCCGAGATCATGGTCGGCATCTTCCCCGGCGCGGGCGGCACCACGCGGCTGGCGCGCAAACTGGGCGCGATGTCGGCCTCGCCGCTCTTGCTCGAAGGCAAGCTGAACGACCCCAAGAAAGCCAAATCCGCCGGGGTGGTGGACGAGGTGGTGCCCGCGGATGAGCTGATCGAAAAGGCGCGCGAATGGGTGCTGTCCAGCCCCACCATCGTCAAGCCGTGGGATGAAAAGGGCTACAAGATGCCCGGCGGCGCGCCGTACCATCCGGCGGGCTTCATGACCTTCGTCGGGGCCTCGGCCATGGTCAATGGCAAGACGCAAGGCGCGTTTCCGGCGGCCAAGGCGCTCTTGTCGGCGGTCTACGAAGGCGCGCTCGTGCCGTTTGATACGGCGCTGAAGATCGAGGCGCGCTGGTTTACCAATGTGCTGATGAACCCCTCGTCAAGCGCCATGATCCGCTCGCTCTTCATCAACAAGGAGGCGCTGGAAAAAGGCGCGAACCGCCCCGATGTACCCGATCAGCGGGTGAAAAAAGTGGGCGTCATGGGCGCGGGCATGATGGGCGCGGGCATCGCGCTCGTGTCGGCCATGGCCGGGATGGAGGTGGTGCTGATCGACCATAAACAAGAGGCCGCCGACAAGGGCAAGGCCTATACCGCCGATTACATGGACAAGGGCATCAAGCGTGGCAAGGCGACCGAAGAGAAAAAGCAGGCCGCGCTCGATCTGATCACCGCCACCACGGATTATGACGCTCTCAAGGGCTGTGATCTGATCATCGAAGCGGTATTCGAAGACCCTGCCGTCAAGGCCGAAGTGACCAGGAACGTGCTCAAGGTCGTGGACAAGGATTGCATCTTCGCCACCAACACCTCGACCCTGCCGATCACGGAACTGGCCAAGGCGTCCGAGACCCCAGAGAATTTCATCGGCATCCACTTCTTCTCGCCGGTTGAGAAGATGATGCTGGTCGAGATCATCAAGGGGCAGAAAACCGGCCCCCGTGCCGTGGCCAAGGCGCTCGATTACGTGCGGCAAATCCGCAAGACGCCCATCGTGGTGAATGATGCGCGGTTCTTCTACTGCAACCGCTGCATCATCCCCTATATCAACGAGGGTATCCGCATGGTCGCGGAGGGCGTGGCCCCCGCGCTCATCGACAACGCCGCGCGGCAGTTGGGCTTCCCCGTGGGGCCGCTGCAACTGGTCGATGAGACCTCGATCGACCTCGGTGCCAAGATCGCCCGCGCGACCAAATCCGCCATGGGCGACGCCTATCCCGACGCGGCGGTGGATGAGGTGATCTTCTGGATGGAAGGCGAGGGCCGGCTTGGTCGCAAGGCGGGTGCCGGGTTTTTTGAGTATGACGAGAAGGGCAAGCGTCTCGGATACTGGGAAGGCCTCGCCGCCAAATACCCCCGCGCCGAGGAGCAACCCGACCTGCACGAGGTGCAGCATCGGCTGATGTTCGCACAAGTGCTCGAGGCGGTGCGCGCGCTGGAGGAAGGCGTGCTCGAGGATATCCGCGAAGGCGATGTGGGCGCGATCCTGGCCTGGGGCTTTGCGCCCTGGTCGGGCGGACCGTTCGCCTGGCTCGACATCATCGGCACACCCTATGCCGCCGAGCGCTGTGACCAGCTGACCGAGAAATTCGGGCCGCGCTTTGCCACGCCTGTGTTACTGCGTGAGATGGCCGACAAGAACCAGGGCTTCTATGCCCGGTTCGGCCAGCAGTCACAGGCCGCATAAAGAAAAAGCCCCGCGTGCTCCAACCGGGCGCGCGGGGTTTCTTTATGGCGAAAATACTCAAAATCCCCGGTCTGCCGCAGGGCAGTACCGGGGATTTTCATCACAGCGGCACGAAAGCGCCTTGGCTGGCGCTGTATTGTTCGAGCGATCCGCTGCCGATTTCGTGCCAGAGCCCGTGCAGCGTCAACTCGCCCGAGGCGACCGCCGCCTCGACGAAGGGAAAGCTCATCAGGTTTTCCAGCGACACCATAACCGCCTGTTTTTCCAGTGCCTTGAGCTGTGCCGCCTCGTCATCCATGTCCTTGACCCGTTCGTAGCCGGGCCGCAGGATATCGAGCCAGCGGCCCACGAAACTGGTCTGCTCCTCCAGTTCCGGCGCATGACCCGCGCACATCTGCTGGCAGCCCTTGACCCCGCCGCAGGCCGAATGGCCGATCACGATCAGATGCGCCACCTTGAGCGCGGTCACTGCGAATTCCACCGCCGCGGAGGTGCCGTGCTGCGCGCCGTCGGTCACGTAGGGCGGCACAAGATTGGCGATGTTGCGGTGAATGAAGAACTCGCCCTGATCCGCGCCGAAGATCGAGGTGACATGAACGCGGCTGTCACAGCACGAAATCACCATCGCGCGCGGATGCTGGCCCTGTTGGGCAAGGTGACGGTACCAGGCCTGATTCTCGGTATAGCTGGTGGCTTTCCAGCCGTGGAAGCGGTGCACCAGATAGGTGGGCAGGGGGCGGGCGTAGTCCATGATCTCTCCGGCGCTAGGGGCGGCTCACGGCTGGATAATAGGTATTCACCTCGAATTCGAGCCATAATTCGCAAGCACGGCAACCATTTGGGAACCTTGGCAGTGCCATTCTCTGCGCAGCCGTGGGGGCTGGAACACGACAAGCGGGTGAGAAGGTGAAGAAAGTGGATCAACTGACGGTGCTGCAACAGCACGAATGCGTGCGGCTCGATGCCGAACGGCTGGAGGCGCTTTACCTGGAACTGGGCGAGACCAGCGCCGAGGACGTGGTCTGCCGCGCGCTCGAGGAACTGGCGGCGCGGTTGGGTCATGCCGAGCGGTTCTATCGCGACGGGCGGTTCAGTGAAATGCGCAAGAGCAGCCGCAGCCTTATCGCGATCGCCGACCAGATCGGCATGGCCCTTCTGGCACGGGTGGCGGGGGATGTGGCGGGCTGCATCGACGCGGGCGATCACAACGGGCTCTCCGCCACCTTCGCACGGCTTTTGCGGATCGGCGAACGCTCGCTCTGCGAGATATGGGAGGCGCAGGACACGCCCTTTTGAACGGCGCGATTTGACGGGTTGCAGGCGGCGCAATCGCGGCTAGGCTGGCTGGCATCATCCGTTGCAAGAGGTCCGACCAAATGAGCCTGACATTCGCCCCCCCCGACACGCCCGCAATCCCGCTGTATGTGGTGGAAGAGGGCGCGCTCGCGGACTGGCTCGACGCGCAGCCCGCGCAGATCGCGGCCTGGGTGCGGGCCATGGGCTTCACCGGCGCGCTTGGTCGCGCGCTCGCCGTGCCGGACGCGGCAGGCGGCATTGCCTTGGCGCTTGCGGGCTATGGCAGCGCCACATCGCGCGCCCGGGCGCGGTTTCATCTGGCGGGTGTGGCCTCGGCCCTGCCCGGGGGCACTTACCGGCTGGAAGGTTTGCCCGAAGAAGCGGCGGAAACCGAGGCGCTTGGCTGGCTGCTGTCGCATTACGCCTATGAACGCTACCGCGAGCAGAGCCCGGCCAAGGCGCGGCTGATCGCGCCCGAAGGCGTCGATGCCGCGCGGCTGGAGGTGATCGCGGCGGGCGAGGCGCTGACCCGTGACTTGATCAACACGCCGGCCAACGATCTGGGCCCCGACGCGCTGGAGGCCGCCTGCATCGCCATCGCCGATCAACAGGGCGCGCGGCTCACCTGCACGCGCGGCCCGGACCTACTGGAGCAGAAGTTTCCGCTGATCCATACCGTCGGGCGCGCCGCCACGCAGGCCCCGCGCCTCATTGAGATGACATGGGGCGAGAGCGGGCCGAACCTGACCCTTGTCGGCAAGGGGGTTTGTTTCGACACTGGTGGGCTCAACCTCAAACCCGGGTCGTCGATGGGGCTGATGAAGAAGGACATGGGCGGTGCGGCGACGGTTCTCGGGCTCGCGCATATGATCATGGCGCTCGATCTGCCGCTGCGCTTGCGGGTGCTGATCCCGGCGGTGGAAAACGCGGTTGCGGGCAATGCGTTTCGCCCCGGTGACATCCTGACCGCGCGCAATGGCATGACAGTGGAGGTCAACAACACCGATGCCGAGGGGCGTCTGGTGCTGGCGGATGCATTGGCCTACGGGGCCGAAGAAAGCCCTGATCTGATGATCTCCATGGCCACGCTCACGGGGGCCGCGCGGGTGGCGCTTGGGCCGGACCTTTCGCCTTATTACACCGATGATGCGGGCTTTGCGACGGCGCTGGAACGTGCCGCCGACCGCGTCGACGATCCGGTCTGGCGGCTGCCGTTTCACACACCCTACGAGGCGATGATCGAGCCCGGCATCGCCGATCTCGACAACGCGCCCTCGGGCGGGTTTGCAGGCTCGATCACCGCCGCGCTTTTCCTGCGCCGCTTTGCGGGCGGGTTCAATTACAGCCATTTCGACATCTATGGCTGGTGCCCCACCGCCGCCCCGGCGCGGCCCAAGGGCGGCGTCGGCATGGGCGCGCGCGCGCTTCTGGACGCCCTGCCCGAGGTGCTCGATCTGTGACTGCCACGCGTCTCATCGACTGGCCGCTGGTCGATCTGCGGCGCGCCCCGGAGGGTGCGCGCGACCGGCAGTTGCTGATGGGTGAAGCAGTGCAGCTTGTTGGGATCAAGGGCGCATGGGCGGAAGTTTCCGCGCTGCGCGACGGCTATCCCGGCTATATCCCCGAGGCGGCGCTGACCAGCGGCACCGTCACTCACCGGGTCAGCGCGCGCGCGACGCATGCCTACAGCGCCGCCGATTTCAAAAGCCCCGAGCGGGTCAGCCTCAGCCACGGCGCGCGGCTTGATGTGCTCTCGGAACAGGGCCGCTTCGCGGAAACCCCGCAAGGCTATGTCCCTCGCGCGCATCTGGTTCCTCTGGACCAACGCGAGACCGATCCCGTAAGCGTTGCCGAAATCTTGATCGGCACTCCCTATCTTTGGGGCGGTAATTCTGCTTTTGGCATCGACTGTTCGGGATTGGTGCAGGCGGGGTGCCTCGCCTGTGGCCTGCCCTGCCCCGGCGATAGCGGCGATCAGGAGGGGGCGTTGGGTGAAACGCTGCCCGAGGGTGCCGCCCTGAGACGCGGCGACCTGCTGTTCTGGCGCGGGCATGTGGCCTGGGTCGCAGACCCGGACACGCTGATCCATGCCAATGTGCACCACATGGCGGTGACCTATGAGCCGGTGCAGGACGCCATTTCCCGCATCGCGGCGCAGGGCGACGGCCCTGTGACCGCCCGCAAACGACTGAAAGGACTGACATGACCTCCGATCCCTTCTTCCATCCCGTTTCGGGCTTCGAGATGCCGCGCTTTGCCGGGGTGCCGACCTTCATGCGTCTGCCTTACGTGCCCAAGGGGCATGAGCGGTATAGCGACGTGCAGATCGGCCTCGTCGGGGTGCCGTGGGATAGCGGGACCACCAACCGGCCCGGCCCGCGCCACGGGCCACGGCAGTTGCGTGATGCCTCGACCATGATCCGCGCGCAGCATCCGACCTCTGGCATGCGCCCGTTCGAGGCGGTGAATTGCGCCGATCTGGGGGATGTGGGGCCGAACCCGGCGGATATCATCGACAGCATGGCGCGGATCACCGAGTTTTACGACGGAGTGACCGGCGCGGGCATCATGCCGCTGACGGCGGGGGGCGATCACCTGACGACGCTGCCGGTGCTGCGGTCACTGGCGCGGCGTGCGCCCGTCGGCATGATCCACTTCGACAGCCACACCGACCTCTATCATTCGTATTTCGGCGGCACGATGTATACCCACGGTACCCCGTTTCGGCGCGCGGTGGAGGAAGGGCTGCTCGACCCCAAGCGGGTGGTGATGATCGGGCTGCGCGGCACCATGTATGACACCGAGGACCGCGATTTCGCGAAGGCCGAGGGCATCCGCCTGATCCTGATCGAGGAATTCCATGCCCGCGGCCCCGAGGACGTTATGGAAGAGGCGCGCGAGATTGCGGGCGAGGGCGATACTTATGTCAGCTACGACATCGACTTTGTCGATCCCACCTTTGCCCCCGGCACTGGCACCCCCGAGGTGGGCGGGCCGAACAGCTATCAGGCCCTGCAGGTGGTGCGCGGGCTGGAGGGGGTCAATATCGTCGGCGCCGATCTGGTCGAGGTCTCGCCGCCCTTCGATGCCTCCGGCAACACCGCGTTTCTCGGAGCGTCGATCATGTTCGAATTGCTCTGCGTCATGGCGGGGGTCCGACGCGCGCAATAAGCACATCGCGCCCGGGCCTGTGTTGCGCGTTGGAGACAGGTCTTGAGATATGGAAAGCTCTAGTTGTGAGCCTTTCGCTAGCATGTCACACACATGTAATTGTGTTAAAAAGTGAAGAGTTGGGGTGGTGCCACCCAAGCGATCGCGGCCTGCGCAGAGAATCCTGCCCCGCGCGCAACAGGCTGGACCAGATATTCAGAGCAGGATCAGGGCTTACCAAAATGAAAAGATTTTTCTTCGCGACAACGACGGTACTTGCAATGGTTGCCGGTTCTGCCGCTTTGGCGCAAAGTTCCATAATCAACGGTGACACGACGGGCGCGCCCACGTGGAACAGACCGATAGGTGCCGGGCCCGGCTTGTCGGGCTCTGGCAACGCGACACCGTTTCAGACCGTGAACGTGACGATCACGCAGCCGCTGTCATTCTCGGCAGAGACGACAGTAGCCGGTTTCGACACTTATCTGCACCTCTACCAGACCGGCTTTGACCCCAATGCAATGGCTGACCCCTGCGTGTCACATGATACGTGATACCCGAACATCTTGCGGACCTCCCGATAGCAGCGGTGTGCCGCTTTTCGTGGCGACCATCTTTCCGACCAACGCTGAGGGCCTCTGGCCGTCAGATCGTCCGGAGGTGCTCACTCGGAGCGGATCGCCTCGAATTCGAGGATGATATTCACTGCGTCGCCGACGAAGTCCGGCAGGGCGTAGGTGCTGCCGAAATCGCTGCGCAGGATCTCGGCGCTGGCCGAGATGCCGAGCGTTTCCTTGCCGTGGCAACAGGGATAATCTGCGCGCTTGTTGAGCGTCACGTCGAGGGTAACGGGTTTGGTCACGCCACGAATGGTCAATTCGCCAGTGACGGTGCCGGTGGTCTCGGTCTCAGGCGTGCTGCCGGTGCCGACAAAGGTGATCTGCGGATTTGCCTCGGCATCGAGGAAATCGGGAGAGCGCACGTGGTTGTCGCGCTTTTCATGGTCGGTATCGACGCTTTGCGCACCAATGGTGGCGCGCACCTCGCCCAGTTCCTGCGTTTCGGGGTCATAGGTGAACTGCCCCTCGATCTCGGAGAAGCGGCCCAGCACCTTGGCATAGCCCGCATGCATGATGGTGAAGGCAACGACGGCGTGTTCACGGTCTATCTGCCAGTTTGCCGGTTCGGCCTTAGCCATCTGTGGCAGGCTCAGGGCCGCAACGGTGCAGGCGGCGGTGAGGGTCTGTCGGGTCATTCTCTATCCTCCCATGTCAGGCGGTGTTGGCGTGGATGGCAGCGGCCTCACGCTTTTGTGGTATGCGGTCCTCGGGAATGTCGAAAAGACCTGCGCGGCGCGACCAGCGCCCAAGGCCCGGCAGGGCCGAGAGTACGGCAATCGGGATTGCGCCGATAAGCGCCAGCAGGATCGGAGCGCCGAAAATCAGCGCCCAAGGGGCGAACGCCGCAAACCAGAGCCCAAGCGCCAGACCGATGACGGTCTGCGGCCAGAGGACGCGGGCGGCCTCGCTCCATTCCAGGCGCTCTCGGCTGCGTTGCTGCGCGCTCCAGCCGATGCGCTGCCCGAACAGCAGCCCAATGGCGAACCGTGTCAGCGCAAGAGCCACGATGGGGGCTGTGAGCATCGAAAAGAGCATCTCGATCAATCCGCCAATGGCAACGCGCGTGCCCCCTCCATAGGCCGCATGACGTTCCGGTCTGGCCAGCACCTGCGCCAGCCCCATGATCTTGGGGCTGAGGCTCAAGGTGAGAATTGTTGCGAAAAGTGCCAGCCCGGTGGCCACCGGCATCGCGTTCAACTGACCGGGCAGCGCCATCATCGCGGCCCCGATCAGGATGAAGGCCATCCAGGCGGGCGCACTGACATACATCAGGATCGCGAGCACCAGTTGAATGCGGCTCACCGCTTTGAGCCCCGGCATTGCCAGCAGGTGCAGATATTGCAGGTTACCGTTCATCCAGCGCAATTCGCGGCGGATGAAATCCACCAGGCTGGGCGGGTTTTCCTCGAAGCTCTGGCTTTCCTCGGCCATCACCCGCACCTCATAGCCTGCGCGCCGGATCATCACGGCCTCAAGCTGATCGTGGCTAAGGATCGGGCCCGAGAGCGGACCGCGCCCGGGCAGGTCAGGCAGCATGCAATGGCTGCGGAACGGCTCGGTGCGGATCAGGACGTTATGACCCCAGTTCGGCCCGCAATCGCCCTGCCACCAGGCCGAGCCGAGGGTGAAGGAGCGCATGCCGTGGCGCATCCCGAATTGGAATACGCGGGTGAAAAGACTGCGCGAGGGCAGACCGGTCACAAGGCTTTGCAGCATACCGATCTCGGGGCTGGCCTGCATCACGCGGACAAGACGAAAGACTGTCTCGGCGCCCATCTCGCTATCAGCATCAAGCGGCAGGAAGAAATCGCTCTCGCCTTCGTCACTATGCAGGAATTCGGCGATATTGCCCGCCTTGTAGCCGGTATTCTCGGTCCGGCGGCGATACTGGATTTGGGCATTGGGCCGCGCCGCGCGCCATTGGGCGACGCGCGCCTCTTCCTTGAGGGCGATGCCGGGCGCGTCAGTGTCGCTTAGCACGTGATAGGAAAACCGCCCGGCCCAGGGTGTGTGGGCGATCTCTGCCTCAAGCCGCCGCAGCCGATCGATGGAGGCGTCGGGATCTTCGTTGCGCAGGGGCATGACGATCGCGACCCGCGCGGTGAGCGGTTCGTCGCCCACGACCCGTGCCAAGGCAGGTGTGACATGCGTGGCGGCCTTTTCGCCATGCTGCAGGTCAAGCACCAGACCCAGCACGCTGTTCCAGAAGCCGATCGAGAGCCATGGCAGCGTCAGCGCGAAACAGATCAGCAACGCAACTTCGGCGAACGTGATGCCGGAGGGGGCGAAAAACGACGCCATCACCGAAAAGAGCAAAAGCACGGTCACCGAGTTGAGGCCAAGAACCAGCCGACGTCGCGCGCGAACGCGCTTGCCCTCGAACGGGGCCAAATGTCGGTACTCCTTATGTGTCGTGATTAGGGTCAACAGTCTCTCCAAGCGTGTCGGCAGCCTTGGCCTGATCATATAATGTTGAGGAAGAAGTAAAGTCTTGCCCGCCCCGGTCCAATGAATTCTTCGTGGGTGTGCGGGGAATCGCCGGTTTTGCCGCGTCGCTTGACCCTTTGGTGCGCAATGATAGCTATCTTGCGACACTGATTGAAGGAAATGCCCATGTTCGCCGTAGAAGTCCGAGATCACATCATGATCGCCCATTCGCTGCCCGCGCCGGTTTTCGGCCCGGCACAGGGCGTGCACGGAGCCACATTTGTGGTCGATGCCGCCTTTTACACCGAAGATCTCGACGCGCATGGGCTGGTGGTCGACATCGGGCTTGCGACCGAGGCGCTTGCCCGTGCGCTTGAACCGCTGCGCTATGGCAATCTGGACGAAAAGCCGGAATTCGAAGGCAAGTTCACCACGACCGAATTTCTCTGTCACCATATCTGGAGCGCGCTGCGCGAGACCGCCAAGTCCGAGGGACTTGGCGATGCCGGTCGGTTGCGCAGGATACGTGTGATGCTTCACGAAAGCCACGTGGCGCGCGGCTGGTACGAGGCCGATATCTGAGATGGGCTTTGACGCCGAATGGCTTGACCTACGCGCACCTGCGGACGATCGGGCGCGCGATGCCGGGTTGCTTGATCGCGCGATCGCTTATGCGGGCCCCGGCGCGCGCATGCTTGATCTGGGCTGCGGGACAGGGGCCACGGTGCGGGCCTTCGCGGCGTCGAGGGCCACGTCTCTTGACTGGTGTCTGCTAGACAATGACCAGGCGCTGCTGGATCTTGCGCGCGAACACCATCCAGCGGCAGATATTCGCCCCTGCGATCTGACCGACCTCGATGCGGTGCCTCTGACGGATGTGACGATGGTCACCGCGTCCGCGCTGTTCGATCTGGTCTCGGAGGACTGGGTGATACGCCTTTCTGATCGTTTGGCGCAGCACCGGATCGCGCTTTATGCGGCGCTCAGTTATGATGGTGTGATGCGTTGGAGCCCAGAGGACCGAGACGACGCCGAGGTGACGGATCGCTTCAACCTCCATCAATGCGGGGACAAGGGATTTGGTCCGGCGCTCGGAGCAGAGGCGGCTGTGCGGATGACCGCATTGCTGACTGCCCGCGGATATGAGGTCTTCAGCGCCCGGAGCCCCTGGCATCTCGGCCCGCAAGAGGCCCGATTGCAGGACGCCCTGCTCTCGGGGATCGCCGGAGCGGCGCAAGACGCGGGGTTCGACGATGCCGGGGGATGGGCGGCGCGTCGACGGGGTGCGATTAGCCATGGTCGGGCGGAAATCGGCCATGTGGATGTACTCGCCCTGCCCGGGGGCGGGTGACATTTGCACACTGGCCTCTATCTTTGCACATGACGCAGTAAAGACCCCTCAATTGGGGCAACGCAACAAAGGGAATGCCACATGCACGCGACCGACGTAACACCCAAGGTCTGGGATCGCATCGTCAGAACTCGTGCGGGCGCGTCCTGTTTGTGCTGCGGCGACTGGAGTGCGGGTGAGCGCGCGGCAATCGGCCTTTACGGGGCAATGATCGCGACCCCCGGCACCTGTCACGTTGCGGCGCAGATCGGGCAGTCGCTTGACGGGCGCGTTGCAACCCTATCGGGCGATGCCGCGGACGTGTCCGGGCCCGACGGGCTGGCGCATCTGCACCGCATGCGCGCGCTTGTCGATGCCGTGGTTGTCGGCGTGAAGACCGCGTTGCACGACAACCCGCGCCTAACCGTTCGGCTGGTGCCGGGGCGCAACCCGGCGCGTGTGGTGATCGACCCATCGGGCCGCCTGCCCAATGATGCGCGGCTCTTCGCCGAGGATGGTGCGCGCCGGATCGTGATCCAGACGGTGGATGTCCCCCGGCCTCCGGGTGTGGAGGTGATCCGCCTGCCGCGCGATACATGGATAGCGCCCCGTGCGATCATCACCGCGCTGCAGGGCAAGGGGTTGCATCATCTTCTGATCGAGGGCGGGGCAATTACCATCGCACGTTTTCTCGAAGCGGACCTGCTGACGCGCCTGCATGTCGCCGTGGCCCCGCTGCTCATCGGGTCCGGGCCGCAGGGGCTGACAACACAGCCGATATCGCGGCTTGCGCAGGCGCGCCGGCCGGAAACGCAGGTCTATGGGCTGGGATCGGACGTGGTGTTCGATTGTCTTGTCGGCACGCGGGCGGCCCCCTGTGCGTGGCCGCATGCCGCGATGTCCTCTGCGGCGTTGCACGGTTGACTCAGATGACGGAGGCTGCCCGCGCACTCTGGATCACCGGCCCGCGGGTTGCGGAAATCCGCCCGACCGATGTCACGCCCGGGCCCGAAGATTATGTCGTGCACACGCTCTTTTCCGGGATCAGCCGTGGAACGGAACGTCTCGTGTTCGAGGGCCGCGTGCCGGAAAGCGAATACCAGACCATGCGCGCGCCCATGCAGGGCGGGGAATTTCCCTTTCCCGTGAAATATGGCTACAGCGCCGTCGGCCAGATCCAAGACGGCCCGGACGCAGGCCGCATTGTCTTTGCCCTGCACCCGCACCAAACCCGATTCGCCTGTCCGCAGGCGATGGCCGTTCCAGTGCCATCAGCAGTGCCTGCCGCGCGCGCCGTGTTGGCGGCCAACATGGAAACCGCGCTCAATATTCTGTGGGATGCGCAGGTGCAGCCGGGCGACCGCGTGGCAGTGGTGGGGGCGGGCACGGTTGGCGCGCTCGCAGGCTATCTCGCGGCGCGTATCCCGGGCACCGAGACGTGCCTGATAGATGTCGATCCCACCCGCGCCGCTCTTGCCCGCGCGTTGGGCTGCGCCTTTGCCGCGCCCGATGCGGGACATGGCGAGGCAGATGTGGTGATCCATGCCTCGGCCACCGAAGCAGGGCTTGCGACTGCGCTGACGCTTGCCGGGCTCGAGGCCACGGTGATCGAGGCCAGCTGGTTCGGCACGCGGCCGACGACGATCAGCCTGGGGGCTGCGTTTCATCAAAGACGGCTGCGCCTGGTCGCCTCGCAGGTGGGTCGCATCCCCGCGCATCGCGCAGCCCGCTGGACACACCGCAGGCGTCTGGAAGCCGCACTTCGACTGCTCGACGATCCGGCGCTCGACACGCTCATCTCGGGGGAAAGTGCATTCGACATGACGGCGCAAGACTATGCCCATATCCTCGATGCCCCGGAGACACTGTGCCACAGGCTGCGCTATGAGGGATGATCCGGGCGGGGGGGCACTACACCTGATGACACGCGTGGCGCAAGAAGTGGGCGCGCAGTTGCTCGACCGGTTCGAGACGGTAAAATTCATTCCGCGCACCGAAAAGACAGCGGGCGATTTCGTGTCCGACGCGGACCTGACGGCGGAACGTATGATCCGCGACCGGTTGCAGGGTGCCCATCCCGGGATCGGCTGGCTTGGCGAGGAAACCGGCGCATCGGGTGACCCGAACGGCCTGCGCTGGATCGTCGATCCGCTCGACGGCACCACGAATTTCCTGCACGGGTTGCCGCATTGGGCTGTCTCCATTGCCTTGGCGCAGGGCGACCGGGTGATCGCCGGCGTGGTGCACGATCCGTTCAAGTCCGAGACATTCACCGCCGGGGCGGGCACCGGGGCATATCTCAATGGCGCACCGATGCGGGTGTCACAGGATGTTCCCCTCTCTCATGCGCTGCTCGCCACCGGCGTGCCTGCGGGCGGGCGGGTGACCTATCTCTCGCATAGCATGCGCGACATCGAGGGGTTGATGCCCGATTGCGCCGGGATACGCCGCTGGGGGGCCGCGACGCTGGATCTCGCCTATGTGGCGGCAGGCCGAATCGACGCCTATTGGGAGCGTAACCTCGGCCCTTGGGACGTAGCGGCGGGCCTGCTTCTGGTGACCGAGGCGGGTGGGGATATGCGGCCGCTCTGGCCGGGGCAGTCGGTGCTGGAGACAGGCTCGTTTCTGGCCTCGAATGCCGATCTCGGCCCGCTTCTGGCACCGCGCCTTTGCGACCTGCGAGACAGTGCATGACCGCGCCCCGCGCCATGGCCTTTGCCGTGCCGGGCGATATCGAAACGGTGACCGGCGGCTATCTCTATGATCGCAGGCTGGCCGATGCGCTGGTGGCGTCCGGCATTGACCTGCATCACCTGACCCTTGGCGACAGTTTTCCTCATCCGACTGCACGCGACATGGCGGATGCGCTGGCGCAGCTTGACCGGCTGCCCGCCAGTTGCCCCGCGCTTGTCGATGGGCTGGCCTTCGGCGCTCTTGACACGGGTCGGCTGTCAAAGGTCCGCGCCCCTCTTGTGGCTCTGGTGCATCATCCGCTCGCGCTCGAGCCGGGGCTGGAGACTGCACAGGCGCGCGAGATGGCGGCGCGTGAAATGGCCAACCTGGCGCTTGCACGGCATATCGTCGTGACAAGCCCGCATATCGCTCGCCTGCTGGAGACTGAGTACGGTGTTGCGCATGACCGGATCGGCATTGCCAAACCGGGATTCGTTCGGAATCCGGACGCAGAGCCACGGCGTGCCGCAACACCGCCGCTCATTCTCTCCGTGGGTCTGCTTGCCCGGCGCAAGGGACATGACATCCTGATGCGCGCCCTTGCCCAGATCACAGATCTCGACTGGCAGTCAGTGATCGTCGGGCGAAAGCATGAACCCGACACCGTCCGCAACCTGCGTGAGCTGCGCGAGGACCTCGGCCTAGCGGCGCGCGTGCATCTGACCGGCGAGATTTCGCAGACGCGGCTTGACGCGCTTTATCGCGAGGCGAGTCTGTTTGCCCTAGCAACCAGATACGAGGGGTATGGCATCGTATTTGACGAGGCGATGGGACATGCGTTGCCCATCGTGAGCACGCGTGCAGGGGCCACACCCGATACGGTGCCACAAGCGGCTAGCCTGCTGGTGCCGCCCGACGATGTCGATGCCTTCGCCGACGCGCTGCGCCGATTGCTTGGTGACCCGTGCCTGCGCAAGGCCTGTTCCGAGGCAGCCCGCGATGCTGCGGCACGTCTCGGGGGATGGTCCCATGCCGCCGAAGTGGTTTCGGCGGCTCTGTTCGGGCCAATCGTGGCGAATGCTGACGTGCCGAAGTAACAGTCCAACTGCCGCCAAACCGATGCCAGAGGCGGTATTATTGTCTCTGCTAACCACCGCTGAACTCCGGAGGCACAGTTTAATTGTCTTGAAGCGGCTCAGCTTGGCCCGGCCGCGGCGAGGCGTGAAATGGCTTCGCCACTGATCTCCTCGCGTCCAGCGGCCCAGGTGCCGCGCGCCTGGCTCGCGACGCGCTGCAAAATGTCCTGCGCGGGACGATTGCTGGCTGCCGGGCGCATTCCGTCTTCATGGAAGAGATAGAGACGAGAGGCGAAGGTCTCGAATGGCAATGAGGCCTCGCCGAACCGTTCTCCCGACCCATGGGTCGAGACCACCGCACCGGCGCCCCAATCCTGACCTGAATCGTTGTTCGGATTGTAGAAATAAACCCGCATCTCGCCTTCCCGGTCCGGAGCCACACGCAGGATGGTGATGGCGTGCCAGCCGACAAAGCGACCAGCAGCATCAGTGGCTGCGATCCCGGCGGGCTGCGGATGGATCACTGGCTCGCCGCTATTGTATTGCGGGTGATAGGCAGTGTGGAAACGGGCGATGAAATCCTTGATCCCGGCCAGCGCCCCGGTCGGCACATCGACCGCCACGGCGCAGGCGCGGCCCACCCACCAGCCGTGAAATTCGGGATTGATCCAGATATGCGGATCGTCGTTGCGCGCGGCGCAGAGCCGACCCATCTCGGCATAGATCCGGTCAAGGTGCGGCACCAGTACGACCGATACGGGATCGGCATCAAGCGGCGCACCGAGGGCCAGCCCCGCAGGCAGATCAGCGGAGTTGATCGCGCGCCCCTCGAAATGCATCATCACCGAGTCGATGCGTGTTCCCTGCGCCACCAGGTGCAGCAAGTAGTCGGGGTCGTTCTGCGCCCACATCGCGATGGCACGCGCCGATTGGCAAGTCGGGTTGGCACCTTGCCCCACACCCAACGGCAAGCCCAGAACCTGAATGCAGCCCGCCAGCAGCAGGTCGGCGGGTTCCGCCGCGTGCAGCCCGGCCATCGACAGGCGCTCTGCCACGGCGGGACAGGGCGCAAGCTCCAGTTGGCGGCGCAGGGCCGGGGCGATTGGGGCGTGATGCAGGATGCCCCGGTCAAGCATCAGCGACATGCCGTACAGCGCCTGCGCGGTCTCGGGCCGCACCGCGCGGCGGATCAGCTCAATGATCAGGCCTCGGTGCTGCTGCATGCAGTCGCGCCCGGTGGTGCCGAGGCCCAGCGTGTCCGCGACCATGCCATCATGCTCGGTCTCCAGCACCCAGGTCAGAAACGCGGCGTGATAGTCCGAGACGAGGCCGGTATCGTGCATCGCCCGCGCCAGTCCCTGCGCCTCGTGGCGCAGATCGGTTTCGTCCATCACGGCGAGCCGTTCGTGATAGGTGTCGAGACCAGGATCGCCCATGCAGGCGGAGGTCGGGCCGAACAGCGCCGAGACCAGACGGTCGGCCCCTAGACGCCGGTCGCCGATCTCGCCACCACGCTCGCTGAGGGTGATGGCGATCTGCGCGATCATGTCCTTGGCGTGGGCCACCTGAATGGGCCGTTGCCGCAGGATACGCCAGATCTCGTCGACCAATTCGCCCAACACGTCCTGAAAGCCGACATGCTCGGCCAGATATCGAAACAGCGCGTCGGTGGTGGCCTGCTGCGCGCCCGCCATCCGAGCCGCCTCATCCGTGGCGCCGAAAAAGCGCCGCATGTTGAGTGCGAGAACCTGGGTCAGAAAGCGCCGGGCCGCAGCGGCATGGATATGCGGGTGTTCGGCCTCGCCCTTGGCCACCGCCAGCAGCCGCAGCAGGCTGACCGCCTCGGCGGCAACCGAGGCTGGCGCGCCCTGTTCAAGCGTGCCCGAGACAAGGCCGGGCAGCAGATTGGCGGGCGCATCCCAGTCGGACCCGGCAAAGATACCCGCCGCATCCATCCGGGGGGCCAATGCATGCAGGCGCGCTATCCCGTCCGGCACGGTCAGCAGCCGCCCCGCCACGTCCAGTACCTGCACCTGAAAGCGGGGCTTGGCAAAGGGACGGGCCTCTTGCAGATGCGTCAGCGGCCCTTCGAGCGTGGCGGCGAGACGATCCACCTCGCCACCCTGTTCCGTGCCTGCCATCAGAGATACCCTCGGGTGTGGTTAAACATAAAAATCAAGCTCTTCCTGTGCCTTGAGCAGGTCGCGCAACTGGTGCGGGTTCTCTCCGAAGAAATAGACCAGCCCCCAATGGGTACCGAAGGCGGTGCGCTTTGTCACCTTCTGCTCCATCGGTTGCGCCAGTTCGTGAAACTCGAAATAGGGGTTCTTGGCGGTCTCTTCGGGGACTTCCAACCGCTCAACCACCCGTCGGCGCGGATAGGCCCCGAAACATCCCGCATGGCCCTTGGCATCCTCGACCGGGGTCGGGAAGAAAGCGTCAAGCTCCTCCTGCGTGGTCTTGGGGTCAAACGCCAGCACGATGCCCTGATAGCCGTTGAAGCCGTACGCCCGCTCGATCAGCTCCAGCGCGTTGAAGCCCGGCGGGCGATAGGCGACCTCGCCGAAATACATCGTGCCGTCGCTGGTCACGAAATACTCGGGGTGGATAAAGCCGAAGTCGATATCGAAAGCCTTGATCAGCTTGTTGATCTCCTCCTCGATCTTGGGCCGCCAGGATTCGAGCTCCGGAGTGGCGGGCACAAAGACCGAATAGCCAAGCGTCACGTATTCCGAGATGTTGAGAAACTGGATCTTGCCGTCCTTGATCCAGGCCTCCACTGCGAATTCCCAACCGTCCAGATGACTTTCGAGGAGCGCCGGAAACTCGTCATTCGAGATCGAATCGACATCCTCGACCGTGCGGATGGTGCGATGCCCGAGGCACCCCGCCTTGTCGAAGGCCTTGAAGTGGATCGGGTCGTCGGGATCGCCTTCAAGCTTGAGCAGCGTCTGATTCACCCGCTTGAGAAAGCGGACGACGTCGGCGTGATTATCGGCCTCCTCGAAGATGCCGACGCGAATACCGGCAAGCTGCGCGCGGCGTTTCATTAGAGATTTGTCGCGGAACAGCATGGATTGTCCGAGCAGGCGCGCATTGTCGAGCAGGACCGAGTTGATCGCCCCCGCCCATTCGACGGTCTCCTCGAATAGCGGGACCGCGACGTCGCAGCCCTCGTCCTTGAGGATTTGCGCGATCTCGTGAGACCGCTCGTTGAGCCGGTCGAAATCCCAGGCGATGAAGGGAATGTCATTGGCCTTGGCATAGTCCTCGGCCCAAGAGGGGGCGACGATTACATAGCGACGGTCAAAGCGGTCAATGGCATCGATCGCGTTCAGCGACCAGCCCAGGATCGCCACATAGCCCTTGTCTGGATTTTTCTCGGTCATAGTTGCCCTTTCGTGTCTTGGGAATGCCTAGCGTGAGTCAGAAGTATGTCCCGGCAGACTAGTGGCCGCACGCCAAAGGCAGTGTGTGCCGCAATTGGCACAGTGAATTTATGTCCATCACTCCAACATACTTAGCATATCTAATTAAAATTTCAAAGGGCGGCTAAAACACCCGAGGATTTCAGCGTTTGCAAATCTTCCAAATGAGAGGGATTTTCTTCAGAATATCAAGCTTTTTAACAGTATAATCATGGAGATGGCGCTGAGGCTACGACAGTAGAGCGCTGTTTGATATAATTAGGTTCATCTAACTTAATGAAGCCCTTTGGAGTTTACGTGTCCGATCTTGATCGCCTGAAACGAGCGTAGGATCAGAAGTTAGCTGTGCGATGATCCATCCCAAGCGGGCGGCTGCACCTATCAACGCATGCGTCGTTTCATGCCGGGCCTTTCCCACCGCAACGCCCACGGCGTCACTTGATCTGCGGGGCGGTCTTGCTCTTTGGCGCAGTGTCTTCCGTCCAGGATATCCGCAGATCGACGCGGCAAGCGCCGTCTGATCGGTCGGCCTTGATGCGCAGGGTCATCAGCCCCTCAATCGGCAGGGTGAGGTCCTTGTCGCCATCGCTGAGCGTGATTTCTCCCGATCCGATGCCCTTGGTCAAGGCGTTGAGCAGGGTCTTGATTGTCTTGCGGTCCTGAAGCGACTCGTGGCGGAATTTGCCGTCGGGCAGGCTCATGCCGCAGCCCCGTCCAGGACCGGGCGTTCCGGGTGAAAATTGTCAACGCCGGAGTAAAATCCAGCCACAGGGCGGCGCAAAAACCGGCCACTTTGGGTTTGGGCGTAACGCGCGGCACGAGGCGGCGGCCAGTCAGCCGCGCTTCCCAAATAGCTGGCGGTTGACTGGCCGCTTTGGCCCGTCAGGGCCAAATCTGGATAGGCTGGATCAGGCGTTGTTGTTGGACTTGCGCGCGCGGCTTTGAGCGAGACGATAGCTCTCGCCGTTCATCTCGAGAATGTTGACGTGGTGCGTCAGCCTGTCGAGGAGCGCGCCGGTCAGGCGCTCGGTGCCGAAGGTTTCGGTCCATTCGTCGAACGGCAGGTTGCTGGTGATCAGCGTGGCACCACGCTCGTAGCGCTGCGAGATCAGCTCGAACAGCAGCTCGGCGCCGGTCTTGGAGAGCGGCACGAAGCCCAGCTCGTCGATGATGAGCAGCTTGACGCTGGCCAGTTGCTTTTGCAGGCGCAGCAGACGGCGCTCGTCGCGGGCCTCCATCAATTCATTGACCAGCGCTGCGGCGGTGGTGAAGCGGACGGGCAACCCCTTCTGGCAGGCCGCCAACCCGAGGCCCAGGGCGATGTGCGTCTTGCCGGTGCCGCTTGGCCCGAGGGCGATGGTGTTCTCGCGCCGCTCGATCCATCCGCAGCGGGCCAATTCCAACACCTGCATCTTGTTGAGCTTCGGGATCGCCTTGAAGTCGAAGCTGTCCAGGCTCTTGGCGGCCGGGAACTTCGCGGCCTTGATGCGACGCTCGATCATCCGCCGTTCGCGGTCGATCATTTCCATTTCGACGAGGCGCGCCAGGAACTGGACGTGATCCAGCCCTTCAGTGGCGCATTGACGTGCCTGCTTCTCGTATTCGCGCAGGAAGGTGGGCAGCTTCAGCGTCTTCAGGTGATGGTTGAGCAGGATCTGCGGAGCCTCCGTCATCCCGTCGCCTCTGTCATCAGGGTCATGTAGCTGGCAGCCGAGGTCGTCCCAACATCGGCACGCGGCAGGTAGGGATAGCTGGCCAAGTCAAGCTTGGGCGGGCGCTTCTCGATCCGACAGAGCAGAATGTGCTTGACCGCATCGAAGCCCGTCGCGCGCAGGCGCAGGGCCTCCTTGACCGCGCCATGCAGGTCGTCGAGGCCGAATGTCTCCAGCAGTCTCAGGACTTGCACATACTCACGCCGTCCCATCTTCAGCATGTGTGCCTCCATGAGGCGGCGCAGGGTCTGGAACTCTTCGGGCAGATCCCACGCTGCCAAGGGCGCAGCCTGATCCAGGGCATTGATCTTGCGTTCGATCAGCGGGAGATAATGAATCGGATCGAAGACCACATCCTCGCGCGCGTAACACCGCGGATGCCGGGCGATCACGTCTCCACGGCAGCCGATCACGACCTGATCGACATAGCCGCGCACCCAGACATTCTGATGACCATAGGCGACGGGAACCGAGTAATCGTTGGTCTCGTAGCGCACGAGCGATTGCGAACTGACCTGGCCGCTGGCTTGCGCGCAAGCCTCGAATGGAGCCCCGGGCAGTGGCTTCATCGCCGCCAGATCGCGCTGCAGCCGTTCGCCAATCGTTTCCTTATGGCCACGCAGGATCTCGTTCTGGCGATTGCGGCACTGGGCCTCCAGATCCGCGTTGAACGCGTCCCAGCTGGCAAAACGCGGGACCGGCACCATGAAGTTCCGGCGGGCGTAACCAACGATGCCCTCGACTTTACCCTTGTCGTTTCCCTTGCCCGGCCGCCCGTAGCGGTCATGGAACAGGTAATGCGACTGCAGGGCACTGAACAGCGTGGCGCGCTGGCGCGTCCCGTCGGCCAGGATCTTCGAGACCAGGCAACGATCGTTGTCATAAAGGATGGAGTGCGGGACGCCGCTGAAGAAGGCAAAGGCGTGGACGTGGCCATCCATCCACGCCTCCGCCGTCGCCGCGGGATAGGCCCGCACAAAGCAGGCGTCGCTGTGCGGCAAATCCAAGACGAAGAAATGGGCCTTCTGCTCGACGCCATCGATGATCACCATGGCTTCGCCGAAATCCGCCTGGGCATCCCCGGGCGGGTGGGCGAGCGGCACGAACATCTCACGTCCACGCCGCTCGCGGTCCCGGATATAGTCCTTGATGATCGTGTAGCCGCCGGTGAAACCGTGCTCCTCGCGCAACCGGTCATATACCCGCTTGGCGGTATGGCGCTGCTTGCGGTGGGTCTCACGATCCCCGTCCAGCCACGCGTCGATAATCTCGGTGAACCCGTCCAGCTTCGGGCGCTTGATCGGCTTCTGGCGCCGGTAACCGGGCGGCGCTGAAAACGCCAGCATCTTGGCTACGCTGTCGCGCGAAACATTGAAATGACGCGCTGCTTCTCGCTGGCTCATGCCTTCGCCACACGCCAGGCGAACCTTCAAATACAAATCCACGGTATGCATCTCCACGCCCCCTCTTGCCGTCACAAGAAGAGCAAAATGGCCGGTTTTTACACCGCCCGCAGCAGGACTATCCCGCCGCTACCGTGGCCGAGTTTTGCACCGCCGTTCTCAGCACGTCTGCCCTGCCCCAAATGAGAACCGCCCCATGGACCTGGTCTTCGCACCGAGCCAGATTGAAACCTGGCCGATTGACCGGCCGCGCCCCTACGTCCGCAATGCCAAGATCCACGGCACCGACCAGGTGGCCAAGATCGCGGCCAGCATGGCGAAGTTCGGCTGGACCGTGCCCTGCATGGTGGCCGACGATGGCGAACTGATCGCCGGGCATGGCCGGGTGCTGGCCGCCGCCATGCTGGGGCTGAAGGACGTGCCGGTGATCCGGCTGAGCCACCTCGACGAAGCGGAACGCCGGGCCTACCGGATCGCCGACAACAAGTTGACCGAGCTGGGCGAATGGGACGAGGCGATGTTGCGAGACGAGATCGCGGGGCTGCTGGCCGAGGATTTCGATCTGTCGCTGCTCGGGATCACCGACGAGGATCTTGATGCGCTGTTGCGCGACCCGGATCAGGTAGAAGGCGGCGCAGTCGAGGGCGAAGACGATATCCCCGAACCACCCGTCACGCCGGTGTCGGTCGCGGGGGATCTCTGGCAGCTTGGATCGCATCGGCTGATCTGCGGCGACAGCACCTCCGCCGATGTGGTCGGGCGGCTGCTGGGTGATGTAAGGCCACTGCTGATGGTCACCGATCCGCCCTATGGCGTGGAGTACGATCCGTCTTGGCGCAACCAGTCAGGTGCGGCCAAGACCAAACGCACCGGCAAGGTGCTGAACGACGACCGAGCAGATTGGCGCGAAGCGTGGGCGCTGTTCCCCGGCGATGTCGCCTATCTCTGGCATGGCGCGCTGCATGCGACCACCGTGGCTGAAAGCCTTGTGGCGGCTGGCTTCAATGTGCGGTCGCAGATCATTTGGGCAAAGGACCGCCTCGTCCTCAGCCGGGGTGACTATCACTGGCAGCATGAACCCTGCTGGTATGCAGTGAAGAAAACCGGCAAGGGACATTGGGCGGGCGATCGCAAGCAGACCACGCTGTGGCACATTTCCGGCAAGGACCAAGACGCGGCCACCGTGCACGGTACTCAGAAGCCGGTCGAATGCATGCGCCGCCCGATCCTGAACAACTCCAGCCCCGGTCAGGCGGTGTATGAACCCTTCATGGGATCCGGCACCACGCTGATCGCGGCGGAAACCACCGGCCGGGTGTGCTTCGGAATAGAATTGAACCCAGCCTACGTCGATGTCGCCATCGAGCGCTGGCAGCAATTTACCGGTGCCAATGCCGTGCTGGCGGAAACGGGCGAGACCTTTGCCGACCTGAAGGCCAAGAGGCTGGCGGCATGAGCAAGCCCCTGCTTCCAGGTCGGATCGAACACTGGCCGCTGGCCCGGCTGAAGCCATATGCCCGCAACGCCAAGACTCACGACGCCGATCAGGTCGCGAAGATCGCCGCCAGCATGGCCGAGTTCGGCTGGACCGTGCCGGTGTTGGTTGCCGCCGATGGCGAGCTGATTGCTGGCCATGGCCGTATCCTGGCGGCGGCCCATCTTGGGCTGACGGAGGCCCCGGTCATTATTCTGGGCCATCTGACCGAAGCGCAGCGCCGGGCTTACCGGATCGCTGACAACAAGTTAACCGAGCTGGGCGGCTGGGATGAAGCCCTGCTCTTGCAGGAATTGCAGGCGCTGCTGGCCGAGGACTTCGACCTCGGGCTGATCGGCATCCCCGAGGACGAACTGGACGCTCTGTTGGCAGACGCCGACGACCGCCCGGCGATTTCTGACGATGCGGCCGACGCCATCCCCGAACCGCCCACCGAACCTATCACCCGCCCGGGCGATATCCGGGCGCTGGGCAAGCATCGGCTGTGTTGCGGCGATGCGACCGATCCTGCTGCCGTGGCCAAGCTGATGCAGAATGAGACGGCGACGCTGATGTTCACCTCACCGCCCTACGCCCAGCAGCGCGATTACGGTGCGGCGAAGGAGAAGGTCGGCGATTGGGATGCGCTGATGCAGGGCGTGTTCGCGTCGGCCCCGGTCACAGCCGACGCGCAGCTACTGGTCAACCTCGGCCTCGTGCACCGCGACAGCGAATGGCATGTGTGGATGGCTCCTGCATAGCAAGACATTTTTGATCAGATTTGTGCATTTGTCAGAAGCAGTCATGTGTCCGGCCTGTTTGCGCGGTTTTTGACCGCTGGCCCTGATGGATTCCGCAAACCAAGTCCCTATCAGCTTTGCGGGCTTTAATGCCCGAGCCATTCGGCGGGGTGTCTTGGTTTTGGCGGCAGACTTATGCACCATCATCTCGCAGGTCTTGCTAACTCGTTGTTCCTTTGTCTCTCAAACTGTGTGGGGTGTGTATGGTTCGTTGCGGGTCAGGACCGCCCAGACAATCCTTGCCGTTTTGTTTGCCATCGCGACAGTTGCGACGCGCGCTGGTTTTCGTTCCAGCAACGATGTCAGCCATTTGCTGGCGCGCTCCGGGTGGGATTTGGTCTGTCGGACAAGTGATGTCATGCCGACAACGAGCAAGCATCGTAAGTATTGATCACCCATTTTCGTAATGCGCCCCAGTTTCTCTTTCCCGCCGCTGGACTTGTTTGCAGGCGTCAGACCCAGCCATGCTGCAAACTCACGGCCATTGCGGAACTGATGGCCGTCACCAATGCTGGCGATGATTGCCGAGGCTGTCACAACACCAACGCCTGGAATAGTACGCAATAAACGGACACGCGCATCTTCCTTGGCGACCAGCTTGAGCCGTTCTTCATACCACCGGATTCGGGCATGAAGTGCCACGAGGTGCTCACACAGGTTATGGATCACCTCATTGGCAATCTCGGGCAGATCTAGCACTTCGCCTACTAAAATATCCTCTGCAAATCCGATGACCCGCGCGAGGCCCTTCGCGATGTAAACGCCGAACTCAGCGACCATACCACGCAAGCCATTGATCAACTGGGTGCGTTGTCGGACAAGCAGAGCCCGTGCGCGATGGAGCGACAGCAGAGCTTGTTGCTCAACGGTTTTTATCGCAACAAATCTCATCGTCGGACGCGTCACCGCTTCACAAATGGCCTCGGCATCGATGGCGTCGGACTTCCCGCGTTTGACGTATGGTTTGACATACTTCGGTGGGATCAGGCGGACAATATGGCCCAACGCTGTGAACTCCCGAGCCCAATGATGCGCATTGCTACAGGCCTCCATACCAATGAGACAGGGTTCAAGCTTCGTGAAGAACGGTAATAGTTGTGCGCGTCTCAACGGCCGGTTGAAGACGACCTCTTCGTCTCTAGCGATCCCGTGAACTTGAAAAATGTTCTTGGCCAGATCAACGCCTATTGTTGTAACTTGCATGGGGTGGCTCCTCTCATATGCAGATATCGACACCTGCATTATAGCGCATTGCGACGCTGGTTGGAGCAGGAGCCATCCACCCCATCAACCCTATTGGGAAGGATGGGTGGAATGGATGCGCAGTTCTGGCTGGCGACGCTTTGGCTGGTATGTCTGGGATCAGGGCCCGGGCCTGCCGGGCGACTGGCAGGGCCGCCTCGCCCCGTCACACGAGTTCATTTTCCACTTCAACCGCAGCCCACGCAAACCGCACAAGACCGTCCCGTCCAAACACGCGGGCGAAACCCTCGGCAGCGGTGGCCTGCGCGGGGCCGACGGCACCGTCCACGCCAAAACCGGCAGCGGCAACGCGATCCAGAGCCATCGGATCCCGGACAGCGTCTTCCGGATCATGCGCCACAAAGGCGGGCTCGGGGCGGCCGGATCGCACCCGGCAGTATTCCCGGTGGCACTGGTGGATGCGGTGCTGACCGCGTTCTGCGATCCCGGCGATCTGATCTATGAGCCGTTTTGCGGCTCCGGTACCCAATTGGTAGCCGCTGAACGCGCTGGGCGGAGCTGCTTTGCGATGGAACTGGACCCGGTCTATTGCGACGTTGCCGTGCGGCGATGGGAGATGGTGACAGGGAGGGTGGCAACGGTGGTCCCAAATTGACGCGCCTGCAGAAGACCGCCGATGTCTGCTGTGCGGACCAAGCGGCCTTTACCTCGCGCAGCCTTGAGTAACAAAACCGGGCAAACAAACGGAAGATCGGGCGTTGCGGCCTCTGGCTCTGTTAGGCGTTGATCGAGAAGTATCGAAATATCCCATACACGTAGAGAGCCGAGAAGATTACATTGATGTGTTTCAGCTGTGGCTCTGTCCGGAGCCAGCCGCAGAAAACCCATATCAAGCAAAATGGTAAGCCAAGCATCATAGCCGCCAATTGCCAATTCTGAACGATGGAAACCGTGCTGCACAGGCCCAGAAATAGGGCTGCCCACTTAAGCGGCTGCTCATATGCAGCCAACTTCAAAAGTGTCATATTTAAAACTTTCGGATAAGCAGCGCCGTTGACCCGGCGTTCTGTTATATCGTCTTATAGCAAATGAATGACATCACGACAACACAGACACATTGGGCTCATCGTGACATTAGCCGATCCGATACACCGATCCCCTGCCGCCGACCTTCGTCGCGGTGATCGCCAATCCCAGTTTCTTCTTCAGCACCCCGGAGATCACGCCCCTCGCGGTGTGACTCATCCAGCCGGTCGCTGCGACGATTTCGGCGATGGTGGCGCCCTCAGCGGTCTGCAGCATCGCGATCAGCATCGCCTGCTTGGTCCCAGCGCGCTGGGTCGGCAGCTTCGGTGGCGTTGCCTTTGCGGCATGTTCGCGGATGGCGGGCAAAGTCTTGTCCACTGTGGGCTCAACCCCGATGGCCAAGAAGCCTGCAGCCGTCACCACCAGCGTGGTGCCGTGACCATCGCCGGTCTCGCGCCAGAGCGGCTCGCCCCGGCGCAGGTTGGCATCGACTTCCTGCAGCCAACCGCGCTCGATCATTCTGGTGACGGCCATCTTTGCGGCCGCGCCATGCAGCCCCTTGGGCAGCGGCAGGGCGATGTTGTCCGGGCGCTGGGCTCCGGCGCTGAGGATGATGGTCTGAGTTTCGGTCAGTTTCGTCATGGCGGGTTCCTCTTACTGGTCGTGGGTGGCAAGGAAGGCGACGATGCGCGACATCAGGTCATTGTGGCCATCGGCATCCGTGCCGATGATCACGTCGCCATCATCGTCGCGCTCCAGATCAGCAATCTCGCGCAGCAGGGCGATGGCGTCGTCGCAGGCGGCGAGTCGTTCGGCCTCCCAAACTGCGGTGATCGCATCCTGTTCGATCTGGTGGCGCTGGGCGGGATCAATCGGCATGTTCGCCCTCCTTGAAGGCGCTGTTGGTGATCTCGCGCATGAGGCTGGCGTAGTGATTCAGGGTGCCAACGTCACCCCAGTTGACCTCGTCCGGGTGGGTGTTGAAGTGGTCGTCGCTGAGGGCCGTCAAGCGCGCCAGCATTGCGTCGATCTGGAACTTGGTGGTCATGAATGCGTCGAGGGCTTTGGAATTGTCAGTGGCGCGGCGGATGGTCATGGCTTGGTCTCCGGGGGTGAGTTGCATCGTTTTGGTGTAATCAGCATCGCTCTGGCGGCGCGGTTAGTGTAGGCAATAACAAGCAATATCATTGCTTTATGATTACACTCCGCGCTGCCCCGGCGTTGGTCAATCAGCATCCGGCTGCGGCACGACCGTCACCCATTGGCAGCCGATCCACATATAAAGGTGCGCAAATTCCGGCGTCGGGCGCGGCAGCATGTGCGGATCGCGCGGCGGGTTGAAGCAATCCAGTGCCTCGGCCGTGACCTGCCGGATCTCGCGCGCGGCAAGGATGTCCTCGGGTTTCCACCGCGCCAGCGCGGGCAGCATATGGGCGGGATAGCCGTCAAAGTGGACGTAGACGTGCGTCCATTCCTCGGGGCCGGTCTGGATGGCGATCTGCGCGCGGGTGCTCATCTGCCCGCCTCAGATCAACTGCAGCTCGACCAGCACGGCGCTGGCAGCGGCCAGTTGCGCGGTCGGCAGGTCGATCTTGATGTGGGAGAAGAGGTCCGAGCAGTCGGCGCGGACGCCCGCTTCCTTCAGCGCGTCCTCGATACCGGCGGCGACGCTGTTCAGGCGCGAACGGTCCAGATGGTCGGGCAGCGTGGCGATGTCGATGCGGATGGTGGTGGTGGTCATGATCTTGTCCTTTCAGGGTTGGGTTGCGGCACGGCGGCCAGCTTCAAAGGCCTCTTCCAGCGCATCGCGGATCGCCCAGACGGCCACATCGTGGAAGTCGAGCCGGTCGCGGTTGCGGGTCTCCAGCGTTTCAATGAAGAACCGGCGCTGGGCGATATCGAGGATCAAGGCTTCGCGGGCGGCCTCGGGGGTGGATTTGCGTTTGGCCATGATCACTCCTCCCAGCGGTGCTCAGGGTGGGTAGTGCGCGCGCAGGCTTCCTCGCGCATCATCTCGTGGGCGCGTGCCATCTCGACCATCCCGTCGGCCTGGCTCATCCGCCCCGACATGACTTCATCCATCACCCAGTTCACCCGCTCCTGCGCGGGGCTGGTGCGCGAGGGTGATGTGGTTATCCTTGACAACCTGCCGAGCCACAAAAGCCCCGCTGCCTCCGAAGCCCTGCGTGACATCGGCGCGTGGTTCCTATTCCTGCCACCCTACAGCCCCGATCTGAATCCTATCGAAATGGCCTTCTCGAAGCTCAAGGAGCTGATCAGAAAGGCTGCGGCCCAAACCTACGATCAGCTTTGGCACGCGGTCGGCCACGTATGCGACCTGTTCAGCGCGGAGGAATGCTACAACTTCTTCAAGGCCGCAGGATACAGAGCCGATTAAACGCGACACGCTCTAGTGGAGCGGACGAGATTCCATAACGAGACAATGAACTGATGGCCGCAGCAGCACATGACGCGTTTTGATCACCGCCGTGCGCCGCCACCCAGGCAAGGGGGCGATGCGGGTGCTTCTTTTGAGATGGACCGTTCCTCTTTGGTCATCGTGTGCAATGCCAGCGAATGAATATGAGCGGAGAGGGTTTTTGCAAGGATGCCGTTGAGCAGCCGGTGGCGTGCCACCAGCTTCTTGCCTACAAAGGCAGAGCTCACGATCACCACCTTGAAATGTGATTCCGCCCCCTCCGGCACATTGTGCTTATGGCTTTCATTGATGACTTCCAGATGTTCAATCGGCAATGCGAGACCGAGTTTGTCGATAATGTCTTGCCGTATTGTCATGCTTCCTCCGAATAAGTGTTTTGTTACAGCGTGCCCTCATACGTCGATCCGTGCAACAACGCCCCTGAGCTCAGCCGCCAGTATGGCTCATGTGGCGGATGACCTGACCGTCGACCTTCTGTCGTGAATAGTCGAAGTCATGCCCTTTTGGCTTGCGGAGGATCGCGTCGCGGATCGCCTGCTGCAACATGGCATCATCAGCATGCTCGCGCATCGGTTTGCGCAGGTCGGCCATGTCATCCTGCCCAAGGCACATGTACAATTCTCCGGTGCAGGTCAGGCGCACGCGGTTGCAGCTTTCACAGAAATTATGCGTTAGCGGCGTAATAAGGCCAATTTTTTGACCGGTCTCGTTGATCCGAACATAGCGGGCCGGGCCGCCTGTCTGCTCTGACAGGTCAGTCGTGGTAAAGCGCGTTTCCAACTGGGCGCGCAGGTCCTTCAGCGACCAGTACTGGCCGATGCGATCCTCGTTCCCGAGATCGCCCATCGGCATCACTTCAATGAACGTCAGATCCATGCCTTCTTCGGCGCACCAATGGGCCAGCGTGAACAGCTCGTCTTCGTTGAAATCCTTCAGCGCCACGGTATTGATCTTGACCCGTAGGCCCGCCTTTTGCGCGGCGCGGATGCCCGCTAGCACTTGTGGCAGGCGGCCCCAGCGTGTGATCTTGGCGAATTTCTTCTCGTCCAGCGTATCCAGCGAAACATTAATCCGCTTCACGCCACAAGCCGCCAGATCGCCCGCGAATTTCTCCAGCTGCGATCCGTTTGTTGTGACGGTCAGCTCCTTCAATGCGCCGCTTTCAAGATGCCGCGTCATACCCTTGAAAAAGGTCATGACATCGCGACGCACCAAAGGCTCGCCCCCCGTTATCCGCAGTTTTTCCACGCCAAGGCCGACAAAGGTAGTGCACATACGGTCCAGCTCTTCCAGCGTCAGCAGTTCCTTCTTGGGCAGGAACGTCATGTTCTCCGACATACAATAGACGCAGCGGAAATCGCATCTGTCAGTGACAGAGACGCGCAGGTAAGAAATCGTGCGGCGAAACGGGTCGATCAATCTTGGTTCCATAGTCATTATCCCATGATAGTCATGCGGCCGTTTTCTGAACAACTTTGCATTCAGTGGTGCTCTTTTTGGCCTTGTAATTGCGCTTTGCGACAGAACTTGGCTGCCTGCCTTTAGACGAAGTACTCCATCTCTAGATCTCGTTGCCCCATGGTGGTTCTCAGCCTCTCAAAGCCGCGTTCGCGCAACTGCCGCACGCGTTCCCTAGAGATTCCGAAGTGAATTCCGAGCACTTCCAACGTGGCCGGTGGGTCTTGGAGCTGCGTCGCGACTATGATCTCGCGCTCACGGTCGGGCAGAGCGCCAATCATCTCGACAAGAAGAGCGCGCAGCGTCTTGATATCGTGGCGGTTCATAGTGTCGGCATCTTCCATGCTGACTGGATCGACGAGCCGCGCTATCCGGTCGTCTCCGTCATCTCCGAGTGATGGTACATTCAGCGAGAAGTCCAAACCGGAAACCTGCTCACGCAGATCGTTCAGCCTTCGGGGGCTGACGCCAAGCGCCCTGGCAACGCGCGTATCCGCGTCGGCCTTACTGATAGAGGGATCGTTTGAGACGGCCTCATCAATCCGCGAGAGGTTGGCGATGGATTTTCGGAGATCGGCCGAATTCGGGCGCCGTACAATCGATCTGTTTGCCAGCTTGTAGTCCTGAATTTCAGCACGGACCCACCAGACGGCATAGGTTGAAAAACGGTAACCTCGGTCAAGATCAAAGCGGTCTGCCGCCTTCATCAGTCCAATATTTGCCTGCTGCAAAAGATCGGCTTCAGCCGTCTGCGACCCTGCCAATGCCCGTTTTGCCATTGCGCCGGCCATCGGGCTGAAGGCTGTGATTACCTTTTCGCGTGCGCGCTGGTCACCACGTTGTTGCCACGCCCGCAAAAGATGCAACTCTTCGCCGGCGCTGAGCATGTTAGGAGTGCGCTTGCGGCGCGGCTGTGTCCCCCAGTTTGATATTGGCTTGTTCATTGCATCGCTCAATTTAGTAACGAAACAAAACTAACTGACTTCAGGTCTTCTTGTCAAATTGATTTCGTTTCGATACTAAATATTTTGAACAGCGGGGTGCCGTAAGGGGCAGAATGACGCAGCAAAAAAATTCCAACCTTACAGAAATCCACCCCACGAACAATCTGCTCAAGCGACTACTCTGAAGCTGTTTTCTGAATTTTTTCGAGCGTGGATGAGACTTCACCTAGAAGTCGTTCATGGAAAGCACGGTCAGTTTCGCCATCCATGGGTCCACGTTCCAACGCCTGCGCCAGTTCAAAAAAGCCCTTGCCGGGGAGTTTATCCCCGCTGCGGCTGACGGCCCGCGCTGCGATGAAAGGTGTCACTAACGCTGCATCCACGCGCATTGTGGCCTCGAGTGCGGAGGTCACTTTGGCGATCGAACCCGGCGCCCAATATCCAAGCCCGCGCGCAAGTTTTCCATAGGTAATTGGCACTTTGTCTTCGGGCAGGTTCTGGAGATATCGTCGAACTTGGTCAGCCAGCGTTTCCCCGACGGTGGCTTGAATTGGCCTTGCACGCGGCGGTGGAGCTTCGCGGCTGGTGCCGTCAGCAAACACTTCTGCCGCCCAGGCTCTGACCGGCGTTCGCACTGTGATGCGTGTCTTTCCCGCGTGATCTTCAGTCCCGGTTTCGGAGCTGCTGACGATGTCACCGTTGCGCATCCCTGCGCGCAAGGTGTCTGGCGTCAGCCCAAGTTTCGGTGCGAGATATTCGGGATCTATGATGATCTGTCCGTCTTCCCATCCGACCGTCCCGGGGGGCAGGGACCGGTTCAGGGTCGGAGTATTGCCCGGCGTGCCGGTGTAGAAAGGGTTGGTCCCGGCGTCGTGGTCTGTCAGGTCGATGATTTCACGAATTGCGGGAAGGGCGGCGCGCAGCATGGTCTCGATACCCTGTCGCAACGTGGCGGAGGACGCAGCACATCCTTGGCAGCCCCCTGACATGCGCAGATAGACATCACTGTTCTCGACCCGCTCTACCGCGACGCTGCCCCCATGACTGGCGATCGCTGGGTTGGCCTCGCGGTCAAGCAGATCGCTGACGGCCCGCAGAAGCCGCGCATCTTCGTCTAAAGGCGCGTCAAAGCCTTGGCCCAGAGGCAAGGCTTCATTATCCAACACGTCCCGGATCGCCGCTGCAATCGGGGCCTTCATCGCTGTCCAATCCCCCTCAGGGATGCGGGTGATATGTATGGACGCGCCAGAAACCTCGATATGTTGCACTCCGGGAATGGCGAATAGCGCACGCGCCAGCGGGGCATCTGCGCCTGCATCCTCGTAACGCACCGATGCGTCCCCTTGCATGGGCACCTCAAGGATAAAGCGCAGGGTTTGCGGGTCTTTGGGCGTGGCCTGTACCCGAATGCGGCGGCGCGTCGGAGCATCAGACATCTTCGACCTCGGCGCTTTGCATGTCTCGAAGGGCTTTGAATGTGTAGATGCCTGAACTGTGCCCGTCACTGAACGCCATCCCAAGCGCGTAATTCCCAAGGCTCCAAATGCGCGTTGGCGTGATAGTCTGCGGCACGCGGGATGGATCAAGTATTGGCGCACCGCTCATCTCGTCGCGGCAGGCGGCACAGCGACAGTTCAGCCGTAGATCGCGCGATCCTATCAATTGCGCGTGCCCATCCTGCCAGCGGATCATTAACCCGATCTCGTCATGATCGAGCGCTGTGACCACGTCAGCCGCGCCGCCGCTCATGGGTGCTGCATCAGCCGGCTTGCCGGTGCCGTCCGAGAGCTGCCAGTCGAAGGGCAACGCAAGACCGCCATGGGCGGCCCCCCTGCCAACAAGCGCCTCAGCGATCCTGACATAGGCCTGTGCAGCAAGACTGTCCGGGTGTGCGCTGACGAGCGGTATGCCCGCATCGCCCGCATCCACGATTTCCGGTTCGATCGGAATGGCCCCGAGGAAAGGCACGCCCAGTTCGCTCGCAATAGCCTCGCCGCCGCCCTTGCTGAAGATATGCGTGACCTCACCGCAGGACGCGCAGGCAAAGCCGCTCATGTTCTCGACGATCCCAAGGATCGGGACGTTCACCTGTTGCATCATCCGCAGGCCGCGCCGCGCGATCTTCAGGCTTACATCCTGCGGCGTGCTAACCACAACCGCGCCGGTCAACGGAAAGGCCTGTGCAAGTGTCAGTTGGATATCGCCGGTCCCCGGAGGCAGATCCAGAAGCAACACATCCAACTCACCCCATTCGACCTGAGCGACAAACATCTGTAGATATTTGGTGACCATCGGACCGCGCAGGATGGCGGGGCTGTCATCGTCCGACAACATCGCCATCGACATCACCTTGATGCCAAAGGCCTCGGCCGGGATTACTTTCTGGTCTGGTGACATGGCGGGTTTCTGGTTGCCCGCAATACCCAGCATTCCCGGAATAGAAGGCCCGTAGATATCGGCATCGACGACGCCGACGCGCAGCCCCATGCGGGCCATTGCGACGGCGATGTTGGCTGTTACGGTTGATTTCCCGACACCGCCCTTGCCACTGCTGATCGCGATTAGCTTGCGTTCACCTTGCCCGCCGCCTTGCCCAACCTGTGCGTCTTGTTGTGTCATTGCTCTCAACCTTTGCCTATTTCATTCGATGGGCCCGGCAGGAGTGACAGAATACCGCCACTGCCGAAATTAACGCATAGCTTGCCAAAGTCGTCGGGGGCCAGTTCTGCGGCGATACAGGCGCAATAGCCCCCAGCGTCCGACGGTGCGTAGTGCGTACAGGCCTCGCATGTGCCGAACGCCTGCGCACCTCTCAGCCCCGCAAGGGTTTCGGACAGGTGCGACAGAGTTGCCAAGAATGCTGCCCGCTCTTTCGGTTTGATAACGTCTATCACAGACATTAAATCTGCCAGCGGGTCCGCCTTGAGGGTTTCATGGCCCTGCTCGGTGATCTCGAGGCGAACGCTCCTGCCATCACTATCAGAACGAAACCGCGCAAGAAGCCCTTTCTCTTCGAGGGTTTTGATCGTCTGGGAGGCCGTTCCCCGCGTGGTAACCTGAAAACTAGCGAACGCGGATGGCGTGCGCGAAACGCGGTTGGCGCGCGCAAAAAACCGCAGGCAAGTCCATTGCGCCGCAGTCAGGGGGGACGCCAAGTCCTCACCGCGCGAAGAGCGCCCTATATGGATAAGGAGTTCGGCGATTTCGTCAGAGCAGCTTGATGTGTATGTCATGGCATTTTGATAGCGAAATCGAACTACTTACGCAATGCAAGGTCACTATTTCTTTCGATGGGTTCTGGCCCTAGTTCCCGGATATGAGAAACTCGGTAAAATTTTGCGGCATTGAAAGCGTTTGTCTGCACAGGAGGATCCCTGACAGACGAGTACGGGCAGATGCTCGCCGTCCTTGTCGTTGCTGAATGGAGCCATTTGACCTGGGCTGAGCGCTACAAAAATTACAATCCGAATTTGCCCTTCTGGTATTCAGAATGGATTGACCTGCATACTGCGGCAGATTTTGAATCTGTTTGTATTCTACCTGCGCGATCAACTGGATGCTATCTAGGACGATTTGAATGATGCCCAACAAACAGCCGCAACGGCAATGTTCCAGAAAGCGGTACGATGTGAGCGCGCGTTCTTTGACGCAGCACATACGTCGTGATGATATTGCCATGTGTTTTCCGACGCATTACATTTTGCTCACAGAGACCTTGGCAAATGCCAATTTAACCATCTGCATACAGGCCAATCACTCATATAATTCCAAGGTTGCATATATGAATTTCTCCGGCTGGAACGCCCGCATCCAGACGCTTCTGCCTGGTGTGCTTGTGGCGGTTATGATCGCGCTGGCGAGCAAGTTCATCTCAGAACACTATGGCGCACCGTCGATGTTGCTGGCCCTTCTGTTCGGGATCAGCCTGAACTTTCTGTCCCGTGATGCGCGTTGTGGGCCGGGTATCGCGTTGAGTGCTCGGGCGCTTTTGCTAATGGGCGTGGCGCTTTTGGGGCTTCGGATCAACTTTGATATGGTCGGGGCTATTGGTTGGCCCATCGTGGCGATGGTTGTGCTGATGGTGCCTGCAACAATTGGCTTTGGCCTTGCGACCTCGCGTTTATACGGGTTCCGCTATCGCTTTGCCTTCTTGTCGGCAGGGGCTGTTGCAATTTGTGGAGCGTCAGCCGCGCTCGCGATTGCTGCGATCTTGCCAAAGGACGATAAGTCTGACGACAGGCTGGTGTTCACGGTCGTTGGCGTCACCATTCTGTCGACCATCGCCATGATCGTCTATCCGATCCTAAGCCAGGCCCTTGGCTTTGACGATGTAACGGCGGGCATTTACCTTGGCGCAACGATCCATGATGTGGCCCAGGTGGTCGGTGCGGGGTTTTCAATCTCTGAGGAGGCGGGCGAAACCGCTACCCTTGTAAAGCTTCTGCGCGTCGCGATGCTGGCTCCGGTGGTTATCATGGCGTCGGTCTTTCTGCGCAGCGTTTCGACCCCAGATCCCTCCGGCACACGGCCACCCATTGTCCCGGGTTTCGTATTGGCATTCATTCTGCTGGCGACGCTGAATTCCGCGGCGACCTTGCCTGCCACACTGCTTGCGATTGCGGTCGACGGATCAGGCTGGTTGCTGCTGACCGCAATCGCGGCGGTCGGCCTCAAGACACGCCCCGCCGAGATCCTGAAGGTTGGAAAACCGGCGGCAGCCCTGCTAGTTGCCGAAACGCTTTTTCTGGCGGCGATGGTCGCACTTGCGCTGACGCAATTGCCCATTATCCCCACTTGATCCCTGCAACAACGCCTCGCATGTCTGCCTTTTGTCAAAAGTTGAAAGCGACCATCTTTTATTGTGCTCAGCCTGACGGAACGCCCGCCGCAATGGCCCTCAGCATGGCCGCGTCGTGCCTCGCATTCGGTAGTCTCAAATCATCATTCTCCTGGCCCGGCCCAGCCACGACGGGTATCATGGACAGAAGCGGCTGAGGCGGGCGCAATTACAATGTAACAGATACGGTTAGCCGGTTTGGCACCGCAAAACATCTTGGCCCTGTACCCCGTGCAGACCACAGCACATTTTTATGCCAGTCGATGGCGGCGTGCGCGCCATCAGATCACATCAAGACCAGGTCATTTCAAGTCCCCGCTGCTAGTGATTTTCGTCGCCAATTGATAAAGCCGCCTGCCACAATCACCGCAAGCTGCTTCTCGGTGAGGCCGTGTCTTGTAGAAATGGAGTCCTTGCCCTGGATATCAAGGATGACATCGCCGCCATTTGCCAGCGTTTGATGCAAATCCCGCGCGATGAGGACATCACCTGTTTCAAGGCGTTCATAGTCCTTCGGCTCGGCAAATACGAGCGGCAGAACACCGTAATTGACCAGATTCTGCCGATGGATGCGCGCAAAACCTTTGGCCAGTACAAGCCTCAAACCGAGGTTGCGTGGTGCGACGGCCGCATGTTCGCGCGAAGAGCCCTGGCCGTAATTGTCACCAGCGATCACCGAATGACCGGTTGTGCTACGCAAGGCGCGCGCGTGCTCGACATAGCTCGTGTCGATACGCTCGAACGAGAAATCATCGATCTTCTGAATGTTCGAACGGAAAGGCAGCACCTTTGCGCCCGGTGGCATGATCTCGTCAGTCGAGATGTCATCGCCCATCTTGAGGATTACCGGCAGCTCTAACGTGTCAGGCAACGGGTCGAACACGGGAAGCGATTTGATGTTCGGACCCTTGACCACCACGACAGAACGCGACTCGTGCGGGTTGGGTGGTGCATCAATCATCGTCTTTGTCACGACCGTCTTCTCTGGATATCTAAGTTGCGGGCAAGGCATATCGAGAGAGCGGGGATCGGTTATTTTGCCCGTAAGTACAGACGCAGCGGCGGTCTCGGGAGAGCAGAGGAACACCGAATCTTCCCTGGTCCCCGATCGACCCGGAAAGTTGCGCGGCACTGTTCGCAGTGAATTCTGTCCGGTCGCGGGGGCCTGCCCCATACCGATACACCCGTTGCAGCCAGCCTGATGTATCCGTGCCCCGGCGGCCACCATGGCACCAAGCCGACCGTCCGCGATCAGAGTTTCGAGAGTTTGGCGAGAGGACGGGTTGATGTCGAAGGAAACCGTCGGCGGGACCACCTTTCCTCGCACGATATCGGATACCACTGCAAAGTCACGCCAGCCCGGATTGGCCGACGATCCGATATAGACCTGATATATATCTTCTCCCTCGACCTCACTGACAGGCACGACGTTACCTGGGCTCGATGGCTTGGCAATCAGGGGCACGAGAGTTGAGAGGTCGATCTCGTCATGATGACCGTAGGCGCAGCCGTCGTCGGCGGTGAGCTCAGCCCAATCCTCGCCTCTTCCCTCGCTCTCGAGAAAGCGCTTGACCTCTTCATCAGACGGAAAAACTGTCGTTGTCGCGCCCAATTCCGCGCCCATATTGGCGATGACATGACGATCCATTGCGGTTAGGTCAGCCAGGCCGGGACCGTAGTATTCGATGATCTTGCCGATACCGCCCGACACCCCGTGCCGACGCAGCATCTCGAGGATCACGTCCTTGGCGCTGACCCAGTCGGGAAGCTTGCCCACGAGTTTGACGCCGAAAGTCTCAGGCATGGCCGTCTCAAAAGTTTCGCCCGACATGGCAAGCGCCACATCGAGGCCGCCCGCTCCGATCGCCAGCATACCAAGCGCGCCGGCCGCTGGCGTGTGGCTGTCAGAGCCCAGGAGAGACGCACCGGGCCTCCCGAAGCGCTGCATATGCACCATATGGCTAATGCCGTTGCCCGGCCGCGAGTACCAGACGCCAAGGCGCCGGCAGATGCTTTCGAGGAACAAGTGATCGTCCGGATTCAGATTGTCGATTTGCAGCAGGTTGTGATCGACATACTGGACGCTGACTTCGGTCTTTACACGGTCGAGCCCGATTGCCTCCAGTGACAGCATGGCAAGGGTTCCTGTGGCGTCCTGGGTCAGCGTCTGGTCGATCCTGAGTTCAATTGGGTCACCTGGCGTCATCTCGCCAGCGACCAGATGCGATTGGATCAGTTTTTGTGCGACGTTGAATTTCTTGGCATTCTCCATGTCTGCTACTCACCTCCCGGTTATTTCGGCGGTGTCAGCAACAGGATGCATCCTCCCCCAGATTTTCTGCGATAACGCTTTTCCAAGATCAGTGTTCACACAATTGACTCTGTTGCGGAACACTTAACTTAACCAATCAAAATCCTGCTATTTCTGCAGCTTAATGGGAACCAAGCGTAGTTGTAAAATATTCTTCCCACGCCTTGGTGGCGAATTCGAAGCGTGGGACCGTGATGATGGCATGATGGCACCCGCTCGATAACCTTCTTGGCAGCAGCCGCGTTGATGCATTTTGTCATATCCATATCGTAATGAGTGAATGGTGACGGCAAGTGCCAAACATGCGGCCTCGCACAGCCTGCGGGCGACACAATGCTTTGCACCATTCGGATAGCACCGACGAGCGGGTCACCATTGAGCCGAGGGTTCAAGAGACCCGTCTCGCTTGGCCAGTTGTGCATCACTCCGGGCCTTAAAAAGAAGGGCCTGACGCGCAGCCCGCAAGCGGGAGAAATCTTTGCCAGCATGGTAAGAGGAACGCGTCAGAGGCGAGGCCGAGACCGTGAGGAAGCCCTTAGCATACACCATAGACTGAAAGCGCTTGAACTCATCCGGTGTGACAAAACGATCGACGACATGATGCTTGGGCGTTGGCTGTAGATACTGCCCAATGGTCAGGAAATCGACATCGGCAGCACGCAGGTCATCCATGACTTGGAGCACTTCTTCGCCGCTCTCTCCCAAGCCGACCATGATGCCCGATTTGGTGAACATAGCAGGATCCAATTGCTTGACGCGGTCGAGCAAGCGCAGGGAATTGAAATAACGTGCCCCCGGCCGAACCTCGGCGTAGAGCCTTGGCACAGTCTCCAGGTTGTGATTGAAGACATCCGGTTTGGCTGCAACGACGGTGCCTTCCGCACCATCTTTGCGCAAGAAGTCCGGGGTAAGAACCTCGGTCGTCGTGTCCGGCGTTGTCTCCCGGATGGCTCGAATAACCGCCGCAAAATGCTCCGCACCACCATCGGCCAGATCGTCCCGATCGACCGATGTAGTCACGACATGCGCAAGCCCGAGACGCGCCACGGCTCTGGCGACATTGGTCGGTTCAAAGGGGTCAAGATGGTCCGGCTTCCCGGTCGCAACATTACAAAATGTGCACGCCCGAGTGCAGACCTCGCCCATGATCATCATGGTGGCGTGCTTCTTGGACCAGCATTCCCCAATGTTGGGACAGGCGGCTTCCTCGCACACCGTCTTGAGATTGTGTTCGCGAACGATCTTGCGGGTTTCGTGGTAGGTGTCCGAAGTAGGTGCCTTGACCCGGATCCAAGGGGGCTTGGGCTGAGTTGGATTGTCCGGTTTGTGAGCCTTTTCCGGATGACGCAGGCGGCCATCAGTTTCTAGTGTCCTTGGAAACCCCTCAACCCTTTCTCCGCCTGCGTAGCAGCAGTATGCAACCCGCTTTCTTTGGCCAACCTTCCATCACGCCGCTTCCTTCGCTGTAACGTTTTGTCTTTTTCTATCCGGTAACACTGAAATTACACCGAAAGGGTTAGCGAGAGAGAGAAACTGTCGCGCCGCTATCTGGCCCGAGGTAATCCACACTAGGCGGTTGACCAGTTCGGTGGCTTCGCGCCCCTAAGCGTCTATTTTTTCAATGAAAATTGATATCGTTTCCATACTACGTTGACAAGCACTTAGTTTCGAATCTATATTAATGTAGTTTCATTTCGATACCATATCTCAGCAGAGAAGGAAGTGGAGACAAGATGCAAAAATTGCCGCAACGCTAGTATGGGTTTCGAGACCCCGGATTGCCACCGTCCAAGCAAGCAACATCCCCGGCAATCGCGCCCATGCCATCACCACTTAAAGCAATAAAAAGGAGGATATCATGGGGCGGAATACAGCGCTCGAAACCATCAAGTCGCAAATCAACGAAAATGAGATTGTGCTTTATATGAAGGGGACGAGGGAAGCGCCACAATGTGGTTTTTCGTCTGCGGTGACAAAGTTGCTGAGCAAACTCAAACTACCTTTCAAAGATGTCGATGTGCTTGAAAACAAGGAAATCCGTGAAGGAACCAAGGAATTTACCGACTGGCCCACGATCCCGCAATTGTATATGAAAGGAGAGTTTGTCGGCGGTCACGACATCGTTCGCGAGGCTCACAAAAGCGGCGAATTGGAACAGTTTCTGAAGGACAAGGGCCTGCTGTCACGATACCAAGGAAAAAGAACGTGCTGATGGCCGCCGTTACTTCAACGAACAGTAAACGCACTGCATATGACCGGGACGCTGAATGGCCGCTCTTGGCTGCACGGCACTTGTCAAAACCTGCCGAGCCGTTGGTGAAGATCGCGGAACAGGTCGTTTACGTCTGCTTTCCTGTTATTATTCCGGGAGAAGACGGCCGCGTCATTCCCTTCGGCAGATATCATCTTGCAACGCGCCGCCAAAGCAGACCCCAAAGCGGACGGCCTCATCAGTCAATGCTTGTGAATGAAGACAACGGGGCGCACATTAGTCTATCTGCTCAGCAGTTAAACGCCATCGCTCAAGACCCAGATGTGGAGTTTTACTAGGATGGTCCAGCTTCGCCTGCCAGCCAATTCACGGATGACCACTGGCCACATTTGGCCGAAACCGGTCGACGCCGTGAGAACGAAGTCTTTCAAGGTATACCGCTGGAACCCGGACGACGAAGAGAACCCCCGCATAGACTCCTATGAAGTGGATCTCGACACCTGCGGCCCGATGGTTTTGGACGCTCTCATCAAGATCAAGAACGAGATCGACCCAACGCTGACTTTCCGGCGGTCCTGCCGGGAGGGCATTTGCGGCTCCTGTGCGATGAACATCGACGGCATCAACACGCTGGCGTGCATACAATCAATCAGTGACATCAGGAGTGACGTGAAAGTTTATCCGTTGCCGCATATGGAAGTCGTCAAGGACCTGGTGCCGGATCTGACACACGCTTACGCGCAATATGCGTCAATCGAGCCCTGGCTTAAGACCGATACGCCGACGCCCGACCGGGAGCGCATACAGAGCCCAGCAGACCGCGATAAGCTAGAGGGTTTGGACAACTGCATTCTCTGCTTCTGCTGCACCGCTTCTTGCCCCAGCTACTGGTGGAACGGTGATAAAGACGGCACTGAGGAATTTCTGGGGCCAGCAGTGCTTCTGCAATCTTATCGCTGGATATCCGACAGCCGCGATGAGGCGATGGACGAACGGCTGGATGATCTTGAAGACCCGTTCAAGCTCTATCGCTGCCACACGATTATGAATTGTGTCGCTACCTGTCCCAAGGGCCTTAATCCGGCAAAAGCAATCGCTGAAATCAAGAAGCTTATGGTCAAGCGCAAGATGTAAAACCCAATGCAACCGCTATGAAACTTCAGCGCGTCGCTTTGCTGATTGCACACGTCTTACTTCTCCGTGAACGGTCAAAGCCTCATTTCGGAGCCGACTCGCGCCAATTTTCGGAAGGTGCACCGCGTCTAGCACTTATGATAGCGACCATCGCCCCCGGAAGCGAGAAAATGCTCATGGATCTTGTAACGATCAGGGCAAAGGCGCGCATCCCGTTGGTTGCCAAAACAATCTGGACTACGGCGCTCGGTCTGACGATCTTGTTCCTGCTCGTCTGCAATCGCCGAAAGCCATTAACGACATCATGAAGTTGAAAGCGAAACGCCCGAAGTCAATGTCGAAAGGACCCTCTCAGATGATAAGCCCAAAAATGCCTCAGCGCGCTTTGGCAAGAGCGCTTCCGCCACAAATGAACGACCTCAGATGACCTATGTGGTAACGGAATCCTGCATCAAGTGCAAATATACGGACTGTGTTGAGGTCTGCCCCGTCGATTGCTTTTACGAAGGCGAAAACATGCTCGTCATTCATCCGGACGAATGCATCGATTGCGGCGTCTGCGAACCGGAATGTCCCGCAGATGCAATCCTAGCGGACACCGATCAAGGTGCCGAGGCTTGGCTTGAACTCAACCGCAACTTTTCCGCTAATTGGCCGAACATCATCCAGCAAGGCGAGGCTCCGGCAGATGCTGCCGATTATGACGGCGTAGAGAACAAGTTCGACAAGTATTTCAGCCCGAAGCCCAAATGAGGTGGTCCCGGACAATTGGACAGTGATCGCCGCTTCTCTCCCGGTCCTAGTTACGATACCGCATTTGCGTCGAGCAGAAAATCAATGAAAGGACAAGATTATCGATGAATTTGACAAGACGCGCAGGAACCCGTTGGCCGGCTCGGCGGCCTTCCTGGCCGGAGTGTCCGCACCCGGGATTCTGACAGCCGGGCCCATCTCGACCGGCGTGCGGCACTGAGCTACAGCACAATGATTTTTCGCTATTCGAGTAATCTGCCACTCGTCTTTCGCAACCTTACGATGATCAGCCTGATTTCGCGTCGTACCGCGATCCACCAAAGCCAAGCGGGCACATTTTTCAGACGCTTTGCGAAATATGATGCCGGTTGTTTTTCAGTTTCGGGCAGCTTTGAGTAACCAATATATGAAGTATACTCCGAGTCCTGCGGAAGCCGAATTTGATGTCTTGACGGCTGTGTTTGGAACGATTCATCATATGCCTATGATCCGTCCTGGCTTTCTTTCCTCATCAGACCGCATTGAGCTTGAGGCGTGCGTGCGCCGTCAGCGCGAAGACCACGGTATTGCCCGTCGGGCAAATGCGATCCTGCTGCTCGACGATGGGGAAAGCTGCGCTCGGATTGCTAAATTTCTTTACCTGGACGACGACACCATCCGTGGCTGGTATAAGAGCTACCGGCAAGATGGCTGGGATGCGCTTGCCTATGACGGCTGGAAGGGCGGTCAGTCCCGTATGTCGCAGGCACAGGAGGCTGGGTTGTGCGCTTGGCTGGAAGAACGCTTCTGTCGCTCTACGGTCGAGATCAGGGCCCATATCTGTGCTGAATTTGGTCTGGACTACTCAAATTCTGGCTGCATCAAACTTCTGGCCCGACTGGGTTTTGAATACCGCAAGCCCAAGCCCCTGCCACGCGTGGCATCAGCGCAAATGCAGGCCGCTTTCATCGCATCCTACGAACGCCTGATGCGCGAGTTACCAGCAGATGAAGCCGCCTACTTCGCGGACGCGGTGCATCCGGAATACCAGACCAAGCCCGCATTTGGCTGGGTGAAGGTTGGATCAAATCCAGCGGTTCTCAGCGCGGCGGGGCGTGGTCGCATGAACATTCATGGGGCTGTGAACCTCGAAACCTTCGATGCACCCTTTGTCGAACCCACGACCGTCGATGGGGTCAGTGCCGCGCAGCTTCTGACCAAGATCGAAGCGCGCAACCCCGGCAAGCGCGTCATTCATGTCATCTGGGACAACGCCGCCTACCACAAAGGGCCCGATGTCAGGGCTTTTCTTGCAAGGACAGCCTGCCGTATCCATCTGATCCAACTGCCGCCCTATTGACCACATCTCAATCCAATTGAACGTCTTTGGGCGGTCTTGCATCAATACGTCACCCATAATCGCTACTACCCAAGTCAGAAGCAGTTCGCCAACGCCATCCTTGCATTCATGCGTGAGACCATCCCGCAGGAATGGCAGAAATTCCGCGACAAAGTGTCAGACAACTTCCGCGTCATAACCCACGAGAACTTTCGGGTTTTGGAGTAGAAGCGGTATAGCGCTACAAATCGAAATTAGCCAAAAACGCGCTCTAATTGTCACATCCCACCCTCTTGACTAAGGGCTGATCCGGGAGTCCATTGCTAAGTGTAAACTTGGACGGCAGATCGTGTTGGTAGAAGATTTACGCACCAAATGCACGAAATTGGCCGTTGGGCCTGCGCAGATTGCGGGAAAGTTGATGTTTCTATCCATTGATATTGTCTGAAAATACGCAGCCCGGCGGATCGGCCTCACGCGGTTTGAGCTGGGGATCATAGCTAAACAAGGTCGCACAATAGGGACAGAGTATCGTGTCCGCCGCACCCATATTGAGATAGATATGCGGGTGATCCTGGGGCGCTGAAACGCCTGCGCATTTGAACTCTTTCACGCCAATTCGGATTTCGGGGACGCCCAGATCGTTCTTGAACTTTGCATAACTGTCACGCGTCATTGCGTCCGGCCAACTCATTCTCGATAATCCCTATTTCTGTAAGCTGATGCTCCAACGAACGATCTGTCAGCATACCACTGTCAACAAGCTTCTGAAGCTCGGCAAGCTTCATTTTAAGTTCAGCCGCAGTGAACACTGCCCAAGCATTCCAGTCTTTCGTCGCTGCGCCCATTTCGCCTTTGATGTACTGTTTTGACGTCATACCGCTCGCACTTCGATCACTTCCGGGATGTAATGCCGCAACATATTCTCGATGCCCCCTTTCAACGTTGCCGTCGAACTCGGGCAGCCCGAGCAGGCACCTTGCAGTTGCAGGTAGACGACGCCCCGCTCGAAACCGTGAAACAGGATGTCGCCGCCATCTTGGGCGACAGCCGGGCGGACGCGCGTGTCCAGAAGCTCTTTGATCTGGGTTACCAGTTCGTCCTCATCATCCGATTCGGCATGGCTTGACGTACTTGCATCTGAGTTCAGCAGGGGTTGCCCGGACGTAAAATGGCCCATAATCGTGCCCAAGATCGCGGGCTTGATCGTCGTCCAGTCGATGTCATGGGTTTTGGTGACGGTAATAAAGTCACCGCCAAAGAACACGCCATCGACGCCGTTCACTTCGAAAAGTTGGCGGGCCAAAGGTGAGCGGGCGGCCTCTTCCCGCGTCGGGAAGCTTGCTGTTCCCTTGTCCATTACCTCGACGCCGGGAATGTACTTGAGCGTTGCTGGATTGGGCGTTTGTTCGGTTTGTATGAACATGTTTCAACTCTCTTGTTTTGTTGGTTGCTCAGGCTGGAAACGGGGGAATCGCGGGATGGCCATGCAGCAAGCCGCCCGTAACACTCATATGTCGTGAAATTGCCGGTGTTTTTGTATGACGGTCGATAACAAAGTCATGGCCTTTCGGTTTGCGGGTGATCGGCTCACACGCTGACGCCAGCGGCGCAAAGATTGTTGGCGTAGCGTGCAAGTTGCGAGCCGTTGGTAGCAGAGTGAGTTCGTCGAGCGCACCGCTCTCCAGAAACCGCCCAAGACGCTGGGACGGCCACAGGACGTTCTTGCAAACGAGAGGTTCGCCACCGTTGAGAGGCAGCTTGCGCATCCTCCCGGCGGATGACGGCGGTACACAGCCGATCGAGTTCTTCGCTCCGTAAATCGAACGGATATCAGGCACCAATTGGGTTGTATCGAAAGGAGTCATCGTTTTGCCTACTTGTTTGCGGTTCTTAGGGGTTGCGCCATCATTGGCCTTCAATATGGAGAACGATTTCGCGGGCTCGCGGTGTCTGTCGATGCTCGAACAGGAAGATACCCTGGTAACGGCCCAAAAGCAGGTCGCCATCGCAGACCGGGATGGCAAGGTGCGTCTGCATCAGCGCGCCTTTGATGTGGGCCGGCATGTCGTCAGCGCCTTCAGCGATGTGCCGGTAAAGCGTAGTGTCTTCCGGTGCCTGCGCTGCGAAGAAATCTTCCAAATCGCGCAGCACGTCCAGGTCATAGTTTTCCTGAATGAGAAGTGAGGCGGAGGTATGGCGCAGATAGAGAGTCAACAGTCCGGTCGTCACTTTCTGTGACTCGATCCAGGTCAGGATATCTCCTGTGATTTCGCAGAGACCTTGACGCGGTGCAGTCACAGTGTGGCGGCCTTGCGTTAACGTTTTGACGTAAAGCGGAGCGGCTGAAATATCCATTTTTGTCCTCCTTAATAGCGTGGCATGTCCGGCTCGATCAGCCGGGACCAGGCATCAATCCCGCCAGCCAGGTTCCAGGCATTTTCAAAGCCATTGTTGCGCAGGAATTCCGTCACCATGGCGCTGCGCACGCCGTGATGACACTGCACAATAACTGGAGAAGCACGGGACAAGACCTCCATGTGTTGAGGAATACTCTGCATGGGAATCCACTGGCTGCCCTCGATGGCGCAGGTCTTCACCTCAATTTGTTCGCGGATGTCGAGCACGGTGTGGACAATCTCATCGGCACGCATCCCAGCCAGAGCGTGAACATCAATATCGTAAACTTGCATTTTCATATGGTCGGTACCGTCTATTCAGGAGAGCTGGCGATGCTCTCAATTTCTTGGGACGTGGCCGCTCCGACAATGAAGGAACGCATCCTCCTGCGCTGTGAAGTTCGCCGTTCAAATTTCCGCAACCAATCGACGAGGCTACAATCTGAAATGAGTCGGAATCTGGGTTGCTTTGGTTTGAATGAACACACCTCAACTCTCGTTCTGCGATCAGTCTCTGCGACATCGGCAACAGGGCTGTTTCCCATATCTTCTTTCAAGGATTCGACGGAAAGGCTCAGTTTTGGTGCCCGCGCCTCGGCGTTGATCACGGCATCACGATCAACAATACTTGCAACTTCCGTGAAGGGATGGGTCATCGCAAGCCGACCCCAGCTTTGGGCGCAGGCTTTTCCGGAGTGAAATCGATGCAGAGCCTGCCCAGATCTTCTTCCATGAGCAGTTCCTGCTGGAACGTGCATAGATGTATGGGCCGACCTTCCTCACAGCCGCCACCGTCAGCGAAATGCGCACAGCTTTCGCAAACGCCAAAATGCGGCTTGCCCGTCGCAAGGGCGACGCGCCCCAACATGCGCTGTAGAATACTGGAAAAGCCTCCCCGGACGCCTGGAGGTAAAGCCTCCACCGCCTCGACCAGAACTTCGATTGGATCGTTGACCACTAAGGCTCGGGCCTTATTCGTCAAGCCCAATCGCACACTGCGCCCGTCGGCCTTGGATCGGGCCTGATGCAAATAACCCTGTGTCACCATGCTCTTGATAGCCTGGGAGGCCGAGCCGCGGGTTATGCCGTGAAAGGCAGCAAACGCAGATGGAGTCTGCGAAAAACGATTTGCGTGGGCGAAATATCTCAGAATAGCCCACTGGCCCGGCGTCAACCCCTCCACGAGGCCATCACCTGACACAATTCGCCCAAGGTGCATCAGTTGTTCGGTGATAGTGCGGCTGTCCATTTGAGACTCTTTCCTCCCTTATACATTCATGGAAATATATAGCGTTTGCCCGCTGTATTGACAAGTATATAGTTTTGAATCCATACTATATTGGCTTTACTTTGATACTAAACCACTACCGACTTGCGTCGGTAGGATTAGCGATGTGATTTTGCAGGTACTGAAGTACGACGTCTTCGGTGATGGTGGCACGGCCCGCTGTTCCGATGGCGATCCAGCAATATAGTCGCGTCCCGGGCGAATGATTGATTTCCGCTTGGTAAGTCGAGCTGTTATTCGCTGTGTCATAGGAACCGGTCATCGTTCTCAATCCGACCACTCGCCGCACATCCGTTTAATAACTGTTTTCATTCACAGTGCGCTACCAACGGTGGCGCAACGCAGTTCCTGACCTGGCCCCCGAAGATTCCCTCAAATCACTAAGATCCTCAAAAACAGCCTCAACAAAAGCTGCCTTATGCGATCGCGTCCCAGCGAAGGTCACCAGACAAGGACGGAATTATGCCCCCTATTCAACCAATATAGACAGCACGAAAGCACTTCCAAAAGGGCCTTCACGGATGGCAACCGCTCCAACGCTGCGTCCAAGTGTGCGCGCCAATGCGACGCAATCTTGCGGGCATCGCCGACAGACCGGTAAAGCACCCCAAGTTGGCCCTAAACGGCATACTTGGACTTTTCGCAGAATGTTCAGCAAACATAACTTCACTCTGAAGAGCACCCCGAAACGCGACGCTGCTGCTGATCGTGCCCAAACGCAAAAAGCCCCATTTTTCAGGGGGGACTCGTCAAACGTTGACAAGGCGTTGACAAGAATTGCACAAGCAAAAGCCCGACTGATTAGGTCAGGCTTTAAGCACTTGATATTGTTTAGTAATTTGGTTGCGGGAGTTGGATTTGAACCAACGACCTTCAGGTTATGAGCCTGACGAGCTACCGGACTGCTCCATCCCGCGACGCTTTGTTTTGGGCGTTTGGCCCGTATCGGCATTTCCCGTTTTGGGGTTTGGCCGTTTTGGTGTTGCCCCATCGGGAGAGTGTTGGGGCTTGGTGTCATCGTTGAGAGATACGTTTTGTGTTTCGGATTTTACCAGGTTTGGCGGCGACCTACTCTCCCACGTCTTGAGACGCAGTACCATTGGCGCGACGGCACTTAACGGCCGGGTTCGGGATGGGACCGGGTGTTTTGCTCGTGCTATGACCACCAAACCGGGAAAAATCCGAGACACATACTGTTTGACCTATCGCCTTTTGGCTACTTGAGGACGTTTTTTATGTCCTACCACCTCTCGGCTACTTGAGGACTTTGTTTGTCCTGGCGCCCGGAGGGCTACGAGGACGGGTGTCACCAGCCGCCTGTCCTTCGGCTGGAGTATTCCAAGTCATGTACATTGTGTATTTGTGTATGCTTTTGATTGTGTTTCCAGTCTTGTTGTTACTGGATCAAATCAAGCCTATCGGGCCATTAGTACCGGTCAACTGAACGCATTGCTGCGCTTACATCTCCGGCCTATCGACGTGGTGGTCTACCACGGCCCTCAGGGATACCTTGTTTTGAGGGGGGCTTCCCGCTTAGATGCCTTCAGCGGTTATCCTGTCCGAACATAGCTACCCTGCACTGCGGCTGGCGCCACAACAGGTCCACCAGTGGTTCGTTCACCCCGGTCCTCTCGTACTAGGGGCAACTCCTCTCAAGTATCCTACACCCACGGCAGATAGGGACCGAACTGTCTCACGACGTTCTAAACCCAGCTCACGTACCTCTTTAAACGGCGAACAGCCGTACCCTTGGGACCTGCTCCAGCCCCAGGATGAGATGAGCCGACATCGAGGTGCCAAACACTGCCGTCGATATGGACTCTTGGGCAGTATCAGCCTGTTATCCCCGGCGTACCTTTTATCCGTTGAGCGATGGCCCTTCCACTCGGGACCACCGGATCACTATGGCCGTCTTTCGACTCTGCTCGACTTGTCAGTCTCGCAGTCAGGCTGGCTTCTGCCATTGCACTCAACGAGCGATTTCCGACCGCTCTGAGCCAACCTTCGCGCGCCTCCGTTACGCTTTAGGAGGCGACCGCCCCAGTCAAACTACCCGCCACGCAGGGTCCCGGACCCGGATAACGGGCCGCGGTTAGACATCAAGAGTGCGAAGGGTGGTATCTCAAGGGAGGCTCCACCGCGACTGGCGTCACGGGTTCAAAGCCTACCACCTATCCTGCACATCACAATCCTGATGCCAGTGCGAAGCTGTAGTAAAGGTGCACGGGGTCTTTCCGTCTAACCGCGGGAAGCCTGCATCTTGACAGGCAATTCAATTTCGCTGAGTCGATGTTGGAGACAGCGGGGAAGTCGTTACGCCATTCGTGCAGGTCGGAACTTACCCGACAAGGAATTTCGCTACCTTAGGACCGTTATAGTTACGGCCGCCGTTTACCTGGGCTTCAATTCAAGGCTCTCACCTCTCCTTTTAACCTTCAGGCACCGGGCAGGCGTCAGACCCTATACGTCGTCTTGCGACTTCGCAGAGCCCTGTGTTTTTAGTAAACAGTCGCCACCCCCTGGTTTGTGCCCCCAGCCCCTAGTTGCCTAGGAACCGGGCCTCCTTCTCGCGAACTTACGGAGGTATTTTGCCGAGTTCCTTCAACATCGTTCTCTCAAGCGCCTTGGTATTCTCTACCAGTCCACCTGTGTCGGTTTAGGGTACGATCTCATGATGGAGCTATTTCCAGGAACTGCTCAGCGGCCCATCCAATCCGATAAGGATGAACAACCTCTGCAATCCGTCACTTCCATCTGGCCCAGGAATATTAACCTGGTTCCCATCGACTACGCCTTTCGGCCTCGCCTTAGGGGTCGGCTTACCCTGCTCAGATTAGCTTTAAGCAGGAACCCTTGGACTTTCGGCGAGAGTGTCTCTCACACTCTTTGTCGCTACTCATGTCATCATTCTCACTAGTGATCTCTCCACCGGATGGCT